>NZ_KB890024.1:0-2400000 GCF_000372965.1 Hoeflea sp. 108 | reverse complement strand
GCCACTGGGTGATAAGCGCGAAACCGATGCGCAGCACGGTCGCAGCCATGATGCCGACGAGGATGGCCTTCTTGCGCTGGTCGGCGGGCAGGCCGGCGGCGGCAAGACCGATGACGATGGCGTTGTCACCGGCCAGAACAAGGTCGATGGCGATGACTTGCAGCAGGGCCGTCAAGCCGGCGGCTGTGAAAATTTCCATGTGGTGTGACCCTCTCCCGTTCGGCGTCGGGAAACGGGCTATAACGTGCGCGGGCGGCGCGTCAACCGACTAGGGTCGCGTTTGTTTGAAATAGCGCAAAACCAGGGTTTTGCTGACGCCAAGCTGACGAAATGTGGTGAAAACTGTCGAAATCGGACGGCGAGTGTTCACGCCGGCCAAGGCATCATTCGCAGGCGTAGCGCACACGGCCTGACGGACCGGTGACGGCACGGCAGGCCAGCGGCGTCGCATCGCTTGCCTGTGCCGGATTGGCCGGCCGGGCACGCGGCGAGCGCCTTGTGGGAGCCGACTGCGGATCGACAAAGCGAATTTCTTCGCTGCCGGCCGGGAAGTTGCCCGCCTGCGCCTGCTCGATGGCGGTGCGCTTCGCCTCGTCATCCTGCCAGAATCGGCGCGAGTCCATGTGCCTTGGGATGATGACCGTGCCATCCGACGATCGGCTGCAGCCGGCGACCAGCGTGGTCGACAGACAGATCGGAAGTGCGAGGGCCAAGCGCTGCAAGGTCATGATGCTTCCTCTATAACCTGCGACGCCGTGGCAAGAAAGATCGCATTTCCAGCATGTTGCAGAAGATTTTGTCGCAGGTCACGTGACGTATTTCAACCGACGCCATGGAGCGCTCCGGCAAAATTCGCACCAGCGTCGGTTGCCGCCGCGAGAGGCCAGCCCTAGCTAAGCGTGGAACGTGCCTGTTTATTGCCGCGCGAACTCCATCCCGACCAGCGATTGCGCAACATCAATGTTGCGCCCGGGGTATTGATGTAGGGCAGGCTTCGCAAGAGCAATCGTTACCTTTCGAATGGGTTGGCGATGCTGAAGCGTATGTTTGTCATGCTTGTGCTGACGGCGCTTGTTCTGGGCGGCGTCTTCGGCTTCCAGGCCTTCAAGGCCTCGATGATCCAGAAGGTGATGGCCTCCATGGCCAATCCGCCACAGACCGTGTCGACGGTGGTGGCGGGCACGCAGCAATGGCAGTCCCAGCTTGAAGCCGTCGGCAGCCTGAGGGCTGTCAACGGGGCCAATCTGAGCGCCGAGGTTTCGGGCATCGTCTCGGCGGTGCATTTCGATTCCGGCGCGGACGTCAAGAAAGACGACCTGTTGCTCGAACTGGCCTCTGCCGACGATGTCGCGCATCTGGAGGCACTGAAGGCCACTGCAGCGCTGAACAAGGTCACCTATGATCGCGACAGCAAGCTCGGCCAGACCGGTGCCGTGAGCAAGGAAGTCGTCGACACGGACCGCGGCAACATGCTCAACGCCCAGGCGCTTGCCGCCCAGCAGCAGGCGCTGGTCGACTACAAGTCGATCAAGGCACCATTTGCCGGCCGTCTCGGCATTCGCCAGGTCGACATCGGCCAATATCTGGCAGCCGGCACGACGATCGTCAGCCTGCAGCAGCTCGATCCGATCTACATCGATTTCTACGTGCCGCAGCAGGCATTGGCGGAGATCAAGGTCGGGCAGGCCATCTCGGCCAAGGTCGACACATTCCCGGACAAGACCTTTGCCGGCACGATCGCGGCGATCAACGCGCAGGTCGATACCACCACGCGCAACGTGCAGATGCGCGCCACCCTTGATAACAAGGACCTTGTTCTGCTTCCGGGGATGTTTGCGACCATCGACATCGAAGTCGCCGAGCCGCAGAAATATGTGACGCTGCCGCAGACGGCCGTCACCTACAATTCCTATGGCAACGTCGTCTATCTCATCGACGACAAGGGCAAGGATGCCGCCGGCCATCCCCAGCTCATCGCCCGACAGGTGTTCGCCACGACGGGAGCGACCCGCGGCGATCAGGTGGCGGTGCTCAGCGGCGTCAAGGACGGCGATGTCGTGGTCACGTCAGGCCAGATGAAGCTTCATAACGGCGTGCCTGTCGAAGTCGACAACTCGGTTCAGCCGACAGACAACCCACAGCCGGCCCCTACGGACAAATGATCGTTCCGACAAAGCGTTAGCAAGCAAGAGCGCAGCAGGTCGCGATGAACTTCACCGACATCTTCATCCGCCGTCCGGTCCTGGCGATGGTCGTCAGCCTGGCCATCCTGGTGCTGGGCCTGAGGGCCATAGGCTCGCTGCCGGTCCTGCAATATCCCCGCACGGAGAACACCGTCGTCACCGTCACCACGACCTATTACGGCGCCGACCCCGATGTGATCGCCGGCTTCATCGCCACACCGCTGGAGAACGCCATCGCCCAGGCGAACGGCATCGACTACATGAGCTCGACCAGCCAATCCGGCGTCAACATCATCACCATCTATCTCCGCCTCAACTACGATGCCGACAAGGCGCTGACCGAAATCAGCACCAAGGTCGCATCCGTCATCAACCAGCTGCCGTCAGGCACGCAGCAGCCGGTGCTGAGCGTCAAGGTCGGCCAGACCATCGACGCCATGTATATGGGCTTCGACAGCGAGGTGCTGCCGCGCAACAAGATCACCGACTATCTGGCCCGCGTGGTGCAGCCAAAGCTGCAGGCGGTGCCGGGGGTGCAGACGGCGGAAATCCTCGGCGGCCAGAATTTCGCGCTGCGCGCCTGGCTCGATCCGGCAAAGCTTGCCGCCTTCGGCCTTACGGCAACCGACGTTTCCAACGCGCTCATGCAGAACGACTATATTGCCGGCCTTGGCGCCACCAAGGGCCAGATGGTGCAGGTCAACCTGACCGCCTCCACCAGCCTGCATACGGCTGAACAATTCGCCGACCTGGTGATCAAGCAGGTGAATGGCGCGGTGGTGCGGCTGAAGGACGTGGCCAATGTCACGCTCGGGGCCGACGATTATGAATCGCAGGTGGGGTTCGACGGCAAGCAGGCGGTCTATATCGGCATCCAGGTTGCGCCGGGGGCCAACCTGCTCGATGTCATCGCCGGCGTCCGCAAGGA
This sequence comes from Hoeflea sp. 108, assembly GCF_000372965.1. Classification (NCBI taxonomy): domain Bacteria; kingdom Pseudomonadati; phylum Pseudomonadota; class Alphaproteobacteria; order Hyphomicrobiales; family Rhizobiaceae; genus Hoeflea; species Hoeflea sp. 108. Next base: position 2,396,889 of record NZ_KB890024.1, on the reverse strand, counting down.
GTTTCCCGGCATCCAGGAGCAGCAGCCGGAAGGCCTGCGCGGCCAGATCGTCTATGATTCCACCGATTTCGTGAACAGCTCGATCAGCGAGGTGATCTGGACGCTCGGCGAGGCACTGATCATCGTCACGCTGGTCATTTTTGCGTTCCTGGGATCGCTGCGTTCGGTGCTGATTCCGACTGTCGCCATACCGCTGTCGCTGATCGGCGCCTTCGTGCTGATGCTGGCGCTCGGGTTTTCCATCAACCTGCTGACGCTGCTCGCCCTGGTGCTGGCCATCGGCCTGGTCGTCGACGACGCCATCATCGTGGTCGAAAACGTCAACCGACATCTGGATGAGGGGTTGCAGCCCATGCCGGCTGCGATCATGGCGGCACGGGAGCTGGGCGGACCGATCATCGCCATGACGGTCGTGCTGATCGCTGTCTATGTGCCGATCGGCTTCCAGGGCGGCCTGACCGGTGCACTGTTCACCGAATTCGCCTTCACGCTGGTCGGCGCGGTGACCGTGTCGGCCATTGTCGCACTGACGCTGTCTCCGATGATGTGTTCGCGCATCCTCAAGCCACGCAACCGCAAAAATCCGGGGGTGCAGCAGCGCCTGTCGGATTTCATCGACCGCAGTTTCGAACGCGTCTGCAACAGATACGAGCGCTGGCTGGGCGGCAGCCTGAACTATCTTTCCGTCACCATGACCTTTGCGTTCATAGTGCTCGGCAGCATCTATTTCCTCTATGCCGGGGCCAAGAGCGAATTGGCTCCACAGGAAGACCAGGGCGTCATCATCGCCTCGTCGACGGCGGCGCCGAACGCCACGCTACAGCAGAAGCTGCTCTACACCCGACAGGTCTACCAGACATTCGCGCAACACCCTGAGACTGCGCATGTGTTTCAGATCGACGCGCCGGGCGTCGCCATTGGCGGCATGGTGTTCACGCCCTGGGATCAGCGCACCCAGACGACGAACCAGCTGCAGCCGGTGGTGCAGAACGAACTCAACAAGATTGCCGGCGCCCGGGTGGCGGCGTTCCAGCTGCCGCCGCTGCCGGGCGGGCAGGGGTTGCCCATTCAGTTCGTGCTGGCCACCACCGAGCCGTTCAGCCGCCTCAATGAGGTCGCACAGACTTTTCTCCAGGACGCGCTGAAGAGCGGCATGTTCATCTTCCTCGACACCGACCTTAAGATCGATAATCCGCAGTCGGTCGTGCAGATCGATCGCGACAAGGCTGCCCAGCTTGGCCTGAAGATGAGCGACGTTGGTGCAGCGCTCGGCTCGATGCTGGGCGGCGGCTATGTCAATTATTTCAGCCTCGACAACCGCTCCTACAAGGTCATCCCGCAGGTCCAGCAGCGCAGCCGGCTCAACACCGAGCAACTGATGAACTACTATGTCGGCACGGTGAACGGCGTTCCGATCCCGCTGTCGTCGGTCGCGACCATCACCACCAAGACCATTCCGGAATCGATCAACCATTTCCAGCAGCTGAACAGCGCCGTCATACAGGGCGTGGCCATGCCCGGCGTTGCCCAGGCGGACGCCCTGAAATTCCTGCAGGATTTGGCCAAGCGCACGCTGCCGCAGGGCTATTCGGTCGATTATGGCGGCCTGTCGCGGCAATACATTCAGGAATCGTCCGGGTTTATCACGACGTTCGGATTTGCCCTCATCATCATCTATCTCGCGCTTGCGGCACTGTTCGAGAGCTTCCGCGACCCCATCATCATCCTGGTGTCGGTGCCGATGTCGATTGCCGGCGCGCTCATCTTCATCAGCGTCGGCATCGGCGGCGCCAGTCTCAACATCTACACCGAGGTCGGGCTGGTGACGCTGATGGGGCTGATCAGCAAGCACGGCATACTGATCGTCGAGTTCGCCAATGCGCTGCAGCAGGAGGGCAAGACCAAGCGCGAGGCGATCGAACAGGCCTGCGGCATCCGGTTGCGGCCTATCCTGATGACCACGGCCGCCATGGTGCTGGGCGTGATCCCGCTGATCATCGCCACGGGCGCCGGAGCCGTGTCGCGCTTCAACATGGGGCTGGTGATCGCAAGTGGGCTCTCCATCGGCACGCTGTTCACGCTGTTCGTGGTGCCGGCGGTCTATATGCTGATCGCCGCCGACCATTCGAAACACGCCGAGGCAGGGGAGGCCGTAGAGGCCAGCTGACGACCCGCCTGCTAGCTCTCGGCAGCAACTGCCGGAGCGGCCTGCGGCCAGCGCAAAAGGGCTTCGCGCCCGACATCGGTCAGGTCGTAGATGCCCCGGTCGACGCGTGCGAACCAGCCGTAGACATTGTCGAGCAGGATCTTGGGCGCACGTCCGACATCAGGCGTCAGGTCACGCGGACGTTTTGGCCCGTCGGAAAGGGCAGCCGCGCATTTCAGCGCGTCCTGGCGATAGGCCGTCATGATCGGCGCGCGCGTGCTGCCGCCTCGCACCGGGTCGCCTTGACGGCGACGATGTTCGTTGACCAGCCGCGAACGCCGCTTCGGGTCGCGCCTGGGGGCTGGAGCATCGGGGCTTATCAGCACCTCGACGCGCCCGTCGTCGAAGACGCCGAGCAGGCCGAAGCCGAGCCTGCGGCAGAGATTGCGGAAGCGCCTGTCACCTTCGCGGCCCTTGCCGCGCGGCGACATGCGGGCCGCCAGCCAGACCTCGTCGGCTGCCGCGGCACGGTCGACGCCCTGGAGGATGAGCTCGAGATTGAACTGCAGCTTGAGCTCGCAGACCACGACGATGGGTGGCGCCTCCGCGCTCAAGGCCAGCAGGTCGCAGCCGCCGATCTCGCCCTTGACCGAAAAGCCAAGGTCCTCGAGGAAGCGTTTGACCGGGGCATATAGCGCCGTTTCGAGCAATCTTTATCTCCAGCTGCAGGCTTTGATTCCCGTCTGTAGCGTATCCATATGCTGCGGACATTTCTCGGCAAATGGATCGACTACACCAATGGCGAAAAAGCAGGCGGCTCTTCAAACCACAGTCGATGCCCTAATCGTGATCGACGTTCAGAGGGCCTTCGTGACCGGTGCGGATGCGGTGCCCGACCACGCCCGGCTGCTGCCTACGATCGCGGTTCTTGTCGAAAAGGCACGGTCGGCCGGGGCGCCGGTGATCTTTCTCCAGAATGACGGCGCCGACGGAATGGTCGACGAGCCACATCAGCCGGGCTGGGCCCTCTACTTCGAGCCAAGACCTGGAGAGGCGGTCGTGCGCAAGACAATGGACGACGGCTTCGAGCATACCGATCTCGAGGACATCCTGACCCGCGCAGGTGTGCGCGATGTCGCGATCTCGGGCGTGCTGTCTGAAATGTGCGTGGCGGCGACGGCCAGGTCCGCAATCGAACGCGGCTATGGCGTGCTCCTGCCGCACGATGCGCATGCCACCTACGACGTCCCTGCCGGGCCTGGGTCGGACAGGGTCCCCGCCGCCATGGCTGCGCGTGCTGCCGAATGGTCGCTCGGCGACGAAATCCGGATTTGTGCGACGGCAAGCGAGGTTCGCTTCGTGGCACATGCTCAAGGCATTGCTGCAGCGACTGCGCGAGGCCAGGACGGAGTGGGGAGCTAAAAGGCACCTGGCGGAGGGAGTGGGATTCGAACCCACGGAGAACTTGCGCCCTCGACGGTTTTCAAGACCGTTGCCTTAAACCACTCGGCCATCCCTCCACGGTGCAGGGCGCATATGCGGCGCCCGAACCTTGGTGGCGCGCTTGTAGCGCTCGCATGCGCTTGCCGTCAACGTGTTCGATGCAATCCAAAAGGGCAGGCGATGCCATTCCGCCCGACCACATTTGCGCCACAATCCCGCCCGCTTCGGACCGCATTCGATTAATACGCTGGCAAGCATTTCCTGCGCACATGGGGGATGGGGAAGATGTGCGTAAGAGTTTTTGCATCTTCGGCGCAACGGTCAGCTGATTCGCCGGTCTTGCCCGAGTAGCGTTGGCAGGGGACTTCAGGAACATGCAGCATTCGACGCGGAAGCGCCTCGGTCGCGCAGCCACGATCACGCTCCTTGCTGCGACTGCGGCATTCGTTGCCGGATGCGCCTCAAAGCCGACAGTGACCGCCGGCAAGAAGCGCCCGAAGGAGTATTTTGCCGAGTCCGAATATGGCGTGAAGGCAAGTCCGCGCGTCACAACTGCTATGTCGAACCTGCCGCGCGGCGGTGGTCGCGACCAGACCGGCAAGCCCTACAAAGTGCGCGGCAAGTGGTACTATCCCAAGGAAGACCGGAACTATGCCGCCATGGGTCCGGCATCCTGGTACGGTGATGCCTTCCACGGCCGCCTGACCGCCAATGGCGAAATCTACGACATGACGCACCTGACCGCGGCGCACCCGACCATGCCGCTGCCGAGCTATGCGCGCGTCACCAACACCAAGAACGGCTCGTCGGTGATCGTACGTGTCAACGACCGCGGCCCTTACTCGAACGACCGGGTGATAGATCTTTCCAAGCGCGCCGCCGAAATGCTCGACTATGCCCATAGCGGCACTGCCGACGTGAAGGTGGAATATGTCGGCCGGGCGCCGCTCGACGGCCAGGACGACCGCTATCTGCTGGCTTCCTACAGGCCGGGCAAGGGCGCGAACGATCCGACCAATATCGGCCTGCCTGCGGGCGTGATGGTGGCGATGAACGGCCCGACCCCGAGCGCTGCCGTCGGCAACGCGCCGGCATTCCCGGTGGCGATGGCATCGGTTGTTCCGCTGCCCACAAGCGCTCCCGTCAACACGCTTGCGGCACAGGCAGCCCAGTTCGAGGAGCCGGCCGCTGACATGGCGCCGCAAGGGCAGGGCGTCGTCAACATCGTACTGCCGGAGTTCGGCCCGATCGCACCGGAGCGGCCAGAGGGCATTCACGGCCAGCCGACCCGCATGGCACTCGCAACCCTTGGCTACGCCAGCGAGCGCGTCGCGACAGCCTCGCGTGCCTTTTCGGCGCTCGAAGGCAAGGGCATGTCGTCCAATGACATCGTCGATTCGTGGAAGCGCCTGAACCCCGGCCCGCGCGCCATGAATGAAAACGCCGAGCCTTACGTCTCTGCAGGCACCTTCGAGAGCGATGAAGAGGCCCGGCGCGTCGCCAAGGCGCTTTCAGCCTATGGCCGGATCGCCGTCGACCACACCGAATTCGATGGCAAGACCTGGTATTCGGTCGACCTCTATCCGAACAAGGCGACCTCGCTTGACGCGGCGCTGAAGGCGGCATGGTCGCATGGCGCGCCCGACGCCTTCGCCGTTCACGATTAGAATAGGGCGCCCGCGTGGACGCTCCAAATTACTCGCTCGGCACATCGCATTTGCCGAAAATCGTCGGTGGTTTTCGGGCCGATGTGCCAAGCGGCTCGGCAACTGTGGCTATCTGCCCGGCCACAGTTGATCCGATCAGTTGAAGCCTGATAGGCTCGCTTAGCTCGACCGGAAGACGGGTTCGAACGGGGCAGTTTCCTCCATGACTTCAAGAATTTCAGTGCCGCTTGCTCTTTTGGCCGGCCTGTTTGCAGCCATCGCCATGTCGGCTCCGGCAGGCGCGCAGCTGTTTGAGACCAAAGCGCCCCAAGCCTACATGATCGATGCCGAGACCGGCACCGTGCTGTTCTCCAAGGATCCCGACAAACCGATCTCGCCCGCGTCGCTGGCCAAGCTGATGACGATGGAAGTGGTGTTCAACGCGGTGAAGTCAGGCCGCTACAGCCTCGATGACACCTTTGCCGTCAGCGAGAACGCCTGGCGCACAGGTGGTGCTGCCTCCCGTGCCTCGACCATGTTTGCCGCGGTGCGCTCGCAAATCCGCATCGAGGACCTGATCAAGGGCGTGACGGTGCAGCTCGCCAATGACGGCTGCATCATCCTGGCCGAGGGCATGGCCGGGTCGGAGGCCAATTTCGCCCAGCAGATGACGGAGCGGGCGCGCGAGATCGGGTTGGAAAAATCGACCTTCGTCAATTCGACCGGCCTGCCGGCACCGGGCCAGACGACTTCGGTGCGCGAGCTTGCCGAACTCGGCCTGCACCTCTGGCGCACCTATCCCGATTTCTACCAGTATTATTCGCTGCCGGAGTTTACCTGGAACAAGATCCTGCAGCGCAACCGCAACCCGCTGATTGCCATGGGCTTCGGCGCCGACGGCCTGGCCACCGGCTTCACCGAGGGAGAGGGATTCGCCATCGTCGGCTCGACCAACAGCGGCGGCCGACGGCTGTTTGCGGCGATGTCGGGCATGGCCAGCGACCGCGAACGCTCGGAAGAAGCGCGCAAGCTGCTCGACTGGGGCATGCGCGCCTTCGAGAAGACCCAGATTTTTGCCCAGGACGAGACGGTCGGCGAGGCGCAGGTGTTCGGCGGCACCAAGTCGCATGTGCAGCTTGTGGCGCAGAAGCCCATCGCCATCTTCCTGCCCATCACCAACAGGGAGCGGCTGGTGGCGCGCGTCGTCTATGACGGGCCGATATCGGCGCCGATCGACAAGGGCACGCCCGTCGGCAAGCTGAAGGTGTGGATTGGCGACACGCTCAGCCAGGAGACGCCGCTCTACGCCGCCGAATCCGTCGGCGTCGGTTCGTTGCAGAGCAGGGCATTCGATGCGGTCAAGGAACTCGCCATAGGCTGGCTGCGATAGTGCGGGTGGACCTTTAGACCTCACGACGCTAGATCATCGGCAGACACATAAGCTGCGGCGAGCCGGTCGTTTCGACCGGATGCCGCAGATGGAAAGGCATCGGAGTGGCGCGCGGCTTCTTCATCACATTCGAGGGCGGCGAGGGGGCAGGCAAGTCGACCCAGATCGAGCGTCTGGCCGCCAAGCTGCGCGACAAGCGCTACGACATCATCGTCACCCGCGAGCCCGGTGGATCGCCCGGCGCCGAAGCTGTGCGTCATGTGCTGTTGTCGGGCGCTGCCGAACCCTTCGGCCCCGAAATGGAGGCGCTGCTTTTTGCCGCCGCCCGCTCTGATCATGTCGAGCAGGTCATCCGCCCTGCGGTCGAACGCGGCGCCATCGTGCTGTGCGACCGCTTCCTCGATTCCTCGCGCGTCTACCAGGGCGTAACGGGCAATCTCGATCCCGATTTCATGGCGGCCGTCGAGCGCGTAGCGATCAACGGCATGATGCCCGACATGACGCTGATCCTCGATCTCGACCCGGCGGAAGGGCTGAGGCGGGCCACGGCGCGTCGCGGCGCAGACATCGCCGACCGGTTCGAGAAGGAAACACTCGAAATCCACCAACGGCGGCGCGATGCCTATCTGGCCATCGCCGCAAGCGAACCAGAGCGCTGCGTGGTGATCGATGCGGCGCAGACGCCCGAGAATGTGGAGAACGCCATCACAGCGGCGGTGTTTGCCGGACTGGAGCAGCGTGCGGCAAGCAGCGACCGGGCGAGGGCGGACGCCTGATGTTCGAACGCATCGCACCCGAACAGCACGACACCCTCGACGGCGTACCGGAGCCAGCAGAGAACCCGCATCTCTATGGTCACGAACAGGCTGTCTCGATGCTGACTGCAGCCTATCGCGCCGGCAAGCTGCCGCATGCGCTGATCTTCGCCGGACCGGTCGGCATCGGCAAGGCGACGCTCGCCTTTCATCTCGCCAGCTACCTGCTGCGCCATCCTGACCATCGCAACGCGCCCGAGGCGTTCGTCGCGCCGGATCCGGGCTCGGCGCAGTTCCGTCAGGTCGCATCGGGCGCCCATCCTGGTGTGCTGCACCTGACGCGGCCGCAGAACGACAAGACCAAGGGTTTCAAGACGGTTGTGACCGTCGATGAGATCCGCAAGGTCTCGCGTTTCCTGTCGATGACCTCGCATGACGGCAGCTACAGGGTCGTGATCGTCGACCCGGCCGACGACATGAACGTCAATGCCGCCAATGCCTTGCTGAAGAACCTTGAAGAGCCGCCGGCGCGCACGCTGTTCATCCTGATCGTGCATGCGCCGGGCAACCTTTTGCCCACCATCCGATCGCGTTGCCAGACGATCCGGCTGACGCCGCTCGACGATGCGAGCCTTTTGTCGGCTTTGGCCGGCACCGATCAGCTAGCGCCCGACGAGCCGCAAGCGCGGGCAGCACTTGTTGAACGGGCAGGGGGGAGCGTGCGCGGCGCGATCCTGCTGACCCAGTATGGCGGCCTTGATATCGCCGATGCGCTCGACAAGGCGGTGTCGGGCGGGCGCACCGGGATAGCCGACGCACACAAGCTCGCCGACGTGGTTGCCGGACGCGACAGCGCCATCCAGTTCGAGATCTTCAACCGCCGGGCGCTGGACCTGCTCGCCGAAAGCGCGGCGGATGCTGCGCGCAGCTCCGAGTTGGCCCGGGCCAATGCTCTGGCTGACGCTTGGCAGGACGCGCAGAACGCGATATCTGAGACCGAGACCTACAATCTCGACAAGAAGCAGCACGTACTGGCCATGATCGACCGCTTGAATGCCGCAATGCGAATGTGACGCTCGTCCGCCGGGTGGCAATCGGCCGCCCGATGCGTTATCTGACCCGCGACCATTTCATTCTGCATTCAGGACGGCCTCCCATGTCCCGCGAAAAATTCTACATCACGACCGCAATCTCTTATCCGAACGGCAAGCCCCATATCGGCCATGCCTATGAGTTGATCGCCACCGACGCACTCGCCCGCTTCCAGCGCCATGACGGCAAGGACGTCTTCTTCCTGACGGGCACCGACGAGCACGGCATCAAGATGCTGCAGACGGCCAATCGCGAGGGCATCACCGCTCGCGAACTGGCTGATCGTAACTCGAATGAATTCAAGAAGATGGCGACGCTTCTCAATGCGTCGAACGATGATTTCATCCGCACCACGGAAGAGCGCCACTACGCCGCCTCCCAGGCGATCTGGAAGGCGATGGCCGACAGGGGCGACATCTACAAGAGCAGCTATGCCGGCTGGTACTCGGTGCGCGACGAAGCCTATTACGGCGAGGAAGAGACCGAACTCCGTCCCGACAATGTTCGCTACGGGCCGCAGGGCACGCCGGTCGAATGGGTCGAGGAGGAGAGCTACTTTTTCCGTTTGTCGGCCTACCAGGACAAGCTGCTGGCGCTCTATGACAGCCAGCCCGACTTCATCGGCCCCAACGAGCGCCGTAACGAGGTGGCTAGCTTTGTCCGCTCCGGCCTGAAGGACCTGTCGATCTCGCGCACGACATTCGACTGGGGCGTGCCGGTGCCCGGTGACGACAAGCATGTCATGTATGTCTGGGTCGACGCGCTCACCAACTACATCACCGCTCTTGGCTATCCCGACACCAGCGCCGAGAAGTGGGCCTACTGGCCTGCCGTGCACATTATCGGCAAGGACATCGTGCGCTTCCATGCCGTCTACTGGCCGGCTTTCCTGATGTCGGCGGGCATCGAGTTGCCCAAGCGGGTGTTCGGCCACGGCTTCCTGTTCAACCGCGGCGAGAAGATGTCGAAGTCGCTTGGCAATGTCGTCGATCCGTTCAGCATGGTCGAGCATTACGGCCTCGACCAGGTGCGCTACTTCCTGCTGCGCGAGGTTCCGTTCGGCCAGGACGGCAGCTACAGCCATGAGGCGATCGTCAACCGCACCAATGCCGATCTCGCCAACGATCTCGGCAATTTGGCGCAGCGCTCGCTGTCGATGATCGGCAAGAACTGCAACGGCGTGGTGCCGCAGCGCGGCGAGCTGACCGACGCCGACAAGGCGATCCTCGACCAGGCCACTGCGGCGCTGGCGACGGCGCGCAAGGCGATGGCGGAGCAGGGGATCCATCATGCCCTCGCTGCGATCTTCGCCGTGGTGGCCGAGGCCAACCGCTACTTCGCGGCACAGGAGCCGTGGGCGCTGAAGAAGACCGATCCGGCGCGCATGGAGACAGTGTTGTGGACCACCGCCGAGGTGATCCGCCGCGTCGGCATCATGTGCCAGCCCTTCATCCCGGCATCGGCGTCCAAGCTGCTCGACCTGCTTGATGTGAACGAACGCGACTTCGTCCATGTCGACGAGAAGCATGCGCTGGTTCCGGGGGCGGCTCTGCCGGCGCCACAGCCGGTGTTCCCGCGCTATGTCGAACAGGCTACCGAAGGCTGAGGCAGTCGAAAGATGCTTGTCGACAGTCATTGCCACCTCGATTTTCCCGACTTCGCCGAGGAGCGCGCGGCCATTGTCGCGCGCGCCAAGGCAGCAGGTGTCGAGCGCATGGTCACCATCTCGACGCGGGTGAAGCGCTTTGCGCAAATCATTGCTATCGCTGAAGAATTCGACGAAGTCTTTTGCTCGGTCGGCACCCATCCGCACAATGCCGATGAAGAACTCGACGTGACTTCGGACGAACTCGTTCGTCTGTCGCAGCACCCGAAGGTGGTGGCGATCGGCGAGGCGGGGCTCGACTATTTCTACGACAAGGCGCCTCGCGAGGCCCAGGCCAGGGGCCTGCGCACGCACATCGCGGCTGCCCGCGAGACGGGATTGCCGCTGGTGATCCATGCCCGTAGCGCCGATGAGGACATGGCTGCGATCCTGACCGAAGAGACGGGGAAGGGCGCCTTCCCCTTCATCCTGCACTGCTTCTCCTCGGGGGCGGATCTGGCGCGTGTCGGCGTCGAGCTTGGAGGCTATGTGTCCTTCTCTGGCATCGTGACCTTCAAGAACTCGGCCGAGTTGCGCGACATCGCCAGGCAGGTTCCGCACGATCGTCTCCTGGTCGAGACGGACGCGCCTTACCTTGCGCCCATCCCGTTCAGGGGAAAGCGCAACGAGCCGGCCTATGTCGCCAACACGGCCGCCGTGCTGGGCGAAACCATCGGTGTCAGCGCCCAAGAGATCGCCGACATCACCACGGCCAACTTCTTCCGGCTGTTTACCAAGATGCCAAGGCCGGCCTGACGCCATGGCGGATACGCTGCGCCTCACGATTTTAGGTTGCGGCTCTTCGCCGGGCACGCCGCGCATCACCGGTGACTGGGGCGCATGCGACCCTGCCAATCCCAGGAACAGGCGCACGCGCGCGGCCGCCATGGTCGAGCGTATTTCGGCCAGTGGCACGACACGCGTCGTCATCGATACCGGCCCGGATTTCCGCGCCCAGATGCTGGCTGCCGATGTCAGGCACATCGATGCGGTGGTCTACACGCATCCGCATGCCGACCATATCCATGGCATCGACGACATCAGAGGCTATGTGCTCGAGCGCGGCAGCCTGATCGACATCTGGGCCGACGACTTCACGCTCGGCCGGCTCAAACAGGCGTTCGGATATTGCCTCGAAACGCCACCCGGAAGCTCGTATCCGCCGATCGTGCGGCCGAGCATTATCGAGCACGACAAGGCGTTTTCAGTGGAAGGAGAGGGCGGTCCCCTCACCTTTTTGCCGCTGCCGCAGATCCACGGCGACATCATTTCGCTCGGCTTCCGCATCGGCCCGATTGCCTATTGCTCCGACGTCAGCGACTTCCCGAAGACTACGGCTGCGCTGATGGACGGCCTGGAACTGCTGGTGGTCGATGCGCTGCAATACAGGCCACATGTGAGCCATTTGTCGCTGTCGGAAGCGCTTGATTGGATCGAGCGCCTGAAGCCCAGGCAAGCGGTGCTCACGCACATGCATGTGCCGCTGGATTACGACACGGTTCTGGCAGAGACGCCTGACAACGTCGTGCCGGCATATGACGGCATGGTCATCGATGTGCCTTTGATTCCAGCACCGTAGCCGCTGGCGTGAATGTCCGCTGCGAGCGTTGGCCCAGCGATTGAGCTAGGCGAAGACAAAGCCAGGTGCTGCGCTTAAAGCCCGCATCTCTGCTGCGGCAATCGCATCAATAAGTTCCATAATCTATCTTATGCGACCTTCCGGCAATGCCGGATGGGCGAAGCATCTGACCCGATTGCATACCTCTTTCGGTTCGCACAATCGGTCCGGCTCCGCCCGCCCCGTCAGTCAAGCACGACCACGGCCTCCACCTCGAACAGCATGGGATCAACGGCGAGCTTGGGAACCGGCACCAGAGTCTGTGCCGGCAGCGTCTCGCCGAACATTTCCTTGACGTTCTGGGTCAGCACCCCAAGCTTGGACATATCGTGGTCGACAACGAAGACCGTCAGCTTGGCGACCTGATCCGGTTTGGCGCCGATACCGTCGAGCGCAGCGCCGAGGTTTGCGTAAGCCTGTTTGACCTGAACGGCAAAGTCCGGCGACAAGGCTCCCGTGGCGTCCTGGCCGCCTTGTCCGGAGATGTAGGCCACTCGTGCCCCAACCGGCACGATGACGGCCGTGCTGTAGCCGTTCGGTGTCGGGTCGTAGAGGTTGTTCGGGTTGACGACGGTCAGCTTGCGGTCATTCGCGTTGGCTGTCGTTGCGGTGGTAACTCCGATGGCCATTGTGACCAAGCCTCCAACAAGCAGTTTCATAATTGGGTGTGACATGATTTCTCTCGGGCTCGCGGACTGCAGGCGGCATGCCTCTCTGTCCGTTTCAACCTATCTTGCGCAAATACTCATACGCCGTACGAGTCGATTCATGGTATGGCGTACGAGATGATTGTTCAAGGCCGCTTTTCATGGCATTGCTGGTGCCGATGCACCGAACTGCAAGGAAATGCGCATGACAGCCAAAGCCAGTGGCCGCAAACGATCCCGAAGGGCTGGCGAACAGACGTCGCCGGAACCGGGTAGCGAACCGCCGCTGTCCAGGGAGCGTATCGTGGCGGTCGCAGTACAACTGCTCGACGACCAGGGGATCGACGGCTTGTCGATGCGCAGGCTCGCCGAACGCCTCGGCTCGGGTGTGATGAGCCTGTACTGGCACGTCGACAACAAGGAGGTCGTCCTGGACCTGGCCCTCGACAAGGTGCTCGAAAAAAGCGGATTGCCGCATGTCTGCGCGTCACAGGACTGGCGTGGCGAAGTCGTCTTCATGCTCGAGGAATGGCGCGCCATCATGCTGCGCCATCCGTGGTCGGCATCGCTGCTGCCGCGCCGCGTGCTCGGCCAGAACATGCTCGGTCGCCTGGAGCGACTGGGCAGGACCTTGTCCAGAGCCGGGGTCGCCGACGCGGATATGAATGCGGCGATATGGTCACTCTGGAACTATGTGATGGGCGCCACCCTCACCCGTGCGAGCTTCGATGTCTCGGAGGAAGACAGAGCAGCCGCGCAACTGCGCCTTGCAGGTCTCAGCGAACCATACCCGACAATAGAACGCTCCCGGCTGCTGTTGGACAATGATTGGGACGGTGCTTTCGAAAAAGGCCTTGGTTTCCTGCTGGACGGACTCTCTCCAGGATAGGACTATGGCTCGCAACGAGGTCGCGCCGAAGCCGGCGTCTCACTCCGGAAGGCCGGCCTTGCGGAAGCCGTCGACGAAATGCCCGAGCGTGGTGGTGTCTCGGAACGGTTCGGTCGCTGCCCAGTGGCTCGTGGTGAAGTCAGGATTGCCGACAAGGAACAATTCGACCTCCGCCCGCGCCTCATCAAGCCGGCCGAGCTGCGCAAGGCTGGCCGCCAGGAAACGGCGCGAACTTGTCCAGTAGGTCTCGTCCCGGCGCATCGTCTCGACGGCGGCTTCGTAGTCGCCGGTAGCATACTGCGCCTGGCCGAGCGTCAGATAGTACCAGTTCGCCGGATATGGGTTGAGCCGGAACGCCTTGCGAATGTGCTCAAGGCCCTCCTCTACCCGCCCAGCCAACACTGCGATGTCGGACAATGCCGCCCAGGTGTCCGCCTCGTTCGGGTCGAGCTCTATCGCCTTGGCGAACTCGGCATCCGCCTCGGCAAATCTGCGCTCATAGGCCAGCAGATAAGCCAGCACCCAGCGGCAGCCGGCGTCGTTGGGATCGATTGCAACAGCCTTGCAAGCGAGATCCAGCGCGACCTTGCGGGCATGTTCGGTCGGCCCGCCGCTGTGAACTGATCCCATCCAGTGATTCAGGGCTAACCAACGATAGGCCTCGGCGTATTCAGGATCGAGCGAGACCGCGCGCGTCAGCATCAGATGCGCTTGCCGCGCCGTTCGCGGCTCATCATCCATCAGTTTGCGCGCCCGCACGCAGAGATCATAGGCTTCGAGGCTCCTGGGCCGATTGCGTGGTGGCAGCGAAGTACGCAGCCGGCCGAGCAACGCATCGACGATCTTGGCTGTGACTTCGTCCTGGACAGCAAAGATATTGTCCAGGCTGCGGTCGAAACGTTCCGCCCACAGATGCTCGCCACTTGCCGCGTCGACCAGCTGGGCATTGATGCGCACGCGCCCAGCGGCACGCCTGGCGCTGCCTTCCAGCAAGTAGCGTACGCCGAGGTCCTCGGCGATCATGCGCACGTCCATCGCCCTTCCCTTATATGCAAAGGCCGAGTTGCGCGCGATGACGAACAGGCCGGCATGCCTGGACAGGTCGGTGATCAGGTCTTCGGTCAATCCGTCGGCGAAGGCTTCCTGCTCGACATCGTTGCCAACATTTACAAAGGGCAGCACGGCGATCGACGGCTTGTCGGGCAGCGGCAAGGATTTTCGCTTGGTGTTACCAAGCTTTTGGACAGCACCGGTGAAGCGGTAGCCGACGCGTGGAACCGTCGATATCCATTCGCCGTCGTCGCCGGTCGGGCCAAGCAGCTTCCTGAGCTGTGCGATCTGGACGGTGAGGTTGCCCTCCTCGACCGCCCTGCCCGGCCACGCCGCGTCCATCAGCTCGGCCTTGCGGAGGATTTCGCCCGGGCGTCCGGCGAGCGCCGCAAGCAGCTTCACTCCACGATGGCTGACAGCAACAGGATCATCGTTCCGGAGGAGCGTTCCCGCATCCGGATCAAGCACGAACGGACCAAAGGCAAAGCGCGATCCCTGCATGCGGCGCATCTATAGCTCGTTTGGAAGTTTTTGGAACTATTTGGCCGAGCTTAACGACGGCGCTGCTCGTATCCTTCAGTAATCATCCTCTTTCAGGTCGAAGGCCCCGCCCCTTCAGATCTACGGAGGTTGAGATGAACGATGCTTTCACCCTTTTGCCGACCCGACATAAGACAACGCGGCCTGGGGTGCCTGTTGCAGCGGTTGATATGCCGCGCCTGGCGACTTTGCGAAACATGGTCGCGACCTGGAGCTGGCGGTCCCGCTTTCGCTGGGACCTTGCACAGAAGTCGAGGGACGAACCTCATCTGATCGACGACATCGGCCTGACGAGACGGCAAGTCGAGGCTGAAATCGCCAAGCACTTCTGGCAGGCATGAGGCGAATGGCACAGGATCGAGAGTTTACGGCGGCGGCAGCGGTTCGCCCGCACCAGCCATCGCGAGAGGATCGTCTCCCATGGGTCGCGATGACAGGCATCATGGCGACGGTTTCGGTTTTCGCCCTGGCACAGGGGCTGACCTATCCGCTGCTCAGCTTCATCCTCGAACGGCAAGGGACGACATCAAGCCTGATCGGCCTGTCGGCGGCGATGACGCCGTTGGGATTCATCGTATCCGCTCCCTTGATACCTGCCCTGGCGCTGCGCGTGGGCGCGGCACGGCTTGCGATGCTGTGTTCGACGCTCGCAGCAGCCACTCTCGTGACGATCGCCCTGATGCAGGACGCCTGGGGATGGATGCCGTTGCGGTTCCTGCTCGGATTCTTCGCCAACCCGCTCTACGTGATCAGCGAAACCTGGCTAATCTCGATCACGCCCGCACGACGCCGGGGCCGCATCATGGGCCTCTATTCGTCTGTTGTTTCGGGTGGCTTTGCCATCGGCCCGCTGTCGCTCGGCCTGTTCGGCGCACAAGGGTGGCCGCCCTTCATGATCGGCATAGCGGCCTTCCTTCTCTGCGGCCTCGTCGTGCTTGCCGTCGCATCCCGCCTGCCCGACATGCCGCATGAAGGCCAAGCAATATCGGTCGGTGGCTTCTTTTCGCTGGCACCGCTGCTGTTGCTTGCGGTTTTCACGGCCGCCGCCTTCGAGCAGACCTTGCTTTCGCTGTTTGCGGTCTATGGCGCAGCTCTCGGCAGCGTCGAGGGACGCATCGCTGCGCTCATCACCTGTTTCGTCGCAGGCAATGCCACGCTGCAGATCGTACTCGGGCGCATGGCCGAGCAATTTGGCTCGACGCAGGCTATGGTGTTCTGCGTCCTGTCCTCGCTGGCCGGCTGCCTGTTGCTGCCGTTGGCCTTCAACGCCTGGCTCATCTGGCCGCTCGTCTTCGTCTGGGGTGGGGTCTCGTTCGGGATCTACACGATATCGCTGATCCAGCTCGGCGAGCGTTTCGGCGGCCAGGCCTTGATCGCGGGCAATGCGGCCTTCGCCCTCGCTTGGGGTATCGGCGGCATCGTCGGCTCGCCTGCGACGGGCCTCGCGATGCAACTGATCGGGCATCATGGCCTGCCGTTATCGCTGGGCCTGCTGTGTTGCGTACTGGCGGTGCTTCTGATGGCCCGAAAACGGCGAGGCTGATCGCCGCTTATACCTCACCATTTGTCGGCGTTCGGGCCGCAAGAACCGGCGCGCGCTTCTTTTGCACGTCGGTTCGTGGTTGGAGACGACGTTCTTGCAACCAGAAATGTCTTCAGTTTCAGGCCGGCAGCAGCACCGGGCGCTCCTGAACGATGTCGGATGCAGCGTCCAGCGAGACGGTCGGCCTCTTTTCACCTGACAGCCGACGTCCGCTTTGATCAAACAGTTGCACATGTTCGGGCGCAATGCGGAACGACAGCGGCTCGCCAGCCTTGCGCACCGAACTGCCGACGACATGAGCGATCACGCTCGACTTCGCCACCGTGCCATGAACGAGCTGTGCGGCGCCGAGTTCTTCGGAGAAATCGTACTGTCCGGACAGGCCGCCCGAGCCGAGCTCCACTGCCTCGGCACGGAAGCCGATCGTGATCGGCCCTGGAGCGGCGGCCGGCCAGCGGCTGCGGTCATAGGCCACTGCCTGCCCGTCTTCGAGCGTTACCGTGCCCTTCTCCGGATCGATGATGCCAGGCAGAAGGTTCAGGCCCGGCGTGCCGATGAAGCCCGCGACATAGGTCGTCGCCGGGCGTTGATAGATTTCGGCCGGCGAGCCGACCTGTTCGATACCGCCCTTGTTCATGACCACGATCCGGTCGGCCAGCGTCATCGCCTCAATCTGGTCGTGTGTGACGAACAGCGTCGTCGCACCCAGCCGCTGGTGCAGTTTGCGGATTTCGACGCGCATCGCCACGCGCAGCCTGGCGTCTAGGTTGGACAGCGGCTCGTCATAGAGGAACACCTTGGGCTCGCGGATCATCGCCCGACCCATCGCCACACGTTGGCGCTGGCCGCCGGACAGCTGGCCCGGCTTGCGGTCGAGGAACTCGGCGAGGCCGAGCGACGTCGCCACGGCTTGCACACGCTCGCGACGCCCGGCCTTCGATATGCCGGCGATCTTCAGCGCATAGCCGATATTGTCGGCGACCGTCATATGCGGATAGAGCGCATAATTCTGGAACACCATGGCGCAGCCGCGCTCTCGCGGCTCGAGCTTGTTGACGACCTTGCCTTCGATGGAGATCTCGCCGTCGGAGATCGTCTCAAGCCCGGCGACCATGCGCAGCAGCGTCGATTTCCCGCAACCCGAAGGCCCCAGGATGACGACGAGCTCGCCGCTGGTGACATCGAGGTCGATGCCATGGACGACCTCGCTCTTGCCGTAGGTCTTGCGCACCGCGCGAATGGCGATTTCGGCCATTTTCGAACTCCTTACTTGTCGGTCTGGATGAGGCCGCGCACGAACCAGCGCTGCAGAAGCATGGTCACCAGCACCGGCGGGGCCAGGACGATCAGGTTGGCCGCCATGGCGATGTTCCAGACCGGCGGCTCGCCGAACAACGGTCCGGGAACGACCTTCTGCAGCTGCATGGTGGCGGTGGCGTAGTTCTGGTGGTCGGTGACGACGAGCAGCGGCCACAGATACTGGTTCCACGACCACACGAACATGATGGTGGCGAGTGCGGCCATGTTGGTCTTGGACAGCGGCAGCAGCACCTCGAGGAAAAAGCGTACCGGCCCTGCCCCATCCATCTTGGCGGCTTCCGTCAACTCGTCGGGCACGGTGAGAAAGAACTGGCGGTAGAGGAAGGTGCCGGTGGCGGTCGCGATCAGCGGCAGGATCAGCCCCGAATAGGAATTGAGCAGGTTCCACTCCGGCAGGTTGATGCTGATTCCAACGAAATCGAGCATCGACTGGAATGGCCTCAACGCATCGGCTGCGACCGCATAGGTCGGCACGATGCGCACTTCCAGCGGTAGCATCAGGGTGATGAAGATCAGCCAGAACATCACCATGCGCAGGCGATAGTTGAAGTAGACGATCGAGAAGGCCGAGATCGCCGAAATGCCGATCTTGCCGATGGTAACGCCGCCGGCGACGATCAGCGAGTTGACCATCACACGGTCGAAGTTCCCCCGTTCCCAGGCGGCGGACAGGTTCTCGAACAGATGGCTGCCGGGCCATAGCGGCATCGGCACCTGGTTGACGGTGTGGAAGTCGTGGCTGGCGGCCACGAACACGATCCAGAGCGGAATGAGCAGCGCGATCAGGCTGACGATCAGCAGCGCATGGGTGGCGAAATCGAGGATGGGGGTGCGTTCGATCATGGCTGGCGCTCCGATCAGCTGTAATGGATGCGCCGCTCGACATAGCGGAACTGGATGACGGTGAGTGCGATGACCAAGAGCATCAGCACGATCGATTGGGCAGCGGCGAGCGAGTAGTCCTTGCCCTGGAAACCGTCGGCATAGATCTTGTAGACCATCAGGTCGGTCGCGCGCGCCGGTCCGCCGCCGGTGGTGATGTCGACGATGCCGAAGCTATCGACGAAGCTGTCGGTGATGTTGATGACGATGAGGAAGAACAGCGTCGGTGCGATCAGCGGCAGCTGGACGTCGCGCATCCGCCGCAGCACGCTGGCGCCATCCATGGCGCAGGCCTCGATCACCGATCGCGGGATCGACTGAAGTGCTGCGAGGAAGAAGATGAAGTTGTAGCCAACCATCTTCCAGCTCTGAGCGAAGACGATCAGGGCAAAGGCGTCATAGCCGTCGAGCGCGGGGTTCCAGATGTCGGGGAATACGCGGTTGATGACCGAGACGAAGCCGGCATCCGGCGAAAAGATGAAGCGAAAGGCCAGGCCGACGGCGGGGGCTGCCAGCGCATAAGGCAGGAAGAAGGTGAATTTGTAGACCTGGTGCCCAGGCAGCCGGCGGTCGACGAACAGCGCAAGGATGACCGCGATCACCAGCGACAAAATCGTTGCCATGCCGGCGAAGGCCAGCGAGATCCGCACTGAACTCCAGTACTTTGGGTCGGCGAAGACAGTCTGGAAATTGAGCAGCCCGACCCAGTCATTGTTGCCGCCGAAGGGCGGCTCGAGGGTCAGTGCCCAATAGAGCGCCTCGCCCGAGGGCCAGTAGAAGAAGACGAAGATGAGCAGCATCTGCGGCGCAATGAATGCCGCCGCCAGCCACAGATTGGAAAAAGTGGAGCGCTTTTCCAAGCGACGTCTCCCGGTTTCGCATGCTGAGATGGGCGCCGCACAAGGCGGCGCCCGATTACTTCCTGAGCTTCAGAAGGCTCAAGGCAGAGCAGCGCCCTTGTAGGTCTGCTCGTAACGACGAAGGATCTGGTTGCCGCGTTCGACGGCAGCATCGAGGGCCGTCTGCATGTCCTTCTGGCCGGTGAAGGCCGCCTCGAGTTCGGCGCGGACTTCGGCGCGGATCGAGGTGAAGTTACCGAGGCGGATGCCACGCGACAGCGGGCCGACATCGGAGGCGGTCAGCGAGGCGATGGCGACCTCACGGCCGGCATGCTTGGGGTCGGCATAGAAGCCTTCCTGCTTGAGCAGGTCGAAGCCCTTGGTGGTGACCGGGATGTAACCAGTGTTTTCGGCGATGTACTTCTCGCCGGTATCTGCGGCAGTCACGTATTTCAGGAACGCGGCCGCAGCCTCATATTCCTTCTCCGACTTGCCCTGCATCAACCACAGCGAGGCGCCGCCGACCAGCGAGTTGGTGCGCTTGGCGGCGTCGATCACCGGCAGCATCGCCACGTCCCACTTGAGATCGGCGACCTGGGTGTTCTTGACAGTGCCGTGGTTGGCGATCGAGCTGATCGTCGAAGCGCAGCTGCCGTCGGCGAAGGACTGGATCAGGTTCTTGCCGACCTGGGTGGTCTGGATCTTGGCGTAGCCGGCGTCGAGCCAGCCCTTGAAGTCCTTCATGTGGTCGACGAAGGCGGTCTTGTTGAAGACCAGTTCGGCGCCGAGGCCACCATAACCATTGTCCATCGAGGCGACGGGAATGTTGTTGGTGGCGGAGAACTGCTCGAGGTTCATCCAGGTGTCGAAATCGAAGGCGAAACCGCATTCGACGCCGGCGGCCTTCATGGCCTTCAGGTCTTCGCCGAACTCGGCCCAGGTCTTGGGAGCGCTGGTCTTGTTGATCTTCGCCCAGGCATCCTTGTTCCAGTAGAACACGGCCGACGACGAGTTGTAGGGGAACGACCACATGTCGCCGCTGTTGGTGGCGTAATAGTTGGCGATGCCTGGGAAGTAGCCCTTCCAGTCGATGTCCATCTTGTGGTCTTCGGCGAACTTGTTGGCCGGGTAGATGGCGCCCGACAGCATGAAGTTGACCGTACCGGCGTCATAAATCTGGACGATCGTCGGCTGCTGCTTGGCGCGGTAGGCGGCAATCGTGTTCTGCTCGGCCTTGTCGTAGCCGCCCTGGCCGGTGCAGACGGCCTCGTACTTGTCCTGCGATTCATTGAACAGCTGGCACTGCTTGGCAACGACCTCTCCGAGGTCGCCGGTCAGGCCATACCAGAATTCGAACTTGGTGCGCTCGGCCGCGCCCGCGGCCGTTGCAATGGCGCTTGCCGCAGTCGCAAGCAGGATCAATCGTTTCATCCGTCGTCTCCCTCGGGAAGCTGGTGAGCACTACGCTCGCAGCAGCCCCTACCCCGCCGGGATGACAGGCACGTTTTGATCCAGTGACAGAACGACGACAATCAACTGGCGCGCAGACAAGGCCTCCGCACGGTGCTCTCTGCAACAAGACAAGCGATCAGACGCCGGTCTCTCTGATCTCGAAAACATTGCCGCCGCTGGTCTCGAAACGGCCGGCAGCACCGCGCTGGAGCGAATAGCATTTCTCCTCGCCGGAGCGGAAATCGCCCCATTCGGTGCAGAGTTGGTCGCCGCGCACAGACCAGCGGCCGGTGTCGCCGGCACGTTTCGGCGCATCGACCGATATCTCGGCGCGGCCGTCGGGCAGAAGCATCAACTGGCCGCTGAACCAGCCGCCCTGTTCCCACCAGGAGATCGAGCGACCGACGAGTTCGTTGCGGATCTCGCCAGAACTCATCTCGCCGGCATATGCGGCGGCAGGCGCGGCCAGGCTCGCCGACCCGATCAAGAGCACCTGCAGGAAGCGTCCCATTGCCGCAAATCCGTTCATGACATTGCGATGACGATTCAATGACATTTGCCGGCCAATGTCCATGGGCGGACACGGCCTGTGCGCTGTCAACAAAGCGTCACGCACGCGCAAAACGGCTGACACGAAGCGGCATCAGTCTGGCCGGGGTTTTCACCCGAGGGGCCGAACGCCCCGCCAATCTCCACGAGGAACAGACAATGCTTGCCAATGGCACCGCCGGCACCGGCATATCAGCGCACAAGCGCGCCGACGACCTTTCCGATTTCGCTGACGAACTCGACATGATCGAGGCGTTGGGCGTCGAATCGATCGAGTTGCCCACCTACGACATGGACATCGTGGTCGGCGGCAAGATCCGCAAGCCACAGCTCGAAGCGTTGAAGCGCGCAACCGCCGGCCGCGACGTCGGCTTCTCCGTACATGGCCCGCTCGCCATCAACTTCATGGACGAGGCCTTCCGCCTGCCGCGCCATCTCGAAATTCTCGAAGCCTCGCTCGAAGTGGCCGCCGAAGTCGGCGCCGAGAACTATGTCGTCCATTCCGGCTTGGCGCCGCTTCAGCAGGGCAACGGTCTCGAGGCAGCCTATGGCCGCCAGCGCGAGTGGCTGGCCAAGGCCGGCGAGATCGCCCTCCAGCACGGCCAGTTCCTCTGCGTCGAGACGTTGTTTGCGGGTTATGACGGCCGCATCCACACCGCCTCCCCTTCGCGCCTGGCCAGGGAACTCGAAGCCATCGGCCACCCCAACGTCGTGGCTACCATCGACTTTAGTCACGCCTATCTGAAGCTCGACTTCGACGGCCGCCGTGACGACTTCGTCGAGGAGATCAAGGCGCTGGCGCCTTATGCCCGCCATCTGCACATCCACGACAGCTTCGGCCGCCAGGACGATATCTGGATGTTCACCGACGGCGAGCGCCTGGCCTATGGCCATGGCGACCTGCACCTGCCGGTCGGCTGGGGCGACATTCCGTGGGATGCGCTGATGGCCGAATGCAGCTTCCCCGAGGGCGTGCTGTTCAACATCGAACTCAAGCAGCGCTACTGGTATGCGGCCCAGGACACCGTCGACGCCACCAAGGCGATGGCCGAAAAGGCACAGGTGATCGGCCAGGCCCGCGCTGCCTGATCAGCCTTCATCATATTTGCCAACACGGCGTCGGGGGAACCCGGCGCCGTTGTCTTGTTTTCGGGCTGTCGGCTTGGCTATCTCGGCCCGATTGTGCTTGTCACAAAGGGATCCGGCGCAGATGCACGGCGCTCGGTCTCGGTCGACAATACCACCAACATGCCCAGGCCGAGCGCGATGGGCGCAAACAGCATCGCCACATGTGCGAGGCACAGCAGCGTGCTCCACCGCTCGGTTTTCCTGCGCCCGTCGTCCATGGTCCGTCCCCAGAGAAGTCGTATCCTCGGTACCTGGCGATGATGTCCAGATTGGGCCGCAATTCAGCTGGCTGCCAACAGGGTTAATGCCTGGTATCTTTCGTGCCGCCTGAAAAATCGGCGGTGCTCGGCGCCCTCTGCCATTCAAGACCTTGGCTGTCGTCGTGTTCCGGCATTAGCCTCGCTTTTGAACAACCGGAGACACGGCGTTGAGCGACGAACGCACCGCCCACTGGGACAACATCTACGGCACCAAGGCCGAGGACAGCGTCAGCTGGTTTCAGGACACGCCGGAGCCGTCGCTGTCGCTGCTCAAGCTTGTGGGCGCCATGCCGACCTCAGCGATCATCGATATCGGCGGCGGCGCTTCGCATCTGGTCGACGCACTGCTCGATCTTGGTTTCGTCGATGTCACCGTGCTCGACCTGTCACAGACGGCACTGGACGCCGACAAAGCCCGGCTGGGCGCTGCGGCCGGCGATGCCAAGTGGATTTGTGCCGATGTGACCGAATGGCGGCCTGGACGACGCTACGACGTCTGGCATGACCGCGCTGCATTTCATTTCCTGACCGACCCCGCCGATCAGGCGCTCTATTCCGCAGCGCTGGTCCAAGGGCTGGCGATAGGCGGGCACGTCATCTTTGGCACGTTTGCGCCCGATGGGCCGGAGAAATGCAGCGGCCTGCCGATCGTCAGGCACGATGCCTCCAGCATCGGCAAGATCTTGGGCGACGGCTTCGAACTGGTCGACAGCAGGCGACACGACCACCGCACGCCATGGGACAGCGTCCAGCAATTTCAGTTCAGCACATTCCGCAGGAGGCACTGAGGCACGCCCTGCCCGCGTGTTAGCCGCCGAGCAGATTGCGCCAGGCCATGTAGACGGCAACGACCATGATCATCAGTGCAAACAACACGTTGAGCGCGCCCTTGCGCGTCTGCAGCATCATGGCTGCGCGCGAACCACCGAGCCCGCCGACAACACCTCCGGCGACGAAGACCAGGGCCAGCGGCCAGTCGACCATGCCCGACAGGGCGTAGGAAATTGCTGTCGTCATGCCGAAGGCAGCAACCGCCACCAGCGACGAGCCGATGGCGTTGATCATCGGCATGCCGGTCGAAGCGACCAGGCCGGGCACGATGAGGAAGCCGCCGCCAATGCCGAAGAAACCCGACAGCAGCCCTGTGCCGCCGCCAAAGCCTATGACCTTGGGCGCGTTCTCACGCGTGCAGACGGCAGCTGGGTCACCGACGATACTACGGCTCCGGAACATCAACGCGCCGACGACCAGCATCAGGCCGGCAAACAGAAGCAGCAGGTGGCGGCCATCGATGGCCTTGCCGAGCGACGAGCCGAAGAATGCGCCGAGCACGCCTGAGGCGCTGTAGACGGCCGCGCAGCGCCAATTGACCGTGCCGTTGCGGGCATGGCTAGCGAGGCCGGTCACAGCGTTGGCCGCCACTGAAACCGCACTGGTGCCGATGGCGAGATGGGCGTTGGGTACGCCCACGAGATAGACCATCAGTGGTACGGCGAGGATCGAGCCTCCGCCACCGAACAGCCCGAGAGTGAGGCCGACGACCCCGCCCGAGAGGGCGCCCAACAAATATTGAACGGGTTCCAGCAACATGGCCCCGGCCCTTTGCAAACTGAATTGTCGAAGTGGATGGCCGGATCCGCTGCCGCGGTCCGGCCGGGAAGATCATACCGTAGCGGCGGCGAGCTTCCTGCCGGCGGCCATGCGGGCCAACCACATGCCGAGGAACATCATCGGCAGGAACACATAGGCGCCGGCGGCGCCGAGCGTTGTGGCCGTGAGCGCCGGCCCCGGGCAAAAGCCGCCAAGACCCCAGCCGATTCCGAAGACGGCAGGTCCGACCAGCACTTTTCGGTCTATGCCGGTCGTCGCCGGCAGATGGAAACTGTTGGCGGCCACGGGTTTGGGGCGCTTGAGGACGATGCGGTAGCCGAAGAAGGCTGTGACGACCGCGCCGCCCATGACGAAAGCAAGCGACGGATCCCATGTACCGAATACGTCGAGGAAATTCAGCACCTTGGCCGGATCCGACATGCCCGAGACGACAAGACCGACGCCGAACAGCAGGCCGAGCGCGAGATTGACAAGGAATGACATGGTCATGCTCCCACGAGGTGGCGGACGACGAAGACGGTGGTGAAGGCAGTCGCCATGAAGGTCAGCGTCGCCATGAGCGAACGGAGCGAGAGTCTTGATAGTCCGCAGACGCCATGACCGCTGGTGCAGCCATTGCCGTAGACCGAACCGAAACCGACGAGCAGGCCGGCGACCGCCATCAGTGGCAGGTTGGATGAGACCAACTGCAGGACTGCATGGCCCGTGGCGGCGGAATAGATCAGGGGAGCCGCGACCAACCCGAGCACGAAGCCGAGCCGGGACAAGAAGGCGCCGTCGAGATAGGGCGGCAACAGGCGGCCGGCGATGCCGCTGATGCCGGCGATGCGCCCTTCCCAGGCCATCAGCAGAACCGCGGACAAGCCAATGAGCACGCCGCCAAGAGTGGAGGCGATCGGAGTGAACTCAGTCATTTCTTTCAGCTTTCGTTGCTGGCGCCCCCGTCAGGGGCACAGAACATCTGGTAGAGCAGGGTGACGACCGCCCTCACCCGATCATCGGCGAGCCGGTAGAAGACGGATTTCGATTCCTTGCGTCCGACGATCAGTCCGGCATCGCGCAATTCGGCAATCTGCTGCGACAGCCCCGGCTGCCTGATGCCGAGACCATCCTCCAGTTCACGCACGGAGCGCTCGCCGTCGACGAGCGCGCAGGCGATCATCAGCCGGTTGGGATTGGCGAGTTTCTTCAGGAATTCCGATGCCTCCCCTGCCCGTTCGAGCAGATCGGAAACCGGCATATTCGGTTCCTGGGCCATGGTCCTCTACCCCCAGTTTGCGCCCTGCAGCGCGTCGAGCGGGAACTTCAGATAGCGCTTGCCGTCGGCTTCGGGCTCGGGCAGGCGGCCGCCATTGATGTTGATCTGCAGCGCATGCAGGATCAGCTTCGGCATTGGCAAGGTGCGGTCACGCGCTTCGCGTACCTCGACGAACTCGGCCTCGGTCGGCAGCTTCGAGATATGGGTATTGCGGGCTTTCTGCTCGGCAACGGTGCTTTCCCATCTCGGCTCGCGACCGCCCGGCTGATAATCGTGGCCGGTGAACAACCTGGTTTCCGCCGGCAGAGCCAGGATCTCCTGGATCGACTGCCACAACCGCTTGGCGCTGCCGCCGGGGAAGTCGGCACGAGCGGTACCACTGTCGGGCATGAACAGGGTGTCGTGGATGAAGGCTGCATCACCGACCACATAGGTGATCGAGGCCAGCGTGTGTCCGGGTGAAAACAGCACCTTTGCCTCGAGTTCGCCGATCGTAAAAGTCTCGCCCTCGGCGAAGAGCTTGTCCCACTGCGAGCCGTCGGTGGCGAGGCTGGGCCAATTGTAGATGGCCTTCCAGAGTTTCTGGACGTCGACCACGCGTTCGCCGATGGCGGTGGACGCACCGGTCTTCGATTTGAGATAGCGCGCCGCGGAGAAGTGGTCGGCATGGGGGTGAGTGTCGAGGATCCACTCGACCGTCAGCCCCTGCTCCTCGATGAAATCGAGAATGCGGTCGGCGCTTACAGTTGCGGTCGACCCCGACTTCTCATCGAAATCGAGCACCGGGTCGACGATCGCGCACTTCTTCGTGGCCGGATCGGCGACGACATACTGCACCGAAAACGTCCGGGGATCGTAAAATGCGGTCACTTCGGGTTTCAAAGTCATGGTCAGCCCCATCGTCATGTCGAAGGTCGTCAGGAATTGTTGCTCAGCCAGTCCTTGGCGCCGGCGAAATTGACGTCCAACCGCTGGCCGAGTGCGTCGAGATCGGTCAGCGCCAGCCGGCCGTCGAGCACTTCGCCGATCGCCCAGAGCGTGGCCGAGCGCGTGCCGCCCTTGCAGTGCGCAAGCACTGGCCCCTCTGCCTCGGCGACCGCCTTCTGGAAGGCGCGGACGGCTTCCAGCGTGTAGCGGCCCGGTGCAACCGGGATGTTGACGAAATCCATGCCCGACTGCCCTGCCCGATCGGCGGCGTCCGCCATGCTCGGCTGGCTCGGATCTTCATGCTCGGGGCGATTGTTGATGATCCTGCGGATACCAGCTTTTCCAGCCGCAATCACGTCCGCGTCGGTCGGTTGCCCCGAAATCCAAAGCTTGTCCGTCAGCTGCTTCATCACACATCCTCTCAAAATCGTTCCAGGCATCAGCCTCAACAACTAGATATGCATGATTGCATTTTTATGCAATAGTTTTTTTGCAATTAAAAGGATTACGCCTACTCGTCGCGTTCGTGACGTCGCTTGTTCCAATAGTCGAGGCGCTTCTTGATATCACGCTCGAAGCCGCGCTCGTTCGGTACATAGAAATCGCGCCGGTTGGGGCCGGCAAGCTCGTCCGGCATGAACTCCTGGCCCGAGAAAGCGTCGGGATAGTCGTGATCGTAGCGGTAGCCTTCGTGGTAGCCCAATTCCTTCATCAGCTTGGTCGGCGCATTGAGGATATGCTTGGGCGGCGCAAGCGAGCCAGTCTGCTGGGCAAGGGCGATCGCCTGGTTGAAGCCCATATAGGAGGCGTTCGACTTGGGCGCGGTGGCCACATAGGTGATGGCCTGCGCCATGAACAGGCGCCCTTCGGGCCAGCCGACCCGCTCGAACGCCGTCCAGGCGGCGATGACCTGCTGAAGCGCCTGGGGGTCGGCCATGCCGACATCCTCCGAGGCAGCGCAGGCGAGCCGGCGGAAGATCGTGCCGGGGTCTTCGCCACCGACCATCATGCGCGCGCCCCAATAGAGCGCCGCCTGCACATCCGAACCGCGCAGGCTCTTATGGAAGCAGCTCAGGAGGTTGTAGTGCTCCTCCTGGCCCTTGTCGTAGATCGGCGCGCGCTTCTGCACGGCCTCGGCCAGCCCGGCGACATCGAGCATGGTGCCAGCAGGCAGGGCGAAAAGTTCCTCGCACAGCCCGATGAGATAGCGGCCGTCGCCGTCGGCCATGGTGAACAGGGTGTCGCGGGCGGCATCGTCGAGCGGCAGCTTTTTGCCCGAATGCGCCTCGGCTCGCTCTGCCAGGATCGCCAGATCTTCCTTTTCGAAGCGGCGAAGCGTGTAGACCTTGGCGCGCGACAGAAGTGCCGCGACGAGGCTAAAGCTCGGGTTCTCGGTCGTCGCGCCAATCAGCACGATCGTGCCGTCCTCGACATGCGGCAACAGCGCGTCCTGCGTCGTGCGGTTGAAGCGGTGCAGCTCGTCGACGAAAACCACCGTCTGCCGCCCTGCCCCGCCGCGCAGTTGCCTGGCAGCTTCGACGACTTTGCGCAGGTCGGCAACGCCCGACAGCACCGCAGAGAGCTGGACGAAATCGAGCCCGACCTCCTTGGCCACCAGGCGTGCAATCGTCGTCTTGCCGACGCCGGGCGGCCCCCACAGGATGAAGGACGAAACCTTCCTCGACTTGATCATCCGGCCGATCGGCCCGTCCGGCGCGAGCAGATGATCCTGCCCGATGACCTCGGACAGGCGCTGCGGACGAAGTGTTTCGGCAAGCGGGCGCGGCACGGCCTCGTCGAAAAGGGAGCTCATAAGGCCACCCTTTCCGAATGTTGGCTGTCGTGCAGGCTTGCGGCCGCTTTCAGCATGACTGCCGAACCGGTCAGTAACGCAGCATCTGCCGCATGAGGCGACCGTCGCGCTCGACGGTGAAACGCCACCAGCGCGTGTCGATCTCGACAAGCTGCTTCAGCTTCGCAGCACTGTCGATCACCTCGCCGTTGACCTCGCGGACGATGTCGCCGCGCTGGAAGCCGAAACCGGCCGCCGGCGAGCCGCTGTCGATGCCTACGATCGCCACACCCTTGGCGTCGGTAGCAACGCGCAGGCGCTGGGCCAGGCGCGGCGACAGCTCTGCCACCTTGGCGCCGGCGAACGGGCTGCGCCCGCGCAGCACAACTTCATTGGAACTGGTGCCTTCGGGTGCACGCTCGAGTGCCACCTCGACATGGCGTTCCTCGCCCTTGCTCAACACGGAAAGCGTTGCCTTGCCACCGATAGGTTGGGTAGCGAGGCGATAGTCGAGTGCCTCCATGTGCTCGATTGCGGCGCCATTGAAGGCCAGCACGACATCGCCCGGCTTGAGGCCGGCGCGTGCAGCGGGGCCGTTGTCGTCAACCGAAGAGATCAGCGCGCCGGACGGGTGGTCCATGCCGAGGGATTCGGCGATCTGGGCTGTCACCGGTTCGAAAGACGCGCCGATGAACGGCTTTTCGAAGAACTCGGCGCCGCTCTTGGCAGCCTCGGTGAAGGCCCGAACCATGTTGGACGGAATGGCGAAGCCGATGCCGATCGAGCCGCCGCTGCGGCTGAAGATCGCCGTGTTGATGCCGACCAGCTGGCCGCCCATATTGATCAGCGCGCCGCCCGAGTTACCAGGGTTGATGGCAGCATCTGTCTGGATGAAGAAACCGGAATCCGACACGCCGATGTGGGTACGCGCCAGCGCCGAGACGATGCCGCTCGTAGTCGTCTGGCCGACGCCGAACGGATTGCCGATGGCAAGCACGAGATCACCAACCTGCAGCGCGTCGGAATCGCCTATGGCAATCGTCGGGAACGGCTTGTCGGACTCGATCTTGAGGACCGCGAGATCCAGCGTCTCGTCCTTCAGCAGCACCTTGCTGGTGAACTCACGTCCGTCGGAGAGCGCGACCTTCACCTGGTCGGCATCCTGGACGACGTGATTGTTGGTGACAACGATGCCGCTGGGATCAACCAGCACGCCGGAGCCAAGCGACGAGCGCTGCCTCGGGCCAGAACGGCCGAAGAACTGCTCGAAGAAGGGGTCACCCTCGAAGGGCGAACGGACGCGCACTTGCTGCGAGGCATAGACGTTGACCACGGAGGCCGCCGTGTCCTTGACCAGCGGTGCAAAGGACAGCTGCATTTCCTCGCGACCGAATGGAACGCGGCGATCGGGTGCGGCCGGGGTCGCTGCCCCGTCCTTCTTGCCGCCGTTCAGCAGGTCGGTCAGAACATCCGACAGGCCGGGCTCATCGGTACTGGGCTTCGCCGCCTCCTGGGCGACCGCTGCACCTGATAGCGCCATCCAGGCGCACAGCACGAGCAGGGACAAACGTTTCGCGCGCATGGCGAATCCTCCAACGCATAGTTGGCGCCATTGTCCCGACGATTGTGCAAATTGAAAGGCTTAACAGCCGCTGGAAGCGCTTATTTCGGCCCATTTGGCCGACGCAGCGGAAGACACGAAGCCGCGAGCTGTCATCCAGAAAAACAAAAGGGGCCGCGAGGGCCCCTTCGTTTCGTTCCAAGAAAGCAAAAGCTTATGCAGCTTCGGCTTCGTTGGCCGCCTCGGCTTCGAGGCGGATACGGTCGCCAGCACCCTTGGCCGAGGTGTCGCGATCGACAAACTCGATGACCGCCATCGCGGCGTTGTCGCCGTGACGGAAGCCTGCCTTCATGATGCGCAGGTAGCCGCCGTGACGCTGTGCGTAGCGCGGAGCGATCGTGTCAAACAGACGCTTGACGATGTGCTCGTTGCCGATCTGGGCGATGACCTGACGGCGAGCGTGCAGGTCGCCGCGCTTGCCGAGGGTGATGAGCTTCTCGACGATCGGACGCAGGTCCTTCGCCTTCGGCAGGGTGGTGACGATCTGCTCGTGTTCGAGCAGCGAAACGGCGAGGTTCGCCAACATCGCCTTGCGGTGGCTTGCACTGCGGCTGAACCGGCGGCCGGCAAATCCATGGCGCATGGTTCTTCTCCTTTTGGTCTGGTTCTAGAGGCCTGGGCCTCAGTATTGATCTTCGTAACGCTTGGCGAGGTCTTCGATGTTTTCCGGCGGCCAGTCCTGCACTTCCATACCGAGGTGCAGGCCCATTGCAGCCAGAACTTCCTTGATCTCGTTGAGCGACTTGCGACCAAAGTTCGGGGTGCGCAACATCTCGGCTTCCGTCTTCTGGATCAGGTCGCCGATGTAAACGATGTTGTCGTTCTTGAGACAGTTGGCCGAACGCACCGAAAGCTCGAGCTCGTCGACCTTCTTGAGCAGCGCCGGGTTAAAGGCGAGTTCCGTGACCTGCTCGGCCGCGGCTTCCTTCTGGGGCTCCTCGAAGTTGACGAACAGCGCCAGCTGGTCCTGCAGGATGCGAGCAGCAAATGCCACCGCGTCCTCGCCGGTAACCGAGCCGTCGGTCTCGATGGTCATCGTCAGCTTGTCCTTGTCGAGCTCCTCGCCGTGGCGGGTGTTCTCGACCTTGTACGAAACCTTCTTGACCGGCGAGTAGAGGCTGTCGACCGGGATGAGACCGATCGGAGCATCTTCGGCGCGGTTACGCTCGGCAGGCACATAGCCCTTGCCGGTGTCGACCGTAAACTCCATGCGGATCTCAGCGCCCTCGTCGAGGGTGCAGATCACGTGATCGGGGTTCAGGATCTCGACGTCGCCCACGGTCTGGATGTCGCCGGCAAGAACCGCACCAGGGCCCTGCTTGCGAACGACCATGCGCTTCGGACCATCGCCTTCCATACGGATGGCGATTTCCTTGATGTTGAGCACGATATCGGTGACGTCTTCGCGGACGCCCGGGATCGACGAGAACTCATGCAGCACGCCGTCGATCTGGACGGCGGTGACGGCAGCGCCGCGCAGCGACGACAGCAGAACGCGACGAAGCGCGTTGCCGAGCGTCAGGCCGAAACCGCGTTCCAGCGGCTCCGCGACCAGCGTGGTCAGCGTCTTTTTCTTTGACGAGAACTCGATCTTGTTTGGCTTGATCAGTTCCTGCCAGTTTTTCTGAATCATGTTCGCTTCCTTCCGTTGCCCCGCCACCATCCAATCGTGACGGGCGACCTGGAAGCCGCGGTCGAGCGCCTATGGCGCCCGCGCGGCGGTGAAATTAGACGCGACGCTTCTTGCGCGGGCGGCAACCATTGTGCGGGATCGGCGTCACGTCACGGATCGACGTGATGGTGAAACCCGCAGCCTGGAGCGCGCGCAGAGCCGACTCACGACCCGAACCGGGACCGCAAACCTCGACCTCGAGGGTGCGCATGCCGTGTTCCTGTGCCTTCTTGGCAGCATCTTCTGCAGCCATCTGGGCAGCGAACGGGGTCGACTTACGCGACCCCTTGAAGCCCTGGGCGCCAGCCGACGACCAGGCAATCGCGTTGCCCTGTGCATCGGAGATGGTGATCATGGTGTTGTTGAAGGTCGAATTCACGTGGGCAACGCCCGACGAGATGTTCTTGCGTTCGCGACGACGAACGCGAGCGGCTTCCTTAGCCATAGCAGTCCTTTCAGTTGATCTCTTCACCGCCGTAATACCAGCGGCTACACCAGCCTGCGTTTAAGGTGTCAGGCCGAACACCCGCCCAAAAGGCGAAACCGGCGGGCCGAAACCCGCCGGAAAAGCATTATTACTTCTTCTTGCCGGCAATTGCCTTGGCCGGCCCCTTGCGGGTGCGCGCATTGGTGTGCGTGCGCTGGCCACGGACCGGAAGCGAACGACGGTGACGCAGGCCGCGGTAGCAGCCGAGGTCCATCAGACGCTTGATGTTGATCGAAACTTCGCGACGCAGATCGCCTTCGACCTGATAGTCGCGGTCGATCGTCTCGCGGATCGCCAGAACTTCGGCATCCGTCAGCTGGTTGACACGACGCTCAGCCGGGATACCCACCTTTTCGATGATCTCCTGGGCGAACTTCTTGCCAATGCCGTGGATGTACTGAAGCGCAATGACGACGCGCTTGTTGGTCGGAATATTTACGCCGGCTATACGAGCCATTTCTTCACTCCATGTGGGCCGGACCATGCCGGCGCTTCAAGTTGCCCCGCGTCCGGTGGAGGCCGGCCCATGCGGGTTTTCCGTATCAATGCCTATGCATGCCCTTACGGGCAAACAACATCATGCCTGAATGGAAGACGGGCCGCCATACTCCAGCCTAGCCCGTCCGTCAAGCCCGCACGCGTTAATTGCGCAGCGTATCGGCCAGAACCGCCTCGATCTGGGCGGTCACGTCGTCGATCTCGGCCATGCCGTCGACCTGCTTGAGCAGATCGTTGGCGTAGTAGTAGCCGATCAGCGGCGCCGTCTTCTTGTAGTACTCGCGCAGGCGCTCGGGGAACACTTCGGGGGTGTCATCCTTGCGAACAGGCAGGCCGGCAGCCTTGGCTTCCTCGGCGCGCTTGACGATTCGGCCAACAAGCGCCTTGTCGTCAACGACGAGCTCGATCACCACGTCGAGCGGCATGCCGCGCTCAGCCAGCATGTCGGCGACGGCGTCCGCCTGAACCAGGGTACGCGGGTAACCATCGAGAATGAACCCGCGGGCGCAGTCGTCCTGGTCGATGCGTTCGGCGACGATTGCATTGACGATCTCGTCCGAGACCAGTTCGCCTGCGTCCATCACCGCCTTGGCGCGCTTACCTACTTCCGTCTCCGCCTTGACCGCCGCACGCAGCATGTCACCGGTGGAAAGCTGAGGTATGCCGTGCTTCTCGACCAGCCTCTGCGCCTGCGTCCCCTTGCCCGCCCCGGGCGGTCCAAGCAATATCAGCCTCATCTTCCCCTCTTACCTCCACGGAGCTTCGACTTCTTGATCAGCCCTTCGTACTGGTGGGCGATCAGGTGACCCTGAATCTGCGCCACCGTATCAAGGGTTACATTGACGACGATCAGAAGCGAAGTACCACCAAGGTAGAAAGGCACGCCGGTCGCCGAAATCAGGAACTCCGGCATCAAGCAGATTACGACGAGATAGGCCGCGCCGATGACCGTGATGCGGGTCAGCACGTAGTCGATGTACTCAGCCGTGCGCTCGCCGGGGCGATAACCCGGGATGAAGCCCGAATGCTTCTTCAGCTGGTCGGCCGTGTCCTTCGGATTGAAGACAATCGCCGTGTAGAAGAAGGCAAAGAACACGATCATTGCGGCGTAGAGCAGCATGTAGAGCGGCTGGCCGTGGCCGAGTGCCGCCATCATCGTGCTGACCCAGCCCGGCAGGTTGGTCGTGTTCGAGAAGCCTGCGACGGTCGCCGGCAGCAGCAGAAGCGACGAGCCGAAGATCGGAGGAATGACGCCGGCGGTGTTCAGCTTCAGCGGCAGATGCGAGGTGTCGCCCTGGAACATGCGGTTGCCGACCTGGCGCTTCGGATACTGGATCAGAAGGCGACGCTGGGCGCGCTCGAAGAAGACGATGAGCGCGATGACGACGACGGCCAGGACGATGATCGCCAGAATCAGGCCGGTCGAAAGCGCGCCGGTACGACCGAGTTCGAGCGTGCCGCTGATGGCGCTCGGCAGGCCGGCGACGATGCCGGCGAAGATGATCAGCGAGATACCGTTGCCGATGCCGCGGGCGGTGATCTGCTCGCCGAGCCACATCAGGAACATGGTGCCGCCGACCAGCGTGATGACGGTCGAGGCACGGAAGAACATGCCTGGATCCGTGACGATGCCGTTGCCGCCTTCGAGGCCGACAGAGATGCCGTAGGCCTGGACGAGCGCCAGCAGCACAGTGCCGTAGCGGGTGTACTGGTTGATGACTTTGCGGCCCTGCTCGCCTTCCTTCTTCAGCGCTTCAAGCGACGGGATGACCGACGTCATGAGCTGCATGATGATGGAGGCGGAGATGTAGGGCATGATGCCCAGGGCAAAGATCGCCATGCGCTGCACGGCGCCGCCGGCAAACATGTTGAAAATGCCGAGCACGCCGCGGCTCTGCTGGGTGAAAGCCTGCGCAAACGCGTCGGGATTGATTCCCGGAAGCGGAATGTAGGTGCCGAGACGATAGACCAGCAGTGCGCCCAGCGTGAACCAGATGCGCTTCTTGAGGTCTTCAGCCTTAGCGAAGGCTGCGAAATTAAGATTGGATGCTAGTTGTTCAGCAGCCGATGCCATTCAGGATTCTCCGCTTGGTCACGCCGCTAAGCCGCAGATGGGCGCGGCGCGTGTCACCGAAGCCACGAGATAGGCTCCGGACGGCAAACATGCAAGCGGCGGTATCTCTACCGCCGCCCACTTGATCAGCCTTTATTCGGCGGCTGCCGCTTCGGGCAACTTCACCGATCCTCCGGCCTTCTCGATCTTCTCGATCGCAGGCTTGGAAGCGCCGGCTACATCGAAGGCCACCTTGGCCTTCAGTTCGCCGTCGCCGAGGATGCGGACGCCGTCCTTGACGCGGCGAATCACGCCGGCCTTGACGAGAGATTCCGCAGTCACGGTCTCCTTCGCATCGAGCTTCTTGGCATCGATCGCGACCTGGATACGGGCCAGCGAAACGGTGTTGTAGCTCTTGGCGAAGATGTTGGTGAAGCCGCGCTTGGGCAGACGGCGGTAGAGCGGCATCTGGCCACCCTCGAAGCCGTTGATGGCGACACCCGAACGAGCCTTCTGGCCCTTGACGCCGCGGCCGCCGGTCTTGCCGGAGCCCGAACCGATGCCACGGCCAAGACGCTTCTTGGAGTGGGTCGCGCCGGCGTTGTCACGCAGATCATTGAGTTTCATGTTCTGTCTCCTGCGCTCGGCTTACGCCTCGTCCACGACGCGGACGAGGTGCTGCACAGCCGCGATCATGCCGCGCACGGACGGAGTATCCTCCAGGGTGCGCTTGCGGTGCATCTTGTTGAGGCCGAGGCCGACCAGCGTAGCACGCTGTTCCTTCGGACGACGGATCGGGCTGCCGATCTGCTCGACGGTGATGGTCTTGGTTTCTTTCTTGGCCATGGTCGTTGTCCCTGGTCCCAGCGACTATTCTTCCGCCGCAACCGCGGAACCGCGGCGGGCCTGAAGCGTCGAGTACTTGATGCCGCGCTGCGCAGCCACATCCTTCGGATGCATCTGGCTCTTCAGCGCATCGAAAGTCGCACGAACCATGTTGTAGGGGTTCGACGAACCCATGGACTTGGCGACGACGTCGTGCATGCCGAGCGTCTCGAAGACAGCGCGCATAGGGCCGCCTGCGATGATGCCGGTACCCTGCTTGGCAGAGCGCAGCAGAACGCGACCAGCGCCCCAACGGCCTTCAACGTCGTGATGCAGCGTGCGGCCCGAGCGCAGCGGCACGAAAATCATGTCGCGCTTGGCCGATTCGGTTGCCTTGCGGATCGCTTCCGGCACTTCGCGCGCCTTGCCGTGACCAAAGCCAACGCGGCCCTTCTGGTCGCCGACAACGACGAGTGCTGCAAAACCGAAACGCCGGCCGCCCTTGACGACCTTGGCAACGCGGTTGATGTGAACGAGCTTATCGACGAATTCGCTGTCGCGCTCTTCGCGGTCACGGCTACGCTCGCGACCACCTTCCCTACGTTCTTGTGCCATTTTCCTATCCTTATTTTTTTCCGGAAGCACGGGGGTTAAAAACCAAATCCGGCGTCTATAGCGTCGCCGGATTTAATGCAACTGTTCAGTGATGCGACGCAGCGCCACGCGCTGCGTCGTAAGACTCAATCAGAAGTTCAGACCACCTTCACGGGCAGCCTCGGCAAGAGCCTTGACGCGACCGTGATAGATGTAGGCGCCGCGGTCGAAAACGACGTCCTTGACGCCAGCCTTCGAAGCGCGCTCTGCGATCAGCTTGCCGACGGCAGTTGCGGCTGCGGTATCGGCGCCGGTCTTCAGCGAGCCCTTGAGATCCTTCTCGAGGGTCGAAGCGGCCGCGATGGTGTGGCCGTTGGCATCGTCGATAACCTGAACATAGATGTTCTTCGACGTACGGTGAACCGACAGACGCGGACGGCCATTTGCGACCTTCTTGATCTGGCGGCGGACGCGTGCCGAGCGACGCAGGGTGGTTTCTTTCGAAGCCATAGTAGCAGTTCCTTGCCTTCTGAAACGGGCGCGGCCATCTGCGGTAGGCCAAAGGGCCTCCCGCGACCGCGCACCGCGGCGTTGTTATTACTTCTTCTTGCCTTCTTTGCGGACGATCTTCTCGCCTGCATAGCGGACGCCCTTACCCTTGTAAGGCTCGGGACCGCGGTATTCGCGGATCTCGGCAGCGACCTGGCCGACCTGCTGCTTGTCGATACCGTTGATCACGATTTCCGTGGGCTTCGGCACCGTGATGGTGATGCCTTCCGGCGTCTGATAGACGACGTCATGGCTGAAGCCAAGTGCCAGCTGCAGGTTCTTGCCCTGCAGGGCCGCACGGTAACCGACGCCGGTGATCTCGAGCTTCTTTTCGAAGCCGTCCTTCACGCCGGTCAGAATGTTGACGATCTGGGTGCGCGACATGCCCCACTTGGAGCGTGCGTCCTTCGACTGGTCGCGAGGCTGAACGGAAATCTCGCCGTTCTCCATCTTGACCAGGACTTCGTCGTTGACCACGAACTTCAGCTCGCCCTTAGGGCCCTTCGCCACCACGGTCTGACCGTTGACGGTGGCGTTAACGCCCTGCGGAAGCTGAACGGGTTTCTTGCCAATACGAGACATAGTCCTCGTGCCTTTCTTTTTTCAGCCTACGCAGATCAGAAGACCTGGCAGAGGATTTCCCCGCCAACATTCTGTTCACGCGCTTCGTGGTCGGCCATCACGCCCTTCGGAGTCGAAAGGATCGAGATGCCCAGGCCGTTGGCGACAGGCGGAATCGACTTGGACGAGACATAGACGCGGCGGCCCGGCTTGGACACACGCGCGATCTCGCGGATAACCGGCTGGCCGTCGAAATACTTCAGCTCGATCTCGATTTCGGACTTGCCGTTCTCGAAGTCGGTCTGGCTGTAGTCGCGGATGTAGCCTTCCGACTTCAGCACGTCCAGGACGCGGGCGCGCAGCCTGGAGGCCGGAGTCGAAACAGACGACTTCTTGCGGCCATAGGCATTGCGGATGCGGGTCAGCATATCGCCGAGAGGATCACTCAAAGACATATCAAATGCTCCTTACCAGCTCGACTTGACCAGGCCCGGGATCTTGCCCGTGGAGCCAAGGTCGCGAAGTGCGATACGCGACATCTTCAGCTTGCGATAGTAGGCGCGCGGACGGCCGGTGACTTCGCAGCGATTGCGGATACGGATCTTGGCCGAGTTGCGCGGCAGCGCGGCGAGCTTGAGCTGCGCACGGAAGCGTTCCTCGATCGGCTTGGACTGATCCATGATGATGTCCTTGAGGGCCTTACGCTTGGCAGCGTACTGGTCCACAAGCTTACGGCGCCTGTTATTCTTCTCGACTGAGCTGGTCTTTGCCATTTCAGATTTTTCCTTTTCTCGCTGCCGTTACTGCCGGAAGGGGAAGTTGAAGGCCTTGAGCAGAGCCCGAGCCTCTTCGTCCGTCTTGGCGGTCGTGCAAACGATGATGTCCATACCCCACATCTGATCAACCTTGTCGTAGTTGATCTCGGGGAACACGATATGCTCCTTCAGGCCCATAGCGTAATTTCCGCGGCCGTCAAAGCTTTTCGGGTTCAGGCCGCGGAAGTCGCGAACGCGCGGCAGCGCGATGTTCACGAGACGGTCCAGGAACTCGTACATACGCTCCTTGCGGAGCGTCACCTTGGCGCCGATCGGCATCTGCTCGCGCACCTTGAAGCCGGCGATCGACTTGCGGGCGCGAGTCACCACCGGCTTCTGGCCGGCGATCATGGCGAGGTCTTCGGCGGCGACCGACGGCTTCTTCGAATCCGCGGTGGCTTCGCCAACACCCATGTTGAGCACGATCTTGTCGATGCGCGGGATCTGCATCTCGTTGTCGTACTTGAACTGCTCCAGCATCGCCTGGCGAATGGTCTCGTTGTAGACCTTCTTCAGGCGTGGCTCGTTGCTTGCCTTAGCCATTGATGACTTCTCCCGAACGCTTGGCGACACGCACCTTCTTGCCGTCCTTCTGGATCTGGAAACCGACGCGGGTCGGCTTGCCATCCTTGGGGTCGGCGAGCGCGATGTTCGACAGGTGGATCGGCGCTTCCTTGGTGATAATCCCGCCCTCTTGGGTCTGGGACTGCTTCTGGTGGCGGCGGATCATGTTCACGCCGCGGACGAGAGCGGTGTCTTCCTTCGGCTGGACAGCCAGCACCTCACCGGTGCGGCCCTTGTCCTTGCCGGTCAGAACGACAACCTTGTCGCCTTTACGGATCTTCTGCATTTTACCGGCTCCTTACAGCACTTCGGGCGCGAGCGAGATGATCTTCATGTGGTTCTTGGCGCGAAGCTCGCGCGGAACCGGCCCGAAGATACGCGTGCCGATCGGTTCTTTCTTGTTGTCGACAAGAACGGCCGCGTTCTTGTCGAAACGGATCACGCTGCCGTCGGGACGACGGATGTCCTTGGCCGTGCGAACCACGACCGCCTTCATCACGTCACCCTTCTTTACGCGGCCGCGCGGAATGGCTTCCTTGATCGACACCACGATGATGTCGCCGACAGAAGCATACTTCCGCTTCGAGCCGCCCAGCACCTTGATGCACATGACACGACGGGCGCCGGAATTGTCCGCGACGTCGAGGTTTGTTTGCATCTGAATCATGACTGGCCGCCTTCTTCTTTTCTAACGGGATGGGCTACCGCCCTCCCCGGCTTGTCCAAAATTCGTTCGTTATTACGCCTGGTCCGAAGACACAACGACCCAGCGCTTGTCCTTGGAGATCGGCTTCGACTCCTGGATGAACACGGTGTCGCCGACCTTGTGAGCGTTGTTTTCGTCGTGCGCCTTGTAGTTCTTCGACATACGCACGGTCTTCTTCATCACCGGGTGCGTGAAGCGACGCTCGACCTTGACGACGACCGTCTTCTCGTTCTTGTCGCTGACGACCGTACCCTGCAGGATGCGCTTTGGCATGGTTTTCGTCCTTAAGCCTTCTTGCCGGCCGACTTTTCGGCGGCGATGGTCTTGATACGCGCGATGTCCTTACGAACCTGTTTCACGCGTGCCGTCTTTTCCAGCTGACCTGTCGCCTTCTGGAAGCGCAGGTTGAACTGCTCCTTCTTGAGGCTGGCGAGCTCGTCGGTGAGCTGGTCCTGGGTCTTCGTCCTGATGTCCGAGGCTTTCATAATCAGCCCTTCCCTATTCTGCGATGCGCTGAACGAAGCGCGTTCTGACCGAGAGCTTGGCGGCGCCGAGACGCAGCGCTTCACGCGCCACTTCTTCGGAGACACCGTCGATCTCGAACATCACGCGACCCGGCTTGATACGGCACGCCCAGTAATCGACGGCGCCCTTACCCTTACCCATGCGGACTTCGGTCGGCTTCGAGGTGACAGGCAGGTCCGGGAAAATACGGATCCAGACGCGACCCTGACGCTTCATTTCGCGAGTGATCGCGCGGCGGGCCGCCTCGATCTCACGTGCGGTGACGCGGTTCGGCTCAAGCGCCTTCAGTCCGAAGCCGCCGAAATCCAGGTTGGTGCCACCCTTCGCGGTACCGTGGATGCGGCCCTTGAACTGCTTACGGAACTTTGTGCGCTTTGGCTGCAGCATCGTTCTAACTCCAAATTCCTATGCGTGTCAGGCGTTTTCGCGACGGCGGCGCTCAGGGCGCTCGCCAGCATGCGAATGCTCGCCTTCGGTTGCGCGACGCTCGGAGGCCATCGGGTCGTGCTCGAGGATTTCGCCCTTGAACACCCACACCTTGACGCCGCAGATGCCGTAGGCGGTCTGGGCTTCGGCCGTGCCGTAGTCGACGTCGGCGCGCAGCGTGTGCAGCGGCACGCGACCTTCGCGGTACCACTCCATACGAGCGATTTCGGCGCCACCGAGACGGCCCGCGCAGTTGATGCGGATGCCTTCGGCGCCGAGACGCATGGCCGACTGCACAGCGCGCTTCATGGCGCGGCGGAAGGCGATGCGGCGCTCGAGCTGCTGAGCGATCGACTGAGCGACGAGCGTTGCGTCGGTCTCAGGCTTGCGAACCTCGACGATGTTGAGGTGCGTCTCGGACTTCGTCATCTCGGTGAGCTTCTTGCGAAGCTTCTCGATGTCGGCGCCCTTCTTGCCGATGATCAGACCCGGACGAGCAGCGTGAATGGTCACGCGGCACTTCTTGTGCGGGCGCTCGATCACGATCTTCGAGATCGCAGCCTGCTTCAGCTCGGCCTCAAGATACTTACGGATCTTGATGTCTTCGTGCAGCAGCTGGCCGTACTCGCCGGTGTTCGCGTACCAGCGCGAGTCCCAGGTGCGGTTGATGCCGAGGCGGAGACCGATCGGATTGATTTTCTGGCCCATTATGCGGCCTCCCCTTTCTCTTCGACTTCACGAACGACGATCGTGAGGTGCGAAAACGGCTTCTCGATGCGGCTGGCGCGGCCACGGCCACGAGCGTGGAAACGCTTCATGACGATCGACTTGCCGACGTAGGCTTCCGCCACCACCAGCGCATCGACATCGAGGTCGTGGTTGTTTTCCGCGTTGGCAATAGCCGATTCGAGGGTCTTCTTGACCGTGCCGGCGATACGCTTGCGCGAAAATTCGAGATCGGAGAGCGCGGTAGCAACCTTCTTGCCGCGGATCAATGCCGCAACCAGATTGAGCTTCTGCGGGCTGACACGGATCGTGCGCAGAACGGCACGTGCCTCGTTGTCAGCAAGCCTGCGCGGAGCTTTGGCCTTGCCCATGTTACTTCCTCTTCGCCTTCTTGTCCGCGCCATGACCGTAATAGGTCCTGGTGGGCGCGAACTCACCGAACTTGTGGCCGACCATGTCCTCGTTCACGGAGACCGGGACGTGCTTCTGGCCGTTGTAGACACCGAAGGTGAGGCCGACGAACTGCGGCAGGATGGTGGAGCGGCGGCTCCACATCTTGATCACCTCATTACGGCCGCCTTCACGCACCTTGTCTGCCTTCTTGAGCAGATAGCCGTCGATGAACGGGCCTTTCCAGATTGAACGAGTCACTGGGCTTACCTCTTATTAGCTCTTGCGCAGATGACGCGAGCGAACGATGAACTTGTCGGTCGCCTTGTTGGACCGCGTCTTCTTGCCCTTGGTGGGCTTGCCCCACGGGGTCACCGGATGGCGACCACCAGAGGTGCGGCCTTCACCACCGCCGTGCGGATGGTCGACCGGGTTCATGGTGACGCCGCGGTTATGCGGACGCTTGCCACGCCATACGGTACGACCGGCCTTGCCGTCGTTGATGTTGCCGTGATCCGGATTGGAAACGGCGCCAACGGTGGCCATGCACGAGCCGTGAACAATGCGCTGCTCACCCGAGTTGAGGCGAAGGATCGCCATGCCCTGGTCGCGACCGACGAGCTGGGCGTAAGCACCAGCCGAACGAGCGACCTGGCCGCCCTTACCGGGCTTCAGCTCGATGTTGTGGACGATCGTGCCGACCGGCATCGAGCCGAGCGGCATCGCGTTGCCGGGCTTCACGTCGACCTGCTCGCCGGCGATGATCTTGTCGCCAGCCTGCAGACGCTGCGGAGCAATGATGTAGCTCAGCTCGCCATCGTCGTACTTGATCAGCGCGATGAAGGCGGTGCGGTTCGGATCGTATTCCAGACGCTCGACCGTACCGACCACGTCGAACTTGCGACGCTTGAAGTCGATGATGCGGTACGAACGCTTGTGACCGCCGCCGATGAAGCGAGCCGTGATACGACCGTAGTTGTTACGGCCACCCGACTTGGTCAGGCCTTCGGTCAGACCCTTGACGGGCTTGCCCTTGTAGAGGCCCGAGCGGTCAACGATGACCAGCTGGCGGGTGCTCGGCGTTACTGGCTTGAATTTCTTAAGTGCCATTGTCCTGTCCTCGCGGCCTTGCTCAGAGACCCGTCGCGACGTCGATCGACTGGCCGTCGGCCAGCGTCACTACCGCCTTCTTGACGTCGCTCTGGCGGCCGATCGTGCCGCGGAAGCGCTTCACCTTGCCCTTGCGGACCAGGGTGTTCACAGCAGTCACCTTCACGCCGAACAGCGCTTCGACGGCAGCCTTGATCTCAGGCTTGCTCGCCTTCTTGGCGACATTGAAGACGACCTGGTTCTGCTCCGAAGCCATGGTCGACTTTTCGGTGATCGCGGGGCTCACGATCACGTCGTAGTGGCGGAGATCCGTCATTTGAAGCGCTCCTCGAGAGCCTCGACGGCGGCCTTCGAAAGGACCAGCGTGCCGCGGCGCAGAATGTCGTAAACGTTGATACCCTGGATCGGCAGGACATCGATGTTCGGGATGTTGGTCGCTGCGCGCTTGAAGTTGACGTCAAGCTCGGCGCCGCCGATCACCAGGGCGTTGGTCAGGCCCAGCGTCGCGAAGTTCGCGAGCAGCGCCTTGGTCTTGCCCTCGGCGAGCGTCAGCTCGTCGACGATGATCAGGTTCGATGCCTTCAGCTTGGCCGACAGGGCGTGCTTCAGGCCGAGAGCACGGACCTTCTTGGGAAGGTCATGCTCGTGGCTACGAACGACCGGGCCATGGGCCTTGCCGCCGCCGCGGAACTGCGGAGCGCGTGCCGAGTGGTGACGAGCGCGGCCCGTACCCTTCTGCTTGTACATCTTGGCGCCGGTGCGCGCGATTTCCGCGCGACCCTTGGCCTTGTGCGTGCCCTGCTGCTTCTTGGCGAGCTGCCAGCGCACGACGCGCTGGAGAACGTCTTCGCGCGGGTCGAGGCCGAAGATCTCTTCCGAGAGCTCAACCTTGCCGGCGTCCTTGCCTGCGAGG
The DNA here is from genome assembly GCF_000372965.1 of Hoeflea sp. 108. Lineage (NCBI taxonomy): Bacteria > Pseudomonadati > Pseudomonadota > Alphaproteobacteria > Hyphomicrobiales > Rhizobiaceae > Hoeflea > Hoeflea sp. 108. The sequence goes on along the minus strand of NZ_KB890024.1, from coordinate 2,353,432 downwards.
GTTGTAATCTTGAGGTCCATTATTCCGCTCCCTCGTTGGCCGGAGCCTGTTTGCTGGCTGCGCGGATCGCGGCCGGCTTCGGCGCGTTCTCAGGCAGCGCAACCTTGGCGGCATCGCGAACCAGGATCCATGCGCCCTTCGTGCCCGGAACCGCACCGCGGATCAGGATCAGGCCGCGGTCGGCATCCGTCGAGACGATCTCGACGTTCTGGGTGGTGACGCGAACGTCGCCCATGTGGCCGGCCATCTTCTTGCCCTTGAACACCTTGCCCGGATCCTGGCGCTGACCAGTCGAACCATGGCTACGGTGCGATACCGAGTTACCGTGGGTAGCGCGGCCGCCACCGAAGTTGTGCCGCTTCATGACGCCCTGGAAACCCTTACCGGTCGAAGTACCGGTGACGTCGACCTTCTGGCCGGCGACGAAGTGATCGACGGTGATCTCGGCGCCAATGTCGAGCATGTTGTCGGCGGAAACGCGGAACTCCGCGAGCTTCGCCTTGGGCTCGACCGAGGCGGCAGCAAAATGTCCGCGCATGGCCTTCGACGTATTCTTCACCTTGGCAAGCCCGACGCCGAGCTGAACGGCGGTGTAGCCATTCTTCTCCTGCGTGCGCTGGGCCACGACCTGGCAGCTCTCCATGCGGAGAACGGTGACGGGAACGTGTTCGCCAGCGTCGTTGTAGACGCGGGTCATTCCCACCTTCTGTGCAATAACACCTGAACGCATCGGTTCGTTTTCCTTCAGAGGAGCCGTTCGGTTTAACCCTTCCGGCTCATGTTAGCTCTTAGAGCTTGATTTCGACGTCGACACCCGCCGCGAGGTCGAGCTTCATAAGAGCGTCGACGGTCTGCGGGGTCGGATCGACGATGTCGAGAAGACGCTTGTGGGTGCGCATCTCGAACTGCTCGCGGCTCTTCTTGTCGACGTGCGGCGAGCGGTTCACCGTGAACTTCTCGATCCGCGTCGGCAGCGGAATCGGGCCGCGAACATTGGCGCCGGTGCGCTTCGCGGTCGACACGATCTCACGCGTCGAAGCGTCGAGAACCCGGTGGTCAAACGCCTTGAGGCGAATGCGGATATTCTGTCCGTTCATGGTCACTTCCTTGTTCTGGCGCGGCGCGGGCGTATTCCCGCCCGCGACAGATCGTTAATTCGGATTATTCTTTGATCGAAGCGACGATGCCGGCGCCGACGGTGCGGCCGCCTTCACGGATAGCGAAGCGCAGCTTCTCTTCCATGGCGATCGGAACGATCAGCTCGACGTCAACGGTGATGTTGTCGCCAGGCATGACCATTTCGGTGCCTTCCGGCAGCGTCACGATGCCCGTCACGTCAGTCGTGCGGAAGTAGAACTGCGGACGGTAGTTGGTGAAGAACGGCGTGTGACGGCCACCCTCTTCCTTGGTCAGGATGTAGGCTTCAGCCACGAACTTCTTGTGCGGCTTCACCGTGCCCGGCTTGGCCAGAACCTGGCCGCGCTCGACGTCTTCACGGGCAACGCCACGGATCAGCGCGCCGATGTTGTCGCCAGCCTGGCCCTGATCGAGCAGCTTGCGGAACATTTCAACGCCCGTGCAGGTCGTCTTCGAGGTCGGGCGGATGCCGACGATCTCGAGTTCTTCGCCGACCTTGACGACGCCGCGCTCGACGCGACCGGTGACAACCGTGCCACGGCCCGAGATCGAGAACACGTCTTCGATCGGCATCAGGAACGGCTTGTCGATCGGACGCTCAGGCGTCGGGATGTAGGAATCGACTGCTTCCATCAGGGCGCGGATCGCGTCTTCGCCGATCTTCTTGTCCGAATCGTTGAGTGCAGCAACAGCCGAACCCTTGATCATCGGAATGTCGTCGCCGGGGAACTCGTACTTCGACAGAAGCTCGCGAACCTCGAGCTCGACCAGCTCGAGCAGCTCTTCGTCGTCGACCAGGTCGACCTTGTTCAGGAACACCACCAGCGCCGGAACGCCGACCTGACGGGCGAGCAGGATGTGCTCACGGGTCTGCGGCATCGGGCCGTCAGCAGCCGAAACGACCAGGATCGCGCCGTCCATCTGGGCGGCACCGGTGATCATGTTCTTGACGTAGTCGGCGTGGCCGGGGCAGTCGACGTGAGCATAGTGACGAGCAGGCGTCTCGTACTCGACGTGTGCCGTCGAAATCGTGATGCCGCGGGCCTTCTCTTCGGGAGCAGCGTCGATCTGGTCATACGCCTTGAACTCGCCGAAATACTTCGTGATCGCCGCCGTCAGCGACGTCTTGCCGTGGTCAACGTGACCAATCGTGCCGATGTTCACATGAGGCTTATTACGCTCGAATTTACCTTTTGCCATGTGAGGTCTCCATTCCTGCTAGCCCAATAAGGGCGTTAAATTAACGAAACGCTGCAATTCCTTGGAATTACGCGTATTTTTTCTGAACTTCCTGGGCGACTGCAGTCGGGACCGGCTCGTAGTGGTCGAACTGCATCGTGTACTGAGCGCGGCCCTGCGACATCGAGCGCAGGCTGTCCACGTACTTGAACATGTTCGCCAGCGGGACCATCGCGTTGACGACGACGGCGATACCGCGGGACTCCTGGCCCTGGATCTGGCCACGGCGGCTGTTGAGGTCGCCGATGACGTTGCCGACGTAGTCTTCCGGCGTCACGACTTCCACCTTCATGACCGGCTCAAGCAGCTGGACGCCCAGCTTCGGAGCGGCTTCGCGCAGAGCTGCACGGGAGGCGATTTCGAAAGCGAGGACCGACGAGTCGACGTCGTGGTAGGCACCGTCGATGAGCGTTGCCTTGACACCGATCATCGGGAAGCCGGCGAACGGACCAGACGACAGGACGCTGCGGATACCCTTCTCGACGCCCGGGATGTATTCCTTCGGGACCGAGCCGCCGATGACCTTGGCGTCGAACTGGAACTCTTCGCTCTCGGTGTTCGGCTCGAACACCAGCTTGACGCGGGCGAACTGGCCGGTACCGCCGGTCTGCTTCTTGTGGGTGTAGTCCTGCTCGTAGGAACGCGTGATGGTCTCGCGGTAAGCAACCTGCGGAGCGCCGACGTTAGCCTCGACCTTGAACTCGCGACGCATGCGGTCGACGATGATGTCGAGGTGAAGTTCACCCATGCCGGCGATGATGGTCTGGCCGGATTCTTCGTCCGACTTGACGCGGAACGACGGATCTTCAGCAGCCAAGCGGTTGAGCGCGAGGCCCATCTTTTCCTGGTCGCCCTTGGTCTTCGGCTCGATGGCGATCTGGATGACCGGCTCGGGGAATTCCATGCGCTCGAGGATGACCTGGTGCAGCGGATCGCAGAGCGTGTCGCCGGTGGTCGTTTCCTTGAGGCCGGCCAAAGCGACGATGTCGCCGGCGAAAGCCTCTTCGATGTCGGCGCGGGAGTTCGAGTGCATCTGCAGCATACGGCCGAGACGCTCCTTCTTGCCCTTGACGGTGTTTTCGAGCGAAGCGCCCTTGACCACCTTGCCCGAATAGATGCGGCAGAAGGTGAGCGAGCCGACGAACGGATCGTTCATGATCTTGAATGCCAGCATCGAAAGCGGCTCGTTGTCGTCAGCGTGACGCTCGATCTCGGCTTCGGTCTTGGCATCGATGCCCTTGATGGCCGGAACGTCGATCGGCGACGGCAGGAATTCAACGACGCCGTCGAGCAGCGGCTGAACGCCCTTGTTCTTGAAGGCCGAGCCGCAGAACATCGGGAAGAACTTGACGGCGATGGTGCCCTTGCGGATCAGCGCGCGCAGTTCGTCGTTCGTCGGCATCTTGCCTTCGAGGTAATTCTCGAGAGCCGTCTCGTCCATTTCGACGGCGGTCTCGATCATCTTCTCGCGGAACTCTTCGGCCTTGGCCTTGAGGTCTTCCGGGATCTCGACGACATCCCAGGCAGCGCCCAGGCTTTCATCGCGCCAGACCAGCGCGTTCATCTCGATCAGGTCGACAACGCCCTTGAACTCCGATTCAGCGCCGATCGGCAGCTGAACGGCAACAGCGGTCGCACCAAGACGCGACTTGATCATCTCGTACGAGCGATAGAAGTCAGCGCCGATCTTGTCCATCTTGTTGCAGAAGATCATGCGCGGGACGTGATACTTGTCCGCCTGACGCCACACGGTCTCGGTCTGCGGCTCAACACCGGCGTTGGCGTCGAGCAGCGCGATGGCGCCGTCGAGAACGCGCAGCGAACGCTCGACTTCAATGGTGAAGTCGACGTGGCCGGGGGTGTCGATGATGTTGAAGCGGCGCTGCTTACCGTCGCGGCCCTTCCAGAAGGTCGTGGTGGCAGCGGACGTGATCGTGATGCCGCGCTCCTGCTCCTGCTCCATCCAGTCCATGGTGGCAGCGCCATCATGGACTTCGCCGATCTTGTGCGACTTGCCCGTGTAATACAGGATACGCTCGGTCGTCGTGGTCTTACCGGCGTCGATGTGCGCCATAATACCGAAATTGCGGTAGTCTTCGATCTTATATTCGCGGGCCATGGGAGGTGCCTCTCAGTCGTTCGGACGCGCTGTTACCAGCGGTAATGCGCGAAGGCGCGGTTGGCTTCGGCCATCTTGTGGGTGTCTTCACGCTTCTTCACGGCGGTGCCGCGGTTGTTGGCCGCGTCCATCAGCTCGCCGGAGAGGCGGTCGACCATGGTGGTCTCGTTGCGGTTGCGCGCAGCAGTGATCAGCCAACGAATGGCGAGAGCCTGGCGGCGCTCCGGACGAACATCGACCGGGACCTGGTAAGTCGCACCACCGACGCGGCGCGAACGGACTTCAACGTGCGGCGCGACATTGTCGAGCGCCTGATGGAAGACCGACACCGGCTCCTGCTTGGTCTTGGCCTGAACCTGGTCCAGAGCACCATAGACGATCGTCTCGGCGATCGACTTCTTGCCGTCATACATGACGGCATTCATGAACTTGGTGATGACCAGATCGCCAAACTTGGGATCCGGGTTGATTTCGCGCTTATCTGCACTGTGACGACGGGACATGGCTTTTGTCTCTCAAACTTTGACTGGCGCTCTATTACGCGGAGAACCTCGCGCAGCACCTAAACTGCAGAACCTGAATTACTTCGGACGCTTCGCACCGTACTTCGAACGGCGCTGCTTGCGGTTCTTCACGCCCTGCGTGTCGAGCACGCCGCGGATGATGTGATAGCGCACGCCCGGAAGATCCTTCACGCGGCCGCCGCGGATCATGACCACGGAGTGCTCCTGAAGGTTGTGACCTTCACCGGGGATGTAGCCGATCACTTCGAAGCCATTGGTCAGGCGAATCTTCGCGACCTTACGCAGTGCGGAGTTCGGCTTCTTCGGCGTCGTCGTGTAGACGCGCGTGCAAACGCCACGCTTCTGCGGGTTGGCCTGCATGGCCGGAACCTTATTGCGCGTCGCCGGCGCCTGGCGCGGCTTGCGGATCAGCTGGTTGACGGTAGGCATTAAACCCTCTTGTCTCTCAAATTCCGTGTCTCAAGCCCGTTCGGGGCGGCTTAAAGCGGCATTTCCATACGCAAATTCGGGCCGTAAACCGCGTTACGCGGTCCTGCCCGAACAAACCGCAGAGGAAGCGGAACCGCTTCATGCAAGACAGAAATGTCATTTCGCTCGTAAAACGAACCCTGTTTGAGGCAAACTCCAAAGCGCGTCGCTTCGGAAAAGCCAGCCTCACATCGGCTCAGACGTTGCGGCTTCTACTCGCATGACCGCCTAGCGTCAACCCCGAGGCGCCAAAATCCTTAAGGAATAAGGGCTGCGCCGCATCACAAGGGACCGAGCGCAACTTTATTGCGCCGCAACCAGGGTTAATGCTTCGTTTGTAACGCTCTTTGGCCTGTCTTGCACCCGACCTTCGTGCGAAAATCGTGGATACAGGAGCGAATCCCCTCGCCCACCCCATCCGGACAAGGAATCAGCGATGAACGACAATGACGAACGCCCTGTGACGATCATCACCGGGCGAGTCTGGCGGCGCAAGGGCGGCCAGCCCGAAGGCGTGCACATCATGCTGGTGGCACCCGACGATGATTCTGCGGTGCGCTCGGCACTCGAGGCGCTGGCCAAGGAAGGTTACGCCGAAGCTGAGCTCGACCAGATCGGCGACATGCAGGGCGAACCCGACGACGAACCGCATATCTCGGCCTACCAGGGCGCGCTCGAAGGCGAAGTGTCGATTGTCACTTTCAACGAGCCGCTCTAGACTGCAGTGCGTCCCAACGGACGCAACAGCTGTTCGAGCTTTTGCGTCGTTCTTTCCGAACACTGTTTCCGACATTCGGGTCTAAGTGGGCAACGCCCCCCACCGCGGCCACAAAGGCGGGCATGGGCCAACCAGAAGGCGCCGTGTCGGGCGCAGCGCGGAATGGGCGAATGCTCAAAGGATCGCCCTCACCCGCGTCTCCAGCCCAAAGGCGCGCTGCATTATGATGAAGGCGCGGCGATGACGGCGACCACGCCGGACAGAAGCAACCCGCCTCGCCGGCCGAACTGCTAGCTTACCCAAAGATCCATACCCGAGGCGCCAGGCCGCTAAAATTGCGTGCGGCCGAACAGCCATACCAAGCAGTCGGCGCCGGAGAACCTAAGCCTATTGGCGTGCAGGCCGAACATGCACACCCCGAACAGCAAAAAGCCGCCGGATCGCTCCGGCGGCTTTTTTTTGTCTCTGTCGTCGACGCTCTTACTGAGCGGCGTTGACCATGTCGGTCAGGATCGGCTCGGCAACTTCCGCGCCCGAGAGCTTGCGGCGCTCGTCGAGGATCAGTTCGTCGCGCGAGGTGGCGATGCGCCGGATCTGGCTCATCATGCCACCCGTACCGGCCGGGATCAGGCGGCCGACGATGACGTTTTCCTTCAGGCCCTGCAGCATGTCGGTCTTGCCGGCAACTGCTGCTTCGGTGAGCACGCGGGTCGTTTCCTGGAAGGAAGCGGCCGAGATGAAGGACGGCGTCTGCAGCGATGCCTTGGTGATACCGAGCAGAACCGGCTGACCTTCGGCAGGCTTCTTGCCTTCCTCGATCAGGCGATCGTTGATCTCGTCGAACTCGATGACGTCGACATGATCACCCGGGATGTAGACCGAGTCACCCTGAACGGTGATTTCGATCTTCTGCAGCATCTGACGAACGATGACCTCGATGTGCTTGTCGTTGATCGACACGCCCTGCAGTCGGTAGACTTCCTGGATTTCGTTGACCAGGTAGGAAGCCAAAGCTTCCACGCCCTTGATCGCCAGGATGTCGTGCGGCGCGGGGTTGCCGTCGAGGATGTAGTCGCCCTTCTCGATCGCGTCGCCGTCCTGGAGGTGGAACGGCTTGCCCTTCGGGATCAGGTATTCGACCGGCTCAAGCGTCGAGTCATGCGGCTCGATGATGATGCGGCGCTTGTTCTTGTAGTCGCGGCCGAAGCGGACCGTGCCGTCGATCTCGGCAATGATGGCGTGATCCTTCGGACGACGGGCTTCGAAGAGTTCGGCAACACGCGGCAGACCGCCGGTGATGTCCTTCGTCTTCGCGCTTTCCATCGGGATACGCGCCAGCACGTCGCCCGGCTTCACATGTGCGCCCGGTTCGACCGAAAGAATGGCCTCGACCGAGAGCAGGAAGCGGGCATCGCCACCCTTCGACAGCTTACCGACCTTACCCTTGGCGTCCTGAACGACGATCGCCGGCTTGAGATCCGAACCGCGCGGCGTCGAGCGCCAGTCGATGACCTCACGCTTGGTGATGCCGGTCGACTCGTCGGCCGTTTCCTGAACGGAGATGCCGTCGACGAGGTCTTCGAACGCCGCACGACCCTCGATTTCGGTGAGGATCGGACGGGTATAGGGATCCCACTCGGCGATACGCTGGCCGCGCTTCACCTTGTCGCCATCGTCCACAAAGATACGCGAACCATAAGTGACGCGGTGCGTGGCGCGCTCCTTGCCGGTCTCGTCGAGGATCAGGATCGCCATGTTACGGCCCATCACCACCAGGTTGCCGTCCGAGTTGCGGACGACGTTGCGGTTGCGGACCTGCACAACACCTTCATACGAGGCTTCGAGGAAGGACGAGTCCACCACCTGTGCCGTACCGCCCATGTGGAAGGTACGCATGGTGAGCTGCGTGCCCGGCTCGCCGATCGACTGAGCGGCGATGACGCCGACAGCTTCGCCCTGGTTGACAGGGGTACCGCGTGCCAGATCGCGACCGTAGCAGACCGCGCAGACGCCGACCTTGACTTCGCAGGTCAGCGCCGAGCGGATGCGGACGGTCTGAACGCCAGCCTTCTCGATGACTTCGATGTCGCGCTCGTCCATCAGCGTACCGCCCTTGACCAGCAGGTCGCCGGTCACCGGGTGGTTGATGTCGTCGAGCGCGGTACGGCCAAGGATACGCTGGCCGAGCGACGCAACGACCTGACCGGCATCGACGATCGGCTGCATGGTGAGGCCCTTCTCGGTGCCGCAATCCACGGAGTTGACGATGCAATCCTGGGCCACGTCGACGAGACGACGGGTCAGGTAACCCGAGTTGGCCGTCTTCAACGCGGTATCCGCGAGACCCTTACGGGCGCCGTGGGTCGAGTTGAAGTATTCAAGAACGGTCAGACCTTCCTTGAAGTTCGAGATGATCGGCGTCTCGATGATTTCGCCCGACGGCTTGGCCATGAGGCCGCGCATACCGGCGAGCTGACGCATCTGGGTGGGCGAACCGCGGGCACCCGAGTGCGACATCATGTAGATCGAGTTCATCGGCTTTTGACGACCGTTGTCCTCGAATTCCACCGCCTTGATGCGCGCCATCATTTCGTCGGCGACCTTTTCCGAGCACTTGGCCCAGGCGTCGACGACCTTGTTGTACTTCTCGCCCTGAGTGATCAGGCCGTCATTGTACTGCTGCTCGTATTCCTTCGCGAGCGCTTCGGTCTGTTCGACCAGGCCGTGCTTCGTATCAGGAATGAGCATGTCGTCCTTGCCGAACGAAATGCCGGCACGGCAGGCGTGCGCAAAGCCGAGAGCCATGATGCGATCGCAGAAGATGACCGTCTCTTTCTGACCGCAGTGGCGGTAGACGGTGTCGATCATCTTGGAGATGTTCTTCTTGGTCATCTCCTGGTTTGCGGTCTCGTAAGGCACGTTGACGTTCTTCGGCAGCAGTTCGCCGAGGATCATGCGGCCAGGCGTGGTGTCGTAGATCTTCGACACTTCGTTGCCTTCGGCGTCGACCGTGCGGAAGCGACCCTTGATCTTGGCGTGCAGCGTCACAGCCTTGGTCTCTAGCGCGTGCTGGAGTTCGCCCATATCGGCAAACACCATGCCCTCACCCGGCTCGTTCTGGTTGACGATCGAGAGATAGTAGAGACCGAGAACCATGTCCTGCGACGGAACGATGATCGGCGCGCCGGAAGCCGGGTGCAGGATGTTGTTGGTCGACATCATCAGCACGCGCGCTTCGAGCTGAGCCTCGAGCGACAGCGGAACGTGAACAGCCATCTGGTCGCCGTCGAAGTCGGCGTTGAAGGCCGTGCAGACGAGCGGGTGCAACTGGATGGCCTTGCCTTCGATCAGAGTGGGTTCGAAGGCCTGGATGCCCAGGCGGTGCAGCGTAGGCGCGCGGTTGAGCAGGACCGGATGCTCGCGGATGACCTCGTCGAGGATATCCCAAACTTCAGGCTTTTCCTTTTCGACCAGCTTCTTGGCCTGCTTGACGGTCGAGGAGTAACCCTTGGCGTCGAGACGCGCATAGATGAACGGCTTGAACAGCTCGAGCGCCATCTTCTTCGGCAGGCCGCACTGGTGCAGCTTCAGCTCCGGACCGGTCACGATGACCGAACGGCCGGAATAATCGACGCGCTTGCCGAGCAGGTTCTGACGGAAGCGGCCCTGCTTGCCCTTGAGCATGTCGGACAGCGACTTCAGCGGGCGCTTGTTGGCACCCGTGATGACGCGACCGCGGCGGCCGTTGTCGAACAGTGCGTCGACAGCCTCCTGCAGCATGCGCTTCTCGTTGCGGATGATGATCCCCGGCGCGCGGAGCTCGATCAGGCGCTTCAGACGGTTGTTGCGGTTGATGACGCGACGATAGAGGTCGTTCAGGTCGGAGGTCGCAAAGCGGCCGCCGTCCAGCGGGACCAGCGGACGCAGATCCGGCGGGATCACCGGCACGACCTTCATGATCATCCACTCGGGACGGTTGCCCGATTCCATGAAGTTCTCGACCACCTTGAGGCGCTTGAGATACTTCTTCTGCTTGAGTTCCGACGTCGTCGAAGCGAGCTCCGTACGCAGGTCGCCGGCGATTTTCTCCAGGTCCATGCTGGCAAGCAGGTCATGGATGGCCTCGGCGCCGATCATGGCGGTGAAGCTGTCTTCGCCGTACTCGTCGACGGCAAGCATGTACTCCTCCTCGCTGAGAAGCTGATGCTCCTTCAGCGCGGTGAGGCCCGGCTCGGTGACGATGTAGTTCTCGAAATACAGAACGCGCTCGATGTCCTTGAGGGTCATGTCGAGCAGCGTGCCGATGCGGCTCGGCAGCGACTTCAGGAACCAGATGTGGGCGACGGGCGCTGCGAGCTCGATGTGACCCATGCGCTCGCGACGGACGCGCGACAGCGTGACTTCAACGCCGCACTTTTCGCAGATGACGCCCTTGTACTTCATGCGCTTGTACTTACCGCACAAGCATTCGTAGTCCTTGATCGGGCCGAAGATGCGGGCGCAGAACAGGCCGTCGCGCTCCGGCTTGAAGGTACGGTAGTTGATCGTCTCGGGCTTCTTGATCTCGCCGAACGACCAGGACAGGATCTTCTCGGGACTGGCGAGCGAAATCCGGATGGAATCGAACACCTGCGCAGGGGCCTGCGGGTTGAAGAGATTCATGACCTCTTGGTTCATGTCGTTCTCCTTTTCGGGGCCCTCGAAAGCCCCTTTGCATCGGGTGCGGGCCAACGTGCCCGCCATACGTGTCGACCAGTGGCCGAAGAATTCTCATCTAAGAAGCGCGATCTGACCGAAACCGGGATCGTGCCCTGCGGCTGCGCCGCGGGGGTCAACCCGCGGCGCGCCACTCTTTCTTACTCGGCAGCGTCCGGAAGGCGCTGCTGGGTGTCGTCGAGCTTGGTGTTCTCCAGCTCGACGTTGAGGCCGAGCGAGCGCATTTCCTTGACGAGAACGTTGAAGCTCTCGGGGATGCCCGCTTCGAACGTGTCGTCGCCGCGCACGATTGCCTCGTAGACCTTGGTACGGCCGGCGACGTCGTCCGACTTCACCGTCAGCATTTCCTGCAGCGTGTAGGCCGCACCGTAGGCTTCGAGTGCCCAGACCTCCATTTCGCCGAAGCGCTGACCGCCGAACTGCGCCTTACCGCCCAGCGGCTGCTGGGTGACGAGCGAGTACGGGCCGATCGAACGGGCGTGGATCTTGTCGTCGACCAGGTGGTGAAGCTTGAGCATGTAGATGTAGCCCATGGTCACCTTGCGGTCGAACGGCTCGCCCGTACGTCCGTCGTAGAGCTGCGACTGGCCCGAGGTGTGCAGACCCGCCTGGGACAGCATCTCGTTGATGTTGGCCTCGTGCGCACCGTCGAACACCGGGGTCGCGATGGAGACGCCGCGCTTCATCTGATCGCCAAGGCGAACGATGGACTCGTCGTCGTAGTCGCGGACCGGCTCGTTGCGGTCGTTGTCGGGGATGATGCTCTCGATCGTCTGGCGAAGCGGCTTGATGTCGCCGCTCTGCTTGTACGCTTCGATGAGCTCACCGATCTTCCTGCCCATGCCGGCGCAAGCCCAGCCGAGATGGGTTTCGAGGATCTGACCGACGTTCATGCGCGAAGGCACGCCCAGCGGGTTGAGCACGATGTCGGCGTGCGTTCCGTCTTCGAGGAACGGCATGTCCTCGACAGGAACGATGCGCGACACGACACCCTTGTTGCCGTGACGGCCGGCCATCTTGTCGCCGGGCTGCATCTTACGCTTCACCGCGACGAAGACCTTGACCATCTTCATGACGCCGGGGGGCATCTCGTCGCCGCGCTGCACCTTTTCGACCTTGTCCATGAAGCGCTGCTCGAGCTGCTTCTTGGAGTCGTCGTACTGGCCGCGCAGAGCTTCAAGCTCACCCTGCATCTTCTCGTCTTCGACGGCGAACTGCCACCACTGCGAACGCGGGTAGTCGACAAGCGTCTCCCGAGCCAGCGTAGAGCCCTTCTTGAAGCCCTTCGGTCCGGCAATCGCGTCCTTGCCGACGAGCATGTCGCTCAGACGGCTGTAGACGTTGCGGTCGAGGATCGCCTGTTCGTCGTCGCGGTCCTTTGCGAGACGCTCGATTTCCTCGCGCTCGATCGCCATCGCGCGCTCGTCCTTCTCCACGCCGTGGCGGTTGAAGACGCGCACTTCGACGACCGTACCGTAGGTTCCGGGCGGCATACGCATGGAGGTGTCACGGACGTCGGACGCCTTTTCACCGAAGATGGCGCGCAGAAGCTTCTCTTCCGGCGTCATCGGGCTTTCGCCCTTCGGCGTGATCTTGCCGACCAGGATGTCGCCCGGCTGAACCTCAGCGCCGATATAGACGATACCGGCTTCGTCGAGGTTCTTCAGCGCTTCTTCCGAGACGTTCGGAATGTCGCGCGTGATTTCCTCAGGCCCAAGCTTGGTGTCGCGCGCCATGACCTCGAACTCCTCGATGTGGATCGAGGTGAAGACGTCGTCGGCCACAATACGCTCGGAGAGCAGGATCGAGTCCTCGTAGTTGTAGCCGTTCCACGGCATGAACGCGACGAGCACGTTCCGGCCGAGCGCCAGATCGCCGAGATCGGTCGACGGACCGTCAGCAATGATGTCGCCCTTGTTGACCCGGTCACCCATACGCACCAGCGGACGCTGGTTGATGCAGGTGTTCTGGTTCGAACGCTGGAACTTCATCAGGCGGTAGATGTCGACGCCGGACTTGCCGGCCTCGAGGTCTTCCGTCGCACGGATGACGATACGGGTCGCATCGACCTGATCGACGATACCGCCGCGGCGCGCACCGATCGCAGCACCCGAGTCACGGGCGACGATCGGCTCCATGCCGGTGCCGACGAACGGAGCCTCGGCGCGCACCAGCGGCACGGCCTGACGCTGCATGTTCGAGCCCATCAGAGCGCGGTTGGCGTCGTCGTTTTCCAGGAACGGGATCAGCGCGGCAGCGACCGACACCATCTGCTTCGGCGAAACGTCCATCAAGTCGACGTTTTCGCGCGGCGCCATCATCACTTCGCCGGCGTTACGGCAAATGACGAACTCGTCGACGAAATGGCCGTTCTTGTCGAGCTCGGCGTTGGCCTGGGCAACGAAGTGCTTGGCCTCTTCCATAGCCGACAGGTAGACCACGTCGTTGGTCAGCTTGCCGTCGACGATCTTGCGGTACGGGCTCTCGATGAAGCCGTACTTGTTGACACGTGCGAAGGTGGCCAGCGAGTTGATCAGACCGATGTTCGGGCCTTCCGGCGTTTCGATCGGGCAGATACGGCCGTAGTGCGTCGGGTGAACGTCGCGGACTTCGAAACCGGCGCGCTCGCGGGTCAGACCACCGGGTCCAAGCGCCGAAAGACGACGCTTGTGGGTGATTTCCGAGAGCGGGTTGGTCTGGTCCATGAACTGCGACAGCTGCGACGAACCGAAGAACTCGCGCACCGCAGCAGCCGCGGGCTTGGCGTTGATCAGGTCCTGCGGCATCACCGTGTCGATCTCGATCGAGGACATACGCTCCTTGATCGCGCGCTCCATGCGGAGCAGGCCGACGCGGTATTGGTTTTCCATAAGCTCGCCGACCGAACGGACACGGCGGTTGCCGAGGTTGTCGATGTCGTCGATCTCGCCCTTGCCGTCGCGCAGTTCGACCAGCGTCTTGACCACGGCAAGGATGTCTTCCTTGCGCAGCACACGAACGGTGTCAGCGGCGTCGAGTTCGAGACGCATGTTCATCTTGACGCGGCCGACGGCCGACAGGTCGTAGCGCTCGGCGTCGAAGAACAGCGAGTTGAACATCGCTTCGGCGGTGTCGATGGTGGGCGGCTCGCCCGGACGCATGACACGATAGATGTCGAACAGAGCGTCCTGGCGGCTCTCGTTCTTGTCCACGGCCAGCGTGTTGCGGATGTAGCCGCCGACGTTGATGTGGTCGATGTCGAGGATGTTGATTTCTTCCTCGCCAGCCGCCAGCAGCGTCTTCAGCGTCTTCTCATCGATCTCGTCGCCGGCCTCCAGATAAATCTCGCCGGTGGCATAGTTGACGATGTCCTCAGCGAGGTAGCTGCCGAAAAGATCGTCTTCCGTCGCCTTGATCGCCTTCAGACCCTTTTCGGCAAGCTGCTTGGCCTGACGCGCGGTGATCTTCTTGCCGGCTTCGACAACGATCTCGCCAGTGTCGGCGTCAACCAGGTCGCCAACAGCCTTGAGGCCGCGGAAACGATCGACCGAGAACGGAATGCGCCAGTGGTCGCCCGACTTCTTGTAGGTGATCTTGTTGTAGAAGGTCGACAGGATCTCTTCGCCGTCCATGCCGAGCGCCATCAGCAGCGACGACACCGGGATCTTGCGGCGGCGGTCGATACGGGCGTGGACGATGTCCTTGCTGTCGAACTCGATGTCGAGCCACGAGCCGCGATAGGGGATGACGCGCGCGGCAAACAGAAGCTTGCCCGAGGAGTGCGACTTGCCCTTGTCATGGTCGAAGAACACACCAGGCGAACGGTGCATCTGCGAGACGATGACACGCTCGGTGCCGTTGACGATGAAGGTGCCGTTGGACGTCATGAGCGGCATGTCGCCCATGTAGACGTCCTGCTCCTTGATGTCCTTGATCGACTTCGCGCCGGTATCCTCGTCGATATCGAACACGATCAGGCGCAGCGTCACCTTCAGTGGCGCAGCGAAAGTCAGGTCGCGCTGACGGCATTCGTCAACGTCGAACTTCGGTGCTTCGAACTCGTACTTGACGAACTCCAGCATCGAGGCGCCGGAGAAGTCGGAGATCGGGAAGACCGACTTGAAAACGGCCTGCAGGCCCTCATCCGGACGTCCGCCCTTGGGCTCGTCCACCATCAGGAACTGGTCATAGGATGCCTTCTGAACCTCGATCAGGTTCGGCATCTCCGCAACTTCGGGGATCTTTCCGAAGAACTTGCGTACGCGTCTGCGGCCATTGAAAGTCTGGGTCTGGGCCATCGTCGCTCCTTGCTGCCTTCTTGGGGTGAGCTTCGCTACTGCTCACCTTGCATACGAGCCGCCTTGGCGGCCTATTCAAAACGGGCGAAAACCCGTTTCCTGAAGGCCGCAACCCGGCCCTCAGGAAATAGGTTCCCTCTCATCCCCCGAACACGGGAGCCGGTGGGCGGCAACGAGGCCGCCCACCGAAACCGTGCTTACTTGAGCTCGATCTTGGCGCCAGCTGCTTCCAGCTGAGCCTTGAGCTTCTCGGCGTCAGCCTTGGAAACGCCTTCCTTGACGGGCTTCGGAGCGCCTTCAACGAGGTCCTTGGCTTCCTTGAGGCCCAGGCCGGTGATGGCGCGGACTTCCTTGATGACTTCGATCTTCTTGTCGCCGGCCGAAGCCAGGATGACGTCGAATTCGGTCTTCTCTTCGACCGGAGCAGCAGCAGCACCGCCAGCGACGGCAGCAACAGCCACCGGAGCAGCAGCGGAGACGCCCCACTTCTCTTCGAGCAGCTTCGACAGCTCAGCCGCCTCAAGGACGGTCAGGGCCGACAGGTCGTCAACGATCTTTGCGAGATCAGCCATTTTTCTATTCCTTCAATCAGTTCGAACGTGTGTTGATGACAGCGAGGAACGGCCTCATGCCGCCTCGTCCTTCCGGGCGTATGCGCCAAAGACGCGGGCAAGCTGACCTGCCGGCGCGTTGACGACCTGGGCAATCCGGGTAGCCGGCGTGGAAATCATTCCAACCAGCTTTGCGCGCAGCTCGTCGAGCGACGGCAGTGTGGCGAGAGCCTTAACACCGTCGGCGTCGAGCGCGGTCGAGCCCATAGCACCGCCAAGGATGACAAGCTTGTCATTACCCTTGGCGAACTCGGACGCGATCTTTGGCGCAGTGACCGGATCTTCCGAATAGGCAACCAGCGTCTGTCCCTTGAACAGATCGATGATGCCTTCGGAACCCGTGCCCTGAAGAGCGATTTTGGCGAGACGGTTCTTCGCGACTTTGACGGTGCCGCCGGCCTGACCCATCTTCACACGAAGATCGTTCATTTGCGCGACGGTGATACCGGCATAGTGGGCCACGACGACTGATCCGGCGCCCTTGAAGGCGTCGTTCAGGCTCGTGACGAGCTCGCGTTTTTCCGCTCTATCCACTGCCTATCTCCAGTTTGACCCCTGCTCCATTCCCGGAAACAGGGATCGGGTTGCCTTTTGCCGGGCGGGCAATCCAGAAATTCCGGATCACCCGAACGGCGCTCGAGGATCCTGTCCCCTTTTCGCCTGCAACAGCTGGCAAAAGGCAAACACGGTTCGAACCTTTCATTGGAGCGATGCTCCTTTGTCCGGTCTTCACCCGTCTCATGCAGGCCCTTACGAATTAAGGCGAGCCACCTGCAATCTCGGACAGGATTTCGAAAGCTGTTTCCAACTTCCGAAATCCGGGCCCGGAGGCCCGGAATTCTTGTTCAGGATCAGACCGTTGCAGGTCGATCCGAATTCAACTTAGGACGCTGCGAGCGTGCCGAGGTCGAGCTTGAGGCCCGGGCCCATCGTCGAGGTGACGGACACGCGCTTGACGAAGACGCCCTTGGCGCCCGACGGCTTGGCCTTGTTGACCGCATCGGCGAAGGCGCGGATGTTTTCTTCCAGCGCCTTGACGTCGAACGAGACCTTGCCGACGCCGGCATGGATGATGCCAGCCTTCTCGACGCGGAACTCAACAGCGCCGCCCTTCGATGCCTTGACGGCAGCAGCGACGTCGGTGGTGACGGTGCCGACCTTCGGGTTCGGCATCATGCCGCGCGGGCCGAGAACCTTACCGAGACGGCCGACCAGCGGCATCATGTCCGGGGTGGCGATGCAGCGATCGAAGTCGATCTGGCCCTTCTGGACGATCTCGACCAGGTCTTCCGCACCGACGATGTCGGCGCCGGCAGCGCGGGCTTCGTCAGCCTTTGCGTCCTTGGCGAACACGGCGACGCGGACGGTACGGCCCGTGCCATTCGGCAGGTTGACCACGCCGCGGACCATCTGGTCAGCATGACGGGGATCGACGCCGAGGTTCATGGCGACTTCGATGGTCTCATCGAACTTCACCGACGAACGAGCCTTCAGCAGCTCGAGAGCTTCGCCGAGGCCGTAGGCGTGGTTCGGATCGATGCCCTCGCGGGACTTGGAAACGCGCTTTGCAATCTTAGCCATGATCTCAGCCCACCACTTCCAGGCCCATCGAACGGGCAGAGCCTTCAACCATCTTGATGGCGGCTTCGACGTCGTTCGCGTTCAGGTCCTTCATCTTGGTCTCGGCGATCTCACGCACCTTGGCGCGGCTGATCTCGCCAGCCTTGACCTTGCCCGGCTCCTTGGAGCCCGACTTCAGGTTGGCGGCCTTCTTCAGGAAGTAGCTCACCGGCGGCGTCTTCATGACGAAGGTGAACGACTTGTCCTGATAATAGGTGATCACGACCGGGATCGGCGACCCCTTCTCGAGCTCCTGGGTCTGCGCGTTGAACGCCTTGCAGAACTCCATGATATTGATGCCACGCTGACCAAGCGCCGGGCCGATCGGGGGCGACGGCGTCGCCGAACCCGCGGAAACCTGGAGCTTGAGCTGGCCTGCTATTTTCTTAGCCATCTCTTTCCTGCTTTCGTTTTACGCCGGATGAACCGGCAGTTGCAGTTCGGTGGTGCGAAAAAGGCAACCGGCTAAGCCGCCTCTTCTCCCACCATGCTTGCGTCAGGCATGCGCCCGACGCTGCCTGCCACCGAAACCGGCGACAGGCGTCTTCGGTCAGCCCTTCTCGACCTGACCGAATTCAAGATCGACAGGCACGGCGCGCCCGAAGATCGAAACTTCCACCTTGAGGCGCGCGCGCTCTTCGTCGACTTCCTGAACGAAGCCGTTGAACGAGGCGAACGGACCGTCGGAGACGCGAACCGCCTCGCCGATCTCGAAGGTAACCGAAGGCTTCGGACGCTCGACGCCTTCCTGAACCTGATTCAGGATGCGCTGGGCCTCACTCTCGGTGATCGGCACAGGCTTCGAATCGCCAAGGAAACCAGTGACCTTCGGGGTGTTCTTCACAAGCGAGAACACGGCGTCCGTCAGATTGGCCTTGAGCAGCACATAGCCCGGGAAGAACTTGCGCTCGGCATCGACCTTGCGGCCGCGACGAACCTCAACGACCTTCTCGGTCGGAACGACGATCTGCTCGATCTGGTCGCTCAGGCCCTTCTGCTTGGCCTTGTGCTCGATGTCCTCGGCGACCTTCTTTTCGAAGTTCGAGTAGGCGTGGACGATATACCAGCGCGCGGTCATCTCAGAAATCTCTCCGTATTCGCAGCCTTAGCGGCCCATGCCCAGGATCTGCTCGACCGCAAAGGCCATCAGCTGATCGGCGGCAAAAAAGAAGATCATCGCAACGGCCGCAAAGCCCAGCACCATGACGGTGGAGATGATCGTCTCGCGCCGCGACGGCCACGTCACCTTCGCCGTTTCCGACCTTACCTGCTGCAGAAAGGTGAAGGGGTTCGTGGTTTTCGCCATGTGCCGCTCTGCTTTCAACGTCCGTTGACCGGACTTCTGGATGATCCCGTGACCGGGAGATATTGCCGCAAGAACCGAACACGCGCCGAATCAGCGCAAATATTCCGCCCATGCAATTCGGACGCGTAAAGCCGGTTTCCCAGCCCCACGCGCCGCGTGTCTGTTTCGCCTACATAGAGCCGATTCTCTTTCCACGCAAGTGGCAGGAACCTTCACTACGTTTGAACGCTGCATCAGGACCATCCAGTCGTCCCGTCCCAGCTATAGAAAGTCTGTTATGCCTGAATAAGCGAATTCTGGCAAGACTGGCACGGGCAGCAGGGCTCGAACCTACGACCTGCGGTTTTGGAGACCGCCGCTCTACCAACTGAGCTATGCCCGTGCATTGCGCCGCGCATCAATTGCGCAGCACCGGCTTCCTAAGGATTTCCACGGCGTCTGTAAAGAGTGGATTGCAGCTTGTTGTGAACATTCACCGCGACGACGCTAGGCTGCCTGACATGGCAGTCCCCGCCCCCGTCCGCACATGGGCCCTGCGCACCGCAGCATCGCCTTCACAACTGGGTCAAGCACCGCGTTCAAGCAGCTTGCGCTGCCTGAAATCTTTCGCCGCTATCAGTCCAGCTAGCGCGCAAATGGCAAGCTCCAGCGCAAAGGTCCAATGCAGCACGAAGCTCAGGATCCAGTGCGGATAGGCAGCCGGAATGGGCACGAGTTCCACCGCCCGCTCGTCGAACGGCATCAGCCAGAACATCGGCGCGGTCACGGAATCGAGAATCATGTGCGACAGTACGGCAAGGAAGAAGATTGCAGCCGCAGCCCTCCAGCGCGGCGCCACGACCGCAACAAACGGGACGACCAGCACAGCGATCAAAGCCCAAAACAGCGGCCAATGCGTCGGATAGGTACGGTGATGGACGCCACCATCGTCGACGAACCAGAACCAGGCGGTATCGAAGTCGGGAGCAACGCTACCGACAAGGGCGGCAAGCATCAGCCCCGGCGCCTTGGGCGCAGCACTCCGGGCGACCGAGCCGATGATGTAGCCAGCCGGCAAATGTGCGATCAGCATGATGCCCTCCTCCTTGCCCGCAATCTTCCGTCCTATTGCGGCGCGAAAAGGTTCAGATTTCGGTCCTTTGAGGTCGCTACCGGCAGAGATACGATAGGTACGCACCGTCGCTACTGGGAAAACGCACTGCCGGCCATGCGGCAGTTTCCGGGCATTGGCAGCCGTGTGCAAATCTCACCATCAACCACCACATCGACCGAGCCACCCTGGCTCAAAAGCTTGGCTTGGATCAGACGGAACTGCCAGTAGTCGTCCAGCTCGCGTGTCGGGCGCACTCTTGCAAGCTCAGCATCCATGCCCATCTGATCGACATAGGAAGCTACTGCCTTGTTTCTTGCCAGATCTTCCCAGCCCAGCAGGACGCCGTTTCCGGCGAGCCGCACCCGTCCAGCTGAAAGGATCAGCACGCAGCTGCCGATGCATTCGCCCCCGCCCGAGGTGGCATTCCCGAAGTAAGGCGTGCCTTCTGCCCCCCTACCCGTACAATCCTTGTCACGTGGCTTGCAGCCGACGAAGAAGGTACTGCCGATGGCAACGTCCAGGCCGCTCTTGCGAATGAGGCGCCCCATTTCCATCGTAGCGGTCATGTCGCCTCCAGCTGTCGAGACGACCAAGGGTAACTTGCGATCGCCGAGCGCGGCCAGCATTGCCTGAAGGCGAACCGCAGCCTCGGCATCAATTGGCCCTTCGGCCGAAATCCACTCAGGGCAGCCTGGTTCGCAACCGGCTTCACTCGAGCGCACGACGGCGAACCACATTGCTTCTCCCTCCGGCACAAGTGCCTTCGGATATGCTGACGGCGGCATCTTGGCACCCGGCGCCAGAATGCAGTTTGCGGCGGGTGCAGCGCCCTTGCAGTTCTCGATGCTTACCAGCACATCAGTGGCATCGAGGCTGGTTATGAGGTTCATGTTGAGCATCTCGACAGGCGCGAGCTGACGCATCTCGGCAGCAGGCGTACTCTGCCCCGCCTCGTACATGGCCTCCTTCACGCCCATCTCCTTGTAGTAGGCCAGCATCTTCGCCGTGAAGGCCTTGCCCATCTTGGTCGTGGTGTAACTGCCGACGTTCTTGCGGCCGACGACCTTGCGGCTGACGGTCTTCTTCTTGCCCTTCACGATCCGATAGGTCTCGCGATAGGTGATCTTCTGCTGGGTCACGTAAGACGTCACCTGATGGACGCCCATATAGGCCCATTGGCCGACATGCCTGCGAACGCCGCCCGCAAACATCATCGAGCAGGCCGAGGCGCAGTAGGCGCCGGCCGAGTACAGGGCGCCGGAATAGATTCCCTTCCTGGCCGGGTCGAGCTTGCAGTTCTGGCCGGGCGCACATTCGACAAAACGCGTAAGTCCCACGCCGATGTCGAGCTTGCGCGCCCGCAGGATTCGGCCCAGCTCCCAGGCCGCCTCGACATGGCCGCCTGGCGAGGTGACGATCACAGGCAGCCGCTTGTCGCCGAGCTTCTTGAGGAATTTCTTGAGTTCGCCGGGCGTCGCACGCACGATCGCGCCTTCAGCCGAAATCCATTCCGGACAAAAGGGCTCGCACCCCGGAGAAGAGCTGCGCACGACAACAAAGCGCATCGGCGGCCCCATGTCGTCCTCGGCGGGCTTGCTCTTGGCCGCCTGCGCCGACGCAGCTGATTGTAGCGCGAAGGCGATTGCGAGCATGCAAGTAAGGACGATCCCCCGCCAGATCTCGCGCAAGTCCTGCCCCATGGAGCCCCCACGATCCACCCGATGTCACGTAGAGCGATAGTAATGCGGGATCGAAGACTTGCAACGTGCCGGC
This sequence comes from Hoeflea sp. 108, assembly GCF_000372965.1. NCBI lineage: Bacteria > Pseudomonadati > Pseudomonadota > Alphaproteobacteria > Hyphomicrobiales > Rhizobiaceae > Hoeflea > Hoeflea sp. 108. The sequence continues at coordinate 2,331,831 of NZ_KB890024.1, read as the reverse complement.
TCCAAAAACAAAAAGGGCGGCCCGAAGGCCGCCCTTGATGCATTCGACGCTGAAAGCGCCGATTATTCTTTGATCGAAGCGACGATGCCGGCGCCGACGGTGCGGCCACCTTCACGGATAGCGAAGCGCAGCTTCTCTTCCATGGCGATCGGAACGATCAGCTCGACGTCAACGGTGATGTTGTCGCCAGGCATGACCATTTCGGTGCCTTCCGGCAGCGTCACGATGCCCGTCACGTCAGTCGTGCGGAAGTAGAACTGCGGACGGTAATTGGTGAAGAACGGCGTGTGACGGCCACCCTCTTCCTTGGTCAGGATGTAGGCTTCAGCCACGAACTTCTTGTGCGGCTTCACCGTGCCCGGCTTGGCCAGAACCTGGCCGCGCTCGACGTCTTCGCGGGCAACGCCACGGATCAGCGCGCCGATGTTGTCGCCGGCCTGGCCCTGGTCGAGCAGCTTGCGGAACATTTCAACGCCCGTGCAGGTCGTCTTCGAGGTCGGGCGGATGCCGACGATCTCGAGTTCTTCGCCGACCTTGACGACGCCGCGCTCGACGCGACCGGTGACAACCGTGCCACGGCCCGAGATCGAGAACACGTCTTCGATCGGCATCAGGAACGGCTTGTCGATCGGACGCTCAGGCGTCGGGATGTAGGAGTCGACTGCTTCCATCAGGGCGCGGATCGCGTCTTCGCCGATCTTCTTGTCCGAATCGTTGAGCGCAGCAACAGCCGAACCCTTGATCATCGGAATGTCGTCGCCGGGGAACTCGTACTTCGACAGAAGCTCGCGAACCTCGAGCTCGACCAGCTCGAGCAGCTCTTCGTCGTCGACCAGGTCAACCTTGTTCAGGAACACCACCAGCGCCGGAACGCCGACCTGACGGGCGAGCAGGATGTGCTCGCGGGTCTGCGGCATCGGGCCGTCGGCAGCCGAAACGACCAGGATCGCGCCGTCCATCTGGGCGGCACCGGTGATCATGTTCTTGACGTAGTCGGCGTGGCCGGGGCAGTCGACGTGAGCGTAGTGACGAGCAGGCGTCTCGTACTCAACGTGTGCCGTCGAAATCGTGATGCCGCGAGCCTTCTCTTCGGGAGCAGCGTCGATCTGGTCATACGCCTTGAACTCGCCGAAATACTTCGTGATCGCCGCCGTCAGCGACGTCTTGCCGTGGTCAACGTGACCAATCGTGCCGATGTTCACATGAGGCTTATTACGCTCGAATTTACCTTTTGCCATTGTCTCTTTCCTTGAGCATCGGGACCTTGGTTCCGGTCGGATGCGGGGCGATTAGCGATAAAGCCCGAAAAAGACAAGCACCTTTTGGCCAAACGGGCTGTCTGGGCCAAAAAGCGACGTCGCTCTTTCAGTGCAGGTTGCACATATAGGGACAAGCAAGTGTAATTGAAAGGCATCCCGCGCCTGGCGAACGCCTGGAGCGGGTAGCGGGAATCGAACCCGCGTATTCAGCTTGGAAGGCTGCTGCTCTACCATTGAGCTATACCCGCATCCCGAGCGCCACGCGCCTGTTCAGGAGCGAAGGACGCTCTGGTATCCACCTCGCTTCGGCGCATGGACTTTTCCGAAAGATGAGCTTTCGGGGCCATGCACTCTGTGGCTCGCGGCCGGCAGTGGTGGAGGAGGTTGGATTCGAACCAACGTAAGCTGAGCTAACGGATTTACAGTCCGTCCCCTTTAACCACTCGGGCACTCCTCCAACTGCTGCCGGAGCCATGCGACGAGGCATTCCAGATCCCGGTTCCTAGCGAAGCGCCCTGCCCCGAAATCTGCGTGGGCTTATGGCGACAAGGATTTGGCCTGTCAACCGGACAGCGTGCGTTTTCATGCGGAATATTCACAGCGCCGACTAACCGGCCGTATCCAAAGCGCAGCGCGGCGGCTATAGCGAGACCATGAACGATACAAAAAAGCCCGGCACGCCCAAGGACACCCATTACGCCAAGCTGCGTCGCACTTTTCGCGACCAGAAGGCTGGCGGCGCCCCCGAATTCAGGCCCAAGCGGCCGGTCCCTCCGGGCGAACTTGCAGCTGACGGCCTCGTGCGCCTCTACGGCCTGCACACGGTGCGCGCAGCGCTCGACAATCCGCGCCGCAAGATCAGCAGGATGCTGGTGACTCGCAACGCCGCCGAACGGCTCGAAATATCCGACATCGGCGCCCTGCCCTTTGCGGCGGAAATGGTCGAACCCAGGGACATCGACAAGATCACCGGCTCGGAAGCCGTCCATCAGGGCGTGTTGATCGAGGCAGAACCGCTGAAGCCCAAGGCACTGTCGGCACTCGGCGATTCGCCGCTCGTGCTGGTGCTTGACCAGGTCACAGACCCGCATAATGTCGGCGCCATCATGCGCTCGGCTGTGGCTTTCGGCGCTGGCGCATTGATCACCACGCAACGTCACAGTCCGCATGAGACCGGCGTGCTCGCCAAGTCGGCTTCGGGTGCACTCGAGCACATCGACCTGATCGAAGTGCGCAACCTTGCCGACGCGCTTGGCCAGCTGCACGAGGCGGGCTTCCAGACCATCGGCCTCGATTCGGACGGCCCGGCGGAACTGGAAAAGACCTTCTCCGCAAAGAAGGTGGCGTTGGTTCTGGGCGCGGAAGGCAAGGGCCTGCGGCAGAAGACGCGCGAGACCGTGACGTCGCTGGCGCGCCTCGACATGCCGGGGGCGATCCGTTCGCTGAATGTGTCCAATGCGGCTGCCGTGTCGCTCTATGCGGCGCGCCTTTGGCTGCGGTAAGCCGCGGCATCTTCACTCACCGGGTAGGCTTGACCTTCCACCTGGCGGAAGCCGTAATTTCCATGGCGCAACGGAGTTTCGCCATGGTCTGCCGCCCCAGAGTTTTTGCTGTCCTGTCAGCCGTCCTCGCGCTCGGCTCGGCCACACCCGCATCCGCGCAGGGAATCAGCATCGCGGATCTCGCCGGCAAGACGCATATTCATGGGCTGGCCTTTGACCGCGCCGCCCCGCCTAATGTCCTGGTCGCCACCCACCACGGACTGATGAAGGCTGCACCCGACGGCACGGTGACGCCGGTTTCCGACAGCCGCGACGACTTCATGGGCTTTGTGCCGCATCCCTCTGACGCGACGATCATGTTCGCCAGCGGCCATCCGCAGGCTGGCGGCAATCTCGGCTTCATCAAGTCCACCGATTCGGGAAAGAGCTGGGAGCAGATCGCGACCGGCGTCGATGGGCCGGTCGATTTTCACCAGCTGGCGGTCAGCCCGTCCAATCCCGACGTGCTCTATGGCTCGTATGGAGCGATCCAGACCAGCCGCGACGGCGGTAAGAGCTGGGCAGTCGCCGGCGACGGCCCGGCCAAGCTGATCGACCTCGCCGTGTCGCCTGCAAACCCCGATACGGTCTATGCCGCGACAGAAGAAGGTCTGCTGGTGAGCCGCGATGCCGCAAAGAGCTGGCAGCCGCTGATGGCAGATGTGCCGGTCACGACAATCGACCTGGCTGCCGACGGCACGATCCTCGCCTATGTGCCGGGTCGCGGGCTGCTCAAGGCAAACGAATCGTCGCCGACATTCGAGAAAGTAGCCGACGGCCCCGATCCTGCCGGCTACATCCTGCATCTGGCGATAGACCAGCAGAAGCCGCTGCGCATGGTGGCTGTCACCTGCACCCGCGCCATCGTCGTTTCCGGCGATGCCGGGGCGAGCTGGAAAATGCTCGGCAAGAAATAGCGCCACGAAGCCGCAACGCTGAACGGGCCCGCTGCGACGCGCAGGGACCCGTTCATCGACAGTGATGAAAAAGATGCGGCGTTGGGAACTTCCGCCGCGCCCTTCCCTGCCTATGCTGCTTCGCTGTTGGCTGCGTCGCCCGAGCCGACCTCGAAATTGGCCATGCGCTCCAGCGCCCGCACCAGCGCCGAGTGATCTTCCTTTGCCCCGCCATTGGCCGCGCAGGAGTTGAACAGCTCCTGCGTCATCGACGTGTTGGGCAGCGAGACGCCGAGCGCCTTGGCGCCCTGCAGTGCGAGGTTGAGGTCCTTCTGATGCAACTCGATGCGGAAGCCGGGCGCAAAGGTGCGCTTGACCATGCGCTCGCCATGCACCTCGAGAATACGCGAGGCGGCAAGTCCGCCCATCAGCGCCTGACGCACCTTGGCCGGGTCGGCGCCTGCCTTGGAGGCGAACACAAGCGCTTCGGCAACGGCCTCGATGGTCAGCGCGACGACGATCTGGTTGGCGACCTTGGTGGTCTGGCCGACGCCGTTGGGTCCAACCAGCGTGATGTTCTTGCCCATCTTTTCGAATACCGGGCGGGCGCGCTCGAACGCCTTGTCGGTGCCGCCGACCATGATGGTGAGCGACGCCGCCTTGGCGCCGACCTCGCCGCCCGAAACCGGCGCATCGAGATAGTCGCAGCCGAGTTCGTTGATCTTCTTGGCAAACTCCTTGGTCTCGATCGGCGAGATCGAGCTCATGTCGATGACGAGCTTGCCCTTGGAGAGGCCTGACGCAATGCTGTTTTCGCCGAACAGAACATCGGCCACCTGCGGTGTGTCGGGCACCATGGTGATGACGATGTCCGAGGCTTCGGCAAGCGCGCGGTGACCTGTGACCTTCTTCAGGCCCTTGGCGACGAGCGCGTCCGGCAGCGCGCCGCGATGGTCGCTGGCATAGACTTCAAAGCCCGCATCCAACAGATGCCCCGCCATCGGGGCGCCCATGATGCCAAGGCCGACAAATCCGATCTTTTCCATTTTCTTTGTCCTTCAAATGCTGGTCAGGCGGCCGCACTGCCCTTGCGGGCAAAGCCGGAGAACCATCCCAGTCCTTCGACCGTGCCGGCCTTGGGCTTGTATTCGGCGCCGACCCAGCCGGCGTAGCCGATGCGGTCGAGGTGCTCGTAGAGGAACGGGTAGTTGATCTCGCCTGTGCCCGGCTCGTGGCGACCGGGATTGTCGGCCAACTGCACATGGGCGATGCGCGAGAGGTTGGCCTCGATCGTGCGGGCGAGATCCCCCTCCATGATCTGCATGTGGTAGATGTCGTATTGCAGGTAGAGATTGTCCGAACCGACCTTGTCGATCAGCGCCAGCGCCTGCTTCGTGTTGGTCAGGAAGAAGCCGGGAATGTCCCTTACGTTGATCGGCTCGATCAGCAGGCGGATGCCTGCAGCCTTGAGCTTCTCGGCAGCAAAACGAAGATTCTCGACGAAGACGTTTTCGACGGCATCGCGATCCACGCCCTGAGGGGCGATGCCGGCAAGGCAGTTCACCTGCGTGCAGCCAAGAGCCTGCGCATAAGCGATTGCCTTGTCGACACCCTGGCGGAATTCGTGGATCCGGTCGGGCAGCACGGCAATGCCGCGCTCGCCTGCCGCCCAGTCGCCGGGCGGCAGGTTGAACAGCGCCTGGGTCAGGCCGTTCTTCTTGAGACGTGCGGCAATCACGTCAGGCGCATGATCGTAAGGCGCGATGTATTCGACCGCCGCAAAGCCGGCACGCGCCGCTGCATCGAAGCGATCGAGGAAGTCGTGCTCGCCAAAGAGCATCGACAGATTGGCTGAAAACTTGGGCATTGTTGTTTCCTCAAAAATCAGTCGAGCAGCATGATCGCGGTGGGAGCGTCTTCGTTGCTCTCGGCAAGCTCTTCGAACTCGACGACATTGTCGATCTCGACGCCCATGGAGATGTTGGTGACGCGTTCGAGGATGAACTCGAGGACGACGGGCACCTGGTGCTCCTTCATGAGCTGCTTGGCCTGCTTGAAGGCCGCGGCAAACTCCTCCGGCTTGCGCACGCGGACCGCCTTGCAGCCCATGGCCTCGGCAACCGCGACGTGGTCGACACCATAGCCTGCCTCGGGGTCGCCGGAGCGGTTGATATTTTCGAACGACAGGCTGACCTCGAAATCCATGCTGAAACCGCGCTGCGCCTGGCGGATGAGGCCGAGATAGGCGTTGTTCACGACGACATGGATGTAGGGCAGCTTGTGCTGGGCGCCGACGGCCAGTTCCTCGATCATGAACTGGAAGTCGTAGTCGCCCGACAGCGCCACGATATCGCGGTCCGGATCGGCGGCACGGACACCAAGCGCCGCCGGCAACGTCCAGCCGAGCGGGCCAGCCTGGCCGCAGTTGATCCAGTTGCGCGGCTTGTAGACATGCAGGAACTGCGCGCCGGCAATCTGCGACAGGCCAATGGTGGTGACATAGGTGGTGTCGCGACCGAAGGCCTTGTTCATCTCCTCGTAGACGCGCTGCGGCTTGAGCGGCACCTGCTCGAAATGCGTCTTGCGCTTCATGGTCTTCTTGCGGTCCTGGCACTGCTTGGCCCAGCCGGACCAGTCGCGCAGCTTGCCTGATGTCTTCCACTCGGTGGCGACGTCGAGCAGGATCTTCAAGGCAGCACCGGCATCCGAGGTCACGCCCAGGTCGGGCGCAAAGACACGGCCGATCTGGGTCGGCTCGATGTCGATGTGGATGAACTTGCGGCCGGCCGTGTATTTGTCGACCGAACCGGTGTGGCGGTTGGCCCAACGATTGCCGATGCCCAGAACGAAGTCCGAGGCCAGCATCGTCGCATTGCCATAGCGATGCGAGGTTTGCAGGCCACACATGCCGGCCATCAGGCGATGGTCATCGGGAATCGAGCCCCAGCCCATCAACGTCGGGATAACAGGAACGCCGGTGATTTCGGCAAACTCGATGAGCAGATCGGATGCGTCTGCGTTGATGATGCCGCCGCCGGCAACGATCAGCGGCTTCTCCGCCTCGTTGAGCATCGACAGCGCCTTTTCGGCCTGCGCACGCGTCATCGCCGGCTTATGGATTGCGAGCGGCTCATAAGCATCGATATCGAACTCGATTTCGGCCAGCTGAACGTCGACAGGCAGATCGACCAGAACCGGGCCCGGACGCCCCGAACGCATCAAATAGAAGGCCTTCTGCAGCGCCATCGGGACCAGATACGGCTCCATGACCGTCACCGCCCACTTGGTGACGGGGGCAGCGATCGCCGCGATGTCGACAGCCTGGAAGTCCTCCTTGTTCAGACGGGCACGCGGCGCCTGGCCGGTGATGCAGAGGATCGGAATGGAGTCGGCGGAGGCCGAATAGAGACCGGTGATCATGTCGGTGCCGGCCGGGCCGGACGTACCGATGCACAGGCCGATGTTGCCGGCCTTGGTGCGGGTATAGCCTTCAGCCATATGCGACGCGCCCTCGACGTGACGTGCGAGAACGTGGCGGATGCTGCCGCGCGCCTTCAACGCCGAATAGAGCGGGTTGATCGCCGCACCCGGCACACCGAAGGCACAGGAAATGCCTTCCTTCTCGAGAACGAGGACTGCAGCATCGACTGCGCGCATCCTGGCCATTTCGTACACCTCCATCGGTCGTCATGTTTGAACGTGACTGGATGGTGTCACCGCATTGCCTATTTTGCAATTTTTTCAGAATACTTTTTCATTTTTTGAAAAACATCATTTCTCGTTGATTTTACGAGGCTTTTCATTTTTCGTTGCGTGTCTTCCAAATTTGGATGAAAAAGTTTTTTACGAACGACGAATGGGAAAACCATGGCAACGACCGAAAAGCGCCAGCGCGGCAGGCCGCGCGCCTTCCAGCCCGCCCCTGATGCAGGTTCGGTGCAGTCGCTCGACAGGGCGCTGCGCATCCTCGCCATCGTCGCGCATGGCGACGGACTTTCGCTGAGTGAGATCGCGGCAGCCTCGGAGCTCGCGGCGTCGACCGCTTACCGTATGCTGACGACGCTGCAGAACCACGGCATGGTCGAGTTCGACAGCGATGCGCAGCTTTGGTCGATCGGCGTCGAGACCTACCGCATGGGATCGGCCTTCCTGCGCCGACGCAAACTGGTCGACCGTGCCCGCGCGGTCATGCAGGAACTGATGGAGAAGACTGGCGAGACAGCCAATCTCGGTGTCGCCGAGGACGATTGCGTGGTGTTCGTCAGCCAGGTGGAAACGCATCAGGCGATCCGCGCCTTTTTCCGGCCGGGCACCAAAAGCCCGTTCCATGCCTCGGGCATCGGCAAGGCCGTACTCGCCCATCTCGACCGCGACCGGGTGAACGCCATTGTGCGAAAGGCCGGGCTCGATGCCTATACCGAGCGGACGTTGTCGGAGCCGGCGTCGCTTGCCCGCGACCTCGAACATATCCGCGAGCGCGGCTGGTCGGTCGACGACGAGGAGCGCTATCCCGGCATGCGTTGTGTGGCGGCAGCTGTGTTCAACGAATTCGGCGAACCCATCGGTGGCGTTTCGGTTTCCGGACCGACTGTGCGCGTGACCCCGGAAAAGGTTCTGCAGATCGGGCCGCTGGTGCGCTCGGCTGCGGCCGAACTGACCCGCATGATCGGCGGCTCCGCCGACGGCCACAAATAGAGTGGCCGGGGAGGCAAGCAGCCTCCCCGGCCTGGCCAGCGTCGGACGGTTACCTGCTACAGGCGGCAGTAGCGCAGCCGGCCATCGAAGCCAACATAGGTATCGGTGCGCGGATCGTAGCTGCGGTAGCGGGCAAAGCAGCGCTGGACATGCGCGTCGTAGGGATCCGCGGGATAGTAGGCGTCGTAGACTTCGTAGGCGGGCGCCGGACGGGTGCCTCCGGCGATGATGGCGCCGGCGATGAAGCCACCTGCGCCGGCAAGGGCAGCAGCCTCGGCCCTGGTGAGGCCACTGGCGGACGACTGCTGGACTGTAGCGACGAGGCCGACGGTCACGACTGTGGCTGCGACCAGACCCGAAATCAGCTTGCTCTTGAAAGACATGGTGCTCTCCTGTTGCCATCTGGGAGGCGATCCATCCGCCTCATGACTGTCAGTCGCGGCGGCAGCGCGAAAGGTTCACGGCAATGGCAAAATTCTTTTTGCCTGGGCCACCAAACATCGGCTGGCCATCGCGGGCATGGGCGGCCGACTTGACAGTTCGCTGGCAAGCGCCGAAGTCATCAGGCGCATTAGCAACGTCGCCAACGCCCCCGGGAAGCCAATGAGCCTTCAGTCCGTCAAAGCCTTCTTCGCTGCAAACGCCCCCGAGATAGTCGTCATCGAGACGGAAGCCAGCTCAGCCACGGTGGCGCTGGCCGCCGAGGCGCACGGGGTAGAACCGGCGCAGATCGCCAAGACCATATGTCTGCGCGTCGGCGAGCGCGTGCTTCTTGTTGTGGCGCGCGGCGACGCCCGCATCGACAATCGCAAGAGCCGTGACGCCTTTGGCGGCAAGCCGCGCATGCTCGACCATGAGCAGGTCGCCGAACTTACCGGGCACCCGGTCGGCGGCGTTTGCCCATTCGGCCTGGCCACGCCCCTTCCCGTCTACTGCGACGTCTCCCTGCGCGCCTATGACGAGGTGGTACCAGCGGCCGGTGCGACAAATGCGGCCGTCAGGATCGGCGTCGAACGCATGGCCGAACTCGTCAATGCCGAGTGGTGCGACATCTGCCAGGACGCAAACGACAAGGCGGAAGCTGCGGAATAATCAGATTTGCGCGTGGGCGGAGGCCCTTCTCCGCTCGGCTGCATCGACAACAATTTGAACGTAGAAGCGTCCTGGTCATGTTGGAAATCGAGCGAGCGGCGCGGCGCCTGCACTACTACTTCCAAAATATCGGCCGCGACGCTCTCCCACAGCTGTTTTTCCGAAAGCAGCTGGCCAACGTGCTCAACGAAATCGAGCGCCGCGACATCGCAGATATCGCCCGGCGCCTGAACCACTACAACAAGCTATCGCGCCCGCAGGTCGTGCCGGAGACTGCATCGGCTGTCGGACGCATCCCGATGCGCAAGAGCCGCTACTATTACGACCTCAAGGAGCACGCGCGCTATTTTCCGCGCCATTTCAAGGTGATGCATATTTTCGGCGACGTCACTGTCGTGCCGGACGTTCCTGCGGTCGTGAAGAGCCGGCCAATCTCCGGCGACAACAGCAATGCGGTGCTGATGAAGCTCGACAAGTATCGCCATTTTCAGATCCTGCACGACAAGACGCGGTTCGAGGACAAGATCCCGAAGGCTGTATGGCGCGGTGGTGGACACAACCCCAAGCGGATTGCCCTGGTCGACGGCTTTCATTCGCACCCGCTTTGCGATGTCGGCCGAACCAGCGGCACCAATGACGATCCGGGACGCAAGGGGTTCCTCACGCCCGTCGAGCAGATGAGCTACCGCTACCTGCTCTCGATCGAGGGGGTGGACGTTGCCACCAACCTCAAATGGGTGATGGCCAGCAATTCGCTTTGCATGATGCCGAAGCCGACCTTCGAGACCTGGTTCATGGAAGGTCTGCTTCAGCCGGGCGTCCACTATGTGCAGTTGCGCGACGACTTCGCCGATCTGGAAGACAAGATCGTCCACTACGAACGCCACCAGGACGAGGCGCGCGAGATCATCCGCAACGCCAACGCACATGTGAGGCAATTCGCCGACAAGCGACTGGAAAGGCTGCTGTCGCTGCTGGTGCTCTACAAATATTTCGCCTTGAGCGGCCAGCTGGACGCCGATGCCAATATTGCCAGCCTATGGGAGGCGAACTGACAGCAGCGTTTCCGGCGGGCAGGCTGCTTCGGCAATTCGAGTTGTTTGAGAGATGGTGCCCCCGGCAGGAATCGAACCCGCGACCTTCGGTTTACAAAACCGCTGCTCTACCAGCTGAGCTACAAGGGCAATTCGCCCCGGTTAGCACATCTGGCGGCCCAGTAAAGCATTTTCCGGGAGAAGGCGCGTCGTTCCCCACGCCTTCGCAGCGAGAAGGCTAAAACTCCACCGTTGCGATCACTACATGGTGGCCAAGGGGTTCCAGCCCCTTCAGGAGAATGGCTGATGATCAGGTTTGTCGTCCTGGCGCTTGTGGTGATTGCGGCGTGGTTTGTGCTGTTCAAGCTGTTTCATGCGATCAAGGAACGGCGAATCGACTGGACTGGTGTAGCTACGATCGCTGGCTTCATCGTGCTTGCCTTTTACCTGCGCCACGTCACCGGCATGGGCTGAACCACTGGCGGCGAAGCGTATTCGCGATCCCTTTGCTTCCTCCGGGCCGCGTGCTACCCCGTTGCCGGCGGACGACATGGGCGTTCGCACCGCCGGCAGGAAGCACATGGACGCCAAGTCGCTGACATTTTCATTTGCATCGTCAGGCACGCCAGAGGCGGATGCCGCAGCAAAGCGGCTTGCCGGCAAATACGGGCAGATGCCGGTCGGCCAGGCCGACATCATCGTCGCGCTCGGCGGCGACGGTTTCCTGCTGCAGACGCTGCGCGAGACGATGAGCACGGGCAAACGCGTCTACGGCATGAACCGTGGCACGGTCGGCTTTCTCATGAACGAATACAATGAGCGCTCCCTGCCCGAGCGCCTTGCCGTGGCAGTCGCCGAGACCATTCGTCCATTGGAGATGGAAACCATCGACGACACCGGCGTGGCGACGCAGGCGCTCGCCATCAATGAAGTGTCGTTGCTGCGCCAATCCTACCAGGCCGCACGGCTGCGCATCTCGGTCGACGACAAGGTGCGGCTCGAGGAGTTGATCTGCGACGGCGTGATGGTGGCAACCCCGGCCGGCTCGACTGCCTATAATCTCTCAGCGCACGGCCCCATCCTGCCGCTGGACGCACCACTTCTCGCCCTGACCCCCGTCAGCCCGTTCCGTCCGCGCCGCTGGCGCGGTGCGCTGCTGCCCAAGACGGCAGTGGTGCGCTTCGACATTCTCGAGGAAAAGAAGCGTCCAGTGAATGCCGTGGCCGACCATACCGAGGTGAAGTCGGTCGTCTCGGTGAAGGTGCAGGAGTCCGCTGTTCACACGGCCACGTTGCTGTTCGATCCAGGCCACTCCTGGAGCGAACGCATCCTGGCAGAGCAGTTCAGGTACTGAGATATCTGCAGTGCCAACAAGTAGATGGCTGCAACTGCCCGTCATTGTGCCAGTTTGAGTTGACAAATCGCATACTTACGCCTATCGCGTTGCGGCATTCACAGGCGGTTTGCGCCTGTCGTGGCGAAACTGCCGCGCCCTTGAACGAGCAAAGACAGCCAACAAACTTGTCCGAAGACACTCAGACCGCTCCAGAAGCGTTGACCTTCGCAGACCTCGGCCTTTCGCCGAAGGTCCTTTCTGCAGTCTCCGACGCGGGCTACACGCAGCCTACGCCGATCCAGGCCGGCGCCATTCCGCATGCGCTCCAGGGCAAGGATGTGCTTGGCATCGCGCAGACGGGTACCGGCAAGACGGCCTCCTTCGTGCTGCCGATGCTGACGCGTCTCGAAAAAGGCCGCGCCCGGGCCCGCATGCCGCGCACGCTGATCCTCGAGCCGACGCGCGAACTTGCAGCACAGGTCGAAGAGAACTTCGTCAAATACGGCAAGAACCATCGCCTCAACATCGCGCTCCTGATCGGCGGCGTTTCCTTCGACGAGCAGGAAAAGAAGCTTGAGCGCGGCGCCGACGTCCTGATCGCAACGCCTGGCCGCATGCTCGACCATTTCGAGCGCGGCAAGCTGCTGCTCACCGGTGTCGAGATCCTCGTCATCGATGAGGCCGACCGCATGCTCGACATGGGTTTCATCCCCGACATCGAGCGCATCTGCAAGCTGATCCCGTTCACGCGCCAGACGCTGTTCTTCTCGGCGACGATGCCGCCCGAAATCACCAAGCTGACCGAGCAGTTCCTGCACGCGCCGGTGCGCGTCGAGGTCGCCAAGGCATCGTCAACGGCATCGACCGTCACCCAGCGGCTCGCCAAGTCCGGCCCCAAGCCCTGGGACAAGCGCGAGACGCTGCGCCGCCTGATCAAGGCGGAAGGCGATGAGATCAAGAACGCGATCATCTTCTGCAACCGCAAGGTCGATGTCTCGGAGCTGTTCCGTTCGCTGGTCAAGCATGACTTCAATGCCGGCGCGCTGCATGGCGACATGGACCAGCGCGCGCGCATGACCATGCTGTCCAACTTCCGCGACGGCAAACTGCAGTTGCTCGTCGCCTCGGATGTTGCCGCACGCGGCCTTGATATCCCCGACGTCAGCCACGTCTTCAACTACGATGTGCCGATCCACGCCGAGGACTATGTCCACCGCATCGGCCGAACCGGCCGTGCTGGCCGGTCGGGCAAGTCGTTCACGATCGCGACGCGCTCCGACACCAAATATGTCGATGCCATCGAAAAGCTGATCAACCAGAAGATCGAATGGCACGACGGCGACCTGTCGACGGTGGTTGCCAGCGAGGGCGACGACGAGGCGACGCGCCACGGCCGCAGCCAGTCGCGCCGCGGCGGCAAGGAGCGGCACCCCCGCGACCGCAAGCCTCGTCGTGAGGACGCCCCGCTCGCCCAGGAAGCAGCTACGGTCGAAGTGGTGGCCGACACCAATGTGGTCTCCGACATCGACGAGCGCCGCGCCCGCAAGGATGCCATCCGCAACGGCAATACCGAGCGCAAGGGCGGCCGTCCGGACCACGAAGACAGGAACCGGCGGGACGATCGCAATCGCCGCCATGGGCGTGAACGCGACGACGACGACGACCGGGTCGTCGGTTTCGGCGACGACATGCCTGCCTTCATGCTGATTGCAACCAACGTTTGACGACAGACGCTTCGCAATTGCCTCAATGAAAAACGGCCCCTTTCGGGGCCGTTTTCTTTTTGCCTGCGGTGATCGCCGCTCAGGTGAGCGGCGACAACTGGATTTCGACGCGACGGTTCTGAGCCCGGCCTTCGGCCGTGGCATTCGAAGCAATCGGGCGGGTCGCACCGAAGCCGGTGACGGCAAAGCGGCGCGAATCGACGCCCTGGGCGCCAAGGTAGTTCGCCACCGACAGCGCACGGCGCTGCGACAGGTCGAAATTGTGCTGGTCGCCGCCGGTCGAGTCGGTGTGGCCGAACACGTCGACAGTCGTCTGGTTGAACTTCTTCAGCACCAGCGCCACGGAATTGAGCGTCTGGTAGAAGCCCGCCTTGACCGCATCCTGGTCGGTGTTGAAGGTGATGTTGGACGGCATGTTCAGGATGATCTGGTCGCCGGCGCGGGTAACGCTGACGCCGGTCCCCTGAAGCTGGGCACGGAGTTCAGATTCCTGCCTGTCCATGTAACCACCAGCCAGGCCACCGGCGAGTGCGCCGACGCCAGCACCGATCAACGCGTTGCGACGGTCATTGCCGCCGGCCAGCAAACCAAGCCCGGCACCGGCAAGCGCGCCGATACCGGCACCTGCTGCGGCATTGGAAACCTTCTGCTGACCCGTGTAGGGGTCGGTCGTGCAGGCACCGACAAACATGCTGCCAGCCAGCGCGAGAATCACTGTCTTTTTCATTCTGGGATGTCCCTCTCCGTACCGCGAAACGCAACGGCGCTTCGCGCAAAGCCCTTCCCCGGCCTTGTAGCATGAAATACGGCGAAAAGCGGAACGGAAGCAGCAACAAGCGAGCAAACTCGGCGCCGCCAGCATGAGAAATTTTGCCTGTTACCAGAGGTTCTTGCCGTCGATGACGACAACCTCGATCTGATCAAGGTCAGAGTCGTCGAACAGGCGCGAATTCACGCTGATCTTGGGATTGTCGAAATCCGGCTCGCCGGTCGACCAGTCGGGCGTTTCGGTGAAGGTGCCGCAGCCGCAGACAGCGCAGAAGCCGTGCTTGACCGTCTTCGAACCCCATTCATAGACGGTGACGTTCTCCGCCGGGCTCGTCAGCTTGAACTGAGCCGGGCTGTAGTAGGCCCACAAGGAGCCGCGCTTGGAGCAGAAGGAGCAGGTGCAGAACACCTCGAAAGTCGTTGCCTTGCAGCGGCAGCTTGCCTTGATGACCATGAGCACTCTCTTCGCTTGCTTGAGCCGCCCTGCTGGCGACAGCACTTCATAGCAGGCGCCTGCTGACACGCTGGTGGCAGGAATGCAGCAAGCCGGTGCCCATTCAATAGGATTTCGGCGGCACGAAGAGGCAGATGGTGCGGGTGTTGTCTGCGCCATCGACCGAGCACCAGTGATACTCACCGTCGGGCGAATCGTGCAGGCGAACATCCTTGTATGGAACGACCTCACCGGTGCCTTCGATGACGTAGCCCTTCGGGCTTTCGCCGATCGCCTTTTTCGGCACCTCACGGCAATCGTAGCCCGAGCAGCAGGCGAAGGGGTAGGCCCAGCCCTTGGGCGCATCGTGCCCTTCAGCTGGTGGCATGCCGAAAGCGATCAGAACAAGGATGGAAAAGGTCGGCGCTACTCGGCGCGGCAGGCATTGTTCCGGGCACAGCATTCCGCTCTCCCTGAGACCAAGCATTGCCAGCACCCACACGATTAACGGGCTCTCGCGCAGATTGTTCCGGCGCTGCCTTACGCCTGCCAGAAAATGCTTCGGCCCGGGCGCTTGCAGGCGCCCGGGCCGAACAATGTTTCCAAGCTCGCGAGCCATACGCCCGCGTTTGCGGCCGTGTCAGTCGATATCGGCCACAGCCTGCCCTACGCCGCCTTCGATGCGGTTGGCGAGCGAGGCTTCCATGAACTCGTCGAGGTCGCCGTCCAGCACGTCGGACGGGCTGGTGCTCTCGACGCCGGTGCGCAGATCCTTGACCAGTTGGTAGGGCTGCAGCACGTAGGAGCGAATCTGATGCCCCCAGCCGATGTCGGTCTTGGACGCGGCCTCGGCGTTGGCCGCAGCTTCGCGCTTCTCGAGCTCGACCTCATAGAGGCGCGAGCGCAGCATTTCCCACGCCTTGGCGCGGTTCTGGTGCTGCGAGCGGCCCGCCTGGCAGGCAACGGCGATGCCGGTCGGGATATGCGTGATCCGCACCGCCGAGTCGGTGGTGTTGACGTGCTGGCCGCCGGCGCCCGACGAACGATAGGTGTCGATGCGGACTTCCGATTCCGGAATGTCGATCTGGATCGTGTCGTCTACAACGGGATAGACCCAGGCGCTGGAGAAGGACGTGTGCCGGCGGGCGTTGGAATCGTAGGGCGAAATGCGCACCAGACGATGCACGCCGGATTCGGTCTTCAGCCAGCCATAGGCGTTGTGGCCCTTGATCAGCAGCGTCGCCGACTTGATGCCGGCTTCTTCGCCATCGTGCATTTCCAGCACCTCGACCTTGAATCCGCGGCGTTCGGCCCAGCGGGTGTACATGCGCAGCAGCATGTTCGCCCAATCCTGGCTCTCGGTACCGCCGGCACCGGCATGGACTTCGAGATAGGTGTCGTTGGAGTCTGCCTCGCCAGACAGCATGGTCTCGATCTGGCGCTCGCGCACCTCGGCGGCCATGGCCTTGATGCCGGCCTCGGCATCGCTGATGATGCTCTGGTCGCCCTCGGCCTCGCCCATTTCGATGAGTTCGAGATTGTCGGACAGCGTCTGCTCAAGGCGCTTCACGCCGTTGACGCCGTCGTCCAGCGACTGGCGCTCGCGCATCAGCTTCTGCGCTTCCTGCGGGTCGTTCCAGAGGGTTGGATCCTCTGACCGCATGTTCAGGTAATCAAGCCGCTTTACCGCCTGATCCCAGTCAAAGATGCCTCCTCAGCAGGCTTATGGCCTGCTTGATTTCGTCGACAACGTTCTGCGTTTCCGCGCGCATGATATCTTGCTTCTTCTTGCTGGTTTCGGCCCCAAAAGGCCTATTGAATCGGCGCGGACCATAGGGAGGAGCCTGTCGCCTGTAAAGTAAAATGGGCAGGCGCCGCCGCACCTGCCCATCAGACTGGCTGTTGTCGCAGAGGTCTAGCCGGCGGAGGCGGCCTCGAGCTTGGCCACCTCAATCCTGGTCATCTGTAACATCGCCTGCATGACGCGGCCGGCCTTTGCCCCGTCGGGGTCGCTCAGCAGGCGCGGCAGCGCCTCGGGCACGATCTGCCACGACAGGCCGAACTTGTCCTTCAGCCAACCGCACTGCCCCGGCTGACCGCCCTCCGACAGCGCATACCAGTAGTGATCGACCTCGGCCTGGTTGTTGCAGTCGACCACCATCGATATCGCTTCGGTGAACTTGAACATGGGACCGCCGTTGAGCGCGGTGAACCGAAGTCCTTCCAGCTCGAATTGCGCCACCATCACGCTGCCTGCCGGCCCCGGCCCGGCCTCGCCGTAGCGCGTAACCGAGCCAATCCTCGAGTTCCTGAAGATCGACGTATAGAAATTCACGGCCTCCTCAGCCTGGGTGTCGAACCACAGGAACGGGCTGATCTTCTGCATCTGCATCACATGCTCCCTTGGCATTGAATTCGAGCGGGACCGGCGTTTGCCGCTCCCTGTTCAAATGACGCCGGGCGGTCACGGTTCCCAAGGAACCTCAACAGGCAAGTAGCTCGGCACCAATTTATAACCAAGAAGCTATATAACTTCAAAGGAATGCGCAAGGCATCATATATGGCCGGACAAACAAAAATGCGCGCGGCCTTGCCGCGCGCATTGTTTTGTTCTCGTCAGGCTGGCGGCGCTTAGTACAGACCGCCGCCGCCTTCGCTGATGGCCTTGCTGGCCTGTGGCGAGAGTGCCTCGCCGTAGCCGTTGCTGCCGTCCTCGCCCATGCCGATGACCCAGTAGCTGTCGGCCGGGCCAGTGCCGGGCTTGAAGGCTTCCATGATGGTTCCAGGCGCGCCCTGGGCTGCCTGCATGCCTGTCTTGCGGTCGATCGAGATCAGGCTCATGCCCTCGGGAACCACGAAATCGACCTTAGGCGTACCGTCGAGCGCGACCTTCATGAAGTCCTTGAACACGGGGGCAGCGAGACCGCCGCCGGTCGTGCCCTTGCCCAGCGACTGCGGCTTGTCGAAGCCCAGATAGAGGCCGACAACCAGGTTGGGCGTATAGCCGACGAACCAGGCGTCCTTCTCGTCGTTGGTGGTGCCGGTCTTGCCGGCCATCGGGCGATTGAGTTCGAGCAGCGTGGTCGCCGTGCCGCGCAGGATGACGCCTTCCATCATCGAGGTGATCTGGTAGGCGGTCATCGGGTCGAGCACCTGCTCGGAATTGTCGACCAGCTCAGGCTCGGCCTGGTTGGCCCATTCGGTGGCGTTGCAGCCCTCGCAGCCACGCTCGTCATGCTTGAACACGGTCTTGCCGTAGCGATCCTGGATGCGGTCGATCAGCGACGGCTTGATCTGGCGTCCGCCATTGGCCATCACCGAATAGGCCGAAACCATGCGCATAACCGTGGTTTCGCCCGAACCGAGCGACATCGCCAGCACCGGCAGCATCTTGTCGTAGACGCCGAAACGCTCGGCATATTCGGCGACCGTTTTCATGCCCATGTCGTTGGCCAGACGAACCGTCATCAGGTTGCGCGAGCGCTCGATGCCGGCGCGCAGGGTCGAAGGACCGGCGGCCTTGCCGTCATAGTTCTTCGGCGTCCAGCTGGTGGAGCCGGTCTGGATGGTGATCGGGCCGTCCATGATGACCGACGCCGGCGTGTAGCCGTTGTCGAGTGCTGCTGCGTAGACGAACGGCTTGAAGGCCGAGCCCGGCTGACGCATCGCCTGGGTGGCGCGGTTGAACTCCGACTGCGAGAAGGAGAAGCCGCCGACCATAGCCAGCACGCGGCCGGTGTGCGGGTCCATGGCGACGAGGCCGCCGGAGACTTCAGGTGGCTGCTGCAGTGAGTAGCCGTCACCCTTGTCATTCTTGAGCACGAAGACGACGTCGCCTGGCTTCAGCACTTCGGCCGGGGAATTGGCCTTGACGCGCTTGCCGTCGACAACGTGGCGCATGGCAAAGGCCATGTCGTCCTTGGAGACGGTGGACTCTTCGCGATCCTTCGACAGAGCGCCGGAGACCTCGCGCTTGGGCTGCAGGCCGATGGTCAGGCCGCTCTTGTCGCTGGCGAGCACGACGGCGAGGCGCCATTCGGGAACGTCGTCGAGGCTCTTGACCTCGCCCAGCGGCACGCCCCAATCGCCTGAAACGTCGATGTTCTTGACCGGACCGCGATAGCCACGCAGGCGGTCGTATTTGAGCAGGCCTGCCTGCATCGACTTGCGGGCCATGGCCTGCAGCTTGGGATCGAGCGTCGTGCGTACCGAAAGGCCGCCCTCGTAGAGCGCGTTCTGGCCATAGCGGGCAATCAGCTCGCGCCGCACTTCCTCGGTGAAATATTCGCTTGCAAACACGTAGCTGCCGGTACGGCGCGGAGTGACGCCGAGCGGCGAGGCCTTGGCCTTGTCGCCTTCCTCACGCGACACGTAACCATTCTGCACCATCTGATCGATGACCCAGTTGCGGCGTTCGATCGCGCGCTCGGGGAAACGGAATGGGTGGTAGTTCGACGGGCCTTTGGGCAGCGAGGCGAGATAGGCGGCTTCGGCGACTGTCAGCTCGTTGACCGACTTGTCGTAATAGGTTAGTGCCGCGCCGGCGATGCCATAGGCGCCGAGACCGAAGAAGATTTCGTTGAGGTAAAGCTCAAGGATGCGATCCTTGGAGTAGGCCTGCTCGATGCGGAAGGCCAGGATCATCTCCTTGATCTTGCGCTCGTAGGTCTGGTCGGCTGTGAGAAGGAAGTTCTTCGCCACCTGCTGGGTGATGGTCGAGGCGCCGACCTGACGGCGGCCGGAACCGAAATTCTGGAAATTCGTCAGCACGGCGCGGCCGAGGCCGGTGACGTCGATGCCGGGATGATTGTAGAAATTCTTGTCCTCAGCCGACAGGAAGGCTGCCTTGACCCGGTCGGGGATCGCCTGGCTCGGCAGATAGAGGCGGCGCTCACGTGCGAACTCACCCATCAGCGCGCCGTCGGAGGCGTGGATGCGCGTCGTCACCGGAGGCTCGTACTTGGCCAGCACTTCGTAGTCGGGCAGCTCCTTGTTGAGCTTGCCGACATAAAGCGCCACGCCTGCCGCGACCATCAGCGCAAGCGTCGTGCCGATGCCGAAGAAATAGCCGATAAGACGAATCATGCCCGCTCCAGTACAAGGTTCGGGGATTCCCTAAACAAACCCGCCATCATCGCAAGCTGTCGGAACCGTCCCGATCCGCAATCGGCCACCCATGTCGCGTGGTTGTGGGCAAAATACGGCAATCGCCGCCAAGCGCCAAAGAATTTGGCCGCAAAAGCTACAAAGGCGACCGACGTGGCCTCGACGCAACGCCGCAAAACGGCGGAGCGCCTGCTAGCCGCCCGCCCCGCCGCGCTCGGCCACGAATGCAGCCACGGCCTTGGAAATGCTTGTTGCCGCCTTGTCGCGCCATTCGGCACTTTGCAGCAACTCTTCATCCTTGGCATTGGACAGGTAACCAAGTTCGACGAGCACCGAAGGCACATCGGGGGCCTTGAGCACCCGGAAGCCAGCCGAGCGATGCGGATTGTTGATCATGCCGACAGTGGGCGACAGCTCGCCGACAAGCGAGCGTGCGAAACGCGTCGAAAAGCCATGGGTCTCGCGGCGGATCAGGTCGACGAGAATGTCCGATACCTCGTGGTTCTCCTCGACGACATCGACGCCGGCCAACTGGTCGGAGAGGTTTTCGCGATCGGCGAGCGCCTGGGCTTCGGCGTCGGATGCCTTGTCGGAGACGGTGTAGACGGTTGCGCCACGAATGCCCTTCAGCCTGATCGTGTCGGCATGGATCGAGATGAACAGATCGGCCTCGTTCTGGCGGGCGATGCGGACACGGTCGTCGAGACGCAGGAAGTCGTCGCCCTCGCGGGTCAACACGACCTTGTAGCTGCCGCCAGCGTCGAGCTTGGCCTTCAGTTCCTTGGCGAAGGCGAGCGTCACTGCCTTCTCGACGGTGCCGTTCAAACCCTCGGCGCCGCCGTCGATGCCGCCATGGCCGGGGTCGACGACGATCGTGAAGGGATGGTTGCCACGCTGGGCGACCTTGCCGATGCGGTCGGTCTTGGGCGTGGATACCGTCGAACTGGTCGTTTCAGCCTGGATAGCCAGCGCGGCATCGAACTCACGGTCGGAAGCAGCAGCAATGTCGGCAACCAGGCGGTAGCCTTTGCCGTCGTCATTCTCGATGACGTCGATTTTCTCGACTGCGAACGGCCCCTTGGAGGTCACAACCAGCCTGGAAGCGCCCTCACCCGAAGCACCGTAGCGCACGCTCTTGATCAGGCCGCGCGGCTTCAGGTCCTTGGCATCGAAGGCGAGCGCCGTATCGGGCAGATCGATGACCAGGCGATGGGGACCGCGCAGCAACAGCCATTTCGGCTCCGGCTCGCGGTCGAAATTCATGACGATGCGCATGCGGGTCGCGTCGCCTGCCATCTTGTAGTCGAGCGCCTTGGCGACATCGGCGGCACAGGCGGGGCTGCATTCGAACACGGCAAAGGCGAACATCAGCGCCAGCAGCCCGAAGATCGAACGGCAGGTCCAGCTCCTCGGCCGGGTGCCTCCAAACAGGAAGCTCTTGCCAGTCAAAGCCGCCGACCCCATCTCAGTAACGCCGCTCCAAAATGCAGGCGCTCAGGCGGCGCCCGTCAAAGTCTGCAACGGCGCGCATAGGCGACCGCTTCGATTAACGACTGGTAACCAGAGAAGGTTAACCGAGTCTTGTCTGGAGTGCATCTTCGATACCGCGGAAACGGTCTTTGCCGGCATCGGAAATCAGGGTTGCGCTCATCCTCGCCAAATCATAAAAGCGACGTTGGATCACTGCAATCCAGGGCCGCGCCCTCAGCGCCTTCCGCTAGGGAACAACGCTACGAGCGATGGCCCTCATTGCAACAGAGATAAGTTCTCGGTGATCGAGTCGATTTTCGCAGGCGCCGGCTCGTGGCGGGGCCGTACCTGCGTCAGGAAAACGGCCGGACCTTCAGTTCCGCGCCGGCTCTGTAAGAGCAAAGTAGCTGGTCCGGATGTCCGGGCTTAGATTTGAAACAAGGTTCCGCAAGGTCACGCATTGGCCACATACGCAATCATGGACAGGTCCGCAGGTAACCGCGCCATCACGGCAGCGGGCGGCACCGCCATAGCGTTTCGGCAGCGACCGGCGGGCGCAAAATCATCCGGCACCCTTTCCTCAGCGCACTCACGGCGGCGGACGAGTTCCCGCACGCCGCGGCTGACGGTCGCCGGGAGGACACCAAATAATGCCCAACAAGATGCTAATAGACGCCTCCCACCCGGAGGAAACACGGGTTGTCGTAGTTCGCGGTAACCGTATCGAAGAATTCGATTTCGAATCGCAGGACAAGAAGCAGCTAAAAGGAAATATCTACCTCGCTCGCGTGACGCGGGTCGAACCTTCGCTTCAGGCCGCGTTCGTCGAATATGGCGGGAACCGTCACGGCTTCCTCGCTTTCAGTGAAATCCATCCCGACTACTACCAGATCCCGGTTGCCGACCGGCAGGCGCTGCTGCGCGCCGAGGCTGAAGAGGCCGAGGACGAAGACGACGACGAAAACGAAGGCGACGACAGCAAGGGCCAGGACCGCAACCGCGGCCGCCGCAGGCGTCGTGGCGGAAAGAATCGACGTAACGGCGACGAGCAGAAGGCCGAAGGCGGCGAGGACAATGCCGTCGCCTCCAGCGAAGATGGCGAATCGCACGCGTCGGACGACGAAGCTCATGACGACGCCGCCGACGCGGGCCAGGCCGTTGCCAACGACGACGGCAGCGAGCCCGACTCGATTGCAGCTTCGGTCGATGCCGAAGTGATCTCCGAGCCTGCGCCCGAGGCCGCCACCGAAAACGAGGATCGCGGCACGGTCGAGGAAGTCCATTCGGGACACCACGACGACCACGAAATCGAGTCGGTCGGCGCCGAAGATGCGATCGAGGAAGCGCGCGACCGCCGCAAGCCTGTGCGTCGTCACTACAAGATCCAGGAAGTCATCAAGCGTCGCCAGATCCTTCTGGTGCAGGTGGTCAAGGAAGAGCGCGGCAACAAGGGCGCTGCGCTGACGACCTATCTGTCGCTTGCCGGCCGCTATTCCGTGCTCATGCCGAACACCGCCCGCGGCGGTGGCATCTCGCGCAAGATCACCAATGCCCAGGATCGCAAGCGCCTCAAGGAAGTCGTTGCCGACCTTGAGGTGCCAAAGGGCATGGGCGTCATCCTGCGCACCGCAGGCGAGAGCCGCACCAAGGCCGAGATCAAGCGCGACTACGAATACCTGATGCGCCTGTGGGAAAATGTGCGGTCGCTGACCCTGCAGTCCACGGCCCCTGCCCTCGTCTATGAAGAAGGCAGCCTGATCAAACGTTCGGTGCGCGATCTCTACAACAAGGAGATCGACGAGATTCTCGTCGCCGGCGAGGACGGCTATCGCGAGGCCAAGGACTTCATGCGCATGCTCATGCCGAGCCATGCCAAGTCCGTGCAGCCCTATCGCGACAGCACGCCGATCTTCGCCCGCAACGGCATCGAGGCCCAGCTCGACAAGATGCTGCAGCCGCAGGTGACGCTGAAGTCCGGCGGCTACATCATCATCAATCAGACCGAGGCGCTGGTTTCGATCGACGTCAACTCCGGGCGCTCCACCAAGGAGCACTCGATCGAGGAGACGGCGCTCCACACCAATCTGGAAGCTGCCGAGGAAGTCGCGCGCCAGCTCAGGCTGCGCGACCTTGCCGGCCTGATCGTCATCGACTTCATCGACATGGAGGAGAACCGCAACAACCGTGCGGTCGAGAAGAAGCTCAAGGATTGCCTGAAGAACGACCGCGCCCGGATCCAGGTCGGCCGTATCTCGCATTTCGGTCTGATGGAGATGTCGCGCCAGCGCATCCGCGCCAGCGTGCTCGAATCGACGATGAAGCCGTGCCCGCATTGCGGCGGCACCGGCCATGTCCGGTCGGATTCGTCCATCGGCCTGCAGGTCGTCCGCGCCATCGAAGAGTTCCTGCTCAAGGACTCGCGCAGCCACATCACCGTCAAGACGCCGATGGCGACCGCGCTCTACGTGCTCAACCACAAGCGCGCGACGCTGGTCGAGCTTGAAACCCGTTTCGGCGTGACGATCACGCTCGAGGCGGACGAAAGCGTCGGCTCGCAGAACTACGCAATCTTCCGCGGCGCGATCGCCGAAAAGCCCGCCAACTTCGCTCTCCCCGTGATCGCACCGGCCTATGAGGAGCCGGAAGAGATCGAGGACGAGATCGTCGTCGAGGAGGAAGAGGAAGAAGAGGTCGTCGAGGCAGAGGCACAGCCGGCCCGTCAGCAGCAGCAGCCTTCCGCGCCTGCCGGAGAAGGCCACGACCGCAAGCGCCGCAAGCGCCGCCGCCGTCGCGGTGGCCGCGACCGCGATCAGGCAGCGCCGGCCGAGGCCGGCGCTGACAACGTTGTTGCAGTTGCAGCCGAAGGCGAAGCCGAGATCGTTGCGGACGCAGTTGCGGCCGACGAGCCTGCAGAGGCATCCGAGGCGGCTGCCGCCGAAGACAGCGGATCGAAGAAGCGTCGTCGCGGCAAGCGCGGCGGCAAGCGCAACCGCAAGGAAGACGGCGACGAGTTGAACGCTGTCGATGGCGACGAGGCCGAGACTTCGGAAGCGAGCGCCGAAGCAGTTGTCGTCGAAGCCGTGACGGTGGACGCCGTCGCGGAGGAAGCGGCAGCCGAACCGGTCGCAGAGGCGAAAGCCAAGAAGCCGCGCCGCACCGCCAAGGCGAAGAAGGCTGCCGAAGAAACCGTGGAGGCGCCGGCAACGGACGCTGCAAGCGACGCTGAACCGGAAGCCGACGCCAAGCCTGCGAAAAAGGCGGCCAAGCCGCGTGCACCGCGCCGCAAGGCAGCCGCGGCTCCCGCCGAAGCGCCTGTGGTGACGGACGAAGCACCGGCTGTGGCTGAAGAAGCGCCGGTTGCACCCAAGAAGGAGCCGGCAGTTGCGAAGGCTCCGGCCGAACCGGTCGTCACCTCGGCGGTCGAAGCCGACGCTGACGGCGAAGCCAAGCCCAAGAAGGGCGGCTGGTGGCAGCGTAAAAGCTTCTTCTGAACTAGCTAATATACTGAGATAAAAGACCCCGGCAGACAATTGTCTGACCGGGGTCACTAGTTTTTGAGATTATCTATCTTGCCGTCTGCTTGCTTTGCGCCGATATACGGCGCGGCGCATGAAAAGACTCATATATTACGGCACAATGCTAAAGAGGGACGGCCGATGACGAACGATAGCAAGATCGACATTTTAGGACTGACTGCCCACATCGTCAGCGCCTACGTGGAAAACAACAAAGTACCGGCCACCGGTCTTCCCGACCTCATCGCCAGCGTCAACAACTCGATCCTCGCGCTCGACAAGCCGGCTGCGGAACCGGTCGAGGCACAGCAGCCGGCCGTGAACCCGAAGCGCTCGGTTTTCCCTGATTACATCATCTGTCTCGAGGACGGTAAGAAGTTCAAGTCGCTGAAGCGGCATCTGTCCGTCGACTTCGGCCTCTCGCCCGAAGAGTATCGCGCCAAGTGGGGCCTGCCGGCAGATTATCCGATGGTTGCGCCAAACTATGCGGCTGCCCGTTCACAGCTGGCCCGTACCCTCGGCCTCGGCCGCAAAGCCGGCGAAACCCAGGCAAAGCCGCGCGGTCGCGCCAAGAAGGCCTGAACTTTCCAGTGAATTCTGCCGCTCCGGCGTTGCCGGAGCGTGCTCTTATCCCGCAGCAACCACATCGGCCGAAAAGCGCAGCTCGCGCATCGGCCTGACGCGCAAAGTCGTCTGGTTGTAGAGCGGATGGGCCTTGTAGGCCGCCAATGCTTCCTGGTCTGGAAATTCCGCGTAGACGACGATATCGATCTCGTCGCCGAATGGATCGACCTTGGTGTTGATCGTCACTTCGAAGACGGTCGAGTGCGGAATGCCCCCAAGTGCCGAGAGTTCCTCGCGGATCGTCTCGATTTCCTCTTTCCGCCGCGCACTGAAGAACACGATGTGCCGGATCAAGCCGCGATTCCTTCTGCTGTCTTGCAGCCGCCTTTTGGTTCGGCTTTTCGCCGCCGTCAATCGGGCAAAAGGAAGCGCAGGCGACAGAAAGGCGTCAGCCGGTCACCATCCGCACGACGCGGTGGACCTCGCGCACAGTCGTGCCAACCGCCCGGCTCTGGTTGTAGAGCACGTCCCAGATCAGGAACAGGGTGATGCTCATGATCACCACGACATAACGCATGGCGGGGCCTCCAGGCAGATCAGGGAATGAATGCCGGCTGGCGGTCGGCACCATCCGGCAACATTAGACCTCACTAACATTTACGAAAGATGACCGCCCTGGCCGAAATGTCAGCAGCGTCCCGCTGGCATATCGGAGCATGCCAGATGTCCCTTGAAGTTCGCGATTTTGCCGGTGAAGATCAGCACAGGATTTCATCGCGGTGGACGGCAGTCTTGGCGAAAGGAGGCCAAGTCTAAGCCCTTCCCGGTTGGCGGCGTGACCGGCGGCACGTCTCATCCGGCACAGGCACTCGATGGAGAGGCTTGCAACAGTGGCCCGACAGCGCTGAGCCGGGCAATTGGATTTGGGACGTCGAGATGGCCCAGAACAAATCGGATGGACCTGGCAGCGGCGTGACGCGGCTGCATGAAGGCAATATCGCCGACTTCGCCCGCGGCCTGCCGGCGCGCGTACGCATGGCTCTTTCGGCGGCGCTGCATCTGCCGCGCGGCACGCTGAAGGTAAAGATGCCCGACGGGCGCAGCGTGCTCGTCGGCGGCAAGGCGCCCGGCCCGCAGGCCGAAATCGTGCTGCACAACTGGAACCTGCCCGGCCGCGCCTTCAGCGGCGGGACCATCGGCCTGGCCGAATCCTACATGGACGGAGACTGGGAAAGCCCCGATGTCACCAGCTTCCTCGAACTGTTCGTGGTCAATTCCGAGGCAGGCGAGAAGATCGCGGGCGGCGCAAACTGGCTGCTGACGACGATCCAGCGCGTCCGCCACTGGCTCAACGACAACACACGCAAGGGATCGAAGCGCAACATTTCGGCCCACTATGACCTCGGCAACAATTTCTATCGCCAGTGGCTCGACCCGAGCATGACCTATTCGTCCGCGCTTTATGCTACCGGCGCCAACGACCTCGCCGGCGCCCAGGCGGAAAAATACCGGGCACTGGCGCGCGACACCGGCATCGGCGCAAACGACCACGTGCTTGAGATCGGCTGCGGCTGGGGCGGCTTTGCCGAGTTCGTCGCCCGCGAGATCGGCTGCAAGGTCACCGGGCTGACGATCAGCCGCGAGCAATTCGATTTTGCCCAGAAGCGCATCCAGGAGGCAGGCCTCGCCGACAAGGTGACGCTCAAGCTGCAGGATTATCGCGACGAGGCGGGCAGATATGACCGCATCGCCTCGATCGAGATGTTCGAAGCAGTGGGCGAGAAACACTGGCCAACCTTCTTCGCCAAGATGAAGGACAGCCTGCGTCCGGGAGGCACAGCGGGGCTGCAGATCATCACCATAAACGAGGCCGCCTATCCGATTTACCGCAAGCGCCCCGACTTCATCCAGCGCTACGTGTTTCCGGGCGGCATGCTGCCCACGCCGGCACTGCTCAAGTCGCTGGGTGCCGACCATGGGCTCGACTTCCTGCGCGAGCGGGTCTTTGCGCAGGACTATGCGCGCACCCTGGCGGAATGGCGGGCCCGTTTCTGGTCGTCCTGGGAGCGCATCGTGCCGCTCGGCTTCGACGAACGCTTCAAGAAGCTCTGGGAGTTTTATCTCCACTATTGCGAGGCAGGCTTCCGCGCCGAATACATCGACGTGCGGCAGGTGGTATATAAGGCTTAGGCGATCCACACACGCCGCCGGTCTTGGCTACAGGAGGCTGCGATGCGCGTCCTTTGGGCTTGTTGCATAACGCTGGCACTGACGACGGGCGCCTACGCCAAAATGGGCCTGTCGTTCGAGTGGGGACCGACACAAAAGTGCTTCGATCCCAAGTCGCCGCCAATGTCGCTCTCAGGCGTGCCAAAGGACACGGAAAGCCTCGACATCCGCATGGTCGACCTCGACGCCACAGGCTACCCACATGGCGGCGGCAAGGTGGCATACCAGGGGCGGAAATCCCTTGCCTATGGCGCATTCACCTACAAGGGCCCCTGCCCGCCCAGGCCGCATCGCTACCAGTTCACGGCGAAGGCGATCGACGCCTCGGGCAAAGTGCTGGCCACAGCCACCGCACGCCGCAAATTTCCGGAATAGTCTTTCCGCCGGCTGTGCTTGCTCTCAACCGTCACCTGGCTTCGCCCGCCGAATTGTTCTTGGAATAGACTTCATCCTGCTCATTTTAGCCGTGAAAAAGCCTGCTCGCCGTTCTGTATGTCTCTCGGGCCGGGCATCGGAGCGAATCGAGACATGCGCAAACGCAGTATTTTCCTGCTCCTGGCCGTGGCGGCCACCGGGGCCATCTACCTCAACAACACGTCGCTGCTCTCAAGTCGAGCCGCCGGAAAGCCGGTGATTCTCGCCCATCGCGGCTTGTCGCAGGAGTTCGACAGTGTCGGCCTGGAACGCGACACATGCACCGCCGAGCGCATCCGCCCGCCGCGGCACGATTATCTCGAAAACACACTCCGCTCGATGAAAGCGGCCTTCGAACGCGGCGCCGATGTGCTTGAGTTCGACATCCACCCGACGACCGACGGCAAGTTCGCGGTGTTCCACGACTGGACCGTTGACTGCCGCACCGAGGGTACGGGCGAGACGCGATCGCATTCGATGGCCGAGCTCAAGAAACTCGACGTCGGCTACGGCTACACGGCAGACGGCGGCAAGACCTATCCGTTCCGGGGCCTGGGCGTCGGTCTGATTCCGTCGCTAGACGAGGTTCTGGCCGAGTTTCCGGACAAGCGTTTCCACATCAACGTCAAGAGCAATGACGCCCAGGAAGGCGAACGGCTCGCGGCATTCATCGCGACCCTGCCGCCCAGCCGCCAGGACGACCTGGCGGTGCTTGGCGGCGACCGGCCGGTGCAGGCGTTCAAGCAGGCCTTGCCCGGTATCAGGACGCTGTCCAAGCAGTCCCTGAAGCGCTGCCTGATCCGGTACCAGGCGCTTGGCTGGAGCGGCTACGTGCCCGACGAGTGCCGCAACCGGGCAATGCTGTTGCCAACGAACTTTGCGCCCTGGCTGTGGGGATGGCCCAACCGGTTCCTGGACCGGATGGCAGCGAGCGGTACCGAGGTCTTCCTCATCGCGCCCTATCATGGCAGCGGCTTCTCGGAAGGCATGAACGACCCCGAGATGATCGACGCCCTGCCCGAGGGCTATTCCGGCGGCATCTCGACCGACGCCCTCGACATGATCGCTCCAGCCCTCCAGCGGCAGGCGCTCTGATCGCACAAATGCAAAAGCGGCCGGGTCACTCCGGCCGCTCCCCTAGCCAGTTCCAACGATCAGAGAGTGATGCGGTATTTGGCGAAACCTTCGGCACCCTCGCCAGCCGGCTCGATCTTGACGGCCTTGACCTCCGATATGTGGTCCTTGGCCTTGGGACCGGTCTCGAAGATCACCGAGGCACCTGCAACCGGTGCGAACGACCAGTTGGCGTCGGCCGACGGATTGATCGTGCCCTGGTCGACGATGTAGCGCACGATCACGTCGCGGTTGGTATCAGGCGCCTCGAAAACCAGCTTGGACGCGTTGATCTCTGGGAAATTTCCGCCACCGCCGGCGCGATAGTTGTTGGTGGCGACGACGAACCTGGCGGCCGGATCGATCGGCTTGCCGTCGAACATCAGATCGACGATGCGGTTCGAACCGGCGTTGAGCACGGCACCCTTGGGATCGTATTTCGGCGGCTGGGCCAGGTCGATCTTGTAGGTCACGCCGTCGATGACGTCGAAATTGTAGGACGGGAAGTCGGCGTTGATCAGCACTTGGTCGGCCTTATCAGGCTCGACCTTGTTGAAGATGCCGGCCGACATCTCCAGCCACTCCTTCACCTGCGCGCCCGTAATCGCCACGGCCTGCACGGTGTTGGGGTAGAGATAGAGGTCGGCCACGTTCTTGATGGCGACGTCGCCCGCCGGCACGTCGGTGTAATAGTCCGGACCACCGCGGCCGCCCGACTTGAACGGAGCGGCTGCCGAGAGCACCGGCAGATCCTTGTGCTCGGTCGCCTTCAGCATATCCTTGATGTACCAGATCTGCGCCTGGCTCACGATCTGTACCGACGGATCGTCGGCAACGAGCGCGAAATAGGAATAGAGCGGAGCAGACGTCTTGCCGACAGGTGTGCGCACATAGGCGAGCGTCGCCTCATGTTCTTCCTTGGCTGCGGCCTCGACCGCGGCCTTGCTCTCGACATTGGGCACGACCTTCTTGTCGACACGCTTGAAGATCGGCCGCGCTTCGCTTGAGGATTTCACCACCTTCCAGGTTTTGCCGTCGCGTTCGAGCAGCAGGTCGATCAGGCCGAGATGCGAGCCCCAGAAGCCGCCCATGACACCGGGCTTGCCGTTGATGGTGCCCTTGGCGTTGTCGAGGCCCTCGATCTTGTCGAATTTCGGACCGGGGAAATCGAGATGGCTGTGGCCGGTGACAATGGCGTCGATGCCGTCGACGCCGGCAAGCAGGATGGAGGCGTTTTCGAGATTTTCGCCCTGTTCGAGCGTGCCCATGCCCGAATGCGAAAGCGCAATGACGATGTCGGCGCCCTCTTCCCTGATCTGCGGCACCCAGGCCTGGGCGGCCTTGACGATGTCGCGGGTCATCGCCTTGCCGTCGAGATGGCGCGAATCCCAGGTCATGACCTGCGGCGGGACGAAGCCGATCAGGCCGATGCGGATCGGATGCTCGGCGCCGGAGCCGTCCTTCACCTTCCTGTCGAGGATCACATAGGGCTTGAGGAACAATTCGTCCTTGGTGGCGTCGCCTGCCAGCTGGCCCTTGGTCAGGTTGGCGCAGACGAACGGGAAATTGGCGCCGTTCAGCACCTTGAACATGTAGTCGAGGCCGTAGTTGAACTCGTGGTTGCCAAGCGTCGAGCAATCGTAGCCCAGCGTGTTCATTGCCTTGATGATCGGGTGGACGTCGCCGTCCTTCATGCCGCG
Source organism: Hoeflea sp. 108 (assembly GCF_000372965.1). Classification (NCBI taxonomy): domain Bacteria; kingdom Pseudomonadati; phylum Pseudomonadota; class Alphaproteobacteria; order Hyphomicrobiales; family Rhizobiaceae; genus Hoeflea; species Hoeflea sp. 108. The sequence goes on along the minus strand of NZ_KB890024.1, from coordinate 2,300,942 downwards.
CTGATAGGCCATGTAGTCGCCCATCGGGTTGCCCTGGAGGAAGTCGCCATTGTCGACAAGCACGGAATTGGCGGCCTCGGCGCGGATGGCGTCAATGATCGAGGCGGTGCGGGCTAGGCCCATCGTGTCGTTCGGCTTGTCGGCGTAGTAGTCGTAAGGAAAGACGTGGACGTGTAGGTCGGTCGTTTCCATGATGCGAAGATGGGCCTGGTTGGCCTGGGCGCGCGCCGCGAACGGGTGCAGCATCACGAGTGCGCCCGCGGCAGCTGAGCCCGCGAGAAAGGAACGACGAGAAATCGGATGAAGCGTGGTGGACATTTCATTCTCCAGGGAAATGAAGTGACAGTATTTAGCCGGCGTCCGAAAGATCAAATCTTGCGCCAAAATCCCCTGAAGTCCAGCCGACTCGCATGACAGGTTCGCGACAAGTTGTGAGGAATGCATTGGTCCAGGAAATTTGCGACCTCTTGGGCCATGGCATGTCGCCGATTGACCACAAGCATGGTGCGTGCAGGACTAGGCTTCCGCAGTGTTTGAAATCCCGATGCATCGCCCGGAACGCGTTTTCGGAAAGCGCGATGCGCAGATACAGCCAGCTAGAGCGTCCTCGTGCGTTCATCCGGACACAGGCGCTTCAGGAGGTCCTGACATGGGCGATCTCGACGACGACGGTCCGGCGCAATACGCCTCACCTCCCTGTTTCATGCATGAGCTTGATCCGGAGTTCCGTGCCCCGTCGCCGCCCGATTGGGCCGAGGTGCGGCGCTGGCGCAAGGCTGAGCGCGCACGGCTGATCGAACACAGGCTGGAGGTCTCAGCCGACGCACGGACGGCCATGGCCGGACTGATCGCGCAAGGTCTCGACAAGATTGTCGGCGACGTTGCCGGCAGGCTGGTCAGCCTCTACTGGCCCTTCCGAGGCGAGCCAGACCTCAGGCCTTGGCTCGCCTCGGTCAATGCTCGTGGCGGCAAGACCGCGCTGCCAATCGCCATCCAGCTGGGCCGGCCACTGACCTTCAAAGCCTACGCGCCGGGCGACAAGCTGGAGCGCGGCGTCTGGAACATTCCGGTGCCGGCTACCGGACCGGAGGTCATTCCAGACATCGTCATCGCCCCTTTGGTCGGCTTCGACGGATCGGGCTACCGGCTTGGCTATGGCGGCGGCTTCTTCGACCGCACTTTGGCGGCGCTGCCGCGCAAGGCTTTGGTCATCGGCATAGGTTATGAGTTGGCGCGCCTGCCAACAATCTATCCGCAGCCCCACGACATCCCCATGGACAGGATCGTCACCGAGGCCGGCGTCATCCGGTGAGGGCTCACCTCAGGCGAGTTCGGGACGCATACCCATTGCCGTGCGATCGACGACCTCGCGCAGCGCAAAGGACGAGTTGATCTTGGTGACATGCGGCATGGCCGACAGCCATTCCTTGTGGATGCGCTCGTAATCAGGCAGGTCGCGCGCGGCGATACGCAGGATGTAGTCGTATTCGCCCGACATCAGGTGACAGGACAGGATGTTGGGGCAGCGTTTCACCGCGATCTCGAATTCGGTCAGCGTCTTTTCGAACTGCCCCGACAGCGAAATGTGCACGATGACGGTCATCTGGTGACCGAGGGCCGCGTTGGACAGCCGGGCGTGGTAGCCGGCGATGACGCCCGACTTCTCGAGATTGTCGAGGCGGCGCGAACAGGCGGACTGCGACAAGCCGACCTTCTCTGCCAATGCCGCGTTCGGCATGCGGCCATCCTTCTGCAACGCATCGAGGATGGCGATATCGATCCTGTCCAACGGCATTCTTCGAATTTCCTTCGACTATCTGCCAACCATGCGCAAGAAATATCGATCCGGCCTCCGAAACACAATTCATTTCGCAAACATATTCGGGCCGATTCGTGATTCACTTTCTCCCCTAAGGGAACATGGCCGGAAAGGCTGCGGAGGAGCAGGAAATGCGCGTAGGTTGCCCAAAGGAAATCAAGAACCATGAGTATCGCGTCGGCCTGACGCCGGGTGCGGTGCGCGAATATGTGGCGCATGGCCACGAAGTGCTGGTCGAGACCGGCGCAGGTGCGGGCATCGGTGCCGACGACAATGCCTATCGTGCCGCCGGTGCGCAGATCGCCAGGACGGCTGAAGAGGTGTTCACCCGCTCGGATATGATCGTGAAGGTCAAGGAGCCGCAGCCGAACGAATGGGTGCAGCTGCGCGAAGGCCAGATCCTCTACACCTACCTGCATCTGGCTCCGGATCCGGACCAGACGAAGGGCCTGCTGGCCTCTGGCGTCACGGCGGTTGCCTATGAGACGGTGACCGACGATCGCGGCGGCCTGCCACTGCTGGCGCCGATGTCGGAAGTCGCCGGCCGCCTGTCGATCCAGGCTGGCGCAACCGCACTGCAGAAGGCCAATGGCGGGCGCGGCGTGCTGCTCGGGGGCGTACCGGGCGTGCTGCCGGGCAAGGTCGCCGTCATCGGCGGCGGCGTGGTCGGCCTGCATGCAGCGCGCATGGCGGCTGGCCTCGGTGCCGACGTCTCCATCATCGACCGCTCGATCCCGCGCCTGCGCCAGCTCGACGACCTGTTCGCCGGTCGCGTGCACACGCGTTATTCGACCGTCGAAGCGCTCGAGGAAGAATGCTTCTCGGCCGACATCGTCGTCGGTGCCGTCCTGATCCCCGGTGCTGCAGCACCCAAGCTGGTCAGCCGCGAGATGCTGTCGGGCATGAAGAAGGGTGCGGTACTCGTCGATGTCGCAATCGACCAGGGCGGCTGCTTCGAGACCTCGCATGCGACCACTCATGCCGATCCGACCTATGAGGTCGACGGCATCATCCACTATTGCGTCGCCAACATGCCGGGCGCAGTGCCGGTGACCTCGGCGCATGCGCTCAACAATGCCACGCTGCACTACGGCCTGGCGCTGGCCGATCGCGGGCTGAAGGCGCTTGCCGACGAGCCGCATCTGCGCAACGGCCTCAACGTCCACCGTGGTCGCATCACCAACCGTGCAGTCGCCGAGGCGCTCGGTTACGAGATGATCGAAGCCAAGGCTGCACTGGCTGCCTGAGTCGGCTTCAACAGCCGAAACGCCCGTCGCAGCAATGCGGCGGGCGCTTTCATTTCGGCATTTAAGGTATTGATCTGTTTTATTCTCTCTAACATTCGCCGGATACACCCAAAAATGTTTCCGACTAAATGTGCATTGACCCGATCTGTGACATTTTAGCTGCATCGCACGCAACGTAAGCGTGCCAAAACTGCCTGCACTGGTAGTGGGGTAGTAACATGAAATTTTCGAAGACCATCGCAACGCTTCTTCTCGGCGCATCCTCAATTGCAGCACTGGCATCGTCGGCATACGCGGCAGATGCAGTTGCAACCGAGGCACCGGCCGCCGGCTTCAACTGGAGCGGCGTATATGTCGGCTTTGGCGGCGGCGTGGGTGCGGTCGTAAGAGGCACCGAGGTAGTTGCCCCGGGTGGTAGCCCCACCCAAGGCCTTATGGATCTTGGTGGAGATGGCGTATTTGCAGAGGTGAGCGCAGGCTACGACTACTTGGTTTCGGAACGAGTGCTGGTTGGCGGCTTCATCGACGCTCACGCGGGCAACATCGCGTTCTCTGTCGAGAACATGCTGGGCGCCGGGGAACTATCGCTTAAGAACAAGTACGGCTTCGACGTTGCCGCCAGGGCGGGCTATCTGCTTACCCCTACGACCTTGGGATATGTGCTCGGCGGCTATACTTGGCAGCACATCGAGCTAGATGCACCTGGAGCCGTGCCTTTCGATACTGACAAAAATCGTAGCGGATATGTGCTCGGGGTCGGCATGGAAACCGCAATTAGCGGCAACTGGACCCTCAAATCCGAGTATCGCTACGCCAACTATGGCAACAACATCGCTATTGAGGACCTTGGGGGTGGAGCGCTCAAATTTGAGCCCACAACACATACTTTCCACATCGGTGCCAACTATCGCTTTGGCGCACAAAACGGCGGCGGTACATCTTTCGCCGCTCCAGCCTATAGCTGGACGGGCTTTTACGTCGGTGGGGCACTTGGTGCTGGGGCCATTGTAGATGAGCTAAAGGACCCTAGCGGAACTACCAGTATCCATGGCATCGGCGGCGAAGGTCTGTTTGGCGAGTTGAATGTAGGCTACGATCACGAATTCAATGGCATATGGGTGGCCGGCCTGCAGCTTGGCGGCCGATATTCGGGCATGACCACCCAGTTGTTCGACGCCTCTGCGTTCGGTGGTCCGAAGTATGAGGGCAAGGCCGATTATGGCTTTGACTTGCTCGCTCGAGTTGGCGCCAAGCTGAACGAGACTACTCTTGCCTATGCGCTTGGTGGTTATAGCTGGCAGCACGTCGAGGAAAAAATGTCCGTTCCCGGCCTCAGCGAGACGAGGGATTGGAGCGTGAACGGATTTTCAGTGGGCGGCGGACTTGAGACAGCCGTTTCAAACAACGTATCCGTCAATCTTGAGTATCGCTACTCACAGTACAACGGTCATGACAACGAAGATGGATCGGAGACTATCCCTGCCTTCCACACTGTCCGTGTCGGCGCGAAGTACAAGTTCAACTAAGCCACGGGCTTAGCCAGATGAGACAAGGCCCGTGGCAGCGATGCCGCGGGCTTTTCCATTGGCGAAATCAGGCGACAAATTCCCGAGCGTCCGCTTCAGCCAGCTCGATCCGGCACTGGTAGCAATTGTTCCTGGCTGAGCGCATGTGGACATAGGCGACGTCGGGGCGCCGGAGCAGCATGGCTGCCGTCTCAACGATCTCGGGCGTCTCCGTTACCATTCCAGTCCCGTAGACGATGCGATTGTCGGTGCTGTAGCCGCGCAGGATGTAGTCGCGCGTTTTGCTGAAAAGTTCAGGCAACTCGGCACCCTCGTCGGCACGCAAGCATTCTTCCGCATGAAGGAAGATGGGTCCCGTCTCGGCATAGGGCTGGAGTTCGGGAAACGGCCTGTAAGCCAGGATCAGATAGGACTCGCCTGCCCCTACATTCTTGAGGCAGTGGCGGCAGGGTACGCCGACACCGTCTGAAATCTTGCGTTCCGGCCGCATGCCATAGGCATCCGGCGCGCCCTTTTGAAGCGCCCTCACCTCCTGGGACGGCAGTGCCTGGAAACGAACGGTCATGACGACGATCTCCTTGTGACCTTCTTGCTGGATTGCCGCAAGCTAGGCTTGGAGGAGCATGTCGCCCACCCGATTTGCTACACTGACAGTGTTTCGTCCATCAGCGCATCGAGCACCCGCACCAACCCCGTAAATTCACGCACACGCCTGATCGCGAGCAGCGTGCCGGCGACATAGGGCACAGCCGATGTACCCGCATCGTGGCGGATGACCAGGCGCTCCTCGGGCAGGCCGAACACGGTCTCGCAGGACAATTGATAAGACGGCAACCGCAGCGAATGAACCTGCACAGCCGTGCCCTCACCCAGCGTCGCACCGCGCGCCTCCGGGTGGCCGTATATTTCCGACTTCGGCAACGCCGTCGGCGCGCCCCTGATCTCCGATAGGGTCTCAGCCAGTTCGAGTGCTGTGCCCGACGGCGCGTCGGGCTTGCGGGCGCTGGCGTAATCGATGATCTCGACGTCGGGAATGTATTGCGCGGCCATCAACGCGAACTTCTTCATCAGCGTCGCCGTGATGGAATAGTTCCCAGCCGCGACCACACCAACGCCATTGGCACGTGCCGCCGCATTGATCTCGCGATAGTCGGCCGCGCCGAGACCGGAGGTGCCGATGATGACATGCCGGCCGCGTTCGATTGCCTGCATGACATGGCCTTTGACGGCCACCGGCTTGGTGTAGTCGACGACGACATCGGACGGCACGTCGAGCGCTTCGCTCAGGGACGGCCGAATGGCGAGGCCGATCGGCTGGCCGTTGGCGGCAACACCCGCATCGTGGCCAGCAGCGCGGCGAGCCACCGCGCCGACCAGTTGCATGTCGCCCTGCGCCAGTATCGCCGGAACCAGCGCCCTGCCGACCCACCCCGTGGCGCCAGCCATCACTACCTTGGTCGTCATCTCCCCTCCCAATATCGTCATTTCATTTTGGTATACTGTATACCATCGAAATCAGCGTGAATAAAGCCCGGCTTTTCGGGCCGGGCTCTGGGGTATCGTAGCGATCGCTGACGAAGATACCGAATCGACTACCGGATAAAGGCGTCGTAGCGGCGCAATGTGACGCGGCGGTTCTGCCAGTTCTCGTTCTGGGTCGGCACCAGCAGGAATTCCTCGCCGTAGCCGACGGTTTCCAGCGCATAGCGCGGAAGGCCGAATTCGCGAACCAGCGTCTGCTTGAGCGCGGCGGCGCGCCGCTCCGACAGCGCCTGATTGGACGCGTAGGAGCCGACCGCATCGGTGTGGCCCTCGATCAGCACGCGCGCGCCGGGATCGCGGCGCAGGATGCGCTCGAGCGCATTGGCGATATTTTCGACCTTGCCATATTGCGAATAGGGAACCTCGGCCGAGCCGAAGGCAAAATTAATCGACTGGATGTCGATCGACGGGGCCATGCGGCGCAGGTCCGGCCGGCGCTTGAATTCGCGCACGGTGACCCGCTGGTTCGGCTTGAGCTTGACCGTCGGCGCGGCTTGCAGCTGGCGCTCGATCTGCGCAGCCGAGGGCGTCGTCGCCTGGGCGGCGGCGAAGGAAGGGGCTGCGATCAGGGCAATCAGTGCGGCAGCAACGGTACGGCGGTTCAGCATCTACATTCTCCTTTCACTTCGACTTCGCAGTCGAACCTGTTGGCGCGGAAAATGCCTGAAGCAACCTGAAGATGGGATGAACGGTCCATTCACACGCGCACTGCCGATATCTGGCACCGGGCAACCGGTTCTCTTCAGTTCTGCTAGCGCATAACGCTGGCGGAGCGCTCGGCAAAAGTCATGGTGCGTACTGTCTCGCCCTTCTGCGCGACGGGCGAAAAACCCAGCTTCTGATAAAGCGAAAGGGCGGCGGGATGATCGAGCGTGCAGGTCTGCACTGTCACCTTGCGTGGCTTGTACGACCATGCTGCCGCTATGGCTGCGCCCAGAAACCAGCGGCCCAGCCCCTGCCCCGTCGCATGCTCCATAATGCCGAAATAAGCGAGCTCAACCTCGTCGGGCAGATGCGGCTTGAGATCGAAGAAGCCGGCGGGCGCGCCGTCGAGGTAAAGCACCCTGATGTCGCGATCCTCCCGATGGAGACCTGCCGCAAGTTCCTCGTCGTTGAGTCTCAGGATATTGACCCAGTGCCATTTTCGGCCGACGCGGTCGGCGAGGTAACGATAAAAGTGAAGCGGTATGTCGCGCGTCCTCAGCAGCGCGATCTGTTTGTTGACAGGCAGCGGCGGCGAATAGGCCGGCGGCACCTGCATCTCGAGAAAGGTCACTGTGACCGGGATGGTCTCGCTGCGGTCCGCGCCCATGCTCAGGCTTTTCCCGCAACCACAGGTGTATCCGACAGCCCGCCCCATTCGGTCCATGACCCGTCATAGAGCCTGACGTCGCCATGGCCAAGCGACTGCAGCGCGAGCGTGATGACGGCGGCGGTGACGCCGGAGCCGCAGGTGGTGACGACTGGTCTGGAGAGGTCGAGCCCCGCGTCTTCGAGCTTGGCCTTCAGGCGATCGAGCGGCAGGAATTCGCCATTTTCCGACAAGGTGACCGAAGGCACGTTGCGCGCACCCGGCATATGGCCGGAGCGCAAGCCCTGACGCGGCTCCGGGTCGGTGCCCTCGAACCGTCCGGCAGAACGCGCGTCGGCGATCTGGGCGCTGCCCGACTGGACGATGTCGCGCATCTCCGTCAGCGAGACGACCTTGGAAGCATCGTAGTCAACATGGAAGACATTCGGCGCAGTCCTGGTGGGCTCAGCGGTCACCGGCCGGCCATCGGCCTTCCAGCGCCCGAAACCACCATCCAGGATGTAGACCTGGAAGACGCCCATGATGCGGAACATCCACCAGACGCGTGGCGCCGACTGGAAGCCAGGACCATCATAGATGACGATGGTGTCGTCAGCCGAAATGCCCATCGAACCGGCATGGCGCGCAAACAGCGACGCCGACGGCATCGTGTGCGGCAAGGTCGAATCGGGATCGACAACCAGATCCTGATCAAAGAACACCGCGCCCGGAATATGGGCGGCGTCATACTCCTTGCGCGCATCCCGGTTCTGCGCCGGCATGTACCAGGACGCATCGACGATCGACAGTCCGGGCGTTCTCAGCCGCTGTTCGAGCCAGTCAGCGTCGATGACGAAGGCGCTTTTGTCGCCCATGGCAGTTCTCCGGTTCAGTTGGCGGGCATCGCGCCGAAGCGGATGCGGAAGCGGCGGTTCTCGCGCCCTTTCTTCTCGATCTTGCCGATATGGATCTCGCCGATCTCGGCAGTGCTGGCAACATGGGTGCCGCCGCAGGGCTGGCTGTCGATCGAGGCATTGTCGCCGATGCAGACGAGCCTGATGCGGCCGGTGCCGGAAGGCGGACGAACGTTCTTCGACTTCACCAGCGTGGGATTGGCGGCAAGCTCATCCTCCGAAATCCAGCGCGTGTAGATCGGATGGTTGGCCTGCACGAGTTCCATCAGCCTGATGGTGACGTCTTCCTTGGTGAAGCCGGCATCGGGGATATCGAAATCGACGCGCGAATCCTCCTCGCCGACGGCTGCACCTGTTATCGGATAGGGGCAGACCACCGTAAGCAGGTGGCAGGCTGCGTGCATGCGCATCAGCAACAGCCGCCGCGGCCAGTCGATGGCAAGCCTCAGCTTTTCTCCGACCTGGGGCACAGCCTGCTCAAGCGCCGGCACATGGATGATCTCGTCCTTGTGCTCGCCGGTGATGGTGGCGGCCACCGCAATCGGGCTGCCATCGGGGCGCAACATCACACCGGTGTCGCCTGGCTGGCCGCCTGAAGTGGCGTAGAAGATCGTGCGGTCGAGAATGATGCCGCCACGGTCATTGATGCCAACGACAGTGGCTTCGGTCTCACGCAGATAGGCGTCGTCGCGAAAAACCGCTTCGGTCGAAAATGCCATCACGCCACCTGCTCGAACGGAACCTCGATCTCGACCGGACGCTCCATCCAGTTGGGCACGGGCAGGTTCTTTTCGCGCAGGAATGTTGGATTGAACAGCTTGGACTGGTAGCGAGTACCGAAATCGGCGAGCACGGTGACGATGGTGTGGCCCGGTCCGAGTTCGCGCGCCAGGCGAATGGCACCAGCAATGTTGATGCCCGAGGAGCCGCCGACGCAGATGCCCTCCTCTTGGATCAGGTCGAAGACAATGGGCAACGCCTCCTCATCCGGAACCTGGTAGGAGAAGTCGGGCGTGAAGCCATCGAGATTTGCGGTGATGCGCCCCTGTCCGATGCCCTCGGTGATCGAACTGCCTTCGGACTTCAGTTCGCCCGAGGTGTAGTAGCTGTAGAGGGCAGCACCCAGAGGGTCTGCAAGCGCGATCCTTACGCCGGCGTTCTTGCCCTTGAGGCCCATGGCGACGCCGGCCAGAGTGCCGCCAGTACCGACAGCGGAAACAAAGCCATCGACCTTGCCCGACGTCTGCTGCCAGATCTCTTCGGCCGTCGTGCGGATATGCCCTTCCCTGTTCGCGACATTGTCGAACTGGTTGGCCCAGATCGCGCCATTGGGCTCGGTCCTTGCCAATTGCTCGGCCAGCCGCCCGGAAACCTTCACATAGTTGTTCGGGTTCTTGTAGGGCACCGCCGGAACCTCGATCAGCTCGGCCCCAAGCAGGCGCAGCGCGTCCTTCTTCTCCTGGCTTTGCGTATCGGGAATGACGATGACGGTGCGATAGCCGAGCGCCTTGGCGACAACGGTCAGGCCGATTCCGGTGTTGCCGGCGGTGCCTTCGACGATCACGCCGCCGGGCCGCAACAGGCCTCGCTTTTCAGCATCACGGATAATGAACAGGCCAGCGCGATCCTTGACCGACTGGCCGGGGTTCATGAACTCGGCCTTGCCGAAGATTTCGCAGCCGGTCTCCTCCGAGGCACGCCTCAGGCGGATAAGAGGCGTATTACCGATGGCATCGATCACCGAGCGCATGAAGATTCCTTCCCAATTCGCCGGAGAACCCTAGCGCATCGGCCCGAAAATCGGAATCGATTTTCGGAAAGCACGAAGCGCAGATTCAATACTTTAGAGCGTCCTTTATGCGTCCGTTCGGACGCATGGCGCTCTATAAAATGTGAGCCTCGGCTTTCAAGGGAAGATATTCTCTGAACCATCGGCATCACAGGGTCAGCATTCTACTGTGGGCAAAGCGGGCACGGTCCTGAGCGGACCATGCAGCCCTAAAACAGCCCTTGCATATGAACGCCGTGCCGTTAGACCTACATCGAAACTCTGCCCAGGGGACTTGATTGAGCACATACCGGGCTGACCCCAAGGACGGGGTAGCGTGGATAACCGGTGGCAGCACCGGGATCGGCCGTTCGGTCGCGCGCCTGCTGGCCCAGCAGGGCTATACGGTTGCTGTGACCGTGCGCCCAAACGACCCGCTGGACACGCTGATCGCCGAAACCAAGGACATGCCGGGCCGCGTGCTGTCCTTTCCGTCAGACGTCACCGACGAAGCCGGCATGGCGGCTGCGGTTGCAGCAATCGAGGCCCAGGCCGGACCAATCGTGCTCGCGGTGCTCAATGCCGGCGCCTACATGCCCGTGACCGGCGACAACCTTTGCATGAAAGCGTTCCGGCAGAGCTTTGCCGTCAATGTCTTCGGCGTGCTTCATGGCCTCGGTCCGGTCATCGATCGCATGCGCAACCGCGGACGCGGGCACATCGTGTTCATGGGCTCGATCAGCGCCTATTTCGGCTGGCCGACCACCGCCGCCTATGGCTCGACCAAGGCCGCGGTCAACATCATCGCCGAGGCGCTGAAGTTCGATCTCGACAAGATGAACATCCGGACCCAGGTGATGAACCCCGGCTTCATCGATACTCCGCTGACGGAAAAGGCCTCGTTCTCGATGCCGGCCATGATGCCGGTCGAACGGGCGGCCGAACGCATCTGCAAGGCAATCCGCAGCAGTGGTTTCGAGGTCACCTTCCCGCGCCGGCTGACCTGGGGCATGAAGCTGCTTTTCCTGCTGCCGCGGCCTATCCGCGAGAAGGCGCTGGTTGCCTCGACCAGATGGAAGCGCGAGCCGCTCGTCTATCTTCGTCGCAACAGATTCGACTGATCAGTCTGCGCCCCGAGCAAAACAAAAGGCGGCCGGAGCATCTCCGACCGCCTTTTTTGCTACCGCCTTTTTTTGTTCAAGCATTCCTGCCGAACAGAACGCTGATTATGCCGCGCGCGTGTTCGGCTTGCGGTTGCCAAAGCCACGACGCTTGCCGCGGAACGGCTTGCCGCCTTCGGGCCTCTCGCCCTTCGGTGCACCGGAGCCGCCACGCTCGCCACCCTTGGCGAATTTCGGCTTGCCGCCATTACCGCCATTGCCACCGTTGCCACGGCCGCGCTGGCCGTTCGGACGACCCTGGCGACGCTCGCCGGCATCGTCATTGGCCGGCTCGAAGCGCGGCTCACCAGCGGGCCGCTGCGGATCGGGCTGGCCAAGATGGTCCGCATCGACGGTCAGCTTCATGCGGATAATGCGCTCGACCTGCCTAAGCTTGGCGTTTTCCGACGGATCGACAAGCGTGACGGCGACACCATCGGCACCGTTGCGGCCGGTACGGCCGATACGGTGGACGTAGCTTTCAGCCTCGTCCGGCAGGTCGAAATTGACGACGTGGCTGATGCCGGGAACGTCGATACCGCGCGCGGCAATATCGGTCGCCACCAGGATGCGCACCGACCCGTCGCGGAAGCCGTTGAGCGCCTTCTGGCGGGCATTCTGCGACTTGTTGCCGTGAATGACCGCAGCCTCGAAGCCATCGCGCTCGAGATCGCGGGTGACGCGATCGGCGCCGTGCTTGGTACGGGCGAAGACGATCACGGAACGCATCTTCTCGTCGGCAAGCATGTCGGAAAGGATCTTGCGCTTCTGCTTGGTGCGGGCGAGCACGACGCTCTGGCGGATTTCAGCCGCCGTCGTGCCCTGCGGCGCCACTTCGACACGAACCGGATCCCTGAGCAGGCCCTGCGCCAGTTCGGCGATTTCCGCCGGCATGGTCGCCGAGAACAGCGCCGTCTGACGGAACTTGGCGGTCGCCTTGGCGATGCGCTTGACGTCGTTGATGAAGCCCATGTCGAGCATGCGGTCGGCTTCGTCGAGAACCAGCCACTGGGTGTCGGCCAGGATCAGGTCGCCCTCGCGCACCAGGTCGGTCAGACGACCCGGCGTTGCAATCAGCACGTCGACGCCGGGTCCGATCTTCTTGACCTGCGAGAAGCGCGACACGCCACCCAGCACGAGTGCGGTCGAGATATGCGCGCCCTTGGCCAGGATCTTGATGGTGTCCTCGATCTGCACGGCGAGTTCGCGCGTCGGCGCAAGGATAAGGGCGCGGGCGGTCTTGGGCCTGCGCTTGGTACCGAGAGCGATGATCTTGGACAGGATCGGCAAAGCGAAGGCTGCGGTCTTGCCGGAGCCGGTCTGCGCGATGCCGAGAATGTCGCGGCCTTCCAGCTGCGCCGGGATCGCCTCAACCTGGATCGGCTTGGGCTCAGTGAACCCGGCAGCGATCGTCGCCTTGAGCAGCGCGCCCGTAATGCCGAGTTTGGCGAAGCCGTTCAGCTCCGCGTTGTTTTCAATGGTCAATATCTTCTTCTTTCATGCGACGACAATCGTCGCAAACATCAATGGCGGCAGGGCGCAACCTACCGGCCTGAATCTTTCATGAAACGACAAGGCGGCGGACGCTCGTCCGCTCGGCTGCGCTGTCGTGCCCGCATGCCTCATGCCGCGGGTCTTTTTCGCCCGCTAACCGTTGCCGGAAATGGGAGAAATCAGACGCAACCAGTCTCCCCGTGGAGAAAGCCGTAAGCCCGGCTCAAGCGCCTATGCCGCCGCATATGGACGATCTGGCACGAAATTGCAACCCTCCGATGCTGCATCGCAACATAGGCATGCACTTCCGACTTCTCCCGAATCTCAGTGCCGGCGCATGACCTCATTCAGGGTATCGAGATCGACGTAGAAGATTCTGGTGATTGCGACGAACAGCTCGTCGCCCCAATAACCGTGCGATTTCAGGATGTTGATGGCGGTGATCATATCGACCGGCTCGATCAGACGCCTCTTCATGCTTTCCTCGACAAACTGCTCCATCGGGCTGTCCCTCTGTCCGAATGTACAGACGCAGTGAACACACACCGTAACGCTCGATCAGCGTATGGAGCTTCGCTTGCGTGGAACTTGCCGGCGCTTCCATCGACGATCAGGGGACGCGGGAAAAAGCGGCGACTCACAAAGCCTTGGAAAGATTACCACGAACAAAACCAGCGACCAGATGCCTCGTCACCGGACCTCCGACCGCATCGAGGCGACGACGTCCAGTGCCAGCCGGCTCATGTCACAGAAAAGCTCCTGCCGCTCGGATGCGTCGGTCTCTTCACCGTTGACCATGCTGTCGACCACGGTACAGATCGACAGGGCCTTGGCGCCGAAGCGCGCGGCGATTGTGTAGAGCGCACTGGTTTCCATATCGACGGACAGCGCGCCATGCGCGCGCACACCGGCAAAGCGGCCGAGCGTATCGGGATGATAAAAGACATCATTGGAAGCGGTCTGGCCGATATGGTGATCAAGGCCGAGCTCGGCCGCACGCTCGGCCGTGCGCCGCAAAAGATCGAAATCCGCGCTCGGGGCATAGTCATAGAGGCCGAAGAGCTGGCGGTTAACGTGACTGTCGGTGCTTGCCGACTGGGAAATGACCAGGCTGCGCAGCCTGACATGTTCGGCAAGCGCCCCGCATGTGCCGACGCGGATCAACGTCTTGGCGCCGTAGACGTCGAGCAGTTCGTGGGCGTAGATCGACATGGAGGGTGCACCGATGCCAGTCGTCTGGACACTGACCGGAACCCCGCGATAACGCCCTGTATAGCCAAGCGCGCCGCGCACTTGGTTCACCCGGCGCATGTCATCCAGGAAGGTGCGCGCTATCCATTCTACGCGTTGCGGATCACCTGCCAGCAGGACCGCCTCTGCATAGTCTCCGCGTCGAGCCTCATTATGTGGCGTCGTCTGCATGCCTTACCCCAGGACGATGCGCTTTACCCATGATGGCACTACATTAGCCACGGGGAAAGCTAACCAAACGATTGGGCAGAGCGGTACAGATGCCTGATGGCGTCTGCTAACTTTCGAGAACTTCCTTGACGACAGTCGCCAGTTGCTTGAGCGAGAATGGCTTGGGCAGGAAGCCGAACTGTGCGTCCGCCGGCAGATTCTTGGCGAATGCATCCTCGGCATAACCGGAGACGAAGATGAACTTGATGTCGGGCTGACGCTTGCGCAGCTCGCCAAGCAGTGTCGGCCCATCCATCTCGGGCATCACCACGTCGGAGACGACGACGTCGATCTTGCCGCCGAGCTCCTCGAAGACTTCGAGCGCCTCGACGCCTGAAGATGCTTCATGGACGGTATAGCCGCGCGATGTCAGCGCCCGCATGCCGCCCATGCGCACCGCATCCTCGTCCTCGACCAGCAGAACGGTTGCCGAACCGGAGAGATCCTTGGGCTGGGCCGGCTCAGCCGCCTTGGCAGCGGCAGGCACCGGCGCATCGGCTGCCGACTTGCCGTCTGCCTCGACCAGGACTGGTGCCGCCTTGGCGACATGACGCGGCAGGAAGATGCGGAACACCGTTCCCTTGCCAACCTCAGAATCGCAATAGATAAAGCCGCCGGTCTGCTTGATGATGCCGTAGACCATCGACAGGCCGAGACCCGTGCCCTTGCCCACTTCCTTGGTCGTGAAGAACGGCTCGAAGATCTTCTTGAGCACTTCAGGCGGAATGCCGGTGCCGCTGTCCTCGACTTCGACCAGCACATAGTCGGCCGGCACCAGCTCGCGGTAGCCATAGGCCTTGCACTCTTCGAGCGGCACATTCTTGGTGCGCACCATCAGGTCGCCACCTTGCGGCATGGCATCGCGGGCGTTGACCGCGAGGTTGACGACGACCTGCTCGAACTGGCCGATGTCGGCGCGGATCGGCCAGAGGTCGCGGCCGTGATCGACCTTGAGCTTGATGCTGTTGCCGACCAGGCGGGCGAGCAGCGTCCTGAGGTCGGCCAGCACATCGGTCAGGTTGAGCACTTCGGGGCGCAGCGTCTGCTTGCGCGAGAACGCCAGCAACTGCCGGACCAGCGAGGCGGCGCGGTTGGCATTCTGCTTGATATTCATGATGTCGGGGAAAGAAGGGTCCGACGGACGATGATTGGTCAGCAGCAGGTCCGACGCCATGATGATGGCGGTCAGTACGTTGTTGAAGTCGTGCGCGATGCCGCCGGCGAGCTGGCCGACGGCCTGCATCTTCTGGCTCTGGGCCATCTGGCTTTCGAGCGCCTTCTGCTCGGTGGTTTCGACCGCATAGACGATCGCCGCCTCTTCGGCTCCCTCGGCGTCGGCAACTGCATTGACGTAGAAGCGCATGTGGCGCTCCTCGTTGTCGGGCAGGACAGTATCGATCGGGGCGATGTCGGCCTGGCGCTGGTGCGCCCTTTCGAGCGCCGCTGCAAACGCCGCGCGGTCGCGCTCGTGAATGACGGTGTCGAGGCGCACGCGCCGGTCGACGGCGTCGCGATCGACCACTGTCGAAAACAGCGACAGGAACGGCGCATTGGTGCGCAGGATGCGGCCGCTCTGGTCGACGCCGGCAATCGCCATCGGCGTCGAATTGAAGAAGCGGGTGAAACGCACCTCGGAGGCCCTAAGCTGGGCCGACGAATCCTCGCCCTCGGTGCGGTTCAACACGATGGTGCGCGTCGCACCATTGACGCCCTCGCGGCTGGCCGAGACGCGGTGCATGAAGCGCACAGGCAACACCGCACCCTTGACGGTCGCCAGATCGAGATCGATTACGGCGTTGCGGGTCGTGCCGGCGTCGGCTTTAACCGAACGGACCAGCGCCATGCCATCGCCGGCAACGATCTCGTCAAGTGTGATGGCGCCGGGCGTGAAGCTTGCCAGGTCGATGCCGAGCCAGTCGGCCAGCGTGGCGTTGACATAGGTGATGCGACCGTCTTGGTCGGCCGAGAAGAAACCCGCAGGCGCGTGGTCGAGATGGTCGATTGCCTGCTGCAAGTCGAGGAAGAAGCGTTCCTGCTCGGCTCTCTCAGGCGAGATATCGGCAAGTTGCCACGCATTCAGCGGCTGGCGCTGCCCCGGTACATTGAAGGCGCGCGAGCGGACGCGGTACCAGCGTGCGCCGGGAGCTGCACCGGGACGGATGGACTGGGCAAGGCGGAACTCGCCGTCACCGGCCTGACCGTCGCGCAGGCCGGAAGCAAGCTGCGAGATGGTCGCCGAAGCTTCCGGCAGGTCCGAGAGCAGGCTTTCAACGGTCTTGAGTTCAGCGGCAGCGGCAGCGCCCGTCATGTCGGCGTAGGCGCGGTTGGCATAGACGATGCGGCCCTTGGCATCGGTCACGACCAGCCCCTGCGACATTGAATCGACAAATGCCTTGGACAGGCCGTCGGCCGGCGAGCGCGGCGCGATCTGCACGAAGCCGATCGCTGTGGCAAACAGATAGCCGACACCGATCATGGCGAGCACGCCGAGCATGCCCATCAGGAACGGGTCGCCCAGGCGTTCCCGGAACAGGCCGAACAGGATCGCCGCCCCCGTCAACACCACGATGAAGATGACCAGTCGGGTGATGGCATCCGGGCGCGCTGCCTGATCTACGATCGGCATCGGATAAAAGTCGTTGCGCGTTTCCTTGGCCATTCCCTTGCGAGTCTCTCCGGCTCGTTGTCCGCAGCGGTTGAATCACATTCTTAAGACCGGGAAAAGGCCCCACGAGAAGGCGACGCAAGTTCGAGGCAAGATCAGGCGCTTAGACACGGCTCTACCTGCGAAGCTCGAATGGCAACTTGCCGTACGTACTTGCATGGAGTTAGTGTCGCCGCGGCTCGAAGACGGGGGTAGAAATGTTTGATTGGCTGGATAGCGTGGCGGGCCCCGGTTACGCGGCTGCGGTGTTGTGGACCTTCGCGGCGCTCGTGCTGCTCGTCATCGTCCTTGTCATCGTCAAGCTGATCCGCAGCCTGACATTCGGCACGTTCGTCGCCGGCGGCCGCAACAGGAAAACGCGGCTCGCGGTGATGGACGCCACGGCCGTCGACAGCCACCGCCGCCTGGTTCTGGTACGCCGTGACGATGTCGAGCATCTGCTCCTCATTGGCGGACCGACCGATGTGGTGGTTGAAACCGACATCCGCATGGCTGCCCCGCGCCGCCCGGCGCTGACCGCAGCCGACAATGGTCACGAAGCACAACGTCCGGCCGCACCTTCCGCCCCGCAGACACCACGACAGCAGCCACCGGCGCCTGCGCGCGCGCAGCAGCCTGCCCCGACGCAACAGCAGGCGCCTCGACCGGCCCCGGTGCAAGCTGTACCTGCGACACCCGTCATGCCGGCTGCAGCATCGCGCCCTGCAGTAACGCCAACCTATGTGGCCCCAGCGAGACCTGCCCCGACACCTCCGGCGCCGCAGCCGCGCCGAGACGAGATCGACGATACGCTGATGAAGGAACTCGAGGTTTCACTCGATGACAAGCCGGCCAAGAAGGCGGCTGCGCCGGATCTGTCGCTCGACGACGAGATGGCCCGCCTGCTCGGCGAATTCGCTCCGAAGAAATAAGCAGCGCCAGCGACTGACTGAAGCACAAATGAAAAAGGCGGCCGAAGCCGCCTTTTTCCGTGCCTGCGAAGTGGTCAGTCGTCGCGATAGACTTTCTCGCGGCGCTCGTGACGTTCCTGAGCTTCGATCGACAGCGTGGCGATCGGACGGGCGTCCAAGCGCTTCAGCGAGATCGGTTCGCCAGTTTCTTCACAGTATCCGTAGGTGCCTTCGTCGATCCTCTGCAGCGCCGAGTCGATCTTGGAGATCAGCTTGCGTTGACGATCGCGCGCCCTCAGTTCGATGGCACGGTCCGTCTCCGACGAAGCACGATCGGCGAGATCGGGATGGTTGGCGTTTTCCTGCTGCAGAATTTCGAGCGTTTCACGAGCTTCGCGCAGGATGTCATTCTTCCAGGCGATCAACTTAGCTCTGAAGTACGATTTTTGCCGCTCATTCATGAACGGCTCCTCCTCGGAGGGCACGTAGCCAAGTACAACGGTATCGTTCATTAGACTCACCCGACAACCCCGTTTTGGCGCCTATATATTCGCGGGCCAACCCTCACACAAGCGTATTCAGCGAAAAGTTCACACATGCGCGGACACCCAATGATTCGCAGTGGCAGACCTGCAACTCTCTTCCCAAGAAACGCTTTCACGCACCGTCCGGTTGCAAGGCGACAGGGGCTTGGTTACATGCTGAACTGAAACTATGCGCAGGCTCGTCGGGGGCTTGAGCTTCCGGGAGCGAGATTTGAGCAGGCTTCTTCTACTCAGACACGCCAAAGCAGGTTGGGCCCTCCCCGGGATGCGCGATTTCGACCGGCCGCTCGATGCGACCGGAGTGGCCGATGCGGAAGCCACCGGAGCCGCGATGCGGGCATCCGGCTACGTTCCCGAACTGACGCTCTGCTCGAATGCGAGGCGTGCCCGCGAAACGCTGGAAGGCATCGCCGGCAGCACCGATACCGGCCGCGTGATCTTCACCGACGATCTCTACAGTTCTGACGCCGCCGGCTATCTCGACAAGATCCGCGAGAATGGCCGCCACAGCTCGATCCTCGTCATCGGCCACAATCCGATGATGGAGGACCTGGCGATGGCCGTCACCGGCGACGGCGAGGAACAGGCGCTGCATACGCTGCACACCGGCTTTCCAACTGCAGGACTGGCCGTGATCCGTTTCGAACAGGAGCTGTCGGCGGCAGAGCTCGGAAAAGGTTACCTGGAAGCGTTCCTAACCCCGGCCGATCTTTGAAGTCGCCAGCCATTTCAAAGCCCCGTCACGACACCTATATGCAGCCGGACCTTCAGGGGCCGGACCTTCAGGGGAATGACGATTGGCGTCTCTGACCACTTTTACCGACGAGGCGCGCATTGCCCTCGACACGCTTTCCGGCCGCGCGACAGGGATGTTTTCGCCGTCACTAAGACTTGGCGTCACCGGCCTTTCGCGTGCCGGCAAGACCGTCTTCATCACCGCCCTCGTCCACAATCTGATCCATGGCGGCCGCCTGCCACTGTTCGAAGCGCAGAAATCGGGACGCATTTCGCGTGCCTTGCTTGAAGAGCAGCCCGATGACGCGGTGCCACGTTTCCAGTACGAGGATCATGTCGCGGCCCTCGTCGACAAACGCGCCTGGCCTGACTCGACGCGCGCCATCTCCGAGCTCCGCCTGACCGTAGAATTCGAGTCAGCTTCAGGCTGGAACCGCATGTTTTCAGCCGGAAAACTGTCGATCGACATCATCGACTATCCCGGCGAATGGCTGCTCGACCTGCCCCTGCTCGGCAAGAGCTATGCAGACTTCTCACGCGAGGCTTTCGAACTGGCTCGCCTGCCCGTCCGCTCGGATCTGTCGGAGGCCTGGCGGGCGCTTTCGGCAACGGTGAAGCCGGAAGCAGCCGCAGATGAGATGACGGCGCGCGGTCTTGCAGAGAGCTTCGCCGCCTATCTCAAGGCCTGCAAGGACGACGAGCGGGCGCTGTCGACGTTGCCGCCCGGGCGCTTCCTGATGCCCGGCGACCTCGACGGCTCACCGGCCCTGACCTTTGCGCCGCTGCCCGACCTTGGCGAGACCAGGGCAAAGCCAGGCTCACTGCATGCGATGATGGAGCGCCGCTACGAGGCCTACAAGACTTATGTGGTCAAGCCATTCTTCCGCGAACACATAGCACGTCTCGACCGCCAGATCGTGCTGATCGACGCGCTGCAGGCGCTCAACGCCGGTCCAGGCGCGCTTGCCGACCTCGAGCGGGCGGTAACGGAAATCCTCGCTTGCTTCCGCCCGGGTCGCGGCAACATTCTGACCGACCTTTTCTCCCGGCGCATCGACCGCATTCTGGTTGCAGCGACAAAGGCAGACCACCTGCATCATGAAAGCCACGACCGGCTACAGTCGATCGTACGGCGCCTGACCGACCGCGCCGTCGCCCGCGCCAATCTCTCCGGCGCCGAGGTCGACGTACTGGCGCTTGCCGCCGTGCGCGCCACTCGCGAAGGCACGGTCAAGCAGGGGCGCGAGACGCTTCCGGTCATCATCGGCACGCCGATCGAGGGCGAGCGGATCGGTAAGGAACGTTTCGACGGAAATGCCGAAACAGCCATATTTCCCGGTGACTTGCCGGAAAAGGCGGATGTCGTCTTTCAGGACTTTGGCACCAATCATCGGCAGGACGCCAACGATCCGACGATCCGCTTCGTGCGTTTCCGCCCGCCCCGCCTCGAACGCACCGCCGAAGGCGTGACGCTGTCGTTGCCGCATATCCGGCTCGACCGCGCGTTGCAGTTCCTGATCGGAGATCATCTCGCATGAGCCGAAAGCCCGCTGCATTCCGTCTCGAGCCCGAAGTTGCCGTAAACTCACCGACGAAACCCGAGGCGCCAGACCGCTCCGAACGCAAGCCTCGCGCATTGGCCGTCGAGGCCGTCGCGGTCACGCCGGCCGAGATCGACGTCTTTGACGAGGCGGACCTGGCGTCGGCAGCACCGCCACCCGCCACGGCGCCGAAGCGCAAGTCATGGCTCGGAACTGTCTTCCTGAGTGCCGCGAGCATCCTCATCTCGCTCGGCGTCGGCCTGTGGACCGATCGCCTGATCCGCGACCTGTTCAGCCGCGCCGACTGGCTCGGCTGGCTTGCGACAGGAGCAGCTGCTGTGGCTCTGCTGGCCTTGGTCGTCATTCTTTGGCGCGAACTCTTTGCCCTGGTCAGGCTCGCCTCGGTCGAGCGCCTGCGCAATCGCGCAACCGACGCCATCGAACGCAACGACCCGCACGAGGCGCGCGCCGTCGTTGACGAATTGGCGAAGTTCGTTGCCGCCCGCCCCGAAACCGCAGCCGGTCGGCGGATGCTCGACGCGCAGCGCCACGAGGTAATCGACGGTGCTGATCTGGTCAGGCTGGCCGAGACCGAAATTCTGACGCCGCTCGACGCGCAGGCCAAGATTCTGATCCTCGATGCCGCCAAGCGCGTGTCGCTGGTGACGGCGATCAGCCCCCGCGCGCTGGTCGACATCGCCTATGTGGTGTTCGAGGCCGGCCGTCTCATCCGCAGGCTTGCCGAACTCTATGGTGGTCGTCCCGGCACTCTCGGCTTCTTCAGGCTGGCCCGCAGCGCGCTGGCGCATCTGGCGGTCACCGGTTCAATCGCCGTCGGCGACAGCTTTGTCCAGCAGATCGTCGGTCACGGGCTGGCTGCCAAACTGTCGGCAAAGCTCGGCGAAGGTGTGGTCAACGGCATGATGACGGCGCGCATCGGCATTGCAGCGATGGAGACGGCGCGGCCCCTGCCCTTCGATGCCGTCAAGCGGCCGGGCATGGGTGATTTCCTCTCTGCGCTCACCACTTTTGCGACCAAAGACAAGGCCGCCGACAAGTCTAAATAGACGAAGCATTAACCATTTTTCGCCATGGTCCCTGCAACAAATCGTTCCAGTTTCCTGTTGCCGGGTGTGCCTATGAAGCGCTTGTTCCTGTCCGCCGTCCTGCCCGTCATGGCGGTTTCGCTGTCGGGCGCGGCGCACGCCGAAGCCGTCAAGTCGCCCGAACGCGACAAGAAGTTCTTCAAGTCGGTGGAAGGCGCCTGGACCGGCCCCGGCGAGATCGTCGCCGGCAAGTACAAGGGCACCAAGTTCAACTGCAACTTCACCGGTTCGACGCCCGATGGCAAGGTCGGCATGTCGCTCGATGGTGGCTGCCGCGTGGGCGTTTTTACCCAGAAAATGTCGGCGACCATTGAACAGGCCGGTCGCGCTGGCTATCGCGGCACGTTCCTCGACGGCTCCGAGGGCAAAGGCCTCGACATCGTCTCAGGCAATGTGGTTGACGGTCGCAAGGTCATCCTGTCGATCAACCGCAACCAGCTGAACGGCGTCATGCAGGCGCGCGTGCCAGATGAGAACTCCATGCACGTCACCATTTCGGTGCGTGTCGACAAGCAGCTGGTGCCGGTCATCGGCATGAAGCTCATGCGTGTCGACGACACCGCGGTCGGCGCCATCGCCAAGAACTGAATTTTTTGCGTCCAAACAAAAAAGGGCGGCGCCTTAGGCGCCGCCCTTTTTCGATTCTCGCCGCGAAAATCAGCCCTTGATGGCGGTCAGCAGCTCGTCATAGGCCTTGCAGGCATCCGCCGACGTGGTCGCGCCGGTGTACTTGGAAGCGACTTCCTGCACCTTGGTTGCCAGTTCGGCCGCCTTGGTCGGGTCCTTGGTCACGGCTTCCTGCACGGCTGCCGCAACTTCCTGGCTCTTCTTGGTCAGGGTTTCGGCCGTGCATTCCGGCGCCTTGGAACAGGCCGACAGGCCCAGTGCGGCAACGCCGAGCACGGCAAACACTACGTTCTTCATCAAAAAGTCCTCTCCTCGTAGCCGGCGACGTGCCGGCGGCAGTTCAGCCCCACGCTGGCCGAAACGAAGTCCGCCTTAGCGTCATGGCCTGTCACACGCAATGGTGGGTTGTGGGGCCAAGGAAACGAGGACCTGACAAGCAGTGATTCTGCCATGTCGTCATTCGACGGCCGAATGGACTGTTCGCGAGGCTCCGAAGCACCTATCTTTGCCTATCCTCCTGCGGCCCATGCCGCACAATCACTGATAACACGGATACACGCATGGCAGCTGAAGCATCGGGCAGCGAACTGGTTCAGGTGGTGGCGCTGCTTGCGGCCGGCGTCATCGCCGTTCCCATTTTCAAGCGGCTCGGGCTCGGGTCCATCCTCGGCTATCTGTCCGCGGGCGTCGTCATCGGCCCATTCGGCATCGGCGTCTTCTCCGAAGCTGCAACCATCCTGCATGTCGCCGAACTCGGCGTGGTGATGTTCCTGTTCATCATCGGCCTTGAAATGCAGCCATCCCGGCTCTGGGGGCTGAGGCGCGAGATCTTCGGCCTCGGTGCGCTGCAGGTCGGTCTTTGCGCTGTATTGCTGACCGCCGTCGGACTGGCCACAGGCTTCCCCATATCCCAGTCCTTTGTCGCAGGTGCGGGCTTCGTGCTGACGTCGACGGCGATCGTCATGCAGCTGCTCGAGGAACGCGGCGAGCTCGGCACACCAAAGGGCCAGCGCATGGTCTCGATCCTGCTGCTCGAGGACCTTGCCATCGTTCCGCTGCTGGCGCTCGTCGCCTTCCTCGCACCAGTCGCCGCCTCGGACCACGGCACCGGCTGGGCCGAGCGTTTTACCGAGATAGGCATCGGCGTCGGCGCAATCGTCGGCCTGGTCTTCGCCGGGCGCTACCTGCTTAACCCGCTGTTTCGCATCCTTGCCGAATCGCGCGCCCGCGAAGTGATGACTGCAGCTGCCCTGCTTGTCGTTCTGGGGTCGGCGCTCGCCATGCAGCTCAGCGGCCTGTCGATGGCGATGGGTGCGTTCCTCGCCGGCGTGCTGCTCTCCGAATCGACCTTCCGCCACCAGCTCGAGGCCGACGTCGAACCCTTCCGCGGCATCCTGCTCGGCATGTTCTTCATTGCCGTCGGCATGTCGCTCGACCTCGGCGTGGTCGCCGCCAACTGGCAGATGATCGCTGCCTATGTCGTCATCTACATGTTCATGAAGGGGCTCGGCATCTATGTCGTCGCGCGCTTCCTGCGCTCAGGCCATCGCGAGGCGCTGGAGCGCGCCGTCGTCATGGCGCAGGGTGGCGAGTTCGCCTTCGTGCTCTATTCCTCGGCGCTCGCGGTCGGCATCATCGACGGCGAGGCCAACGCCATACTGACGGCCATCATCATCATCTCGATGGTGCTGACGCCGTTGGCCATCGCTGTTCTGCGCCGGATCACGCCTCCGGTCGAACAGTCGCTGGAAGGCGTGGACGTCGCCGCCGAACTCAGCGGCACGGTGCTGATCATCGGCTTCGGCCGCTTCGGCCAGATCGTCAGCCAGCCATTGCTGCTACGCGGAATCGACGTCTCGATCATCGACAACGACGTCGAGATGATCCAGGCGGCCGGCGACTTCGGCTTCAAGATCTATTATGGCGATGGCACCCGGCTCGACATCCTCCATGCCGCCGGCGCAGGCCGGGCACGCGCCGTACTCATCTGCGTCGACAAGGAAGAGGTTGCCGTGCGCATTGCCGAGCAGATGCGAGCCGAGTTCCCGTTGGTGCCGGTACTGGCGCGCGCCTATGACCGCGGCACCGCGATCCAGCTGATCCGTGCCGGCGTAGACTACCAGCTGCGCGAGACTTTCGAATCGGCGCTGATGTTCGGCGGTGCCACGTTGCAGCGCCTCGGAGAAGACCCCGATGACGTCGCCGAAGTGATCGAAGAGGTGCGCGTGCGCGACGCCGCCCGCCTGGACCTGCAGATCGCCGGAGACATCCAGTCAGGGGGCGACTACCTCCAGGGCAACATACCGGAACCGGTGCCGACGCCGCTGACGCAGCCACGCCGCAGCGCCAAGGCTCTGAATGAGGAAGCGGCGGACGCGCTCAGCAAGAAAACCGGCGAGAAGGCGGAGAGGATCTGACAATGACACAAGTGGACAGGAAGCGGGCGAGCGAGGTCGTCGCATTCTGGCGTGAGGCAGGCCTTGAACGATGGTTCGGCAAGGACGATGTCTTCGACAGCCATTTCCGCGAGCGCCTGGGCGACCTGCATATGGCGGCGGCAAAGCGGCAGTGCGACCACTGGGCGGCCGATGCCGAAGGCGCGCTGGCCTTGATGATCCTGCTCGACCAGTTTCCGCGCAACTGCTTCCGCGGCTCGGGCCACATGTACGCTACCGACCCGCTGGCTCGGCACTTCGCCCGCCAAGCCATTGGCGATGGCCACGACATGGCCACCGATGGGCCGATTCGGGTGTTCTTCTACCTGCCCTTCTCGCATTCGGAGACGCTGGCCGACCACGACATCCCGCTGGAGCGGTCGACGAAGCTCGGCGGAGACTTCACCAAGCATGCCATCGGCCATCGCGACATCGTTGCCCGTTTCGGCCGTTTCCCGCACCGCAACTTCCTGCTTGGACGCGAATCCACACCGCAGGAAATCGCGTTTCTGGAAAGCGGCGGGTTCTCAGGCTAGCCGGGCTCAGAGCTCCAGCCGCATCAGCGGACGGCCCGGCTTGCGCTCGGCCGCCCTGATGAAGCCGGCTTTTTCGAAGACCCTGCTCGAGCCGACATAAAGGCCGACCGAGCGCGAATCCTTGGACTGGTCCATAGGGCACGCCTCCAACACCTTCGCACCGGAGCTGCGCGCGAACGCGATACCCGCATCGACAAGCTGGTGGGTCAGGCCCTGGCCGCGCGCCTTGTTGCGAATGAAGAAACACGAGATCGCCCAGACGGCGGCGTCCTTGGCATCTTCGGGCGAAAATGGCGCGGACGCCCTGCCGGAATTGTTGAACTCGGGCACGTCGGCGCGCGGACCGACCTGCATCCAGCCAACCGCTTGACCACCCTCGAAAGCGAGCAGGCCAGGCGGTGGACCGGCCTCGATGCGCGCCTTGATGTGATCCTTGTTGCGCTCGCGCGTGCTCTCGCGGCGCGCGGCCGGCGGCAGCCGGAAATAGGTGCACCAGCAGCCGTAGCACGCGCCCTGCTTGCCAAACAGGTCCTCGAAATGTGGCCACATGTCAGGGGTCAACGGTGAGATGACATCAGTCACGGCATAACTCCCTCACCCCGGCTTGTCGTCGCAGGTCTGCTGGCATAAAATCCGATTTGTTCTCTTTATGTTCGCAGCGATGACGATGCCTGTCAACGACCCCAGCCACGGTTTCTGCCGCGACTGCCTGAGCCTTCAGCGTGGCTCGGGACCACGTTGCCATGCCTGCGGCAGCCCGCGACTGCTGCGTCACCCCGAGCTCTACCGGCTGCAGATCGCCCATATCGACTGCGACGCCTTTTATGCGGCGGTGGAGAAGCGCGACAATCCCGCGCTCAAGGACAGGCCGGTCATCATCGGCGGCGGCAAGCGCGGCGTGGTGTCGACGGCCTGCTACATCGCTCGCATCCATGGGGTGCGTTCGGCAATGCCGATGTTCAAGGCACTGGAGGCGTGCCCCGAGGCAGTCGTCATCACGCCTGACATGGAAAAATATGTCCGCGTCGGCCGCGAAGTCCGGGCGATGATGCAGGCGCTGACGCCAATGGTCGAGCCGCTGTCGATCGACGAGGCCTTCCTCGACCTCGCCGGCACCGAGCAACTGCACGCCCTGCCGCCAGCGCTGGTGCTGGCGCGCTTCACCGCCGCGGTGGAAAAGGAAATCGGCATCACAGTCTCGGCCGGGCTCTCCTACTGCAAGTTCCTCGCAAAGATCGCCTCGGATTTCCGCAAGCCGCGCGGCTTTGCCGTCATCGGCGAAGCCGAGGCGCCTGCTTTCCTTGCTCAGCAGCCGGTGACGATGATCTGGGGCGTCGGCAAGGCATTTGCGGCGACGCTGGAACGCGACGGCATCCGCAGCATCGGCCAGCTCCAACGGATGGAGCTCAACGAGCTGATGCGGCGCTACGGCACGATGGGCAGCAGGCTCTATCACCTGTCGCGCGGCCAGGACGACCGCAAGGTGTCGCCCGATCAGGAAGCCAAGAGCGTGTCGGCGGAAACGACCTTCGACACGGATCTCGCCTCGTCGGACGAGCTGGTGCCGGTGCTGCGGGCATTGTCCGAAAAAGTCTCGGCGCGGCTCAAGAAGGCGGGCATTGCCGGCCGTACCGTGGTGCTGAAGCTCAAATCGCAGGACTTCAAGCTGCGCACCCGCAACCGCCAGCTCGCCGACCCGACCAAGCTTGCCGACCGCATCTTCCAGACCGGGCTGCAACTGCTGGAAAAGGAAACCGACGGCACCAAGTATCGCCTGCTCGGCATCGGCGTCAGCGATCTCTCGGACGACCAGCGCGCCGATCCGCCCGATCTCGTCGACCTTCAATCTCGCAAGCGCGCCCTGGCCGAGGGCGCCATCGATTCGCTGCGCGACAAGTTCGGCCGCAAGGCGGTCGAGACCGGCTATACCTTCGGCAAGGGCAGGAACGCGCACCCGCCGGAACCGCTTGACGATTGAGCCAGGCAGTTTGACCTAGGCGGCCTTCTGGACCGAAGACACGGTGCCCATATTGTCGACCACGCAGATATAGCGTTGGCCCGAGGCGTTTACCTCCACCTGATAGCGGTTGGCGTCGAGTTGCGACGAGCCGATCGGCAACGCCTTGTCGGCGGCGACGCCTGCAGACTGCGCTGCCGCGCTGGCGCAGATCAGCTGCAGGTCGGCGGGCGCGGTCTGGACCGTGGTGCGGGCCATATCCTGCGGCTCGGGTGCGGTGGAACTGCATCCGCTAGAAATGACAGCGGCAAACAGGCCTGCAGTGGCAGCAATGATCGTTCGCATTTCATCCCCTCGTCGAATGCGCCTGACTGTCAAAACGGCCCCGCCTACACTCCCTTGTAGAGGGCAGCACCCTGCATCAGCACCACGACCTTTGCTCCCACCTGGACCTGGGCGTGCAGGTCGACGATGTCGTCGTTGTTCATGCGAATGCAGCCCGAGGACACATCGAGGCCTATGGTCCATGGCTCCGGCGTGCCGTGGATGCGATAGATCGTGTCCTGGTCGCCCTGGTAGAGATAGAGCGCCCGTGCGCCCAGCGGATTGTCGGGCCCCCCGGGCATGCCGCCGGCAAACTTCACCGCGTTGGGATCGCGCGCCACCATTTCGGCCGGCGGCGTCCAGGTCGGCCATTCGGCGGTACGGCCGACGCGCACGATGCCCGCCCAGCCAAAACCTTCGCGGCCGACGCCGATGCCGTAGCGCACCGCCTTCAGGCCGGGCAGCACCAGATAGAGAAAATGCTGGTTGCCATCGATGATGATGGTTCCGGGCTTTTCAGCCGTGCGGAAAGTGACGATCTGCCGGCGAAAAGCCTCGGGAACCTGGCCATGGGCCGCGTAATACTGGCGGGCCTTCTTGCGGTCGTAGTTGACCCATTTGTGCGTCTTGGGGTCGAAGACCTGCGTGGCAGAGCCTACCTGGGCCAGGGCCGCGCCAAGCCCCAGGGCAGTCGCGGCAAAGAAAACCCAGGCAAGCCGTGTCCGGCGACGCTTGGCCACGCCACGTCCGATGTCTGCGTTCGAACCGGACCTCATTGAAGCCATCCCTTCACGCGATCCTTGTGCTCGGCCACCCATTTCAGCGCATAACTTGCCGGATCCTGCTGCTCGACCTCGATGGCGTAGCTCATTGCCGTGATCTCCTCGGGCTTGAGATCCATCTTGTCGAGGAAGCTGGCAGCTGCCGGCAGGCGCTTCGCAAGCGACGCGGCATAGGCGAGGCTGAAACTCGAAGGCTTCCACGCCACCGGCGCATCGGACTTGGAAAGCCACATCGGATCGTCGGCCTGCAGCACGACGTTCCATTTGGCCGGATCGTAGGGGGGCTCGCTCAGCTGCTTGATGTCGTGAAGCTCGAAGACGTGGTGCGGACTGTAGCAATAGAAGGCAATCGGCCTGTCGGTCGCCACGGCCGCGTCGATGCCCGACATGGCGACCTCCTCCGGCATCTCGAGCAGCGTCATCGTGTCGGCATAACCATAACTCTTGGCCCTGATGCGCTCGACATCGGTCGAAAGCCAGCCGCGGGCGCCGATCCACATCTCGCCCTTGCCGTCGCCGTCGGTGTCGAACAGCTTTGCCTTTTCCGGATCCTTCAGATCGGCAACGTCGCGAACGCCTTGGTCATAGGCCTTTTGCGTGACGCACAGACCTTGGGTGGCAGCGACATCATGCTTGCTCAGATGCACGGTGCCGCGCTCGTCGACGTATTTCTTTACCAGCGGATCGAAGTTCGGCCGCCAAACCTCTGGATAGACGTCGATTCCGCCGCCATCCAGCCCGGTGAACGCAATAAGCGTCCCCATCTCCTGGACATCGACCTTGATCTTCAGCGCATCTTCGAGCGCTGTCTTGATGATGTTGGCAGTGGCCTGCCCCGAAGGCCAGCTCGGCATCGCCACGACCATGTCGGCAGCCTGGGCGGAAGCGCTCCCGCCACCAAGCAAAGCCGCAACGCAGATACCACGCAACAGGGTCTTCATCTTGACCGCCAGCCTCGTTTCCGCTGTCCGGCAGGATTTATTTATAAGATGATTAAGTCAAGCGGCGTTGTGTTGTTGAGGCCGGCAACAATCTTGCGAGAAAATCAGGCCGGTCGCGCCTCGATGACATCGATACGACCGGCCGGCATCACCCTGGCGAGGCTGAATCCCGCTGCTTGAAACAGGCGCGCAAACTCGTCTTCGGTCCGTTCCTGACCGCCTGGAACGGCCAGCATGTTGAGGTCGGCGAACTTGGCGCGCGCGCCTTCGTTTGGCGGTGCCAACACCGCTTCCAGCACAACCAGCTTGCCGCCCGGCCTGATGGCCCGGCGGCAGCTTTTGAGGATGGCGATCGAGCGCTCGTCGTCCCAGTCGTGCAATATCCATTTCAACACATGCGCATCAGCGCCTTCTGGAACCGCCACAAAGAAATCGCCGCCAACCGATGTGCAGCGATCGGCCACCGATGCCGACCGAAGCAAAGGCCCCGCCCCCTCCACGACTTGCGGCTGGTCGAACAGAATGCCCCGTTGCGACTGATTGTGCGCCAAGATCGCCGCGAGAAGGGCACCCTGGCCGCCGCCGACATCCATGACGAGTTCGAAGCCGCTGAAGTCGTAGGCCGCAAGCACGGCAGCAGCCAGCGCGGGCACGAAGGACGACATCGCCCGATCGAAGATCACGGACTCCTCGGGATGGTCGATGCGGTATTGCCAGACGCCTGTTCCGTGCGCATGGGCGAATGCATTCTCGCCGGTGCGCACGCTGTGCAGCAATTCGCCCCACGCGTCGCGATAATAGGCGCGACCGACCATCCGCGCCCATGGGGCGACGGAATGTTCCGCGTCGGACCGCAGGCCCTGGCCGAGAGGCGTCAGCGAGAATTGTCGCGCTCCCCCTTCATGCAACACGCCGACTGCAGCCAGCGCCCGCAGGAGCCGGTAAAGCGACTGCGGGTGGGCGTCCACCAAGGCGGCGAGCTCGTCGCTCGAACACGCTCCTTTGGAAAGGTGATCGGCGATGCCGAGAGTTGCGGCGACACAGATCGCCTGTGACAGCTGGTACCCGTTCACCATCTGCATGAGGTCTGCTGCGGCGGCCTTCTCGTCCATGACGACGCCCTCTCATTGGCTGGCCAAGCAAGTTGCCAAGATACCAGCGGCTGTTGGCTGCCGCAACGAAGCGTGGACTTTGGTAGCTGAAGAAAATTCCGGCTGCAGTGTCGATTCTGCGGCCTTCTGCTCGTCGTGTTGGCAGAGTAGGCTCGGACAATGGTGTCCGGCCTCAAGTTTCGGGAGCGAAATCAATGCGTTTCATGTTCGTGGTCAAGGCTAGCAAGGACTCCGAAGCCGGCGTCATGCCGCCGGCGGAAATGATCTCCGCCATGGCCGACTATCATGGGGAATTGGCCAAGGCCGGCGTGCTGCTCGACGGCAGCGGCTTACAGCCGAGCTCCAAGGGATGGCGGATCACCTGGGCGGGCGGCAAGAAGACGATTACCGATGGACCTTTCGCGGAAACCAAGGAGCTGATCGCGGGCTACACCATCATCCAGGTGAAGACACGCGAGGAAGCCATGGAATGGGCGAACCGCTTCCCCAACCCGCAGATCGAGAACGGGCAGATCGAGGTACGCCAGATGTTCGACCTCGAAGATTTCGAACCCAGCGAGGGCATCGACCGTTTCCGTGACATGGGCATCGCCCAAGACAGGAAGTAGATGGCTGCGACCGATAGCCATTCGTCCGAGCCGATGCCGTCTCTCGACGGGAAAGCCGAAGACAGCGTTGCCAGAAGCCGCGCGACACACCGGACCATCGAAACCGTGTTCCGCATGGAGCGGGCACGGATCCTGGCAGCGCTTGCCCGCTTCACGCGCAGTGTCGACCTGGCCGAGGAATTCGCCCAGGACGCGCTGATCGCAGCGCTTCGCAACTGGCCGGAGGCAGGCATTCCCGACAAGCCGGGCGCATGGCTGATCGCCTCCGCCAAGCGGCGGGCCATCGACCATTTCCGTCGGGCCAAGATGGCTGAAGGAAAGCTCGCCCTGCTCGGTATAGATGCCGAGGCGGAGGTGACTGTCGAGCCGCTTGAGATCGACGACAATCTGGGCGACGAACTGCTCGCGCTGATGTTCGTGTCCTGCCACCCGGTGCTTTCGACCGAAGCGCGGGTGGCCTTGACCTTGCGGCTGGTCGGCGGCCTGAGCACGGAAGAAATCGCCCGCGCCTACCTCGTCTCCGAAACCGCGATGGCGCAGCGCATTGTCCGCGCCAAGCGCACCCTGTCGGACGCCGGCGTGCCGTTCGAAATGCCTGGCTACCCCGATCGCGGCGAGCGCCTGGGCTCTGTTCTGGAGGTGCTCTATCTGGTCTTTAACGAGGGGTACTCCGCCACCAAGGGCGACGACTGGATGCGGCCGCAACTGTGCCAGGAGGCGATGCGGCTCGGGCGCATGCTTGCCGGGCTCGCGCCCGACGAGCCCGAGGTCCACGGCCTGATCGCGCTGATGGAGATCCAGGCGTCGCGGCTGCCGGCGCGCAGTGATGCCGAAGGGCGGCCGATCCTGCTGCTCGACCAGAACCGCGCGCGCTGGGACCATCTGCTGATAAACCGCGGGCTCGCCGCCCTTGCCAGGGCACAAGCCCTGCCCCGTCAGGGTCCGTATACACTTCAGGCGGCCATTGCCGCCTGCCACGCCCGGGCGCATACGGCCGAAGAGACCGACTGGCCGCGCATCGCCGCTCTCTATGCCGCACTGGCCGAGCTTGCGCCATCGCCCGTCATCGAGTTGAACCGGGCCATGGCGCTATCGATGGCATTCGGGCCGGCGGCCGGGCTGGAGCTTGCCGACCAGCTTGTCCACGAACCCGCACTGCGCAACTACCACCTGCTGCCAAGCGTGCGTGCCGATCTGCTGATGAAGCTCGGCCGTTTCCGGGAAGCGCTCGGCGAGTTCGAACGGGCGGCGGCGCTGACCCAGAACGAACGCGAGCGAACCATGCTCATGGAGCGCGCGCACAGCTGCCGCGATGAGTTGGCCCGCAAGAGCGGCAACGTCCATCGATGACCAACTGCCGCCAAGCTAGACGAGCTCGACCTCGACCACTCCCGGCACGGCGCGCATAGCCGATGCAATCGACGGGGTGATGCGGTAGCGTTCGCGCAGCTCGATCTCGATTTCGCCCTGCGCCTCACCTTTGAGCACGATGAAGCTGACCTCGCCCTCGCCACGCGTCGTCAAGTGATTGGACAGCGTGTTGAGGGGGGCCGCATCACGCACGAAGATGCGCAGGGTCTTCTGGACACGGCTTGCCTCGTCCTCCAGCGATTGCACCGTCTGGATGCGTAGGCTGACGCCCTCCGGCCGGTCTTCGGCAGCCACCGTTATGACCACCGATTTGCCGGGCTCACAGAAGTCGCGGTACTGCGCCAGCGTCTCGGAGAACATGACGGCCTCATACTGGCCTGACACGTCCGAGAACTGGACGATGCCCATCTTGTTGCCGGTCTTGGTCTTGCGCTCCTGCTTGGTGGTGACGGTGCCCGCCAATCGTCCGGCAGTAGCGCCACGCTTCACGGCCGCTGCAAAGTCCCCCCAGTTCTGGACACGCATCTTTTCGAGCGCCGACTTGTATTCGTCGAGCGGATGCGCCGAGAGATAGAAGCCGACCACCTGGAACTCGCGGTGCAACCTGTCGGCTGCCAGCCAGGCGTCGGTCTGTGGCAGGTGCAGCACCGGCGCCTGGCCGGAGAAGGCGCTGCCGAAGATGTCGGACTGGCCGAGCGTCGCATTTTCATGGGCCAGCGATGCCAGGCCCATCATGCGCTCGATACCGGCCATCATGGCGGCACGCTCGTGACCGAAGCAATCGAGCGCGCCGGCCATGATAAGGCTTTCGAAGACGCGCTTGCCCACCACCTTCGGATCGATGCGCTCGCAGAAATCGGCGAGGCTCGCGAAGGGCTTTTCCGCGCGCTTGGCGACGATGTGATGGACGGCCGCTTCGCCCACGCCCTTGATGGCGGCGAGCGAGTAGAAAATCTTCTTTTCGCCGACCTCGAAATCGCGATAGCTGGTCATGACCGACGGCGGCACGACCTCGATGCCGAGGCGCATGGCATCCTGGCGGAAGTCGTTCAGCTTGTCGGTGTTGGACATATCGTAGGTCATCGAGCCGGCGAGGAACTCGACCGGGTAATGCGCCTTGAGATAGGCCGTCTGGTAAGAAACGATGGCGTAGGCGGCTGCGTGCGACTTGTTGAAGCCATAGTCGGCGAACTTTGCCAGAAGGTCGAAAATGAAGTTGGCCTGCGGCTTGGAGACGCCGCCTTCCATCGCACCGGTGACGAAGCGCTCGCGCTGCTTGTCCATTTCGGCGCGGATCTTCTTGCCCATGGCGCGGCGCAGAAGGTCGGCTTCGCCGAGCGAATAGCCCGACAGAACCTGGGCGATCTGCATGACCTGCTCCTGGTAGACGATAACCCCTTGGGTCTCCTTCACCAGGTAGTCGATCTTCGGATGGATCGACTCGATCTCCTCCTCGCCGTGCTTGCGGGCGTTGTAGGTCGGGATGTTTTCCATCGGGCCCGGGCGGTAGAGCGCCACCAGCGCGATGATGTCCTCGATGCGATCGGGCTTCATGCCGATCAGCGCCTTGCGCATGCCGGCACTTTCAACCTGGAAGATGCCGACCGTCTCGCCGCGCGACAGCATGGCGTAAGTCTCGGGGTCGTCGAGGGGGATCAGCGCAAGGTCGATGTCGACGCCGCGGCGGCTGATGAACTGCACCGCCTTCTGCAGCACCGTCAGCGTCTTCAGGCCGAGGAAGTCGAACTTCACCAGGCCGGCCTGTTCGACATATTTCATGTTGAACTGGGTAACCGGCATGTCCGAGCGCGGGTCTCGGTACATCGGCACCAGCTCGGACAGCGGACGGTCGCCGATGACAATGCCGGCAGCATGGGTCGAGGCGTGGCGGTACAGGCCCTCCAGCTTCTGGGCCATTTCGAGCAGCGTCTGCACGATCGGCTCGCGCTCGGCCTCCTCGGCAAAACGCGGCTCGCCCTCGATCGCCTGCGCCAGCGTCACCGGGTTGGCCGGATTCTGCGGCACCATCTTGGTGAGCTTGTCGACCTGGCCGTAGGGCATCTGCAGCACGCGGCCGACGTCGCGCAGCACCGCGCGCGCCTGCAGCGTTCCGAAGGTGATGATCTGACCGACCTGGTCGCGACCGTACTTGTCCACCACATAGCGGATCACCTCTTCACGGCGGTCCTGGCAGAAGTCGATGTCGAAGTCGGGCATCGAGACGCGGTCGGGGTTGAGGAAGCGCTCGAACAGCAGCGAGAAACGCAGCGGGTCGACGTCGGTGATGGTCAGCGCATAGGCGACAAGCGAACCTGCGCCCGAACCACGACCGGGTCCGACGGGGATGCCTTGCAGCTTGCCCCATTTGATGAAGTCGGCAACGATCAGGAAGTAGCCGGGGAACTTCATCCGCTGGATGATGCCGATCTCGAACTCGAGACGTTCCCGATACTGCTCTTCGGTAAAGCCCGGATAGATGCCGCGCGTTGCGATGCGCTCGGCCAGGCCTTCGCGAGCCTGGCGAGCAAGCTCGTCGCCCTCGGCACGCTCGGCAGCTTCCGCGTCGGCAACTTCGGCGCCGGCGAAACGCGGCAGGATCGGCTTGCGGTTCTTGGGATAGTAGGAGCAGCGCCGGGCGATCTCGACCGTGTTGTCAATCGCTTCGGGCAGATCGGCAAAAATCTCTGCCATCTCCTTCTGAGACTTGAGGAAATTGTCCGGGGTCAGGCGCCGGCGATTGTCCTCCGCGACCACCGATCCCTCGGCGATCGCGATCAACGCGTCATGCGCCTCGAAGTCCGCGCGGGACGGAAAGAAAGCCTCGTTGGTGGCGACCAGCGGCAAGTGGTGGCGATAGGCAAGATCGATGGTGGCCGCCTCGATGAGACGGTCATAACCAGCGAGGCGCTCGATCTCGACATAGAGCCGATCGCCGTAAATCTCCCGCAGCCCGAGCAGCCGGCTTTCGGCCTGAGCATGATGATCGTTTTTGATGGCTGTGCCGATCGGCCCGCGCGGCCCACCGCTAAGACAGATGATGCCATCCGACAGCGCACTCAGCCATTCGAGCTTGGCATGAATGGGTTCACCGTTCGGCGTCGAAAGATACATGCGGCTGATGATGCGGACGAGGTTGGCGTAGCCGTCTTCCGTCGCTGCAATCAGCACAATCGGGTAGAGCTCGTGCGCCTGCTTCCAGACGGGACCGCGCTGGCCGTTATCTGCCGTCTCAGCGAAGTCGACGTCTACCTGGCAGCCGATGATGGGCTGCACGCCGTCCTTGGTCGCCTTCTGGGCAAACTCCAGCGCACCGAACAGATTGTTGCTGTCGGCGACCGCGATGGCGGGCGCATCGTCCTTGACGGCGTGGCCGACGACCTTGCCAAGCGGCAACGCACCTTCGAGCAGAGAATAGGCCGAATGGACGCGAAGATGGATGAAAGTCCGCGGCGAAGCCTCTGGTTTTGCTTCCGCTTTCAGCGCTTCACGCTTGAGCGGATCGCGCGGCAGCCTGTCACTCGACATCGAATCGTCTATCCTTCGGGGAATATTGCAACTGTCATGTTCGGCCAGCGCGGCGGTCGTGTCCACCCTGCCCAGCGACGCACCGGCAGAGGCTTGTGGAATTCGAACGCAAACGCCGCTTTGCGACCGCGGGGTGTCGCGTTGCCGGTTGATCGATGCGGCAAAACCTGAAACCCTGAGGCCAACATTTTTTCCCCTGATTACGCATAAAGGATGACCGTCATGAAAACCCGCGCCGCCGTAGCCGTTGGAGCAGGCAAGCCGCTCGAGATCATGGAGGTGGACCTCGAAGGCCCACGCGAGGGCGAAGTTCTGGTCGAGATCAAGGCGACCGGCATCTGCCACACCGACGAGTTCACGCTGTCGGGTGCAGATCCCGAAGGCATCTTCCCGGCCATCCTCGGCCATGAGGGTGCCGGCGTCGTGGTCGATGTCGGCAAGGGCGTGACCTCGCTCAAGAAGGGTGATCATGTCATCCCGCTCTACACGCCCGAATGCCGCTCGTGCCCATCCTGCCTTTCGCGCAAGACCAACCTCTGCACCGCGATCCGCTCGACGCAGGGGCAAGGCGTGATGCCTGACGGTTCGAGTCGCTTCTCGATCGGCAAGGACAAGATTTTCCACTACATGGGCTGCTCGACCTTCTCGAACTTCACCGTGCTGCCCGAGATCGCATTGGCCAAGGTCAACCCGGACGCGCCCTTCGACAAGATCTGCTACATCGGCTGCGGGGTGACGACCGGTATTGGTGCGGTCATCAACACCGCCAAGGTCGAGATCGGTGCAACGGCCATCGTCTTCGGCCTCGGCGGCATCGGCCTCAACGTCATCCAGGGCCTGCGCCTCGCCGGCGCCGACATGATCATCGGCGTCGACCTCAACAACGACAAGAAGGCCTGGGGTGAGCGCTTCGGTATGACCCACTTCGTCAATCCGAAGGAAGTCGACGGCGACATCGTTCCCTATCTCGTCAACATGACCAAGCGCGGCGCCGACCAGATCGGTGGCGCCGACTACACCTTCGACTGCACCGGCAACGTCAAGGTCATGCGTCAGGCGCTCGAGGCCAGCCATCGCGGCTGGGGCGAGAGCATCGTCATCGGCGTGGCGGGCGCTGGCCAAGAGATCTCGACGCGTCCGTTCCAGCTGGTCACCGGCCGGACCTGGAAAGGCACCGCCTTCGGCGGCGCGCGCGGCCGCACCGATGTTCCCAAGATCGTCGACTGGTACATGGAGGGCAAGATCCAGATCGACCCGATGATCACCCACACCCTCAAGCTCGAAGACATCAACAAGGGCTTTGACCTTATGCATGCCGGCGAGAGCATCCGGAGCGTCGTGGTCTACTGATGAGCGGGATCGCATACGAGGTCGACGTCAGAGGCTTGGACGACCTGTCTCCACGCGACCTCTATGCGATGCTGAAGATGCGTCTCGACGTCTTTGTCGTCGAGCAGCAATGCGCATTTCCCGAAATGGACGGCAAGGATCCCGAAGCCCTTCACCTCAGGCTGCTTGCCGGCAAGGAGTTGCTGGCGAGCACGCGCATTATCGCCCCTTCCGGCATTGACGATCCGGCCTATATCGGCCGGGTCGTGGTATCTCCCGACCATCGGGGCAAGCGCCTTGGCGACAAGCTGATGGTGGAATCCATCGCTGCCTGCGAGCGGCTGTTTCCGGGCCGGCCGATCGCCTTGTCGGCGCAGAGCCATCTCGAGAAATTCTACGTGTCCTTCGGCTTCGCCACCGTGTCGGAGGAATATCTTGAAGACAATATTCCGCATATCGACATGCTGCGCGCCCTGCCTGCCTGAGGTTCACGAATGCAAGGTGAAACGATGGACAGCAAGCCGATCATCTATGTCGACGCCGATGCCTGTCCGGTAAAGGACGAGGTGGTGAAGGTCGCCGAGAGGCTGGATCTCGTCGTCACCTTCGTCTCCAACGGCGGGATGAGGCCATCACGCGATCCGATGATCCGCAACGTCGTGGTGTCCAAGAGCGCGGACGCGGCCGATGACTGGATCGTCGACAATGCCAGGACCAACGACATCGTCGTCACCGCCGACATCCCGCTGGCTGCCAGAGCCGTCGCCCTTGGCGCACACGTGCTGGGACCGACCGGCCGACCTTTCACGCCGGAAAGCATCGGCATGGCGGTTGCCATGCGCGACCTCAAGCAGCATCTGCGCGAGACCGGTGAGAGCAAGGGCTACAACGCCTCCTTTGCACCGCAGGATCGCTCGCGTTTTCTAGGGGCACTTGACCAGATGGCGCGACGAGCGCTGAAATCGGCGCAGGCATGATCAAACCCTTCAAGCGCCACCTCATCTTCAAGATCAGCCTCGGCGTCGGCGCCCTGGCCCTTGCCGCAGCATTGCTGGCCAAAATCCCGCTGGCTTATGCCATCGGCGCAAATGTGTTCTTTGTCGTTTTCATCGGCCTGGTGCTGAGGCAGATGCCGGCGCTCACAGCCGACTATCTGAGCCGGCGGGCGCAGGAAGCCGACGAGCCGGTCAGCATCATCTTTGCGGCCATCATCGCCATCGTCGCGGTCGCAGTCGGCTCGCTCTTCGTGCTGATGAACGCCAAGGGGGCAGCCAACTGGATCGCGCTGACCTTCTCGCTGCTGTCGCTGCCTTTGGGCTGGGCGACCATCCATGCCATGGCAGCCCTGCACTACGCCCATCTCTACTGGAAGGGCGACAAGAAGACGGAGTCGACTTCTACACGCAGCCGCAAGCCCGTGGGCGGATTGATCTTTCCGGGCACTGAACGCCCCTGCGGCTGGGACTTCCTCTACTTTTCCATCGTCATCGGCATGACCGCCCAGACGGCGGATACCAACATCTCATCGACATCGATGCGTCAGGCGGCGATGGCCCACTCGGTGCTGTCGTTCTTCTTCAACACCATCATCGTCGCCGCTGCCGTCAACCTGGTGGTTTCGCTCGCCAGTTGACTTCACGTCGAAGTCATCGCCTGCAACGAAACCCTGACCTTGCCACATCCGTAATTCGACCGAGATAAGCGCTCAGCGGGCAACATCCCGTAGCGCCCGACGGAGGTCAGCTACGATGGAAAGCCAGGCTCTCATGGAACACGACGTGGACGGCCAGCCAGCCGACGCGACGGCGGGCGAACTGGTCTATCGCCAGACGCGGTGGACACGCTTGACGCATTGGATCTGGGCACTGTGCCTGTTCTTCCTGCTGCTCAGCGGCCTGCAGATCTTCAACGCGCATCCTGCACTCTATATCGGCAGGCAATCCGGCTTCCAGTTTTCGAACAGCGTCCTCGTCATCGACGCGGCCGATACGGCTACGGGAACAACGGGTTACACCGAGATATTCGGAAATAGATTCAACACGTCCGGCGTGCTTGGCCTGTCCGGCCCGGCAGACAATCCAAGTGTGCGCGCGTTTCCCGCGTGGGCGACGATCCCCTCGAGCCAGGACCTGGCTACCGGGCGCGTGGTGCATTTCTTCTTCGCCTGGCTTTTGTCCTTCACGCTGCTTGCCTGGCTGATCGGCAGCATCTGGAACGGCCACCTGCGCCGCGATCTGGTGCCGACCGCTACCGATCTGCGCAACCTGCCCAAGGACATCTCCGACCATGCCAGGCTGCGCTTTAACCACCGGCGGGAATACAACACACTGCAGAAGCTGACCTATGGCGGCGTGCTGTTTGTGCTGCTGCCACTGATGATCCTGACCGGGCTCGCCATGTCGCCGAGCATGAATGCGGCCGTGCCGTTCCTGACCGACATGCTGGGCGGCCGGCAAACGGCACGCACCATCCACTTCGCCACCATGCTGCTGCTGGTTGCCTTCTTCTTCGTCCACATACTGATGATCCTGGCTGCAGGCCCGATCAACGAACTGCGTTCGATCATCACCGGCTGGTACCGCACCGATCCGCCCGCACATGACGGCAAGCCTGCCGAGGGGAGCGACTGACATGGCCAAGTTCCAGCTCAACCGCCGCCGCTTCCTCACCGCCGCCTCGCTCGGCCTGTCAGGCGCGGCATTGTCCGGCTGCGACGCATTCGACTTCCTCGTCGATCGCGACAACAAGGTCCGCAATTTCCTCGGCGGAGCAAACGACCTGACCTATCGCGCGCAGCGGCTGGTCGCCGGGCGCAACAGTATGGCGCAGGAATACCGCGAGGCCGACATACGCCAACCGCAGCGGCCGAACGGGGTAACCTCCCCCGACGACGCGACTTACAAAGCGCTTCTCGCTAACGACTTCGCCGACTGGCGGCTGGAGGTGACGGGACTGGTCGAAAAGCCGATGTCGCTGAGCCGGCAACAGCTCATGAACATGCCGGCACGCACCCAGATCACCCGCCACGACTGCGTCGAGGGCTGGAGTTGCATTGCCAAATGGACCGGCGTGCCGCTGTCTCTGGTGCTCGACGCGGCCATGGTGAAACCCAGCGCCCGTTACGTCGTTTTCCACTGCCTCGACACCATCGAAAACAGCCTCTCGGGCGAGGTGAAATATTACGGCTCGATCGACCTGGTCGATGCCCGCCACCCACAGACGATCCTGGCCTATGGCGTCAACGGCAAGCCGCTGCCGGTCGAGAACGGCGCGCCGCTCAGGGCCCGTGTCGAGCGCCAACTCGGCTACAAGATGCCGAAATACCTCAAGGGTATAGAACTGGTCGACAGCTTCGGCGCGATGGGGCTGGGCAAGGGCGGTTATTGGGAAGACCGCGGCTACGACTGGTATGGCGGCATCTGACGCCGGCCTCCACGCAGCCATGCAAGCAAGACTACCCGAACGGGTGAATCGTCACCATCTATCAGGTGAATAAGCACTGCGCGGAGAGGTGACAAAGTGTCGTCGTTGGGATATTGACGACTCGTCTGGGGCCTTTGCGGGCTCCACCTGTTTGCGGGAGAGAGCAGCGAAAGCTGACGCCGAAGGGGAAATCGCCCGAAATCTCTCAGGCAAAAGAACCGTAAGCAGGAAGGACACTCTGGAAAGTCGGGACCCTGGTCCCGCGCCGAAGGTGTAAGCGCTGCCGACAGAGTTCCGGAGCGCGAGTCTCTCAGGCTTCAGACAGAGGGGCACGGAATGGCCGCCACAGCGGCTGGACACGTGCGACTCTGGAGAAGACATGACGGGCGACCATACCAACCAACTACCCCTTGCAGACCTGCATACAGCAGCTGGTGCGCGCTTTGGCGCGTTCGCCGGCTGGAACATGCCGCTGACCTATCCCGCCGGCGTGATGAAGGAACACCTTCACACCCGTGAGCATGTCGGCCTGTTCGACATCTCCCACATGAAGCTGTTCCTGGTCACGGGAACGGGTGCTGCCGACCTCATCAACCGCGCCTGCCCGCTCGATGCGCGCGCGCTTGAGACAAGGCAGTCGAAATACACCTTCTTCCTGACCGAGGCCGCCGGCATCATCGACGACCTGATCATCACCCGCCTCGGCGACGAGCGCTTCATGGTGGTGGCAAATGCCGGCAATGCGGCGACCGACGAGGCGCATCTGCGCGCGCTGGCCAAGGATTTCGATGCCAACATCGAGCCGCTCGACCGCGTCTTCATCGCGATTCAAGGCCCGGAAGCAACTGCCGTGCTCGAAAAGGTCGGCATCGCCACCGACGAGCTGTTCTTCATGCAGGGCTTCGAGCCACGCGCCAACTGGTTCATGAGCCGCTCGGGCTACACCGGCGAGGACGGTTTCGAGATCGGCCTGCCGGAAGCAGATGCCCGCGAGTTGCTCTCCAAGCTTCTCGCCGACGAGCGCGCCATGTGGATCGGCCTTGCCGCCCGCGACAGCCTGCGTCTTGAAGCCGGGCTGTGCCTGCATGGCAACGACATCACGCCCGACAACGATCCGGCAAGTGCCGGCCTGATGTGGGCGATCCCCAAGGACCTGCGCGCTGAAGGCAATTTCATCGGCCGCGCGGCCCTTGCAACAATCCTCGCCGAAGGCGCCAAGCAAAAGCGTGTCGGACTGAAGCCCGAGGGGCGCCAGCCGGTGCGCTCGGGCGCTGAACTGTTCGACGCCGACGGCGCCCTGGTCGGCCGCGTCACTTCGGGTGGCTTCGGCCCGTCCGCCGGCTTCCCGGTCGCAATGGGCTATGTCTCCGCTTCGCTGGTCAAGGCCGGCACCCGAGTCTTCGCCGATGTCCGCGGCACAAAAGTGCCTGTCGACGTCCATTCCCTTCCCTTCACGCAGCATCGCTACCGCAAAGGATAATTTCATGACCAAGACCTATTTCACCGAAGATCACGAGTGGATCCGCGTTGAAGGCGACATCGCCACCGTCGGCATCACCGACTACGCCCAGGAACAGCTCGGCGATCTGGTCTTCGTCGACCTGCCGGAAGCCGGCCGCAAGCTCGCCAAGGGCGACGTCGCCGTGGTCGTCGAGTCGGTCAAAGCCGCTTCGGACGTCTATGCGCCGATCGACGGCGACATCACCGAAGCCAATGCCACGCTCTCTTCCGACCCGGCACTCGTCAATTCGGCTGCCTCCGGCGACGGCTGGCTGTGGAAGATGAAGATCGCCAATGCGGGCCAGCTCGACGGCCTGATGGATGAAGCGGGCTACAAAGCCCATATCGGTTGACAGGATCGCCTGAGATGACCACTGCACCTTATCCCTTTTCGGCCCGTCACATCGGGCCCGGCGCGGCCGATACCCGCGCCATGCTCGCCGCCATCGGCGTGCCCTCGGTGGAAACGCTGATCTCGCAGGCCGTGCCGAAGTCGATCCGTCTCGACCGCGCGCTCAACCTGCCCGCGCCAGCATCCGAGCATGAAGCGCTCGCCGAACTCGGCGAGAAGATGGGTCGCAACAAGGTGCTGAAGAGCTTCATCGGCGCCGGCTATCACGGCGTCAACGTGCCGCCGGTCATCCAGCGTAACCTGTTCGAAAACCCGGCCTGGTACACCGCCTACACGCCTTACCAGGCCGAGATCAGCCAAGGCCGCCTGGAACTGCTGTTCCACTTCCAGACCCTGGTTGCCGAACTCACCGGCCTGCCGGTGGCGTCCGCTTCTCTGCTCGACGAAGCGACTGCGGTTGCCGAGGCCGTGGGCATTGCGCTGCGCCATCATCGCGACAAGCGCAGCCGCGTCGCCCTCGCCGGCACCCCTCATCCGCAGACGCTCGACGTCGTGCGCACCCGCGCCGAGCCGCTGGGCACTGAGATCGACGACGAGACCATCGACGACAACACTGCAGCCCTCATCGTCTCCTGGCCAGACACCAACGGTGTCTATGGCGACCACAAGGCCGCGATCGAGAAGGCCAAGGCCGTCGGCGCCATCGTCATCTTCGTCTCCGACCCGCTCAGCCTCACCGTCACCGACGCGCCTGCCAGCCTCGGCGCCGACATCGCTGTCGGAACGATGCAGCGCTTCGGCGTGCCAATGGGCTTCGGCGGCCCGCACGCTGCCTATTGCGCCGTTTCCGACAAGCTGACCCGCCTGATGCCGGGCCGCCTCGTCGGCCAGTCGGTCGACAGCAAGGGCCGTCCCGGCTACCGCCTGGCGCTGCAGACGCGTGAGCAGCACATCCGCCGCGACAAGGCGACGTCGAACATCTGCACGGCGCAGGCCCTGCTCGCCAACATGGCCGCATCCTTCGCCATCTGGCACGGCCCGGCCGGACTGCAGGCGATTGCCGAGCGCATCCATGGCCTGGCCAGCCGTCTGGCTGAAGGCCTGAAGGCTGCTGGCGTGACCGTCTCTGGCACTGAGCGTTTCGACGCGGTGACCGTCGAAGCCAAGGGCAAAGCCGAAGCGATAGCAACCGAAGCCGAGAATATCGGCCGCCTGCTGCGCGTCATCGACGCCGACCACGTGTCGGTCGCCTTCGACGAGACCTCGACCGAAGCTGACCTCGAGGCCGTTGCCGCCCTGTTCGGCGCCAAGGCACCGAAGGACGCTAAGCGCACCCTGCCCGGCAAGCCGCGCGGCAAGGACTTCCTGACCCAGCCGGTGTTCCACGAAAACCGCTCGGAAACGGAAATGATGCGCTTCCTGCGCAGGCTCGCCGACAAGGACCTGGCGCTCGACCGCGCCATGATCCCGCTCGGCTCCTGCACCATGAAGCTCAACGCAGCCGCCGAGATGATGCCGGTCAGCTGGCCGACGGTCGCCAACCTCCATCCCTTCGCGCCGACGAGCCATTCGCTCGGCTATCGCGCGATGACCGACGACCTCGAGGCATGGCTGTGCGAAATCACCGGCTTCGACGCCGTCAGCCTGCAGCCGAACGCCGGCAGCCAGGGTGAATATGCCGGCTTGCTGGCGATCCGCCGCTATCACCACTCGCGTGGCGAGACGCAGCGCAACATCTGCCTGATCCCGTCCTCGGCGCATGGCACCAACCCGGCAAGTGCTGCGATGGCAGGCATGGAAGTGGTGGTCGTGCACTGCCTCGAAGACGGCGACATCGACGTCACCGACCTCAAGGTCAAGGCCGAGCAGCACGCCGACAAGCTGGCTGCGCTGATGTTCACCTACCCCTCGACGCATGGCGTGTTCGAGGAAGGCGCCCGCGATATCTGCGAGATCGTGCACGCCCACGGTGGCCAGGTCTATTTCGACGGCGCCAACCTGAACGCGATGGTCGCACTTTCGCGGCCCGCCGACATCGGCGCCGACGTCTGCCACATGAACCTGCACAAGACGTTCTGCATTCCGCACGGC
Source organism: Hoeflea sp. 108 (assembly GCF_000372965.1). NCBI lineage: Bacteria > Pseudomonadati > Pseudomonadota > Alphaproteobacteria > Hyphomicrobiales > Rhizobiaceae > Hoeflea > Hoeflea sp. 108. The sequence goes on along the minus strand of NZ_KB890024.1, from coordinate 2,256,325 downwards.
GGCGGCGGCCCCGGCGTCGGCCCGATCGGTGTGAAGGCGCATCTTGCGCCCTTCGTGCCGGGCCATGTCGAAGCCGGCAGCGACCATGCGGTCTCGGCTGCTCCCTTCGGCAGCGCCTCGATCCTGCCGATCACCTGGATGTACATCCGGATGATGGGCGCTTCGGGCCTGAAGCAGGCGACCGAGCAGGCGATCCTCAACGCCAACTACATCGCGACCAAGCTCGAAGCGCACTATCCGGTGCTGTTCAAGGGCAAGAATGGTCGCGTGGCGCATGAGTGCATCCTCGACACCCGCGTGCTCAAGGAGCGTGCAGGCATCTCTGTCGAGGACATCGCCAAGCGCCTGATCGACTACGGCTTCCATGCGCCAACCATGTCGTGGCCGGTTGCCGGCACGCTGATGGTCGAGCCGACCGAATCCGAGCCGAAGCGCGAGATCGACCGCTTCATCGAGGCGATGGCGGCGATCGCGGCAGAAGCTGCCAAGGTCGAAAAGGGCGAATGGCCTAGGGATGACAATCCGCTGATCAACGCCCCGCACACGGCAACCGAGACGCTAGCAGGCGAATGGAAGCACCCCTATTCGCGTCTCGAAGCGGCCTACCCCGGCGGCGATCCCGACACGACTGCCAAGTACTGGTCTCCAGTGTCGCGCATCGACAACGTCGCCGGTGACCGCAACCTGGTCTGCTCGTGCCCGCCGCTGACGGAATATCTCGGCGCCGCCGAGTAATTTCGACGGCAAACACTTTATCGGCGGCGTTCCTCACGGGCGCCGCCGATTTGATTCATGACGTTGCCGGACAGGTTTTGGACGGGACACGATCGGCGGCGGCTCAGCGCAAACATCTATGATCAATGCGGCCGCAGCCTGCGCCTTCCAGGTCGTTAGGCCTAAGCCAGCCTGTCGGAACTGCCCCATCGCAGACCGGCGATCTGGCAGCCCCCCCGGGGTTGGTCCGACTGTGATCCCAAGTGGGACGGAGAACACTTGGCTCTCCGACGAGAAAACAGCCTTAGGCGAACAAAAGTTCCGGCTCGCGGTAACCTTCACTGTCGGCGGTCTCGGCTGTTGCAACGCGGTTGCGGCCGGCGCGTTTTGCAGCGTAGAGCGCCGCGTCTGCGCCAAGCAGCATCTGCTCAACCGTCCGCATCTCGCCGTCGCCGAAACAGACGCCGACGCTGACCGTGCTGCGGAGCGGGCCGAGCTTGGTGCCGACGACCTCTGCGCCGAAGGACGCGCCGACCTTGCGGAGGATTTCGTAGGCCTCCAGCGCGCTCATTCCGGACATGACGATCGCGAACTCCTCGCCACCAAGCCTGAAGACCTCGACGTCGTCATTCGCGTAGCGCCTGACGACATCGGCGAAACGCTGCAAAACCCGGTCGCCCACGGCATGGCCGAAAACATCATTGGTGCGCTTGAAGTGGTCGAGGTCGACCATGGCCAGCGCCATGTGCTGCCCAAAGCTGGTGTCACCATGCAGCGAATTGAGTGCCCGGCGGTTCATCAACCCCGTCAGCGGATCGGTTAGCGTTTCCTCGGTCAGCCTGCTCTGGGTGCGCAGATGATGGAAAGAGATCGTGAGTGCCCCAAGGGCCGTCATGCAGGCGACGACGACGACAGTGTTCACGTCCTCGGCCCAGTTATGAGGCACGCTGCCAAGTGTCCATTGCTTCTGCTGGATGATGACGAAGGCACACAGTGCGAAGGATATGGCGCTGCTGCCGGTGAGCAGCGACACCGGCGCGAGCACGCGGCGGTCGACATCCTTGCAGGTCCAGAATGCGGTCGCCGTCATGATCAGGATACCAGTGACCGCCGAATAGGCGATGATAAAGCCGATGCCATCAAGGCCGAACGCTGTCACCACGACCGTCAGCGCGATGATCGCAGCGATCGGCAGCGCCGCGGGTTTCGACCAGCCACGCTCGATGTATTGGTCGGCGGCAGCGAAGACGACAAAGAAGCCGGCGACGAGCAACGCCAGCATTGCCGGCCCGAGCCAGGGTGAGGCATCGCGTCCGTAAAGCCAAAAGGCGATGACATGGGTGACGAGAAGTAGTATTCCGACCGCCATCGTGAGAACGAAACGGGACTGACGCGCCGTCAGCCAGATCGCGACGAGCGTTCCGCTCAGACACGCACCGGACAGGGCCGTGGCGAGCAACAAGGAACCGAAGTCAAGCACGGGGGCGCGGCCTTCCTGATGTCCGAATGTTCGGGCAGCAGTTATTGGGCAATACAGGTTAGCCGCAACCTTACAAACCCGCTTCCGTCGCCGCCCAACCGCGGCGATTTCGGATAGCGTTTACGAATGGTTGCACCCTCACGGCCAATTCGGACATATCGAACGGGCCGGGGACGAACAGATCAGGAACTATTGCCAGACCGTCAAAACTGGCAAACTCGACCAAGTGATTCGCAGCTCGGAAAAATCGTATTGAGCATGGACGACAACAGCGACCTTTTCGGCAATCTCGGCAATCAGCCCGCACGTCCCGTGTCCCGTCCGGCCGACCCGCTGGTCGCAGCCGCTGCGGCGGCAAAGCGCCCTGCTCCGGTCAAGGATGCCAGCGACAGCTACAGCGCGGCCGACATCGAGGTTCTCGAAGGGCTGGAGCCGGTGCGTCGCCGTCCGGGCATGTATATCGGCGGCACCGACGAAAAGGCGCTGCACCATCTTTTCGCTGAGGTCATCGACAACTCGATGGACGAGGCCGTGGCCGGCCACGCGACCTTCATTGAGGTCGAGCTCGACGCCGAGGGCTTTCTCACGGTCACCGACAACGGCCGCGGCATCCCCGTCGATCCGCATCCGAAGTTCAAGGACAAGTCGGCGCTCGAGGTCATCATGACCACGCTGCATGCCGGCGGCAAGTTCGATTCCAAGGTCTACGAAACCTCGGGCGGTCTGCACGGCGTCGGCGTCTCCGTGGTCAACGCGCTGTCCGACCAACTCGAAGTCGAGGTGGCGCGCAACCGCAAACTGTTCCGTCAGCGTTTTTCGCGCGGCGTCCCGCAGGGCGGATTGGAAAGTCTCGGCGACGTCCAAAACAGGCGCGGCACCAAAGTACGCTTCCACCCCGATCCCGACATTTTCGGCAAGGGTGCGCATTTCGAGCCGGCCCGCATCTGCAAGATGGCCCGCTCCAAGGCCTATCTGTTCGGTGGCGTCGAAATCCGCTGGAGCTGCGATCCGGCACTCATCAAGGAAAAGGACGAAACGCCGACCAAAGCGGTGTTCCATTTCCCCGGTGGCCTCGGCGACTATCTCAAGGCTTCTCTCGGCAACGAGATGCAGGTCACGCGCGAGATCTTCGCGGGCAAGAGCGACAAGCAGAGCGGCCACGGTTCGGTCGAATGGGCCGTCACCTGGTTTGGCGGCGACGGTTTCGTCAATTCCTACTGCAACACCATCCCGACCGGCGACGGCGGCACCCATGAGATGGGCTTCCGCAACGTGCTGACGCGCGGCCTGCGCGCCTATGCCGACCTCGTTGGCAACAAGCGCGCCTCGATCGTCACCAGTGAAGACGTGATGATCTCGGCAGCCGGCATGCTGTCGGTGTTCATCCGCGAGCCTGAGTTCGTCGGCCAGACCAAGGACAAGCTGGCGACAGTCGAGGCCATGCGCATCGTCGAGACAGCGCTCCGCGATCCGTTCGACCACTGGCTTGCCGACAATCCCCAGGAAGCCTCGAAGCTGCTCGACTGGGTGATCGCGCGCGCCGACGAGCGCGTGCGCCGCCGCCAGGAAAAGGAAGTGTCGCGCAAGAGCGCCGTGCGCAAGCTGCGCCTGCCCGGCAAGCTGGCCGACTGTACACAGAACGCGGCAGCGGGCGCAGAGCTGTTCATCGTCGAGGGTGACTCGGCAGGCGGATCGGCCAAGCAGGCGCGCGACCGCTCGATGCAGGCGATCCTGCCGCTGCGTGGCAAGATCCTCAACGTCGCCAGCGCCGGCAACGACAAGCTGGCGTCCAACCAGCTGATCGGCGACCTGATCCAGGCGCTGGGCTGCGGCACGCGCTCGAAATACCGCGAAGAAGACCTGCGCTACGACCGCGTCATCATCATGACCGACGCCGACGTCGACGGTGCCCACATCGCCTCGCTGCTGATCACCTTCTTCTATCAGGAGATGCCCGAGCTGGTCCGTGGCGGACACCTCTATATGGCGGTGCCGCCGCTCTATTCGATCCGCCAGGGCGGCAAGGTGGCTTACGCCCGCGACGACGCCCATAAGGACGAATTGCTGAAGACCGAATTCACCGGGCGCGGCAAGGTCGAGATCGGCCGTTTCAAGGGCCTTGGCGAGATGATGGCCTCGCAGCTCAAGGAAACGACGATGGACCCGAAGAAGCGCACGCTGCTGCAGGTCGAGGTCAATGAAAGCGAAGACGACACCAAGAATGCCGTCGATGCACTGATGGGCACCAAGCCGGAATTGCGCTTCCGCTTCATCCAGGAACGCGCCGAGTTTGCAGCTGCGGACGCTCTCGATATCTGATCGAGGGCGAACCGTCCGTCGTCAGGCGGCCGCTATCGCCAAGGCGTGACCCCTGGCGTTTTCGCGCAGGGCGTCGAGATGGATCGACTTGACCAGGCTGGCCAGTTCGCCTTCCGCACCCTGGCCGCCAAGCTCTTTCAGCATCAGCCAACTGACTTCCTGTGCACCGGCAACGCGGCGGCCGTTGGCTACCTCGCGCCAGACTTTCAGCGCGCGCAAGATGATCGCGTGCGTCGCGTCGGCCAGGCCGGCGGCGCGGAACAATGCCGTCAGGGCGACGTCCTGCCCGCTCGAGAGCAGCGCCCTCACCCGCTGTTCATCGCGTCCGGTGAGCACAACCAGCGCCGCACCAAAGAAATCGACCTTGCCGTGCGCCAGCACACGGATGATGAAGCTCGCGGTCAGATCGCCGCGCAGGCGCAGATGTTCGACCAGTGCCGCCTGCTCCTTGGCACTTGTACCTTCGATCAGGGTCAGCGAAGCCTTGACGCAGGCGTCGCGCATCACCCGGTCGGCGCGGGCAGTGCCCATCAGCGCCATGACCAGCGGCGACGCCTTGAGCGCCTCACCCAGCTTGACCAGCAGCAGGTGCCGACAATCGGACGGCAGGCGCGGATCGGCGACAAGCGCCTCGCGCAGGCTTGCGTCATGGCCGAAGCGCTCGGCCATGCGGCGGAAGCTCAGCGAGGCGATTTCGGCACCATAGTTGCGGACCAGGGTCACGCAAGCCCTGGCTTCCCCCACCTCGGCGATGGCCGCCGCGAGCGACATGGAGACGTAAGGTCGGTCGGCAATGAGGTTCTGGACCGCCGGCGAACCGGCAGCGACACGATCGATCAGGTCGGAATCGGTAAGCAGCGGCGACCGCGCCAACACCATGGCGGCAACATCAGGCTGGTCGGAAGCAAGTGCCGATATGATCTGCAGGGGCGCGTTGGCGCTCATCGACAGTGCTTCGGCGAGCGCCTGACGAACCTTCGGCGATGGATCGTCAAGCAGCAACGTGAGGGCGGCCTCGGCGGCACAGCGGTCCTCGAACGGCAGTTCGCGCCCCACATAAGCGCTGGCAAGCGCAGCGGCGGCAGCGGCGCGTTCGCCCACCTTCGCCGTATCGATCCATTTGAGGAAATGCGAAACGACCATCCGCTCTTCTTCACCCCCGGCAGCATGTGCCCCAACCCAGCATGACCCTAGGAACAAAAGGTTTACGAACGGTTCACCATATCCGTTAACCCGCTTGCCGGCTGTCGTGGCAGCGCCTATCAAGCCGATGATAACAGGAGGATGTGTCGATGGCCGGTCTCTATCTCGAGGAATTCAAAGTCGGCCAACTCATCCGCCACCAACTCACCAAGACCGTCACCGAGAGCGACAACATGCTGTTCTCGACGATGACGCTGAACGCCCAGCCACTGCACATCGATTTCGATTTCGCCGCCAAGAGCGAATGGGGCAAGCCGCTGGTCAATTCGCTGTTCACGCTCGGTCTGATGATCGGCATTTCGGTGCACGACACCACGCTTGGCACCACCATCGGCAATCTCGGTATGACCGAGACGATCTTCCCTCACCCGGTCTTCCACGGCGACACCATCCGCGTCGAGACCGAGGTGCTTTCGGTGCGCGAATCGAAGTCCAAGACCGATCGCGGCATCGTCGAATTCGAACATCGCGCCTACAATCAGGACGGTGCCCTGGTTGCCAAGTGCCGGCGGCAGGCCATGATGAAGAAGGCTGCCTGATGCGGTCGCTGCTGTTTGTTCCTGCTGATTCGGAGAAGAAGCTCGCGCGCGGCTTCGCCTCGGGCGCCGATGTCGTCATCGTCGATCTCGAGGATTCGGTCGCACCGCAGAACAAGGCGCATGCGCGCGCCATTGCCGCCGACTTCATCGCCAACACGCGAAACGATGCCAAGGCGACCATCTATGTCAGGGTCAACGATCTCGGCACCGGTATGACCGACGACGACCTGCGCGCCATCATCCCGGTCGGGCCGCACGGCATCATGCTGCCCAAGTCGAATTCGGGCGTCGACGTTCAGCACCTCTCGGCCAAGCTTCGGGTCCACGAGGCCGAGAGCGGCCTGCCCGACGGGTCGACAAGGATCATACCGATCATCACCGAGACGGCCGCAGGCGTGCTCGCCACCGGCACATATGCCGGTGCAAGTGCCCGCCTTGCCGGCCTGACTTGGGGGGCGGAAGACCTGTCGGCCGCCATCGGCGCACGTGCAGCCCGCGATGAATCGGGCCGCTACACCGATGTCTTCAGGCTGGCGCGCGCGATGACCATCCTTGGGGCTACGGCTGCAGACACCGCCGCCATCGACACCGTGTTCGTCAATTTCCGAGACCCCGCTGCCTTGCGAGTGGAATGCATCGACGCTGAGCGCGACGGTTTTACCGCCAAGATGGCGATCCATCCGGACCAGGTCGCCGTCATCAACGAGGCGTTCACGCCGACATCAGAGGCAGTGGCCCGTGCGGCAGCAGTCGTTGCGGCATTCGAAGAAGCCGGCAATCCCGGGGTCGTCGGCATCGATGGCAAGATGTATGACCGGCCGCATCTCAGGCTCGCCCAGCGGCTGCTGGCCCGGGCGCGCGCCGCTGGCGTCTAGCTATCTTCCCAGCGCGGGCGTCGCATCGAGAAGACGGCATCCACGGTCGAGTAGTCCATGTAGCCAAGGCGGGCGACGTTGCCGGCCTTGACCGCATCGAACAGCCCATCCGTCAGGAACGCCTCGTCGATGTGGATGCCAACCACCTCGCCAATGACCACGATCGGGCCGGCTTCCTTGCCATCGAGCCCCTTGGGCCGGAATATCTCCGTGACCTTGCACTCAAGTGCCGCAGGTGCTTCGGCGACACGAGGCGGCGCCACCAGCCGTGAAGGTGCCGCCGTCAGCCCGGCGTAGTCGAATTCGCTTGTGCCGCGAGGCGCGTTGACCGAACTGCGGTTCATCTTCTCGGAAAGGTCACGCCCGACGATGTTGGCGACGAATTCACGGGTCTCGCCGGCAAAGGTGGCGCTATCCTTCTGGCCCTCGGATGAAAACCACACCAGCGGCGGCTTGCCTGAAAGCGCATTAAAAAAGGAATAGGGCGCGAGGTTCAGCGCCCCATCCTTGGCGACCGTCGAAATCCAGCCGATCGGCCGCGGCGCAACCAGCGCCTTGAACGGATCATGTGGCAGGCCGTGGCCCTTCGACGGTTCATAGAACATCTGCTCAGCCTTCCCAGGGACCGGAATAATCGGCGTAGAGCTTGCTCACATCGGGGCGCGGACGCTCCTGCCCTGCGCCCTCGTAGGAGCCAATGTGGACGAAGCCCACGACGCGCTCATGCGGCGCAAGGCCAAGCAAGGTCCTTCCTTCCTCGGAATCCGAATACCAGTTGGTGATCAGGTTGGTGCCGTAGCCCAGCGCGTTCGCCGCGGTGATCAGGTTCATCGCAGCCATGCCGCCGGACAGGAACATCTCCCACTGCGGGATCTTCGGGTTTTCCTTGGGGCTGGAGACGACGCCGATGACCAGCGGCGCGCGCGAGAAGCGGGCAAGCTCCTGGTTGCGGCGGCCCTCCGGCAGCGGCCCTTCGCGGCGTTCGGCGAGTTCGGCCAGTTGCTTGCCGATCTCGACGCGAACGTCGCCGCGATAGAGGATGAAGCGCCAGGGCTCCAGTCGGCCATGGTCGGGCACGCGGGCGGCGGCGCGCAGCATCGTTTCGATGTCGGCATCCGAGGGCGCTGGCTCACGCAACTCCGGAATGGGAGCGGAATTTCGGGTCAGCAAAAAGTCGATGATCGGCGATGTCACAGCGCGGGCACTCCTGGTTTTCGGGCTGAAGCGCCAACCGGAATGGCGGCTGCTCTGGCAGCGGCGCGTCTCGGGAGATTCCATCGCGCCGGAATAGCCTTGAAATTGCCACCGCCTTGGGCTTCAAACAAGGCATGTTCAGGGGACGCTTCCGATTTTTCGCGCCGATTCTGGGTGCCGCACTGTTTACGGTGCAGCCTCTGGCCGGCCACGCGCAGGATGGTGCCTCTGCCATCAACGGGCTCAGCCTGCCCGGCATCTCGGGATTTGCCCCACCGCGCAGCGACGAGCCGCTGGCAACAAGCGGGCTCGGCGAGATCACACTGACGGCGCAGCTTACCGATAAGAGCAAGGACATCGCGCGCGGGCTGGTCTGGCGCGTCTTCCGTCCCGAGGCCGGGCCTGACGGCAAGCTGCCGCTGGTGGCTTCCGCCCAGGGCGGCACCAGCATGTTCCAGCTGCCGCCCGGCAGCTATCTGGTTCATGCCTCCTATGGCCGCGCCGGCGCCACCAAGCGCATCACCGTCGGCAAGGAAGGCAAACGCGAGAACCTCGTGCTCGACGCCGGCGGACTCAAGCTCGACGCCGTGCTTTCGGGCGGTGTGCGCATCCCCTCGGGCAAGCTCAAGTTTTCCATCTATGAGGCCGAGCCCGGCAGCGACGGAGAACGCGCGCTCATCATCCCCAATGTCGCGCCCAACACGGTGGTGCGGCTGAATTCCGGCACCTATCACGTCGTCTCGACCTATGGCAGCGTCAACGCCGTCATCCGCTCCGACATCCGCGTCGAGGCCGGCAAGCTGACCGAGGCAACCGTCGAGCACCGTGCCGCAGACGTCACCTTCAAGCTGGTGCGCGAGGCCGGAGGCGAGGCGATCGCCGACACCTCGTGGTCGGTGCTGACAGAATCCGGCGACCCGCTGCGCGAAGCCGTGGGCGCCTTCGCCTCCATGGTGCTGTCGGAAGGCGAATACACCATCATCGCCAAGAACCGCGACCGCATCTACCAGCGCGACTTCACGGTCGTTGCCGGCCGCGGCCAGGATGTCGAAGTGGTGGCTTCTGAAGATGCCGCCATAGACCCGACCGAAGGCGCCGACTGACCTCAGCCTGTGGTGCGCTTCACGCGGCATTCCAACGGATCAAGCACAAGTATGGCGCAACCTGCGGCAGTGGCGCTTCCATCGCCGGAATCGGGTACCTCGTCGACCCGCATCTCCCCCTTGGCGATAGCGAAACGTCGAGGCTCGGGGCGGGCGACTACGGCTCAGCTAGGCGTCCCGAACAGGCAGTTCATTAGCTGCGAGGCGCAACCTCGCCCCGCTTGAAGCGGAACGCACCCAAGTCGGAGCTCCGTCTGGATCGTGAGGTTTCCCGAAAGCTCTCGTGACAACAGGCGAAGGCCCTCAGGCAGCAAGCCGGCGACGCACGGTCGGCTTCGCCAGGCCAAACACCTTGCCATGAAGAAAAGCCAACAGCGCCTTGCGATCGCCAATGTCGTGCATGTCCTGCCAGGGGATGACGTCGCCAATGCGGACGCTGATGGAACGGCCGGACATGCGGGCGAACTCACGGATCAGCAGCGACGTCCGCAAGGCCAACGACACACCGCCGACGAAACGCACCACGCGCCTTTCGCTTTCCAGCAGCCCCATCGGGCTGCTGACGATGTGGAAAAGCCTGCCATTCTGGCCGGAGAAATGCATCGGCACCACCGATGCCTGCGCTTCCTGAACCAGCCGCGCCGGAAATATCTTCCATGGCAGGTCAACGGCACGACCGAACCCCTTTGGCGCTGTCGCCACGCCGCCGCCAGGAAAGACGACGATGGTCGTGCCTTCGCGCAGCAGCCGCAGCGCTTCGTGGCGCACGGCGAGGTTGTTCTTCAGCGCATCCTTGGTTTCGTTGAAGTCGACCGGCAGCGAGTACGGCGCCATCTCGGGAATCTTCAGCAATTCGGCATTGATCAGCACCTTGAACGGACGGTCGAGCTGTTCGGCGAGCGAAAGCACGGCCACACCGTCGGCGATGCCAAATGGGTGATTGGCGACGATGACCAGCGGGCCATCGGGGAGATTGGCGGGTGGCCAGACGCCGTCGCGCTCGACGCGAACGTCGATCAATTCCAGCATCCGCCCGAAGATGCGGTCGCGCGTCGGCACGATGCTGTCGCGCCAGATTCCGTAAAGCCTGGCATAGCGGTCGCGGCCCGACAGGCCTTCAACCGAGCGGATGAACCAGCGCTTGACGCGCGGCTGCGAGGGATTGGCGTAGGAAAGCTCTGGAAACAGCATGGCCTTGAATCAAGAACGCCTGTCACACCTGCTGATCGCTCAGCTGTGTGACAGGCGTATGAAAGCTTGATCCGCCGGCAGGTTTATCCCCACCGGCATATCTTAATGTCAGGCCGCCTCCGTGCGGCGGCGATCCGGCGTCCTCGCCTCCTCGCGCAGCGAGGCGATAGCCTCGTCGAGGCCCATCGAATGCTGATCGCGCGAACCGAGACGGCGGACGTTGACGGTCGCCTCCTCCGCCTCGCGCTTGCCGCAGACGAGAATGACCGGAACCTTGGCCAGCGAATGCTCGCGGACCTTGTAGTTGATCTTCTCGTTGCGCAGGTCGGCCTCGGCCGAAAGCCCGGCGGCCTTCAGCTTCGCCACGACCTCGCGGGCGTAGTCGTCGGCATCAGAGGTGATGGTTGCCACCACCACCTGCTGCGGTGCGAACCACAGCGGGAAATGGCCCGAATAGTTCTCGATCAGGATTCCAAGGAAGCGCTCCATCGAGCCGCAGATGGCGCGATGGATCATGACCGGCTGCTTCTTCTCCGAATCCGAACCGATATAGAAGGCGCCAAACCGCTCCGGCAGGTTGAAGTCGACCTGGGTCGTGCCGCACTGCCATTCGCGGCCGATGGCGTCCTTCAGCACATATTCGAACTTGGGACCGTAGAAGGCGCCCTCGCCCGGATTGATAGAAGTCTTGATCTTGCCGCCGGACTGCGCCTCGATGGTCTTGAGCACATTGCCCATGATCTCTTCGGCGTGGTCCCAAGCCTCGTCGGAGCCGACGCGCTTGTCTGGCCTTGTCGACAGCTTCACCGAGATCTCGTCGAAGCCGAAATCGGCATAGGTGGTCAGGATCAGGTCATTGATGCGCAGGCACTCGGCAGCGAGCTGCTCCTCAGTGCAGAAGATATGCGCATCGTCCTGCGTGAAGCCACGCACGCGCATCAATCCGTGCAACGCGCCCGACGGCTCGTAACGGTGGACGTTACCGAATTCGGCAAGCTTCACCGGAAGGTCGCGGTACGACTTCAAGCCATGCTTGAAGATCTGCACGTGGCCGGGGCAGTTCATCGGCTTGAGCGCAAAGACGCGGTCGTCGTCGGTGTCGTCGCCGGCAACCGTGACCTTGAACATCGCATCGCGATACCAACCCCAGTGGCCGGACGTCTCCCACAGGCTCTTGTCGAGCACCTGTGGGGCGTTGACCTCCTGGTAGCCTTGCGTATCGAGCCGCCGGCGCATGTAGCTGACGAGGTTCTGGAACATCTTCCAGCCCTTGGCGTGCCAGAAGACGACACCGGGGCCCTCTTCCTGGAAGTGGAACAGGTCCATCTCGCGGCCGAGCTTACGATGGTCGCGCTTCTCTGCCTCTTCCAGCATATGCAGATACTGGTCGAGCTGGGCCTGGTCGACCCAGGCCGTACCGTAGATGCGCGTCAGCATCGGATTGTTGGCATCGCCGCGCCAGTAGGCGCCGGCAACCTTCATCAGCTTGAAGGCATTGCCGATCTGGCCAGTCGAGGCCATGTGCGGACCACGACAAAGGTCGAACCACTCGCCCTGGGCGTAGATGTTGAGGTTCTGATCCTCGGGGATCGCGTCGATCAGTTCGAGCTTGTAGGCCTCGCCCTTGTCGCGGAACACCTGCTTGGCCTTGTCGCGCGACCAGACCTCCTTGGTGAAGGGCCTGTTGCGCGCGATGATCTCCCGCATCTTCTTTTCGATGACGGGAAAATCCTCCGGCGTGAAGGGCTCGTTACGGGCAAAGTCGTAATAGAAGCCGTTGTCGATGACGGGGCCGATGGTGACCTGGGTTCCCGGCCAAAGCTCCTGCACGGCTTCCGCCAGTACGTGGGCGGTGTCGTGGCGGATGAGCTCGAGCGCGCGCGGGTCGTCGCGGGTGACAATCTCGACCTTACCGGACTTGCCGAGCGGGTCGGAGAGATCGCGCAGCGTGCCGTCGATCGCGTAGGCCACGGCCTTCTTGGCCAGCGACTTCGAGATCGACTCAGCCAGGCCAGCACCGGTCATCGCCGCGTCGTACTCGCGGACGGAACCATCGGGAAATGTCAGGGAAACGGAATTCAGCAAGGTTCTTCTCCTATCCAGTCCCGCAAACGAACGCGGGTGGTTAATCACCGGATGCGTCCGGCACGAGCGGTCTTTTAGGGGGAGTTTTCGGGCTCGTAAAGCCAGACAGCGGCGCTTGACGCGCCGCTGTCGTCGATTGTGAGACGTTCAGAGCCTAGTTGGCCGGCTTCATCAGCCTGGGCAGGTCGGCAAGGAAGTCGGCGCGCACCTTTGGTCCGAGGAGCACCGGGCTCTTGCCGTCGTTGACGAAGAGCCTGGCAAAGACGATGCGCTGGTCGCCTTTCTCGGCCCAGCCAACGAACCAGCCAAAGGGCCTGTTGCGGTCGACCTTGCCCGACTTGCCGGTCATCCAGCCGGTGCCGGTCTTGCCCTTGACCTTCCAGTCGCCGGCATCAAACGCCGGAATGACGGCGTCGGTCATCTCGAAAGCCTTGGCGGATACGGGCAGGCTGTGGTCGAGGATGCGGCGGACGAAATAGACCTGTTCCTTGGGCGAGATCTGCAGCGACGAGCTCAGCCAGGAATGGGTAAGCCCATCGCGCTTGCCCGGATTGCCAGCAATGTCGCCGTTGCCATAGCCAAAGCGGCCGATATAGGCGGCAAAGCGCTCATTGCCGAGCTTGCGGGTAATCTCTTGCGAGAACCACACGACCGAATCCTTCTCCCAGGCAGTTGGGTCAACGGCGTGGCGGTCGCGCTGTACGGCATTGAATTCCGGCTTGTAGTCCCAAAGCGGCGTTTTTTCGTCCTTGAGAATTCCGGAGTCGTAACCCATCAGCGCCAGCGGGATCTTGAAGGTCGAGGCTGGGCTGACCTGCTGGTCGCAGTTGCCGTCACGGCGAAACGTGGCGCCACTACCGGCGTCGACGATCAGGGTGCACTCCAGCACCGACTTCAGGGCGGCATCTGCCGCATGGGCCTGCGGTGCCGCCAAGGTCCCAGTGGCAAGCATGGCAATTGCAAGGATCGAAAAGAGACTTTTTTGGCCGGGCACTGGCGTGGCATCCTCTATCGGTTGGCCGACAAGGCCTATGAGAGCCAGTTGTCTCGAATATGACCAGATTTGGACAGGACCTGTTTACCCTGAGCAAATCGTAAACCGCGTGCAATTCCCGTTAACGAGGCGGCTTCAGGTCTGCGGCGGATTGTGCCCGATCCGCCAGTAGCGCCACGGCGTGAACCAGCGATAGCGGCCGGCAAGCTGCTCGGGCACGCGGTCGATGCCGTGTGTCCCCCAGGGACCGCAGCGCAAAACACGAAACAGCCCCATCCAGCCGCCGGCCCACAGGCCATGCCGTGCGATCGCCTCATGGGCGTACTCCGAACAGGTCGGCATGTGCCGGCAGGCATTGCCGACAAAGCCGGACAAGGTCAGCTGATAGAAACGGACCAGCGACGTGCCGAGCACACGGCCGGGCGTCTTGCGCCAGGGCCCGGACCAGTTGCGGCCGCGCCCGACCGGTTTGCCGTGACTATGGTCATGGCCGTGGCTCATCGCCCTGGGCGCCTCTGAGTGTTCATCGGCAATAGATGTCAATTTCGACATGCAGACGCAATGTTCAGCGCATAGTACCGCGCGGCTGCGGCGCCGTGTCACGCAAGCCAGCTAAATTTCGCCGGTCGGTGGGGGCATCGACGCTGCGGGATCTCTACTTGTCGCCGATCGGCGCTGCAGCGCCCTGCCGAACGAACGGAATGGCCAGCCTGGAACGTGGCGATGCGGAACACATCCGCATAGGCGGTAATGAGCGTCGGCATGGTCTTGCCTCCTTTTCTGGCAAGATTAGACCTCCCCTAGCCGGTCGCTTCAAACGAGTATAACGTCCTATTTGGATAACCTGAGGTTATGCGTATGAAACGCGGTCGCCTGCCGTTGACCGCCCTGCGGAGCTTCGAGGCTGCCGGACGGCACCTGAGCTTCAGCCGCGCGGCGGAAGAGCTGTTCGTTACCCAAGCTGCCGTGAGCCGGCAGATCCGCGAGCTTGAGAGCTTTCTCCGGCAACCGCTGTTCGTGCGCCACCATCGGCGCGTGGAACTGACGGACGCTGGCCAGAAACTGTTGCGGCAGTTGGTGAAGAGTTTCGACGACATCGACCAGCGCCTGGACGAACTCGTGGCGCGGCCGGCGCAGTCGGTCGTCACAGTCAGCGCCGAACCTTCTCTCGCGGCAAGCTGGCTGGTGCCGAGGCTGAACCGCTTTCGTGAATTGCGGCCGGACATCGATGTCTCGCTCGACGTCGATCCGCGCCTGATCGACTTCCGCAGCGGGCAAGCGGAACTTGCGCTGCGCTTCGGCGCGCAAGCGACCTCCTGGCCGCGCAGCGAGGCCGAAAAGCTGGCCCCAGTCATCGACTCACCGATGTTGTCGCCCGCGCTGCTTGCATCAGGCCCGGTGCTCGACCATCCGGCGCAACTCGCACGCTACACGCTGCTGCACGAAGAAAACCGCAGCGGATGGGCGCGATGGTTCGAAGCCGCTGGTGTGGCCGAGGAGCTGGCACCTGATCGTGGCCCGCTGCTCGCGGACGCGTCGCTGTCCAAGCAGGCGGCGCTGCTCGGCCACGGCGTGGCACTTGGCGACCTTTTGCTGGTGCGTGACGAACTGGCCTCGGGGGCGCTGATCAAGCCGTTCGAGACCAATGTCGTGTGCGGCGCCTACTGGCTGGTGGCGAAGAACTTGCGCAAGCTTTCGGAGCCGGCAGAAGCTTTTGCCGACTGGATCAGGACCGAATTCGTCGAAAGCCGACGCTACCTGCTGACGTTCTAGCGCTAGGCGGCAGCCTCTGCCTTCTTGCGCTCGATCTGGCCGATGGCGTCGACCACCGCGTCGAAGGTCAGCATGGTCGAGGTGTGGCGCGCCTTGTAGTCGCGCACCGGCTCGAGATATTTCAGGTCTTCGAAACGGCCCTCAGGCGGCGCGCCGTTCTCCTTGAGCATGCGCAGCATGGTCTCGCGCACGGCGCGCAATTCCTCGGCAGTCGAGCCCACCACGTGCTGGGCCATGATCGACGACGATGCCTGACCGAGCGCGCATGCCTTCACGACATGGGCGAAGTCGGTGACGACACCGTCCTTCATCTGGAGATCGATGGTGACGGTCGATCCGCACAGCTTGGAATGAGCCGTCGCCGATGCATCGGGATTTTCGAGCCGGCCGAGCCGCCCGATATTCCCGGCAAAGGCAAGGATTTTCGAGTTATAGATGTCGTCGATCAACTTTTTTCACTCTGAGTGCATGTTGCGACCATCTCATGTCGCTGTCACATCTTTCAATCGTCGTCTTCACCCATATATAATGGTGAGGTTCGCGTCCCGACAAGGCACAGAGGAAGCATCGGGATCGGACAGAATACGCAGCTTTGGGTACGGCACTATTACGGTGGTCCCTGAAGTGGCTGTGTCCGTTCAACTCGTCCCTGCATCGACAGGGACTACTGGAGACGCCTGAGATGGATGCCGTGATCAAGAAGCTGATGCCACAGTCAGCCTATATGGAGAAGCCTGCCACCGACCGGCCGAGCGAGGCCGAGGTCGAGGCGGCAGTGCGCACATTGCTGCGCTGGACCGGGGATAATCCGGAACGCGAAGGCCTGATCGACACACCCAAGCGCGTCACCAAGGCATTCCGTGAGATGTTCAACGGCTACGACATGTGCCCGGCGGAAGAGCTCGGCCGCACCTTCGAGGAAGTAGCCGGCTATGACGACCTGGTCATCGTCCGCGACATAAAATTCCATTCGCATTGCGAGCACCACATGGTGCCCATCATCGGCAAGGCGCATGTCGGCTACCTGCCCGATGGCAAGGTCGTCGGGCTGTCCAAGATCGCCCGTGTCGTCGACATCTTCGCCCATCGCCTGCAGACCCAGGAAGCGATGACGGCGCAGATTGCCGGTGTCATCCAGGACGTGCTAAATCCGCGCGGAGTCGCCATCATGATCGAGGCCGAGCATATGTGCATGGCGATGCGCGGCATCCGCAAGCAGGGTTCGACGACCCTGACCTCCACCTTCACCGGCGTTTTCCGGGACAGCCCCGAAGAACAGGTCCGGTTCGTGACCATGGTGCGAGCCGGCGGCAACGGAATCTGATCCGTTCGCCGGTTCCCGAACTTTCAGGATCCGGCGATGGCCGCTTTGACTTTTCCCCAGGCTTCCGACGACAAGCGCGCTCTTGAGGAGGGTGAGGCCTTCACCCCCCGATTCGACGCCAATGGCTTCGTCACCGCCGTCGTCACCGATGCGGCCGACGGCGTGCTGTTGATGGTCGCCCACATGAACGCCGAGGCACTGGCGCTGACAATCGAGACGGGCATCGCCCACTACTGGTCGCGCTCGCGCAATTCGCTTTGGAAAAAGGGCGAAACCTCGGGAAATTTCCAGCAGGTTATCGAGTTGCGCACCGACTGCGACCAGGACGCGGTGTGGTTGCGCGTAAATGTTACCGGCCACGATGCAACCTGTCACACTGGCAGACGTTCATGCTTTTATCGGACGGTGGGGCTCAAGGACGGCATTGCGACCCTCAGCACAGACGGCAGTGAACCGCTGTTCGATACAGACGCAGTCTACCGCAAAGAATAGTGAACCTGCCTGACGCCCTGCGACACTAAGATTCACGATTTCGATACGGCCTGGATGTAGTCTGGGTTCGGGACAAGGTGTTGCAGCGCGTTTCGCTCCCTCCGGGACGTGGAGCGCTGCGGGGAGATTGTGATGCTCGAGTGGGCGTCATTTCACGCGCGTCAAAACCTCCGGGAAGCCAACGGTTTCTCTTCCGGGACGAGCGTCAACGAACCTGAAAAATCCAAACCAACCGGCATTTCGCTGGCGCTCGGCGGTGGCGCCGCACGCGGCTGGGCCCATATTGGCGTTCTGCGTGCGCTCGATGAAGCTGGCATCCGCATCAACATGATCGCCGGCACTTCGATCGGCGCGCTGGTCGGCGGCTGTTATCTCGCCGGCAAGCTCGACCAGCTCGAGGAATTCGCCCGCAGCCTGACCAAGCGCCGCATCTTCGGCCTGTTCGACCTGCAGCTGGGTGGCAACGGCCTGTTTGGCGGCATGAAGCTGGACGCGCGCATGCAGCAGCATATGGCCGGCCTCACCTTCGAGGACCTGCCCAAACCCTTCGTCTGCGTTGCTGCCGAAATCCGTACCGGCCACGAGATCTGGCTGTCGAGCGGCTCGCTGATCAAGGCTATGCGCGCCTCCTATGCCCTGCCCGGCGTCTTCGAGCCGGTCACCTGCAACGGTCGCGTGCTGGTCGACGGAGCGCTGGTCAACCCGGTCCCGGTTTCGGTCTGCCGCGCCAACGAGCAGCCGCTCGTCGTCGCCGTCAACCTGCATTACGACCTCTTCGGGCGTGCCGCCGTCATCAAGCACAGCGCCGGCGAACTGGTCGTCGAGCACCCGGCCAAAGTCAACGGCAAGGACTTAGACCGCAGCGAGCGCGAGACGCGCCTTGGCATCACGGGCGTCATGGTCGAAGCCTTCAATATCATCCAGGATCGGATTTCCAGGGCCCGGCTTGCCGGCGATCCGCCCGATCTGTCACTGCAGCCAAAGCTCGGCCATATCGGCCTGTCGGATTTCCATCGGGCAGACGAGGCGATCCGCCTCGGCTACGAAGCCACCAAGGCGCAGATGGAAGAGATCGTCAGGCTGCAGGCAGTGCTCGGCTAATTCGAAAAGTCTGGACTAGGTCCTGATCGCCAGCGGTTTGCCGTGGGCATGCTGCACATTGGCGGGTATTTTCGGGACCATTCCTGCGCGCACCCGTCTCACCCGGGCGTTCATCCAGTGTCGGATACAATGGCGATAGAGCAGCCCGCGCAGCCAGCCGAATTCCTGGCGATGCCGGCGATAGAACTCGTCTGGGCTGTTGAACAGGCCAAGATCGGCATTGATTCCCGTCTTCTGGATGTAGGTGCTTTCGCCGGCCCAATCGACCGGAGGCGCAGACAGGCAGTCCGTGCCGGCGCCATAGCCGCAAAGCCTGTCGCCGCTGCCCGCGAACCTCTCCTGCAAGGCCTTGAGGAACGGCGCGTCGAGGATAAAGCCTTCGAGATTGATCCAGCGCCCCTCGTACAGGACCTCCACCCAGCTGTGCAGGATGCTCTCAGGCGCCAGGCCATAGACAAGCTCGGGCACGACGCCGCGCTGCAAGGCCTTGTGGATAGTAAAACCGTGCAGGCGGCAGGGAATGCCCAGGCCGCGCAACAGCGCCATCAGCAATGTTCCCTTGGTGTTGCACTGGCCGTAACCGTCGCTGAGCACCTCCGATGCAGCGATGTCGTCGGCGCGATTGTAGCCGAAGGCGATCTCATCGCGGACGAAAGCGTAGGCCGCGCCGATCCTGTCGAAGGGCTGCAATTCATTCCAGCCGCGCCTTGCGATCAGCAACTGGATCGAACGTGCATCGAAGTCGAGCAGCGGTGTCTGCCCAAAATATCGCTCCATGCTTGCCGCAGTCATCCGACTCTCCCCTCTCTCGATCGCAGCGACCGTAATTCCTCTAGTCACTAGAGGATCAAGGGAAAAATCAGAACCAAGAAAATGGATTTGCCTGCGATCACGGTCCGGCCAGCGACGCATCGATGACGCGCAGTTGCACGGTGCGATTGCCGTTCCAGTGATTGACCGACAGCGAGCCCGCCACATGGACGGTGCGGCCACTGTTCCTCAGCAGGAATTCGCCGAGCGGCGCCTCGGCCGTGCGGAAGGCGATGCCTTGGATACGGCCGCCGCTTTCCGAACGCAGGTCGACGCGGACATGGCCCGTTCCAATCACGCGGACATCGGCAAGCTTGTGGCGCGGCAAGACAAAGGTTGGGGCGATGTGCCCCTGCCCGTATGGCCCGGCCTTTTCCAAAGCCTCGACAAGCGCCAGCGTTGCACCTTCGGCGGCAAGCGCGCCGTCGATCAGGAGGCTCTCCTCTTCCTGCAGGCGGAACACATCGGCAGCAGCACGCGTCTCGAAGAAGGCGCGTAGCTCGCCAAGCTTTTCCTTCTGCACGGTGATGCCAGCGGCCATGGCGTGGCCGCCACCTTTCACCAGCAACCCGGCATCGACTGCCTCGCGCACCATACGCCCAAGGTCGAAGCCGGAGACGGAACGACCCGAGCCGGTTCCAACGCCGTTGCCGTTGAAGGCGATGGCGAAAGCGGGGCGGCGGGCATGATCCTTGAGCCGCGAGGCAAGCAAGCCAACGATACCGGGGTGCCAAGTGGGGCTGGCGGTCACCAGCACTGCCGGTCCAGGTCCGGCGCCGATCTCGGCATCGGCCTCGGCGCGCGCCTCGGCCAGCATTTCGGTTTCCATCGCCTGCCGTTCCTGGTTCAGGCGGTCGAGCGTCTCGGCGATTGTACCGGCCTCGACCGGATCGTCGGTGGCAAGCAGCTTGCTACCGAGTGCCGCATCGCCGATGCGCCCGCCGGCATTGATGCGCGGGCCCAACAGGAACGACAGGTGGAAGGTATTGAGCGGCTCTCCGATCCGGGCGACCCGGGCAAGCGCGGTCAGCCCCGGATTGTTCTGCTGACGCATTGCCTGCAAGCCCTTGACGACAAAGGCTCTGTTGACGCCAGTCAGCGGCACGACGTCGGCAACGGTAGCAAGTGCGGTCAGATCGAGAAGCTTGAGCAGATCCGGCCGTGGCGCATCCGGCAGACGTTCGCGCAGCACCTTGGCGGTTTGAACCAGTGTCAGAAAGGTGACACCCGCAGCACACAGATGGCCCTGCCCCGAAAGATCGTCGTCGCGGTTGGGATTGACCACGGCAACGGCATTGGGCAGCGGCCCGCCGACCTGATGGTGGTCGAGCACGACCACATCCGCACCGGCTTCGTTGGCGGCGTCGATAGAGGCGGCGCTGTTGGTGCCACAGTCGACGGTGATGATGAGGCTGGCGCCGCGACCGATAAGCTCGCGCATCGCGTCGGGATTGGGGCCATACCCCTCGAAGATTCGGTCGGGAATGTAGATCTCCGACTGCACGTCGTAATGAGACAGGAAGCGCTTCATCAGCGCCGACGAGCAGGCGCCATCGACGTCGTAGTCGCCGAAGATGGCGACCTTTTCGCCACGGATGACGGCGTCGGCGATGCGTTCGGCCGCCTTGCCCATGTCGGTGAGCGATGCAGGATCGGGCAACAGGTCACGGATCGTCGGGTCGAGGAACCGTTCGGCATCCTCGGGCAGCACGCCACGGCCCGCCAGCACGCGCGCCACGATGTCGGGCACGCCGTGCCCTTGCGCGATCGCCAGGGCCAGCATGTCCTGGCGTTCGGTCAGCCGGTGCTCCCAGGAGACACCGGTGGCCGAACGCCTAACACCGAGAAAATTCCGCTTTTCAGTCGCCATTCAATCCCAGTCCGCCCGGTTCGGGCCGACCATAGGCGACCGCAGCGGGCGCGTAATCAGAATTTTTCGATATCCTGGTGACGTGCCTTGATCTCGCGCACCGTCTTGGACGACGAGCGCAGTACAATGGTGTGCGTGGTGATGGCATCGCGGCCGAACTTGACGCCGGCCAGCATGTTGCCGTCGGTGACGCCGGTTGCCGCAAACAGTACGTCGCCGCGCGCCATTTCCTCGATGCGATAGACCTTGTTGGGGTCGGTGATGCCCATGGTTGCCGCACGGGCGACCTTGTCGGCGCTGTCGAGCAGCAGGCGGCCCAGCATCTGGCCGCCGGTGCAGCGAAGTGCTGCCGCAGCCAGCACGCCCTCGGGCGCACCGCCGGTGCCGAGATAGATGTCGATGCCGGTTTCATCGGGATCGGTGGTGTGAATGACACCGGCCACGTCGCCGTCGCCGATCAGGCGGATAGCGGCACCGGTCGCACGGACCGCCTCGATCAGCTTGGCATGACGCGGGCGGTCGAGGATGCAGGCCGTGACTTCTTGGACCGGGACACCCTTGGCCTTGGCAACGCTGGCGATGTTTTCAGCCGGCGAGGCATCGAGGTCGATGACGCCCTCGGGGTAGCCCGGGCCGACCGCGATCTTGTCCATATAGACGTCGGGGGCGAACAGCAGGCTGCCCTTTTCGGCGATGGCGATGACGGCCAGCGCGTTGGGCAGGTTTTTGGCGCATATGGTGGTGCCTTCGAGCGGGTCGAGCGCGATGTCGACTTCGGGGCCGCCGGCGCCGACTTCCTCGCCGATATAGAGCATCGGTGCTTCGTCGCGCTCGCCCTCGCCGATCACCACGGTGCCGTTGATGGCGAGCCGGTTCAGTTCCTGGCGCATGGCGTCGACCGCCACCTGGTCGGCGGCCTTTTCGTCGCCGCGCCCGCGCAGCCGCGCTGCCGCCACTGCCGCACGCTCGGTCACGCGCACCAGTTCCATGGTGAGAATCCGGTCGAGGCCGGCAACAACGCTTTTCGCCATATCAGGGTCCTGCTGTCGAGAATTTGGGGCGCCCAGGGCGGGCTGGCCCTTATTGTCAAACAGTTATGACATCGGCAAGACCTGTTGTCCGCATAATCGAAAGCGAAACAATATCAATCGATTAAATAGGAGTAGCCGCTTTGGCGGGGCGCGGAAGGGGCAATCCGCCCCCTCTCCCCGGCCAGCGATCAGCCGGCGCGTTCGATGCGGATGACCTGCGGCTTGTCGGTCAGGTGGCCGTCCTTGGTGACACCGTCGACCGCCTTGCGCACGGCAGCTTCCGTGGTCTCGTGGGTGACCAGGATCACCGTCTTCTGCGTCGAGCCATTGGCGCCGTTGGCGTGCTGGACGATCGATTCCAGCGAAATGTCGTTGTCGGCCATGCGCTTGGCGATCGCCGCAAAGACGCCCGTGCGATCATGCACCGTCAGGCGGATGAAGTAGCCGCCGGCGTGGCTGCGCATCTGCGCTTTCTTGTAAGGGCGCAGTTCCTTAGCCGGACGGCCGAAGACCGGACCGTGCTGGAAGCCGGGGCGGCTCTTGGCGATGTCGGCGATGTCGCCGACGACGGCCGATGCGGTGGCATTGCCGCCGGCGCCGGGGCCGGAAAGCAGCAGTTCGCCGAGGATGTCGGTCTCGATCGCAACCGCGTTGGTCACGCCATGCACCTGGGCGATGACGGAGGCCGTCGGCACCATCGTGGGATGCACGCGCTGCTCGATGCCGGTCTCGGTGCGCTGGGCGACACCCAGCAGCTTGATGCGATAGCCGAGCTCGCCTGCCGCGCGGATGTCGGCCTGGGTGATGTTGGAAATGCCCTCGAGATAGATGTCGTCGGCCGCGATCTTGGTGCCGAAGGCAAGGCTGGTCAGAATCGCCAGCTTGTGGGCAGTGTCGTTGCCTTCGATGTCGAAAGTCGGATCGGCCTCGGCATAACCAAGGCGCTGTGCGTCCTTGAGGCAGGCCTCAAAGGTCAGGCCTTCGGCTTCCATACGCGTCAGGATGTAGTTGCAGGTGCCGTTGAGGATGCCGAAGACACGCGACACGGTGTTGCCGGCCATGGCTTCACGCATGGTCTTGATGACCGGAATGCCGCCGGCGACCGCCGCCTCGTAGTTGAGCAGCACGCCCTTCTTCTCGGCGACCTCGGCCAGTGCCACACCATGCTTGGCAAGCAGCGCCTTGTTGGCGGTGACGACATGACGGCCGGCATCGAGTGCCGCGCGCACGCAGGAACGCGCCGCGCCCTCGTCGCCACCGATCAGCTCGACGAAGACATCGATGTCGGCCTTCTGGGCCAGCTCGATCGGATCGTCGAACCACTGCGCGCCACCCAGGTCGATGCCGCGGTCGCGCGAACGGTCGCGGGCCGAAACGGCGGTGACGACGATCTCGCGGCCGCACTGGCGGGTGAGCTCGGCAGCCTTGTCGCGCAGCACGCGCGCCACCGAAGCGCCGACGGTGCCGAGACCGGCAATTCCAACACGCAATGCTTCAGCCATGGTCTGCGGCGCCTTTCAGGTCGGTAGTACTGGAGTGTCCGTGGTGCGCTCAGCGATGGGCTGCGAGCGGAACCACATTGTTGGGCTGTTTGGCCGTCGTCGTCAGGAAGCGCTTGATGTTGCGCGCTGCCTGGCGGATGCGATGCTCGTTTTCGACGAGCGCCAGACGGACATAGTCGTCGCCGTGCTCGCCAAAGCCCACACCGGGAGCAACCGCCACGTCGGCGTGCTCGATCAGGAGCTTCGAGAATTCGAGCGACCCAAGATGCTTGAACTGCTCGGGGATCGGCGCCCAGGCGAACATGGTTGCGGCCGGAGCCGGAATGTCCCAGCCGGCGCGCGAGAACGCGTCCACCATGATGTCGCGGCGCTTGTGATAGACCTCGCGCACTTCGGCGATGTCGGAGCCATCGCCGTTCAGTGCTGCGGTCGCCGCCACCTGGATCGGCGTGAACGCGCCATAGTCGAGATAAGACTTCACACGCGTCAGCGCGGCGATCAGCCTTTCATTGCCGACGGCAAAGCCCATGCGCCAGCCCGGCATCGAGAAGGTCTTCGACATCGAGGTGAATTCGACCGTCACGTCGATGGCGCCGGGCACCTGCAGCACCGAAGGTGGCGGATTGCCGTCGAAATAGATCTCCGAATAGGCGAGATCCGACAGGATGATGATGTCGTTCTTCTTCGCGAAGGCGACGACGTCCTTGTAGAAGTCGAGTGTCGCCACATGCGCCGTCGGGTTCGACGGATAATTCAGGATCAGCGCCAATGGCTTGGGAATCGAGTGGCGAACGCCGCGCTCGAGCGCCGGGATGAAGCCGTCATCGGGCTTTGCCTGCAGCGAGCGGATGACGCCGCCCGACATGATGAAGCCGAACGCATGGATCGGATAGGTCGGATCGGGGCACAGGACCACGTCGCCGGGGGCGGTGATCGCCTGCGCCATGTTGGCGAAGCCTTCCTTGGAACCGAGCGTGGCGACGACCTGGGTGTCGGGGTTGAGCTTCACGCCGAAACGGCGGGCGTAATAATTGGCCTGGGCGCGGCGCAGGCCGGGAATGCCGCGCGACGACGAATAGCGGTGGGTGCGCGGGTCCTGCACGACCTCGCACAGCTTGTCGACGATGCTCTGGGGCGTCGGCAGGTCGGGATTGCCCATGCCGAGATCGATAATGTCTGCGCCGCGCGACCGGGCGCTGGCCTTCAGTCGGTTGACCTGCTCGAAGACATAGGGCGGAAGGCGGCGGACCTTGTGAAATTCTTCCATGTCGCTTCTCAGGTAAACGGGGGCGCTTTTGCGTGCGCGGTATATACTCAATTACAGGCGGGGTCGATAGGGTCGCACTTGCCTTGAATGGCCTTCAGCGTGTCAGCGCCGTGCTCTCTGGCCAGCGTCGTCATCGCCTTCGAATCACCACCAGCAACAACGCCCTTGCCACCCTGGCGACGCTTTGCCGCCCCAAGTTCAGCAAGCTTTGCCGTCTTCTGGTCGTCGGTCAGTTGGGGGGCGGCAACCTTGGGTGCTATGTTGAGATTGGGATAGGTGCCGGTGTCCTGGGCGCCGCGTCCGCCTGCCAGCGCCGGTCCGGCATCCGTCGTATTCGTGCTGGTGCACCCGCTTGCCGCGAACGGCAGCGACAACATGCCCGCGCACACGATCATGCGGGCACCGAAAAAAACATGCCGACCAACACTATATGTCATAAAGTTTCCCCGACAGGCGCGGTAGAGCGCGTTGGACCCGGTAAGACGTCGCATGATAGTATGTCAATAAAAGGCCCTTTGGGAGGACCTGCGAGGACCATGGCGAAGGCAGACGATTCGGACAAGCCAAGCGGCGATTCCCCCTCCTCCGTCGAGCAGTATCTGGTGAAAGACCCTGAGCGCTTTGCGCTGAACATGGCCCGCATGATCGAGCAGGCCGGCAAGGCAGCAGCGGCATGGGCAGAGCCGCGCGAGCGCGGCGAGATGCGCGACACCGTCGCCGAGCCCTTCACTGAAGTGATCAAGACCTTTTCCAAGCTGACCGAATACTGGCTGTCCGATCCGCAACGGGCAATGGAAGCGCAGACACGTCTGTTTGCCGGTTACATGGAAGTCTGGGGCAATTCGGTCCAGCGCATGTCGGGCGAGCAGGTCGAGGACGCGGTCAAGCCGGAGCGCACCGACAAGCGCTTCCTCGATCCCGAATGGGGCCGCAACGCCTTCTTCGACTTCCTCAAGCAGGCCTATCTGGTGACGACGCGTTGGGCCGGCGATCTGGTCGAACATGCCGACGGCCTCGACGAGCACACGCGCCACAAGGCCGGTTTCTACGTCAAGCAGGTCTCGAACGCGATCTCGCCGTCGAACTTCATCCTGACCAATCCGGAACTGTTCCGCGAGACGGTCGCCAGCAACGGTGAAAACCTCGTGCGCGGCATGAAGATGTTCGCCGAGGACATCGTCGCCGGCAAGGGCGACCTCAAGTTGCGGCAGGCCGACTATTCCGGCTTCGAGATCGGCAAGAACATCGCCATGACGCCGGGCAAGGTGGTCGGCCGCAGTGACGTCGCAGAAATCATCCAGTATGCGCCAACGACGGACAAGGTGCTGAAGCGGCCGCTGCTGATCTGCCCGCCATGGATCAACAAGTTCTACATCCTCGACCTCAACCCGCAGAAATCATTCATCCGCTGGGCGGTCGAGCAAGGCCACACGGTCTTCGTCATCTCGTGGATCAACCCAGACCAGCGCCACGGTCTCAAGAACTGGGAGGCCTATATCCGCGAAGGCCTGCAATACGGCCTCGATACCGTCGAGCAGGCGACCGGCGAGCGTGAAGTCAACGCGATAGGCTATTGCGTCGGCGGCACGCTGCTCGCCGCAGCCCTGGCGCTGCTGGCGCAGGAGGGTGACCATCGCATCCGTACCGTCACCTTTTTCACCACGCAGGTCGACTTCACCTATGCCGGCGATCTCAAGGTGTTCGTCGACGAGGAACAGATCGGCGCACTCGAGCGCGCGATGAAGGAAAAGGGCTATCTCGACGGCACCAAGATGGCGACCGCCTTCAACATGCTGCGGTCGGGCGACCTGATCTGGCCCTACGTCGTCAACAACTACATGCGCGGCAAGGAACCGCTGCCGTTCGACCTGCTTTACTGGAACGCCGACTCCACCCGCATGGCGGCGGCCAATCACTCCTTCTATTTGCGCAACTGCTATCTCGAGAACAACCTGTCGCAAGGCCGGATGGAACTTGCCGGCCGCACCGTCTCGCT
The DNA here is from genome assembly GCF_000372965.1 of Hoeflea sp. 108. Classification (NCBI taxonomy): domain Bacteria; kingdom Pseudomonadati; phylum Pseudomonadota; class Alphaproteobacteria; order Hyphomicrobiales; family Rhizobiaceae; genus Hoeflea; species Hoeflea sp. 108. The sequence goes on along the minus strand of NZ_KB890024.1, from coordinate 2,229,462 downwards.
CGCCGACATCACCATCCCGGTCTACAACCTCGCAGCCCGCGAGGATCACATCGCGCCTGCCCGCTCCGTCTTCCTCGGATGCCAGTATTTCGGCGGCGACGTCGAATATGTCGTCGCGGGCTCCGGCCACATCGCTGGTGTGGTCAATCCACCTGCCGCCGGTAAGTATCAATTCTGGTCGAACGGCAAGCCGACAGGCGACTTCGACCATTGGCTGAGTGGCGCGACGGAGACGCCCGGCTCGTGGTGGCCGCACTGGCATCGCTGGATCGAGGCCGCCGATAACACCAGCGTAGAGCCACGCAAGCCTGGCGTAAGCGGACGGGTGCTAGAAGATGCACCCGGCAGCTATGTGAAGGTTCGAGTGTAACTCCCCGTAATGCGCGGTGAGTTGACGCCCTTAACAAAGGGGGCGAAAAGATGGCGCCCAATCATGATCCCGCCTCAATTGGGGCCTAGCCCGCAGTCGGGGATCACTTCCATATGATCGGGTGCCGTTTCTTGTTCCGAAACGTCGTTGCGTAGCAGTTCGATTTTATTGCCAAGCGTTTGTTGGCCTGCATTTGCGTGAGAGGGGACCGGTTTGACGTCAGGACGACTGCGATTCGCAGACCGGCGATGCGGCGTTGCACTGACTGTGCTGGTTTCGCTCCTCGCCGTTTCGTGCACAGCCACCGGCGAGCCCGACCTCAACATCGCAAATCCTGCCCTGACCGCAGGAACAACCGCCCAGACGGCAACGGCCGAAGTTGCGACCGCCACCGGCCAACCCGGCACTCCGGCAACGGCCCTTGCCATGAGTGTCGAGGGCGACACCGCCCTCCCCGATCAGGTCGGTTATGTACCGATCATGAAGCCGGGCAGCGAAACGCCGGCTGAAGTGGCGATCGTCGACGCCGAGCAGCAGCCGCAGACGGCTGCGGCCGTGGAGCAAGCCAAGGCCGAACCCGAGCAGCAGACGGCAGACGCCAAGCCCGCCAAGGGCCCCGTCCAGCAGGACACCGGATTCTATCTGACCAACGGGCCGGCCGCCGCGCCGGAAGCGCCCAAGAAAAAGGGCTTCCTTGCCTCACTGTTCGGTTCTTCGCCGGCGAAGGCTGCTCCCGTGCCCGCGGAACAGAAATCCAAGCCGGTGATCGCAACGACGACCGCCGCGCCGGAACCGGCGGCCGAGGCCAAGCCGGCCGAAGAAAAATCAAAACCGCTCATCTCGCTTGCGTCGGCCAAATCCGGTTCGAAGCCGCTCGAACTCGCGTCGCTCGGCGGCAGCTCGTCGGGCAGCGATTCGGAATGGGCACTGCCTGGCGTGCGCACCACCGATCTGTTCGAGATCAAGCGCAAGTCGGGTCTCAACGACGACAGCGACGTCGATCTGCACGAGGACGAAGACCCCGAGCTCTACCAGGTGGCTTCGGCCGCCGGCATGGCCCGCCTCGCTCCCAACGGTCTGCTCAAGCAGCATGAAAGTGTCGATGTCGGCTGCCTCAAGCCGTCGCTGGTGCGCATCCTGAAATCGGTCGAGCAGCACTTCGGCAAGAAGATGGTCGTCACATCGGGCTATCGTAATCCGGAGCGCAACCGACGCGCCCGCGGCGCCAAGAACTCGCAGCACATGTATTGCGCCGCAGCCGACATCCAGGTGCCCGGCGTCAGCAAGTGGGAACTTGCCACCTATCTGCGCGCCATGCCCGGTCGCGGCGGCGTCGGAACGTACTGCCACACCACTTCCGTCCACGTCGACGTCGGCCCGGAACGCGACTGGAACTGGCGCTGTGGACGTCGTGGCTAAAAAAATTTGGCGATGCAGCAAAAGACGGGTTGCCTATCGCGAACAAGCTAAGTATACCCCGCCTCACCTGAGCGCGCCCATCGTCTAGCGGTTAGGACACCGCCCTTTCACGGCGGTAACAGGGGTTCGATTCCCCTTGGGCGTACCAGGTTTTCCTCTTCAAAAAGCTTCAGCTTCAAGCATCAATGCAGTGATGTTCTGCATCGGGCAAGACGGTCGCGCTGGTCCGCATCTACCTTTCGAGGCAGACCACCTGCCTGGCCAACGAAGCCGCCGGGCGCGAAGTTGATGTGCGGGAACCCAGAACAGATTCGCGACCTGGAGCGGCAGGCCTGAGCATTGCGCCGGAAGCAGTGCGCCACTCCCCTTAAGTCTCATAGGGACAGTTCCACGCGCGAAGCAGCACACTCCCCAATTGTGAAACCTGCGGTCGACAAGACGTTCATGGCCGACACTGGGCTGGCAATGCAGAGACGAAGCCGACGACCTTCCGACGCAGTTGCAAATGCAAATCAGAATTGTTCAACTATTTGTTTTATTTGATATATTTTCCGTCCTGCAATAGATGGTCGGCCATCGGGGAGTAGCCACCACGCAAGTGGGACCTCATCAACACGATCGCCTTGTGGCGTGGTGCGGTCAGTCGACATCGTTCGACCCGGCAAGACCGTGGCAGCAGCCATCCGACGACGGACGGATGACAAAGTGCCCGGTCCAATTCCGTCCGCTGGTTCTCATCATGCCCATCGCAGCTATTTTCCTGCTCTCCATCAGCATGTCCGTCGATGCCTTCGCTGTTGCCGTTGGCCGCGGAACGACATTCAACCGTGCCCGTATCGGCCAGGCCCTGCGCACCGGCATCATCTTCGGCGTGGTGGAAACCATCACCCCCTTCCTGGGATGGTCGGCCGGCATTGCCGCGAATGGCTGGGTCGCACATTTCGACCATTGGCTGGCATTCCTGCTCCTGGCCGCGGTCGGACTGCACATGATCTACAGCGCATTCCATGGCGATGAGGGCGACAGGTCTCAGATCGGCAATTCATTGCCTGTTCTGGTTGCCACGGCGCTGGGCACAAGTCTTGACGCCATGGCCGTGGGGCTGTCGCTGGCATTCATCGGCGTGGACCTTGCAGGGATCGTCTTGATTTCGATCGCGATCGGCTTCGCGACATTCATGATGTCGACCGCCGGCATATTGCTGGGAGGAGTGATCGGCGCCCGCTTCGGGAAACTTGCCGAAGTGGCCGCCGGCATCGTGCTTCTCGGCATGGGAACGACAATCCTGTGGGAGCACCTCAGCGCAGCGTGATTCCCTGCCGTCCTTCGCCGACGGCATAAGGCTGACAAGCTGCGGAAAGTGCCGCCGCAGCGCAACGCCGGACTGGCAAGGCCGCGATCGCCTGTGCCAAAGGATAGATGAAGCGTCGCCTCAACCATGAGGCGGCCCTGATGAAGTGGAGAGAATCATGTCCGACGATATCGTGGTGAAAGACAGCAACGGCACGCAGCTCGCCGACGGCGATTCGGTGACGCTGATCAAGGATCTCAAGGTCAAGGGAACCTCTGAGACCATCAAGCGCGGCACGCTGGTCAAAAACATCAGGCTGAACGGCAATGCCGGCGAGGTCGAATGCAACACCAAGCAGGTCAAAGGCCTGGTGCTCAGGACCGAGTTCCTGAAGAAGGCCTGACTGCCTGGCCGGGCGTGGCCAACGTCAACGCGGTTTTAAGCTCTGAAGTCCAGACTCAGCCCATGACTGGATTCGCCCTTCCCAAGATGAGATGGCTGCTGCTCGGCGCGCTTGCTGCCGGCGGCTGGGCGATGACGCAGGAAGCGCCGAGCAAGTTCAAGTTCGACGACCGCCCTGCCCGCTCCGCCTCTCGTCCGAAGGCTGAAATCGCTCCGCGCAAGGAGGCGACCGTAGCAAGGCCGAAGCCTGTCCAGACCGCCAAGCCGGGCGTCGAGGTCGTACGGCCGAAGGTCGATGTCGAACCCGTAAAGACCGCCAAAGCCCAGCAGCCCAAGCCGGCAGCCACGGCTCCGAAACCGGTGGGCGCGACGAAGGCCACGCCCCGTCCGGACAGCGCCTCCGGCCCACGCAAGCCCGCCGCCGATCTTGCGACAGCCTCCATCTCCCGCCCACCGACGCCGCTGCCGCGTCCAGCGACCAGCGCAAAGACGGACTCGCCGAAGGAAACTGCGGCCAAGGCGCAGAACACCGCTCCACTGCTCAACGTGCTGTACACCAGCACGACCGTCTATTTGCGCAAACGCCCGAGCGTGACGGCCCCTGTCATCTACAGCCTGAAGCAGGGCGAGATGGTGCGCGTCTTCGCCCGCGACGGCAAATGGGCGCTGGTCTCGACGCCTGCCGGCAAGGGCTGGCTCCATGACGAAATGCTGCTGCGGCCTGCCGATCCGGCGGCACCGCGCCCGAGGGAAGTGCTGGCCGAGCCGGCTAAGAGCGCCACGCCCGGCTGAAGACCGCGTTTTTGACCCTCCTGAGGCCGCATTTGCCGGTGGTTTTGCCTTTGCGGGTTGAAACCTGGCGCGTCAGGTGCCAAATCTGCCTCGACATCCCGCAAATCCTTGCGCATATCCTGAAAACACCCGGCAGAAGTTCATGGTCAGCTATCTCGACGCCGCCACGGCGCCCCTCAGGAATACCGGCCAGATCCGCCTCTATGGCGCGGATGCCTTCGAAGGCATGCGCAAGGCCTGCCAGCTCACCGCCCGCTGCCTCGACGAGATGGTCGACCGCGTTGCGCCCGGCGTGACGACCGAAGCCATCGACCGCTTCGTCTTCGAGTTCGGCATGGACCATGGCGCCATGCCCGCGACGCTGAATTATCGCGGCTACACCAAATCCAGCTGCACCTCGATCAACCACGTCGTCTGCCACGGCATTCCCGACAACAAGCCGCTCAAGGATGGCGACGTGGTCAATATCGACGTCACCTACATCCTGGATGGCTGGCATGGCGATTCGAGCCGCATGTACCCGGTGGGCAGCATCAAGCGCGCCGCCGAGCGCCTGCTCGAGGTCACCCATGAATGCCTGATGCGCGGTGTGGCCGCCGTGCGCCCCGGCGCCCGTACCGGCGCCATCGGCGCCGCCATCCAGACCTATGCCGAAGGCGAACGCTGCTCGGTCGTGCGCGACTTCTGCGGCCATGGCGTTGGCGCGCTGTTCCATGACGCGCCCAACATCCTGCACTACGGCAACGTCAATGAAGGCGTCGAGATGCGCGAAGGCATGATCTTCACCATCGAGCCGATGATCAATCTCGGCCGGCCACATGTGAAGGTGCTGTCCGACGGCTGGACTGCGGTCACCCGCGACCGTTCGCTGTCGGCGCAATACGAGCACACGGTGGGTGTAACCGCCACCGGCTGCGAGATCTTCACGCTCTCGCCCAAGGGGCTCGACCGCCCGGGTCTGCCCGCATAAGATCGTTTCGCCGGGTTCATTCCGGCGGGGGCGACATCGGCTGATATGGCTGGCAACGACCACGACGAACGCGGTTTCTTCGGCGAGCGGACGTTGCCGCCCGCAAAAGCTGGCACCGCGCCCGAGCAACCTGCCAAGGCAGCTGACAAGCCCCACTATCTCGGCCATCGCGACCGGCTGCGTGAACGCTTCGTTGCTTCAGGCGATGCGCTTGCAGATTATGAGCTGCTCGAACTGCTGCTGTTCCGGCTGATCCCACGTACCGACACCAAACCCGTGGCCAAGGCCCTGCTCGCGCGCTTCGGTACGCTGGCCGAAGTTCTCGGCGCGCCGCCGAGCCTGCTGCAGGAGGTAAAAGGTGTCGGCCCGGCGGTAGCGCTCGACCTCAAGGTGATCGCAGCAGCTGCAAGGCGCATGGCGCGTGGCGAGATCAGCCGCCGCGAGGTGCTGTCATCCTGGACCAAGGTGCTCGACTATTGCCGGGCGGCCATGGCCTTCGAGGAGCGCGAGCAGTTCCGCATCCTGTTTCTCGACAAGAAAAACGCGCTGATCGCCGACGAAGTCCAGCAGACGGGCACTGTCGACCACACGCCCGTCTACCCGCGCGAAGTCATCAAGCGCGCTCTGGAGCTGTCGGCGACGGCAATCGTGCTGGTCCACAACAATCCCGTTCGATACCCTTCGGGCATTGCATGTCACGCATGATCCCGCTCCGTCACGAAATCCTTATTAATCAGTTTCTTATCGCTTCGGGGGCCTCATCAAGTCGGGTGGTACTTTATCAGTTTTCGCGCTTTTCTTGATTTGCGGAAAGCTCCAATTGACTTGCTATTTCTATAGCAAAATCAATATTTTACATCTAAAATATCCATTAGCCTCATCAGAAGCGTTCCGACTTAGCCGAGGAAACGCTCTATCCTGATGCCAGCGCAGAGCATCCATACTGGGGGGCAGTCATGATTGGGTAGGCAGACGCAGCGGCCGCCTCGCCAAGTCGTAGTAGTGCTTCGCCGTCACTCACTTCGCAGCTGTTTGAACCGCGTCAAAACTACTGGGCAGCGATCAACGCTCGTTGTTGTCATCCTCATAGCCTTCATGGTCGTCCTGCGGCGCATAATATTCCGCTGCATCGTAGACCTGGGTCTTCTTGTAGCGCTCGCCAAGGCCAGCCGCAGCGAGGCGCGAAAAGCCGTTGATCTTCAAGCCGCAAGCGATGCATTCAAAGCGATTGGGCAGATATTCCTGCGTCTCGGTGATCTCGCCGTCATCAAGTTTCTGTGTCGGCGCGGTGACGGGCTCACCCACGACCAACGCCTGGGAAGCGCAAGATGGACAGTTCACCCGATGGCCGGCGTGGCGGGTTGCCCAAACAGCTGCCGACTGACTGAGCGTAGTGCGCTCCTCGTCGCCCTTCCCGGCCCAGACTTTCTTGTGGGCTTCAACATCTCCCAGAACCGCCTTAGCACTGTCATCGACCGCGGCGGCGATGAGCTTGGAAGCGACTTTCGCCTCGGACTGCCCAATGAAGTCGGGTAGCGACATGCCCATCGAACGAAGGAGAACCTCGCAGACCTGATAGAACTGTGGCTGCCAGATGACCGCATTGACGTTCTCGAAGACGGCCTCACCGGAGTGCAGTTCGCTATTGCGGCGGCCGGTATGCAAGATGCCGAAATCAGCATGTTCCTTGGTGAACTCCGGAAAGATCGCCGCGAGGCGGCGGAACGCCTCGCTGACCGGTATCGACTTTGGCGTAAACTTTGCCTCGGTCGGTTCAAAACCAAGGGCGTGGAAAAGACTAGACCAGCCTTCCTTGTTTTCCGTCAGCAGTGCGGGGCTGACATTGGCAAGCGCGGCTCTGGCAAGAAACTCGAGGGACAGGCTCGACCAAAGAGCATACTCCCATTGCTCGCTGTCGACGGCGAGCATGTTCTCAATATACCGCTGGGCTTTGACGAATAACGCCTCTGGGTGCCACGTGGCCGGCGTATCACCCGCTTTTACTATCTGCTTCAAATCAACGCCTCCAAATAGACTCGTTCAATCATCCGGCTCTCCCGTCCTTCGAAAACTCGTGATCGCGCATGCAGCATGCGCCAGTTGTCGACGAGAAGTGTGTCGCCTGCATTAGCAAGCGCGATTGACCGAGGATCGACTTCCGACAACAGGGTCGTGATCTGTTGGCTGGCTCCCTCTCCGACCCTACTGGCGGGCTTGAGGAAAACCTCGTCCCATCTGACACGGTGACCATTGTCGACTTGTTCGCAGAGGCGCAGCAGAGGAACGGCGCCGTTCTGCGGCCGTCGCGGTTTGACGATCGCGCGGGTCAGGACGTCGAGTGTGACGGTATCGACGATCGTTTGCCCGTCTATCAGGAGCGTCGGAACGTCGAGAAAGCCCTTAATACAGCGAAGCAGCAGATAGCGGGGCGGCTGACGCCAATGGGCAAGATCAGTATGAAACGGGAAACGGTCGAGACCATAAATCCCGCTATAAGTGTTTGGCGCCGCGCTGGCACGAGGGACTAATTTCTGGATGAGTCCTCCCTCCCAGGGCGCGAGTGGCACACCAAGCTCAGTCGCGACCCCAAGGGTGTCCACTTCCGGACGATAGTCTTGGACGAACGCGTACCCGCAAGTTGCGATTTGGTCTTTGATTGATGGCACCATACCGCGTGATTCTGAAAGGTTAGGCAGGATTTTCTCGAAGAGCGGCAGAGCATCCGCTCGACACGCACACACTCATATAGCGATCAAACCAAGCTAGATCGCGAATTGCTTAGAACGAAATTCAGTCACCCGCTCGATCCGGTTAATCAGGTAGTTTCGGTAGCCGGCCAGGATGCCATCGCCCTCAGCCCCACTGCCATCCAATAACGTCTGCGTTTCTTGCAGCGCCTGGTTCAGCGTCAAACCGCCGGCTTCATCGTCGATCAACCGATCCGTTAATCCGCGCTCCACTATGAGCCGCACATCATTTGGCAAGGCCGATCGACCGCCAAAATAGATTAGGCGAAGGCCAAACGTTCGAAGGCGCTCGTCATCAAAGCTCTGAACAATGGCCAACGCCTCGGGCCAGCTCGCATCATGGAAGGCCGCCATGCGAGCCTCATCATCAGGTCCGGGGAAACCCTCATAAATCCGCCCTTCCGCATGAATGGAGGGCGGGCGTGGTTCGCGCGTGGCCACGTAGGACGAGACGATTCGGGCGCAGAACGCCGCGTCCTCTTTCATTTCGCGAGCACGGGCTTCCAAGTCGTCGAGGTTGGCGCCATTCAGCATCTGATCCGGAGCATCATAGAATGCTGTCAGCGTAGGCGCGGCGTTGATTCTGAGGCGACGAACAGGGCTCGGCTTCGCTGTCAGTTCTGCGCGCAACGCCTCATCCGGCAACGAGGCAAGCCGCTCCATGTCAATGTCCAACCGCAAGCACAACCGACCGTTAGGCTGTTCCGGATCCCGGCCCACGCAGACGACCGGCGTGTGGTATGCCTCGTTGGCGAAAAATTCCGTGAGGAAAAAACCGTCCTCGGAGTCAACGAAATCGCCGACCGTCGCTTTCTTTGAAAATCGTACGAAGCGCTGCCAGAGTTCAGGTGCGCGTTCATGCACGCATCGACAAAGACCGAGCGTGGCGCCGACATCTGCCATAGCGTCGTGAGCTTGCGCGTGTGCGACCTCATTTGCCGACGCAAGCTGCTCCAGCCGGAATACCGGACGCCCTTCCGGACCGAGTGGCACAGCAATGCAAGCAGGGGAAAGAGCCGAGGCGGCCATCACCAGGCCCAAAGCATCCGCTCGGCAATTGCCGTGATTGCTCGTCAGATAGGCTGAATGAAGGGTTTGAAAAAGGGCGTGCCTAAGCATCTCCTCGTCGAAACGAATGGAATTGTAGCCTACGAAGACCGATGGAGACCACGACAGAAGCTTCCGTCGGATGGCCAAGACCATCTCATAGTGCGAAGGAAGCCCCTCATCGACCAGCCGCGCAATAGGTAGGCCGTTTGTGCGCAGAGCGCTCGGGTGAGGAACCACGTGCGGCAGGAGACGCGAACGCGCCTCAAACCGATCGATCTCATTGAGATTGTTATCTGTCCGGACTGCCGCAAAATGTACGATCTGGTCGAAGCCGTGCCTAAGCCCCGTTGTTTCTGTGTCGAAGAAAACGAAGCTCATCCAGCTGCCTCGACCTAGAAGCGTCCAGCCAGACGAAATCGCATGGCCGACGCGCTGACCCGGAATTTTTTGGCAAGCGCCTCTATTCCAGCATCATCCTCGATATCCAATCCACTTGCGTCCAACGCGCTCGCGAGAAAATCCCGTGGCATCAGGAGTTCCGAGGCGAAGGCATTGGCTTCGATCTCTAGCGGATCGATGCCTTGTGAAGAGATGTCATCCCGCAACAGAACCCGAAATCCCTTGTCGACGTGAACGGCCTTACGAATCTCATCGGCATGCAGTTCATGATGCGCAAGCTCGTGTGCGGCCGAGAATCGTTGTCGGTTAGGATGGTGCAGAGCGTTGACGCCAATGATGCCGACACCGTCCTTTATGAAGGCCATTCCCGAGAGGTCGTCCTCCAATGGAGCATATTGAAGGACGATGTTTCTTGCCTTGATGATGCGTTCGACCGGGATCGGCGCCCCCTTTACTCCGAACTCCTGCAAGATGCTGCGCGCAGCTTCCCGAGCCCTTTCTGGATCCGCCCTCACGACCCAGCCTTCGGGGATCCGCGCCGAGCGAGCGCACTCGCAATCAGATCCGTAATTTGGGCCTTGCCCCGCGCGGTTACCGTTTCGTCTGACAAGATCATGTCGAAATCCTCCTGAGTCTCTGGTTTAGGTTGCGCCGGCAGCAGGTCTGAGACTTTGGAAAACTCCAGCGCCGACGCGAGGCTGTAAACATGATGCAGCAGCACGTTTTGCCGGCCGCTCTCGATATTGGCCACAGACGCTCGTGACATTCCAACTCTGGCTGCCAACTCAGCCTGAGTGAGCTCGAGCTTCTTTCGCCGCGTGGCGACGACGCGCCCAAACGCCTTGTAAATCACTTCGTCCGACATCGCGCATGTTTGCTCCCAGCAAACCAAGATGTCAACGTCGCAAACATTATGTGCTTAATAAGCACATTAATATTGTGCTTATTGACAACATTACCCCACTCTGGAATCCATAGCTCGTCGACGAGTGTTGGATTCGGCCGACTGCGAGCAGAAGGAAGATAGAGAATGTCCAAGCGCATCCATGTCGTTCCCCATGAGTCCGGTTGGGCGGCGCGCCGTGAGGGAGCATCGCGGGTCGGGTCGATCCACGACACACAGGCCCAGGCTACGGAAGCGGCGCGCAGCACCGCGATCCGTGAGCGTGGTGAAGTGGTCATCCATCGCCCCGATGGCCGCATCCGGGACGCGAACTCCTATGGCAATGACCCTTTCCCCCCGAAGGGTTGATCCCTGAAACCGCGCTCTCCCGGGCGCCTTTTTTCAACCACGCCGGACAGGCGACGAGAGGACGATTGGCGATGCAGAAGCTGGCTGCCGTACCAAATGACGATTTCGACCGACCGAAGGGTATTCAGCGCGCACGCCGGCTTCCCGATCCCAAACTTGGTTCTCTCTGGGACTCGATCATCCTGGAGGAGCGCCTGAAAGCGCAGCTCCTCTCTCAGGCGATGCTGAACTTCACGATGCGGGGAAAGGTCGATCGCAACGTCATTCCGCTGCATGGAGTGATCCTGCTCGTCGGACCGCCAGGTACGGGCAAAACTTCTCTCGCCAAGGGACTAGCGCACCGCACGGCCGAATCCTTCCAGGGCGGCGGCTTCCGCCTCCTCGAAGTCGAACCGCACGCACTGACCAGCTCTGCAATGGGCAAAACGCAACGGGCGGTGTCGGAACTGTTTTCACAATCGATCGCGGAGTCAGCTGCGGCTGGCCCGACGATCGTCCTTCTAGATGAGGTCGAAACGCTGGCGGCCGACCGGTCGAAGATGAGCCTCGAAGCCAATCCGATCGACATCCACCGCGCGACCGATGCTGTCCTCGTTCAGCTCGACGCTCTCGCCGAGCAGCACCCGAATCTGCTGTTTCTCGCCACCAGCAACTTTCCCCAGGCCGTCGATGCGGCCTTCACCTCGCGCTGCGACCTAGTCGTCCACGTGCCTTTGCCAGACCGCGAGGCATGCGCCCGTATCTTGAGGGATTGCCTGACCGGTCTCGGAAGGTCCTATCCGGCCATCGCGAGATTGCCCACCGTTGCTGGTTTTGACCGCTGTGCTGCGGAATGCGTCGGCCTTGATGGACGCGCCATCCGCAAAATGGTGGCCAATGCTTTGGCCAGCAGCCCGCAAACCGCTATGAACCCGGAACGGGTAACGATTGAAGATCTGCTTGCCGCCGCGCGCGCCGCCAAAACGGGGCGCATTTTGGGAAGCAAGGCATCGTGAGCACCGTCGCCAGCCGCACCTTCAAGAGCACACCCGAACGCGACACCGCTCGAACCTGGGCCGCGATAGTCGACCTGTTGACCCAAGGCAAAACCAGCGATGCGCGCACCGAGCTTCTCGCCGTCGCCGGCATAGCTGCCAGCGTCATCGCGGATCAAGCGCCGAAGGACGCCGCGATCACCGTGACCTGTGACGGTCCCCGCACCCGCATCTACTGCATCTATGATGATGATGCAGTCGAAGGCTCGGACGCTAACGAGGCCCCTCTCGGCTTCGACCCGCTGAAAGGCGACTGGCGAGTTTCGCTTCCCTGCTTGGCTGATGATCTCACCTGGGTTCAGGGCGCCCTGAAAAAGCACAGCACCCGCATTACGGCGCGCGATCTCAGCGCGGCCGTATCCAGCGCGGATGAGGCAGCGACGACGAAATCGCAGACCCTTGTCTTCGACCAAAAAGGGTTTCTCGGCTCATGACCAGCGTCGCCGTCAACACCTACACCCACTCCGTCACCTATGTGGCCGACAATATCCTCAAGAGCCTGAAGGACATCATTCGTCTAAGCGGCCTTGATCCGTCGGAGTTCGTCGGTGATTGGGACTTGAACATGCGCGGTGTCCAGACGTGGCTGAACACTGGCGATCTCGAAACCGTAAAGCTGGAAATCTATAATCCGAAAACGGATACGCTGATTTTCCGGTGGGACATCGACATCGCGTACGGCTGGTCTGGCGGCGACGGCAATTTCTGGACGGATACCGAGCAACTTAGATACGCGATCAAGAAAGCGGGCCTAGCACCGAGTGAGGCTCGATATCGGCTGCTTCTGCAAAGCAAGCCCGGCCGCCCGGACGTGGCTGGCTGGAGCAAGGCGAGCGGACGCTCAACAGAGGGTATGGTTCGGCAAAGCCTCGGAACGACCGTCGAGCACAGTGGCCTCGGCGCCAGCACATCATATCTGAGGAGAGCCTGATGCTCACTGTAGATGAAGCGTTTCGGAAATTCAAAAGCCGCCTTGAACTCAATGATAGGGAGCAAGCTAACGCGTCCGCACGCCAGAAGGAGGTCCGGGACTACCTCGACACTAAGTTCAAGATCGACCGTAGCTTCCTCACCGGGTCATATGCACGGTGGACCAAGACGAAGCCGTTGAAGGACGTCGACATATTCTTCGTCCTGAAGTCCTCCGAGGATCACTACCGCTCGAAGTCGCCATCGGTGGTGTTGACCGACTTTCATAACGCTTTGGCGGAAAAATATGGCGACAAGGCCAAGAAGCAGAACCGCTCAATCAACGTCGATTTCGGCGTAAAGGCCGATACTGACGACAATACCGATTATCGCGTCATCAGCGTCGATATCGTTCCGGCGTTCGATAAGGACGATGATTTCGAGATCCCCGATAATGAACTCGGCAAGTGGATCGGAACCAACCCTCAAACCCATGCCGCAGAGGCCACCGCCGCGCATCAGGCTTATTCCAACGAATGGAAAGGCCTCGTGCGGATGGTAAAATATTGGAACAACAAAACAAAGCACGGCGAGAAGCCGGTGAAGCCCTCATTCCTCATCGAGGTAATGGCGCTCCAGTGCCTACATGGCGGCTGGGGCGGCAGCTTTGATCGCGAGATTCAGGGGTTCTTTGCGACGCTCGCGGCGCGGATTTTCGATGAGTGGCCCGACCCCGCTGGCCTCGGCCCCGCGATCAGCAACGGAATGGACACTGCGCGCAAAACGCGAGCGCGCGACCTTCTGCGTGCGGCGGAGCGCGAAGCAACTCTTGCAATCGACCATGTACGTCGCGGCCGGAACGGTGAAGCGTTGCGCGCCTGGCGCGAACTGTTCGGCCCGAAATTTCCGCTGTCCTGACGGCAAGCTTTAGAATCACAGTGAGGTTTACCGATGTCAGAATGGTCTCTGTCCCAGCTTCTCTCCTCGTTGCATGAAGATATTCAGCAGCGTCTCGCAACCGTTCGGAAGTCGTTCAACCATCCGGGTACGAAGGGTGATGCGAGCGAGAATGTCTGGATCAGCATGTTGGAGACGTATTTGCCGAAGCGCTACCAAGCAGCAAAGGCACATGTGGTAGACAGCCTCGGAAACTTCAGCCAGCAGATCGATGTCGTGATCTTTGATCGTCAATACTCCCCCTTCATCTTCACGTACGAAAACGAGACGATCATTCCCGCGGAGAGCGTGTATGCCGTATTCGAGGCGAAGCAGACGGCGAACGCCGGCCTAGTCGCATACGCACAGGAGAAGGTCGCGAGCGTTCGTCGCCTGCACCGTACGAGCCTCCCCATTCCATACGCCAAGGGTGTCTATCCGGCGAAACCGTTGATCCCAATCTTGGGCGGCCTCCTGACCTTTGAGAGCGAATGGAGTCCGGCGCTGGGACCGTCATTTGAGAAGGCGCTTGTCGCCGACATCGGCGACGGGAGGCTCGACATCGGCTGCGTAGCGTCACATGGCCATTTCTTCTTCGACCAAGCGATCTCAAGCTACAGTTTCGTCAACGAAAACAAGCCGGCAACGGCATTCCTGTTCAAATTGATATCTCAGCTTCAATTCAGCGGGACCGTGCCAATGATCGATGTGGAAGCATATGGACAATGGTTGACGAAGTAGCGATCCAGACGCGTGACGAATATCATTGCGCGAATCTAATATATTTAGATCCCGCTCCATAGGAACCGCGAGAAATGCGAATCACTACGCTTACATTTATTGCATTCTATCTAAACGGCGCGATTGACACCGGCCGCTACGACGATCTGACGGTCGCCGAAGCAAAAACTGAGATCGGAAACGGAACGATCTTCGACTTTCTCCGACAACGTCTGGGGAACGATATCGACCTCAGCATCCTGACGAAGGAGGACGAAGCGGAGCTTCTCTCGGAGTGGCAGGATTTGCTAGCGGCCGTGAACGAGCGTCGAAAAATGGGCATCGAAATGCGCGGCTTACCCCTCCTTATCGCGTATCTTTTGGAAGGTATCCAGCGTCGCCTTCCTCGCTAGGCCGACACATGACGAAGCCTCCCACATATTTCGGCACATGGGGCAACGTGCCCGTCGATGATGACGTGCGGCCGTTCAGCGTCCTGAATCCCAGGGGGAGCGATGCCAACCGCAACAACCGCCGGCACCACTTCATCTCGGCCGTGTATATGGACGGCTTTGCGGATGAACGTGGTCGCGTACAGGTTTACCGCAGCGAGGCCCCCGAAGACCCACACCCGATGAGCCCGCGTGCCATCGGATTCGAGCGAGACTACTATTCCCAGAATCTACCCGAGGGTGGCCAGGAGAACCATCGCTTCGAAGACTTGTGGAACACCATTGAGACTGTGTGGCCGGAGACGGTCAAAGCGCTCGCGGCACGCCGACTGTCACCCGCCATTTCCTTCAACGTCTTGGGTATGCAAACAATTATGCGCGCTCGCGTTCCGGCGACGCGCGACCGCCATGCCTTGATGCTTGAGGCCAAGCTTCGCAGTGAATGTAAGGTCGGCGAAGAGATCGGCGCGCTTCCGCCAGAAATTGAACGCTACGCTGGCCAGTTCGACACCGTTCCCATCGGAATCAATCCGCATGAGACACTGTTGGCGATGCAGGGCGAGTTCAAGAATTTTGGCGATCTCTGCTTCCGACTCGGCTTTGAGGTGCTCCACAATAAAACCAGCACCCCTTTCCTCACATCGGACAATCCGGTCTGCACCTACAACCCATGTCAGGCGGTGCATGCGCGGAGGCCCTATGAGCATTCCGGCGACGTCGAGCTGATCTTCCCAATTTCCGCGCGTATGCTCGTGCGCGGATCCAGCAAGCGCAGGCCGGTGAACATGATCTCACGGCACCGCGACATCTCTGACAGCCGGAAGGTGCGGCAACTCAATCGGACGATCACGCAATTTTCATATCGCATGTCGATCGGCCAGGATCGGTCGAGCGACGACTTGATACGCGCCCACGCTGCGCTTGTGCCCACCATAACCACTGAAGTGCGTCGGCTCGGAATGGAGATTCAGATTATCTGCCGGAATGTCTTCGGTCCTCGGCCGGTGCTGTCACAATATATCGACACCCCAGAAAAGGCCGCGCGTCTCGAGGCCAAAATGGCAATCGCTACGACCCAGGAGAGCCAAACTTCCGGCTGAATAGAACAGCAACGCAGTGCCTCACGCGGTGACGAGATGATGTTTCGATCTATCCTTGGACTAGCGGGAGGAAATTGAGGGGCGATACCAAGCGTGGACTCGGACCCTGCCACCTCGGCAGCGCAACAAGGTGTCAGATGATGCCTACGAGGCCAGCAGTTCACGCAGAGATAGGCGTGCCGGCCAGCGCTCCCGACACGCCCATCAATCCTCATGGGGGCAAGCATGCCCACATGCGGCTGGTCCATATGACGGCCAGCCTAGTGGGCCTCATGCGGGTTCGCCGCCACTCCCACCACCATGCTTGATCCGCCCCAAAGTGCGGCTTCTCCCATGGTCCCCGCGCTTATCGGGTCCGGGTCCCCATTTCGCGTTCAGACGTCCGGCGCCTCGGCAATCGGCCCGAGCGTGTCGATCTCAGCGATCTTCTGAAACTCGCCCAGATAATCCTGCTGATGGGTCGCCAGCCAGCGGACGACGCGGCTGTTCGCAAGGAGCTTGGCGATATATCCGCGCGCAACTGTCAGATGCAGGTTGTCGACCCCGTAGGTCTCTTCAACCGATTCCACCTGGGTCTGAAGAGCCGCCAGCTCTCGTTCCATGCGCGCCATCTGCTGACCGGAAGGGGTGGGAACGGCTGCGCCTTTCCCCTTTTTGGCAGCGACGAGTTGATTATCGGGCGTGGCCGCGCGGATCGCACGTGCGAACATGATCGAGAAATTGTTCTGACCGATCATCAGATCGGCGGCTTCGATCTGCCTAACGGCCGACATCTGACGCAAAATGTCGAACACCTTCATCGAGCAAGGTGTATCTTTCAGCATCTCGGCCGCTTCGGGGCTGATCCCCTCCAGCAATTTGAAACGCCGCAAAACGGACTCGACCTGAAGATTCAAGGCATCCGCAATATCATTAGCCGAGACTCCACGCTCCATGGCGCGCACGATCATTCGGTGCTCCTGGATTGGCGGAATGCGATTGACGCGCTTGTTGTAGGTATAGGTGTCATCGTCGGTGGCGAGCAGGCACTCGACTTCTGTGATGCCAAGTTCCTTGAGCGCCTCTAACCGCAGATGGCCATCGAGGAGGAACCATGTCCCTTCCTTCTTGGGGTCCGCCAAGACGACAGGCGCTTCGATCAGACCGATGGCCTTAATGGAACTCAGAACCTGCGAATAGGATCGGCTCTCTCTGGCACCGTCCGGGAGGCTCTTGAGCGGCATGATCGAGGCAATCGGAATCGTCAGGAAGTCCTGTCCGAAAGCCAGGTGGATATGGCCATCGTCCCGGCTTTTTGATCCATCAGCCATGGTCGCCCCCTGAGACTCGGACGGAGAGTGCCCGAGGCATGGTTGCCAGCCCCTCCGCCCGCAGCAAATTGACGAAGCCATCGTTGACAAGCAGGTCCTTCAGCGCCTCAACGATGAACAGCAGCCGCGTCTGAGTGAAATCAGATTTCTTGACCAAGAGGCGCTGCTTCTCGGCCTCGCGCTGATAAATCTCCATGAGATCGGCAGCCGTCAGCCGTCGACTATTGGTCTTCCTGCCCAGGCGCCCGGTCGGCAGCAACCCCTTGCGTTGGCTCCGCATGCGCATGTCGAGCATGCGCCGGACAGCGGCGAGCTTCTTGCCTCTCAACTTGCCGGTTTCATAGGCGTCGAGGAGCAGGTTCTGCGCCTCCTCCGTCTCCGCCTTGGAAATCTCCATCGCCAAAGTAATCGGAATGAGCCCGGTCTCGACCGCAGCCACCAGACGCTCCTCGCCGCGTTCGAGAAGCGATGCGATCATGTTGACCCAGGACGCCCCGACACCAATCTTTTCACCGATAGCACCGTCGCTATACCCGCGTGACCGCAGGGCGCCGATTTCCCGCATGATGTCGATGGGACGAGGTGTGCGACGGGCGATATTCTCGACCAGACTCATCACAAGACATTCGTTCTCGCTGGCTTCGATCACCACAGCGGGTATCTCGGACTGGCCGAGCATCTGGAAAGCTTCCAGCCGCCCTTCCCCGCAGACCAGATCATATCTCGGACCACCGGCTCCTTCACGGCGGCTCACCGTGATCGGCCGCTTTAAGCCGATGGCTTCGATGTTGTTCACGATCTCCCGATGCTGACGCTTGTTGCGCGCGCGTGGGTTCAAGACCGTGATCCGGGAGATCGGGATCATTTCAATTCGATTGGGGCGAACGGCAGGCATTAAGCGGCCTCCGAAAAGGGAACGGGTGTTGCGATGTCATAGAGAAGATCGAGGTCGTCGAAGCGATAGGCATCGAGCCTCAGAGCATTGTCCTCCATCAGCCGAAGCTTCTCGGAGAGCATGTCGATGCGCGGAAATAGGTAGTAGTCGAGTGGCGCGCGGTTGGCGCGGTCCATGCGCACGACGATAGTGATATCGGGCGCGAGCGACGTGTCGAAGCGCAATTTCCAGCGCAAAAGCCCGGTCGAGGTCTCGAAGCATCGAGCCACCACCACCGAAAGGTTGAACTCGCCATTGACGATTACCCGATCGGTTTGGAGATCCTGCCAGGCATCGCTACCTGTCGCATGCAAACCATCGAGCACGTCCCGGAGAATTTCAGGGTGGAGTTTGCGTACATCGCGATTGATCTCGATATAGCGATAGTCCCGATCTGGCGTGAAACCGACCAGGCTGTAAGCTCTGAGCAGGCTGCCGAAACGAGAGCTATAGGCACTGCTGGACGGCAACTCGTCGCATTCGTCAATGACGATACCCGAAAGCAGCCCCTGCTTCTGATACAACTCCCGCAGAGCCTGCAACATTTCTTCGTCGCTTAGGCGAAACGACCGCGCATTGATGATGGTTCTGGCTGCTTCGAATAGTTCGCGCTCAACGATGGCGTCGAATACATCCTTGGCCCTGATCCATTTTTCTGGGGTGTTGCGGACCCGCTTTTTCTTCAGCTTGAACGAGCGGCGGTTCCAGACATTGTCGCCGGCATATTTCTCATTGATCAGAAGCTGATGGATCGTCCCCCGGGTCCAAGGGCGACCAAGATCGGTCACGAAACCGCGCGCATTGAGGTCGGCGGCAATCTGGTTCTCGTTACGTCCAGCGTAGACGAACGCTTGATAGATCTCTCGAACCAGATTGACCTCATCGTCAGGCCCGAGCGTGAGGATCACGCGGTCGGTCTGGATGCTCTTTTGCTCACCGCGCTCGAGGCATCCCTTGATCGTGCCGTGTTCGTCGATGAGTGTTCGCCGCAGGCCGAAACCCGCTGGACCGCCCTGCCGATACCCTTTTTCGATCAGACGTCCCTGACCGGCGAAAACCTTGACTGAGAGTTCGCGGCTGTATTCCCCGGCCATCGCGCTCTTCACGCCCTTGATGATAGCCGCGATCGGGCTACCGTCGTTCTCGAACTGCTCGGCACAGTATTGGACACGCACGCCTGCGCGCTTGCAGATGTATTCGTAGTACGCGCTCTCATCCGTATCCTGAAAGCGGCCCCAGCGGCTCACGTCATAGACGAGGATCATCTCGAAGTCGGCCCGGCCTTCCGTAACATCGGCGATCAGGCGCTTGAATGCATCACGGCCATCAACGCTCAGCCCGCTTTTCCCTTCATCGGCATAGGTCCTGACGATTTCGATCCTACGCGCTTCAGCATGGTGCCGGATCGCATCGGCTTGGTTTTCCGTCGAGTATTTCTGATGATCTGTCGACATGCGGACGTACTCGGCAGCCCGAACAGGACGTTCCGGCTGCTGTGATCGATCATCATCGTTGAGTTTCCGGCTCGTCAAAATTCGCCCTCTCCAATCCCCGACTGCGGTGGTCCGGGCGACCAACCGCCGCAGCGCATGACGGGCTTCTGCCGCCAATCCGCACTGAGACCAGTCTAACTGCGGAGGAAACGGAAGATGTTGCCGAAAAAGGGCAGGAAATTACCCCTATGGACGGGTGTTCTTGGTGGCCGTGAGGCCTACGCCAGGACCATTGCCGAATTGCTGCGCAAGGAGCATGGGGACAGCCATCGCGCGGTGAAGCAGCTCATGCAGCAGACTGCCGCCAGCGAGAGAACCGTCAAGCATTGGCTTGCGGCACAACACGGCCCAGACACCGTATATTTTCTGCGCCTTTTGGTTTCATCGCCCGTCATCCGAGCCTTCGTTCTCGGCTTGATCGAGGGGCCCGCAGCGAATGCTCAGGCTCATCGGATCGATCGCTTTTCGCTCTCGGCAACCAGAGAAGCCTACGCCGCCGGCGAGGCCGTTGGCGGTGGACCAGCAACGAGTGGCCGGAAAAATGACCCTGAACGTGTCCCTAAACATGACCCTTTAAATGTCCCTGATCCCGTAGAACTCAACGAGCGGCAGCGCTGGTTTCTGGACCGAGTCGTGGAAGGCCGTTGCGGTGCTAACGAGATCTCGGCGGTATGGGAGGTAAGCTTGAAAACCGCGCGTCGAGATATCGCTGCCCTCCAGAAGGTGCGGCTCGTCGAATATGTCGGGTCGCGGAGGAAAGGGCGATATCGGCGAATACACGACGGATGGGGTTAGTCGCTACGTGCTGAAGCGCAACCGCTCCCACATAACCGGCCAGTTACTGCGACTTATCAGCAGGTCGCCGCTTCAAACGAAATTGTGGAGGTACGAGCGTGCATGCCGCCCCGGCATGCACAGCACGGAGAAATCATATGCACTTGTCTGGTCTTTCAACACGTTATGTCCGCACTGACGAAGCTGCGCTCTTCCTTGGATTGTCGCCACGGACGCTCGAAAAGCATCGCACCTACGGAACCGGACCAA
Organism: Hoeflea sp. 108; assembly: GCF_000372965.1. Taxonomy (NCBI): domain Bacteria; kingdom Pseudomonadati; phylum Pseudomonadota; class Alphaproteobacteria; order Hyphomicrobiales; family Rhizobiaceae; genus Hoeflea; species Hoeflea sp. 108. Next base: position 2,208,838 of record NZ_KB890024.1, on the reverse strand, counting down.
CCTACCGAAAACTTGGCGGCCGCGTGGTCTACGCGCTCGAAGATCTGAAGGCTTGGGCAGACTTAGGTACGACGACATCAACGTCCGATCCAAACAGCCGAACGATACGCCCCGCCGCACGCCGAGCAGGCGAGCTTCGCCGCAAGGCATAGCCGTGCCGATCGCACTCGCGGACGCTCGCAAGGGTCCGCAAGCCATAGGGCGGCTGCGTGCCGCGCCTCCATTTGTGCAACAGGCCGTTGCACAATTTATCATTCTACCCTGGAGATATTGTGTCTGGTCCTGCTTATCTGACCTGCGAAGAGGTCGTCGAACGCTATCGTAACAAGGTCAGCGACGGCACGTTGCGAAACTGGCGATGGAAGAGGATCGGGCCGTCATATATCAAGATCGGCAAAGCGGTCTTATATCCTACAGACGAGCTCGATCGATGGGATCGGTCAAACTTGACTCCGTGCAAGCAGATATCGTCAGCATCTGCCACCACAGATCAATCTGAGGCCGAAACCAACTAAGATGGGGGCTGGCTTCCGAAACGTGACGACCACGGTCAGCAGGCCTATCGGAGGTCAGCCCTTGTTCGTGCCGTGGCAATGGGCCAAAAAAGTCATGCGTCAGCGTGTAAGTCCGGGCCCTTGCGGGACCGGCCGGTGCGTACCGGAATTTCGATTAATCGAGGCGAATTACATACCCCAATTAACGGCTCCACTCCCACCGGGTCGAGCTTTAACATATTGATTAATATAATGATTTTTGAATACCACGATAGATCCACAACCATCCCTCCGGCGATCCCGCCCCGTCTCGCGCCGACATCGACATGACCAAGACCATTGTCGAGACGGCCAAGCCGCTCGGCATCATGGTGCACGACCACATCATCATCGGCCGCAAAGGCTATGCCAGCATGAAGGGGCTGCTGCTGATCTGACGCCGTCAGACGCGGCTCAGGCCTCGGCGCGCGGCGCATAACGCTCCAGCTGATCCAGTGTGAAACCACCGATACCGACAGGCGCGCGCCCGTCGACCACCTCGATGATGCGGCCCGCGCCGGCCGAGGTGAAGCCGCCATAGAGTTCGATCAGGCCATAACCTGCAGCAACAAGTTCCGCTGCCACATCTGCCCCCGTAGCCTCGTCGGGAACGGGTACGAATGTCGTCTCGAGCGGGGGAAATGCCTGCACGAAGCGGTCGCGCACCGCGTTCGCTCCCGGCTGGAGGATAATGAAAGCGGCCCTAGGCGGCACGCCCTTCAGATACGCCTCGTTGTAGGCCGCGGCGGCCGGCAGAGATTCAATGCCGAAGGCAACGGAACTGACCTTTACCCCTTCGCCGACGACCGCCTCGACCCTGGGCCGCCAGGACGGCGATATGCCGCCGCACAGTTCGATCAGCCTGACGCCCTGAGACGCAAGTTCGCGGGCAACGCTAATGACCTCGCTTGAGGCACCAATAGGAACGATTGTCAGACGACCGCTTGGGTGCTCGCGGACGATCCGGTCCCTCCTGGCGTCCGCGCGTTCGGCTTCGTAGATCAGTGCCTTGTCGATGGTCTTCATCGTTCATTCCTCGTGATTGCAGGAGGAATATGGTTGCGCAACCGATGCATGGGAGCTGTATAATTCAGACGAAACCGATCGAAGAAATCGAACCCCGATGCTTGCAGCCTCACGCTTGACCAGATGCGCACCTTCGTCGCCGTTGTCGAAAGCGGCAGCTTCCGCGCCGGTGCCGTCAAGCTGTCGCGTGTGCAGTCTGCCGTCAGCCACGCCATTGCCAACCTTGAGGCGGAGTTGCAGATCAAGCTGTTTGACCGCAGCAATCGTAAGCCAGAGCTAACCGAACAGGGGCGCGTCCTGCTCGCCGACGCGCGCGCCATCCTCGTCAAGGTCGACGCCATGCGCGCCCGCGCCCGCGGACTTGGAAAAGGGCTGGAGTTGTCGTTGTCGGTTGCAGTCGACCCGCTTGTGCCTCTGCCACGGCTTGCGGCAGTGCTCGAAGCGTTGCGCCAGCGCTACCCGTCAGTGGGGGTATCAGTGAAAACCCTGCCGCTTGCCTCGGCGCTGCATGCCCTCGTCCAGAACGAATGCACGCTCGCCGTCACAAGCGATGCGTCGCGCGTCGATGCAATAGAATGCGAGTATCTGGCACCGCTGCCGCCATTCGTTGCCGTATGCGGCGCCTGCCATCCGCTCGCCTCACAATCTGCCAAATGGTCGGCAGAGCAACTGGCCGATTACATCCAGATCGTCGTCACGGACCCGTCACCGATGACCGCCGGCCGGGATTTCGGCGTGTTGTCGCCGGGGACCTGGCGGGTAAGCGACCTCGCCACCAAGCTGGCGCTCATCCGCGCCTGTACCGGCTGGGGCAACATGCCGCTCTGGATGGTCGAAGACGACCTGAAGTCCGGGCGGCTAGTCCGCGTCTCCGCGGCGGCGCTCGGCTCGACCTCGGAGACCGCCCTGACGGCATATCTTCTGTGGCGCATCGACACGCCACTCGGGTCTGCCGCGCGCCACCTCCGGGAGCTGTTGCTGGCAGCCTTCGCCAACATTGCCCGACCAGACTAGCTGGCAGGGTTACCGGAGGACGTATCAGCAAAAAGGCCGCCGGGTCGCCCCGACGGCCTTTTGTTCTTGCGAAGAAGCGCAGCCTTATTCGGCGTCGCCTTCCTTGGCCTTCTTCTTCGGAGCGGCCTTCTTCTTGGGCTCTTCGCCCTCTGCCTTTTCAGCCTTCTTGGCCGACGCCTTCTTGGCCGGCTTCTCGGAACCTTCGTCCTCGTCCTCGGCGAGCAGCTCGTCCTTGGTCACCTTCTTGTCGGTGACGGAGATCTGCGACAGCAGGTGATCGACGACCTTCTCCTCGAACAGCGGCGCGCGCAGGTTGACGAGCGCCGACGGGTTGTTGCGGTAGAAGTCGAACACTTCCTGCTGCTGGCTGGCCGGATAGCGGCGAACCGTGTCGAACAGGCCGCGCTGCAGTTCCTCGTCGGAAACCGTCACGCCGGACTTCTCGCCGATCTCGGCGAGAACCAGACCCAGGCGCACGCGGCGCTCGGCCAGACGCTGGTATTCGGCGCGAGCCTCTTCTTCCGTCGTCTCTTCGTCGGCGAAGGTGCGGCCGGCAGCCTCGAGGTCACGGCTGACCTGGTTCCAGATGTTGTTGAACTCGGCTTCGATCAGCTTCGAGGGAGCCTCGAACTTGTAGGTGCCGTCGAGCTGGTCGAGCAGCTGGCGCTTGACCTTCTGACGCGTCATTGCGCCGAACTGGTTCTCGAGCTGACCGCGGACGATCTCGCGCAGCTTATCGAGCGACTCGAGGCCGAGGTTCTTGGCCGTCTCGTCGTTGATCTCGAGCGCGCCGGGAGCTGCCACTTCCTTGACGGTGACGTCGAAGGTGGCTTCCTTGCCGGCGAGATGAGCTGCCTGATAATTCTCAGGGAAGGTCACGGTGACAAGCTTCTCGTCGCCAGCCTTGGCGCCGACCAGCTGGTCTTCGAAGCCCGGGATGAATTCCTTCGAGCCGAGCACCAGCGGCTGGTCACCGCCCGTGCCGCCGTCGAAGGCAACGCCGTCGATCTTGCCGACGTAGTCGATGGTGACGCGGTCACCGTCAGCGGCTTTGCCTGCCTTGGTCTCGAAGCTGCGTGCCGACTCGGCAATGCGCTTGACCTGCTCTTCGATCTCGTCCTCCGGCACGTCGTACACCGGACGCGACACCTTGATGTCGGTGAAGTCCTTGATCTCGATGGCGGGGATGACTTCGTAGCTCAGCGAGAATTCGAAGTCGGCGCCGCCGGCGAGGATCTTCTCGGCTTCCTTCTCGTCCTCGGTCATCGTCACGTCAGGCTGCATTGCAGCCTTCTCGCCACGATCGGAAATGATCGTGCGGGCCGAGTCGGTCAGGATCTCGTTGACGACTTCGGCCATGAAGGACTTGCCGTACATCTTGCGCATGTGCTGCATCGGCACCTTGCCGGGACGGAAGCCGTTGATGCGGACCTTGTCCTTGGCATCCGAAAGCCGCTTCGCAAGGCGGGCTTCCATGTCGCCAGCGGGGACCGTGACCTTGATCTCGCGCTTGAGGCCGGAATTGAGCGTTTCGGTGACCTGCATCATCAAACCTTTGTTTTCACGTAAGGCGCGGCTCACGGCGTCCTGCCGTTCTGCCTGCCGGAATTCGTTTGCCGGGGATGGCTTCAAGTTCGCAAATCGGCCCCGGTTTCCGCCACTTGCGGCCCGGTTGTGCCGACACTCTCCGAAGGCCCCGATAAGCTTTTGTTTTTACTACTTCTTATCGCGTCTTTCGAGAGCGGGTTTTCGCGTCCCGTCATATTCGACAGGCCTTTTGTCACAGGCGGGGTGATTTTTCAACCATCTTCGCCGTTTCTCCCGGTTCCGCTCATTTCGATGCCGAGATTGACAGAATGATGGCGACATGGGATTGGCGGGCAGATGCGGATGTGGCGGAACTGGTAGACGCCCTGGATTTAGGTTCCAGTGCCGAGAGGCGTGTAGGTTCGACTCCTATCATCCGCACCATGTCGCCCTGCCCGGCGGACTGAAAATCTCTTGTAGAGAGTTGCCAGCCGTGCACGAAGTGACACCAATGACCGCCAACGCTACCGCCGACCGCCCCTTTGACAGCGGATCGCGCAGCATCGTCATCACCGCCGACCCTGCCTGGCCGCCGATCTCGGGCGGCGACCTGCGCAACTGGCAAAATGCCCGCGCACTGGCGAGCCGTGGGGACGTGCTACTCGCTTCCATCTACGAACACGTGTCGCCGTCATCGCCTGAGATCCCGCGCATCAGGGCAATTGGGCTCGCCAGCACAACGGAAAATAAAGCCGGACCACGTATTGCCAAGCGCCGGACACCGCTAGACAGCCGGATTTCCAAGATTGCGCTGGAGCGGCTGCTCAAGGAAATCCGTGCCTTGAGACCAGAAACCATCGTGGTCGAGGGCATTTCGCTCTTCGCTCTGCTCAAACATCTTCGGCCGCTTCCGGCAAAGCTGGTGCTGGACATGCACAACATCGAATCCGATGTTTCTCGCCAGGTAACCGGCAAGACCGGTTGGCTCATGGCATTGCTGTCCAAAAAGGGGCGCAATCCGCGCCGGCTACGGGAGATGGAGCTCGACGCCCTCCCACTCGTGGACAAGGTCTGGGTCTGCTCCGATCAAGATCGCGAGCGACTGCGGGCACTGTCGAATGGCAGGACGACGGCCGACGTCGTGCCGAACGGCATTCCTCGCTTCGAGGACATTCCGGACAAGTTGCCTGAGCAGCCGCCGCGGATCGACGGCAAGCCGACGGTCCTGTTCGTAGGGCATCTCAACTATCGGCCGAATATCGATGCTGCCCAGAGGCTGGCCACCAGGATTCTCCCTGGCCTACGTGAAGCATTGGGCGGCGCGCACCTCGTCATTGCCGGCCGGGCGCCGCATCAAAGCCTCACCGACCTTGCCAAGCTGCCCGACGTCGAACTTGTCGCCAGCCCCGAAAGCCTGAACGAGTTCTACCGCAATTCCCATATGACTATTGTGCCTTTGACCAGTGGTGGCGGCACCAGGCTCAAGATCTTGGAAGCGATGGCGTGGGGACTACCGGTGGTCGCCACGCGCCTTGCTGCGGAAGGTCTCGACCTGATCGACGGCCTCGACATCGACTTTGGCGAAACAGACGACGAGCTGGTTGCCCGTGCCGTCTCCTTATGCATCGATAATGATGAGCGCCAGCGCCGCCGACTTCGGGCAAGGAAAACCGTCGAGCAGCGGTTCAGCCCCAAGGCGATCGAAATGGCCATTCGGGCGAGCCTCGGATAGCCATTCAATCCATGTCACTTGATTAGCTCTCGCTTTCGATGCCAAGTAAGCGCGAACCGTAGAGCATTGAAATTGATTGGCATTGCATGGCGATCCCCAAACTTCTTCACCAAACGTGGAAGACAGGTGCGATCCCCGATAGATTTGCAAAATGGTCGAAAAGCTGGGGCAAACATAATCCCGGATGGCAGCAAATTCTCTGGAGCGACCGGATGCTCCTGGATTTCGTGGCCCAACACTATCCGCATCTTCTTTCGACCTATTGCTCATATCCGAGCGGCGTTCAGCGGGCGGACGCCGCCCGCTACATGCTGCTGCACCACTTCGGCGGCGTGTATGCCGACCTCGATTGTGAATGCATTCGCCCTTTCGACGATCTGCTCGGCGAGGACCGCATCGTCCTCTGCAAGGAGCCCGATGTTCACGCGCAGGACCAAATCGGGTTTCGCAACCTGCCTTACCTGCTGTTCAACGGGACGATGGCCAGCCCGCCCAGGCATCCATTCTGGGCACACCTGGTCGAGCAACTGCCAGCCAATCGAGACGCGCAGGAGGTGCTTGATTCCACCGGCCCTTGCCTGCTCACCGCAGCGCAGCTCAGTTTTCCCGACCAGAGCGCTTTCGCGATCCACCCAAGCTCGCTGTTTTCGCCGCTTGATCGCGACGGCGCAGGCACGGTCGAAAGCGGAGCCATTTCACCGACGCTTTCCGTGCATCACTGGGCGGGCACCTGGTGGACTCGAGACAAGAAACCTTCGATCTGGTCGCTTGTTCGACGTAGTTTCTACAAAGGCCGGCACCTCCTGACCAAAGGAGGCCAGTTGGACGCGGCCCTGGCGCAAGCCTCCGTCGACAAGGCAGCGCTGCAGGCTACTCCGCCCACCGGCGCCAATATCGCGATCCTCGTGCCCCTGCGTGATGCCGCCGATCACATCGAACCCTTCATCGCTGCGCTGCAACGGCTCGAGCACGGCAAGGACCGGATCAAGCTCGTGTTCTGCGAAGGAGACAGCCTGGACGGAAGTTGGGAGAGGCTGGTGGCCGCCACCCTTCCCCTGAAACAGCAGTATCGGGACGTAGTTCTGTTGCGCAAATCCGTGGGAATCAAGCTCGATCGCAGCCTGCGCTGGAAGCCGAAGTTCCAACGTGCCCGCCGCGCCGGCATTGCCGCCGTTCGCAACCACCTTATCCAGCACGGCCTCGACGCCAGCGACGACTGGGCGCTGTGGATGGACATCGACGTGTGGCGCTATTCGGCGGATATCATCGAAACGCTGACAACGGCCGGCGGTCGCATCGTCGCCCCCAACTGTACAACTTCGCTCGGCAGGGGGAGCTTCGATCTCAACAGCTTCGTGTCCGTGAGAGAGCAGCATGACCATCGCTACTACCGCTCGATGCGGAATGGTCTCTATCAGCCCCGCGTCAGCGACAGCCGTCGCCTCTATCTCAGCGACCTGCGCAATGTCGACAGCGTGAAGCTCGACGGCGTCGGCGGCGCCATGCTGCTGGTCGACGCCGCGCTCCACCGCGGCGGCCTCATTTTTCCGGAGGTTCCCTACAAATTCCTCATCGAGACAGAGGGGTTTGCTGCGCTCGCCAAGGACCTTGGTATCGTCCCAATCGGCCTGCCCAAGGTCGAAGTGCTGCACGTGCCGTGGTGACCGCTAGCACAGCGCCTCGCACAGTGCCTTGTCGCCGTGCCTTAAAGTCTTGATCTGCGTACTGCCGTCGTTTGACGGCGCCGCCGTGATATCAAAGCTGTGGGTGCGCCTGTCCTGATCGATGGGGTGTCCCTCGCCTTGGGGCACGTAAAAGCGCTCGGTGCCGAGCCGGACATGGTCACCGCGCAAGAGGTAGCGGAATAGATCCGCTCGATCCATTCACAATGGGGCAGCGCCGCCTTCGCTTCGCAACGCTGAAGCATAGACGTCCAGCACGGCGTCCACCTTGCGTTCCCAATCGAACTCGGCGCGCACGCGAAGCTGTGCCGCCTGCCCCATTGAAACCCTGAGTTCGGGCGAACTGGCGAGTTTCCGCAACGCCTCCGACAGGCCGTCGATCAACGCATCGGGGGAAAGCGGCGGCACAAGTATGCCGCACTCCGCGTTGAGATAGTCCAGCGGCCCTCCCCAGGCAGTCGCGATCACCGGCTTGGAAAGCGCCATCGCTTCCAGGACCACGGCTCCTCCGCATTCATAGAGACTGGGAAGCACCAGAGCGTCTCGAGCGGCCAGAGCGTCGGCGCATTCCTTCTGGCTGAGCCATCCGGCGAAACGCACCTTGCCCACCCCCTCCTCCGAGGAAAGCAGGTCAAGCTCGCCAGCAAGCTTTTCCAGCCGCTCGCGAGCGTCCCCATCGCCCATGACCAGCAAGCTCATGGGCGCAAGCTCTTTGGCCCGCGCAAACGCCTGCAACAGGAGATCAACGGCCTTCCAGTCGACAAGACGCCCGGTGAAAACGAACCGTGTATGCGTAGGCCCCGACTGGTGATTTTGCCCAGTGGCCCCGCCCCATAGGGAAAAGTCCACGCCATTCTCGCAGATCTCGATGACCTTGCCACCGAGGCCTGCCGGCAACGCCATGCGACTACGCTTGTTGGCGACCATGACCACGCTCGCCTGGCGCTTGCCGGGGATAAGCCGGTTCATCACATTGGTCATCGCCCGCGCCGCGGCTACGGCATAGTCCTCAAGCACGGAACTGCGATCACGGAACCCCGACGGAAACTCCATGCCGCCATTCAGGGGCCCAACGACGACCGGCGCTCCCAGGCGAAAGAGCATCGACGGCTCGCGCGGAGAAACAGGAATCGGCTGGTGCACGATCTGCACGCCTTCTTCCCGAACCAGACGGCGCGCTTCCTTGACCTGACGTCGCTGCGTCAGCAACCGCATCAGGTAGCCCGTCGAAAAATTGGCCACGCGCTGCGGAAGAAAGGCCCCAAGACGCCAGAGAAGACGGATTAGCGGCGTGTCCGGTGTGAATATCACCCGCGGATCATTGCCGAAGAGACCTTCAAGCTCTTCGCGCGTCCGCTCATGAACAACAAGCCAGACGTCGTAATTTCTGTCACGCAGGATGCGGAAATACTGCAACGGCAGAATGGCCTCACCGCCGAAACGGGCCGAAGCGTGCTCTGCAACAATAGCAATCTTCATTCTATGCAGACTTCTTTGGCAAAGCTGACAGAGGCCGATTTCATCCCGTTATTTCACACATCCCCGATATCAGGAAGGGAACAAGTCAATAAAGCGGTTCCTCGAAGAGCATCTTGTCTCCGTCCATCAAGGCTTTGATCTGCGCGCTGCCGTCCTTTGACAGCGCCACCTTGATGCCGAAGCTGCGGGTGCGGATGTCCTGCTCGATGGGGCGCCCCTCGCCCTCGGGCACGTAGAAGCGCTCGATGCCGTAGTCGACGCCTATGGTCGAGCCGGGCTCGGTGCTCCAGCCGCCTGAAACCTGGCCGACTATGTCGGCTTCATCCGGGCCAACAATCGTCGAGTCGGTGCCGAACCAGGCAGATTTTACACGCCAAAAGCCGTCAGCGTCCTTTTTCAGACGCACGACGATCGGCCCTTCCGCTGTCGTCGTTTCGCCCTGCTGCAGGTTTTCGATCATTTCCACGGGGATGCGGGAAATCTCGTAGCCGAGGCGTACATAGTCTCCGCGCAGAAGGTCGCGCGGGTCGACCGGCTCTACCTTGAGTAGCACTTCCTTGCCGTCGCGCAGGATGGCGGCTCGTCCGGCTATCATCCAGGACAGGAACCCGATCTGCGCAAGCGCCAGCACCACGGCAGCGATCAAAAGTCTCGAGCGCGACATCATGCGGTCCTCCCGTCAGTGGCCGGCTTCATGCGCCTCTCGATGCGAATGATCGCATAGGCGAGCACGGCAAGCGTGATCGCCGCGGCAAAGAAAAACCCTGCGGTGCCGAGCATGGTGCCAACGGTGGCGAGGTAGACGACCGCGAGCTCGAAGGCGAAGCCGAGATAGGCGACCCAACGCAAGGCGCGGCTCTCGCGCCCCAGGAAGATGATCGTTGCCGCGATGACAGCCAATGCCACGGCGGCGGCAATGACGAAGCCGTCGCCCTCGATCAGATCGATCTGCAAGATGCCCAGACCCGTCAGGAAACCGATCAGCCCATGCAGCGGCAAGCGCCCACCAAGCTGCACCACCCGCTCGACTGGTTCAGGCGCCAGTGCCGACGCGGCCAGCACCGCGGCAGATACCAGCGCCAGAACGAGGGAAACCTCGGTGGTGTTGAAATGCATGGCCAGCATCACGGCATAGAAGATGAGCGACAGCAGGATCAGGTGTCGCGCGGCCCGGCTTTGGGTCCATAGCGACAGCACCCAAAACGCCGCCATAAACGCCGGGAAGAGGTGCGGAAACTGTTCCTTGCGGAAAAACTCGAAGCCCTTGAGGGCCAGCCAGCTGTCGGCAATGCCCACAGCCGCCACTGTCAGGGCATTCGAGCGCAACACCGCTGCGGCAATTGCCGTGCCTATGCACCAGGTGACGACTGCCGAGGCCTCGTCGCCGGAGAAGTGATACATCTGGCCGATCAGGGCGATGGACCCGCCGAATGCGGCAGCGGCCACGAGCCACAGAGCCTCGCCAATGCCGCTATGCCCCTGGCCCTTGACCCATGCACCGCCGACATAGCCGGCGAAGATGACGGCGAACAGACCTGCAACCCTGGCAATGCGCGGGATCGTCTCCCAGTTGGCAGCGACAAGAATGAGAATGGCTGCGGCGAACAGAAGTGCCGCCATGATCGCCAGGATGGAGCCGAAATTGAGCCCGTTGCGCTCGTTGGTCTCGACATCGCGGACAAGTACGTCACCTGTCGTGCGGTCGAGCAACCCGTTTTCGACCCAGCGATCGATGTCTTTCTTCACCTTGGTGGCGTAGCTCGCCATTTGGCCCCCTCTTCATTGCGCACTGCACGCTCGGCCCAAGCCGTTGTTCATCATGGCGAAATCTCGGCCACGCCACAATCATGACCAATCCGTAAATGCCCATTAATGCTGCATTGCACAAAACGCATTGCTGCCATGCGAGCATAGCGCTTCAATTTTAAGCAAGGGCATCCTATCTACGCCTCGTACACAGAAGAGCGAAAAAAGACGAACGGAAAACGAAGATGAACCTGATCCGCAATTACCGCAACTGGCGCCGCTACCGTGAGACTGTCTCCGAGCTGAGCCGCCTGTCGAACCGCGAACTGACCGACCTCGGCATCACCCGCAGCGACATCCACTTCGTCGCGCGTAAAGCCATCTAACTGAAACCGGGTCCGTGGGACCCAACTGTCCGAACCGAAAAGAGAACTAAAATGAACTTGCTCCGCACTTACCGCAACTGGCGTGCTTATCGCGAGACGGTGAACGAGCTTGGCCGTCTGTCGAACCGCCAGCTTGCCGATCTCGGCATCAATCGTGGCGAGATCCAGTCGATCGCCCGCCGCGCAATCTAATTCAGGCTTTCCGTCAGCGTCGACCTCCTCCCCGACCATGACGGATCCGGTCAGCTTCTTCCTCCCAATGAGCTGACCACCCTAACGCACCCACCGGATCCTCCTCCCCCGGTGGGTGCCGTTAACTCCAGAGAGTTTCGTCCTCTCCAATTGACGAAAAGAATTTCGCCCGAGCCGACCTCCTCCCCGGCATAGGCGAATAGGTCAGCCTCCCTCCTCCTCCCAGAGGCTGACCAACCTTAACGCGCCCGCCGGTTTTCTCCTCCCTCCGGCGGGCGTCGTTTCCCCAGAGCTTCACCCTCTGCAATTGGTGAAGAGAATTTCGCCTGAACCGTCCTCCCCGGCGATGGCGAATAGGTCAGCCCCCTCCTCCTCCCTGAGGCTGGCCACTTAAACGACGCCCGCCGGTCCTCCCCCGGCGGGCGTTGTCGTTTCTGCTCTCCGACAAATGCCTAATTCAGCGCGCCGCTTTCAAGCACGCCACGCTGTTTCCACTGGCTGAGCGGAAAGACGTCAGGCGCGCCGCCCATCGGCGCATACCAGGAATCGACCACCCATCTCGTACCATCGGCAGCGCGAATAACCGCAGTCCAGTGCGGATAGCGGCCGTCGAGCAGGAAGCCGCGCGAGGCGCGGGCATCGACCTTGTGATGCCTGAGCAGGCCTTTGCCCTGGAGGTAGCGCAGCAGCGCATCCGTATTCGTCGATTCGTCGACGCAATCCATCTGGCCACGGATCCTGGAGGCCCCGAACTCGGACCTCGGCTGATCGCGAACGCCGGTGACCTGCTGGGCACGCTTTTCGAAATAGCTGACCGCTCGCGAGACCGCTGCCCGTTCTGCCTGCGGCGAAGCTTTTCCCGTAGCCATGATGGCCGCGAACTTCCTGGCGTCGGCCGGACCGAGGTCGAGGCGCGAACGGAACGCGCAGCCATAGCCATGACAGATGTCGATGCGCGACGACGTTTGCGCTGCCGCCGGACCGACCTTCATGGGCGTGAGAAGAATGCTCACGAGAAGCAGATGAAAGATTGTGTGCCTCGTCATCGACCCATCATAGAAGTTGTCCTTTGCCGCTCGCAACCCCTATGAAATGACGGCAATCGTTGCATTCGCACAGCCAAGCGACTATTCCGGCGACCATGAGCACAAAACCCATTCACATCGTCGGCGGCGGTCTCGCCGGATCGGAAGCAGCTTGGCAGGTGGCGGAGGCCGGGGTGCCGGTCATCCTGCACGAAATGCGCGGGGTGCGCGGCACCGACGCACACAAGACCGACGGCCTGGCCGAACTGGTCTGCTCCAATTCGTTCCGTTCAGACGACGCCCAGACCAACGCCGTCGGGTTGCTGCATGCCGAAATGCGGCTTGCCAATTCGCTGATCATGTCATCAGGCGACGCCAATCAGGTTCCCGCCGGCGGCGCGCTTGCCGTCGATCGCGACGGCTTTTCCGATGCGGTCACGGCGCGCCTCGGAGCGCATCCGCTGATCACGATCGTACGCGAAGAAATCACCGGGCTGCCGCCTGAAGACTGGGACCAGGCGATCATCGCCACCGGTCCGCTGACCGCGCCTTCCCTCGCCGAAGCAATCGCAGCCGGCACGTCGTCCGATGCGCTCGCCTTCTTCGACGCGATTGCACCGATCGTGCATTTCGATTCGATCGACATGAACACCTGCTGGTTCCAGTCGCGCTACGACAAGGTCGGCCCCGGCGGCACCGGCAAGGACTACATCAACTGCCCGATGGACAAGGAGCAGTACGACGCCTTCATTCAGGCCCTGATGGACGGCCAGAAGACCGAGTTCAAGGAATGGGAAGGCACACCCTATTTCGACGGCTGCCTGCCGATCGAAGTGATGGCCGAGCGCGGGCCGGAAACGCTGCGCCATGGCCCGATGAAGCCGATGGGCCTGACCAACGCACACAACCCCGAGGTCAAAGCCTATGCTGTGGTGCAGTTGCGCCAGGACAATGCGCTGGGCACGCTCTACAACATGGTCGGCTTCCAGACGAAGCTGAAGCATGCCGAACAGGTGCGCATCTTCCGCACGATCCCAGGCATGGAAAACGCCGAATTCGCTCGCCTCGGCGGCCTGCACCGCAATACCTATCTCAATTCGCCGACGCTGCTCGACCCAACGCTGCAGCTGCGTTCGCGCCCCGGCCTGCGTTTTGCCGGCCAGATCACCGGCTGCGAAGGTTATGTCGAAAGTGCCGCCATCGGCCTGCTGGCCGGCCGCTTCGCCGCGGCCGAACGCCTTGGCCATCAGATGACGCCGCCGCCTGTGACCACGGCCTTCGGAGCGCTGCTCAACCACATCACCGGTGGCCACCTCGTCTCCCACGACGAGCCCGGCAAGCGCTCGTTCCAGCCGATGAATGTCAATTTCGGCCTCTTCCCCGAGATCGAGGCGCCGAAGGTCGACGGCAAGCGCCTGCGCGGCAAGGAAAAGACCGTTGCCAAGAAAAAGGCGATGACCGGCCGCGCTTTGGCCGATTGCCGTGCATGGCTTGGCCTCGCACCGGCTGCCCAGGCTGCCGAGTGAGCGTCGGGCCATGGCGCTCCCTGAAACGCCACGGCTGATCCTGAGAGAAATGGATCGCGGCGATGCTGCCGCGATCCTGTCGGTCTTCGCCGACGATTATGCTCGTCGCTTCTATCCTGAGATGATCAGCGAGGCGGCCGCCGTCGAATGGATCGAGCGCAACCGCGACCGCTACGAACGCGACGGCTTCGGCCTGTGGGCGATCGTCGAGCGCGCGAGCGGAGCCTTGGTCGGCGATTGCGGCCCGACCTGGCAGGATGCTGGCGGCACGCGCGTGCTCGAAATCGGCTATCACATCGCGCCGCTATGGCGCGGGCGCGGCTTTGCGCTGGAGGCGGCACGCGCCGCCATGGCCTTTGGCTTTGCCGAAACCGACGAACCGCTGATCGGTTCGATCGTCGCCACCGACAACACCTCGTCGGCAAGCGTAGCGCGGCGCCTGCATCGCGACGTCCGCAACTATGTCAATTCGCGCGGGCTGGATCGTTTTTTGTTCTTCACCACGCGTGACCAGTTCTCGGCAAACGCCTGAGCGACAGCCGAAGACCGACTGTTACACCGCGCGCTCGTGCACAGGCCGTTCGTCGCGGCGCAGGGTGAGAACCTCGACGCCGGTCGCCGTGACGGCCACCGTATGCTCGAACTGGGCAGAAAGCTTGCGGTCCTTGGTGACGACAGTCCATCCGTCGTCCTCGGTCGAGACCCTGCGAGTGCCCTGGTTGACCATCGGCTCGACCGTAAAGACCATACCCTCGCGCAGCTTCATGCCCGCACCCGGCCGCCCAAAGTTGAGTACCTGCGGCTCCTCATGCATCTCGCGGCCAATGCCATGGCCGCAATATTCTCGCACGACGGAATAGCCGTTCTTCTTGGCATGTCGTTCGATGGCCGCACCGATGTCGCCCAGATGCGCTCCGGGCCGAACCTGCCTTATGCCTTTCCACATCGCTTCCTGGGCTACCCGCACAAGCCGCTTCGCGGCGGTCGAGGCATTGCCGACCAGGTAGGTCTTGCTCGAATCGGCGATGAAGCCATCCTTTTCGAGCGTGATGTCGAAATTGATGATGTCGCCGTCACGGATGATCTCACCGGGATCGGGCACGCCATGGCAGACGACGTGATTGATCGAGCAGTGCAGGACATATTTGAAGCCATATTGGCCCTTGCTCGCAGGGCGGGCGGCGAGGTCCACTGAAATGAAGCGGTCGACCAGGTCGTTGACCTGCAATGTCGACATGCCTGCGAGTTCCTGCTCGTCCAGCATCTCGAAGACTGACGCCAACATCCTGCCCGATGTACGCATGAGCGCCAGCTCGTCCGGGGTCTTGACCATGTCAGGCGACCGCCAGATCCGGAACCTGCACTTTGGCCGCCGTGAACTGCATCTTGACGATGTCGTTGAAGGACGAAGTCGGATTGGCCTCAGCCAACATGCCGACCTTCATCCAGAACTCGGCCTGCGCATTGATGGAGCGGCACATCACCGCGCTGGCGCGGCGGGCCTCCTCATGCAGGTCGTCGTCGATTTTCACGATGCCCATGAACGCCTCTCAAAAATGAATATACGAACCATATATGCTTCGTATATTTCCGAGTCAATCGAAGGCTAGGCTGTCAGCTTTGCGACCAGATCGGCATAGTCGTCAAAAACCAGATCCGGCCCCAGGGCGCGCAAGGCGGCACCCGTGTTATAGCCGAAGGTCACCGCGCCGGCAGCGATGCCGGCGGCTCGGGCTGCTTCGACGTCGCGAACTTCGTCCCCGATAGCGATCGTGCGTCGCTGGTCGACACCCAGAGACTTGATGACGGCCTTGAACTTGGCGCTCTTGCCCCAGAGGGAAGCACCGCAGCGGAAATGGCTCACGTGAGCCGCAGCGGGGCCAAGCGTGTGGCGAATGGTGTCTTCGCCATTGGAGCTGACGATGGCGATCTTGATGTCGCTAGCGACCAGACTGGCAAGCATCGGTTCAACACCGGGAAAAAGCGCCACGGCATCGCAGCTTTCCGCGCTCAGCTTGCGCATATGCATGGCAATTGCCGGCATCCTCCACATGGGAACGCCAAGACGGGCTACGATCTCGCGCGTGCCTGCCGCACGAAGGTCGTCGATCTCGTCCTCGACAACCTCGCGGAAACCGAACTGCCGCGCAGTTTGATTGAGGACCGAACAGAACCACGGAAAGCTGTCGGCCAGCGTTCCATCATAGTCGAAGATTGCGAGAGAGAAGGACGGCATCGGGCCACAGCTGTAAATACCTGCCGTCAGTGCCTCAGTGTCGTTCTTGCGTCAATCTGCGGCCAATACCCCTATCTTGGCAGACCCGGTTTGCCCGCCTCGCCGGGATTACGCCTGACATAGGCGGCCTTCAGGCTTTCCGAGGTCTCGCGCGAACCGTCATGGCTCCAGCCTGGCGGCATGAAAAGATAGCCAAGGCGCTGGCGCAGGCTGAGCCCGGGTGCAAACGCGTCCCTGAACATGCCGATCCACTCGTGGAACGCTACCTTAACCGGATTGAAGGTGCCGATGTTGTGGACGATGCCGTAGCGCGGCAGATCCTCAGCTCGCTCCTCCACGAACGTGCCGAACATGCGGTCCCAGATGATCAGCGTGCCGGCGAAATTGGCGTCCAGATAGCGCGGGTTGGTGGCGTGATGCACCCGGTGGTGCGAGGGTGTGTTGAAGATGAATTCGAACCAGCCCCACATCCGGCCGATGGTCTCGGTGTGGATCCAGAACTGCCAGACGAGGTTGAAGCCGAAGACGAAGGCGATCACAGCCGGATGAAGCCCCAGCAGTACCAACGGCACCTGAAGCACGAACATGCCGGTGAAGAGCCCGGTCCAGCTCTGCCGCAGCGCCGTCGACAGATTGTAGTGCTGGCTCGAGTGGTGGTTGATGTGTTCGGCCCATACCCAGCGCACGCGGTGAGCAATGCGGTGGTACCAGTAGTAGCGCAGGTCATCGAGCAGGAAGGCTGCGACAAAGACCCAGATCGACAGACCGAGGTCGAAAAACCTGAATTGCCAGACCCAGAGCAGCGCCGTGTAGGAGACGACACCGAGCAGCAGGCCGGCCACGACATTGCCTGTGCCCATCATCAGGCTTGTCAGCGTATCACGCGTCTCGAAGGCGCCCTTGGCGCGGCCGGTGCGGACCAGCCACAGCTCGATCAGGATCGCGGCCACGAAGAACGGAATCGCCAGTTCCGTGACCTTGGGAAAGTCGTAGCTCTGCATCAGGCTTTCTCCCTGGCGACTGTCGCGCCTCCTGAAAGTGCGGCCATGACCGCGTCCGCTGCCTCGCTGCCGGCGAAGCGGAAATCTCCACCCTTCCAGGTGAAATCGTGCAACTGAAGCGACACCGTCCGGTCATCGGGCGCGCCCAGCGCCGCAATATCCGCCCTGGTCACAACGCGCGTGAGATATTTGTCGCCGATACTGCTGACGATGCCGACAGTGCCGTCGTCGAGCAGCAAAAGAGCCGAGGATGCGTCTTCGGTCAGGAACACCGCCTTCGCTGTCACCTCCGGATAATCGGTGGCGAAGCACTGCACCGCCTGGCTCGCTCCCGACAACGAGGCCCGGGCGCTTCCGCCGCTGAGATGCACGGCAGCGACCACGGCGGCTATGCCGACGACGACAATCACCACCAGAATTGGCAGGCTCATGATACCAAACTTCCTCCCGAAACCGCCCAAACGAGCGATTTCGCAGGCAGACTAGCATTGTTGACGTTTACGTCAACGACAGTCTAACGCCATCCGCGAGAGGCAACCGAAAACATCTGGATTTGCTTTCGGATGGACGACATGCCGTCCTTGGCGCGCTCGGCCCGCGCGAGATAGGTCGGCGTCAGGGCAAGAGGCAGGAAGGCCGGCCGCAAAGACTGCGGCAGCGCGCTGGCTTTTTGCTCGAAAGCGCCGAGATGCTCACGCGCCAGGGCAACCATCGCCTGAACCGCCACAGCCGACCTTGGGTCGTTGGCGCCAGCGATGAACTCTTCGGGTGTCATCCCGGCAGCTCCAAGAATATCGCGCGGCACATAGCACTGGCCGCGCGACCGATGGATCGGCAGCAGACGCAAGAGGCCTAAAATCGCCTGGGCGCAGCCGGCATGTCCGGCAAGTTTGGCATGTCCAGGTGCGGCCTCGCCGTCCAGAACCATCGCGGCCAGCTGGATCACGGCGGAGGCGGTTTCGCCGCAATAACCCTCGAGATCGGTGCGCGACGGCATAGGATCGTCATAGAGATCGAAGATGCGCGCTTCGAGATAGTTGTCGAAAGCACTCAGAGGCAGGCGATGCCTGACGATTGCGGCGACGAGCGCCTGGGCGACGGGATGGCCGGAACCTGCCCTCGGATCGCCTGCGGCAATCGCGTCGCGCCACCATTGCAGCCTGATCTCGCCGGGCATCGGATCGCTGATGCGATCGCGGATCGAAGCGATCTCGGCATTGAAAGCATAGAGCGCAAAAAGCGCGTCGCGCTTGTCTTCGGGCGCGTAGAGCACGGAGAGATAGCGGTCGCGGTCGGTGCCACGAACCATCTCGGCCAGTGTCTGCGTCCCCTCGCCCACCTCAGTCGACAGCGATGAAGGCGGCGGCCACGGCACGGTCTTCCGCCAGAAGCACGTTGTAGGTGCGCACCGCAGCGCCCGTGGACATCGGGTCGGCGGAGATGCGGACATCCTTGAGGGCCGTGCGCAGCTCGGCCGGAAGCGGCCTCAGGTCCTTGCCAGTGCCGACCAGCAGGATTTCCACCTGACCGGCCTCTGATATCACCCTGGCGAAGTCCGCCGGCTTCAGCGCCAGCGGATCGGCTGGTTCCCATCCATAGATGCCAGACGGCAGGCACAAGATCGAGCCGCGATGCGACATGTCCGCGAAGCGGAAGCCGCCGTCGCCATAAGCGTCGACGGGGGCTCGCCCCGGAAAATGGGCCTCGCGCATGATCAGCCCTGCCATGGCCGGTTACGACTTGGTCGGCTGGGCGCCAGCCGGCACCGCCGGCTTGCCCTTGTCATCGGCATCGGCGCCTTCGGGCCGCAGCTTGAACAGGATCAACAGCGGGCCGGCAACGAAGACCGACGAGTAGGTGCCCACGACGATACCGAAGATCATCGCCAGCGTGAACGAGCGGATAACCTCGCCACCGAACAGATACAGCGCGATCAGAGCCAGCAGCGTCGTCACGCCGGTCAAGATGGTGCGCGACAGCGTCTGGTTCATCGACAGGTTCAGAAGCTGCTCGATCGGCATCTTCTTGTACTTGCGCAGGTTTTCGCGGACACGGTCATAGACGACGACGGTATCGTTGATCGAGTAACCGACGATTGTCAGGATCGCCGCGATACTGGTCAGGTTGAACTCGATGCCTGTGACGACATAGAGGCCCACCATCATGGTCACGTCGTGCACGGTTGCGATGATCGCGCCCAAGCCGAACTGCCACTCGAAGCGGAACCAGATGTAGATCAGCATGGCGCCCATGGCGGCGAGCACGCCGAGCGTGCCGTACCAGGCAAGTTCGCTCGATACCGTCGGGCCAACCGATTCCACGCGACGGAATTCGTAGTCGTTGGCGAGTTCGCCACGCACCTTCTCGACGACGCTCTGCTCGGCATTGTCGCCGGCCTTCTGGCCTTCGACGCGGATCAGCAGGTTGCTGTCACTGCCGAACTCCTGGACCTGGACGTCGCCGATGTTGAGTTCGTTGAGCCGGCCTCGAACGTCGGCGGAACTCGCAGCACCACTCTTGGCCTGAACCTCGATGCTGGTGCCGCCGCGGAAGTCGATGCCGTAGTTCATCTCGACCGAGAAGAACAGGACGGCAGCAGCGATAGAAGCGGCCGCCGACAGGGCGAAAGCATAACGTCGCCAGCCCATAAACGGATAGTTGGTGTTGTCGGGCACGAAGCGCACGAAACCCTTGGGCAGTTCCTTGGGCTTCATGCGGCGCAGCCAGACAGCGACCAGCCAGCGCGTCAGAGTGAAGGCCGTGAAGACGGTCGTCACGATGCCGATGGCCAGTGTGACGGCAAAGCCGCGCACCGGACCGGAGCCGAGATAGAACAGGATGATCGCGGCGATGAAGGTCGTGAAGTTGGCGTCGACGATGGTTGCCAGGGCTCGCGCGAAGCCCTGGTCGAGGGACTGGACAAGCGACCGTCCCAGTTGCCGCTCTTCGCGAACGCGCTCGTAGATGATGACGTTGGAGTCGACCGCCATGCCGACGGTCAGCACGATACCGGCGATGCCAGGCATGGTCAGCGTCGCCCCGAGTAGCGACAGAATGGCGATGATCAGCGCCACGTTGGCGGCGAGTGCGATGTTGGCGATGACACCGAGCGTTCCATAGGCGATCAGCATGAAGCCGACGACGAGGATACCGGCGATCGTGGCGGCGAACTTGCCCGCGGCGATCGAGTCGGCGCCCAGGCTCGGACCGACGGTGCGTTCTTCGACGATGGTCAGGTCGGCAGGCAGTGCGCCGGCGCGGAGCAGCACGGCGAGGTCGTTGGCGCTCTGCGCCGTGAAGCTGCCCGAAATCTGGCCCGAGCCACCGAGGATCGGCTCATTGATGCGCGGCGCCGAGATCACCTGGTTGTCGAGGATGATGGCGAAGAGGCGGCCGACGCTCTGCTGGGTCGCCTGGCCGAAGCGTGAGGCGCCCTTGCCGTCGAAGCGGAAGGACACGACCGGTTCGTTGGTGCGCTGGTCGAAGGTCGCCTGCGCATCGACGAGGTTTTCACCCGAAACGATGACGCGGTTTTCGATCAGGTAGGGAACGGGCGGATCGTCCTGCGAATACATGACAGTCGAACCCGCCGGCGGACGCCCCTGCACGGCTTCCTGGGCCGACATGGTCTGGTCGACCATCTGGAAGGTCAGCTTGGCGGTCTTGCCGAGAATTTCCTTGAGGCGTGTCGGGTCCTGCAGACCCGGGACCTGGACGAGGATGCGGTCGGCGCCGGCGCGCTGGATGATCGGCTCGGTGGTGCCGAGTTCGTTGACGCGGCGGCCGACGACTTCGATCGACTGGGTCACGGCATTGCTGACGCGATAGTCGATGCCTTCGTCGGTCAGCGTGTAGCGCAGCAGGCCGGCCTCCGGCTCATCGAGCGTCAGTTCGTGCACCGCGCCGCCGCCGAACATGCCTGATGAGACCGGCTGCGTCAGTGAGGCAAGTGCGGTCTTGGCGGCTTCAAGCTCGGCTTGATCGCTGATGCGGACCTGGATCGTCTTGCCGGTGCCGGTGAGGCCCGTATAGCCGATCTTGGCATCGCGCAGCATGGTGCGGATGTCGTCGCGGGTCGCCTGCAGGCGTTCGTCGACGAGATCCTGGCGATTGACCGCAAGCAGAATATGCGAGCCGCCCTGAAGGTCGAGGCCAAGCGTCAACGAGCGCTTGGGAAACCACCCTGGAAGCGAATCGAGCTGGGATTGGGTCAGCAGGTTCGGGACAGTGAAGAGTACCCCGAGGAGCACGACGGCCCAGATCGAGAAGGTCTTCCAGCGCGAGAAGTAGAGCATTTGGCCTCGTCCGTTAAGGCGTGAAGGTGTATTCCGCCTTGAGTACGGTTACTTCTTGGCGTTCTGGTTGGCGATCGGCTCGCCCTTGACCCGAACGTCAGAGATGGTAGCGCGCAGCGCCGTCACCTTGACGCCATTGCCCAGATCGACCTCGAGTTCGTTATCGTCGATGACCTTCGTCACCTTGCCGACGAAACCGCCGCCGGTCACGACCGTGTCGCCGCGACGGATCGCAGAGAGCATCTCGCCACGCTTCTTGAGCTGGGTGCGCTGCGGGCGAATGATGAGAAAATACATGATCACGAAGATCAGCACAAATGGCAGAATGCTGACGAGAACGTCGGGCGTGGCCCCCGTGGCCTGTGCGTATGCCGGCGTTACGAACATGAATGTCTCCTGAGAAGTGTCGGGACGCCGCACATCGGCCCCCCGGAAATGTGCGCGGAATATAGTCGCTAAAGCCACCAATGCAACTGCGCTTGGCCCAAGCAGCTGCGCTTTTCCGCGCATTGCGAGCATGTTACAGCGGCGGCGCAATTGAATTACCGCAAGGGAATGACTGAAATGGACAAGACGATCGAAGCTCTGACCCAAAAGCTCGACCTTCTGATCGCAACAGTTGCCCGTCTCGCGCCGCCGACCGTGCAGCCGACGGACCTGACTGTGGCCGACTGTTTCGTCTGGGCTGCCGACCCTGGCTACCTCGAGCCGGTACAGCGCGTGAACCGCGTCGACATCGGCCTGATCAAGGGTGTCGACCGCGTCCGTGACATCCTCGTCGACAACACCGAGCGTTTCGCCGCCGGCCTACCCGCCAACAACGTGCTGCTTTGGGGCGCACGCGGCATGGGCAAGTCGTCGCTGGTGAAGGCCGCGCACGCCACCATAAACGCCTCAGGCAAATACGAGACGCCGCTGAAGCTGATCGAGATCCACCGCGAGGACATCGACACGCTGCCGAAGCTCATGAACCAGCTCAAGGCAGCGCCCTATCGCTTTGTGCTCTTCTGCGACGATCTTTCCTTCGATCACGACGACACGTCCTACAAGTCGTTGAAGGCAGCGCTAGAAGGCGGTGTCGAAGGACGGCCGGCCAACGTCATCTTCTATGCGACATCGAACCGTAGGCATCTGTTGCCCCGCGACATGATCGACAACGAACGCTCTACTGCGATCAATCCGTCCGAGGCGGTCGAAGAAAAGGTGTCCCTGTCCGACCGCTTCGGCCTGTGGCTCGGTTTCCACAAATGCTCGCAGGACGAGTATCTGGAAATGATCAACGGTTATGCCCGCTACCATGGGCTCGACGGCGATACGGACGCCTTGCGCGCCGAAGCGCTCGAATGGGCAACGACGCGCGGCAGCCGCTCGGGTCGTGTCGCCTGGCAGTTCATCCAGGATCTCGCCGGCCGCCTCGGCAAGCCACTCAAGGACTGAGCCCGTCAAAGTCAGCCACAAACGAAAACGCCCGCCCCTGGACGGGACGGGCGAATCTGGCGGGCTGCTGGAGGTCAGTGCGCCCGCATCGGCCCGCAGGCCGATGCGCAATCTGCGACCTGCTATTCGAGGTACGTGCTCGGATCGACCGGCGACGAATTCTTGCGCACTTCGAAGTGAAGCTTCGGCTGGTCGGTTGAACCGCTCATGCCGGACAACGCAATCTCGTCGCCACGCTTTACCTTCTGGCCGCGCTGCACCTTGATGGAACTTGCGTGACCGTAGACGGTGACGAGGCCATTGTCGTGGCGCACCAGAACTGTGTTGCCGAACTCCTTGAGGCCATCACCGGCATAGATGACGACGCCGTTCTCGGCAGCCTTGACCGGCGTGCCTTCCGGCACGGAGATGTCGATGCCGTCGTTCGACTTGCCGCCACCCTTGCCATAGGTCGAGACCACGCGACCGCGAACCGGCCAGCGCATGCGATCGATACCCGTCGAATTCGGCGCTGCTTCGGACGTCGCCTCGGCCTGGGCTGCGAGGCTGTCCTTCTTCGGCGGCGTGTAGGATGCAACTGTCGGCGCGTCGGCGGCAGGCTTGGCCGGAGCCACTGCCGGCTTGGCAGGTGTCGCAGCACTCGTCGTGACCGGATCCACGGCAACCGGAGCAGCCTTGGCGACCGTGGTCGTTGCAGCACTGCCGGCCGGAACCTTCAGCGTCTGGCCGATGCGGATGCGACCGTCCTGCAGGCCATTGGCCTGCTTGAGGGCTGCGGTGCTGACGCCGAGCTTGCCAGCGATGCGGTTCAGCGTGTCGCCTTCTGCCACCTTGTAGGTGCCGGCACCGGCCTTGTCGTTGTTACCGGCGGACGCGTCTAGCTGTGCGGCAGCGCCGCTCTCCTTGGCCTTCGGCGTGTTCGGCAGCACCGCGACCTTGTCCGAGGACAGCGGCAGGTTTGCCGGCTGCGGCTTCTTGCCGTTGGCGCCGGGCACCTTCAGGACGTTCTCGGCCTGGGCGACCTGGGCAGGAGCCGGCTGCACGCTGCGGTCGACGACAGGTGCAAGCGCGGGAGCCTGCGCGGCCTGGACCGGAGCCGGAGCCATGGTGGGAGCAGGCGATGCAGGTGCAGGCAGAGGCTGCGACGAAACCGGCTGCAGGCTGCCGCGGCTTACCGAACCGGAGTTCGAAGCGACGAGCGGAGCAGCGGCCTGGCGATCGCCGGGATAGACCTGCGCCTGCTGCTGATTGATGATCTGCTGCTGATTAGGCGTCGATGCAGTGAAGATGTCATCGATTCCGCCACCGCCGAATCGCGCCACCCCTGAACTGCAACCGGCAGCCATGCCGGCCACCATAAGAACGGCGCCACCACGCGCCAGTGAGCGTCCATTCGCCTTCAAAATACTGAAACGCATCGCAATGACCCGCGCTTTACCCGATACCAACTGACCATGATTAAAGCGCGTTAATGTTACTGGCCGGTTAAGGAGATCAAATAAATCAGCAGCTTCGTTAGGGAGTGCAAAAGCACTGCCGGCCGCAGGCAACGCGGACCGAGCAACGTCGGGAAAAGCTTGCGGAATAGCCTAAAGGACGGCGGCCACGCCGCGTGCCAGCGGCTGCATGCGCACCGCACCGAGATCTTCGCGCTCGAAGCGGCTGCCGACCTTGGTCAGCTTGCACAGCACCTGCTCGCCCTCTTCTGGGCCGATCGCGGCGATCATCGTGCCGCCGCTGGCGAGTTGGTCGACAAAGACGCGAGGATGGCTGTCGAAGGCTGCCCAGACGACGATTCGGTCGAACGGCCCCTCGCCCGGCAGTCCGTTCGACGCATCGGCCTGGCGCACGAAGGCGTTGGCGATGCCGAGCGTCTCGAAGCGCAGGCGCGCCTGCTCGGTCAGAGTCTTGAAACGATCGACGGTGACGACCCGCGCGGCAAGCCGGGCCATAACGGCCGCCGTGTAACCGGACCCGGTCCCCACCTCGAGCACGCGGTTGCCGGAATCGACATTCAGCGCGGCGATCACCGCCGCCTGGAGATCGGCGCCTTCGATCGCCTCGCCGCATTCGATAGGCAACATGCGGTCCGACCAGGCGAGATGCTGGAAATGACCATCGATGAAGTCGCGGCGCGGCGTCGCCTCGAAGGCGGCGATCAGGCTCTTCGGAACGATACCGCGCCCACGCAGGCGAAGAAGAAAGGCGGCGAAGCCTTCACGGTCGTCCGACATCATGTTCATGCGATTGCCTTGGCCAATTGATCGCGCAGCTCATGCGCCGTCATGTCGAGCTTGAGCGGCGTCACCGAAATCTGCTTGTTGCGGACGGCATGGAGGTCCGTGCCCGGCTTGACCTCCGGCTCGTCGCGGCCAAAGCGCAGCCAGTAGTAAGGCAGGCTGCGGCCGTCGCGGCGCTCCTCGACCCAGATGCCATAAGACAACTTGCCCTGGCTGGCGACGACGGGGCCGGTCACCTCTTCGGGTGGGCAGTTCGGGAAATTGACGTTGAGCAGGACGCCGATCGGCAGCTCGGTCGCGATCAGCTTGCGCAGCAGTGCCGGCGCCAGCGCCTCGGCCGTCTCATAGGGCACGATGCGCTCGTCGTCCTGGTAGATGTAAGCTTGGCTGAGCGCGATCGACCGGATGCCGATCAGCGCGCCTTCCATGGCACCGGCGACAGTGCCCGAATAGGTCACGTCGTCGGCAACGTTCAGCCCCGAATTGATGCCGGACAATATCAGGTCCGGCGGCTCGGGCAGAATCTTGCGCGCGCCCATGATCACGCAGTCGGTCGGCGTGCCGTTCACTGCGTAGTGCTTGTCGCTGATCTTGCGCAGCCGCAGCGGTTCCGAAATCGACAGCGAATGCGCGTAACCCGACTGGTCGGTCTCTGGCGCCACCACCCAGACGTCATCAGACAGCTGATTGGCGATGCGCTCCAGGACAGCCAGCCCCTCGGCGTGGATGCCGTCGTCGTTGGTCAGCAGAATGCGCATGTCACTTCGCTTCGATCTTGGCCAAGCCACCCATGTAAGGGCGCAGCACTTCAGGAATGGTTACGCTGCCGTCCTCGTTCTGGTAGTTTTCCATGACGGCAATCAGCGCGCGGCCGACGGCGACGCCGGAACCGTTGAGCGTATGGACGAAGCGCGTGCCCTTCTCTTCCTTGGGGCGATAGCGCGCATCCATGCGGCGGGCCTGGAAATCGCCACAGACCGAGCAGGACGAAATCTCGCGATAGGTGTTCTGGCCTGGCAGCCAAACCTCGATGTCATGGGTCTTGCGGGCGCCAAAACCCATGTCCCCGGTGCACAGCACCACGGTGCGGAACGGCAGGCCGAGGCGCTTCAGCACCTCTTCGGCGCATTCGGTCATACGCTCGTGCTCGGCCAGCGCGCTTTCAGGATCGACGATCGAAACCAGCTCGACCTTGTAGAACTGATGCTGGCGCAGCATGCCACGTGTGTCGCGGCCCGACGATCCGGCCTCAGAACGGAAGCACGGCGTCAACGCCGTCATGCGCAGCGGCAGCTGTTCGTTGCCCAGAATTTCCTCGCGCACCAGATTGGTCAGCGGCACCTCGGCGGTGGGGATCAGACCGAGACGGCTGTCGCCATGCGGCACGAAGAACAGATCTTCCTCGAATTTCGGCAGCTGGTTGGTACCGAACAGCACCTCGTCGCGCACCAGAAGCGGCGGCTGAACCTCGGTGTAACCGTGTTCTGACGTGTGCAGGTCGAGCATGAACTGGCCGAGCGCACGCTCAAGCCGCGCCAACTGGCCCTTGAGCACGGTGAAACGCGAGCCTGACAGTTTTGCCGCACGCTCGAAATCCATCAGGCCAAGGGCCTCGCCGATCTCGAAATGCTCCTTTACCCAATTCGGGCGCTGCTGCACGGTGCCGACCTTGCGCAGCTCGACATTGTCGGTTTCGTCCTTGCCGACCGGCACACCTTCGAGCGGTATGTTGGGGATCACGGCCAGCGCTTCATCAAGAGCCTTGTCGAGGTCGCGTTCTCGCCCCTCGCCATCCTGGATGAAGCCTTTGATCTCGGCAACTTCGGCTTTCAGCTTTTCGGCAAGCGCGGAATCACCATTGCGCATGGCGTTTCCGATCTCTTTCGACGCAGCATTGCGGCGCTCCTGCGCCTCCTGCAGCTTCGACACATGGGCGCGCCGCGCCTCGTCCTTCGCGACCAGGTCCTCGACCGTCGATCGTGCCGCATCCGCCGACTGATTGCGCTTCACCAGCGCTTCGATCAGAGCTTCAGGGTTCTCACGAATCCATTTGATATCAAGCATTTAAAAGGTTCCGGTCGCGGCAGTTTGTCGAAACGACCGCGACGGCGGATCGGGCTGTCAGGTGGCGTTCGTGCCGCTGCCTGTGCCTTCGAGCGAGGTTGATGCTGCTTGCGTCTGCTCGGCGGGGTTGTCGCCCGCGTCTTCAGTTTCGCTCGCCACGCGGTCTTGCTCGCGCTTCTTTTCGATCATCCGGGCGGTCCAGATGGAAATCTCGTAAAGAAGGATCGTGGGAAGGGCAAGGCCGATCTGGCTGACCGGATCGGGCGGCGTCAGCACGGCCGCCACCACGAACGCGATCACGATCGCCCATTTGCGCTTGTCGGCCAGTCCTTGCGACGAGACCATGCCGACGCGCGCCATCAGCGTCGTAACCACCGGCAACTGGAACACCAGACCGAAGGAGAAGATCAGCGTCATGATGAGGCTGAGATATTCCGACACCTTGGGCAGCAACGAAATCTGCACCTGGTCGTCGGTGCCGGCCTGCTGCATGGCCAGGAAGAACCACATCACCATCGGCGTGAAGAAGAAATAGACCAGCGACGCGCCCATCAGGAACAAGATCGGCGAGGCGATCAGGAACGGCAGGAAGGCGGCGCGCTCGTTCTTGTAGAGACCGGGTGCGATGAACTTGTAGATCTGCATCGCGATCAGCGGGAACGCGATGACAAGGCCACCGAACATGGCGAGCTTGATCTGCGTGAAGAAGAATTCCTGCGGCGCGGTGTAGATCAGTTCGACCTTGTGCACATCGAGCCCGGCCCATCTCGTCGCCCATTTGAACGGGATGACGAGCAGGTTGAACAGGTGCTTGGCAAAGAAGAAGCAGACCAGGAAGGCGACGAAGAAGCCGCCGATGGACCAGATCAGGCGCCTCCTGAGCTCGATCAGGTGCTCGATCAGCGGGGCCGATGACTTTTCGATCTCGTCGTCTTCGGCTGTCACGAGGCTCTTCCTGCTTTGGTCGTCTTCTTGGCGGCGGCCTTTGCCGCCGGTGCCTTGGCGACAGTGGCCTTTGCAGCCGCGGCCTTGGCAGCCGCAGCCTTGGGGGCCGGGGCCGACTTGGCGACCGCTGCGACGGTTTTGGTCTTGGCTGCTGGCTTCGCTTCAGCGGCGGGCTTGGCAGCAGACTTCGCCTTGGCCGGGGCCTTTGGCTTGGTCGATTTGGCAGCCTCGGCCGCAGCAGGCGCCGCCGCTGCCGGGACCGGTGTCGAGCGTGTTTCGGGCGCCGGGAACACAGGCGGTGCCGGCATGGCCTCGGGTCCGGCAACGCCCGGCATTGCGGTTGCGCCGTTCTTCAACGGCTCGGCCGCATGCACCGCGTCGTCGGCAGGAGGCGGAGGCGCGGGCTGCGTCGGCTTCATGGCCGAATCGATGCCGGCGCGCACATCGGCGGCAGCCTGCTCGAAAGGATTGAGCTGCCGCTTGATTTCGTTGACGGGATTGAGGCCCCTGAGCTCGTCGACCGACTTCTTGACGTCGTCCAGCTCGGCTTCCTTGAGCGCCTCGTTGAACTGGCGCTGAAAATCGCTCGCCATGGAGCGCGCCTTGGCCGTCATGCGGCCCATGGTGCGCAGCATGCGCGGCAAATCCTTGGGGCCGACGACCACGATCATGACGATCGCAATCACCAGCATTTCGGTCCAGCCGATTTCAAACATGTCGGTGCGATCCGGCTAGCAAGAGCCAGGCATCAGCTCTTGCTGGCCTTTTCCTTGGTCGAGTTCACGGTCTCGTCGGAGCGATGCTCGACAGTCTTGGAGTCTTCGGCATCGTCGTCCGACATGCCTTTCTTGAAGCTCTTGATGCCCTTGGCCATATCGCCCATCAGCTCAGGGATCTTACCCCGGCCGAACAGAAGCAGCACGACGACCAGAACGATCAGCCAGTGCCAGATTGAAAAGGATCCCATTGAACTCTCTTTCGAACTGTTTCCCTGCGAATGATCTAGGCTCTTTCGCTTCCGGATTCAAACACTAGAACATCGGCATTCCGAAGCGACAGCCATATATCACGAGCTTTTGCGGACAAAGCGCCGCAGCGGGTGCGTGCCCTGACCGGTGTCTCGGCGCCCGGAACAGCTAGCTCCAGCAACTCCACCACGCCGAGATAGCGCCGGGAGATGATGCGGGCCTGGATTTCGCCTTCTGTCTCGCTGACATCGATGCCGGTGAGGCGGACTGCCACGGAGACCTGGGCGCCATCGGCAATCTCGGTTTCCACCTTGCCGACAGGCGTTTCGGCAACGCCATTTCTGACGCGCGCAGAAAAGACGTTCAGCTCGGAGAAGAAGCCGGCGACGAACAGGTTGGCCGGACTGAGGTAAAGATCCTCCGCCCTGCCCGTCTGCACCAGCTTGCCGTCCTTCAAGAGCGCGATGCGGTCGCCCATGCGCATCGCCTCTTCGGCGTCGTGGGTAACGACAATCGCGGTGGCGCGGCTTTCGCGCAGGATCGCCAGAGTTTCGGCGCGCACCGAATCCTTGAGGCGCGAATCGAGGCCGGAAAAAGGTTCGTCCATCAACAGCACCGCAGGCCGCGGCGCGAGCGCGCGGGCCAGCGCCACGCGCTGCTGCTCGCCGCCCGACAGCGCATGCGGATAGTTGTCGGCATAGTGCTCGAGGCCGACGCGGGCGAGCGCGATCAGCGCTTCTTTCCTGCTCTCGTCGCGCGACAGCGCGGTCAGTCCGAAACGGACATTGTCGAGGATCGTGAGATGTGGGAAGAGCGCGAAATCCTGGAAAACTAGGCCTATCGAGCGCTGCTCCGGCGGCAGGAACACCTGGGGACCGGCGATCTCCTTGCCGTTGAGCAGCACCCTGCCCGACGATTGCGCCTCGATGCCGGCGGCGATCCTCAACAGGGTCGTCTTGCCGGAACCGGACGGGCCGAGCAGGCACAGTACCTCGCCCGGCTCGGCGGCCAGGCTGACGTCACGCAAGGTTTCCGCGCCATTGGCGAAGGAATGGCGAATGTTCTCGAACGCCAGACGCGCTGCAAAGGTCACGCCCGCCGTCACGCGAGCTGCTGTCTGGGCTTTGTCGGTCGTCACAGATGAACCTCCGGGGGCCGGTTCCTCACCGGCGCCGGTCAATCATCTGTGACACGAGGTGTCAACAGGCCAAGCTCCTCGAGGTCGATGTCCGTCAACGGATCCTCGTCCTCGGTGAGCTGGTCCGGGTCGGCTGGCGGCAGTGGCACCGAGAAGCCGGGCGGCATGCGTGACGACAGGAGCCCCGCCCCCTTGAGCTCGTCGATGCCAGGCAGATCGCGGATTTCCTCGAGGCCGAAATGGTCGAGGAACTTGTCGGTCGTGCCGTAGGTCACGGGCCGGCCCGGCGTCTTGCGGCGGCCGCGCATACGTACCCACTCTGTCTCCATCAGCGTGTCGAGTGTGCCCTTGGAGGTTTCGACGCCCCTGATGTCCTCGATCTCGGCGCGCGTCACCGGCTGATGATAGGCGATGACCGACAGAACTTCGAGCGCCGCACGTGACAACTTCTTCTGCTGGACCGTGTCGCGACTCATCAGGAAGGCGAGATCGCCTGCCGTGCGGAAGGCCCAGGAATCTGCGACACGAACGAGGTTGACGCCGCGGCGCTCGTAAATGCGCTGCAGTTCGGCCATGGCCGCCGGCACGTCGACGCCTTCAGGCAGGCGCTGCACCAGCTGGCGCTCGCTCACCGGCTGGGCGCTGGCAAAGACGATCGCCTCGGCCATGCGTACGGCCTCTGCCAGATGCATCCGGGCCGCAGGATTGCGTTCGACGGTTTCGCCGTCCTCGTTGTCGACGGCAAACGGAACAACGTTCGAGCCCTCGGTCATGACGCACCTTCGGTCTGTCGGGCCGCATGATGACGGTCGCGCAGGTAGATCGGCGCAAACGGCTCATGCTGCCGGATCTCGATATGGCCCTCGCGCACCAGCTCCAAGCTGGCGGCAAAGGAGCTGGCGATCGCCGTCGGGCGTTCCTCCGGACGGGTGGTGTAGCGGATCAGGAAATGGTCGAGCGCGGTCCAGTCGTCGAACTGGCCGATCAGGCGCGTCAGGATATCGCGCGCCTGCTTGAGCGACCACACACCACGTTTGGCGATCTGCACGTTGGTGATGGCCTGACGCTGCCGCTGGCCGGCATAGGCGCTCAGCAAGTCATAGAGCGACGCCGAATATTCGTTGCGCTTGTCGATGATGACCATCTCCGGCGCGCCGCGCTGGAAGACGTCGCGACCGAGCCGGTTACGGTTGACGAGCCGGGCGGCTGCATCGCGCATCGCTTCGAGGCGCTTCAGGCGGAACTGCAGCACGGCAGCCATTTCCTCACCGCTCTCGCCCTCTTCACCCGGTTGCTTCGGGATGAGGAGCTTGGACTTGAGGAAGGCGAGCCACGCCGCCATCACCAGATAATCGGCGGCAAGTTCAAGCCTCAGCGCCCGTGCCTGCGAGACGAAGGACAGGTACTGCTCGACAAGTGCGAGGATCGAAATGCGCGAGAGATCGACGCGTTGGCTGCGTGCCAGGTGCAAAAGCAGATCGAGCGGACCTTCGAAGCCGGCAACGTCGACAACCAGCGCCGGATCGTCCGACGTGCGGTCGTCAGGCGCCTCCGCCCACAGGCGGTCCATCGGTGCGGGCTTTGCAGCCTTGCTTTCCAATGCTTCCGCCAAGATCCGTGCCTTCTCCTTGAGAGGCTATGCAACTGCCTCGAAATAATGACCGAATTCTGCCCTGATCGATGCCTCGTCGTGGCCATCGCCCGCCGTGATCGCCTTGAGCGCCCTTTCCGCGCGTTCGAGCGGCTTGCCCATGAGCGGAATTGCACGTGAAGCGATGCCTTGCATCTCTTCCATCACCCCGTTGCAGTGAAGGACAATATCGACGCCTGCCGCAAGGATTGCCGCCGATTTTGACGGGAAATCCCCAGAAAGTGCCTTCATCGACGTGTCGTCGCTGACCAGCAGGCCGTCGAAGCCGATTTCGCCGCGCACGATCTCCTCGATCACCTTGCGTGAGGTGGTGGCCGGCGCCTCGGGATCGACGGCGTCGAAGATGACATGCGCGGTCATCGCGATCGGCAGATGATTGAGCGCCTTGAAGGGCGCGAAATCATGGGCACGCAGCTCATCGAGCGGCGTGTCGACGCGCGGCAGCTCGAAATGCGTGTCGGCAGTCGCCCGGCCATGGCCTGGAATGTGCTTCATGACAGGCAGGACACCGCCGGCCAGAAGCCCTTCGGCAGCAGCAAGCCCGAGGGCGGCCACCGTCGCCGGATCGCGTCCGTAGGCGCGCGCGCCGATCACGTCGCTCGCGCCCTCCACCGGCACGTCGAGCACAGGCAGGCAGTCGGCAGTGATGCCGTAGCGAGCAAGGTCGAAGGCATGGAGGCGCGCATGCAGCCAGGCAGCCCGCAGCCCCGCCTCGCTGTCGCTCTGATAAAGCGCGCCGAGTGCGCCACCGGCCGGATAGTTCGGCGCCAGCGGCGGACGCAGTCGCTGCACCCGGCCGCCCTCCTGGTCGATGAACACAGGCGCGTCGGGCCGGCCAACACTGTCGCGCATCTCAGCCACCAGATCGCGGATCTGCTCGCCTTCCCTGACGTTGCGGGCGAAGAGGATGAAGCCCCAGGGCCGTTCATTGCGATAGAACGCAATCTCATCCGGTGTGAGCGACAGGCCGGCGCAGCCGAGGATTATGGATTTTGATTCGGTCATGACGGCAGCTTAGCGCCTTTCTTGGTCGGATAGAATCGGCCGCAGCCGTATCGTGATTTGCGTCCGGCGCGGCGCGCCTGGCGCCAAAACGAAAACGGCGCAGCCAGGCTGCGCCGTCCAATTCGCTGGTTTGCTCAGGCCTTACTTCGAGACGAAGCAGTTGCCGCCGGCTGCCTTGTAGCTTTCGCACAGGGCGACCGCGTCGTTGCGGCTGCCTGCCGGGACGCGGACGCGCCAGAAGGTGCCCTTGCCCGCGATCTCGGCCTTGACGATGCTGGCCTGGTGGCCGTTGAGCACGCTACCGTAACGCTTCACCAGATCGGCGTAGGTCGACTTGGCTGCGTCTTCGCTCGGCTGCGAAGCGATCTGCATCGCCCAGGCGCCGGATGCCGCTGCGGTCGTTGCGGCCGGAGCGAGAGCCGCAACCTGGTCGGGCTTGACCTCGCCGACAACGTTGACCGGTTGTTCGGACGGGCGCTGCGGGGCGATCGGCGCGCTGGCCGGGGTGTTGGCCGACTGTACAGGCTTGGCTGCAGCGACAGGCGCAAGCGCCGGCTTGGCGGCAGCCGGAACGGTGCCGGTTGCCTCAGCCGAAGGCTCGGCAACACGCTGCGGGGCGGGATCGGCCGGTTCGGTGGCAGCCACCACCGGTGCAGGTGCCGGCTCTTCGCGCGCCACCAGCGTGCCGTCAGGCTTCACCACCATGGTGCGGACCTTGCGCGGAGCGACAGCTGCGGTTTCGGTGTTCGCGTCCGGCTGGTCAGCCGGCTGGACGCGCTCTTCCGACTTTGCCGTCGCCGGCGCATCGGCAACATCTTCGGCATCCAGCGGCATGTTGCTGGCGGTTTCGGCGTCCTGGGCGGTGACGTCGATCGGCTCTTCCGAATTGGTCACCAGCTTCTGCTGTTCCGGCGCACCGTTGCGGTCGCCAGCGACGCGGTCGTAGACCTTGCTGTCCTGGTTCGGCACCACAGCGCCACCGGGGTTTTCCGGCTTGACCTTGATCGGGCTCTCGTCGGCCTTGACCAGCACCGGAGCGCCAGCGCCCTCGACGCCGCCGAAAGACAGCGCCCAGGCGCCGATGCCTCCGAGGATGGCGACGGCGCCAACGGCAGCGGCGATCATCATGCCGCGACGGGCAGGACGCTTCTCGGCCGGCATGCCCGCAAGGTCGGACGCTTCCATGGCCTCATCGAAATCAGGATCATAGGCGAACTCGTCGGCCTGTGCCTGATGGCGCGGCTGCTGCGGCGACCCAAAGTCGAAGCCGGCATTTCGGTCAGAACCCTGTGCGCCACGGCCGGCATAGGTGGCAGCAGCGCCTGCGGCGACACCGGCGACCGCGGCTGCAGCCGGCATGTCGATCGGATGGGACGCCACATCGCCATCGCGCAGCGTCTTGCGATCGAAGCCGGTGGCATAGGGGTTGGTCTGATAGTTCGAAGGCGTCGCCTGCGAAGCTGTGTCGCCAGCGTTCATCTCGTTCATCAGGTTCGAGAACTCGCCATCGAGATCGTCGAAGACGGGCGCCGGCGGCGTGTCGTCCTCAAACGACAACTCGGGGATGTCGAGGTCGTCGGCAAGCGCAACAGCCTTTTCCGGCACGTCGACAGTTTCGATATCGGGAGCGTCATCATAGGACGATACGGCTGCAAACAGCTCGGCCTCGAGATCGTCGGCAACATCGACGACAGGCTCGGGCTCGGAGAGCTCGACCACAGGCTCGGCGTGCGACACGTAGGTCTCGGCGACGGGCTCATAGGTCGCGGCAGCTGGCTCATAGGCAGGAGCAACCGGCTCATAGGTCGGAGCGGCCGATATATAGGCGTCGGGCTTCTGGATCGGCTGAATCTCGGCAGTTGCTGCGCGCGGAGCGAGCGGCGTGGTCAATCCCCAGCTGCGGGCCTGCTCATAACGCGATGCCGCCAGCGGACGATCCGCAGCAGGCTGCACCGGTGCGGCCGCAACGGCTGCCGGCTCGTCTGCTGCGCTGCGCTCGAAGGCCATGTCGAATGCATCGTCGTCGAAGCTGACGTCGTCATCGGCCTGATGGTCGTAGCTAGGCGCAGCGTAGCTAGCCTCGACTGGTGCCGGGGCAACCTCCCGCGCTGGCGCATAGGACTGGGCAGGCACGTAGGGCTGATAAGGTGTCTCGCGCGGCTGCGGGGCTACCCACGACGCATAGGACGTCGCAGGCTGGGCAGCGACAGGCGCCGGCGCCGCAACCGGCTCGGACAGCGCCTTTGCCTGACTGCTCATGACGCCCAGCAGGGCATTGAGCTCGTCTTCAAGGCTGTTGTCTTCTGAAGCAGCTACCGGTGCTTCAGCCACGGGCTTAGCTTCCGGCTCATAGGCAGCGGCCGGCACATAGGTAAGGACGGGTTCGGCCTCGAAAGCCGGCTCGTCGTCGCTCAGCGCGTTCTGAAGGCTGCGCTCGAACTCGTCATAGTCCTGCGCGTGAGCGACCGGAGCAAAGGCTACCGCTTCGACCGGCTCGTGATGGGCAAACGCAGCTTCAGGCTCTGACGGCTGATAGTCGCCCAGCGTCAGTTGGTCGTCAGCAACCAATTCGGGCTCGGCGTAAGTTGCTTCCGCAGCATCGTCGTGAGCGGCGAAATCCATATCAACATCGGCAAGCGCGACATCGAAATCAGCGTCGACATCTTGCACTTCATTCGCCACAGGCGCTTCGTAGGCGACCGGTGCCAGCGGGGCCTCGAAGGCCATCGGCGCTTCAGCTTCGTAGGCCACGTGGCTCGCTGCCTGCCCGACGGTCTCGTCAACTGGCAGCAGCTCGTTCTCGAGGCTGAAATGCTGCTCGAAAGAGGCATCCAGGGCGTCGTCGAACGCCTGGTCGGCGTCGGACGAAACTGTCGGCTGCTGCACATAGCTTGCTTCGGGCGCAGCCTCGTAGACCGGCTCGGCGATCAGCTCGTTTTCGAGCGCGAGGCCCTGCTCGAAGGAATCGGCCACGGCGTCGTCGAACGCGCCGGCATCGAAGGACGGCTCCTGCGAGCGCGCGTAGGACACCGAGGTCTCCACGGGCGCATAGGCTACGGGCGCATCGACCGACATGTAGGAAGCCTGCGCAGCGGGCTCCGCGTAGGGCACGGCAGGCTCAGGCACCGCCGTCAGATCCTCGCCGGCGAGATCGCCCAGCAGTTCCTTTTCCAGGTCGATGCCGAAATCGTCCATAGCCGGCTCAGCGCGGCCGGCGGGCCCGCCGACGTCCTGACGCACCACGGGCTGACGCGGGTCGAAACCCATAATCCTCGTCAGCTCGGCGAACGGATCTTCGTCGGCGAAATCGTTCTTATCTGCGATCTTCAGCTGGGTTCTGTCTGCCATTCTTTTTCCCGAACTCTCGCACTTTTTTCGGACGTCATGAACGTCGCGTAAGGTTGGCCCTTACCAGCGCAATGTGGGCAAAAGGTGACAGGAAATCCCTTGAAACCTAGCGCATTTCGGTCGGCGCATCCGCTCCGATCAACGCCAGGCCTGACGTCAAAACGTCCGAAACAGCCTGCACCAGCCCGAGTCTGGCATAGGTCAATTCTGGATCGTTAACCTTAACAAACCGTAAGTCAGGGTTGTCAGTGCCCCTATTCCAATGTCCGTGGAAGGTACTTGCGAGATCATACAGATAGAAAGCCAGCCTGTGCGGCTCCATCGACTGCGCGGCTGACTCGATCAGGCGCGGATACTCGGCGAGTTTCTTGACAAGTGCGATCTCGCCTTCGTCGGTCAGGCGTTCGACGGCAGCAACGAGCTTGGCACGCTCGAAGCCGACATCGCCCAATTGCTCCTTGGCCTGACGGAACACCGAATGGCAGCGTGCCGAGGCATACTGCACATAGAACACCGGATTGTCCTTGGACTGCTCGGTGACCTTGGCGAAGTCGAAGTCCAGCGGCGCGTCGCTCTTGCGGTAGAGCATCATGAAGCGGATGGCATCGCGGCCGACTTCCTCGACCACCTCGCGCAGGGTGATGAACTCCCCTGCCCGCTTCGACATGCGCACCGGCTCGCCGTCGCGGAACAGCTTGACCAACTGGCACAGCAAGACGTCGAGCTTGACCGCACCGTCGGTGACCGCACGCGCCAGCGCCTCCATGCGCTTGACGTAGCCGCCATGGTCCGCGCCCAGCACGAACACCAGCTCCTCGAAGCCGCGGTCGACCTTGTCCTTGAGATAGGCGACGTCGGCGGCGAAATAGGTGAAGGCGCCGTCGGACTTGACCAGCGGCCGATCCATGTCGTCGCCGACCTCGGTCGAGCGGAACAGGGTCTGCTCGCGGTCTTCCCAATCTTCAGGCTTCTCGCCTTTGGGCGGCGGCAGCTTGCCCTTGTAGATGTGGCCCTTGAGCGTCAGGTCGCTGATCGCCGAACGGATCGCCTTGGCGTTGTCAGCATGCAGCGTGCGCTCGGAGAAGAACACCTCGTGGCGGACGTTGAGCAGCGCCAGATCTTCGCGGATCATCTCCATCATCGCCGCGATGGTGCGCTCCTTGACGATCGCCAGCGCTTCGTCCTCGGGCTTCTCCAGCAGGTCGCGGCCGAATTCCTTGGCCAGAGCCTGGCCAACCGGCACGAGATAATCGCCCGGGTAGAGCCCGGCCGGGATCTCACCGATCGCATCGCCCAGCGCCTCGCGATATCTCAGCATCACCGAACGGCCGAGCACGTCGATCTGCACTCCGGCGTCGTTGATGTAATATTCCTTGGTCACGTCATAACCGGCGAAACCGAGGATGTTGGCGAGCGCATCGCCCACCACAGCGCCCCGGCAATGGCCGACATGCATCGGCCCGGTCGGATTGGCCGAGACATATTCGACGTTGACGCGCTTCTTCTTGCCGAAGCCCGAGCGGCCGTAATCGGCACCGCGATCAAGCAGGCCAGCCAGATGCTTGTGCCAGAATGCGTCCTTGAGCCGGAGATTGACGAAGCCGGGCCCGGCCACTTCGGCCGTGACGACATCGGCGTCCTTGGCGAGCTCAGCCACCAACCTCTCGGCCAACGCACGCGGGTTCTGGCCCGTCGGCTTTGCCAGCACCATCGCAGCGTTCGTCGCCAGGTCGCCATGGGTGGCGTCTCGCGGCGGCTCCACAGCAATGCGTGTCAGGTCGAGCACCCCACCATCTTTGGGAGTCAAATCAAGCGCTTCGACGGCCTTGGTGATCCGCTCGTTGAAATCGGCGAAAATGTTCATCTGCTTGGCTCTGGGTGGCATTGCGTGTCGGCCGGCAAAAATGCCGGAAATTGAGCCCGGCCTAAACCAAATCGGGCGTATGGTCAAACAAGCGTCGGTGCTCCTTGACCGCATAGGTGTCGGTCATGCCCGCCAGGAAGTCGGCGACATGGCGTGCCTTGATGCGGTCCTCCGCCCTGTCGAGCCCTTCGCGCCAGCCCTCGGGCATGGCACGCGGGTCGGCGAAATAGGCGTCGAACAGCTCCCGCACGATGCGGTCGGCGTTGGCACGCACCCGCATGACTTCGGAATGCCGGTACATGTTGCGATAGAGGAAAGCCTTGAGCTCCTTCTCCATCGCCGTCATCTCGGCCGAGAATGTCACCATTGCCTCGCCGGCCGCCCTCACCGCGTCGGCGCTGTCAGGATTATGGCTGGCGAGCCGTGCGGCGGCAGCAGCGATCACGTCCTCGACGAAGATGGTGATCTGGCGGCGCATCAGCTCATGCCCTGTTCGTACCGGATCGAGCGCCGGGTAGCGCTCGCGCACGCCGCGCAGAATTTCGGCCGGCAGCGCGACTTCGTCCAGCATGTCGAGCGTCAGCAACCCGGCGCGCAGGCCATCGTCGATGTCATGGGTGTTGTAGGCGATGTCGTCGGCAATCGCCGCGCACTGCGCCTCCAGGCTGGCGAAACGGTTGAGCTCGAGATCGTGCAGCTCGGAATAGTCGCGGATCGCCTGCGGCACCGGCCCCTTCAACCCGTTGCCGGCAGCATCGGTCAGCGGGCCGTTGTGCTTGACCAGACCTTCCAGTGTCTCCCAGGTCAGGTTGAGGCCGTCGAACTCGGCATAGCGACGCTCGAGCTTGGTCACAACGCGCAGCGATTGGGCATTGTGGTCGAAGCCGCCCCAGGGCTCCATCTTCTCGTTGAGCGCGTCCTCTCCGGTGTGGCCGAAGGGCGTGTGGCCGAAATCGTGGACGAGCGCGATAGCCTCGGCCAGATCCTCGTCGCAGCGCAGGGCGCGCGCCAATG
Source organism: Hoeflea sp. 108 (assembly GCF_000372965.1). Taxonomy (NCBI): domain Bacteria; kingdom Pseudomonadati; phylum Pseudomonadota; class Alphaproteobacteria; order Hyphomicrobiales; family Rhizobiaceae; genus Hoeflea; species Hoeflea sp. 108. The sequence continues at coordinate 2,169,764 of NZ_KB890024.1, read as the reverse complement.
CACGGGCGATTTGCGCCACCTCGATGGTGTGGGTCAGCCGCGTGCGGAAATGATCGCCCTCATGCGCCACGAACACCTGGGTCTTGTGCTTGAGGCGGCGGAAGGCGGTCGAATGAATGATGCGGTCGCGGTCGCGCTGGAACGGCGTGCGCGTCGGGCTCTCGATCTCGTCGAACAGGCGACCGCGCGACCGCTGGGGATCGCAGGCATAGGCCGCGCGCGGCCGGTAGCCGAAGCCAATGTCGCCAAGTTGCCGCTCGCCTGCCATGCTCCCACCTGTTGACTTGCTACAGGTCGCTTCATACCTATCATAAGAAACCGAAAGCAAGGTGACGCCGATGGGCGCTGATGCCAAGACTGCCATGAAGGTCGAAATGACCGATGCCGCTGCGAAGCGCATAGCCAAGATCGTCGCCGGCGATCCGGGCAAGATCGCCTTGCGTATTTCGGTCGAAGGCGGTGGTTGCTCCGGCTTTTCCTACAAATTCGATCTGGTCGACGCCCGCAATGACGACGACGTCGCCATCGAGCGCGACGGTGCCACGCTTCTCGTCGACGACCTGTCGCTGGTCTACATGGGCGGCTCGGTGGTCGATTTCGTCGACGACCTGATGGGCCAGTCGTTCCAGATCAAAAATCCCAACGCGGTCGCCGGCTGCGGCTGCGGCACCAGCTTCTCCATCTGAGATGAAAGAGGTCTTCGATGGAAGCGAAGACCTCTTAACCGTCCTGGTGGCTCGCGAAATCGAGGCGATTTCCGATTCGGACATCATTGCCTGGGCAAATACCCACGTCGCCTCGGCCATCTATGCTGACGACCTCGACTATCTGCTGTTGGTCCGTTCCAATCGACGCAACGCCTATGACGTTGCGTGGGCCAGCGAGCGATTGCGGGCGCTCGTCGTACGAAAATTTCCAGACTTCACTCTCAAATCCAAGGTAGCAGAGGCGAAAGCTCGCCTCGTCTTCTTGCGCAGTATTCGGGCGTATCTCGACAGCGAACAGCAGCCGTTTCTCGTCTGCCGCATGTTGGCTCCGACAGAAGCTCTTTTTGGCGTCACGGATTGGATGCATGGATACTATGACGCATGCGACTACATCGACGAGCAGACACCGCGTCGGCAGGCAGGTCATCTAACCGAGGGCATCGCGCATATTCTCGCGACCAGTGAGCAGCATACCGAGGGACTCGATTGATGCGGCGTCCAAAAGCGCTCAGGCAGGTTGCGCTCTCGGCCGGCCGGGACATCGACACGACGCTCGCCTTCTGGCGCGACGTGTTCGGGCTGCCGGTGCATGCGCGCTACGATCCCCCCGGCATAGCCTTCATCATCGTCGGCGGCATCAGGCTGTTCTTCACCGGCGGCGTGCCGCAGGGCACCGTCTATCTCGACATCGACGATCTCGACACATTCCACGAACAGGCATCCGAGCGTGGCGTTGCCTTCACCACTGCGCCGACGCTCGTGCACCGCGACACCGAGGGCGAGTTCGGCCCGCCCGGCGAGAGTGAGTGGATGGCCTTCCTGAAGGACCCGGCCGGCAACACGATCGGCCTTGTCGAACGCAAGTAGCCTTGCGTGGCTGCGCCAACCTCTGCATGTATCCATGACAAGATGCGCCGTTGCCCGTTCGCCTAGCCACCTCCGACCAGCAGGGAAGCAGTATGCAGATCCGTCGTTTCGAGCCCGATGACCTCGACGATGTCGTGAACGTCATCCTGCCGATCCAGCGAGACGAGTTCGGCTTTGACGTCACCATCGACGACCAACCCGACCTCAAGATCATCCCGGAATTCTACCAGCGTGGCCTGGGTGAGTTCTGGGTGGCGGAGGTCGATGGCAGGATCGTCGGAACGATTGGCCTGGTCGACATCGGTGGCGGCCTGGCCGCGCTGCGCAAGATGTTCGTCGCCGCAGAATGGCGCGGCCGCGAGCATGGCGTCGCAGCACAGCTGCTCGGCCTCCTGCTTGCGACCGCAAACCAGCGCGGCATCACCGCCGTCTATCTCGGCACCACCGACAGGTTCCTCGCTGCCCATCGCTTCTATGAGAAGAATGGCTTCGTCGAGGTCGCCAGGGCCGACCTGCCGGAGAGTTTTCCGGTCGTGTTCGTGGACACCAAATTCTACGTCCACCGGCTGGGTGGCTGATAAGCAAGGGGCCCCACGCGGGCCCCTCTATTTGTTTCATGCAGCAGCGTCAGGCTTCCGACGCCAGTGCAGCCTCGCGAATTTCGGCCTCGTCGACTTTGGTGCCGTTGAAGAAGGCGTTGAGCACGACAGCGGAGATCGACGCCAGCAGGATGCCGGACTCGATCAACGGATGGATGCCATGCGGCATCCACATCTTGAAGTCGGGGGCGACGAGCGGGATCATGCCGAAGCCGATCGACACGGCCACCACAAACAGGTTGTTGCGATTGGTCTTGAAGTCGACATTGGACAGAATGCGGATGCCGGTCGCTGCGACCATGCCGAACATGACGAGCCCCGCCCCACCCAGCACCACGGTCGGCAATGCCTCGACCAGCGCGCCCATCTTGGGCACGAGGCCGAGGATGATGAGGATTACACCGCCGGCGACGCAGACGAAGCGACTCTTGACGCCAGTAACGCCCACCAGGCCGACATTCTGCGAGAAGCTGGTGTAGGGGAAGGTGTTGAACAGGCCGCCGATGATGGTGCCCAGGCCATCTGTCCGCAGGCCGGCCGAGAGCATCGGCTGGGTGATCTTCTTACCGGTCATGTCGCCGAGCGCCAGGAACATGCCCGTCGATTCGATCATCACCACGATCATGACCAGCACCATGGTGACGATCAGGATCGGATCGAATATCGGCATGCCGAAATGCAGCGGCGTGATCAGCTCGAACCATCCGGCGGACGCGACCTTGTCGAAATTCATCATGCCGAGCGATGCGGTGAGCACGCCGCCGATGACGATGCCGAGAAGCACGGCGATATTGGACATAAAGCCCTTGCCGAACCTGGCGATCGCCAGGATGGACAGAAGCACGACAGCCGAGATGCCAACATTGGTGAGCGGCGCATAGGCCGGGTTGGGAACGGTTGCCGCCAACGCCAGCTTCTGGGGTATCACGGGGATGGTCGAACCGGTCGCCGCTGCCATGTCGGTCATGGCCTTCAGCCATTCGGCGTGTTCGGGCGCAATCAGGCGCGGTGCGGTCGGGCCGACCGGATTGCCGAAGATCCAGTTGATGCCGATGCGCATCAGCGACGCGCCGATGACAACGATGATGGTGCCGGTGACAACTGGCGGAAAGAACCTGAGCATTCGACTGACCAGCGGCGCGATCAGCATCGCAACCACGCCGGCGCCAATAATGGCACCGAAGATCATGCGCGCGCCGTCGAGCCCCTGGTTGGCGTTGGCCATGGCGACCATCGGGCCGACGGCCGCGAAGGTGACGCCCATCATAACCGGGAGCTTGATGCCGAACCATTGCGTTGCGCCAAAGGACTGGATGATGGTGACGACGCCACAGACGAACAGGTCGGCGGAGATCAGGAAGGCCACCTGCTCGGGATCGAGCTTGAGGGCCCGGCCGACGATGAGCGGCACGGCGATGGCACCGGCATACATGACCAGGACATGCTGGATGCCGAGCGCAGCTAGACGAGGCGCAGGTAGCACCTCGTCCACAGGAAGTGGACTGTTGGACATGGCATTTTTTCCCCTTTTGCTAGCCGGTCCGAAGAATGCCGAAGAGGACCGGTTCCCTTCTCCTGAGGGATGGTGCAGGATCGTTCGGAATAGTCATGACGACTATCTAGATTTGTTTGAAATTGTAGTGTGATTTTCATGAAGATCGTGACCTGGAACATTAACGGCGTCCGAGCCCGCATCGAAAACCTGGTGCATTGGCTGAAGGAAAGCGATCCGGACATCGTCTGCCTGCAGGAAATCAAGACGGTCGACGAAGGCTTTCCGCGTTTCGAGATCGAGGCGCTGGGCTACAATGTCGAAACTCACGGCCAGAAGGGTTTCAACGGCGTCGCCATCCTGTCCAAGCTGCGCTTTGACGAGGTCAATCGCGGCCTGCCCGGCGATGACTCCGACGAGCAGGCACGCTTCATCGAAGGCGTGTTCTCGACCGACAAGGGCGCGCTGCGCGTGGTTTCGCTCTACCTGCCCAATGGCAATCCCGTCGGCACCGAAAAATTCCCCTACAAACTGTCGTGGATGGCGCGGCTGGAGCGCTGGGCGGCCGAGCGGCTGGTGCTGGAAGAAGCGCTGGTGCTCGCCGGCGACTACAACGTCATCCCTGAAGCAAAGGACGCCCGCAACATCGAGCAGTGGCTTGGCGATGCGCTTTACCAGCCGGAAACGCGCCGGGCGTTCAGGCGGCTTGAGAATCTCGGTTTCACCGAAGCTGTGCGCGCCGTCACCGACCAGCCCGATGTCTACACTTTCTGGGATTACCAAGCCGGCGCCTGGCAGAAAAACAACGGCATCCGCATCGACCATCTGCTCTTGTCGCCCGAGGCAGCAAGCCGGTTCACCTCGGCCTCGATCGAAAAGCACGTGCGCGCCTGGGAAAAGCCGTCGGACCACGTGCCGGTGGCGATAGACCTCACCCTTCAGGCGGCGTGAGGCGTCGCCTGACTCTAGATGCCTAGGCGAGATGGGTGCCGACCGACTTGAGGCCATTTATGTCGGGTCGGATTCGGCAGTCCAACCTGCCAACAGCCGTTCGACCAGAAGTGCATCGTTCCAGACGCCGCGGGTTGGCATCTGACGTTGCTCTGTGGTGATCTCGCCGACCGCCCATTCGATCGTTCCGTCCCAGAACCACCATACCCGAACCTTGCCCGTTGCCGGATCAACAACGCCCGTACGAAAGGCAGGGAAAGTTGCGAGCTCGGCTGGCAACGGCACTGTCCCAACGACTGATACGATCTTTCTGGCAACAGCAGCGCCAAGTGGAAAGAAACACGAGAACTGGACGTCATGCGCCAAAATCTCGGAGGCATCTTTGGGGCGATCTTCATGAATTTTCCCCAGAACCCGAATGAGCGCGCCATATTGAGCATGCTTATGGGTAAGAACGGCATAGGCCATTCCCTGAGGCGTTCCAATTTCTACTATGTCGCCAATCTTCACCCGCCCCATCGATCGACCTGTGGAAGCCCACCCAGTCGTGATGTGAGACGATCTTAACCTCGCCGGAAAGGCAAGCTACTCGTTGCCCTTGGTCAGGATATCCTGCGCAAGCGAAATGGCGGTGCGGCGGTCGGATTCGTCGGCAAGCGCAAATGCCTCTTCCTGCATGCCGCGAATCCAGGGCTGATCGGACGGGGTGGCGCGCTCAAGAGCCGCCGTCATCATGGCCAGGCCGCGCACGACCTTGCCGCTCTGGAACAGCAGGTTGCCAAGCGTCGCCTGCGCACCGGCATGGCCCTTCTCGGCGGCCAACTGCAGCCAGCGGCCTGCCTGGGTGACACTGGCCTTTACGCCGCCATCGCCCTTGAGGAACATCTTGCCCATCTCGAACTGGGCATCCGGGTTACGGTAGTTGGCGGCGGCGCGCATGTAATATTCCTGCGCGGCGATCGAATTGGGCGAGACCGGGCTGCCCGGAATGCCGGCCTTCAAATAGCCGCCCAGCGCCACCAGCGCGTCGGACACATAGCTTTCCTCAGGCGAGCCGGGCTCGACGTCCTGCTCGGCGATCTCCGAGAAGAACTTGAAGGCTTCATAGTCGTTGCGGGTGACGCCGTCGCCTTCCGCATACATGCGGGCAAGCTTCCAGGTGGCGCCGATCTGGCCGTTTTCGGCGGCATAACGATAGGCTTCGACAGCCTGGTCCTTGTGGCCGTTCTTGTAGGCGGAGAAGCCGAACTGGAACACCGCCCAAGGGTTCGACTGCGGCTTTACGCCGGTCTTGTCGTCGAACACCTTGTCGTCGAAGGCAAGCGCCTGTCCGGCCGCACCGAGCAGGGCGGCCGCCACAAGCGCCGAAAACGCAGATGCTCTCACAAACTCGGAAACCCGCATGGCAGTTCGTTTCTTCCGCCCGACCTGACGGGGTGCCGCGCCATGGCGCACCCCGACTGCCCGGGCACATTTCCGGTTCGCGGCCGACCGTTCGGTCGAACGCGGCGTACAGTCTTTCGCCCTCTCCGCAAATTCCGCTTCGGACTGCGCCATGCCGATTTCTTCGGCCCGGCGCATGATGTCTTCAGCGTCATGCAAACGAACATGGCTGGCGTTTTCGGCCAAAGTACGGCCAAGCTTGCCTTCAAGACCTTCGCGCAAGCAATTATGATCGACGGAAGTCGCGGCAGAGAATGCGTCGGCGCCAAGCATTGTCGGGTTGCTTTCGGACGCGCCTGGAAACCTCGCCGGCAAAGACGAAAACGCCTGAGCGGCCGTCATGCGACGGCGCTGCTGCTTGGCCTTGAAGATCGCCTTGGCGTCCATTCTGTCCCTGCCGCGCGAAGCGGCCCTGTTTACCAATCTCACGCCATGTTCCGAGCGCGGTCCGAAGACCTATCCGGGGTGCGCCGGGTTTATGGCGGGAAATTGGCAATGTCCCCGTCATGTTCCTTAGACGAAAGCTTGCCTGAAAACTGTTGCTGAATCGTCACAACTGTTGCGCGCTTGCAGCGCCATGGTTTCCAAATGGCAAACGCACGCGGGAGTGCGGCAGGGACAAAAAAGCCGGGCACGAGGCCCGGCTTCTTCTGGATCAGATAGTGGCGCTTACCACTTCACGCTGTAGCCAGCAGAGAGGGCAAAGCCCCAATCGGCCTGAACCGTACGGTTCAGGACTGGAACATACTTTGTTTCAGAAACTTCGCCCATATAGATCGCGGCGCCGCCCAGGCGGAGTTCTCCCCCGAGAGCATCCTTCATCGAAGCGCCGACCCCGATCGAGTAGGTGTCTGCAGTGAGATCCCAACCGGTGCCGACACCACGGTCCCACGAAACAAATGCAGTTCCCGAAATCTTGTCGGTGAAGGCATGACCAACGCCGCCAGTAATCGTCCAGCCATCTTGCCAATAATATTCATTTCGGCTCGACAGGCCCAACGCTGGGACATTCAAGACAAGTTCCTTGGTCACCGACCAATCAGTCCACTTGACATTACCGTAGGCCAGCCAGCCGGGAGCGACACCCGTCTGGAACTTCAATTCAACGCTTTGCGGCAGTTCCGCAGTGCCATTGGCCGGCAATGTCGCGGCACCTAGATAGAGCGCGCTTCCCGTTGCTTCAACGTTGAAGCCCGAACGGTAGAGAAGCTGTGCCCGAAGGGCGATTTCTGGAATTTCGTACGCAATCCCTGCTCGCCAGCCGACATTATTGTCTTTCAGCGTACCGTCAATAGCGCCAGCACCCGCAACGAGATTGTATTCGAGGCTCTCCACGAAGGCGCCACCGATGAGCCAAATGCGCCCCTTGCTCAAATCTACCTTGTATCCACAGGTCGCGGCAAACTCATTGACGTGGAAATCCTCATCAAGCTTCGCCACCGGGCCACTAGGTGTCGGCCAAGTAGCACCACCGCCGAATGACTGTGTGAAGGTTCCTGCGCATCTGAGGTCCTCAAGAATATTGAACTTCACCGCCGCAGACGGAATAGCGTAGCTATCGGCATAGTCGACGCCAACCAACTGAGGATTCAGAAGGTTCTTCGAGTACTTCCTCGTTGGATTAACATAAGTGACGCCGGTACGAATGTTGAAATTGCCTTCCTCGAACAGAATGTCCGTATCGGCCGTGCCGCGCGAGAAACCGCCGGCCTGGGCTGCGCCTGCCGCAACGATCGTCAGCGCCGTTGCCCCCAGCAGCGCTTTGAGACGCGAAATGTTCATTGAGTCCTCTCCCGAAATGCTCGTGCTGAGAATTGAACGATTTCATCCTGCTCACGCAACATTGATTTTTTCCAAACGATGGCAGCGCTGCGGCAGTACAACCGCCGGGTTGCCGAGCTTCCGCTTACGCAAACGTCAATTTTAGTGAAATTGGTGCTACCTGCCCCTGATTTCGTGGGAAAATTCGGAACCAGAAAACAAAAACAGCCCGAAATCGGGCCATTCTCGACGTTTGTTACATTATGGCAACAATCGGGCGTAAAATGGTTACATTAGCCACAATTTACGCATGGTCATGCCCATCGGCCGAGCAAAACCAACCCCTGCCGCAGCGTCATTCCGCGGCAGGGTTTTGCTGTAATCCGGTCAGCCGGCTTCGCGCACGCGGGCGAGCGCGGTGTCGAGTTTCTGCTGGGCAAGGCGATATTCTTCCAGCTTCTCGCGCTCGGCCGCTACGATCTCTTCCGGGGCCGACGCCACGAACTTCTCGTTCGACAGCTTCTTGTGCAGACGGGCGATTTCTTCGGTCGTCTTCGCCAGTTCCTTTTGCAGACGTGCAGCCTCGGCAGAGAGGTCGATCAGGCTGCCCAGCGGCAGGCAGGCGGTCGCTTCGCCGGCAACGATCTGTGCCGAGCCCTTGGGGGCCGCAGGCGCATGGGTAATGTCACCGACCCGGGCCAGACGGGCAATCGCCGACTGGTGGCGCTTGAGGCGCTCCAGCGTCACGTCGTTGGCGCCGACGAAGACCAGCGGTGCGATCGCGGCCGGCGGCACGTTCATCTCGGAACGGACCGAGCGGATGCCCGAGACGAGATCGACCAGCCAGTTGATCTCGGCTGCAGCCGCCGCATCTTCGAAATCGGGCGCCGGCCAGGCAGCATGGCACAGCAGCGACGACCGCTCCTTGCCCTCGCCCGCCGTATGCGCCCACAGCTCTTCCGTCATGAACGGCATCATCGGGTGCAGCAGCTTGTAGATCTCGTCGAGCACGAAGGCGGCCACGGCCTGGGTCTCGGCCTTGGCGGCTTCGTCCTCGCCCATGAAGATCGGCTTGAGCAACTCGAGATACCAGTCGCAGAAGGTGTTCCAGACGAACCGGTAGGCGCTGCCTGCCGCCTCGTTGAAACGATAAGCAGTGATCGCATCGGTGATCTCGCGCGAAGCCCGTGTGAGTTCCGTCAGGATCCAGCGGTTGACAGTCAGCTTGGCGTCGTTGAGCCAGAACGCGTCATCGCGCGCGACACCGTTCATCTCGGCAAATCGCGTGGCGTTCCACAGCTTTGTACCGAAGTTGCGGTAGCCGGCGATGCGCGCCGGATCGAGCTTCACATCGCGCCCCTGCGCCGCCATGATGGCAAGCGTGAAGCGCAGCGCGTCGGCACCGTACTCGTCGATCAGCTCCAGCGGGTCGATGACGTTGCCCTTGGACTTCGACATCTTCTGGCCGTTCTTGTCGCGAACCAGCGCATGGACGTAGACCGTGTGGAACGGCTCCTCCTCCATGAAGTGCAGGCCCATCATCATCATGCGGGCAACCCAGAAGAAGATGATGTCGAAGCCGGTCACCAGCACGTCGGTCTGGTAATAGGTGTCGAGCTCCGGCGTCTTGTCGGGCCAGCCAAGCGTCGAGAACGGCCAAAGCGCCGACGAGAACCAGGTGTCGAGCACGTCCTCGTCGCGGGTCAGAATCTTGCCCGGCTCGAAATTCTCGAGCTGTTCCTCGACCCAGGCCTTCCACGGGCCTTCGAGCGCCAGATAGTGCTGGACGGCTGCATCCAGCGCCTCTTCTTCGGTGCGCGCGACAAAGACCTGGCCGTCCGGGCCATACCAGGCCGGGATCTGATGTCCCCACCACAGCTGGCGCGACACGCACCAGGGCTGGATGTTCTCCATCCAGTCGAAATAGGTCTTTTCCCAGTTCTTGGGCACGAAGTTGGTGCGGCCCTCGCGCACGCTTTTGATCGCCGGTTTGGCGAGCTCGGCGGCATTGACATACCACTGGTCGGTCAGGAACGGCTCGATCGGGACGCCGCCTCGGTCGCCATGCGGCACCATGTGCTTGTGCGGCTCGATCTTGTCGAGGAAACCGCCCTCTTCCATGATCTGGACAACGAGCTTGCGCGCGGCAAAACGGTCGAGGCCCTGCAGCTGCGCCCAGACGCGCTCTCGCATCTCGGTGCGCTCGACGCCCTCGAGGAACTCGTCATTGTCGACGATGTTGATGCTCGCCTCGACGGTGAGAATGCTGATCTGCGGCAGGTTGTGGCGCTTGCCGACCTCGAAATCGTTGAAGTCGTGCGCCGGCGTGATCTTGACCGCGCCCGAACCCTTTTCCGGATCGGAATATTCATCGGCGACGATTGGAATCTTGCGGCCGACGATAGGCAGCACGACGTTCTTGCCGACCAGAGTCGCATAACGCGTGTCGTCGGGATGGACGGCAACGGCGGTATCGCCAAGCATCGTCTCGGGCCGCGTGGTCGCAACCGTGATGTAGGTGGCCGGGTTCTCGGGATCGTAGACCTCGCCTTCGACCGGATAGCGGAAGTGCCAAAGGTTGCCGTTGACCTCGTGCTGCTCGACTTCGAGATCGGAGATCGCGGTCAAAAGCTTGGGGTCCCAGTTCACAAGGCGCTTGTCCTTGTAGATCAGGCCCTGCTGGTGCAGCGTGACGAAGACTTCGATGACGGCCTTCGAAAGACCTTCATCCATGGTGAAGCGTTCACGCGACCAGTCGCAGGAGGCACCCAGCCGCTTCAGCTGGTTGAAGATCATGCCGCCGGACTCGTCTTTCCACTCCCAGACCTTTTCGACGAACTGTTCGCGCGTCAGGTCGCGGCGATGGACCTGTTTTTCCATCAGCTTGCGTTCGACGACCATCTGGGTGGCGATACCTGCATGGTCCATGCCCGGCTGCCACAACACATTCTTGCCGCGCATGCGCTCGAAGCGCACGAGGATGTCCTGCAGCGTGTTGTTGAGCGCGTGGCCCATATGGAGCGAGCCGGTAACGTTGGGCGGCGGGATCACGATGGTGAACGGCTCGGCACCCTCAGGCGCGCCGGCGCCAGCCTTGAAGGCATCGGCCTCTTCCCACGTCTTGGCGATCTTCGGTTCGACTGATTTGGCGTCGTAAGTCTTCTCAAGCATCGGAATTTGTTCCGTTCGGTCCGGATTTTCTGGTCCGGTGTAAATCGGATGGGTGGGATCGAGTCAACAGCATCGCCAGTGCGGCGACCGGGGCCGAAACGAAAACGCCGCCCGTAGGCGGCGCGTTCCAACCAATCTGGGTAGAATTTACTGTGAGCCGCGGGCGATACGCTCGATCTCTTCGCGTACCAGACGCTCGACCAGCGTCGGCAGGTTGTTGTCGAGCCAGTCCTGCAGCATCGGCCGCATCATCTCGGCAGCAATATCGTCAAAGGACTTGCGGCTGCGCGCGGCGTAAGCCTCGTTGAGCTCGCCAAAGGCAGCAGACACCTGCTTGCCAGCCTGCTCAGAGATGATCGCCGGCCGAGCCGAGGATACTTCCTCCTGGACAGAGGCATCGACAGCGGGCTGCAGCACCGGAGCTGGCTCAGAGACGACCGAAGCCGGACCAGCAAGACGCTCCATGTCCTCGACAGCGGCAGTCGAAGACGGCGTCCAGGTGGCCGTAGTGATTGGCCGAGCCGTAGCAATGGCCTCGGCCACAGGCGCGGCAGGCTCGATGGCGACAGGCTTCCGCGGCTCGATCGTCGGCCAGGCCGGGACGACAACCTCTTCGCGCTCGACATGCTCGAATTTCACCGGTGCGGCCTCAGGCTTGGCTTCCAGCGGCGCTGCCTTGGCTGTCTGCAACTCGGCCCTGAAGGCTTCGACCTCGATGACGTTGCGCTCGGCCCGATCGTCTTCGGGCTCCGGACGGACCTGGCCAAAATCGACTGCGGGGCGTCGCCCGGTGTCGTTGTCCTCGATAATCCTGCGGATGGAAGCGAGTATCTCTTCCATCGAGGGTTCGCGCTGAACGCTGTTTGCCTGGGCCATCGTCACATCCGCCGCCTTTGTGACAGTACACAAAACCCGCCCACAATCACGGGCTTCGAATCAGGCTTTCAGCGTAGCCTACTGATTCCCCGGAGAGAATCCCCAATCGGGAGGCTCCGGCGATTTCAACAGATACATGAATTTGACCGCCAAATGACAACGGGCGCCCGCTCGGAAGAGCGGACGCCCGTTCAAATCGTGATGCGGTGGAATCAGCGACCGTCTGGCGTCCTCAGGCCGGTCCACTTGTCCTTGACGGCATTGTAGTGCTCTTCAGGATTGTACTTTACGACCTTGAGGCCGAGCCTGTCGACAGACAGGGCACCGGTTGCCTGCAGGATGCCATAGCTTGCCACAACGACGTCGCGCTCCGACGAAGCGAGATTGATCTGCGCCGTGATGACGTCGGCCTGGGCATTCAGCACGTCCAGCGTCGTACGCTGGCCGACATTGCGCTCCTCGATGACGCCATTCAGTGCGAGCTGCGCGGCAGCCACCATGGCGCGGTTGGCCGAAACACCCTCGCCGGCTGCCTGATACTGCGTCCAGGCAGCAACCACGGCCGCACGAACCTGGTCGCGGCTGACGTCGACCTGGATACGCGCCTGGCCGAGCGATTCTTTATTCTGGCGAACGATGGCCGGGGTGCGGCCGCCGGAATAGATCGGCACGGTCAGGGTCGCGCCAATGCTGGCGGAGGTTGAATTGCCGTCAGCGGCAGCGTCAGGCGACGTGTTGCGATAGGCCTGGGAAATGCCAGCAGAAGCCGATAGCTGCGGCAGCAGCGCGCCTTCGGCCGACTTGACCGAGAAGCCGGCAGCATCGACCAGATGCTGCGTGGCCAGGATTGCCGGATGCTGCCCCTGGGCAACCCCCAGCGCTCCATCCAGGTTCTTCGGCAGGAGCTTGCCCAGCGGCGACGCCGACTTCAGGCTCTTGGGTTCGTCGCCGACGATCTGGCGATAGATGGCAGCACTGGAAAGTGCCTGCGCACGGGCGGCACTGAGCTGGGCCACCGCAGCGGAGCGCGAGGCATCTGCCTGCGCCACGTCGGTGCGCGTACCTTCACCGACATCGAAGCGCGAGCGCGCAGCGCGCGCCTGCTCGGTCAGGAACTGCAGATTGCGCTCGGTGAGAGCGGCGACCTGGCGATCATGAATGACGTTCATATAGGCCTGGGCAGCGGTGAACAGGATGTTCTGCTCGGTGTTGCGCAGGCTTTCAAAGGAGGCGCGCACATTGGCCTCGGCCGCGGCCACGTTGTTCTTGGTCTGGAAACCGTCGAACAGCGTCTGGTTGATCGTCACACCGAAAGAAGCAGAGCTCAGGTTCGTCGTCGAACCGGCCCTGCGGGTGGCGGAATAGTCAACGCCGGCATTGCCGGCGATCGTGGGGCGCCAGCCGGACTTGGCAATCGCCACGCCTTCGTCGGTGACGCGCGCACCGGCGCGGGCCGAGTTGAGCTGCGAGTTGTTCTCGTAAGCCTTGGCCAAGGCGCCGAGGATCGTTTCTGCCGAAGCCGACAACGGCGACAGCGCCGTGGCGGAAACCAAGGCTACGGCAAACAAGCTCTTTCGGAAAAACGAAACCACGCGTCCCTCATTCATTCTGCGGCGCGCTGCCCGAAGGCAGCTGAAATGCCCCTCGCCGGTATCCGGCCCAAGGCGCTGATTCCAAACCGGTTCCGTCCAGAATCAGTCGCAATCGTCCGGTGCTTAGATCATCATGACGAAGGGTGCGCTGCAAGAAAAAGGCGCTTAGAACTCAAATTCGCGTGTGCGATTGAAGCCGGGTAGTGGCTTAACTGCCGCATTAAAGGCATTTCGCGAGGTCACGGCACCGCCTGATTTCAGGAAAACGCGGGCCACGCCGGCATTGCCATGCCCTTCCACGACCACCAGACGCCCCTCTTCCTTGAGCTGGGCGAGCAGTGCATCCGGCACCTGTTCGGCGCTGCCGCCGACGAAAATGACGTCGTAGGGCGCCTCGGAAGCATAACCCGCGGGAAGCGCGCCGCTGACGACCACGACATTGTCGTAGCCGAGCGAGGACAGCGTCTCGGTTGCCTTCGCTGCCAAGGCAGCATCGGATTCGAGCGCGATCACGGAACCGGCAAGCTTCGACAGCACGGCAGCCGAGTAGCCCGTGCCGCAGCCGACATCGAGGACGACGTCGCTCGCGGCGACTTCGGCAAGCTGCAAGAGCTTGGCGAAAGGCGACGGCTCCATCAGGTAGCGCGGCTGGTCCCCGTCGGCGGTCGATGCGTAACGCAGGTCTTCGTCGATATAGGCAAGCTCGCGCTGGCCGTTGTCGACGAATGCCTCGCGCGGCACCGAAAGCATCGCGGAGAGGATGGCGGCATCGGTCACATCGGTGGTGCGGACCTGGCCGTCCACCATCTTCACGCGACGTTCGGAAAAATCAGCGTTCATATTGTAACTGGCCCGCCTTCGGCGCGTAGTGCGCAAGTACTTTTACACCCGAACGTCTTCCCGGCGGCGGTTGCCGAGGAAGCTGGAGGCCTCGCCCGGAATCGAACCGGGGTGCAAGGATTTGCAGTCCTCTGCGTAACCACTCCGCCACGAGGCCTCGCCGCTTCAGGCGTCTACACGGCTCCAATAGGTTGCCAGGATTCCGCCGTCAAGCGGGCAAGACTTTTTCTCGCCGGTTTTGGACAGGCGCGTAGGGCACCATCTCCCATGCGACGCCGCTCTGCCTTCCGCGATCCGTCCTGCCTGATGTCAGGTCGTCGGCCGCTTGCGGCGTTCCCACCACACGATCAGCTTGCGGCGAACGCGGCGCACGACATGGAACTCGTGCGACAGAATCAGCAGGCCGAGCGGAATCATCCAGAAGCCCAGCACCGGCAGGAAGCCGAACAGGCCAAGGATACACAGCGCCACGCCCAGGCCGATCCGGACGCCGCGCGACCGTGGCATCGAAAACTCGCGACCGAGGATCGTGATCTTGCGGGTGGGCGGCTGAGTAGGTCTGTAGCTTTTCATCGTCCCTGCATGCGCTCGACGGCCGTGCCCGAATGTCGCAGCGACCGGGCCGCAATCCCTTGCGAAGCCGTCATATGAGCGCCATGGGCGGCAATTACCAGAAACGTTGCGGTGAAAAACTTCGAAAAAATTCGAGATTACCGCTTTGCAAATCGGAAAGCCGTTGCTATACGCCGCCTCGTTCACACCAGAGCGCTGTTCCCCGGTAGCTCAGTGGTAGAGCAACCGGCTGTTAACCGGTTGGTCGCTGGTTCGAATCCGGCCCGGGGAGCCATCATTGCAATCACACATACAGGATTGTTGGCTTAGCGTTCAGCGCGCGATCAAGCGGCCTTGCTCCTATTTACCTTGTATACCTGTGGTTCCAGGCTGATCCGGTAGCTGGCCAATTCACCATGGCAGCGCGGCCTTTCTCTTTGCCGAATTCAGGTCGATTCTGCCCGCATGACATCGCCCTCGTCCCACTCCCGACAGATACACGTGCGCCATTGGGGCGCACCAACTGCCGTCGGAGACGGAAATGCATCACAAGCGAAAGCGCCCGCGTGTTTCGGCCTGCGGCCTCTGTAAGCCGCAGAAGACGAATGAGGCGTGTCCTGCACACAGAAACATGAGATTCGGCGACCGTCGACGATTCGAGTCCTGTACCGAGCAATTGCACTGCGAGGGCGTAAAGATGCCACCGATTGCCGTCCGCAGCACCTGAATGTCCGCCGGTCCTGCCCTTCAGCGCGCGGCGAAGATCGACCAGTTCATGCGCTTGGTGAGCTTTTCCAGCGCGATCGAGCCAAGCTGAGAATTGCCGCGCTCGTTCAGGCCCGGCGACCAGACGGCGATCGAGGCGATTCCCGGCACGACGGCCAGGATGCCGCCGCCGACGCCGCTCTTGCCAGGAATGCCGACGCGGAAGGCAAATTCTCCCGAGCCGTCATAGTGGCCGCAGGTCAGCATCAGCGCATTGATGCGGCGCGCCCGCTCGGCCGACACCACCGTATGGCCCAACGATTCTATTCGACCGGCGTTGGCGAGGAAGCGTCCGGCATTCGCCAGTTGCAGGCAGCTCATGGCGACTGCGCAGTGATGGAAATAGACCCCGAGCGTCAGCTCCGGCGCATGATTGAGATTGCCGAAACCCTTGAGGTAATTGGCCAGCGCGAAATTTCGGAAGCCGGTGGCGCGCTCGGAGTTGGCGACATCGCGGTCGATGAGGACGGAATCGTCGTCAGCGACGGTGCGCATGAAGCTCAGCACCTCGCCGATGGCCTCGCGCGGCTGATGTCCCGACAACAACACGTCCGAGATGACGATGGCGCCGGCATTGATGAACGGATTGCGCGGGATGCCGTGCTCGAGTTCGAGCTGGACGATGGAATTGAAGGCCGAGCCCGACGGCTCGCGGCCGACGCGATTCCACAATTGGTCGCCCACCCGCCCGAGCGCGAGGGCCAATGTGAACACCTTGGAGATGCTCTGGATCGAGAACGGTTCTTCAGCATCGCCCGCCGTCGCCACCTCGCCGTCATTCATGACGACCGCTATGCCGAACTTGGCCGGGTCGATCTTGCCGAGCTCGGGAATGTAGGACGCAACCGCGCCGCGCTCACTGTAGCCGGTCATCTCGGCGACGATCTCGTTGATGACGTCTTTCACGCTGGGCATGGCATCCGCTGGCTCTTCGGCCGGAATCGAACCGGTCGCCCGTTCTACATGAAGTCGAGCGGTGCCCGCCACCTGCACGCCAGTTCATATTGGTCTGGCTCACGCCGCCGCCAGGCATTTCCGGTGAATGATCCAGAAGTCGACTGCGACAGGGCCAAACGCTTACCCAGAGTTGTTCGGAGCAACTTCAACAAGCATCTTTGAGACACAGATATTAGCGATCGCTCAGAATGACTGAGCCATACTCGGCAGATTTCTGCGCATATTTTCCTATTTTCAGCCTTCGGCAAGAATATTCTTGCGGACACCTGCCGCAGCGGCAATCATTCAAGCTGCCGCTGCGTAAGGTGGTAGAAAAAATGCATTCCCTTGGTCAGCGGCGATTGTCGATCAATGGGAGATTTTCATGAAGTGCGTTTCACGAATTGCCCTGGCCGCGTTGCTTGCGGCATCCGCGTCGACCCTAGCCCTGGCGGAAGGGCAAAAGCCAATGGACGCCGCTGCGGTTGCCGACCTCAAGAAACGCGCCGTCGAAGGCGTCGAGGCTCGCGCCAAGATGGCGCAGGAGATGACGGATTCCATCTTCAGCTTCGGCGAACTGGCGTTCCAGGAGGTCGAAACCTCCAGATACATCACCGATATCCTGGAGAAGAACGGCTTCACCGTCGAACGCGGCATCGCCGGCATGCCGACCGGCTGGGTCGCCAAATGGGGCTCGGGCAAGCCGGTGATCGCGCTGGGCAGTGACATAGACGGGCTGCCGAAGACCTCGCAGATGCCTGGCGTTGCCTACCAGAAGCCGATGATCGATGGCGCGCCCGGCCATGGCGAAGGCCACAATTCGGGTCAGGCGGTCAATGTCGTGGCGGCACTCGCACTCAGGGAGCAGATGGAAAAGGACAAGCTGCCGGGTACCATCATGCTGTGGCCCGGCGTCGCCGAGGAGCTTCTCGCCGGCAAGGCCTACATGGTGCGTGACGGCGTGTTCAAGGACGTCGACGCCGTGCTGTTCACCCATGTTGGCAACAACCTGACCACCACCTGGGGCCAGCCGAACGGCACCGGCATGGTCTCGGTCGAATACACATTCAAGGGCGAGTCGGCGCATTCGGCCGGTGCACCGTGGCGCGGACGCAGCGCGCTGGACGGGGTCGAGCTGATGAACATCGGCTGGAACATGAAGCGCGAGCACCTGCGACCCGAGCAGCGCTCGCACTATGTCATCCCGGACGGCGGCGACCAGCCGAACGTCGTGCCGTCGGCAGCGACGGTCTGGTACTTCATCCGCGAGCTCGACTTCGAGAACATCTCCAAGAATTTCGAGACGGCCAACACCATGGCCGAAGCGGCGGCGAAGATGTCCGACACGACGGTGACGCGCCAGATCGTCGGCACCGCAGCACCTCGTCACTTCAACAAGCCGATCGCGGAAGCTGCCTATGCCAACATCAAAGCGGTTGGACTGCCGAGCTGGACCGAGGACGAACAGGCCTTCGCCAAGGCCGTACAGAAGACCGTCAAAGCCAAGGAAGAAGGGCTCGCCACCAAGCTCCGCGAACTCCAGCCTCCACTTGAGAAGCCGGAGAGCGGCGGCTCAGACGACATCGGTGACATCTCCTGGGTGGTGCCGACGATCACGCTGAACTATCCCTCGAACATTCCGGGACTGCCTGGCCATCACTGGTCGAATGCCATGTCTATGGCGACGCCGATTGCCCATAAGGGCGTGGTCGCGGGCTCCAAGGTCGTCGCAATGACCTCTATCGACCTCTTCACCAACCCGGAGCTGCTGGCCAAGGCGGCCGACTATTTCAACAATGAGCAGCAGAAGGGCCAGAAGTACGTGCCGATGCTGACGGCCGACGACAAACCGCAGATCCAGAAGAACGTGGAGATCATGGCGACCTTCCGGCCAGAAATGAAGAAGTTCTACTACGATCCGGCGAAATACCCGACTTACCTCGACCAGCTCGGGATCAAGTTCCCGGTGCTTGAGAACAAGTAGTCGGCACTTTGAGCTTGGCGGCGCATCGGTCTGGTCCTGACAGCCGGTGTGCCGCCATCACCTCCCCTGCCTCTTTCGTAACGGGGCCGTTTCCTGCCCGAAACTTGTTCCACACCTCGCTCGTAACGGTGACGTTGCGTGCAACATGGGGCTGTTACAAGCGGCCACTAACATAGGTCCAACTCGCATCAGGAGCAGTGGCCATGCGATTTTCAGAGGTTCGCGAAACACTCCGGACCATGGGAGTGGTGATGAGCAAACGCGGCGAAACAATCCGCCTCAACCACTTCGGCGGGCTCGAGGACACGGCACGATACACCAACGACCTCCAGGACGCGCTGGCGCTCGGGCGCGAACTGGCCCAGCCGCGCAGGCGCGCGGTGTTTTACCTGGGCTGAAGCGCAAGCGGGCCCTGCCTGAGACGATTGTGCTCAGCGCAGCCAGCGCTCCAGCCGGTTCATCGCCTCGATCATCTCGTCATGGCTGCCTGCATAGGAAAAGCGCATGGTGCGGTGACCGGCACGGGTATCGAAGTCGCGGCCCGGCGTCGCTGCCACATGTGCCTCTGCCAGCATGCGCTTGGCAAACTCCATGCTGTCGTTGGTCAGCCTCGTGACATCGCAGAAGGCATAGAAGGCGCCGTCCATAGGTGCTGCAAAGCTGAAACCCAGCTGCGGCAGCCGCTCGACCAGAAGCTCGCGGTTCCAGGCGTAGCGCGCCTTCACAACCTCCAGCTCGGCGGTGGCGTTGAACGCCTCGATGGCCGCCACCTGCGACAGCTCCGGCGCGGAAATGTAGAGAGACTGGGCAATGCGCTCGACCGGGCGCACCAGCCGCTCCGGCAGCACCATCCAGCCGATGCGCCAGCCGGTCATGCAATAATATTTCGAGAAAGAATTGATGACGGTCACATCCTCATCGAAGGCGAGCGCGGTCAGGTCGGGCGCGCCATAGGCGAGCCGGTGGTAGATCTCGTCGGAGATGACGGCGATTCCGAGTTCGCGCGCGGTGTCGACCAGCGCCTTCAGTTCGCTTGCCGGCACCACGGCCCCGGTGGGATTGGCCGGGCTTGCAAACAACACGCCCTTCAGCGGCTTGTCGGCATGCGCCTGCCTCAAATGGGCGGCATCCAGATATGGCGCTCCGTCGAGTTCGATCTCGACCACGTCGAGGCCGAGCGCGCCCATGATGTTGCGATAGGCAGGATAGCCGGGAGCAGCGATCGCCACGCGGTCGCCGGCATCGAACATGGCAAGGAATGCCAGATTAAAGGCCGCCGACGAGCCGGTGGTGACGGCGATTCGCGAGGCGGGCACATCGAGACGGTAGTGCTCGGCATAATGCCCCGAGATCGCCTGGCGCAGCTCGGCGAGGCCGAGTGAATCTGTGTAGCCGATGCGGCCAAGCTTGAGAGCGGCCGCCGCCGCGTCTCGGACGCGCTGCGGTGCGGGGTCGGAGGGTTGACCCACGGCCATCGAAATGACCGGTGTTCCCAAAGCCTTGAGCCTGTTGGCTTCGGCCAGTACATCCATCGCGTGAAACGGCTCGACCTCGCCGCGCCGTGAAATTGCCACTGCCATTTTCGTCCACTTTCTGCCGCCAAACCTCAGGCAACGCGCCGCACAAATGCCTGATTGATATGGGGATCACAAGTTGATGACTTTTCCCAACCTGCCTTTTCACAGCCCGACGGCTCGTTTACGAGTGTTTCCCGCCATGCTGACCAAGAATAGTCTTTCGCGTTTCGTAACAAGATCGGCGCGCGCCGCGACCGCGCTTGCGCTGTCGGCCGCGATTGCCGCCGGCTCGACTGGCGCCGCACATGCCCAGCGAGTGCCGATCGTGCGCGACGCCGAGATCGAGGCATTGGTGCGCGACTACGCCCGGCCGATCCTCAAGGCAGCAGGCCTCGGCAATTCCGGCATCAACATCGTGCTCGTCAACGACCCGGCTTTCAACGCCTTCGTTGCCGGCAGGCGTATTTTCGTCAACACCGGCGCTCTGATGACGGCCGAGACGCCGAACGAGATCATCGGCGTGCTCGCCCACGAGGCCGGTCATATCGCCGGCGGCCACCAGGAGCGGCTGCGCGACCAGTTGGCGCGGGCCCAGACCATGGCGATCGTTGCCGCCCTGCTCGGCGCCGGTGCGATGGTTGCGGGTGCGGCTTCCGACACCAAGGGCCTGGGTGCCGCGGGCGCGGGCATCGTCTCAGGCGGCTCGGAAATGGCGCGTCGCAGCCTGCTCGGCTACCAGCGTTCGGAAGAGACCACCGCCGACCGCTCGGCCATCACCTATCTCAATGCCACCGGCCAGTCGGCCCAGGGCATGCTCAAGACCTTCCAGCGCTTCCAGAACGCGTTGTCGTTGTCGGGCGCGCGCGTCGACCCCTATCAGGTCAGCCACCCGATGCCGCGCGAGCGTATCGCCAACCTCGAAACGCTGGCGCATGAGAGCCAATATTTCGACAAGAAGGACCCCGAGGCGCTGCAGCAGCGCCACGACATGATGCGGGTCAAGATCGCCGCCTACACGCAGGGCCAGGCCGCGGCCTCGCGCCTGCTGCGCGGTTCCAGCGACGACCTTGCCGTGCGCTATGGCGATGCTCAGACGACCTACCTTTTCGGCGACCTGCGCTCGGCGCTGAGCAAGACCGACGCGCTGATCAAGTCGCAGCCGAAGAACGCCTATTTCCACGAGCTGCGCGGCGACATTTTGATGAAGTCGAACAAGCCAGCGGCCGCTGCCGAATCATACGCCAGCGCCGTGCGGCTCGATCCGGCCAAGTCGGGTATCCTCCCCGTGCAGCTCGGTCAGGCCTATCTCGCCATCGGCACGCCCGATGCACTGAAGAAGGCGGTGACCGAGATCAGCAAGGGCCTCGACCGCGACCGCGAGAACGCCGCCGGCTACCGCTACCTGGCGCAGGCCTATGGCATGCTGGGCGACGTCGCCGACGCCGACCTTGCCACGGCCGACGGGCACTACTACAGCGGCGCATATCAGGACGCCAAGATCTTCGCGATGCGGGCGCAGCAGAAATTCCAGCGCGGTACCCCCGGCTGGGTGCGCGCCCAGGACATCATCAATTACAAGGCGCCGGGCAAGAAGAAGTGAAGCTTCTCGCCGCTGCCACGCGACATAGCCGAAAGGGCTGGAGACCTAACGAATGAAAAAGACGCTTCTTCTGGGCACCACCGGCCTTGCCGTCGGCTTCGCCATGCTCACCCTCGGCTATCTGGCCGGCAGCCCGAACACCGCCCACGCGGAAGGTGCTGCAACCAATCTCGACCGCAAGCAGATCGAGACGATCGTGCGCGAGTACCTGCTCGACAATCCCGAGATGCTGCTCGAGATGCAGGGCGCGCTCGAGGCCAAGCAGAAGGAAGAGCAGCGCGTCGCCAATCTCGACGTGATCAAGCAGAACAAGGACGAAATCTTCAACTCGGCGTTCGATGGCATCGTCGGCAACCCCAATGGCAAGACCACCATCGTCGAGTTCTATGACTACAATTGCGGCTACTGCAAACGCGCCCAGGCCGACATGCACGCGCTGGTCAAGGCCGATCCCGAGCTGCGCTTCGTGCTCAAGGAATTCCCGATCCTCGGACCGGATTCCCAGAAGGCACATGTCGTGTCGATGGCCTTTCACAAGCTGATGCCGGAGAAGTATGGCGAGTTCCATGACAAGCTGCTCGGCGGCGAAGGCCGTGCCGGCGAAGCCCCTGCCATCAAGATCGCCCTCGAGCTCGGCGCCGACGAAGCCAAGCTGCGCGAGGCGATGAAGGACCCGGCAATCGTCGAGGCCTTCAACCGCACCTATGAGCTGGCCAACAAGCTGCAGATCAGCGGCACCCCGTCCTATGTGATCGGCAACGAGGTCGTGTTCGGCGCACTCGGTCAGGAAGTGCTGGCCGAGAAGATCGCAGCGGCCAAGGATTGACGAGCCGAGGCAACCCGCCGGAGGCATTTCGCCCAATGAGCCGTTGTGGACAGCGCAAGAAGTCGCTTGCGCTCTTTCCGCGACGGCTTATGCCGATTATAGAGGGTCCGCCGCGCCAGAGAGGATCTGGCGGGTGGAAAGGTCTGTAGCTTGAAAACGGTTTTCGTCCTCAACGGTCCGAACCTTAATCTCCTGGGCAAACGCGAGCCCGGGATTTATGGCGGCAAGACGCTTGCCGACATCGAGGCCGACTGCCATGCAGCAGCCGCCTCCCTCGGGCTTGCAGTCGATTTCCGCCAGTCGAACCATGAAGGCGTCCTGGTCGACTGGATCCACGAAGCCGGCGAAGAAGCCGCAGGCATCGTCTTGAATGCAGGCGCCTATACCCACACCTCGATCGCATTGCAGGATGCCATACGGGCCGTCTCTCCTCTGCCGGTCGCCGAGGTGCATCTTTCAAACATCCATGCCCGCGAGCCGTTCCGCCACAAATCGATGGTGGCGCCGGTTGCCGTGGGCATGATCTGCGGCTTCGGGCCGCTCGGATACACGCTGGCGCTGCAGGCGCTAGCCGCCCGGCTCTGACCGGAAACAGACAGAAAAGGCTTGAACATGGCGACGAAGAAGAACGATGGTTTTGACCAGCAGATCGTCCGCGACCTCGCAGGGATCCTGAACGACACCAACCTGACCGAGATCGAGGTCGAGCTCGGCGATCTGAAGGTCCGCGTGTCGCGCCAGTCCCAGGCCGTCCACGCCTACGCCGCGCCGGCGCCGCTTCCGGTCGCTGCGGCAGCAGCAGCCGTCAACTCCACCGCCGCAGCAGCGCCCGCGCCGGCAGCAGCCATCGACATCGCCAAGAACGCCGTGTCGTCGCCGATGGTGGGCACCGCCTACCTGGCTCCCTCGCCCGACGCCAAGCCGTTCATCGAGGTTGGCGCTACCGTCAAGGAAGGCCAGACACTTCTCATCATCGAGGCGATGAAGACCATGAACCAGATCCCCTCGCCGCGTTCGGGCAAGGTGACTGCGATCCTGATCGAAGACGCGCAGCCTGTCGAATTCGGCATGCCGCTCGTCGTTGTCGAGTAAGCCGGAAGGCTGCGCGCAATGTTCCAGAAAATCCTGATCGCCAATCGCGGCGAAATCGCGCTGAGAGTGCTGCGTGCGGCCAAGGAGCTCGGCATCAAGACGGTTGCCGTGCATTCCACCGCCGACGCCGACGCGATGCATGTGCGGCTTGCCGACGAAAGCGTCTGCATCGGACCGCCGCCGTCGCGCGACAGCTACCTCAACATTCATCAGATCGTCGCGGCCTGCGAGATCACGGGTGCGGACGCAGTCCATCCCGGCTATGGCTTCCTGGCCGAAAACGCCAAGTTCGCCGACATCCTGGCCGCGCACAACATCACCTTCATCGGTCCCACGGGCGACCACATCCGCATCATGGGCGACAAGATCGAGGCCAAGCGCACCGCAAAGCGTCTAGGCATCCCGGTCGTCCCCGGTTCGGACGGCGCCGTCACCGATGAAAAGGAAGCCAAGCGCATCGCGTCCGAGATCGGCTACCCGGTCATCATCAAGGCCTCGTCCGGCGGCGGCGGTCGCGGCATGAAGGTTGCCCTGACCGAGGCGGACATTGACGTGGCGCTGGCCACCGCGCGCTCGGAAGCGGGTGCCGCTTTCGGCGACGACGCCGTCTACATCGAGAAGTATCTGCAGAAGCCGCGCCACATCGAAGTTCAGATCTTCGGCGACGGCGCAGGCAAAGGCGTACACCTCGGCGAACGCGACTGCTCGCTGCAGCGCCGCCACCAGAAGGTCTGGGAAGAGGCCAACTCGCCTGCCCTGAACTCCGAGGAACGCACCCGCATCGGCGACATTTGCGCCAAGGCGATTGCCGATCTCGGCTACTCGGGTGCCGGCACGATCGAGTTCCTCTACGAGAACGGCGAATTCTATTTCATCGAAATGAATACGCGTCTTCAGGTCGAGCATACGATCACCGAAGCCATCACGGGCATCGACCTCGTGCACGAACAGATCCGTGTCGCTTCGGGCGGCGGTCTTTCGGTCACGCAGGATGACATCAAGTTCAACGGCCACGCCATCGAATGCCGCATCAACGCCGAGGATCCGCGTACTTTTGCGCCCTCACCCGGCACGATCACGCATTTCCACACTCCCGGCGGCCTCGGCATCCGTGTCGATTCGGGCGTCTATTCCGGCTACAAGATCCCGCCCTACTACGACAGCCTGATCGGCAAGTTGATCGTCCACGGCCGCAACCGCGTCGAGTGCATGATGCGTCTCAGGCGCGCGCTGGACGAATTCGTGGTAGATGGTGTCAAGACGACGTTGCCGCTGTTCCGTGATCTCGTGGGCAACCCCGATATCGCCAATGGCGACTACGACATCCACTGGCTGGAAAAATACCTCGCCAAAAGCGAGTAGGCCCAAAGCGAGTAGATTGGGGGTCACATGACCCGACCCTATGCGCCCGGCTTCGGCATACCTACGGACCTTCTCCTGAAGGCCTATGCGTCGGGCGTCTTTCCCATGGCCGAAAGCGCCTCTGACCCGGAAGTCTTCTGGGTCAGGCCGGAGACGCGCGGCGTCATCCCGCTCGACAGCTTCCACATCCCCCACAGCCTGGCCCGTACCATCAGGCGCGGCCATTTCGAAATCCGCGTCAACAGCGACTTCGAAGGCACCATCGACGCCTGCGCGGAGAAGCGCTCGGGCCGCCTGTCGACCTGGATCAATGGGCCGATCCGCGAAGCCTATACGCGGCTGAACAGGATGGGCAACGCCCACTCGGTGGAAGCGTGGCGCGACGGCCATCAGGTCGGCGGGCTCTATGGCGTGTCGCTTGGCCGGGCCTTCTTCGGCGAAAGCATGTTCTCGCGCGAGACCGACGCATCCAAGGTCTGCCTGGTCCATCTCGTCGAACGGCTCCGCGAACACCACTTCGTGCTGCTCGACACGCAATTCACCACCGACCACCTGAAGCGCTTCGGCGCAGTCGACGTGCCGCGTGGAAAATACGAGAAGATGCTGGCTGATGCGATTACCGGCGAAGCATCTTTCGACTGAGTTCTTACTCCATGGCAGGGCTATCTTGCCGGTGATGGATGAAGCGCAATATCCCCGGCGTTGAGCAGACGCAGGCCGGTATGACGCAGCGGCCGCCTGCCGCTCACGCGCCGACGTCAGCCTGGAACACCGAATAGAACGGGATCAGTTGGTCTTGGCGGCCTGTGGCGCCGGCACTTCGGACTTCTGCTTGCAGCCCTTGAGCCAGACGTCATAGACGGCGTGCTCGACGGCGTTGAGGCCGGGGCTTTCTGCAAACATCCAGCCGGTGAAGATGCGTCGGATCTTGCGGTCGAGGGTGATCTCGTCGACCTCGACGAAGGAGTCGGTCTTGGGCTCCTCGCTCTCGGGGCGCGAGTAGCAGACGCGCGGTGTCACCTGCAGGGCGCCGAACTGCACCGTCTCGTCGACATAGACGTCGAAGGTGATGATGCGGCCGGTGATCTTGTCGATGCCGGCGAATTCGGCGACCGGGTTCTTGATGCGCTGAGCCTGGGTGGTCTTGGGCGCAGGGGTCACCTGGGGTGCTGGAGCCGCCTGGGGCTGCTGCTGGTCGGGCGCGGCCTGGGTGTCGTCGAGAGCCGGCAGATCGTCCATGCCCTCGGCCGGCATTTCCTCACTCGGAAAGGCCTGCGGGTCAAGCGGCAGACGCTGGATGCTGTCCTGGGCTGCCGCGTGGCCGAGGCCGGCACACAGTGCCATTGCCGCAAGCAAGGCTTTCGCCTTCGATCTTCCGTCCGACGAAGCCCGGCCAAGAAATGTCATACAGTCGTTACCGCAGTTGCGTCCCAGGGGTGTCCACCCGTGATTCCCATCCGGCCAAAGCTAGTCGCCCCGTGCCGATGGGCAAAGCAGTTAGACGCCAATTGTGGCGACAAATGTCCGCGCCGACGATCTCTGTTCAGGAGCCGGGCGTCCAAGCGTCGTAGTCGCCGGTGACCTGCGGGCGATGTTCGTTGCCGAGCACCGAGCCCTTGGGGCGGTAGGCGGCAGCCGTACCGGTCAGGTTGGGCTGGTGCGGCTTCTGCCAGTCGCGCGGAATATAGTTGTCCTGCGTGGGAGCCACGTCGACGCGATGATGCATCCAGCCGTGCCAGCCGGGCGGAATCAACGAGGCTTCGGAATAGCCCTTGTAGATAACCCAGCGGCGCGTGCGGCCTTCCGAGTCCTTGCCGCCCTCGTAGTAGGTGTTGCCGAACTCATCCTGGCCAACCTTGGTGCCTTTGCGCCAGGTGTGGAAGCGCGTGCCAAGGGTCTGGCCGTTCCACCAGGTGAAAAACTGGACAAGGAAATTCTTCATCGGGTCCTCGCGACAGGCGCGTCGAATGTTTCCTGCTTATGGCGTCAGGCCGAGGCGAACGCAAGCATTTAGACGCCCGTTCATGGCCGCTGCGACGATTGGCAGGCGGCGTTTCACAACCTAGTGTTCGCCGTGAGCCCCGCCGGGAGTGCCGCCATGTCGTTCATGCAGATTCTCGAAATGCTGAGCATGCTGGTGACCATCATCGGCCTGCCGCTCGCCATCTTCATCTTCGTCTACGAACAGCGCAAAGCGCGCATCAACGAAGAGGAAGAGATCTACCAGATGCTGGCGGACGGCTACACAAACTTCCTGACGCTGTCGCTCGATCAATCCGACCTCTACCTGCAGTCGCATGCAGCGACGAAAGGGCTGACCGACGAGCAGCGTGACCGGCTGCTCGCCATGTTCGCCATCCTCGTTGCCCTGTTCGAGCGGGCCTATCTCGTCGCCTATGAGCCGAACATGCCCGAGCGCCGCAAGCGCCGCTGGGCATCATGGGAGGATTTCATCCGCGAGTGGTGCCGACGCGAGGATTTCCGCGCCGCCCTGCCCCAACTGCTCCCCGGCGAAGACCCTGAATTCGCCGTCTATATCGGTCGGATCGCCACCGAGGAGGCAGCGCGAGCGTCGTCCTGATGGACGATGTCATCTCGCAACTGCTCACGTTTTGATCTCGCACTTGCAAAATCATTAGCCGGTCCGTAATGGATTCCGGCCCGCTTGGGCTCTCGGACTGGCTTAGGCCGGAACCGGTCGAGGGAGGAAAAGACATGGCTTCCGACGCGCCAGCGGCTGCAGGCCGCATCACGCCCGCCGAGCTTATGGCCCGCAAGGGCGGGCAGCCCATCGTCTGCCTCACCGCCTATACCTATCCGATAGCCCGCCTGCTCGACCCGCATGTCGACCTGCTGCTCGTCGGCGACAGCGTCGCGATGGTCCTGCATGGCCATGCAAACACGCTAGGCGCGACGATGGACATGATGATCGCTCATGGCCAGGCAGTGATGCGGGGCGCGAGCCGCGCCTGCATCGTCGTCGACATGCCCGCCGGCTCCTATGAAGATTCGGTAGAGACTGCGGTCGCTTCGGCCAGGCGCATTGTGCAAGAAACGGGCTGCGACGCCATCAAGCTCGAAGGTGGCGTGGCGATGGCGCCGCAGATCGCAGCCATCGTCGCCGCCGGCATCCCGGTCATGGGCCATATCGGGCTGTTGCCGCAGTCGGTGGAGAAGGAAGGCGGCTACAAGATCAAGGGCCGCTCAGAGGCAAATGCCGAGGCGCTCTATGTCGACGCCAAGGCAGTCGAAGCCGCAGGCGCCTTCTCGACCGTCATCGAAGGCACGATCGAGCCTGTCGCAGCCGAGATCACGCGGCGCATCGCCATTCCCACCATCGGCATCGGCGCGAGTGCTGCCTGCGACGGTCAGGTTCTCGTCACAGACGACGCCATCGGGCTGACCGTCGACCGCGTGCCCAAATTCGTCAAGGAATACGCCCATCTGCGCGACATCGTCGCCGCGGCCGCGGCCGCCTATGCCAGCGACGTGCGCAGCCGCACCTTCCCTGCCCCCGAGCATCTTTTTGCCCCCAACGCACCGGCCCTAAAACCGCAAACGGTTTTAGGAAAGCACGATGCGCAAATTGATAAGACACCCAAGGACAAGCCATGACCGCAGTCGTCGACACCGTCTCCGCCCTGCGCGCCCAGGTGGCGGCGTGGAAGGCCGAGGGGCTCAGGGTCGCACTCGTGCCGACCATGGGCGCGCTGCATGACGGTCATGTTTCGCTGATGCGCGCAGCGTTGGACCGCGCCGACCGGTGCATCGTGTCGATCTTTGTCAATCCGCGCCAGTTCGCGCCGACCGAGGATCTGGACAAGTATCCCCGTCAGCTGGAGCAGGACCTTGCCCGCCTCACTGAGGCCGGCGTCCACCTCGCCTTCACGCCTGACGTCAACGAGGTCTATCCCGAGGGATTCGCCACCTCGATCTCCGTCGGGGGCCCGTCGTCCGGCCTCGAAACCGATTTTCGTCCGTCCTTCTTCGACGGGGTGGCAACCGTGGTTGCCAAGCTTTTCATCCAGACGGCACCCGATCTCGCCGTTTTCGGCGAAAAGGATTACCAGCAGCTCTGCGTGGTGAAGAAGCTCTGCCTCGACCTCAACCTGCCGGTCGAGATTCTGGGGTCGCCGACGATCCGCGACGCCGAAGGCCTCGCCATGTCGTCGCGCAATGCCTATCTCAGCCCCGCCGAACTCGAGATCGCGCGCAAGCTCAACAAGGTGCTGCGCAAGGCAGCTTCCGCACTTCGGGGCGGTGCCGACGAGACCGCAGCGATGGCCGCCGCACGCCAGGAAATCATCGGTGCCGGGTTCGACAGCGTCGACTACGTCGCAGCACGCCAGAGCGACACGCTTGCACCCTGGCGGCACGAACTGGAAGGCCGCGTGCTGGTCGCAGCGCGTCTCGGCAAGACGCGCCTGATCGACAACGTCGAGGTGGCGGCGGGTTAAGCCCGCCACACTCCCCACGGGGAACGGCAAGCCCTAGCCCAGCTCTTTTTCGAACAGTGCCGCCGACAACTCCGGACGCGCCGGATCTTCGGTCCTGCCCGTCTGCCTGAAACCGTTGGCGAGGTAGAAGGCGATGGCCTGGCCGTTCGCCTCCTCCGCCTCCAGCCGCAACTTATGCGCTTCGGGAAAACACTGCTCGATTTCCTCGAGCAGCATGCGCCCGATGCCGGCGCGCTGGTTGCCTGGGCGCACATAGAGCTGGCGCAGCATCACGACCTTGGGGTCGTCGGTTGACGCGGCGAAAGCCATCCCGGCAATCGCCTTGCCGTCGTCGGCCACCAGGAACTCGGAGTTCGGCAAAGTCAGCCGCGCCTTGAGAGAGGCAACCGAATGCCATTCGGCCGTGATCTCTTTGACGCGCTCGACGCCATAGGTCGCATGCCATGTCTCGGCGAGCAGCACCTTGATCGCTTCAAGGTCGCGCTCGCTCGCCGTGCGCACGAACATCCTTATTCCTCGATACCGAGCTTGGCCTTGACCAGGTCGTTGACCGCCTGCGGGTTGGCCTTGCCGCCCGTCATCTTCATCACCTGACCGACAAACCAGCCGGCCATCGTCGGCTTGGCACGCGCCTGCTCGGCCTTGTCGGGGTTGGCGGCGATCACGTCATCTACGGCCTTCTCGATGGCGCCGGTGTCGGTGACCTGCTTCATGCCGCGGCTTTCGACCAGTTCGCGCGGGTCGCCGCCCTCGTTCCAGACGATCTCAAACAGGTCCTTCGCGATCTTGCCGGAAATCGTACCTTCCTTGATCAGGTCGATGATCGCCCCGAGCTGATCCGGCGACACAGGGGCGTTCTCGATGTCCTTGCCGGCCTTGTTCAGCGCGCCGAGCAGGTCGTTGATGACCCAGTTCGCGGCTGCCTTGCCGTCGCGGCCGCTCGCCACCTTCTCGAAATAGTCGGCTATCGACTTTTCCGACACCAGGATCGACGCGTCGTAGACCGACAGGCCGAGGCCGTCGACCAGCCGCGCCTTCTTGTCGTCAGGCAGTTCCGGCAGGTCCTTGGCGAGCGCGTCGACATAGGCCTGGTCGAACTCAAGCGGCAAAAGGTCCGGATCGGGGAAGTAACGATAATCATGCGCTTCTTCCTTCGAGCGCATCGCGCGCGTCTCGCCTTTGTTCGGGTCGAACAGGCGCGTCTCCTGGTCGATCTGGCCGCCGTCTTCGAGAATGGCGATCTGGCGGCGCGCCTCGTATTCGATGGCCTGGCCGACAAAGCGGATCGAATTGACGTTCTTGATCTCGCAACGCGTGCCAAACGGCTCGCCCGGGCGACGCACCGACACGTTGACGTCGGCGCGCATCGAGCCCTCGTCCATGTTGCCGTCGCAGGTGCCGAGATAACGCACGATGGTGCGCAGCTTGGTGACATAGGCCTTGGCCTCGTCCGACGAACGCATGTCGGGCTTGGAGACGATCTCCATCAGGGCCACGCCCGAGCGATTGAGGTCGACATAGGACATTGTCGGGTGCTGGTCGTGGATCGACTTGCCGGCGTCCTGTTCGAGATGCAGGCGCTCAATGCCGATCTCGATGTCCTCGAACTCGCCTTTGCGGTCGGGACCGACCGAAATGACAATCTTGCCCTCGCCGACGATCGGCTGCTTGAACTGCGAAATCTGATAGCCCTGCGGCAGATCCGGATAGAAGTAATTCTTCCGGTCGAACACCGACTTGTGGTTGATCTGCGCCTTGAGGCCGAGGCCGGTGCGGATCGCCTGCTTGACGCACTCTTCGTTGATGACGGGCAGCATGCCGGGCATCGCCGCATCGACGAGGCTGACATTCGCATTGGGTTCGGCACCGAAGGTGGTCGAAGCCCCCGAGAACAGCTTGGCCTCAGACGTCACCTGGGCATGGACCTCAAGGCCGATGATGACTTCCCAGTCACCGGTGGCACCGGGAATGAGACGCTTGGCGTCGGGCGTGCGGGTATCGATGAGGGTCATGGGCGGCCTGCGTCATTGGATCGAGAAGATGCGGATCAACTAGGTGCGAAACGCATATCTTAGTGTCGGCCTTCGCTAGTGCAAACAGCCTGACGAGGCAAGGGTTTGCCTCCGTCGCCGACATCTTGGCCCGCGTTTCGGGCCTTTCTTCGGGGAAAATATCTAGGCCGCAGCGAGACGCCTGGGCAGGTCGACCTTTACCACGAGCCCGGTGGGCCTGTTGTCATCGAGCTCGATCCTGCCGCCATGGCCGTGCACGATATCAGCGACGATCGACAGTCCGAGACCAAAACCGCGCCCGGCGTTGGGCCCGCGCGACGCATCCATCTTGTAGAAGGGTTCGAAGACACGGGCGCGCACGGTTTCGGGAATGCCCGGCCCATTGTCGCTGACTTCGATGAAGGCCGCTTCGTCTGTTGCCGTCAGCGCGACCTCGACATTGGGCGCGAATTTGACACCGTTGTCGCAGAGATTGGCGATGGCGCGCGCCAGCGCGTTCGGCTTGCACAGGCCGGGCAGCCGGTCGGGGCCCGTGTAGGAGACCGAGAACCCGACATCAGAGAACTCGGCGCAAACCGTCTGGAGCACGCTGGCAATGTCGGCCCGCTGCAGCTCCTCAGTCGACACGTCGTTGCGCAAATAGGTCAGCGTCTCGTCGATCAGCCTTTCGATATGGCCGATGTCGGACAGCATGGCGGTCCGCAAGATGCTGTCGTCCAGTCGCTCGGCGCGCAGGCGCAGGCGTGTCAAAGGCGTCCGGAGGTCGTGACTGACACTGCGCAGCATGCGCGTACGGTTGTCGATCATGGCGCGAATGCGCGCCCGCATCGTGTTGAGCGCACGCGCCAAACCGACGATCTCGATCGAACCGCGCTCGACGAAAAGCTCGCCGCCATTGTCAACCTCGGCGGATGCAACGGCTGCAGCGATTCTGTTCAGCGGATCGGTCACAGCCCAGACCGCAAACAGCGAGAACAGGACAAACAACACCACCAGCGCCAGCACGTAATAGGATGCAGGACTGACGAATTGCGACGTCAGCACGGTGTCGGGCGCGCCGAACAAGGCTGCCGCCGTGTTGGCGTCCAGATCGAACACAAGGGCCGGCTGGTCATCGATTGTCAGCCAGCGTCCGCCAAGCGGCGGCGCCCTATCAGGGGGGAACAGCGCATTGATGATCCGCCCCAGCGTCGTGCGCTGCTGCGGCGACGACGCGTCGTCGATCTGTTGCCTGTCGAATACCTGGAAATCCAGCCCGGCCTTGTTTGCTGCGGTCAAAATGGCACCCCGCATCTCGGGCGGCGCGTGCCGCAGCATGCCTGCGACCACGCCGGCACGCTCTGCGACGATCTCCATATCGGGCACGTAGTCGGAATTGGTGATCTTCTCGAACACCGAGCCGATGACGATGACCACCAGCATGGCAACGAGCACGATCGCCATCAACTGCCCACGCAGCGATCGCGGCACCACGCGGCCGAGAAGGCCGCTCATGCCTCTTCCACCGTGGCGGTGAAAAGATACCCGCCCAGACGCACGGTCTTGAGCAGAACCGGGTCGCGCGCATCCGCTTCGATCTTCTGGCGCAACCGGCTGACATGGACGTCGATGCTGCGCTCGATGGGCCCGGCGAGCCCGGCATGGGTCACACCAAGCAGCTGCTCGCGCGACAGCACACGGCCGGCATTGCGGCAGAAGGCCAGCAGCAGGTCGAATTCATGCGTCGTCGTCGCCACTCGGGCATTGCTGGGATCGTGCAATTGCCGGCGGATCAGATCGATCTGCCAGCCATTGAAACGCAGGACTTTTGACCGCGCACGCTCCTGGGACGGATATGCCGTACGCCGCAGCAAGGCGCGTATGCGCGCTGTCAGCTCGCGCGCGCTGAACGGCTTCGTTACATAGTCATCAGCGCCGATCTCCAGCCCGACCACCCGGTCGGTCTCCTCGCCAAGCGCTGTCAGCATCAGGATCGGGACCGTCGTTTCCAGGCGAAGCCGCTTGCAGATGCTGAGGCCGTCCTCGCCGGGCAGCATGACATCGAGCACGATGAGATCGAACTTACCGTTGCGCAGCAAGGTGTCCATCTCGGCGCCACTTTCAGCGACCGCGACGGTCATGCCGT
Source organism: Hoeflea sp. 108 (assembly GCF_000372965.1). Classification (NCBI taxonomy): domain Bacteria; kingdom Pseudomonadati; phylum Pseudomonadota; class Alphaproteobacteria; order Hyphomicrobiales; family Rhizobiaceae; genus Hoeflea; species Hoeflea sp. 108. Next base: position 2,136,237 of record NZ_KB890024.1, on the reverse strand, counting down.
TCTCGGCCAACGTTTCGCTCAGCATCCTGGCGATCTCGAAATCGTCCTCGACGATCAGAATGCGCGAGCCGTTAGCCGCGCGGGCGGCATCGCCAGCCAAGCTCACACTGTTTGTTTGCTCAGCAACATCAAGACTGGACCCAGGATTGGACATTGCGATCCCGCAGCGAGGTTGTTCTTACGTCAGAATTTGTAGCCGACCAGAAGCATTGCCGATGGCTGGATATTTTCAACCACTATCGGACTGTCGGCAGCATCGCCAAGAAGAACTCCCACCTGGGCTTCACCCCGGACGATCCAGTTGCGATTGATACTATAGGTTGCTGAAACCGAGAAATCGGCGCGCTTGAGCCCGGCGCCGGCGTCATAGCGGGCAAGGCCGGAGCGCGCGGCCTGCTCGGTGCTGACGCCGAAATAGGCCTGCATGTGATTCTCGTCGGCAAATACGGCCGAAGCAGACGCCCCCAGGAACAACTGCTCGGAGATCGGCTGCGTGGCCTCCACGCCCACCCGCCCGACAAGCCCTTCGCTGCCGCCGATCGTCTTGTCGACGATTGCGAACAGTTCGACCGGCCCAAGCTCGAAAGCTGCCTTGGCGCCGACGGTTGCGCCGAAGTCGACATCGCCCATGCCCTTGAGGCGGTCGGAATCATCTTCCTGCCGACCGAGTTCGTATCCCAGGCGCGCGCTGAAGCTGAAGGCGTCGCGCTCGAAAACGGTCATCGATGCGCCGGTCGGGTCGATGGTCAGCACGTCGAAGAAGGTCGCCGAGACAAAAGGAACCGGCGCGACCTTGAATTCGTCGGAGCCCTCATATTCAGGCTCGATCATCGCCCCACCGCCAACGACAACCTGCCATTCGCCCAGTTTTTCGCCGATGCGCCCGAAACGGCTCGGGTTGGGCGAGGTCGACAGGTCGCCGTCGGATGCCACACTGTCGGCAGCAAAGGCGCTCGCCGACCCAAGAAATCCGATTGCCATGGCTGCCAGCAACGCCCTGACGGCATCGGCTGCAATTCCTGCTTTTGCGAACATGCGCACTCCAAGGTCTGAAGATATGGCCGAAGCCCGGGAATGTGGGCGCCACCCTGCCTGCGGGGCCTCGAACCCAGCGCGACCAGTCATCCCAGTTCGGAACGCATGCCTGTATGAAGTAATGTTAAGTTTTGTTGCGGCCGATCGGGCCATGACACCAGGATCGCCATCCAGCTCCGGAGTGGATCGCTCCGACGGACTGGCAATCTGTCCGTTTCGCCGCTATATGACTGCCATCCCTATGGAGTGTGGATGTTCTACTCGTCTGAGTCCTGCTGAGGCCCCAGCCTTCTCCTGAAGGCGGGGCATGAAAACCCGAAACCCCGTGCCGTGAGCAATCGCGGCTGCGGCTTTTTGTTTTGGCTGTCATTTCAGCCAGGTTTTCCAGGACTTATTCCAAAATGGACATATCGCGCATTGAGCAGCGCATCCTGCATCTGCTCGCCCAAGGCGGGCGCATCGAAATCGAAAAAGACGACAACAACAGGATCGAGGACGTGATCTGCCTCACCCGCGAGGGCTGGCGCTATCCAGGCTTCGATCTCGAGCTGTTCCGGAAGCTGAAGCGAAAGAAGGCAGTCGCCTCTTCGCAAGGCGGGCCATACCGCATCACCAGGGTAGGCCTGAAACTGGTTCGCCCGGAACTCGACAACAGGTAGCCGCCCAAACCACAGCGCCGTGCATCCAGACGGATGCGCGGCGCTGCATGGCCTGGCGTCAGGCGGTGGCGATGTAGGCCTTGATCTCCTCGGCCTCGCGCTCGACGTCCTCGATGCGCTGCTTGACCACGTCGCCGATCGAGACGATGCCGTAGAGATAGCCGTCGCGCTCGACGGGCAGATGGCGGAACCGGCCATTGGTCATGATCTCCATGACCTGGTTCACGGTGTGGCTTTCGTTGCAGATCTTGACCTTGGGGGTCATCACGTCACGCACGCTCTTGTCGAGCGCCGCAGCCCCTTCCTTGCCGATCACGCGCACCACGTCGCGCTCGGAGAGGATGCCGACGATCTTGCGGTCGCCGTTGGTCACGACAAGCGCACCGATGCGATGTTCGGCAAGCGTGCGCACAGCTTCCGACAGCTGCACGTTCGGCCCGATGGTAAATACGTCGTGGCCCTTCTTGTCCAGAATTGCCTTCACAGTCATCAGGTCCTCCTTCTGCCGTCGGTCTGCAATGCGCTTCCGTGGCCTTGTCGGCCACCTGCATGGTGCGCTGCATCAGGTCGCATTTCAAGTGCGCTGAAGTCAGGCCCAGGCAGGCTTGCGATCGAAAAGACGGATGCCGAAGAAGCCGGCCAGGAAGCCGCCAATATGGGCTTCCCAGGCGATCTGGTTGTCGACGCCGGGTGCGAATCCGAACAGGCCGGTGGCCAGATTGATGATCATCCAGACCCCGAGGAACGTCATGGCCGAGCGCGAACGGAGCACCTCGCCGATGGGCAGCGGCATGCCGGCGAAAGCAGGCCTGCCACGCGATCGGTCGATCCGGAAACTGAAGCGCGCAGCCGCCCCCATCATGCCCGAGATCGCGCCCGAAGCGCCGACCAGCGGCGCATTGTCTGTCGAGTGCAGCACATAGTGCAGCGCCACCGCAGCCAGCGACGTCACCGCGAAGAAGATAGCAAAGCGGGCGACGCCGAGCCTGTTGGCCAAAGGCGAGCCGAAGGCCGCCAGCCACACCATGTTGACGATCAAATGCGTGAAGCCACCATGCAAGAAGGCGTAGGTGAACGGGCTGGTGAAGGCAGAGATGTCGATGGTGTACTGGCCCGAATAGCGGATGGGGATAAAGGCCGCATGTATCAGCAGCCAGACATTCTGGTCCGGCGTCAGCACATAAGCCTGGAGCAGCTGAATGCCGACGCATATGGCGATGATGGCAATGACGATGCCGGGCAGGTTGAAGATCGGCTCGCGACGCTCGGGCACCATGTCAGGCGTGTCATCGTCGTGCTGGCGTACTGGTTCGCTCATGCGATCTGGTCCGGTTCTCGGCTGATGTGTTTCAGCCATCTAAGCCACCGGCCGCAAAAGCGCAAAAAAGAAAGCCGTCCAGGGTTTCCCCTGAACGGCCGGTCGAGCTCCCCTTGCCCGCCCCCAAAACTCTTGACTGAAGTGCTGCAGGCCACCGCTGGGCGGCCACTTCAAGAAGGTGAGTTCAACTTGCCACGCACCACCGACGACGGCAACGTATACCACTTGTTAACCTTAACGATCCCCACCCGTTAACAACTGTTACCGCGACTGGCACGGGTCCTGCTCCGCGTCTCATGTAGACCTCAAGATTGAAGCGATTCTGTCCAGCGATGGCACATCCCGAACAGAAGCGCTCGGAGCGGAGCAATATGAAACAGCAAGGATCGCTGGCACTGTTCCAGTACTGGAACCGCCTTCGCGATGGCAGGCCTGCGCCCAAGCGCGCCGAAGTCGAGCCTGCCGACATCAAGAGCTTGCTCGCCGACACCTTCATCCTCGAGCGGGATGCCCGCGGCGAAGCAGTATTCCGCCTCGCCGGCACGCGCCTGTGCGCCACCTTCGGACGCGAACTCAAGGGCTTCTCCTTCCCGTCGCTCTGGCGGCAAAAGGACCAGCGCCTGATCGCGCGGCTTGCCTATGGCGTATTCCAGCAGAAGTCGGTCGTTGTCGTCAATTTCGAAGGCTTCACGGCCAGCCTGCGCGCGACGAGCTTTGAAATGCTGCTGCTGCCGCTCGACGGCGGCGTCGAAAACCCGCGCTGCCTGGGCGTGCTGTCGAGCGTCGACCGGCCCTTCTGGCTCGGCTCCGACCCACTTGCCGATGTCTCCATCGAGAGCGTGCGGGTGGTCGATCCGGACCTGGAGCCGATGTTCCTGCGCAACCGGCCAGCCGTCACCGTACCGTCACTGGCGCCCAGCGACGCTGCCGTCCAGGGTGGGCCCAATCCGCTCGACGGAGCACGGCGCATCAGGCACCTCTTTGTGCTCGAAGGCGGCCGCGAGGAATAGCCTGAACAGGCTCTGCCAACGCAATCTTTAGGCGTTTTGTTAACCTGTTCGACGCTATTTTCTTCCGACAACTCCCTACGAGGGTCGCGGGAGTTCAAGGCGGTGTGAGGATAGCATGAGGCCAACGGCGATCGATTTCGCGCCGTCACGGGCAGAACGCCGGACGTTCCAGCGTGTCCGTGTGAAGATTTACGGCCGTTTCATGCTCGAGGATCGCACCGAGCATGCCGGCCAGGTCGTCGACATGTCCCCCGGCAACGTCGCGTTCCGCTCGGAGCGCTCCGGCAGGCCCGGCGAGAAGGTCATCGCCTATATCGATCATATCGGCCGCGTCGAAGGCGTCGTCACGCGCACGCTGCCCGATGGCTTCGCCATGACTGTCATCGCGTCCGAGCGCAAAAAGGACAAGCTGGCAGCCCAACTGACCTGGCTCGCCAACAAGCACGAACTCGACCTGCCGGAAGATCGCCGCCACGAACGCGTTGCGCCGCGCAACCCGATCAGCGCGCTGCAACTCACCGATGGCCGCCAGTATCCGTGCCGTATCATCGACCTGTCGCTGTCGGGTGCTGCCATCGAAATCGAGGTCAAGCCGGCGATCGGCGTTCAGGTCATGCTGGGCACCATGCGCGGCCAGATCGTTCGCCACTTCGAAGACGGCGTAGCCATTGAATTCGCCGTCATTCAGCGCCCAGAGACGCTCGACAGCGAATTCAACCGCGCGCGCACCTGAACCGATAATCCCCTGCGACAAGCAAAGCCGGCGTCGCTTGCGTCGGCTTTCTTCATTTGCGCATCGTTCCATGCGCGCCGATCCAGCGCTCCGAACTGCTTCAGCACCACCATCGCAGCCCAGTCCCACTTCGGCACAGCCGTCCCGACACGATACAGTCGGAACTGGCAAGCCGTGCCAATTCGATAAAAATCTAATCAAATTTGTTGCAAGTTTTATTCTTATTCTATTCTTATGATCGACAAATACCGCGTTGTTTTTACTCAACATCTACTTCGTCGTTTTGCGTGAAATAAATCCGAGCCTGTCATTGTCTCCTCAAACGGGGAGACTACAAAATGAACAAGCGTCTGGCACTGCCGCTCTTTCTGGCCGTGACGTTTCTGGCGGGCGCCGTGGGCAGCGCCATCGCCGGCCCTTCCTTCATGCAGACCAACGGCCGCACCACGCAGCCGGTAGGCCATTATGAGCTGTGCAAGCGTTCGCCGATCGAATGCAACCAGAAGACCGCCAATTCCGCGCCGGTCGAACTGACCCGCTCGCTGTGGAGCGAGATCGTCGCCATCAACACCGACGTCAACACCGCGGTCACGCCGCGCACCGACATGGAAATGTGGGGTGTCGAGGAATACTGGTCCTACCCGACCAATGGCGCAGGCGATTGCGAGGACTACGTCCTGGAAAAGCGCCGCCGGCTGATGGAGCTGGGCGTGCCGGCCGGCAATCTTCTGGTCACCGTCGTCCGCCAGCCGAATGGCGAAGGCCACGCGGTGCTCACCGTTCGCACCACGCTCGGCGAGTTCATCCTCGACAATCTCGATACTCGCGTCATGGCCTGGGACAAGACGCCCTACACTTACCTCAAGCGCCAGTCTGAGAAGAACTCCGGCGTGTGGATCGCGATCAACGACGGCCGCGCCGACGCGGTGGCCTCGGTCCGCTAAGGCGGGCCAGGGAATACCCGGTCGAGTCCCCACCCTCCCCGTCCCCAACGACCGGGTCTAGGAGCCGGCCCCAAGTCCCCGGGCCGGCTCCGCCTTTTTCAGGCGGAGCCTGGCGAAGCTCACTTGAGGAATTCGACAAGACGGAAACTGCGAACCACATATCGCCGCCGGCTCATGTTACCGGCCATTTGGGTAATCGCTTTGCTTATTGGCGGCTTTGCTGTTGGCTGTTTGACCTAGTCTTCGACTTTCACCAACCCCGCTCTGAAACGCCCCTGGTTCTGGACATAGTCCTCGGCCGATTTACGCAAGCGTTCGGCGGCAGCTTCGTCCAGCGTGCGGATGACCTTGGCGGGCGAGCCAACAATCAGGGAATTGTCGGGAAATTTCTTGCCTTCCGTCACAAGCGCGCCGGCGCCGACGAGACAGTTCTTGCCGATCTTCGCACCATTAAGCACGATGGCGCCCATGCCGATCAGGCTGTTGTCGCCTATCGTGCAACCGTGCAGGACAGCGCGATGGCCGATGGTGCAACCCTTGCCCACGGTCAGCGGGAAACCCGGATCGGTGTGCATGACGGTGTGTTCCTGCACATTGGAGCGCGCGCCGATGGTGATGGTCTCGCGATCACCGCGAATGGCAGCACCGAACCAGATGCCGACGTCGCGTCCGATCCGGACATCGCCGACCACCGATGCGTCGGGAGCGACCCACGAGGTGTCGCGGTCCTCGAACTCGGGGACAACGCCGTCGAGTGCGTAAAGCGGCATGGCGAACTCCTTGCAGATACGGCCCAGATGGTGGCGCGCAACCTATGAAGCGACAGCACTCAAGGCAAGCGCGCCCGACCGCTTAACGCGACATTAACCACGCCGGCGCAAGGTCAATACGATATCGGGTCTGCAAATGCGGATGCGCGCAGCTCGATTGAGAGCGTCGACCTGCCGAAAGCGGCCAACGGGATGCTCCAAACCAGCGAATCTGCGTACCGTACCCTCTGGAATCGATGTGATTCTTTGGCCGGTGCGCCAGGAGACGACAGATGAAACAGCAGGCGACCGACGGCGCTGATTTCGAGATCGTCAATTCCGCGCTGGTGATGAAGGTCTTCTACGCCCTCGCCGCCCTTGCCGTGCTTTCCGTCGGCATCAGCGCTGCCGGCCGCTGGTTCGGCCACAGCATCGCCATGGCCGGTTACACCGACGATGCCAGCTCGCGCGAAGTTGTCATCGGCAACGACGTCATCGCTGCGCCTGCCAACATGATCCGCTTCGAAAAAGCCCGCCGCGATGGCGTTGCAGATCGCCTGGACCTTTATCTGCGCTGGCCGGAAATGGACGGCTACAGCGAAGCCGCGCGATCAGCCTTCAACAACACCGATGGGCAAAAGCGCATCGTCTTCCTGAGCCTCGAGCCGCGCATGATGACCCGCGATATGAGCGGGCGGCTGCAGCCGATCTACAGCGCCCTGACGGTCAAGCCGGGCGTCCCCGGTCCTGATGGCATGACGCTCTACGGCTTCAAGGAAAATTCAGGTTATCTGAACGAGGTTTTGGCGGTGGCTGCCCGCGCCGACCAGCCTGAGTTCGTCGCGCGCTGCCTGAGCGGCACGGAAGCCGAGGAGACGCTTGCGCCCTGCGAACGCGACGTCTTTGTCGGCAAGGATCTCAGCCTCACCTACAGGTTCCCGCGCGAATTGTTGGGAGAGTGGCGTGCGCTTGACCAGGCGGTCGTCGCCAAGGCCAGCTCGATGTTGCACCTGGAGCACCCTGCTTCAGAACGTACGAACTGAGCGCTTGAACTTACGCATCGCCTCTTTGTCGAAAATCGCTTTCGATCTGCCGGGCTGATGCGGGAGATGACGCCGCGCATTGCTGCGCAGCGCCACGAAGGGCAAATGATCAGCCCAGATCGACGTCGAGGATCGCCATCGAGAAATTGTAGTCGCCGTCGTCTTCATCCTTGAAAACGATGCCGAGGAATTCGTCGCCGATATAGACCTCAGCCGAGTCGTCCTTGCGCGGACGGGCCTTGACCATGAGGTTAGGGTTCTGGAACTGGCGCTTGAAATAAGCGTCGAGCTTTCGGATTTCTTCCGGCTTCAACTGGCTTCTCCGGCTTGTCGTTTGAGAGAGGCGCTTCTGACACGCCCGGCATGGCAATGTAAAGGCAAGCCGCCGGTTACGCCGCGCAATTCACGCATTCCCGTGAGCGCGGCGCAAGCCCGCAGGCCTCAGATGTCGAAAGTGATGACCTGGTCCATGCTCTGCGAGGGCAGTAGTTGGTCCATCTGGCTCGACGGCCGGTCGCAGCCAGTCTCGCCGACAACCCTGGCCGGCACGCCTGCAACCGTCTTGTTGTGTGGAACCGGCGACAGCACGACAGAACCCGCCGCGATCTTGGCGCAATGGCCGATCTCGATGTTGCCGAGGATCTTGGCGCCCGCCCCGATCAGCACGCCATAACGAACCTTGGGGTGGCGGTCGCCACCGCTCTTGCCGGTGCCGCCAAGGGTCACGCCATGCAGGATCGACACATCGTCCTCGATGACAGCCGTCTCGCCGACAACCAGCCCGGTGGCATGGTCGATGAAGATGCCCTTGCCCATGCGCGCCGCTGGATTGATGTCGGTCTGAAACACCGACGACGACCGGCTCTGCAGGTAGAGCGCAAAGTCCTTGCGGCCGCGATTCCACAGCCAGTGCGCCAGCCTGTGCGTCTGGATGGCATGGAAACCCTTGAAGTAAAGCACGGGCATCAGATAGCGGTCGCAGGCCGGGTCGCGATCGTAATAGGCCTGGATGTCGGTGCGCATGGCATCGCTCCAGTCCGGCCGGTCCTCAAGCATGGCATAGAAAGTCTGGCGCAAAAGGTCGGCGCCGAGATCCTGGTGCGCCAGTCGCTCGGCCAGGCGATGGATCACCGCCTCCTCGAGCGTGTCCTGGTTGATGATGGTCGCATAGAGAAACGCCGAGAGCAGCGGGTCGCGCGCGACGGCATCGGCCGCCTCGTCGCGCACCGACTTCCAGATCGGGTCGACCGGCTTCAGCGTCCCGTGACGCGCAGCTGATATGGAATTCATCGACGGTCTCCGTTCACAGTCGGCTTGTGCATTCCCGCGCCGGACATATAAGCCAGATAGTAGCACGATTGAACTCAATTTTCCTTAGGGGACATTCAGGTCGCCAGATCGTTTCGTTCGTGCGGGTTCAGATGGATTAGGTTCACGGATAATCAAGACGCCATGGAAACCGAACCGCTGCAGGTGACATCCGACGACGGCGTCGCCACCATCGTCATCAACCGGCCCGCGCGCAAGAACGCCATCACCCAGGCAATGTGGGTCGAACTCGCGGCGATCGTCGGCCGGCTTTCGAGTGATAGCGCCACGCGCGTCATCGTGCTGCGCGGCAAGGGCAACGATTTTTCCGCCGGGGCCGACATCTCGGAATTCGACACGCTGCGCGGCACCGCCGAAAGCGCGCGCGCGTACGAAGCCACCAATTCGGCCGCCTTTGCAGCCCTGCGCAATTGCGCCATCCCGGTGATCGCAGCGATCCGCGGCATCTGCTTCGGCGGCGGCTTTGGCCTTGCCGCCGCATGCGACCTCAGGATCGCGACACCGGAGGCGCAGTTCTCCGTGCCTGCGGCTCGCCTCGGCCTAGCCTACCCGCACGATGCGATGGGCGACATCGTCTCGGCCGCCGGGCCGCAGATGGCCAGATATCTCACCTATACCGCCGGCCGGATCGACGCGCAGGCAGCGCTCAGCGCCGGTTTCCTCGTCGAAATCGTCGCAGCAGAAGAGTTTGACGGCCGCATTGCCGACATCGCTCGCGCCATCGCGCGCAACGCGCCCTTGTCCATCAAGGCGTCCAAGGCTGCGATCCGCGCCGCGCTGAGCCATGATCCCAACGAGGCGACCCTTGCCCAGTCGCTCGGCGACGCCACATTCCTCAGCGAAGACTATGCCGAGGGTCGCGCTGCCTTCCACGGCAAGCGCGCACCTCGCTTCAGGGGACGCTGAGCGATGTCGCTGGTTGATTCCGCAATGAAAACCGAGTTGACCGAACTCTATCAGGCGCCCGACCGCCATTATCACGGTATGAGGCATATCGAGGCGCTGCTCGGCCTGCTTGCGACGCACAGGTCTGCCTTCGCCGATCCCGAAGCGGTCGAAGCCGCCATCTGGTTTCACGACGCCATCTATGACAGCCGCCGCAAGGACAATGAGACAGCAAGCGCAGCGCTTGTCGCCGCGAGGCTGCGAGGGAGAGCCGAAGATGGGCGGCTCGCCCGCATCGTCGCGATGATCGAGGCAACCGCCACCCACCAGGTGCCCGAGTTCGAAAACAAGGCGGCACGGCAGGATGCAGCGCTGTTCCTCGACATGGATCTGTCGATCCTCGGCGCACCGGTAGAGGTCTTCGACGCCTATGAAGCTGCCGTCAGGCGCGAATATGGCTGGGTCAGCGAAGCTGACTGGCGCGCCGGCCGCGCCGCCGTGCTCGGAAACTTCCTCGCCCGGCAACACATCTTCTACAGCGATATTTTCGCCGCGCTCTTCGAGGCCCAGGCACGGACCAACATGGAGAGGTCGCTCAAGGCGCTGGGAGCCTGACCTTCAGAGCGGATGCTCGCCATAGAATTCCAGCACGCGCTTCTTGAAGGTGCGGTCGCCGACGGCGAGCATGTGGTCGCGGCCTTCGATGTCGAAGCTGACCGCATTGGGCATCAGCGAGGCAAGCTCGGACGCCGAACCACCGATGTCGTCGGTAGTGCCCACCGCCACCAGCGTCGGCTGGGTAATGCGCGACATGTCGTCTTCGGTCAGAAGCTCGCGCGACGTGGTGATGCAGGCGGCCAGCGCCCGCTTGTCGCTGCGCGTCTGGTCGGCGAAAGCGCGGAACGATTTTCCGCGAGGGTGGGTGATGGTTCCCGGATCTTCCGCCAGCAACGCCGACGCAATCGGATCCCAGTCGCCGACCCCATCGACCATGCCGATGCCGAGCCCGCCGAATACCAGCGTCGCCACGCGCTCGGGGGCTGCCAGCGCCAAAAAAGCAGAGACACGCGCGCCCATCGAGTAGCCCATGACATGGGCGCGTTCGATGCCGAGATGGTCGAGCAGCGCCACCGCATCGCTGGCCATTTTCGAGGGCGTGTAATCAGCCTCGTCATAACTCTTGGACGTGAGGCCGTGACCGCGATTGTCGAAGGCGACGCCGCGATAGCCGGCCTCCGTCAGCGTCTTGAACCAGCCCGGCGACACCCAGTTGACGAAATGGCTTGACGCAAAGCCGTGGATCATCAGCACCGGATCGCCTCGTCCCGGACCTGCCGGCGGCTGGTCGAGAAACGCCAGGTTGAAACCGTCGTGGGAAAAATGATCGACTGCCATGTCCTGCTCCGACCCGTCAGGGCTTGTCGGCCGGCGCTTCCTGGATCGCGGGGTGCCGCATCTGGTCGCCAACCTTGATGCCGCTCTTCTCTGCCGTTCCGGCCTTCAGTTCAAGCACGAAGCGCACTGGCTCGGCAGGCGCGATCACAGCTTCGGAAAACGGTACGCCCGGCAGGATGTCCCGCACCTTGCCATCGGTGCCGATGAACAGCAGGTCGAGCGGCAGCGGCGTGTTCTTCATCCAGAAACCGACCGGCTGGGTCTGCTCGAAGACGAACAGCATGCCCTCGTCATTGGGCAGGTCCTTGCGATACATCAGGCCCATGGCCCTCTGGTCGGGCTCGTCGGCGATCTCGATGCGAAACTCGACCTCGCCCTTGCTGGTCGTCACCAGCAGCGGATCAGGATCGACCGGCAGCTTCATCGGCCTTTCCTGGGCAAGGCCGGTGGTCGTCATCGACGCCGAAACGGCCAGTCCCGCCACCGCCACCATCGCCGCGATGGCCAGTCCAGCCAAAAACGATCTGATCCTGCTCATAAAATCCCCTGCCATGGTTGCGCCATCGCGCTGGCGTCGTCCTTCGACGCGTGCGTCATTTTGGCCACGCCAACAATGCCGCAACACCTGGAACGGCGCGAGGAATCAGTGCGAGACCGGCAAGGTTCCCAAATCGGGGTGAATTTCGGCAGCCATAAGGCCTTTGTCGCCATTGCCGAAGCGCACGAGCACAACCTGCCCAGGGCGAAGCTCGGTAACGCCGAAACGACGCAGGGTTTCCATGTGGACGAAGATGTCCTCGGTGCCCTCGCCGCGCGTCAGGAATCCGAAACCCTTGGTGCGGTTGAACCACTTCACCAGTGCGCGCTCAAGGCCGCTTTCGGCGGTCACGGTCACATGGGTGCGCTGTTCCTGCATTTCGGCGGGATGGACCGCCGTCGAGGTATCCATCGACAGCACACGGAAAGCCTGGAGCCCGCGATCGCCCTGCTTGACCAAGCAGACCACGCGGGAGCCTTCAAGTGCGGTCTGGAAACCGTCGCGGCGCAGGCAGGTCACGTGCAGCAGCACGTCGCCAGTCTTGCCACCGTCGGGGAGAATGAAGCCGTAGCCCTTGGCCACGTCGAACCATTTGATGGCGCCGGAAATCTCGATGAGGCCGACATCGTCGGCACCGTCCTCATGCGTGAAAGCTTCGTGTCCGATGCTCTCTTGCATCAAGAGAGAGGCCTTTTCCCCCATCAGAACGCCCCCTTTTCCTTGCAAACGCCACTACTGATTCTTGACGTAAGATTAACACTTGCACTTTGGACCAGTGCAAGAGCCGGGCCGCCATTTTTCATCTTGGTCCCGAGATAGACACAAGCTTCGCACCAGTTCCGCACAAAAGTCGTTGTTGTGGTTGCCGAGCGCCGCAGGCTCGCCCTATGTATCGGCCCGAACCCCAAAAGCTGAGGAAAGCGAGATGCGCTATCTGCACACCATGGTCCGCGTCAAAGACGTCGACGCCTCTCTGGACTTCTACTGCAACAAGTTCGGCCTGAAGGAGATCCGACGCTCGACCAACGAGAAGGGGCGCTACACGCTGATCTTCCTCGCCGCCTCGGAAGACGTGGGCGCAGGCAGCGAGCGCGAGACACCGCTTCTCGAACTCACCTACAACTGGGATACGGAAGATTATCAGGGCGGCCGCAACTTCGGCCACCTCGCCTATGAGGTCGACGACATCTACGCCACCTGCCAGGATCTGCTGGACAAGGGCGTCGTCATCAACCGCCCGCCCCGCGATGGCAACATGGCCTTCATCAAGTCGCCCGACGGCATCTCCATCGAACTGCTGCAGAAGGGCGAACGCAAGGCTCCGGCCGAACCGTGGCTGTCGATGCCGAATACCGGCAGCTGGTAAGGAATCTACGCAAGACCTGCCGGGGCGGCCTCAGGCTTTCCCGGCCATCTCGTGCAAGGTCAGCACGGTGCGCCAATTGCGTGCCGTGCCCGGCACCTTGAGCACCCGCGGCAGCACCTCCGCGAACTTGGATTTGCCCAGACCATCGGGCGCATGCAGGTAAAGAACGTCGTCCCTGATCACGAAACTCTCAGGGCCGGTGCAGCGCTCGGTCAGCGGCGCCACTTCTTCCGGTGTCGGCGCACGCTCCAGCGCGTAGGCATGCAGCTTGGTGTGATCGCCTGCAGCCTCGGGATAAGGGTTTTCCGCCACCAGCCGTTCGAACCAGGCGGCATCGCGCACCATGATGCGCGAACGAAATCCCCAGCGCTCCTCGAATGCCCTTTCCACCTTGCCAGTCAGTGTAGCAGTGTCGCCCTCACCGGTCGTGAACACGACATTGCCGCTCTGGATGTAGGTCGCCACACCGGAGAAGCCTAGCTCCTCGAAGAATAACCTCAGCTCCGCCATCTTCACGATGCGGTTGCTGCCGACATTGATGCCGGAAAACAGCGCGACGAAGACCGTCATATGATGAACCCGCCCAGCGTCTCGTTGTCGGTGATGTCGTGATAGGCGACGCCCTCGATATCGAAGCGGGCCTTGAGCAGGTCGAAATTGCGCTTGTCCTTGGTCTCGACGCCGATCAGCACCGAGCCGAAGTTGCGGGCCGACTTCTTGAGATATTCGAAGCGCGTGATGTCGTCGTCGGGGCCCAGCAGTTCGAGGAAGTCGCGCAGCGCGCCCGGGCGCTGGGGGAAGCGGATGACGAAATACTTCTTCACGCCCTCGAAGCGCAGCGCCCGCTCCTTGACGTCGGGCAGGCGCTCGAAGTCGAAATTGCCGCCCGATACGACTGCCACGACCGTCTTGCCCTTCAGCTCCTTGCGGGAAAAATCCTTGAGCACGTCGATGGCGAGCGCGCCGGCCGGCTCCAGCACCACGCCTTCGACATTGAGCATCTCGATCATGGTGGCGCAGAGACGGTTCTCAGGCACCAGATGGACGCTGTCGGCCGGAAAATCCTTGAGGTGGCGCAGCGGCTCGCGGCCGATCTCGGCGACGGCGGCGCCATCGACGAAGTTGTCGACCTTGGCCAGTTTCACCCGCTTGCCGGTGGCGAGGCTTTCCTTGAGGCTCGGCGCGCCGGCGGGCTCGCAGAACACAAAGCGGGGAGCCGTACCAACCTCGCTGAGATAGTGGGTCACGCCGGCCGCGAGACCGCCGCCGCCGATGGGCAGCAGCACGATGTCGGGCGTCTTGCCGCCGGGCATCTGGGCGGCGATCTCCAGCGCCACGGTCGCTTGCCCCTCGATGATGTCCTTGTGGTCGAAGGGTGGCACCATATGGCCGCCCGAATGGTCGGCGAATTCAAGCGCGGCGCGATAGCACTCGTCGAAGAAGTCGCCGATCAGCCTGATCTCGACGAACTCGCCGCCGAACATTTTTGTCTTGTCGATTTTCTGCTGCGGGGTGGTGACGGGCATGTAGACCACGCCCTTCTTGCCGAAATGGCGGCAGACGAAGGCAAAACCCTGGGCGTGGTTGCCGGCCGAGGCACAGACGAACAGCTCGGCCTGGCGGCCGGCGGACAAAGCCTTGCGGAAGAAATTGAGCGCGCCGCGGATCTTGTAGGAACGGACAGGCGTCAGGTCCTCGCGCTTGAGAAACACCTTGGCGCCGGTCTTGCGCGACAGATAGTCGTTCAGCTGCAAAGGCGTCTCGGGAAACAGCTGGCGCACTGCCTCGGCCGCCACCGAAACCTTTTCGGCAAAACTGGTCATGACGAGGCTACTCCTGGATTTCCTGGGCAAACGATCATGCCATCTAGCGCATGAGCGGCCGATGTTAAACGATACCGGCGCAAGGATGTGTCAGGAATCAATATGTTGAAGCGCGTCGGTCGGGCTGGCGCTGCTGCTTGCCACACCCGGTGGCTATTGCATATTCGGCGTCGGGAAGCCACTGTCCGGCTCCCGCCGCATGGTCCGAACCGGCTCGCCGCGATCAACTGGGGATACGTCACGGTGAACAGAATTGCCGTCCGCGCCGCGATCCATGTCGCAGCGGTCTTTGCCATCTACCTTTCCGTCGCCATGCTGCTTCCGGCTGCCGTGGACCTCTATTATGGCAACGACGACTGGCGCTCTTTCGCCTTCACCGCCTTGTTCATGGGCGGGCTGTCGCTCGGCATCGCGCTCGCCACCCAGGGCCGCAAGCCGCCGGCAAATACGCGCTTCGGCTTCCTGCTGGTCAATTTCCTGTGGCTGACCATGGCCATTGCCGGCGCCATTCCGTTCATGACGTCGTCGCTGCAACTCAGCGTTACCGATGCCTTCTTCGAGGCGGTGTCGGGCATCACCACCACCGGCTCGACAGTTATCAACGGCCTCGACGATGCGCCTCCCGGGCTGTTGCTGTGGCGCTCGCTGCTCAATTTTATGGGTGGCCTTGGCGTCATCGCGCTTGGCCTTTTCATCCTGCCTTTCCTCAATGTCGGCGGCGTCTCCTACTTCAAGATCGAATCCTCCGATATCGAGGACCGGCCTTTCGAGCGCTTCCACACCTTCACGCTCAGCCTGATCGGCATCTACACGGCGCTGATGGTCACCTGCGCCTTCGCCTATGCGGCGGCAGGCATGGAAAGCTTCGACGCCATCAACCATGCCATGTCGACGCTGGCCACCGGCGGCCTGTCGACCAGCGACACCTCGTTCATGAACTACAGCGACCGCCCCGCCATCCTGTGGGTCGGCACCATCTTCATGTTCATCGGCAGCCTGCCCTTCTCGATCATGATCTTGTTTGCCGTGCGCGGTCGGCTCGACGCGCTGCGCGACCCGCAGATCAAGGTCTTTGCCGGCTACTGCATCGTCTTCGCAGTCTCCGTCGCCATCTATCTCAGCCTGCAGACAGGCATGCCGTTCCTGCTTGCGCTTACCCATTCGGCCTTCAACTTCATGTCGATCATCTCGACGACCGGTTTTGCCAGCGACGACTACACGCTGTGGGGGCCGTTCGCGATCGCCTGCATCTTCGTCGCCACCTTCATGGGCGGTTGCTCGGGCTCGACCACTGGCGGCATCAAAGCCTATCGCTTCCTGATCCTGTTCGAGCTGCTCGCCAACGGCTTGAGGCGTCTGATCTATCCGAATTCGGTGATGCCGGTGCGCTACGGCGACCGCGTCGTCGATCCCGACATGCAGCGCGCCGTCGTGCTGTTCATCGCCTCGTTCTTCGTGCTTTGGGCCATCGGCACCATCCTGATGGCGGCAACCGGCCTCGAGCTCGTCACCTCGATGACCGGCGTGCTCAGCTCGCTGACCAATGTAGGCCCCGGCCTCGGCCCGATCATCGGCCCGGTCGGCAACTACTCGTCGCTACCGGATGCCGCCAAGTGGATCTGCTCGGCGGCGATGCTTCTCGGCCGCCTCGAAATCCTTGCTGTCCTGGTGATCTTCACGCCAACTTTCTGGGGTCGGTAACTTCGTGAACTCAGCCGGCGAAGTACCTGTTTCCGCCACCATTTTGGCATTTGAGCCACACTCGGCAGCGGACTGATCGCAAGTATCGCCTTTTCGACTGGACCCGACTTACTTCCGCCACTATCAGCCAGTCGGGAGGAAGGCATGCTGAACGCCTTGCCCGTCAGAAAGAATTTAAAAGTGTCGCCTTCGAAGATCTGCCTCGTGCTTGCCGCCCTCCTGTTGTCCGGTTGCATCAACCAGCCGTCGGGAGAGCTTTTGACCGGAGCGGTCGTCAACGTGCCGGTGACCGAGATCGCCGGCAACCATGCGATCTTCGTCGCCTCGACGCGTGAGCGCGCTTCCGACGACAAGCAGGTGTTCGACCGTGGCCGTTCCTCGACACTGAACTATGCCCGCGTCGACGTGACCGTGCCGAAGGTTCATCGCACCGGCCAGATCGAGCTGCGCAAGCGCGGCAAGGATGCGGACCCGACGAAGTTCTTCACTGCCACCAACGCGGTAGGCTTCCAGACGCAGCCTGAGTTCTCGCAGGCCTTGAGCGCCGACATCGCCGCCCGCGGCGGTCGCGCCATGCTGTTCATCCACGGCTACAACACCTCTTTCGACGCGGCCGTCTACCGCGCCACCCAGATCGCCCACGACAGCGGCTACACCGGCACCCCGGTGCTGTTCTCCTGGGCTTCGGGCGGCTCCACGACCGATTATGTCTATGACAAGGAAAGTGCTGCCGCCGCGCGCGACCAGCTCGAGGTGACGCTGCGCATGCTCGCCCAGTCAGGCGCGCGCCGCATCGACATCGTGGCGCATTCAATGGGCACGTGGGTTACCATGGAAGCGCTGCGTCAGCTGGCGCTGACCGGCGACCGCGACCTCGGCGGCAAGCTCGGCGACGTGGTTCTAGCCTCCCCCGACATCGATGTCGACGTGTTCAAGGCGCAGATGCGCCGTTACGGCAAGCCGACCAAGCCGTTCTTCCTGATGACCTCGGGCGACGACCGCGCGCTCAAGCTGTCAGGCATCATAGCCGGCTCCAAGCCGCGCCTCGGCGACTACAAGAACGCCGCCGACCTGGCCGAGTACGGCGTCATCGTCGTCGACCTGTCGGATGCGAAGGGTGCGGACAGCTTCAACCACACCAAATTCGCCGACAACCCGGAAATGGTGAAGCTTTTGGGCCAGCGCCTGCGCGCCGACGACGGCTTCGCCAGCGACCGCGACGTCACCGACCGCATCAAGATGCTCAGTGGTGGGCTGCTCTAGCCTGATCGAACTCCTGACGCCAATCATCAGCACGATGCAGTTCCGCGTCGGCGATTGGTGCGCCTGCCCATGACCGCAGGCGCATTTGACGATCGTTTGCGGGACTAGGAGCCGAAGAGATCTTCGGCTGCAGGGGTGTGGCCGAAAACAACAAAAAAGCCATCCTCTTACTTGAACGGGATGCGCAAGCTGGCCAGCAAGCAGCGTAGCTGCGCCGCACAGTCCTCGATGCGAGGCGGCAACAGTCGGCCAACCTCAACGCGAACCCTGGGCGCAACCTTCAGCCATTCTATCGACAATCCCATCGCGCCTTCAGGCGTCCTCGCCCAATCACCATGGTAACCAGGGGCGAAGTCAAGCACCTCAGGACGAAGTACGTCTGAAGTTACCCGCTTCTCTTGATAGGGCGGAGCGAACGGAAGCTGTTCAACCACCGCCGAGCAGAGCGCCCGCCACTTGTGGTCGTTCATGTGAGAAGTCAGCCCGCGCTCATAGACGACGCGACGAACAGCCTTGACATTGTGGTCGTAGGGAAAACCGACATAGAAAAACATCTTGCCACCTCTGGTGATACGCTCAGCCCACACTGAATATCCATGGCCGCCGGCAATCCCCGAGCTGAAATTATAACCAGACCTCTTGGCATGTTAAAAATACCTTGTGACGCATTCTTCCTTTCAGCAGTGGGATATCGATTTTTGAGGAACTGAGTATGGTCTATTTTCTCAGCCACAAGGGCAGCGATCTTTACAGTTACATTTACCGCGCCCTGGACGGCGACATCGAGAAGATACGACCTGTCGACATCACCAGAGACGACGGCATTCGAATTAGACCTGGTTACTCGTATTACGGCCGGCCGTTCGAGGCGACTTACATCCCCACGAAAATCGAACTCACCGGGCCGAAGCGGCCGGTTCTGGATCTTTACGACGCCTTCGGCCTGTCGGTCAGCGCCAAGGTCAAAGACGTCATCGAGCGCTTCGAACCTGGCGTCCACCAGTTCTTTCCCATCCAGTTCTTGTGGACGGACGGCCAACTTGCCGCCGACCGCTTCTGGTTCGTTCCCTGCAACCGCCTCGACACAGTCGACCGTGCCAAGACCACGTTCGAGTTTCGCAATCTCTGGTACCTCGACGGCAGCAAGAAGGAACTGGTCTTCAATCGGTCGCAGATCGGCAACCATCATGTCTGGATCGACAAGTTCATCGTCATGCCAACGCCGGCGATCAGCGAGGCGCTGAAGGATGCTCTCGATGCGGCCGGCGTCACCGGCGCGCATTACCAGCATTTTGCGGAGACGGACTGATGGCGCTGGCAGGCGTCTGCCGTTCTCTTGTGAATGCTCAGACGAACAGGTCGACCTTCTCGAAGGTCCTGACATCGACCAGGCCGACGTCGGAAATGCGCAGTTCGGGGATCACCACCAGCGCCAGCAGCGAGTGTTGCATATAGGCATTGTTGAGGCTGCAGCCCATGTCGCGCATCGCCTGAACCAGCCTGTCGGCCTTGGCGGCGACAATCTCGGCGCGCTCGTCGGACATCAGGCCGGCTATCGGCATCTCGACCAGCGCCAGTTCCTTGCCTTCCGAGAACAGCACCACGCCGCCGCCGACCTGCCCGAGCCGATTGGCCGCCAGCGCCATGTCGGCCTTATTGGTGCCGACGACGATCATGTGGTGGCTGTCATGGGCGACCGTGGAAGCCAGCGCGCAGTCCTTCATATAGCCGAAGCCGGAGACGAAGGCGTTGGTCACCTGCCCCGTGGCGCGGTGGCGCTCGACGAGGGCGATCTGGCAGACGTCGTTGCGGCGGTCCATGCGGACAAGCCCGTCCTCGACCGGCAGGTCGGCCTCCAGCGCGCGGGTCGGCGCCTGGTTCTCGATCACGCCGATGACGCGCACCCTGACCTCGTTTGCGCCCTCTGGGGCTTTGATGTCGAAATCGCTGGCGCCAAGCTGCTTGCCGAGCTTGACCGTATTCTTGGCCTCGGCCGGATAGGCATAAGCGGGAATATCGACTTCCAGCTTGCCGGCTTTGGCCAGCCGCACGCCGCGGGCGAAGACTTCGTCGATCTTGAGTTCTGCGAGGTCCGAGACGATCAGCACGTCGGCGAGCCGGCCCGGTGCAATCGAGCCAACCTCGCGCTCCAGGCGGAAATGCTGGGCGGTGTTGATCGTCGCCATCTGGATCGCCGTCACCGGCTTCAACCCCTGCTGGATGGCATGGCGGACGACGCGATCCATGTGCCCGTCATGCACCAGCGTGCCGGAATGGCTGTCGTCGGTGCAGAGGATGAAGTTCCTGGGGTCGATGCCCATCTCGGTGACCGCCTTGATCTGGCTGGCAACGTCGTACCAGGCCGAGCCCAGGCGGAGCATCGCCTTCATGCCCTGGCGGACACGGGCGATGGCGTCCTCGGCGCGAGTGCCCTCGTGGTCGTCCTCCGGGCCACCGGCGACGTAGCCGTGGAACGGCAAGCCGAGGTCAGGCGAGGCATAGTGGCCGCCGACGGTCTTGCCAGCCTTCACCGTCTCGGCGATCTCACCCGACATAACAGGGTTGTTGGCGGCGACGCCCGGGAAATTCATGACCTCGCCCAGGCCGATGATGTTTTCCCAGGTCATCGCCTCGGCGACGTCCTCAACGGTCAGCACCGCACCGGCATTCTCCAGTCCCGGCGCCGACGGCACGCAGGACGGCATCTGCACGTGCACGTTGATAGGCATGGCCAACGCCTCGTCATGCATCAGCCGCACGCCTTGTAGGCCGAGCACATTGGCGATCTCGTGCGGATCGACGAACATCGAGGTGGTGCCATGCGGAATGACCGCGCGCGAGAACTCCGTGACGGTGACCATGCCGCTTTCGACATGCATATGCGCATCGCACAGGCCGGGCACGAGGTAGCGTCCACCGGCATCGACGACCTTGGTGCCTTCGCCGATGGTGTGGCTGGCATTCGGCCCGCAATAGGCGAAGCGGCCGGCTGTGATGGCAAGGTCTGTACCGGGTATGATCTCGCCCGAATGCACATTCACCCAGCGGCCGTTGCGAATGACGAGATCGGCCGGCTTGCGGCCCATGGCGACGTCGACCAGCTGAGGTGCGGTCTCGGTCCACGGGCGCGGCTTGGCGAAGGGCGACTGTTTGGGCATTGCAAGGAATCCTGTGCTCTTTCAATGCGACTGTAACGAAAGCCACGACGGAAAACAGGGCCTTGGTTGTGCGGCATGGCCGCACCGGTATACTTGGCGGCTCGAACGGGTTCAGGCCGCGTCATGCAGCATTTTCTTTACGGTCGTCGCTGGATGTGGCCGGGGCTAGCCCTGGCAGCGCTGGCGCTTGCGATCGTTGTGCTGGGCGGACGGCTTGCCACGCGCGCCTATATGGACGAGGCTGAAGCGCGCGGCCAGACCACGCTCCGGCTTGCCGTCTCCGCACTGACGGGCCAGATCAGCCGCTACAAGGCGCTGCCGCAGTTGATCGCCGACAATGACGACATCCAGCTCATGCTCGCCTCGCCTGACGATCCTGCGCTGCGCGACGTCGCCAACCGCTACCTCAAATCGATCAACAGCCTGCTCGAATCGTCCGACATCTACGTCATCAAACCGGGCGGCGACACGATCGCGGCCAGCAACTACGATCTGCCCACCACTTTCGTCGGCGAGAACTATTCGTATCGGCCCTACTATCAGGATGCCATCCGCGGCGGGCTCGGGCGCTTCTTTGCACTCGGCGTCATGTCCAACATGCGCGGCTACTATTTCTCGGCGCCGGTAAAGCTCGGCGAGCGCGCCGCCGGCGTGGTGGTTCTCAAGGTGCATATCGAGGAGATCGAGGCCTCGTGGCGCGGGGGCGACTTCGAACTGACCGTCACCGACCCCGAAGGCATCATCTTCATGAGCAGCCGCCCTGGCTGGCTTTATTCAAGCATGAAGCCGCTGACGTCGGAAATGCTGGCGCGTACCACGGCCTCGCGGCGCTATTCCGATGCGGTGCTGCGCAACCTGCCCGTCTCCCGTTTCATGGCCGATGGCCGGGAGCTTCTGGCAATCTCTGAACGCGGCAACACACGCGAATTCCTCGAGGTCGCCGAAGAAATGCCCGAGGCCGGCTGGACGGTGCATGTGCTGGCCGACACAAGTTCCGCCCGCGCCCAGTCGCTGTCGGCGGTCGTGCTCGCCCTTCTTGCGCTTGGCCTTGCAGCCCTCGGCAGCGCCATCATCCTGCAGCGCCGGGCGCGGCTGGCCGAACGCATGCAGATGCAGCAATCGGCGCAGCAGGAATTGGAGCGCCGCGTCGACGAACGCACCGCCGACCTCGCATTGGTCAATACGCGGTTAGAGACCGAGGTCGCCGAGCGCCGCGCCACCGAACAGCAGCTGCGCCAGACCCAGGCCGACCTGATCCAGGCCGGCAAGCTCGCCGCACTCGGCCAGATGTCCGCAGCACTATCACACGAGTTCAACCAGCCGCTGGCGGCAGTGAAAACCTACGCCGACAATGCCGCGATCCTGATCGACCGCGAGCGCGTCGCCGAGGCGCGCGACAATGTCTCGCGCATTTCGAGCCTGACCGATCGCATGGCCTCGATCAGCAAGCATCTCAGGAACTTCGCCCGCAAGCCGAACCAGAAGCTCGGCGCAGTGTCGCTGCAGGAGGTGGTCCACGACACCCAGGAGATCGTCGCCTGGCGCCTCAAGGCGGCGGACGCGACGCTGTCGGTCGACCTTGGCCCAACGCCGCTGACGGTAAAGGCAGGCGCGGTGCGCCTGCAGCAGGTCCTGGTCAATATCGTCACCAACGCTGCCGACGCGGTGGAAGGCCTGCCCGACCGCCGCATCGAACTCGTGGCGCGACGCAAGGCCGGCAAGGTGACCATCACAGTGCGCGACCATGGCCCCGGCGTGCCCAAGGCGATTGCCGAACGCATCTTCGATCCATTCTTCTCGACCAAGGGCGTGGGCAAGGGCCTTGGCCTTGGTCTTTCGATTTCATACAATATCATCAAGGACTTCGGTGGGAGTCTTGGCGTCTTGAATCATCCTGAAGGCGGAGCCTTGTTCACAATCGACCTCGATGCGATGCGCTCCGCCATGCGCGAGGCGGCCGAATGAGGCCGCCTGTCGTGCTGCTCGTCGACGACGAGGACGAGTTGCGCCGCTCGACGGCACAGTCGCTCGACCTTGCCGGCCTCGTCGTCCAGGACAGCGCCAGCGCCGAACGCGCCCTCGACTTCATCACGCAAGGGTTCTACGGCGTCGTCGTCTCCGACATCCGCATGCCCGGCATGGACGGCATGACGCTGATGAACCGCATCCACGAGGTCGATGCCGATATTCCCGTCATCCTTGTCACCGGCCATGGCGACGTCCAGCTTGCCGTGCGTGCCATGCGCGAGGGCGCCTACGATTTCGTCGAAAAGCCGTTCACCTCGCAGCACCTCGCCGAAATGGCAACACGCGCCATCGACCGGCGCAGGCTTGTGCTGGAAAACCGGCAACTGCGCGCCGCCGCCGGCAAGAACGACGACATCGAGGCGCGCCTGCCCGGCCGCAGCCAGATTATGGTCGAGTTGCGCTACAAGCTGCGCGCCATCGCCGCGACAGATGCCGACGCGCTCATCATCGGAGACACCGGCACGGGCAAGGAAGTGGCGGCGCGCGCGCTGCACGACATCAGCAGCCGCGCGACAAAACCTTTCGTCGCTATCAACTGCGCCGCCCTTCCGGCCACGCTGATCGAGAGCGAGTTGTTCGGCCACGAGGCCGGCGCGTTTCCAGGCGCGCTCAGGCCGCGCTACGGCAAATTCGAACATGCCCGCGGTGGCACGGTGCTGCTCGACGAAATCAGCTCGATGCCAGCAGATCTCCAGGCCAAGCTTCTGCGCGTCATCCAGGACCGCGTCATCTATCGGCTGGGCTCCAATGAGCCGATCCCGCTCGATGTGCGCTTCATCGCCACCAGCAAGGTCGATCTCGACGCCGAGGTCGGCGCTGGGCGTTTCCGCGCCGACCTGCTCTACCGCCTCAATGTGGTGACGCTGCGCATGCCGGCGCTCGCGGCGCGGCGCGAGGACGTGCCGCTGCTGTTTCTGCAACTGGTGCGCGAGGCCGCCGGCCGCTACCGCCGCGACGACGCCGAGGTGCCGCCGCGCGTGGTGGCCGACATCATCAGGCTCGACTGGCCCGGCAACGTGCGCGAACTGCGCAACGCCGCCGACCGCTTCATCCTCGGCCTCGGTCTGCAATCGGCCGACGACAATCTTGCCGAAGGCGACGAAAAGCTGGCCGAGCGCGTCGCCGGCTTCGAAAAGAACATCATATCGGCAGCCCTTGTGGCCCATGGCGGCAGCCTCAAGCCGGTCTATGAGCAGCTCGGAATCTCGCGCAAGACACTCTACGAGAAGATGCTGCGCTACGGCCTCGACAAGAATCGCATCGGCCTGGTAGACGCATCGGAGGACTAGTCCGGCGCCTTTGTGTGGAATTCCACACACGCCAAAAGGCCGATGTTACCTTTTCCACCCATCGCAACAACCTGGGCCACATTTTAGCCGACAATCGGACGGCGGCGGCGTTGCGGATCGCCGGCCCCTGCCGCCCTATCGGTTGATCCAACGCCGGCCCCGGAGGAGCTGTGGTCCCGGCGGAGGTCAAGTTCCGATACCTTTGGGAGGACACCGTGAAGAAATTTATCGCCTCGCTGGCGACGGCCGCTGCTGTTGCCATTTTCCCGCTTGCCGCTGACGCTGCCGGCTACCCCGAGCGCACCATCACCGTCGTCGTGCCTTTCGCCGCCGGCGGCCCGACCGACACCGTCACCCGTCTCGTCGCCGAATCCATGTCCAAGGATCTTGGCCAGCAGGTCATCGTCGAGAACGTCGGCGGCGCCGGCGGAACGCTGGGCGCGGGCCGTGTCGCCTCGGCCGATCCGGACGGCTACACGCTGCTGCTCCACCACATCGGCATGGCCACATCAGCCACGCTCTACCGCAAGCTCGCCTACGACACGCTGAACGCCTTCGAATATGTCGGCCTCGTCACCGAAGTGCCGATGACCATCGTTGCCCGCAAGGACCTCGAGGCAACCGACCTCAAGGGTCTGGTCGACTACGCCAAGGCCAACAAGGACAAGGTCACCGTCGCCAATGCCGGCATCGGTGCGGCCTCGCATCTGTGCGGCATGCTGTTCATGAGCTCCATCGGCACGCCGCTGGTCACCGTTCCCTATAAGGGCACCGGCCCTGCCATGACCGACCTGCTCGGCGGCCAGGTCGACATCATGTGCGACCAGACCACCAACACCACCAAGCAGATCCAGGGCGGCACCATCAAGGCCTATGCCGTGACCTCGCCTGCCCGCCTCAGCGTCCTGCCCGACGTGCCGACCACCAAGGAAGGCGGCCTCGAAGGCATGGAAGTCGGCATCTGGCACGGCGTCTATGCCCCCAAGGGCACGCCGGCAGAAGTGACCGAACGCCTGTCGCAGTCGCTGCAGAAGGCCCTCAAGGACCCGAATGTGATTGCCCGCTTCGCCGAACTCGGCACCGTGCCATCGTCGGACGCCGACGCAACGCCTGCCGCGCTGAAGGCCAAGCTCGAAGGCGAAATCGCCCGCTGGAAGCCGATTATCGAGGCCGCCGGCCAGTACGCCGACTGAGGCAAATGACGGCCGGGCGGGCACTCCACCCACCCGGCCTCCGCCTCGCTTAACCAACATGTCCTCAAAGAGAGAGCAGGCCTGAAACGGCAGTGCCTCCGTCTTCTCCCCAACAGGAGCAGATCGCCGCGTAGCGGCCAGCGAGCGCATGCCGCCTTGGAGCCTCCAGAGGGAACCATGAACAAGCTTTCCATAGATCCAACCAACGGTGCCTGCGGTGCGCTGCTTGCAGCCACCGGCGCCTTCTTCGCCATCCAAGCGCTCGGGCTCGAGCTCGGTACGTCGCTGCGCATGGGTCCAGGCTACTTCCCGCTAGTGCTGTCGCTGGTGCTGGTGGCCCTCGGCCTCGTCATCATCGTCCAGGCGACCCGCGTCGATGGCGAGCCGATCGGCCCGATCGCCTGGCGCGGCATGGCCTTCATCCTGCCCGCGCCGATCTTCTTCGGGCTCACCGTGCGCGGCCTCGGCTTCGTGCCGTCGCTGTTCTTCACCTGCCTGATCGCGGCTTTCGCCTCGACGCGCATGAAGCCGCTGCCGGCACTGGTACTGGCTGCGGCGGTCACGCTGTTCTCGGTGGTGGTGTTCAGCTACGCGCTTGGCCTGCCGTTCCAGCGTTTCGGCCCGTGGCTGCGGTTCTAAGGGGGATGATCTGATGGAACTCTTCAGTAATCTCGCGCTCGGCTTCGCTACCGCGTCGACCATCTACAATCTCGGCTTCTGCCTCATCGGCGTGCTGCTCGGCACCCTCATCGGCGTTCTGCCCGGCATCGGCGCCACCGCCACCATCGCCATGCTGTTGCCGATCACCTTCCAGATCGGCGACCCGGTGTCGTCGCTGATCATGCTCGCCGGCATCTATTACGGCGCGCAATATGGCGGCTCGACCACCGCCATCCTCATCAACATGCCCGGCGAATCATCTTCGGCGGTGACAGCCATCGACGGCTACCAGATGGCCCGCAAGGGCCGTGCGGGTGCGGCCCTTGCCATTGCCGCCATCGGCTCGTTCTTTGCCGGCACGGTGTCGACCTTCCTCGTTGCCGTCTTCGCCCCGCCGCTGACCTCGATCGCGCTGCAATTCGGTGCCGCCGAATATTTCTCGCTGATGGTCGTCGGTCTCGTCTCTTCCATCGCGCTTGCGCACGGCTCCATCGTCAAGGCGCTGGCCATGGTCGTACTCGGGCTGCTGCTCGGCCTCGTCGGCACCGATATCTACACCGGCACGCCACGCTTCACTTTAGGCATCCGCGAATATGCCGACGGGCTCAATTTCGTTGCGGTCGCAGTCGGCGTCTTCGGCATCGCCGAAATCCTGCGCAACCTCGAAAGCGAAAAGACCCGTGAGGTGCTGATGGCCAAGGTCACCGGCCTGATGCCGACGCGCGAGGACTTCAAGGCCATGGCAGCCCCTATCGTGCGCGGTACCGTCATCGGCTCGGCTCTCGGCATTCTGCCGGGCGGCGGCGCGATCCTTGCAGCCTTTGCCTCCTACACGGTGGAAAAGCGCGTCTCCAAGAACCCCGAAGAGTTCGGCAAGGGAGCGATTGCCGGTGTCGCCGGTCCGGAATCGGCCAACAATGCCGGTGCGCAGACCTCGTTCATCCCGATGCTGACGCTCGGCATTCCGGCCAACCCGGTTATGGCGCTGATGATCGGCGCGATGATCATCCAGGGCATCGTGCCCGGCCCCAATGTTGCCGTCGAGCAGCCCGCGCTGTTCTGGGGCATCATCGCCTCGATGTGGATCGGCAACCTGATGCTGATCGTGCTCAACCTGCCGCTGATCGGGCTGTGGGTGAAGCTTCTGACCGTCCCCTATTACATTCTGTTCCCGATCATCATGGCTTTCTGTGCCATCGGCGTCTACAGCGTCAATTCCAACGTCTACGACCTCTATGCCGTCGCCTTCTTCGGCCTGATCGGCTACGCGCTGGTCAAGCTGCGTTGCGAACCGGCGCCGCTGCTGCTCGGCTTCGTGCTTGGGCCGCTGCTCGAGGAAAACCTGCGCCGGGCCATGATCCTATCGCGCGGCGATGCCACCACCTTCATCACTCGGCCGATCAGCGCGCTTCTGCTCGCGATTGCCGCCCTGGTGCTGATCGTGGTGCTGTTGCCGGCGGTGCGAAAGAAGCGCGACGAGGTCTTTGTCGAAGAAGACGCCTGACACCGTCGCCTACAAACTGGCTGAACCGACGGGCGGAGCTTTTTCCGCCCGTCAGCTTTTCGGGGACCTGCTAAGGGACAGTTGCGCCAAATCGTCCTCAGCTAATTTTAGGCTCTGTTGCCCGCCGCTTGCCTTTTTCCGCCGTTAGTCATGTCGCCGCCCACCTTGCGGAGACGGCTATGCGTGCGTTGTGGATTGCGTTGACGTTGGCGTTTCTGGTTGCGCTGCCCAACGCGCCGGCATTCACTGAAGAACGCTGGCAAACCCTGCCCGAACCTGCGCAGATGCCGGTGGCCGACGAAAGTGGCTATGCCCAAGTCAACGGCATCGACATGTATTACGCGATCTACGGCACCGGCGATCCTGTCCTGCTCATCCATGGCGGCCTCAGCCACGCCGACATCTGGGCTGGCCAGGTCGAGGCCCTGTCCAAGACGCACAAGGTGATCGTCGCCGACAGCCGCGGCCATGGCCGCTCAAGCCGCGGCAACAAGCCCTTCGGCTACGACCTGATGGCATCTGACTATGTCGCCCTGCTCGACCATCTCGGCATCGGCAGGACCGCACTTGTCGGCTGGGACGACGGCGGCATCATCGGCCTCGACATCGCCATGAAGCATCCCGAGCGCCTGACCCGGCTCTATGCCCAAGCCGCCAACGTCACGCCCGATGGCGTCGACCCCGACATGCTCGATAACAAGACCTTCGCCGCCTATATCGAACGCTCCGGCGAGGATTACGCGCGGATGTCGAAGACACCGGACGAATATGACAACTTCGTCGCCCAGATCAGCCACATGTGGAAGAGCCAGCCCAACTGGTCCAGGGAGGATCTGGCCCGGATCACCGTGCCCACGGCAATCGTCTCAGGCGACCATGACGAAGCGGTCAAGCGCGAGCACACCGAATACATCGCGTCGGTCATTCCGGGCGCCAAGCTGATCATTCTTGCCAATGCCAGCCACTTCGCCATGCTGCAGGACCCCGATGGCTACAACAGATCGGTGCTCGGCTTCATTGACCAGAAATAGCCTGCGGTAGCTGACTATCACCTGGCACAAAGCGCGACCTGTTCGCGACCCACTTTCCATCGACGTCGCAGGACATCGCCAAGGTTCAAGAGCCGCTATTCGTCGACGGATTGCCGGCCGCTGAGGCTTTCGATGTGGATGCGGAAGAAGATGGATTGGCCGCCGCCACCCTGGTCGAACGGTTTGAGCCCGCCCGGCTCCCACCAGTTGGCGTGCTTTTCCAGCAGCGACCAGGCATGCTCGCGCGCGTGCTTTGAGCCGATACGGTCGGGCAATTCCTCGTAGCGACCGCTCACCACGACACTGCGCCAGCCACGGTCGCCATCGCGACGGTCCGCCTGCAGGCAGACATTGGGGTTTTCACGCATCCAGTCGATCTTCTGGCCCTGCACCGAAAAGGCGTACAGGCTGCCGTCGGCATAGGCAAAGTGGATGGGCACAACGTAAGGACGAGTGTCCTTGCAGCAGGCCAGCCGGCCGAGCCTGCCCATGGTCAGCAGTTCAACGCATTCCTGCCGCGACATTTCCTTGATGATCATCGGCCGTACTCCCTTGCCGCTCTGTATCTGGTGCAGGGTGACATAGAGCGCCATCGGCGCATTGACACCGATCAAACCTGTGTCAGCCAAACGCAAGGCGGCGAACCGCGAGGCTCGCCGTCATTCATCGCCTGCGCGAGAACAAATCGTGTATGGAGAGCCAAGGCGGCCGAGTCGCGGCGCGATGAACATGACGGATACTCAGATGGCAATCAGGTTCACTGAAAAGGCTGCGCCGGCAGCAGCAAAATCGGCATCGGCCAAGGCGGCGCCATCGGTTGCCCTGCAGGGGGCAGAAACGAAGGACGCCGGCAAGAAACCTGTGAAGAGGACGCCTTCTCGCAAGGCGCCGAAATCGGGCGAACCAACACCATCACCGTTGCTCGATTTCAACGACGCGAAATAGCTGACAGCGCGTGCCGGGACTTTGGCTATTGCCCGGATGCGCTGGCTGTGACGTATTCTGCCCGTGGCAGTTCCACGTCCGTGGACATGGTGCGGACGGCGGGGATCGAACCCGCATAGCCGAGGCTGAGGGATTTTAAGTCCCTTGCGTCTACCAGTTCCGCCACGTCCGCGCGCCTTTGTATTCAATTACTTATGGGGGCCCGTCAACCTGCGTTGTGCAAGTCGTGCGACAGGTTGTGCAAAAACCCTCAGTGAGGCCGCCGCGCCGGTCTCCTTCACCTCAGTTGCAAAATTACCACTTCGGCGCGCTTTTCGCTGGGTAAAAATGCACCGGCAAATTGCAGAGCGCTACGCCACGCCATACAACTTGACCGGGTGGGAGTAAGAGGGGAGTTGCGTATGCAGTACAATTGGGAACGTGCGCCGCATTTCTGGGAAAAGCACCCCAGCGCCTGGTTCGGTCTTGCCGCCGCCATCTGCGGGGTCTTCGTGGTCTTCTCCATCGTCCCGCTCTGACCGAAACAGGCCCGATTTTCCTCAACGCCGATGCAACGAATTGTCGGTCCCAGCGTTGATGGGCATGCCCTTCCGGACGGGTGTTGGTGCCGGCGCTGTTGGCGTCGCCTGAAGCCTGCCAAGCCCCGCATCGCGAGAGCACTGTCTTCAGAGGGATGACGATGGCAAAGCTCGTCTATGAAATAGTCCAGCACGACAGCGGCTGGGCCTACAAGGTCGGCGGTACCTTTTCAGAGACCTTTCCGACCCATGAAGCCGCATTGCGCGCGGCCGAAACTGCCGCCGCCGAACAGCGCGTCGCCGGCGCGACCGATGGCATCCAGTATGAGGATTCGGACGGCCAATGGCACGACGAAGTCGCCAAGGGCGACGATCGGCCGGAAACCGAAATCTCCGACTGACGCATCGACCTGGAAGCGGGCTTGGCTGTAGATTCAAGCACCTGGAGCAGACTTTGCACATCCGTGCTGACGCATGGCTCCGCCTAGGCCACTGTTTCAGACCACGGCGAAGGCCCGCGCGGCGATCCGCCTGATGAAGGTGTCGACGCGCTGCGGCTCGATGAATTGCGGCATGTGGCCCAGCCCGTCGACAAGTTCAAGCTCGAGATTGCCGATGCGGCCGACCAGCGGCTCGGCGTTGAGACGATAGTCGATCACCCGATCCGCCGTGCCGAACAGTACGCCCACGGGCATCTTCAGTTCCTCATAGCGGGCTTCAAGGCTCGCGAGATCCTGCTCGATCGCCACCAGGTCGGAAGACGTCGCATAGATATGGCTCGGCCTGAGCCCGGCGAGGCCGCCGCCGCCGATGGCATAGTCCTTGGTCGGCTGCTGCGGCCCGAAAACAAAGGCCAGCGTCAACGGCGCATATTTGAGCGAGGTAGGCACCCAGATCGTGTTGGCGAGAAGATGCCTCAGCCAAGACGAACGCACATAGAGCGAGCGGAACTCGGGGCGCAGTTCGTCTTCGACATGAGTCAGCGGCGACAAAAGCGCCAATCCGGACATGCTGTCCGGATGGTCCAGCGCCAGCGCCAGGGCCACGGCACCGCCAAGCGAGTGGCCGACAATGAGCGGCCTTTCCAGCCCCTTGGCCGCGATGAAGTCGCGCACGAGCCTCGCCTGCTCTGTCAGGCTGCCCGAAAATTCTGCTGGCCGTGCCGAATAGCCGGACCCCGGCCTGTCGATTGCAACAAGGTGAAAGTCACCGCCGAGCCGGCCGAACAGGGTGTGGCGAAAGTGGTGAAGCTGGCCGCCGAGGCCGTGGAGGAACAGGATGGGACGGCCCTGCCCCTGTTCGACATAATGAATGCGGTGGCGGCCGAGAGCGAGGAATTGTCCCGAGGCAGGCACGGCGCGTTCGGCCTCGCCGGCGATGCGACGCGTCGCCAAAACGAAATAGCCGGCGGCGAATGCCGCAACCAGCACCGCAATCGTTCCGAACCAGAAGACAATAGAGCCAAGCACGACGAAGCATCCTGCGACAAAGCGATGCCAAGCTTAACCGCGGCGGAGATCAGGGCAAACCCCACGCCAACGCAAAACGGGCGGCCTTGCGACCGCCCGTTCCGAATAGCTGTACTATTTCAGTCTGTTATGCGACTTCCTTCGCTGCATTGGTGCCCTTGCCGTGCAGGCGAACGGTGATCTCGGCCACACGCTTGCCCTGGAAGTGAGCGCCTTCCAGCTCCTGGGCCGAAGGCTGACGCGAGCCGTCGCCATCGGAAGTGGTGGTCATGCCGTAAGGCGCGCCGCCACGGACCACGTCATTGCCCATCTGGCCCTGGTAGGCATAGGACAGCGGCACGATGACCATGCCGTGGTGCTGCAGGTGGATCTGGGCGTTGATGAGGGCGAGCTCGGCGCCGCCATGCTGGGTCGCGGTCGAAACCATAACCGAGCCGACCTTGTCGAGCAGAGCACCCTTGGCCCAGAGCGGGCCAGTCTGGTCGAGGAAGTTCTTCATCTGCGACGCCATCGTGCCGTAGCGGGTGGCGGTGCCGATGATGATGCCGTCATAGTCGGCCAGCTCAAGCGGATCGGCGATCGGCGCTTCCTGGTCGAGCTTGTAGTAGGCGGCCTTGGCAACGGCCTCGGGCACCAGCTCGGGAACGCGCTTGATGGTCACATCGGCGCCGCCAGCACGGGCACCCTCGGCAGCGGCCTTGGCCATCTGCTCCATGTGGCCCCAGCTCGAATAGTAGAGAACAAGAATCTTAGCCATTTCAAACTCCAGGGGAAAATCTCGTTGCGCCGTCTTGGGTCGGCGGCTGCCCCAAGATGTAACGCAACGGCCGTTCAATGAAAGATCGCCATTCGTGACGCATCGTTCACTGAATGCAGACCATTGCCCGCTTGCGCGCGCAGCGGTATCTGACTTCAGCCGACAATGGAGCACCCGAGATGGCTGATATCGTCACCGCAGCAATGGTCGTCATCGGCGACGAGATCCTGTCGGGCCGGACCAAGGACAAGAATATCGGCCACCTTGCCGACGTGATGACGGCCATCGGCATCGACCTGAAGGAAGTGCGTATCGTTCCTGACGAAGAGGACGAGATCGCCGCCGCGGTCAATGCGGTGCGCGCGCGCAACACCTATGTCTTTACCACCGGCGGAATCGGCCCGACGCATGACGACATCACCGCCGATTCCATCTCCAAGGCCTTCGGCGTGCCCTGCGAATACGAGCCGCGCGCCTATGCCATGCTCGAAGCCAACTACGCCTCGCGCGGCATGGAATTCTCGGAGGCGCGCAAGCGCATGGCGCGCATGCCGCGCGGCGCAGACCTCATCGACAACCCGGTGTCGGTAGCGCCCGGCTTCCGCATCGGCAACGTTCATGTCATGGCAGGCGTGCCGTCGATCTTCCAGGCGATGCTCGACAATGTCGTGCCGACGCTCAAGACCGGCACCAAGCTGCTCTCGACCACTGTGCCCTGCCCCTATGGCGAAGGCACCATCGGCGGTCCGCTCGCCGAAATCCAGAAGGCCCATCCCGACACCATCATCGGCTCCTACCCGAAATATCTCGACGGCAAGTTCTGGACGGAACTCGTTGTGCGCTCGCGCTCCAAGGACGCGATGGACGCCGCGCGGGAAGCCATCGAGGCGATGCTCGCCGACCTGGCCAAGGCTGCCTGAACGCTTTCATCCCGGAGACTTGATACCAAGGACTTGATCCAGGTCACATTGGAACAAGTACGGCCATGATAGTGTTTCTTTGCTGAGCGCTCTTTGAGCTCACGCAAAGGAGGGTTCCATGCCGTTCAAGACCATTGTCGCCATCATCCAGAGCGAGCGCGATGTCGCGCGCGTGCTCGATGTGGCCATTCCCTTTGCCGAGCGTCACGAAAGCCACCTGATCGGCGTTCACGCCGAGGCGCTGGCCATGCCCTACACGACCGCTGTGGGCTTCCCCGACACCGAATTCATCCAGGCCAATTCCGAGCTCTGCAAGGAGCGGGCCGAAAAGATTCAGAAGGCCTTCCTGAACCGCATCGAAACCTCAGGCGTGTCGTTCGAATGGCGCAGCTTCGAGAGCTTCTCCGGCGACAGCGCTCTTTCAGGCGTCGACAGCGCCCGCTGCGCCGATCTGGTCATCGTTTCGCAGGCTGCCCCCGACGCCAAGGATTCGCTCGCAGCCGACATTGACTCCCTGATCTACGAGGCGGGCCGGCCGGTTCTGGTCGTGCCGCACTCGGCGCCGCTGATCTCGACTTTCCGCCACATCCTGATCGCCTGGAACGGCAGCCGCGAGGCGGCACGCGCCGCCTTCGATGCCCTTCCTTTCATCATCGAGGCCGAACAGACCGAGATCCTGGTCGTCGACCCGGTCGAAACGGCCTCTCAGAGTTCGGACGCCGCCGGCGCCGAGATCGCCGCAGCCTTTGCCCGCCACGGCGCCAAGGTATCGGTCAGCGTTCAGGATTCACGTGGGCACACAGTCGATGCGGTGATCCACCAGAAAATCGTGGAGACCGGCGCCGACCTTTTGGTGATGGGCGCCTACAGCCATTCGTGGCTGCGCGAATTCCTGTTTGGCGGCGTCACCCGCAGCGTGCTGCAGGCAGGCGACGTTGCGATCCTGCTGTCGCGGTAGTGCAAGTTGGTTGATTGGAGGATATCCGGAGTCCTTGCATCTGCACTTGAATTGGGTAGACACAAGTGAGTTCTGAGGTTCTCGATGAAAGCTCAATTTCTGCTGTCGGTAGCAGTTCTTGCTGTCACTGCTTGTGAAAGCGCAGGAGGCAGCGAAGCGAATCTGACTGTTAAGCAGCTCGCAGAAGCAACAGTTTTGTCGCTACTGTGTGGCGGTATCAAGTTGAACGACGTCGTGCTCGACCCCGCCCTGAATGACGCCGGCATGTCACGCGACGACTTCAAATTGGGTGGAAAGCATCGCAGTGAACTGCAAGTCGAAATGAATGCCGCTGACAGGGCACTGATTGGCTACGTGCCCTGGGTCAGTCTCGTTCACAGTGCGGTCGGCTGTGACCTCGGCCTCCGCAGATATGGCCCAGATGGACAGGTGTTCCGAGGATTGCTGAAGGAGAAGTGAAGCTGCCCTTGCCAAGGACGGGGCTTTCCGGCTAATTCCGCCTGCATTCCCTTATTTCCGCGCCAGATGGCGCGCCGAGCCGGAGTGCGCGTCGATGTCCCTTCCCGAAAAAGCCTTTCCAGTCTCGTGGGATCAGTTCCACCGCGACGCCCGCGCGCTCGCCTGGCGGCTCTCCGGCGTTAATGGCGAGTGGAAGGCGATCGTCTGCATCACCCGCGGCGGCCTGGTGCCGGCAGCCATCATTTCGCGCGAACTCGGCATCCGCGTCATCGAGAGCGTGTGCGTGGCCTCCTATCACGACTACACCGCGCAGGGTCAGTTGCATGTGCTGAAGGAGATCACGCCCTCCCTGCTCGAGGGCGAAGGCGAAGGCATCCTGATCGTCGACGACCTGACCGACACAGGCAAGACTGCAGCCATCGTGCGCGCCATGATGCCCAAAGCGCATTTCGCCACCGTCTACGCCAAGCCCAAGGGCCGGCCGCTGGTCGACACCTTCGTCACCGAGGTGTCGCAGGACACCTGGATCTACTTCCCATGGGACATGGGCTTCACCTACCAGAAGCCGATCGCCGACGACCACAAGGGCTGAGCGCCCTGCCCGGCAGAAACCAATCCTGAGATTGCATCGACGCTCGGCCATTAGAGCGTCGCGCGTCCTGTTCGGACGCGCATAGGACGCTCTTAAAACCTAGGTTTCGCATCGTGCTTTCCGAAAATCGGTTCGATTTTCGGGCCGATGCGCGCCGGGCGTCTGCTTATCAATCTATTTACTTTTGTTACGGAGGATTAACCGTACAATTCGTGACACGGCAACTGAGTCTTTTGACCGGGTGGGACTGCCGATGCTTATGAAGCCTGCGTATCACAACCACCTTTTCGAGCGGATTCGCCGCCTGTTCGGCGCGCCGCCTTGCCGAATACAGGTTGCCGCCCTGCCCTGGCACCGAACATCGTCAGGCATAGAGGTGATGCTGATCACCAGCCGCGACACCGGGCGCTGGGTCCTGCCCAAGGGTTGGCCCGAAACATCCGAGCGCCTGTGTGAAACCGCCGCCCGCGAGGCGAGCGAAGAGGCCGGCCTGAGCGGTTCGGTCGACACTCAGGAAGCCGGCCGCTATTTCTACGTCAAGGAACTTGCCGGCGGCGAGCAGGTCGCCTGCGAGGTGCTGGTTTATCCGCTGGAAGTACGCAAGGTCGCCGAAAAATGGAAAGAGCGACGCCAGCGCACGCGCAAGTGGGTCACACCATCAGAGGCGTCGCGCATGGTCAACGAGCCGGACCTCTGTCGCCTCATCGCCACCTTCGGTGCCACCCACGGCAAGGTCGCGGCCTGACTGCCCGCAGAAGCGGGTGCCGAGTTCGGCGATCCGGGTCATGTTCGCTGTCTGCCAGTGTCGCGCCGGCGTCGTGGTGGTGTGTCATTCTCCCCGTTATCCACACTTGTCCCACACAAGATATTGGGGTCACAAAATCTGCATAAACGACTTCTTGACGTTCACCCCCGAGTCGCTTTTTATGACTCATGCGCGCTTGTTGAGCGTGTGACCGGAAAGTTCTGAGGCCGGTCCTTTTTCCCAGCTTCGTGAGTTATCGCTCGCATTTCCACCCGCTCAGGCGGGTCGCGGAAGCGTGCGTTTTTACGGGTGCCAAGGGGTTGGCGGGTAAAAATTGGGGACTGGCGGAAATCTTCTGTTAACACTATATTTAGTGTTTGCAGGCAGCGTTGGCGCTAGATAGTGTGAGTTGTCCCTCCATGAGGGAATCGCAACCAAGTTTCAGTTCGACGGGCCCGGGACGGGTCGCAGGCTTGAGCGGAAAGTCCTTCCCAAGGAGATTTTCCAGTCCGGCAGCGGCCATCTCGGGAAAAGGCATCCGGCTGCGCGGGCAGTCGGATAAAGCGGGCTCGCGTCTTTCGCACAAGCAACGGGAATTTCCCTGCGAAAAACGCTATATATAGACAAAAGGAAATCGACCGATGCGCATCGAGCGGCGTTTCACCAAGGATGGACAATCGGCCTATGCGGAGATCGAGTTCCGCAAGGCGATCTCCGAGATCAAGAATCCGGATGGATCGATCGTCTTCCGGCTCGCCGACATCGATGTGCCCGTCCAGTTCAGCCAGGTCGCGGCCGACATCCTCGCCCAGAAGTATTTCCGCAAGGCAGGCGTTCCCGCGCGTCTGACGAAGGTCGAGGAGAACGACGTTCCCTCCTTCCTGTGGCGGTCGGTTGCCGACGAGGCCGAGCTTGCCAAGCTGCCCGAAAACGAGCGCTACGGCTCCGAGACCGACGCCCGTCAGGTCTTCGACCGTCTCGCCGGCACCTGGACCTATTGGGGCTGGAAGGGCGGCTACTTCAAGAGCGAGGCCGATGCGCTGGCCTTCCGCGACGAACTCGCCTACATGCTCGCCACCCAGCGCGTGGCCCCGAACTCGCCGCAGTGGTTCAACACCGGCCTGCACTGGGCCTATGGCATCGACGGCCCTGGCCAGGGCCACTTCTATGTCGACCCCTTCACCGGCAAGCTGACCAAGTCGAAGTCGTCCTACGAACACCCGCAGCCGCATGCCTGCTTCATCCAGTCGGTCGCCGACGACCTCGTCAACGAGGGCGGCATCATGGACCTGTGGGTGCGCGAGGCGCGCCTGTTCAAATACGGCTCGGGCACCGGCTCGAACTTCTCGCATCTGCGTGGCGAAGGTGAAAAGCTTTCGGGCGGCGGCCGTTCGTCGGGCCTGATGAGCTTCCTCAAGATCGGCGACCGCGCCGCCGGCGCCATCAAGTCGGGCGGTACCACGCGCCGTGCGGCCAAGATGGTGGTGGTCGACGCCGATCACCCCGATATCGAGGCCTATATCGACTGGAAGGTGAAGGAAGAGCAGAAGGTCGCGGCTCTCGTCACCGGCTCCAAGATCGTGCGCCAGCACCTGACCAAGATCATGGCGGCCTGCGTCAACTGCGAAGGCCAGGATGACGACTGCTTCGATCCGGCCGTCAACACCGCGCTCAAGCGCGAGATCAAGGCCGCCAAGAAGAACTCGGTGCCGGAGAACTACATCTACCGCGTCATCCAGTTCGCCAAGCAGGGCTACACCTCGATCGAGTTCAACACCTACGACACCGATTGGGATTCGGAGGCCTACCTCACGGTTTCGGGCCAGAATTCCAACAATTCGGTCTCGCTCAAGGACAACTTCCTGCGCGCCGTCGAGAATGACGCCGACTGGCACCTGACCGCCCGCAAGGACGGCAAGGTCCTGAAGACGCTCAAGGCCCGCGACCTGTGGGAGAAGATCGGCTACGCCGCCTGGGCTTCGGCCGATCCGGGCCTGCACTTCAACACCACGATGAACGACTGGCACACCTGCGCCTCCGCAGGCGCCATCCGTGCGTCGAACCCGTGCTCGGAATACATGTTCCTCGACGACACGGCCTGCAACCTCGCCTCGATCAACCTGCTGCCCTACCGTATGCAGAATGGCGAGATCGACATCGCAGCCTATGAGCACACCGCCCGTCTGTGGACCGTGGTGCTCGAAATCTCGGTCATGATGGCGCAGTTCCCGTCCAAGGAAATCGCCAAGCTCTCCTACGAGTACCGCACGCTCGGCCTCGGCTATGCCAATATCGGCGGCCTGCTGATGACCTCGGGCATTCCCTATGACTCAGAAGAGGGCCGCGCCATCTGCGGCGCACTCACCGCGATCATGACCGGCGTCGCCTATGCCACCTCGGCCGAAATGGCCTCCGAGCTCGGCGCCTTCCCTGATTACGAGCGCAACGCCCAGAACATGCTGCGCGTCATGCGCAACCATCGCCGCGCCGCCTATGGCGAGGCGGCCGGCTACGAGCAGCTGTCGGTCAACCCGGTGCCGCTGGTTGCTTCCGACCTCAAGCAACAGGCTCTGGTGACGCATGCCCGCGCTGCCTGGGACCGCGCCATCGAGCTTGGCGAAAAGCATGGCTACCGCAATGCGCAGGCGACCGTGATCGCGCCCACCGGCACGATCGGCCTCGTCATGGATTGCGACACGACCGGCATCGAACCCGATTTCGCGCTGGTCAAGTTCAAGAAGCTCGCCGGCGGCGGCTACTTCAAGATCATCAACCGCGCCGTTCCCGAAGCGTTGCGCACGCTCGGCTACACCGAGAGCCAGATCGCCGAGATCGAGGCCTACGCGGTCGGCCACGGCAATCTCAACCAGGCCTCGGGCATCAACCCTTCGACGTTGAAGGCCAAGGGCTTCACCGACGAGAAGATCGAGACGCTGAACGCAGCGCTCAAGAGCGCCTTCGACATCAAGTTCGTGTTCAACAAGTGGACGCTGGGCGAAGATTTCTGCAGGGACGTTCTGGGCTTCACCGACGCACAGCTCGACGATTTCTCGTTCGAGATGCTGCCGGCCCTTGGCTTCTCCAAGAAAGACATCGAAGCCGCCAACATCCACGTCTGCGGTGCCATGACCCTCGAGGGAGCACCATTCCTGAAAGAAGAGCACCTCCCGGTGTTCGACTGCGCCAACCCGTGCGGCAAGATCGGCAAGCGTTATCTCTCGGTCGACAGCCATATCCTGATGATGGCCGCCGCCCAGCCCTTCATCTCGGGCGCCATTTCCAAGACCATCAACATGCCCAACGAGGCGACGGTCGAGGACTGCAAGAGCGCCTACATGCTCTCGTGGAAGCTGGCGCTGAAGGCCAACGCGCTGTACCGCGACGGCTCCAAGCTGTCGCAGCCGCTGAACGCCTCATTGATCGCTGACGATGCCGACGACGAGGACGATGCGGTCGAGGCACTGGTTGCCGCGCCCGCCGCAGCCAAAGCTGTGCAGGTCACCGAAAAGATCGTCGAACGCGTCATCGAGCGGCTCTACCGCGAACGGGAAAAGCTGCCGAACCGCCGCAAGGGCTACACCCAGAAGGCTGTCGTCGGCGGTCACAAGGTCTATCTCCGCACCGGCGAATTCGACGACGGCCGCTTGGGCGAGATCTTCATCGACATGCACAAGGAAGGTGCCGCCTTCCGTGCGATGATGAACAACTTCGCCATCTCGATCTCGCTCGGCCTGCAGTACGGCGTTCCGCTCGACGAATATGTCGAGGCCTTCACCTTCACCAAGTTCGAGCCGGCCGGCATGGTCATCGGCAACGATGCCATCAAGAACGCCACCTCGATCCTCGACTATGTCTTCCGCGAACTCGCCGTTTCCTATCTCGGCCGCCACGACCTCGCCCATGTCGACCAGTCGGACTTCGACAAGACGGCACTCGGCAAGGGCATCACCGAAGGCAAGGCCCTGCCCTTCTCCAGGGGCCTGACCCGCGGCGCCCCGCTCAAGGTCGTCTCCGGCGTCATCGGCAACGACCCCAAGGGTTCGGCCACGCCTGCCTCCGCCCCTATCAAGGCCGCGCCAACCGCGTTCTCGGGCTCGAACGTGCGTGCCATCTCGACCGGTGCAACGGTGACGGCGCTGAAGTCGGTATCGTCGGAGCTGCGCGAGGAAGCCACCGCCTACAAGCGCGACTACGAGGAGCGTGCCAAGGAGCTGGCCGAAGAAATCACGATCGACGAGACGACAGAGGAAACGGTCACGACCTCACTGTTTTCCGATGCCGCAGCCAACGAGGCGGCCGAGGCCAAGAAAGTGGCAGCCGATCGCCGCGCCAAGTCGATGCTGCAGGGCTACACCGGCAACTCCTGCTCGGAGTGCCAGAACTTCACCATGGTCCGCAACGGCACCTGCGAGAAGTGCGACACCTGCGGCGCCACGAGCGGGTGCAGCTGAGAGGCTAGGCTGTTGTGGGCGGACACCCAAAGTTGTGTGCCTGAAAGCCAATGTGTCCCTGGAGCGGCGAAACGGCCGCTCCTCAACGAGAAGTAGGAGAAGCTGCGAAGAGCGTGCCGTTTGAGGAAGGACGAAGAGTTGCCTCTCGGTCCGACCTGACCTTGTCCTGACGCGTCACCGTATCTTGCTCAGCGTCAAGATAGATGGCTCATCCGACACTCAAAGTCGGCTCACCTAGATAGGTGACGAAAAAGCCTGGACATCTGCATGTCCGGGCTTTTCCTGTTTGCTTCTGTCACCTCACCAAACATGTCGTCGTTGCTCAACGTGTCGCCGTTGTTGGTCATTTGAGGCCGTTTTGGCGGCACACAGCTAAGCCATCCAGGCGTAACCAATAGCATGCGGTCACGCAGTCACCCCTCGAACAACCGGAAGAGCGCACTCCAACTCGACATACAATTGACATGGCTCAAGGCATGCTGAGTCACATTGACTACGCTCCGAAGACATTTCCACCTTGGAAAGGAACGCGGAATGCAGAGAGCCAACAAGTCACTCGCCGAAATTGACGACGCATTCGTTGGTTCCGAAGAACTCCATCTGCTTCATCGTTATTGGCAGGCGGCGAACTATCTGTCGGTTGGGCAGATTTATCTTCTGGACAACCCTCTTCTGAAGGAACCGCTGAAGCCCGAGCACATCAAGCCACGCCTGCTTGGCCACTGGGGCACCACACCCGGACTCAACTTCATCTACGCACATCTGAACCGCCTCATCAGGAACCGCGACCTCGACATGATCTATGTCTGCGGGCCAGGCCATGGCGGACCCGGAATGGTGGCCAATACATATCTTGAGGGCACTTATTCTGAGATTTACCCCGAGATCGGCCGCGACACCGACGGCATACGCGCGCTTTTCCGACAGTTTTCGTTCCCCGGCGGCATCCCCAGCCACGCTGCGCCTGAAACTCCCGGCTCCATCCACGAAGGCGGAGAGCTGGGCTATGCACTGGTTCATGCGTATGGGGCTGCCTTCGACAATCCCGATCTAGTCGTAGCCTGCGTGATAGGCGACGGCGAAGCTGAGACTGGCACGCTTGCAGCCTCATGGCACTCGAACAAGTTCTTGAGCCCCGTCCATGACGGCGCCGTCCTGCCGATCCTGCACCTCAACGGCTACAAGATCGCCAACCCGACGGTGCTTGCCCGCATCGACAAGTCCGAGTTGCATGGCCTTCTGACGGGTTACGGACACGAGCCCATCTTTGTCGAGGGTGAGGACCCTGTCGAAATGCATGGCAAGATGGCCATGGCGCTCGACACAGCATTTAACCGCATCGAGGCGATCCAGACGGCAGCAAGGCGGGAAGGTCGCGCCGAACGCCCCCGCTGGCCGATGATCGTATTGCGCAGTCCCAAGGGGTGGACTGGTCCCAAAGAGATAGACGGCAAGAAGACAGAAGGGTTCTGGCGGTCTCATCAGGTCCCGATCACTGATCCACGCCAGAACGAGGAACATCTTCGTATCCTGGAAGAATGGATGCGTAGCTATGACCCCGGCAGTCTGTTCGACGATCACGGAAGGCTTCGCAAAAAGCTTGAGGCATTGGCTCCGAAGGGGATCCGAAGGATGGGAGCCAACCCGCACGCCAACGGCGGTGGCCTTAAGCGCGACCTTGTCATGCCCGACTTCAGGTCATTTGCGGTCGATGTGCCATCACCCGGATCCGTCAACGGGGAAGCGACGCGGACAATGGGGCGGATGCTCAGGGAAATCGTCGAGCTGAACGCCGAGGCTCGGAACTTCCGCATCATGGGGCCCGACGAGACCGCTTCCAATCGGCTTGATCCAGTGTTCGCATCCACCGACCGGGTGTGGATGGCCGATATCAAGCCTTATGACGAGCACCTTGCACGCGATGGGCGTGTCATGGAGGTTTTGAGCGAGAATCTCTGCCAGGGCTGGCTGGAAGGCTATCTACTGACAGGGCGGCATGGGCTGTTCTCCTGCTACGAAGCCTTCATCCACATCGTTGACTCGATGTTCAACCAGCATGCCAAATGGCTAAAGGTTTCGCGAGAATTGGCTTGGCGACAACCGATCGCTTCGCTCAACTATCTTCTGACCTCGCACGTCTGGCGGCAGGATCACAACGGCTTCAGCCATCAGGATCCGGGCTTCGTTGACCTCGTGGCCAACAAGAAGGCGGACATAGTCCGCGTCTATTTGCCCCCCGATGCCAACACCCTGCTTTGGGTGACTGACCATTGCCTGCGCACTTTTGACCGGATCAATGTGATCGTGGCTGGAAAGCAGCCGCAGCAACAATGGCTAAACATGGCCGACGCGATCGCCCACTGCCAAGCTGGAGCAGGTATCTGGCATTGGGCCGGCTCCGAAGATGACAGCGGCCCCGATGTTGTGATGGCCTGCGCCGGCGATGTGCCCACGCTAGAGACACTTGCCGCAGTGGGCCTGCTGCGGGAAGCCCTACCAGACCTGAAGATTCGTGTCGTCAACGTCGTGGATCTCATGACGTTGCAGTCGATTAGTCAGCATCCCCACGGCCTGACAGATGCGGCTTTTGACGCATTGTTCACTGCGGACCGACCGGTAGTATTCGCCTATCACGGCTACCCTTATCTGATCCACCGGTTGACCTATCGCCGCAACAACCACGAGAACATTCACGTTCGAGGCTTCCAGGAAGAAGGTACCACCACTACACCTTTCGACATGACCGTGCTCAACAAGATGGATCGCTATCATCTTGCCATCGAAGCGATCGACCGCGTGCGCAACCTCGGGCCTAAGGCTGCAGAAGCGCGGGCCTATTTCGAGAATTGTCTCTCAGTACACTGGCATTACGTCCGAGATCATGGAGAAGACATGCCTGAGGTGCGCAACTGGTCATGGCGGGGCTGAGAAAGGAAGAACCACATGGCTCTCCTGGCACTGAACGCAGGATCTTCCAGCTTGAAATTCGGGCTGTTCACGCAGTCGCCCGCTGGCCCGGAGCAGTTGTTACGCGGCGTGTTCGATGGCATCGGCGGATCTCCCCGTTTTTCGGCAAAGCACTCGTCGGGCCAAATCCTCGCCGACGGCCGACCTGTTGCCACGAGCTCAACGGTGTTGTTGCTGGAGGAACTTGTCGAGTTTCTCCATCCGCACTTGGACGGCAGGGCACTGGAACTGGTCGGCCACCGCATAGTCCATGGCGGAAGCCGCTTTGTGACACCAATTCGCCTGTCGGCAGACGTGATCGACGCACTTGACGAGCTCACCCCCATCGCTCCGCTGCACCAGCCCGCGAGCCTCGCCCCCGTCAG
Source organism: Hoeflea sp. 108 (assembly GCF_000372965.1). Taxonomy (NCBI): domain Bacteria; kingdom Pseudomonadati; phylum Pseudomonadota; class Alphaproteobacteria; order Hyphomicrobiales; family Rhizobiaceae; genus Hoeflea; species Hoeflea sp. 108. Next base: position 2,092,437 of record NZ_KB890024.1, on the reverse strand, counting down.
GGCGTTGGCTGAGCTACAACCCGGCCTCGCACAGATTGGGTGTTTCGACACGGCTTTTCATTGCTCCATGCGGCCGCCCGCCACCCGCTACGCCCTTCCACGCCAGTTTGAATCAGATGGCGTGCGGCGCTATGGCTTCCACGGACTGTCGTATGAGCATATCTCCCACCACCTGGGTGAGATCTCACCTGAGCTCAGGTCGCGAAAGACGATAGTTGCCCATCTTGGCAGCGGCTGCAGTCTTTGCGCCATGATCGACGGGAAGAGCCAGGACACGACGATGGGCTTCACCGCACTGGATGGGGTGATGATGGCCACACGCTCCGGTTCGATTGATCCCGGCATCCTACTCTATCTACAAAAGGAGAAGGGGCTGGCGGTCACCGAGGTCGAGGACCTGCTATATCGTCGATCGGGCCTACTTGGCGTATCGGGCATTTCAGGTGACATGCGCGCCCTGCATTCCAGCAACGATCCGCGGGCGACCGAGGCCATCGACTTGTTCGTGTTCAGTATATCTCGGGCCATTGCGGGTCTCGCCAGTTCGATCGAAGGCATCGAGCTTCTAGTCTTCACTGGAGGGGTCGGCGAGCACGCAACTGAAATACGCCAGGCGATTTGCCGGCGACTCCAGTGGTTGGGGGTCAAACTCGATCCATCGCGCGACGGCGAGGTGATCAGCCATCCCAACAGCAAGGTGGAGGTTCGCGTGATAGCCACGAACGAGGAACTGTCCATTGCCAGACAGATGTCCAAGTTTCAGTACTGACAAGTCGGCACCCGGCGCAACCCTGCGGATCATTTGGTTTCCCACGCTGTTGACCCAAGTCAAGGCGTTGCCGTTGATGAATTCCTAAATTTGAAGTTAACCGCTGCTGCGGCTCCGAGACATTCGGACGGGGACAGCCAATGAAGTATCGCGAAGTGCAGGAACGCCTGCGTGCCGTGGGCGTAGCAATCAGCAAGCGAGGCAGTGTAATCCGGGTCAATTATTTCGGTGGCTTCGAAGGAAGCGCGCGATACACAACTGACCTGCAAGAGGCGCTGGCCCTCGGACTTGCGATGGCCAGGCCGGAGCATCTGCCCAAGATTTGGCTGTCAGTTCGACCAACCAATTAGTCCCACAGCCGAGCGTTCCAGGCCGTCCAGCTCGATGCGTCACGATCGTTCGGTTGTCAGGGCTCGGCGCAACCGACGAATGACGGCAGACCGTCCACGTTCGTCCGCCTGCTGACTGACGGCCTGGCTTACATCAAGCAGCAATTCCGATAACTCGTTGTGCCAATCAAGGCGGGCGACCTTGCCCGGCAACAGACGCTTCGGTTCGTTGAAATCAACCCTTTGTGCGCCGGCCCTACGGAGATCGAAGGCTTCGTCAAGTTGTGGTGCAATGATACGTTCCGGAGAGACGAATGCCGCCAGGCGTGCCTTCAGTCCAGACAGGCCAGTTTCTTCGCCATGGGTCAGGAATACCCCTTCATGGATAGGCAGTCGCGCCCTTACCCAATCCTCGAGCTCGCTGGCATCGGCGTGGCCCGAATACAGGTCGAGCAGTCTGATCCGAGCCTTGACTTGAAACTCCTCTCCCTGAATTCGTACTCGTTCGGCCCCGTCGAGGAGTATGCGTCCCAGCGTTCCCTGGGCCTGAAATCCGGCAAGCATCACCGTTGCGTTCCTCCGCCACAGATTCGCCTTCAGATGGTGTCGGATGCGACCTGCATCGCACATGCCGCTTGCTGCGATCACGACGTAGAACCCGCTGAGGCGATTGATCGCCTTGCTTTGCTCAACTGTTTCCGTGAAGCGAATTTCGCGAGAACTGAGGGCCTGCCTGAGCACATCGCCTTCCTGGATTTCGTCGGCATGTCGCTCGAAGATTGTGCTGGCGCGAGTGGCTAGCGGCGAATCCACGAAGACATCGGCCTTGGGAATCTGCCCCTCGCGCATCAACCAGAACAGGTCGACAAGCAACTCCTGCGTTCGTTCGACGGCAAACGATGGGATGATAAGCGGACCACTTGCCGCGAGCGCGCCTTGCACCTCTTGCAAGAGCAGGGACCTACGTCGCTGAGGGGTGATTTCTCCTCGCTCCCGATCTCCATAGGTCGATTCGCAAATCAGATAGTCGACATCCGTCGGCGCTTCCGGATCCGGCTGCAGAAGTTTGTGAGCCGGACCGACATCTCCGGAAAACAATAGTCTGAGCGGCTTGTCCGAAAAATTGATCTCAATTTCGACTGAAGCGGACCCCAACAGATGCCCGGCGTTCCAAAACCTGACCCGCACACCAGCTACGACTTCGAACCATTCTCTATATTGCCTGGCATGGAAGAGCGTCATGCACTTTGCCGCGTCTTCCGCCGTGTATATGGGTTCTACTGCCATACGACCCCGTTGGGCGTTGCGGCGATTGAGGTGCTCAACTTCCATTTCCTGGATGTGAGCGCAATCGGGCAGCATGACCGAGCAGAGATCGATCGTGGCTCGAGTGGCATGTATGGGACCGGAGAACCCGTGCTTCATCAGCTTGGGAAGCAACCCACTGTGATCGATGTGGGCATGGGTCAGCACGACCGCGTCAATCCTGCTCGGATCGAATGGAAAGTCTCCGTAATTGAGCTCCCGTTCAGATTTCGACCCTTGGAAGAGACCACAGTCGATCAGTATCCTCTGGTCCCCGACTTCAAGCTCGTAACAAGAGCCAGTCACTGCATGGGCAGCGCCATGGAAACGCAGACGTGGCACCATTTCTTGACGCTCCCGAATGTTGCTCACATGGCGTGGATCGCCGATCGAGACTGAAGTTTCCCCGAGTTTCAGCTGCGAACCTTGACCGGGGTCAATTTCGGTCTGAAACTTCTGGTCTCATTCCGAGATGGTGCGGGCGTTGGCAAGGAAGAGCGCAGGCATACTAGCGTTCAGGCGAACGCAAGGGTTCGTGGAAGTCCTGCTTGCACATCCGGGCGGGCCGTTCTGGAGCAAACGCGATCTTGGCGCCTGGTCCATGCCCAAAGGCGAGTATGCCGGCGACGAGGAATCGGAGGCAGCGGCTAGGCGAGAGTTCCAGGAAGAGACAGGCATCGAAGTGACGGGCAAGCTCATTCCGCTCGGCACCGTCCGCCAGCATAGTGGGAAGCTGGTCACCGCCTTTGCCGTGGAAGCCGACATCGATATGGCTGATTTCAAAAGCAACCTGTTTGCCATGGAGTGGCCGCCCCACAGCGGCCAAGACAAGCTCTTCCCGGAGGTGGACCGAATTGAGTGGTTCTCGTTGGACGACGCGAGCAACAAGCTCGTCGCCGGACAGCGACCATTGTTGGATTTACTGAGCCAAGCAACTGCGAGCGCAGCCTCTGCGGAATGATGCTCGGGCCAGTGACTGGGACAATGCCCAGCCATCTATTCGCACATAACCAATAGCGCCTGCATTTTGACGATTTCAACCGTTCTCAAGGACACCAGCCGCATGATGCCTTGTCCGCGCAGTCTGGTGAAAACGCGTGACACGGTTTCAAGCGACAGGCCTAGATAATCGGCAATGTCTGTCCGTGACATCGGCAGTTCAAAGCGTTCGAGCCCACCCTGACGCTCGAACATGTCCAGCAAAAAGGCGGCAACTCGCTCAGGGGCATTCTGACGGCCGAGAACGAGGAGATGCTCCTGGGCGCGCACCAGGCCGCGCAGCGCCAGAGGCAGAAGTGTTGCCGACAAATCAGCGGTTGCCGACACTCTCATGGAAAGTGTCGAGGTGGCACCGACGGCCTCCGCGAAGAAATGATGGCGACTATCCGCCTCGAATCCGAACACTTCGCCAGGCAGATGAAATGCAGAGATTTGCCTACGGCCATCAGCCAGCAGCCTATAGACTCGGACGCAACCGAACTTCACCACATAGAAGCAGCTCGCGTCGCTTCCTGGGGAGAAAATTTCGCAGCCTGCTGGATGGAATGACGCGGGCATTGGAACTCCGAATGCCGGCAGAGGCATCTGGCCCAATAGCGTGTCCCAATTAGACCCCGTGGTACTGTCGACCTTGCCCTGAGGATGCATTGCTCTCTCCCGCGGTAACCGGGAGATTCATCGCGCATGAGCCGCCGCAGAGAAATTCGGTTATGTCACTAGGGGAGAATACGTAGTCACGTGATGGTTGGGGGCTGTCAATGTTGCCCGGCACCAAGCCCCGCTTCGATGGCCATTCTCACCAGTTCGGGAAGGCTTCGCGCTTCCATCTTGGACATTACGTTCGCCCGGTGAACCTCGACGGTTCGAGGACTGATATCGAGATCGTATGCGATGGTTTTGTTCGGAAGTCCCGCCACGACCGCAACGAAGACCTCGCGCTCGCGATCGCTCAACAACGCCGCTCGAGCGCGAATGGCAGATATGTCCTCGTGAACGGCCTGCCTTCCGATGCTAGCGATGGCCCGGTCAACAGCCGAGATCAAGACATCGTCCTTGAACGGCTTTTCGATAAAATCGAAGGCTCCCGCTTTCATGGCTTCGACGGCAAGTGGAACGTCGCCATGTCCCGTAATCACTATCGCGGGAATGGTGCTGGATAGCTGGCGGAGCCGCTGCAGCAATTCGATCCCGTCTACATCGGGCATACGTAAGTCAGTCACCAAACAACCATTACGGATAGTTGGTGCCACGGATAGGAACGCTACGGCAGACTCATGCTGGCGCACAGTATACCCGGACATAGTAAGCAGGAACGCCAGTGACTTTCTCACCGGTTCCTCATCGTCGACGACGTGGACGACGCTCTCACCCTTGTCCATCGGCTGTCTCCTGTCCGAAAGCGGGCAAGGTGAAACGGAATGTCACCCCGCCATGGGCATTCTTCCGCATGTTCAGCTCCCCCCCGTGTGCCTCCACGATGCGTTTGGCAATCGAGAGGCCAATGCCCATACCGCTGGCCTTGGTCGTCACGAAGGGCTGGAACAGGCGCGCTGCAACCTCGTCGGAAATGCCAGGCCCGGTGTCGGAGACTTCAACGGCGACTTCGCCTGGCTTTCCGGAGGCCGTCCGCACAGTCAGAAGCCGCGTATCGCTGTCACGCATGGCTTCGATGCCGTTGCGCATGAGATTGGTCAGTACTTGTTGAATCTGGACTCTGTCGACCATCACCATCCCTGTTCCGGGACCGAAATCAAAAACTGATCGAACGCCTCGTTCTCTTGACCCCATCAGAGCCAAAGCACCGGCCTCTTCGACAAGCTTATGAATGTCCTCGGGCGCTTTCTCGGTCTCCCCGCGCATCACGAATTCCCGAAGATGGCGGATAATCTCTCCTGCTCGGAGTGACTGCGTCGCAATCTCTTGCAAAACTTCTGGAAGTTGGCCTGCTACTTGATCTGGGTGTTCTCGCAGCATGCGAAGAGACCCTTGCGTGTAGTTTGCAATTGTCGACAGCGGCTGATTGAGTTCGTGCGCAAGCGTTGAAGCCATTTCTCCCAGTTCGTTGAGGCGGGCGAGCCTCGCCAGCTCGCCTTGAATTTCCTGAAGCCGAGCTGCAGATTCTTCTCGTTCGGTCAAATCGCGTATGAACCCGGTGAAATAGATCTTATCGCCGGACTTCATCTCGCCCACGGCCAGAGTCATCGGAAACGTGGAACCATCCTTCCTGCGGCCGACCACCACGCGATCGACCCCAATGATGCGCTTCTCGCCAGTGGTCAGGTACCTGCGGATGAAGCCATCGTGACCGCTTCGATATGGCTCCGGCATGAGGATTCGAACATTTTGGCCCCTGACTTCCTCTTCCAAGTAGCCGAACTGCCTGACTGCTGCCGTGTTGAAGGAAACGATGGTTCCATCTCGTTCGATGACAACCGAAGCGTCGAGGACAGTGTCCAATATCGACTTGAGATGAGCTTCGCGCTCAACGAGCCTATGCTTCGTTTCTTCATTGACACTCCAGGCCCGATGCAACAGTTCCCCCATTGCCGCCAGAGCCAAGCCGACGAGGGTGAAAACCAGCAGCGCACCGACACCAGTGTTGCCCTCCAGCTTGAGCCCGCCAATGTAGAACGCGCCAATAACGGACAGGACAACTGAAACCAGCCCAGGACCCGCACCGCCTGTCATCGCAGCTATGAGGATTGCCGGGACGAAGAGTATGAAAGTGGCGCTGTCAGCCAGAAAGCCATGGAGAAGAATACGTGCCAAAAACGCGAATGCCACGACTGAACAGGCAAAAAGGTATGCTTTTCCCCCACAGTAAATAAAAGGGAACCTTACTTTGTGGAACGGTTTGGAAATGGCATCTTCGGCCATGACCACTTCCCGATGTTGCCTCACCCAGACCCGCTGGAAAGCGGTCCTTCACCCTGGTTTTCTTATACATCCATCTATCGCGAAGGGCTACGAGTTGCACTCGTGACATGGTTGCTCGCCAAAATTTGACAAGGATCAATGCAGCCGAGGGGCTCTGGCAGAGACTGGTCTTTCTGCGTTTGCGGCGACAACAAGGAGTTCGATCGATGTCTGATATCGCCCTCAGACAAGATGTCCTCGACGAATTGGATTTCGAACCCAGCATCAATGCAGCCCATATCGGAGTGTCTGTCGATCACGGTGTCGTCACTCTGACTGGGCATGTTTCGACCTATGCTCAGAAGGCTGCGGCAGAAGGAGTTGTTCGACGTGTGAAGGGGGTAAGGGGGATCGCTCAAGATATTGAAGTCCGGCCTTTCGGTGCCCACGCCACTGCTGACGACGAGATCGCGAGACGAGCGGTTACTATCCTTGCATGGAATACGACAATTCCTGAGAACGCGGTCCAAATCACGGTCCAGCACGGCTGGGTGACCCTCACAGGCAGCGTCACTTGGCAGTATCAGAAAACCGCAGCAACTGACGTGGTGCAACGCTTGGGTGGCGTGGTCGGCATCTCCAACAACATTGAAATCAGGCCGCACCTGACATCGGCCGATGTCCGCAAGAAGATCAAGTCGGCCTTGGTACGCAGTGCTGAAATCGAAGCCCAAGCGATCCAGGTTTCGATGGCCGATGGAATCGTCCGACTGGAGGGCCACGTCCGCACATGGTCGGAGCGCATGGCGGCCGAACGCGCAGCATGGTCCATCCCCGGAGTTACCCAGGTGGACGACCGAATTTCGGTGAGTTGAAGGCGTATCGGGGGCCCGCAGCAATGAAGGCCATGTTGCTTGAGCATGTGCGCCAACCGCTTCGGCTTGTTGAGAGGGCGGATCCTTCCCCCGGACCCAGGCAGATCCGCCTGCGTGTAGAAGCCTGCGCTGTATGCCGAACCGATCTTCATGTTGTGGACGGAGACCTTCCAAATCCGAAGTTGCCGTTGATTCCGGGGCACGAGATTGTCGGCATTGCTGACCTAGTCGGATCTGATCTCGACAGTTCCTTGCTCGGCCATAGGTTCGGCGTACCGTGGCTGGGTCGAACATGCGGCGACTGTCGCTATTGCAGGGCAGGCAGCGAGAACCTCTGCAATTCACCCTTATTCACAGGCTACACAGCGGACGGCGGCTTCGCGACCCATGTGTTGGCCGGCGTGGACTATGCCTTTGAACTCGATCCACGTGACAACCCGGTGGCGCAGGCCCCCCTGCTATGCGCTGGACTGATCGGATGGCGATGCTTGAAGAAGGCGGGTGATGCCAAGCGGCTGGGACTGTTTGGCTTTGGCGCGGCAGCCCACATCATTGCCCAAGTCTCCGTCTGGCAAGGGCGGCAAGTCTTTGCCTTCACCAAACCGGGCGACGTGACAGCCCAGGGATTGGCCCGCCAGCTTGGGTGTATTTGGGCGGGTAGTTCGGAAGATCAACCTCCAGCAGAACTCGACGCGGCGATCATCTTCGCCCCGGTCGGCTCGCTCGTGCCAGCGGCGCTCGCACTGGTTCGGAAAGGTGGGCGCGTCGTCTGCGGCGGCATTCATATGAGCGATATTCCGGCCATGCACTACGAACTGTTATGGGGCGAGCGTGAAGTCGTTTCAGTGGCGAACCTCACCCGCCGCGATGGCGACGAATTCTTCGCCATTTCCAAGCAGGCGAAGGTCACGGCTCGCACTACCGCCTACCTGCTTCACAAAGCCAACGACGCGCTCGACGACCTTCGGTCGGGCCGAGTCAGCGGGGCGGCCGTCCTGGTACCGTAGTGCGGGTTAATGGGCGCGCCTGCCGAGCTGTTCGATTTGGCAGATCCATTTCAATCGCCGTGCTTCTCCGGTACCCACGGGGCCGAGGAGTGTTTCATGAACGGGCTTGATCCCCACGAAATTCAGAACCCCTCGGCGCATGCCGGCGATCCCGTGGTTGAGGAACCACAGCCGATAGAAGATCGACGGCATTCCCATGGTCACCACGATCCGGGCGGATCGGCCCCGCAGCAGGGCTTTTGTCAGCATTCCCTTGTTTTCCGGGTACTGGAAGGCCACTCCTGGCCGCATCGTCTGTTCGAGGAATCCTTTGAGCAGCGCCGGCATGGTGCCGAGCCACAAGGGAAATACGAACACCAGGTGTTCAGCCCAGACGATCGCATCGGCAGCCGCTCGCAATGGTTCAGGGACAGTACCGTGCTCGAACTCTTCGGCGGTCCTCAACAGCGGGAAGTCTGTGACCGCCAGATCGATCTGACGGATCTGATGGCCCGCGCTCTCCGCCGCGGCAGCATACGCTTTCGCAAGCACGCGACAAAAGCGATCGGGGGAAGGATCCGGGTGACCAATTATGATGAGGATGCGTCGAGTCATGGAGATAACTCCGTTCACTGCGACCTGCTCGCCAATCCGCCAACAAGGGCACGCTTCGTTGGACTGTGGAGGCCAGTGTTAGAAACTCCAGAAGTCGCGAAGAACCGGACCTTCAACCATTCCGTCGTCATCACATAAGCGAGTGTGATGCAAAGCAGCCCTCCCATGGTTGTTAGCGACAACGGCACGAACCCAAACCAGACAGCCACTGGCGAATAGGACAGGCTAACCGCAACGGTGCCAACGAGTAGCGTAAGCGACACAAGCGTCCGGCTGGGCCGGCTTGACCAAGCAGGCTTGTGGGTCCGAATGACCAGAACGGTGGCAAGTTGGGTAAGCAACGATTCAGTGAACCAACCAGTCTGAAACACCGAAGCGCCGGCGTGAACCACGAACAATAGGAAGGCGAACGTTGCCGCGTCGAACAAGGAACTGACCAAACCGAAACGGATCATGAAGCGACGAATGAACGAGATGTCCCATCTCCTCGGTCGCCTGGTTTCATCTATATCGACATTGTCAGTTGCGATCGACAAAGACGGGAGGTCGGAGAGAAAGTTGTTGAGCAGTATCTGCTTCGCCAAGAGGGGAAGAAAGGGCAGGAAAAGCGACGCAATGGCCATACTGATCATGTTGCCGAAGTTCGAGCTAGTCGTGATGGCGATGTACTTCATCGTGTTGGCGAAGGTCTTTCGTCCATCGTCGATTCCCACCATGAGAATCCCAAGGTCCCGTTCGAGCAGAATGATATCGGCCGCCTCACGCGCCACATCGACGGCTTGGTCCACCGAGATGCCGACATCGGCCTGGTGGAGTGCCGGCGCGTCGTTGATGCCATCCCCTAGGTAGCCGACAATCCGGCCCCGTCTCTTGAATGCTTCGACGATCCGTTCCTTCTGGTTGGGGTCGATCTCGGCAAAAATGTCGATGTCTTCGACACGCGCGAACAGGGCTTCCTTCGTCATGTGAACCAGTTCGTCGCCGGTCAATATCGCGTCGGGGGCTAGGCCTATAGCCTTGGCAAGATGCCTGGCAACGTGTCGGTCATCGCCACTGATCATTCGAACTGATACGCCGCGCCTGGCGAGTTCCTTCAGCGCGTCAGCCGAGCTCTCCTTTGGAGGGTCGAAAAACAGCAGAAAGCCCGCGAGCGTGAGGTCCATTTCATCGCCGCGGGTGAAACCTTCAGTCTTCAGAAACTGACGGACAGCCAGGGCAATAACGCGAAAGCCCTGTTCGCTCCACGACCGAACCTGGTCATCGATATCGGCCCGACGCTGATCGGAGAGTTTTTCAGCCGTTTGTCCGTCTGTTTCAGTCTCGCACACATCCAGCATCGTCCGGACCGCACCCTTGCAGATCATCAGCGAGCCGCCTTCGACTCTGCGGACGATAACGGACAGGCGCTTGCGGGCGAAGTCGTAGGGAATCTCGTCGAGCTTAACCCCTTGCCCGCCCAGGGGCTGCTGCTCCGGGATGCCGACATTGACGATCGCTTCGTCGAGTGGATTCTTGATCCCAGTCTGGAGCGACGCGTTCAGTTTCGCCCAGGCAAGCAGCTGATCGGATGGTCGCCCACGCGAATCTACCCATCGGTCAAGCCGAATAGCTCCTTCGGTTAATGTCCCCGTCTTGTCCGTACACAGGACATCCATGCTGCCCAGGTTCTCAATTGCCTCGAGCCGTCGGACGATCACGCCATTCTTGGCCATGACCGCGGCCCCACGAGCGAGCGTAACGCTGATGATCGCAGGCAACAGTTCCGGAGTAAGGCCGACCGCCAGTGCGAGAGAAAAGAGCAGCGATTCTGCCAACGGCCTGTGGAGCAACAGGTTGACCACAAATACGACGATCACAATCGCCAGCATCACCTCGGTCATGAGGTATCCGAATCGCCGGATACCCTTGGCAAAGCCGCTTTCCTCTACCCGCCTCTCGACTGCATCGGCGATCGCTGCAAACTCTGTGGCGCTTCCTGTTGCGACGGCGAGTACGGTGGCCGTGCCGCTGCGGACGGATGTCCCTGTGAAGACAGAATTCGTCCGTTGCCCCAGTGGCGTTTCTGCCCCGACCACTCCCATGGTTTTCAGGACGGGAAAGGATTCGCCAGTCAGGACCGCCTCACTGACGTTGAAGTCGCGGGCATCGACGATGAGGCCGTCGGCAGCAATCATGTCCCCAGCGGATAACTTGAGAAGATCGCCGGGAACAACCTCATCTATGGCAACGTCGGTCTCGACACCATTGCGCAAAGCCCTGACTCTTCGAAGCAATTGACGCTTCAGGGCCAATGCGGCCTTGGACGCACCGTACTCTTGCGTGAAGCCCAGGCCGCAACTCGCCAGCAATATCAGGCAGATAATAATCGCTTCCTGCGCCTCTCCCATCAGCGACGACACGGCCGCGGCAAACATGAGTATGAGCACCAAAGGACTGCGGACTTGCCGAAGCACCAGGCGGAGCGCCTCTCCGCCCGAGCGACCTTGAATGGCGTTGATTCCGTGAAGCGCACGACTTTGGTTCGCTTGTGCGGCGGTCAAACCGCCTGGGTTCGTGCCCAGCGCGGTCATGACCTCCGCTAACGGCATCGACCAATAGGGATCACGCTGCGGATTCATCGGCTTGCCCCTTCGAGGGTACTCCAGATGTCAGAGGGAACCACTAACAGAACAGCCGGAGGGCCAACTGAGATGTCACGGCCGCTCGACCCTGGCGACCTGGTAGGTATGCATGGCTTGTTTTCGTCCGATCGAGACGTATTCGCCGACGGTGAAACGTTCGTCGTTCAGACGAAAGCCAATCTCATCGTCCCGGTCTCCGTCAGAATAGTCGAAATACCACTGCCCGCCCGGCTTTCGCCTCAGCAATCCAATGCGGTCTTCGCTCCCGTCGCCGAACTTTCGGACGCGGCAGAACGCCTGGTGCGTCTTCCAGTCGGCAGCATCAAGCCGACCTTCAGCATCGAGCGGGACAAGCAAATCGTATCCTACCTCTCGATCCCCGATGGGATGTCCCTTTTCGCGGGCCAGAAGCAACCGCACGTTCCGAAAGCCAGGTGTCAAATCTGCCAACGAAGTCATAGCGCAATCCTCTATTTGCCCTGACATAGCGCTCGATCGCGCAGGACGGCATTGATCCGCGTCAAATTGACGATGACCAGGACATGCACCCGTAAGGACGAAGACAGCCGCGCCCAGCGCCATGGCTATGAGCGTCGCCAGAAGCATGCCTCCAGCAAACGATCGAGCTCGTTCCGTTCTTGCCACCCACGCTTGAAACCAACCAGGAGCCCGATCGCCAGCGCAAGTCCGAGGCGTGCTATGGCACCCATTGGTCACCTGCAGTAGAAGCGGCTCGTCATTGGTATCCCACTTTGCGTTTCCCATGGTCACCGAGGGCCCGCAAAGCATTGAGAATGACCGCAACGTCTATCGCCTCCTGAAGAAGCGCCCCAGAGACAGGCGATAGAAAGCCAAAGGCGGCGGCGATCATCGCCAATGCAGATAGCCCGATGCCAGCCACGATGCTTTGTCTTGCGATCATGGTAGTCCGGCTCGCGATTTCAACCGCCGTCGCCACAGCCCCTAAGCTGTCTGTCAGGACGACCACATCTGCAGCCTCGGAAGAGGCTGTTGCTCCGCGAGCCCCCATCGCAACACCCACTGTGGCCATCGCTAGTGCTGGAGCATCGTTGATGCCGTCGCCGACCATCATGGTAGCTGCCTTGCTGCTCTCGGCATTCACAACAGCCACCTTGTCAGCGGGTGACGCGTCCGCAACGACGAGGTCCAGCGGGAGAGTGGCCGCTATCCGATTGGCGGCATCTGCATCATCGCCTGTCAGCATTATGCTGCGCCGCACGCCGGCATTCCGAAGCCGGGTCACCGCCGAAACAGCATCCGCCCGAAGGCTGTCGCCAAGAACCAAGACCGCTGCAAGACGGCCCTCGACAGCCATGTACACAACAAGAACCGGATGCCCCTGATATCGGGACACCACCCGTTCCGCCCAAGCGGGGGGCGCTGAAGCCGCCAAGATTAGGGACCGGGAACCAGCGGAGACTCTGGTTCCTGAAATGGTTCCGATCAACCCCGATCCTCTATGCTCACAAACGCCATCAGGGCGCGTCAAGGTGAGCCCCCTGTTTCTGGCGAGGGCAACGACCGCTGAGGCGAGAACGTGGTGAGATGCCTGTTCTAGGGAACCCAGCAAACGTAGAAGTTCATCTTCGTCTCTTCCCGGGGCAATTTGCATCTCGATCAGTTGAGCGCCGCCATGGGTGAGTGTGCCTGTCTTGTCGAAGATGGCGGTCCTCACTTTGGCGAGTGCTTCCAAAGCCGTGCTGCCCTTCATCAGAACACCCTGGCGTGCCGCGCGGGAGACTCCGGCTATGAAAGCGATCGGCGCCGCGAGAATGAGCGGACACGGTGTTGCCACGACCAGCACGGCGAGCGCTCGCACTGGGTCACCTGAAACATGCCATGCGGCAGCTGCCACGATCAGCGTGAGGGGCAACAACACCAACGCAAATCGGTCGGCCAGACGGATGAATGGCGCTTTGGCAGTCTGAGCCGCCTCGACCATTCTGACGATGCCGGCATAGGTGCTTTCTGCCGCGACGGCAGTGGCGCGCATGTGAAACATTTCTCCTGCGTTCACCGTGCCGCTGCGGACTGCATCTCCCTGCTTGCATGCTCTTAAGAACGGCTCCCCGGTGATGGCGGACTCATCGATCCTGGTGTCATCATCGAGCAGCACGCCATCGACGGGCAGCACCTCGCCGGCCCGAACCATCAATTCGTCTCCAACCGAAACGCTCCCGATTGATATGCTCTCGAGGACCTCGCCGCGGCGGCGATGAGCAATCCTCGGTGACCGGTCAGTCAAGGCCTTCAGATCACTTTGGGCACGACCACGAGCATAGTCCTCAAGGACATTGCCCCCCATGTACATGATCGCGACAACTATGGCTGCCAAGTCCTCACCGAGCCAAAGCGCCACACTCATTGACACAAGAGCAATGGCATCGACACCAAAACGACCAGCCCACAGATCTCGGACAATGGAGAGTGCGAGGGCGGCGATCACCGGAGCGCTTGCGAAGGCCCAAATGCTGTCAGCCAGATTTTCCATGCCGAGCTGAAAATGTGTCGCAAACCCAGCGGCGAGCCCTAAGACGGCGATCGCCAGTATGATCTTTCTGAGCAAGGGTTCGTTGACGGGCATGTTCCCTCGATCGCTTTGCACGACAACAGGTACGAGTCTGCCGTCGCCATTCCGACTGCAGACGGCAGCCGCGTCCCGCCTACGTTCGAGTCACATTGCGACAAGATCGTCAGAGAGGACGCTACCTTCAGTTTGACTATCGGAGCGCTGCGCAAGCGCCTTGATCCACGTCAATTTGAATCCGCGCTCGCTCCGACCTCAAACCAAAACACTGCTCTCCAGCGATTTGATGCGCGTCAAAGCCGAACGGCCAATTGCAGCGCGCTCTGCCAGCAATTGGTCTGCATTTTGGGAGACGCACCATGGCTGCCACAGACATCTCTTCCGCACCTAACTCCGCCGCCGCGACAGCAAACGGGACCAAGCTGCGCCTGGGCCCGTCGACGGCCCTTGTCATCGGTTCGATGGTCGGATCCAGGGTGTTCAGCCTGCCGCAAAACAGGACCGCTGGCGCAGGTCCTCTTGCCATTGTGATTGGCTGGGCCATTACCGCCATCGGCATGCTGGCGGCGATGGAATTCGCCCGCGCGACGGGCAGGCCTGGCGCAATCGGACGCATCGAAGACGCTGCGGCTATCGTGGTTGTAACAAAGGACACTGTCGCGCCAGACAATCCGTATTGAACACGGATTGAAAGTTGATCCGCGTCAAGGTCTTTGCCGCAGCTTCCGTCATCTTACGACCACTTAAGTCCTGATTTCGAGGCGCAGCCATGAGCTACAAATCCATCCTAGTGAACATCGATATCGACGGACCGGTCGTTCCGATTGTGAAGTTGGCAGTCGATATCGCGAGATCCTACGACGCAAGGCTAATCGGTCTCTGCGGGGGTGATGCACCGCTGCCAATGGCAACGCCGGAAGGCGGGGTCATCATTTCGGAAGCATGGCAACTGATGCGTGACGATATCGAGCAGCGTTTCACGGAAGTACGCGCAGAGTTCGACCAGTTGACCGCAGGATCAGTACGGACCGAATGGCGGCAAAGCCTGACCAGCCCCACCCATGCGGTCGTCCAGGCAGCCCAATCGGCGGATCTCATCGTCATGGCGGCCTCAGAGGGCGCGGCTACCGGGGACTCCTATCGGCATGCCAGTCCCGCCAGTGTCGTTCTTCGTGCGGGCCGTCCGGTTTTGGTCGTGCGCGATAAGGTTGAACAGTTCAGCGCCGAGCGCATCATTGTGGCTTGGAAAGACACACGCGAAGCCCGACGCGCCGTGGCCGATGCAATGCCTCTGCTTGTCGCGGCCAAAGAAGTGACGGTGGTGACCGTGACGGCTGAGGCCGATCAAGTCATTCGAGATGGCCTAAACAATGTAGTAGCCTTCCTGGCGGAACACGGCATCAAAGCCACGCCAAGATTGATCGAAAGCCCCGACGAATATCTCATGCTGTTCAATTTCATCGACCATAGCGGTGCTGACCTCGTGGTGTCGGGCGCGTACGGGCACAGCCGATTGAGAGAGTGGGCGTTCGGTGGGGTCACGCGCGCATTGCTCGATGAAGCCCGGGTCAATCGGTTGTTATCAAGTTGAGAGCATCTCGCCCAACCGGCGGCGAGGACCGAGGCCGAAGCGGCTTTCGGTCCTTCGTTGAAGAGTCTCGTCGGCAGCTTTTTTTGAGCACGCCGACAGTTGAACACTAGTCAGCGCATCCGACTACCGCTTCGACGACCTGGGCAGCGCCTCGCAATATTTTCTCGCGAGCCTCCGAACGGAACAACACTTGTTGTGAGCCATTGCGTGATCCTTGAAGGTCTGGAGATTGCCGGATCCGTCAGGATGCTTCACTTGCTCGTCGGCGATTTCTGGGCATTGCCACCCATCATCCCAGTGCCGCATCCGGATGGCTTGTGTTCCCATTCGGAGTCTTGTGGCAGGGTGATCCCCAGTTCCGCTGCGCGTTTCTGCATGGCCTCATGGTGCTCGGCCCGGATAGCGTCGCATTCCTCGTCGGACTTCGCGCTACGCATCCGGTCCATCATCGTGGCCATCTCATCCGCGGACATCATTTGATGACCTTGGAACATCAGCGGGCCACGCATCTGGGCCAGAGTGCCTGGGACTTCGCTGGTCAGGGCAACAATCGC
This sequence comes from Hoeflea sp. 108, assembly GCF_000372965.1. Taxonomy (NCBI): domain Bacteria; kingdom Pseudomonadati; phylum Pseudomonadota; class Alphaproteobacteria; order Hyphomicrobiales; family Rhizobiaceae; genus Hoeflea; species Hoeflea sp. 108. Next base: position 2,076,389 of record NZ_KB890024.1, on the reverse strand, counting down.
GACTGCCGCACCCAGCATGAGCTTGGTGAACTGCATGTTCATTTGGTTCCTCCTTTTTCACAAATGGAGCACGGGTTGACCCGACGAGCCTTGATGCATGTCAATCTGAACGGCGACATCGGGAATTGATCTAGGGCAATGCGTCCTGCAACGCGGAGCCGTACTGGTCCATGGAGGAGGAAGTCGCTTTGACCATCCGCAACCTGGAATTCGTGCTGCATCCCAGATCGATCGCCGTATTCGGCGCATCGACCCGGCTCGGTTCGGTAGGCGCGGTGGTTATAGAAAACATTGTCCAGGGAGGGTTCGAAGGCCAGATCTGGCCAGTCAATCCGAAGCACCGTGAGATCGCAGGCAGACCTTGCTATCGAACCGCCAAAGAACTTCCCGAGGCGCCCGATCTCAGCGTGATCGTTACCCCTGCCGAAACGGTTCCAGGCATTGTCCGGGATCTCGGCGACATAGGCTGCAAGGCGGCCGTCGTAATCACTGCCGGCCTGACGGTGGAAAACGGCCTCAAGCAGGCAATGCTCGAGGCCGCAAAGCCCAATCTGTTTCGAATAGTGGGGCCTAACACGCTTGGCTTGCTCACGCCCAAGCTGAATCTCAACGCCAGCTTTTCGCATTGCAATGCGTCCACGGGCGGCATTGCGCTGCTTTCCCAGTCCGGGGCGATCGTGACAGCGCTGGTAGACTGGTCACTCGACAACAATGTCGGCTTTTCCCACATCGTGTCCCTGGGCGACATGGCCGATGTTGATGTTGGCGACTACCTTGACCTGCTCGCAAGTGACCCGTCCACGCATGCGATCCTAATGTACCTGGAAACTATCCCCCATCCGCGGAAATTCATGTCGGCCGCACGGGCTGCAGCTCGGCTCAAACCGGTGGTGGCGATAAAATCAGGCCGACATGATCAGGCTGCGAAAGCGGCGATGACACACACTGGAGCACTTGCCGGGAGTGATCGCGCGGTCAGCGCTGCTTTCACCCGGGCGGGAATTCTTCGCGTCGGAGGTCTCATTGAGCTGTTCGATGCGGCAGAGATACTAGCTCTGCTGGGGCCGCTTCAACAAACCCGCCTGGGCATCGTAACCAACGGCGGCGGTGCCGGAGTCCTCGCTGTCGACGACTTGCTTGATCGCCGTTGTGAACTCGCTGCGTTCTCTCTCGCGACGATCGAACGCCTGAACGCCTGCCTGCCGCCAACCTGGTCGAAGGGAAACCCGGTAGACATCATCGGTGACGCATCGCCACGTCGATATGCCGATGTCATTCAAGCCGTGGCAGCCGACCCCGGAACCGATGCCCTGATGGTTCTCAATTGTCCGACTGGCCTCGCCTCGGCGACCGATGCGGCATCCGCGGTTTCCACAATCGCGCAAAATGGAAAGATAAACGGAAAGCCGTTGATCACCTGTTGGCTTGGGGAAAGCACAGCACGACAGGGGCGGCACCTTTTGCAGAACGCAGGGGTCCCGAGTTTCGAGACTCCGGCTGAGGCAGCTCAGGCAGCATCATATCTCGGCGAGTGGTCGCGAGCCCAGGCCGCGTTGATGCGAGTGCCGCCAGAGTCTGGGGGCGCATCCTTGGCTGACCGCTCCCACGCGACAGCAATCTTCCGGGCGGCTGCGGCTGATGGACGGCAAATGTTGACGGAGGCCGAAGCGAAAGAGGTTATCGCGGCATATGGCATCGCAACGCCAAAGACCGTAGTCGCAAGGTCCCCCTCAGATGTCGAGAAGGCCGCGGCAGCTATGCTCCAGACTGTCGACAAGGTCGTCGTCAAACTTGTGTCCAGGGACATCTCTCACAAGTCAGACGTTGACGGGGTGGCTCTCGACCTGGGTTCTGCTGAAGCTGCGCGGGATGCCGCCGAGGCCATCTGCCTTCGCATACAGCACTCTGCGCCTGATGCGTCGGTGGACGGTTTCACGGTCCAGCCCATGATTAGCGGGCGGGGGGCATACGAACTGCTCGTAGGCATCCATCAAGACCCGATTTTCGGGCCTGTGATAATGTTTGGAAGCGGCGGCGTTGCCGTTGAATTGCTTGACGACACGGCAGTGTCTTTGCCTCCGCTCGACGATGTATTGGCCGGAGATCTCATAGACAATACGCGGGCAGGCCGATTGTTGGCAGGATATCGTGATCGCGAACCAGCCAATCGAGCCGCCATATTGGGTGCCTTGGACAGTGTCTCGCGACTGGTCGTCGACTTTCGCTGCATCAAGTCAATGGACATCAATCCTCTGTTGTCGGATCGCGAGGGAGCGGTCGCCCTGGATGCCCGCATTCAGTTCGATCCATCGTTGATCGAGGCCCCTCCACCCAATGCCGATCTCGTCATTCGTCCATATCCATCAAAGTGGGAGCGAGACATCGAGGTCAAAGGGCAGCGATACGTCATCCGGCCGATCAAGCCGATAGATGTCGCTCTCTATCCGGAATTCTTGGGCAAGGTCACGCAGGAAGACATGCGACTGCGGTTTCTCAGTCCCCGCAAGCACTTTCCGGACCAGATGCTGAAGCGAATGACCCAGCTCGACTATGACCGCGAGATGGCCTTTGTAGTCATTGCGCGTGGTGGTGAAGAGCTCGCAGGCATTGGCCGCCTCTCATGCGACCCGGATCATGTCGTCGCAGAATATGCGCTGCTCGTCCGAACGGATCTGCAGGGTCAAGGCATCGGCTGGGAACTGCTCAACCAGCTTATCGACTATGCCCGTGAGGACGGAATCTCCAGGATCGAAGGCATGATCCTCGCCGAGAACCGCAAGATGCTGTCCATGTGCCGCGTACTTGGGTTTGTGATCCAGCATGAAATCGACGACCCCGGCCTCTGCCGAGCGTCGCTGCTGCTGAAACCTCGCGCGAATGCCGAAGCCAGCGACTGACAGTTCAGCAGGAAACCTCGTGATCTATGGCGACCAGAATGTCTGAGACAACGCCAGCAGGTGTCTGGGCGGCATTCAAGCTTTTCCAGTCAACATCGGCAACCGACCTGCGAAGCTGATGCGACAGCACGTCCACCGTCGCATCTGACACACCCCCACTTCGCTCGCTCACCCGCGACCAAAGCAGGTTGGCATCGGCCTCCAACCAAAATCCCGAAAATGGCACGCCCCGTTCTCTGGCGCAGAGCTCCATTCTGTCCCTGTCTTTCGGACGCTCGAAAACGGCATCTGCCACCACCGAGCTCCCCTGCGACAGGATAAGTCCCGCACGCCACGCCATCTCCGAATAGACGCGCTCGGAAACCTCGGGGGCATAGGCCCTGTTGGGGAGCCGGGTTTCGGGTGCCACACCATGAAGGATTTTCCGAATGCGATCGCTTTCGACGATACGTGCGCCTGGCGGAGCTCCAATATGCGCTGCAAGCGCTTCCGCGACCGTCGTCTTGCCGGAGCCGCTGAGGCCCCCGATCGCCACGAGACGGGGCAGGCAAGCGACCAGAAGTTGATGCGCGAGCTCGAAGTACGATCGTGCATCCCCTGCAAGTCGCGTCTTTTGGGGCCCGCCTTCTTCGGCCTGCGTGGCAGTGACGTGCGCGCGTACAGCGGCACGGATTGCCATCAACAGCGGCAGGAGTACGAACCCGTCCTCGTCGTCTGCCTCATCAAGATAGCGGTTCGCAACCAGGTTAGAAAGCTCGGGCAGACCCCGATGCCAAAGATCCATCAGCAAGAACGCGAGGTCGTAGAGGACATCGACCGTAGAGATGTCGTCGTTGAACTCGATGCAGTCGAACAGACGGGGCTTGCCCTGGAAGAGGCATATGTTGCGCAAGTGAAGGTCGCCATGGCATCGGCGCATCTTTCCATGTCGTTCCCGACTGTCTAGCAGGCCCGCGTGCCGTTGCAGGGTCGTCCGGAAGAGGCCATCGAACTCCTCGACCTCGGATCTGGAGAACACATGGCTCGTGCCAAAACCTGCAAGATTGATATCGAGCACCCGCTGCAGATTGGCAGCACCTCCGCAGTCATGGGACACAGGCACATCACGATGAAACCTGATGATCGTCCGGGCAACATCGGTCATCAGTTGTGGTGTCAATTCATCTGCCACTGCCATCTTGTCGAGCAAGGCAGATTGATCGAAACGCCGCATCTCGACCACAGCGTCAACGAGATCTCCCGTTCCATCAAACTCCAGGCGGCCGTCAGGTCTTCTCGTCAACCGTCTCACCCCGAGATAGAGCTCCGGTGCCGTCGTTGAGTTGCGGTCCACCTCCAGCTGACAAACAGCAAGCCTACGATCGGCTGAAGAGAAGTCCACGTACGGAAGCTGCACCGCACGCTTCATCTTGAACGCGCGGTCTCCTGCAAGGAACACGCGTGAAATGTGCGTCTCGATCAATTCCACGGGCCGCGGATCACCATGACTGGTGGCATCCAACAAGAACTCAACTGCTTCGACCTGTTTATCGGTGATCATTATCCATACCCTCGATCCATCCTGTGGTCTCAGGGGACTGCACCCTCGTTCCTCGAACTCTGCAGGCTCTCGATGAACGTTGCCAGCTCGTGAATCCTTGCCTGCGTCACGACGGGTCCGTCGTCCGGCCCATAAATACGCTTATCGCTCAAAAGAAATTGCTGCCCCCAGACGGGCATGTCGCGCTCGCCATGACCTGGAACAACATAACGCCCATCAATTGTCGCCAGCACACGCCGATAGGGAAACTCGCCGCCGTTCTTTTCTGCAAGCAGGGTCAGATCTGTCGGCACCCTTCGTAATTCCGCAGCCAGAGGGCCGTCGCCCTTTCCGCCACTTCCGTGGCAGGCGGCGCATGAGTTCAGAAACTCGGTTTTCCCGTAGCTCATCTCTTGAGCATGAAGAGAAATTAAGCTGCCTGAAACCAATACAGCGACTGTGATCAAGCGTTTCATATGGCGGCCTCAGCCCATTGGGTTGGAGCCTAATGTCCCTGTCATGCGAAACCTTGATACGGATCAAATCGCATGCGCTTTCACGAATTGACGCAGAGCAAGGAATGTTCCGATCCTGGGCGGTATCAGAAGACCTGGTTTCAATTGACTGAGGATTCAAGCCATGGCCTTCAAGACAATTCTAACGGTTACGGGCACCCACCGCGGCGACAACGACATCAAGTTGGCCGCCTCCTTGTGCGCGGAGTTGGACGCTCATCTTTCCGTGCTTGCCGTAACACTCGCAGCTCCCCCGCCCATCGGCGACTACGCGGCCCCTATGTCCGACGCCTGGATGGAAGAGCGGCGCGCCGATCTCGAGCGGCTCGATTCGAGGACGGCCGAGGTCACGCAAGTGCTTGCCGGCGCTGCGATTTCGGCGGATGTCACCAACACCTATCCCGAAATAGCTTGGGCCGACGAGATTATCGGGCGGCGCGCCCACTATGCCGATCTGACCTTTGTCGGGCCGGAGCTTTTGGCAGGCGGAACGCTCAGGGACAAGACGATTGAAGGTGCGCTCTTCTCATCGGGCAAGCCAATGCTGTTGTCGCCCGAGGGCACCAAACCGACGCTGCGTCCCAGGAAGGTGATGGTTGCATGGGATTCGCGCGCCGAAGCCTCGCGGGCAGTTCGGGAAGCCATCGATATCCTGGAGGCAGCAGACGAGGTACATGTGGTGCTCGTTGATCCGCTTGAAGGTGAAGGCCGTCAGGGCGACGAGCCAGGGGCCGATATAGCGACCTATCTGGCCCGCCACGGCGCAAAGGTTACGGTCGACAGGTTGCCGAGCTCAGGGCAAAAGGTCGCCGATGTGCTGAAGCGGCATGCCTCGGACATGTCCGCTGACCTGATCGTGATGGGCGCATACGGCCACTCCCGCCTTCGCGAGAAGATTTTCGGCGGCGTTACCAAATCGATCCTGGAAGACGTTTCAATCCCGGTATTGATGGCACGCTGAATTTAAGCCGCGAGGTCGGTGAGAGATAGAACCGACCTCGCGTATCAGATTCCAATATTCCTTAAGATTGCTCACCCTCTATGGCCTCCCGGCCCGATATCTGTTCCACGTAAATCCGGAAGAAGAGGTGGGATGAGTGATCGGCAATGGGACGCTGATCGGGTTTCAGACCGCCTGGCTCCCACCAATTCACATGTTTGCTGAGCAGGTTCCAGGCATGCTCCTGATCGATCTTGTTCTGGGGCGTGTCGCCTTTCAGCTCCTCGAAGCGGCCATCGACCAGCACGCTGCGCCACTCTCGGCCACTTCCCCTTTCGTCGACCAGCACGCAAACGCAGGGATTGGCTCGCATGAAGTCGATCTTCTTTCCAGGCATCGAGAATGCGTAAAGCCTGTTGTCTGAGTAACAGAAGTAAAACGGTACTACGTATGGCCGTCTGTCCTTGGAACAAGCCAGGTGGCCGAAGTGACTGCGAGCCAGAATCTTGCTGCAGTCGAGCGTAGACAAAGAACGAACCCACATGACCTCACCTCCGTAACGCTGGGTCAGCGCGGCCAGAAGTCGATCGCGCCAGCCGTGATTGGCACAACACGTGTCCCGGCCTCTCCTGACAGGACATGTTCCGCATTCGAAATCGATCCGATCGCAGCCCATTTGTGCGATGCCTCGACGAAATCGCATGCGGCCTTCACCTTAGGCCCCATTGAAGACGGATCGAAGGCCCCGCAGCGACGGGTACGGGGCCGCACATAACAACTGCCGTACCAGATCCGATCAAAGATTTCGCTGCGCCAATCTCGATGGTTTCGAGGAGGCGGGGAACTGGGACAACACGTCGATACTCGCCGTCAAAATCCGTAAATTGCCAGCCACGCAGCTGGCGCAATTGGTGGGCGTAGGTCCGTTCGTAGAAGGGTCCGATGGGCTTGGCCGGCTTTCCAAATGCCTCGTCATCGGCATTGACCAGCACCTGCGCCATTTGCGCGACAACGTGTCGGTCGCTCCCGAGTTTGTTCCGCAACTCTCGAGCCAGCAGATACCCTGTCTCACCCCCGGCTTGAGCACACAGCAGATCAAGACGCGTAGGTTCGGCGACCCGATAAGAAAACGACTGCAGTGCGAGCATCGCCAATTGCGGGCCGCTGCCGTGAGCGATCACCACGTCGTGTTCCCGAAACACGGGCGCGAGCCACGTGGTGGCCATGGCGGCGTTTTCGCGCTGGTTCTCAGCCGTGATCGCCTGCCCTTTGCGCAAGAGGGCATTCCCACCCAAGGAAATTACCAGTCTCATGTCGTGCCTCCGCAGGTTGTGTTCGCTGCTGGCAACCGGGCACGTTCGCGATGCCGTGAGGGCGACTAGCGCGACGTGTAACCTCCGTCGACCAGATGATAGCTACCCGTTATGAAGCTGGCTCTTTCAGACAAAAGGAAGCAAGTCAGCGCCGCGACCTCACGCGCAGACCCGAGGCGGTTCAACGGGTGAAGCGCCGCCAACTGTCCGATCGTCTCGTCGTCCAGGTTCTTTTTCAGCAGCGGAGTGTCGATAAACGCTGGGCCGACGGCGTTAACGCGAACATTCTTCCCTACGTATTCAAGGGCCACAGCTTTCGTCAATCCAACCAAGGCGTGCTTTGCTGCGACATACGCGCAAGCCTTGCTCCAGCCCACCGACCCCAGAATGGACGACATGTTGACGATCGCTCCTCCACCGGACTTCAGCATGGCCGGAAGCTGGAACTTGATGCAGTAGAAGACACCATTGAGATTCACTTCCATCACGCTTAGCCAATTGTCGATCGGGTAGTCGGCCGTTTCGGATTCCGCACCGCCTATGCCCGCATTGTTGACCGCAAGGTGGAGACCTCCAAACGTCTCCACGGCGAACCCGACCATCTGTTCAACTGATCGCGGATCGGCAACGTCGACCTGACAGGCATGGGCTTCGCCTTTTTCAGCCACGATGATTTCCGCCACGCGTGCCGCTGAGTGGATGTCGATGTCGGCCACAACAACCTTGGCACCGCCGGCGGCAAGCTCGCGAGCCACAGCCTCACCTATGCCCGATCCAGCTCCGGTGACGAGCGCGACTTTGCTTGAGAACTCCATGGCCAAGTCCCTCAATGCGACATCAGTATCGGCAGACGCAAGTCCGTCAGAACGCCTTCCGTCGCCCCGCCAAGTACGAAGTCGCGAACCCTGGAATGGCCGTATCCCCCCATCACCAGGAGATCCGTACCCAGCTCGATTGCCCGTTCCTGCAAGGTAATTGCGATCGGGCAGTCTTCGGATTTGATGTCTGCGGCATCAGCGTTGAGCCCACGCTTTCTCAATGAGGCAACCAGCTTTTCGCCGATGTCAGCTGCCTTCAGCGGCTTTTCGTCAACTACTGTGAGAACATGAATCCTGGAGGCGTGTGTCAGAAGCGGCAGTGCATCAGCCACGGCGCGAGCTGCCACTCGGCTGCCGTCCCATGCGATTGCGATGTGCTCGATCTTGGCTGCGCTCGCCGAGTCGGGCAGGAGGATAGTTGGCCTGCCAGAGCCGAAAACGACCCCTTCCGCAATCATCCGGGAAGTCTGGTTGTTAGGCTCCCATCCGACAACGGCAAGGTCATAGTACCTGGCGTGGGTTGCTGCACTTTCACCCTGAAGCGCGAGAAGGACAGCCTCCGAGGCAGTGGTGACTGAAACGCCCAGTCGCAATCCTTCTTCGATCAATTTCGCGAGGAGGTGCTCGCCGGCTTGGTGGCTGATTGCCTCGGCCTGGCGGATACGGGCCGGGACATCAATCAGAATTCGTGACAATGGACTCGAAACGTGAGGGATGGCGGCATCAATCGCGAGAGCATACAGGTCGGCATGGAGCTGTTGCGCGACAGCGACAGCATTGACGGCGACGGTATCGGAGTTTGCATCGGGGTATGTCGCGAGTGGCAGAAAAATCTGGGTTTTCATCCTGCGTCTCCTTGAGCAACGCTCAGGACGCAACATCGACCTGAACATGATCAGAATGATCGTCTCGGGAGACCTTAACCTTGACGTAGAGCAAACATTTGAGGATCGCACTGCCACTGCACGAGAAAAGACACTCGAGTTGACTTATCGAGGATGACGAAGTCTTCGCTCTTCGTCGGCTGCCCGAAGAGCATTCATCGCGTCCTCGTCGGTCAGCTGAGGGAAGCTGCGATAGTGATAGCTCAAGGCCCGAAAGCGGCCAGGCGTGCTCAAGCAGAAGACCTGATCGGCCTCCTGCCGGACAACATCAAGCGCGTCGGACGGTGCAACCGGGATTGCCACGACGGTACGTGTGGGTCCCCGCCGTTTGACTGCTCGCAACGCGACCTTCAGGGTCGCCCCTGTAGCGGCACCATCGTCGACCAAGACCGCAGTTCTGCCAGCCAGAGAATGGGGACGAGTGACCGCTCCGAAAAGCCTGCTGCGTCGCTCCAGTTCCGGGCGCTCTGCGCTAACCAGGGCAGCGAGCTCCTCGTCACCCAGGGAATATGCTTCGACGATTTCGCGGTTCACAACCACATCCGGAGGTGTGCCGTCGACAATTGCGGCGACAGCCAACTCCGAATTTTCCGGTGCGCCGACTTTGCGGACAATGAGCACGTCGAGCGGTGCATCGAGAGCTCTTGCGACGGCCGCAGCCACTGGAACGCCCCCACGGGGAAGCGCCAAAACAACGGGTTTGAAAAGCTTGGCACCAAGCAATTCAAGTCCCAGCCTTTCGCCAGCCTCTTGTCTGTCTTGGAACATTATCGTCATTCCGGCCAAAGATGTCGGAGCGACTTGCGCATCGAATTCTTCACCTGGACAATTTCACCATGCGAAAGATGCCGATCGAGAAGCCTGAATACGGCTGCAATGCCCTCCTCGATGTCGATCTCCGGCTGGTCGTCCAAGGATTTCGAGATTCGGAGCGCAAAGTCACGCTTGTCACGCTCCCGGGCGGGTGACGTCCCTGGATTCCAGCCTTCGAAATAGATCCCCCGGATCATCTCAGGGAGCTGTGAGGAAAGATCGGCGGCCTCTTCGGGCGACAGCCAATCGCGCAACGCTTGAAGCACCGACCTCATCAAGCGATGAGAAAGGTTTTCCGGCCAGCCGAGATCAGCAGCCAACTCATTCACCCATTGCTGAGCTTTTTGGGCGGAATGTGAGAAGTTCGGCTTGGATGCGTGTCCCATGAGGTCGACTCCATGTCCTTTGCCGGAGTGTCTCGACTTTGAGTGGTTTGGGAGACCAGCCACGCCAACTCCCTCCACGTCGTTGCGAAGTATCTGGCAGTCTCGTCGTCAGAAAGCCCAGTTGCCTCAGGGCGCGCACGCTCGCTTCAGGATTGGGACCCAACCGAAGCTTGACGTTTTCGGCTACCATCGGGACATCTCCGGGCGGAGGTGCCGGCGCTACAAACACGCCGACACTCGGTGTGGCGGGCCCTATGCGGTCTTCACCGTGATTGTCTTTTCGGGCTTTTGAGCTTCCGCGGTCTTCGGCAGCCTGACAGTCAAGATGCCTTTCGAGAAGGTGGCTTCGATCTTGTCGGGATCGATTCCGTCAGGAATCTGAATGGACCGCTGAAACGAACCGTAGCGACGTTCCGAGAGGAAATAGTCTTTCTTTTTTTCCTCCTTTTCCTCGCTCTTCTCGCCCTTGATGGTCAGCAGGTGGTTGGTGACCTTGATGTCGATGTTCTTCTCGTCGGCACCCGGCATCTCGGCGGTGATTTCGTATTCTTTCTCCTTTTCGACCAGGTCCATCGCAGGAGCCAGTGGCCAACTTCCTTCGAAAGAAGTGCGCGGCTCCGGTAGCCTAGGAAATGACCCACGCCAGCCGAAAGGATGGAAATCATCGAAGAGACGATCGACTTCTCGGCGCAAGGTTTCAAATGGGCTCCAGCCGTTGCCGCGCGGCTCCGGGGAAGCTCCCTTTTCCGCTTTCACTGGAAGTTTGGTCGATGTGTCAGTCATGGAATTGATCCTCTTGAACGTTGACCAATCGCCTGCAGACACCAGGGATCTTCGCACAAACTGCGCCGCGTTCATTCTTCCGAAGCTGTCTATGGCGATATCCCAAAACAATACGCCTGAAACATTAGACAACATTGATGTACGTCAAATTGGTTGCAACAGAACCTGGCCGCGATCAGGCGCTATCGCGAAGCGGCCACACTGCCTCTGTGACATTCTCACCCACCGAAACTGGCGGATCGAGATAGAATTCCCATAGGTCGCCGGCCGCCTTCAGTCCGCCACCCTGAATCGCTTGAAGCATCCTCGCGTGCATGAGATGCAGTTGCTCGCCAGACCCTCTGTTCGCCACCTTGACGGCTTCTCCGGCCGCTGTTGCGCCGAGTCCCAATCCCGACCCTCTCAAGATCCTGAACTGATCCTCACGTATTGGAAATCCTGCGTCGAAAGAGATCTTCTGTTCACCAATCTCGCGATAGTGAACGACGGGGAGGCCAGCAGGAACAACCATGTTGGACGACAGGGTATGGTAGAGTTTCTCGAAACTAGACGTTAGAGCATCCTCAAGTTGTGAGGGCGCACAGCTCTTCGAGGCGAATGCAAAGGGCCTCGTCACCAACGTCACAAACTCGAGATCGGGCATTGCTAGTCCCCGTATCCGGTTTTCAGTTCGATAGCAGCCGATTGACCGATTTGCCCCGAAGCAAGGTACGGGTGACCCCGCCAAAGGCCCATTCACTGAGGCGGCTGTGCCCATATGCCCCGGACACAATCAGGTCAGCTCCAAATTCCGACGCGGCCTCCATTAGGGCCTCGGCTTCATTCGCGCCACCAACATCAACGATCTCGCTGAATGCCTTGATGCCATGCCTGGCCAGGTAAGCAACAACGTCATCGATGCTTGCCCGGGTCGCCGGCGTATTCTTATCGACAGTAACAACGTGTACTCGTGATGCCGCAGTCAAGAACGGTAAGCCATCGACAATCGCACGACGTGCTTCACGTGTATCTTTCCAGCCAATCAGGATGGCCTCGGCCTTTGGAAGTTGGAAATCAAATGGCGCGAGCAGTACTGGACGTCCAGAAGACAGGAGTAGCGTCCCCAGATCAACGCTGCGGGACGTATCGAGTGGAAAGTCGGGCTGGGGCCCAGAAATAATGAGGTCTGCCGCTCGACAGTTAATCGCGAGCAACTTGGTTGGATTGCCGATCAATCCGCGCCAGCTGGCACGCTTGCTGTTTTCAGTTTCGCGAACGAATTCCGCTTTCGCTGCGGCGAGGCTAGCTTCGATGGCTTCGCACTGGCGCTTCAGCTCGTCAGCAACGGCCATATTGCTCTCGCCAAGGCGCATCACGTAGCGAGGCTCGGCGGCGCAAAAACCAATAAGATCTGCGTCGAACATCAGAGCCACGGATTTTGCATACGCGACCCGAGGCCGAATGGGACCGTCGATATCAAGGTGCAGGAGAACACTGTTGTAGGCCATTTGGGTGCTCCAAGTTGAGCAACCAGTGACACATCCAGGCTAGGGCGCATTGACGTGCGTCAAAGCTGCTGGGTGCCTCGCTTGCAAAGCTCTGCCACGCGCGGTCAAGTACCTCCTCGCACGCAGCCTCCGGCGCACTTGCAAGGAGAACGACCGCGGTGGGTAAGACCTACGTTCAGTATTCGAACACGGAGTGACGATCAACTACACTGGATACCTCTGCCGGGCGGGGCCATCCGGCCAACACAGGGACGGACCTTGGCGCTCATGCAGGTTTCCGGTGGCTCGCAGTCCTTCAATGCCGTGAACCAGATACGAATCCTCGGTCGGTGGATGCGCATGGTGACCATCCCGAACCAATCCTCCATCGCCAACGCGTGGCAGGAATTCGACGAAGGCGGGCGCATGAAGCCATCCTCCTTCTACGACCGGGTCGTCGATGTGATGGAAGACCTGATGAAGTTCACGCTGCTGACCCGTGGCATCTCGGACCATCTCACCGACCGCTACAGCGAGCGCAAGGAAAGCCTCGCCAAGCTGGAGAAGCGAGTGAGCCTGAAATCCATATGACTGCCGAGCGTTCGCCGATCGTCGCCCTCGGCGTTACGCAGATCATCGGTTACGGGACACTCTACTACGCGTTCAGCATCCTGGCGGCCGACATTGGCTCGCGGGCATCCGTCAGCCATTGCGCTTTCGACTGTCACTTTCCGTTGGCCGCCAGGGTTGGCTATTCCGGATTAAGGCTTGAACCTGAAGCAAACATCTGATGTGCTCGCGAAATCATAGCGGCAAGGAGGGGCGCGCCGTTGTTGCGGATCGGTCAGAAATATCAACACCTTGCCCACGGTTGGACCTGCGCGTGCCATACTCCACAGGCTCAGCAGCTACTCACGCGCGTTGACAAGGGTCTTTCCCGTCGTTCCGTCTTGAAGGCAGTCGCTGGAGTTCTCGCAGCTCCGATGTTTGGTGCTGCGGTCCCTGCCTTCGCACAGTCCGGCAAGCCAGTCCTGCTTCGCAACGTCAAGATCTTCGACGGCATGACATCCAAGCTGGTCGAAGCCCACGGCCTCTTGATCGATGGCAGGCTCATCAAGGCACTTGTCCCTGCAAGCGACGCAGTTTCAGATGCCGACACCATAGACTGCGGCGGCCGTACGCTGATGCCTGGGATGATCGATGCACACTGGCATTCGATCCTCGCAGGCATTTCTCAAATGGTGGCCATGACCGCCGACATTCCGTACGTCCATTTGATCGCAGCACAAGAGGCTGAGCGCACGGTGCTGCGTGGCTTCACGACGGTCCGGGATGTCGGGGGACCATCATTTGCACTGAAGCGCGCCATCGATGAGGGGCGCATACCAGGGCCGCGCATCTATCCCTCCGGAGCAATGATCTCGCAGACCTCCGGGCATGGCGATTTCCGTATACGCACCGAGCTGCCACGCACTCCTCAAACCGATCTCAACATAACGGAAACGGCGGGTATTGCGGCGATCGCCGACGGCGAGGCGGAGGTGCTGCGCCGTGTCCGCGAGCAACTCATGCTCGGTGCCAGCCAGATCAAGATCATGGGTGGCGGCGGTGTCGCCTCCGCCTATGACCCTATCGATGCGCTTCAGTATTCCGAAACCGAGATGAAGGCGGCTGTGGCAGCTGCAACCGACTGGGGCACATATGTCTGCATCCATGCGTATACGTCCGCCGCAGTCCAGCGGGCGCTCGCGTGCGGGGTGAAGTCGATTGAGCACGGCCAGCTTGCCGACGAGGAGACGGTGAAGCGTATCGCGGATTCGGGCGCCTGGTGGAGCATCCAGCCGTTTCTTGCCGATGAAGATGCCAACACCTATGCCTCTCCCGAGCAGCGCACGCACCAGCAGATGATTGCGGATGGAACTGCCCGGGCAGTCGAACTGGGACGCAAGCATAAGGTCAAGATGGCGCTGGGCACAGACATTTTGTTCAACCCGAAGGGCACGGCAACACAAGGCAAGCAACTGGCCAAATTTGCGCGGTGGTACGACAACGCCGAGGTGTTGCGGCTTTTGACAAGCGGCAATGCCGAACTTGCAGGTCTTTCCGGGCCGCGCAATCCTTATCCAGGAAAGCTCGGAGTGATCGAGGCGGGCGCCTATGCCGATCTTCTCGTGATCGACGGCGATCCGCTCGATGACATCTCCTTGATCGCCGATCCCGAGCGGACGCTGAAGCTCGTCATGAAGGATGGACGTATCCACAAGAATACACTTGGAGCCTGAGGGGGCATCATTGAACAGATTTGCAGTTGCCGTTGTCTTGGGCCTATGCAGCACTCAGGCAGGATATGCAGCCGATGTGCTTCCTGCCCGACCAGAAGAAGCGACACCAGCTCTCGCCGAAAGCCGGAACTGGGCGTTGCAGATTTCGCCCTATATGTGGGCTGCCGGCCTTAAAGGAAACATATCGCCGTTCCGCCAAGGCCCGTCCATCGGCGTGGAGAAGTCATTCTCGGACGTTTTGGATAACCTCAACTTCGGCGGCTTCGTCAATGTGTGGGGACGCCACGACCGGTTCGTCTTCTCCGGTGACATCATGTATGTCGACACGACCGATAGCCACGGCGCCGGGCCATTGCCGACATTCCAGCTTCCGGGCGGCATCGTGGTGCCCGCCGGCACAAGTGTGGATGCCAAGGTCGACACGAAGCAGTTCACGGCGACCTTGCAGGGTGGCTATCGTGTCGTCGACACACCGGGTTTCACACTCGACGCACTCGCCGGCGCGCGTTTCTGGCACATCTCTAATGATGTGACGCTCACTGTGGGGCTCGGCGGCGGCAGTGTGACCCGTAGTTATGGCGAGAACTTCGGCTGGGTGGACCCGGTGATAGGCGCACGCGCGTTCCTGCCCGTGACGGAAAAACTCTCCTTGCAAGCTCAGGCGGACATCGGCGGTTTTGGCGCCGGGTCGAAGCTCACATGGTCGGTGCTTGCGACTGCCAATTATGTCATCAACGAACACTTCTCCGCCTCGCTCGGCTACAAGGTGCTCGACGTTGATTACGATCATGACGGCCATGTCTTCGATACCCGCCTGTCCGGGCCTGTCCTGGGAATGACTTACAGGTTCTAGGCGCTGAACAGGTGCGGGGTAGAATGAAATCTAACCGCGGGTGGAACCATGGGAGCTTTGTCATAGACAAGGAATTGCACCGGGACTTTCGCCTGATCGCCTACCCGATCCCAGGATCGTAGGTGTTGCGGCCTCGACCTGACACTTCGGGCGCTGCCACGCATTTTACCGCACTGCCTGACACCTGAATCGAAGCTGATATGTAAAGGGTTGCGCATTCAAGCAGCCTCACTCTCCGGCAGCCCCCCCGCTGAGCGCGACAGCAAGAGCCGCAAGCACGCCCCATCCACGGCAGCACCCGCAGAGCCTCCCAATCCACCGCTACGCCACCCAATGCCGTTCCGACCCGACGCCGACGCGCATCGAGGAGAAGTTCAGGCCGATGCCCGTCTCGCCACCTTCGGGGCCTTCGGCGATGCGGAAGCTCTGGAAGACTGGGGAAATCATCCAATCATCAGGACGACAGCGAGGATCGCGGGCTGCTTCAGGCAAACGACGCCAGATAGACAAACAGCACGAGATGCCTACCGACTACTGGGTGGCGGAGGCGAGCTTGACAGCGACCCGGCGCGGAGTTCGGCTGCGGCGCATGTTTCCAAGCCGAGAGCGCGAGCGGATCTTGCGACTGTCGCGACCAACGCGGCGTTCGAAGGCGCCAAGGTGCCGTCCGGCAGATGCAGGTTGTTTTCGAACCCAACGCGGATATGGCCGCCGAGGAGTGCTGCGGCGGTGACGCAGGCGGCTTCGTGCTTGCCGAAGGCGCAAACGCTCCAATGGGAGAAGCGCGGCCCATCCGGCGCGAGGAAGGGCAGAAGATCGGCGGGCACAGATGTCTGGGACACGGTGTAGCGGCCGAGCACGTAGAGCACGGGGATGTCCGGCCAGGGTACCAGGCCGCGCCGGATCATCGCTGCGAGGCGCACGGCCTCGGCTGGGTCGTAGAGGATGATCTGCGGCAGCACGTCTTCCCGCCTCATCCACGCAAGCGCCTCGGCGAAGGCCGGCTCGGCGGCCTCGTCCGGGGCGAGTTCGCGCAGCGCCAGCGAGGCGGCTTCGGGTCGCACGGCCTTCAGCACGGCTATCTGCTCGGCCGGGGCATAGATGCCGAGCGCTTCCGTCGTGATCTGGATGACCAGCCTGTCGCCGACCTCCTTGCGGATCGCGTCAATCGCCTGCCGGTAGGCGTCGGCATCGACCAAGTGGCCGCCGTCGGGGCGGCGGACATGGACATGGATCATCGCCGCGCCAGCGTCCAGGCACGCGGCGGCGGTGCGTGCGAGTTCTGCCGGTGTCAGCGGAATGACCGGATGATCGGCCCTGGTCCGGCGCCCACCGTTCGGCGCCACTGCAATCGCCACCCGATGCTGGCTATAGAGGTCGGCCATCCGCATTCCTCATATATGATTCATATGGATCATATCATTACATCATTGAAACATATGTTGCAAACCACCAATGAAGGGTGTAATCGAATCCCATGCAAACCGGTCCTCTCGCAGACACGATCGTCCAGGCCTTCGACACGATGTCGGAGCAGTTGCAGGCGGCCGCGCGCTACATCCTGAACCAACCTCGTGACGTCGCCTTGCTGTCCATGCGCGAGCAGGCACGGCATGCTGGCGTCCAGCCCGCCACCATGACCCGGCTTGCCAAGCATCTCGGCCTCGCCGGCTACGAGGATATCCGCCAGCAATATGCCGACGCGATGCGCGGCAACGTGACGGGATTCGCAGGCCGCGTCGGGGCGCAGGCGAAGAGCCAGAAGCTCAAGGGCGAGCATGCCCTGGCGGCCGACATGCTCGGCGGCATCGCCACGCAGGTCAGCCAGCTGGCGCAGCCGGCCACGCTCGACGCCCTGGTCGAGGCGGCCGGACGGCTGAGCGCAGCGCGGCGCATCTATTGCCTCGGCCTGCGCTCCAGTCACTCGCCGGCCTGGCACCTGCATTACATCCTCTCGCTCGCAGGCAAGCATTCGACCATGCTGGATGCCGTCGGCGGCATCGGTGCGGATGCGCTCGGCGTCGCCACGGACGACGACGTGATGGTCGCCGTCAGCGTGCTGCCCTATACGCGCCAGACGATCGAGATCGCCGACTATGCCGGCGAAGCGGGCGTGCCGCTGATCGCCATTACCGACAGCCCCGTCGCCCCCCTCGCCCAGCTTGCCGCCTGCACCGTCGTCGTGCCGACCGAAAGCCCGTCCTTCCTGCACACCATGTCGCCGGCCTTCGTCGTCGCCGAGGTGCTGGGCGCTCTGGTCGCGGGACAGGCAGGAGATGCGGCCAGCGCGGCACTTGCCGGCGTCGATCGTCAATCCGCCGCCCTCAACGTCCACCTCAAGACAAGGATGAAGCGCCCGTGACCCGTATCCTGCACCGCGCCATTCATTCCCGCTTGCCCGTCGCGGTCGGCGGCAAGGGCATCGAGCTCTTCGATGCCGAGGGCAAGGCCTACATCGACGCCTCGGGTGGTGCTGCGGTCTCCTGCCTCGGCCATGCCCATCCAGCCGTCCTTGCCGCCCTGCACGAACAGCTGGACCGGCTCGCTTATGCCCATACCGGCTTCTTCACCTCCGAGACCGCCGAGGCGCTGGCCGATCTCCTGATCGAGGACGCGCCGGCCGGGCTAAGCCACGTCTATCTCGTCAGCGGTGGGTCGGAAGCGGTCGAGGCGGCGCTGAAGATGGCGCGGCAGTATTTCGTCGAGAAAGGCGAGCCGCAGCGCCGCCACATCATCGCGCGCCGGCAGAGTTATCACGGCAACACGCTCGGCGCACTTGCCGCCGGCGGCAATGAATGGCGCCGCGCCCAGTTCAGGCCGCTGCTCATCGAAACCCATCACATCGACCCCTGTTATGCCTATCGCCTGCAGCAGCCCGGCGAGAGCGACGAGGCCTATGCCGCCCGCGCCGCGCAGCAGCTGGAGGACAAGATCCTAGAACTCGGCGCGGACCAGGTCATCGCCTTCGTGGCCGAACCCGTGGTGGGCGCCACCGCCGGTGCCGTTCCGCCGGTCGCCGACTACTTCAAGCGCATCCGCGCCATCTGCGACCGGTACGGCGTGTTGCTGATCCTCGACGAGGTGATGTGCGGCATGGGCCGCACCGGCACATTGCACGCCTGCGAGCAGGACGGTGTGTCGCCCGACCTGATGACGATCGCCAAGGGGCTCGGCGGCGGCTACCAGCCGGTTGGCGCGGTGTTGCTTTCCGACAGGATCTTCGACGGCTTCGCGAACGGCTCCGGGTTCTTCCAGCATGGCCATACCTACATGGGTCATCCGATGGCGGCGGCCGCCGCCCTCGCCGTTCAGCAGGTCATCCGGCGTGACAACCTGCTCGCCAACGTGGTCACCATGGGGGCGGAGCTGGAGAGCCAGCTCACCGAGCGCCTCGGCAACCATCATCATGTCGGCGACATCCGCGGGCGCGGCCTGTTTCGCGGGGTCGAACTCGTCGCCGACCGTGCCCGCAAACGGCCATTCGATCCGAAGCTCAAGCTCAACGCCCTCATCAAGAAGGAAGCCATGGCGCGGGGACTGATGGTCTATCCGATGGGCGGCACTATCGACGGCCGTCTCGGCGACCACGTGCTCATCGCCCCGCCCTTCATCGTCGATCGCGCCGGTATCGGCAGCATCGTCGACCGGCTGGGCGACGCCATCGACGCCGCGACGAACGCTCTTCCGCACGCATAACCAAGCAAAAGGGGAACTGACATGAAACTGCGTTCTATTCTGTTTGCCGCCTTCGCCACCGCCATCGCCCTTGCACCGGCGCGGGCGGAGGACCTGGTGGTCGCCACCGACACCGCCTTCGTGCCTTTCGAATTCAAGGAAGGCGACAAGTATGTCGGCTTCGACATCGACATGTGGGATGCCATCGCCAAGGAAATCGGCGTCACCTACACGCTGCAGCCGATGGACTTCAACGGCATCATTCCCGCCCTCCAGACCAAGCAGGTGGATGTGGCGCTCGCCGGCATCACCATCAAGGATGAGCGCAAGAAGGCCATCGACTTTTCCGACGGCTATTATGACAGCGGCTTCCTGTTGATGGTGCCGACGGACAGCACCATCAAGGGTGCGGATGACCTCAAGGGCAAGATTCTCGCCACCAAGACCGGCACGTCGGCGACTGACTATGCCAAGGAGCACTTCAAGGACACGGAGCTGCGCCAGTTCCCCAACATCGACAATGCCTATCTGGAACTGCAGACGGGCCGGGTCGACGCCGCCATGCACGACACGCCGAACGTGCTCTATTACGTAAAGACCGCAGGCGGCGGCAAGGTGAAGGCAGTCGGCGAGCAGATGATGGCCCATCAATACGGCATCGGCTTTCCGAAGGGCAGCGAACTGGTCGCCAAAGTCAACACCGCGCTCGCCAACATGAAGAAGGACGGCCGCTACACCGAAATCTACAAGAAGTGGTTCGGCACGGAGCCGAAGCTCTGATGCTCTAGCCCGAGTGCGCCGGCACGGCTGGCGCGCTCTCCTCTCACCGGGGAGCCAATCCATGGAATTCGACTGGTCCGTCATCGGCGAGGCCATGCCCGCACTGCTGAGCGGCGCGCGCCTTACCATCCTCATCACCATCGCCGGCCTGGTGGGCGGCCTCATCGTCGGTTTTGTCGCGGGTCTGATGCGCGCTTACGGTAATGCGCTGCTCAACGCCATCGCCTTCACCTATGTCGAGCTGATCCGCGGCACGCCGATCGTCGTCCAGGTGATGTTCATCTATTTCGCCCTTCCGGTACTGGCCGATGTCCGCGTCAATCCGATGACCGCGGCCGTCACCGCCATCATCGTGAACGCGGGCGCCTACATCGCTGAGATCGTGCGCGGCTCCTTCCTCTCCGTGCATAAGGGATTGAAGGAGGCAGGCCTCGCGCTCGGCTTGCCGATGTGGAAGGTGCTGGTCTACATCATCGGCCCGGTCGCCTTCCGCCGCATGATCCCGCCGCTCGGCAACCAATTCATTGTCAGCCTCAAGGACACCTCGCTGTTCATCGTTATCGGCGTCGGCGAACTCACCCGCCAAGGTCAGGAGATCATGGCCGCCAACTTCCGCGCCGTCGAAATCTGGAGCGCGGTGGCGATCCTCTACCTGCTGATGACCGGCACCATGACGCTGATCCTGCGCGTCACCGAAAAGAGGATGCGGATTCTATGAGCATCGTCGAATTTCGAAACGTCACGAAAACCTTCGGTTCGGTCGTGGTATTGCGCGAAGTCGACCTCAACATCGACAAGGGCGAGGTGGTGGTGCTGATCGGCCCCTCCGGTTCCGGCAAGTCGACGTTGCTCCGCTGCATCAACGCGCTGGAGGACATCAATGGCGGCGATCTTGTCGTCGACAACATCAGCGTGAAGGCCGGCCGCTCGCAGGTGCGGATGATCCGCCAGGAAGCGGGCATGGTCTTCCAGCAGTTCAACCTCTTCCCGCAGATGACGGCGCTGGAAAATGTCGCCTTCGGCCCTCGCCGCGTCCGGGGCGTCGGCCGGGCCGAGTCGCTGGAACAGGCCAGGGCACTGCTCGCCAAAGTCGGCCTTGCGGAGCGCGGCCATCACTATCCGTCCGAGCTTTCGGGCGGACAGCAGCAGCGCGTGGCGATCGCCCGAGCTCTGGCCGTCAAACCCAAGCTGATGCTGTTCGACGAGCCGACCTCCGCGCTCGACCCGGAACTGCGCCACGAGGTGCTGCGCGTCATGCAGTCGCTGGCAGAGGAAGGCATGACGATGATCGTGGTGACGCATGAGATGGCTTTCGCCCGCCAGGTCGGAACGCGGCTGATCTTCATGGAAGATGGCAAGATCTCCGTAGACGGCAATCCCGCCGCCCTGCTCGCCAATCCTGAAAATCCCCGCCTGCGGGAGTTCTTGCAGCATGTCCACTGAAACCAGGCTGGGCTTCATCGACATCGCCGGCGCGCCGCACGACGTGGGCGCCCAGCTCGGCCGTTTCGGCCGCGAGATCGCCCATCGCCATCTCCTCATCGGCCACGCCTGGGCTTCGGTCATGGCCCGCAGAGACGACCCGCGCGTTGCCTCCATGCGCGCGTCGGTCGAGGCGTGCTTCCCTGTCCATTGGGCGGAACTGCAAGGGCTCGCCAGCGGCCTCGACCTGCCCTTCGACGATGTCTTCCTGTGGAATTGCCGAGGAGACGTCTGGGCTTTCGCACCCGACGGCTGCACCACGGTACAGATCCCCGGCGTGGAACCTGTCGTTGCCCACAACGAAGACGGCGATCCGGGCTTTCGCGGTCACTGCGCGCTTGCCCGGATTCGCCCGGAAAGCGGCCGAGCCTTCACGAGCTTCGTCTATCCGGCCTCGATCCCCGGCCATACCTTCGCCGTCACCGAGGCTGGCCTCGTCCAGGCGGTCAACAATATCCGCTCGCGCGGGATCGGCGATGGCCTGCCGCGCATGGTTCTCGGCCGCGCCCTGCTCGATTGCGGCACGCTCGACGAGGCGGTCCACCTGGTCAGGACCAGCGAACGCGCTGGCGCCTTCCACATGACCCTCGCCCAGCAGGGCGATCGCCGCCTTCTCAGCGTCGAGTTCACTGACAAAAACTGCAGCGTCATTGCTGTTGATCGCCCCCAGTGCCATGCCAACCATCTCATCCACGAGGATGCCAGGAATGAACGGCAGGTCATCACCGACTCCTCCCTCTCACGTCAGCAGCGCGGCGACGCCCTTCTCGACGGAGCATCCACAACGGTCGATCCGCTCCGCGTCCTGCAGGACAAGGTCATCGCGCCGCTGCCGATCTATCGCGAGCAGCCCGACGACCCCGACCACGAGAACACGCTGGCGACCGCGGTCTTCCGCGTCGGAGCCAACTCCGTCGACTGGACGGTCCACGACCACGCAAGCGACACGCCGCGATTTGCATTGAAGGGGACAGCGGCACCGGCGGCGTAAGGTCTGTTCAAGCGCATGCACAGGGTTGCCAGCACCCAGGGGCCGAACATAGGCGAACTGGGAAACCCGCCCCTTGTCTACGGAAGTGGCGAGGCCTTCCAGCACCCTGCAAATTCAGGGCATCGAGCAGACTGGACGAATCCGGCTCCGCGTCGCCACCACACTGAGTCCGACCGCGAGAACCGCAAGTCCCGCCCCGAGCCACGGGAGCGTCTCCAGCAGGTCCCAATCCACCGCTACACCACCCAGTGCCGTTCCAAGCCCGACGCCGATATGCATGGCTGAGAAGTTCAGGCCGATGCCCGCTTCGCTGCCCTCGGGGTCTTCGGCGATGAGGAAGCCCTGGACGACTGGGGAAATCATCCAGCTGATGCATCCCCAGACCATCAGGACGACAACTTGGATCACGGGTTGCTCCAGGGCTGCCGGGATGGCGGCCAGGGCTGCGAGATAGGCGACGGTGGTGATGACGAGCGCCTTGCCTGGCGAAAAAAGGTCAGCCAACCGGCCACCCAGATGCCCCCCGGTCACGCCGGATATGCCAAATGCGAGGAAGGCCAGGAAGAGTTCGCCCTGGGCAAAACCAGCGATATCAAGCAGATACGGCGCCAAATAGGCAAACAGCGTGAAATGTCCGCCGATCATGGTGACCGAGACCAGTTGGGCCGCGACCAGATTCCATGACGAAAGATGCTTGCGGTAGCCGGGCGCCTTGCCGGCGCTGATGCCAGTCCTGGACATGACGACCCAGCTCAGGACAAGGACGAGCGCGGCGAGCAACGCCAGCAGCAGGAACACTGACCGCCAGCCAAGATGGCCGCTGACGAACATGCCTGCGGGCACGCCGAGCACGAGCGAGCCGCTGATGCCCATGAAGATCACCCCGATTGCCCGTCCGCGCATCTCGGGCCCGGCCAGTTCGGTCGCCATCATGGTGGCGACGACGCAGACGGCCGCGCTGGCCAGTGCCATGCCGATCCTGGCGGCGAACAGGAATGCGTAACCAGGGCTCGACGCGGCCAGGAGGCTGGCGGCAACGAACACGCCCATCGCGCCCAGAAACACCAGCCTGCGCTCGAACCTGTTGGTGAGCAGCAGCACGGCGGGCGCGGCAACCGCGAAGGTTACCGAAAACGCCGACGTCAGTTGGCCAGCGAGACCCCGGGAAATGCCGAGGCCGGATGAAATGTCGGGCAGGATGCCAACGATGATGTTTTCGGCTGTGCCCGTGACAAAAGTCGCCAGGGCGAGCAGGAAAATCCGGAAGTTCAAGACCACGTCCCCATTGCTGTCAGCCAGCCGCGGTGGACGACGCCCGATCCGCTAACCGGCTGCAATTGCCAGTCGGGTTTCGAGCTTGGTTTCGGTTATCCCTGTCGCAGGGCTAGCACGGCGCCCCCAGATAGGGAAGCCGGCGGCCAGCGCCCGGAGCGTCGTGTAAGCCTCCCAACAAAGCGCACACCGAGCTTGTCCCCGACGAAGGCGGGGGTGGTCTGCTCGACGCCCGGACCAGCGCCGGATAGGTGATCGAGGCGCTGTTGAAACCGAGCCGGCGATAGGTCGCCTCCATGTCTCTGTTCAGGTCGAGTTGTGGATTGCGCTGTCGAGCACGGTCATCACATGAACCGTATCCTTCAGGAAGTGCGTTCCCATGACGGTGGGATAACCCTCGTTTGGCGCCCGCTCGAACAGAAGCCCGCAAGTTCCGCCTCGACTTCGCCCAGCCGCCGTGACAAGGCCGGCTGCGCAGTGGGGAGTCGGGACGATGCACGGTGAATGCTGCGAGCATGATCCAATCAGACGAGCTTGTGATGCCGGCAACTTCGGGTCACGCCCACAATGGGGACGTGACCAGACCTGGAGCGTAAGTTCCAGGTGCGCGCGCTTAGGCTGAGCCAGTGCAGCCGCCTCGACCATCAACATACATTGCAGCGCGTTGATTGAGTACCGCACGCTCGACGAAAACATCATCGGCAGCACCACCGAAATCTTTACCTGTCACGGACTAGACTGCAGCACCTTCAATCAGTGGCATGGCATGTTCCGAACCGAAGAAATCGTCAGGCGTTTTGGGAAGCTCAGCGTTCCAAAGCAGAGCTGCATCCTGGTCGTCGCGGCGATCCTGGGAGCCGACCTGCTCACCTTGATCTTCTACGGAATGTTCTTTTCCGATCGCCTCTTGCTCGACCTGTTGCTGACGACCCTGATCGTTGTCGTCGTCGCCTTCCCTCTGGCCTTCTTCGTGATGAACCAGCAGGCGAGGCTGACAACGATGGCGGAAAAGCTGGACCGGGCCGCGCGGACTGACGACCTGACCGGACTTTCCAATAGGAAGACTTTCTTCGACCAGGTACGGCAGACCATCCAGAGCAGCTCAGGCTCGGCCGGATGCCTCCTGTTCATCGACGCGGACCACTTCAAGTCGATCAACGATACATACGGTCACGCTACGGGGGACGTCGTCCTGTTGGAACTGGGCGCAATCATGAAGTCCAGCGTTGGCGGACAAGACCTGGTCGCGCGACTGGGCGGCGAGGAGTTCGCGGTCTTTCTGGTCGGAGCCGATCGTTCGGCAGCACTTCGGACCGCCGAAGCCCTACGGCTGAAAGCCCACCAGGTGGCAAGTTGCGCAGGCATTGGCGACCACCAGGTCAGCGTCAGCAT
Organism: Hoeflea sp. 108; assembly: GCF_000372965.1. NCBI lineage: Bacteria > Pseudomonadati > Pseudomonadota > Alphaproteobacteria > Hyphomicrobiales > Rhizobiaceae > Hoeflea > Hoeflea sp. 108. The sequence goes on along the minus strand of NZ_KB890024.1, from coordinate 2,051,328 downwards.
CGGCATTTCCATCCACCGCACAGGCCTGGGCCTGGAGGATCTCCTTCTGGAGGCCGACAAGAACCTCTATGCCGCCAAGAAGAATGGCCGGGATCGTGTGATGGAAGCGGAGCGAGTGTTTCCTGGCCCGGCAGATGTTTTGTCCAGGCTAAGGCATTAGCATGACCACCCCTTGAGACAGCGGACAGCATCACTGACACAACCTTGGTTGCGTCGCCATCCAGGGAGATCGTCACGAGCCGTGGACGGTGGAGGCACTGACCGCCACGTCCTCCAAGGAGCAAGTCCCGGCACTCCTGCACGACAGGCGAACGCCCCGCACCTTCGTCATCCCCGGGCAAAGCAGGCGCGCGGCGACGTCGTGGAAACCCTCGGATCCATGCCGTCACAAAGGCACTCGTGCCCGATCCACCAGTTTTCCCGCGCGGTCGGTGGGCCTCACGCCGTCACGGCCGCAGCGGCCTGGCAGTTCCTCTACCGGGATGCGACTGCAGTGATTTCAACGCCGAGATCAGGATAAGCGAGCCTGGACTCGACCGTTGCCCTCGCCGGAGCTTCTCCGGGGATGACCCATCGATCCCAAGCTTCGTTCATCAGGTCGAAGTTCGACATATCCGCCAGATAAATCTGCACCATGGCGAGGTTCCTCTTCGTCACCCCGGCCTGAGCCAGCGTCTCATCGAGTAACTGAAGGACCTCTTCCGTCTGTTCGCGAACCGACTGGCCTCGCGTCTTCTCTGCAGTGTGGCCAGCGACGAAAATCAGGTTCCCAACGACGACAGCGTCGCTCCACCTGGTATCGGGGTTTATTCTTTCTAGCATCTGTTCATCCTTTGTCGCTTCTTCGCCGGATGGCTTTGAGAGCCCCGCCGGCGACAGCCTATGTTTGATAGGCCGCCCGAGAGCAAGAGACGATAACCACCACCGTCGAACCGCAAACAGCAGAGAGGCCATTCGAGGCGCCACGCTCGCGGCCGAGCCATTGCCTCGGCAAACGCATAGGCTATTCAAACACCAGCAGTTCGCAAAAATGGTTCATGTCCTCGAACGAGCAGAAGGCCGGCGGGTCGAGTTCAAGGATCGGCATCTTCCGCCTGATATCTCCGGCAACCTCGTCCAGCATGACCTGCCAGCGCGGCAGCGCGTCGTTGTCCAGCCAGTCGATGGCGTAGGCGAAGGTGATGTGGAACGGATAGTCGTCATGATCTGGATGGCGGTAACCGAGCAGGTCTGCGAGTGCGTCGCGCCAGGCGCGCATTGCCTTGCGGTCACGCTCGCTCGCGCCATCGACCAGCAGGCCAGACGGCCGCGCATGCGTCACCTCGACCTGGAATGGCTCGAAGACGGGCAGCGTCTCCAGCCGCTCGGCCATGATGTCGGTCATCTCGTCGACCGGCGCGTCGAGAGCGATGCCCTCAGGCCAGAAGCCGGGCTTACGGCGATACTCGATGATGCCCTGGAACAGCGTCATGTGCAAACTGGTGATCGGCGTGAAAACGAATTGCTGGGCTTCGGGCATGGCGAGATATTTGTCGCGCGCCTCGACCAGTATCTCCTGCGTCAACGACCCCTTCGTCACGTGGCAGACAATGGTGTTGCCGGGCTCGGGCAGGAAGCCGCCGGTCCTGAGGTAGCGCGTGCCGAGATGCGGCGGCGGGGCCGCATTGCGCCCCCCGGAATAGGCAAGCAGTTCAGGGGAAAGGGAAACTGTGCGCATCGCTGACGGTCCGTGGTTCAAGCTCCACTTGCCCTAGCGCCCAACCGCGACCGCCGGATGACAGCCCGGCCACTTCCCGACGCCACGCCGCCAGATTCGAAGAAAAGCGGAAACACACTAGGCGCGATACAGCCACGACATGAACTGCGTTCCAAGCAGGCACGGCTTGTCTGCGGACACCGTATAAGCGCCCACCAGTGCCGAAATTGCCGGGCACAGCGCCACCAGCCTTCCGCCTGCCAGCTCGTCCTCGACGAAAGCGGGATTGGCCTGCCCGACGCCCAGCCCCGACAGGCAGGCGTCGATCGCGGCCTCGTCGGTATCGAAGGTCATCGCCCCGGCACGCGGGTGGAACGCCACGCCCGCGGCCGCGCACCATCGCTGCCATGACCAGGCGTCCGCGGTGTCGAGCAATACCGGCATGCCCAAAAGCGTGTCGACGTCCAAAACGGCAGCCCTTTCGCCCAGGAGCCGCGGCGAGCAGACGGCGATTGTCCGGTCGAGCAGGACCGCGCCTTCGAACGAAGACATGTCCGTCCCACGCCGGTAGCCGATGGTCAGGTCGGCCACCTCGTTTCCCGGCTTCTGCTGCGAACGGAACGACAGGTCGGCTTCGGGACAGTCCTGTCGGAACGAGGCGATCCGAGGAATGAGCCAGCGCTGGGTCAGCGTGATCGGTGCCTGGACGACAAGCCCCCTGCGGCGCGGGGCAATCTCGCGCATGCCCGTCTCGACCAGCGCCAGCGCCTCCCTGGCACGCGCCAGGAAGCGCTGTCCGCTCTCGGTCAGCGCGATCGCGTTGTGGCTCCGCTGGAACAAAGGCGTGCCCAGCCCCTCCTCCAGCGTCTTGATCTGGCGGCTGACCGCGCTCGGAGTGAGGCAGAGCTCCTCCGAAGCGAGTGTCAGGCTGCCTGTGCGGGCGACCGCGACGAAGGCCGGCAGCGTGTTCAAAGACGGGAATCTGGAAGGACCTGCTTGAGTTATTTGCATGCCGGCTTGCGAAGTTTTCGATTGCAGATCGGGGTTGTCTGGGCAATTTGCCATAAAACTTGAATATTGTCCTCATCAATAAACGATCCATCAATGCACGCGATGTGCCGTCACCACGAAACCGACCGGGCGTCATGACGTCGCTGGCAGCAGCAGCCGTTGCAAGGGATGTTGCCGGGCGCGGCCGCCTCGGCCTGGCAAGCCTTCTCCTCGCCGGCATGGTCGTTCTCGTCGGTCTGGCCTTCGCTGGACTGTTCGTCGGCGGCGTGCAGACCCCGGTCCGCGCTGTCGTCGACGCCCTGCTCGGAACCGCAAGTGGGCCGGAAGCGGCAATCCTGTGGAAGCTGCGTATTCCGCGCGAGTTGCTGGCGATGCTGGCGGGTGCGGCCTTGGCGTGCTCGGGCGTGGTCATGCAAGGCGTTTCGCGCAACGCGCTCGCCTCCCCCGACCTCACCGGCGTGCTGACCGGCGCGAGCTTTGCCATCGTCGTATTCTACGTCTTCGCGCCTTCGGTTCCCGCCGTCGTCCACCCGTTCATCGGCCTGGCCGGAGGCCTGCTTGCAGGCGGAACAAGCCTGGTCATTGCCTCGGCCGGCGGGCTCTCCCCGGTCAGGCTGGCGCTTGCCGGGTCGGCGGTTGCCTTCTTTTGCGCCGCCGGCATCACCACGGCGCTGGTCCATGCCGGCCCGACCGTTGCGTCGGTGTTTTTCTGGCTCACCGGCGGCCTTGCCGGGCGCGGCTGGCAGCACCTGACCATCCTGTTGCCCTGGGCGGTGGCCGGTCTTGCCGCCTGTATAGCGCTTGCCAGGCCACTCGACATCCTGGCCCTGGGCGATGACGCGGCTGAGACGCTGGGCCTCAACGTCCGCTTCTGGCGGCTCGTGGCCGCCAGCACCGCAACAGTGCTGTCGGTCGGCGTCGTCGCCGTCGCAGGTCCGATCGGCTTTGTCGGCCTCTGCGTCCCCCACATCGCCCGCAGTCTTGTCGGCGTCCGGCACACAGCTCTGCTTCCGGCCTCGGCCATGCTCGGCGCCATCACGCTGCTTGCGGCGGACACGATGGCTCGCACGCTCGCCGCACCGCGCGAACTGCCGATAGGCGTACTCACAGCCATTGTTGGCGGTCCCTTCCTTATCCACCTGATCTGGAGGAAGACCGCATGATCAGGCTGCCTTTCTGGCCGACGGCGGTCGCTGCCGCATCGACGCTGTTCGTCTTCGCACTGCTCGCCACACTGTTCGGCGCGGCCGATCTCGGCCTGCAGAACAGCTTCCATGCCCTGGTCTCCGGCACCGGAGACGACACCGGCATCTTGTGGAACATCCGTCTGCCGCGTGTCGCAGTGGGCCTGCTGGTCGGCGCACATCTGGCCGTCGCCGGTCATCTTCTGCAGCAGGCGACCCGCAACCCGCTGACTGACCCAAATGTGCTGGGCATTTCGGGCGGCGCGATGCTGGCGGTGATGATCTACCTGCTTGCTACAGTCTACTGGAGCGCAACCGACGGCAGCAAGCTGGCCTCCTATCCGGTGGCGCCCCTGCCCTTCGTGGCGCTCGCCGGCGGTCTTGCGGCCGCGACGCTGACCTATCTGATCGCCTGGCGCCGCGGCGCAGCGCCCTTGCGGCTCGTGCTTGCCGGCATCGCCGTCGGCCTGACCTTCCAGGCGCTCGGGCTCGGCATCTTCGCCGCCTGGGGGTCGACCCGCATGGAGACGGTGCTGCTGTGGCTTTCGGGCAGCCTCTATGCCCGTGGGTGGGAGCATGCGTTGCATCTGCTGCCATGGACCGTGCTCGGCTTCGCCGTGCTGCCGCTGATGGTGGCCAAGCTTGACCTGCTGTCGATCGGCGACGAGGCCGCACGCACGCTCGGCATCCATGTCGGCGCCATCAGGCTTTCGGCCGTCGCTCTGGCAACGGTGCTCGCCTCGTCGGCGGTCGCCATTGTCGGCCCGCTCGGCTTCGTCGGCCTGATCGTGCCTCATGCCGCGCGCCGGCTGGTCGGGCCATCCCTGGCAAGGTCCCTGCCGATATCCGCCCTGCTCGGCGCCGGCCTGGTGACGCTAGGCGATCTCATTGGCCGCGTCGTCGCCCCGCCTGCCGAAATCCCGGTCGGGGCCGTGACGGCTCTGATCGGCGTACCTATCTTCCTCATGCTTCTGGGACGGCGGATATGACCGGACTTGTGTGCCGCAATCTCAGCCTCGGCTATGGCCGTCGCCCCGTCTTGCAGAATATCGACCTGACGGTGCCCGAGGGCAGCGTTACCGCCTTGATCGGCGCCAATGGCAGCGGCAAGAGCACGCTGCTGCGAGCCATGGCAGGCCTGCTGCGGCCGGAGAACGGCACTGTCAAGCTCGATGACAGGCCTCTCGCTGCCTGGCCTCGCAAGCAGTTGGCGCGCCGGCTGTCGTTCCTGCCGCAGGAGATGATCGATCCGCCCGAGATCACGGTTGCCGAGCTTGTCGCCTATGGCCGCCATCCGCATCGCGGCCTGCTCGGGCGTGCGACGGCCAGCGACACGGATGCGATTGCCCGGGCCATCGCGGCAACGGACATGACGCGCTTCTCCGACCGGATGCTCGTCACCTTGTCGGGTGGCGAAAGGCGGCGGGCCTGGATCTCGATGGCACTCGCGGTCGAGGCGACGATATTGCTGCTCGACGAGCCGACGACATTTCTCGATATCGGCCATCAGTTCGAGGTGCTGGAGCTGGTGCGGGAGATCAACCGCACACACGGCATCACAGTGGTGCTGTCACTGCACGACCTCAACCAGGCGGTGCGGTTCGCCGACAACCTTGTTGTCGTCGATCGCGGCACCATCGTCGACCAAGGCGCGCCGGCCGTGGTCCTGACCGAACGCCTGCTTTCCGAGACCTTCCGCGTTTCCGCAACAATCGCTCGCAGCGAAAACGAACCACCAATGTTCGTCGCCACCGGTTCGATCAAATCACCCTCCTTTGGCCATCCTGAAAGGACTTCGCCATGAATCGCAGGAACTTCCTGATCCAGTCGACCGCCGTCGGCCTGCTCACCTTGCTGGCAGGAGCCGCACGAGCCGCATCGCGCACCATCACCGACGACCGCAACGTCGTTCTCAACCTGTCCGACGATGCCAAGCGGGTTGCCGCCATCTCCTATTTCGGCGCGGATGTCGCACTGGCGCTTGGCCTTACCCCTGTGGCCACCACCTACATGGTCGAGGGGCGCAACCCCGACCACCTGCTCGACAAGCTCGAGGGCGTGGCCAAGATCGGGCAGCGCGCCAGCCCCAATCTCGAGCTTCTGGCACAGGCTAAGCCGGACCTGATCGTGGCGATCAAGCGCTACACCGAGGCCAATGCGGCCAAGCTGGAGCAGATCGCCCCCTATCTCGCCGTCAGGCTCGAAACCCCTGACGATGCCGATCGCGACCTGTTGCTGGTGGCGGAAGCGCTGGGCAAGAAAGCGGAGGGCGAGAAGCTCGTCGCCGACTATCATGCCGAGTTCGACGCCCTGGTTGCCAAGGCGCCCAAGGATCGCGGCATCAAGTACCTCTATTTCTACGGCTCCGGCGAAGCGCCGTGGACGTTCTACGAGGACGACGTCACCGCCTCGATCCTGACCGCGCTCGGCGGGGTCAATGTCGCAGGTAAGAACCCAACGCCCGAGGTGCCCGACAATACCGCTTTCGAGATGAACCTCGAGGCCATGCTGGTTGCCGATCCCGATGTCATCATCGTCTATGACTACGGCCCCGACCGCCCATTCGAGACCAACCCGATCTGGTCGTCGCTGCGCGCGGTCCAGCAAGGCAAGGTCCACTTCGTGAAGGATCACTGGATCGAATCACACGGCCCGATCGCCCGCCGCGTGGTGATCAACGAGGCTGCGGCCATCCTCTACCCTGACGTCTTCAAGGCCGAGGATCCGCGTACAATCGCATCCCGCATCCTTGGCTGACGGCGTGAACGAGCGTTCCCTCGGTGTTGGCGCAGGCAGGCCTTCGGGCCTGCCTGCGATTGTACGCGATTTCCGCCACATACTCGAACTGGCGGTGCCATTGGCCCTCACACAGCTTGCCCAGGTCGCGATCTCGACGACGTCGATCGTCATCCTGGGCCTGCTCGGGCCGGCCCAACTCGCCGCTGGTGGGCTGGCGATTGGACTGTTCAACCTGCTGCGCACGATGGGCGTCGGCTTGGCCGTCGGCACTGCCAATCTGGTGGCCGAAGAATTGCGCGGCGGCGGCAGTACAGACAGGATCGCACGCTACACCGCATCCAGCCTGCAGATATCGACAGTCGCCGGCCTGCTCGCGATTGCTGCCATGACCCAGGTCGAACCGGTCCTCGTCTTCTTCGGCCAGTCGCCCGACATCGCCCGAAGCGCGCAGATCTACCTGCTGGCGACTTGCCTCGGCATCCTGCCCTGCCTGTGGTTCAACGCGCTGCGCAGCTTCACGGTCGGATTGCGACGCCCTGGACCGGTCCTTGCGATCACCGTCCTGTCGATCGCCGTCAACGCTGCGCTGGCATTTGGGCTGGCGACCGGCACCTTCGGCCTGCCGCAATTGGGAGCGGCCGGAATAGCGCTGACGGCAGCCATCGTGCATCTCGTCAGCTTTGCGGTCCTTTTCGCCCATATCCTTCGTGCACCCGCCTATCGTTCCTATGGCTTTGTCCGGGCATTCTTCGGCTTCGACCGCCATGCCTGGCGGCGCACCCTTTCGCTCGGACTGCCGACTGCCGCCGCCTATGGCTCCGAGGCCGGCTTCACGGTCGCCATCGCGCTGTTCATGGGCACCTTCGGCGAAGCGGCACTTGCGGCACATAACATCGTCAACCAGGTCATCTACATCGCGTTCATGCTGGCGATCGGCCTGTCGCATGGAACGTCGGTGGCGATCAGCGAGGCCCAAGGTGCGGGACGACATGACCTGCGCCGCCGCTACGGCGCGATAGGCGTAAGCCTGGGACTGGCGACGATGGCGCTGATCGGCGCTGTCTACCTGCTGGCGCCTGAGGCGATCCTTGCCCTGTTTTCCGCCGGCGGTGGCCTGCACGGTGTAGCAACGACAAATATTGCGATGCATCTGCTCGTCATCGCCGCAGTCCTGCAGCTGTTCGATTGCTCTCAGAACATTGGCGTCGGGCTCATGCGCGGCCTCGGGTGCGCGCGACTGACGCTTGGGCTGACATTGCTCGGCTACTGGGTAATCGGATTACCGGCAGCATGGTCGCTCGGCCAGGCAATGGGTCCCACCGGCGTTTGGTGGGGCCTGTGCGTCGGTCTCGCTGCAACGGCCATCCTGATCCTGGGCAGCTTTGAAAGGTTGACGCGGAAAAAGGCGACGGCGGACTGACCTAACCGCTTGCCCACTCTAAGCGGCCGTTCGCGACCGGCTAGGGGCCTGGCTACCTCTGTGCCGCAACTCAGCAGCGCCTGATCATACCGCGCCGGGGGCACCGCCTCGGGCCGCCTGCGCTCTGGTCTGCCACGGCTGGCCCAGCGTCCGCATCGGTGATGCCGTAGCGCTTGTAGAACTCGGCGTTGTCGCGCTCGACCTGTTCGCGCATCAGCTTGTCATGACGAATGATCATGGCATCGCGCGCGGCCCTGCCAGCGGTCGTGGTGACGAGGCTGCCTGCGCCCATCGGTATCATCGAGGCCGCAGCACCAGCGACCCCTTGCGCAGTTCCCAGCGCAGCCGCTTCCCCCATCATCTGCTTTTCCAGCCTGCGTGTGTCGTCGGAGAAGGCGGGGCCTTCGAAGCTCGACTTGGTAGGCGTGGTGCAGGCGCTCAATATGAAAGATGCTGCGATGCCCAGTCCGAACCGGCCGATCGACCAGCCCTCGCCTCTTGTCGGTGTGCTGCCGGCCATTCGCCAACCTCCCGGGAGAACCGAAAAACGGTCGGCGCCGTGGCAGACGATCGGCCGCCAGCCCTCATCTTTACGCTGGGATCGAAGCCACAGTCTTGGACGCTACGGAACTGCCTATGCCAGAAAGGAACAAGCCGGAGGTGGCCGCGTCGGCGCCGTTCACCCCACCTCGATTTCGCAACGCCCCGCGCATTCCAGCCGCACCTGTCCGCGCACCGGCCGCACGATCTGGATCGGCCCGCCCCGTTCCTCCAACCGCCGGCGCAGCAGGATGAGCCGGGTTTCGAGATTGTCCTTGAAATCGGGCAGCTGCAGCGATGGCTCACGGCGAAGCGCGCGGTTGAAGAAGTCCGCCTGACCGGTGGCGAGGAATGCAGAAATGAAATGATGCAGCAGCCGTCCTGACAGCCCGCGGATGATGTATTCGCCGTCGAAGAAGACACCGCCGTCGCGCGGAAAATAGCGTACATGCACCGGCCGGTCCGCCGCAGCCCGGGACGAGCGACCGCTGATCTGAGGTTCAGCCGTGCTTTCGGGACGCTCCTGTTCGGCAAGCAGCAAGCTCGTGGCGAGCTGGTTTGCCACCAGCGACAGTGCCTCCTCGTCATTGTGATCGAAGGCATAGCTTCTTTCGGATTCGACGAAGAGCACGCCCATAAGCCGGCCCCGCACCAGCATCGGCACAGCAAGCTGGCTGCGCGGCTCGGCCAGCGCCGGAAACGGGATCGGCGACACAACCTCGCTGCCTGCGGCCTCGCGCACGGCCGAGGCATAACGCTGGCCACGTCTGAAGTCGCTGATGCGCAGCGGCCGCCGGCTCGACGCGGCGAGCCCCGCCGTGCCTTCGCCCACCGCCACTTCGGAGCCGAAGCCGAATGTCGAGTAGCCGCGGCTGGCGATGGTGCTGAGCCGTGCGCCCTCGCCGTCGGGCACCAGCACCATGGCGTTGCCATAGCCAAGCAGTCCCTGCAGTTCTGCCAACGCACAGTCGAGCATCAGCTCGGTGTCGACCTGTGCCGAAATCACGTTGCAGATGCGTGCCGCGGCAGCGAGGTGGTGGTGCTGTGGCTGGCCGGCTTCCTTGGCGCCAGGCACTGCAGGCCCGAAGACCGGCCGACAATCCTCGACCTCATAGATGTCCAGGCTGCGCAGCTTCATGATCTCGCCCATGCCCTGCTGGGCGCTGGTAACGGTGAGATGAGCAGCGACCCGGTCGAACAACTCGCCTTCGCCGACCGCATTGGTGAAACGCAGGTGGAGAATATGCTGCTGCCCGGTGCGGCCATCGACCACCATCACGGTTGCCATGCCGCTGTGGCGGACATTCTCCGATGTCTTGGAAAAGAACTGGTTGGAGAGCGCCACATGGCGCTCGTCGACATAATGCACATGCGACAAATAGGAGATGTTGGGCATGCCCCTGGCATCGGTGGTGGCCACGACCGACGGGATGACGCCTTCGAAGGCGTCGCGGATGCCCCAAAGTCGGATCATGACTGCACCAGCCGCGCGCCGGCACCCGGCCCTGGCGTCTGCACGAAAAGATCGGTGGGAACGAAGCTGATGCAGACAAGGTCCCAGTCGGTCAGCGTGTGTGACAGCTGAACCCTGTTGACGCCGAGTTCGCCCATCACCTCCAGCATGCGTTCGACATAAGCCCGGCCCCGTGCCTGCTCGTCCTCCGACACGGCCGCCACGTCTTTGATCCAGCCCTTGACCTGGTAGGCGCGATAGTCGTTCGGGCGTACCAGGGTGACCGCAACCGGCTCGCCCTGCACGGCATGGGCCACCACCTCCGGCCACAGGCTGGCATTGACCAACACGTCGAAGCGTCCCGTCGCCCGATCGAAACGAACGCCGGACCCGCGCGCAATATAGGCGCGGCCGGCGCTGTCGCGCGTCGACGCAAGGATCATAAGCGGACCTTCGATGAACGCAGCCACATCCGCGCCGATCATCACACCCTCCGGGATCGTTCGAGCACCGATAGCAAAATATTAGGAACGACAGGAGGTGCTTAGGAAGCTTTTAGGGAGCGCAGCACACGCGACAGTCGTAGATGGCGACACATCGCAACCCGCTCACGGAGCAAGATCATGACCGAAAGCCTCGCCGCCATTCCCGATCTCCAAGGCCGCTACGACATCTACGGCCCCATCCACAAAGGCCTGCGCCGGGCGCAATGCGACCTGCTCGGACGCCTCGGCAGCGCCGATTTCAGCTCACCCCAAACCGCATTGCTGTCGGACCTCAGGGGCCTGCTGATGCTGGCAGCCTCCCACGTCCAGCACGAGGACCGCCACATCCACAATGCGCTGAAGGAGCGCGGTGCGATCTCCGTCGAGCGGCTCGACGACCAGCACGACGACCACCGCAAGACCTTTGCCGAGCTGGAGGCGCTCGCCACCACAATCGAAAAGGCACCGGCAAACGAGCGGCAGGCGCTGGGGCGGCGCCTCTATCTTGCCTTCACCGCCTATGTTGCGCACGACCTCGAGCACATGTTCGAGGAGGAAACGGTGGCAGCCCCCCAACTGCTCGCCTTGTTCAGCGACGCCGAACTGATGGAGATCGAGACGCGCATCGTCGGTTCGCTGCCACCGGAGAAATCGATGGCGTTCATGCAGATCATGATCCCGGCGGTGCGCCCAGACGAGCGCGCGGCGATGCTCGCCGGAATGAGGCAGCAGGCGCCGAAGGAAGCTTTTGATGCAGTGATCGAGTTTGCCGCGCGGCCGAAGCTTTCGGCGCCCGAATTCGCCGATCTCGCCAGGCGGCTCGAACTGACCGCCTGAGAGGCCGCCGGGCGGTCTTAGCCCCGCCTTGCGGCGAGCGGCAGCGTATTGGGGCGCTGCCGCTCGTGTTGTCCAGGCGGCAAGCTAGAGCGCGGCCGCCGCCTTGATTCCGGAATTCGGAATGTGGATGTCGATTTCCAGCGTCGAGGTGGTCGCACCCCGATCCATGGTGATCTTGACGTCGTCCTGGCTGACCTGGACGTGCTTGGCGATCACGGCAATGATCTCTTCGCGCAGCACGGCAACGAGATCGGGCTGGTTGCGGTTGTTGCGTTCATAGGCGAGCAGCACCTGAAGGCGCTCACGCGCCACCGGTGCACTGCCGCCACGCTTGAAGAATTCGAGTAGTTTCATGCCACTCTCCTTCCCAGAAGACGGTTAAGGAGACCTTTCTTCTCCACCGGTGTGACCATTGGCACATCCTCGCCCTGGAGGCGCTTGGCAGCGTCGGCATAGGCGCGGGCAGCCGCGTTGGTCGGCTCGTTGAGCGTCACCGGCGAGCCTACATTGGAGGCGCGCAGCACGCCCTGGCTCTCGGGGATGATGCCCAGCAGTGGCACCGACAGGATTTCCAGCACATCGGCGATGCTCAGCATCTCGCCACGCGCCGCACGGCCGGCGTCATAGCGGGTGACCAGCACGTGCTTGGTAACGCTCTCACCCTTTTCGGCCTTCAGCGTCTTGGAATCGAGCAGGCCGATGATGCGGTCGGAGTCGCGGACCGAGCTCACCTCGGGATTGGTGACGATGACGGCCTCGTCGGCGAAGCGCATGGCAAGCTGGGCACCGCGCTCGATGCCTGCCGGGCTGTCGCACAACACATAGTCGAACTTTTCGCGCAGCGTCGCGATCACGCTGGCCACGCCTTCCTCGGTCAGCGCGTCCTTGTCGCGCGTCTGCGAGGCCGGCAGCAGGAACAGCGATTCGACGCGCTTGTCGCGGATCAGCGCCTGAGACAGCTTGGCCTGGCCCTGGGTGACGTTGACGAGGTCGAACACCACGCGGCGCTCGGCGCCCATCACCAGATCGAGATTGCGCAGGCCGACGTCGAAGTCGATCAACACCACCTTCTTGCCGGACTGGGCCAGAACGGCGCCCAGGGCAGCCGTCGAGGTCGTCTTGCCGACCCCGCCCTTGCCAGATGTGACGACCACTACCTTGCCCATGCTATTGTCTCCGTTCATCAGTTGAGGGGCGCGACCAAAATGGCATTGTCGTCCAGATGGGCCTGGATCGCCTTGCCGCGCATCGACGGCTCCATGTCCTCGGCGGTGCGGTACCAGCCGTCCACCGCCAGAAGTTCAGCCTCGTTCCTGCGGCAGAAGATGCGCGCGTTGCGGTTGCCCCAGGCGCCGGCAAAGGCGCGACCGCGCAGCGTGCCGTAGACGTGGATCGAGCCGCCGGCGAGGATTTCGGAGCCAAAGCTGGCCGAGCCCATCACGATGACATCGCCTTGCGGATGCACGATCGACTGTCCCGAGCGGATCGGCTGGTCGACGATCAGCGTGGTCGACGCCTGCGGCTCCGGCTCGACGGGTGCTGCCTCCTGGGCCTGCTCCTCCTCGATGAAGGTCTCCTTGGCGCCGACCAGCAGCGGCGGCAGGTCATGCCCAAGCGAATCGATTCGCTTGCCTTCGATGGCGTAGGTGCGGATGCCGCGGTCGGCGAGTTGCGCCACAAGGGCAGCGATCTCGTCCTTCGCAGGCTTCAGGGCATTGAGGTCGAGAACGACGGGCCGGCCCTTGAAAAAGCCGGGAGAATTCTGGATCCAGCGGTCGAGATCCTGCAGCCATTCGTCGAGCGGCGCTTCGGGCACGAGCGCGAAGGCAACGAAGGAACGGGCGCGAAAGCGGATGGATTTGTTCTGCATTTGGGGCGGTGCAAATCACTGGCGGGGCTTCAAGAAGGGTCGCGGTGTAGGCGATGGTGAACGAAACGTAAACTGCAATTCGCCTTACAGCGCGTAATGCGCCGAGCGTATCGCATTTGCGCAACGGCCCGATGACCCCGGCCCTTGGCCACATTCCCGCACCTTACGTACAGGTAACTGGACAAACCGCCGAAAACATTGGCTTATCCTGTCATCGGCAGCACGAGGGGAGCGCGCGGCGTGGATACAGTGACTTCCAGACGCAGCAACACGGCAATCTACTGGCTGTTCGCCATCTCCGCGGTTCTGGCCATCATCGGCAGCCTGGTCGCGCCCGACAACACCTCGCCCTGGCGCTGGCTGCATTACCTGACCAAGCCGACCGCGACGCTGCTTCTGCTTGTCGCCGTGCTCCGTGGCATGAGTTCGCGCGCCTATGGCGTGCCGATCGCCATCGGCCTTGCCTTTGGCGCGGCGGGCGATTTCTTCCTCATGCTGCCGGGCGACTATTTCCTTGCCGGCCTCGTCGGCTTCCTGCTCGCCCACTGCGCCTATATCTGGGCGCTGACCCGCGATGCGAGGTTCGGCGGCAACGTCGCGATCTTCGCGCTCTTCGCGGTCGTCGCGGTGGCCGTCTTCGCCGGACTGTGGTCGCACCTGCCCTCGCCCATGCGGATGCCTGTGGTGATCTATGCGCTGGTGCTCACCACCATGGCCGCCCAGGCGCTGTCGCGCCATCGCCAACTCGCCGGCACGCAAGCGCAGCGGGCGGCTCGCCATGCGGCGATCGGCGGCCTGTTCTTCATGGTCAGCGACACCATGCTTGCCTATGGCCGCTTCCGCTGGAACATTCCCTACAATGCCATCTGGGTGCTCGGCACCTATTATGCCGCGCAGTATCTCTTCGCCCGGTCGACGGAAAACGATGCTGAAGCAAAACGATAGCCAGCCCGAGCTCAGGGCAACCTTCGATGCGCTGCGTGCCACCTGGCTCGAGACGCGGCCGACATATGCCCAGCGCGTCCAGGACCTCAAGCGCCTGCAGAGCGCCTTCAGCCGGCGCCTGAACGAGATGGCCGAGGCCATCAGCGCCGATTTCGGCCATCGCTCCCGGCACGAAAGCCTGCTGGGCGAAGGCAGCGTCGTTCTGTCGGAAATCAAGCACACGCTGCGCAAGCTGAAATCCTGGATGCGGCCCGAGCGCCGCTCGGCCGGCTGGAAGCTTTTGCCTGCAAGCGCCGAAATCCGCCACGTACCGCTCGGCGTCGTCGGCATCATCGCGCCGTGGAACTATCCGGTGAACCTTTCGCTCGCGCCGCTGGTCGCGGCCATCGCCGCCGGCAACCACGTCTTCCTCAAGCCGTCGGAGCACACGCCGCGCACAACGACCTTCCTGCAGTCGCTGCTGGCAGACGTCTTCCCTTCATCCCGCGTGGCGGTGGCGCTGGGGGGCGCCGAGCTGTCGGCGGCCTTTTCCGAACTGCCCTTCGACCATCTGTTCTTCACCGGCTCCACCGCGGTCGGCCGTAAGGTGATGGCTGCCGCTGCCCGCAACCTGACACCCGTGACGCTCGAGCTCGGCGGCAAGTCGCCGGCCATCGTCGCCCCCTCGGCCAATCTCGAACGTGCCGCCCGTCGCATCGCCACGGGCAAATTCTTCAATGCCGGCCAGACCTGCATCGCCCCCGACTATGTGCTGGTATCAAGAGAAAAGCGCGACGAGCTCCTCCGCCTCATCAAGCAGGAAGTCAGTGCCCGCTACAACGACCGGAAGGGCTTCGACGACTACACCTCCATCGTCAACGACAGCCAGTTCGCCCGCCTGAACGGCCTGCTCGACGACGCCGCGGTGCAGGGCTTCGAACTGACCCCGCTTGTCGACGCCACTTCGCTGCCGCCAGCTCGCGAGCGCCTGATGGTCCCGACAGCAGTGCTCGATCCCACGCCCGACAGCGCCGTCATGCGCGACGAGATATTCGGGCCGATCCTGCCCATCATCGGCTGCGGCTCGCTCGACGAGGCTATCGCCTATGTCGTGGAGCGTGACCGCCCGTTGGCGCTCTACGGCTTCGGCGACGACAGGGCCGAGATCGAGATCATGTTGTCGCGCATCGTCGCCGGCGGCGTCTGCATCAACGACACGCTCTACCAGTTCGCCTGCGCAGACCTGCCCTTCGGCGGCGTCGGCGCCTCGGGCATGGGGCACTATCACGGCCGCGAGGGTTTCCTCACCTTCTCCAAGGCAATGCCGGTCCTGCGCAAATACGAGCCCTCGGCCAGCGACCTGATCCGCCCGCCCTACAAGGGCCTTACCGACTGGCTGGTGCGGCTCGTGACCAAGCTGCACTGAGACCACTGGGCTTGCGGACGGCTACGACCGACCGAAGCCGACCAGCCGCTCGAACTCCGCCGGCGTCCGGCATGTGAGACGGCGGCTTTCGCGAACCAGATGCGCCTGGTCGGCATAACCGGCCTCAACGGCCAGCATGGCGGGCGATCCATGGCTTCTGCGCTTCAGATCGAGATAACGCTGGTAGCGCAGGATGCGGTCGAGCGTCTTTGGGCCGTAGCCGAAACTCTCGTCGAAGCGCCGGCGCAGGGTGCGTTCGCTCATTGCCAGCGCCCGTCCGAGCCACGGGATCAGCGGCGCGCCTGAGGGCGGACCGGCCTCGATCAGCTTGTAGGCGGCACGCATGGTCTGGTCTGTGAGAGGCGTTTCAGGCATGGCGCGGGCAATCGCAGCCTGCAACGAAGCAACGAGCCCCAGTGCTTCGGGCGATCCGACCCCGCCATTCATGCGGCGTGCCTTCCGTCCCCAGAGGTCATCCAGTGCCAGCCGCTGGCCCGCGATCTCGGTCGCGGGCATGCCCAGCCAGGCAGCAGCGGCGCCGGGCTGGAAACGAAACCCGACGACCATGCCCGTGTCTTGAAGATGCTCTGTCTTCGGCTCCCTGTCGGGGCCAGCGATACGGAACGCACCATTGATCCACTGCAGGTCGATGGTGCCGTCAGGCACAATGACCAGCGGCGGTACGCTATTTTTTTCCGGCAGACGGTGCATCCAGACCGCCGAGAAGACGTCGCCGAGATACGATGCCACCGGCATCTCGGTGAAATCGCCCGCCGACTGTGCCGGCACCGCCTCGCTCAAGCTGTCTTCTCCCGAATCCTGCCTGCCGTAACTTTGGCCGGAATATTCAATCCGGCAACGCAGGCTGATGCGAAAACCCTGTAACTGCGGCACAAGGACATCCGCCGCCGCGCAACACAGGACCGCACATCATGAAACCGAGAATAAGCGTCATCACCCTCGGCGTCGACGACCTCGACACATCGCTCGCCTTCTATCGCGACGGCCTCGGGCTCGCCACCGACGGCATCATCGGCACAGAGTTCGAGCACGGCGCCGTCGTCTTCATCGATCTGGAAGGTGGCATGAAGCTGGCGCTGTTCCCGCGCGGCGACATCGCCCACGACGCCGGCATCGCAAAATCAGATCGCAGCCCGACCGAGTTCACACTTGGCCACAATGTCGCCGGTGAAGCCGAGGTCGACGCGGTCATGGCGCAGGCACTGGCCGCCGGCGCGCGGCTGGTAAAGCCGGCGCAAAAGACCTTCTGGGGCGGCTATGCCGGCTATTTCCAGGATCCCGACGACCATCTCTGGGAGATCGTCTACAATCCCGCTTTCCTGCCCAAGGAGTGATTGCCCCAGATGACACGGACCGGCCGCGAGGCCGGTCCGAAGTTTGTCGCTGTCGTCCTGTCAGCCCCGGGGCGGCCAGATCTGGTCGCTGGAGCCCATTTTCGGTTCACCCAGCAGCGGCGTCTTCAGTGCATGCACGCCACCGACCGAGAACAGCCAGATGATGTTGCGATCATATTCGGTGAAGACTGCGAAGCTGGCATTGTCGAAGGTGTAGTCGGGCATCTCTGAAGTCGTGGGGAAGCGTGGCACGAAGTAGCCCGCGATCTTCGGCTGTGCCGGATCCTTGACGTCGAAGATCTGCAGACCGGCATTGTAGAAGGCGTAGGGTACTACGCCGTCGCGACCATGGCCCGGCTGGTGCGTGGTGCCCGAGCGCTTCGGCCCGAAGCTGCCCTTGCGCTGGCAATAGTCGGTAAACTTCGCCTCCTTCGGCGGCGTCGGCCGCGGGAATGTTGCCACCACCTTCGGCTGTGCCACATCCTTGGCGTCGATCACCAGCACGTCCTTATAGGGCTCGTAGCAGTTCGAGTTCATCGGATAACCGTTGGCGAAGACATAGCCGGTGCGGGCGTACTGGCTGGTGTCGACATTGTCGAATTCGGTGCCGGCGAAGCTCGGCGCGATGCTCACATGCCCCTTCATCTCCGGCTTGTCGGGGTTGGCGAGGTCGAAGGTGTAGAGGCCGAGGCCGCCCATCGCGCCGAAGGCCACCTTGCCGCCCTTTTCGACCGGCGTCGGCAGGAATGGCGGCATGCGCGAGCCCATCCATGACGTCCGGTTGCCGGCCCGCGGGTTCATCAGATAGGCGTCCTCGCTCGCCTTGTCGCCGACCACCTGGCCGGGAACCGTGACCTGGCTGACGAAGACGGGATTGGCCGGATCCGACATATCCCAAACCTGATAGCCCGGCGAATGCAGATAATCGGGGTATTCGGTCAGCGCGTAGGTGTCGTCAGGCGCCGCCGACAGATACATGTATTTGCCACCGAACCAGGCGGGCGCGTCGAGCGAACCCGAGCCCTCTTGCTGGCCGATGGGCGCATCGGGGTTCTTCCTGTCGGTCGTGCGCGTTGCGATCAGCTTCCAGTCGTCGGGCGTCGGCCCGTTCATCTCATAGACCTTGAAGCCCTTGAGCGAATTGTACTTGCGCAGCGTCTCGACGATGTCGGGCTGGGTGCGCTTGTTGTCGAGGATGCCGAAGCGACCGATCTCATAGGAGGCGACGACGACGTTCTTCTTGAGCGTCTCGCTCCAGGCAATGGTAATGCCACCGAAATAGTCCTCGACGGTCTTGGCGTCCCAGTCCTCGTTCGAGCCTTCCGGTCCCCACACGCCGCCCTTGGAATAGACGACCTTGGCCTTGGCCGGGTCGGTGATGTCGAGCACGCGCATGTAGTCGCGGTCGTGCACATACATGTAGCGCTTGCCGTCGAAGTCGGCGACGTCGGGCCAGGCATGCCAGGGTGAGCTGATATGCGGGTAGAAGGCTATCTCCTCGACATTCTGGCTGTAGGTCTTGTCGTCCCACGCCTCCAGCTGTCCGGGGAATGCCGGGCTGCCGCCCAGCGGCGTGGCGCGCGGCGCCCTGAAGGTGCCGTCCTCCGACATGCCGTAGTCCTTGCCGGGCTCAAGCGCCGGTGGCGCCTTGTCGTAGGTCAGCGCGTTCCACTGCTTGAGATAGGGGTCTGTGATGTTGATCTCGGTCGGCACCTTGCTGCCCCAGTCGGCAGCTACAGCCACACCCGTCGCCAGCGCCAGTATCGAACAGCCGAGCAAAATCCGTTTCGCCACCATCACGTCCTCCTCCTGATGTCATGAGCGGACCATCCCGAAGTCCGCGCGACGCCGCCTGCATCGCAACCCCAGAAGAGAAGTGTTCGGCTTGGCCGAAAAGTGAATTTTGCGAACGCAGCTATGAGTGTTTCGCATAGCCATGCATACGCCATGACTTAGCATGCGTACCTCGCCTTCACGCGCACAAACCGCCGCCGCGCGCGAGGCATTCCAGTCTCGCCCGAAATCATTCGTCTTGATCGAACAATCCATCCAAAATTACGCGTTGGATCGATTGAAAGCCGGCGCATAGCTTGCACCCGGAAATACGGGACCAAGCCATGAACGCCATCGCCAGGAACGAAACCAGCAACGCCGTCGCCATTGGCTCGGCAAAAGCCACCAGGCGCACCGGTGGCTGGAGCAAGCATGCCCGGCTTCTGTCCGGCCTCGCCCTCACCGCAACCATAGCCGCCCTCGCCTTTGCATTGCGCCATTTGCCTGGCTTTAATGCCTTCAGCCCGATGATCCTCGCCATCGTCATCGGCATGGCCTTCCACAATCTTGTGGGCACACCGGTCAGTGCCAAGGCGGGCGTCGCCTTTTCGATGCGCAAGGTGCTGCGCTTCGCCATCATCCTTCTTGGCCTGCAACTGACCGCAGCCCAAGTTGCCGAGGTCGGCGTCGGCGGTGTTGCCCTGATCGCCGCGACGCTGGTCTCCACTTTCGCTTTTACGCTGTGGCTCGGCAGGCTGATCGGCGTCGAGCGCCCATTGGCAGAGTTGATCGCCGCCGGTACCTCGATCTGCGGCGCATCGGCGGTCATTGCCACCAACACCGTCACCCGCGCGCCCGACGAGGACGTCGCCTATGCGGTCGCCTGCGTCACCGTGTTCGGCTCCATCGCCATGTTCGGCTACCCGCTGCTCCAAGCCGGCCTCGGCCTCGACGCCCATGCCTACGGCCTGTGGACCGGCGCCTCGATCCACGAGATCGCCCAGGTCGTCGCCGCTGCCTTCCAGGGCGGCCAGCAGGCCGGCGAGTTCGGCACCGTGGCGAAGCTCACCCGCGTCATGATGCTCGCGCCCATGGTGATCACGCTCGGTCTCGCCGCGCGTGCCCGTACCACTGGCAGCGGCCAGCAGGCCGGCGGCGCCCCCATGCCATGGTTCGTACTCGGCTTCGTCGCGATGGTCGCGCTCAACAGCGTCGTCACCATCCCCCCGGAAGCAAAAGCCTCGATCGTTACCCTCACCACCTTCCTGCTCACCATGGCGCTTGCCGCAATGGGTCTGGAGACCGACTTCCGCAAGCTCCGGGCAAAGGGCGTCCGTCCACTCTTTCTTGGCCTCGGCGCGTTCCTTTTCATCGCGACTTTCAGTCTAATGGCGGTCAAGCTACTGGGCTGACGCATCAAAGGGGCGACCGTGACACTCGAACAGCTCAGGATCTTCGTCGCGGTTGCCGAGCGCGAGCATGTCACTCGGGCCGCCGAAGCGCTGAACCTGACGCAATCCGCCACCAGCGCCGCCGTCGCCGCGCTTGAGAACCGCTACCAGGCACGGCTGTTCGACCGGGTCGGGCGGCGCATCGTACTCACCGACGCCGGCCGCATTTTTCTTACCGAGGCGCGCGCCGTGCTTGCCCGGGCCGAGGCTGCCGAAATCGTGCTCGCCGATCTCGCCGGCCTGAAGCGCGGTTCGCTCAAGCTGGCCGGCAGCCAGACGGTCGCCAACTACTGGCTGCCCAGCCTCGCCCACAGTTTCCGCCGGGATTATCCGGGCATCGAGCTCGGCATGGTCATCGCCAACACCGAGGCGGTGGCGACTATGATCCATGACGGCTCGGCCGACCTCGGCTTCGTCGAAGGCGACGTCGACGACCCAGCGCTCGCCGTCGAGCCGGTCGGCGAGGATGAGCTTTTGCTCGTCACCGCCCTCGACCACCCCTGGATCGCAAAGCCGCCAAACTCTGCCCGCGATCTGCGCGGTGCCCGCTGGATTTTTCGCGAGCCCGGTTCCGGCACCCGCTCCAATTTCGAGGCCGTATTGTCCAGCCTCGGCGTTACCCCCGGCAGCCTCGACATTGCGCTTGAACTGCCCTCCAACGAGTCCGTTCGTTCGGCCGTCGAGGCGGGAGCGGGCGTCGCGGTCATGTCGCGACTGGTGGCCGAAGGCGCGCTCAAGGCTGGCTCGCTGGTCTCCATCCCCTTCGCCCTGCCACGGCGCCGTTTCTTCTCGCTGCGCCACAAGGAGCGTTATCTCACCCGCGCCGCGCGCGAATTCCTTGCCCTGGCGACAGGCCAAGCCAGCTGATTTCAGCGAAATCGACCCGACAAGAACAATACCAGTTTAACACCTGAAAAAAATTCTGCATAAAGGGGCGACTTTCCACAGGTGGCTCCGATGGGCGATCAGGCAATCCTCGACTTCCTCGCAAGACAGCTTTCCGGCGAAAGCGGCGAACCGCTCTACCGACGGCTGGAAGACGCCATCAAGCAGGCCATCGCGACAGCCCAGCTCAAGCGCAATGCCGTCATCCCCAGTGAGCGCACCCT
This sequence comes from Hoeflea sp. 108, assembly GCF_000372965.1. NCBI lineage: Bacteria > Pseudomonadati > Pseudomonadota > Alphaproteobacteria > Hyphomicrobiales > Rhizobiaceae > Hoeflea > Hoeflea sp. 108. The sequence goes on along the minus strand of NZ_KB890024.1, from coordinate 2,030,055 downwards.
GTGCGATGCGCTTGGCATCTCACGCGTCACCGTGCGCAAGGCCATCGACGGCCTTGTCTCCGACGGACTGCTCGACCGCCGCCAAGGCGCCAAGACTGTGGTGTCGTCGCGCCTGGAGAAGTCGCTGGCGACCATGACCAGCTTCTCCGAGGACATGCGCTCGCGTGGGCTGGAGCCAGGCTGCGTGTGGATTTCCCGAGAAATTTCACGCCCTTCGCCAGCAGAAATGATGGCATTGGGCATCTCCGGCAGCGAAAAGGTCGTGCGTCTGCGCCGCCTGCGCACCGCCGACGACACGCCCATCGCCATCGAGATCGCCACGCTGCCGGCACGTTTCGTGCCTGACCCGCAGGCGGTGAAGGAATCACTCTACGAATATCTCGAGGCCACAGGCGCCCTGCCGGTGCGTGCCTTGCAGCGCATGCAGGCCAAGCCCGCCACCGACGAGGAGCGCCAGCTTCTCGCCACGCCCGATGACACGTCGCTGCTGGTCATGGAACGCCGCTGCTTTCTCGCCGACGGCCAGATCGTCGAATTCACCCAGACCAAATACCGTGGCGACGTCTACGACTTCGTCATCGAATTGATGCGATAATACCAGTTCAAATCCTGTTGCAATCTGGTCTTAGACTGCTACCGTCTGGGCATCACAGGAGATGCCCGCGTGCCGCTTGACTTCAAAGCCCTCGACAATGGCCTCATCGTGTCCTGCCAGCCCGTGAAGGGTGGCGCCATGGACAAGGCCCAGATGGTCGTTGGCTTCGCGCTGGCAGCCATCGACGGCGGCGCCGCGGCTCTGCGCATCGAGTCCTCAGAGTATGTCGCAGCAGTCCGCGCCGATACAGACAAGCCGATCATAGGCCTGATCAAGCGCGACCTCGACGATACGCCCGTCCGCATTACACCCTGGCTCGAAGACGTCGACGCGCTCGCTGCTGCCGGTGCCGATGTCATCGCCTATGACGCCACCCAGCGCGTCCGCCCGGTTTCGACCAAAGCACTGATCGAGCGCATTCATTCCCACGGCTGCGCCGCAATGGCCGATTGCTCGATCATTTCAGATGCAGAGCAGGCGCTGGCCGAAGGCGCCGACGTCGTCGGCTCGACGCTTGCCGGCTACACCGGCCCGGTCGAGCCGACCGAGCCCGACTTCGCGCTGATCTCGGCAATGCGCAAGCTCACGCCCCATGTGATCGCCGAGGGCAATGTCCGCACCCCGGCCCAGGCGCAGCAGGCGCTGGCTTCGGGCGCTTCGATGGTCGTGGTCGGTTCGGCCATCACGCGGCCCGAATATGTGACCTCGTGGTTCCGCGCCGCGCTCGACGAAACCATCGCCAAGGGCGGAGCCTGATCGCCATGGCCGACACCGTTCTCGCGCTCGACATCGGCGGCACCAAGATGCTTGCGGCTCTGGTGCGCGGGGACGAGGTGGTCGAAACGCACAAGATGCCGACGCCGCGCAGCGGCGATCCAGAGGAGTGGCTGACGGCCCTGTTCGTTGCGATTTCGGGCTGGAAAGGCCGCTACGACACAGTTGGTGTCGCCGTTTCCGGCATCATCGATGACGGTTGCTGGTCACCGCTCAACCGCAAGACACTCGACATCCCCGACCGTTTCCCGCTGGTCGCGACCGTGGGCAGGCTTGCCGGCACCGATGCCGTGCTCGCCGCCAACGACGCGCAGGCCGCGGCCTGGGGCGAATTCTCCTGCGGTGCCGGCCAGGGCCAGGACCTCGTCTTCCTCACCATCTCCACCGGCATCGGCGGCGGCATCGTCGTCAACGGCCGCCTGCTCGGCGGTCTCGCTGGCCATTTCGGACTGTTGAGCAGCCTCGACGAGAACGCCGGCGTGCTCGAAGACCACGTCTCCGGCAACTGGATTGCCACACAGGCAGCACCGCACCATGCCGGCGCGACCGCGCGCGAGGTCTTCGAGGCAGCCGCCACAGGCTACGTCTGGGCACAAGACATCATCAAGGCATCGGTGGGCCAGACCGCCCTTCTTTGCCGCAACATCCAGCTCATGCTCGACCCCGCCCGCATCGTCATCGGCGGCGGCATCGGCCTGGCACCTGGATATCTCGAATCCGTCCGGCAGGCGCTGGGAAGCCTGCCGCCACGGCTCACCCCGCAGCTTCACGCCGCAGCGCTCGGAGAGAGCGCCGGCGTCGTGGGCATCGCGGATCTAGCAAAACGTCAGAACTGACCTAGAGGGAGAACACCACATGACATTTTCGACGCTCAGAAAGGGCGGCCTGATCGCGGCTGCGATCGCCAGCCTCATGGCGAGCCCCGCCTTCGCCAAGGTAACCGTGCTCGGCTGGCCGGGCGGCCCCGAGGAAACCGCACTGCGCGCTGCAGCCGACGCCTACAACGCCAAGTCTGACACCTCGGACGCTAACAAGGTTGAGCTTTTGTTCTTCAACCGCGACGGTTTCTGGGACAAGCTGCAGGCCGACCTCGCCGCCGGCTCCAAGGCCTTCGACGTCAACCTGCTCGCCACCTACTCCATCGGCCGCTATGCGCCGTTCATGGAGCCGGTCGAGCTGTCGGACGAAGCCAAGGCCGTCTATGGCGATTCCGTGCTCTCGACCATGCAGTACGAAGGCAAGCAGTTCGGCGTACCGACCGACCTGTCGCTGCACTTCATGTACTACCGCAAGGACCTGATCGAGGCACTGCTCAAGGACGACGCGGCCAAGGCCAAGTTCGCCGAAATCTCCGAGAAGCATCTCGGAAAGAAGCTCGAGCCGAAGAACCCGGACGAGTGGACCTGGGACGACTATGCGGCCACCGCACTCTACTTCACCCAGGCTGTGAACCCGGACAGCCCGACCCGCTATGGCACCGTCCTGCAGCTCAAGAACCTGCTGTTCAACATGATGGTGTTCCAGTCGCTGCCACGTTCCTATGGCGGCAACTGGATGGACGAGAGCGGTAAGGTGACGGTCAATTCCGACGCCTATCGCAAGGGCCTCGAGACCTACAAGCTGCTCTATGACGCCGGTGCCACCCCGCGCGACTCGCTGTCCTACGAGTTCGCCGAGGCCAACGCTGCCTACGCTTCGGGTCAGGTCGCGGCCATGATGCAGTGGAATGCCGCGGCCTCTGACCTGACCTCGAAGGACAAGTCGCCTGCGGTTGCCGAAGTCACCGAGACCATCGCCCCGCCGGCCGGCCCGGAAGGCCGCTTCACCCACATCCACGGCCTCGGCTTCGGCCTCAACAAGAACGCCGAGAACAAGGATGGCGCCAAGGCCTTCATCAAGTGGCTGTCGTCGAAGGAAGCAGCCCTGATCTATGCCAAGAACAGCGGTGCGCCGGCGCTCACCCCTGACGTCGTCAAGGAAGTCGCCACCGACCGTCCCGACCTGGTCAAGCTCGGCGAGTTCGCCAGCAAATACGGCTACGTCATGAACGGCGGCACCTCGGCCAAGGCGCTCTCGGTCTATGAGCTCCAGGCCAAGGAGTTCACCGGCTACTGGTCAGGCCAGCAGTCGCTCGACGACGCGCTCAAGAACACCGAAAAGGGCATGGCCGACCTGCTCAAGTAAACGTCTGGCCGGTGGCGGCTGCCGCCACCGGCCATTCCAACAGGTTCAGGATTCGGCACCTCCCCGCGCCTCCTTGTCCTTCGGGCATGTCGACGGGGCGATCCTGGCACCATTTCCCGCCCCATGCGGGTCCGAGGTGCCGAGTCCTGAACCTGTCACGCTGTGACGCCTGACGACGACTCCGCCCACGGGGTCGGCCAGCCACCATTGCTTCCATTGGAAAGCCAGCCTTAGATCGATTGATGACAACGCTTTCGCAACGCGCCCCCTCGTCCGAATTCCGTCTGCTGGCAGTGCCACTGGTGCTGTTCCTGCTCGTCTTCCTCGGCTTCCCGGCGATCGTCAACCTCGTCTATTCGGTGTCCGAGGTCAGCTTCGAGACCCTGCGCAGCCCCGAGATAACAGGCTTCGCCAATTTCGCGGCGGTCTGGAACGACACTTCGTTCTGGCAGGCGACCTGGTTCTCCTTCCGCTTCGGCCTGCTGACCGCCCTGCTCGAATGCGCGCTCGGCCTGTTCCTCGCCATCTTCCTGTCACCGCTCATCGAAAAGCGCAGCTGGCTGATGGCGATCCTGATGCTGCCGCTGATGGTGGCGCCGGCGCTCGTCGGCCTGATGTACCGCCTCGTGCTGCACGAATTCGTCGGCCCTGTACCCTATTATCTATGGACCTGGTTCGGCGCGAGCTTCTCGTTTCTTGGCCCGGCATCGGCTTTCTGGACATTGATCGTGGTCGAGACGCTGCAGTGGACCCCGTTCGCCTTCCTGCTCTTCTACATGGCCTACCAGGCCATCCCCAAGGAGATCGTCGAGGCGTCCGCCATGGATGGCGCGCGCTACCGCCACAGGCTCTGGTACATCGAGCTGCCGCTGATGGCGCCGACAATCGTGGTCGCCCTGCTCATCCGCTTCATCGACGGCTTCCGCGTCTTCGACAATGTCTACGTCCTGACCGGCAGCGGCCCGGGCGGTTCCACCGCTTCGTTGTCGATCTACATCTACGAAGCCTTCTTCAAGCAGGGTGCCATCGGCAAGGCGGTCGCGGCTTCCGTCATTCTGTTCGTGGTGTCGTTCGCCGTGCTCTACGGCCTCAACGCGCTCGCCGCCCGCCGCAAGGGAGCCCGCTGATGATCAACGCCCTCCGCTGGATCGTCTTCGCCATCGCCGCACTTGCGATGAATTTCCCGATCCTCGTCACGCTCTCGACCTCGTTCAAGAGCGCGCGCGAGCTCTCCACCAATCCCGGCCTCTGGGTCTATGCGCCGACGCTCGACAACTACGCCACCGTCTTCACCGTCTCCGACCGGCTGAACATTTTTCTCTATCTGATGAACAGCGTCGCGGTCGCAGCCCTCGGCACGCTGCTTGCCGTGGCACTTGCCCTGCCCGCGGCCTATGCAATCGCCCGCGGCAAGCTCGGCGAACGCACGCTTCTGCCGTTCATCGTCAATTTGCGCGCCGTGCCGCTCATCATCTTCGCCATCCCACTCTACATGATGTTCCAGTGGCTTTCGCTGCTCGATACGCGCCTTGGCCTCGGCCTGATCCTCACCATCGTCAACCTGCCGCTGGCGCTGGTCATCCTGGTCAACGCTATCCGCGACCTGCCGGGCGAACTGGATGAAGCGGCGCTGATGGACGGCGCGACGCGCTTCCAGATCCTGACCAAAGTCATCGCACCGCTCTGCCGTCCGGCGATCGTCACCAGCCTGATCTTCGGCTTCATCACCGCCTGGAACGAGTTCCTGTTCGGCCTGATGCTGACCACGTCCAAGGCCGTGCCGATCACCGTCGGCGCATCGTTCTTCTTCGCCGCCAGCGGCGGTGGCGTGCAGTGGGGCGTTGCCTCGGCCGTCATGATCGTCGGCGCGCTGCCGCCGATGCTGCTTGGCCTCATCATGTATCGCCAGATCAGCGGGTCGATGACGGCCGGCGCGGTCAAGGGCTGAACGCGCATCGACCCGAAAATCCCAAGACTTTCGGAACGTACGATGTGCAGCGAGAAAATGTTCGGAGGACTCTATGAGTACGATTTCGCTCCAGAAGGCCGGCAAGCGTTACGGCGGCACCGAGATCATCAGGAATCTCGACCTCGACATTTCAGACGGCGAGTTCGTCGTCATCGTCGGCCCGTCCGGCTGCGGCAAGTCCACGCTGCTGCGCATGATCGCAGGCCTTGAGGAGACCACCTCCGGCCACCTGTTCATCGACGGCCGCGACGTCACCAAGGCGCCGCCGGTCGAGCGCCAGCTCGCCATGGTGTTCCAGTCCTACGCGCTTTATCCGCATATGACCGTGCGACAGAATATGGGCTTCGGGCTCAAGCTGGCTAAACTGTCGCCGGATGCGATCAAGGCCAAGGTCGACCAGGCCGCCGACACGCTGAAGCTCACCCATCTGCTCGATCGCTACCCGCGCCAGCTCTCGGGCGGCCAGCGCCAGCGCGTCGCAATCGGCCGTGCCATCGTGCGGCAGCCCGTCGCCTTCCTGTTCGACGAACCGCTGTCCAACCTCGATGCCGCGTTGCGCGTCGACATGCGGCTGGAGATCGCCAAGCTGCACCGTGCGCTCGGCGCCACCATGATCTACGTTACCCACGACCAGGTCGAGGCGATGACGCTCGCCGACCGCATCGTCGTGCTCAAGGAGGGGCGCGTCATGCAGCACGGCAGTCCGCACGAGCTCTACGAGCGCCCCGCCAATCTGTTCGTCGCCCAGTTCATCGGCAGCCCCAAGATGAACGTGCTCGCTTGCGCGCCGTCGGGCGACGGCGAGCTCGATCTTTCCGGACAGGGTGCGCTATCCCTCGCCTTCTCCGGAGCGCCGACCCAACTCGGCGCCCGCCCCGAGCATCTGACGCTGGTCGCACCCGACAACGGCAATTGCCGCGGCACGGTCGAGGTCGCCGAATATCTCGGCGGCAACACCAGCGTTTTCGTCCGCAACGATCGGCTCGGCCTGATCAACGTCAACGCGCCCGCCGATACCAAGGTGCGCATCGGCGAAACGGTCGGCATTGCCATCGACGGCAACAGGGTGTCGCTGTTCGGCGCCGATGGCTCGGCAATCGCCCGCGCTGCCTGACTACTTGCTGCCGGAGTTGCCGCCCTGCTTGTTGAACAGAGCAAGCAGGTCGATTGGCAGCGGGAACACCACCGTCGACGAGCGCTCGCCCGAGATATCGTGCAGCGCCTCGAAATAGCGCAGTTGCATCGCCTGCGGCTCGGCTGCCAGCATGCGGCCGGCCTCGACCAGCTTCTGCGCCGCCTGCTGTTCGCCGTCGGCATTGATCACCTTGGCGCGCCGCAGCCGCTCAGCCTCGGCCTGCTTGGCTATCGCCCGCACCATGCTCTCGTTGAGATCGACATGCTTAATCTCGACATTGGTCACCTTGATACCCCAGGCGTCCGTCTGCTGGTCGAGGATTTCCTGGATGGCGGCATTGAGCTTGTCGCGCTCGGCCAGCATCTCGTCGAGTTCGTGCTTGCCGAGCACCGAACGCACCGTGGTCTGCGCCAGCTGGCTCGTGGCTGCCATGTAGTCCTCGACCCTGATGATCGCGCGCTCAGGATCGACGATGCGGAAGTAGAGCACCGCATTGACCTTCACCGAGACATTGTCGCGCGAAATCACGTCCTGCGGCGGCACGTCCTGCACCACGACGCGCAGGTCGACGCGCACGATCTGCTGGACGAACGGTATCAGCAGGATCAGACCCGGTCCCTTCACCCCGGTGAAGCGGCCCAGCGAAAAGATCACGCCGCGCTCATACTCGCGCAAGATCTTGATGGCCGCGCTCAGGAACATGATCACGGCCAGCGCGAGGAGCAGGTAGGTCACATAGCCGATGATCATGATTGTTCTCCGTTGCCTGGATCCCGGGCTGGGCTCTGGGATTGTAAGCGCCGCACCGACAGCACGAGCCCCTTGATGCCTGTGACCTCGACGCCTTCGCCCGGCACAAAGGCCTCGTCCGAGCGCGCGCGCCAACGTTCGCCCTGGGCCATCACGTGGCCCTCGCATGCCTGCCAGTCGACCACTTTCGCCGGCAGGCCCCGCATCGCCTGGGCACCAACTGGCGACGGCCTCTTGCGTACGGCAAGCAGGTAGCTGCCTGCCAGCAGCGCCAGCCCCAACGACAACGCGGCCGCCGTTCCCACCACAGCCCATGACAGGGCAAAACCCGGCGCCTCGACCCTGAGCAGCATCGCCGCTCCCAGAAGGAAGGCCGCCGCGCCGCCCAAGCCCAGCACGACCGTCGGGTTCAGCGCCTCCATGATAAGGAATGCGATGCCAAGCAGCATCAGCGCCAGCCCGGCATAGTTGATAGGCAGGAAGTTGAGGGCATAGAGCCCGAGCAGCAGGCAGATGGTGCCGACCACGCCAGGCGCCACCATGCCAGGGCTCGAAAATTCGAAGACGAGGCCATAGACGCCGACCAGCATCAGGATGATGGCAACGTTGGGATCGGTGATGACCTGAAGCAGCTGGATAAGCCAGCCCGGCCTCACCGTCTCTTCCTGGATATTCCTGGTCGCCAGCACTTCCTTGCGGCCGGCGACATCGACTATGCGGCCATCGGCAAGACGCAACAGCTCGGCCTTGTCGTGGGCGACAATCTCGATGACGTGCTGCTCAAGCGCTGCATTGGCCGTGAGAGTGGCCGCCTCGCGCACGGCCTTTTCGCCCCACTCGGCATTGCGCCCGCGCAACTCGGCAAGGCTGCGGATCAGCGCCACGGCATCATTGGTGACCTTGGCCATCATCGGATCGCCCGCCGGCTCGCCCGGGGCGGCACCCTTCTGATCCTTACTGTCGTTGTTGTTGCCGCCGCCCGGCAGCGACGGCAATCCGCCGATCTCAATTGGCGTTGCCGCGCCGATGTTGGTGCCCGGCGTCATCGCCGCCAGATGGGTTGCGTATAGGATGTAGGTGCCCGCGCTCGCCGCATGCCCACCAGCGGGGGCGACATAGCCGATGACGGGAATGGGCGAAGCCAGGATGTCGGCGATCATCTCGCGCATCGAGGTGACCAGCCCGCCGGGTGTGTTCAGCTCGAGGATGACGACTTCGGCCTTGCGTTCGGCTGCGGTCACCAGCCCCTCCTGGAGCTGCCGGGCACTGGCCGGGCCGATGGCACCGTCGATCTCGATGGTCAACGCTAACGGATTGCGGCCGCTTCCTTCGCTCATCACTGTCGAGGGAATGACGGCCACGGCGGCAAGCACTGCCGCGGCAAAAAGGGCCAAACCAGCGCGTTTCACGCTCAAAAAGCTCCTCATACGAAGATATGGGAACGATTTGGGCGAAGTCCAATATGTAGATTGCTTCGGCAAAGGCGTCCCAAGCTTTCCGCAATGTTGCCGCCAGCCTGATCCGGGATACATCCTGCATGTCCAGGATCATCGCAATTTCAGGCATTTCAGGCGCCGGCAAGACGACGCTGACACGGGCCTTGGCAACCCGCCACCATGCCAGCCACCTCAGCTGGGACGATTTCGACGGGATTTCAGTACATCCCGACGACTATCTCGATTGGTTCCAGGACGGACGCGACTACAGCGAGTGGAACTACGCCGAACTCGCCGGAATGCTTCGAGGCTTGAAGATGAGCGAGGCCAGAATTCATCCGATCACTGGCGAGCGGGTGCGGCCCACCGCGCTGGTGTTCTTCGATGCCCCGCTCGGCCGGCTCCATGGGCAAACCGCTGGCATGATCGACCTCGCAGTGCATATCGGCCTGCCCAAGGACATCGCCCTGTGCCGCCGGCTGATCCGCGACTATGACGCCGCGGAGGAGCTTTCACTTGAGGACCTAATGGACGAGTTGCGCTTCTACGCCGGCGACGGCCACGCGCTTTTCAATGATCGCGCCCTGGTCGAATCCGCCGATATCGTGATCGACGGGACGCTTCCCTTCGCCCGGCAATTGGAGACGATCGACCGCCATCTCGGCAGGCTGGGCTATCTGGACTGCGCGGGCCGCGCGTGATGCACGGCCCGCGCCGTTCGGCAGCTACCTGTTCGTGAACTTCAGCACGGCCTCGACCTCATCGTCATAGGTCTCGCCGGTCGCAACGAAGCCGAGGCGCTTGTAGAAGCCCTCCGGGCTCGCCTCGCCCAGGCCATAGCTGGTGAAGAGTTCGCCAAAGCCCCGCGCCTTCATCTCGCGGGCGACGAGCGCGATCGCCTTCTCGCCGAAGCCCATGCGCTGAAACGGCCCCGCAATCATGAAGCGCCAGAGGAACGCACCTGGGCAGTCGATGACGTCGAAGTCGGAGCCGATATGCAGCATCACGAAACCGACAGGCGTGTCGTCGGCATAGACAGCGCGGAACCAGGCATTCTCGGAAAAATGCGCCTCGGCAATCGAGGTTCCGTTGTCGGCCACCTTGTTGCGCTGGGCTTCGCTCAGTGTCTCGCTCAATTCGCAGATGTCATAGACGGTCTGCGAGGTGATGCGGCGCAACGAGACTTCGGAGGCCGAAGTTGGCTGTTCGGTCATGGCAGTTTCCAGCGTGGATTTTTCTGACCCGGCAAAGCCGGCGCGGTTCGTCTCGTCCGCCAACGATCGGGCATTCGCCCTGGTCGCTGATAGTTTTGACAACACCATTCGTCAAGCAACCAAAAATCATGCGTAGGCATCTTGCGCATTCGGCGTGAACAACTGTAAGCACTCCGCCCGCCATACACACAAACTCGTATGGTGACATAAGCCTCATAGCAATATCGCCTGCGCTTATATTAGGTTACCTGACATGGAGATCAAAATGGCGCGCATCGCAATGACTTTGATCACGACCATCACATCTCATTCTCCAACAGGACATCCATCCAGTGACAATTCCAGACCACTACATCGATAACGCCATCACCTGGGCGCTCTCCCAGCTTGGAGACGACAGCTACTGCTTCCGCTGCCTCGCCTTTGTCGAGGATGCCTATGAGCAATCCAACGCTATCGAGATGTTCGGCGGGGACTCCGCCAAGGAGTCTGCCGACGAGTACGGCGTGACCGGGACGCCTCAGGGCATTCCGCCGCGCGGCGCCTTCGTCTTCTACGACATGTCGGGCGAGTTGTTCGACGAGCACGCCAATTACGGTCATGTCGGACTGCATCTCGGCGACGGCCGCGTCGTCCACGCCTGGGACGAGGTGCGCATCGACGACATGCTGGCGGTCGAAAACCTCGAACCCGCCGAAGGCTGGACCCAGCCGCGTTACATCGGCTGGGCGCCGGTGGAGCGTATCCTCGAAGGCCACAGGGTAGACTAGACTCAGCATCCGCGGCCGTGGCCCCATGGCCGCGGATGCCTTGTTCGACGCCAGAAGCTTCTTGGTCTCACCCGGCCGGCGCAAACCGGCCGGGTGGGCCGCGGTTCTCAGAAGTTGACCGCAAGCTTGGCGTCGATGCCGTGATCAGATGCCTTGCTGCTGACCTGTCCAGTGTAGCTGATGCCGAGCTTCGTCTTCGGAGCGATGGCGAAGTCGATACCCGCGCCGAGAACGGCCGCATCCCTGGCAATCGCGGCACCGGAGATGTCGAAGTCGCCGCTGCCGTCGAAGGCGAAGGACGACGTAGGCGCGACCTCGCCGAAGGCATGGCGCCAACCCAGCGTGCCGTGGACAGTGGCCTCGGTTGCCCCAAGCGAAACGTCGGTCGAGCCGCGCACGCCGAGCGTGGTGAAGGTTACGTCGCTGCTCGATGCTGCACTCGACAGTGCCGCCGCCCCACCCGTCTCTGTGAAGGCGCTCGTGCGCAAGTTCACATAGGTCAGGTTGGAGAAGCCCTCGACCGCGAAGCGCCCCGCATCGACCTTGTAGCTCGCCTCGCCAAACACCTGCGCGGTGCCGCCGCTGTAGTTGGCGGACAATGCGTCGGTGAAGCCTCCGAAGGCGACATTGCGCTGCGTGTCGAAGCGGTGCCAGGTGTAGCCGGCCCCGACGGTCAGGCCGAACGGCCCGGCGCGGGTGCCGGCATTGACGGCGACATGGTAGTTGTCGCTGCTGCCGCTCGACCCTCCATTGGCGGTGCTGAAGGACGAGCGGCTGTAGCCGGCAATGACACCCGCGCGCCAGGCGTCGCCGACCAGTGCGTCGCCACCGACAAGCAATCCGCCGGTGCTGCGGTCGAAACCGACATTGCTGGCATCCGCCTTGCTGTCGCCCCATGAGCCGAAGGCCCGCGTCCACAAGGCGAAGCGGTCGGTGTCGGCAGGCGCGAGTTCCAGGCCGTCGTCGCCATAGGCCATGACCGGCATGCTCACCGCGGGCGCCTCGCCGAAGGCCTGGTCGATCCGGCTGGTGGCCGCGTCGAGCATGACGCCGCCGTCCTGCATCATCATGCCCTTGGCCGAGGAGTGCACCTCACCCGACAGCTGCTGGAATGCATCTTGCGCGCCGGCTTCGTCAAGATTGGCGACAGCGGTGTAGGCAGCGTTGCCGAAGCCGAGGCTTTCGAGGGCTGCTGCGGTCGCCTTCTGGTTTCCGTTTACGCCGACTTCGGCGAAAGAGATGTCGTTGCGGCTGAGCGTCAGCGTCACGTCGTTGGCGCCATAGGCCAGCGTCGGGTCGAGGAAGGCGAGGTTCGAACTGACGTCGGCGAAGGTGCCGGAGACACCGCCACCGGCGGTGACGATCTTGTAGCTCGTCTGCGGCGCGTAGTTGTTGCCTGTAGCCAGCGTCAGCACCGAGCCGCCCTTGAGAATGGCCTTGCCCGTCGCTGCGACCTTGTCGCTCTCGCCCTTGTGGTTGGCCTCGACCTCGAATTTCGAGCCGGCCTCGAAGGTGATGTCGCCCGTGACGTTGATCGTGCCGATCGAATTGCCCGGCTTCAACGTACCGCCCGAAGCGATAACCACATTGCCAAGCGTGCCCGAGCCGCCGAGTGCTGCGCCCGCTTCGACAGTGGTCAGCGCAGAGCTGGCTATCGAGCCGTTCACAGCCAGCGCGCCCGCCTTGACGATGGTGCTGCCGGTGTAGCTGTGCGTGCCGTCGAGAACGAGAGCACCAAGGCCGGCCTTGGTCAGGCTGCCGGTGCCCGAGATCTCCCTGGCAATGCCGACGACGTTGTTGGCATCGGCAATGTCGAGCGCGCCGCCGCCGGCCTCCAGCACGACATTGCGGCCGAGCACGTTCATGCCGGTGCCGACAACCTTGAGGCTGCCGCCATCGAGCCTGAGCTTTGCCTGGTCACCGCCGAGGGCCGCGTCTTCCTCGACAACAACGGTGCCGCCATCGGCGACCTTCAGTTCGCCGATGAAGCTGTGATCGTCGATGCAATAGTCTGATATCGCCTGCTGGAAGCGCGCATCGGTGCTCTTGCAGTCGAGCAGCGTCTTTTTCTCGGCATCTGTCAGGCCAGCCAGGATCGGCATGCCGTTGGCATCGGAAATCTGGCCGAGATAGACGTCGTCGCGCATGTTGTTGCGCGAGAGGACGAACTCCCTGCCCTTTTCAGCGAAGGTCGAGGCGCCCTTGCCCCAGACGACGCGTGTCTTTGCCGTGCCGTTGTCGTCGTAGGATTCGAGCTGAGGCCCGACCCAGCGCAGATTGTGCGCCACCGGCTCGTGATCCGACAGCGGCGTCTTCGAACCATCGGGATTGGTTACGTAGCTGACGTCAGTGACGACGCCGAGATAGGGATCGTTCGGGTCGTCGTTGATCTGCCACCACTTGCCGAAGGGCCGCGAGGCCAGGAAATGGTCGATCTTGACGCGGTGCCAGCTGCCCCAGGTGTTGGTCGCGTCCTCGCCATGCGACGGCCAGGTCACAGAGCCGTCGTTCAGCCCGTGCGGCGTGAACTGCTCGCGCTCGGAGGGCAGCTGCAGCAGCAGGTACTGCTTCTTCAGGATGTTCATGGTCTGCGGCAGGTTGCCGGCCACCGGATACAGCTCGTCGGCAAACAGCCCTGCAGGCACCGTCGCCGCATCGATCTGTGCTGCCGTCTTGCCCTTCCACTGGGCGATGAAGGCGTCGAGCTGCGTCTGATCCTTGGCGTATTGCTTCAGCAGCGAGAGATAAAACGCATTTGTCGGGGCCTTGGTGTAGATCTTGAGCAACCGTTCCTGCTGGCTGATCGAGTGCAGGCCGCGCTCGGACACGTCGCCGGCGTTGAAGTCGCCGGTCAGGATGACAGGCCCCGCCTGCGACTTGGCCCAGCTGTTCAGCGCCCTCGCCTGGACAATGCGGTTGGTCGATTCGTCGTAATAGTTGAGGTGCGTGGTGCCGACCACGGTCTGCGGCCGCTTTGCCGTGCCGTCGACCTTCGTGTAGGTGGCAATGGCACCTGTGGTGAAGGCACCATACGTGCCCGGCAGGCGCGAAAACACGCCGACGTCATTGTCCTGGCGCGTGCCGTAAGTGCCGAGCCCGGCGGCCTGCATCACGCCCGGCAGGTCGCGGGCGTAGGTGCTGTTGGCACGGAATTCCTGGAAGGTCAGGATGTCGTAATTGCCCTTGATGAAGAACTCGCCCGCCGTTGCCGGCGTCGGCTTGAAGCGATCGAGCCAGGTGTTGAGCGTCAGGATCCTCAGCGAATCCTCGGCCGCCTGGGCCGAAACCGCCTGAAGCGCCAGGGCAGTGCCGCACAGCAGGCCTGCAGCGATGTTGCGCGCTCTATCCTGCGGTTTGCGGGCGGTCTTGGCCGGCACGTTGGGGGTGCGGCCATCGAAGGTCGTCATCGCGAAGCTCCTATGTTTGCGATGCGACAGCAACTGTCACGAAACTGCCAGGGCAGCCGTGCGAATGACATGTTGCGGTCACCAAAAATGTACGAAAACAGACATTAATGAGCTTCGATGTCAGTTTTGCAACATCAATGGTGACAACCGCCCACTCTTCGCCCGTTTGTTGCCATCCACCGGGGATTGCCCCGAGGCAGGGTGAAACGGCCGGTTGAATTTGCTAGCAAGGATTGAGGGAAACGCAGCCGGCATGACATCGATCGACAGGCTCGACATGACAAACGACAACAAGAAGTCGAGCCGGCAAGCGCATCTGCTCAGCTATCTCGAGCACAACCACTATGTATCGATCGAGGAAATCACCACGCTCTATGGCGTGACCACGCAGACAGCCCGGCGCGACATCATGGCGTTGGAGGAACAGGGCAAGGTGCGCCGCCTGCACGGCGGGGCCACCATCTCGACGCCAGTCGAGCCGTCGGTGCTGCGCCAGCGCCGCGTCGACAATGCCGCACAGAAGGAAAAGATCGGCCGCCTCGCCGCAGACCTGATCCCCGACGGGGCTGCCGTGTTCATCGACACCGGCACCACCTGCGAGGCCGTAGCCCGCGCGCTCGTCCGCCATCGCGACCTGCGCGTCGTCACCTACAGCCTGCGCGTCGCCACCACGCTCAGCGAAAGCACCGATTTCGCCATCGCCGTGCCCGGCGGCTTCGTCCGCCAGGTCGATGGCGGCGTCTTCCGCGAGGAGACGGCCGACTACATCAGGCGCTTCAAATTCGACATCGCCGTCATCTCGGTCAGCGGCGTCGACAATGAGGGCGACATCGGCGACGACGATCACGCCGAGGTAGCCGCCGTCTCCGCCGCCATGCGCCAGTCGGGCCGGGTCATCCTCGCCGTAGACAGTTCCAAATTCGGCCGCCGCGCGCTCGTCCGCCTCGCCTCACTCAGCGACATCCACACAATCGTCACCGACGAGCTGCCAGGCGAACCCTTGCTCCAGCGCCTGCGCGACAGCGGCATCGACATCGTCGCCTGAGGCAGGCCAGTCTGCTCGAACGCCCGCGCTTCGAGGCGTTTCTGGCCTGATCGCTCAGGCCGGCGCGGCTTCCTCGAATTGCGGCAAGCCGTCGTCCAGCTTCAGCCAGGGCTGCTTCGACGATACCCAGATATGCATGGTCGGGTGGAATTGTTTGGGATCGTCGAGCGAACCGGAGGTGACGGCGAGAATACCGGCCGCGTCACGTCCGGACAGAACCGTGGTACCGCAGTCGGCGCAGAAGCCGCGCTTCACCGCCGGCGACGAAAACGCGATCTTCACCGGCCCGGTCATCGACACCTGTTCGGCGCGGAACATCAGCCGCGCGTTGAAGGCGGCACCCACCGCCTTCTGGCAGCTGCGGCAATGGCAGATGCGCTCGTTGACGGGTACGCCCTCGGCGACGTAACGCACCGCGCCGCACATGCATCCGCCTTCGTATCGCTGAGCCATCGCACTACCCTTGCTGAACCGCGCACATCTGCGCGCGGTTCAGGGAATAGGGGCAGCGACATCGCCTGTCGAGCCGAAACGTCATGCAGCTGGCGAAACCAGTCGTCGCCTTGTTGTCGGGAAATGGGCAGAAGCCCCTAGATGTGGGACGTCCAGCCGTTGCAGCACGGCCCACCGGGCCGTGACGGCAGCCGCCGGCGGCTTTCCCACTGGACGCCGCGGGCTACCGCCTGCCGCGCCAAGGTGCGGATGTCGTCGGGACGATATCCGTCACGCTCCATCAGCTTCAGGATAATCGGTTCACGCAGCAAATCTTCCAGCGTCAGCTCAGGCTGTTCGGCCATGGTCGCCTCCGTTCGTGACCCTTGTTACCCAACCACTCTAATCACGAAGCGTGACAGACGAATGGCAATTGCGTGACATCATGCGGGCAATATGGCGGCCGCGGCCTTATGCGCGGCCGCCAGCTAGCTCACCAGCTGATGCGCGCCTGCGGCATGCCGTACATGAGGCGCGAAAACTCGTCGCCGCTGACATGCACCAGGGTGCGATGGTCGCCGCCCTCGAAATAGACGTCGCCACCGCGCCGCAACTGCTCGTCGATCACGCAAGCGACGCGATAGGGTACGCCGAGGATCGGCACCGCACCTTCGTCGCAATCGGGAAACAGCGTGCTTGCCTCCTCTTCGGTTGCAAGCCGCACCTTGTCGCCGATGATCTCGCGCATCCTGGCAAGATCGACATGGCGCGAGGCCGGCAGCACGGCCAGCACGAAGCCGTCCTCCCACTTCAGCACCACGCCCTTTGCCAGAGCGTTGCCCGGCACGTGGCTTGCTTCTGCCGTCATCATCGAGCAACCGGTGCGCGCATGCTTGGCAGCATCGTAGTGGATGTGATTGTCCTCGAGATATTCCTGCATCGTCAATGAGATAGCCATGACCACTTCCTTTCGCGGTAACATCGCATCGCGGCGGCCGGAATGTCGGAAACGGGCGCGAGGCGCCACGCGGCGAGGTTCGACCGCTTCATCGCCAGCTCAAAGTGATGGTCGGCTGGCCGCATCTTACTATTGCCCTCGGCGGGCCATCTTCAGCGTGCCGGAACGATACAGCCCAGACCTGTTTTCAGCAAGGATTTTGGCTGCGTCACCCCATCGAGAAGCAGCGCAGCCAAGGCACATCACTTGGAGGCCTTCACCTGCTCGTCCCAGCTCTTCGGCGTGGTCTCGCCGTCGAGGAAGGGCAGCACCGTGGTTGCCAGTTCCGGCGCCATGAAGATGTCGTAGTGGGTGCGGTTGGGAATGATCGCCAGCCTGTTCTGCGACATGTTCTCGCGCATCCAGCCGGCGTCCTTGAGGCCGCCGCCGAGCAGTTGGTAGAATTTCACGATATGCTCGGGGCGGTACATGTCGCCGTCGCCATAGACCAGCATGACCGGCATCTTCAGCGTCTTGACGTCGTCGGCCCAATCATAAGGCGTCCGCATGAACTCGCCCATCTGGTCCAACAGCTTCGGGAAATCCTCGACCTTCGGCGCCACGGCGGCATAGGTCTGGTACATCGGAGTCCGCTTCATCATGTCGGCCATCGCTGCGCCGACCTGGGCCTGCATCGGCAGCATCTCGGGGTAGAAGCCGTCCTGGGCATAGGCCGCCGAAACCAGCGCCAGCCGGCGTACCGTCTCGGGATGCTGGACCGCAAGGCGGAGAGCCACGCCTGAACCAAAGGAATAGCCGAGCGCATCGACTTTGCTGTAGCCCAGCTTCTTGAGCAGCGCGGCCATATCGTCGCCGCTGTCGATCATGCTCATCTTGCGCTCGGTCAGCGCGGTACGGCCATGACCGTAGAGATCGACCGCGATCACCTGCCTGCCCTTCGACAGCGCCGGCAGCACCGGCCCGAACATATCGATCGACCCCAGCCCGCCATGCAAGAGCAGCAGCGGCTCGCCCTCCCCGCGGATCTCGTAGTAATAATTGACGCCGTTGACCTCGGCATGGCCCGATTTCACGCCATCCGCCGGTTTGGTTTCGGCCATTGCAGTACCTCCCGTCACCAGCGCCGCAACCACGGCTACCATCATCATCAACTTGCGCATCTTATCGTCCCTTCCTCGTGGTCGGGCTCATCGGCCCTTCGTTGCTAGGACGAGCGAGCGATGCAACATCCGACAGGGGATAAGGATTTTTCGAGAGGCAGCATCCGGCCTAGGAACCCCACCGTGAAGGCTTTCGGGGAAAAAGCTTCGCCCACAGGGGGAGGAACGGCCGTGCCGATCCCCGAGTCAAAAAGGCCGGGTCGTGAACCCAGCCTTTCAAAATCAGCACGACAAGGTCCCCTCAGAGCGTCTTTGCCAGCGCTTCGAGCTGTTCGGTGCAGAGGCCCCAGCCGCCGTGGAAGCCCATCTTTTCGTGGGTATCGCGGTCTTCGACCGACCAGTGGCGGACGGTTGCGGTGTATTTGGTCTTGCCGCCGCCGATGTCCTCGAAGGTCAGGATGCCGACCATGAACGGCTTGCCGGAGGGCAGCCAGGCCTCGGTGAAGGCGTCGGTGAAGACCAGCTTCTCGTTCGGCACGACCTCGAGGTAGAGGCCGGGATTTGGGTATTCCTCGCCCTCGGGGCTGCGCATGACGACAAGGCTAGAGCCGCCGGCGCGCACGTCGAGCTTGGCGCTTGATGTCGTCCAGGGCAGCGGTGCGAACCATTTCGGCAGCAGCGTCGCATCGGTCCAACAGCGGAACACTTTCTCGCGCGGCGCGTCGATGATGCGGGCGAGAACCAGCTCGCGGTCGGTGGCAGGGGCAACGTCAACGACGGTGGTCATAGTTTCTCTCCTTCGGGAAATTCGGTTTCCGCCTTCAAGACGAGCGGCGTCCCGCGATCCCGACACAAGAGGTCAAAAAATCGCTCAGTGGCGGCGGGCATGGACCAGATAGGCGTCGATGGACATCTCGCCCAGCCATTTCACGGCCTCGAGCCGATGCAGGCCCTCGATCAGCACATAACGGTCACCGTCGACGCGCACCTGGATCGGCTGCTTCATGCCGTTCTCCAGAATGTCCTCGGCGAGATGGCGTACGGTCTCGGGATGCAGCGTCTTGCGCCGTGCGGTGGGCACGTAGATGGCATCAAGGGGGATTTTCTGCACTCTCAGCATGTCGGGCTCCGGCTCAAGCCCAGCCTTTCGCAGTTCGGGTCGACTGTCGAGGGGTATCAGTGCTCAGGCTTTGTCTTTGCCGCGCGGCGCTTGGCGTCGTCGATCATCATGTTGGCAAGCTGCATGCGCACCATGGCGCGCTGGCGCAGGTGCGGCGCCACGCGGTCAGGATGGTTGGCGAGGGCAAACCGGCGACGCATCCTGGCGAGATCGGCCGGCTTTGCTTCGGACAGATTGAGTTCGCGGGCGATCGCCTCCGGTTCGATCGATGGCTCGGGCTCAGCGGGCTCGGCCGACATCGCATCCTGCAAGGCATCGGCGACAGCCTCGGCCCGCATGGTATCGAAGAGCGCCACGAACTCGTCATCGAGATCGGCGCCAGCCTCGCGATACTCGGCTGCAACCGTATGCCCATCGACACGGATGCGGCCCGAATGCAGCTCTTCGGCCACGGCAAGATAGTCGAAAGGGATGGTCGGAGCAGGCTCAATGTCGTCCCGATCCGCAGCGACGATCAACTCGTCGAGCAGCGAGGCGAAATCGCGATTGGTTCCGGTGCCCATGCAAAGCCCCTCCGCACGAAACACATGCTACGGCAAAACTGGCCGGACCATAATCCCCGCCGGTTAAAAATCGCTTTGAGTGTCGCGCCGCATCTTATTGTTTTTCGGTCTGTTTGCGGCCCTGCCGGTGCTACACGCATGGCAGATATGCTTATGTTGCACTGCACAATCAACGAGGAATCACCTATATGTGCGAGTGGGAGGATCAACAGGAGCCTGAGAGATGGGTTTCTATACCGAGTTCTTCTCCCGCCCGCGCCCCAGAGAACAGGCGCGCTACCGTGCAGCGCTCGCGCTGCTCAATGCCATGAGCAACTCCGATCGCGCCGATATCGGCATCCGGCCGGCGGACTTTCCGCGCATTGCCCGCGAAATGGCGACACGCCAGGCATGATAGTCCTGCGCGTCACTGCGCTGCCGCAATCGATGATGCATCATTGCGGCAGGCAGGAGATTCGCGATGAGGACTTTTTCGACACCCGCGGCCGTAACCATGGTCCTGACGGGGCTCTGGTCGTTCCAGGCACTGGCGGCTGAAACACCTTACATCGACGATCGTTCCGACCCTGCAGCCGTGGTGCGCTCGCTTTATAATGCGGTGAGCCGCAAGGAATATGCCCGCGCCTGGGACTATTTCGGCGACGCCAAGCCGGCCAAGGATTTTGCCGAGTTCGCCAAGGGCTACGACAAGACCGACCGCGTCGACGTCGAAACAGGTGCTGTAAGCTCCGAGGGTGCGGCCGGCAGCATCTTCTACAACATTCCCGTCGCGATCCGTGCCATCGACGCCAGCGGCGCGGAAAAGGTCTTCGCCGGCTGCTACACGGCGCGCCAGGTCAACGCATCGATCCAGGAGCCGCCATTCAAGCCGATCCTGCTCGAGAAGGGCAACCTGAAGCCGGCCGAAGGCGACCTCGCAGCCGCCCTGCCCAAGCAATGCGGCGATGCCCCGCCCCCGGAGACGGACGCGCTGTTTGACCAGGCGACCAGACTTTTCGCCGCCGACTACAAAGGCCAGTGCGACGCCGGCCGCGAAGGCGAGGACGCCGCCAAAAGCTACGGCATCAGTTACCACAACAAGTCGGATGCCCCGGACGCCAAGCCGAACGAGGCGCGGCTGTTCCGCTTCTTCTGCTCGATGGGCGCCTACAACGAGACCCATGTCTACTATCTGTGGACCGAGCTCGACGGCCTGAACCAGCAGCACTTTGCCACCCCCGAACTCGACATCCGCTACGAGAACGACAACAGCGAAGGCAAGGTCGAGAGCCTCAGCGTCATTGGCTACCGCTCGGAAAGCCAGCTGGTGAACTCTGATTATGACGAGAAGACCCTGACGCTGACCTCGCATGCCAAATGGCGCGGGGTTGGCGATGCCTCGTCAGACGGTGTCTGGATTTTCCGCGACGGTGCCTTCGCGTTGATCAAATACGACGTCGATGCTTCCTATGACGGCGAGATCAACCCTGAGAGCGTGCTCGACTACAACACCGGGCCGTGAGCTATTTCGCCTGAAGCATCCAGTTGAGCGTATCGCGCCAGTCGGTCATGCGGATCGGCGTGCCATGCGTGCCTGTCTCAAAACGGACAAAACGCGCCGGATAGCTTTTGCTCTTGGCCAGGATCGAGCGGAAGAATGCCTCCTGCTTGTCGATGGGGAAGACCGGGTCCTTGCTGCCCTGGCCGAAAAACACTGGCACCTTGGCTGCGAAGGCCGGCGACTTCAGGAAACCGTCGTCCCAAAGCGAGCCGAGCAGCATCAGCCCGCTCAGCTTCTTCGCCACGCCGGCGTCGCCCGCCAGCCCCCAGCACAGCTGCCCCCCCATGGAACCGCAGGCGACGACGATCTTCGCGCCAGGGGATTGCGCCGCGTAGTGGTCGATCAGGGCTCCCACCTCGGCCACGCCCTTGTCGCCGAAATCGGAGAAGTCGGGTGAAAGATAGAGCCCGCCATTGGCCGCCATCAGGTTCTTGATGCGGTTGAAGTTGCCGCCAAAGGTGAAGTCGTCGACGCCCTGCTTGCGGCTGCCGCCCTGGCCATGGAGATAAAGCACGATGACCGAAGCGCCCTCGGTCTTGCCGACGGCAACATGCCTGATGTCGCCGGCATCAAGCTTCAGCACCAGATCCTGCTGGACCTTGCGGACGCCAGTCGAAACATATTTGCCCTGCACCCGCCGCTCCGGCACCTGGTCGCGCTCGTTGATGTCGCGCATCTCCTGGTAGTCGACGACGCGATAGGCATCGCCCTCCGACGAGAGAATTCCGGGATAGGCGAAGAGATCGTCCTTGTAGGGCGCGAGGCTCTGGGCGTGTGCCGAGGTTGCGAGCGACGCAAAGGCAACCGCAAGAACACCCCAGGCGAACCGGCGAAGGCTTGTGCTCGACGTTGCCCCCTTCTGGCCTGCCGGCCATCTCTTCAAGGGGGGAGATGGGCTGTCATCAGGGTCTGCGCCCTTCTGCAACAGAGGGTAAGTCACGCCGGCAAAGCTGCCGATCTCCCCCCTTGAGAGGGAGATGGCCGGCAGGCCAGAAGGGGGCGCGAAGGAATGCAAAGCTGAATCGAGTGACATGATCTAGGGTTGGCTAGCTCATAGTGCATTTGTCAATCCTGCAGCACCCCGCCCGCGCCTTCCAGCGCCTCGGGCGTATCGACGTCGACGGCGGCGCCGGCGCCGATTTCGATGTCGACGACATCGACGCCTTCGCTCTCGATCAGATGACGCGCGCCGGTGTCGCCTTCGAGATGAGCGACGGCGGCAAACAGTGACCTTGGCAGGATGACGGGATTGCCGCGCTTGCCATCGTGGGTGGCGCGGACGATAGCGCGGCCGCCCGCCCGCTCGAATGCCTCGATCAACCGGTCGAGATCGGCCGGCAGCACCTCGGGCATGTCGCCGAGCACGATCAGGGCACCGGCCGCGTCCTCGGGGAGTGCGGCGATGCCTGCCTTGAGCGAGCTGGCGAGGCCTGAGGCAAAATCGGCATTGTGAGCCACCGGCAGATCGAGCCCGACGAGCGCGTCGCGGATGCGACTGGCCTGGTGGCCGGTGACCACCACGGTGCCCTCGGCCTTGGAGGCCAATACGCGCTCGGCCGTGCGGCGCACCAGCGGCTTGTCCTGGAACAGCGCCATCAGCTTGTTGGGGCCGCCCATGCGGCTGGAGCGCCCGGCCGCCAGCAACACGGCATGGACCTTGGGTGCGACGGGCACGGCCGGCGCCTCGCGCGGCTGCGGTCGCGACGGAATTTCCATGAGCAAGCCCCCCACGCCCATGCCACCGATGTCGGCAGCAGTGACCTCAAGCCCGGCGAGCAGTCGATCGAGCACCCAGTCGAAACCGTTCTCCTTGGGACTGCGGGCGCAGCCGGGCGCGCCAAGCACGGCAGCATTGCCGATATGGCCGAGCACCAGCAGATTGCCCGGATCGACCGGCATGCCGGACCGGATGACGCTGCCACCCGCCGCCCGGATGGCGGCCGGAATGACATCATCGAAATCGGCCAGGGCCGACGCGCCGAATATCACCACCAGGTCGTTGTCACGGGCAAGCGCCTTGGCGACCTCTGCCACTGCAGCGGCCTCATGTGGCGTGCGGCGCTCGGCTGTCAGCCGGCTGCCGGAGCGGGCAAGACGCTGTTCGGTGACGCGCGCGGTCTTGTCGAGCACGCTTGATTTCACGCTCGGCAACGTCGTCTGGATTACGCCGACACGCCTGGCCGCAAATGGATTGACTGCGAAGATCTCCTTGCCGGCGCAGAGGTCGATCACCTCGGCGACGAGTTGGCCAGACACCGCGAAAGGAATGATCTTCACGGTCGCGACCATCTGGTCCCGCTCGACCCGGGCAAGCTGGGCAAGCGTGGCCACCGTTATCGCCGGGTCGACAGCGTTGATCGCATCGATCAGCTGGGCATCGACAGTGAAGACGCCTGGCGAAGTGGCGTGGAGGTTGACGCGGCCTGTGGCGGCCTGCTTCACCTCGATGTGCCGGTGGCGCATGGCTGCCGCAATGGCTTCGGCGGCAGCGTCCTCGCCAAGATCGCCATGCTCGAGCGCTGCGACAACGACCTCGGCAAGGCCCGCGGCCTGCAAGGCAGCGACATCGTCCGCGCCGAGAACTTGCCCCTTGCGATAGCGGCGCTCGCCCGACGTCGTGGCATGAGCCAGCACAGCGCCAATTGCATCCGCGACCGGAATGGGGCCGAACTTCACGCCGCCTCGCCTTTCGACTTGGCCGCAAGACCGCGCGAGCGGAAGGCCGCGATGACCTGCGCCAGCACCGCAACGGCGATCTCGGCCGGGTTGGCCGCACCGATGTCGAGCCCGATCGGCGCGTTGATGCGTTCGATCTGCTCAGGCCTCACGCCCATGGCCAGCAGGCGCTCGACGCGCCTGGCATGGGTCTTGCGGCTGCCCAGCGCGCCGACATAAAAGCACTCGGCGTCAAGTGCTGCCTTGAGCGGCCAGTCGTCGATCTTGGGGTCGTGGGTGATCGCTGCCAACGCCGCGTAGCGGTCGAGCGGGCAATGCTTCAGCACGTCCTCTGGCCATTCGGCCTTGTGAATGTCGTCGGGAAAGCGCTCGTCGCTGGCAAAAGCCGTGCGCGGGTCGATGATCTCAAGCGGGAAGCCGGCAATCCTGGCCATTGGCGCCAGTGCCTGGCTGATATGGACCGCGCCAATGATGACCAGCCGTGGCTGCGGCAGATGCACGTTGAGGAAGAAGCTGCGGCCCTCGGCCTCGACCATGCTCGACGCGCCTGAGCGGAACGCCTTGCCGATGGCTGCACCGAGATCGCCGACCACCGCGTCGCCCTCCTTGATGACGCGGCCGCGGCCGTCGCCAAGATCGGTGACGACGATTGCGGCGCGGCGGGCGCGGCGCTCGGCATTCAAGGTCTTCAGAACATACGGGTCCATTCGTTTTTACCCCAGCCGCTCGACATAGACCCGGATGCGACCGCCGCAGGAAAGTCCGACCTGCCAGGCGGTTTCGTCGGCAACACCGAAATCGAGCATTTTCGGCTTGCCGCTTTCGATGACGTCGAGCGCTTCGGAAATCACCGCACCTTCGACACAGCCGCCGGAGACGGAGCCGTGGAAAGTGCCATCGGCATCGATGACGAGATGACTGCCGACTGGACGCGGCGCCGAGCCCCATGTTTCAACGACGGTGGCAATGGCCACGTCCTTGCCGTCCTTCATCCAGCCTTCCGCGATGATCAGCGGATCGCGGGCTTCGTCCAGGAATTTGCTTGGCATCGTTTCCTCCCTCCCGATGCTCAGGCAGCGCGGCCCAAGCCGTCAAGCCAGCGTCTCGGGTCGCTGCTGCATGAAGCGGGTACGCCGAGCGAAGCGCAGAGATCGCCAAGCGCGTTGAGATTATGGACTGCGCGGAACTCATCAACATGCGGCAGCATGGCGCGAACGCCGCGTGCGCGCGCCTCGAAACCGTCGAAGCGCAGCAGCGGGTTGAGCCAGACCAGCCGCCGGCACGATTTATGGAGCCGCTCCATCTCTTCCGACAGGCCGGCGACATCGTCGCGCTCCAACCCGTCCGTGATCAGCAGCACCACGGCTCCCTGCCCCAGCACGCGCCGCGACCACAGCCGGTTGAACTCGCCAAGTGCGTCGCCGATGCGCGTCCCGCCCGACCAGTCTCGGACGGCGGCCGAGCAACCGGCAAGAGAGGCGTCGGGATCGCGATGGCGCATCTGGCGCGTCAGGTTGGTGAGCCGCGTGCCGAAGACGAATGTGTGCACCCGCTGGCGCTTTTCGGTCAGCGCATGCAGGAAATGCAGGAAGATGCGCGTGTACTGGCTCATCGATCCAGAGATGTCCGCCAGCACGACCAATGGCGGTTGGACCTCGCGGGCCGAGCGGAATTTCGGCAGGATCAGCTGGCCGCCGCTGCGGGCGGCAGCTCGCATCATGGCGCGGGGATCGATCTTGCCGCCATGCGGATCGGGCCTGAAGCGGCGCGTGCGCACCATGTCGAAAGGCAGACGGAGCGCTGCGATCTCGCGTCGGGCATCCGACAATTCGTCCGCGCTCATCTGGGCAAAGTCCTTGGCGCGCAGCACTTCGTTGCCCGACACGGTGAAGCGCGCGTCGACCTCGACCTCAGGGATCTCACGCGCCGGCTGGGCCTTCTGGTGACCTTCGAACATCGCCTGGCTGACGCGGTTTTCGGCGGCGCGCGGCTTCTGCTTCTCACGGTTGTCGAGCGCGACCGGCGAGAACATCGCCAGCATCTTCTCGATCAGCTCGCGCGATTTCCAGAACAGCCGGAACGCCTCGTCGAAGGTCGGGTGGTCCTCATGGCGAGTGACCAGCACGGCATGAAGCGTCCAGTAGAAGTCGTCGCGCGTACCGATGCCGGCGGCGAGCACCGCCTCGATGGCATCCTTGACCGAGGCCGGACCGACCCGCATGCCCGCCTTGCGCAGGGTGCGTGCGAAATAGACGATATTGTCGGCGATGCGTCCGTCGGACTTGGCGGCGAGGGTCTCGGTGCTGCGCAAGTCCATTTGGGCACCTACTCCGCTGCCGCCAGCTCCGCCTTCACCTCGTTGAGGATCCGGCGGCCCTCACCCTGCTCTATGCGGGCGATGTCGTCCTGGTACTTCAGGAGCACGCCAATGGTGTCTGACACGGTCTCGGGATCAAGTGCGACCTTGTCAAGTTCGGTCAACGCTCCGGCCCAGTCGATGGTCTCGGCCACGCCGGGCACCTTGAATAGTTCGATCTCGCGCAGCCGCTGGATGAACCGCACAACCTCGGCCGAAAGCCGCTGATTGGCCTGCGGCACCTTGCGGCGCACGATCTCCAGTTCGCGCTCGGCATTGGGATAGTCGACCCAATGGTACAGGCAACGGCGCTTGAGCGCGTCATGAATCTCGCGGGTGCGGTTGGTGGTGATGACGACGATCGGCGGCTCCTCCGCCTTGATCGTACCGAGTTCGGGCACCGTCACCTGATAGTCGGAGAGGATTTCGAGCAGGAAGGCCTCGAAGGCCTCGTCGGTGCGGTCGAGTTCGTCGATCAGGAAGACCGGGGCCGCCCCCTCCTTGCCTGTGAGGGCGTCGAGGACCGGACGGCGGATCAGGTATTTCTCGGAGAAGACGTTCTTCTCCATATCGTTGCGGTCGACCTTGCCGGTCGCCTCCTCCATGCGGATCTCGATCATCTGCGCCGCATAGTTCCACTCGTAGACGGCGGAGGAGACGTCGAGGCCCTCGTAACACTGCAGCCGGATCAGCCGGCGGCCAAGTGCGCTGGCCAGGACCTTGGCGATCTCGGTCTTGCCGACGCCGGCCTCGCCTTCGAGAAACAGCGGGCGGCGCATGCGCAGGGACAGGAACAGTACCGTCGCCAGCGCGCGGTCGGCGACATAGTCTGCGCCGGCGAGCATTTCGAGCGTCTCGTCGATCGAATTCGGAAACGGACGCGTCGCTGATGCGGTCATGGCACTTCCGGAAATCGGCCTAGAGCACGTGGTAGCTGCGGCCGTGATAGATCAACGGGCGAAGATTATCGCCGATACGCAGGCCTGTCACCTTGCCGAACATGATGCGATGGGTGGCCATCTCCTTGGCATCGACCAGTTCGCAATCGAACACAGCCACCGCATCGAGCAGCACTGGCGCGCCAGAGGCGAGCACCTGCCACTCGGCAAGTGCGAATCGTTCTTCCGGCGGCATGCCGGTGACGCCGGAAAACGCCACCGCCAGCGGTTCGTGCCTTGCACTCAGCGTGTTGAGCGCAAAGTTGCCGTTCTTGACGAAGGCGTCGTTCTTGGGGTTTTCGCGGTTGACGCAGACAAGCACCATAGGCGGGTTGTCCGAAACCGAGCAGGCGGCAATGACGGTCGCGCCGCGTTTGCCCGCCACTCCGTCCGTGGTGACCAGATGGACAGCGCCTGCGAAATGGCTCATCGCGTCGCGATAGGCCTGCGGCCCGACTTCAAACTTCTTCAGCACAAGACAACTTCCCGCAGTGAACCCTTACCGCAATATGCAGTGAACCCTAACCGCAATATATGGACGGATAGTTGAGCTGCCAAGCAACTAAGCCACAAGCACATTGCGCTTGTCCGGGCCAGGCAGTAGGTCAGGACATCGCCCGAAAGCGGGGCGCGAAGGGATTTCGTTGGGCTAAATGCGATCGAAAACGATCATCATTGCCGCGCTGGCCGCATCGTTTCCGGCGATGGCAGCGCAGGCCGAGCCGCTCAGGGTCGGCGTCGCGGCTCCGCTGTCGGGCCCGTCGGCCATGCTCGGAGAGCAGGTGAAGGCGGGCGCGGCCATGGCAGCCGCGAGCTCCGGCGCCGAACTGACATTTGCCGACGACCAGTGCTCGGCTGCGGGCGGCCGCAAGGCGGCGAAGAGCTTCGTCGACGCAAAGGTGCAAACGGCCATCGGCTTTCTCTGCACCGAGGCACTGGAAGCCGCCCTGCCCGCGCTCAAGGATGCGCAGATTCCAGTCATTGCGGTGGGCGTACGCACCGACAGCCTGACTGACGGCCGCGCCAAGACGGGCTGGCCGGTGTTGCGCTTGGCGCCGCGCGGCGACGCCGAGCACGATGCGGCAGGAACGCTCCTGACGCGACTGTGGGCCAACGAGCTGTTCGCCATCGTCGATGATGGCACGATCTATGGCCGAGAGCTGGCCGAAAGCTTCCGCGCAGCGGCCGAGCAGGCTGGGCTGAAACCAGTCTTTGTCGACACATTCCGTCCCCAGCTTGACAACCAGGTGGCACTGGTCGGGCGCCTGCGCAAGGCGGGCGCCACGCATGTGTTCGTCGGCGGCGACGGTGAGGACATCGCGGTGATGGCGCGCGATGCCGCCGCTGCTGGAGCAGACATTGTGTTTGCCGGCGGTGAGACGCTCCGTGTAGCCGACCGCACAGTGTCGCCGACAGCGGGCACGCTGATGGTCGCCCCGCCTGATTGGATCGACGTTGCGAGACCGCAGGTGTTGCAGGCCTTCGAGGCACAGAAAATCATTCCCGAAGGCTACACCCTGCCCGCCTATGCGGCGGTGGAGATATCAGATGCGGCTGCCAAGGCTTCGGCCGCGAGCGGCAAGCCGATTACCGAGGCCTTTGCCGGGCGAGACTTCGACACGGTCCTGGGCAAGCTGCGCTTCGACGCCAAGGGCGATCTCCAGGACAACGCGTTCCGCCTGTTTCGCTTCGACGGGACCAACTATGTGCCGCTGGAAGGGCAAACGCCGGGATAGCTCCGGCTGCCTCTCCATCTGCTTGTTATGACTGCCTTTGTGCGACGCCAAGCGATCGCCTGGCTGCGACAGAGAGACGAAATGATGTTGAAGGCCGGACCGCTGAACCTCATCACCGACGTCACCGGGCTGTCGGTCGGCAATGCCGCTGACGACAAGCTCAAGTCGGGCGTGACAGTGGTGGTGTGCGACAAGCCGGCGACGGCTGCAGTCCAAGTGCTGGGCGGCGCGCCAGGCACGCGAGAAACCGACCTGCTAGAAGCCCACAACACGGTCGAGGCAATCAACGCCATCGCTCTATCGGGTGGCTCGGCTTTCGGCCTTGATGCGGCTTCTGGCGTGCAGGCGGCGCTGCGCGAGAAGGGCGTCGGCTTTGCCATGCGCGACCAGGTGATCCCGATCGTGCCGGCGGCGATCCTGTTCGACATGCTGAATGGCGGCAACAAGGACTGGGGCCGTTATCCGCCCTATCGCGAGCTTGGCTATGAGGCGACGCAAATGGCGGCGCGCACCTTCGACCTTGGTACGGTCGGCGCCGGTACCGGCGCGCTGACTGCCGGGCTCAAGGGCGGGCTGGGTTCGGCCTCGACAGTGCTGCCCAACGGCGTGACCGTCGGCGCCCTGGTCGCAGTCAACGCCACAGGTTCGGTGACCGTCGGACGCAGCAGGCATTTCTGGGCTGCACCATTCGAGCTGGATGGCGAGTTCGGCGGGCTGGGCTACCCCTCGCCGATGCCTGCCGACGCGGCGCGTGTCGCCAAGAAATACGAGGAAGAAAACAACGCCGTCGCCAACACCACCATCGCCGTGATCGCCACCGACGCCGTGCTGACCAAGGCTGCGGCAAAGCGGCTGGCGATATCAGCCCATGATGGCTTCACCCGCGCCATCTGGCCCGTACATACGCCGTTCGACGGCGATCTCGTCTTCGGGCTGGCGACCGGCGCGAGCGGCATCGAGGTCGGAGCCGCCGATGTCATCGACTTCTACGCAGCAGCGACATCTACCATGGCGCGCGCGATCGCGCGCGGCGTGTTTGCCGCTACACCCTTGGCAGGCGACAGGATGCAGGTTTGGTCGGCCCATACGGGCTGACAAAATGTCTTCGGTGACAATATCTTAGCGCTTTCGCCTGAAAAACTGAGTCAACGGGAAAGAGAGGTCGCGATGAAACTCTTCAAGCTCTTTTGCCTTGCCGGCATGTCGCTGGTCGCCGCATCGGCCGCCCATGCGGGCGACGCCGCCGAGTTGAACGTGCTCGGCTTCAGCGCTGACGGCAAGGTCTTCGGCTTCGAGGAGTTCGGCGTCCAGGATGGTTCTGGCTTTGCCTACGCCAACCGTTTCTACATCGACACGACGACCGACAAGTTCCTGGCCGATACGCCCGTTCGCGTGATGCTGGAAGACGAGAGCAAGGGCGTGCAGGCAGCCCGCGACGAGGCGCGCCAGCGCGGCGAGAAGTCGGTCAAGGACAGCGAGCTTGGCGCCAACAGGGGCACGCTTGCGGGCTTCAATGCCGTCACAGAAATCAGCGCCGATCCGTACCGGATGGTGGTCAACCCGCGGCCGGTGTTCCCGCCCATCGACCCGCAGCTCGCGTTTCAACTGGAGGAGGTTTCCTTCGGCGAGCTGGAACGCTGCCCCGGCATCGGCCCGGTGAAAGGCTTCAAGCTTACGAAGATCGGCGCACAGCCCGGCGACAAGGCGGAGATACTGCAGGAAGACAAGGACGTGCCGCAGAGCCGCGGCTGCCCCACCGGCTACCGTATCGGCGGGGTGCAGACGTTCTTCGCGCCCGACGGCAAGATGTCCTATGCGGTGCTGGTGACCGTCATCCGCCACGGTTTCGAGGGTCCAGACCATCGCTGGCTCGCGGTCACCGGCAGGTCGTAGACCACTTGTCCGCCGAAGCGAGCCAGATATCAGCCGCCAACTCCATGCCGGCGCGCAACAGGCTGCAGGCCGCCCTGCCCGCCCCGCGCATGGCGATCGCCGGCATGCTGATTTGGGGCCTGGCGATGGCCGCCAGCGCCTTTACCTCGCTGTTTTCGATGAGTTGGGGGACGGCCGGGCATATCCGTTTCGTCGTCCTGCTCTATGCCGCCGGCGGCGCGCTGGCATTTCCTGTCGCGTGGACGCTGGCACGGCTTCTGTCGCAAAAAGCCCGCCGTGAAGGCGCCTTCGCTGCGGCTTTCGTTTGCTTAGGCGTTGCCACGATCGGCCTGACGGCCGCGCTCTATGCCCTGCAATACCGGCGCTATTACGCCGAATGGCATGCCGAGCCGTTCACCGTGACCTGGACGTATCAGTTCGTCTTCACCGGCCTCGTCGCCCTCTATCAGTTTGCCGTGCTCGGCATCCGGCTCTATTTTCCCTATGGATTTGTCGCCCTAATCGCCGCAGCGCTCTGGTTTGCCCGCCGTTCGCGTTGAGCATTGGGCCCACCTCTGTTAGGGGAGCGGCGACGAAACCTCAGCTGGAAGAGCCCCGCCATGATCCCTCGCTATTCGCGGCCCGAGATGGTCGCCATCTGGTCTCCCGAAACGCGCTTCCGCATCTGGTTCGAGATCGAGGCCCATGCCTGCGACGCGCTGGCCGAAATCGGCGTCATTCCCAAGGAAGCGGCAAAGACGATCTGGGAAAAGGGCGGCGCTGCCACCTTCGACGTCGAGCGCATCGACGAGATCGAACGCGTCACCAAACATGACGTCATCGCCTTCCTGACGCACCTCGCCGAATTCGTCGGCCCGGATTCGCGCTTTATCCACCAGGGCATGACCTCGTCGGACGTGCTCGACACCTGCCTTTCGGTGCAGTTGGTGCGCGCCACCGACATCCTGCTCGCCGATATCGATGCGCTGCTCGAAGCCCTCAAGCGCCGCGCTTTCGAGCACAAGGACACGGTCACCATCGGCCGCAGCCACGGCATCCATGCCGAGCCGACGACCTTCGGCGTCAAGCTGGCGCTGGCCTATGCCGAATTCTCGCGCTGCCGCGAGCGCCTGGTACACGCCCGCGAAGACATCGCCACCTGCGCCATTTCGGGCGCCGTCGGCACCTTCGCCAACATCGACCCGCGCGTCGAGGAGCATGTCGCAGCCAAG
This sequence comes from Hoeflea sp. 108, assembly GCF_000372965.1. NCBI lineage: Bacteria > Pseudomonadati > Pseudomonadota > Alphaproteobacteria > Hyphomicrobiales > Rhizobiaceae > Hoeflea > Hoeflea sp. 108. Next base: position 1,998,253 of record NZ_KB890024.1, on the reverse strand, counting down.
CTCGGCCTGAAGCCGGAGCCGGTGTCGACGCAGGTCATCCCGCGCGATCGCCACGCCATGTTCTTTGCGACGCTTGGCGTGATCGCCTCCTCGATCGAGCGCGTCGCCACTGAGATCCGCCACCTGCAGCGCACCGAAGTGCTCGAAGCGGAAGAGTATTTCTCGCCGGGCCAGAAGGGTTCGTCGGCGATGCCGCACAAGCGCAACCCGGTTCTCACCGAGAACCTGACCGGCCTCGCCCGCATGGTTCGCTCCTATGCGGCACCGGCGATGGAAAACGTGGCGCTGTGGCACGAGCGCGATATCTCGCACTCGTCGGTCGAGCGCATGATCGGCCCTGACGCCACAGTCACCCTCGACTTCGCGCTGGCGCGCCTGACCAACGTCATCGACAAGCTGGTCGCCTATCCCGACAACATGCTGAAAAACATGAACAAGTTCCGCGGGCTTGTTCACTCGCAGCGCGTGCTGCTGGCCCTTACTCAGGCCGGCGTTTCCCGCGAGGATGCCTACCGGCTGGTGCAGCGCAATGCCATGAAGGTCTGGGAAGAAGGCAAGGACTTCCTCGAGGAATTGCTCGCCGACAAGGAAGTGACTGCGGCATTGCCCGAAAGCGAAATCCGCGAGAAGTTCGACCTCGGCTACCACACCAAGCACGTCGACACGATCTTCAAGCGCGTATTCGGCTAAGCTGAAGCCGGAGGGGCCTTCACAGGCCTACGAAATGAAAAGCCCTCATGGCGCGCCGCCATGAGGGCTTTTGTCTTTTGGCGGCACACAGCTTGTCAGGATGTAAACGCATCCATCAGGATGAATGTCGGGTCTTGCCGCTGATGCCTGTTGATCTGCGGCACCAGCCGCGTGAAGTGCTCGCTTTGGCAATGGACATCCAACGCGGCTCTGTTGGGCCATTCCTCAATGAAAACAAAATGCCCCGGGTCTTTCTGATCCACGAAGAGATCGTAGGAAATGCAGAGCGGCTCAAGCTTGGTCTTTTCCACGAGTTCTGCATAAAGCGGCAGCAAGACCTCGATGAACTCAGGCTTGATAAAATCCTGAGCGATGACTTTCAGCATGGGCGGCCTTCCTCACATTCCCAACGGAGCCGCCGGTTGGGCAGATCGGGATTGGCCACCCATAGCACAAGCCAGCGCCCAACCATGTCAGGATGGATCGCCTACAAGCCGAAGCCGGGAGCGAAGGTCAGCACTCCTCGCGGTGTCGAACCGTCCAGCGCCAACCACTGGACATATTTCGAATCGATGTCCCCACATGTCAGCCTGCCGTCGCTGATGAAGCCGACGCGACCGTAGATCTCGGGGTTGCCGACGAGCGCGCAGCCATGCGCGCCGCGCTTGCCAAGGACTGCCAATCCGGCCGAGATCAGCGCCTTGCCTATGCCCTGGCGTTGCATTTCGGCCTTCACCGAGATCGGGCCGAGCCCGAACCAGCCGTCATGCCGGCCATCGACAGAGACAGGCGAGAACGCCACATGGCCGACAATCTCGCCGTCGTGCTCCGCCACCAACGAGACGGTCAGATCGCCATCGGCGCGCAGCCGTCTGATGATGTCCGATTCCGTGCCGGCGCTGTAGGGCATCGGCGCGAATGCGATCCGCGTGAGTTCGTGGATCGCATCGTGGTCGGAAGGTTGTTCGGGCCGGATCAGCATGTCAGCCCGGCTGGCCAGGCAAGGTGCGGATGACAGTGCCCCACGGATCTTCGCGGCTGTCGCTTTTTTCGGCCGAGGCCGACCGCATCTCGACCCAGGCAAGGCCGGTCAGCGCGGTGTCACGTTTTCCGGCACCCGGGCTCTGCCAGGAATTGGCGCCGATGTGGTGGTGATAGCCGCCCGAGGACAGGAACACGGCCTGGCCGCCATATTTGGCCACGGTGTCGAAGCCGAACTCCGTGTTCCACCATTCGGCAGCGACAGCGGGATCGCCGACGCGCAGATGGACATGGCCGACAATGCTGTTTTCGGGCGCGCCCTGCCAACCGGCATCGCCTGCGGGCACCTCTGAAATAATCGAACCGATGTCCAGTTGCTCGGTCGCCATGGCGACCTGGGAGCCGTTCCACTTCCAGCCATTATGCGGACGATCGGTGTAGATCTCGATGCCATTGCCTTCAGGGTCAGTGAGGTAAAGCGCCTCGCTGACCAAGTGGTCCGACGCGCCATCGACCGGAATGCGCTTGTCGATGGCATGCCTGATCCACCGGCCGAGGTCGGCGCGGCTGGGCAGCAGGAAGGCAGTGTGGAACAGGCCGGCGTTGCGGGGATCGTCAGGCTTGGCTGACTTGTCGGACTCGATGTCGAGCAGCGCGCGGCTGCCGGCGCCAAGCGTGATGGTCTCGCCGTCGCGCTTGAATTCCTGCAGGCCGACGACGTCGCGATAGAAACTTGCCAGTGCATCGGCGTCGCGGGCCTTCAGGCCGACGCGCGAAACGCTGACAGGGGTGGTGGCGGCAAAGGGAATGTTGCTCATCTTTGGCTCCGTGTGGCCAGTCCGCACTCCAGCTCCCAAAGCCAGGAGTGCCGCACTGCCAACCAGTTTGCGTCGTGTCAGTTCCAAAATCCACTCTCCGGCCAACACGGCTGATGTTTTCGTCCCCTCCTAGATCGGCTGAAGCGATCGTTCACACAAGTAAGCAAAGACCGAACACGTCGTTCAGCATTTGGACATCATCGACGGGGAGTTGCACCAATGCGAGTGGATCGCTACATCCGCAACATGAAGGTCAAAGACGCCGATATCATCATCGTTCCCGGATACACCAATTCGGATGAAACCCACTGGCAAAGCCGCTGGGAGGAAAAGCTGTCGACTGCGCGACGCGTCGAGCAGGACGAATGGTCGAAGCCGGTGCGCGAGGACTGGACCGCCAAGGTGGTCGATGCGGTCAACGCCGCGGAACGGCCGGTGGTGCTGATCGCGCATTCGCTCGGCATCCCGACGGTGATCCACGCCATTCCCGGCTTCAAGAAATACGTCGCGGGCGCGTTCTTCGTGGCGCCGCCGGATGTGTCCAATCCGGCAATCCGGCCGAAGCACCTGATGACCTTCGGCCCCTATCCGCGCGATCCGCTGCCGTTTCCTTCTGTGGTGGTGGCCAGCAGCAACGATCCCTATTGCAAGCTCGACGTCGCCGAAGACATCGCCGCCGCATGGGGTTCGCTGTTCATCGAGGCAGGTGAAGCCGGCCACATCAACTCCGATTCCGGCCACGGGCCGTGGCCGGAAGGATCGATGGTGTTTGCGCAGTTTCTGTCGCGCCTGGAAGGCTGATCAGCCGATAGACTTCTTGAGATCGGCCACGAGGCTTGCCGCGCCCGCTGCGATCAGCTGGTGCTCGGACCCCGTGGCCAGCAGCTGGAAGCCCATCTTGACGAAACGGCCGGCGATTGCCGGATCCGTGACATAGATGCCGGCATGCTTGCCTGCGGCGCGTGTGCGCCTGGCGATGTCGGCAACCGTTTCCATCATTGCTTCCAATGTCGCATTGACCGTCTCGCCCCTGGTCCAGGCGATCGAGAAATCGCCGGGGCCGACGAAGATGCCGTCGATGCCAGGGGTGGCCAGAATACCGTCGAGCGCGGCAACGGCCTGATGCGTCTCGACCATGGCGAAGGACACGGTGCGGGCGTTGCTCTCATGCAGCCACTTGACCGGATCCTTGCTACCGTGGCGCGGGGCGGCGAAGGTCGGTCCCCAGGAGCGTTCGCCGAGCGGGGGGTATTTCATCGCAGCTGCGAAGCGCTCCGCGTCCTCGACGGAATTGACCATTGGCGCGATGACCGCCTCGGCACCGAAGTCGAGCGCGCGGCTGGCCATGTCGAAGCGGCCCACCGGCACGCGTACAAGGGCATGCCTGCCGGAATTGAGGACGGGCGCCAGCGAGCGCAGCACGCTGTCCTCGTTGTGGCCGCCATGCTGCATGTCGAGGGTGACGGCATCAAACCCCTGGCGCGCCATGATCTCCACCGTCAGCGCGTCTGGCACGCCCGACCACGCGGTGAGGATTGGTTGGCCGGCGTTCAGTTTCTCGACGAGCGACATTTCGGATCTCCTTGAAGCGGGCGCCATTTCAGCCGGAAGCATCCTTCAGCGCAAACAAAAACCGCCCGGAAGCCGGGCGGTTCGTTGGTCCAGTGGAACTTGATCCCGGCAGAGCCGAAATCAGCTGTTCTTGATCTGCTCGATCGCCTGCGCCATCAACTCGTCCATGGTGCGGCGGATCTGATGGTCGGACTGGTCGACGCCGGCGGCGTCGAAGTCGGCGCGGATCTTGCGGAAGACGTCATGGTCGCCGGCTTCCTGGATATCGGAAACGACGACTTCCTTGGCGTAGGCCTCGGCATCGGCGCCAGACTTGCCGAGCTTCTCGGCGGCCCAGAGGCCGAGCGTCTTGTTGCGGCGCGCATTGGCCTTGAAACGCAGCTCCTCGTCGAAGACGAACTTGCGCTCGAAGCCTTCTTCGCGATCCTTCATGCTGCTCATGGCAATCCTCCGAGCTGGGAAATCGATTCGATTTCCTGTGTATGTACTGTTGCCACCCTCAAACCAAAACCCCGCCGCCCGGTCAATATCCCACTTTCGCCCGGCTTTGGTGTTGCGGTGCGGCATTTCGGTACCAAAAGGCGTTGATTGGCCGGAAATCATCATTGAGCAATTTGCTCGTTTGCGGTAGAGACCGCCCTTGAAACCCACAGCCGCCGCGGCTTTGCGGCGTGAGAAAGGGACCGGTTGTTGCCGACTGCCCTTCCAACCAGAGAAACAATCAAATGAAGTCACGCCGACGCATTTACGAAGGCAAGGCCAAGATCCTTTACGAAGGACCTGAGCCGGGCACTCTGATCCAGTTTTTCAAGGACGACGCCACCGCCTTCAACAAGAAGAAGCATGAAGTGGTCGACGGCAAGGGCGTGCTGAACAACCGCATCTCCGAGCACATCTTCAACCACCTCAACCGCATGGGCATTCCAACCCACTTCATCCGCCGGCTCAACATGCGCGAGCAGCTGATCAAGGAAGTCGAGATCATCCCGCTCGAGGTGGTGGTACGCAACGTCGCCGCCGGCTCGCTGGCCAAGCGCCTCGGCATCGAGGAAGGCACCGTGCTGCCGCGCTCGATCATCGAGTTCTACTACAAGGCAGACGCGCTCGACGATCCAATGGTCTCGGAAGAGCACATCACCGCTTTCGGCTGGGCGAGCCCGCAGGAAATCGACGACATCATGGCGCTCGCCATTCGCGTCAACGACTTCCTCTCCGGCCTGTTCATGGGCGTCGGCATCCAGCTCGTCGACTTCAAGATCGAATGCGGCCGGCTGTTCGAGGGCGACATGATGCGCATCGTGGTTGCCGACGAAATCTCGCCCGACAGCTGCCGGCTGTGGGACGTAGCCACCCAGGACAAGCTGGACAAGGACCGCTTCCGCCGCGACATGGGCGGGCTGGTCGAAGCCTACCAGGAAGTGGCGCGCCGTCTCGGCATCATGAACGAGAACGAGACGCCCCGTCCGACCGGACCGGTTCTCGTCAAGCACTGACCAAAATCCAAGAACGGGCGCGAGTAACTTCGCGCCCGACTGTTTTGCAATTCTACCTCGGAGTGAAATGCCCGTGATCAAGGCCCGCGTCACCGTCACCCTCAAGAACGGCGTGCTCGACCCGCAAGGCAAGGCGATCGAACATGCGCTCGACGGCCTCGGCTTCGGCGGCGTCGGCTCCGTGCGCCAGGGAAAGGTCTTTGACGTCGAGATCGACGGCAACGACCGCTCCAAGGCGGAAGCCGACCTCAACGCCATGTGCGAGAAGCTTCTGGCGAATACGGTGATCGAGAACTACAGTGTGACGCTTACCTGAGGTTGCACCGGAGGGCTGCGTGCCTGAAGTCACCAACGAGCCGATGTACGAGCTTTTTAAGCGCGTCCACGGCGATCTCTCGGAGACGAAGTTCGACCTCCAGGAGATCAAGAGACGCATGACAGGTGCGGAAGAGGCGCTGGCTGGCGTCAGCCGCATACTTGATCGCCACGACGAACGGCTCGAGCGCATCGAGCGTCGCCCGGAACTGCGTGAACTTGCCGAACCCCAGAGGCCTTACGAACCGAAATGAAATCAGCAGTCGTCCTCCTTCCCGGCCTGAACCGCGACCGCGACATGATTGCGGCGCTGACCAAGATTTCTGGCAAGGCGCCCGTCACGGTCTGGCAGACCGACACGGAAATCCCTGATGTCGACCTGATCGCCATTCCCGGCGGCTTCTCCTTCGGCGACTACCTGCGCTGCGGAGCGATTGCCGCCCGCATGCCGGTGTTGCGCGCTGTGGCCGAGAAGGCCGCCAAGGGCGTGCAGGTTGTCGGCGTCTGCAACGGCTTCCAGATCCTGGTCGAAGCGGGCCTCCTGCCCGGCGCCCTGATGCGCAACAACTCGCTCAAGTTCGTCTGCCGCGAAGTGAAGCTCGAGATCGCCAACGCCAACACCGCCTTCACCCGTAACTACGCAGCCGGCCAGGTCATCCGCTGCCCTGTCGCGCACCATGACGGCAACTACTTCGCCGATCCCGAAACGCTGAAGCGCATCGAGGGCGACGAGCGAGTGGTGTTCCGCTACGCCGAGGGCACCAATCCGAACGGCTCGATCAACGACATCGCCGGCATCATCAACGACAAGGGCAACGTGCTCGGCCTGATGCCGCATCCGGAAAACCTGATCGAGGCGGCGCATGGCGGCAATGACGGCCGGGCGCTGTTCGAAAGCGCGCTCGGACTGCCCAAGGCAGCCTGAGCGTCGTATCCGGGACAATCTCAACCTCACCTGACGAAGGGCGGCATCGGCGCATGAAGTCTCTGCGGATTCTGGCGGCAACGGCCGCGGTCATCGGCCTCGCCGCCTGCAATTCCGGTCCGAAGACGCCGCCGCCGGCAGCGTCCGGGAAGAGCGCCTCGCTGCGCTCCATGGAACAGGTCGCGATCGCGGCGCACAAGTGCTGGTTCGCCAGCAAGGATCCGGCCTTCAAGAAGTACCAGATGGCCAACGAGCTCAACAATTTCGGCGGCACGCCGCGCTTCCTGTTGGTACCTGCCAAGCAGTACGGCGCCCGCCCGCTGCTGGTCGTACAGGCACAAGGCAATTCTAGCCAGGTCCAGGTCTTCGGCCCGCTCATGGATGAGACGCTCGGCAGCCGCATCACGTCCGACATCAACCGCTGGCGCACGGGCGACGCGTCCTGCGGCGCTGCGGCCTGAGGCCGCTCCTCACTGAAAAAAGGGTGGAGGCACAGGGGCGCGCCTCCACCTAAACCGGACCGTCCGTGGGTCGTGACGATCCGCGACCATGGGAGTGGTCAATCGTAGAAGGGGCGCAGACCTTCGCGATAAGCGTCGCAGCGCGAAATTCCGATATCGGCGAGCTGCTCGTCGGTGAGTTCCAGCAGGCTCAGCCGGGTGCGCCGGCGCTCCATGCAGCGCCCCAGCCATCTGATCATACGAAGCGGAGCCACAGTCAGAACGCCAAGCGCGCCGCGCTTCTGCTGACCAGATGCTCCTATGGCGCCTCCGCCAATTGCATCTATTGTACTCATTTCATTGATCCGAATTGTAGCTATTGATGACGAACAATGCTATGAATTGACTCAGATGTGATGACAATATAGGAATTGTCACCATGACAATTTGGCTTCCCGACCTTTCATCCGGCTCCGGCCCGCTCTATCTGCGCTTGGCCGAACGCATCGAGAATGACATCGACAGCGGCGTGCTTGCCTCAGGCGCCAAGCTGCCGCCGCAGCGTAATCTCGCCTACGACATCGGCGTGACCATCGGCACCGTGGGGCGGGCCTATGCGCTGCTGCGCGAACGCGGGCTGGTCAGCGGCGAAGTCGGGCGCGGCACCTATGTGCTGGAGCGAGGCGGTAGCCAGCCGGCCCTCAGTGCACCGCCGACTCTGGCTCATGAGGGATCGCGCACGATCGAGGCGCCATCCGGCAAGCTGCATTTCGACAGCACCGCAGCCCCAAATGTCGACCAAGGCGGTACAATCGAGACAATCCTCGCAGCAATCAGTCGGGACAATCCCGACGACATGACGAGCTACACCAGGACCTTTCCGGAGCACTGGTTCGAGGCGGGCAGTACATGGCTGTCGCGCAATGGCTTTCGTCCTGCCCCCGACACGATCGTGCCGACACTCGGCGCGCATGCGGCAGTCGTCGCGACCATCGCTGCACTGACGCAGCCGGGCGACCACATCCTGTTCGAACATGTGACCTACACCCAGATCGCCCGAAGCGCCGGGCTGATCGGCCGGCGCATGGCACTGGTCAATTCGGACGCAGATGGCGTCGATCCCGACGATTTCGAGGCGGTTTGCGCCCAGAAGCACCCCAAACTGGCCTTCCTGATGCCGACGGCACAGAACCCCACATGCGTGACCATGCCGAGCGAGCGGCGTGCTGCGATCGCCGCAATCGCCAGGAAATACAATGTGCTTCTGGTCGAGGACGATCTCTATGGCGCCCTGACCGACGACCGCACGCCGCTCCTGGCCGAGTTCGCGCCGGAGCGTGTCATCGTTGTCGGCGGGCTGTCCAAGTCGGTGGCCGCGGGCGTGCGCGGCGGCTGGGTTTCGTGCCCGGCGCACTTCCGCCACAGCATCCGCGTCGCCCACAAGATGGTAACCGGCGGCATGCCGTTCCTGCTGGCCGAACTATGCGCCCAATTGGTGCTGTCGGGCGATGCCGCCGCCATTCGTGCGCGCGCGATTGCCGAGATCAATTGGCGTCTGGATGCCGTGCGCAAGGCGCTGGGCGGTTATGATTTCAACATCAATCCCAACATCCCCTTCATCTGGCTGGCGCTGCCGGAACCGTGGAACTCGGGCACATTCAAGAATGCGGCCTATGGCCAGGGCGTACTGGTCGATGACGAGGACGAGTTCAAGGCGGGGCGCTCGGACCAGGTGTTCCACCGGGTCAGGATAGGCGTTTCGGCGCCGCGCACGCGTGCCGAGGTCGACATGGGACTGGCCAAGCTTCGCCGGCTGCTCGACGAAGGGGATGCCGGCTACGACAGTTTCGGCTGAGGCCGAGCGGATGCCGTACCGCCGAAGGGCCGTTTTCTGCCCATAAAGGATGACTTTCTGGCCTTTGGCGGTATATCCCGGGCCAATCATGGGCTATGGAGCCACCAACGCCTCCCCCAACGGATTCTGCGATCTACGATGACCATTCAGAATGACGTGAAGATCACCGGCGAGCTCATCGCCGCGCATGGCCTGAAGCCAGACGAATATCAGCGGATACTCGACCTCGTCGGACGCGAACCTACCTTCACCGAGCTCGGCATCTTCTCGGCCATGTGGAACGAGCACTGCTCCTACAAGTCGTCGAAGAAGTGGCTGCGCACGCTGCCGACCAAGGGCGACGTCGTCATCCAGGGCCCCGGCGAAAATGCCGGCGTGGTCGACATCGGCGACGGCGACTGCGTCGTCTTCAAGATGGAGAGCCACAACCACCCCTCCTATATCGAGCCCTATCAAGGCGCTGCGACCGGCGTCGGCGGCATCCTGCGCGACGTCTTCACCATGGGCGCCCGCCCCGTCGCCTCGATGAATGCGCTCCGCTTCGGCGCGCCCAGCCATCCCAAGACCCGCCACCTGGTGTCGGGCGTGGTTGCCGGCGTCGGCGGCTACGGCAATGCCTTCGGCGTGCCGACCGTAGGCGGCGAAGTGAATTTCGACGCTCGCTACAACGGCAACATCCTGGTCAATGCCTTTGCCGCCGGTCTCGCCAAGACCGATGGCATCTTCCTGTCGCAGGCCAAGGGCGTCGGCCTGCCGGTCGTCTATCTCGGCGCCAAGACCGGCCGTGACGGTGTCGGCGGCGCGACCATGGCCTCGGCCGAATTCGACGACAAGATCGACGAAAAGCGCCCGACCGTCCAGGTCGGCGATCCGTTCACCGAAAAGTGCCTGCTCGAAGCCTGCCTCGAACTGATGGCCTCGGGCGCTGTCATCGCCATCCAGGACATGGGTGCGGCCGGCCTCACCTGCTCGGCCGTCGAGATGGGCGCCAAGGGCGACCTCGGCATCGAGCTCGACCTCGACAAGGTACCGGTGCGCGAAGAGCGCATGAGCGCCTATGAGATGATGCTGTCGGAGAGCCAGGAGCGCATGCTCATGGTGCTGCGTCCTGAAAAGGAAGAAGAAGCCGAGGCGATCTTCGTCAAGTGGGGCCTCGACTTCGCCATCGTCGGCAAGACCACCGACGACCTGCGTTTCCGCGTCATCCACCAGGGCGTCGAGGTTGCCAACCTGCCGATCAAGGAACTCGGCGACGAAGCGCCCGAATATGACCGTCCGTGGGTCGAGCCGGCCAAGCGCGCGCCGCTTGCCGCCGACGACGTGCCGCAGGCCGATGTCACCGACGCACTCATCAAGATGCTCGACGGCCCCGACCTGTCGTCGCGCCGCTGGGTCTACGAGCAGTACGACACGATGATCCAGGGCAACTCGCTGCAGCGCCCCGGGGGCGACGCCGGCGTGGTGCGCGTCGAGGGTCACGAGACCAAGGCACTGGCCTTCTCGTCCGACGTGACGCCGCGCTATTGCGAGGCCGATCCCTATGAAGGCGGCAAGCAGGCAGTTGCCGAATGCTGGCGCAACCTGACCGCCACCGGCGCCCTGCCGCTGGCCGCCACCGACAACCTAAACTTCGGCAATCCCGAACGCCCCGAGATCATGGGCCAGTTCGTCAAGGCCGTCACCGGCATCGGCGACGCGTGCCGCGCGCTCGGCTTTCCGATCGTGTCGGGCAACGTGTCGCTCTACAACGAGACCAACGGGCAAGGAATCCTGCCGACACCGACCATCGGTGGCGTCGGCCTGATCGACGACTGGTCGAAGATGGCCAAGGCCTGCTTTGCCAAAGAGGGTGAAGTGATCCTTCTGGTCGGCGGCCCGGCCACATGGGGCACGCATCTCGCCCAGTCGATCTACATGCGCGACATCCACGGTCGCACCGACGGCCCGCCGCCTGAAGTCGACCTCGAGCATGAGAAGAAGGTCGGCGACTTCGTCCGCAAGCTGATCCGCAACGGCACGGCCACCGCCGTGCACGACCTCTCGGATGGCGGCCTTGCGGTCGCACTGGCCGAGATGGCGATAGCCTCAGGCATCGGTGCTGTCGTTCCTGGTCTGAGCGGCACCAACCCGATCCCGGTGTTCTTCGGCGAAGACCAGGGCCGCTACCTGGTCACCGTCAAGCTTGACCCCAAGTCGGCCGAGATGCAGGAATTGTGGAATGAAGCCAAGGCGCTCGGCATCCACGCACCGTGGATCGGAACGACTGGTGGCAAGGAACTGAAGCTGGGCGAGGCACGGGCCGTGACGATCGACGAGTTGACCTCGGCTCACGAATCCTGGTTCCCTCGCTTCATGAACAACTGAGCGGGAACTCAAAAATGGCAATGGACGCACACGACATTGAACGGCTGATCAAGGAAGGCATTCCGGGTGCCCGGGTGACCATCCGCGATCTCGCCGGCGACGGCGATCACTACGCCGCCGAGGTCGTGTCGGAAAGCTTCCGTGGCAAGAGCCGCGTGCAGCAGCACCAGATGGTCTACGACGCATTGAAGGGCAACATGGGCGGGGTGCTGCATGCTCTCGCCCTGCAGACCAGCGTGCCGGAGTAGAAAAAGATGTCAGGCGCGACTTCTCGGACACCTGGTCGGAGAATGTCGCGTCTCCTGGTGCTCGTTCCCTGTTTAGCTGTCGCCCTGACAGATGCCAGCAGGGCCCAGCAGTCGACAGACTATGAGGCGATTGCTGCGGCGCGGCAGTTTTTCGCCAAGTTCGACCGTGGCGACTTCGCTGGCGCCTACCTGCACTTCTCCAAGCAGACCCAGGCAGTGATCGGTTACCGCACCTGGCTTGCCTCATCGGCGACGACCGATCCGGTCCAGCAAAGACGTTTCACAAAAACCGTTACCTATGAACAGCCTGAAGGACGTCTTGTCGCCGTAGAGTTCGACGGTATGTCCGCGGCGGGCGACAAAGAATGCGGTTACGTCGTTGTCGACAGCATCGGCCTGATTGTGAATGTCGACAGCACCAGAATACCGGCCGCAATCCTGAAAAGCGCTGCCAAAGAAGACCTTCAGAAACTTGCCTCATTGCCTGGCTGCAGTTGAGACCCGAATTTCGCATCCGGCCAGACGCTCAACGAGCAAATCTCATGTCTGAAGACGAACAGGTCGCGCGCCGCGCCTACTCCACCTTTGCCGAGCGCTATGATGCGGCCGCACCTACCAAGCCGCACAACGCGCTCTACGAGCGCCCGGCCTCGCTGGCCCTGCTCGGTGACGTCGCCGGGCTGGACGTGGTCGATGCCGGCTGCGGCTCCGGCATCTGCGCGGAAAAGCTGGCGCGCGGCAGAGCGCGGGTCCACGCCTTCGACATCACGCCCGAAATGCTTGAACTGGCGCGGAAACGCTGCGCCGGTCTCGACGTCGATTTCCACGAAGGCGATCTTGCCAAGCCGCTGCACTGGCTGGCAAGCAACAGCACCGATGCGATCCTGTGTTCGCTGGCGCTGGACTATGTGCAGGAACTCGGCCCCGTCTTCTCCGAGTTCCACCGCATTGGCCGAAGTGGCTGCCGGCTGATCTTTTCGATGGGCCATCCGATGCGCGACTGGGCCGACCAGCGCACGCGGGGCGATGCCAGCTACTTCGCCACCAATCTGTGGGGCATGCATTGGGGCGGCTTCGGTGCGCCGAACCCATATGTGCAATCGTACCGACGGCCGCTGCAGGACATACTCAACGGCCTTGCCGATGCCGGCTGGAGGCTCGACCGTTTCGTCGAGCCGCTGCCCGTGCCTGAGATGGCGTCCGTCGATCCCCAGCACTTCGCAGAATTGAGCCTCTCGCCTGCCTTCATCTGCGTTAGGGCCTTCAAATAGGTCAATGTCTCGACATTGGCAGAACGGTCTTCTATTCATCGACGATACAAATCGAAACACGAAGTGTGGGCTCAATGTCGCTGATTTCCGATCTCGTGCAGGGTGTCGTCGATGGCGCGCTCAAGGATATACTGAAGAAGACCTCAGGCACCTCGAAGCGGGCACGCCGGCGCAAACGCACGGTTTCGTCGAGCTCGTCGACGCTGCGCCAGATCGAGAAGCTTTTGAGGCCAGCCAAGAAGCAGACGAGCCGCAAGCGCACGGTGCGTTCGCGCTCGAAGGTACGCCGCAGCGCCTGAACGCCGCCTTGCCAGCCGCTTGACGACGTCAGATCGGCAAAAGCGGCATGCCCTGCCCGCCCCTGTCGGGATGCGGCATTGCAAGGCTTGGAAAGCTCGACTGTTGCAACCACATAGTGGCAAGTGCTAGCAGTCTAGCGGATATTGCCGGCTACGACAGAGTCCGGCTAGGTTTGAGGTTTTGGGCCCATGAGCGGAATCAACGAATACATCGACAGTGAAGTGAAGAGCCAGGACGTCGTGCTGTTCATGAAAGGCACGCCCGGCTTTCCGCAGTGCGGCTTTTCCGGTCAGGTCGTGCAAATCCTCGACTATCTCGGCGTCGACTACAAAGGCGTCAACGTCCTGACCTCGAACGACCTTCGCCAGGGCATCAAGGACTATTCCAACTGGCCGACCATTCCCCAGCTCTACGTCAAGGGCGAGTTTGTCGGCGGCTGCGATATCATCCGCGAGATGTTCCAGGCTGGAGAACTGCAGTCGTTCCTCCAGGAGAAGGGCGTGAGCGTCAAGGGCGCCGCCTGATCACCTGAGAAGACCATCGGCTCCGGTCCATTCGGGGCTCATCGCATTTTGAGAATGCGCCGGATTCCCGGCGCATTTTCGTTTGGACCGAAAATCGATATGGAACCGAAAAACACCGACGACGTGATCGACGCACTGTTTCCCCTTCCGCGCTGGGAATTCATCGCGATCTGCGCCGCACTGATGGCGGTCAACGCGCTTGCCATCGACATCATGCTGCCGGCCTTGCAGCAGATCGGCGCCAGCCTTGGCGTCGAGAGCGAAAACCACCGGCAGTTCGTCATTACCGCCTATGTCGCCGGCATGGGCCTGGCGCTGTTGTTCTACGGACCGGCATCCGATCGTTTCGGCCGGCGCGGCCCGCTGCTGTTCGGCCTCAGCATCTACATTCTCGCGGCCTTCGCCGCGGCGTTTGCACCGTCCTTCGAGATCCTGCTGGTGCTGCGCTTCATCCAGGGTATCGGTGCGGCCTCGACGCGCGTGATCGCCATTTCCATCGTGCGCGACCGTTACGGCGGCCGGCAGATGGCCGAGATCATGTCGCTGGTGTTCATGGTATTCATGATCATCCCGGTTCTTGCACCCGGCATCGGCCAGCTCATCATGCTGTTTTCCGAATGGCACATGATCTTCGTGGTCATGTCGGTGACCGCACTTGCGATCACCGCCTGGACGGCGCTGCGCATGCCCGAGACCATGCATCCGCAGGATCGGCGGCCGCTGAGCCTGATGTCGATCGTCAACGGCTTCCGCATCGTGCTGACGACGCGCGTGTCGCTGTTCTACACGCTGGCCTCGATGATCATCTTCGGGTCGCTGCTTGGCTTCATCAACTCGGCCCAGCAGGTCTATGTCGGCATCTACGGGCTGGGCGTGTGGTTCCCGCTGGTCTTCGCGGCGATCGCAGCGATGATGTCGGTGTCGTCGTTCCTGAACTCGCGCCTGGTGATCAAGCTCGGCATGCGCCGACTGTCGCATGGCGCACTGCTCGGCTTCACGGTCGTGAGCGCCATCTGGTTCGCCTGGTCGCTGACTGGCTGGGTACCCTTCCCCGTCTTCGTGGTGTTGTTTGCGGCGGCAATGTTCCAGTTCGGCTGGATCGGCTCGAACTTCAACGCTATCGCCATGGAGCCGCTTGGCCACATCGCGGGCACGGCGTCGTCGGTGCAGAGCTTCATGCAGACGGTGGGCGGCGGCCTGATCGGCGCCTTCATCGGCCAGTCGTTCGACGGCACGGTGATGCCGCTGGCGCTGGGTTACGTCAGCGTCGCATTGCTGGGTCTGGTGATGGTGCTGATCGCCGAGCGCGGCAAGCTGTTCAGCGCACCGGGAGCTCCGGCAAAGCCGCACTAACCTTTTCAGCATACCAAAACAAAACCCCATCCCGAGACATCGGGGTGGGGTTTTTCTTTTCAGCAGGGCCGTGGCGGACCGATCGTCGGTCAGGCGCCGCCCAGGGACAGCGTAGCAAAGTCGAAGAGTTTGCGGTCGAGCATATGTGAGGCCCTGACATTGCCGAGCGCGCGAATCATGGTGTCCTTGCGGCCCGGCATCTTGCGTTCGATGTCGTCGAGCATCGCCTTCATGGCGTTGCGCTGAAGGCCCTCCTGGCTGCCGCAGAGGTCGCAGGGAATGATCGGGAACTTCATGGCGTCGGCGAACTTCGCCATGTCGGCCTCGGCGCAGAAGGCGAGCGGCCGAAGCACCATGACGTCGCCCTCATCGTTGAGCAGCTTGGGCGGCATGGCGGCGAGACGGCCGCCATGGAACAGGTTCATGAAGAAGGTCTCGAGGATGTCCTCGCGGTGATGGCCGAGCACCAGCGACGAGCAGCCCTCCTCGCGCGCGATGCGATAGAGATGGCCGCGCCTCAGCCTGGAGCACAGCGAACAATAGGTGCTGCCCTCCGAAATCTTGTCGGTGACGATCGAATAGGTGTCGCGATACTCGATGCGGTGAGCGATGCCGTTGGCGTCGAGATAGTCGGGCAGCACGTTCTTCGGGAAATTCGGCTGGCCCTGGTCGAGATTGCAGGCAAGCAGTTCGACCGGCAGCAGGCCGCGCCATTTGAGGTCAAGCAGGACAGCGAGCAGGCCGTAAGAGTCCTTGCCGCCCGACAGGGCCACCAGCCAGCGTTCGCCCGGCTTTGCCATGGCGTAATCTTCTATGGCCTGGCGCGCCTGCCGTAGCAGCCGCTTCCGCAGCTTGTTGAATTCCACCGACGAGGGAGCATCGCGATAGAGCGGGAAGTTCACCTCTTCCGGCTCGGCCAGTGCGTCCTGTTCGTGAATGCCCATCGGCCCGTCCTTCAAATCCGCTGGAGCCGCACGCGCGGCAACTGCATGTCTGCTGCGGTATTTCGCAAAATCCTGCGCCGCGCAAGACGCCGAGGCCAAGACAGAAACCCAAACGAAAAGAGCGGCCGTTGCCGGCCGCTCTCTTGAATTCGATGCTGAACCCGTGAGGGATTAGCGCGAATAGAATTCGACGACGAGGTTCGGTTCCATCTGGACTGCGAACGGAACGTCCGACAGGCCGGGAACGCGAGCGAAGGTGGCGACCATCTTGTTGTGGTCGACTTCGATGTAGTCGGGAACGTCACGCTCGGCGAGAGCGACGGCCTCGAGAACGATAACCAGCTGCTTCGACTTCTCGCGGACTTCGATCACGTCGCCAGCCTTGCAGCGGTAGGACGAGATGTTGGTGCGCTTGCCGTTGACGTTGACGTGGCCGTGGTTGACGAACTGACGGGCCGCGAAAATGGTCGGCACGAACTTGGCGCGGTAGACGACCGCATCCAGACGCGACTCGAGCAGGCCGATCAGGTTCTCAGAGGTGTCGCCCTTGCGGCGGTTGGCCTCTTCGTAGGTCTTGCGGAACTGCTTTTCCGACACGTCACCGTAGTGACCCTTCAGCTTCTGCTTGGCGCGCAGCTGCAGACCGAAGTCCGAGAGCTTGCCCTTGCGACGCTGACCGTGCTGGCCGGGGCCGTATTCACGCTTGTTGACCGGGGACTTCGGACGGCCCCAGATGTTCTCGCCAAGACGGCGATCAATTTTGTACTTAGCGGATTCGCGCTTGCTCATCGCATTCCCTTTCAAAACAATACACTCGAAACCTCGTGTTTCGAGTGAAGGAAACGCGCCCTCCTCTGGCCTCCGTTTTCGAGACCTGACAGGACCTTCCACGCACGCATTGCGGAAAAGGCCCACGGGACACGTCAAATGAAACACCGGGCTTTTCGGCCCGGCGTTGGCGGCTAACTAGGGGAAACAGCCCTGGATGTCAACGCCTGGGCCGGCAGCCGGCTCATTTCGCATCATGGAAGATGATGCCGAGCGTGAAGCGCTCGCCGGAGCGAATGCGGCTGACGCCGTGGCGCATCTTTACCCTGTAATCGCCCCGGCTTCCAGCTTTCGGCCTATCGTTGACGGCAAACAGCGCGCCACAGCCCATGTGCAGCGGCACGACCTCGGCGCGTGACTGCATGCGGGGGCGCTGCTCGGTCATGACCAATTCGCCGCCGTCGAACTCCTCGCCAGGTTCGCTCAGCAGAATCACCAGCTGAACCGGGAACAGATGAGTGCCGTACACATCTTGATGCAGGCAATTGTAGTCGTCGGCGCCATATTTGAGCAGCAGTGGCGTCGGCCTGGTCTGGCCGTCGGCATGACATTCGGCCAGGAAGGCATCGAGATCCGGCGGATAGCGCGTGGCGATGCCCATGCGCTCGTTCCACCTGCTAGCGAAAGGTGCAAGGCGCTCGTAGAAGCCATGGCGCAGCGCCGAGATCATGTCGGGTAGCGGATCGGCGAAATACTTGTACTCGCCCGAGCCGAAGCCGTGGCGCTGCATGACGATGCGGCTGCGGAAATGTCCGTCGCCATCGTAGAGCCCGCGTAGCGCGCGGCAGGTTTCGCGATCCAGCAATGGCCCTGTCAAAGCGGTGCCGAACTCATCGAGCTCGGCAAGCACACGCGGCCAATCAACGTTCTCGGCTATGGCGTTGGGCGGGATGATGCGTGTGACTTCCATCTGCTTGCTCCTTCTTTGGAGCCCGGAGACTAGGAGCACACGCCGCGCCACGCATTCCGATTCCTGCAGCGCTCAGCTTGCCTGATCGAAGGCTTCGCGGGCGCCGCGCATCTGGTCGCGGTTGGCGGCGGCCCAGCTGCCGAGCGCGCCGATGGGCACGGCGATCGACTGGCCAAGCTCGGTGAGGCCGTATTCCACCTCGGGCGGGGTGGTCGGGCGCACGGTTCGGCGCACCAGGCCATCACGCTCGAGCGAGCGCAAGGTCACCGTCAGCATGCGCTGGGAGATGCCCTCGATCGAGCGCTTCAGCGCATTGAAGCGCACCGGCTGCTCCTGGAGATTGATGATG
Organism: Hoeflea sp. 108; assembly: GCF_000372965.1. Taxonomy (NCBI): domain Bacteria; kingdom Pseudomonadati; phylum Pseudomonadota; class Alphaproteobacteria; order Hyphomicrobiales; family Rhizobiaceae; genus Hoeflea; species Hoeflea sp. 108. The sequence goes on along the minus strand of NZ_KB890024.1, from coordinate 1,980,073 downwards.
ACCAGGATGCTCCAGGTGTCGCCGACACGGTCGAGTACTTCACGGATCGGACAATTGCGCCCATCGCTGGCGAAACCCGGCGTGGTGTGCAGCAGCGGAACCAGCGTGTCGGTGCCGGCGTTTTGCCCGACAGGTTTGGTCGAGGCGTTCATGCGGTTCTCTCGGGGTAACCTGGGCACAAAATCATGCGTTCTTTTCGGCCCGTTTCATCGAAGCTATATAGTTATCATTGGTAACCTGATTACAGATTATACCCTCGATGCCATTCCAAGGCAAAGCGGGTGGAATGGAGAAAATCATGAAAATCGCTCTCATCGGCGCATCCGGCTTCGTCGGCAATGCCGTGCTCAAGGAAGCCGTATCGCGCGGCAACAAGGTTACGGCCATCGTCCGCAATCCGGCGAAGGTAGCAACGCTCGACGGCGTCACCGCTGTGAAGGCGGACGTTACCGACATCCCGGCGCTCAAGGCGACCATCGCCGATGCCGACATCGTCATCTCCGCCTTCAACGGCGGGTGGGGCGATCCTGATATCTATGCCAAGCACAGCACCGGCTCGAAGGCCATCATCGAAGCCGTCAAGGCGGCCGGCAAGCGCGTGGTCGTGGTCGGTGGCGCCGGCAGCCTCGAAATCGACGGCAAGCAGCTGGTGGACGGTCCGGACTTCCCTGCCGCCTACAAGGATGGCGCCCGCGCCGCCCGCGACGCGCTGGCGGCGCTGCGCAAGGAGACAGGGTTCCAATGGTCGTTCATCTCGCCAGCCATCATGATGGCGCCGGGCGAACGCACCGGCAAGTTCCGCCTCGGCGGCGACCAGCCGGTGTTCGACGCCGGCGGCCAGAGCCACATCTCGGTCGAGGATTTCGCCGTTGCCGTTGTCGATGAGGCCGAGCACCCAGTTCATACCGGCAAACGCTTTACACTGGGCTACTGAGCCAGCGCTGCCGGAGCTATCGGTGCATCCGAACGGATGCACCGCACCCTAGTGTTTGGCCTTATGCTCCGGCAGGCCCTTGTGCTTGGTCTGGGCGAATTCCTCGAGTTCCTTTTCGGTCATCGATTCATACATTTCCTTCGACGCACCGAAGAGTTCGTTCTTGTTGATTTCGCCGCGCTTGGCAGCGAGGGCCGCGCCAGCGGCCTTCTGCTGGGCTCTGGAAGTGGCGGGCATTGCATTGGCCTCCCTCGGCTGGTTCAACATAGAAGGTCAACGCAAGGCCGTATCCGAGAGTTCCACAGCCACCATATCAAACCGGCACCAATCCTCTAACACTCTGTAATCATTGTATTTATAACAATTCTAAGGTGTCAATTTAACTTGACACACCCCATCACCTTTCTATCCTGATGCCATTCCCTGCCCGGCCGGGCGGACGTTGGCAGGGGCAAGAAGGTCGAAGCCATGCTCCTTTCCCGCACAACATTCGCAATCCTCGCAACGGGGCTGCTCGTCGCTTCCGGCGGCCTCTCGCATGCCGCAACCGATGCAACTTCGTTCACGATCACCATCAAGGACCACCGCTTCAAGCCGCAGAGCGTGACAGTTCCCGCCGGAAAGGAATTCGACCTTGTGGTCGTCAACGACGATCCGACGGCGGAGGAATTCGAAAGCAACGACTTCCATGTCGAGAAGGTCGTGGCCGGCGGCAAGCAGATCACGCTGCATGTCGGACCACTGTCGGCCGGAAGCTACGGCTTCTTCGGTGACAGGCACAAGGAAACCGCGCTCGGCAATCTGTTTGCGGAGTGAACCGATGCTCTCGACTTTCGTCATTGTCTTTCGCGAGACGCTCGAAGCAGCGCTGATCGTCTCGATCGTTTTGGCGGCTAGCAAAGGCATTGCGGGGCGAACCGGTTGGGTGGCGGGCGGCGTGGTGGCAGGCCTTGCCGGCGCTGCGATCGTCGCCTTCTTCGCCAGCGGCCTGTCGGACCTGTTCGACGGCAACGGCACCGAACTGTTCAACGCCACGATCCTGCTCGTCGCCGTCGCGATGCTTGCCTGGCACCAGATCTGGATGAGCGCCCATGCAGCCGAGCTGGCCGGTCATAGCCGCGCCGTCGGCGAAGCGGTCAAGGAAGGCTCGCGACCGCTGTCGGCGCTGGCGATCATCTGCGCGGTTGCCGTGCTGCGCGAAGGTTCGGAGACGGTGCTGTTTCTCTATGGCATCGCCATCGACGGCGAATATGGCCTGGCACCCATGCTGCAAGGCGGATTGCTCGGCGTAGGTGCGGCGGCACTTGTGGGCACGCTGTTTTATGCCGGGCTGCTGCGCGTGCCGCTGAAGCAGATTTTTCGCGTTACCGGCGTCATAATTATCCTGCTGGCGGCCGGGCTCGCCGCGCAGGCCGCGGCCTTCCTGGTCCAGGCCGGCGTGCTTCCGCCACTCGGCTACGACATCTGGAACACGTCGGAAATCCTGCCGCAGACAAACGCGATCGGCTTCCTGCTGCACATACTGGTCGGCTATGTGGCGCGGCCCGAGGGCATTCAGATCGCCGCTTATGTGGCGACGATACTGGTGATCCTGTCGGCATCGGCGATGGTCAGGCGCACCGCGGCCTAGCGACCAGCCTGGGAGCGTGCTTATAGGGCGGTCAGCTCAGGCCAGGCTGAGCCCGAAGCCCTGTATCAGCCGCACCGTTGCGAAATGCGGCTTGCCCGAGGTGAAAATGGCAATGTCGCGGCCGAAGCCCGGTGCCTCATCCCGCAACGAGCCTTCCCTCGGCTTGAGCAGCGACTGGGCGCGGCGGGCGATGGCCTCGGCCGGATCGATCCAGTCGACCGGCCAGGGTGCGGTCTTGCGCATGCGGTTGACCAGGAAGGGATAGTGCGTGCAGGCGAGCACCACGATGTCGGTGCGCCGCCCGTCCTGCTCGACGAAGCACGGGGCGATTTCTTCCGCCACCGCCTGCTCGTCAACGAAGCCCTCGCGCATGTAGATCTCGGCGAGTTCGGCCAGCCGATGGCTTCCGACGAGGCGGACATGGCATTTCGATGCCCATTGGGTGATGAGGTCGCGGGTGTATTGCCGTTTCACCGTGCCGGGCGTCGCCAGCACCGAAACATGGCCCGAGCGCGTGCGCTCCGCCGCGGGTTTGATCGCCGGTACCGTGCCGACGAAGGAATGCCCGGGAAAGCGCTCGCGGATCGCCTCGATGACCAGTGTCGAGGCCGTGTTGCACGGGATGACCGACAGCTCCGGCTTGAAGCGTTCGAGCAGTTCGGCGAACAGACTGAGGATGCGCTCCTTCAGCGCCGGCTCCTCCCAATTGCCATAAGGAAAGGCGGCATCGTCCGCGACATAGACGAAGCGCCGATCAGGCATCAGCACGCGCGCCTCGCGCAGCACGGTCAATCCACCGATGCCCGAATCGAACATCAGGATCGGGCGGTCAGTCATTGTCGAGTCCCTTGCCGCCGACAGGCGGGATGTCATCTTCATCACCGCCTGCGCTGCCGGAATGAACGGCATTATCGACCTTCGCCTTGCGCTCCGGGTAGCCGGCGCCACGCGGCTCCTTGGGCGAGAAATAGTCGAGCGAGGCCACAACACCGCGCAGCACCTTGAGTTCGGGCTCGTGAAAACCGGCGCGGGTCAAGACGGCGCGCAGATTGTCCACCATCTTGGGCTTCTTGGTTGCCGGGCGGAAATAGCCGCGCGATTCGAGCGCCGCTTCGAGATGATCGAACAAGCCCTGCAGCTGCTGCTTGGTGGCGGGCGCCATCTCGGGACCGGAGAAATTGGTCTGGGTCTCACTCTCCAGGCCCGACTTCATCCACTCATAGGACATGAGCAGCACCGCCTGGGCGATGTTGAGCGAAGAAAAGCCGGGATCGACGGGAAAGGTGACGATCTCGTCGGCGAGGCCCACTTCTTCATTGTAGAGGCCGAAACGCTCGCGCCCGAACATGATGCCGGTGCGCTGGCCCGAAACGCTGCGCGCCCTGAGCGCCCTGCCCGCCTCGACCGGGCCGCGGACTTCCTTGAAGCCGTCGCGTTCGCGCGCCGTGGTAGCGAAGACGAAGTTGAGGTCGGCGAGTGCCGAGGCTAGGTCGGGGAACACAGCGACGGCATCGACGACATGGTCGGCGCGGCTTGCGGCTGCGCGGGCCTTCTCGTTCGGCCAACCATCGCGCGGATTGACGAGCCTGAGCTCGGCGAGCCCGAAATTGGCCATGGCGCGCGCCACCATGCCGATGTTTTCGCCGAGCTGCGGCTCGACCAGGATGATGACGGGCATTGCTGACGGCGAGGCTTCAGTGGCTGACATGGATGCGATTGAACCAAAAATTGCGACTTTTGCGCGTCCCTGACATATTTGCGCGCGAAAATGAAGTTCCGGTAAGGAACCAGCATGGCCGACGACCTCGCGGAACGCATCAGACATGCCATTGGCGAAGACCCCAATGTCGGCGAAATCAGGATGTTCGGCGGCACCTGCTTCACGCTCAACGGCAACATGCTGGTGGGCACGCTGAAGGATGGCGCATTGCTTGCGCGCGTCGGCGACGAGCAGGAGCCTGCGGCACTTGCCATGCCCGGCGCGAAGCGGATGGATTTCACCGGCCGCGAGATGAAGGGCTTCATCATGGTCGACGCCGTTGAGCTCGACGACACAGCACTCGGGCAATGGATCGCCATGGCTTCGCGCTTTGTCGGACCGATGCCGCCCAAGAAGAAAAAATGACGCCCAAAACTGCGACCAGGGGCGTCGCAGGCAGGCGTGTTCATACAATGTCAGCGGACAGGCCGAAGGTCGCAATCGCAATCATTTGCGCGCTCCGATTCGCTTTGGTATAGGGGCCGCACTCCCAATCGTGAACCCTCCGGGACCGGCTGGTTCCAGGCAAAAAGAGGCATTTTCCAAATGGCGAAGATCAAGGTGGCCAAGCCCGTCGTCGAGCTCGACGGCGATGAGATGACCCGCATCATCTGGCAGTTCATCAAGGACAAGCTGATCCACCCCTATCTCGACATCGACCTGGAATATTACGACCTCGGCATCGAGCACCGCGACGCCACCAACGACCAGGTGACGATCGACGCCGCCAACGCCATCAACAAGCACGGCGTCGGCGTTAAATGCGCGACCATTACGCCCGACGAACAGCGCGTCGAAGAGTTCAAGCTCAAGAAGATGTGGAAGTCGCCCAACGGCACGATCCGCAACATCCTCGGCGGGACCATCTTCCGCGAGCCGATCATCATGAAGAACGTCCCGCGCCTGGTGCCGGGCTGGACCAAGCCGATCATCGTCGGCCGTCACGCCTTCGGCGACCAATACAAGGCGACCGATTTCAAATTCCCGGGCAAGGGCAAGCTGTCGATCAAGTTCGTCGGCGACGACGGCCAGGTGATCGAGCACGACGTGTTCGACGCGCCGGGCGCCGGCGTGGCGATGGCCATGTACAACCTCGACGAGTCGATCCGCGAATTCGCCCGCGCCTCGCTGAACTACGGCCTGCTGCGCAACTATCCGGTCTATCTGTCGACCAAGAACACCATCCTCAAGGCCTATGATGGCCGCTTCAAGGACATCTTCCAGGATGTCTACGAGAAGGAATTCGAGGCCGAGTTCAAGGCGCGCAAGCTCTGGTACGAACACCGCCTCATCGACGACATGGTGGCCTCGAGCCTGAAGTGGTCGGGCGGCTACGTCTGGGCATGCAAGAACTACGACGGCGACGTGCAGTCGGACACCGTGGCGCAGGGCTTCGGCTCGCTCGGCCTGATGACCTCGGTGCTGATGACGCCTGACGGCAAGACCGTGGAAGCGGAAGCCGCCCACGGCACCGTGACGCGCCACTACCGCCAGCACCAGAAGGGCGAAGAAACCTCGACCAACTCGATCGCATCGATCTTCGCCTGGACCCGCGGTCTGGCCCACCGCGCCAAGCTCGACGACAACGCCGAGCTGAAGCGCTTCGCCGAAACGCTGGAGCGCGTCTGCATCCAGACCGTCGAAAGCGGCTTCATGACCAAGGATCTGTCGCTGCTGATCGGCCCCGACCAGCCCTGGCTGTCGACCACCGGCTTCCTCGACAAGATCGACGAGAACCTGCAGAAGGCGATGGGCTGATCTGCCTGTCGGTATTGAAGCAAAAAGGGCCCCGGAGCGATCCGGGGCCTTTTTCGTTCGGGACATGCCGACTTCACACCAGCGGCAGGTGGATGTCGGTCAGAAGCTCTGCGGGCGTCACTTCGCGCGGGTTGTTGAGATACTCCTCGAACATGAGGGCATCGCGCAGCTGACGGCCCGATTTCGGCAGCCATTCGGCATAGAGCCACTTGTAGGCCTTGTGCATCTCGGCATAGGGGCCCTTGTGGCGCAGAACGGCATACTCACCGCCCGAAATCGCGCGACGCTCAAGCGGTGCGGCCGCGGGTGCCGAGGCATCGGCATTGACGCAGGCAATGGAGCGCAGCCTTTCTTCGGCGACAAGATCGGGATCGTCCAAATAGACGCCGATCATGCGCATGTCCGGTCGCGCCTGGCCGCGGGCGTAGAGCGTACCGAACAGCTGCTCGAAAGCCCTGTCGATCTGCATGTAGGAGCCTTGATGGGCGACGCCGACGAGGCTGGTGTCTGGGATGGTGCGGACCTGAACGTCGAACATGTGGGAAGCCTTTCCTCTGTTGGTTTCGAAGAGCTTGTGGCTTCCCTCCCTCCGGTAGCGCGCCGGCGGCATGCCGTAGACCGCCTTGAAGATGCGGTTGAACGACTGGACATTGGGATAGCCAGACCGCTTTGCAATTTCACCGACACTTAGATCCGTTCCCACGATGTCTCCGGCTGCGCGATGCAGCCTTAGGCGCTTGACCGTTGTGGCCGCCGTTTCGCCGTATATGGCGCGGTAGATCCTGTGCCAGTGATAGCTCGACAGGCAGGCGATGTCGGCCAGACGGTCCATATCCAGCTCCTCGTCGAGGTGCTCGTGGATATGGGCAGAAACCCGTCTCAGGCGGGCTTCATAGACTGCCCATGCCGTTTCGCCGTTCATGCCAAGCCTCATGCAAATCGATCGACCGGACACAACCATAGGCCGATTTGACAAATCCTGCTGACTTCAAGCCGAGGGTCCAGCACGCATGCCGCAAGCGCAAGCGCTGGCGATCAGGCTGGCTGACAGCGCCTGGACGCGATACACATTTCGGGACGGCAAGAGACTGCGTTCAGGGGAACAGCCCTATGCTCCATCACGTCGAAATCTATGTCTCCAACCTTGAGAAATCCCATGCCTTCTGGGCGTCCCTGCTCGGGCAGATCGGCTATCGGCAAGACGGTCGGTGGGACAGTGGCTTCACCCTCGCGCATGAGGACGATGCCTATCTCACCTTCGTGCAGGTGGCGGAGAAACACGCGCAGCGGCCCTATCATCGATCGGGCGTCGGACTGAACCATTTGGCATTTCGTGTGAAGGACCGTGAGACGGTCGACAGGCTGAGGCAGCACTGCCACGACAACGGCGCCTCCTGCCTCTATGACGAGCGCTATCCTTTCGCCAATGGCGGCAGCGACTATTACGCGCTGTTCGTCGAGGACCCGGACCGGATCAAGGTCGAGTTCGTCGCGACCTTTGAAGACTGATCCCAGGGCGCGACCGGTGGCCTGAACATCGACCAAATGAAAAGGGCGGGAACCGAAGCTCCCGCCCTTCAATTCTCGAAGCCGACCTAGGATCAGCCGGCCATCGCCTGAGCGACGGCCTCGACGGCCTCATCGGCCTTGGTGGCGTCGGGACCACCGGCCTGGGCCATGTCGGGGCGGCCGCCGCCACCCTTGCCACCCAGCGCGGCGGAAGCGACGCGTACCAGGTCGACGGCGCTGAAGCGGCCGACCAGGTCTGCGGTGACGGCAACGACAGCGCTTGCCTTGCCGTCGTCGGAAACGCCGACCAGCGTCACCACGCCCGAACCCAGGCCAGTCTTGCCTTCATCGGCCATGCCCTTGAGGTCCTTGGGGTCGACGCCCGAGACCACCCTGCCGAGGTACTTGACGCCTGCGATCTCGCGCACGGCATCTGCCGAGCCGCCCTGCCCGCCGCCCATGGCGAGCTTCTTGCGGGCATCGGTGAGATCCCGCTCGAGCTTCTTGCGCTCATCGAGCAGCGCCTCGACGCGCGCGAGGACATCGCCCGGTGCCACCTTGAGGGTCGAGGCGACCGACTTGAGCCGGCGGTCCTGTTCGTCGAGGTGACGGCGGGCGGCATCGCCCGTCAGCGCCTCAATGCGGCGCACGCCGGCCGCGACCGCGCCATCGGAAACGATGCGGATCAGGCCGATGTCGCCTGTCGAGCGGGCATGAGTACCGCCGCAGAGCTCAACCGAATAGGGCCGGTTGGCCTTGACGCCGTGCAGACCGGTGCCCATGGAGACAACACGAACCTCGTCGCCATACTTCTCGCCGAACAGCGCCATGGCGCCCTCGGCAATGGCATCGTCGACGCTCATCAGGCGCGTGGTGACAGGGCTGTTCTGGACGACGATCTCGTTCGACATGCGCTCGACCTCCTCCAACTCCTCGGCGGAAATCGGCTTGTTGTGCGAGATGTCGAAGCGCAACCGCTCCGGGGCCACCAGCGAGCCCTTCTGCGCGACATGCGTGCCGAGCACCTCGCGCAGCGCCTCGTGGATGAGGTGGGTGGCCGAATGGTTGGCGCGCAGCTTCGAGCGCCTGTTGTGGTCGACCTTCAGCTCCACGGCCGCACCGGTCTTGAGCTTGCCCTTGGTGACCTTGCCATAGTGAACGAACAGGCCGTCGGCCTTCTTCTGCGTGTCGGTGACCTCGATGACGAAACCTTCGCCCGAGATCGTGCCCGTGTCGCCCATCTGGCCACCGGACTCGCCATAGAACGGCGTCTGGTTGACGACGATGGCAACTTCTTCGCCCTCATTCGCAGCGTCGACGACCGCACCGTCCTTGATCAGGGTCAGGACTACGCCCTCAGCCTGCTCCGTCTCATAACCCAGGAAGTCGGTTGCGCCCGCCTTCTCGCGGACGGCGAACCACACGGCCTCGGTCGCGGCTTCGCCGGAACCCGCCCAATTGGCGCGCGCCTCGGCCTTCTGCCGCTCCATCGCATCGGTGAAGCCGGCGAGATCGACCGAAATGCTACGCTGGCGGAGCGCGTCCTGTGTCAGGTCGAGCGGGAAGCCGTAGGTGTCGTAGAGCTTGAAGGCCGTCTCGCCGTCGAGCATGTCCCCGGCACCCAGCGTCTCGGTGGCGTCGGCCAGCAGGCCAAGGCCGCGGGCGAGCGTCTTGCGGAAGCGGGTCTCTTCGAGCTTGAGCGTTTCGGTGATGAGTGCCTCGCCGCGGCCGAGTTCCGGGTAGGCCTGCGCCATCTCGCGGACCAGCGCCGGCACCAGCTTCCACATCAGCGGTTCGCTGGCACCCAACAGCTGCGCGTGGCGCATGGCGCGGCGCATGATACGGCGCAGCACATAACCACGGCCTTCATTCGACGGCAGCACGCCATCGGCAACCAGGAAGCAAGACGAACGCAGATGATCGGCGATGACGCGGTAGGAGGCCACATTGCTCTCATCCGGGCCGCGGCCGATGGCCGACGACGCGGCGTCGATGAGGTGACGGAACAGGTCGGTCTCGAAGACGGTCTCGACGCCCTGCAGGATCGAGGCCATGCGCTCGAGGCCCATGCCGGTGTCGATGGAGGGGCGCGGCAGGTCGATGCGCTCTTCCTTCGTCACCTGCTCGTACTGCATGAAGACGAGGTTCCAGAATTCGAGGAAGCGATCGCCGTCCTCCTCCGGGCTGCCGGGAGGGCCACCCCAGATGTGGTCGCCGCGGTCGATGAAGATTTCCGAGCACGGGCCGCAGGGACCGGTGTCGCCCATCGCCCAGAAATTGTCCGAGGTGGGGATACGAATGATGCGGTCGTCAGAGAAGCCGGCGATCTTCTTCCAGTATTCAGCAGCTTCGTCGTCGGTGTGATAGACGGTGACGAGCAGCTTGTCCTTCTTGAGCCCGTACTCCTTGGTGATCAGATTCCAGGCGAGCTCGATCGCCTGTTCCTTGAAATAGTCGCCAAAGGAAAAGTTGCCGAGCATCTCGAAGAAGGTGAGATGGCGGGCGGTGTAACCGACATTGTCGAGATCGTTGTGCTTGCCGCCGGCACGCACGCTCTTCTGGGCGGTCGTGGCGCGCGAATAGGGGCGCGACTCCAGGCCGGTGAAGACGTTCTTGAACTGCACCATGCCGGCGTTGGTGAACATCAGGGTCGGGTCGTTGCGCGGCACGAGCGGGCTGGAGGCCACCACCTCGTGCCCATTCTTCTTGAAGTAGTCGAGGAATGTCGACCGGATCTCGTTCACGCCACTCATGTTGTCGCCTTTGGTCGCCGAGCAGAACAGATGTCCGCCTTTTGCCGGCGGGATTTCGAACTGGCCTTTTAGCTGCCCACCTTGACCCTGTCCAGAAACCCCGCCGCCGCAAAGGCGCTGATATCCGCCAAGATTACAGGCCAAAGCGGCCGTCGCAGCCACAAACGAAAACCGCCGGCGCTAAGGCCGGCGGTTTCGAACAAGAGCTGAACGTTTAGCTGCGCCGAGCGACAGAACCGCCAACCGGACACAGGGCCAAATCACATGGCGCTGGCTTCATCCTCGCCATCATCCTCACGCGAGCCGTTCTCAAGGAACTTTTCGGCGATCAGCCCGGCATTCTGCCTGAGTACCGTCTCGATCTCGCGCGCAGCTTCGGGATTGTTGCGCAGGAACAGCTTGGCGTTCTCGCGCCCCTGGCCCAGACGCTGGGAATTGTAGGAGAACCAGGCACCTGACTTCTCGACCACACCAGCCTTCACGCCGAGGTCGACGAGCTCGCCGGTCTTGGAGACGCCTTCGCCATACATGATGTCGAACTCGACCTGCTTGAAGGGTGGGGCCAGCTTGTTCTTGACCACCTTGACGCGGGTCTGGTTGCCGACGACCTCGTCGCGGTCCTTGACCGAGCCGATGCGGCGAATGTCCAGGCGGACCGAGGCGTAGAACTTGAGCGCGTTGCCGCCCGTCGTCGTCTCAGGCGAACCATACATGACGCCGATCTTCATGCGGATCTGGTTGATGAAGATGACCATGGTGTTGGAACGCGAGATCGAGGCGGTCAGCTTGCGCAGCGCCTGGCTCATCAGGCGGGCCTGGAGGCCCGGCAGCGACTCACCCATCTCGCCTTCGATTTCAGCGCGCGGGGTAAGTGCGGCGACGGAGTCGACGACCAGCACGTCGATGGCGCCCGAGCGCACCAGCGTGTCGCAGATTTCGAGTGCCTGTTCGCCGGTGTCGGGCTGCGAGATCAGCAGGTTTTCGAGATCGACCCCAAGCTTGCGGGCATAGACTGGATCGAGCGCATGTTCGGCGTCGACGAAGGCGCAGATGCCACCCTTCTTCTGGGCCTCGGCGATCGTGTGCAAGGCAAGCGTCGTCTTACCCGAGCTTTCCGGCCCATAGATCTCGATGATACGTCCGCGCGGCAGGCCGCCGACGCCAAGCGCGATGTCGAGGCCGAGCGAGCCGGTGGAGACCGTGCCGATCTCGACAACCTGCTCATTGGCACCCAGGCGCATGATCGAGCCCTTGCCGAAGGCGCGTTCGATCTGCGACAGCGCCGCGTCCAGAGCCTTAGATTTGTCCACCGAATTATCCTCTACGAGCCGCAATGAATTCTGAGCCATGATACATCATCCCGTGGTCGTCAATGAAGGCCGGCAGATCCGGTACCGATATAAATTTGTATCTGTTTTGTTCTTATTTGGCAAGAGCACCCAACCGATTGAAACAAAACGCAATTCAGCCTGGTGTTCTTTTTTCGTTTCACACACATGCGTGATCCGATGTCGCATGCGAGCGAAGCGACAAACTCCAGCAAATGGCCGCGAAGGCGATTCGCCGTGGTTGCTGCCAACCTCCCGGCGCACTAAGTTCGCCGCTTCGAAATCCGGCCGGACATATCATTGATGACATCACCCAGGATCCTCGCCATCGGCGGCGCGCATGTCGACCGCAGGGGACGCATGACGGCGCCCTTCGTGCCGGGCGCCTCGATCCCCGGCGCGATGAGCGAAGAGGTCGGCGGCGGCGCCTTCAACGCGCTGCGCGGTGCAGTTCGTCGGGGCGCGCGCGGTGCGCTGATGTCAGTGCGCGGCGGCGACGCTGCAGGCGAAGCAGTGGCCTCCGAGATCGCAGCGAACGGCATCGAGGACCTGTCGGTTGTGTTCCTGGACAGGGCGACGCCGAGCTACACGGCGCTGCTCGACCGCGACGGCGACGTGGTGGCGGCATTGGCTGACATGGGGCTCTATGAACTCGCCTTCGCCAAGCAGATGCGGCGCGCCAAGGCACGCGAGGCGATAACAGCGGCAGACGCAGTTCTGTGCGACGCCAACCTGCCCGAAGCGGCACTGACCAAGCTTGGAGAGATTGCCGACAGGCCGCTGTTTGCGATTGCCATTTCGCCGGCCAAGGCGGTGCGGTTGGTGCCGATCCTCGGCAAGCTCTCCTGCCTCTACATGAACCGGCGCGAGGCGGGGGTGCTGGCAGGCACCACCACCGATTCCTCGCCGGCCGAATTCATGCGTGGACTGCGGGCCGCCGGGCTCAAGCGCGGCGTCGTCACGGCCGGTGGCAGCGGAGTCTTCGCCTATGACACGTCAGGGTTGATCGAGGTTGCGCCCCCCGCCCCGCGCCGGATCGTCGACGTGACAGGTGCGGGCGACGCGCTGGCAGGCGCCACGACCGCAGCGCTGATGCGCGGGCTTACGCTGGAGCGCGCGCTGCGCGAAGGCATTGCAGCCGCCGTGCTCGCCATCGAGACCGCTTCCGCTGTACCGGAACTCGACCAACAGGCCTTCGCAGAGATGCTGGCCCTTGTGCCGCAAGCCAAGGAAATGGCATGAGGCCGCCCATGGAGATCAAGATGACACCCGAAACCGCCCGCCCCTTCATCGACGTCCACGCGCCTGTTGCCGCTGCCCTTGCCGCCGGCAAGCCCGTGGTCGCGCTCGAGAGCACCATCATCACCCACGGCATGCCCTATCCCGACAACTCGGCGATGGCGGCGAATGTCGAGAAGATCATCTCGGACGAAGGCGCGGTTCCCGCGACGATCGCCGTCATCAACGGCCGCATCAAGATCGGCCTGTCGGACGGCGAGCGCGAATCGCTTGCCATGACCGGCGGCGCGATGAAACTGTCGCGCGCCGACATCGCCTATGCGGTCGCCGAAGGTCGCACCGGCGGAACCACGGTGGCAGCGACGATGATCGCGGCCCATCTCACCGGCATCAAGGTGTTCGCGACAGGCGGCATCGGCGGCGTGCACAAGGGCGCAGAGAAGAGCTTCGACATCTCGGCCGACCTGGACGAGCTGGCGCGCACGCCCGTGATTGTGGTGTCTGCCGGCGCCAAGGCCATCCTCGACATCGAAAAGACGCTCGAAGTGCTGGAAACACGCGGCGTGCCTGTTGTCGCCTACGGCTCCGACATCGTGCCGGCATTCTGGTCGCGCAAGTCGCCTTTTGCCGCGCCGCTGCGCCTCGATGCGCCCGAGAAGATCGCACGCCTGCATGCGACACGCGCAGCACTGGGCCTCGACGGCGGCCTGCTGGTGGCGAACCCCGTGCCCGAGAGCGACGAGATCCCGACCGAAAAGATGGCCGGCTACATCGAGGCTGCACAGAAGGCAGCTGAGGCCCAGAACATCTCGGGCAAGGCTGTTACGCCGTTCCTGCTCGCCAAGATTCTGGAACTGACCAACGGCGCCAGCCTCAAAACCAACATCGCGCTGGTGGAAAACAACGCACGCCTGGCAGCGAAGATCGCCCGGGCGCTCTGAGGCGCCTGCTATTTCCGGACGCGCAGCGCGGCTTCATATGCCTTGCGCGTCCACACGGCGAGTTCGTCCGGATCATCGACCGCGCTTTCAGGGATGGTCCAATAGGGCATGTTGACCGGCCGGCCGCCGGCATCGCTCCAGCGTGTCGCGCCGGCTGCCTCGAAATCGGGCGCGCTCACCGCATCAGCCTTGAGCAAGATTTCACCGCGCACTTCAACGGCAACGATCTGGCCGTCGTGATAGATGCCCTTGCCGCCAAACATCTTTCGGATGGTGACGTCGCCAAGGCCCGAGAAGGTTTCGCGGATGGCTTCATCGCTCATCGGCCGATGCCTCGTAGTGGATCAGGCCTGCGCGCGCGCCTCGGCGAGCGCCTTGAGGTCGGCGGGCTTCAACTCGACGGATTCGCCGCAGCCGCAGGCCGAGCTCTGGTTCGGGTTGTTGAAGGTGAAGCCGGTACGCAGGGTCGTGGTCTCGAAATCCATCTGGGTGCCGAACAGGAACAATGCCGCTTCCGGCGCGACATAAACATGGGCGCCGTCGCGCTCGATGTGGTCGTCCTTGGGGTTCGGCTCGGTCACCAGATCGACCGTGTATTCCATGCCGGCGCAGCCGCCCTTCTTGATGCCGAGGCGAATGCCCTGGGCATTTTCACGGGTGGCCATGATCTCGCGCACGCGCTCGGCGGCCCGGTCGGTCATTGAGATGACGGCGAAGCGTCCCATTTCAGTCTCCATTCGTCGCCGGGTTAAAGGCCCGGGGAATGTTCCATTACAGAGCTAAGATGGTGAAGATTGCATGTGCATGCAAGCACCACCGTCGATGGCTCAATACCACCCCACCGCGACCTGTGCCTCTTCCGACATGCGGTCAGGCGTCCATGGCGGGTCGAAGGTCATGTTGACTTCGACACCCGACACGCCTTCGACGGTGCCGACGGCGTTCTGCACCCAGCCGGGCATCTCGCCGGCGACCGGGCACCCGGGGGCGGTCAGCGTCATGTCGATCTTGACGGTGCGATCGTCCTCGATGTCGATCTTGTAGACGAGGCCGAGTTCGTAGATGTCGGCGGGGATTTCCGGGTCATAGACCGTCTTCAGCGCCGAGATGATATCGTCGGTCAAGCGCGCCAGTTCGTCGGCCGGGATTGTCGAGGCCGACATGACACCGTTGCCGCCGGTTTCGGGCACGGTCTCTTCAGTGGTCGCGGCGATAACGTCTTCCATGGTGCTCACCCGAAGAATTTGCGCGCTTTTTCAAGCGCCTCGACCAGGACATCGACTTCGGCCCTGGTGTTGTACATGCCAAAGGACGCCCTGCATGTGGAGGTGACGCCGAAGCGTTTCAACAGCGGCTGGGCGCAGTGGGTGCCGGCGCGCACGGCGACACCCTGGCGGTCGATGACCATCGACACGTCATGGGCGTGGATGCCCTGCAGCTCGAACGAGACGATGGCGCCCTTGCCGGGCGCGTCGCCGAAGATGCGCAGCGAATTGATGGAGCGCAGCCGCTCATGGGCGTAGTCGCGCAGCATCGCCTCATGCGCTGCGATGCGCTCGCGGCCGATGCCGTCGATGTAGTCGAGTGCTGCGCCCAGGCCAATCGCCTGGACGATCGGCGGCGTGCCGGCCTCGAAGCGGTGCGGCGGCTCGTTGTAGGTGACGATGTCCTCGGTCACCTCGACGATCATCTCGCCGCCGCCATGGAACGGGCGCATACGCTCGAGCAGCTCGCGCTTGCCGTAGAGCACGCCGATGCCTGACGGACCGTAGAGCTTGTGCCCGGTCATGACGAAGAAGTCGCAGTCGAGGTTCTGCACATCGATAGGCATGTGGACAGCACTCTGGCTGCCGTCGACCAGAACGGGAATGCCGCGCGCATGTGCTATGCGGCAGATTTCCTTGATCGGGGTCACCGTGCCCAGCGCGTTCGACATATGCGTGATCGCGACCAGCTTTGTCCGGTCGGTCAGGCGCTTCTCGAATTCCTCGACATGGAAGGCGCCGAGGTCATCGACCGGCACCCAGACAAGCTTGGCGCCCTGGCGTTCCCTGATGAAATGCCACGGCACGATGTTGGAGTGGTGCTCCATGATCGACAGAACGATCTCGTCGCCCTCGCCGATGTTCGGCATGCCATAGCCATAGGCGACGGTGTTGATCGCCGAGGTGGCGTTGGAGGTGAAAACGATCTGGTCGACGTTGGGCGCATTGAGGAAGCGGCGCACGCTCTCGCGCGCCTTCTCATAGGCGTCGGTCGCGGCATTGGAGAGGTAATGCAGGCCGCGGTGGACGTTGGCGTATTCATTCGAATAGGCATTGGCGATGGTGTCGATAACAACCTGTGGCTTCTGGGCCGAGGCGCCATTGTCGAGATAGACCAGCGGCTTGCCGTAGACCTCGCGCGACAGGATCGGGAAGTCGCGGCGGATCGCCTCGACATCGTAGGTGCTGGCTTCGACTTTCTTGTCCATCGCGTCTTCTCTAAGCCACGTTTCTTCCAACACCCCTCATCCGTCTCAGCGCTTCGCGCCAATCGACTTTCTCCTGCAAGGGAGAAGGTCAGGCGCATTTCCCTCTCCCCTTGTCGGAGAAGGTGGCCGAGCGGAGCGAGGCCGGTTGAGGGTACGCCCAAGCGCAGCCCTCAGCCGTTACCCGTGCGTCGCAAACCAGTTGCTCAGCAGCTCTTCCAGCGGATCGACGACGCTTTCGTCCTCGAGCTCCTCGATGACCTCGGCCAGGAAGGCGCGGATCAGAAGGCCACGGGCCGACTTCTCGTCGATGCCGCGCGCCATCAGGTAGAACAGATGATTGTGGTCGATCTCGGTGACGGTGGCGCCATGGCCGCAGGCGACGTCGTCGGCGAAGATCTCCAGCTCCGGCTTGGTCGAGAACTCGCCGTCGTCGGACAGCAACAGCGTGTTGCAGGCCATGCGGGCGTCGGTCTTCTGGGCGACCTGGTGCACGTTGATGCGGCCCTGGAACACGCCTTTGGCGCGGCCAGTGACCACGTTGCGAACCACCTCGGTCGAGGAGGTGTGCGGCACGGCATGGTCGAGCACCATGGTGACGTCGACATGGCTGTCGCCGGCGAGCAAGTTGACGCCGCGCAGCTTGAAATCGGCGCCTTCGCCTGCCGCCTTGACGATGACTTCCTGGCGGACGAGCTTGCCGCCGGCATTCATCACGAACAGCGTCAACTTGGCGTTCTTGCCGAGCTCGGCCTTGAACTGGGCGAGATGGGTCGCCGTCTCCGGCTGGTCCTGGACGATCAGCCACAACACCTCGGCGTCGTCGCCGAGCAGGAGCTGGCTGACGGAGCTGACAAGGCCAGCGCCCTCGCCCGTCTGGCGTTCGACGATCGTCGCCTTGGCACCGGCACCGACACGCACCGGCAAGCGCACATGGCTCTGGCCGCCGGCCTGGAGGTTCTGCAGCTCGATGGGCTTGTCCAGCTGGCTACCGGCCTCGATGTCGACGAAGTAGCCGTCGGCGACGAAAGCGGTGTTGATGGCGCCGATGGTATCGTCGTTTCCATAGGTGACGAGCGCCGGGGCATAGCTGCCGTCGGTGAGCTTGTCGGCAAGACGCTGGAAGGTCACCCCGTCGATGCCGGAAACAGGCTGCGACACGCCATTGGCGAGCGACAGCACGGTCGAGCCTTCGAGCAGCGGCGCGACCGACTTGGCCTTGGCGCTGGCGTCGAAGTCGGGAACGCTTGCCAGCAGGCGGCGCAGGTCGGTGTAGTGCCAGGCCTCGACGCGACGCGTCGGCAGACCGTTCTTGACCTGCTCGATGGCGTCGTCGCGCTTGACCATGACGGCGCCGTCGCCGGGCAGCAGCGACAGCCGCTCGCCGAAGGCGTCGACCAACGCCGCCTCCGCGGGGGTACGCTGGATTTCAGCACGCATGTTCATGGTCGACACCTCAAGCCGCCTCTTCGATGATCCCGGCGTAGCCGTTCTCTTCGAGTTCGAGCGCCAGCGACTTGTCGCCCGACTTGATGACCTGGCCCTTGTAGAGGACATGGACGGTGTCGGGAACGATGTGGTCGAGCAGGCGCTGGTAGTGGGTGATGACGACGACCGCGCGGTCGGGTGAGCGCAGCGCGTTGACGCCGTCGGAGACGATCTTGAGCGCGTCGATATCGAGGCCGGAATCGGTTTCGTCGAGCACGCAGAGCTGCGGTTCGAGCAGCTTCATCTGCAGGATTTCGGCGCGCTTCTTCTCGCCGCCGGAGAAGCCGACATTGACCGGGCGCTTGAGCATGTTGATGTCCATGTCGAGCGAGGCGGCAGCTTCCTTCACGCGTTTGAGGAAGTCAGGAATCTTCAGCGGGTCTTCACCGCGCGCCTTGCGCTGCGAGTTCATCGCGACCTTGAGGAATTCCATGGTGGCAACACCCGGTATCTCCATCGGATACTGGAAGGCCAGGAAGATGCCCTTGGCGGCGCGCTCGGCAGGATCCATCTCCAGGATCGATTCGCCGTTGTAGAGGATCTCGCCTTCGGTCACTTCATAATCGTCGCGGCCGGCGAGGATGTAGGAAAGCGTCGACTTGCCCGAGCCGTTGGGGCCCATGATGGCTGCGACTTCGCCTGCCTTAACCGTCAGGTTCAGGCCACGGATGATTTCGATGCCGCTGTCGGCGATACGGGCATGCAGGTTCTTGATCTCAAGCATCTTTTTTCTTCCTGAATATCGTGTCGCCGGTCAGCCGACCGAGCCTTCGAGGCTGATGCCGATGAGCTTCTGGGCCTCGACGGCGAACTCCATCGGCAATTCCTGGATGACTTCCTTGACGAAGCCGTTGACGATCAGCGCGATGGCTTCCTCTTCGGGAATGCCGCGCTGCATGACGTAGAACTTCTGATCGTCGGAAATCTTCGACGTGGTCGCCTCGTGCTCGAACTGCGCGGACGAATTCTTCGCCTCGATGTAGGGCACGGTGTGCGCGCCGCACTGGTTGCCGATCAGCAGGCTGTCGCACTGGGTGAAGTTGCGTGCGTTGGTTGCCTTGCGGTGGGCCGAGACCTGGCCGCGATAGGTGTTCTGCGAGAAGCCGGCGGCGATGCCCTTGGAAATGATGCGGCTCGACGTGTTCTTGCCGAGATGGATCATCTTGGTGCCCGAGTCGACCTGCTGGTAGCCGTTCGAAACGGCGATCGAATAGAACTCGCCTCTGGAGTCATCGCCGCGCAGGATGCAGGACGGGTACTTCCAGGTGATGGCCGAACCGGTTTCAACCTGGGTCCACGAGATCTTCGAACGATCGCCGCGGCAATCGCCGCGCTTGGTGACGAAGTTGTAGATGCCGCCCTTGCCCTGGGCATCGCCAGGATACCAGTTCTGGACGGTCGAATACTTGATCTCGGCGTCGTCAAGCGCGACCAGCTCAACGACTGCGGCGTGAAGCTGGTTCTCGTCCCGCTGCGGGGCGGTGCAGCCTTCGAGATAAGAGACGTAGGCCCCCTCCTCGGCGATGATCAGCGTGCGCTCGAACTGGCCCGTGTTCTTCTCGTTGATACGGAAGTAGGTCGACAGTTCCATCGGGCAACGCACGCCCTTGGGCACGAACACGAAGGAGCCATCGGTAAAGACGGCCGAATTCAGTGTGGCGTAGTAGTTGTCTGAGGTTGGCACGACCGAGCCGAGATACTTCTTCACCAGCTCCGGGTGCTCGCGGATGGCTTCCGAGATCGAGCAGAAGATGACGCCGGCCTTGGCCAGCTCGTCCTTGAAGGTGGTGACGACGGACACCGAATCGAACACGGCGTCGACGGCGACGCGGCCCGACTTGTAGACGTTGTCGTTAGCTTCCTCGAGGTCGGGATCGACCTCCTTCTGGACGCCGGCGAGGATTTCCTGCTCGCGCAGCGGGATGCCGAGCTTCTCATAGACCTTGAGAATCTCCGGATCGACCTCGTCGAGCGACTTCGGCCCCGACTGGTTCTTCGGCGCAGCGTAGTAGTGGATGTCCTGGAAGTCGATCTTGGGATAATCGACGCGCGCCCAGTTGGGCTCCTCGAGCGTCAGCCAGCGGCGGAACGCTTCAAGACGCCATTCGAGCATCCATTCCGGTTCGTTCTTCTTGTTCGAGATGAAACGAATGATGTCTTCGTTCAGGCCTTTGGGGGCCTTTTCGGTCTCGATCTCGGTCTCGAATCCGTATTTATACTGGTCCACATCGATCTTGCGGACCTGCTCGATCGTCTCCTGCACAGCAGGCATAAGCGTTCTCCATCCACGCCGGGGTCAAGGCCCGACAGTTTTCAAACTATGGCACCGCTAGCGCGGCGTAAGTTCCATATAGTGCATCCCGCCCCGGAATTCACCCGGAAGCCGCCTTCCGGCGACCGTGACACACCCATTCAACGGCCCTTGGGCCAATTCTGCCGCCTTCTTGCCGGCGCCTGACTTTTCCGAAAAGCGTCGACCGCTTTTCGGGATCATGCACTAGGCGGCTCGTGTCGCCCCGCCACGGCGCGCCAGCAGCTTGGCCAGCGCATCCGCAAACAGGGCGATATCCTCTTCGGTCGTCTGCCGCCCGATCGAGACGCGCAGTGCGCCCAGATTGTCGGCATACCCCATGGCCTTCAGCACATGGCTGGGACCGACCTTGCCCGACGAACAGGCGGAGCCTGCCGAGAGCGCGACGCCCGCGAGATCGAAGGCGATCTGCGCCGTCTCGGCCTTGACGCCCGGAATAGCGAAGAATGTCGTATTGGCAAGCCGTTCGACGGAATTTCCGTAGATTTCAGCATCGGGAGCAAAGCGCATGACGGTCTGTTCGATGCCGTCGCGCAAGCTGCGCACCCGCTCCATATCGGCGAAACCAGCCAGCGCGTCACGTGCCGCAGCACCAAATCCTGCAATGGCCTGAAGATTCTCTGTGCCGCCGCGGTGACCCTTCTCCTGGCCGCCGCCGGCAACCAAGGGCGCAGGCATCATCAGGTCGGCGGTGGCGACGATCGCGCCGGCGCCCTTGGGGCCGCCGATCTTGTGCGAGGAGAGAATCAGGTAGTCGGCGTAACCCTCTGACATGTCGAGAGGAATGCGGCCTGCAGCCTGGACCGCGTCGAGCACCAGAACACCGCCTGCAGCCTTCACCAGCTCCGAGATGGCGCGAACGGGCTGGATGACGCCGGTCTCGTTGTTTGCGGCATGGATCGCCACCAGCGGCAGGCCGTCCGACTTGTCGTGGGCAGCGAGTGCAGCTTCGAGTGCCGCGAGATCGACGATGCCGTTGCCGTCTACGCCGATCCGCGTCACGCGGTCGGCCGGGAAGCGGCCGCCATTGAGCACGCAAGGATGGTCGGCCTCGGAGACGAAGAGCCGGGACATGCGCACGACCCCACGGCCCATGCGCCAGTCGGGTGATAACAGTGTGGTGGCGGCCTCGGTCGCGCCCGAGGTGAAGACGACATGTTCCGGCTTGGCGCCGACGAGTTCGGCAACGGCGCGCCTGGCGTCCTCGATCAGCTTGCGCGCGGCACGGCCCTCGCCATGCACCGACGACGGATTGGCAGCAATGTCGAGCGCCGCAACCACGGCCTCACGCGCTGCGGGCAGCAGCGGCGCACTGGCATTGTGGTCGAGATAGGCGCGTCTTCCGGCCATTTTCCTGGTTTTTGCCCTGTCAAATCACGTTCGGGTGCAGCAACGCGCAATTTCCTTGAAATTCCAAGGCCAGCCGTCCTATCTACCCGCTTTGCCAACCGAGCGGTCACGCAGCCCAGTTTTGAACAGTTCTAAACTAGCTTCTATGTAGACGCGTTCCCCGCGTCAAGGCTGGGCTCAGGATTGTCTCGTCCGCGCCTGCATCAAGTGGAGTATAACATGCCAGAGGTCATTTTCGCCGGTCCGGCGGGTCGCCTGGAAGGTCGATATCAGCCGTCCAGCGAAAAGAACGCCCCCATCGCCATCGTGCTGCACCCGCACCCGCAGTTCGGCGGCACGATGAACAACAAGATCGTGTACGACCTCTTCTACATGTTCCAGAAGCGCAATTTCACCACGCTGCGTTTCAATTTCCGCGGCATTGGCCGCAGCCAGGGCGAATTCGACCACGGCACGGGCGAATTGTCCGACGCGGCGGCGGCACTCGATTGGGTGCAGTCGCTGCACCCAGACTCGAAAAGCTGCTGGGTCGCAGGCTATTCCTTCGGCGCCTGGATCGGCATGCAGCTTCTGATGCGGCGCCCGGAGATCGAAGGTTTCATCTCGGTCGCACCGCAGCCCAACACCTACGACTTCTCGTTCCTGGCACCTTGCCCCTCGTCGGGCCTGATCATCCATGGCGATGCAGACAAGGTGGCACCGCCGAAGGACGTGCAGGGCCTGGTCGACAAGCTGCACACGCAGAAGGGCATCACGATTACGCAGAAGACGCTGACAGGCGCCAACCACTTCTTCGGCAACGCGCCCGACCTGCTGATCGACGAATGCGCCGAATATCTCGACCGCCGCCTGGCCGGCGAGCTTTCCGACGCCCGGCCGAAGCGCCTGAAGTAAGCAAGTAGCAAGCAGCCATGTATCAGCCGCCCCATTTCAAGGAGACACGGCTGGACGTGCTGCATGCACTGATCAAGGCCCATCCGCTGGGCCTTCTGATCTGCAGCGGCACCGATGGCCCCGTGGCCAATCCGGTGCCGTTTCTGCTTGATGCAGAGCCTGCGCCCAACGGCCGGCTGCGCGCCCATCTCTCCCGCGCCAACCCGCAGTGGAAGCTGTTTGCCGACAACCCCGATGCGCTTGTCGTGTTCCAGGGGCTCGACAGCTATGTCACGCCGTCCTGGTACGAGACCAAGCGCGAGACTGGCAAGGTGGTGCCGACCTGGAATTATGCCATCGTGCAGGTGCGCGGTAAGGTCCGCGTGATGGACGATCAGCACTGGCTGACCGGCCAGATCGCCGAATTGACCGCCACCCATGAAGGCGGCCGCGCCGAGCCCTGGCAGGTGACTGACGCGCCCGATGCCTACATCGCCGCCCAGATGAAGGGCATCGTCGGCCTCGAAATCGACATCGTTGCAATCGAAGGCAAGTGGAAGGTCAGCCAGAACCGACCGGTCGCCGACAGGGTCGGCGTGGCAGAAGGGCTGGAGGCGGACAAGCCGACGCCCGACGCCGCCGAAATGGCCAAGCTGGTGCGCACATATGGCGGGATCGACGGCGAATAGCCTCGGTGGCCACGCCTGTAACGGTCGACTTTCCGATTCCTACGTTGTCTCAGCTAGTTGAGACCATACCTTGAGAAAATGAATCCGGGCCGCTCGCGCAGCCCGGACGACGCTTCATGGTGAGAGCCGGCCTTACTTGGCCTTCAGCAGGTCGCTCACCTCGAGCAGCACGAACTCGTTGTCGTCGGCCTTGTCGATGGCGCGGCCGGCCGAGAACGGCAGGTTGTTGTCGTTGCCGACGATGATGTGGCTGTCATCGACCAGATCGACATTCTCGATGGTGACGAAAGGCATGTCGTAGAAGCCCTCACCGCCGCCCTGGCGCTTCTTGTTGTCGGGGTCGGCGATCTTCATCAGATCGATGTAGCCGACCTTGCGCACGGCCTTGCCGACGTTCTCATCCGTCATCTCGATCTTGTAGATGCGCTTCAGCTTGGCCGGACGGGCAAAGCAGTCCGGCTTCGGCGCATTGGCGTCAGCGCAGGCCTTGTCGGCAGTGCCGGCACCATTATCGCGCTCGATGACAAGCGCTTCGGTGGCGCTGATCATATTGAAGTCGCCGATGGCCTCGCCGCCGTCGGCCAGCGGGTAGAGCCAACTGCGGCCGGTCCATTCCTTCTTGGCCGCGTCGAATTCGGCGATGCGCAGCGCTGTCTTGCCGTCGACCTTTTCGACTTCGCCATTGGCCATGTAGCGCGGGCCTTCGAGCAGGCCGTAGAGCTTCGCGCCGTCCTTGGACATGGCGAGGCCTTCATAGCCGCCCGAGCGCTTCAGATTGAAGACCGGATTCTTAGCGGCCGGGTTGCCCGGCAAGGTCAGCGTCGGATGGTCTGGCGAACGAACCGGCTCGCCTTCGATCACGGTGTCGAAGACATCGGTCAGTCGTCCCTCGACATCGAACTTCAGCAGATAGGGACCGAACTCCTCTCCGACCCAGAAGCCGTCAGCGACCGGCTGGATCGATTCGACGTCGAAGTCGGCGCCGGTGAGGAAGCGGTTATCAGAGCCTTCAAGGACGATCGGGAACGGTGCCTTGCGGTCGGGGTCGGTCAGGAACACGGTCTTCTTGCGCTCGACGGTGCCCTTGTCCCAGTCGAAAGCGATGTGATGCAGCATGAGAGCGGCGTCCGACGAGTTCAACTTCGAACCGAAGCCGTTGTCGGACAGCGACCAGAAGGTGCCGTCGCCCATCGACTTGATACCGGAGAAACCCTGAACGGGCTGGCCGTCGAAAGGCAGCGACAGCCCGGTCGGACGGACGCCATCCTTGCCCGGAACGGTGCCGAGACCCTCGGCGCGCTTGCGGTCGGCCGTGGTGAACTTGCCCGAGCTGCGCAGATGTTCCGGCGCGTTTTCGGGAGCCGGGATGATGGTGTTGGCCGGCAGGATCGCGTGGGCGGCAAGCTTTGCCGGAAACTCCTGGTCGTCGGCAAAGGCGGAAGCGGTGGAAAGCGCTAGGACGGCCGCAGCCAGATAGAGAGAGCGTCGCATGGTGGACCCCGGTTGGTTGAACTGACGCGCCTCTGCTAGGGGCGCGGCATGTCGACCGGGTGACGCGGTGATGAAACTTTGATGAAGTCTCCCAAGACGTTAGGGCTCAGCGCGCAAGCCGCCGCTGACCGGCTCGCTGGAGCTTGTGGTGGTCGGGAAAGTCAGCGGCAGGCCAAGGGCCGAGCGCGCGGCGAGATAAGCCCAGGCTTCGGCCTCGGTGGCCTCGCCGTTGAGGCCGGCATCTTCGGCAACGATGACCTTTGGGATTCTTGCGGCCGCCACCGCAGGCATCGGTCTGCCATCCTTGTGATTCCTGCGCTTCAGATGCTAAAGCGCTGGCGTCGCCGATCCAACGCCGGATCGATCGTACCCATCGTCCGCCGAGAGAAAGAGCCATGTCTGCCTTCAAGTCCGATTTCCTGCGCACCCTTTCCGAGCGCGGCTTCATCCACCAGACCTCGGATGACGCCGGCCTCGACGACCTGTTCCGCAAGGAGATCGTATCGGCCTATATCGGCTTCGATCCGACGGCGCCGAGCCTGCATGCCGGCGGCCTGATCCAGATCATGATGCTGTACTGGATGCAGAAGACCGGCCATCGCCCAGTCGCCCTGATGGGCGGCGGCACCGGCATGGTCGGCGACCCGTCCTTCAAGGACGAGGCGCGCAAGCTGATGACGCCGGAGACGATCCAGTCGAACATCGACAGCATCAAGCAGGTGTTTTCCAACTACCTGACCTTCGGCGACGGGCCGCGCGATGCGCTAATGCCGAACAACGCCGAGTGGCTGATGCCGCTCAACTATCTCGAATTCCTACGCGACGTCGGCCAGCATTTCTCCGTCAACCGCATGCTGAGCTTCGATTCCGTCAAGCAGCGCCTCGATCGCGAGCAGTCGCTGTCGTTCCTGGAATTCAACTACATGATCCTCCAGGCCTACGATTTCGTTGAACTGAACAAGCGCCACGGCCTGCGCCTGCAGATGGGCGGCTCGGACCAGTGGGGCAACATCGTCAACGGCATCGATCTCGGCCATCGCCTCGGCACGCCGCAGCTCTATGCGCTGACCTCGCCGCTTTTGACGACGTCGTCGGGCGCCAAGATGGGCAAGTCGATGAACGGCGCTGTGTGGCTGAACGCCGACATGCTCAGCGCCTACGACTTCTGGCAATACTGGCGCAACACCGAGGATGCCGACGTCGAGCGCTTCCTCAAGCTCTACACGGTGCTGCCGCTGGATGAGATTGCACGGCTCGCGGCCCTCGGCGGCTCCGAGATCAACGACGCCAAGAAGGTTCTGGCAACGGAAGTGACGGCGATGCTGCACGGCCGCGACAACGCCGAACAGGCTGCCGAAACGGCGCGCAAGACCTTCGAGGAAGGGGCGCTGGCCGACACGCTGCCGACCGTCGAGGTAGCGGGCGACGAGCTCAAGGCCGGCATTGGCCTGTTGGCGCTTGTCGTACGGGCCGGGCTTGCCACTTCCAACGGCGAAGCCCGCCGACACGTCCAGGGCGGCGCGGTCAGGCTCAACGACCAGCCGGTCAGCGACGAGCGCCGCGCAGTGACGTCAGCCGACCTCACGCCCGAGGGCGTCGTCAAGCTGTCGCTCGGCAAGAAGAAACACATTCTGGTGCGCCCGGCCTAAGGGACAGCAATCTCGCAGATACAGAAATGGCCGGCATCGCCGGCCATTTTCGTATCTGGAGGTGAGTGGCGATCCTGCAGCTCTCAATACTCGAAGATGGTCCGGAAGATGCCGGGAGCGATCACCGACAATGGATTGATGTGCAGCTTGGGCGCGTTGGCGTCGCCGGAGAGCTTGTAGGTCACCCCGATCAGGCCGCGATCGCGGCCGTTGCCCAGGATCACGCCGACCAGCGGCAATTCGCCGAAGATGCGGTTGAGGCCGTAGGCCGGCATGAAGGTGCCGGTCATGTTCATCTGGCCTTGCGGATCGTAGAGCGTGCCCTGAAAAGTCGTGCCGATCAGCGGGCCACGCAGCACGCCGTTTTCCAGCGCCAGATATTTCTCCCGCTTGTCGATCTGGGCAAAGCCGCGCTCGAACTTGACGCGCGAGACGTCGATGTCCTTGCGCACCGCCTGGTTGAGGCTGCGATCGTCGCCTGAGGGCTTGCTGGAAACGATGGAAGCCAGCCGGGGCTCGTCGACCACCCAGAAGTCGCGGACGTCAACCTGACCCTTGAGCGGCCCGCCGCCGGCCGCTTCCAGCGCCAGCGCCAGGCTGCCGCCCTGCATGCGCGCGTAGACGTCGAGGAAGCGCAGGATGGCACCGGCGTCCGCCGAACGCACGTCGAGCCGGCGGCCGTCGCCCTTGGCGACATTGCCAACGGATATCTGGCCGCCGGAGCTTGCGGTCGCATTGACCTGGAGGCCGTCGACCTTCGAGCCCGAGCCCGAATAATCGAGCGAAACGTTGGTCAGTTTCTCGTTGTTGAAGCCGATCAAGGTTCCCACGGAGGCGGTCACGGAGACGGAATTGGAGCCGGCCGACTTAGTGGCGCTGTCGGTATCGGCCATGAACTGCTTGATGAGCGCACGGGCATCGAGCGTGTTGCCCTTGACCTGCACCGCATAACCCTTGCCGGCTCGCTTGACGTTGACCGCGACATCATCGTCGCGGTTGAGCTGCACCTGATCGAACCGGGCCGACGACAGGGCGCCGTTGGTAAGCGTCACGTCGCCCCTGAGGCCGAAGGATTTGCCCTCGAGCCGGAAGTCGGTCAGCGTCGAGCGCTCGCCGTCGGTGTTCATCCTGAAGGACACCTTGGCGGGAATGCCGGGGCCCTTGCTCCAGCCGACCCAGGGAAAGTCGAGCCGGGCGGCCGTGAGATCGGCGACGATGTCGCGCTTGCCCTCTTCCAACTGGTCGACATCGACCTTGATGGTGCCGGACAGCAAGTCGGACAGGCCCGGAATGAGCGTGTTGCGCGCCTTGTCGTCGAGCACGAACTGGACGTTGCGCTCCTTGGCTACGGTGTCGTCGCGCAGCGGCTCGACAAGGTCGAGCTCGGCGGGCACGCCGTTGAGCTTGCCGTTGGCGGAAATGACCGCCTTTTCGGGCGTAACCGTGATCGTGCCCTTGGCGTCCGACAGCTTCTGGCCGTCGAAGGGCTTTGCGACCGCCAGGCCCTCATAGTTCAGCGCTACGGTCCAGCCGAGCTTGTCGCTGTCGATGCCCTTGGTCAGCGGAATGTCAGCCTTGACGTTGCCGGTGACGTCGCCCGCCAGTTCCTCCGGTAGGATGCCGACATGGCGCATGGCGTTGATCGGCTCGTAGGAGGCGAGCTCGGCAATGGCGTCGGCGCTGCCGGCGACATCGATGTCGAGCGCGCCGATGACCGGCATGATATTGGCCTTGGTAACCTTGAGCTTGCCATTGCTGGCGGCAACCGTGCGGCCGCTGGGCATGAAGACCGTGCCCGCCGACAGCGATACGTCGACGTCGTTGGCGTGGAACTCGACAATGCCCTTCGCATCGCGGATGGGCGGAATGCGACCGGCAACGTCGAAGCGCGAACCGTCGATCTCGAAGCGGCCGAAGATTTCCTGCGAGTTGAGCGGCACACCATTGCCCAGCCGATCCGGCGGAACGTTGAACTGGATGTTGCCGTCGACCACTCGGCCGCCGAACAGGTTCTGCAGAACCCAGATGCGCGCATTGTAGGCCGAAAACCAGGGCCAGAGCTGCTTGACGTGCGCGACCTCCATGTCGTGGACGTTGAAGGCGACGAAGATGCCAGGCGCCTTGTCCTGGACAAACTGGACCGAAGCCTTGCCCAGTGCCTCGCCGCCTGGGCCTGACTTGATGCCTATCTGTTCGGCGGTCAGCGTATTGGTGACGATATCATAGCTACCGGCGACGCGGGCGATGAAGCTCAGCACCGGCTCGGGCGACTCGGTCGGCCCCAGACGCGACTCCCGGCTCATCAGCTCGAAGCGATAGGCCGGATTGTCTCCGGCAACGCCAGTCGGCGGGCGTGGCCCGACAGCACCGCTGAAATCGAAGCTCGAGCGGCCTGTGGTCACCTGCAGTTGGCGGATGTCGAGCTTGTCCTGGCCGTCGGCCAACCTGACGTCGAGAGACACGTCGCCGACCAGTTGTCCCCGCGGCCCGAGGTCGAGAGTCGACTTGCTGATGGCACCCTGTGCGATCAGCTCGGAACCGTCGCCGCCGGGGCCTTCGTGTCCGGTGATGATGAGGTCGGCCGAACCGATGCGGCTCGCCTTGCTGGGCGGCAGGTCGGACTGGCCCGCATGCGGGTCGTCCATGGAAACCGTCGCATCGAGCGTGGCGATGCGGCTTGCTGTTTCGTCGCGCGTCGCCGAAGCCGCCAGCTCCACTTCACGTCCGTCGACATCGAAACTGGCGTCGATGAGCAACTCGCCAGCGAGCGTCTTCGAGACAGCCGCGTGCACCACCCTGACGACCTTGACCTCGCCGCCCGCCGGCAACACAAAATCGACATTGCTCCAGGCGATCTGCCGCATGCCGTCGAAGCGGAGTGCATCGAACCCGCGATGCACGCCGCGGAATGTCTCGCGCAGCAGCTTCTGCGGGTCGAACAGGCCGTTCTGGTTGCGCAGGACCTCGCTCCAGTCGCCGCCACCGGTCTCGGGCATGGCGTCGACGACAAAGCGGGCGTCGGAGATCTTGGCATCGCCAAGCGTGACATCGCCCGACAGCAGCGGCAGGAGCCTGATACCGAAACGCATGAGCCCGGCTTCGACCATGGGAGTGCCGTCGCTGCGCGTCAGCTTGACGTCGGGCACCTCGACGGCGACCAGGCGGAGACCATCGAGCGCAAGCCGTGCCTGCCCCATGGAGACCACCACGTCGACGCCGGCCATCTGTTCGATGGCGCGCTCCGCCTCGCGGCGCAGCCGGTCCTGGCCGATGCCGGAATAGCTCACGGCCTCGATGGCGATGATCGCGAGCAAAACCAGCGAGCCCAGCACGGCAACGGCCGCCAGCAGGCAATGGCCGGCGCGACGCCAGCCCGAGTTGCGCGGATGCTGCAACTCCTGGCCGGCAGCCGAAGGCAACGCGCCGAGATCGGTGATCTCGTCGCGCCTGAACCGGATTTTCTCGTGCCGAGGCACTTCCTGAGCCACGCTTTGTCCCGTACTCGTTGTGGTCGTGGACGAATCCAAGTCCGGCATTAATAACCTGACATCGTTGCGCGCTCACGCGTAACTTCAAACAAGGGGTTCGATGTGTCTGAACTCGTCATTGGCCAGGCCGCACCGCAATTCGAACTGCCGCGCGACGGCGGCGGCATCCTGACCCTTTCCGACTTCGCCGGCAAACCTGTGGTCCTCTATTTCTATCCGAAGGACGATACGCCCGCCTGCACGCAGGAAGCGATCGACTTCAGCCGCCTCAAGCCCGAATTCGAGAAGGCAGGGGCGATCGTGGTCGGCATGTCGCCCGACAGCACCAAGAAACACGACAAATTCAAGGCCAAACACCAAATCGGCATCGATCTCGTAGCCGACGAACAGCTAAATACGCTCTCGGCCTATGGCGTGTGGACCGAAAAGAGCATGTACGGCCGCAAATATATGGGCGTCGAACGCACCACCTTCCTGATCGGTAAGGACGGCAAGATAGCCAGAATCTGGAATAAGGTGAAAGTGGCGGGGCACGCCGAAGAGGTGCTGGCGGCGGTGCGCGCGCTCTAGGCCGGGCAGCCCCCTTCCGCGCGGGGTGCTAGGCCGACCAAGCCCGGGCGGCAAAGCTTTGTTAACCCTAATAATGTGTAATCGGACTGTCGGTATCTCCGGGTGAGAGTTCGGTCCGTTGAAAACAAAAGCTGAGACCGCCGTCTTCGGCAGGCGCAAGGAACCCCATACGGTCATCATCGCGCGCGGCAACGAGATCCGTCACTTCACGGTGCGTCCGTGGGCTGCTGCCCTTGCCGGGTCAGCCTTTGCCACGATCGCCATCGGCTATCTGCTGGCAACCTCCTATCTCGTCTTTCGCGACGATCTGATCGGCGCGACCACGGCGCGCCAGGCGCGCATGCAGCACGCGTATGAGGACCGCATATCGGCGCTCAGGGCCCAGGTCGACCGCATCACCAGCCGACAGTTGCTCGACCAGCAACTTATGGAAACCAAGGTCACCGAACTTCTGGCGCGGCAGTCCAAGCTCAGTGAGCGCAACGGCCGGCTGGAGCCGCTGCTCGACAAGGCACCGACCGAGGCTCCAGCAACAGCCCCCGCCCCTGCAAAGATCATCGACGAGCGAGCAGCGCTCGACAGCAAGACCATTGGCGGCACGGCAGCACTCGCCTATGCCGACGCCAGCAGTGCTGCCGCACGCCCCTTCTCGTTCTGGTCGACACGGTCGAGCGACGCCGACAGCGAGAGCCCGGCCGACCGCGCCGACAAGCTGTTCGTCGCCATCAACAAGTCGCTGCGCAGCATCGAGGACGACCAGGTTCAGCGCATAGACACGCTCACCGATGGCGCCTACCAGGCAGCCGATGCCATCTCGGAGACCTTGCAGAGCGCCGGGCTGGCGGTAGCCGACGACTACGGCAAATCAGATGTCGGCGGCCCGCTGGTGGCCATCGACAAATCGACGATGTTCGACAGCAAGGTGAAAGAACTCGACGAAGCACTCGACGCGCTCGACCGGCTGAAAAAACAGGCGCGCAAGCTGCCACTCGCCAATCCGGCGGCGGGGCGCCCGATCTCCAGCAGCTTCGGCGTGCGCAAGGACCCCCTCATCGGCACGCTGGCGCTTCATTCGGGCATGGATTTCCGCGCCCCCTTCGGCTCGCCGGCCCGCGCCACGGCCGCCGGCACCGTCACCAAGGCCGGCTGGAACGGCGGTTATGGCCGGATGGTGGAAATCGACCATGGCGACGGCTTCGTCACCCGCTACGCGCATCTGAGCAAGATCCTGGTGGCACCCGATCAAAAGGTGTCGGCCGGCGACCAGGTCGGCGAAGTCGGCAGCAGCGGCCGCTCGACCGGCCCGCACCTGCACTATGAAGTGCGCGAAGACGGCAATGCCATAGACCCCCTGCGCTTCATCAAGGCCGGCAAGAAACTCGGCCCGTATCTCTAGGTGCGAATCCGGAACACCAAGGCGGTTTCCGGACGGTTTCGTCCACGGGTTCAATGATCTGCGGCGCCCTTTAGACAGGGCGCAGTTGCGAATCCACCTGATCAGCCAGAATCATGCTGCGAAAGCGCCAGGCCGACTGAGTGAGCAAACGCAGCCAGCCGAAGGCGCTTTGCACCAAACGCGATTCGCCATTAGCGATCTTTACCCGCCTCGCGGGCGTTGCCACTGGCGACGGCTCAAATCTGTTTCGCACGACAGAAATACAAACCGAACGGCGCCATCGGCGCTTTCAACCGGCTTAATCTGGAGGATCAGCAAACGGGCCGAAACCCTTGAGAAACTGGCGCGAGTGACGGGGCTCGAACCCGCGACCTCCGGCGTGACAGGCCGGCACTCTAACCGACTGAGCTACACCCGCGCTCTGGACGTTGGCGCTGGGCACCGCGTCGTTGGCGCTGCATTACGGGGTTCTGTCGCACCTGTCAAATGGCGATCTTAGCTGCCCACGACCTTTGTGCAGAACGAAGGAAACCCAGGCCTTCGAACGGCCGTATCCCCGGTTGTTCCGGGACATGAATCGGCCACCGGCCACATCGCACAGCCGATCATTTCAATTCGCAGATCTCACCGGCCCGCCGACGAGTCGCGATACGAGCACTGCGCAAGCAAGACGCCGCACGGAACATGCAGGCAGCAACCACACCAGCTTTGCATCAGTCGATGGTTTTTGGAGTTAGAAAAGGCAATAGCCTTTGGAAAATATGGCGCGAGTGACGGGGCTCGAACCCGCGACCTCCGGCGTGACAGGCCGGCACTCTAACCGACTGAGCTACACCCGCGCTCCAGACGTTGGCGCAAGGCGCCGCGTCGTTGGGCGGTGAATTACGGGGTTCGATGGAGAGTGTCAAGCGACATCGAAGAGATATTCGACATTCTTTGTCGTCTCATTTTCCACAGACTGG
Organism: Hoeflea sp. 108; assembly: GCF_000372965.1. Classification (NCBI taxonomy): domain Bacteria; kingdom Pseudomonadati; phylum Pseudomonadota; class Alphaproteobacteria; order Hyphomicrobiales; family Rhizobiaceae; genus Hoeflea; species Hoeflea sp. 108. The sequence goes on along the minus strand of NZ_KB890024.1, from coordinate 1,947,485 downwards.
AAACGCTACGTCAACTTGCCCTGCCCTTCGACGACCATCAGTATTTGACCTTGCAGATCAGCGGCGAACCGCTTAAACGTCCGCCGGTTGGGGCGATTAGCTCAGTTGGTAGAGCGCTTCGTTTACACCGAAGATGTCGGCGGTTCGAGCCCGTCATCGCCCACCATTTTCTCTCTGAAATTGTTATGTTTTCTGGCTTCGCGGTCAGATTTACGAAGTGCTCAACAGGTTCACCGAACCTGCATGGGCATGAATCGGCGGCAATTCCCTACCCGCTGATAGGGTCAAGGAGATGGTGGCAGCGGGCTGCTGGAATTTGCGGTTTGGGTTGCCGCAAGCTCTATTGCTCGCGGCTGCATTACTACAACACTGGTGTCTGGGAAGAATGGGCAGCGCTTCGGCATACACGCACAGCGGCCTATCGAGCAGCCACACCGCAAGGAAAGCGCCGATGAGCGATTTGACAAAAGCCATCCAACTGGCCGCTGCGGCTCACCAAGGGCAGATCGACAAGGCCGGGCAGCCGTATGTCCTCCACCCGCTCCGCGTAATGCTCGCCCTTGAACGAGAGGATGATCGCATAGTGGCGGTGCTTCACGATGTTGTCGAAGACACTGAGATCAGCGCCGGCGATCTGCGTTGTAAAGGCTTCTCGGAATCCGTCATCGAGGCCGTGTTAGCCCTGACGCGCGGGCATGGAGAGACATACGACAGTTTCATCGCGCGTTGCGCCACCAATGACATCGCAAGACGGGTTAAGCTGGCCGACATCGATGACAATATGAGGCCAGATCGCGTCGAGGCCGCCAAGCTCGATTCGAGCCTGCTTGAGCGGTATCGGAAAGCGCGGTCGATCCTCGAAGCGGCGGCGGCCCTGTGATCCCCCTCGCCCAGTCCGAAGGGCCCAAATGTCCCGTTCTCCGTGCGACCTTGGTCACTTTCCCGGATTGCACAAGCCGCTAACCTAGCCCCATTCTGCTGCACGGCAGCGCGTGTGCAAAGGCCAACTACAAGAAGCTCGAAAGAGCTGAAGGTGCCGGCATGATCCGTCTGGCGGTAGTCGACGACCACCCCCTTCTGCGCGAAGGCGTGGTGCGCAGCTTGTCTGAGATCGGCGGGTTCGAGATCGTCGGCCAGGGTGCTTCGTCGGAAGATGCCGTCCGGCTGATGCAAGAGGATCCCGAGATCATGCTGATGGACATCAGCATGCCGGGTGGTGGGCGGCCGACCGGCCCGGCCTCAGGATCGCGCTGCTGACCGTATCAGAGGCGATGAGCGACCTGATCGAGGCACTGCAGCTCGGCATTCGCGGCTACATCCTCAAAGGCGTCGGGGCGCGCTCGCTGGCCGAGATTCTGCACCGCGTCGCAGGCGGCGAGACCTATGTCGCGCCGCAATTGTCCGCCCGTCTTGTCGAAGATCTCGAAGCGCGAATCTCCAGGGACGGCAGCGGCGATCCACTGCAACAGCTGACCAAGCGCGAGGACCAGATTCTGCGGCTGGTCGGCGGCGGGCTCAGCAACAAGGAAGTGGCGCTGCGCCTGAACCTGCAGGAAAAGACCATCAAGCACCACATGACCAAGGTCTTTGCCAAACTCGGCGTACGCAACCGCACCGAAGCCGCAATGCTGATTCACGAGGTCAGGGCCGGCGCGCGCTGATCGCTGCAGGCACGGCGTTGTCTTGATGCGGCTCTCGGAACATCCGGTGCGACAGCGGCATCATCTGACAGTCCGCAGGTCGCGAAGCAGGGCCCAGATCAACGTGCCTGTAGAACCTCGCCCCGGCATTTCCATTTCGTCCGCTGTTGCCGTGACATCGGCAACTTAGCCACAATACCACTGATCGTTTCGGGTATGCCCTGCCCGCGACTACTGCTCGCGGAACGCCCGGTTGAACTGGTCGGAAAGCGGCTTTACCAGATAGGACATGGCCGTGCGCTCGTCAGTCGAGATGTAGATTTCCACGGGCATGCCCGGCAGAAGCTTGTTGTTTTCGAGCTTTGCCAATTCGTCTGATGTCACCGTGACATTGGCGACATAATAGACCTGACCGCTGGCGGGATCGCTGCTCGTTGCCGGCGAGACATAGGCGATGGCCCCTTGCAGCTCCGGCGTCGTGCGTTGGTTGAACGCCGAGAACCTGAGCTTGGCCGGGCGGCCTATGGAGATCTGGTCGATGTCGGTGGGCGAAAGCCGGGCCTCGATCTTGAGCTTGGCTTCGGCGGGAACCAACGTGACCAGTTTTTCGGCCGGCGTGATGACGCCGCCGATGGTGTGCACGGAAAGCTCGTTGACGGTGCCGGCGATCGGCGCCCTGATGTCGGTGCGTGACAGCACGTCCTCGATCGCCGCACGTCTTTCGTGGAGCTCGGATATCTTGGGCTCGACGATGCTCAGTTCACGCTGGGCCTCGGTGCGCGCGGTCTCGTCGACGGCGATGATCTGGAGCCTGATCTCGCTCATCCTCGCCCTGGCGCGCGCGATCCCCGCTTCGATCTCGGCACGTTCACCGCCAAGGCGGGCGGTGTCCCGCTCGCTGTTGTAAACACGAGCGCCCTCGATCAGGCGGCGGTCGGCCAGCCCCTTGATCTTCGAGGCTTCCTTGGCGACGAGCGCAATCTCATCGGACTTGGATTTCAGCTGGGCCTCCAGCCCCTTTACCTCCTCGCCAAGCTGCCGGACGCCGAGTTCAAGCTGGTCCTTCTGGCTGCGCCGGTTCAGCTGGTTGCCGCGAAACAGGCGCATTTCACCTGCCGAAACCACATCGAACCCATGCTGGTTCTGGACCAGTTCGGTTGGGAACGCGACCCAATCGAGATTGTCGCGCTCAGCGACGAGCCGCGCCTGGCGCGCCTTGAGTTCGGCGAGTTGGGTGCGAACGATGGTCAGTTACAAGACGGCCTAGCCGCGGATAGCGGGTTGAAACCGGGCAAAGGAAAGGCCGGAAAGGTCTTGAACCTTTCCAGCCTGTCGCCTGAGTTGGCCGGGGCATGATCGGGAACCGGGCGGGTAAACCTGGTCGGGGTTGTTCATGAACCGGCAGCGTTGGGGTCTCATCCGGTTGCGGCGTGATGAGACTGGCCCTGGCTGGCGTCAGCTTGCCAAGGCCGCCAGCCGATCTATGTCGGCTTGTGTCGCGCGGCGCTCGATGATGGTCCGCCCTCGGGCGTCCTTCATTTCATATACGCCGCCGTCGATTTCCTCCTTCGTACCGTCGGGATGCAGAACCTGGATGTTGTCACCGTCGACTTCGACGCGATCGCCGGTGCTCGGATTGACGTGGTGGTCGCCACCCTTGTCATCGTCGTCATCATCGTCATCGTCGTTGCCATGGCCGCTTGAGCCGCCATGGTCGTCGTCATCATCGTCATCGTCATGGCCGCCGCCATGATCGTCGCCACCGTCGTTGTCATCGCTGTCATGGCCGCCCGAATCGCGATCACCGCCGCCGCCGGAATCGTCGCTGTCGGCCAATGCAGTTGCCGCCACAAGCTTCGGCATGGCGCCGTCGAAGGCGAGGTGCAGCGGCGCGGCAGTCAAGGCGAGTGCGGCGGAGGCACGAAGCATGAGCAAGGTGAGTTGCAGGGAGGATCTTGCACGCATCTTAGGGCTCCTTTCGTTCGCACGGCGCGATGCGCCATGGATCGTCTTGCAAGAACCACCCTGCCGCAGCCTCGCTCACATGTGCAGCGTCCTGCGACCGATACGCCCCCGAGCCGGACCAATGTGCCACCGGCGCCAGCCTTTGGTCCTATTCCGAGCTCAAGCCGCTCAGTTGATTGAGCGCTTCGCTTACACCGAAGATGCTGACTTGCGCGTTGGCGAGACGTCCGCTTGACGACGAACGGCGCGGCCGAGCCATCGAATGCGGACGGCAGAAAAAATCCGCCGGCACACGAGGCGCCGGCGGATGATCTTGAGGCGTTGCCGCCTGCGGTGCTGGAGCGCCTCAGCGGCGCTCGATGTGTTCCACGGCCAGGAAGGCAGCCTTGGCGGCCAGCGACAGGTGGTTGGCGGCTTCGACACGCTGGGGCGTGTAGTAGTGTTCCTCGTGCAGCATATTGACCGTGCCGAGCATGGTGTCGCCGACGAAGACGGGCCAATTGAGCACCGAACCGCAGCCAAGCGACCAGATCGTCTCGTGATCAGGGAAAACGTCGGCGATGTCCTTGATTGTGTTGGCAACGAAGGGCTTGCGCTGGACGTGGATCGTGTCGAACCAATGGGTGCGGTTGATCGGCTTGGTGCCGGAGACCGGATAGGCGTCCGGATGGCTGGTATAGGTGCGGCCCGAAAGGTCCTTGGCCCAATCGAGCTTCATGACGGTGAAGAGCTTGGCGCCGACCACAACGTCGGCCAGCGCCTCAAGAGCCTTCCACACGCCTTTGACTTCGGTCGTGGTCGCAATGGCGGCATCGAAGGCGGCCAGCGCCTCGGCGAATGCAGTGTCAGTCATGATTACCTCGATATTTCAGGTCTTGGGACTTCAGTTTGGGAGCGTCAAGGGTTTCAAGCCTTGGCGTGAGACGCGCTGAACTCGATCAGCTCGCGCGAATAGGGGGTCTCCAGCGCGCCGCGCTTGAGCTGGTCGACGTTGGCTACTTCGACAATCCGGCCATGGCGCATGACGGCCAGACGGTCGCAGAGGAAGGAGACGACGGCGAGATTGTGGGTGACCATGAGATAGGTCAGCCCCTGCTCGCGACGCAGGCGCTTGAGCAGGTTGAGGATTTCGGCCTGCACCGACACGTCGAGCGCCGACGTCGGCTCATCGAGCAACAGCAACTTAGGCTTGAGGATGAGCGCGCGCGCAATCGCCACGCGCTGACGCTGCCCCCCCGACAGCTGGTGCGGGAAGCGGAAGCGGAAGCGGCGGTCGAGGCCGACCGACTGCATCACCTCGTCGACGCGCTCGCCATTGTCGGAGATGCCATGGATGGCCAGCGGCTCGCTCAGCGTTGCGTCGACTGTCTTGCGCGGATGCAGAGAGCCATAGGGGTCCTGGAACACCATCTGGCACTGGCGGGCAAAGCCGCGGTCGATACCGGGTGTGCGGGCGTGACCGAAGGCGGTGATGGAGCCGGTCCAGCTCCTTGCCATGCCGGCAATGGCCTTGAGCACGGTGGTCTTGCCCGAGCCGCTCTCGCCGACAAGCGCAAAGCTCTCGCCCTCGGCGACCGAAAGGCTGATGTCGTGGGTGACCCTCGAATCGCCGTAGGAGATGTCGAGGTGTTCGATCTTCAGCGCACTCATGTCGAAGCCTCGTTGCGTTGCAGGACCGGAAGCTCCTCGCGATCTTCGTCAAGACGCGGGATCGCGGCGAGCAGGCCGCGCGTGTAGGGATGTTTGGCGTTGCGGAGTTCGCCGGCAGCACACTCCTCCACCACCTCGCCGCCCCGCATCACCAGGATGCGGTCGCAATAGGTGGACACCAGATCGAGGTCGTGGCTGATCAGGATCAGGCCCATGCCCTTGCGCTTGACGAGGTCGTCGATGATCTCGAGCACCTGTGCCTGGACCGAAACGTCCAGCGCCGAGGTCGGCTCGTCGGCAATCAGCAGGTCCGGCTCGGGGATCAGCATCATGGCGATCATAATGCGCTGGCCCATGCCGCCCGAAACCTCGTGCGGATAGAGGCCAAGCACACGCTCGGGATCGTTGATGCGCACCGCCTCGAGCATGGCCAGCGTGCGGCCCCTGATGTCGGCGCGGGCAAGCTTCTGGTGCGTCAGAAGCGCCTCTGCGATCTGGTCGCCGATGGTCATGACCGGATTCAGTGAGAACTTGGGGTCCTGCATGACCATGGAGATGCGTGCGCCCCTGACGGCGCGCATCTGCTTTTCCGACTGGGCGAGCAGGTCGATGCCATCGAAGCGCAGCTTGTCGGCTGTGACCCTGCCGGGGGCACGGATCAGCCGCAGGATCGAGCGGCCGGTCATCGACTTGCCCGAACCGCTTTCGCCGACGATGCCGAGACGCTCGCGGCCGAGCGTCAGCGATAGGCCCTTGACCACGTCCACCGGGCCGCGCGCCGTCGGAAACGTGACGCGCAGGTTCTCGATTTCCAGGAGCGCGCTCATTGGCGGTCTCCATGTTTGGGGTCGAGGACATCGCGCAGGCCGTCTCCGAGAAAGCAGAAGCCGAGGCTGACGATGACGATGGCGAAACCGGGCATGGTCGCAACCCACCACTGGTCAAGAATGAAGGAGCGGCCGCGCGAGATCATCGCGCCCCATTCCGGCAGCGGCGGCTGGGCGCCGAGACCGATGAAGCCGAGGCCGGCCGCCGTCAGGATGATGCCGGCCATGTCGAGTGTGACACGGATGATCATCGACGAGGTGCAGAGCGGCAAGATGTGGTTGACGATGACGCGCAAGGGCGAAGCCCCCTGCAACTCGACCGCGGAGACGAACTCGGAGTTGCGGATGGTGAGCGTCTCGGCTCGGGCGATGCGGGCATAGCCGGGCCAGGTGGCAATGGCGATGGCGATAATGGCGTTCTGGATGCCGGGCCCAAGAGCCGCGACGAAGGCCAACGCCAGGATCAGCTTCGGCATCGACAGGAAGATGTCGGTGATGCCCATCAGGATGCGGTCGGTCCAGCCGCCGAAATAGCCAGCGACAGCACCGACGATCAGACCGACGGGGGCCGCGAGCACCGCCACCAGCGCCACGATCATCAAAGTGATGCGTGCGCCGTAGACGACGCGGCTCCAGATGTCGCGGCCGAGCTCGTCAGTGCCCATCCAGTTTTCGGCGCTCGGTGGCTTGAGCCGGTTGGCAAGGTCCTGGCCGATGGGCGAATGCGTGGCGATCCAGGGCGCAAACAGCGCGACCAGGATCAGGGCCAGCACGATGATCGCGCCGACCACGGCCAGGGGATTGCGCATCAAGGAGCGCGAAAGACGATAGCTGCGGCCAAGGCGCGCCTGCAGGCGCGAGGACGGCGAATCGTCGAGAAGCCAGTCGCGGGTGGTCGCCATCAGCGTGCCCTCGGGTCGAGGACGCGGTAAAGCACGTCCGAAATCTTGTTGATGCCGATGAAGACCGCGCCAATGACCAGCGTCGAGCCGAGCACGGCGTTCATGTCGGCGTTGAGCAGCGCGGTCGTCAGGTAGTTGCCGATGCCGGGCCAGGAGAAGACGGTCTCGATCATGACCGAGCCCTCGAGCAGGCCGGCATAAGACAGACCGATGACGGTGATGAGCGGCACGAGGATCGGCCGGAAGGCATGACGCCACAGCACCAGCCGCTCCGACACGCCCTTGACGCGGGCGGTGGTGACATATTCCTGCGCCAGTTGGTCGAGCATGAAGGAACGCGTCATGCGGGCGATGTAGGCCAGGCTGAAGAAGCCGAGCACGGCCGCAGGCAGCGCGATGTGCGAGAAAGCGTTGAAGAATATCTCGGTTTCGCCGGCAAGCAGGCTGTCGATCAGGATCAGGCCGGTCACCGGGTCGACCATGCCGTCATAGAAGATATCGAGGCGGCCGGGGCCACCGACCCATTGCAGCTTGGCGTAGAACAGCGCAAGACCGACGAGGCCAAGCCAGAAGGCCGGCACCGAATAGCCGAGCAGGCCGACGACACGGATGACCTGATCGAGGAGACTGCCCTGCCGGCTGGCGGCATAAACGCCCATCGGCACGCCCATGAGCACGCCGATGATGATGCCCAACGTCGCCATCTCAAGCGTTGCCGGGAAGACGCGGGCCAGATCCTCGGCGACGGGCCTGCCGGTCGAAACCGACATGCCGAGATCTCCCGTCAGCACGTTGCCGACATAGTGGAGGAATTGCACGATCAGCGGCTTGTCGAGGCCCATCTCGATGCGGGCGGCCTCATAGACGGCGCGCGGCGCGCGGTCGCCGACGACGGCGAGCACCGGGTCGATTGGCACCACGCGGCCGATGAAGAAGGTGATGGCCAAAAGGCCCAGGAAGGTGAATGCAACGGCAGCAAGGACGCCAAGCACCCCCTTTGCCGTTTTCCAGGCGTGCCGCGCATTGCGCGACGAGCCGCCGGGCCCTGTTGGAAGCGCCTGTACGGCGGAGTCGGTTTCTGATGCCACGCGGTGTCGGTTCCTACCACATTGGCCGCACCGCTGATGCGGCACGGATGTTTTCTGTCCAGCAAAATTCTGCTTGGACTATACAAATAATTTTGCTTAGATCAAAAAAATTTTGATGGGAGCAAAATTGAGCGTGTCCTCGGAGGCCAGCAAGACCGCGATGGCGAGCCAACCAAAGGTGGGCGCACTGATCCGTGCTCGCCGCCGGCAGCTGTCGATGACACTGCAGGAATTGTGCGACGCCGCGGGCATTTCCGTGGGCTATCTCAGCCAAGTCGAACGCGACCATGCCACCCCTTCCCTCGGCACCCTCGCCCAGCTGGCACGCAGCCTCGACGTGGCTGTGGATTATTTCATCGCCACCCCCTCGATGGAAGATGGGCTGACCCGCGCCGACCAGCGCAACCGCTTCTCGGTCGACGGCTCTTCGATCATCTACGAGCGCATCGCCGCCGACTTCACCGGCAACGTGCTGTCGTCCTTCATCCTCAACGTTCCGCCCGGCTACCGGTCCGAGACCGTCAGCCACGAAGGCGAGGAAATCCTGTTCATCCTCGAAGGCAAGATCACCCAGCGCCTCGAGGACGACGAAATGGTGCTTTCGGCCGGAGACAGCCTGCATTTCCGCGGCAACCGTCCGCACTCCTGGTCGAACGACACCGACAAGTTCGCGCGCATGCTCTGGACCGGCACCTTGCCGATGTTCAGGTCACGCACGGAGCATCCGGCCCTACGCGGTTCAAGGGCCGAGACAAAGACATTGGGAACCAAAAAGGAGAGAAAATGACCAAAATGTTCAAGGCCGCGCTGCTCGCCGCAGCCCTGGCTATGCCGATGATGCCGCAGGCCAGCCTGGCGGCGACGCCGGCCAATGTGCTCGTCGTGGCGCAGAACATCGACGACATCGTCAGCATCGACCCGGCCGAGGCCTACGAGTTCTCGTCGGGCGAATATGTCGCCCAGACCTACGATCGCCTGGTGCAGTATGACGCCGTCGACACCAAGACGCTTGCCGCCGGCCTCGCCAAGGAATGGGCTGCCGACGACGCCAACAAGACCATCACCTTCACGCTGCGCGACGGCGTCAAGTTCACTTCCGGCAACCCGCTGCGCGCCGAGGACGTGGTCTATTCGTGGAAGCGCGTCATCACCCTCAACAAGGCTCCTGCCTTCATTCTGACGCAGCTCGGCTGGACGCCCGAGAACTACGACAAGATGGTCACTGCCGACGGCAACAAGGTAGTGGTGAAGTATGAAGGCGACTTCTCGTCGGCCTTCGTGCTCAACGTGCTCGCAGCCCGTCCGGCTTCGATCGTCGACGCAGTGACGCTGCAGGCCAACGAAGCCAATGGCGACATGGGCAACGCGTGGCTGAAGTCGAACTCGGCAGGCACTGGCCCGTTCGCGCTCAAGGCCTTCCGTCCGGGCGAGCTGATCAACCTGACCGCCAACGCCGACTATTTCAACGGCGCCCCGGCGATCAAGGGCGTGATCATCCGTCACGTCGCCGAAGCTGCGACCCAGCAGCTGCTGCTGCAGTCGGGCGACGTCGACATGGCCAAGAACCTGACGTCGGACCAGATCGCGACGCTTGCCGGCAACGACAAGGTGGCGACCGAGACCTATCCGCAGGCTGCCGTGCACTTCCTGTCGTTCAACCAGAAGACCGAGACGCTGACGCCGCCCGCCGTGTGGGACGCCGCCCGCTACCTGGTCAACTACAAGGGTATGACCGACACCTTCCTCAAGGGCCAGATGCAGACGCACCAGGCCTTCTGGCCGAAGGGCTTCCCCGGTTCGCTCGACGAGACGCCCTACAGCTACGATCCCGCCAAGGCCAAGAAGATCCTGGCCGATGCCGGCATCAAGACGCCGATCAAGGTGACGCTCGACGTCATCAACTCGACGCCGTTCACCGACATGGCGCAGTCGCTGCAGGCAAGCTTTGCCGAAGCCGGCATCAACTTCGACATCATCCCGGGCACCGGCTCGCAGGTGATCACCAAGTACCGTGCCCGCACGCATGAGGCGATGCTTCTGTATTGGGGGCCTGACTTCATGGACCCGCACTCCAACGCCAAGGCCTTCGCCTACAACACCGACAACTCTGACGGAAACTACCAGTCGACCACCACGTGGCGTAACAGCTGGGCAGTGCCGGAAGAGCTGAACAAGGAGACCAAGGCAGCTCTCGCCGAAGCCGATCCGGCAAAGCGCAGCGCCATGTATGTCGATCTGCAGAAGAAGGTGCAGGAGAAGTCGCCGATCGTCATCATGTTCCAGGCAGCCACCCAGGTGGCCCGCGCCAAGAACGTCGAGGGCTACGTCAACGGCGCAACCTCCGACTTCGTCTACTACCGCCTCGTCAAGAAGAACTGACCAGGCAGACGACCCGGGGCCGCTCGCAAGGGCGGCCCCTTTTCCTTACCCCACGCACAATCCTAGAAGGCAAAGACAATGTACGAAGAGCGGATGGCGCGGTTGCGCGAACGCATGGCTGAGACGGGAACCGACCTCGTGATCGTCGGACCCTCGTCGCATCTGGTGTGGCTCGCGGGCATGTCGCCCCATGGCGACGAGCGCCCGGTCATGCTGATCGTGTCGCGGAAGCACGCGGGCTTCCTGATGCCAGTTCTGAACGCCGACAGCCAGCGTCCCCACACCAAGCTGCCCTTTTACCCCTGGGCCGACGCAGACGGCCCGCAGGCAGCGCTGTCGCAGCTGCTCGCCGATTGCGGCGCCAAGGATGGCGACGTCTCGGTAGCCCTCGACGAGACCATGCGCGCCGATTTCGCGCTGCTTGCCCTCGATGCCCTGCCCGGCGTCAAGCGCAGCTTCCTCAACGACACGGTCAGCTTCCTGCGCGGCAAGAAGGACGAGGCCGAGTATGCGCTCCTGAAGATGAACGCCGTGCTCAACGACGGCGCCATGAAGGCAGGTTTCGCCGCCCTCAAGGAAGGCGTGACCGAGCTGGAAGTGGCCAAGGCGATCCGCGACTTCTTCGCAGCCAACGGTGCCACCGCCGAGTTCGCCAGCGTCTGCTTCGGCGAGAACGGCGCCTTCCCGCACCACCACACCGGCAACCGCAAGCTCAAGGCCAATGAAGCCGTGCTGATCGACATCGGCGGCCGCAAGGACGGCTACCCGTCCGACATGACCCGTGTCGGGGTGTTCGGTGACAAGCCTGAGGGCTTCGACGAGGTGCATAGCGTGCTGGAGCGCGCTGTGCAGGCAGCCATCGCCGCCGCCAAGCCCGGCGTTGCCGCCAAGGAAGTCGACAAGGCCGCTCGCGACGTCATCACCGCCGCCGGCTACGGCCCGAACTTCCTGCACCGTACCGGCCACGGGCTCGGCATCGACATTCACGAGCAGCCCTACATCACCGGCACGTCGGAAACGATCCTGCAGGAAGGCAACGTGTTCTCGATCGAACCCGGCATCTACCTGCAGGGCCGCTTCGGCCTGCGGCTCGAGGAGATCGTAATCCTGCGCGGCAACCGCGCGGAAGTGCTGTCCGACCTGCCGCGCGAGGCATTCCTGGTCGAAGCCTGAGCCTTCGCCACTCCAATCGAACAAGGAAAGGGCCGCAACCGCGGCCCTTTTTCTTTGGCGCAATGCCCCCACCTGCCCCCGCAACGACGGACGATGTGACAAGCAGGCCATTCATTTTCCTGGCGCGGGTGGTATCGTCGCGGTCAGGAGCCGGAACATTGCGCGGAGGGGGCGGTGCGTTCTTTTCTCTTGGCGACAGCGGCGTTGATCTCATTACAAGCGAACGCCGCGGAACAGACCTTTCCGGCCGATGGCGGCCTGATCTACTTCAACATGCCCTCAGGCAATGTCGGTTGCCAGTACACGCCATCAGGCGGATCGGACGTCTACATGCCCGAGGATGGCGGCCCCGAACTCGGCTGCGACCGCATCGAGCCGACCTACCAGAGGTTCATCCTCGGCAAGGCGGGGAAAGCCAAGCGTTACCAAAATGTCGGCGACACCGGATGCTGCGATGGCACGCACACGCTCGACTACGGCAACAGCTGGAGGAAAGGTCCGTTCACCTGTACGTCGGCAAAAGCCGGGCTGACTTGCACCCGCAACGACGGCCACGGCTTCTTCATCAGCAAGACCAGGACCGAAGTCAACTGAGCGGCCGAAGCAGTCGCGGCACAGGTTGCCGGCCGTCAAAAAAAGAAAAGCCGGGCAAGCCCGGCTTTTCAATCAATTCTGGAAGGCAGCGATCAGTTGACCGCGTCCTTCAGGCCCTTGCCGGCCGAGAACTTCGGGACCGTGCGGGCCGGGATCTTCACTTCCGCGCCCGTCTGCGGGTTACGGCCAGTGGACTCCGCGCGTTTTGACACGGTGAAATTTCCGAAACCGACAAGCCGGACATCGCCGCCGTTCTTCAGTTCGCCGGTGATGACGGAGAACACCGCATCAACAGCGGACTGCGCATCGCCCTTGGAGAGCTTGGAAGCCTCGGCGACAGCGGACACTAGTTCGTTCTTGTTCATTCAAATTCCCTTCCATGAGAAAACCGGGACATAAGACTCAGCCGGTAGGAGGAGGACTTTAGAAAAAGCTTCCGCCACAACCAAGTCTAAAAGGCCCCAAAAATCGAAAAAAGCCCGGAATTCCGGGGTTTTTCACATGAAAAAAGCCGGACCGAAGTCCGGCTTTTTGTTTGCAGTGCAACTTAAGGTGCAGCTTAATGAGCGAAGCTCGCGCCGACATCCTCAGAAGCGTCCGGCTTGGCCGCCGGAACATCGACCGGCTCGGTCCATTCGATCGGCTCTGGCTGGCGCACCAGGGCGTGCTTGATGACCTCGCCCATGCGGCTGACCGGGATGATCTCCATGCCGCTCTTCACGTTTTCCGGAATGTCGGCCAAGTCCTTGGCGTTCTCTTCCGGGATCAGCACCTTCTTGATGCCGCCGCGAAGCGCTGCAAGCAGCTTCTCCTTGAGGCCGCCGATCGGCAGCACGCGACCACGCAGCGTGATCTCGCCCGTCATCGCCACGTCTGCCCTGACCGGGATACCGGTGAGGATCGAGACGATGGCGGTGGCCATCGCGGTGCCGGCAGACGGACCATCCTTCGGCGTCGCACCTTCCGGCAGATGCACGTGGATGTCGCGCTTGTCGAACAGCGGCGGCTCGACGCCGAAGTCGAGGGCACGGCTGCGGACATAGGATGCCGCGGCCGAGATCGACTCCTTCATGACGTCGCGCAGGTTGCCGGTGACCGTCATGCGGCCCTTGCCCGGCATCATCACGCCTTCGATGGTCAGCAGCTCGCCGCCAACCTCGGTCCAGGCCAGACCGGTGACGACACCGACCTGATCCTCGCCTTCGACCTGGCCGTGACGATAGCGCGGCACGCCGAGATACTCGTCCAGATTGGCCGATGTGATCTTCACCGACTTCTTCTTGGTCTTCAGGATCTCGGTCACGGCCTTGCGCCCGAGCTTCATCAGCTCGCGCTCGAGGCTGCGCACGCCCGCTTCACGAGTGTAGGTCTGGATGACGGCACGGATCGCATCTTCCGAGACCGAGAACTCCTTGGGCTGGAGCGCGTGGTCGCGAACCACCTTCGGCATCAGGTGCCGCTTGGCGATCTCAACCTTCTCGTCCTCGGTGTAGCCGGCGATACGGATGATTTCCATGCGGTCCATCAAGGGCGCAGGGATGTTCAGCGTATTGGCCGTCGTCACGAACATCACGCTCGAGAGGTCGTACTCAACCTCGAGATAGTGATCCATGAACGTTGCGTTCTGTTCCGGATCGAGCACCTCGAGCAGCGCCGACGACGGGTCGCCGCGGAAGTCCTGGCCCATCTTGTCGATCTCGTCGAGCAGGAAGAGCGGGTTGGACTTCTTCGCCTTCTTCATCGACTGGATGACCTTGCCGGGCATCGAGCCGATATAGGTGCGGCGGTGACCGCGGATCTCGGCCTCGTCACGCACGCCGCCGAGCGCCATGCGAATGAACTCGCGGCCGGTCGCCTTGGCGATCGACTTGCCGAGCGAGGTCTTGCCAACGCCGGGAGGACCGACGAGGCACAGGATCGGGCCCTTGAGCTTCTTCTGGCGGCTCTGCACGGCCAGGTACTCGACGATGCGGTCCTTGACCTTGTCGAGACCGAAATGATCGGTGTCGAGCACCTCCTGGGCAAAGTTCAGGTCCTGCTTGACCTTGGAGTTCTTGCCCCACGGAATGGACAGCAGCCAGTCGAGGTAGTTGCGCACGACAGTGGATTCTGCCGACATCGGCGACATCGTCCGAAGCTTCTTCAGCTCGGCCTCCGCCTTTTCGCGGGCCTCCTTGGACAGCTTCGTCTTCTTGATGCGCGCCTCGATCTCGGCAGCCTCGTCACGGCCGTCCTCACCCTCGCCGAGCTCCTTCTGGATCGCCTTCATCTGCTCGTTGAGATAGTACTCGCGCTGGGTCTTCTCCATCTGCCGCTTGACGCGGCTACGGATGCGCTTTTCCACCTGAAGGACGGAGATCTCGGCTTCCATGAAGCCCATCGCCTTTTCCAGCCGCTCCTTGACGGAGAGCGTGCCAAGCATTTCCTGCTTCTCGGTGATCTTGATCGCGAGATGCGAAGCGACCGTATCGGCGAGCTTGGAATAGTCCTCGATCTGGCCGGCTGCGCCAACCACCTCGGGCGAAATCTTCTTGTTCAGCTTGACGTAGTTTTCGAAATCGGAAACCACCGAACGCGCAAGCGCCTCGACCTCGACTGCCTCCTCTTCCGGTTCGCTCAGGATGAGAGCGTGGGCCTCGTGGAAGTCGGGCTTGTCGGTGAAGGACTGAATCTTGGCACGCGTTGTGCCTTCGACCAGCACCTTGACGGTGCCATCGGGCAGCTTCAGCAACTGCAGCACATTGGCGAGCGTGCCGATGTCATAGATGGCATCCGGCTCGGGATCGTCGTCGGCGGCATTCATCTGGGTCGCAAGCAGGATCTGCTTTTCCTGACCCATTACCTCTTCCAAAGCCTTGATCGACTTTTCACGCCCCACGAAAAGCGGGACGATCATGTGCGGGAACACGACAATGTCGCGCAACGGCAGGACCGCGAAGGTTCCTTCGCTGGAAGAGCGGGATATTTTGGCCATTGTCCAACCTTTCATATCGCAGCCGCGCAAGCGCCAGCCGCGAATCTCATATTAACGACCATGGACGGTTCCGCCTACCGCCGATTACCGCGCGGTGCATTAGAGCACGGAACATAACCCATCGCCTCATCTCCGTTAGTTGGAGCTTCGCCGGGTAAACATCAAGGCCAATCCCCAACAGGTTTGGCACACGTTTCCCTGAAGCCCCAAAATGCGGAACGGCGCCGCTGGGGCGCCGTTCGCTGGAGCGGTAGTCCGTATCGCCGCATCGCGCGTTCACGAAGCGGCAGGCAGTTTGCCAAGCCCTCAGGCGCTGACGTTGCCCTTCTTTTCCTTCTGTTCGGAGTAGATGTAGAGCGGCCGGGCGCTGCCGGTCACCACTTCCTCCGAAATCACCACTTCCTGTACGCCTTCCAGCGCCGGAAGCTCGAACATGGTGTCGAGCAGGATCGCTTCCATGATGGAACGCAGGCCGCGGGCGCCGGTCTTGCGCTCGATGGCGCGCTTGGCGATCGCCGACAGAGCGTTCTCGTGGAACGTCAGGTCAACATTCTCCATCTCGAACAGGCGCTGGTACTGCTTGACCAGCGCGTTCTTCGGCTCGGTCAGGATCTGGATCAGCGCCGGTTCATCGAGGTCCTCGAGCGTCGCCAGGACGGGCAGACGGCCGACGAATTCGGGAATCAGGCCGAACTTCAGCAGATCTTCAGGCTCAACCTGGCGGAACAGGTCACCGGTGCGGCGATCTTCCGGCGAAGCAACGGTGGCACCGAAGCCGATCGAGGTCTTGCGGCCGCGGTCGGAGATGATCCGGTCGAGGCCGGCAAAGGCGCCGCCGCAGATGAACAGAATATTAGCGGTGTCGACCTGCAGGAACTCCTGCTGCGGGTGCTTGCGGCCGCCCTGCGGCGGCACGGAAGCGACGGTGCCTTCCATGATCTTGAGCAGCGCCTGCTGAACGCCCTCACCGCTGACGTCGCGGGTTATCGAGGGGTTGTCCGACTTGCGGCTGATCTTGTCGATCTCGTCGATGTAGACGATGCCGCGCTGGGCCCGCTCGACATTGTAGTCGGCAGCCTGGAGCAGCTTGAGGATGATGTTTTCGACATCCTCGCCAACGTAACCGGCTTCGGTCAGCGTCGTGGCGTCAGCCATGGTGAACGGCACGTCGATGATGCGGGCGAGCGTCTGGGCGAGCAGCGTCTTGCCGCAGCCCGTCGGGCCAATCAGCAGGATGTTCGACTTCGCCAATTCGACGTCGTTGCTTTTGCCGGCATGAGCCAGGCGCTTGTAGTGGTTGTGGACGGCCACCGACAGCACGCGCTTGGCGTGGGGCTGCCCGATGACATAGTCGTCCAGTACCTTGAGGATCTCCTGCGGGGTGGGCACGCCTTCGCGCGACTTCACCATCGAGGTCTTGTTCTCCTCGCGGATGATGTCCATGCACAGTTCGACGCACTCGTCGCAGATGAAGACGGTCGGGCCGGCGATGAGTTTGCGTACCTCATGCTGGCTCTTGCCGCAGAACGAGCAATAGAGCGTGTTCTTGGAGTCGCCGCCGCCGTTGCTGACCTTGCTCATCGTGTCCAAGTCCTTTCACAGCCGTCCTGCCGGTCGCCTGGCCAGTGACGCATATGCAATCTAACGACGGACGCCGCTACCGCCATCCCAGGCCGCCGCAACGAAATCCGTACAACACACATTCCAGAAGTCGCTGCAACGATTCGCGGCACCCACGGACGACGCTAAGCCGTCGAAACTCAACGCAGCCTTAACGTAGGCTGCCGCAAGCGCCGAGGGAACAGCAAATTGTGTCCGAAATGCCGCAAGGCATCTCAAAAATGCGAGATGTGACCTCGTATGCAGGTCGCAGCGTCCAATCACGAAGCCGTGGCACCCTCGGCAACGTCACGGCTTTCGATGACCTTGTCGATCAAACCGAAGTCGCGCGCTTCGTCGGCGGTCATGAAATGATCGCGGTCGAGCGTCCGTTCAATGGTCTCGTAGTCCTTGCCCGTGTGCTTGACGTAGACCTCGTTGAGGCGACGCTTGAGCTTGACGATATCCTGGGCGTGGCGCTCGATGTCGGACGCCTGCCCCTGGAAGCCGCCGGAAGGCTGGTGCACCATGATGCGGGCGTTCGGCGTGGCAAAACGCATGTCCTTGTGGCCGGCGCAGAGCAGCAACGATCCCATCGAAGCCGCCTGGCCGATGCAGAGCGTCGAGACCGCCGGCTTGATGAACTGCATGGTATCGTAGATCGCCATGCCCGAGGTCACGACGCCGCCGGGCGAATTGATGTAGAGGTTGATCTCTTTCTTCGGGTTCTCGGCTTCGAGGAACAGAAGCTGGGCGCAGACCAGCGTCGCCATGCCATCCTCGACCGGACCGGTGATGAAGATGATGCGCTCCTTGAGCAGGCGCGAGAAGATGTCATAGGCCCGCTCACCGCGATTGGTCTGCTCGACCACCATCGGAACGAGGTTCATGTATGTTTCGACGGGGTTCTTCATCGACTATCCCTTTATCGAGATGGGATTCCAGCGCCGGACGGGCAGAATCGGTTCAGAGGCTTTGCCCTGTAAATAGGATGCCGCCTTGCCATTGCGCAAGATGTGCAAGCAAGCCTGCATAAGCGAGGGAGACGAGACAATGAGCGAAGCCCGGGACGATGCGACCATCGGCTTCTACGGGATTGAAGCGGATGCCTATACGTCACGCAGCAAGCCGGCAACCGAACGGCTCGAACGTTTCGTCGAGCGCCTGCCCCTCGGCGGCAAGGTGCTGGAGCTTGGTTGCGGCGCGGGCCAGGACAGCGAGGCGATGATTGCGCTCGGCTTCGACGTCACGCCGTCGGACGGCACGCCCGAGATGGCCGCTGCAGCAGCCAGGCGACTGGGGCGGCCGGTCGAGGTGCTGCTGTTCGGCGACATCGACGGACACGAACTCTACGATGGCGTCTGGGCGAACGCCTGCCTGCTGCATGTGCCGCGCGTCGACCTGCCCGGCATCATCGCCAGAATACAAGCTGCGCTGCGGCCAGACGGCGTCTTCTACGCCAGCTACAAGGCAGGCACCGCCGAAGGCCGCGACGGCTTCGGTCGTTACTACAACTATCCATCGGCCGAATGGCTGTCCGGCGCCTATGGCCACGTTGGCTGGCAGAATGTGGAAATCGGCGAAGCTGCCGGCGGCGGCTATGACGGGCTGCCGACAGACTGGCTCTATGTGCTGGCGACGAAGGACAGCTAGCCCCGTCGCCGCCGGCCCTACAGCCGGATCACATATTCCTTGCGGGTCGTCTCGAGCACTTCCCAGCTTCCCCTGAAGCCGGGCCTGAGGACGAAACTGTCGCCGGCGCGCACTGTGCGGGCTTCGCCGCTGTCTTCCGCAATCACCGAGACGCCCGCGAGGATGTGGCAGAACTCCCATTCGTCATATTCGATGCGCCACTTGCCTGGCGTCGATTCCCATATGCCGGCATAAAGCCCGCCATCGGCCTCTTCGGCGTTCCAGGTGCGGAATTTCGGATCGCCCGAGATCAGCCGCCCTTCGGCCGGCGCTCCGGCTTCCGGCTCGATGCCGTTGACGTCGATGGTCAGAAAATTCGCCAAGATCCTGCTCCAGACATGAAAAACCCCGGCAGCGCGAAACTGCCGGGGTCCAACTCTTGCACGGCCGATCAGGCCTTGGCCAGCGCCTGCTCGAGGTCGGCGATGATATCGCTGACATCTTCGATGCCGACGGAGAGACGAACCACATCGGGGCCGGCGCCCGCCGCCACCTTCTGCTCGTCGGAGAGCTGGCGGTGGGTCGTAGAGGCCGGGTGGATGACCAGCGACTTGGTGTCGCCGATATTGGCGAGATGCGAAAACAGCTCCAATCCCTCGACGAACTTGACGCCGGCTTCGTAGCCGCCCTTGAGGCCAAAGGTGAAGACGGCGCCTGCGCCCTGCGGCGAATATTTCTTCATCAGCGCATGGTTCTTGTCGCTCTTGAGGCCGGGATAGGCCACCCATGCAACCTTGGGGTGGTCGGAGAGCCAGCCGGCGACGGTGAGCGCGTTGTCGCAATGGCGCTGCATGCGCAGCGGAAGCGTCTCAAGTCCGGTAAGGATCAGGAAGGCGTTGAAGGGCGAGATCGCTGGGCCGAGGTCGCGCAGGCCAAGCACGCGCGCGGCAATGGCAAAGGCAAAATTGCCGAAGGTCTCGTGCAGCACCACCCCGCCATATTCGGGGCGCGGCTGCGACAGCATCGGGTATTTGCCCGACTTCGACCAGTCGAAGGTGCCGCCGTCGACGATGACGCCACCGATCGAATTGCCGTGGCCGCCAATGAACTTGGTCAGCGAGTGCACGACAATGTCGGCGCCATGTTCGATCGGACGGATGAGATAGGGGCTCGCCAGCGTGTTGTCGACGATCAGCGGCAGGCCGTGCCTACGGGCGATGTCGCTGATCTTGTCGATGTCGACGAAGGTGCCACCGGGATTGGCCAGGCTCTCGATGAAGATGGCCTTGGTCTTGCTGTCGATCTGCTTTTCGAAGCTTGCGATATCACCGGTGTCGGCCCAGCGGACCTCCCAGCCGAAATTCTTGAAGGCATGACCGAACTGGTTAATCGAGCCGCCATAAAGCTTGTTTGCTGCGACAAAGTTGTCACCGGGCTGCATCAGATTGTGAAACACCAGCATCTGGGCGGCATGACCAGATGCTGTGGCGAGCGCCGCCGTGCCGCCTTCGAGCGCGGCGATGCGCTCCTCGAGCACGGCCTGCGTCGGGTTCATGATGCGGGTGTAGATGTTGCCGAAGGCCTTGAGCCCGAACAGCGAGGCCGCGTGGTCGGCGTTGTCGAACACATAGGACGTCGTCTGATAGATGGGCGTGGCACGGGCGCCGGTGGCCGGATCGGGCTTGGCGCCGGCATGGACGGCGAGCGTGTTGAAGCCCGGGGTGCGCTGGGACATCTTTTTCCTCCAAAGAACAGGTCAGTCAAATCGGCTGACATCTTTGGCGAAGGCCGCGGCGGAAAGCAAAGACGAAAATTTCACAACCGCCTGCAACAACAGACATAATTTGCGCGGCGGCCGAAGTGGCCGTGCGAAAACAGACTATTTTGCGCGGATGCCGAAGCTCTGGAAACCCTGGCGCATGACCGGGCGCTTCGACGACAGCACGCCTGAATTGACACCCGTCCAGCCGATTTCGCCGGCAAGGCGGGCATATTCGATCTTGGGGCAGCGGTTCATCACCACCTTGATGCCCGCCGCCTCCGCCCTCGCCGCGGCCTCGTCATTGCGGACGGTGAGCTGCATCCAGACGACCTTGGGCAGCGGATCGAGGTTCAGCACCTCATCGATGATCGCCGGCACCGCGCTTGCGGCACGGAAGATGTCAACCATGTCGATGGCGACAGGAATGTCGGCCAAGCTGGCATAGGTCATGCGGCCGAGGATCTCCCTGCCGGCATGGCCGGGATTGACGGGAAAGACCTCGTAACCCTTGTCGATCAGGTACTTAGTGACGAAGTAGCTCGGCCTGACGTCGTTGGCCGAGGCCCCCACCACCGCGATCGTCCTGACCGTGTTCAATATCTCGGCGACATAGGCATCGTCATAGGCATCGTGGTTCATAGCCGTCCTCGCTCGACGGTTCCGGATACCGCCTTTCAGGCTGTCGCGCAAACCGACGCGTCAGGCGGCAAGCGTCTGGCCGCCGTCGGCGAGCAGGGTCTGGCCAGTGATCCAGCCGCTCAGCGGCGACGCCAGGAAGAGGATGACGCGGGCGATGTCCTCTGGGGTGCCGAAGCGTCCGAAGGGGAAGCTTGCCTGCGTCCTGGTGTAGAGGTCGGGATTGTCGACGCGGCATTTGTTCCACCAGCCACCTGGGAATTCGAGCGAACTGGGGGCGACGCAGTTGGCGCGAATTCCTTTCCTGGCCAGCGCCGCTGCCTGCGAGCGGGTGAAATGCATGATTGCAGCTTTGGCCGCCGCATAGGCTGGCGTCATCGGTGCTGCGGCGAAGGCGGTGCGCGACGAGATGTTGACGATTACCGGATTGGTGCCCTTTTCAAGATGAGGTTGGGCGGAGCGGGAAACACGCACGGTGGCAAGCACATCGATGCCGAGGCTCGCGGCCCAATCGTCCTCCGCGCCGGAACTCGCCTTGCCGGTGGCGTTGTTGACCAGGATGTCGATGCCGCCAAGGGCTGTGGCGGCATCGGCGACATAGGCCTCTATCGAGCCGAGGTCGGCGAGGTCGCACAGCCCGGCATGGGCGGTGACACCATGCGCGGCAATGCGGCCTCGGGCCATTTCCAGGTCGGCCGCGCCGCGTGCACAGATCGAGACCGAAGCGCCGACCGCAGCGAAAGCGAGTGCGGTGTGCAGGCCTAACCCCCTGCTGCCGCCGGCAACGACCACACGGCGCCCCTTCAGACCGAGATCGAACATTTTTTAGGCTCCCTGAAAATCCTCGCGGGCAAACCTATCCGCAAAAATTTCATGCTCAAGCAGAAAATTACCTTGCACTGACAGTCCGCGTCGCCATGGTACCGAATCTGAATGCCCGACGAAGCCGCATTCCATTGCCGGTCCTGCGACAGCAGGAGGCGGCGCCGGATGGCAAGCCACGGATGGGAAAGCTGTGGTTTGAAGGCACGGAGGCACGTTACAAATGACTGGGAATAGCGAAGATAGGCCGGGCGAACAGGCAGGCTCGGATGTGCGGAAGATGACATCGAACGAACCGGAAGAACTGGCGATGCCGGAGGCCGAAGGTGCGGTGCGCGAGCTCAACCGCACTGCTCGCAACGCTTCGGGCCGTAAGCCGAGCCGCAAGACCGAAGGCGTGCAGGAAAAGATCCTCGACGCCGCTGCCAAGGTGTTTGCCCAGAAGGGCTACCAGCTGACCAAGCTCAGCGATATCTCGGACGAAATCGGCCTGCATGTGACGGCGCTTCGCTATCACTTCCCGACCAAAGACGTGCTGGTCGAGGAGATGATCAACAGCCTGACCCGGCAACTGCACATCAGGCTTCTGGCAACGCTGCAGCAGATGCCGCCCGAGGCGCGCTAT
The DNA here is from genome assembly GCF_000372965.1 of Hoeflea sp. 108. Lineage (NCBI taxonomy): Bacteria > Pseudomonadati > Pseudomonadota > Alphaproteobacteria > Hyphomicrobiales > Rhizobiaceae > Hoeflea > Hoeflea sp. 108. The sequence continues at coordinate 1,925,217 of NZ_KB890024.1, read as the reverse complement.
CGCGAGCGTATCGAGGCGGCCGCGATCACCTATCTCAACACGACGCTTACGAAGCTCGACTACATCGCCGCCCATGGCAACGTCATCAACCAGATCCCTCAGGACGTGCGCGACAGGCATTTCGGCCTGCTGAACGAGACCAACAAGATCTGGCGCGACCTGATGGCGGCGGCGGCCGAGGCGGGTGAATTGAGGTCGGGCATAAATGTGTCGCTCGCCAACCAGGTGCTTCAGGGCACCCTGATCTGGACCCGCGAATGGTACCGGCCGGGTGCACTGACGCCGACAGACCTGGCGGTGCAGATCCTCGACATCCTGTTCGACGGCATGTCCCCACGCGGCCAACCGACGTCATAACGGTCAGCGCGCTGCCGCCTTCGGCGAGAAATGAGTCTCGAGCTTTCCTTCGAGGCCCTTGAACGCATCGGCATCTTCAGGCGGCGGCAGCTGGGCCGAGATGACAGGCCATTTGGCCGCATAATCCTTGTTCATCTTCAGCCACTTCGCGGCGCGTGGGTCGGTGTCGGCGAGAATGGCGTCGGCCGGGCACTCGGGTTCGCAGACACCGCAGTCGATGCACACCTCGGGATCGATCACCAGCATGTTCTCGCCCTCATGGAAGCAATCGACCGGGCAGACCGCCACGCAGTCGGTGAATTTGCAGCGCACACAGGCGTCGGTCACCACATAGGCCATTTGTCATCCCTCCAAAGCGGTGGCCGGAAGCTAGCGAACATTTTTTACACTTCAACAGGAAATTTCTTGTTGGAGTAGAAAAAATGTCTTGCGCCCGGGACCGGATGCCCGTAGCTCTAGGGCCACGAGTAACCGGGAGGGGTTAGTTGGAACTCGACCTTTTCATTTCTGGCATCGGCGGCCAGGGCATCCAGCTTGTCGGCAAGTCGCTGGCGCTTGCTGCCATCAGGGACGGCAGACATGTGATGCTTGCCGGCGAGTATGGCGGCCATATGCGTGGCGGCAGTTCGGTAGGCACTGTTGTCATTGGCGCCAAACCGCTGAAGGCGCTGCCGATCCTGCCGCATGCCGGCTCAGCCATCGCCATGTCGCACCTGTTCTGGGAGCGTGTCGGCTCGCGGCTGCGGCCCGGCTCGCTGGTGCTCGCCGAAGAGACAATCGCCGCCGACCTGCCCGACATGCAAAGGCACCGGATGGTCAAGCTGCCGGCCACAGCGATTGCCACCGAACAGGGCAGCCGCATGGCCGCCGGCATGGTGATGCTGGGCGCCTTCGCGGCCCTGACCGGCGCGGTGAAGATCGACAGCGCCGTGGCTGCCATGGCCGAGCAGATCCCGTCCTATCGCCGCCAGCACATCGACGCCAATGAGCGGGCGATCCGCGCAGGGGCGGCCGCTGTCACGCCGTTGGCCTTCGCCGTCGACTTCGACGCACGGGAGGTCGCATGAGACAGGTCACGCGCGGCACACTCGTCATCGATGCCGATCGCTGCAAGGGCTGCGAACTCTGCATCGTCGCCTGCCCTCCCCGGGTGCTGACCATGTCCAGGACAGGCAATGCGACAGGTTATCTCTATCCCGAACTCTCGCCCGGCTGCACCGGTTGCACTGCCTGCCAGCAGGTCTGCCCCGACTTCGTCTTCGAAGTCTACAAGTACCACGAGCCGATCGTTTCGGGCTCGGACGCCGAAAGGATGCAGTGATGACGATGCGCTTGATGGACGGCAGCGAAGCGATCGTCGAGGCAGCGATCCAGGCGGGCCTGCGGTTCTATGCCGGATATCCGATGTCGCCGGCGACCGAGCTTCTCGAATACATGGCCGAGAAGCTGCCGCACCATGACGGTGTTTGCATCAACGCGGCGACCGAGATCGAGGGCGTCAACATGGCGCTGGGTGCCGCAGCGGGGGGCTTCCGCGCCGCCAGCGGCTCCTGCGGCCAGGGCCTGGCGCTGATGCAGGAGGCGATTGCCGAAGCCGCGCTCAACGAGACGCCTGTCGTCATCTTCAACATGGCGCGCAACCAGCAGGACTATTTCCAGGCGACCCGCGGTGGCGGCTGGGGAGACTACCGCACCATCACGCTGGCGCCCAAAGACCTGCACGAGGCGGTCGAACACGCCCAGCTCGCCTTCCACCTCGCCGACAAATACCGGGTACCGGTCATCTTCATGGGCGACAATCTGCTTGCCCGCACGCAGATGGGAACGACGCTGCCCCAGCTTGACCTCGAGCCGCTGCCACCCAAGGACTGGCAGCTCGACGGCACCTCTGGCGGCACCGGCAAGTCGCGGCAGATCTGGACCTTCGGCTGCGGCAAGACCAACGACCCCGGCCCCGGCCCGAGCAAGCACTGGGAGCGGATCGCCGCGAAGTTCGACGCCATCGCCGAAGTCGAGGCGCGTCATGAGCAGGGTTTCGTCGAGGACGCAGAGACGCTTGTCGTGGCCTTCGGCTCCGGCGGCAAGTTCGTCGAACATGTGGTGCGAGAGATGCGCGCCGACGGCCACAAGGTTGGCTATTTCAGGCCGATCACTCTGTGGCCTTTCCCGGGTGACGCGCTGGAAGCGGCATCGCAGGACTGCAAGCGCGTGCTGGTGTTCGAACTCAACGCCGGCCAGATGATCGACGACGTCAGGCTCAACGTGCGCGACCGCAAGCTGGTCAAGGCCATCGGCGGTGTCAGCTTCGACGAGTCCGGCCTGAACCTCGGCCCCCTCATGGATGCGACGGTGATCCGCGAACGCATCGAGCTAGCCGTCAATGGAGCCAGCCAATGAGCATCGTGATGACCACGCGCCCGCCCGAGGCGCCGAGCAACAAGGTGGCTGCGTTCAAGCCGACTTTGCTGCAGACGGAAGAACACCACCTCTGCCCCGGTTGCGGCGAACCGGTGGCCATCCGCCTCGTGCTTGAAGTGATCGAGGAGCTCGGCCTAGCTCAAAAGAACGTATCGATCATCGGGCACGGTTGTTACGGCTCCTTCATCATGACGATGGACGTCGACTCCACGCTCTGCCTTCACGGACGCGCCCCAGCTGTTGCCACCGGCCTCAAGCGCATGCGCCCGGAGGTTGCCGTTTGGACATTGCAGGGCGATGGCGACATGACCAGCGAGGGCCTGGCTGAGATCCTGCACGCCACGGCGCGCGGCGAAAACATCACCTGCATCCTGCTCAACAATGGCGTTTTCGGCGACACAGGCGGCCAGATGACCGCATCTTCAGTCATCGGCCAGCGCACCAAGAACACGCTGGAAGGTCGTGACGCCGCCTATCACGGCCATCCGATCGTCATCGGCGACATGGTGGCTGCCATGCCCGGCTCGGCCTATGTGGCGCGCGGCTCAGTGCATAACGCGGCTTCCATCGCCGCCACGCGGCGGCTGATCCGCAAAGGCTTCCAGCGGCAGATGGAAAAGAAAGGGCTCAGCCTTGTCGAGATCCTGACCATGTGCCCGACCGGTTGGTTCGTGCCCGCCTCTGGTGGAGCCGACTACATGATGGAATCGCTCGGCAAAACCTATCCGCTGGGCGAGATCAAGGACATTTCGGCTGCGGAATGAAGCAATGCTGCGTCTGACCCATCGCATCCTCGACCTCGCCGTCAGCTCGACGCCCAACGCGCTGGCTGCGTCGCTGGACGAACACACGGTGACCTTCGCCGAGGTCGACAAGGCAGCAAACGCGATGGCGCGGGCGCTGCAGTCGCTCGGCATCAAGCGCGGCAGCCGCGTCCTATTCCAGGCGGAGATGGCGCTCGACCATCTCGCCTTCTATTTCGCCACCCAACGGCTCGGGGCTGCCTTCGTGCCGCTGAACCCGGCGCTGTCGCGCGAGGAAATCAGGCCCATCGCCGCATATATTCGCCCCGACCTTCTGGTGCTCGATCCGGCGCGCCAGAACGCCGGCAATTTCGGGACGTCGCTCGCCGACATCGCGGTCGCCATCCTTGGAGCAGGTGAAACGGCAACAGCAGGCGTCAATCTCGATGCCCTCGCGGTCAAGGCGAGCGCGGCCCCCTTGCCCGAGTTCGGTGTCTCGGAAGAAGACACCCACGCCATTTTCCTCACCAGCGGCAGCACCGGCCTGCCAAAGGGTGTGGTTGTTTCGCACAAGGCGAGCTGGCTGCGCTCGTATCTCGGCGCCTCGCGTTTCGTCACCTCGGGTGGCCGCGGCGAGCTGATGACCTTTCCGATGTTCCACTGGGCCGGCTGGAACTATCTGATGGAAAACTGGGCGCACCGGCGTGCCGCCCATTTCGTCAGCCGCCCCGACGGCGACATGCTCGCCCGCGCCATCGACCGCTGGAAACCGGCGTTCCTTTACTGCATCCCGGCGATCTGGGAACGGTTGCTCGCCTCCAACGTCGCCTTCGACGGATCTGTCGTGCGCTCAGCGGCGTCGGGCACGTCGCGGTTCGATCCGGTGCTGATGGACCGTATCCGCGAACGCTTCCCCCGCGCCTATCGGGCGGCGATGTACGGCTCGACCGAATTTGGCGCGGCACTTGGCCTCAACGATTCCGACATAGACCGCAAGCCGGGCTGCGTCGGCCTGCCATTGCCCGGCAACGAGACGCGTATCGTCGACGGCGAACTGCAACTGCGCTCGCTAAGCATGATGGACGGCTATTTCGAGCTGCCGGAGCAGACGGCCGAAGTGTTCGTCGACGGCTGGTACCGCAGCGGCGATCTCGCCGAAGCCGACGAGGAAGGTTTCCTGACGATCACCGGCCGTCGACGCGAGGTCATCCGCTCGGGCGGCGAGACGGTGGCGCCTGCCGAGGTCGAGCTGGCGCTCGCCGGCTGTCCGGGCATCCGCTCCGTCGCAGTCGTCGGCCTGCCGGATCCTGTGTGGGGGGAATTGGTCTGCGCTGCCGTCGTGCTCGACCAGCCCGGCCAATGCCCAAGCCTCGACGCCGTCCGCAACCATCTCGGCCAATCGCTGGCGGCCTTCAAACATCCGCGCCGCATCGTCGCCGTCGACGAGCTGCCGAAGACGCCGGCAACCGGACAGATCATGCGCTCGCGGGTCAGGGAGTTGGTCCTGCAAATGCACTGACACGGATTTTCAACCCGGGGAGGAGGAAGCCCCGGTCTTTTGGGAGGAAGACATGAAATTGAACAGAAGACATTTTCTAGCGACTTCGGCCGCCGGCATCGGCGCGCTCGCCATGCCCGGCGTCCTGCGGGCACAGCAGGGCGAGACGGTTCGCATCGGCCTGATCACCACGCTGAGCGGTCCGGGCCAGCTCTATGGCAACTACATCAAGGACGGCTGCGAGATCGCCGTCGAACGGCTGAACGCAGCCGGTGGCGTCAACGGCGCCAAGATCGAACTGGTGGTGCGCGACGACAAGAATTCGCCCGAAGGTGCTGTGACCGCATTCCGCGAACTGACCGGCAACGGCATCAAGCTGTTCGCCCAAGGCACGTTCACGGCCAATCTGCTCGGCACACTACCGCTGCTCGAGGAGGCTGATGTCACCATGGTGATGGTCGGCGCATCAGCGCTGGCGCTGACGCACGAGGCCTTCAATCCGCGCGCCTTCCGTCTCGGCTTCTCGTCGCCTATGTGCTTCGGCGGCTACGGCAACCTCATGGCCCAGAAACATCCGGAGATCGAGAAGTGGGCGATGCTGCGGTCCGACGTGACCGCGCTGGCCGACATCACCAACGCCTTTTCGAACGGCCTCAAGGCCGGAACGGAAAAGGCCGGCCGCAAGGTCGAGGTCCTCGATCCGGTGCTGGTGCCCTATGGCGGCGCCGACTTCCGCAACCAGATCTCCAACATCATCGGCTCCGGCGCGCCGGGCCTGTTCAACGTGCTGCAAGGCGCCGACGCCATCAGCTACTACAAGCAGGCGCGCACCTTCAGCCTCGACGAGAAGTTCAAGGTGCTGTGCGACTCCGCCAACGAGTTCGCCATCGCCAAGGCGATGGGCGCCAACACGCCGGCGTCGCTGTGGAGCTGGACCGGCTGGTATCCGGCGGCCAACAAGGACAACGCCGTCAGCGACGAAGTTCACAAGGCCTATATCAAGCTGCGCGGCGACGAATATCCGAACTGGTACATCGGCGTTTCGCACGACAGCATCCTGACGATTGCCAACGCGGTGGCCAAGGCAGGCTCGCTGGATGCAGCCAAGCTGGTGCCGACGATCGAGGCCGAGACGCCGCAGGGCGCGCTGGGCAAGATCCATTTCCGCAAGGAAGACCACGCCTTCGCCGGCGACCTCACCTACATCCGCTTCGGCCGCGACGACAAGAATGCCAATGGCTGGAGTGTGTTCGAGACGGCACAGCTTCCGGGCGCCGAGTTCCTGGAGCGGGCAACCCCCGGCTCCAAGCTCAACTAAAGGGCGGAAAAGTCAGATGTTCACGCTGGTCAACGGTCTCACGACCGGGATGGCGGTGTTTCTCGTTGCCGCGGGGCTGACCCTCGTCTTCGGGATCATGCGCATCCTCAACTTCGCCCATGGTGCCTTCTTCATGATCGGCGCCTATGTCGCAAGCACGCTCGTCGGCTCGGCGCCGCGTTCGGTCCTGGCGCTCATTGCCGCGGCCGTCGTTGCAGCGCTCGTGGTCGGCGTGCTTGGGATCGTTGTCCAGCGTTTCGTCCTCCGGCGCATTCAGCATGTCGACGAGCACTACATGCTGATCGCCACCTTCGCGGTGATGCTTGTCTGCGTCGGCTTCGTCAAACTGATCTGGGGGCTGGAATTCCTTTCGGTCGACCCGCCCCCCGGCATTGACACAGGCGTCGACATATTCGGCCTGTTCGTCCCCTCCTTCTCCTTGTTCATCATCGGTTCGGGCGTCGTCGTCTTCCTCGTGCTCGACTTCGTCATCCACCGCGCCTGGACCGGCAAGATGATCACAGCCATTGCCCGCGACGGCTGGATGGCTGAGCTCTTGGGCATCAACGTGCCGGCCGGCATCATGGCGGCCGTCGGCGGCAGCTTCGCGCTGGCCGGACTGGCCGGCGGGCTGCTGCTGCCCAACCAGACGCTGTCGCCGGCACTCGGCGACACCTTCCTGCTGCTCGCCTTCATCACCGTGGTCATCGGCGGCCTGGGCAATGTGCGCGGCGCCTTCATCGCCGCCATCCTGCTTGGCCTCATCGACGGCCTCAACACCATGTTCCTGCCGGCCTATCCGGGCGTTGCCATCTATGTCGGCATGGTCGCCTTCCTCTTGATGTGGCCAAACGGTATTCTGGGGGAAAGCCGGCTATGAATCGCACACTTTCCGGCCTGCTGCTGGGCCTTGTTGGCGCCGTCCTGATTCTGCTCCCGCTATGGGCCAATTCCGGACTGGTCTTCCTCGCCGGCACGACCATGGTGGTCGGCGTCTTCGCACTCTCCTGGAACCTCCTGTTCGGCTATGCCGGCCTCGCCAGCTTCGGCAGCGGCGGCCTGTTTTCCATCGGCGCCTACACGATGGCAGTGATGCTGCGCGGCGGGTTTGAAGGGCAGTTCCTGCTGCTGATCGCGCTGTCGACGCTGGTCGGCGGGGCTGTGGCATTCGCCATCGGCTTTGTTGCACTCCGGCGCTCGACCGGCATCTTCCTCGCCATCCTGACGCTGGCACTGGCCGAACTGCTGCGCATCACGCTCGCCAAGATCCACTGGCTCGGCGCCGAAGACGGCATACCAAGCATCGTGCGGCCGAACTTCTCCGTCGGTCTTGCCACGGTCGATCTCTCCAGCGGCAACCACTACTACTGGTTCATGTGCTTCGCCTGCGCTTTGCTGGTTGGCCTTTGCTGGTGGATCGCACATGGCCGTTTCGGCCGGACGTTGCGAACCATCCGCCTCGACATCGAACGCGCCGCCTTCATGGGCGTGGACACGCATCGCTACCGGCTGGTCGCCTTCACCATCTCGGGTGCGATTGCCGCCTGCGCCGGTGCTCTGTTTGCCCCCTGGGCGCAGATCGTCACACCCGACATCGGCAACATGATGCGCTCGACCCAGCCGATCCTGTTTACCCTGCTCGGCGGCGCCTCATCCTTCTGGGGCCCGATGATCGGCGCGTTCCTGTTCTCGGCCATCGAGTTCTCGACCCGCACGCTGGTCGGCATCCAGGAAATCATCACAGGCGCCATCCTGCTCGGCGTGGTGCTGCTGTTCCCGACTGGCGTTGCCGGCGCCTGGAACGCGCTTGTCGCCCGCCTGACCCGGCGCGAGGAGGCCAAGATCGCCGCACCCGCCCTCCAGACGGTCAAGGAGTGAGCCCATGGCAATGATCCGACTGCGCTCCGTCGACAAGAGCTATGGCGCGCTCAAGGTGCTGCATGGCGTCGACGCCGAAATCTCGGAGGGCGAGACCTTCGCCATCATCGGCCCCAATGGAGCCGGCAAGACCACGCTGTTCAAAGTGATGACCGGCGAAGTCGGCTGCGAGGCCGGCACGGTCGAATTCCTCGGCAAGGACGTGACGAGAGACCCCGCCTACAAGCGTACGCGCGCCGGCATGGGCCGCACATTCCAGGTCGCGCGCGTGTTCAAGGAGATGACGGCGGAGGAAAACATCGTCGTCGCCATCGAGGCGCGGCTGAAGAACGCCGGCCAGTCCGACGCGCCGTGGTATCAGGTCAGGCCGTCGCGGGCAGCGCGGGACGAAGCCCGTGACCTGCTTGCGAGGCTATCTCTCGACCGCAAGGCTGGAACGCATGCCGCCGAACTGTCGCATGGCGACAAGAAACGGCTCGAACTCGGCATCACGCTTGCCGGACGCCCCAAGGTGCTGATGCTGGACGAGCCGACCGCCGGCATGTCGCCGAGCGAGCGCGTCGGGGTCACCGAACTGATCCGCAGCATCAGCGGCAAGGACAGCGGACTGACCGTCGTCATGACCGAGCACGACATGGGCGTCATCTTCGGTCTGGCCGACCGGATCATGGTGATGAACCAGGGTCGTAAGATCGCCGAAGGCAGCATCGACGACATCCGCGCCGATCCCGTCGTGCGCGACGTCTATCTCGGCAAGGAAGCGCATCATGCTTGAGGCAAGTCGCATCAACGCTTTCTATGGCGGCAGCCATATCCTGCACGGCGTCGATCTCGACGTCCCTGCTCTCGGCAGAGTGGCCGTCATCGGCCGCAACGGCGCAGGCAAGTCGACATTGCTGAAGTCGATCATGAACGCCGGCCCGACCGTCAGCGGCGAGGTTCGCTGGGAGGGCCAGTCGATTGCGGGCCTACCCACCTTCAAGCGGGCGCGGCTCGGGCTGCAGCTGGTGCCGGAGGACCGCCGCATCTACCAGCATCTCAGCGTGCGCGAGAACATCAAGATGGCCGCCTATGCCACGGCGCCAGGGCGCACGCCCATTCCGGCGCAGCAGATCGTCGACCGGTTTCCGATGCTGCAGCCGATCGCCGAACGCGGCGGCGGCCAGATCAGCGGCGGCCAGCAGCAGATGGTGGCGATTGCGCGGGCGATTGCCTGCCGGCCGCGCCTGCTGCTGCTCGACGAGCCGACCGAGGGGCTGGCCCCTGCCATCGTCGAGCAATTGGCGGTAAGCGTGCGCGAGATGTGCGAGGCCGAGCAGGCAGCACTGCTGCTCTGCGAGCAGAACATCTGGTTCGCGCGCCAGACCACCGACACCGTACTGGTGATGGACACCGGCCGCATCGCCTTCCGCGGCAGCTGGCAGGATTTCGACGCCGACCCCGATATCAAGCAGCGCCATTTGGCGGTCTAGCGCTCCTCCCACCAAGACAAGAAGCCAAGCCCGTGCGGGCCCCACCCCTAAGCCAAGGAGCACAGGGAATGAGCAACCTTACCCAACAGCAAGTGCTGAGCGTGCATCATTGGACCGACACGCTGTTTTCTTTCACGACGACGCGCGATCCCTCGTTCCGTTTCGAGAACGGGCAGTTCGCGATGATCGGGCTGGAGGTTGACGGCAAGCCGCTGCTGCGCGCCTACAGCGTCGTCAGTCCCAACTACGACGAAACGCTCGAGTTCCTGTCGATCAAGGTTCCCGACGGCCCGCTGACCTCGCGGCTCCAGCATCTTGCTGTCGGCGACAGCATCGTGGTGGGACGCAAGGCTACGGGCACGCTTTTGCTCGCCAACGTGCGGCCTGGCCGCAATCTCTATCTGTTCAGCACCGGAACCGGCCTCGCTCCCTTCATGAGCCTGATCCGCGACCCCGAGACCTTCGAGCGCTACGAACGCGTCGTGCTCGTCCATGGCTGCCGACAGGCCAGCGAACTGGCCTATAAGGAGCAGATCACCGGCGAATTCCCCGAAAACGAATATTTCGGCGCGTTGCTGTCCAAGAAGCTGATCTATTATCCAACAGTCACCCGTGAGCCCTTCCGCAACCGCGGTCGCACGACGGACCTGGTTCGCTCCGGCGCGCTGTTCAGCGACATAGGCCTGCCGACGATGAGCCCGGCCGAAGATCGCGCCATGCTCTGCGGCAGCCCCGCCTTCATCGCCGACATGCGCGAGATCCTGGAAGGCCTCGGCATGAGCGAAGGCAACAATGCAGCCCCTGGCGAATATGTGGTCGAAAAGGCCTTCGCCGAGCGGGGCTAACCGCTGCCGCCACCTCAACACCTCACGGCAGCGAGATGGTGCCGTCGTCGGCCAGGTGGAAATCGGGATTGTGGGCGACCTCCCAGAGATGGCCTTCAGTGTCGGCGAAATAGCCGTACCAGCCGCCCCAGAAGGCGCGCTGGGCTGGCTTGACGATGCGACCGCCGGCCTTTTCGGCTGCGGCCAGGACTTCGTCGACCTCGGTGTCGGAGCGTGTGTTGTAGGCGAGCGATACACCGGAAAAGCTGCCCTTGCCGGCAGCTATGCCGGCATCGTCGGCCAGATGCTCGTGACCCCACAGTCCGAGCACCAACCCGCCCATCTGGAAGAAGGCGACGCCATCGGTTATGGCTTGGTTCCGCTTGAGCCCCATCGCCTCATAGAAACGCACGGCGCGGTCGAGGTTCTCGACGCCAAGGGTGACAAGCGAAATCCTTGGTTCCATGTCCAGCGACCTCCTCTATGCGCGTAAGTCCGGCCATCTTGCGAGATGACGCCAAGCGCGCCTTGATCCCTTGATCAGGGTCAACCCAGCGACCCGTGCCTATTCTCCTGTCCAGAGCGGATCACGCTTTTCTATGAAGGCGCCGATTCCTTCCTCGGCGTCCTTTGCCAGCATGTTCTCGACCATCACGCGCGCCGCGTGGTCATAGGCCTCGGCAAGGCCCATCTCGGCTTGCGCATAGAACGCTTCCTTGCCAAGCTTAAGCGTCAAAGACGATTTAGAAACAATGGTTTGGGCGTATTTGCCGACAATGTGATTCAGGTATTCGCGTGGCACGACACGATTGACCAGGCCGAAATCGCGCGCGGTGGTCGCGTCGATCGTCTCGCCGGTCAACAGCATCTCCATCGCCTGCTTGCGCGAAACGTTGCGTGACAGCGCCACCATCGGCGTGGAGCAGAACAGGCCGATGTTGACGCCCGGCGTGCAGAAGGCGGCCTGATCGGTGGCGATGGCAAGGTCGCAGCTGGCGACAAGCTGCAGGCCCGCGGCGGTGGCGAGACCGTCGACTTCAGCAATGACCGGCTTGGGGTGGCGAACGATCGACTGCATCAGCTCAGAGCATCTGGACATGGTCAGCTCGAAGAAGGCGCGGCCGTGGTCGGTGTCCTTGCGGTGCGCTGTCATCTCCTTGAGGTCGTGGCCGGCGCAGAACACCTTGCCCGACGCCGCGAGCATGATGACGCGCACGGCCTTGTCGTCACGAGCACGGTCGAGCTGGGCCTGAAGGGCAGCCATTGTGTCGAGCGACAGGGCATTGGCAGGCGGGTTGGCGAGCACGAGGCGCAGCACGCCCTTGTCGAGGCTGGACCAAACAGGCCCGTCGGAAGTGGTGCGCGCCAGGGTGACGATTTCTGCCATAGTGTCCCTCTTAGGATTCGAGCAGCCTAGAATCGCCTGCATCGGATCCTACGCATATACGCATGCGCTCGAATTTTGGTTCCCAACTATGTGACTGGAGCGGCGCCAAAGGTTCGAATGCAACCAGACGTTTACGCCGGCCAAGCGTGCCGGCCCGGAAGATGGGTCCGCAAATGCCGGAACAGAACGGATTGAAGCCTGTGATGACCGCGACCGAGGTCAACGCGCTGTTGCGGAGCGCCTATCCCCAACTCAACGATCAATATGACTTCTACCAGGTGACCGAGGTGTTTCCGGGCGGCTGCACGGTGCGGCTCAATGCCGACGAGCGCCATCTCAGGCCCGGCGGCACGGTTTCGGGGCCGTCGCTGTTCACACTTGCCGACATCGGCGGCTATGTCTGCGTGCTCAGCCATTCCGGTCCCGACGCGTTGTCGGTGACGACCAATCTCAACATCAACTTCATGCGCAAGGCGGAAGCCGGGCCGATCGACGGCCATTGCCGTATTCTCAAGCTCGGCAAGAGCCTGATGGTGTTCGACATCGACATCGTCGCCGGACCCGACCGCCACACTGTGGCGCATGCAACAGGCACCTATTCGATCCCGCCGAAGCGCTGAGCCTAAAGGCGGGACCCTCGTTACGCTGCGACCTGGGCCGTGATGCGAGCGGCAATATCGCCGGCAGACTGCTTCAGCGACCGCGGCGCCCTGCCCGCTAGCAATTCGACGTCGCCGGTGACAGATGACGTCCATCCTTGCGCAACCGGATGGAAGATCGCCGCCAACAATTCGGCGTAGCCTTGCGTCAGGCCGTTTGCGACCGCTTCCATAACGAAGCTGCGATCGTCGACGGGACTATATCGGATCGGCCGCCCCAAGGCTTCGGACAAGAGCGCCGCTGCGTCGGCATAACCGTATGCCGCAGGCCCCGTCAGCGCGAAGGCCTTGCCGTCAAAACGGTCGGTGGTCAGCGCACCGGCAGCGGCTGTTGCAACATCGACGGCATCGATGAAGCTCGTCTTGCCCTCGCCTGCCGGCACGCGGATTTCGCCGCGTCGCAGGTCATTTGCCCAGTAGGTGGCGAAGTTGTCGCTGAACCAGTTGGGGCGCAGGATGACAAAAGGCGCACCGGAACGCTCGAGCTTCAGCTCCAGCTGGCGGAGCGGGATGGCATCGCTTGCGTCGACACCAAGCGCTGTCTGCAACACGATCTTGATGTTGCGCGCCGCTGCCGCTTCCACCACGGGCCCGAGCAGGCCGACCGGATCGAGATAGCCGGTCGGCGACAGGGCAAAGATGCGGTCTACCCCTTCAAGGGCGGAAGCAAGCTTGTGCGGGTCGGCAAGATCGAGTTGCACGACCTCGGCGCCAGCTACGAGTTGGGGCGTGGCGTGGCGGCTGGCAGCCTTCACCTTCTCTCCCCTGCGCAGCAGTTCGGCCACCAGCAGCGCCCCGACATTGCCGGTTGCGGCCAGAACCAGGATTTTTCCTTCAGACATTTCAAACTCCATCCAGTTTCCATTGGAAAGCGACTTTCCAATGGATGGTTGATAGCCAGATGATACAGAGGTAGAAAGAAGGCACTTTCCGGTAATGAGGTGCCCGAGCTCGCCACCAGGTTACCTCCAGGAAATCGCCCCAGGGATGCCGCGATGCCCGTCTATGACGTCTACGCCAAGAACTGCCCGACCAGGATGCTGCTCGACCACATCGCCGACAAATGGACAGCGCTGGTGCTGTGGAAGATCGCCGAAGGCCCGGTGCGCTTCAACCAGTTGCGCCGCGACGTCGAGGGCATTTCGACCAAGGTGCTGTCGCAAACACTGAAACGGCTCGGCCGCGACGGGCTGATTTCGCGCGAGGTCTTCGCCACCGTGCCGGTGACGGTGGAGTATTCGATCACACCGCTGGGCCAGACACTTTCCGACAAGATCTCGATCATCGCCGAATGGGCCGAAACCAACATCGAGGCAGTGCTGGCGGCCCAGGAACGCTTTGACAAGGACACTGACGACGAGTCAGCGGCCACCGCTGCCGGAAGCGCCAGGCGCGGCTTGATTCAGGCCGCCGGCATGCGGTAAAATAATACCACTCTTCTATTTAATTGTTTTCACTTATCTTTTCGCCTTTGGGATCCAATCTCATCGGCTTGACGATGCGAAACCCCTCGCCTATAAGCCCATTCGAAACAGCGGCCCGCAATGGTCGCCGTTTTGTTATTGGCTGATGGCTCCGGCTTCTTGCCAATGAAAGCAACAAGAAACGCCTTCTCCGGAAGGTCCCAAACGAAAGCATGTAACCATGGCAACCTTTTCGCAGAAGCCTGCGGACGTGGTGAAGAAGTGGGTGCTGATCGACGCCGAGGGTCTCGTCGTCGGCCGTCTCGCCACCATCGTCGCCAACATCCTCCGCGGCAAGAACAAGCCCACCTTCACGCCTCACGTCGACGACGGTGACAATGTCATCATCATCAACGCCGACAAGGTCGTGTTCACCGGCAAGAAGTACACCGACAAGGTGTATTACTGGCACACCGGCCACCCCGGCGGCATCAAGGAGCGTACCGCTCGCCAGCTGATCGAGGGCCGTTTCCCCGAGCGCGTGCTCGAGAAGGCCGTCGAGCGCATGATCCCGCGCGGTCCGCTTGGCCGTCGCCAGATGAAGAATCTCCGCGTCTATGCAGGCGCAGAACATCCGCATGTCGCCCAGCAGCCCGAGACGCTCGACGTCGGCGCGCTGAACGCGAAGAACAAGAGGGCTTGATAATGGCTGATCTTTCCTCGCTCGCAGAGCTCGGCACCGTCGCCGCCGCCCAGCCGGCTGCTCCGGTCCACGTCCAGAAGCTCGACAAGAGCGGCCGCGCCTATGCCACCGGCAAGCGCAAGGACGCCATCGCCCGCGTCTGGGTGAAGCCCGGCTCCGGCAAGATCATCGTCAACGGCAAGGAATTCGCGGCATACTTTGCCCGTCCGGTGCTGCAGATGATCCTGAACCAGCCGATCGTCGCGGCCAACCGCGTCGGCCAGTACGACATCATCGCCACCGTTGTCGGCGGCGGTCTGTCGGGCCAGGCCGGTGCTGTTCGTCACGGCATCTCGAAAGCACTGACCTACTACGAGCCGGCGCTGCGCGGCGTGCTCAAGAAGGGCGGCTTCCTGACCCGCGACAGCCGTACGGTCGAGCGTAAGAAGTACGGTAAGGCCAAGGCCCGCCGTTCGTTCCAGTTCTCGAAGCGCTAAGCTTCCCGGAACCAGAATTTGGAAAGGCCGCCTCCGGGCGGCCTTTTCTTTTTGGCGTGCCGTCCCGACCGTGCGGCCCTATGATGTGCCCTGCTGGCGCCTGAACGCCCTATGGGAGACATCCATGGCCCGCATGCTCGCATTGGCGACCGCCCTGGCCATCGCCTTTCCCGCCGCAACGGCGGATGCCGCCACGAACAGGTTTCTGAAACGGGCGACGACGTTCGACAGCTGTTGGATGCGCGCGCATGAAAAGGCGCTGGAAAAAGGCGCCGACGAGCACAAAGCTGCCAAGAAGGCAGACAACCACTGCCGCAAGCAGGGCAAGCGACTGCTCAAGGAAGGTGGGTCGAAGTACTCGCTCAAGGAGAGGCGCAAGAACCTCCGGCAATCGGCTGAGTAACGCAGGCCGTCAGTTGGTCGGCGGCAGCACCGCCTGCCCCACAACCGAGGCGACCGGCTCCTCGATATCGGAGTAAGGCACACGATAGCCGTTGGCGGCCAGCCAATTGATGGCAGCGCGGGGCTCGTCGGTCTGGATCATGGTGGCACCACGCTCCGCCCAGAAGCCGAAGACCTCGCTTGGAAAGCCTGCCGCCACCGCCAGTTCATCGCCGCGACCGCCGGAGAGATAGCCACCGGGCTTGTTGACGATGGCGTGCGTGTCGACCCAGATGTGCCAGTTGCCGCGGACGGACGCGGCCTTCACGCGCGCCGAAAACAACGGGCCGCCGGTGTCCGTCATACCAACTGCGTCACCGCGCCAGGCGATCATCTCCACGGCGCTGGCGGCGAAGGCCTTGCCAGCCGCCTCGACGAAGGCGGGATCGCGCACGGCATCGTCGGCCATGACCGGCATGAACTGAAAGCCATTTCCCACCTTAGCCATGATCGCCTTGACGGAGGCGACCCGCTCGGCGTTCCAGAGGTTGGCCTTGACCACCACCTGCGCTTCCATGGCCATGGCGCGCGCCAGCGCCACCATGTCGACCAGGTCGGCGGTTTCGAGCTTGTTGTCGAGATTGACCAGGATCTTGCCTTTGGCGACCGCCAGATACTCCTGCAGCGTCGGCACCGGCTCGGCGGTGACAGCTCCGGTGCCTTCGACGACGAGGCGGCATTTCCTCAGTTCAGCCATCCTGTAGGCGAGCACCTCGCCCTTACAATCGGTGGTGCGGTCGAGCCAGCTGTCATGCATGACGACCAGTTCGCCGTCGCTTGAACGCCTGATGTCGATCTCGACCATCTCGGCGCCCAGCGAGATCGCGTCGCGCAAGGCGGCAATCGAGTTCTCGGCGAAGCGGCGTTTGCCGTCCTGCAGGCCGCCGGCCCTGTGGGCCACAACCATGACGTGGTCGCGCCACTGGTTGGCATTTTCGAAGCGCTCGAGAATCTGGTCGACGCGAGTGTCGGCATGGCCCGGTGTCGCCAGCCCCAAGGTCAGCAAGAACGAGACTACGCCTGCCAGAACTGCCCGCATGGGAATCGCTCCATCGCTGAAGATGCCGGAAACGACCTAGGCGGCGGCGATGACACGGGCGTGAAAGGCGCATGACAGGGGGATGAATGCGGGCTGTCACATGCTTTTCGCCATGGGGCTGGCATGTTGGGCCGGGCTTCTGTAGTTCTTGCGCCTCGAAATTGCGAAAGCCGAGAAAGGAGATTGCCCATGCCCTCTTCGTCGATCGATCACGCCTTCACCGCGCGAACCCAGAAGGGGCGCTCGGGTGATCCGACCTATGCAGGGGCATTGTCCTTCATGCGCCGCAAATATTCGAAGAACGTTGCTGGGGCCGACGCGGTCGTCTGGGGTATCCCCTTCGACGCAGCCGTTACCAACCGGCCGGGCGCGCGTTTCGGCCCGCAGGCCATCCGCCGCGCCTCGGCGATCTTCGACTGCGACCCGCAATACCCGTTCAACCGCGACCTGTTCGAAGACCTCTCGGTCATCGACTATGGCGATTGCCTGCTCGACAGCGGCAACCACCAGAAGACGCCTGGCGCCATCGAGCGCGAGGCCGCCAAGATCCTGAAGTCCGGCGCTTTCCTGCTGACGCTCGGCGGCGACCATTTCGTCACCTGGCCGGTCCTGAAGGCGCATGCGGCGATCCACGGCCCCATGGCGCTCGTGCAGTTCGACGCTCATCAGGACACCTGGCCTGACGACGGCAAGCGCATCGACCACGGCTCGTTCGTGGCGCGCGCGGTCAAGGACGGCATCATCGATCCCGACCGCTCTATCCAGATCGGCATCCGCACGCACGCGCCCGACGATTGCGGCATCAAGATCCTCTACGGCCACGATGTCGAGGAGATGCGCGCCGCCGACATCGCCTATGCCATCGTCGAACGCACTGGCGGCCGGAAGACCTACGTGACCTTCGACATCGACTGCCTCGACCCGGCCTATGCGCCCGGAACCGGCACGCCCGTGGCGGGCGGCCCATCCTCGGCCAAGATCCTCTCGGTGCTGCGCCAGCTGAACCAGATCGATATTGTCGGCGCCGACATCGTCGAGGTTGCACCGGCCTACGACCATGCCGATATTACGGCCATCGCCGGCTCGACTGTCGCCATGCACTATCTTGGCCTGCTGGCCGAAAAGAAGGCACGCGAAAGCGCCTGACAAAGCGATTCAACTGGTTCGGACAATGAGTCCGAATTTGGCCACAAGCCTCTGACACTGCTTATTTTTCGACGGAACGACAGGCACATGAAACCGAAAATCTTCATCGACGGCGAACACGGCACGACAGGTCTTCAGATCAGGGCGCTGCTTGCCGGACGAAACGACCTCGAAGTGATTTCGGTGCCTGTCGAGCGCCGCAAGGACCTGGCCGCGCGCAAGGAATTCCTCAACGCCGCCGACGTCGCGATCCTGTGCCTGCCTGACGATGCGGCCAAGGAGAGCGTGGCCTTGATCGAAAACGACACCACGCGCGTGATCGACGCATCCACGGCCCATCGCGTCGCCGAAGGCTGGACCTACGGCTTCCCCGAGATGGACGCTGCGCAGATGAAGGCGATCGCCGTCTCCAAGCGTGTCGCCAATCCCGGCTGCTGGCCACAGGGCCCGATCGCCGGCCTGCGCCCGCTGATTTCGGCCGGCCTGCTGCCGGCCGACTTGCCCGTCAGCGTCAGCGGCATTTCGGGCTATTCCGGCGGTGGCCGGCAGATGATCGAGGATTACGAAGCGCAGGGCGAGGAGTCGCCCGAGTTCCTGCCCTATGGGCTGATGCTCAAGCACAAGCACGTGCCGGAGCTGCGCGCCTACGCCAAGCTGGCGCATGACCCGATCATGCAGCCGGCCGTCGGCAACTTCGCCCAGGGCATGATCACCGTGGTGCCGCTGCAGCTCGGCCGCCTCGCCAAGGTGCCGACAGGTGCACAGATGCACGCAGCGCTGGCCGATCACTATGCCGGCCTGAAGGGCGGTGTGGTCGAGGTCGCGCCGCTGGTCGATTTCGAGCGCAGCGGCGACATCCAGCCCGAGATCTACAACGGCACCAACAAGATGAAGCTCTATGTCAGTGCCAATGACAGCCGCGCTCAGGCCTTGCTGATCGCCGTCTACGACAATCTCGGCAAAGGTGCCTCAGGGGCTGCGGTGCAGAACCTCGACCTGATGCTCGGCCTGCATCACTGAATGGATCAGGCGGTCTTTCCTGCTCACTGGGACGTCAGCGACCCGGAACTGATCGCCGAAACGTTCTCCAGCCGCATCTGGAAGGTGCTGACGGCCAATGGCGAGCCGGTGATCGTCAAGGCGCTGAAGCCGTTCGACGATGTCGGCGACGAACTGCGCGGCGCGCATTATCTCGACTGGCGCGACGGCATCGGCGCGGTCCGGCTGCTCGGTTTCGAGGGGCAGGACATGCTGCTCGAATATGCCGGCGACCGGTTGCTGGCAGACGAATTGAACGAGCACGGCGACCGCCACGCTACGGACATTGCCAACGAGGTGATGGTGCGGCTGTTCTCGCCGTCCGATACCCCGCCGCCCGCCGACCTGCAGCCGCTGAGGGAGCGCTACGCCAGCCTGTTCGGCAAGGCCAATGCCGATCGCAATGCCGGGGCAAAAGGCCTCTATGTCGAGGCCGCAACGATTGCCGAGCGCCTGCTTTCAGATCCGCACGACGTGCGTGTTCTGCACGGCGACCTGCATCATGACAACATCCTGCTCGGCGCACGCGGCTGGCTTGCGATCGACCCCAAGGGCCTGCTCGGCGATCCCGCTTTCGACGCTGCGAACCTGTTTTACAATCCGCTTGACCGCCACGACCTCAGCCTCGATCCCGAGCGCATCGCCTACATGGCTGAGACATTCGCAAAAACGCTGGGCCAGCGCCCCGACGCCATTCTCGACCACGCAATTGCCTGGGGCTGCCTGTCGTCGTCCTGGCATGCCGAGGACAACAACGACAAGGACGAGCAGAGCGAACTCGCTGTCGTGGCGGCGATCCGTTCGGTGCGGTCTAGGTTCTGAACTCGACTTCGTTTTCGAGAGGATAGGCGCCCTTGGTGGCGCGCCAGTGCGCCGTCGCGAAGATCAGCACCAAAAGCGCAAAACCCTGATGCAACAGCGCCCAGTGCATGTGCGCCTGCATCAGCAAGGTGCCGACGCCGATGGCCGCCTGCCCCACCACCAGCAGCGCCAGCACCCAGGCACGGCGGGCATGGGTTGTCTGCGGCGCGATGCGCATGGTGGCAAACGTATGCCAGAAGGCAGCAACCAGCAGCGTGTAGGCGAACATGCGATGCACGAACTGGACCGTTTTGGGGCTTTCGAAGAAATTGCGCCACATCGGTTCTATGACGAGCAGGTCGCCAGGGACAATGGCGCCGTCCATAAGCGGCCACGTGTTGTAGCTGAGGCCTGCATGCAGGCCGGCGACCAGCGCGCCGAGATAGATCTGGAACAGCACCAGCAGCACCATGATGCCTGCGAAGCGTTGGACGCGCCTGTCTGCCGGCTTGGCCGAATAGACCGCCAGCCCGCGCGCTATGTAGGCGACGGCAATGACGATGATGCAAGCGAAGGTCAGGTGGATCGCCAGACGATACTGGCTGACAGATACGCGCTCCGAAAGGCCGGACGCCACCATCCACCAGCCGATCGCGCCCTGCAGGCCGCCCAATGCGAGCAGCCCAACGAGCTTGGGCTTGAGACGGCTTTCAAGCCGGCCCGACAGCCAGAAGAAAACAAGCGGAATGGCGACGAGGAAGCCCACACCGCGGGCCAGCAGGCGGTGAGCCCATTCCCACCAGAAGATGCCCTTGAACTCGTCGACGGTCATGCCCTTGTTGACCTGCTCGTATTGCGGGATCTGCTGGTACTTCTCGAACTCTTCCTGCCATTCGGCCTGGTTGAGCGGCGGGATAACGCCGTGGATGGGCTTCCACTCGGTGATCGACAGGCCTGAACCAGTCATGCGCGTGGCGCCACCGACCATGACGAGCGCGAAGAGCACCAGGAGCACTATGTAGAGCCAGCCGCGCACCAGCGTGCGGTTGCGCAGGTCCCTGCTACGAGCGGCAAGCGGTGCGGCAGTGTTTGTCATGGCGGTCATGGCGATCGTTCCCGGCACTTCTGAACCGCGGACTGGTGGACCATAGCGGCCCGGCTGGCAAGTTCGGGCCACGCGACACGCGGTCGCGCCGCCGGCCCGCCAGCCCTCCCCGGTTGCGCAGGCAACCAGGAGAGACTATGCCCTTCGCCGACAGAGGATGAACAAATGCCCGTGCGCGTCAAGAAGCTGATCGGAACCGTGCTGCTGGTGCTGCTGGTGACCGTCTACGCACTCGTTGCGACTATGGTGGCCGTAGCGCAGTTGGCCGAATCCAGCGCGGTCGTCCACCTGATCTATTTCATCCTGACCGGCCTGCTGTGGATCCTTCCGGCGATGTGGATCATCAAGTGGATGGTCACGCCGCCAAAGAATGCCGGCCGCTGACCTCCCCGCGCATTTCCGAACGGAAATGCCTCTTCCTGGATTGCCCTAGATCGTCACCAGTCGCTTGCCACGATTGGCCATCAGCGTCGTCGCTCCCGTCAGCATGGCACGCATCGCGGCCATATCCTGGTGGCGGCCATTGACCGAAAGGCGCGGCAGCGCATGCAGATGTCCGGCATGGGCAGGTACCAACACGCCGTGCCGGGTGGTCACTGCCGAGAGATAACCTGCCTCACGCGCAAGATGGGTTTCCCGCATGCCGGCGGCAGCGGCATAACCATAGGGATAGGCGAAATGGTGCGGCGCCTCGCCCAACTCGGCCTCGATCAGGCTGCGGGAGCGGTGCATTTCACGCAGCGCCTTGTCGGCGTCGAGCCGCTTCAGGTTGTAGTGGTGCACGGTATGTGCGCCGATGGTGACGAGCGGGTGGCTTGCCGCTTGCCTGATTTCGGCCCAGTCCATCAAGAGTTCGCGGTTCGGGGCGGAGGCATCGACGCCGACCTGTTCGGCCAGACCTCTCAGGATCTGCCGCTGCTTTTCCTCCTGAACGTCGCAAGTGAGAAAGGCCGACAGCTCCGCGAATGCCGCCCTGCGCTCCTGCGCGGTGGCGCAGCCGAATGTACGCTCCTCTCCTGAAATCGTAGCCATCAGCGGCTTGCCCGCCTCGACGACCTCGTCGAGCACCTCCCACCACAAATCGGCATCGCCCGACGTGAGACCCGGCGCGACATAGACGGTGATGGGCGCGCCGTGGCTTTCGAGAACGGGCAAGGCTTCGGTGAGATTGTCACGGTAGGCGTCGTCGGCGGTGAGGACTGCGAACGGCCCTTCCCTGCGACCGGAGCGCAGGCGAGCCACGGCTTCATCCATGGACACGAAGGCATAGCCGAGACGCTTCATCTCGCCGACAAGCAGGTCGAGGAACTCGGGCGTTATCGCCAGATGACGGTTGGGGCTGTCGGGACGCTTCAGCAAGGTGGTCACCCTGTGCAACATCAGAATGACGCCGACGCTGCCGACCAGCGGCCTGGCGAGCGCGCCCAATCCACCATAGCCGATCAGCAGGAAAGCAAGCTTCCGGGCTGTGTCGATCATTCCTTCACCTTTGGTGGTTAGGCTTGGCCGCATCACGCCGAGGCAATGCACATTCACCAAATGCATAGACGGCAAGGATTGAAGTATGGTTGACGCCACCCTTTCGCGCGAAAGCAACACCGTGTTGCATCCGACGGCAGCCGCCGCGGAGACGACGACTGTTGCGGTTGCCCCGGTCTCGCTGGAGGTGTTTGCCACTTACGCGAACTTCGCCCGGAAGTCCGTCTTTGCACCGGCGCAGAGCCCGGAATGGGTTACCGGTTGGGCCGAAGCCGCCAAGGCCGACATGGTTGTCGCCACCATGCGGTCGCGGGATCGGCCTGTGATGTCGTTGGCCCTCGAAATCTGCAGGCAGGGACCTTTCCGCGTTGCCCGCTTTGCCGGCGGCAAGCATGCCAACGGTAATTTTCCCGCTGCCGACGTGCAATGGCTGGCGCAGGCAAACCTGGCCGATCTGCAGAAGATCGTCGCAGCCATCAAGGCGGCGCGATCGGACATCGACATTCTGACGCTCGAACGCCTGGCCACCGACTTCGACGGCCTGCCCAATCCACTGCTCAAGCTGCCATCGTCGCAAAGCCCCAACGTGGCTCTGGCGGTCGATCTCGACGGCGGTTTCGAGGCAGTGCTTGGCCGCACCAGCGGTAAGCGCAAACGCAAGCGCCATCGCAGCCAGGCGCGCAAATACGAGGCGATCGGCGGGGCAAGACGCCTATTGGCCACGACCGAAGCCGAAGTGAACGCCATGCTCGATGCCTTCTTCGCCATGAAGGAACAGCGCTTCGGCGCGATGGGCATCACCGACGTTTTCGGCCCAGCCGAGGTCCGCAGCTTTTTCCGCCGTCTGTTTGCGGATGCGCTTGGCCAGGACAAGCCGGCCTTCGTGCTGCACGGGCTGGAGGTTGCCGGCAAATACCGCGCCGTCACCGGCTCAAGCCGTGCCGGCAGCCGGCTGGTCTGCGAGTTTGGGGCGATCGCCGACGACGAAATCGCCTATGCCAGTCCCGGCGAATATCTGTTTTTCGACAACATCGAGGAAGCCTGCGAACAAGGTTTCGGCATCTACGATTTCAGCGTCGGCGACGAGCCCTACAAGCGCCAGTGGTGCGATCTCGAAATACGCCAGGCAGATGTTTTCGTGCCACTTACGGCCAAGGGCCACATCTATGCCGCCGGCCTCAAGGCAAGCTCGCGCGTCAAGGCGGCGATCAAGAGCAATGCCGCGGCATGGGCCTTCATCAAGCGCCTGCGCACCGGAGCGCGCGGCAAAGCCGCAGCACCGGCCGAAGACGATTGAGCCTAAAACGTTTCCGCTTTTCTTCGAAACGCGGAAACCCTTTATCTCTTTGTTTTGCGCAATTCCGGGCGGAAAACCGCTGCGCACTTTTCCTGAAATTGTTCTAGGCCGCCGAGCGGGTTGGTTGCGGCGTGGTCGGCAGGTCGTGGCCGATAGGCGTGACCAGGATGACATCCTCATAACCACCGGCGCGAAGGCCTGCCGCAGCATCGGCAACCTGCTCGTCATGTTCGAGGAAACTGACCAGCACCTCGGTGCCGTCGCCGACCAGGCGATGAATTTCATCGGCATCGGCCGGCCCGCACTCGACCACCACGAGGTCATAGGCCGTCGTCAGCGACTGCATGATGATCGGCAGGCGGTCGGCCGCGCGCATGGCGCGTGCCGGATCGGCGGTGCCGATCGGCATGACATCGCAGTCCGAATAATGGTCGGCGCGGATGACATCGGTGAACTGCGCCTCTGCGGCGAGCAGATTGGTGATGCCAGGATAACGGCCGCCGTCGAGCATGGGCCGCGAGGCAGCGCCTGAGGCGGTCAGGTCGAGCAGCAGCACCCTAAGGCCGACATCCGCCACCTCGCGCGCCACCAGTACCGCCGTGGCTGCAGCCTCGTCGCCTTCGGGTGAAACGAAGATGGCACGGGCGGCACCGCTGGTGATCAACTTTTCTGCAGCGAATTCGATACCTATGCCGACATGGCCTGCAGTCGCGGCAACGGGCTCAGCCTGGTCGTTGGCATAGGCAGGCACCTCCCCGAGATCGTGGTGAGCCAGGGCCTCGACAGGCTCTTCCTCAGAATGCCATGCCTGCGGCAGCGCTTCGTCGGGAAGGCTGGCAGCGCGCCGCGCCGGCATCGCCACCTGGGCAACCGGGACGACGCGCGAGCCGGCAGCCGGACGCATGGCGCGGCCGGAGAACAACTCCTGCAGAAGCGTGACGATGGCCATGAGCAGCAAGGAACCGACGAAGGCAGCACCCACGATCGGCACGACCTTGGGGAAATATGGCTCCGATGGCACGTTGGCGCGCGAGAAGACACGGGCGTCGACCGGCAGGTAGTTGCGGTCCTGACGCGAGGTCGCCTCGCGGTAGCGGGTGAGATAGGATTCAAGCAGTGCGCGCTGGGCCGCGGCCTCGCGTTCCAAAGCCCGAAGCTCGACCTCCTGCTCGGAAGCGCGGGCTGATTCGACTTTCAGCGTGTTCAGGTCGGCGACGAGCTGCTGTTCGCGCAAGGAGGCGGTGCTCGCCTCGTTGACCAGACCGGTCAAGACCTTCTCGGCCTGCGACCTGATCTGAGCATTGAGATCGGCAAGTTGCGAGTTCAGCGCCTTGATGCGCGGGTGATTGGGCAGGAGGGTCGTCGACAGTTCGGCAATATCGTTGCGCAGTTGAACCTGCCGTTCGCGCAGCCGCTGGATCAGACCCGACGACAGCACCTCAGGCATCGCATCGATCGAGCCGCCCTGCTTCAGCGCCTGGCGCACGCCCTGGGCATTGGCTTCGGCCGCCGAACGGTTGGCGCGAACGCGCGACAACTCGCTCGACAGCTCGGAAAGCTGCTGGGTGGACAGGACCGAATTGTTCTGGCCGACCAGCAGGTCCGACTCGGCGCGGAAGGCGGCAACCTTGCTCTCTGCGTCCTTCACTCGCTTGGTGAGGTCGGCGATCTCAGGCTTCAGCCAATCCGTCGCCTCGGTGTTCGACTCGAGCTTGGCGCCGCGCTGAAACTCCATATAAACGTCGGCGATGGCGTTGGGCACATCGGCGGCGAGCTTGGGGTCCTGGGACGAGAACTGGATGACGATGACGCGCGACTTCTCGACACGATAGACATTCAGGTTTTCGCGAAACGCCTTGAGGACACGCTCCTCAGGCGGCAATTCATTTGGATCGCTCTTCAGGCCGACGAGCACGAGCAGACGCGACAGCGTCGACATCTTGGCTGCCGGATCGAACTCAGGACGGCTGGCAAGATCGAGCTTCTTGGCGACCTGCTTGAGAATGTCTGTCGAGCCGACGAGTTCGACCTGGCTGGTCACCCCCTCCTCGTCCAGATTGGAGCGATCGGTTTCGGTGTTGCCGTCGGGCCGCGTAAACACCGACTCGCGCGTCTCGATCAGAAGCCGTGTCTCGGCCTTGTAATATCGCGTCGCCATCGAGGCGAAGACGAATGCAAGCGCCGTCACAACGACCGCAACGACAACCAAACGCACCCAGTCCCTGAGGAGACTGGCAAAGAGCTGGCCGAGATCGACATCGACATCACCGGTGGTGGACTGAACGCCTGACATGCATTCCTACTCCGAGGCTGAGCGGTTGCACGGTAAACAAACATGGTAACCCAGGCGTTAAGATTGCCGGGCAAGTTGCAGAGCCGAAGTTGAGTTGGGTGCGCAGCCTTTACCGGGCATTAACCCTAACAAGACGATAACTGAGGCGAACCAGTCGCCCGAAGCGGCGGCAAGCAGCCGAGACGCGTCGCCCGATATGAAAAGCTTCTCTCCAGTCCGTCATGCGCTCGTCGCCGTCATGCTCGTCGCAGCCGGCTGCTCGAGCTACAAGCCTGCTCCCGCCGCCTTCCACGAAGCGCTGGACCAGCCCTATCGTCTCGGCGCAGGCGACCGCATCCGTGTCACGGTGTTCGAGCAGGAAGGCCTGACCAACACCTACAGCGTCGACCAGTCCGGCTACATCTCAGTCCCGCTCGTCGGCGCCGTGCCGGCGCGTGGCCAGACGGCCCAGCAGGTCGAGGCAGCGCTGGCCGCAAAGCTGCGCCAGGGCTTCCTGCGTGATCCCGACGTGTCGGTCGAAGTCGACCGCTACCGCCCGATCTTCGTGATGGGCGAAGTCGGCGCCGCCGGGCAATATTCCTATGTGCCGGGCCTCACCGTGCAGAAGGCCATCGCGATGGCCGGCGGGTTCAGCGCCCGCGCCAACCAGGCCAATGTCGACATCACCCGCGACATCAACGGCAAGGTGATGACCGGCCGCGTGGTCACCAGCGACCCGCTGCTGCCCGGCGACACGATCTATATCCGCGAACGGCTGTTCTAAGACGCCGTGCTCCAGATCCCACCCCGCAAGCTCCGGATCGTTCACTGCTTCAGGTCGCCGGTCGGCGGCATCTTCAGGCATGTGCGAGACTTGACCGAGGCCCAGGTGGCCGCCGGCCATTCGGTCGGCCTCATCTGCGATTCAACCACCGGCGGCGAACACGAAGAGCGCCTGTTCGAGGCGATCCGCCCGATGCTGACACTCGGCATCCGGCGCACCTCCATGCAGCGCCATATCGGCCCCGGCGACATCGCCTCGGGTTGGCGCACCTACAGGATCATCAAGGAATTGCAGCCGGACGTGCTGCACGGGCACGGCGCCAAGGGTGGCGTCTATGCGCGTGCGTTCGGCTCACTGTTGCGGGTTTCAAGGTCTCGCGTGGCCCGCTTCTACTCGCCGCATGGCGGCAGTCTGCACTATGACGAGCGGACGTCGACCGGAAAACTGTTCTTTGGGCTGGAACGCCTGATGGAGCGGTTCACCGATCACCTGCTGTTCGTCTCCGATTACGAGCGGCGCACCTTCGTGCGCAAGGTGGGCGCTCCCCTGGTGCCCGACAGCCTGGTCTACAACGGGCTGCGCGACAGCGAGTTCGAGCCCGTTCCTGCAAATGAAAATGCCGCCGACTTTCTCTATATCGGCATGATGCGCGACCTGAAGGGGCCCGACCTCTTCATCGACGCGCTGGCTTCGATCCGCGACAAGGTTGCCGGAAACGTTTCCGCCGCCATGGTCGGCGCCGGCGACGACCTGCCCCGCTACCGCCAGCAGGTCGAACGGCTAGGACTTGCGGGTCAGGTCCGCTTTCACGATCCGATGCCGGCCCGCCAGGCCTTTGCCCTCGCCAGATGCGTGGTGGTACCGTCGCGCGCCGAGGCCATGCCTTACATCGTGCTGGAGGCACTTGCCGCCGGCAAGCCGATGGTGGCGACGTCAGTGGGCGGCATCCCCGAGATTCTCGGCGACAAATCCCCGGCACTGGTCATGCCCGACAGGGACCAGATCGCGGCCAAGATGACGGAAGTCCTGAGCGCACCGGCAGCCTATGCCGCAAGGCTTCCCAACACGGACGAGCTCAAATCCCGCTTCAGCGCCAGGGTCATGGCCGCCGATGTCGAAGGCGCTTATCTTTCCGTGCTCGCGCCGGTTGCGGCCTGATCCCGCTCAAGGGTTTCTTAGGCCATCTGTGTTAGGCCAGTCCTGCTAGACAGGGCTGCCTAAGGGCAGATCGATGACGATGACCGAAAAAGATCCAGCGCATCGCTTCACCGCCGAAGCGGTCAAGGCCGCCAGCGACGACGGCAAGAAGGAAGGCGTGGCCTCGCTGAGCAAGGTCGCCCAGGAAGTGGCGGCGCAGTACCGGCGCGACACCATGTCCCCGGTCATGGTCAGCGGCGGGGTGCGGCTGATCGAATTCGGGCTGCTGCTCGCGTCAGGCTTCCTCATCTACATCTATTATCTCGGCTTCCTCGGCCACCTCGGCTGGCAATACCCCGTCGTCATCCTGACCGCGTCGCTGGCAACGGTGATTTTCCTCGAAATCGCTGACTGCTATCAGTTGCAATCGCTGCTGAAGCCTGGCTCCGCCCTCGGACGGGCGCTGCTGTGCTGGGTTGGCACCTTCGCCATGATGGCCGTTGCCGCCTTCTTCATGAAAGTATCCGAGGACTTTTCGCGCCTGATCTTCGGCGCGTGGTTTGCCGCAGGTATCGTGCTTCTGGTGGGTCTTCGCCTCCTTGTCGCGCGCGTCATCAGACGCTGGGCGCGCAACGGGCGTATGGAGCGCCGCGCCGTCATCGTCGGCGGCGGCCAGGCAGCCGAAGTGCTGATCCGCTCGATCGAGCAGCAGCCGTTCAACGACATCCGAATCTGCGGCATCTTCGACGACCGCGACAACCGCCGCTCACCGCCTATCGTCGCCGGCTATCCCAAGCTCGGCACGGTGTCGGAGCTGCTCGAGTTCGCCCGCATCGCCCGCATCGACATGCTGATCGTATCGCTGCCGCTGACGGCTGAGACCCGGGTGCTGCAGTTGCTGAAGAAACTCTGGGTGCTGCCTGTCGACATCCGGCTTTCAGCGCATTCCAACCAGCTGCAGTTCCGGCCGCGCGCATACTCCTTCATCGGCGCGGTGCCGATGCTCGACATCTTCGACAAACCGATCAACGACTGGGATTCGGTTGCCAAGCGCGCCTTCGACATCCTCTTCAGCCTGCTTGGCATCGTCGCCTTCTCGCCGGTCATGCTGGCGACCGCTATTGCCATCAAGCTCGACAGCAAGGGTCCGGTGCTGTTCAAGCAGAAGCGCCACGGCTTCAACAACGAGGTCATCGAGGTCTACAAGTTCCGCTCGATGTATGCGGACCAGTCCGATCCGACCGCCCGCAAGTCTGTGACCAAGAACGACCCGCGCGTCACCCGCGTCGGCCGCTTCATCCGCAAGACCTCAATCGACGAGCTGCCGCAGTTCTTCAATTCGCTGTTCGGCAGCCTGTCGCTGGTCGGGCCGCGTCCGCATGCGGTGGCGGCGCAGTCGCACAACCTGCTCTACAACGAGGTGGTCGACGGCTATTTCGCCCGCCACAAGGTCAAGCCAGGCGTCACCGGCTGGGCGCAGATCAATGGCTGGCGCGGCGAGATGGACACCGACGAGAAAATCCGTAAGCGCACCGAACTCGACCTCTATTACATCGAGAACTGGTCGCTCTGGTTCGACATCAAAATCCTGTTCCTGACGCCGATCCGGCTGCTCAACACGGAAAACGCCTATTGAGCGCGATCGCTTATGAGCTGCCGCGAGCGGCCGTCAACGCCAAGCTGATCAGCCTGATCTCGACGGGTGCGATTGCCCTTGGCGTGCTGCTGTCCGGCTTCGTCATCCGCGAGCCGGCGCCTTACGAAATCTACATGGCCGTCCTGATCGCCATCTGGGCGCTGTTTGGCCTGCGTATACCGGGCGCCATCGCGCCGCTGGTCGTTCTGCTCGTCACCTTCAATATCGGCGGCATGATTTCCATGACGCAGATGGAAAACCTGATGAGCACGCCGCTCTACCTGGCGGTGTCGCTGTTCCTCGCCTTCACGGCCATCTTCTTCGCCGCGGTCACCGCCGCCGACCCCAGGCTCTATCGCGTCATCTTCCTGTCGTGGATGACGGCGGCCGTAGTGACGTCGCTGCTCGGCATTCTCGGCTATTTCGGCGCGGTGCCGGGCGCGGACATGTTCACCAAGTTCGGGCGCGCCGCCGGCGCCTTCCAGGATCCGAACGTGTTCGGCCCCTATCTCACCTTGCCTGGTGTCTACCTGCTCTATCGCGTCCTGACCGGCAACCCGGCCAAGATGGCATTCTATGCAGTGCCGCTGCTGATCGTCACCGGCGGCATATTCCTGTCTTTCTCGCGCGGCGCATGGGGCCTGTTCGGCGCTTCAGCGATCCTGCTGACCGGCTTCCTCTTCCTGCAGAGCAACAGCGGCAGGTTCCGGCTGCGTGTGGTCATCATGAGCATCGCCGCTGTCGCATTGCTCGCAGTGGCACTGCTGATCGTCCTGCAGATCCCCAGCATCGGCGAGCTGTTCACGACGCGCGCCAAGCTGGTGCAGGACTATGACGGCGCACGCGTCGGCCGTTTTGCCCGCTATGGCATCGGTTTCATGCTCGCCACCGAAAATCCCTTCGGCATCGGCCCGCTCGTTTTCGGCCAGATCTATGGAGAGGACACCCACAACATCTGGCTCAAGGCCCTGATGGATTATGGCTGGCTGGGTTTCGCGTCGTGGCTGACCATGATCGTGTGGACCGTGGCGGCAGGCTTCCGCATCCTTTTGCGTGACCGGCCGTGGCAGCCCTACCTGCTCTCTGCCTATGTCGTCCTCATCGGCCATATCGCACTCGGCTCCGTGATCGACACGGACCACTGGCGCCATTTCTACCTGCTGCTCGGCCTGATCTGGGGCGCGATTGCGCTTGAGACCCGCCATCAGCACAGGCTCGCCCGGCAGGTTGCCTGAGTCTCCGTCGCGCGCGGCCATTGCTCACATCCCGTCCGTTTTGTGAACGGTCCGGCACCGATTTGCCGGCTCACATCGCCGTGACCGTTTTGTGAATCAGAGTGACTGTCCCACCCATGGTAATTCGAAAGATAGGCGCCTATCTAAAACCTGTAAGCGAACAGACGGAATAAAAATCCGGTCGCGCTAACGACCGATGAAAGGAATACTAACATGAAGAAGATCATCCTTGCCGCTGCAGCCATCACCATGATGTCAGGAGCCGCTTTTGCATCTTCTACTGACGGTGTAATTGGCAAATTTAATGCCGACACCCGCGTCATTACTCTCGAAAACGGCAACAGCTACACCGTACCGCGTGACGTTGCTATGCCCTCGATCCGAACTGGCGAGAAGGTCTCGATCCAGCTCAACGGCGAAGGCGACCGCGTGACGGGCGTGCTGAAGTCGCTGTAACGGCTATCAAGCCTCTCTTTCCAGACAGTCTCCCTAACCTCCCAAGTCAAGGGGCCGTGGAACCTCCCACCCCCGGCTCCCAACTACCCGGCACGGATAGACAACTCGCCCCGCAAGGAGCGGGAAAGGTCGAACTCGTGCCGGCATCCCCCAAGAAAGGCGAACAGCAAGACGGCCCATGGCGCCAGGACCTGCCGCAAAGCGGAGGCGAAGCGACCAGACAAAAGACAGCCGCCGCTGTTCGAAAATGAAAGGTACTTTGACATGAAGAAGATCATCCTTGCTGCCACGGCCCTCGCTCTTATGTCGGGCGCCGCCCTGGCTTCGTCCGCCGACGGCATCGTCGCCAAATACAACAGCGATGTCCGCGTCATCACGCTCGAGAATGGCCAGAGCTACACCATCCCGCGCGACGTGGCCGTGCCGTCGATTTCGGCCGGCGAGAAGGTAACGATCCTGCTCAACGGCGAAGGCGACCGCGTCACCACCGTCCTGAAGTCGATGTAAGCCAACCATTTCTCCCCAACGGCAATCGCCCTCCCACGATTGCTGCCCCCCAGAGCGCGTGATGCCTGAACAAGCGACGTCCGCGCTCGACCAAACGAAAGGAATACCAAAATGAAGAAGCTCATCCTCGCCGCTTCGGCCCTCGCCATGATGTCTGGTGCAGCGCTTGCCTCCAACGATGGCATCGTCGCCAAGTACAACAGCGAGGCCCGGGTCATCACCCTCGACAACGGCAAGAGCTACACGGTCCCGCGTGATGTTGCCGTGCCGTCGATCTCGACCGGCGAGAAGGTAACGATCCTGCTCAACGGCGAAGGCGACCGTGTCACCACCGTCCTGAAGTCGCTGTAAGCCATCCGTTTCTTCCCGACGACGATCGCCCTCCCACGATCGTCGCCCCCAGAGCGCGTGACGCCTGAACAAGCGATGTCCGCGCTCCACCAAACAAAGGACTACCAAAATGAAGAAGCTCATCCTCGCTGCCTCAGCCCTCGCCCTGATGTCGGGCGCTGCCCTGGCGTCATCGACCGACGGCACCGTTGCCAAGTACAACAGCGACGTCCGCGTCATCACCCTCGACAACGGCCAGAGCTATACCATTCCGCGTGACGTGGCGGTGCCCTCGATCCAGAACGGCGAGAAGGTATCGATCCAGCTCAACAGCGACGGCGACCGTGTTACGGGCGTTTTGAAGTCGCTCTGATCAACGCCGACCGGCGCAACGCCGGTGACACCGACAAGAAACGCCACGGGGCCTCTCCGTGGCGTTTTTTTAATTCATGCCCCACGGAACATCGCCCCGTTCCCCTCCGGATTCGCCTTTGCACTCCGGTTTGGTTGCATCGCAGCAATCACAATAAAGCGTGAATGAGTTGTGTATCGAGTTTACCGAACAGCATGTAACCATTCGCCCAGCCGCCCGTTTATTTATCGTCAAGCAATGGAAACAATGACCCAACGCTTCGAAGATAAGCAAACAGGAGAAGTACGATGAGAAAGTTTGTTCTTGCAGCCGCCGCTCTCGCCCTTATGTCGGGTGCAGCCATGGCCTCGGAAGTCGACGGTGTCGTCGCCAAGTTCAACCCGCATACCCGCGTCATCACGCTCAAGGACGGCGAAAGCTACACCATCCCGATGGACGTTGCGATCCCGACCAACATTGCCGCCGGCAAGAAGGTGGCGATCTCTGAGCACGATAATGGCGCCAAGATCGACTACGTTCTTGTAGGCCACGCAATGTGATGCCAGGCGACGCGCCGAAGGCGCGCCTTGCCACACCAACAACGCCACGGACGCCCTCCCCGTCCGTGGCGTTCTCTATTTGAGATACCAGCGTTTCAAAGAAGACAGGCCGACATGG
This sequence comes from Hoeflea sp. 108, assembly GCF_000372965.1. Taxonomy (NCBI): domain Bacteria; kingdom Pseudomonadati; phylum Pseudomonadota; class Alphaproteobacteria; order Hyphomicrobiales; family Rhizobiaceae; genus Hoeflea; species Hoeflea sp. 108. The sequence goes on along the minus strand of NZ_KB890024.1, from coordinate 1,892,348 downwards.
CGGCGGCTCTAGCCGCCCGCTCAAGTCGGATTTTCATCAGGAAGAAATCAGGGGAAGGGAAAAATGGTCGGAGTGGCCGGATTCGAACCGACGACCCCTTGACCCCCAGTCAAGTGCGCTACCGGGCTGCGCTACACTCCGGACCGGCCGCGATCTACCTTGATTATGACGTCGCGGTCAACCCAATTCGGCAGCTTTTCCGCCAATCTTGTTCATTGTCGAAACCGGCCTGCGGACAAAGGCCAGGAGCGCTGCGGAAGGCCGCCTCAGCGCACCTGATCGAGCAGGCGCTTGCACTCGAGAAGGTCGAAAAGAGCCTCCTGCAGCAACGCCCTATTGTCGCGCGAAAGCTTGCCCGAATCGGCGGGAACAGGCCCTTCGTCGTCCCCCTTGCCGAGACCGAAGAAACGCCGGCTGGGCTTGGCCCGCGCCTCGCCCACCAGCATTTCCTCGTCGGTGCGCGGCTGGGCGGCCGGGGTGAGCGGCGCTTCGGCTGCCTTGCGCTGGGCAATAGCCTCAACAGCCTTCATGTCGCCGTTGCCGATGGCGACGAGGAACTGGTTGCCATTGTCGCGCAACAGCTTCTGCACGCCCTTGATGGTGTAGCCCTGCTCGTAGAGCATGTGGCGGATGCCCTTGATCAGCTCGACATCCTGCGGGCGATAGTAGCGCCGGCCGCCGCCGCGCTTCATCGGCTTGATCTGGGTGAAACGGGTTTCCCAGAAGCGCAGCACATGCTGCGGCAAGTCCAGATCTTCGGCCACTTCGCTGATGGTGCGGAAGGCGTCGGGGCTCTTGTCCATGGTCGCCACTTTCGCAAACGATTCGTGATTCATTTCAGCGGTTTGCGCAAAAACATTCAAGCCCGGCGCTGCGGAAGCGCCAGGCTGTCAACTGGATAGCATCAGAAACTGCTACTTGCCGCCCTTGGCCTTGGGCCCCTGGTGCGCCCGCAGGATACGGCTTTTCAGCACGTTGGATGCCTTGAACGTCATCACCCGGCGCGGCAGGATCGGCACTTCCTCGCCGGTCTTGGGGTTGCGACCGATACGCTCATTCTTGTCCCGGACATGAAAGGTGGCGAAGGACGACAGTTTCACTGTCTCACCGCGAACAATTGCCTCACAAATCTCGTCAAGAACCGTTTCCACGAGCTGTGCCGACTCGGTACGTGAAAGGCCGACTTTCCGATAAACGGACTCGGCGAGGTCGGCACGCGTAAGTGTCTTTCCCCCCATGCGACGGTCCAATCCCCAAAAACAACGATTTAGCAAACGCGCCGGAGGTTAAGTCGTTGAAACGTCAAGGTCAAGGACCGATGCCATGACCTTCGGGTAGGCGTCAATTTGAGGCGCTTGCGCCCCAAATCACCAGCGGACGAGCACTGCACCCCAGGTGAAGCCGCCGCCCATGGCCTCAAGCATAACAAGGTCGCCCTTCTTGATGCGTCCATCAGCCACCGCAACCGAAAGTGCGAGGGGAACCGACGCCGCCGAAGTGTTGCCGTGCATATGGACGGTGACCACGGCCTTTTCGTCGGCAATGCCGAGCTTCTTGGCCGAGGCGTCGATGATGCGCTTGTTGGCCTGATGCGGAACGAACCAGTCCAGCGTCTCGGCGGAGACGCCGGTCTGGGAGAAAACGTCCTCGATCACGTCGGTGATCATGCCCACGGCATGCTTGAAGACCTCGCGGCCTTCCATCTTCAGATGGCCGACAGTGCCTGTCGTCGACGGGCCGCCGTCGACATAAAGCTTGTCCTTGTGGACGCCGTCCGAGCGCAAGCTGGCCGCCAGCACGCCACGGTCGGCGATGGTGCCCTCGCCCTGCTCGGCCTCGAGCACCAGCGCACCGGCGCCATCGCCGAACAGCACGCAGGTGGAGCGATCGCTCCAGTCGAGGATGCGCGAGAAGGTTTCGGCGCCGATGACCAGCACGCGCTTGGCCAAGCCGCCCTTGATGTAGAGGTCGGCCGTGGTGACGGCATAGACGAAGCCGCTGCACACCGCCTGCATGTCGAAGGCGAAGCCATGGCGCATGCCGAGCCGGTTCTGGATCTCGACGGCGGTGGCCGGGAAGGTGTTGTTGGGCGTGGAGGTGGCGAGTACGATCAGGTCGATGTCGTCGGGCGTCAGGCCGGCATTTTCGAGCGCGGCACGCGCCGCAGCCTCGCCCAGCGATGCCGTCGTTTCGTCATCGGCAGCAATGTGGCGCTGGCGGATGCCCGTGCGCTGGGCGATCCACTCGTCCGAGGTCTCGACCATGCCTTCAAAATCTGCGTTCTTCATGATGCGGCGGGGCAGCGCCGAACCAATGCCGCGCACAACTGATCTGATCACGTTGAAAAAATCCTATTCCTGATCTTCGACCGCAGCGGTGGGACGGCCCATCGCGGCATGCGGGTTGCGTGCGTGAAACAGATCGAGATCTGCCTCGATGCGGTCGAGCAGCCGGTTGCGCACCATATCATAGGCCATTTCGATGGCCGCGGCGAAACCATCCTCGTCGGCGCCGCCATGGCTTTTCACCACGATGCCGTTCAGGCCGAGGAACACGCCGCCATTGGCGCGACGCACGTCCATCTTTTCGCGCAGGCGGTCGAAAGCGCCCTTGGCGAAGATGTAGCCGATCTTGGCCATCAGTGTCCGGCTCATCGCCTCGCGCAGGTAGCCGGCGATCTGCCGCGCCGTGCCTTCGGCGGTCTTGAGCGCGATGTTGCCGGAGAAGCCTTCGGTCACGACGACGTCGGTGACGCCCTTGCCGATGTCGTCGCCTTCGACGAAGCCCTGGTAGCTCATCGAAGCCATGTTGGCCTCACGTAGCATGCGCCCGGCTTCCTTGACCTCTTCCTGGCCCTTGATCTCTTCGACCCCGACATTGAGCAGGCCGACGGTCGGCCGCTCGACGCCGAACAGGGCGCGCGCCATGCCCGTGCCGAGGATGGCGAAATCGATGAGCTGATGCGCGTCGGCACCGATGGTGGCACCTACGTCGAGCACGACGCTCTCGCCGCGTGTCGTCGGCCAAAGGGCCGCAATCGCGGGACGGTCGATGGTCGCCATAGTGCGCAGGCAGAACTTGGACATCGCCATCAGCGCGCCGGTGTTGCCGGCGGAAACGCAGGCGTCAGCGGTTCCCGACTTGACCGCCTCGATGGCCTTCCACATCGACGACTTCCAGCGGCCATGGCGCAGGGCCTGGCTCGGCTTGTCGTCCATGCGCACGGAAACCTCGCAGTGCACGAACTCGCTGACCGCGGCCAGCCTCGGCTGCTTGGCGAGTTCGGGACGGACCAGTTCCTCGCGGCCATAGATGATGAAGCGAATGTCGCTGCGCCTGATGGCAACCTTGGCCAGCGCGGGAATGATCACGGAAGGTCCGTGGTCGCCGCCCATGGCATCAATGGAAATCTTGATCACGCGTCGGTCATCTCACTGTTGGCGTAGGGGCACGCAAAAGTCCGGCGAAAATAGCGGTTTTGAATGACCGCACAACCGGGATTACGCGAAACGCGGGCCGTTTTCAAAGCTTCTTGGATATAAGACGAAGCTTTTTCTGGAATTCGCTCTCGACCGGCTCGATATCGTCGCCGGCGGTCGCCACGGAAGCGCCCGTCTTGCGCGGATAGGGATCGATCGCCAGGCCGAAGAATTCCTCTGCCAGCGCGCCGGCATCGATCGTGTCGCCGGTGAAGGTTTCCGGACTGTCCGGCCCCTCGGCGTCGAGCAGGATCTCGCCTGCGGCATTGAACCCGTGCCTAGCAAGCTTCGAATCCTCAGGCAGGAACACGCCCTCTACCTCTTCGTCGATCACGGCCTCGACCGGATCGAGGGTGACGATGCAGGCCTGGGTGATCCGGGCCTCGACGCGGCCGCGAACCTTGACGCCGTTGCGCTTCCATTTGGTGACGAGCAGTTCGGCATGGTAGCGCTCGACGGAGAGAAGATCGTGCTCTTCGGCAAGTGCGGCGCGCTGCGCCTCAGTTGCTTCGACGATGACGGTCGTGCCCTTTTGCGGCAGGCGTGCGACGTTGACCGGGAAGGACACCGGGCTCTTGATTTCGACATGGTGCATGGGTGGCCTCCTTCAGGCTGCCTGTGGTGCCGGATATATAAGGTTGCCGGCACAAATGTCCTCGGATGGCTGAGCCGAAAGCACGCGATTCGCCTCGAGCACATAGCTCGCCAGCGCAGCCGCTTCGGGCCATTCGGTGGCGTCAGGCCGTACATTGCGCATGAGGGCCGCAGCAAGTGCAGCATGATCGTCGCGCTCCAGCGCATCCTTGTAGGATTGCGTCCGCCCGTAGAACATTTTCGCAAGCTTTTTCATCCGCTTGGGAACGCCGGTGTCGCTGATGCCGAGCTCGCGCAGGGAATGATCGACGTCGAGGAAAAACTCGTCGATCAGCCGCTGGGCGATCTCGGCGGAAGCCCCCGGCTCGCCGCGAAGCCGGTCCTGAAACAGAAACATATGCAGGGAAAGCATCTCAAAACGCCCGAGCGGCGTGTCAGGTACATTCCATGCAGAATAAAATGGTTCCTGCCGCGCAGCCGCCACGATTCGTGTATAGAGCGCGTCGGTGATAGCGCGGTTGGCTTGGCGTTCGCGGCCAAACAGACGCTGGAACATGAGAGGGCGGTCTCCCGGGGACCCGTTTCGTTAGGTGGCCTTGTTGCATCGGCACGCAAGCTGGTTTACCGGTTTTGCGGCTTCGCGCAAGCTAGAGCCCCTGGCACGACAGGATGGAGTTGTTGTTGCACGCGCTGAAATTCAAGATGCCATTTTCGTTGCGCCCGGTCGGCGCGGTCTCGCTTATTGCGGCCGCGGCCATGCTTTCGGCGTGTAATACGTCCAAGACCTTCGGCGACCTGACCCCCAGCGAAACGCTGACCCAGGGCTATGTCATCGACCAGCAGTCGATTGATTCTGTGCCTGTCGGCTCGAGCCGCGAGCAGGTGCTTCTTGCGCTGGGTACGCCGTCGACGACCGCGACCTTCGACAACGAGGTGTTCTATTACATCTCGCAGACGCGCAAGCGCTCTGTCGCTTTCGCCAAGCCGAAGCTGATCGAACAGCGCGTGCTGGCCGTCTATTTCGGCGCCGACGGTCGCGTCACCAACATCGCCAATTACGGCATGCAGGACGGCAAGGTGTTCGACTTCATCTCGCGCACGACGCCGACCGGCGGCAAGGACCAGAACTTCCTGGGACAGCTGCTCGCAGGTGCCGGCAAGATGGGCTCGAGTGCGGCCAGCAGCATCTTCGGCGGCACATAAGCCGCCTGGCAGGCTCCAGAAATCTCAGGCAACAGGACCCGCGGGAGCAATCCCGCGGGTTTTCTCTTTTCCGGAACGGCAAAGAAAAAGCCCCGACCGCTCAACACGGCCAGGGCTTTCCTGGATGGCTTGACCGTCAGATGCCGCTGTGCGCCAGGACGGCGAGCAGCAGCAGTGCGACGATGTTGGTGATCTTGATCGCCGGGTTCACGGCAGGACCGGCCGTATCCTTGTAGGGGTCGCCGACGGTATCGCCGGTCACGGATGCCTTGTGAGCCTCTGACCCCTTCAGATGCTTGACCCCGTCCTTGTCGGTGAAGCCGTCCTCGAACGACTTCTTGGCGTTGTCCCAGGCGCCACCACCCGAAGTCATCGAGATAGCCACGAACAGGCCATTGACGATGACGCCGAGCAGCGAAGCGCCGAGCGCCGCAAAGGCGGATGCCTTGGAGCCCGAGATCAGCAGGACACCGAAATAGACGACGAGCGGAGCCAGCACCGGCAGCAGCGACGGGATGATCATCTCCTTGATCGCGGCCTTGGTGAGCAGATCGACGGCGCGTGCGTAATTCGGCTTGGCGGTGCCCTGCATGATGCCGGGGTTCTCGCGGAACTGCTTGCGCACCTCCTCGACGATCGCGCTGGCCGCCCGCCCCACGGCGGTCATCGCAATGCCGCCGAAGAGGTAGGGGATCAGGCCACCGAAGATCAGGCCGGCGACGACATAGGGGTTGGACAGATCGAACGACACTGTGCCGATGTCGGCAAAATACGGGAACTGTGTTGGGTTCGCCGCGAAATACTGAAGGTCGTAGCTGTAGGCTGCGAACAGAACCAGCGCGCCGAGGCCGGCCGAACCGATGGCATAACCCTTGGTGACGGCCTTGGTGGTATTGCCCACCGCATCGAGCGCGTCGGTCGAATGACGCACTTCCTTGGGCAGGCCCGACATTTCGGCGATGCCGCCGGCATTGTCGGTGACCGGGCCAAAGGCATCAAGCGCCACGATCATGCCAGCAAGGCCAAGCATGGTGGTCACAGCGATGGCAGTGCCGAACAGGCCGGCAAGCTGGAACGTGGCCAGGATACCGCCAACGATGACGATAGCTGGAAGTGCCGTCGATTCGAGCGATACGGCCAGACCCTGGATAACGTTGGTGCCGTGACCGGTGACCGACGCCTGGGCGATCGAATTGACCGGGCGCTTGTTGGTACCGGTGTAGTACTCGGTGATGACAACGATCAGGCCCGTCACCACAAGGCCGATCAGGCCGCAGATGAACAGGTTCTTGCCGCTGACAGCGATGCCGCCGGCCGTGCCGATCTCGCCCCAGCCGATGGTGAGCGAGGTCGCTGCACCGAGGCCAAGGATCGACAGCAGGCCAGTGACGATCAGGCCCTTGTAGAGCGCGCCCATGATCGAGCCGTTGGCGCCGAGCTTGACGAAGAAAGTACCAACGATGGAGGTGATGATACAGGTGCCGCAGATGGCGAGCGGATAGAGCATGACGCTCGACAGCACCGCCGAGCCGCCAAAGAAGATGGCGCCCAGAACCATGGTGGCGACCACGGTCACCGCGTAGGTCTCGAACAGGTCGGCAGCCATGCCGGCGCAGTCGCCGACATTGTCGCCGACGTTGTCGGCGATGGTGGCCGGGTTGCGGGGATCATCCTCGGGGATGCCAGCCTCGACCTTGCCGACGAGATCGCCACCGACGTCGGCACCCTTGGTGAAGATGCCGCCACCGAGGCGGGCGAAGATGGAAATCAGGGAAGCGCCGAAGCCGAGCGCCACAAGCGAATCGATGACTGCACGGTCGGCCGGAGCATGCCCCATCGGGCCGGTCAGGACCCAGTAGTAGACGGAAACGCCAAGCAGGGCCAATCCAGCCACCAGCATGCCGGTGATGGCACCCGACTTGAAGGCGATGTCGAGGCCGGCAGCCAGGCTGTTGGAAGCGGCCTGTGCCGTGCGCACATTGGCGCGAACCGAAACATGCATGCCGATGAAGCCGGCGGCGCCCGAAAGAACTGCACCAATCAAAAAGCCGATCGCCGCGGTTGCGGAAAGCAGCCACCAAGCGAGCAGGAACACGACGACGCCGACGATGGCGATGGTTGTGTATTGGCGCGAGAGGTAGGCTTGCGCACCTTCCCGGATGGCAGCAGAGATTTCCTGCATGCGTGCATTGCCCTGGTCGGATGCGAGCACCGACTGCGTCGCCCAAATGGCGTAAAGGACAGAAAGCAGGCCGCAGGCGATGACCACGTAAAGCATTGTCATTGCCAATTCTCTTCCCTGATTGTGCCCGGAATTCCCCTCCCCGGGCGAGTGAATGAGGCAGGCAAGCCTTGATGTGCGGCTTCCCCGCTCCCGCCAACCATCCGAAACAGGGCAGCGAACGTCAAGACATCGCCAAGCTTTTGTCCCGGCTTTCGCCGCCTGCCCCGAATAAGCTGATCGCAAACAACAAATTCAGTTCAAGCGAGATCGTGATCCGGCTGGTTGACGAAGATCAACACGGCCAACATCGTCATGTAGAACTTGAAGGCGGCCTCCTGGCCGTTCCAGGTGCTCGACTGCCACATGGCGAACCACTCACCGCCGACGACCATGAATCCGAGGAACCAGACCAGAAAGCCCATGGTGGCGCCGATGACGACAAAGCCCTTGGCGTCGTTGAACTCCTTGCCGGTGCCATGGCGCGCCTGCCACAGCCTGAGGGCTGCGATCAGGAACAGCACGCAGGTGAGCGCCTCGCCGAAGATGATCAGCCAGTAGCCGGCGGTCCACAGCGCGGGGCTGGTGATCGAGCGATACATAAGCGCATTGCCCGGGAAGGTGGTGTCCATACTCAGAACGTGCTGGACGAAGGCAAAATTGGAGCCGTAGTCAGTGATGTTGCCGAAGGCTACAAGGAAGGCGAATGCCGCAAGGCAAAGGGACATCACGATCTTAGAGAGACGCAAGGTCATGGCCAGATCTCCTGAAAAGCAAGTATCGGGGCATCCCGCAAATGAAGAAGCGAGTCGCGCCAAAGGCGCAACAGGCCAGGCGGCGACCATTTCCCTGACAGCCTCGGCGAAAACTTACGCCGACAGGCAGGGACTAACCTCATTGCTTGCCAGCGCGGGGATTTCCGGCGATTGCCAGACAGGCGATATCGTTTCAGTCGGAGACGCCGACTTTTACATACTGAGGCGCCGCTGGGTGCTTTCTGCCGGCAGCAGCCGGCTCGAGATTACGCTCGACCATCCGATGCGCGGGCGTTAGGGCAATCTCGTCAAAGAAGGATTTACCTCAGGCTGACGCAGGCACCTGCCCCATGCGCCTGGCAGCCATGCGCTCCAATGCCGACAAGACATCGTAGATCAGCACGGCAAGTGCTGCCACGACCAGGCCGCCCTGCAGCACAAAGGCGAGGTTGTTGGACTGGAGGCCTGCGATGATGACCTCGCCGAGGGTCTTAGCCGCGACGGTCGAACCGATGGTTGCAGTGGCGAGACTGATGACCACCGACAGCCTGATGCCGGCGAGGATGACCGGCAGGCTCAGCGGCAGTTCGATCTGAGTCAGGCGCTGCCAGCCGGTCATGCCGGCGCCACGCGCGGCCTCGACGACATTGGCGGGCGTGGTGGTGAGGCCGGTCAGAGTGTTCTCGAAAATCGGCAGCAATCCGTAGAGGAACAGCGCGATCAGGGTCGGCTTTTCGCCGAAACCGACTGCCGGGACCGCCAGTGCCAGCACCGCAACCGGCGGAAAGGTCTGGCCGATGTTCACCAGGCTGCGCGACAGCGGTAGAAACTCGGCACCGGCGGGACGCGTGACGAGGATGGCGAGCGAAACGGCAACGGCGATAGCCGCGGCGGTGGCAATGGCCACCGTGCGCAGGTGCTGGAGGGCCAGCGACATCAGGCTGCCCTGATTGTAGATGGCCGGCGCGCCGTTCTGCGTCAGCGGCTTGAAAACCGGTTCGAACCATGCCGGATTGACAAGAAACGCCACCAAAACGGCAAGCAGGATGAGCCTGAGAGCAGTGGGAACCCAGGCCTTCATACAGGCCTCGCGGCGCGCTTGAGCAGCTCGTCGACCGTCACGCGGCCGAGCGCCCGGCCGTCCTCGCCGACGACAGGCATTGCCGAGCGGCCGGACCAGAGCAGTTCGGCCAGAGCGTCGCGCTGGGTGGCTTCGGCGTCGATCGCCTTACCGTCAGCCCTGCCCGGCTCGACGACGTCGCGCACTTCACCGAGAGACAAGAGCTTGAACGGACGGTCGGACGCACCGATCAGCGTCTCGACAAAACCATTGGCCGGCCGGGCGAGGATTTCGGCCGGGGTCGCGTATTGCACGAGCTTGCCCGCATCCATGACCGCGATGCGGTCGCCGAGATGCACGGCCTCCTCCATGTCGTGGGTGACGAGCACGATGGTCGTGCCGAAACGTTTCTGAATGGCGAGCAGGTCTTCCTGCGCCTTGGTGCGGATGATGGGGTCGAGCGCGCCGAAGGGCTCGTCCATCAGGAGCACGTTGGGTTCGGCCGCGAGCGCACGGGCGACGCCGACACGCTGTTGCTGTCCGCCCGACAGTTCGTGCGGATAACGCGGACCAAAGGCCAAGGGATCGAGTTGCAGCAGCGACAACAGCTCATCGACGCGGGCTTTGATGCGGGCGGCATCCCAGCCGAGCAGAACCGGCACAGTGGCGATGTTCTGCGCCACCGTGCGGTGCGGAAACAGGCCATTGCCCTGGATGGCGTAGCCGATGCTGCGGCGCAGCTGCGGGCCAGGCAGCGAGCGATTGTCCGTACCGTCGAGCTTGATCGTTCCCGATGTCGGCTCGACCAGGCGGTTGATCATGCGCAGCAGCGTGGTCTTGCCGGAGCCCGACGTGCCGACGATGACCGTGATCGTGCGCGGCTGGATGACCATGGAGACGTCGTCGACGACTGATGTCTCGCCGTAGCGCTTGGTGATGTGTTCGATTTCGATCATGCGGCAGCCACCTCGGTGGATTTGCGGGTCGCAATGGTTTCGACCACCGCGTCGAGAAGGATGGCGGCGGCAAAGGCCAGCGCCACTGTCGGCACAGCACCGAGCAGGACGAGGTCCATCGCCGTCTGGCCGACGCCCTGGAAGACGAAGACACCAAAGCCGCCGCCGCCGATGAGGGCGGCAATCGTGGCAAGACCGATGTTCTGGACGAGCACTATGCGGATGCCGGTCAGGATGACCGGAAAGGCGAGCGGGAATTCAACTCCAGTCAGCCGCTGCCGGCCGGTCATGCCCATGCCGCGAGCCGCATCGTTGGCGGCACTGGGGACGCCAGCAAGGCCGACCACCGTGTTGGCGACGACAGGCAGCAACGAATAGAGGAACAGCGCAACAAAGGCGGGCGCGACGCCGATGCCCCTGATGCCGATGGCGGCAGCGCCCGGAATGTTGGCGGCGACCCAGCCAAGCGGCGCGATCAGGATGCCAAACAGGGCGATCGACGGGATGGTCTGGATGATGTTGAGGGTGTTCAGCACCCCTGCCCGCAACGCTTCGACGCGATGGCAGAAGATACCGAGTGGCAGGCCGACGGCGACGGCACCGATCAATGAACCGAGGGCCAACGTCACATGGCGCCTTGCCTCGCTCCAGAAGCTGTCGGCGCGGTTTCCATATTCCTTTAGGATCGACAGGCTGTCCCATCCACCGGAAGCCAGCAGCGCCCATATGGCCGCAGCAGTGAGCAGAAGCACGGCGACGCGACCTAAAGGAGAAAGCTGCAGCCGGGTCAGGCCGTCGGCAAGCAGCAGCGTGAACGCGAATATTGCGATCCAGAAACCCGAAGCGGGCGAGACGCGGGCGAAGGTGTTACCCTCGGGCGTGAGATAGGCGCCGGCGACGCCGACCAGGACCGCGAGCGCAACAAGAGCCGAGACGCCGGCGGCCAGCCGCAGAACCAGCGGCGTGCGAAACAAGGCGACAAGTGCTGCCGCGACAAGAATACCGAGCAGCAGAAGCCCCAATGGCTGCGGCAAGGCCTCGAGGATTGAGCGGGGCTCACCCGCGACGATGCGGTTGGCCCGGAAAGTGGCAAATGGCGCCACGAAGGCGCCATAACCAGCAATCGCGGCAATCAACACGCCCAGTTTGTCGAACCTGATGCTCACGACTGCGATGCGTCCCCAGTTCCTGAGACGCGCCCCCTGACGCATGCCCCCGAAACCGATTTCGGGGCCATGCACAGATTGCCTTATCCTACAGCGTCCTTAGCGCATCCGAAAAGGACGCGCGGCGCTGTACATGGGGCGCACCAGGGAAGCTTACTTCAGAAAACCGTTCTTCTTCAGGAAATCTTCGGCGACGGCCTTGGCCGGCTCGCCGCCGACCTGAACGCGGCCGTTGAGTTCCTGAAGCGTGACGAGATCGAGCTTCTCGAACACCGGCTTGAGCAGGGTCTCGATCTCCGGATGCTGCTTGAGCACCGCTTCGCGGATGATCGGCGCAGGCTGGTAGACAGGCTGCACGCCCTTGTCGTCGTCGAGCACGACCAGACCAGACGGCGCGATGCCGCCATCGGTGCCGTAGACCATGGCGGCGTTGGCGCCGTTGGTCTGGTTGGCGGCTGCGCCGATGGTGGCAGCGGTGTCGCCACCCGACAGGGTGATCAGCTGTTCTGGCTTGAGCGTGAAGCCGTAGGTCGTCTGGAAGGCCGGCAGAGCTGCCGCCGAATTGACGAACTCGGACGACGCAGCCAGCACGACAGTGCCGCCACCGGCGACATACTTGCCGAAGTCGCTGAGGGTGGCGAGCTTGTTGGTCTCGGCGACGTCCTTGCGCAGCGCGATCGCCCAGGTGTTGTTGGCCGGCGACGGCGACAGCCAGACGATCTTGTTGGCATCATAGTCGAGCTTCTTGGCGGTCTCGAAGCCCTTGGCGGCGTCCTTCCAGACCGGATCGTCAGCCTTTTCGAAGAAGAAGCCAGCGTTGCCGGTGTATTCGGGATAGATGTCGATCTCGCCTGCTGTGATCGCCTTGCGCACCACTGGTGTCGCGCCGAGCTGTATGCGGTCGGTTGTGGCGATGTTGTTGGCGTCGAGCACCGACTTGATGATGTTGCCGAGCACGCTGCCTTCGGTGTCGATCTTGGAAGACACGACCACCTGGGCGTTGGCAACGCCCGTGGCCAGGCCAAGCGCGATGACTGCTGCGGCGATTGATATCTTGTACATGGTGAAGCCCCTTCTCATTCTCGGATTCGGTGGCCGCATATGAGCATGGCGACCCAGCTTCCGTCGGGGCACACGGTTTCACAATGCGCCGGGGCTGCGCAATATTTTTTTGAATATCAAAGAAAATCGGGAGGACATCCTCCCGACAACGTCTTGTCAGGAGCGCCGCCTGTCATGGTCCCGTAGAGCTTGCTACTTGATGGCTATAGCGCCTGTTCAGGGCAGCGGCTTCGCTGCGGCCGGGGGTGCTTAGTCAAGTGCCAGGGTGTCGCATTGGCAGGCTGTTGATCAACTGAGACGGCGGCTAGGAAGCTGTGTGCGCTGGGGCGCGCATCACCCATTTATAGGCCCCGAAGAGCAGTAGAGCGAAGGCCCACACTGCAAAGCCGGCTAGCGCTCCCTTCCCGACCACTTCGGTGACCGTCCAGTAGAACCGACTGTAGTCATCGTCCACACGCGTGCGGAAGTAGCTGTTGCGAAGGTCGAAATCGGCGTCGGACATATCGTCCCGCTGGCATAGAGAGACATCTCGCCAGACTGCGGCCCGGAGTTGAAAACCACCCATTGAGCAGTATTTCCTGACCTCTGCAGGAACGGCCGGGGAAAACATCTCAATGATGACCCGCTTGGTGGGGGACTGATAGTCTAGGCTGTCACTTAGTACGGCCGAATATGCGAGCTCGGTGGGGTGAACAATTCTGATTGTCGCATAGGCGATCCCAGCCCCCGCCACTACGCATATGATCAGCAACAACAAGAAAAACCTACGAGAGCGCGTTCTTTGCATCAGACGCCTTTCGAAGAGGAGCTGCGTGTTGGCAACTACTTATACGGGCCAAGTCAAAGACGCGGAAGCCGGTGCAACGCCGATTGATGCAATCACCGGAGACGGCGAGATGCACCTTCTATCCGATCAACTCTCCCGGCTTCCCTTGGGAAAATTCAGGAGGGCTGGCGGCGCGCCATCGAGAGCGTTGCGAGTGCCGCCAGGCAGATGACGCAGATCGGGAAGACGACCCAGTTGAGCGTCTCCCAGCCATAGGCGTTGTAGACTGCACCCGACATCAGTGAAGCGAGTGCCACCGTCCCGAACAGCACGAAATCGTGGAAACCCTGGACCTTGCTCTTCTCGGACGGGCGATAGGCCGTCGACACAATCGCTGTGGCGCCGATGAAGCCGAAATTCCAGCCGAGGCCGAGCAGGATGAGCGCGGTCCAGAACTGCCAGAGCGCTATGCCCGACAGCGCGACGATGGCGCAGCCGATGAGCAGGAAGAGGCCGAAGGCGACGACGCGCTCAGCACCAAAACGTTGGATGATGCGGCCGGTGAAGAAGCTGGGACCGAACATCGCCATGACGTGCCAGGAGATGCCCAAAGTCGCCTCGTCGGGCGAGAAGCCGCAGCCGACCATGGCGAGCGGCGCACCGGTCATGATGAAGGTCATCAGCGCATAGCTGCCGACGGCACAGGTGAGTGCCGCGGCGAAGCGCGGCTCGGAAATGATTTCCATCAGCGGCCGCGCGCCGGCATCGGATGCGGCCTCATGGCCCTGCGCAGGTTCCTTGACCCGCAGGAAGGAGAGGATGATGGCGCCGACTGCAGCCAGGCCGATGATCGAGGCGAAGGAGCCGGCGAACATGACCGGCGCAAACATCTCGCGCGTGAAAATGACGATCTGCGGCCCGACGATGGCGGTGATGATACCGCCTGCCAGCACGAAGGAGATGGCGTTGGCCTTGAATTCGGGCGGCGCGTTGTCGGCAGCTGCAAAGCGGAACTGCTGGACGAAGGCGCCGCCTGCGCCGAGCAGCAGCAGGCCGAAAACGAACAGCCAGAACTCGGCGCGGAACAGCGCGAGCGTGGCGATGGCGCCGCCAGCTGCCGTGACGGCGGTGCCGAACATGAAGCCGCTGCGCTGCCCGATGGCGCGGATGATGGCGGCTGCCGGCAGGGCGCCGAGCGCCAGGCCGAGGCTGAAGCCGGTGATGGGAAGCGTTGCCAGCGACTTGTCGTCGCCGAGCAGATAGTAGCCGGCGAGACCGCCGATGGAGAAGGAAATGGGAGCAGCTGAGCCGATAATGGCCTGCGATGCGGCGAAGATATAGGCAGTTCGCCGCGCTTCGCGTTCGCCACCGGTCATAATGCGTCTTTGCCCTTTCCTTCGCCGCGCAGCTTGCGAGAGACGCGGTCGAGCACTGCGTTGACGAGCTTGGGCTCGTCATCGACGTAGAAAGCCTTGGCGATGTCGACATATTCCGAGACGATCACCGCAACCGGAACATCCTGGCGCTTCATCAGCTCGAATACACCGGCGCGCAGGATAGCGCGCAAAGTGGAATCGAGGCGCGACAGCGGCCAGTCCTCGGTCAGCGACTCGCGGATGACAGGGTCGACGAACTTCTGATTCTCGACGACGCCGGCAAGGATGGCGCGGAACCACTGGGCATCGGCTTCACGGTAGAGCGCCCCGTCGACTTCCTTGCCGAGGCGGAACGCCTCGTATTCAGCGGTGATTTCGAGCAGGCCGCTGCCGGCCACGTCCATCTGGTAGAGCGCCTGCACGGCGGCAAGACGGGCTGCGCCACGCTTGTTGGCGTGGCGGACGACTGGCTGGTCCTTGCCTTCGGAAGAGGTCACGATCGGGCCGCTCCAAGTTTCTCGCGCAGGGCGATCATGGTGAGTGCGGCGCGCGCGGCAAAGCCGCCCTTGTCGCCTTCGCTGCGGCGCGCGCGCGCCCAGGCCTGCTCTTCGTTCTCGGTTGTCAGGATGCCGTTGCCCACAGCGATCGACTCGGCGACCGAGAGGTCCATCAGGGCGCGGCAGGATTCGTTGGCGACGATGTCGAAATGATAGGTCTCGCCGCGGATGACGGTGCCGAGCGCGACATAGCCGTCATATTCGGTACCTTCGTCGTCAGCTGCGTCGAGCGCGAAGGAAATCACGGCCGGAATCTCCAGAGCGCCGGGCACGGTCACCACATCATAAGAAGCGCCGGCTTCGCTCAACGCGGCCTTGGCGCCGTCCAGAAGGGCGTCGGCGAGGTCGTCGTAGAAGCGCGCCTCGATGATGAGGAGCTTCAGTTGCTTGTCATTGGCCATGTTCGATCTCCGGCAGAGCCGGTCAATTAGGCCGAACCGGGGGAGTTCGCAAGCGAAGTGTTAATGACCACATAAGGAAACTGCTGGTCCATGACCGCGGGGCCGCCCCTGCCCTCAGAGCCCTTCCTTCGCAGCCTCGGCCAGCCGCGCCGCATAGCGAGCCATGGTGTCGATCTCGATGTTCACCCGGTCGCCGACCTTGCGCTCTCCCCAGGTCGTGACCTGGAGCGAATGGTGGATCAACAGTACGTCGAAGCGGGTGCCCTCGACCTTGTTGACGGTCAGCGAGGTGCCGTCGAGTGCCACCGAGCCCTTGGGCGCGATGAACCTGGCCAATTCGCGCGGGGCTTCAAGTCTGAAGCGTACCGCCTCGCCCTCGTCTTCGCGTGAGACGATCTCGGCCATGCCATCGACATGGCCCGAAACAATGTGGCCGCCGAGCTCGTCGCCGATCTTGAGGGCGCGTTCGAGATTGATCTTCCGCCCGGCCTGCCAGTCGCTGGCCGTGGTCAGGCGCAGCGCCTCTTCCCATGCTTCGACCTCGAACCAGCGGGCATTGGAGGTGTCTTCCGGCAGGGTGACGACGGTCAGGCATACGCCGGAGCAGGCGATCGACGCGCCGATATCGATCGTCTTGGGGTCGTAGACGGTGTCGATGCGCAGGCGGACGCCCTGGTCGAGCGGAACGGCGGACGCAACGGTCCCCACATCGGTGACGATACCGGTAAACATCAGATTTCCCTTATCCATTCGGCAAAGATGTCCTCGCCGAAGCGCGCCTCGCGCACCAGGCTGAACCCTGCCGGTATATGGTCTCGCCCGATGGGTGCTGCAATGCCATCGGTGCCGATGGCTTCCGGGCCGTAGAACAGCGCGATGCGGTCGACCAGTCCCTCGTCGAGGAAGGCACGCGCCGTATCGGCGCCGCCTTCGACGATGATGCGTGACATGCCCTTGCTGGCCAGATCCTCGAGCAGCTCGGGCAAGGCGACGCGGCCGTCAAAGCTCTCGGTCGCCAGGAACTTTACGCCCAACCGCTCAAGGGCAGCCTTGTTTGGGGCGTCGCCCTCCGAACAGGCAGCGACGAGCACCGGAACATCCCTTGCCGACATCGCCAGCTTCGAGGTGACCGGCAGGCGAACAAGCCTGTCGAGCACGATGCGTGCAGGCGAGCGCGTGCGCAGGCCAGGCAGGCGGACGGTAAGCTCGGGATTGTCGGCGATGGCAGTGCCGATGCCGATCAGGATCGCATCGCATTCGGCGCGCATGACGTGGACCTGCCGGCGGGCGATCTCGCCCGTTATCGCGATCTGGCCCGCGCCGCGCCTGCCGATCATGCCGTCGGCCGAAAGCGCAAGCTTCAGAATCACTTCCGGGCGCTTGTTGACGGATCGATTCAGATAACCGGCCAGCTGATCGGCAGCCTCGGCGGCCAGGACGCGCTCGCGCACCTCGATGCCGGCGGAGCGCAGGATGGCATAACCCTTGCCGGAAACGCGCGTGTCGGGATCGCTGGCCGCGCCGACGACGCGGGCGATGCCGGCGTCGACTAACGCATTGGCGCAAGGCGGGGTGCGGCCATGATGAGCACAAGGTTCGAGCGTCACATAGGCTGTGGCGCCGCGTGCCAGCTCACCGGCATCGGCAAGCGCCTGCGGCTCGGCATGCGGACGACCGCCGACGGCGGTGACGCCACATCCGACGATGACGGGGCCGTTGCCGTCATCGCGGACGATCAGAGTGCCTACGGAAGGATTCGTTGAGGTCAGGCCGAGATTGCGGCGAGACAAGCGGATCGCGGCGGCCATGAAGCGCCGATCGACGAGATCCTGCTCAGCAGTGACGCTACCGGCCATGGTTCAACCGGCGTCCTCGTCGCCCTTGAGCTCACCAAGCACCTCGTGGAAGTCCTTGGCCTCGCGGAAATTGCGGTAGACGGAGGCAAAACGCACATAGGCGACGTCATCGAGCGACTTCAGCGCCTCCATGACCAGCCGGCCGATCTCGCCCGAGGGAATCTCGCTCTCGCCCGAGCTTTCGAGCTGGCGAACGATGCCGGTGACGGCGCGCTCGATGCGCTCGGGGTCGACATTGCGCTTGCGCACGGCGATCTCGACCGAGCGGGCAAGCTTGTCGCGGTCGAACGGCACCTTGCGGCCGGACTTCTTGAGCACGACGAGATCGCGCAGCTGGACGCGCTCGAATGTGGTGAAGCGCCCTCCGCAGACCGGGCAGATGCGGCGCCTGCGGATCGCGGCCCCATCCTCGGCGGGACGGGAGTCCTTCACCTGCGTGTCTTCAGACTGGCAATAGGGGCAACGCATGTTCGGCCTTGTCTTTCGAATCCTCGACCGGGAAAGGCTTAATGCATGATCCCGAAAAGCAGAAGCCCTATGCCGGGATGACCGGCATAGGGCTTCAAATTGTGAAGGCCTTTGTGGCCTCAGTCGTGCTTTCCGAAAACCGATTCCGATCTTCGGGCCGATGCGTCAGCTTACCCCAGATAGGGATAAAGCGGGAAACGCTCGGTCAGGGCGACAACCTTCTGCTTCACGGCAGCCTCGACGGCGGCGTTGCCTTCATCCGAGTTCGCGACCTTGAGGCCGTCGAGCACTTCGGCAATCAGCTGGCCAATCTCGCGGAATTCGGCCGTGCCGAAGCCGCGGGTCGTGCCGGCCGGCGTGCCGAGGCGAACGCCCGAGGTGACAAAGGGCTTCTCCGGGTCGAAGGGGATGCCGTTCTTGTTGCAGGTGATGTTGGCGCGGCCAAGGGCTGCCTCGGCGCGCTTTCCGGTGGCATTCTTGGGACGCAGGTCGACCAGCATCAGATGGTTGTCGGTACCGCCCGAGACGATGTCGAGGCCGGTGGCCTTGAGGCTCTCGGCAAGCGCCTTCGAGTTGGCGACGATGTTTTCGGCATAAGTCTTGAACTCGGGCTTGAGCGCTTCGCCGAAGGCGACGGCCTTGGCGGCGATGACGTGCATCAGCGGGCCGCCCTGCAAGCCGGGGAACACGGCCGAATTGACCTTCTTGGCGATATCCTCATCGTTGGTGAGGATCATGCCGCCGCGCGGGCCGCGCAGCGACTTGTGTGTGGTTGTGGTGACGACATGCGCATGCGGCAGCGGCGACGGATGCACGCCGGCGGCGACGAGGCCAGCAATGTGGGCCATGTCGACCATCAGATAGGCGCCGATCTCGTCGGCGATCTCGCGGAAGCGCTTCCAGTCCCAGATGCGCGAATAGGCCGTGCCGCCGGCAAGGATCAGCTTCGGCTTGGTTTCGCGGGCCAGGCGCGCAACCTCGTCCATGTCGAGCAGGTGGTCGTCCTTGCGGACGCCGTAGGAGACGACCTTGAACCACTTGCCGGACATGTTGACTGGCGAGCCGTGGGTCAGGTGACCGCCCGAATTGAGGTCGAGACCCATGAAGGTGTCGCCCGGCTGCAGCAGCGCCAGGAACACCGCCTGGTTCATCTGGCTGCCGGAATTCGGCTGGACGTTGGCGAAGTTGCAGCCGAACAGCTTCTTGGCGCGCTCGATGGCGAGCTCCTCGGCAACGTCTACGAACTGGCAGCCGCCGTAGTAGCGCTTGCCCGGATAACCCTCGGCATATTTGTTCGTCATGATCGAGCCCTGAGCCTCGAGCACAGCGCGAGAGAC
This sequence comes from Hoeflea sp. 108, assembly GCF_000372965.1. Classification (NCBI taxonomy): domain Bacteria; kingdom Pseudomonadati; phylum Pseudomonadota; class Alphaproteobacteria; order Hyphomicrobiales; family Rhizobiaceae; genus Hoeflea; species Hoeflea sp. 108. Next base: position 1,873,091 of record NZ_KB890024.1, on the reverse strand, counting down.
GATGTTCTCAGAAGCGATCAGCTCGATCTCATGGCGCTGGCGACCAAGCTCATTGCGAATCGAGCCGAAGATCTCCGGATCCACCTCCGAAAGCGGGGTTCCAAAGAAGGATTCGAGGTGTTTCGAAGCTGCCATCGGTTCTGATCCTTGCTGGTCCGGACAATGATCCGGAGGGGCATCGGGGAGGTTCGGCGGGCAATTAACATACTTGCCCCAGCGTCGCCACGTAGGCTGCGAAATTTCGTGGTCGCATTTCGGCCAGCAACAAAAAAGGCCGCCCGAAGGCGGCCTTTTTTGCATCTTGTGCGTCGGCTCAGAGCGCCGAAGTGATCTGCAGCTCGTCGACGCCGTCGCGGCCATAGATGTCGTCGCGGAACTGCACGACGCCATCTCCGGTGGACCAGGCAGAGACATAGGTGAAATAAACCGGAACCGGGTTGGTGACGGGAACCGGGGTGTTGGCGCCCGACTTGATGGTCTGCTCGAAGTGCTGGCGGCTCCAGCCCGGCGTGTCGCGCAGGATCCAGGTGACGAGGTCGCGCACGTTCTGGACGCGCACGCAGCCCGAGGAATCGAAGCGCATGAGCTTGTTGAACAGGCTCTGCTGCGGCGTGTCGTGCATGTAGACGCCATCGGGGCTCGGGAAATTGATCTTCACCGAAGCCATGGCGTTGATGGCGCCCGGGTCCTGGCGGAACAGATACTTGGCCGCCTCTTCCGTCGACCAGTCGACAGTCATCGGATCGACCTCGCTGCCATTGGGCGCGATGAGGCGGATCTTGTTGTCGGTGAGGTAGTTCGGGTTCTTGCGCATCAGCGGAATGATGTCGCGGCGAACGATCGACACCGGCGCGTTCCAGTACGGATTGACGACGATCTCGTTGATCTTCGAATTGACGATCGGCGACTGGCGGTCGACCTTGCCGACGATTGCCGTGTGGCGAAGGACGACGCGATCGCCCTCGACGGCCTCGACCTGAGCTGCGGGAATGTTGACGTTGACGTAGCGCTGGCCAAGCGTGCCGGCCTGCGCCTGGATTCGCGTCAAGTTGGTCTCGAGCTGGCCAAGGCGAACCTGGGCGCTGATGTTCATCGCCGCATAGGTGTACTGGCCCATGACGCCATCGGCCGGAAGGCCATGACGTGCCTGGAAGCGCTTGAGGGCGGCATCGACATAGGTGTCGAAGGAATTGGAGATGCCGGCACGCGGCGACAGGTCACCCGACACCATCAGGCGCTTGCGCAGCACGGCAACGTCTGCATCCTCGTCGCCGAGGCGAAGCTTCTTGTTGGCGGGAACGACCGGCCAGCCGCCCTGGGCGACAATGTTCTGGTACTGGGCAATCGCCTGCTGGGTGAAGCCGATTGTCTGGGGCGAGAACACGGGCAGCGTCGAGGCGACCTTGGCGCCCTGGCTTACCTTGGCGTCAAACTCGTCGTCCCAGTTGCCGCGGCGCGAGGAGCCGAGAACTTCATTAACCGCGTCCTGGGCACTGGCAACGCCAGAGATGGCAGCCAGAGCGATCGCGCCGGCACCGGTGAGGAAGAAACGGCGGTTAGTTTTCATGGGCTTCCCAGACATGTTCGTGCAACTCAACCGGCAGGAAAAATTTCCCCGCGACGATACGACGGCCATGCTTAACAATTAGCCAACCATAATCCTGCATCGCCGACGCAGAAGACGTTGCGTCACCGTGCGGATTGCTGACGGCCGAACTGGCAGCATTTGGCGCATCACAGACATTTCGGTTTTCATCCGAATATGGCGGCAAAATGGCTATGAGGCCTTTCATTGCAAGCCCACGGACCAAAAAAGGAAGAGCCGGTGCATTTCTGCAACCGGCCCTGCGACTGGAGGTCGTTTCCTTTTGGGCGGACTTGCGGCGCCGCGCCAGCCGTCAGGCTTACATGCGGTAGGCGATGGTGTCGTTCCAGAAGCGGTCCAAGCGCTGCAGAGCGCGGTTCATCTGCTTGAATTCGTCGGTGTTGATGCCACCGACCTGCTCGATCGAGCCGACGTGGCGGTCATAGAGACCGGCGACGACTTCAGCGACGTCCTGGCCCTTCGGCGTCAGGCTGACGCGGACCGAGCGACGGTCGATGCGCGAGCGCTGGTGGTTGATGAAGCCGAGCTCGACAAGCTTCTTGAGATTGTACGAAACATTGGAGCCGAGATAGTAGCCACGAGAGCGCAATTCACCGGCGGTCAGCTCGGCATTGCCGATGTTGAACAGCAGCAGAGCCTGGATCGCATTGATATCGCTGCGGCCATTGCGGTCGAACTCATCCTTGATAACATCAAGAAGACGGCGATGAAGTCTTTCGACCAGCTGCAGGGATTCCATGTAAAGCGAACGGATCGCTTCGTTGCGATCTTCGGATACCATTGCGGGCTTGGCCGCCTGACGCGAATTGATCATTGTCTTTGCCTCTCTGTTGTCGCCTGGTGACTTTTTTGTTTGTTGTCACCTTGATCGCGAACTTATCGAATACCCATAAAATTCGACTTAAACGTCAGGCTTAACAAGGGCTTACCAAGCACTGGTTTCGAAAGAGGGTTAACGAACCCCCGTCCGAGCAAGAATAATTAACCTTGAATTTTATTGAACGGCCGGCAACGCGTTGAAAGCGCTGGCTACTGCTCTTTGCCGCGCCTTTGCAGGTGCAAAACGACGCGGAATGCAGTGTAGGCGAGCGCCACCACCAGATGGGCGGCGACGATCAACGGCCGGCTGCCGAAGAGATCGGGGAAGCCGACATACATGACGGTCTCGGTTGTCGCGCAGATGAACCAGATCACCGGCCCCCAGGACGACAACATCCACAGGCCGATGGCCGCAAAGGGAAAGAAGACGGACAGGGTGACTGATGCGACCTGCCAATGGATGGGCATCAGATCGAAACGCCAGAGCGGACCCTCATAGATGCCGATGAGCCGGGTCCAGTAAAGAATGCCGAACAGCAGGCAATAGGCAGCGACGACGCGCAGGAAAATCGCAAATGCGCTTTCCACTGCCGAAGGATGCAGTTCGCGGAGCTGGCTGACGCTTCCGTTCACAGGGCGAGTTCCCTGTCATCAAGGGTCTCGAAGTAACGGTCGATGTCGGCCGGGTCGACATCATCCAGACGCGCCGGCTGCCAGACGGGCGTCGAGCCCTTGTCGACCAGGACGGCGCGGATGCCTTCGTAGAAATCGTGGCCTGAAAGCATGCGGTTGAGGATGCGAAACTCCATCCGCATGCAATCGTCCATCGACATGGTGAGGCCGGCGCGCACCTGCCGGAACGTGACAGCAAGGCTGGTCGGCGAGCGCGTCAGGATGGTGGCGAGGGTCTTTGAGGCAAACGCGCTCGACGCTGCTTCAGCTTGCAGGCTTTCGATCACGTCATAAAGCGTCGGCCTGGAGAAGTGCAGCGCGATCGCCTCCAGCGTGTCGCGATCGGTTTCGCGGGTTGCGGTTCGGAAATAATTGCGCAGGATAGCCTCCGCCTCGCCTGTCTCGCACAGGCGTTCGAGCAGGCCTGTCAGGCCCTCGGCGGCAATGGTGTGGGTGGCAAGCCCCGACCAGAGCGCATCGCCATAACGGATGCGGTTGCCGGTGAGCGCCAGATACATGCCGAAATAGCCGCCGAGGTCGGGCAGGATATGGCTGCCACCGACGTCGGGGAAAAAGCCGATGCCGACCTCGGGCATCGCAAACAAGGCGTTCTCGGTCATCACCCGGTGCGACCCATGGCATGAGATGCCGACGCCGCCGCCCATGACAATGCCGTCGATCAGCGAGACATAGGGCTTGGAGTAACGTTCGATATGCGCGTTGAGCCGATACTCGTCGGCGAAGAACTGCACGGGCGGGGAGCCGATGTTGCGGCTTTCGTAAACATTCATGATGTCGCCGCCGGCGCAAAATGCCCTGCCTTCGGCCTTGACTACGACCAGCGCCACGTCGCGGTCGTGCTCCCAGGCCTTGAGCGCGCGAGACAACGCAAGGACCATGTTGTGGGTCAGCGCATTGAGCGCCTGCGGTCGCGTCAGCGTAACGATGCCGGCCCTGCCGGTCCGCTCGAAGCGGATTTCGTCGCCGCCGCCAAAATCCTTGTCCAAGAGATTCCCTCACATCGAAGCCGTCCGCAGAGCTAATGTGCTGCGCGTGGGTGCGTCAATGCCGCAGGCAGCATGCAGCGGCTTGGTCTTCGGCAAAGCGGCATGCTAAAAACCGCACAATCCGGAGACCATCGATGAACAAGTTCACCCCCGCCAAGCCAGCCGGCGCGCGTAGCGTCGACGAGATCACCGGCAGCCGACGCCTGCGCCGCATGCGCAAGGCCGACTGGTCGCGCCGCCTCGTGCAGGAAAGCAAGCTGAGCGTCGACGACCTGATCTGGCCGATCTTCATCATCGACGGCGAGAACCGCCGCGAAGCCATACCGGCCATGCCCGGTGTGTTCCGTCTTTCGGTCGATCTCGCGGTCAAGGAAGCGGAGCGCGCGGCAAAGCTCGGCATTCCCGCACTTGCGACCTTTCCGAATGTCGACATGGGCCTGCGCGACCAGACGGGTTCGCACATCCTGGAGCCCGACAACCTGATCAATCGCACGACCCGCGCCATCAAGGCGGCGGTGCCCGAGATCGGCATCATCACCGATGTCGCGCTCGACCCCTTCACCAGCCATGGCCATGATGGCATCCTGCGCGACGGCATCATCGTCAACGACGAGACGGTCGCCCAGGTGGCGGCCGCAGCCGTGCTGCAGGCCGCCGCCGGCGCTGATATGATCGCCCCCTCCGACATGATGGATGGCCGCATCGGCGCGATCCGCGACGCGCTCGACGACAACGGCTTCCAGGACGTGGCGATCATGTCCTATGCGACCAAGTTCGCCTCGGCCTTCTATGGCCCCTATCGCGAGGCGATCGGCACGCAGGGCCTGCTCAAGGGCGACAAGAAGACCTACTATCTCGACCATGCCAATGCCGACGAGGCCATGCGCGAGGCCGAGCAGGACCTGGCGGAGGGCGCCGACATGCTGATGGTCAAGCCCGGCCTGCCCTATCTCGACATCATCCACCGGCTCAAGCAAGAGTTCCGCGTGCCGACCTTCGCCTACCAGGTGTCGGGCGAGTATTCGATGATCAAGGCCGCCGGTGCCAATGGCTGGATAGACGGTGAGAAGGCGATGCTGGAAAGCCTGCTGGCCTTCAAGCGCGCCGGCTGCGACGGCATCCTGACCTATTTCGCGCCCGAGGTGGCGGAGATGCTGAAGGGCTGAACTCCCTCCAAGCATGACGGATACCCATAGCGTTTCTTGAATCCGTCGTAGCAATTCCCATCTGAATACGTGCGCGGGCACGCTCGCCCGCCATAGAGGAAACAATGACCGCACGCGTTCTGGACGGCGAAATCATCACCAGCAGGCTCGACGACGTCAGGGCCTATGACGGGGTGCGGACGCGGCGGATACTGGCGTTCTGCGTCGACTACTTGATCGTCGGCCTTTTGATGATCCCCTTCGCCATCATCATCTTCTTTCTCGGCATCCTGACGCTTGGCCTTGGCTGGGCGCTTTTCGGTCTCCTATTCCCGCTGGTGGCGATCATGTATGTGTGGTCGACGCTGGGCGGCCCGAACCAGGCGACGACAGGCATGCGCATGATGGGTATCCGGCTCGACCGCCTCGACGGGAGGCCGGTCGACGGCATGCTGGCCGTGGTTCACTCGGTGCTTTTCTGGGCCGGCAACGTGGTGCTGACGCCGCTGATCCTGCTGGTGACGCTGTTTTCGGACCGCAAGCGCACTCTGCACGACCTGCTTCTCGGCACTGTGGTGAGCCGCAGCGACCGCTGAAATGAGCAGAAACCGAGTCAAAACCTGCGCTTGCGCCAAAATGTGAAGGCAAAATACCCACTTGCCTTCACATTCATGTTGAAATTTTCGCCGCCAAGGCCAAGCTAGGGGTGTTCGTGGGGAGTCTTCCTGACGCGCAATGACGCAGCATCCTACCCATTCTCCGCAATTCTTCCTGACGGCGCCGTCTCCCTGCCCCTATCTTGAGGGTCAGTTCGAACGGAAGGTGTTTACCCATCTTGTCGGCGACAAGGCGCCTGAAATGAACGACCTGCTGACGCAGGGCGGTTTCAGGCGGTCGCAGAACATTGCCTACCGACCGGCCTGCGAGACCTGCCGAGCCTGTGTTTCGGTCCGCATCCTGGCGCAGGAGTTCCTGCCGACACGCAACATGCGGCGGGTGATCGATCGAAATTCCGATCTTATCGGCGCCATGCACGACGCAGAGCCGTCGACCGAGCAATATTCGCTGTTCCGCTCCTATCTCGACGCTCGCCACCGCAGGGGCGGCATGTCCGACATGACCGTGCTCGACTATGCCATGATGGTCGAGGACACCCATGTGGACACCAAGGTGATCGAATATCGCCGCCGTGGCCCCGACAGCTTCATCACCGGCAAGGGTCAAGGCGAGTTGATGGCGGTTGCGCTGACCGACAAGATGGCCGACGGCCTGTCGATGGTCTATTCCTATTACAACCCGGAAATGGACGAGCGGTCGCTTGGCACCTTCATGATCCTCGACCATATAGCCCGGGCGCGCGCCATGGGCCTGCCCCACGTCTATCTTGGCTACTGGGTCAACGGTTCGCGCAAGATGAACTATAAGGTGCGCTTCACGCCGCAGGAGCATCTCGGCCCCAAGGGCTGGGAACGTTTCGAAGGCTAGAGCTGAACAGTCCGGCCCGTTTTCCACGCTGCCGTCGACCATCTGGCAGAGGGAAACGTGGCGGGCATGCAATCCAATCATTCCAAGGGACTGTTGCTGACCGGGATTGGCGGGCTGGCGCTGACCGTCGACATTCCTCTGATTAAGCTTGCCGCCGGCAACAGTTGGTCGATCCTGATGACACGCAGCGGCGTGACATTCCTTGCGGCGATCGTGATCTGGTCCATCTGGCGTTCGTTCGATCGCAACGCGCCGAAACTCATTCCCGGCAAGGCTGGCCTTGTGGTGGCGAGCCTCTACGGCATCGGCTCGGTGACGTTCATCACCGCCGTCTACAACACGTCTACGGCAAACCTGGTGTTCATCCTCGCCTTCAACACGGTCTTCGCGGCCGCGCTGTCGTGGATATTCCTGCGTGAGAAGCCACGCCCCGCAACCATGCTGGCAATGCTGTTCATGGTCGGCGGCGTTTTGATCATCGTCGGCGGTTCGATCGGCACCGGCCATCTGTTCGGCGACTTCATGGCGGTCTGCTCGGCGTTCTGCATCGCCTCCGCCATCACCATCTCGCGGGCCAGCGGCAAGGACATGGGCTTCACGGCACTTGTCGGCGTGCTTTTCCCCTGTCTGGTTGCGATGTTCATGGTGTCGAAGACAGGCTTCCAGATCGACGCGCCGTGGTGGATCATCTTCAACGGCGCGGTGATAATGCCGATCTCGTTCTTCTGTCTCGCCAATGGCCCGAAATATCTGTCTGGACCGGAGGTCGCGATGTTCTACCTGCTGGAGACGGTGCTGGCGCCAATCTGGGTGTGGATGATCTTTGCCGAGGTGCCGACGACCAACAGCCTGATCGGCGGCGCGATCCTCATCGTCACGCTGGTTGCCCATTCAATCTGGCAGCTTTCCGAAAGCCGCAAGCGCCGCTTCGGCGCCGCCCTCCAGCAGGCGGCTTAACCCAGGCTCAGCCAGCCTGGGTACGCTTCTGCTGGGTTTCGTCCCGCGGCGGCTCGAGCGCCCGGGGTGCCTCGCCTTCCAGCGGGGCGTTGGCGGCAATCAGGGTCGCCTCGTCGGACAATTCGATCTCACGGATCCATTCGCGCCAGATGGCGACCAGCAGCGCCATCAGCACGGGGCCGATGAACAGCCCCAGGAAACCCATCGTCTTGACGCCGCCGATCAGGCCGAAAAAGGTCGGCAGGAACGGCAACTTGATCGGGCCGCCGACCAGCTTTGGACGCAGGGTCTTGTCGACAATGAAGAGTTCTATCGAGCCCCATGCGAACAGGGCTACGCCTGCCACGGGCGAGCCGCTGGCGACCAGGTAGATCGACACCAGGGTGAAGGCCAGCGGCGCGCCTCCGGGAATCAGAGCCATGAAGCCGGTGAGCACGCCAAGCGTGACTGGCGAGGGTACGCCGGCAATCCAGTATGCGACGCCCAGCACCACGCCTTCGCCGATGGCGATCAGTGTCATTCCCGTGACTGTCGCGCTGATCGTCTTGGGCACGACGCGCGAGATGCGCTCCCAGCGCATCGGCAGGATGCGCTCGCCGAGACGGTCGAGCTGGCCGACGAAATGCTCGCCATCGCGATAGGTGAAAAACAGTGCAATCAACATGAACAGCAACGTCAGCAGAATGCCGAAGGCGCTGCCGCCGGCGGCGAGCACGCCGCGATAGATGGTGCCTATGTTGGCGCCGCTGACGATCTGGATCAGTTCGCCGATCGAGCCGGGATGGCCGATGTAGCGCGTCCACTGCTCGTTCAGCCATTCGCCCGCTATGGGCAAATTGGCGATCCACAGAGGCGTCGGCGCGCCATGCCGGTTGGTGTCTACGGCCCAGCTGAACCATTCGCGGATTTCATTGATGGCGTAGGTCGAGGCGAACGAGATCGGCACCACGAGGAAAGCGATGATGAACAGCAGCGCCAGCGTGGCGCCGATGGTCCTGTTGCCATCAACGGCGACCAGCAAACGCCGATAGAGCGGCCAGCTGGCAAAGGCGATGACGAGCGCCGCAAGCACCGGCACGAGGAAGCCGTGGAAGAAGTAGATGCCCGCCGCAACGATCAGAACCAGAAGCCAGCGCGCCGCCGACAATGGCGGTACAAGGGCTGCCCGCAGAGGCGTCGCCGGGCCGAGCAATCTCGGTTCGCGTTCTGGTTTGCGTGGGTCTTTCGCGTTCAAGGGCCTTGATCTCCTCGGCCCTGCAGTGGACCCGTGTTGCACGCCCGGCGACAGCAAGGTCGCCGGTGCGAGGATCATAGTGCCTTATACATCGCCACGCACGAAAACTTTGTGACCGGGCTTAAGTCCCGTGCCATCAGCCGAAGCGGCCGGTGCGCGGGAAGCCCTTGGGCACCATGCGGCCGGCGGTCGCGCGCGTGCCGATCCATTCCATCAGCTCTTCACGCGTCCGTGTGAAGGTGCGCTCGGCCGAATCCTGCCATGTGAGGCCAGCCTCCATGGCGAAAGTCTTCAGGTCGAGCACCCCGCCATCCTTGTATTTCTGCAGGCGGACACCCTTGCCGCGGGTCATCTCGGGGATTTCCTGCAAGGCAAACACAAGCATCTTGCGGTTTTCGCCGACGATGGCGACGTGATCGCCGGCCAGCGGCACGCACAGCTTGGCTTCATCCGGTGTCTTGATGTTCATCACCTGCTTGCCCTTGCGGGTGTTGGCGACGACCTCTTCCTCTGGCACCACGAACCCATTGCCTTCGTAGCTGGCCAAAAGCAGTTTGCGCTTGGGATCGTGGACAAAGGCAGTGACGATGTCCTGGTCGTTTTCCATGTCGACGATGATGCGGATCGGCTCGCCGTGGCCGCGGCCGCCCGGCAGTCGGTCGGCGCCGATGGTGTAGAATTTTCCGCCCGTGGTGAAGACCAGAATCTTGTCTGTCGTCTGGGCATGGAAGGCGAGCTTGAGGCTGTCGCCCTCCTTGAAGGACAGCTGCGAGAAGTCGGCGAGATGCCCCTTCATCGCTCGCAGCCAGCCTTTTTCGGAGACGACGACCGTCACCGGCTCCTTCTCGATCATCGCGTGCTGGATGTCGGTCAGGTCGTGGTCGGGCGCATCGGTGAACCTGGTGCGTCGGCGGCCAAGCTCGGTCTCAGGTCCGTAATGCTCGCGAACCTGGCTCACTTCCCACTTGATGGTCGCCCACTGCTTGGTGTCGGATGCCAGCAGCGCTTCGATCTGCTTCTTCTCGGTGCTGAGTGCGTCGTGCTCTTTGCGGATCTCGAATTCCTCGAGCTTGCGCAACGCCCTCAGGCGCATGTTGAGGATGGCCTCGGCCTGATTGTCGGTCAGGTCCCAGCGCGCCATCATGGCACGCTTGGGCTCATCCTCCTCGCGGATGATGCGGATGACCTCATCGATGTTGAGATAGGCGATCAGGTAGCCGCCGAGGATTTCCAGCCGCTTCTCGATCTCGCCGAGGCGGAACTTCGAGCGGCGGACCAGCACCTCGCGGCGGTGGTCGAGCCATTCGCGCAGCACGCTCTTCAGCGACAGCACGTTCGGCACCTTGCCGCGCGACAAGACATTCATGTTGAGCGGGAAGCGGCTTTCAAGCTCGGTGAGCTTGTAGAGCGATTCCATCAACAGGCCCGGATCGACCGTTCGGCTCTTGGGCACCAGGACGACGCGGATGTCTTCAGCACTTTCGTCGCGGATGTCTTCAAGCAAGGGCAACTTGCGGGCGATCAGCAGCTCGGCGATCTTTTCGATCAGCCGCGCCTTCTGCACACCATAGGGGATCTGGGTGACGACAATGTTCCAGGTGCCCCTGCCCTGATCCTCCTGCTCCCACATGGCGCGGACGCGGAAGCCGCCGCGACCGGTCTCATAGGCATTGACGATGGTCGCCCAGTCGTCATCGATGCTGCCGCCGGTGGGGAAATCGGGACCGCGCACCTTGCAAGCAAAGCGCTGCTCGGGATCGTCCTTGATACGGTCCCACTCGCCCGGCGAGGTCATCAGGTCGGTGACCGAGGCTTCGGGATTGTCTATGAGGTAGAGGGCAGCACTGCACAGCTCGGCCGCATTGTGCGGCGGGATCGACGTCGCCATGCCAACCGCGATGCCGGACGAGCCATTGGCGAGCAGGTTGGGGAACGCGCCCGGCAGGACGACAGGCTCTTCGTCCTCCTCGTTATAGGTCGGGCGGTAATCGACCGCGTCCTCGGTGATGCCTTCGAGCAGCGAGACCGACACCTCGGTCATGCGCGCTTCGGTGTAGCGCATCGCAGCAGCGCTATCGCCATCGATGTTGCCGAAGTTGCCCTGCCCGTCGACGAGCGGATAGCGGACCGAAAAATCCTGCGCCAGGCGCACCAGCGCGTCATAGATAGACTGGTCGCCATGCGGGTGGAACTTGCCCATGACCTCGCCGACGATGCGGGCGCATTTGGCAAAGCCCTGGTCCGGGTTGAGCCTGAGCAGCCGCATGGCATGCATGATGCGGCGATGAACCGGCTTCAGCCCGTCGCGCACGTCGGGCAGCGCCCGATGCATGATGGTCGACAGCGCATAGGCGAGATAGCGCTCTTCGAGCGCCTTCTTGAGGTCGACCGGTTCGATGTTGTCACTGCCGCCAGCAGGCGGCACAAGCCCTTTTCCCATGGGGTTTGGACTAACGGAACGGGCGATTCGCAGCAAGCCTTGTCGGCAAAAGCAAGGGCGGATGGCGCCCGGATGCGACAAATTTCTCCGCTCGCTAAAGTAGCATTCTCTGGATCAGCGGCTCATTCACCATTTTTACGCGTGTTGCATTGCAGCGATTGCCTTTTTCGCCGAATTGCGGCCATTGTCGCCACGGTGCCTTCTTCCAGTCCAGTTCGTGACGGACGAAAGGCGAAACGATTCCTCACAGTCTCAGGGAACCATGATGACGCAACACCGCTCTGCATTCCGCAAGCTCGCACTTACAACCTTTCTCGTGGCCTTGCCGCTGCATGGCGCATTTGCGCAGGACGCCACGGCGGTCGCCGAGCGGCTGAAAGGCCTGATGGCCCTGCAGAACGTGACCCTCGGCTGGAGCGGCGTGTCCGGCGACGCATCCGAGATGGTGCTCGAAGGCACCACGATCACGGTGGCGGGCGAGGACAAGCCCTTCGAAATCGGTAAGCTGACGCTCAGCGGGGTCACTGAGGAGAATGGCGGCTACAAGATCGAGACGATCAGCACCGAGCCGTACAATCTCAACAAGGACGGTGCGACGGTCGACGTGAGCGAGTTCACGCTCGGCAACGTTTCGCTGCCGGCAGAAGGCTCCACCGAGCCGCTCGGCTCCATCATGATGTACGAGACGGCGGCACTCGAGAATGTCAGCATCAAGGTCGGCGACAAGCAGGCCTTCCAGATGAGCAACTTCGAGGCCCAGATCACGCCGCCGAAGGATGGCAAGGCGATGGACTTCACCGGCGGCGCCGAGAAGTTCACGGCCGATCTCAGTCTCGTCGAGGACCCCAAGTCCAAGGAAGTGATCGACGCTCTCGGCTATCAGGCGATCAGCGGCAGCTTCGACATGGCCGGCACATGGCAGCCGACCGACGGCAACATGGCGCTGACCAAGTACGACATCACCGTCGACAACGCCGGCACGCTGGGCATGACCTTCGACCTCGGCGGCTACACGCTGGCCTTCCTGAAGTCGGTGCAGGACCTGCAGAAGCAGATGGCTGCCCAGCCTGAGGGTGCCGACAATTCGGCCCAGGGCCTGGCCATGCTCGGCCTGATGCAGCAGCTGACCTTCAACGCGGCAACGGTGCGCTTCGACGACGACTCGATCACCAACAAGGTGCTCGACTACGTCGCCAAGCAGCAGGGCATGACGGCCAAGGACATTGCCAACCAGGCCAAGGCGATCGTGCCGTTCATGATGATGGAGCTCAACAACGCCGAGCTGACGAAGCAGGTGACGGACGCCGTGACGGCCTATCTAGACGACCCGAAGTCGCTCGAGATCGCGGCCAAGCCCGGTTCGCCGGTTCCGTTCGCGCTGCTGGCCGCCAACGGCATGGCCAACCCGAAGGAACTGCCGAACACGCTCGGCCTCACGGTCAAGGCCAACCAGGACTGATCCTGGCTGCTCCAGCCTGAAACGAAAAAGCCCGGCAACGATGCCGGGCTTTTTTGTAGTGACTTTATCGAGTCGAAAGAGTCGCTTGCGCTGATGTCTTAAGCTTCTTTCTTGGCCACAGCGACGCGCAGCGACAGCTCGCGCAGCTGCTGCGGCGTGGCTTCGGCCGGAGCGTTCATCAGCAGATCCTGCGCCTGCTGGTTCATCGGGAACAGCGTCACTTCACGCAGGTTCTTTGCCCCGACGAGCAGCATGATGACGCGATCGACACCGGCAGCCATGCCGCCATGCGGCGGCGCGCCGTACTGGAAGGCGCGGTAGAGGCCGCCGAACTGCTCTTCGACCTCTTCGCGCGTCTTGCCGGTCAGTTCGAACGCCTTGACCATCAGCTCGGGCAGCTGGTTGCGGATCGAACCGGATGCGATTTCGAAGCCGTTGCAGACCATGTCGTATTGATAGGCCTTGATGGTCAGCGGGTCCTGGTTGGTCAGCGCATCCAGGCCGCCCTGCGGCATTGAGAACGGGTTGTGGGCGAAGTCGATCTTCTTTTCGTCTTCCAGCCATTCGTAGAACGGGAAGTCGATGATCCAGCAAAGCTCGAAGCGGTCGCGGTCGACGAGGTTCAATTCCTCACCTGCGCGCGTGCGGGCGGCACCTGCAAACGAGACGAACTTCTTGGGGTCGCCAGCAACGAAGAATGCCGCGTCACCATCCGACAGGCCAAGCTGCTGGCGGATCGCCTCAGTGCGCTCTTCGCCGATGTTCTTGGCAATCGGGCCTGCTCCCTCGAGCTTGTCGCCTTCCTTGCGCCAGAAGATATAGCCGAGGCCCGGCTGGCCCTCGCTTTGCGCCCAGGCGTTCATGCGGTCGCAGAATGCGCGGCTGCCGCCTGTTTTGGCCGGGATCGCCCAGACTTCAACCTTCGGGTCCGAGGCGATCATGCCCGCGAACACCTTGAAGCCCGAGCCATCGAAATGCCTGGTGACTTCCTGGAGCTCGATCGGGTTGCGCAGGTCGGGCTTGTCGCTGCCGTAGGTGCGCAGCGCCGTGTCATAAGGAATGCGGCGGAACTTCTGGGTGACCGGCTTGCCATCGGCAAACTTCTCGAACACGCCGCGCATCACCGGCTCCATCGTGTTCCAGACGTCTTCCTGGGTCACGAAGCTCATTTCGAGGTCGAGCTGATAGAATTCGCCCGGCAGGCGGTCGGCGCGCGGGTCTTCGTCGCGGAAGCACGGCGCGATCTGGAAATAGCGGTCAAAGCCAGCGACCATCAACAGCTGCTTGTACTGCTGCGGGGCCTGCGGCAGCGCGAAAAACTTGCCCGGATGGATGCGGGACGGCACCAGGAAGTCGCGAGCGCCTTCCGGCGACGAAGCCGTCAGGATCGGCGTCGAATATTCGGTGAAGCCTTCGGCGCCCATGCGGTTGCGCATTTCGGCGATGATCTTGGTGCGCGCGACAATGTTCTTGTGCAGCGTTTCACGACGCAGGTCGAGGAAGCGGTACTTGAGGCGGATGTCTTCAGGATATTCCGGCTCGCCGAACACCGGCAGCGGCAATTCCTTGGAAACCGACAGCACCTCGATTTCCTTGGCGAAGACTTCGATCTCGCCGGTCGGCAGGTTGCCGTTGACGGCCTCGGCCATGCGCGCCTTGACCTCGCCATCGACGCGGATGACCCACTCGCCGCGCACGGTCTCGGCGACCTTGAAGGCGGGCGAATCAGGATCGGCGACGATCTGCGTCAGGCCATAATGATCGCGCATGTCGATGAACAGCAGGCCGCCGTGGTCGCGGACGCGGTGCACCCAGCCGGACAGGCGGACGGCGGAGCCGACGTCGGATTTCCTCAATTGTGCGCAGGTGTGGCTGCGGTAACGGTGCATGGCAAAGTTCCGGTTCGGGCTATTGTTGCGCGGCGCCGTCAGCGCCTGATGCGCCGGGGCCTAAAATTCGCGCGAAAAGCGCATGCGTACCCGGCTTTGTCAAGGTAAAGCGGTTTTTAGACCGCCTTAGAGTGGGGTCAAAACCGCTTCTTGAGCCACACCCTGGAATGACCGACCGGATAATCGTCGATGCGGCCGAACTCCTCATATCCCTGCCGCTTGTAGAACTCCGGCGCCTGGAACGTATACGAATCGAGATGGACGCCGATGCAGCGGCGCTGGCGGGCTTCTTCCTCTGCTTCGGCAAGAAGCTGCGTGCCGAGGCCACTGCCGCGATGCTGAGGTCCGATCCACAGCCACTCGACGAACAGCCAGGTGTATTCGGACGAGCCCTTGAGGCCGCCTGCGACCATGCCCTGGCCGTCGCGGGCGACGATCCACAGATCCTGGTCGTTGTGCGGCCCGGCCGCCTTGTGGTTGTAGGCATTAAGCCCGTCGCCGATGAGGCTTGCGGTTTCGCTGTCGATGCTCGTGCTGACGGTCAGCGTGGTCATATCAGGCTCCCTGCGCTCTGAGGGCGGGAGCGCAAGCTATCCGCTACCTGAAAGCCAAGGTTGGCGCAGCCGACGAAATATGTCGCACCAGTGACGGTAAGACGTTGACCGGTCGGGGTAACTGTAGCCAAGTCAGGTTTTTGTCGCGCTGTCGAATGTACTCCATACGCCCCCTGATCCCCCTTCTCATCACGGCTGGCATCTTGCTGGGCGGCAACGGCCTGCAGGGTACGCTGATCGCATTGCGCGGCGCCCAGGAAGGCTTCACGCCCGCAACCATCGGGCTGATGGGAACGGCCTATTTCATCGGCTTCCTTTTGGGCTGCATCTTCATCACCCGGATGATGAAGGCCGTCGGCCACGTTCGCGCCTTCGCCACCCTTGCAGCCATCGCCGCGGCCGCGACGCTGACGCTGGTGCTGATCATTGATCCGTTCATGTGGTCGCTGATCCGCTTCACCACAGGTTTCTGCTTTGCCGGACTCTTCACGGTGATGGAAAGCTGGCTCAACTCCGGCGCCTCCAACCACGATCGCGCCCGGGTGCTGGCGATTTACCGCATCATCGACATCGGCTCGGTAACGGGCGCGCAGTTCATGATCCCCGTCTTCGGCGCTGGCGGCTTCACCATCTTCGCCATCATGTCGATCATGATCACGCTGTCGCTGGTGCCGGTGTCGCTCGGCGACCGCTCCAACCCGACACCGCCCGAAGACGTCAAGCTCGACCTCAAGCGCGCCTGGCAGATTTCGCCGCTTGGCGCCGTGGGCTGCATCTTTGTCGGCATAACCAACAGCGCCTTCCGCACGATGAGCCCGATCTATGCCGAGCAGATCGGCATGTCGGTGACCGACGTCGTCACCTTCGTCAGCGTCGGCATCATCGGCGGCGCCCTGATCCAGTACCCGCTCGGCTATCTTTCAGATCTGTGGGATCGGCGGCTTGTGCTGCTCGTCACCACCGCCGGTGCGATGATCTCGGCGCTGATGCTCGTGTTTCTCGCCGGCAACTCGACGATTGCCAACTTCGCGCTCGTCTTCGTCTTCGGCTCGTTTGCGATGCCGCTCTACTCGCTGTCGGCAGCACACGCCAACGACCGGGCCGAGAAAGGCGAGTTCGTACTGGTGAACGCAGCGCTGATGCTGTTCTACTCGGTGGGGGCGATTGCCGGACCGCTGGTCGCCTCGCTGTTCATGGAACGCTATGGGCCGCATTCGCTGTTTGCCTTCGCGGCCAGCATCTACCTCATCTTCATCGTCGTCATCGCCTACCGCATGGGCGCGCGCTCTCCTGTGCCCGCCGGACATCGCAGCCGATTCTTCGCCCTGTTGAGGACATCGCCGATTTTCGCCCGTTTTGCCGGCCGCACGGGCAATGGCAACGATTCAAATGCCGTCTAACCGTTGGACGGCGCGACGAACGCTTGACGAATGGGCGCGTGGCTGAAATGGAAAGACAACGCGTTCTGACCAAAGCAATATTATGCATGTAATAACGACCCAGGAAGAACTCGAAACTGCCGTAGCCGCGCTCGAAAAGTCCAATTTCGTTACGGTCGACACCGAGTTCATTCGCGAAACCACTTTCTGGCCCGAGCTCTGCCTGATCCAGATGGCGGCACCCGGCGTGTCGGCGCTTGTCGACCCCCTGGCGCCCGGCCTCGATCTTGCGCCGTTCTTCCGGCTGATGGGCAACGAAGCGGTGACCAAGGTGTTCCATGCCGCCCGGCAGGACATCGAAATCATCTTCCACCTGGGCAATCTCATTCCGCACCCTGTCTTCGACACCCAGGTGGCGGCGATGGTCTGCGGCTTCGGCGACAGCGTCTCTTACGAGCAGATCGTGCAGAAGGTGACGGGCGGCCGCATCGACAAGTCGTCGCGCTTCACCGACTGGCGACACCGCCCGCTGTCGGAAAAGCAGCTCGACTATGCGCTGGCCGATGTCACCCATCTCATCGGCGTCTACGAGCACCTCAAGACCGAACTGGAGCGCGAGAACCGCGCCCACTGGCTGAACGAGGAAATGGAGGTCCTGACCTCCCGCGATACTTACGACCCGCATCCTGAGGATGCCTGGAAGCGGCTGAAGATGCGGCTGCGCAAGCCGCAGGAGCTCGCCATCGTGCAGGCGGTTGCCGCCTGGCGCGAGCGCGAGGCGCGCGATCGCAACGTGCCGCGCGGCCGCGTGCTCAAGGACGACGCCATCTACGAAATCGCCCAGCAGGCGCCTCGCGATGCCACAGCACTCTCCCGGCTGCGCACCACGCCCAAGGGCTGGGAGCGCTCGTCGCCGGCAGCGTCATTGCTTGCCGTGGTCAATGCGGCACTCGACATTCCGCGCGACCAGATGCCCCGCCTACCCAAGACGTTCCAGCCGCCGGAAGGCTCGAGCGCCGCAGCCGAACTGCTCAAGGTCCTGCTCAGGCTGGTTTCCGAAAAGGAAGGCGTAGCGACCAAAGTGCTTGCTTCGGGCGACGACATCGACCGCATCGCCGCCGAAGGCGAAGCCGCCGACGTGCCTGCCCTGCAGGGCTGGCGCCGTGCCGTGTTCGGCGAATCGGCGCTCCGGCTGGTGCGCGGCGAGATCGCCATCAAGTTCGACAAGCGCCGCATCGCGATCTTCGACATCGAGGGCTGAGGCGCAGAGCCTCGCCCCCTCCTCTTCCTAGACTGCGCCTGCGAGGTGCAGCGCAAACCAGATCCACAACAACGCCAGGAGCGCTGCGCCGAGGATGAATGCCCGGCTGCGGAACTTGACCCTGTTGGTGGTCAGGTGGAACCAGGCATGCGCATAGCGCGTCGTCACGAACAGCCAGGCCAGAACGAGCGCGACATAAGACACGCCTGACGTCATGTAGAGCGACAGGCAGGCGGCGTAGAAGAGCACCGGCAATTCGAACTGGTTGATGATGTTGTTGGCGGCGGTGATGCTCGATTCGGGCTCGGCAGCGCGCGTCTTGAACTGATTGATGCGGGCCTCGCCCGAGCGGACCGCGTTCCGGCGCCGCGCCGAAAGCACGCCATAGACGATATAGACCAGCAAGACTTGCGCAAGCATGGGCCAGAAGATGGCAGTTTGGTTCATCAGCTTTCCTCGGATCAGCGATCTATTTCAGGTTAAGCTCAAGCATTGCATGCCCGCTGTGCTTAATGGAGAATTTACAGGTTTCGGCTGAAGCTTTCCCAACGCAGTTCAATGATCGACCGAACATGATGCTTCCGGCAACTGCCAATCGTTATCAGCCTGCCCTGACTGTCATTCAGTCGGCAACCTACGCACGCGAGCGCGCGATGCGCGAGGACCTTCGGGGTTCGGGTCTGGGCTTGGCGCCGCTCAACGGAATGGCACCGGCAACGCCGGCGCGTCCAAAGGACATGCAGGCGATCAACGAACACTATTTCGGCATCAGTCTGACGCCGATGGAAGCAATGTTCGCAATGGTCGAGAGGGCCGTCGACTATCTCAACGGCAAGATGGGTGTCGGCCGTGACGGCGATCCAAAGGCCGTCGAGGAAGGCAACAGCTGGCGCGACAAGGCTCTGATCAAGAGTATCGGCGTCGGCTCGCAGGACGATTTTTCGATCCCGAAACCCGGCGAGAACGGCGTTACCTTTCGTGCCGTCGCCAAGCTCGTCCTCGAAAAATTCAAGACCGAGTTTCTGGCAAGCGACAGCGGTCTCAGGAAGATGCTTGAGGATGCCATTGGCTTCCGCCTCGGCGGCATGAACGTCGTCGACCTCTTCGAAGCATTCGCCGAACCTGAAGGCGAGTCCGCAAAAAGGGTCTACGAGGCGGTATCGGAAGGGCTTGCCGGCCAGGCCGGCAGCAAGGCGTCGCAACGGTTGGAAGCAGTCACTTGGGGAGCCAAGTCGGTCGAAGAGACGCTCGTTGGCCAGAAGAAATCCTCGATCGACGTCGTTGACGAGGAAACGACCGCCGAGGATTTGAAGGCCATCGAGACCGCCGAAGCCAAGGAAAAGCTCGAGGAAGCGGCAGCCATTCCGGAGAAAGTCCAGAAGGCACTGAAGGAAGCCCAGGCGAGCAAGGAACCGTCGGGCGCGGACGGTTCACAGGCGGCACAGGCCATTGTCCAGGCACTGAGCGGCATAAGTGGAGCCGCATCCTCTTGGCAGACTGCGCCCGTCGAGGATGGCCACGAGCCGGATCTGGACCTGACGGCCATGTCCCTGGACGCCGCCAGGAAGGACCGCAACGAACGCACTAGGGGCGAAACCCTGCGCGGGTTGCTTGCCCACTACCTCGAGTTCATCGACGGATCGGTCTCCGAGAAGAAGCAGAAAATCTCGATACGGCTG
Organism: Hoeflea sp. 108; assembly: GCF_000372965.1. Lineage (NCBI taxonomy): Bacteria > Pseudomonadati > Pseudomonadota > Alphaproteobacteria > Hyphomicrobiales > Rhizobiaceae > Hoeflea > Hoeflea sp. 108. The sequence continues at coordinate 1,853,505 of NZ_KB890024.1, read as the reverse complement.
TGAGCCGATCAGCTGGCCCCGTGGCTTCCGAGGTCAGCTGAATTCGGCCGCGCTCGCCTCGCCGCCAGGACAAGGGCCGCGATTGTAATGACCGGCACCGCCAGGAATGCAAACTTGACGACGATCAGACCGGATGCGAGCGCCATCGCCTCGGCACCAGCCGATGGCGGGTCGGAGAGGATGCGCGCGACGACGAGGTTCTGGGCGTAATCCGATATCGTGTAAGGCAGCACCAGAACCAGCGCGAGGGTTGCCCGCAGGCGATCCGACAGGGTTGAAAAGCGCGGTAGGCGATCTCCTGACTTGAGGATCAGACTGACCAGCGTGGCCGACAGCAATGTCGGGAAGACCAGATCGAAGGTAAGGTAATGCCAGACCAGGATGGTCTCGGCGCCGGGGCGACCGAGGCCCGCCACCCAGGCAAAGCCCTCGCTCTCGGAAAAACCCGAGAACCGGAGATCGAGCGACGACATGCCGCCGCTCAATCTGCGGAAGTAGAGGAACTCCAGCATCGTCATGGCGGCGAAGACCGCCGCCGAGGCGAAGCTGAGTGCGGCTGCGTGTCGGCGCAGCCTGAGGATCGTTTGGATCACGCGCCGCCCGGGTAATTCGGGCTTTCGCGGGTGATGGTCACGTCATGGGCGTGGCTTTCGCGCAAGCCGGCATTGGAGATGCGCACGAAGGTAGCGCGCTGGCGGAAGTCCTCGAGATCGCGGCCGCCGACATAACCCATGGCCGCCTTGAGGCCACCGGCGAGCTGGTGCAGCACGCCTGCAACCGGGCCCTTGTAGGGGACCTGGCCCTCGATCCCCTCGGGCACGAGCTTGAGCGTGTCGCGCACCTCGGCCTGGAAGTAGCGGTCGGCCGAACCGCGCGCCATGGCGCCCACCGAACCCATGCCGCGATAGGCCTTGAAGGAGCGGCCCTGGTGTAGATAGACCTCGCCCGGGCTCTCGTCGGTGCCGGCCAGCAGCGAGCCGATCATGGCCGCTCCAGCGCCGGCGGCGAGCGCCTTGGCGAGATCGCCCGAGAACTTGATGCCGCCGTCGGCCACCACAGTGACATTCGACTTCTGCGCCGCTTCCACCGCCGACATGATTGCCGAAAGCTGCGGCACGCCGACGCCGGCGACGATGCGGGTGGTGCAGATCGAGCCGGGGCCGATGCCAACCTTGACCGCATCGGCGCCCGCGTCGATCAGCGCCTGGGCGCCCTCGGCGGTTGCGACGTTGCCGGCCATGATGCGGACCGAATTCGAGATCTTCTTGGCGCGGGCAACGGCGTCGAGGACGCGCTGCGAATGGCCGTGGGCGGTGTCGATGACCAGAAGGTCGACGCCTGCATCGATCAGGCGCTCGGCACGCTCGAAGCCGTCATCGCCGACGCTGGTGGCGGCGGCAGCGCGCAGGCGGCCCTGCGAATCCTTGGTGGCATTGGGGTTGAGCTGCGACTTCTCGATGTCCTTGACAGTGATGAGACCGACGCAATTGCCCTGCTTGTCTACGACCAGCAGCTTTTCGATGCGGTGCTTATGCAGGAGGCGCTTCGCCTCTTCCTGATCGACGTTCTCCTTGACCGTGATCAGGTTCTCGCGCGTCATCAGCTCGTAGACCTTCTGGGCGGGGTCCGAAGCGAAACGCACGTCGCGATTGGTGAGGATGCCGACCAGACGGCCGGTCTTCTGACCGCCGGTGCCACCGTTCTCGACGACCGGAATGCCCGAAATCGTATAGTGGCGCATCAAGGACAGCGCGTCGGCGAGCGTGGCATCCGGCCCGATGGTGACCGGGTTGATGACCATGCCCGATTCGAACTTCTTGACCTGGCGGACCTGCTCGGCCTGCTCGGCCGGCGTGAAATTGCGATGGATGACGCCGATGCCGCCGGCCTGGGCCATGGCAATGGCGAGGCGCGCCTCGGTGACCGTGTCCATGGCGGCCGAGATGATCGGCACGTTGAGGTCGATATCACCGGCGATGCGGGTGCGGATATCTGTCTCGCCGGGCATGACTTCCGAATGACCGGGCTGCAGCAGCACGTCGTCAAAAGTGAGCGCCAGCGCGCCGGTGGAGGATTCGATGATTTTCGCCATGGCCACTCCTTACATATGTGCAGAAAAGGGAATGCGAAAAAGGGCGCTGGAACCAAAGGTATGCAGCGCCGACTCCTCAATTTCCCTTTCAGGATTGGCGCTGGCTGGTAACACGTCTTCGCGCCAATGAAAAGCGCGCGTTGCAGGCCAATCGACGCAGCAGGGATCGCCACCGCTTGCGCCGACTCACTTTTTTGGCAAGGTGCTCAGAGTGGCATTCAGCCTGGAATTGCAGGGGACAAAGCAACATGAACGACATGTCAGGCCCGCTGCCGGCTGCCGTGCCAAGTCTCGCAATGCACCGTGAGCCATTCAGCTTCACGGGTACCCCACGCGAATATTTCGGTATCTGGATCGTCAACGTGCTTTTGACGATCCTCACACTTGGCATCTACTCGGCATGGGCCAAGGTGCGCCGCCAGCGTTACTTCTATGGCAACACGCATCTTGCCGGTGCCACCTTCGACTATCACGCGTTGCCATGGCGCATCCTTGTCGGGCGCATCATCGTCGTTGCGATGCTGGTCAGTTACAACGTCGTCGTGAACTTCTTCCCTGTGTTCGGCCTGCTCGTGTTCGCGATCTTCTTGTTTGCGATCCCCTGGTTCATCATGCGCGGGCTGCGCTTCAACGCGCGCGTGACGAGCTATCGCAATGTCCGCTTCGATTTCACCGGCGGATATTGGGGGGCTTTCATGGCCTATATTGTCGGCGGCCTGCTTATCTATCTCTCCGCCGGGCTGCTCACGCCCATCTCTTCGCGCTGGATGTGGCACTACATGCTCGGCAACCTGCGTTATGGCGGGCGGCCAATCGAGTGCGATCCCCGGCTGAACAAGCTCTACGGCCAGATGTGGCTGCCGGCGTTCATTCTGATCGGCGGAGGCATAATCGGCTTCGGCATCGTGATGGCGATCCTGATGTCGGGAGGACTACCTGAAATCGACAGCGCAAATCCCAGCGGCTGGTCGATCGGGATGATGGTGGTCACCCTGTATGTCGCAATGATCCCGCTGTTCCTGGTGGTCATGCTGGCCGGCCTGATCTATCGCGCCGGCGTCCGCAATGTCGTCTTCAACGAAACCGTCATCGATGGGCGGCACATGCTGGCCTCGTCCATCGGCCGCGGGCGCTTTGCCTGGATCTCGATCAGCAATCTCTTCGCCACGTTGTTCACCCTCGGCCTCGCCCGGCCATGGGCGGCGATCAGGATGGCGAGCTACATGGCGACGGTGACCGCACTCGACACGACCGGGTCGCTGGACGCCTATGCCAGCGACCTGCAGAACGCAGGTACAGCGACAGGTTCCGAATTCCTTGATGTAGAGGGGTTCGACCTTGGCTTCTGAACAGGCGCCCGTCGCCGGCCTTTGGCGGAAAGCGGGAGAAGCCCGAGCCGTCGATGCGCGACTGGCGATTGCCGCCGATGGCACGACCTCCGTCACCGACGGCGCGGGCACTGTGCTTGCCTGGGGCGCATTTCAGGGCACCAAGGTGTCCGATCGCGTCGGCTCGATCCCCCGGAAGATCACCTTCCCCGGCAGCGGCGTGTTCGAGACATCAGACAATGACGGCATCGACCGGCTTGTCGGGCGCCACGCGAAAGGTCCTGTCGGTTTCATCCACCAGTTGGAGCGGTTCCGCCCGCGGCTGATCGCCTTCGTGCTTGCAACCGTCCTGCTTGGTGCCGCAGTCTATCGCTACGCCGTGCCGCTGCTGGTCGAGGTCGCCGTTGCGGTCACCCCACCTGCGGTCAGCACCCTGATGAGCAAGGGCACGCTGGCCTCGCTCGACCAGGCGATCTTCGAGCGGAGCAAGCTCAGCCCTGAACGCCAGAAGTCACTCAGCGACGGCTTTGCCGAACTCGTCGCGCTGACGGACGAGCCGGCGTCGAAGCGTCCCGCCTATTCGCTCAACTTTCGCGCCGGCGGTCCCATCGGGCCAAATGCCTTTGCCCTGCCCGATGGAACCGTGGTCCTGACCGATGAGCTGGTGGAGCTGGCGGGCGCGGACAACGACATGATCCTTGGTGTGCTCGGACACGAGATCGGCCATGTCGACCACAGGCACAGCCTGCGTCAGCTTTATCGTGCGGCAGGCGTTACGGCACTTATCATGCTGATCGGCGGCGACATCGGTTCGGGAACCGAAGACATCATGGTCCAGGGCGCGGCCTTGCTCAGCCTGTCTTACTCGCGCGACGCCGAGACCGACGCCGACCGTTTCAGCGTGGAGCTCATGCACAAGGCCGGCAAGGACCCCGCCGCCATTGCCCGCTTCTTCGAACTTTTGCGTAACAAGCTCGGCGATCACGCCGAAGGCAACTTTCTGTCAACACACCCTGCAACCCCGGAACGCATCGCCGAAACACAACGTTATGCCCGCGAGATTACCGCCTCGAACTGACTGGCCCGAGCAGCAACCGGCCCTGGCAGCGGACAGGTTGGCATTTCCGTGATAGCCCACCAATCGGCCAGCCAGCCGTTGCCCAGAGTAGCTCAATGTCGAGTGCATCCATAAACCGAACCACCCCGCTCATTCTCGCGGTTGCATTGTTCATGGAGAACATGGACTCGACCGTGATCTCCACGTCGCTGCCGGCGATCGCCACCGACATCGGCACAAGCCCGATTGCGCTGAAGCTGGCACTCACCGCCTATCTCGTCTCGCTCGCCATCTTCATTCCGATCAGTTCGTGGATGGCCGACCGCTTCGGCGCCAAGCGTGTGTTCCGCGTGGCAATCGGCGTGTTCATGGTCGGCTCGATCGCCTGTGCGCTGTCAAACTCGCTGGGCGCCTTCGTGCTGGCGCGCTTCCTGCAAGGAATGGGCGGCTCGATGATGACGCCGGTGGCGCGTCTGGTGCTCGTGCGGACGACCGAAAAGAGCGGACTTGTCTCGGCGATGGCGACGCTGACGATCCCTGCTCTCATCGGCCCGTTGGTCGGGCCGCCCGTGGGCGGCTTCATCACCACCTTCTTCGCCTGGCACTGGATCTTCTTGATCAATATCCCGATCGGCATCGTCGGCATCTGGCTGTCGGGGCGCTTCCTGCCTGAAATTCCGCCGGAGCCGACGCAGCCCGTCGATGTCAAAGGCTTCTTCCTGTCGGCGATTGCGGCATCGGGCATCGTCTTCGGCCTTTCGGTCGTCAGCCTGCCGGCGCTGCCGCCCGTCGTGGGAGCCATGACCATCAGCGTCGGCGTGGTCTGCGCCCTGCTCTACATCCAGCACGCGCGGCAGACGGCCTATCCGCTGCTCGATCTCAAGCTGTTCTCCAACCCGGTCTTCAGGACCGCCATCGTCGGCGGCTCGCTGTTTCGCATCGGCGTCGGTGCAACGCCCTTCCTGCTGCCGCTGCTGTTCCAGCTGGGCTTCGGGCTGACGCCATTCCAATCGGGCATGATCACCTTCGCCACCGCCGCGGGCGCGCTGTCGATGAAGTTCGTGGCGCCACGCATCCTACGCTTGATCGGCTTTCGCACCGTGCTGCTCGTCGCCTCGGGAGCGTCGGCCTGCCTGATTGCGATCAACGGCTTCTTCACCGCGCAGACGCCTTATCTGGTGGTGCTGTCGGTGCTGTTCCTGGCGGGCTTCCTGCGCTCGCTGTTCTTCACCTCGTCCAACGCCTTGGTATTCGCCGACGTGGAACCGGCCCAGAGCGGACAGGCAACGGCGATTTCGGCGGCGGCACAGCAGATCACGGTTGCCCTCGGCGTCGCCGTTGGCGGTGGCGCGCTGGAACTTTGGAGCCTGTTCACCGACCAGGCCATCGGCGGCGCCGGCTTCACCTTCGCCTTCCTGGTCATTGCCGTGATCACGGCAATGCCGATCCTGATGTTCGCGCGGATGGCGCCCGATGCCGGCGGCGCCATCTCAGGCCACCGCAAGTCCGAAATGCCGGCGGAAGAGCCGCAGCAGCTATGACTGTTCGGGTTCGCTGCGGCCCTTGAAGTCCTTGGCGAGCAGATAGAGTTCGGCCGATTCGTCACGCGATGCCGGCGGCTTGACGTGATGGACGGTGCGGAAGTTTTTCTTGAGCAAGGTCAGAAGATCGGCCTCGGTTCCGCCCTGGAACGTCTTGGCGAGGAAATGGCCACCTGGCTTAAGCACCGAAATGGCAAAATCGGCCGCCACTTCGCACAGATGCATCGTGCGGATGTGATCAGTGCGACGATGACCGGTCGTCGGCGCCGCCATATCTGACAATACCAGGTCGGGTGCGCCACCAAGCGCCTCCGACAGGCGAGCCGGAGCATCGTCGTCGAGGAAATCCATCAACAGGACGGGCGCGCCTGGAACGGCGTCCATCTCGAGATAATCGATGCCAACGACATGCGGGTTTTCGGCCGTCGAACTTGTGCGGGCTGCCGCCACCTGGCACCAGCCGCCGGGTGCGGCCCCGAGATCGATAACCTTCTGGCCCGGCTTGAGCAGATGGTGCTTGTCGTCGATCTCAATCAGCTTGTAGGCCGCGCGAGACCGATAACCATCCGCCTTCGAGCGCTGCACGTAAGGGTCGTTCATGTGGCGTTCGAGCCAGCGGCGCGACGATTCCTTGAGCCCGCTCTTCTTCTTGATCTTGGTCCGGAGAACGCGGGTCGCGCCTGCAGAAGTGCCTGACTTGGTCGGTTTCTTGGTCATCCGCGCTGTCCGCTCCGCCAGTTGCGCCGCCACACGCCGTCATCGGCCATCAGTTCGCTCAATATGCCCTCGCGCAGGCCGCGGTCGGCAACCCTGAGCCGCTCGGACGGCCATACGGCGCGAATGGCCTCAAGTATAGCGCAGCCTGCCAGCACAAGGTCAGCCCTGTCGGCGCCGATGCAGGGGTTGGCCACGCGCTCGTGAAAATCCCAGCCGAGCACCTTCTCGATCATGCGATCGACACTGGTGCCGTCCATCCACAGACCGTCGACACGTCGACGGTCGTAGCGTTCGAGTTCCAGATGCACGCCAGCCAGCGTGGTGACCGTGCCCGACGTGCCGAGCAGGTGGAATTTCGGGCTCGCGACGATGTGGCTGAGCCGGTCGCGCCCGTCGAAGGCATGCAGGCGGGCTGCAACATCGTCGACCATGGCGGCAAAAATCTCGCGCGTCACCGTGCGGCCGCCGAAACGCTCGGCGAGCGAGACGACGCCCACCGGCAGCGATGTCCAGGAGACGATGTGATTCGCAAGTCGCGGCGAGCGGTGCCGCGAGACGTCGATCAGCGCGATCTCGGACGATCCGCCGCCGATGTCGAACAGCACGACGCCATCGGTGTCGCGCTCGACCAGCGAGCCACAGCCGGAGACGGCAAGCCGCGCCTCGGTCTGGCGGTCGATGATCTCGAGTTTCAGCCCGGCTTCGCGCTCGACGCGGTCGATGAACTCCTCACCATTCTCGGCCGAGCGGCAGGCCTCGGTGGCGATCAGGCGCGCCCGCCTGATCTTGCGGTTGCGCAGCTTGTCGCCGCAGATCTTGAGCGCCTCGATGGCCCGGTCCATGGCCGGCTTGCCCAGCCGCCCCGACGCCGAAAGTCCTTCGCCCAGCCGGACGATGCGCGAAAAGGCATCGATGACGCGGAATTGACCGGGTCGGCCAGGCACTGCCACCAGCAGGCGGCAATTGTTGGTACCGAGGTCGAGCGCGGCAAAGACAGGCAGGTCCGAGACCGCAGGCCGTCGCGGCAAATCGGATTGGGCGGGCTTTGCCGCAGGTTTCGGCTGAGTGGCCGGTGCTGTCGCAGACTTGCTCGGCACGGCATGTGCGGCCGCCGCGGCACCATCTCCAGCTGCCTGCGGCTGCGCGCCGTCGCGCGCAAAAACCTTGCGTCCGCGGCGGCGCTTACGCCTCTTCCTGGTCTTTTGCTGCGTGACATCCCCGTTGGCCTGGCCATTCTGCGGCCGCGCCGTGGCTTTGCGGCCACGTTGGAACCGCCCCGTGCCTTGCGGCGACGGACCATCCCCTGGGACACCCGCATCCGACGCGCCAGCGTCAGCTTCGCGGTCCTTCACCTTGCAATTTCCTTCCGGCGCCGCGCGAACCTTTCGGACGCTGCACGCGCATTTCATCTTGTGTTGAAAATGAGACTATCAGTGCCGGCCACGATCACCAAGGCCACGCCTGCGTATTTTTGCCGGCGCACCCTGTACTGCCCCTTTCCGCACAGAAAGCAACGCCTTGGGTTGAATAGCCGGCGTCGATCAGGCAAACCTCATACATGGGTCGCCCAAAGCGAGCGGCGATGCGGCCCAACGAGGGGAAGAAACGCAGGAGCGAAAGGAGCGGGCAAGCTCAACCGCATGAGAATCAAAGATTATATCTGGCCCGTCGTCGGGCTCGGCGCTGTCGCCGTATCTGCTTGGCTGCTCTATCACGAGTGGCGCGAAATCTCCCTCGAAGATGTCTGGAGCGGGCTTGAGGCCATCCCTGCGCATGGCTGGTTGTTGGCGGCGCTCAGTTCCATCGTCGCCTATGCTGCCCTTGCAGGCTACGACCACATCGCGCTGCTGCATATCGGCAAGCGCGTCTCCTGGTTCTTCGTCACCGTCTGTTCCTTCACCACCTATGCCCTGTCGCACAACATCGGCGGCTCGGTCTTTTCGGGGGCGGTCATCCGCTACCGGGCCTATGGCACAAAGGGGCTGACCGGCCAGGATGTCGGTGTGCTGGTGGCGATCTGCTGGTTCACCTTCGTCTTGTCCTCGGTGCTCGTCGGCGGCGTGGTGATCCTGATCGAACCCGGACTGCTCGACCGCTATACCGAAGGCAGCCACGAAGCCTGGTGGATCGCGCTCGGCATCGCCATGCTGGTGTTCGTCGCTGCCTATGTGTTCGGCAGCTGGCTGCATCTCAAGCCGCTGGCGATCGGCAAGTTCCGTCTGCACTACCCTGCCCTGCCGATCGTCGCGCGCCAGCTGATCATCGGCCCGCTCGAGATCGTCGCTGCCGCTGCGATCATCTATTTCGCCCTGCCGGCAGAAAACAATCCGGGCTTCCTGATCGTGCTCGGCATTTTCCTGTTCTCGTTTGCGGTGGCGCAGGCTTCGCATGCGCCAGGCGGCCTTGGCGTGCTCGAGGTCGTGTTCCTCACCGGCCTGTCGGAAATGGATCCGGCAGCTGTGCTTGCCGCCCTGCTCGTCTTCCGGCTGTTCTACCTCATCATTCCGCTGATCCTGGGCGTGATTGCGGTGCTCGGCTTCGAGCATTCGCAGTTCGGCCGGCGCGGCCGCGAGGGCGATGTGTGAAAATCAAAAATTGGCGCGTCTTGCGGGGTTGACTATTTTCCGGCTCCGGTTACAAGGCGCGCACCGGCGGCGTTGTTGATGACTGCGTCGCGGCCGAACTGAAGATCGGCCTCGTTGGGGAATAGGTTAACGGTAGACCCACGGACTCTGACTCCGTTAGTCCTGGTTCGAATCCAGGTTCCCCAGCCACTATTTCTCGTGACCAGCGCATTTTCTTGCAGGACAAGCCAGCGTCCCGCACTGTGTTGCAATCAAGTTTCCTTGATTTCGAGCCTCTTCGCCCGCGCACCGCTCCCAAACAGCAAGAAAGCCCTGGCAAGCAATTGCCGCGATAGCAGCTTACCGACCTTGTTCGCAGGCCTCAGCCTGATTGCCATTCCTTCCAGGAATGCAGTTGGTCACAGTCGCTATACGTAATGCCTTCACGGTGCTGATAGCGTCTCATCAATCCCGTTGACCGACGTAATCAAATGCCATCGCTTCAAAAACTGTTCGTCCTTATGAGGACCGTTACCGAATTGTTGGGCACCGGCACGCGTGAACGATATCATCCGGAGAAGCACTACATGCGTGGCCCTGGGCCTGCCGCCTTGCGCAAGACAAGGCCGGACGACACGCCGGTCCAACGCGGCACGACATCACGCCGGCAGGCATAAGAACCGCAAGAATTGCGGATTGCCAGCTGAGACTTTAGCAGCTTTCTGGGAAGTACTGACGGGTGGGCATTTATCTCCCGATAGCTGAGATGTCGGTCAATGTGTTCGTGCTGCTGGCGATGGGCGCGGCGGTCGGCTTCCTGTCGGGCATGTTCGGGGTCGGCGGCGGCTTCCTGATCACCCCGCTGCTGATCTTCTACAACATCCCGCCCGCCATTGCGGTTGCCACCGGCGCCAACCAGGTCATCGCCTCGTCGTTCTCCGGCGCGCTCGCCCATCTCAAGCGCGGCACGCTCGACTTCAAGCTCGGCACGGTGCTGCTCATCGGCGGCATCGCCGGCTCCGCTGCCGGCGGCGTCGTCTTTGCGCTGTTGCGCTCCATCGGCCAGCTCGACCTGTTCATCTCGCTGCTCTACGTCGTCTTCCTGGGCACCGTCGGCGGCCTGATGCTGGTCGAAAGCGTCAATGCGCTGCGCCTGACCAAGGGCGGCGTGCCGCCGGCGCTGAAGAAGTCGGGCCAGCACAACTGGATCCACCGCCTGCCCTTCAAGATGCGCTTCCGCACCTCCAAGCTGTTCGTCTCGGTCATCCCGGTGCTCGGCATCGGCGCCGGCATCGGCTTCCTCTCCGCCATCATGGGCGTCGGCGGCGGCTTCATCATGGTGCCGGCGCTGATCTATTTGCTCAAGGTGCCGACCAACATCGTCGTCGGCACCTCGCTGTTCCAGATCGTCGTCGTCTCGGCTTTCACCACTTTGGTGCATTCGACCACCAACCAGACCGTCGACATCATCCTGGCGCTGGTCTTGATGATCGGCGGCGTGGCGGGTGCACAATACGGCGCCAAGGCCGGCCAGAAACTGCGCGGCGAACAGTTGCGCGCGCTCCTGGCGCTTCTGGTGCTGGCCGTTGCCCTGCGCCTCGGCTTCGACCTGTTCGTCAAGCCGCAGAACCTCTATTCGCTGACCGCCCCGAGCGGAGGCACGCTGTGAGGCGCCTGGCTGCCCTTGCCGCGGCAACCCTGTTGGTCGTCCTGCCCGCAACAGCGCAAGACGCGGTGCCGCTGCCCGAAGGCATCCAGATCGGCCTGTCCACCGACCGCGTCGCCATCACTGCCGACTTCTCCGGCGCCGACCTCACCATCTTCGGCGCGCTCGAAAATCCCGACCCGCTGGTCAGCCGCCAGGGCCGCTACGACGTCATCGTCGTACTCGAAGGCCCGGCCCGCCAGGTCGTCGTGCGCCGCAAGGACCGCATCCTCGGCATGTGGATCAACACCCGCTCGGAAACCTTCGTCAACGTGCCGGTGTCCTACTCCATGGCCACCACCCGGCCACCGCAGGACGTCACCACCCCCGACAGCTACCGGCAGCTGTCGCTCGGTCCGGCCAACATCTATCTCGAACCCGAGGAGAAGCGCGCCAGCCCGCTGACCATCCAGGAGTTCACCGACGCCCTGCGCGAGCGCAAGGAAGGGCTGGGCCTCTACTCCGACAACATCGGCGGCGTCCAGTTCCTGTCGGCCAACCTGTTCCGCGCCACCCTGCACCTCGCCCCCAACGTACCCGTCGGCACCCACAAGGCGCGCGCCTTCCTGTTCCGCAACGGCCTGTTCATCAAGGAAACCTCGACCCAGCTCGCCATCGTCAAGTCCGGCTTCGAGCAGACCATCTTCCGCTTCGCCTCCGACCACGGCTTCGGCTACGGCCTCTTTGCCATCGGGCTGGCAATGTTCACCGGATGGCTCGGAAGGATCATCTTCAGGAAGGATTGACGCGGCGGCGATCCAGCCGCACGTCCTTGGCCCTGTCGACCTCAGCCGTTGGCGCGGATGAAGGCGTCGATATCGGCCCGTATCGGCATGGAAGGTGCGGTGCCCGGCTTCTGCACCGAAAGGGCTGCAACCGCTGCACCAAAACGGACTGCATCGACCGGGCTGCGGCCTTCGGATATGGCTACGGCGAAACCGCCGTTGAACGCATCTCCCGCTCCCGTCGTGTCGACGACCCTGGTTACCTTGAAGGCCGGGACAAAATGCGTGCCGGCCTCGCCGTGCAGCAACGCACCCTTTGCGCCCAATGTGATCAGCGCATTGCGCGCGCCGCGCCTGACCAGGCTGGCTGCCGCCTGCAGGGCGCCCTCGTCTGTTGCCGTATCGATCCCGGTCAATGCCGCGGCTTCAGTCTCGTTCGGGGTGACGAAATCGCAATTGACGTAGATGGCATCGTCGACAGGCAGCGCGGGCGCCGGATTGAGGATGGTGATGACGCCGTGGCTGCGCGCCAGGCGAAGGCCTTCGATGGCCGTTTCGATGGGCTGCTCGAACTGGGTGACGAAGACCTTGGCGCGGCTGATCAGCCCTTCCGCGGCACGGACATCGGCGGGGCTCAGATTGGCCGCAGCGCCACTCTCGATGATGATCGCATTGTCGCCCGTTTCCGAAGAGACGAAGATGAACGCCGCCCCCGTCGGCGCGACCGTGTCGATCAGCACGTGTGACGTGTTCACCCCATCCCGCGACCAGGTCTGTCTGGCCATCTCGCCGAAAGAATCCTGCCCGACACGGGTGATCATCGCAGACCGCGCGCCGGCGCGTGCGGCTGAAATGACCTGGTTGGAGCCCTTGCCGCCCGGCCCCATAGCAAAACCCTGGCCAAGCAGCGTCTCGCCGACGACGGGCAGCCGCTCGGCCTTGAATGCCAGGTCGGCGACAAAGGTTCCAAGGACGACGATATCGGCACGATCCATCAACATATCTCCCTTTCCGTGAATGTCAGCGCAGGAACCTGGCCGCCGCCAGCCGCAGGCATTGTTCGAATGCCTGATGGTCGGTGTACAGCGCCTCGACTGCCACCTCGCGCGTGACGATCGTGCCGCCCCGCGCCTCGATGCCGCCGTCGAGCATGAGATTGTCGATCATCTCGAAATCTTCGACGGCCAGTCCGTCCGGCCCGCGCGGCCTGCCCTGCGCGTCGGCCTCGATGCGCCCGGCATAGAGCCCCGCGACACGGGCATAGTGATCACCAACCATGTTGGAAAACGCATAGGCCGGGCAGCCGCGGGCGCACATGAAGCCAAGCTCGAAGGCCGTGCCGATATCTGCCGCGATGCCGCGGAACGGCGTCAGATTGGCGATGATCATGTCGGCGCTCGTCATCAGGCGCTCGTTGATCGAGCTGATGGCAAGTCCCTTCGCCCGCTTGGTGTCGGTCGCCGGCACTTCGAGATCGCCGGGAGAGACCGGGACGAAGCAGTAGCGCCTGGTCAACTCGATCTTGCGATCAAGCACCTCGCGCGCGTTGGGCAGGAAGACTTCGGGGCCGGCAAGATAGATTTTCATGAATGCGTGCTCTCGTGATTTGCGGGATTAGGGCAGTAGGGGAATAAGGCAGTAAGGCAGAGTTTTTGCTCCACTCCCCTACTCCCTACTGCCTCCCTCCCCTCAGTCCCCGTATGGGACCCAGACGTTTTTGACCTCGATGGCGCGGCGGAGGAAGGCTTCGCCCTGGGCGGTTGGCCAGTCGAGGCAACGACCGTGGCCGGTCCAGACGCGCTTGAGATTGCCCGTCGATTCCGCTTCCGCCCTGGCGCAGATCTCGGCTTCGGCGACGACCCAGAGGCCGTCGACGTCATCGTGTTTGGCAAGGACCGCTGTGAGTTCCGCCGTGTGCCCGGTGACGATGTTGATCGCACCGGCCGGAATGTCGGAATATTCGAACAGCTGGTAAAGGTCGGTGGCAACCAGCGGGGCCGTGGTCGATGGGACCACGACTGTGGTGTTGCCCATGGCAAGTGCCGGGGCGAGCAGCGAGACCAGGCCGAGCAGCGGCGCTTCATCAGGGGCGATGATGCCGATGACGCCGACGGGCTCATGCAGCGCCAATGTCACCGTGCGTGCCGGCGGCTGGTGCACCCTGCCCTCGAACTTGTCGGCCATGCCGGCATACCAGAACAGCCGTTCGATGGATTGTTCGACTTCGGCCTTGGCAGCCTTGTGGCTGGCACCGGTCAGTTCGACGATGCGGGCCGCAAACTCTTCGGTGCGGCCGGAGAGGTTTTCGGCGAGGTAATAAAGAACCTGGGCCCGGTTGTAGGCGGTCGCTTCCGGCCAGGCCTTGCAGGCGCGTGCGGCCGAGACCGCGTCGCGGATGTCCTTGCGGCTGCCGAGACCGACCTCGCCCGCTAGCTTGCCCTTGGAGGTCAGCACCGGCAGCGCATAGTTGCCGTCGGGGCGCACCTGCTTGCCACCAATGAACAGCTTGGCGGTGCGGTCGATGCCTGGCGTCTCGCCATTGTCGCGGGCGGCCTGCTTCGGCGCTGAAGCCGGCTTGATGACCGGGCCATGCACCTCGCTCGGCGCGAGATATTCCTCCAGCCCTTCCCTGCCGCCCTCGCGGCCGAAGCCGCTTTCGCGATAGCCGCCGAAGCCGCAGGCGGCGTCGAACATGTTGGTGCCGTTGACCCAGACCACGCCGGCCTTGAGCTGCGGGGCGACATGCAGCGCCAGATTGACGTTCTCGCTCCACACCGAGGCGGCAAGGCCGTAACGCGTGTTGTTGGCGAGTTCGACCGCTTCTTCGGTGTTGCGGAAGCTCATGGTGGCGAGCACCGGCCCGAACACCTCTTCCTGGGCCAGAATGTTGGCAGGCGCCACACCGGTCGCCAGCGTCGGCAGGTGATAGTAGCCAGTCGTGGGCACGTCCTGGTCGGGCTGCCAGCAGACCGCGCCCTGTCTGGCGCCTTCCTCGACCAGGCGCCTGACCCGGTCGAGCTGGGTCCTGTCGACCAGCGGGCCGATGTCGGTGTTCTTGTCGAGCGGCGAACCGACACGCAGCCGGCTCATGCGTGTCTTGACCTTGGCGATGAAGGCGTCGGCCACGCTCTCCTGCACCAGGAGGCGCGAACCGGCGCAGCAGACCTGACCCTGGTTGAACCAGATACCGTCGACGAGCCCCTCGACCGCGCTGTCGAGATCGGCGTCCTCAAAAACGATGAAGGCCGATTTACCGCCGAGCTCCAGCGACAGCTTTTTGCCTGAGCCCGCAGTCGCCTTGCGGATGATCTTGCCGACCTCCGACGAGCCGGTGAAGGCGATCTTGTCGATGCCGGGATGGTTGACGATCGCCGCCCCCGCCTCGGGGCCACCCTGGACGATGTTGACCACACCCTTGGGCACACCAGCGCGCTCGCAGATCTCGGCAAACAGGATCGCGGTGAGCGGCGTGAACTCGGCCGGCTTCAGCACCACCGTGCAGCCGGTGGCGAGAGCGGGAGCGATCTTCCAGGCCAGCATCAGAAGCGGAAAGTTCCACGGGATGATCTGGCCGACGACACCCACTGCCTTGCGGCCGGGAAATTCCTTGTCCAGCGCCTGGGCCCAGCCGGCATGGTGGATGAAGTGGCGGATCGCCAGGGGCACGTCGATGTCGCGGCTTTCGCGGATCGGCTTGCCATTGTCGAGGCTTTCCAGCACCGCAAACAGCCGCTGGTGGCGCTGCATGGCGCGGCCGATGGCATAAAGCACTTTTGCACGCTCGTAGCCCGAGGCAGCGCTCCATTTGGGCAGCGCCTTGCGGGCGGCAGCCACAGCTGCCTCGATGTCGGCGGCAGAGGCGTCAGATACCTTTGCCAGCAGCTTGCCGGTGGAGGGATCCGACGTGTCAAAGCTCTTGCCGTCGATGCCGGCGCGCCAGTCGCCCGCGATGAACAGCGACTTCGAGAAGTCGCGGCCAGCGAGCCAGGCATCGGCTTCCGTGCGGGCCTCGGGGGCTGGGGCGTAATCCATGGCGTGATATCGTTCGAGGATGTTCATGAGAGGCTCCGGACTCTGCGGCGCGAGGATCGGGCGGGGAGCGCTTTACGTTGCCCCCCTCTGGCCTGCCGGCCATCTCCCCCACAAGGGGGGAGATCAGCTGTGCTTGCGGCCTTCGCCAAATTGAGATGCTGTCGGTTCAGAAAAGACAAAATCGGTGCTGCCGAATGGCTGCCGACCGCCGAACTGCTGATCTCCCCCCTTGTGGGGGAGATGGCCGGCAGGCCAGAGGGGGGCAACGTAGAACTCGGCATGGCCAGGTCTAGCTGCTCACGCCATAGCGTGGCGGTGGTTGGCCGAGTAGCGGCCGCTGACATGGTGCTCGAGCTGGCGTTCGATGTCGGTCAGAAGGCTCGACGCGCCGAAGCGGAACAGTTCGGGTTCGAGCCACGGCCGGCCGAGTTCTTCCTTCATCAGGATAAGCCAGTCGAGCGAGACCTTGGCCGTCGAGATGCCGCCGGCCGGCTTGAAGCCGATGAGATAACCGGTCTGCTCGTGATAGGCGCGGATGGCCCTGACCATGGCGAGGCCGACGGGCAGCGTCGCATTGACGCTTTCCTTGCCGGTCGAGGTCTTGATGAAGTCGGCGCCCGCCATCATCGCCACCATCGAAGCGAGCGTCACATTGCGCAAGGTCGCCAGATCGCCGGTGCCGAGGATGACCTTCAGATGCGCCTCGCCGCAGGCGGCGCGCATCTGCTTGATCTCGTCATAGAGTTCCTGCCACCTGGCACCGAATACCAGCCCACGCGGAATGACGACGTCGATCTCGTCGGCGCCGTCGGCGACCGACGCCTCGATCTCGGCGAGACGGCTCGACAAGGGCGCCAGGCCATGCGGGAAAGCCGTCGACACCGCCGCGACATGGATGCCCGAACCCTTCACCGCCTCGACGGCCGTCGCCACAAACGGATGGTAGACGCAGACCGCCGCCGGGCGGATCACCACCTCGCCCAGCCCGAGCGCCTCGACAAGATCGCGCCGCAGCGGGTTCAGCGCCTTGGCGCAGAGCCGGCGCACACGCTCGTCGGTGTCGTTGGAGTTGAGCGTCGTCAGGTCCATCAGCGAGATCGACCGCAAAAGCCACGCCGCCTGGTTGTCGGCCTTGATCGAACGCCGTTTGGTCAGTGTGCCGACCCGTCGCTCCAGCGCCGAGCGGTTGACGCTGCGCATCGATTCCAGAAAGCCAAGATCCAGCGCCATGCCGGGATTGCGGGCAATGGCGTGCGTCTCGGCCGCGTTCGCAGCCAGGCGCGAAGGCAAGGACATGACAGTGGCCGACATAGAAGCTTCTCCAACCATCTCAGTGTCAGCCTTCCAGGATCGTGCGGCGGAACAGCTGGGCAAAACGGGCGCCATCGACCGCGAGCGCGACATCGACAGGCTGCCCCAAGCTGGCGCCATTCAATTCGGATTCGCCGCGATGGGAACGACGGTCGACGATGGTCTGGCCGCGTGAGCGCGCCCCATCCGTGCAGACACTGACCGGGAACCGCCGCGTCGTCAGTCCTGCTGGGTCGACAACCGCGCAGACCGTGCCGGCATCGCCCAGGGCTGCGATGGTGCCGTCAGGGATGCGTTTCTGGTCGGAATCCTTGACGGCCATGTGCCGGAGCAGCTTGGCGCATAATTGCGCCACCGGCCGGCTCGACCTTTCAAGGGTCGCGACATCATCCTCCGACACGGCCGCGCTGTAGAAGACGTCGAGCCCGTACATCATCGTCGGGATGCCGCTGTCGACGACGATCGCCACGGCTTCGGGATCGGCCCAGCTGTTGAATTCGGCGACCGGCGTGGCGTTGCCGATGCTGGCGCTGCCGCCCATGAAGACGATCCTGCCGAGCCGGGCCGCCACGTCGGGATACATGCGCAGCAAAAGCGCCACATTGGTCAGTGGCGCCAGCGCAATCAGCGTCGGCGGCGTCGGGCTGGCCAGTATCTCCCGCCGCATCAGTTCGACGGCATGGATGTCGCTGCCGCCGTCAGGAACGGCGAGCTCCAGCCCGGCGAGACCGTTATGGCCGTGGACATGGGCGGCGTCGCGTGGCGCGGCGATCAGCGGGCGCGAGGCGCCGCGGGCGACGGGAACATGCCCAGCGCCGGCAACGGCAAGGACGGCACGGGTGTTGCGGTAGACATTGTCGAGCGAGGTGTTGCCGGCAACGCAGGTCACCGCCCGCAGGTTGATGGCAGGATGCAGCGCGGCAAATGACAGCGCCAGCGCGTCATCGACGCCGGTATCGACATCGATCAGGATTTCGATTGCTGGTGCCATGTCACTCGGTGCTTTCCATTGCTTCTGCGACGTCCTCGATCAGCGGCTGGTCGAGGAAATCGATGGTCAGGGTCTCGAACGACCGCTTGGGGTAAGCGAAGTCGGCGGGATAGGCTGCAGAAACCCGGTCTGCCGCATCCGTGCCGACATCGATGCCCCAGAACGACAGATGTGTCGCGGTCACGGGGATACGTGCCGAACCTACTCTCTGGCGGCCGTGCAGCAAGACGATTTCGGCAGAATGACCGTTCCTGTTGTGCAGGGCAAATCCGACCTCGCAGTTCCCCGTAGGCAGGACGGCATCGGCGACGCAGACGACGCGGTGGCCGAGTTGCACATGTTCAAAGGTGAGCCGCCCGTCCTTGACGTAAAGCACGTAGCCGCCGCGCCTGTCGCCGCTCGAAATCAGCACGCCGTCTTCGGCGGCAGCGCGGTCGCGGAACGAGGCCGTGACCACCATCGACCGCTCCGAACCCGCGATCATGCTGCTGATCGGCACATGGCTCTGGCCTGGACGGAAGATCAGCCTGTTGCGTGACATCAGCCCGATGGGCGGCCGCGCGCGCAGCAGTTGCACCAGCGTGCGGTCGTCGAGCGGCAGCACATTGTTGGCTTCGGCTTCCTGCCACCAGCGGCCGATCATTTCCTTGAGCAGGTCGGGCTCCTGGGCGGCGCAATCCTGCGATTCCGAAAAATCACCCTCGGTGTCGTAGAGCCGCCAGTCGTCGTCTTCATAGGCATCGCCCTGGCGATGTTCAGTGACCGCCCGCCAGCCCTCGTGCCAGATCGCGCGATGACCGAGGTTCTCCCAATATTGCGTCGCCCTCGGCGCCGGTGCGTCGGCATCGGCAAAGGTCGATGCGAGGCTGCGGCCGTCGCAGGGCAGCGGATGGTCGAGGCCTGCCAGGGACATGATTGTCGGCGCAAGGTCGATGACATGGGAGAACTGCGTCCTGACTTCGCCTGTCGCGGCGATGCCGCCAGGCCAGGACACCACCATGGGCGAGCGCACGCCGCCGAGATCGACATGCTGCTTGTAGCGGCGGAAGGGCGTGTTGCCGGCCATCGCCCAGCCTTGCGGATAATGCGCGCCGCCGTGACGGGTGCCGATATGGTCGAGGCGCTCGAGCTGTTCGTCGACGCTCTGCGGCAGGCCGCTATAGGGCGCGTTGGTGTCGACCGCGCCATCCTTGCCGCCTTCGCGGCTGGCACCATTGTCGGAAAGCACGATGATCAGCGTATTGTCGAGTTCGCCGAGCCGTTCGAGCTCGTCGACAAGGCGACCGAGATGCAGGTCGGTGTGCTCGAGGAAGCCGGCATAGGCCGCCTGGAGATGGGTGTAGAGTAGTTTCTGATTGCTGGAGAGCGTGTTCCAGGCTGAAACCTCCTCGTTGCGCGGCGCAAGTTCGGTCTCGACAGGCGCGATGCCGAGCGCCTTCTGGCGCAGCAATCGGTCTTCCCGCGTCGCGTCCCAGCCCTTGGCGAAGACATCGACATACGGTTCGATGAAGCTGCGCGGCGCCTGGAACGGCGCATGGGTGGCACCGAAGGCCAGCTGCAGGAAGAAGGGTTCCTCGTCGCGGAAGACGGTGTGGTCACGGACATAGGAGATCGCCCGGTCGACCAAATCCTCGGTGAGGTGGTAATTCTCAGGGAATTCGCGGTCGACCTGATGGTTGTCTTCGCACAGCTCCGGCGTCATCTGGTCGGTGCAGCCGGGCAGGAAGCCGTAGAACCGGTCGAAGCCGCGGCCGAGCGGCCAGTTGTGATAGGGCCCGGCCGGCGAAATCTCGTGCGACGGCGTCAGGTGCCACTTGCCGACGAGATAGCTGCCATAACCCTGCTCGCGCAGCATGGCCGGCAGCAGCGCCACGTCGCGGTCGATGCAGCCGCGCGAATTGGGAAAACCGGTGTCGGTGTCGGACAGAAAGCGCATGCCGACGGCATGATGGTTGCGCCCGGTCAGCAGGCAGGTGCGCGTCGGCGAGCAGAGCGGCGTGACGTGGAAATTGGTGTAGCGCAGCCCGCGCGCCGCCAGCCGGTCGATTGTCGGCGTGCTGATCTCCGAGCCGAAGCAGCCGAAATCGGCCCAGCCGGTATCGTCAAGGACGACAACCACGATGTTGGGCTTCTGTTGCTTGTGGTTGCAGCTCGTCGGCCACCAGGGCGTCGACTCGGCGACGGTGCGGCCGACATGGCCCGGGAATTTGTCGTGTTTCATTGCAGTTCCTCGAAATCAGAAAGATCCGGCTGACTGTGCCGGCATGTCGGCCACGCATCGAAAGCCAAGGTGGCTCGAGGCGGCATCGACTGCGTTGAACGTGCGCGCCGAGACGCGATAGCGGTTGCAGTGGCTGCGATGGCAGAGATAGGAGCCGCCGCGCATGGCCTTCAGCTCAGGCTGGCTCTCAGACCAGCCCTCCGACGTCCATTCCCAGACATTGCCGACCATGTTGAACAGGCCGTAGCCATTGGGCTCGAACGCGTCGGCGGGCGCGGTCGAGAGGAAGCCGTCCTCCGCCGTGTTCTCCCGGGGGAAACGCCCCTGCCAGATGTTGCAGCGGTACCTGCCCTGCTCCAAAAGTTCGTTGCCCCAGGGATAGATCTTGTCTTCCAGCCCGCCCCTGGCGGCGATCTCCCATTCGCTCTCGGTCGGCAGCCGCTTGCCGCTCCAGGCGGCATAGGCCCTGGCATCGTTCCAGGAGATGTGGACGACCGGATGGTCGTCGCGGTCGCGCCAGTCGGTGCCGGCGCCGTCGGGCTTCGACCAGCTTGCGCCGCGCACCGGCAGCCACCATTCCGGCGATCCAGTCTTGAGATCGAGCACGTCGCTTTCGGCGCGGGGATGAAGCTGGGCGTAGAATACGAAGGACCAGCCGATCCGTTCCGCCTCGGAGACATAGTTGGTCGCCGCCACGAAACAGGCGAAAGCGCGGTTGGTCACGGCGGTCCTGTCGATCAGGAAGCCGGGGCTCGCGACCATCCGCCGGGGCCCCTCGCCGTCCTCGGCATAGGCCTCGGGGCCGTCATAGCCGATGCGCCGGATGCCGGCGGGAACAGCAGCCATGCCTGACAAGTCGGCCTTGCCAGCGCCTGGTGTGACCTCGTGCGAAGGGGCCAGCTGCGGCTCGCTTTCCCGGACGGGTGAACAACACGACATCGCGGCGTTTCCTGGTGATAGCAGGAGCTTCAGCTGGTGACTTCAACTCCAGACGATGGCTGGATTATTTGACAAAGCTCCATCAGGGGCCAATACATTTAGGCTTGAAGGTAATTCCAATAGGTTATGAGGCAGGCACCCAGCATGTCGTTCGAAGTTCCCAACCTGACGCTGCTCAAGCACTTCGTCACGGTCGCCGAGGACAAGGGAATATCGAAGGCGGCCAAGCGCTTGCGCATCTCGCAGCCGGCGCTTTCCAAGAACATCAAGCGGCTCGAGGAGCTGCTCGGCACGCGCCTGTTCGAGCGCCATTCCGGCGGCGCCGACCTGACGCCGACCGGGCAGGCTTTTTTCAACAGGGCGCAGATCATCGGGCTCGAATACGAGCATGCGGTGCAGGAGATCCGTAATCTTCTGTCCGAGCAGGACGCCACGATCAGGGTGGCGGCGGGCCCGGTCTGGTCGTCGACGATCCTGCCGCCGGCAGCGTCGCGCTTTCACCGGCGTTTTCCCAGGCATCGGCTGTCGGTGCAGACCGGACCGGTCGACCAGCTGATCGAGGATCTGCGGCTTGGGCGGGTCGACATCTTTGCCGGCGCGGTGATTGCCAAGAGCCGGCTGCCGGGCTTCACCTCGCGTCGAGTCGCCAAGGCACAGATCGGCATCATGTGCGCCGAGCATCACCCGCTCGCCAAAGTGGAAGGCCCGGTCGACCCGATGGAACTGGTCAAATACCCGTTCGTCTCGTTCAACCTGAACCGGGACGTGCTGAAGATGCTATCCGACTGGCTGAAGGAACGAGGCGCGCCCCCTGCCCGCTACCTGCTCGAGACCAGCTCGCTCTTCACCTGCGCCGAGCTGGCACGCTCTGGCGACTATCTGTTTTTCGAGTCAACGATGGTGGCCGGCAGCCCGATCGGACAGGGCCTGAAGGTGCTCAAGACCGACAAGGAAATCTTCCAGTACGATCTCGGCTTCGTCTTCCGCCAGGGCATGGACCGGCTGCCCGCCCATAGCGGCCTGATGAAGGCGATGGTCGAGGTGTTCGAAAGCAGAGGCCTGCGCAGCCTGCCGGGCGCCGCCGAATAGGCGGCGCGTCGGGCAACTCAAGGGATAGCGCGCAACGCGTTTCCCTTGAGAACCTTCGCAAGAACAAGAAGATAGAGCGTTTCCGCGTTTTCGAGGAAAAGCGGAAACTCTCGTCAAGCGTCAGTCGATGTCACCGTTGGGCGGCACGATCTCGCGATCGTCGCCAAGTTCGATCACCAGCCGGTGCAAGGTGCCGGTGAAGCGGAAGTCGCCGTCGATGCCGTCGCAGACCGGCGGCAGGCCGCTGCGGCCGATGAACATCGGCGCCAGCGCGACGCGCAGCAGGGTCTGGTGCTCACGCTCGCCGGCCTGCACCTGGCCGTTGACGAGAAGCGCGCCGACACCCTTGAGCAGACCTGTCTTGCGGTACTCGAAGCCGAGGGAAACGGCGCCAGAAATGGTCAGCGGCGCCGACACCAGGCGGGTGATCTCGCCGACATGGTTGTAGCTGTAATGGAGCCTGCCGTCCTTGAGGTAGAGCACATAGCCGCTGCCATTGTTGCCGTAGCTGACCAGCGTACCCTCAGACTGCGGATCGATGGTCACCTCGGCGGTGATCCGGTGCGAGGTGTCCTGGGTCAGCGGTGCTGCCGAAGACGGGATCGATTCGAGCTGCGGATAAAAGACGTAGCGGCTGCGCGAGCGGATGGAATCAGGTTTCGCCTTGGCGCGGAAACGGACCTCGCGGTCGTCGAGCGGCATGACGTCGTAGCGGCCGGCTTCCGCCCACCAGCGTTCCGTCATCTCGCGGAGTTTGGCAGGGTTCTCCTTGGCCAGGTCGCGGGTCTCGTTGAAATCCTCGTCGAGCTTGTAGAGCTCCCAGTCGTCGAGCTCGAAATCGTCGCCGCGCCGGTGCTTGGTGACGGCCTTCCAGCCCTTGTGCCAGATGCCGCGGTGGCCGAACATCTCGAAATACTGCACGTCCTTGCGCGTTGCCGCGTCAGGCGCGTCGAAGGTGTAGGCAAAGCTGGTGCCGTGCACCGGCATCTGGCCGACGCCCCGGTAGATTTCAGGGGCGGTGACGCCGCAGACCTCGAGCACCGTCGGCGTGATGTCGACGACATGGTGGAACTGATGGCGGATGGCGCCCTTGTCGGCGATGCGCCTGGGCCACGACACGATCATCGGGTCGCGCACACCGCCGCCATGGGTGAAGGATTTGAACAGGCGCAGCGGCGTGTTGCTGGCCTGGGCCCAGCCCCAGGGGTAGTTGCTGTTGCTCCTCGGCCCGCCGATCTCGTCGATCTCCGCCAGATTGCGTTCGAACGATTCCGGGATCTGGTTGAAGCGCCTGAGCACGTTGGTCGTGCCCTCCGGGCCGCAATCGATCGATGCGCCATTGTCGGAGATGACGACGATCAGCGTGTCATTGAGCTTGCCTGTCGTCTCGAGGAAATCGAGCAGCCGGCCCAGTTGCTCGTCGGTGTATTCGAGGAAGCCGGCATAGGCCTGCTGCAGCCTGACGGCGACGCGCTGCCGGTCGGCAGAGAGTTGGTCCCAGTTTTCGACGCCGGGGGCGTCGGGCGGCAGTTCGGTATTTTCAGGCACCAGGCCCATCGCCTTCTGCCGGTCGAGCCGCCTTTGCCGGATGACGTCCCAGCCGCAGTCCCAGACGCCGTCGTAGCGGTCCATATAGGCCCTGGGGACCTGATGCGGGAAATGCCCTGCCGAAAAGGCGAGGTTGAGGAAGAACGGCGTGTCCGGGGCGAGCGAGATATGGGCGCCGAGCATCGCCATCGCCTTGTCCACCAGGTCGGCGGTCAGGTGGTAACCTTCCTCAGGCGATTTCGGCTGGGCGACTGAGTGATTGTCCTCGACCAGCTCGGGATAATACTGATCGGTGCTGCCGTTCATGAAGCCATAGAAGCGGTTGAAGCCGCGGCCGAGCGGCCATTGGTCGAAGGGTCCGACCGCGGTGATCTCGTCAGTCTGCGCGACATGCCACTTGCCGACGGCGAAACTGGCGTAGCCGGCGCTGCCCAGCATTTCGGCGACCGTCGCTGCCCGATGCGAGATCGAGCCGCGGCCGTTGCGGTAGCCGAAGTCGAAATTGGCGAGGCAGCGCATGCCGACCGAATGATGGTTGCGCCCGGTCAGCAGGCTGGCCCGCGTCGGCGAGCACATGGTGGTGGTGTGGAAATTGCTGTAGCGCAGCCCCTGTTCGGCAAGCCGGTCGAAATTGGGCGTGCGGATTTCCGAACCGAAGCAGCCCAGGTCGGCGAAACCGACATCGTCGAGAATGACATAGATGACATTGGGGCTGCCGGACGCCGGCCTGGGCCTGGTCTCAAACCAGTTGTCCGACTCGTGATAGGTGCGGCCGATACGGCCTGGATTGCTGTCGGTTGACATTGGGGCGCCTCGGAATTCGGACAAACCGGAGATGCCGCATCGCATTCACAGACCATGCCGCATCGATCGAAACCCGGCCGGCCCTGGGGCAGGCCGGGTCCATGGACTTTCTGCTGCAGCGATTACATCGCCGCGCCGGGATCCCAGCGGATGACCCACTTCTCCAGCATCGAGACGATGGCAAAGCCGGTAATGGCGATGACAGACGCCGTCAGGATCGTCGCAAACAGCCGCGGCGCATTGAAGTCGAACATGCTCTGCAGCAGGAGATAACCGATGCCCTGGTTGGCGCCGATCCACTCGCCGACGATCGCGCCGAGCACACACATCGTCACCGAAATCTTCAGCGCCGAGAAAATGTAGGGCAGCGCGCTGTAGATGCGGATCCTGAGGAACACCTCGGTCTTGGACGCCGACAGGACATGCATGAGTTCGAGCAGCTGCGGATTGACGGCGCGGAAGCCGCGAACCGAATTGACCAACGTCGGGAAGAAGCAGATCAGCGCTGCGATCACGATCTTCGGCTCGATGCCGTTGCCGAGGATGATCTTGAGCACCGGCGCGATCGCCACGATCGGGATCGTCTTCACCAGGATCGCGACGGGATAGAACATCTCCTCGATGACCTTGTTGTAGACGAAGGACACCGCCACCAGCAGGGCCACGGTGTTGCCGAGGAGAAAGCCGAGAAAGGCTTCGGTGATCGTCGGCACGGCTGCCTCAATGAGCAGCGGCAGGTCACGCGACAGCGCCCCGGCAACGTCGGTCGGCGCCGGCACCAGATAGGACGGCACGCCGAACAGCGTGACGATCAGCTGCCACAGGATCAGCGTCAGCGAGAGCCCGAGCATGGCCATGCCGAGCGCACGCATCACTTCGGGGCTTGGGAGGATGCTCCAGATGCGGGGCAAGGGGGCGGCGGTTTCGATGGAACGATCAACGCTCATGACTTATCCAGCTCCCAGCATGTCGCGCAGCCTGGCGACGTGATGGCCCAGTTCAGGGGCGTCCTTCAGGGCGAGGTCGCGCTCTTCCGGCAGGTCGATTTCAAGAATTCCGCCGATCCGCGAGGGACGTCGGCTCATCACCACGACACGCTGCGACAGGAAAACCGCCTCGTGCAGCGAATGGGTGACGAAGACGATGGTCATCCCGCTCTGCTTCCAGATCCGCAACAGCTCGACGTTCAGCGTGTCGCGCACCAGCTCGTCGAGCGCGCCGAAAGGCTCGTCCATGAGCAGGACCTTCGGCCGGGTGACGAGCGCACGCGCGATCGAGACGCGCTGGCGCATGCCGCCCGACAGTTCCGACGGCAGCGCGTCCTCGAAGCCTTCCAGCTCGACAAGCTTCAGCGCCTCATACGGGTCCATGAAGTTGCCGGCCTTCGGATTGGCCCCGCCCACCTCGAACGGCAGGCGGACATTGTCGATCACCTTGGCCCAGGGCATCAGCACCGATTGCTGGAACACCATCGAAAATGTGCGCGAGGCGCGCGCCGCCGCTGGCGTTCCACCGAATATCGCAACCTTGCCTTCGGTCGGCGCGATGATGTCTGCGATGGTGCGCAGCAAGGTGGACTTGCCGCAGCCGGAATGGCCGATCAGCGAGACGAACTCGCCCTCGCGAACGGTCAGCGAGACATTGTCGATGGCTCGCACCGCCCGCGAGCTGCCGCCGAACGTCACGGCGACATTGTCGATCTCGATAGCGTTGCGCGCCTGGGAGAGACCAACGTCGCCAGCGTGGGCGTCGCCGGAATGGGCGGACATCGTCGCCATCATGTTCACCGCTTCGTCCTCTGTGCTGCAGCAAGAATGCTGCCATCGAAGACGTCGTCCGCCGTCAGTTCGGACTTGATCTCGCCGATCTTGGCGTAGGTCTGCAGCGTCGCGTTCCAGCGGTCCTTGCTGATGTTGGCAAAGCCGTGCTCGCGGGTTTCGTCGGTATAGATGAAGTCCGATACGATGACCTTGAGCGAGGCGAGCTCCTTGTCCTTCTCGATCGCGCTCGACATCGAGGCAACCATGTCGATGGCCTCTTCGGGATGGTCGGCGGCATAGGCCCAGCCCTTGTCGCAGGCCTCGAGGAACTTCACCAGCATGTCGCTGTCGGAGCCGATCAGGTCGGTGCGGGCGATGTAGTAGTTGGACTGGAACTGCAGCCCGTTGTCCCAGATGCTCTGGGTGTTGTAGCCGCCCGGGTTCTGCACGATCGGCACGTTCTGGGCGACGTTTGTCGGCCATGAGGCAACGACATCGACCTGCCCCTGGAGCAGGCCGGGGATCTGGGCCTGGATGAAGGTGATGTCGTCGAGCTTCATTCCGTTATGGTCGAGCATGACCTTGATCTGCGCGGTCGCGCCTTGGCTCGCCCCGACGCGCTTGCCCTTCCAGTCGGCCACCGACTTAATGTTGGATTCGCCGAGTGAATAGAAGGTCAGCGGCGCTTTCTGGAAGGCCGCGCCGAAGGTCTTGATCGGCAGCCCCTGGTTTGCGGCATACATGATCTCGGGCGCATAGGCGGTGGCGATCTGCGCCACCCCGGAGAGCGTCTCCTGCACCGTGTTGGAATTCGGGCCACCGGGAAGGATCTCGACGTCGAGGCCCTTTTCAGCGAAGAACCCCTTCTTCAAGGCGACGATTTCGCCGGCGGCGGCGCCATTGTAGAGCCAGGCGAGTTGCAGTTTGACCTGCTTCTGCTCCGCTTGCGCAGGAGCCGCGCCTGCAAGCCCTATCGCGGCAAGCGAGATCATGCTGGCAGCTGCCAGAAGTGAACGTCGGCTGATCATCTATATCCTCCAATCAGACAAAACCAACGACCTAGTTTCCGTGAGGATAGACCGCGTTCCGCGGCTCCACACCATAACATGCTTCTGCGAACTCATTCCATGTGGTTATGGATCCCCATTCACAACAGGCATGGTCTGCAACTGGCTTTTTAGGTCGCCGGCGCAGCGAAAGCCGAGATGGCTCGAGCTGGCGCCATGGTGGTTGCCGGTCCGGGCCGCAACCCTGTAGCGATTGCAGTAGCTGGCGTGGCACAGATAGGAGCCCCCGCGCATGGCCATCAATCCTGCCGGGGCACCCGACCAGGGTGAAGCGGTCCATTCCCAGACATTGCCGAGCATGTTGTAGAGGCCGAAGCCATTGGGCGGAAAGCTCCGCGCCGGTGCGGTTGCGAGATAGCCGTCTTCGGCGCTGTTGGTGAGCGGAAACCTGCCCTGCCAGATGTTGCACATGTGGCGGCCGCCGGGAGTGAGCTCGTCGCCCCAGGCATAGATCGCCCGCTCGAGCCCGCCGCGCGCCGCGGCTTCCCATTCGGCTTCCGTGGGCAGTCGCTTGCCGGCGAAATTTGCGAAGGCAACGGCGTCGTTCCATGAGACATGGACGACCGGATGGTCGCGGCGGTCCCGCCAGCTGGAGCCGTTGCCGTCGGGCCGATGCCAGCAGGCGCCGCGAACCGGCGCCCACCAGTCCGGCGCGCTGGCATCGGAGTCGGTAACAATCACCGCGTCGGGATGGATCTGTGCGATGAAGACGAAAGACCATCCCATGCGCTCGGCCTCGGTCACATAGCCGGTGGCAGCGACGAAGGCCGCAAAGGCCTGGTTGGTCACCGCGGTCTTGTCGAGCAGGAACGCCGGCAGCTCGACCGGTCGCACCGGTCCTTCGCCGTCCCCAGGATTGGCGATCGCACGATCCTCGCCGAGAAGCCAGCGCCCGGCCGGTACCAGCGCCATGTCAGGATGATTGCCAGCCTCGAGCGCTGCAGGCACCGCAACCGGTTCGGCAACATGATCGCATGGGGATCGGCCCGGAGAACAACACGACATGGCGCCTTCCCTTTGAAAAATGGATCGACCGAGTTTGACTCTTTCACGATCCTGCGTAAAGGTAGGACGTCCTACCTCTTGGAGGAGAGAGCGATGTCGGGAACTGCCACCGAACGTGTCCTGCAGTATATTCGCCAGCAAAAGCTGGTTGCCGGCGACCGTCTGCCGGCGGAAATCGACATTTCCCGGATACTCGGCCTCAGCCGCAATTCGCTGCGCGAAGCCTATGCCGACCTGATGGCCAAGGGCCTGCTCAAGAACAAGCATGGCGTCGGCACCTTCATCGCCAATCCGCCCATTCTCAACGCCCTGACCGGCTCCGCCGGCTTCTGGAACCTGATCGAAAAAGCGGGCATGAAAGCGTCCTTTCGCGAGATCCGGCGCGACCAGGTCGCAGCACCCAAAGAGATCGCGGTCATCTTCGGCCAGGCGGAGGAAAAGTCGACCCACCGCCTGCGCTGGCTGTTTCTGGCCAACGGCCAGCCCTGCATTCTGGTCGACCATTATCTCGCCCGCAGCGTGCCGCCGAGCGCCTTCAATGAGAGCACAGAGCATGACGCGCTCGCCGCCATAGCCCCGTACACCGTCATCGACGGCGCATCGCTGTCGACGCGCACGTCGGCGATCAACGCCACATCAGACGTCGCCGAACTGCTGGAGGTCAGCGAGGGCGACGCGCTTTTGTGGAGCACCGCACTCGTGCATTCGGGCGACGGCAGCGTGCCGCTCGCCTCGCGCTCCTGGATGGTCCCGCATCTTCTCGCCAGCCATCAGGTGATGGCGCTGGCCCCCAATCAATTCCAGGGCAGTTCAGCCCTTTCGCCGGAGGACGAACCGAAATGACCCGCTTCAAAAAGATTGTCCTGAGCCTCGCATCAGGCCTCATGCTCTTCTCGGCTGGAATGGCCGGGGCACAGGCCCTCGAGCCAGTGCGTTTCGGCGTCGACGCCTACACGACAGGGTCCCAGATCTGGGTCGCCAAGGAAAAAGGCTTCTTCGAAAAGGAAGGCATCGACGCTCAGATCACCACTTTCGCCACCGGCGTCGAGGCGATCGATGCGCTGCTGATCGGCCGCGCCGACATGGCGGTCGGGCTCGATTTCCCGATCGTCTCGCGCATCCAGGGTGGCAAGCTGACCGTGCTTGCCGGCATCTTCCATTCCAAGCCCGGCTTCCACAAATTGGTGGTCAGCAGCGACATCAAGGATGCCAAGGATCTGGTCGGCAAGAAGATCGGTATTGCCACCGGCACCGCCCAGCACCTGATCACCATGAAATATCTCGACGAGAACGGCATAAGCGAAGACAAGGTCGAGATCGTCGGCTTCACCAGCCTGCTCGAGATCGTCGCCTCGCTCCGCTCCGGCCGCATCGATGCCGCCTTCGTCTGGGCCGACGGCACCGAGAAGTCGACCGACGGCGGCAACCACTATGTCCTGACCGATGACGCGGCCGCCAAGCGCAACAGCAGCGCCTACATCGCCGCGCAGACGGAGTTCGTGGAAAAGCATCCGGACCTGACCGTTGCAACGCTGCGCGCGCTCAATGCGGCAAGCCAGTTCATCGCGGCCAACAAGGACGAGGCCGCCGCCCTGATCGCCAAGAATACCCGCGCGCCGCGCGACACCGTGCGCGACCTGCTCAACTACAACGAATTTGCCCTGGCGCTGACCGACTATGAGCGCGCCGGTTTCAAGGAAGTCGCCGACTTCCTTGCCAAGACGAAGTCCCAGGCTGTGACCTTCGACACCGGCGTCAATCCGAAATACCTCAAGGAAGCCGCCCCCGACCTGGTCAAGCTGGGCAACTGAGCGGACCTGCGATGACAAACATTCAAACAAGCGGGATCGCACCTGGTGCCATGCCTGCGGTCGTCTTCGACAAGGTCGGCATGGCCTATCCCGGCCAGAAGGCAGGCAGCGAGCTGATCCTGGCCGACCTCTCCGTGACAGTCGGACAAGGCGAGTTCTTCGTGCTTGTCGGCCCCAGCGGCTCGGGCAAGTCGACCTTGCTCAAGATCGTCGCCGGCACCGAGAAGCAGACCGAAGGCCGCGTGCTCGCCAATGGCGAGACGATAACAGGCCCCGACCGGCGGCGCGGCATGGTGTTCCAGTCGATCGAGGAGCCGCTGTTCCAGTGGCTGACGGTCGCCGAGAATGTCGGCTTCGGCCCGAGCGTCGCCGGTAAGCCGCGCGCCGAATGCCTCGACATGGCGCAACGCTACATCGATCTCGTCGGCCTGCGCGGCCATGAGCAAAAATTTCCGCATGAGCTGTCAGGCGGCATGAAGCAGCGCGTGCAGATCGCGCGTACGCTGGCCGCCCAACCTGAGCTCATCCTGTTCGACGAACCTTTCGCCGCCCTCGACGCATTGACGCGCCGTGTGCTGCAGAAGGAGCTGACGCGGATCTGGCGCGAAACCGGCTGCACCATGGTCTATGTCACCCACGACATTCGCGAGGCCGTGCTGCTTGGGCAGCGCGTTGCCGTGATGAGCCGGGGCCCGCGCGCCAACATCACCCGCATCTACGACATCGACCTGCACTATCCGCGCGACGACCTCGACAGCCGCTTCGCCGATGCGGTCAAGGCGATCGAGGGCGACATCGAAAGGGAGGCGGCTTCGCAATGGGAGCAAAACTGATGCCATCCTTTGCCTGGTCGGCGCTCAGCGTCGCAATCGTCGTGATCTTCTGGCAGATGGCCTCGACCTGGCTGGTCGACCCGATGTTCCTGCCCGCACCGCTCGCCGTGCTCAAGGGCGCCGGGCAGATGCTGGCCGAGGGCGCGCTCACCCAGTCCATCCTGGTGTCGATGATGCGCATTCTCTCGGGCTGGTTACTGGGCAGCGCCATCGCCATTCCGATCGGGCTGGCCGTCGGCGTCTCGCCGGTGGCGCGCCATCTCGTCGACCCGTTCATCCACTTCTTCCGCTTCGTTCCGGCGATTGCGCTGGTGACCTTGTTCATCATCTGGTTCGGCGTCGGCGAAATGTCGAAGATCATTCTGATCGCTTACGCGACGGCCTTCATCGTCATGGTCAACACGGCCAGCGGCGTGTCCTCGGTCTCGCAGGACAAGCTGAATGCCGCGCGCTGCCTCGGCGCCAATGAAAGGCAGGTGTTCTTCAAGGTGATGATCCCGGCCTCGCTGCCCTCGATCTATGTCGGCATGCGGCTGGCGCTCGCCTCGTCCTTCCTGGTCATAGCGGCCGCCGAAATGCTCGCCGCCGATGCCGGGCTCGGCTACATCATCTGGACCTCGCGCCTCTACTTCCAGGTCGACTGGATGTTCGCCGCCATCATCGCGCTCGGCCTTCTCGGCTTTGCCACCGATCGCCTCTGGCGGCTGCTCGGGCGCACGCTGCTCAAGCGCTATCTGCGCAGCGTCACCGGCTATTGATCCAAGCGGCCGGGTCGCCCTCCTGTTGGGGCCCCGGCGACCATCTCAAAAGATCGGGACAGAGCATGACTTCCGAATTTCGCGGCCATATCGGCCGCACGCACCACGAATCCGAGCGCGACTATGCCGACATCCCCAGCGGCCCGGCCGGCAAGCCGAACGTCATCTATGTCGTGCTCGACGACGTCGGCTACTCCGACCTCGGCTGTTTCGGCTCGTCCATCGACACGCCGAACTTCGATTCGCTTGCCGACAACGGCCTGCGCTACAGCAATTTCCACACCACCACATTGTGCTCGCCGACACGCGCCTGCCTGCTGACCGGACGCAACCACCACTCGGTAGGTATGCGCTACCTCGCCAATGCCGACATGGGCTGGCCCTCCGGTCGCGGCGCGATCAGCCACCGCGCCGGCACGCTCGCCGAAATGCTCAAGCTGCAGGGTTACGCGACCTATGCGGTCGGCAAATGGCACCTTGCGCCGACCGAAAACGCCAATGCCGCCGGCCCCTTCGACCAATGGCCGCTCGGCCGCGGCTTCGAACGGTTCTATGGCTTCATGAACGGCAGCACCGACCAGTTCCACCCGGAACTATGCCAGGACAACCAGCAGGTTCCGCCGCCGGCGACGCCCGAGCAGGGCTATCACCTCTCCGACGACCTGTCGGACCGCGCGGTGCGCTACATCGCCGACAAGATGGCGATCTGGCCGAACAAGCCGTTCTTCCTCTATCTCTGTTATGGTGCGGGGCATTTCCCGCACCAGGCGCCCGCATCGGCGCTGGCCGGCTATCGCGGCCGCTTTGCCCATGGCTGGGACGAGGAACGCGTTCGGAGGCTGGCCAAACAAAAGGCGATGGGCCTGGTGCCTGAGAATACTGAGCTGCCGCCGCCGAACCCCGGCGTGCGCGCCTGGGCCGAGCTCTCCCAGGAAGAGCGCGAGGTGTCGGAACATATGCAGGAGGCTTATGCAGCACTTCTCGGCCACACCGACGCCGCCTTCGGCAGGCTGCTCGACTTCCTCGACCGCACCGGCATTCGCGACAACACCATCATCGTGCTGATCTCGGACAATGGCGCCTCCACCGACTGCGATCCCGACGGCACGACCAACGTGCTCCGCTGGTTCAACCGCCTGCCGGAAGACTATGCCGTGTCGCGCGAGCGCCTCGCCGAAATCGGCACGGCGCGCAGCTCGGGCAACTATCCCTGGGGCTGGGCGCAGGCCTCGAACACGCCGCTCAAGCTTTACAAGAGCTTCACCCATGGCGGCGGCGTGCGTGACCCGATGATCTTTTCCTGGCCGGCAGGCATATCGGACAAGGGCGAGGTGCGTTGCCAGTTCACCCATGTCACCGACATCACGCCGACAATCATGCAGCTCTGCGGCGTCACAGCACCCGAGAGCATCAACGGCGTGGCGCAGATGCCGATCCATGGCGAGAGTTTCGCCTATTCCTTCGACGCTCCCGATGCGGCAACCGCCAAGCAGTCGCAATATTTCGAGATGTACGGCCATCGCAGCATCTGGCATCGCGGCTGGAAGGCGGTGACCCAGCACAAGGCCGGCGATGATTTCGACAGCGAGCGCTGGGAGCTCTACCATCTCGACGAGGACTTTTCCGAGCTGCGCGACCTCTCCGGGGAAAAGCCGGAAAAGCTCGCCGAGATGAAGGAACGCTGGTGGGCGGAGGCCGGCCGCTACGGTGTCATGCCGCTCGACGACAGCGACGTGCTGTTCAAACCGCCCTACCGGCCCGGCGCACCACGCTGGCGCAACGAGTGCAGCTACTTCCCGCCAATTTCCTCGATACCGGCAGAGGCGGCACCGATGACGCAGGACGTCTCGCACCGCATATCGATCGAGATCGAGCGCAGCAATGCGAGCCAGGGCGGCGCGCTCGTCTGCTTCGGTAGCTGCCATGGCGGCTATGCGCTCGACATCATCGGGAACCGGCTGGTCTACACCTACAACTATGCCGGCTTCGAGGTCAGCCGCCTCGTCTCGGGCCGGGAGATCCCACTCGGCAAGACGACAGTCGTCTTCGACTTCGAAAAGACCGCAACACTCAAGGGACGCGGCCGCCTCACGGTCGACGGCCAGCCGGCCGGCGAACATGTGTTCGAACGCACCCTGCTCAGGTTGTCGCTGTCGCCCCTTACCTTCGGACGCAGCAATGCCGAACCGGTCGACCCCGACAGACAGACTAACCCGGATTTTTCAGGCCGGATCCTGCGCATCGACTACGCCATCGCAGACGATCGCGAAGCGGTACCGGCAAGCCTGGATGTGGACTAGAAAGGTTGGCGCCGGGGACCGGATTGCTGATCCCAGCCGGTCATCGTTCCATCTGCTTCACTATGTGCATCTGCGGGGATAATAGCCGAAAACATGGCGGCTGATGTCGCGGAGTTGGCGGGCCGCCATTTTGCGCGCTCCAGAACTATGGTCAGTTCTCGATCGAGAGCGCCCTGCCGTCCCATCTTAAGAGAAACACCTCGTTACGCGCCTTGGCTTCGCTGTCTTCGCCGCCGACAACGAGCACGCCTCCAGGTACCGAGAACGAAGCGCCATAGCCTAGCCCCGTCTGCTTGCCCATTGCTGACAACAACAGCAACATAATGGCCTCGCTTCAAATGCTGAGTAGCGCTAGGCCAATCCCGACTTTAGTCTGATAATCGTCCAGCGCAATACAGCCAAGGTGGGCCGCCTCATAGACGAAAAGCAGGCCCCTAGAGAAGCCCTTCATGCACGGCAGCATCGCAAGGGTGGCAGCTTCAATCGGCTTCGGTACTCACTACACCAGCCTCGGCACTCCACTTTTTAGGCATCGTGACGATGGTGACAGTTTCGGAGAGATTCCGGGCTACGGTGCCGTGCGACATCTCTGGCTGCGGGCCTACCCTAAGTCGCCGGCCTTTCCACTGTTTCTGGATTTCGCGCCCATACCGTGCCTGCTGCCAGCCCCTGCAACGGGAGATGTTCCGGACAGGCGTTACCGGGCGGTAGCGTTATGCCGAACAGACCACTCTGCAGCGGCACCTTCCCAATTCCCAGTTGCGCCGATCCAATCCCAGAAACGGGCGAAGTCCTCGCCACTTGTCTCCAAGCGCACCTGCATCGAGCTTGTCTTATTTCGCAGGAACGCCTCAATGTTGCAGGTGACCGTGTCGATCATGTCGCGAGCAATCGAAATTGGGGCCGCGTTGCCCGCCTCCATCAGAATCGCGTCGCGGTAGCCCTTCATGATGCCGTGCGCGCTTCTTAAGGCAAAGCTCTCAGCGACGGCATCTGGGTCCCGGGTCAGATGCACGTAGTGCGCGTTGTCGCCATATTTCTTTTCTAGCCGGCCTAGTAGCCAAGACAGCCGATTGTCGGCCTCAATGTGTCTAACAGGGTACGCAAGTCGGTCTGCACCGACCAGTCGCGACCTAGTCTCATGTCCTGAGGTGAAATTGTCGATATGACCGCAGGCTTTGGCAAAAGTCGTCGAACCGCAGCGTCCGGTGCAAAGCACGAAAACATTCATACGTTGGTCTCAAATGGCAGTCGCAAGATGCCATAGGACCTCTCCCGGTCAGCGTCACCACCTATTTACGGATCGCTCTGCCACAAATCGAAAGAAATCTCCTTGGACGCAAGTTCTATGCGGCCTTAAACCCGCAGTTTGAAGGACCGCTCTATTGACGGCGTTCGCGTCGCTGCCCTTGCGAGCACTCAGTGGCGATTGAACGACAACGCTGGTAACTCCTCCAGTGAGGCCAGCCATTGCCTGGCCGGTGTCGGCCAGTGCAGTGCCGTCGCGAGAGCTGAAAGAAAGCGCCACGCATATTCGAGTGCCGGATAATGGCACAAAGCTCAATTCTCTACGTGGCGCGCCCCTTCAGATCGACAAGAGCCCCCCGACCGACTGGCATCGACCTATGGTGTCAGTCCCGGCTTTCTGTCACCGCACTTGCCACGCTTGCACGCATCCAGGTCACAGTCCAGACGATCGAATCCAAGGAGGACTAAGGTAATCACCAGGCCTTAGCCTTGCGAAAGTGGCAGTCGGCCCCTGGCAAGCTTGAGCGTGTGTCAGCTCTAGGACAGGAGTGGTTCATCAGGTGGACATCAACCAGTCATCCGCGGGCCCGATCGACGCGACTTCCAGACCAAGGATGAGGCTTGGGGGTCATCCGACACATTTGGCTTTGCACGACGTCAGATAAGGGGCGCTGCCGAGAACGACGGTTATGGCGAGCAGCTCCCCAATCCGACAATTGCGCCGTGCGAGTTGCCTGCCACGCCAATATCTTTGCACCTGGCGCATCTGAAGGGAGTTTGGGACGCGACACGAATGAGCCGCATCCCTCTAGTGCTCCTACTTGAGAACCTTGGCCGTAACGACCGCCTGCTGAAATCGAGAAAGGTCATCCAGGTACTCCTGGATTGCAAATTTCGCACCCCAAACACGTTTCACGTAGGCTTCAGTCAAAATCATGTCGCCGTATGTTTTTCCGTTGTTTGTTGGAAGGAAAACAAACCCAGACTGGTCAAGCTCTCCAGGGGCGTCGTCTTTCTTCGAAAGCTCGGACTGGAGTTGTTGGAGCCAAGCGCTCTTTACGACCCTCTCCTGTGGCGCTTCCCTAATGAAATCGAGGAAACGTGGAGGTTGCACCGTCGCGACAAAAATCCCGCCTGGCCTGAGGGTGCGCGCTATCTCCGCCAGCCAGATCTTCTGAATGTGCTCTGGAAGATGCGTAAACACCGAGTAAGCATACACAACGTCGAAAGAATTGTCGGCAAACGGCAGCTTTCCGTCCGGCTGGATCAGCCTGAGATCACCCGGGACCCCGGTCTGTTGGGCAGCAGACAGAAAACGATCACTGATATCCACGCCGAAGAGACCCGCGGGAGCTACTTCACGCAGCAGACAGCGTATTATCCTGCCCCAGCTGACCCCGAAATCCAGGACGCGGGACTTGAGCCCCACATTCACGCCATTGGCTCGGGCCGCTTCCAGTACGAACGAGTAAAAGCGGAATCCTTCCGCGATAGTCCCCTTGCCAGCTGAACCAACCGTGCCGATTTGCAATTGCGCATCCGGAAAGCCAGGGTATTCGATGCCGTCGACAGTCGTGTCATCCACGCTAGCCTGGAGCGCCTGAAGCCACTGTTGATCGTTCAACTCAGACAACAAATAGGGATGCGCTTTGCGCGCGCCCCTGCCACGCCCGGCGACTGGCGCCTTTGTCTTCTCGTACAAATTCTGCGCAAGGGCCCGCATAGACGAGAGACCAAGGTCCCGTTCGAGCGTGCGAATGGCCGCATTGAAAGCATCCCGCCCATAACGCCGGTAAAGCACATTTTGCGCTTTTTCCGACAGATGATGTCGGCGCTCTTCTGTGTAACTCGACGACTTCACGTGGTAGACATAGGTGTGAGTTGCGACGGCCATGCTGAACCCCGCCGCAGACAGCCGGAAGCAGTAGTCGTTCTCCTCGCCATAGCCTTCCGGAAAGGCCGCCTCATCAAATTTTCCAACCGTGTCGAGAGCTCTACGCGTGATGCCGAAACAAAACCCATGGATCAATGGAACAGTTGGAACCATTGACGTGCTGTTTCTCTCACACCAGTCATTCATGTCGTCAGCCGACATGTTTGGCGGCAAATCATTGATAGCCGTCTGCTTGTCTGTGCCTAAGGTGCCGGGGATTGACTGATACGAAGCCGCATTCGAAAGCGGGCCGACTGCGCCAATGTCAGGTCTGGAAAACGCCGCATCTGCTAGCTTTTCAGCCCAGTTCCTAGTCACAACAGTGTCACTGTTCAAAAGGATGACCAGATCTGCATTCGATAGTTCCAACCCAAGGTTGGCGGCTTTAGTATAGCCTTGGGCTTGCTCGTTGCGACGCAGGACCACTCGTTCGCGCGCCGCGAACTTCTCGAGGTAGTGACGGGTCTCGTCATCCGAACCGTCGTCGACCAGAATGATTCTTTGATTGGCACCAAGATTGGCTCTGACCGAAGCGAGGCATGCCTTCACATCCGACAGTGCATTGTGGACACACACGACAATGTCGATGGTTTTCTCGGATATGGCCTCAAGCCGTTCTTTCCCGGCGTTCGAATAGGCATGAACGGTTGTCCCGGCATCGATGATCTGCCGACACGCCTCAGAGAGCTTCGCCTTGAACTGCGGGAACGAATAATCACGCGACCGCGAGCGCGCCGCTCTGCTCATCTCTTGCAGGCGCTTTCTTTCATTGCACAGCATATGGACGTGGGCGACGGCCTCCAGCGGCTTTCGGAACGGAACTAGGAAGCCGGTCTCACCATGTTTGACAAGCTCCTTCAGGGCGCCCCAGTCATAAACGAGCGAAGGGCGACCGGCGGCCATGCCCTCAAGTACAGTGCGCCCGAACGACTCCTGAAAATGCGAAAAATTCACGACCACATCGACTTTCCCGATAGCCTCAACTGACGTTGGCTGGTAGTCGACAAATTCGAGGTTCTTCGGCGTCTTCTTCTTGCGGCTCAAGTAATCTTTGATGACAGGGCGGCCAAGCGGGCCGATAACGAGAAATCGGGCATTTGGAACCTGCTTTTGGCAGGCAGTGGCCAACTCAACAAAGTCCTCGATTCCTTTCTTGGGCAGATTGCTACTGATAAGGCCAAATGTAACGGCACCATGCTCGCCAATCGGTGCCTGATCGAAGGCCTCGATATCGACGGTATTTGGGATCATCGACGCCTTGGCATGGCCGAAACACTCCAGAGTGGCCTGCGAATTGGCGATAACGTGATCGCTCGAATGAACCACCTGCCTTACTATTTCAGGTCCGCTCATTCCGATTTGCCGCTGAAGATCCTCATCGTGGGTGATGATCTCACGTGCGTGGACGACGGATGGAACGCCACGCAATCTCGCAGCGGCGAGAGGCGCTGCCACAACGATCGTGTTCACATACACTAGGTCGGGCTTTACACTGTCGATTACCTCCAAGAACAGAGGTGTAGAAGCGACGGTTTCAGCCGAACTGGAGCTCCACTGATCATATTTGAAGATGTGTATCTCCTGCGCAAAGTTGCGCAGTTCCTCAACGTAGGGCTTGTTTACACCTTCCTGAAGGCTCACCGCCAGATTGAATCCGCTCTCCGACAGCGCTCTTGCGATATCAAGGAAACTGCGTTCGCCACCAAATACTTGTTTGCCGGCATGATGGGAGCACAACAATACGGTTTTGCCATCTGAAAGGCGCGGCCGCTTGCCTGCGATCACCCTCATTGACGCAGAGCCAACATGGTTACGAACCGCAGAGGCGCAAGCTTCAAGGTTCGCATACCCAAATCTGCTGTCGGGCTCGAGATAGGCGCCTTCCGCCCACTCGTTCCAGGCATTGATCATGACAAACCGTTCCGGAAGGCGGTTTTTTTGGGCGCGTTTGAATGCCTGCTGTAGCCACTTCTCGAACAATTGTGGCGTAGCACCGTGAATGATCTCACCATTTGCGGGGCGACGGGCACTGTTGTCCCATCCGGGCATCACGCCAGGGACAACGGTTCCCGGAACGGGTTTTCGTGCTTCTTCGCTCGCCACGATCTCCGGGTAAGAGCGAACGCGCCATCCCGTGCGATGGTGCGACATTTGGAATTCTTGCTGAACATTGGCTGCTGCAACGTGATGAGGCGGAAACTCCGATAGCGCATCGAAACCCAGCCTTTGATAGTCCGAGAACGCAAAGGAGTTGGTCGCGATAAGATAGATACCGGGGTAACCAAGCTCTTTCGCAATTCGTCTCCACCGCTGGACTGTTTCGGCGGCATCTGGAAGGATCGAGGGACGATAGACCGTCAGAACTGGTTTGCCATCGATCTTTAAGTAGCGATCATCTCTGAAGTAGCGGTCAAGATACCGCAACAGCTCCTCATCGTCCTCGGCCGAGTGGGATTGTGAAATCAAGATTTCATTTTCGCTGCCATCCCAACGTCGAGACCAATTCTCGTTCGCCCAGCACAAGCAGAACGGTAAATTCAGATCCTTGTTCTCAAGGTAATTCAAGATGGGCGTTTCGAGCAGGCGCTTGCCGCCGAACCAATAAAAATGAAAGCAGAATGCGTGAATTCCATAGAGCTTTGCAAGCTCGACCTGCCGCCTCATGACATCGACGACACGGAGATCGTAATATCCCAGCTCTCCAGGGATGCGCGGTTGATAATGTCCGTCGAAGTGCGGATAGGCGCGGGCAACGTTGCGCCACTCAGTGAAACCCTTACCCCACCATTCGTCATTCTCGGCTACTGGGTGGAACTGAGGCAGATAATAGGCAATCAGCTTGACATCGCACACATCTGCAGGCGGCGGTTCCGTCGCGATGCTGCAATATTCAGAAGAGTCGAACTGCCCAAGGGCATTTTGCACGTAGCAATCGTAGAGTCTGCTATGCAATGCGTCGGGAGTTTCTTGAAAGGTCGCCTTGGCCGGAATACGTGCTGGTGGAAAGCCGTGCTGGGCCGCGTCGCGCCAGGTTCGGCGTTCATTCTGAGAAAGCGGGTGCCTTAGCATTGCCGCCAGATTCAGCCACATTCGGGTCTTGCGAATGGCCTTGCCCTGCTTTGCGCAATGCCCCCCAGCACGAAATTCTTTTCGTTTGCGAGAGTCGGTCGGATGGCGCCACAGCGCTCGCCACTTAATTGAACCCGACATCAGCGGCGCTGTCCCCTGCGCTTAACAATAACATCCTGCGCATAGATTTCTTCCGCATCTATCATCCGTATTACTTCCTCGTAGGGGGTGCCGCTAAGATAAATCAATTGCGCCGATGTCATATCAAGGCCATAGACATCAAACATTTTGAAGATCCACCTCTGGTCGTCTTCGGGTATATGCTTGATTTCCACCAGAATCGAATAGTCCAGGACACGCTTCAAGCTTCGTAGAGCGCCTCTGAGAACGGCCGCCTCATGTCCTTCGACGTCGATCTTCATAGCAAGCCGGACAGCGCCCGTGACGCCGTCGAGGAGACTGTCAACCGTGACCTGAGGAACTACGATCAGATTCTCGACGGTCTCTTCCGGTCTAAGAACGCGGCTGGTGCCGGACCATTTGTCGTCGCGAAAAAAACGGGCCGTCCCAATGGAGTCCGAAACTGCGGCGCAAACCAATCGGGCATCAACTCCCGCCTCTTCCAGCGTTCTCCCGAGGTAGTGCCTAAGAAGACTGTTGGGCTCGACGGCCGTGATTTCCGCGCCCTTCGGCAGCTCGGCATTGGCAAGCATTTCGCCATAGTTGCATCCTATGTCGATAACCTGAGTCCACGACGCTTCCTTCAGGATCATGTCCCACATGACAAGCGAAAGCGGATTGAAGTTGCCCGCATGCTCCTTCAGCATTCTGCCGCGGCTGTCCGCCGGATCAAAGTAGATGGTCCTGCCTTTGTCTGTCGTTACCTTGTCCATGTCCCTGCAGGCCTGCAGATACGCATAGCCGTAGCGCAAATCCGGCTCTAGGTAGGCGCCCTCGCCCCATTCGTTCCAAGCGTTGATGAAGACAAATCGTTCGCCTTTCGGATTGCCACGTGCACGATCAACAGCATGGCGCAGCCAACGGGCAAACATCTCCGGAGTCGCCCCATGATAAATTACGCCATTTCGGGGACGGCGCGGGCAATTGTCCCATCCTGGCATCACGCCTGGATGCACCCGCCCGATCGGCGCACTGGCATTCATGGCATTTTGCGCTGCCTCGGCGTACATCCGCACACGCCCACCGCTTTCGCGTAGCGGCGACATATGGATGCTGCTTTCGGCGTTTGTCGCCTTGATCCCATGCGGCGGAAATTCCGATAGCGCATCGAACCCGTACTTTTGATAGTCGACGAAATCGAACGCATTGGTGGCGATAACATAAAGCCCCGGCCAACCGGCCCTATGTGCTTCGCTGCGCCAACGCGCGATCGTAGCCGCGGGATCTGGAAGCTGTTCAGGACGATAAACCGTCAAGACCGGCTTTCCCTCGACCTTGATGTATCTTGGATCTCGAAAATACCGGTCGATATATTGAATCAGGGCTATGTCATCTGCCTCTGAATGATCCTGGGCAATGAGCAAATCCTGTTCGCGGCCGTTCCAGCGACGTGACCAGTTTTCGTTTGCCCAGCAGAGGCTGAAAGGCAGATCCAGGTCGGGGCGTGCGAGATAATCCGAGAGCGGCCTCTCAAGCAGTGTCTTGCCACCAAACCAGTAGAAATGAAACGCAAAGCC
Source organism: Hoeflea sp. 108 (assembly GCF_000372965.1). Lineage (NCBI taxonomy): Bacteria > Pseudomonadati > Pseudomonadota > Alphaproteobacteria > Hyphomicrobiales > Rhizobiaceae > Hoeflea > Hoeflea sp. 108. Next base: position 1,811,360 of record NZ_KB890024.1, on the reverse strand, counting down.
GCCAATTCCATAAAGCTTCGCCAACTCCACCTGGCGACGCATGACGTCGGCCAGCCGCAAGTCGTAGTAGCCCAATTCGGCAGGACTTCGGGGCTGGTAGTGCCCATCGAACAAGGGCATAGCCCGGACCACGTTGCGCCATTCCGTGAAGCCCTTGCCCCACCATCCGTCATTCTCCGGAATTGGATGGAACTGCGGCAGATAATAGGCAACAAGGCGCACATCTGTTGCTGGCGGCGGTGCCGCAGCAATGTCCACGTAATCCTCTGCGGCGAACACTCCCGCTGCATTGGCTGCGTGTTGCAGCGTGAGATCAACCGGGGTCGAGCGACGATGCCAAAAACCACGGATCGCCCTCTGCAACCGATACGACAAACCGCGAATATTCATTCAGTCAGGCCACGAACGGAAAAAGAGACATTCGCCTGTCACGGCCTGTGGCAATTGGCAATTGTGTGCCCACTGTCGGCATTCCACTGCCCCACTATTGCCGAATCGCATTCGCCGGTCCCTTGGTTCGCGCTGTCAGCTATCCGAACCTGCTGCTGACCGCCAATGCCTGCCAGAAAGCCCAACAACTTTGAGCGTCGAGCCGTGTTAAAAAGAACATGGGGCAGCAGCAGCTTGAACCAACCACGTCTTCGTTCGGCTTGAACATCGAGCGCCAAGTGGTGTTTTCGCATGACATAGACCAGCGACCGCCCCATCGCTTCTCCTCGGATGCGCGAAGATTCACCTGACGGGATGGAGGACCTGCCCTCCGCATGGTCAACAACCGCTTCGACCGCGGTCCTAAGCTCGACGCCAGCGCAACTCAGCCTCAAGCTGATATCGTCGTCTTCGTGATAGAGGAAGATATGTTCATCGAACCCGCCGACACAGGCAAAATGGTCGCGGCGAACGAAGATGCAAGCGCCATGCAAGACGGGAACCTGGCAATCGGCAATTGGCGGCGGCCCGCGCCACGAAGCCCCCCTGGGAAACAGCCTCGACCAGCGACGAAAGCGTCGACGCCCTTCATTATAAAAGGAAGGATTGAAGGCAGCACACGGATAATCGGCCGCCGCTGCGAGAAGTTTGTCGATGGCACCGTTCGCCAAACGTACATCCGGGTTTAAGAACAATAGGAAGGCCGATGTCCCGGCAGCCGCCCCTGCATTGCAGGCGGCGCCATATCCCACGTTCTCATTGAGCCTAATCACTTCGGCGCCAGCCTCCGATGCGACCGCCGCAGAACCATCCGTACTTGCATTGTCGACGACATAAATGTTGGCGAAACGAGGGAGGCTGGCCAGGCAATCCTTCAACACGTGAGCGCTTTGATACGTGACAACAACAATGTCTACTTTATTTGTCATTGACGCTCATCGTAACGCTTGTCGGCGAGTGGACGCGCCCGCAATGCGCGCCGTGCAGCACGCCACACGCATGGGATTTGGCAAAGTCGTCATCGACAAACGCGCCCTCAATTCCGCCATGGAAAGTCGTAGTCCAACCCGAGCGAGAAGTCCCGGTCGTCGGAGAGCCTCTTGGGCACAATCTCAAACAACCCTTCCAACCCAAGGCAACGAATTTCAACCATGGCCAATCTCTTTTGCCCGGCGCACAAGGTAGCGAGCATATTCGGTACTTCCCAGGGCGGCAGCCCTAGTGAGCACTTCCTCGGCACTCAACCAGCCCAGCTCAAGGCCGATTTCTTCTAGACACATGACCTTCACGCCTTGTCGATGTTCTATTGTTCGGACGAACGACGCTGCATCGTGCAGACTGTCATGTGTGCCCGTATCGAGCCACGCATGCCCCCTTCCCAACCGGACGACGTGCAACTGGCCCCGCTCCAGATAGGTGCGGTTCAGGTCCGTAATCTCCAGTTCACCCCTGGCCGAAGGACGAATGGATGATGCGATCTCAACGACTGAATTGTCGTAAAAATACAGGCCGGTAACAGCCCAGTTGGACCTTGGATTTTCGGGCTTCTCCTCTATCGAGAGAGCCTGCTGTGTGGTCCGGTCAAAAGTAACAACTCCGTAACGCTGCGGGTCGTCGACCTGGTAGGCAAAGACGGACGCTCCCCGCTGGCGCGCGACTGCGGAGCGGCAGCGATCAGACAGACCGTCGCCGTAGAAAATATTATCTCCCAATATCAAGGCTACGCGATCCCCACCGATGAAATCGCGGCCAATTATGAAGGCTTCAGCCAAGCCATTGGGTGCGAATTGCGTCGCATACTCGATGGATATCCCGAATGCCGAGCCGTCCCCCAGCAATAGCTGAAACAGATGCAAATCCCGAGGAGAAGAAATTATGAGAATTTCTCGAATGCCAGAAAGCATAAGAACTCCAAGCGGATAGTATATCATCGGCTTGTCGTATACGGGCAAGACCTGCTTTGAAACGGCGAGTGTAGCGGGGTATAGGCGGGTACCGTTGCCACCTGCTAATATGATACCCTTCACCTACGAAGCCCCTTTTTACAACGCGCACAGTCGAATCCCTAACAATGTTAGCAGTCAATTTCGGGATATCGAAGAAAAAAATATTTCAAAGCCATACGTGCTGTGACGCGCACGGTCAGTGCCTGTCCACGTAGCCGCTCCAACGCTCTCAGCGGCCATGCTGATGGCACCGCAACCAATCACAATGAGCAGGGCAGATTTGACCTCAGGTGGGTAGCCTTGGGCACTGCCGAAGTGCCTTTCTGGACAAGCTTTTCCATATTATCCGCATCCTCATGCTTGATGAGGATTTTCACCTAGAATAGGAGGACTATTGCCCCATTTGCGCCCTGGCGGACTGTTCATAAGCACTTTTCCAATACAGAGAACTTTGGTCAACGCTGTGACTGTCCGTACCGCACTCACACCTGACAGTACGATCATCTATCATAAGGAAGCTGAGTATCACGGAAATCCGATATCTGGTGACGGCTCCCTGGTGACTGTCGACTACGGCTATGACATCCATGAGCAAATTTGCTCATGGGCAGATTTCGACATCCGTATTTGTGCTTTTCCGACAAGACCCACGGTATCCTGAGGCGCTATACCGAGGTGATCGCTTGCCTGAAGCGGTAGAGCATCGGGCGGCACCGAAGCTCCTGGTACTGGTGGACGAATCAACCGAAGGCACCGGCCGTCGATCATCAAGAATATCGGCCGCGCCATCCGCTACCTGCGCGACACCGCCGACATCGCCATTCTGCTGGTCGAGCAATATCTGGATTTCTGCCGTGAACTGGCCGACGTCGTCTACATCATGGACCGCGGCCGTATGGTCCACGAGGGCGCCGTCGAAGACCTGGATGCACCCGAGGTGCGTAAGCTGCCGACGGTTTAGCAGAGGTTGGGCGACTACTTTCCGAACTGGAAATAGCCGAGCGCGATGTCGGCCCGCTGCGCTTCGGCCTCGCTGCGTATGCGCGGGAACAGGTCGATCGCCAGTTCGGGGTCCTTGATGTCGGCTGATCGCAGGCCGCCGTCACTGGCAAGCGCGACGATGAGATGTGGTTCCGCAGCCGTCATTTCCTGGTCGCTGAGTGGAACGAGCTTCATGCTGAAGGTCGCATCCGACCCGGCGCGCTTGAGCAGGTTGGCAAAGTTATAGACGACACCGTCCTTTCCGATCAGCAGCAGGTTGATGTCGCGGCCACCTGCGCCCGTCAATGTGCCCTGGAGCGAGTCTCCTGCGTTCAGCTGATCCTTGTTCAGACGCAGGAGCAGCCCACTGGAACCTGGCTTCATGGCCTTGAGGAAATCCGCCACCGGGCACTGGTCCCGCTCGATGATGTGAGGGGTCAGCACCAGCTTGCCGCCGAACGAGCTGGCAAAGTCGCGCACCAGCTTGTCCATCGGCGCCTTCGAGGTGGCAAAGCCGTCGACGGCGGGGTTGGGCGCCGAGACATCCTTCACCGCAGCGTAGAAGCAGGAGCCGCCGTCGAAAGACTTGAACCATTCGGCCGCGCTGGCGGGAACAGGCTTGGGTTCGACCGCGACCTCCTTCACCGGCTCGGGTGGCTTGGCCGTCTCGGGCTCGATGGAGGGCGGCAGCTTGTTGGCAGGCGGCGCCTTGCTCTCGGTCTGCGGCTGTGTAGCCTGCGGCTTGGCCGCGTCCTTTACCCCACCATTTGCGGCCTGTTCGAGCGCCGGCTTGTCCTTTGCGGGAGGCAGCACAGCCCCACCACCCGGCAACAAGCCATCCACAAGGCCGGCGAAGTAGGCTCCTCCAGCCGCCACGGCCACGACAAGCAGGATCCCGCCGATCAGCCCGGCACTGCTCCGTCGCGGAGCAGCGGGCACGACCTGGCGCGGCGGTGGCGCCGCCGGCCTGACCGCCTTGGACGTGTTGCGCCAGGGCGCGTCGCGCGGCAACAGCGACTCCGGCGGCGGAGGCTGCGGTTTGCCCGGCGTCGTTCCTCCCGATGTACGCCAGCTCGGCTCTGTGCGGGCAACCGGCTCTCGCTCAAGCGACGCCGCAGCCGCGATGGTTCCCGGCCTGGTTCCACCGCCCGTCTCCCTTAGCCATTCGACGATCTCGTCGGCACTTTGCGGGCGGTCCGCGGGATCGGGTTGCAGCATGGCCTCGAGCAGCGGCAAAAGATCCGGATCCACGCCCGCGAGATCCGGCACCGTGCGCCGCTTCTCGATAACCTCGACGGGCGAGCCACCCATATCGAGCTGCCTGCCGCGCAGCGCAGCCGCAAGCACAAGGCCCAGCGAATAGATGTCGGATCGTTCCGTCACCTCGCCGCCGAACAGGCCGAGCTGCTCCGGCGACACGAAGCTGTATTTGCCGGCAAAACTGCCGCCAAGGAGTGTGCCGCCGCCGACATTGGCCGATCGCGCGATGCCGAAGTCGATGATCTTGGTCTTTTCGACGCTGCCGCCGGGGAGGACGATATTGTCGGGCGACAGGTCGCGATGGATGACGCCCGCCTCATGCGCGAGCGCAAGCCCCGAAGCTACCCGCGCCAGCATCCTGCGGGCGTCTCGAGCGTCGAGCGGCCCCTGGCGCATGCGCTCGGCCAGCGACTGGCCGTCGACAAACTCCATGGCAAGGTAAGGCCGGCCGATCGTCGGATCGATGGTGAAGACGTGGTAGCGTACGATGGCGTCGTGCGACAGGTGGTTGAGGATGGACGCTTCCTTGCGGAACAACGCCAGTATGCCCTGGTCTCGGGCGAATTCCCGCAACACCACCTTGATGGCCACAGGGTCGCCGGTCTGGATGTTGTGGCCGCGATAGACCTCGCCCATGCCGCCGGTGGCGATGTGTTCGTCGATCTCGTAGATGCCATTGAGCTCGGTGCCCTGACGAACGCCGGTATCTGGAGAAATGCGGGTCTTGTCGTCCGACGTCATGGCCGGCGCTTCCCGTCAGTGCATGCGTTGGCAATGTCCATCGCTCACGCCTCGCCAGCGGCTCCACGCCCGACGGCAACAGGTAGGTCTTCCGGGCTAGATCACCTACAGACCGAGCTTCGCCGTTGACAGCCTGATTGGCAAGTAGGATGCTGACGTTGCGTAAGAATGCAAGCCGTGCATAGCCGTGTAAAGTCTGCGATCTCGCGAGGGGAGCGGCCAAGTGGTGTGCGAGCATTGCCTGCCCAGCAGTTTGTTTCGCGTGTTTCGAACGGCGAACATGCTTGCTGTTTGCGCGCTCGCCTTGCTTCTACTTCTCACAGCCTCATTCGCAGCCGAGCGCGTCAGCGGACGCCGCGCTGCTCTGGTCATCGGCAATTCGGCCTACCAGCACCTCGCCACCTTGCCGAACGCGGTCAATGACGCCGACCGGGTTCGCGAGGTTCTCGAGCGCGCCAATTTCGAAGTGACGCTCGGCCGCGATCTCAACAAGAAAGGACTTGAGGAAACCGTTCTGGGCTTCCTGCGCACGCTCAACGATGGCGACGTGGCACTGTTCTACTACAGCGGCCATGCGGTTCAGGTCGGCGGCAACAACTACATGCTGCCAGTCGATGCCAGCATGGCCTCGTCCTACGACCTCGAGGTAGAGGCCTACAGCATGTCGAGCCTGCTCGAGTACATGCGCGAGACGTCGTCACTGCAGATCGCCATCCTCGATGCCTGTCGTGACAATCCCTTTGCCAACAACGCCTATTTCGTCGGCCAGAAGAAGCTGGCAGTCGAGGGCAAGAAGGGGCTCGCTTCGGTTACGCCTCAGAACGGCACGCTGATCGTCTACTCGACCGCGCCAGACCAGGTGGCGCTCGACGGCAACAACGGCATGAGCCCGTTCACCGGCGCCTTCACCGACTATGCGCTGAAGCCGAATGTCGAGATCCGCAAGCTGCTCAGCGACATTCGCTCGGAAGTCATCAAGCGCACCGACGGCCGTCAGACGCCGTGGGACGCCTCCAGCCTGACCTCCTCCTTCTTCTTCGTCACCCGCCAGAACCTCTTGATCATCGAAGACATGCGCGAGGTGCGCGTGCCGCCGAAGATGGAGGCCGTAGCGTTGCGCATCTCGCCGCCGATCACCAGCGGAGATACGCCCCTCAGCGTCAACTTCACCAAGCTGCCGGAGGCCGGTACGTTGTGGCTGGGCGACAGGCAGATCGATCTCGACAGCAAAATCTCGGCCGACGAGGTATCGGCGGTGATGATGAAACCCTCGTCCGGCGACATGAAAGACGAAGAGATCCGCTACGCGGTGACGACGGAAGGTGGACGCACCGCGAGCGGTATCGTCAAGGTCGTCATCGACGTCAGCGCACCGGCTCCGAAGACGATCAAGCCGAGCCTGACCATCGCTCAGGGCGAAGTCGACGAACAGGCACCGGCTCCCAAGCCGATCCTCGTCGCCATGGCATCGGATGTCGGCACCGGCTTCTCGCCGATGCCGGAAGAGATCGTTCGTTCGTCCAGCGCGCCCAAGGGCTGGCTGAAGCTCGAAAGCCGCGATCCGGAGACTCAGGTCGCCATCGGCGACCAGGTGGTTTCGGAAGGCGACCTTATCAAGGCCGAGGACATCGGCAAGCTGCGTATCCGGCCCTCGCTCAAGGTCGTTGCCGACAGCGGCCTGTCGGAGTTGAAACCTATCGCCGAGGCGTTGAAGCCGCAGCAGCCGGAAAGCACTGGCACCGGGACGGCTGCCAACCCTGCCCCGGCGCCCGCGCCCAAGGTCGAACCGGTCGCTCCCGTGCGCACGGTGGTGCTGGTGCCGGCCGTCAGGACCAAGACGCCAGCGCCCATCACCATCAACGTCGCCGTTTCGGTCAATGAGTGCGACACCCTGGCCGCCGAACCGCTCGACGTGCAGGCCGTCGCCGATGGCAAGCTGCCCAACGACATCGACGTGTCGAAGGCGCTCGCGGCCTGCAAGTCCGCCGTCAACGAGCATCCCGACGTTGCGCGCTTCAAGTACCAGTATGCCCGCGCGCTCTATGCCGACGGCGAGTTCGATGCCGCGCTGAAGGCACTCAATGAAGCCAGCGACGCGGGCCATGTGCGGGCGAGCTACCTGCTCGGTCGGCTCTACCAGTTCGGCGCCGCAGTAAAGCGTGATCCGGCCAAGGCGATCCCATTGTTCGAGGCTGGGGCAAAGCGCGGCGATCCATACTCGCAGTATGCGCTCGGGCGGGCCCTGGTCACCGGTCTCGGAACCAAGGCCGACGTCGACCGCGGCATGGCAATGGTCACGAGCGCGGCCGAGTCTGGCCACACCTACGCGATGAACATGCTGGGCACCGAGTATCTCTCCGGCAGCAACGTGAAGAAGGACGACGCCCGGGCATTCAAATTCATCTCCGAGTCCGCCAATCGGGACGATGTGTATGGATTGGTGCTTCTCGGCATCCTCTACCGCGACGGTTCTGGTGTCCAAAAGGACGCGAAGCGTGCAGCCGAGTTGTTCGAGAAGGCGCGCGCACGCGGCCATCCTTATGCCGGCCGCCTCCTCGGCCGCATGGCCCTGCGAGACAAGTCGGCAGACCCTAAGACTGTGGCCGGCTGGTATCGCGAGAGTGCCGAGCGCGGCGACGCCTGGGGCGCGTACTTCGCTGCGGAACTGCTTCAAGACAATCCGTCCCTGCAGCACGACGGAGGCGAGGTTGCCCGCCTGCTGGCGTTGTCCGCATCCCACGACACCAAGGAAGTGTCGGCGAATGCCAAGGCTGCACTGGCCAAGGTAGACAACATCAGCGTCGGCAAGGAAGTGCAACTCGCACTCCAGAGGGCGGGGCAGGACATCGGCGCGGTCGACGGCAAGCTCGGAAGCCAGACACGCGACGCGGCAAATGCCGTTCTCGGTGCCGATGCGCCGCGCGAACCCCGCGATCTGCTTATCGGACTGTTGCGCAAGGAATGGATCGATTCACGACCTCGACTGGACATGCTGGGCTCATAAGGGGAGACGCAAATGCTATCGCATACTCTCAGGCTGCTGCTTGTCGGCGCGCTTCTGCCACTCGTCGGATGCGGCTCGCTGAAGAAAGTGGAGGAGCAGGTTGTCCAGCCCGTGCAGCAACCGGTTCCGGTCAAGAAGGCGCCCACGAAGAAGGCGCCGGTTGCAAAGCCCAGGAAAGTCGTGGTTGCCCCGGTGGTTGCGACGCCAGTCGTTCATACGCCAAGCGAAGGGAACGACGGAGGAGGCGGTGGTGGCGGTGACAGTGGCAGCCCTTGGTAAGCCCCTACCCAAAGTCGTAGCTGAACCCCTCGCCTGACGTGCCGACAGTCACGCGCGTCAGCTTCTCCCCATCGAGTGACCGGTTGAGCACGCCGCGGCTCAGTTCCGGCAACAGCGTGTTGGTCAGGATCGCATCTATCATGCGGCCGCCGGACTCGATCTCCGTACAACGGGCCTTGATCAGGTCCATGACGCCGTCGCCGATCACCAGTTCTGCGCCATGGCTGGCGGCGAGCCGGCGCGCGATCTTTCCGAACTGATGGCGGGTGATCGCCTCGATCATGTCGCCCGACAGCGGATAATAAGGGATTGTCACGACTCGCCCCAAGAAGGCCGCGGGAAAGACCTTGAGCAGCGGCGCGCGCAGTGCCGTGTCGAGGTCCTCGATCTTCTCGCGCAGCTGCCCGTTCTTGGTCCTCTGCATGATCACCTCCGATCCGACATTGGAAGTGAGCAGGATCAGCGAATTCTTGAAGTCGATGCGCCGCCCTTCGCTGTCGTCCATCATGCCCTTGTCGAAGACCTGGAAGAAGATCTCGTGGACATCGGGATGCGCCTTCTCGACCTCGTCGAGCAGGATCACCGAATACGGCCTGCGCCTGACGGCTTCCGTAAGGATGCCGCCCTTGCCGTAGCCGACATATCCGGGGGGCGCGCCCTTGAGCGTGGAAACAGTATGCGCCTCCTGGAACTCCGACATGTTGATGGAGATCAGATTCTGCTCGCCGCCATAGAGCATCTCGGCCAGCGCCAGCGCCGTCTCGGTCTTGCCGACACCCGACGGGCCGCAAAGCAAGAAGACGCCGACCGGCTTTTCCGGCGCGCCGAGCCCGGCGCGACTGGTCTGCACGCGCTTTGCGATCATTTCCATCGCGTGGTCCTGGCCGACGACACGCGCGGCGAGCGTCTGCGCCAAGCGCAGCGCCTTCTCCGTCTGGCTCGAAAGCATGCGGCCGGTGGGAATGCCGGTCCAGTCCTGCACGACCGCCGCAACCGCATTGCGGTCGACCGACAGCAGGATCAGCGGTGCTTCCCCTTGCGCCGCGGCGAGTTGAGCAGAGAGTTCCTTGAGGCGGGCGAGGTCGGCGGCGGGGTCAGATGGAGCACCAAAGCCAGGAGTCGCCCCACCCCTGGCCCCTCCCCACAAGGGTGAGGGGGATTCCTGCGCCTGATCGGCAGCGTCGCCGGCGGTCGCCGTGTCCGATGTAGCGGTTTCGGGAACACTCTGGCCACCGCCTTGGAACTGATCGGCAACCTCATCGCCGGGCGCTACCAGCTCCGCCTCAGTTCCCCCTTCCGAGGCGCCTGCGGCCACCGGGTCAAGCGCTACTCCCTGCCCACGAAGCGTGGCGCGAAGCTCCAGGATTTCTGCAGCCAGCGCTTTCTCAGATTCCCAACGAGCCTCCGCCTCGGCCAGCGCCGCCTCAGTCTCGGCCAGCCCTTTTGCTACCCGCGCCTTCCTGTCATCGACCTCGATGCCGATGGCGGCCTCGCGGCCAATGATGCCCTGTTCGACCTCCAGTGCCTGCTTGCGGCGTATCAGGTCTTCCACCGCGCCGGGACGCGCATGCTGTGAGACAGCGACCCGCGCGCAGGCCGTATCGAGCAGGCTGACGGCCTTGTCAGGCAGTTGGCGCGCCGGGATGTAGCGATGCGACAGCTTCACAGCCGTTTCGATCGCCTCGTCCAGGATCTGCACCTGGTGGTGCTTCTCCAGCACCCCGGCCACCCCGCGCAGCATCAAGATGGCGGCGGCCTCGTCCGGTTCGTCGATCTTGACTACCTGGAAGCGGCGGGTCAGTGCCGGGTCCTTCTCGATGTGCTGCTTGTACTCGGCCCATGTGGTGGCCGCGATGGTGCGCAGTTCGCCGCGCGCCAGGGCCGGCTTGAGCAGGTTTGCGGCGTCGCCCGTGCCGGCAGCACCGCCGGCGCCGATCAGCGTATGCGCCTCGTCGATGAACAGGATGATCGGCACCTCCGAGGATTGCACCTCGTCGATAACAGCCTTCAGCCGCTTCTCGAACTCGCCCTTGACGCTCGCGCCAGCCTGCATCAGCCCGACATCGAGCATGCGCACGCTGACGCCCTTGAGCATGGGCGGCACGTCGTCCTCGGCGATGCGCAGCGCAAAGCCCTCGACCACGGCGGTCTTGCCGACGCCGGCCTCGCCGGTGAGGATCGGGTTGTTCTGGCGCCTGCGCATCAGGATATCGACGATCTGGCGGATCTCGGGATCGCGGCCAACCACCGCATCGATCTTGCCGTCGCGGGCGCGCTGGGTGAGGTCGGTCGCATATTTCGCCAGCGCCGTGTCTCCACCCCGCCCAGGCCGCCGGGGCGCCTCCGCCGTCTCGGCAGCCGCCGCCGGCCCCGTCGCCTCGATCGACCCTTCCATGACCTCGGCGAAGCGGCCAATCACGGCGTCGGCATCGATCTTGTCGAACTCGACGCTGATCTTCGAGACCAGCCCTTCGAGCACAGGCGTCTTCAGGCAGGCCAGAACGACATGGGCGCTGCGCACCTCCTCAGTGCCGAACTCCAGCGTCGCCAGGCTCCACGCCTCCTGGATAGCGTGGAAGATGTGGTCGGAGAACTCCTCAATGGATGTAGCTCCATAAGGCAGCTTGTCCACCGCCCTTGTCATGTCGGCGGCGATGCGCGCGGCGTCAACGCCTGCATCGCGCAGGATCATCTGCACATCGGAGCGATCCGACAAGACGAGCTGTTCTATGAAGTGAACCAGTTCGACATAGGGGTTGCCGCGCAGCTTTGCCGCGTCGGCGGCAGCCTTGAAGGCGCGCAGGCAGGTCGGATTCAGCTTGCCGACGAGTTCCTTGCGCTTGAAGCCCTGCGATGCCCTGCGATGCTGCATGCCCCCTGGTTGCATGGGACTGCTCCGATGGCCGGACTGGTTCCTTATAAGGTGCCACACGTCAGGGAATTTTACAAAGCATCGCCGGTTCTTCGATGCTCGCGAACGAACAAGGACAATTCTCATGAAGAAGGTGACCAAGCCTTAAGAGCTAGTCTCACGAAACTTTGAGCATGGTGTGAAGTGTGTTAAACCTAGGGCGAGTGGCAATGCTGACGACTTCCAACCTTCGAGTACCGGCGTGGGGGGATGCGTGGTTGACCTTTCTCTCTGGCTTAGCCCGCTGGACGGTGCGAATCCGTCGGGAGAGGATTTGCGCAACGACCCCCGTTTCCACGAGCTGGAGCGGCTGATCGACCCGCCCGACGAAGTCATCCACGACGACAACAACAAGCCATCGAGCGAAGTCGCTGTCGCGGTGGACTGGTCGGCGGTGCTGCGCAAGGCCGAGGAGCTGAGACCGGCCGGCCGCGACCTGCGCCTGCTCGTCATCGTCACCCGCGCGCTGGCCAATGAACAGGGCCTGCCAGGCCTCGCCGAAGGACTGACGCTTATGGCGCAGAGCTTCGACCAGCACTGGGAGACGATGCACCCCGCATTACGCCCGGCGTCGACGCCGCGCGACACCGCGCTCAGGCGCGTCAACGCGCTGCTCGACCTGCAGAACGCCAATGCCGGCCTGCTCGGCAATCTGCGCCGGATGAAGTTTCTCACGCCGCGCGGCTTCGCGCCGATCAGCGGCAGGGACCTCGAGCAGGGGGCACTCGACGACCGCCTGATGCTCCAGGAAGCGGCGCAAGGCCTGAGCAATTCCGAACGCTCTGCGCTGTCCGCCGCGCACGAGCAACTGCTGGGTCGACTGCGCAGCGGACTTGCGGCGCAGAACGACCAGCAGCCCGATGCAGTGGCGACGCTGACATCGGATTTGCGCAATGCGATCTCAGCCCTCGAGGCCCTGGACAAGGCCTTCAATGTGCGGCTCGAAACGACAGGACCTGCGGTGCCCGTCCTGTCGCGGTTTCTGGAGCGGATGCTGGCAACCCTGCAGCGTGGCACCCGTGCCGCGCCGACCGCTGAGCCAGTCGCTGCCTCGCCAATTCAACCGGCGCCGACGGCCAACGGCCACGACCGCAGCCCTTTCGCCACGTCAATGGCTGCTGCCACCCTGCCCGACCGCATCAACTCGCGTGATGACGTGGTCAAGTGCCTCGACCTCGTCATCGCCTTCTACGATCGCACCGAACCTTCCAGCCCGATCCCCCATCTCGCCCGCCGTGTCCGCCGCATGGTGCCGATGGATTTCGTCGAGCTGATGGAAGACCTCGCCCCCTCCGGGTTGAAGGAGTTCCGGCTTCTCGCCGGGGTTCCCGATACCAAGAAGACGTCCCAGAAGGATGAAAGGTAAGCAGGCATGCCAGCTGAAAGCAAAGCAAAGGTCATCGAGCGCAATCGGGCACCGCGCGTGCAGATCGCCTACGATGTGGAGACCTACGGCAGTCCGACCACCATCGAGCTGCCTTTCGTCATGGGCGTGATGGCCGATCTCTCAGGTGCATCGCAGACCCGGGAAGCGATAAAGTCGATCCAGGACCGCAGCTTCGTCGACACCGACGCCAACCGCTTCCCCAAGTTCATGGAAGCGCTGGGGCCGCGGGTGAAGGCGCGGGTCAAGAGCACGCTGCCGACAACAGAGGGAAAGGAGGGCGAGGAAGAACTCGCCGTCGACCTGACCTTCTCCAGCATGGGCGACTTCGCCCCTGACAAGGTTGCCGAGCAGGTGCCGCAGCTGGCCGAGATCCTCAAGATGCGGCGCCAGCTCGTCGAGCTCCTGGGCTTCATGGACGGCCGCGTCGATGCCGAAAAGCGCATCGCCCAACTTCTGAACAACGAACCGCTGCTCGGGCAGATCGCCGGCCAGGCCCTGTCCGGCGACGACAAGGCGGAGGGCTGAGCCATGGCCGAGCAACAGAAAACCACTGCAGTCGCCGAGGCCGAGGCCATCGACCTCGGCGAGTTTGGCGAACTCCTCGAAAAGGACTTCAAGGTCAAGAAGGACGACAGCGACAAGCTGCAGCAACTCGTCCGCAACCTTGCGCTCGCCGCCAAGTCGCGCTCCGACACAACGACGATCTCTTCCAACGCCATCAAGTCGATCAAGTCGCTGATCGCCGGCATCGACAAGGTGCTGACGACGCAGGTGAACGAAATCCTGCATGCACCCGAGGTGCGTGAAATGGAGGGCACCTGGCGCGGCCTCTGGTACCTCGTCAACAATACCGAGACCGACCAGAAGCTGAAGATCCGGGTGATGAACATATCCAAGGAGCAGCTGGCCGACACGCTTGAGGATTTCGAGGGCCAGATGTGGGACCAGAGCCCCGTCTTCAAGAAGGTCTACACCGACGAATATTCGATGTTTGGCGGCGAGCCCTTCGGCTGCCTCATCGGCGCCTACGAATTCTCCAACTATCCGCGCGACGTCAGCCTGTTGCGCAACATCTCGGGCATCTGCGCCTCGGCGCATACGCCCTTCATCGCCGCTGCCTCGCCACGGCTGTTTCGCATGGACAGCTGGCAGGAGCTGCCCAACCCGCAGGACCTGCAGCAGATCGTCTCCAACCCGGCCTATGCGTCATGGCAGTCGCTGCGCGAAAGCGAGGACGCCCGCTACATCGGGCTTGCCATGCCGCGCGTGCTGGCTCGCCTGCCCTATGGCGCCGAGACCGTGCCGGTTAAGGGTTTCGCCTTCGAGGAAGAGGTGCAGGGCGACCATCACAAATATGTCTGGATGAACGCCGCCTTCCCGATGGGCGTCAACATCAATCGCAGCCACAAGCTGTTCGGCTGGGGCACGCAGATCCGCGGCGTCGAGAATGGCGGTTCGGTGATCAACCTGCCCGTCCACAACTTCCCCACGGACGACGGCACCGTGTCGATGAAATGCCCGACGGAAGTGGCGATCGACGACCGACGCGAGGCGGAATTGGCCAAGCTCGGGCTGATGCCGATCCTGCATCGCAAGAACACCGACGTTGCCGCCTTCATCGGTGCGCATTCGCTGCAGGACGATGAAACCCGTGCCGGGCGTCTGGTCGATCCCGACGCCCAGTCCAACGAACGGCTGAGCGCCAACCTGCCCTACCTGTTCCCGGTCTCACGCTTCGCGCACTATCTCAAGGCGATCGCGCGCGACAAGATCGGTTCGTTCAAGGAACGCTCCGACATGCAGGTCTGGCTGACGGAGTGGATCAACCGCTATGTGCTGGCCAATCCCGCTTTCGCCGACGACAAGGCGCGCGCGAAGCGTCCGCTCGCCGCGGCAGAAGTGCAGGTGGACAGCGTCGAGGGCCGCCCTGGTTACTACAACGCCCGCTTCTACCTGCGACCGCACTACCAGCTGGAAGGAATCAACGCCTCGCTTCGTCTCGTGTCGGAGCTGCCTTCGGTCAAATCCTGATCTTGTCCCTAAGCCACGGAGAGCGAAATGCCTGATACCAGAACCAAGATAGACGGATTTCTGAAGGTTCCCGACATACCCGGCCCAAGCGTGCGCGACGGGCACGACGAAGAGATCGAGGTCTATGGCGTCGATTACACCATGGTTGCGCCACACGATCCAAACTCGCTGTCGCGGCGCGGCCGGGTGGCGTTGGGCATGATCGAGTTCACCAAGCATTACGACATGGCCTCGCCCTACCTGCAGAAGGCGCTGTTCGAAAACACCCTTATGGACGAGGTGGTGTTCTCCTGTCGGCGCACGATCGAAGGCGAGACGAGCGACTATCTTGTGGTAACGCTGAGCGATGCGTCCGTGGTGACCTATCACATGCATCCGAGCGAGGACGAACCGGACGTCATCGAGGACAGAGTGGCGTTCGCCTACAAAACCATCAAGTTCAATTACGACGATAAGCATGAGGTGGAAATGGATGTCCACATCGGCAAGTGAGCCTCATGTTCGGCGCAGTGCCACGGCTGCGGGCAGCCCGCGAGCCAAGCGCGAGGCGGTCCAGCCTTCCCTGTGGGACCGTCTGGTCAACGATGTACCCGGGCTCGCCTCCGAGATAGGCGAGCTGCAACGGGCGCTTCAGGATGAATTGGGAGCGGAGCGTCTGGACGCGCTCGTGAGCGGCGGCCGGCGTGCGATCGATGCCGACCCCGAGCTGAGCACTGAGCAGAAGAGCCGGCTCAATCGCCTCGTCGACCAGAACATGCGCCGCACCGAACTCGAGAGCCGCGGTGTCGTGGTGTCGGCTCGCGTGCTGCGCGAAGCCGTACGGCGCGACATCGAGGCGCTTTTCAACACCGAGCGCTTCGAGTCCTCGCCGCTGCTGTCCGATCTCGAATTGGAGCATGCCTCCGCCGGCCCGCCCGCGCTCGACGATTTCCCGGAGGTGCGGCGCAGCGTCGTCAACTATGGCGTGCCCTCGTTTTCGGGCCGCTCGTCGCGCGACTTCGACCGGGACATGCTGGCCCGCGAAATCCGCGCCGTACTCGCCACCTTCGAGCCTCGCCTGAAAGAGAGCGCCACCAAGGTGACGGTCAATCTCGGCGACAAGACCGGCCTGAAGATCGAGATCGATGGCGTGCTGATCATGACGCCCACGCCTGAAAGGTTGCGGCTGCGCACGACCATCAATCTCGACAATGGCGTCGCCCGCACCGACCTGAAGGAAAGCTGAGAATGGACCGGGTCTTCCTGGAGTATTACGAGGAGGAACTGACCCATATACGCAGCCTTGCGGCCGAATTCGCCGACATGCACCCGGCCGTTGCCCGCAACCTGTCGCTCGATACCGTCCCCTGCCCCGATCCCTATGTCGAGCGGCTGCTCGATGGCGTCGCCTATCTTGCCGCACGCACGCGGCTGAAGGTGGACGCCGAGCGCTCGCGCTTCGCACGCAGCATTCTCGAAGTGCTTTATCCCGACCTGCTGACACCCGCGCCCGCGACCACCATGGCGGTACTGAAGCCGGGTCAACAGGTGCAGACCATGAATACGGGCCACGTGGTCGCCAGGGGCACGCGGATGGTGTCCAGCCTGCAGCCCGGCCTGCCCACGCGCCTCACCTTCACGACGGTCCAGGACGTGACCCTGTGGCCTGTTGAAATCGCTTCGGTCGGCTATTTCCAGGACCGGAGCGCGCTGGCCACGGCCGGCATGACCCCGCCTGCGGGCGTGACGGCCGAAGCGGCGTTCCGGATCACGCTGACCCGCACAGGCAAGGGGAAACTGTCCGACCTCGCGCTTGACCGGCTCGATTTGCACTTCGCCGGCCGCACCAAGGCGCCGGTCCTGTTCGACACCATCTTCGGTGTCTGCTCGGGCATGGCCGCCCGACCGGAGGGCAAAGGTGGGCGGCTTTCACCGCTGCCGCTGCCCGAGATGGCCGGCATCAGCGATGCCGAAGCGCTGCTCCCGCGTACCCGCCCAACCTTCGAAGGCTACAGGCTGCTGCGCGAATACTTCATCATGCCGGAACGCTTCCACTATGCCCGTATCCAGGGGCTCCGACCGGTGGTGAAAAGCTGCGAGACCGGACTTGAGATCATCTTCCTGCTGCGCCGTCCGGTGCTGGAATTGGCGGACCTATCTCCCACCGATTTGGAGCTGTTCGCCACGCCGCTGGTCAACCTGTTCGAGCGCGAATGCAATGTCATCGAGCTCGACAACAGGCGCACCCGGCAGGTGCTCTATGCCGACCGTACCCGTCCGCGCGACTTCGAGATCTTTCGCGTGACAAAGGTCGAGGATGCCGAGGCCGACGGGCCTGACGCCGAGATACCGGCACTCTTCAGCCTCGGCCAGAACCGCGGCAACGGTTGGGTCTATTCGACCGAGCGGCGACCGCGCCGCGCCACCGAGGACGAGCGGCGCGAAGGCATCACCCGCACCTCCTATCCCGGCGACGACGTCTTCATCGCCGTTTCCCGCCCCGCCGACAGCGAAGTTGCGCGCCCGCTTCGCCGCATCGAGGTCACCGCGCTCTGCACCAACCGCGACCTGCCTATTCTCGATGACACGCCGTCGCTGACGCTGGAAAGCGGCGATCCGGTCGAATCTATCAGGCTGCTGGGTGCGCTCAGGACGCCGCAGCCGTCCATTCCGGCCACACTTCCGGCCGGCGCCGACGGCGAGTCCCGTGCCGACGACCTCGCCTGGCGGCTCGTGGCGCAGCTGTCGCTGAACTTCCTCAGCCTCGCCCAGGAAGGCCGGGGCTCGGACCCGCTGCATGCGCTGCTGGACCTCTACGCCGACCGCGGCGACCCCGGCCTGGCGCGGCATGTCCGCTCGATCGTCAGGGTGGAATCGCGCCCGGTCGTCGAACGCCTGTCGATCCCCGGGCCGATGTGCTTCGGCCGGGGCATCGAAGTCCTGCTTCACATTGACCAATCAGTCCTGTCGGGCCAGAGCAGCCTCCTGTTGAGCGCGCTTTTGTCCCGGCTCTTTGCCCGCCACTCGGGCATCAACGGCTTCGTTCGCACGCGCACGCGCCTGCTTCAGAGACAGGAGGAGGTGCCATGGCCGATGACGCCCGGCAACCGCTTCCTGATCTAGAGGCCCCGGTCTCCGAGGCCTACGACTTCTTCGAGCTGCTGCGCCGGCTTGAGAGGCAGGAAAAGTTGTTGTTCGGTCATTCCGGGCGACCGGAGCGGGAACCGGCAAGACTCGGCCAGCACATCCGCCTCGGCTTTGCCACGCAGGACATCGTCACTTTCCAAGCCGCGTCGGAGCGTACTCCGGCGCGTGTGACCATTGCCAATATTGGTCTGCTGGGGCCTGAGGGACCGCTGCCGCTGCACATCACCCGCTGGGTGCTTGACCGGCTGTCGCAGCGATGGTTCGCCGGCGCGGATGCACACGAGACCAGCGACACCACCTTCGTCGATTTCGTCAACATCCTGCAGCACCGGCTGATCGCGCTGTTCTACCGCGCCTGGGCCGACGCTCATCCCGGCGTGCAGGTCGAGCGCTCCGCCGGCGGGCGGGTTGTCTCGATGCTCAGTGCCATGGCCGGCATCGGCCTTCCGGGAACGGCCGGTTCCGACAACCCCGGCATGGACACGGTCAAGCTGCGCCAGGCCGCGGCACTCGCCAGCCAGGTCGACGGGCCCGAGCGCCTGACCCTGTTCGTCGCCGAGGCTTTCAAGGTGCCGGTTCGCCTCAAGGAGTTCGTGGCGGCGTGGCTGGCCGTTCCGGCAGCCCTGCAGTCCCGCCTCGGCCAAGCCTATGCGAGCCTTGGAAACGGCGCGGCGATCGGACCACGAACATTCAGTCGCCAGAGCCGGATAGAGCTGCGCCTCGGCCCACTCGATCTCGAGACCTACCTCACCTTCCTGCCCGGCAGCAAAAAGCTGGCCTTGCTGAAACACACAGTTCGCGACCTGATCGGCGAAAGCCTCGACGTCGATCTCAGGCTCGTGCTGGCCCGACAGGACGTGCCCACAGCGCGCATCGGCTCAGCCAGGCTCGGTCGGACCGCGTGGCTTGCGCCTCCTTCGGAAAGGGGCGATGCTGAGGATATGCGCCTGCGGACCGTTGTCGGCTGGCGTCCCGAACTGGCGGGGGTCGGGACATGAGCTTGCTCCTCACGCTTGAGCAGGGACCACGCGCACAGGCTGTGCGCCAAGCCCGGCTCGACACGGGCGAAATGGTGATCGGTCGCAGCCCCGAGGCGGACTGGCAGATCGACGATCCTGACATGTTCATCTCGCGCGCCCATTGCCGGATCAGCTCGGGCCCGGATGGCTACACCATCACCGATACATCAAGCAGCGGCCTGTTCATCGACGGTGCCGGCAGTCCGCTCGGTTCGGGCAATTCCGCCGAACTGCGCAACGGCATGCGCCTGAGGCTCGGCGACTATGTGGTGGGCGTCGAGCTGCCGCAAAGTCCTGTTGTCGCAGCGGCACCGCAACCGGCCCAGTCGCGCGCTCCGGTCAGTCTCGGCAGCGACGACTTCTTCGCAACGAAGTCGGAGGAAGAACCGCAGCGCCCGCGCCCTGCCGACCTGCCCAGCCCCTTCGAGCAACCCGCATCGGGAGCGTTCCGCGCCTATGAACGCAGCGACGAAGCGGCACGGCAGAGTTCGCCAGCCTTCGACGATCCCTTCAGCCTCGACCCGGTCGCGACGCCCACGCCGTCCAGCGCCGACGAGCCCGAGACAATGGCAACGGCGGCGTTCAACGACCCGTTCGGCCTCGAGCCATCCGCGCCCGTCAGGCAGGCGCCCGTAGCGCCGCCTCGACAGGATTTTTCCTTCGACAACGAACCCGCTGCGGCACCACCACCTCCACCTCCACCAGCCATCAATCCGGAGCCGGCCGGCGAGAGACGCCCGCGTCCGTGGGAACGTCCTGTCCGCCACGCCGAAACCCCGTCTCCTCCATCACCACCCCGGCAAGCTGAGCCCAAGCATGCTCCGGCTCCTCGCCAGCCGGCACCGTCGAACGACGCCCTACGCGCCGCATTCCTGCGCGGCATGGGCCTCGACGAGGTATTGGCACCAGGCCGCGACCCCGTTGCCGAGATGGAGAAGTTCGGCCGCGAGTACCGGCTGATGATGGATGGTCTGATGCAGCTCCTGCGCAAACGGGCCGAGGAAAAGGGCA
This sequence comes from Hoeflea sp. 108, assembly GCF_000372965.1. Taxonomy (NCBI): domain Bacteria; kingdom Pseudomonadati; phylum Pseudomonadota; class Alphaproteobacteria; order Hyphomicrobiales; family Rhizobiaceae; genus Hoeflea; species Hoeflea sp. 108. The sequence goes on along the minus strand of NZ_KB890024.1, from coordinate 1,791,235 downwards.
ACGCCCGCATCGAGCAGACGGTCGTCGGCTCATCCGAGGTCAATCCGCTCAAATTCCTGCCCACCGTCGATGACGTGCTGGCGACCATCATGGCCGAGCGCAGCCCGGGTTTCCTGGCCGGCGAGCCGGCGATCAAGGACGCTGTGCGCGACCTTGCCCATCACCATATCCGCGCCTGGCGCGGCCTTCAGGGCGCGCTGCGCCGTATGATCGACCGCTTCGATCCCGTGACGCTCGAAGCCGAGCTCAAATCGAGTTCCTCGTTCGAGACGCTGCTCGCCGGCGGCCGCAGCGCCAAGCTCTGGGACATCTACAAGAAACGCCACCGTGAGATCGCCCAAAGCGCCGAGACGCGCTTCATGGGCGAGATCGGCGCCGATTTCCGCAACGCCTATGAAGAGGAGTGACGCATGATCGACCGGCGCGACTTCATCCTTGCCCTCGGCGCGACAGGGTTGCTTGCCGCCTGCCAGAGCGGACCGCCGAAACCCTCCACGGTCACGGTCAACATGAGCGGGCAGGCCGGCATGAACCCCGGCCCCGACGGCTCCGACCGTCCCGTCACCGTGCTGGTCATGCGCCTCAAGGACACCGGCAAGTTCAACTCGGCCGACTACTTCGCCCTGCAGGGCGGCGCCGCCGCTGCCCTTGGCGGCGATCTGATCGGCATGGATCAGATCGCGGTCGCTCCCGGCAAGGGCGCTTCCAAGACAATCACGGTGGAACCGGAGGCGACCGCACTCGGCTTCGTCGCGCTCATCCGCGAGCCCGGTGGCCGCAACTGGCGGACGACGAAGTCGGTCTCGCCCGGGTCGACGATGACCGTCTCGGTGAAACTGGGCAGTGGAGGCATCTCGGCCTGACCGGGCCGCGTGGAAACCTGTTCGACGCAGTGGGTGGCGCATGACCGATGCAAACAGAGTGCTCTGGTCCGAAGGGCTGTTCCTGAGGACGCAGCATTTCCAGCAACAGGACCGCTTCCTCGAAGCGTCGGTCCGCGGTGCGCTGCAGGCCGGCCAGCTCCAGACCTTCGGCTTCCGGTCGCTGGTGCTCGATCCTGCCCTGCTCGAAGCCGGACAGGTGGCGATCACTTCGGCGCGGGGCATCTTTCCCGACGGCACGCCATTCTCCATCCCCGACACGATGGACCCGCCGAAGCCGATCGCCATCACTGCCGAAATGGGCGCAGGCGCGATCCTTGTCGCGCTGCCGCTCGAACCGTCAGGCGGCGTCGGCTTCGATCCGGCACATGTCGAGGCAAGCGGCGCCCGCTATCGTGGCCGCATCGTCACCGTCCGCGACGCCGTCCAGGGCGGTGCCGATCCTGAGGAAATAGAGATCGCCCGCCCGCAGGCGATCCTGCTCGCTCCCGGCAAGGCCGTCGGCGGCTACACGGCGTTGCCCATCACCGAGATCAGGGGGCTCCGTGCAGATGGCGGCGTGGCCGTCGACGAGACATTCCTGCCGCCCACTCTCGCGACGGGCGCAGTCGCCTGGTACGCGCAGTTGCTTTTGGAGGTGATCACCGGCCTCGACCAGATCGCTGAGGCGCATGCAAAAATGGTGCTCGGCGGACCCGGACGCAGCGTCGAGGACCTGATGATGCTGCATCTCGCCAATGCCGCGCGCCCTCGCCTCGCCCACATGCTGGCGCAGGACATCTTCCATCCAGCCGATCTCTACATGGAACTGGCGGGCCTTGCTGGCTCGATGGCGACCTTCGGCTCGAGCTCGCGGCGGCTGGCCGAGCTGCCGGCCTACGATCACATGGCGCCTGGACCGTCTTACCTGGCTCTGGCGGATACGCTGCGGTCGCTCATCCTCAGCCTGCGTTATGTCGAGCCGAAGTCGCGCGCTCTGCCGGTGATGCGACACGCCACCAATGTCTGGAAAGTGCGCATCGACAATCCCAAGGTGCTCGTCTCCAGCCGCATCGTCATCCGCGTCGGCTCCGAGCTTTCGGAAGACGCCCTGCGCAAGATCTTCGTCAACCAGGCGACCGTCGGCGCCGCCAGCGAGTTCGAGGGCCTTTGGAAGTCGCGCCTGCCCGGCATCCCGCTGAAGCCGTTACACTCTCAACCGCGCGAAATTCCCTATGACGGAGACCGGTTGTGCCTCGAGCTCGACCAGAAGAGCGAACACTGGGCCTCGCTGCTCGACGCACCGGGCTTCGTCATCGGCGTTTCGGGCGTGCTGCCGAGCGAGCCACAGGTCGACTGCTACTCGGTGAACAGGTGACGCGATGAGCCAGGACGATCCTTTCGGCCTGTCGGAGGATCGTGAGCGGACCCGCATCCGTATGGTCGGCTCGCCGATGCAGCGCATGGCTCTCACACCAGGTCCGGCGGTGCCGCTGCAACGGGCCCGGGCGCATCCCAACAAGCTGGTCGACGCGTTCTCGGCCCTGCTCGAATTTGCGCCGGAACTCGAAAACGCGTTGCCGCCCGACAATCCCGAGACGTTGCGCACCCGCCTGCTCGAAGAGCTGGTCAGAGCCCGTGATGCGGCCGTTGCATCCGGATCGTCGCTCGACAGGGCCGACCAGGCCGCCTGGTCGGTTGCAGCCCTGCTCGATGATCTTGCGCTGAACACGCCATGGGGCGGTGCAAGCGCCTGGCCGCGCCAGCCGCTTGTGGTGATGCTGCGCGGCGACGTCGATGCGGGCTCTCAGTTCTTCTCACGATTGGAGGAGCTCGAGCGGCATCCCAACCGCGACCGGGAATTGCTTGAGCTCCAGTATCTTTGCATGGCGCTCGGCTTCCGCGGCAAGTTCCGCATTCCCGGACGTGCCGGCGATCGCTCGATCAACGCTGTCCGGGTGGCCGCAGCCCGCTTCCTGCGCGACGCCGATGCAACGGATGCGCCCCTGTCGCCCAACTGGAGAGGCGTTGTCGCCTCCGACGAGCCGCAGCGTTTCGTCATCCCGATCTGGGTGATGGGCGTCATCGCAGCGGTGGCAGCGACCGGCATCTACATTGCCTTGTCGATGGCGTTGAGCAACCAGGCGACGCAACTGCCGGCGCTGGTACGGGCGCTGCCGCCGGCCGATCGCGCCGAAGTCCTGCGCACCGCTCCGCAATCCGAAGCACCGGCGCCGGTGCAAAAAGTCGATTTCGCCCTGCTGCCGGAATTCGCCGCCGCCGCCCCGGAGAGCCTGAGACCGGCACTGAAGGGCGCCGAAAGCGTTTCGCTCGCCCGCCTCGTGATCCAGGCGACGAACCCCGAACTGTTCCAGTCGTCGCGGGCGGAACTGACCGACGGTTTCGAGCCTCTTATCGTCTCCATCGCCAAGGTGATTCACGAGAACGAGGAGTTGATCGGCAATGTCACCGTCGTCGGCCACACCGACGGCATCCCCCTTCAGCGCACCAATCCGCTGTCGACCAACCAGCGCCTGTCGGAAGCACGCGCAGCAACCATCGCCGACCTTTTGGTCCAGAACGGCGTGCCTGCCGACCGCGTGCGCTCTGAGGGGCGGGCCGCAACCGACCCGGTCGCCGATGACGACACGCGCGAGGGCCGCGCGCTCAACCGGCGCGTCGAAGTGCTGGTCGAAAAGAGGCTGTGACAGATGTTCATCCTGCGCTTCCTCTGGTCGGTGCTGACGTCGCGGTGGCTCTGGACGCTGATCGGGCTGGCGCTCCTGTCGCTCATCATCTGGATCTTCGGGCCAATCGTCGCTGTCGGCCGCAGCTTCCCCTTCGCCTCCGAGACAGTCCGCATCGGCATCATAGCCGGGCTCGTCATCCTCTGGCTGATCTGGCTCATCATAGCCCAGCGACGTGCCATCCGTGCCAACAGGATGTTCGTGGCCGAGATCGCCGCCCCGCCGGTGGAAAAGCAGCTCACCCCCGGCGAGGAAAGCGTGGCAGCCGTCAGCGCCAAGTTCCAGCAGTTGATGGACGAGCTGAAGCGGCGCAAGCTCGGCGGCCGCAAGTTCCTGCGCGACATGCCCTGGTACGTCATCGTCGGGCCTCCGGCCACCGGCAAGACAACGGCACTGCGCCAGTCGGGTCTCAATTTTCCGATCGACCTCACCGACGATCTGCACGGCGTCGGTGGCACGCGCAACTGCGACTGGTTCTTCGCCGAGAATGCGGTGCTGATCGATACCGCCGGCCGCTACGTCCAGCAGGAGAGCCAGCCCGACGTGGACGCCGTCGAGTGGCTCGGGTTCCTCGACCTGCTGAAGAAGCACCGCGGCCGCCGCGCCCTGAACGGTGTCATCGTCACCCTGTCCATCGACGCTTTGTCCGAAGGCGACGAGGCGATCAAGGCGCATGGGCGCAAGATCAGGCGACGGCTGGCCGAGCTGAACGAGCGCCTCGAAATCCGTCTTCCCGTCTATCTGATGCTTACCAAAGCCGACCTGATCAAGGGCTTCGAAGCCTATTTCGGCGGGCTGTCGACGACGGCACGCGAACAGGTCTGGGGCGCCACCTTCGCACCCGACGCGCGCGTCGACAGCAAGATGGTGGCGGCGGAAATCTCGACGCTGGCACGCAGCCTCGAGCAACGGATGGTTCCCCTGCTCGAGGGCGAGGACAGCCTCGCCCGGCGCGCCGAGATATTCCGGTTCCCGGCGCAGGTGAACAGCCTGGCCGAGCCCATCCGGCTGCTTGCCGAGACGATATTCGGCGAAAGCCGCTATGAGGACAGCGCCTGGCTGCGCGGCGTCTACCTCACCTCTGCCACCCAGGAGGGCGCTCCCATCGACCGGCTGACGGCAGCACTGTCGTCGTCCTTTGGTCTCCCGCCGCAGCGGGCGATAGTGCAGCAACGGGTCGAACGGCGCAGCTTCTTCCTCAAGAACCTGCTCACCGAAGTGATCTTCAAAGAAGCCGGTCTCGGCGTCTTCGACCCCTTTGCGCAGCAACGTCGGACCTGGATCTGGCGCGGTGCGGCGGCCGCTTCGGCAGCGGCCGTGCTGATTGCCGCCACGATCTTCGGCCTTTCCTATTACGACAGCCGCAACGCCATCACCGCCCAGGCCAGCCAGTTCGAGACGCTGCAGGCGCCGCTTGCCCCCTTCGCCGCCAGCCCCGCACCGGTCGACGCTCCCGATATCGACGCAGCCCTCGCGGCCATGACCGAGGTCGTCAACGCCCGGACGGTTCCTCCATCAGGTATGCGCGACCTGATTGGACCAAGTGCTTCGCCTGACCTGCTGCGCGCCCAGACCGACGCCTACGACCATGCCCTGCGCAACATCCTTGAACCGCGGATGGTGGCGTTGCTGGAGACCACCATGTGGCGGCAGGTACGTGATCCCGAATTCATGCTCGGCGCGCTCAAGACGTACCGCATGATGACCGGCCTGTCGCAGATGGACACCGACTTCGCCCAGGACTGGTGGGTCAACAAGCTGCCGGAGTTCGCGCCCATCGCCCCCTTCCCGACGCCCGATGCCGAGGAACACCAGCTGGCCGCAATCAGCCGGATGGCGGTCGACGACAGCTACGTCCAGCCCGACCAGGCACTGGTCGCAGAGGCGCTGAAGAGCGTCTGCACCATCTCGCTGCCGGCCCGCGCCTACAAGCAATTGCTGGCCGATCCTGCCGTCGCCGACCTCAAGGAATGGATCCCCGCCAACTTCGCCGGGCCTAACGGCCCGAAGGTCTTTGCCCGCCGCTCCGACAAGACCCTGCGCGTTGGCCTGCCGGGCGCCTTCACCTACGCCGGTTTCCACGACGCGGTGCTCGACCGGGTCGAGGACGTCGCCGGCCAGGCGGCGCTCGACCGGGCCGTCTTCGCCGGCGGTTGCGAGGAAAACGCCGAGACCTCGGTGTCGGCGCTGTCACAGGATATCCTCAAGCTCTACTATGAGGATTTCATCGCCCAATGGGACAGCCTTCTCCGCGACATCAGGCTCGCCCAGCTCACCGACCTTAATGTCGCAAGCCAGAACCTGAAGGACCTGTCGAGCGCGGATTCGGCACTGAAGCGGCTTGTCACTGCCGTAGTCCACGAGACAGACCTGACGCGCTCCGACGAAGCACCCGCTGACGACAAGGCCGGCTCCAAGGGCGCGTCCAAAATCCTCGGCAAGCTTGGCAAGATCGGCAAGCTCGCAAAGACCGGTGCAAAGCTGTTGCCTCGGGCCGGCTCCGCCGACGAGGTCGACATGACCGGCTCTCTGGTCGCCGACCACTTCAAGCCCCTGAAGGGTGCGGTTGCCGAGGTCGATGGCCAACCACCTGCGCTCGACGCCGCGGTCGTGGCTCTCACCGCTTTGTCGAACGTGCTGCAGACGGTGACCGCCAATCCCGATCCGCAAGATGCGATCAAGAAACAGGGCGGCCTGGCCGAACTCACCGGTGCGGTGGCGCGTCAGGCCCAGATCTTGCCCGACCCGATCGACGACTGGCTCGGCGGCATTGCCGGCGACACCAGCGGCCTCACCGAAAAGGCGGTCACCTCGGAACTCAACGCCATCTGGCGCGCCGACATCCTGCCTTTCTGCCAGGCTGCCCTGACCGACCGCTATCCGTTCAGCCCGGCCAGCGCCGTCGATGTCAACGTGCGCGACTTTGCCCGGCTCTTCGGCCCCGGCGGCCTGATCGACGCCTTCACCAACGACCACCTGATCGCTTATGTCGACACCGCCACCCAACCGTGGAAATGGCGCGCCGACATGGGTCTCGACTCCTCCGCACTTGCCGCCTTCGAGCAGGCCCGGCGCATTCGCGACGACCTCTTTCCCGGTGGCAGTGGCCCGGTCATGAACTTCACCCTAGAGCCGAAGGACCTCTCGCCTTCGGTGTCGCGCATGACGCTGAATCTCGATGGCCAGACGCTCGCCTATTTCAACAACGCCACGCGCCCGCAGCCCATGACATGGCCGGGCAAGGACGGCACCGGCGCTATCTCGCTCGCCTTCCAGCCGATCGATGGTTCGCCCGAGGTGATCGTCAACGAGACCGGAAGCTGGGCCTGGCTGCGCCTGCTGATGAACGGCCGCTTCGCCGCGACCCCACTCCCCGACGTCTACAAATTGCGGCTCGGGGCCAACAATTTCTATGCCGATTTCGAGCTCAAGGCATCGAGCGTCGAGAACCCCTACAATCTGCAGATGTTCAAGAGGTTCACATGCCCCCAGAACATCTGAACACACATCTGAGCACGGGCTTCTACGGCAAGATCGCCGCCACCGGTGACTTCGTCGGCCGCGGGCTGCCAGGGAGTTTTGTCCGGGCGTGGGACCGGTGGGTGGCGGCTCACCTCGCCCCGCTGCAATCGTCAGGCGCCTGGCCCGATCACCTGGCCCTGCGCTTCATCCTCGGCCCAGATGCCAACGGGCCCATGGCCGGCATCATCCTGCCCAGCCACGATCGCGCCGGCCGGCGTTTTCCGCTGACCGTGGCTTCTCCGGTGTCGTTCCCCACCAGCAGCCTTGCATTGACCGCCGCAGAATGGTTCGCCGACGCCGAGGATGTTGCCGACGCGGCGCGCCAGGGCGAGCTTTCAGCCGACGAGTTTGCCGGAGCATTGGCCGAGCTGCCCTTTCCCGAAATCCATGCAGAAGGCGCCCCCGTCTTCGGCATCGCACTCTGGACAAACGGGACCCTCCCGGTCGAGGTCGCTCCGGACCACCCAGTCAGGGCACTCGAACCACTGTTGGTCAACCGGGGTGCCGCCTGATGCAGATCTGGAACCAGACGGGCTATCTGCATCAGTTCACCGCTGCAACCGACGTCGCGGGGCACGACTGGCTGGTCGTCGTGGTGAAGGCAACCTTCGACTTTCCCGACAAACCCGGCGGCGAGGTTCGTAAGTCTGCGCAGCAAACTCCTCTGGTCTTTGCCGACACCCAGACAGGCGAGCCGGGATATTCGGCAGCCCTGTGGGAAACCGATTTCGCCTTCCGCAAGCCACGCTGCGACATCATCGCCAATGGCTTCGCCCATGCCCCAGGCGGCAGGCCAACCGAGCGTGTGCCGGTTGGAATCAAGGTCGGTAACTGGTCGAAGCTGTTCGAGGTGTTGGGCCACCGCGAATGGCGCGCCATCGGCCCGGTCTTCACCGCAACGTCACCGCAGCCGTTCCTGAAGATGCCGATCAGCTACGACAATGCCTGGGGCGGCGTCGACAAGCTCGACCCTGCCGACAAGATGCCGGGTGTCTACGTCGCTAATCCAGTCGGCACCGGCTGGTCGCGCACCAAAAACCAACGCCTTATCCCCGGCCTGCGCCTGCCCAACACGCAGAAGGTCGGTGAGGAAATCCGCTCGCCCTTCGGCGACTACACGCCGATGAGCTTCGGTCCGATGGGACGCGGCTGGCCCGGACGCATCGAATATGGCGGCACCTATGACGACAACTGGACCAAGAATGTCTTCCCGTTCCTGCCGCCGGATTTCGACGAGCGTTACTTCCAGATGGCTCCGTCCGATCAGCAGATCGACCATCCGCGTGGTGGGGAAGAGGTGCAATTGGTAAACTTGACACCGGAGGGACGTGTCAGCTTCCGCTTGCCCGACACGTCGTTGCCGATGACCCTGTTCAGGGACAACGCCAAAGTAGTCGACACGCGCGTTCTGCCTGACACCATCCTGTTCGACCCGGAGCGCCGACGATTCTCGCTCGTCTGGCGCCTGTCGCACAGGCTCCAACGTACGATCCTGGATTTCTCCGAGTGCTGGGTCGGCGAGCCGACCCCCGGCATGCTGCTCGCCCGGGCAACCGGCAAGCGTTACGTCAGGAAGTTCGGCATGCCATTGCGCGACGACGGTTCGGAGGCGGCATGAGCGCCATCCTCGACATCATCTCGATTGGCATGGTGACAGCGGTCGGGCTCGACGCCCCATCCGCTTGCGCCGCCATGCGGGCGCGGCTGGACGGCTTCCAGGAGACTCGTTTCCTTGGCTCGCCCGAAGGCTGGTTGACTGGCGCGCCAGTACCCCTGCCGCGCAACTGGATCGGCGAAAAACGTCTCGCCCACCTGGCGGCAGGGGCCATCGTCGAAGCCTATGAAGGCACGCCCGAGGCGCGTGGCCAGACAGCGCTGCTGCTCTGTCTCCCGGAGGAGGGCCGGCCCGGCCGCTCGGTGCGCGACAGTTCGGCCTTGATGAGACGCATCGGCGAGATCATCCAGATCGCGCCACACAGCCAATCCCGTATCATAGCGCACGGACGCCCGTCGGGACATGTCGCCTTCGACCATGCCCGCAGGCTGCTGACCTCGGGGGATGTACCTTACGTGATGGTGGCCGGCGTCGACTGCTACCTGACTGCGCCGACGATCTCCCACTATCTCGGTGAGCGACGCCTGCTGACCGCGGACAATGCTAATGGTTTCATCCCAGGCGAGGCCGCCGCCGCGGTTTTGTGCCGGCGGTCGGGCAGCGGAGGCTTCCAACTGTTCGGGCTCGGCCTCGCGCGCGAACAGGCCTCGATCTACAACGCGAAGGACCTGCCGCTGCGAGCGGACGGAATGACGGCCGCCTACGACATCGCCTTTCGCGAGACCGGTATCGACATGAACCGTCTCGGCTACCGCATCTCGGATCTTGTCGGTGAACAATACTGGTTCAAGCAGACGGCGCTGGCCTCGATCCGACTGTTGCGGGGGCGACACGAGTTCCAGGACCTGTGGTCGCCGGCGGAAGCGCTGGGCAACATCGGCGCGGCCGCCGTTCCTGTCATGGTGGGTATGGCATGGATGGCGGCGGCCAAGGGCTATGCTGCCGGTAATCCGGTGCTCATCGAGGCCTCCTCGGATGACGGCGCGTGCGGTGCCGCCGTCTTCGCCTCGAGGAGGGCGGCATGACGGTCTACGCCAACGGCCTCGAGGTGGCCTGCAAGGTGCAGGCCAACAAGATCATCGCAGCCTTCCCCTATGTCTGCTTCACGCCGCCTCAGACACCGGCGACACCGCCCGGTGTGCCCGTGCCCTACCCCACCTTCAGCATGGATGACGACACCGACAGCGGCACAAGCACGGTTAAGATCGGCGGCAAGACCGTCACCCAGAAGAACAAATCTTACTACACGAAGTGCTCTGGTAACGAAGCCGGCTGCGCACCGAAGAAGAACATCATCACTTCGGTGAACCGCGGCAAGGAATACGCCCACGCCTGGTCCGGTGACGTCAAGATGGATGGCGAACCGATCAGCCGCTTCTCAGATCTCGGCTCCAACGATCACGCCTCGCCGACAGCCGGCGGGATGCCCATACTGAGGGTTGCGACGGCAACAGCGGATAACTTCAAATGCAGCATGCTCGGGATAAAGCCGTACGATCAACTGGAGTGCGACCCGGGTTACGAGAAGGAGCACACCACCGAGGTCCGGTTTTTCACGGTCCAGGGTGTGCGCGACCTGACGCTCGATTGCTGCAAGGACTATGACGAGCAGAAGGCGCCATGCATCTGCATGAAGGCCAAGTGGATGCCGGGCGAGGCCGCGAAGGCGAGGAAGGCCGGCTACAAGGGCAAGAAGGTCCTCGGCAAGAAAGGCAAGACTGGGCACAATCTCAAGACCCAGGACGCGGCCAAGTGGATCAAGGACAACGAGAGCGGCAAGCTCGGGGATTTCAACGACGTCTGCGTCAACGCCACCGTCAAGCACATGAAGGACCCAGAGATTCCGAAGGAGATTCGCGCGCAGGTCGCGAAATGCCTCAAGGACAAGAACGCCGACTACCAGAAGAAGAACATCAAGTCCGACGACGTGAAGGAAAAGACGCGGTGCCACGGATCGTGCCCGAAGGCGCAGGACCAGGCGAAGAAGGCCGCGAAGGCGCGCAAGAAGCTGAAGGACGCCGCCGTGAAAGCTGGCAAGGATCCGAAGAATGTGACTGTCACGGCAGACGATGTTGGAGAGTCCAGCAAGGAATGCCCCAAGTGAGGTGGTTGCGAGATGGCCGGAAAGCTGACCATGACCAAGGACGAGCTCGAAGACTTCATCGATGACGATGACACCACGATCGAATGCATCCAGGTAGCGCCGATGGGCGGCGGCAAGGTCGCGATCCTCTATCTGCTGAGCAACTCCGACTATGATCCGACGGTGTCCGTGATCTTCGTCGTCGACGACTTCAACCCGAAGACTGCGAAAGGCGTGCTCGTCACGTCGGAGTGGTTGACCTCGCTTTCGGCGTCGCCGTCCGGCGAGTTGTTCGCGCTGGAGGCAACCGTCTGGGTATGGCGCTATGCCGGCAGCGAATGGACACGCGACCGGGTCGGCGACGTAAGCTTCCGCCAGGTCTGGGCAGCTGGCCCGAGCGGCCCGATGATGGCCGGGTCCGAGGGCGTCGCTGTCCGGCTGGTCGGAACCGACTGGCAGCGCATCACGCCGATCAACGACGTCGAGTACATGGACCTGCACGGCGACGCCAGCAATGGCATCTGGGTGTGCGGCGATTCCGGCAGCGTGCACAAGCTGGCCGGCTCGACCTGGCAGGCGCTCGAGCTGCACAGGCAGGACCACTTCTACGGCATCGACGTCGCCGGAGACGGCACCATTAGAGTGGCCGGCGGGGATGGTGTGTGCCTGCGCATCGCCAACGAAGAAGTTATTGAAATCGAGCCCGCCGACAGCACCACCCATCTCGCTGTGCGGACTTTCAAGGGCAAGGCATATTGGGGCGACGAAGGTGGCCTCGGAGTCGAGGAAGGTGACAAGATCGCGCTCCTCGATGTCGACATCGGCACGGCCTCCGATCTCCGGACGGACGGGGAATTCCTCTATGTCGCAGGCGTCGACGCTTGGCGCTTCGACGGCAAGACGTGGAAGTCGCTTGCACTCGAATACCGCAACGGCTTCAGGCTGGTCTGATCGTTCTCCGGACCTTCACACGCCGTTGGCCGCGAGAAAGGCCCTTACCTTTTCGACGTCCAGTTCCCTGATCGTCTTTGGCGCGCCGGTCTGCAGCATCCTGAGCACGAACAGCTCCCCGGCCTCCGGGTACGCCGCATGTATCTCCTCGGCGATCTTCCGTCCGGCCTCGCCGGCGACGCGCAAGCCGTCGATATGTGCGTCGAGCCGTTCGACCAGCCGGGCCAGCCGCTCTTCGTCCATGTCGGGGTTCTCATCCGGATGCAACAGGTGGCGGTCGTAGACGGTCCACAGGAACGCCGCCATTTCCGCATGCTGCCGGATGATTTCGCGCAGGACGATCTTTGGCATCAGTTTAGATTGATGGAGCCGCCACGGATGCGATTGGCAGCGCTGGCGTGGCTGGTCACATAGGTGCCACGGATGGTGATATGGCCATCCTTGTCCATGATGATCGTGGCCTTGCCACAGCGCAACTCGATGCGCTCCTCGCCGATGATCTGGACACGCTTGCCGTCCCTGAAGACCTGAGGCGCCTTGGCCTTGCGGATCGGGTCAACGATGCGCCCGACGATCAGCGGCCGGCCGACGTCGCCGTTTTCGAAGAGCAACGCCACCTCTGCGCCTATCATGTCGGAGCTCAATTCGGTCAGGCTGCGCGCCCGGATTGCGGTCTCCTGGGCATTGCCTGGGAAGACGACAAGCGGCGCCTCTCCGTCGAAACCCAGGAGCATGCCGATTACCACACCTTCCACACGCTTCAACGTCCTGGTCATCTCACCCCCTCAGTTCTGCTTGATTTCCGAGCCTTTCATGGTGATGTCGCTCGACGCCTTGACATTGATCTTGCCCGATCCCTTGATGCTGATGTCCTTGCCTTCGATGGTGATCGTTCCATCCTTCTTCATGGTGAGGGTCGAGGCGCCGCACTTCAGCGCGATTGCATCGCCGGCCTCGATCAGGAACGTCTTGCCGACGTTCATCTTTCCGTCCTCGCCGATCTGGACCATGCTGGCCTTGGCGATCCTGAGTTCGAAAGCACCGCCGATCTTGGTGCCATCGTCCTTGGCGATTTCGGTGCGCCGACCCGCTCCGATCTGGCTCTTGTGATCCTTGGCGACGTTGAACGTCTGCCCGCCGCCAACCGTCACATCCTGGTTCGATGCGATGTTCCAGCTGTCGCTTGCCCCGATCTGATGGGTCTGGGCAGCTCCCACGGTGACCGCGCGCGTGGAGCCGATCGTGTTCGTCTGCGCCGCGCCCACCGACCGTGTCTCCGTCGCGCCGACCGTATCGACACGCGCAGCCCCCACTGTGATCGCCTGGGCGATAGCCACCGTCTGCGCATGATTGGCGCCGATTGTCTCTGTCGAATTGGAGCCGATGCTGATTGTTTCGTTCGAGCCTACAGTCAGTGAACGATTGGAACCCACCGTCTCGGTATCGTTCGAACCAATATTCGTCGTCTGGTCGACGCCAACTTTAACCGTCTTGTTGTTGCCGACGTCCTCGTCGAGGTTGTGGCCGACCGAATGCTTGGCGTCATGGTCGATGCGGTCGGACTGATCGTGTTGCACGAGCTTGGTGCGGTCGTGCTTGATCAAAAGGTTGTGGTCCTTCTGGGCCTGGAAGTTGACCAGTTCCGAACCGGCCTTGTCCTCGAACATCAGCTCGTTGTAGCCGCCACCGCCCTTCGAGGAGTTCGATTTCCAGCCGGACTGCGTGGCGCTTCCCGGCAGGCCATAGGGCGGCATCTGCGAGGCGTTGTAGACGCGGCCGGTGATGATCGGCAGGTCGGGATCGCCCTCGATGAAGTCGACGATCACCTCCTGGCCGATGCGCGGGATCTGGATGAAACCCCAGTTGCTGCCGGCCCAGGTCTGCGACACGCGCACGAAACACGAGCTGTTCTGGTCCTTCTTGCCCTCGCGGTCCCAGTGGAACTGCACCTTCACCCGGGCATATTTGTCGGTGAATATCTCTTCGCCCGAGGGGCCGACCACGGTCGCCGTCTGCGGCCCGCGCATGATCGGCCGCGGCGTGATGCGCGGGGGCCGATATGGCAGGCTGGTCGGGGCTACGCCCAGAACCACGGTAAAACTCTCGCCGCCGGTCTCGACGCCGGTGTGATAGCCCGGGTCGAACACCCGGTACTCGGCGCTCACCACCAGATACTCTTCATTCTGGTCGTCCCGCGGAAACCCCTCCAGCTTGAACGTGCAGCCTGAAAACAGGCCGCGCACGGTTCCCGCCGCAGCGATGCGCTGGTGCACGGCCTGCAGCTCCTCGCGCCGGACGAGCGCAACGGCGTCACCGCGGCCGACGTCGAGATGGGCGCCGGGCTGGCGATAATTCTCGCCCGAGGCTTGCTTGTGGCCGAAGGCCTGGTCGGACTTGGCCATCAGGTCAGCGCCCGGCTTCTGGAAATCGTAGTCGGTGTGGGCATAAGCACCCGGGCGAACGGAACTGCCCGGCACCCATTCGGTGATGTACTCGACGTCGCGGCGCGCCCCACGGCCTTCGAAGTGGTAAGATACCTTTTCGTAGCCAGGCGCCGGCCTCAGCTTGTTCATCGCATCGGCGAGGATCAGCTTGTGCTCGCCATCGCCATGCTCGAAAAAGTACATCACCCCTTCATGCTCGAGCAGGCGCTGAACGAAATCGAGGTCGCTCTCGTCATACTGCACGCAATATTCGCGCGACGGATAGGAGCCCTGCAGCCGCTTCTCGAATTTCGCCACCCCATATTTCGAGAAGATCTTCTCGACGATCTCGATGGCCGTCATGTTCTGGAAGATGCGGCAATCGGTGGTGTTGCCGAGGAACCAGAGCCATGGCCGGACGGTGGCTTCATAATAGGCCAGCCGATCCTCGATGCGGGTGAGCCGGAAGTCCGAAACCAAGCCGCTGAACCAGCGTTCCGGCTTGGACTCGCCCTCAACCGACACGGAACCACCTAGCATCTTGAGCGGATCGATGTCGGGATCGCTGCTGGCGAAGCCAACCGTATAGGCAAAGCAGCGGCTGATCTCGTCGCGCCCCGCGAGATGGGTAAAGGTCAGCGCATCGCCACCGAGCGGTGTCCGAACGACTGTCGCACGATCGTTAGCCATGGCGTCGTGCCTCTCCAGGGGATCGCCGGACTTTCGCGGGGAGAGCTTAGCATAAGTCCTTTGGCCCTCCCAAGTGCTGCTTCTCAATGCTGGTAAACATGTGCACCAGAAATGGCTCTGTGCTCCGATACCGGCAAGCTGCTAGAATAAATGCGTGAATCTGACCGAGGCTTCTTGCGAGCTGGGACCTGGCGGGCAATTCCTGATGCTCATCAACCTGACCATCGAGAATGTCGACAGGCTGCCGGATGGCGGGCCGATCACCTTCAGTTCGAATGCCCGCAGCTTCGCCATCGGCCGCGACAGGCGCGACTGGAACCTGCCGGACCCCGACCTGTTCATCTCCGGCCTGCATTGCGAGGTGCGCTTCGACCATGGCGCCTTCTGGCTGCACGACGTCTCGCGCAACGGCACCTTCCTCAACGGCTCCGACCAGCGCATGAGCTCGCCCTATCGCCTTGCCGACGGCGACAGGCTCTGCATCGGGCGTTACATCGTGGCCGTGTCACTGGAGGACGCGGCACCTGCACCTCGCGCGCCCGACGCATGGGGCTTCGAACAGGCGCCGCCTCAGCGGTCCGACCCATTCTTTGGTGCAACGGCAGAGCAGATCGCGCCTAGGGCGCGACCGCAAGAGAGCCGAAACGCGGACCAGGCCCAAGCCATGCGGCCTACCCCGCCGCCTGCCGCAAGGCAGGTCGACACGGCGGAGCTGTTGCGCCTCATTGCCGCCGGCGCAGGGGTTTCGCCCGATGTCTTCCAGCAGCGCGATCCGCGCGACGTGGCGGCCGAGATCGGCTCGATCCTCCGACTGGTGGTGGACGAACTGTCCCAGATGCTGAAGGCGCGGGCCGCTGCCAAGGCTTTGGCCAAGAGCAGCCAGCGGACGATGATCGGCGGCGTGGACAACAACCCGCTGAAGTTCGTCCCGCATGCCGAAGAGATCCTCGACATCATGTTCACCAGGAAGCGTGCCGGGTATCTCGACGCGCGCCAGAGCGTCGAGGGGGCATTCCGCGACCTCAAGGCGCATGAGATCGCCACCTACGCCGCTATGCAGGCCGCCCTGTCGCGCCTTCTGGCCGAGTTGTCACCCGACGCCATCGAGGCGAAATCCCAGGGCGGCGCCTTCGTCTCCAAGAAGGGGCGAGCCTGGGATACGTTCGTGGCCACGTGGGACGCCCGCGAGGCGGCGCATGAAAACGGCATGCTCGACGTCTTCCTTGCCTATTTCAGCGAAGCCTACTCCAAGTCTTCGAACCAGAAATAGCAGGGCATTCGGCTTCCATTAGCCCTCCCACGCTCGCCCGGTTCCCTTGGACAAGGGCTTGCACTACCATGCTGGCTTCAGTGGCCGGGCGCGGAAAAAGCTGCCGCGCAGGACGTGTCAGCGACGGCGCGGCTGTGTTGCCGACGCGAGGGCGGGTGAGCGGCAATGGCTTCGAAGGACAATCCTTCCGGCTCTGGCGGCAGAACGATCGTCCGCGGCTCGCCGAGCCGTTCCGGCAGGCTTGAACCCGTGCCACCTGCCGACCCGACCATGGTCTACTCGGCCCCGGCGAATACCGGCACCATCATCTCGCAAACCAGGCCGCCGGCTGGCCGGCCATCGCCGAACAGTCCCAACGGTTCCACAGCTTCGAGCACCAGGCCAGACCTGCTGGAGAGCCTGCTCGACCTCGACTATCCGGTGTCCAACGGCGTGATGACAGCTGCCGCGCCGCTGCTGATGCTGCTCGGCCATCTGCGCTTGAAAGCTACCAAGCCAGACGCCGGCGAAGTCGGACGGCAATTGTCAGCCGCCTTAGATGAGTTTGATTGGAAGGCTGCCGAACTGGGTCTCGACGAAGACGATATCGGCATCGCCCGCTACGCGCTGTGCGAGACCGCCGACGACATCGCCAGGAACCTGCCTGGCATTGGCGCGGCCACGTGGGCGCCGCACAGTCTTCTGTGGCAGCACTATCAGGTCGAGACCCCAAGCAACGGCTTCTTCGACGCGCTGAACACCGTGCTGGCCGATCCGCAGGACCGCTGCGACCTGCTCGAACTGATGCACGCCTGCCTTTCGCTCGGATTTGAAGGGCCATATCGCGGCACGACGCGCGGCCAGAACCTCGAGCCGGTCCGCCGCGATGTCTATGACGCGATCCGCTATTTTCGCCCGATACAGGAAGGTTTGTCGCCGCGCTGGCAGCCGATGTCTATCGGACCGGCGCGCCCGCCGCGACGGATGCCCGCCTGGGCGTTCGCCGCAGCAGGCGTTGCATTGGTCGCCGGCGCCTTCTTCTGGATGCGGGCTAGCGTCACCGACGAAGGCGAGGCAGCGGCACAGCAGCTGCTGGCGCTCGTCCCGTCAACCCCTGTCGTCATCGAGCGGGCCGGCCTCGCGCCACCGGTCGTGGAAGAACAGCCCGCCCCGCAGCCCCAGACATCGCAGATCGAACGCATCCGATCCGCGCTCGCCGAGGACATCGCCAGCGGCGCGCTCAGCGTCGACACCAGAGGCGACTTCGTCGTCATCGATATCGACAACAGCCTGCTGTTCGACCCCGGCGCCGTGGAGGCCAAGCCTGATTTCGCCGCTGTTGCCAGCCGCATGGGTGCAGCCCTTGATAGCGAGCGTGGCCCGATCAGCATCGTTGGCCACACCGACAACATCAGGCCGCGTCCGTCAGGCCCTTTCAAGTCGAACCACGATCTGTCCTTGGCGCGGGCAGAGGCCGTCAAGAAACTGGTCGCCCCGACCCTGCAGGACCCTTCCCGCATCAGCGTCGACGGCAAGGGACAAGATGAACCGATTGCCGACAATTCGACACCGGAAGGCAGGGCGCGGAACCGACGGATCGAGGTGATGGTGCCCAGGGAGGAGACCCTGTGAGCCGGCGCGCCAGCCGACAGCGCACCTCCGCGCCGTCGACTGGCATCCTGCCGTTCGTCGCCAGTGTGGTCGCCTTCGTCGGGCTGGCCGCGGCCATCTGGTATGCCGGACCGTTGCTCGGGCTTGGAGATCAGCGCCCGCTGTCCTCCGTCAGCGTGCGCGCCGCGCTCATTGCAGCGGTCGCCATCGCGCTCGGCAGCTACTATCTGCATCAGGTGCTGCTTGCCCGCCGGGCCGAGAAGACCATGGAAGCCGCACTGGCCACCGGCACCCGGGGCGCCGACGCGGCGCTTTTGGAAAAGGGCATGCAGGATGCCCTCGCAGCGCTCAGGCGATCGGGTGGCCGGCGCAACTTCCTCTACGAGGTACCGTGGTACCTGATCATCGGGCCGCCTGGCGCTGGCAAGACAACTGCGCTGGCGAACTCCGGCCTGCCCTTCCCGCTCGCCGTTTCCGGCACGGCTCAATCGGTTCCCGGCGTTGGCGGAACGCGCAACTGCGACTGGTGGTTCACCGACGGCGCCGTCCTGCTCGACACCGCCGGCCGCTTCACCACGCAGGACTCCGATGCCGACCGCGACCGCAAGGGCTGGCTGGATTTCCTCGCGCTGCTGAAGAAGCACCGTGGTATCCAGCCGATCAATGGCGCGATCGTCGCCGTCAGCGTGGCCGACCTGCTGACCTGGGGTCAAAACGGACTTGACGCTCAGGCAAAGGAAATCCGCAATCGCCTGGGCGAGCTGCATGAGCGGCTGAAGATCGACTTCCCCGTCTATGTGCTGTTCACCAAGGCCGATCTCGTCAGCGGCTTCATGGAATTCTTCGGCGACTGCAGCGAAGCCGAACGCCAGGAGGTGTGGGGCACGACCTTCCAGCCGGCGGACAGGACGCGCAATCCGGCAGGCGATGCAACAGCCGAGCTCGAACAGTTGATCCGGCGCCTTTCGGAAAGCCTGCCCGACAGGCTGCAAGAAGAAACGGATCCTGCAGCCCGCATCGCCGCTTTCGGTTTCCCCGCGCAGATGTCTTGCCTGAAGGCGCACTGCGCCACGTTCCTGGGCGCCGTCTTCGATGGCGATCAACCTGCCGGCTACGCGCTCCGCGGCTTCTACTTCGCCTCCGGCACCCAGGAAGGCACGCCCGTCGACCGTATTCTCGGTGCCATCGGCAAGAGCTTCGGCCGCGACGCGCGCGACCAGCTATCGGGCACCGGCAAGAGCTTCTTCCTGCATGACCTGCTTGCCCGGGTGATTTTCGCCGAGGCCGGGTGGGTAACCTTCGACCGCAGTGCCGACCGCAGGCTCCGTCTGGTCAGGCAAGCCAGTATCGGCGCCGTCGTCCTTGCAACCTTGGCGGCGCTCGGCGCCCTGGGCACAAGCTTCAAGGCCAACCGAGACCTTGCGAAGGCAACGGCCGATGGAACGGAGACGATCCGCGCTTCGACGTCGCAACAACTCCAGGCAACCACGGTGACGGATACGGACCTGGAAACCGTGCTCGACGGCCTCGAAGGTATCAGGGGATTGCCGGCAGGCTACGACAACCGCGACCTACCGGTCTCGCCGAGGGAAATGCTCGGCATGGATCAACGCGCCAGGCTTGGGTCAGCCTCACAGGAGGCCTACCGCCAGGCCCTTGAGCGTCTGTACCGCCCGCGCCTGATGCTGCATCTCGAACAGCTGATCCAGGCAAAGCTGAGCGACCCGGCCAGCCTCTATGAACCGCTGAAGGTCTATCTGATGCTGGGGGGAAAGGCGCCCAAGTCCGACGACGAGATGATCGTCGCATGGATGAAGCGGGACTGGGAGCAGAACCGATACCCGGGTCCGCAGAACCGCGATGGCCGCCTCGCACTGGAAAAGCACCTGCGAGCCATGCTGGTGCTTGATGACGCCCACGACCCATCGGTCGAGATCGACCGTTCACTTGTCGAGGCCGCGCAGCGCTCGCTTGGGCGCATGACGGTCGCCGACCGAGCCGCGGCACTCATCGCCTCGGCGATGTCATCAGAGCAACCGCAGGATTTTGCGTTCGTCGCTGCCGGCGGCCCGGAAACGAAACTCGTCTTCGACACCGTCGACGGCAGCGACCTCGGAACCCTCCGCATACCGGGCATCTACACCAACAGCGGCTTCAACGACGTCTTCCTTACCCAACTGGCCGGAATTGCCAGCAGGCTTGCGGATGACCGATGGGTAATCGGCACGAGTGCCGAGCAGGGGGAGGTCGAGCAGCAACTGCCACGGCTTGGACCGGACCTGCTGGACCGCTACGACCGGGATTTCGCTGCCGCCTGGAACAGCGCACTCGAGCGGTTGAAGTTCCAGCCGATGGCTGCGGACAAACAGCAGTTCGTGGCACTTTCGGCAGCTGGCGCCCCCAACTCTCCCATCGCCAAGCTGTTCGAGGCGATCGCGCGCGAAACCGCACTTGCTCGGGCCAACGATGCCGCCGCCAGCGATCCGGCGCGATCCGACGGCCTAGCTCGGATCGGGATCGAACTGCAGGGCCGCAAGTCCAGTACCCGCGCCGGGTCGGCGCCGGCAGGCGGAGCGGCTGTCGTGCCTGGAGCCAGCGTGGCGGCACAGTTCCGCGCCTTCCAATTGCTGGTCGACGGTCGTCCAGGCCAGCGCCCTGTCGACGCGCTAGTCCAAAATTTCCGCGCCATCCACCAGAGCCTCACCATCGCCGCTGCCGCGCCAACCCGGACGGATCAGACCAGCGCCAACCTGCAGCTCCAGATCTCCAACCTGCGCGCCAACGCCTCGCGCGTACCGAAGTCCCTGCAGCGTATGATCCTTGCCGCGGCAGACGATTTCGAAGGCAATGCCGCCCGGGCCTCGCTCGAACAGATACGCCAGTCGCTCGCGGAGCTGGTCGCCGGCCCCTGCGAAGAAGCGCTCGCCAACCGCTATCCGTTCTCAGCAAGCAGCAGCGACGACCTGCCAATCGCCGACTTCACCCGCCTGTTCGGACCGGGCGGTCTGCTGGATCGCTACTTCGCCCAGAACCTTTCGCCATACGTCGACGTCTCCGGCCAGGACTGGACATGGAAGCAGGGCAACAGCCTTGATCGGGAACTCTCCGCAAGCGCCCTTAGGCCGTTCCAGTTGGCTGCCACGATCCGCGATGCCTTCTTCCCGCTCGGCGGCACGGCTCCGGCGCTCAACATCACTGTCACACCGTTTTCGCAGCACAATGACATCGACATGGCGCTTCTCAACGTCAACGGTCAGCTGGTGCAGAGCTACCAGACGGGCAATAGCCCTGTCGTCATCGTCTGGCCCGGCGCAGCGGCCACCGGCCAGGCGAGCATCAGCCTGACGCCGGAGTTGGCCGGGCGAGACTCCACTATGACCTTTGCTGGGCCATGGGCGTTGAAGCGGCTGCTGGACACTGCCACACCATCAGCCAAAGACGACAAGGTCGAGCTTCGCTTTGTCATCGGTGGACGCGACGTCACCTACACACTGCAAGCCAACTCTCCCGGGAATCCTTTCTCATTGCCGGCGCTTTCGTCCTTCGTCTGCCCCAAGACCCTTTGAGCGGAGGCCGTTCATGGGTCAGCTTGATTTCGGTGTTCTAACGTCCGCCCCTGTGGCAGACTGAAAAAGTAACAGGCAGCTACCGCAGAGGGGCGCCAGGCTGGCGCCAGGGGCAATTGGCTGATGTCGCGCTTGCCTTCGACAGTTACGGCGTAACCCACAGGGGTTGCGTGCGCCAGACCAATGAAGACAGCTTGCTGCTCGAACCCCGGAGCGGGGTCTGGGTGGTAGCTGACGGCATGGGCGGCCATGATGACGGCGAGTTTGCCTCGGCGAGCATCGTCGAACACCTTGCCACCATCGGCGTCGCAGCCTCGCCACCCGACCTGCGCGCCCGCTTCGAAGACCGGCTCGAACGCGCCCACGACCAAATCCGCCTGATATCGGCCGAGCGCGGCGTCACCATCGGCTCGACGCTGGCGGCACTGCTTGCGATGGATGGCAAGTTCGCCTGCCTCTGGCTCGGCGATAGCCGCATCTACCTCGTTCGCGACAACGCCATCTCACAGCTGTCGCACGACCACACCGAAGTGCAGGAACTGGTCGACAGGGGCGCGATAACAGCCGAGGAGGCCCGCACCTGGCCGCGCCGCAACGTCGTCACCCGGGCCATTGGCGTCAACGACGAGATCGCTCTCGACTTCTACCAGGGCGACATCAAGCCGGGAGATGTCTTCGTGCTGGCGACGGACGGTCTCACGGCCCACGTCCTGGAGAAGGAGATCGAGGCCGCGGCTGCGGCCGCTTCTCCGCAGGCTGTCTGCAACGAACTTCTGGAGAAGGTTCTCGATCGCGGCGGCACTGATAACGTGACCATTGTCGTGGTGCGCATACTGGGGGCGACGGATGGTGCTGCTCCGATGTCCTTCGCAGAAGGCCGCTAGCCGCTCGAGTCCTGTTCCGGTGCACTGCCGCCGGGCACTCCAGCTTGCCTGCTCTGCGGCAGCCGCAGCCATCCTGGCCATGCTGACACCAGCCCCGGCGCACGCGGAGTTCACGGTCTGCAACCAGACACTGGACGTGGTCAATCTCGCGGTCGGGCAGCAGAACGAGGGTTCTTTCCAGACCGAGGGCTGGTGGACGGTCGGCGCCAACCAGTGCGTCAACGTCATCCGCGAGGAACTCGCCAACCGCTACATTTACATCTACGCCACCGACGTCTTCGGCAACGCCGTCCTCGACGGGTCCACCGACATGTGCGTCGAGCGCCGTCGCTTCGTCATCCGCGACACCGACGACTGCTGGGTGCGCGGCCAGGTGGCGGCGCGGTTCCATGAGGTCGACACGCTCCAGCAGGCGCGCTGGACGTTCTTCCTCACTGCCCGCGCGCCATGACGCACGGCATCGACACCAGTTTCCGCAGGCGAAAGCTTGAGCGGGAGGCTCAGCGCAGGCGATCGCGGCTCCGCAAGATGGTTGCGGCAGCCGGGCTGGTTTGCCTTCTGGTCCTCTCGGCCGGGGCCTATATCGGCTACGGCTACTGGTTTGCGCCCGACTATGAAGGCGACCTGCAGCCTACCGAAGAAGCCGACGTCCTTCCCCCCGATGCCGGCGTCTACGTTCCCGCCATCCTCGACCTCGCCGGCGATCCGATGTGGATCAACCTGTCGCACGAGGCCAGCGCCGAGACGAAGCGCCAGTCGGTGGCTAGGCCGCCAGAACTCGGTACCGACGGGGTATCTCCAAGGCTCGCCTTCCTTTCCGACACGATGCTGTCGACCAGCGAGCGCTTCATGACGACGATCCCTTCGTCACAGGAAGATTTCGCTTTCTTTCAGGCTCAGCGCGGCACAGCCGCACCCGCCGCGGGGCCCGATGCCCAGCCCCCGGCTACCCAATCTGTTGGCGACACCGACAGCGGCGAGGCCACCCTGTCCGACGATGTCGGCGCCGGCTGGGGCGAGACCATCGACGAAGGCGAGGCTCCCCTGCCCGCCTTCCAGAAAACGGTGATCGAAGACAACACGAGCATCGCAACCGTAACGCCCCAGGGCGACAGGTTCGAACCGACGCAGGACATCTTCGTCAAGGTGCTGACCGCGAGAAGCCTCGAGAGCGTGGCACTTGAGGCGCATTTCGCAGCCGACGAGGCCAGGCTCGCCGCCGATGCGCTCAAGACCCAGTTCGCCCTGGCCGACCTCCAACCCGGATACGTCGTCGCCATGCGCGGTTTCAGGCCCCGCCGCGAGGCATCGAGCTTCGCCCTCATGCAGGTCTCGGTCTATGCCATGAGCAGATATGTCGGCACCGTCGCGCGCAGTTCCAACGGGCTTTTCGTGTCGGGCGTCGACCCCTGGGTCCGCGACGATCTCTTCAACTATTCGGGCCGCCCGGAGACCGGAACACAAAAGCGGCAGTACCGGCTGCTCGACGCGATCTATTCCACCGCAGCCCGCAACGACGTGCCGACAAGCGTACTCGGCGAAGCGATCATGTATCTGTCGCGCGGCCACGACCTGAATGCCTTCACCACCGAGAGCCAGCGGCTGGTGTTGCTCTATTCGGAAACGCCGCGCGGCAAGGATGGCCTCGCCGGGCGGGTGCTCTATGTCGGCGTGCTCGGCGGCGGCACCAACCTCGAGTGCTTCGTGTTCCGCGAAGGCGAGCGGGACTTCGCCTGCGTCACCGCCGACGACCAAATCCGCTCGCCGGCGACCGCCAACGGCATGGTGACACCGGTCAACGGGGTCATGACATCGACATTCGGTCCGCGCATGCATCCCATCCTCAAGACGGTCCGCATCCACAAGGGCGTCGACTGGGCGGCCCCTGTGGGCACGCCGATCGTCGCCGCTTTCGACGGCCAGATCGCGTTCGAAGGCGACGGCAAGGGCTACGGCAACCTCATCCGCATTACGCATGCCAACGGGCGCGAGACGCGTTATGCCCACATGCAGCGCTTTGCCGCCAACATCAGTGTCGGGTCCGCTGTAAAGGCCGGCGACCTGATCGGCTACATCGGCACAACCGGCCTCTCGACCGGCCCGCATCTGCACTTCGAACTCTACCAGGACGGCCAGGCTGTCGACCCGCTGGGTACCGTCACGGTCGTCACAACCTCGTCGGACGATTCCGCCATCGAGCTCCTGACCAACCGCATCGTCCATGTCGAAAGCGGCGGAAGTGCAACCGCCAAGAACCCGCTGTCATCGGCAACCGGTCTCGGCCAATTCATCTCCAAGACGTGGCTGCGCATGATCAGCACTTACCGTCCCGACCTGGCGCGGTCGCTGTCGACGGAGGAGATCCTTGCTCTCCGCTATGACCCCACCATCTCGAGGGAAATGGTGCGCAACCTTGCACGCGAAGGCGAAGCCTATCTCAAGGTGCGAGGCCACCAGATTACGGCAGGACGGCTATATCTCTGCCACTTCCTCGGCATGGAAGGTGCCAACCAGGTGCTTTCAGCCTCCGGTGACGCGATGCTCGTCGACATTTTGGGGGTGAGCGTCATCAAGGCCAACCCTTTCCTCACGGGCAAGGACGCCAGCTATGTCGTGTCATGGGCGGAACGCAAGATGACCGGCAAGGCCCCCGCCGTCTCCGCGCAGCCGACCGCTCCGGCCATCCCCGTTCGCCAGGCGTCGCCGGAGTTCGAACGCTACAAGGCGGCCATAGCGAAGCTGCTCGAGACGCAAGCGGCGAGTTTGTAATCGGCAATATCAGGGGTAGGCACGCAGCACCATGCCTAGCGGATATCCCGTTGGCGGCTGGCTCTTCACCTCCAGCCTTCGTGCGGTGTCTTCCCGTTGGCGGCGTCGGCCATCAGGCGGCCTTGCCGTCCGGTGTGCCGGCGAAGGAACGCACCGTCATGATCGCACCATCGAGCGCAATGCCTTCGGCATCTTTCAATGCTGCCTCGCGCAACCTTGCGATCCAGACCGCTGCATCGTCGCGTCCGCGCAGCATCGAAAGGCAGCCCAGCACGCGGTCGAATTTCGACAGCCCACGGACATGGGTGTCCGAATAGCCCTTGATCAGGCGCCGGCATTTCAGCACTTCGACGCCGACGTCGTAGTCTGCGCTGGCTTCCTTCATCGCCAATTCCAGCCACTCTTCCAGATGCGCGGTCTCGACCTTGTGGCGGAGCAGAGCGCGCCGCCAGCGCCGCATTCCCCCGACCAGCCAGAGCGTGCCGAAACCGAGCATGCCGTCGGTCCTGATCCTGCGGCCGCGGTCGACGAAGCGGTTGAGGCTCTTCATGAGACCAGAACGGGCTTCAATCGCTGCACCGAGCCGAGCGGGCAGCATGCCGCAGATCTCCTCCATGCGCGGATGGAAATATTCCGTCGTCATCAGGGTCTGGTCGTCGCCAAGATGCACCTCGCGGCGAACTCTTTCGGCCCGCGACGATCGCGTCTTGAGATCGGCGACGCGGATGATGTCATCATAGACCATGGCGTTGGCTATGTATTTCGCCGCCTCGTGCGTCAGAGCATGGCCATGCTCAGCGGAATCGAGCGCCGCTACCGTATCGAGCCTGTCGAGATACTCCGCTCCATAGGCCGTATCGAGGAAATCGACGACCTTGCGAAGGCCGTGCCCCGCCATGTCGCGGACCGGCTCGGGAAGCCTTTCAATGCGGCGCTCGAGCGCCGACCATTTGTCGCGCAATCCCGCTGGTCCCGCCACCCCCGGCGTGGCCTGCGGCACCAGTTCGACCTCCGGCTGCGGGCCGGCCCGCGTCCGATCATATGCGAGCGCGAAGGCGGCAAGACTTGCCTTGGCGCCGCGCCCGCCGCTGCGGATCGTTGCCTCGAACTCCTCGCGCGGAAACGGCAACTCGCCCGAGCCGGCAAGCGCGCCGAACAGGCTTGCCGAGATCACGCTGCCGGCCTGCCTCGCCATGGTCTCCATGTCGAAATGGATAAAGCGGCGCGCCGCTTCATCGGCTCGCTTCAGCACGGTTTCGCTGTCGGCGCGGCCGTCGCCGGGCACGACTTTTTCGGACACCGCGAGCATGCGGTGGCTTGAGGCGATAAGGGTGGTCCGGTCCTGCGTGACGAAGCCGCGCAGGACCGCCCGCCCCGCTTCCGCCAGTTCGGCGGAGATGAGAATGTCGATGTCGCCGGGCGCCGGGCTCAGCGCAAGCACAGGACTGGCGCCGGGCCGGGCCGGATCCTTCCGCATCATCTCCACATAATAGATGGTGGCGCCGGTGCGCTGCGCGACGCCGGCGACCGAGGTGGACTGCACGTGCCAGCCGCTACGCTGGGCCAGATCAGTGATCCAGTTGGTCAGCACGCCGCCGCCCTGACCGCCGACAGCCAGGACGGCCAGCTTGATGATGGCGCGCGTGGTATCCACGCCCTCTGGGAGCCCGAGCCTCATGCCGATACTCCTTCGAACACCAGTCGGCCACGCTCGCGCCATGCCTGCAGCGTCCTGATGAGGCGCTGGCGCAGGCCAAACGAGAACCGGTCCCAGGAAGTTGGGTTGGATACGACGTCGGCCTGATAGAAGGACGGACACAGGACCGCCGCATCCGCGACCTCGCCGCAATTGCCGCAGCCGACGCAGTTTTCGTCGATCGTGGCCACCGGATCGTCCCGCAAGGGATCGTCGAGTTGCTTTACCGAGAGCGACGGGCAGCCGGAAAGGCGCATGCAGGCGTGATCGCCGGTGCAGACATCCTCATCGACGCCGAACTTGGTCTTGGTCACGCGCTTGCCATCGGCGATGGCCTGCTTGCGCACGGGTCCCTCGCGCCGCTGGCGATTCAGCATGCATTCGGACGAGGCGACAATCACCTTGGGACCCTTTTCCTCGGTCGTCAGCGCCTCTTTCAGGGTGTCGCGCATCATGCCGACGTCGTAGGTGCGCTCGAGGTGGCGCACCCATTTGACGCCCATCCCCTTCAGCGCGTCAGTGATCGGATGCTTGGTCGACTTCGTCCTATTGCTCGCACGTGACGACAGGATGTCCTGGCCGCCGGTCGCGGCCGAATAGTAGTTGTCGACCACGACGATGACGCCGTCGTTCTTGTTGAAGACGGCGTTGCCAACCGACGATGTCAGGCCGTTGTGCCAGAAACCACCGTCGCCGACGAAGGAGATCGAGCGGCGCTTGGCATCTGGCGAATTGAAGGCCGACGCCGACGCCGGCCCGAGCCCGTAGCCCATGGTGGTGGCGCCGAGATCGAAGGGCGGCATGATCGAGAAAAGATGGCAGCCGATGTCGGAGGCGATGTGGTGCTTGCCGAGTTCCTGCTCGGCAAGCTTGGTGGCCGCAAAGATCGGACGCTCCGGACAGCCGATGCAGAAGCCCGGCGGACGCATCGGCACGGTCTTGGCCAGGTCGTCGAATATCGGCGGAGCCGGCATGTTGGGCGCCCGCACCTCGGGAGCGAGCATATCTGCGGCATGCTTGCGCAGGAAGGCGCCAATGCCGGTCAGCATCACGTCGCCCGAATATTCGCCGGCCATCGGCAGGATGCCCTTGCCCTCGAGCCTGACGGTGGCACCGGCCTTGTAGAGCATGGCGCCAAGCGCCTGCTCGATGTAGTCTGGCTGCCCCTCCTCAATGACGAGCACGGCCTCCTTGTCGGAGCAGAACGCCACAAGATCGTCGTCGATCAGCGGATAGGTGACGTTCAGCACGTGCAGCGGAACATCCGTCTCGCCATAGGCATCGGCGAGCCCCAGACGTTGCAGCGCACGGATGACGCCGTTGTACATGCCGCCCTGCATGATGAGGCCGACCTTGCCGTCGCCACCGAAGGTCTCGTTCAGCCGGTGACGCCTGATGTAGTCGATCGCCGCGGGCAGCCGCTTGGTGATCTTCTCCTTCTCGTGCAGGAAGGACGCTGGCGGCAACACGATGCGCTGGGTGTCGCGACGCGGGTTCTCCAGCGCTTCGGCAACGGTCATCGCCGGGCGCACATTCTTCTTTGTCACGAAGGAACCGTTGACGTGGCAGCAGCGGATGCGCACCTGCAGCATGACAGGCGTATTCGAGGCCTCCGACAGCTCGAAGCCATGCTCGACCGCCGCGACGATCGACGGCAGGTTCGGCCTCGGATCGAGCAGCCAGACCTGGCTCTTCATGGCAAATGCGTGGCTGCGCTCCTGCATAATGGAAGAGCCTTCGCCATAGTCTTCGCCAACGATGATGAGCGCACCGCCGGTGACGCCGCCCGAGGCGAGGTTTGCCAGCGCGTCGGACGCGACATTGGTGCCGACGGTCGACTTGAAGGTCGCCGCACCGCGGATCGGATAATGAACCGACGCCGCAAGCATCGCGGTTGCGGTCGCCTCGGATGCGCTTGCTTCGAAGTGCACGCCGAGTTCACCGAGGATGTCCTGCGCATCGGCCAGAACGTCCATGAGATGGCTGATCGGGGCACCTTGGTAGCCGCCGACATAGCCCACGCCGCACTGCAAGAGCGCCTTGGTGATGGCCAGGATGCCTTCGCCCGTAAAGACCTCGCCCTCACCCAGCTTGAGCTTCTCGACCTCCTTCGCAAACGATCGTTCGGCCATGGGTCACTCCTCAGAAATCATTCTTTTTTATGTTGTTGAGTATCTTCTGCAGGGTTGCGACGAAGGCGGCATGCTCGGCCGCGTCGATGCCGACAAACATCCTGTTGTAGCTCTCGCGCATGGTCGGCCACAGGCTTTCGAAGGCAGCACGCCCAGCCTCGGTGATCGACACGCGAATGGCGCGGCTGTCGTCCTGATCGGGCATGCGTCGCACCAGGCCGTCCGCCTCGAGCGCATCGAGCGCGCGGCTGAGCGTCGATTGCTCGACGATGGCATAGACCGCGAGACGGCCGATGAGCAGCCCATCGACGACCGAAAGCACGGCCAGCGTCCGCATCTTGGGGGTGGTCAGCCCGAGCTTTGCCAGGTCGTCCCGCAAGGAGGCATTGTAGCGCCCCATGATGCGGTTCATCAGATAGGGCGCAAACTGCTGGAGGCCGATCTCGCCGAGGCGTGCCCCTTCATCATCCTCGCTCGATATGATGTGCTCGGTCATCGGATCTTCCTTTGCAGCGGCGGGCTTGCTGCGGCGAACCTCTACGCCGCAGGCCGATACAGAGCACTACCGCCTGAAATCGCCAACGGGCGGCTCGATCAATCCAGCACCGACCTCGGCCGCCGAGCGGCCGAGACATGCATGCCGACATCAAGCCGCGATGGCCTCACCTAGCTCCGGGGCACGAGCGCCAGCGCGCGCACCGGGCTGCCCGTACCGCGCACGATCTTCAGCGGGGCAGCGATGAGGATCGCTCCCTTGGGCGGCAGTTTATCGAGGTTGCACAGGCTCGCCAGCCCATATCTGTTGGCCTTGTGCATCAGGTTGTGCGCCGGGAATGGCGGCTGCATCCCGCCCGCTGCACCCGCATCAGTGCCGATGCACTGCGTGCCCCAGCCGATAGCGCCGCGCTCGATGATGTATTCGATGCAATCAACCGTCGGGCCGGGTGAATGCGGCCCCTTCTCGTCGACATTGAGGAACTCCGCCTCCGAGCCGTTGCGCTTGTCCCAGTCGGTGCGCATCACCACCCATTCGCCCTTGCCGATCGCACCGTGCTTGGCCTCCCAGGCGCGAATGCCGTCAGCGGTGAGCAGGAAATCGTTATCGGCAGCCGACTGCGCCGAGCAGTCGATGACATTCAATGGGGCGATGTAGTTGCGTACCGGGATGGTGTCCGTGTAGCCGTCGGAAAAATCCTTGCCGGTGATCCAGTGGTGCGGCGCATCGAAATGCGTGCCCGAGTGCTCGCCGATCTTCAGCCAATTCCACGCCCAGAAGGGCCCCTTGTCGTCATACTCGGAGATGGTGTGCATCTCGATCTTGGGCGTATCCACCGCAAACTCCGGCGGCAGCTTGAGCAGGGGCGTGTCCGGACCAAGCGGCCCCGACAGATCGACGACCTCGACCTGCCCGCTCAAAAGCAATTCCGCAAGATTGCCCAGCGTAGCTGCAGCTGCTGTCATTTCAAGTCCTCCACTTGATGGCGCCCAGCCTATCCGGATCCGTTGTCCAGGCCATCGCGCTCGCTCTTCCCGATCAGGAAGCTAGCGTCACTTACATGCATATGCAAATAAAATTTGCGGAGCTGAAAACCGTGATCGCATCCTGACCAGCGGTCGACAACCTTCTTCAAAATATCAAGAATTATCTGCCAGGCGGCGCATCCGGCTTCACAGCGGGAAATTGGCCAGAGCGAATACGGCGATATTTCAGTTGCTCGACCGCCCAATTTTATTTGCAAATGCATTCTAATTGGCCAAGCAGGACTTTGAAAGCCGTGCGATGAAGGGATCGCGCGACGTTGGCCGCCAGCAGAATGCCTACGGTCTAGTCCAGAGATCGGAACACGTCCCGGACAGTCCGGATCGAGCCGGCATCGTTGACCCTGTAGCCGGGCAGTTGCGAGATGGCGGCGTGGAACTCCTGGCTGCGCATCACGGACAGCACGCGCTTGACCGCCTCGAGTTCCAAAATCTCCTTCCGGCAGACGAAGAAGTAGTCTTCGGTCAACAAGCGAACGAAATCGAGGCCGAACTGGCGCGCGGCCGCCTCGACGCCGAAGGCGACGTCGGCCATGCCGGAGGCGACGTAGGCCGCGACGGCCGCGTGGGTAAACTCGGCATGCTCATAGCCGTTGATACGCAAGGGATCGATGCGGTTCTGGGCCAGCAACTGGGCAAGGAGCATGCGCGTGCCCGAATCCGGATCGCGATTGACGAAGCGGACCGAGGGGTCGAGCAACCGCTCCAGCGAGGTGATGCCGAGCGGATTGCCCGGCGCCACCATCAGCCCCATTTCGCGGGTGACGAAACCGATGACGCGATGCGCCGCGGGATTGAGCCAGCCCTTGGTGGCGGCGATGCTGCGCTTGCGTAGCTCGCCCTGCGGCAGATGCATGCCGGCGAGGTCGCAACCGTCATGCACCAGCGATGCGAGCGAGTTCTGGTTACTGACATAACGAAAATCGATCCCGATATCGGATTCGCGGGCGAGCAACTCCCTCAGCTTCGGCACCGCGAAGCCATGGCTGGCATGAACGCGCAGGATGATCGGGCCGTGCGGCAAAAGCTGGTTGATTTCCGTTTCCAACTCCTGCGACAAGTTCTGCAGCAGCGGACCGAGACGGGCCTCAAGCCTCTGGCCGGCCCACACCAGCTTGTCGCCGAAGGGCGTGAGGACTGTGCCGCTGCCCTGCTTGCGCACGACGAGCGGGGTATCGAAGAACGCCGACCACTTCTCGATCAGGTTCCAGGCGTGGCGGTATGAGACGCCGGCAAGATCGGCGGCCTTGGTGATCTTGCCGCTGGCGCGGATCTCGGCCAGGAAATCCAGCATGATCTGCAGCGACTGGGAATCCTGATGGCGTCGAAAGCGCCATACCGGGTCGATCTCGATACGGATCATCATCACCCTCCCAGCTGGTCCCGTACCAGAGATATGAACATGAATTCATATCTCTGCGTCCGTCAGACTTGCACTCGGGATCATGTATTCGCCCGCCGATATAGGCAACAGATATCTTATTCCCACGGGAAAATATCTTTCCTACGCTAGATGCAGTCTCCAGCTGTGTTCCCAGGGTGCGATCACCGGCTGACAGATATGAACTCAATTTCATATGTGGAGGATGTCAGGTGGTATATGCATTTTCGGACTGGACCCAGAAACTCTTGATCGACGGCAAGCGCGTCGACGCCATGTCCGGCCGCACTTTCGATACGTTCGATCCGTCGACTGGCGAGGTGATCGCCAAGATCGCCGAGGCAGATGCCAATGATGTCGACGCCGCCGTGCGCTCGGCCCGCAAGGCGTTCGAAGGTGACTGGGGGCGGCTGCGCGCCAGTGAACGTGGGCAGTTGATGCTCAAGCTGGCGGAACTTATCCGCCAGAACGAAGATGAACTCGTCAACCTTGAGAGCCTAGACAGCGGCAAGCCGGTTTCGGCAATCCGCCGCCAGGACCTGCCAGCGGTGATCGACACGCTGGTCTACTATGCGGGCATGGCCGACAAGATCAACGGCAAGGTGATCCCGGCACGGCAGGACGCGCTTACCTACACCGTGCGCGAACCGCTCGGCGTGGTCGGCGCCATCATTCCCTGGAACTTCCCGCTGATGATCGGCATGTGGAAGATCGCACCTGCCCTCGCCTGCGGCTGTACCGTCGTTTTGAAGCCTGCGGAAATCACCCCGCTGACCGCGCTCAGGATCGGCGAGCTGGCGCTCGAAGCCGGCTTCCCTGCAGGTACGCTCAATGTCGTGCCGGGCTTCGGCAAGATTGCCGGCCAGGCGATCGTCGACCATCCCGATATCGACAAGGTCACCTTCACCGGCTCGCCCGTCGTCGGCCGCCAGATCCTGCAGGGTGCCGCTGGCAACCTCAAGCGCGTGACGCTTGAGCTCGGCGGCAAGTCGGCCAACATCATCTTCCCAGATGCCGACCTCGATGCGGCGGTAAAAGCGGCGGCATCGGGCATCTTCTTCAACACCGGTCAGGTCTGCTCGGCCGGCTCGCGCATCCTCGCCCACGAATCCGTCTATGACGAAGTCGTCGAGCGGCTCGCAGCCCGGGCGAAATCGACCCGCATCGGCGACCCGCGCGAAACCTCGACCGCCATGGGTCCGCTGGTCTCGGAAGTGCAGATGAACCGGGTGCTCAACTACATCGACATCGGTACGAAGGAAGGCGCGCACCTGGTCACAGGCGGCGGCCGCCATGGCGAGCGCGGCTTCTACGTCGAGCCGACAGTGTTCGCCGGCGTCGAACACGAGATGCGCATTTCGCAGGAAGAGATATTCGGCCCCGTCGCCACCGTCATCAGCTTCAAGGACGACGAGGACGCGCTGCGCATCGCCAACGGCACTGTCTACAGCCTCGCCGCCGGCGTCTGGACATCAGACATCGCTCGGGCCCACCGCTTCGCCAGGCGCCTCAAGGCCGGAACGGTGTGGGTGAACACCTACGGCCCGACCGACATCCGCTTGCCCTGGGGCGGAGCGCGGGACTCCGGCTTCGGCCGCGAGCATGGCGAAGAAGCGATCGAAAACTTCACCGAGCCCAAGGTGGTCTGGATCAACACCGGCCGCTGACGGTTCGCGCCTGGCGGCGCGACCACTCACCAAACCTGACATCTCAAGGCACCCCGCGCCAGCCATGCGCGAGGCACGGGGGAAGCCTTGCCCAATCCGGAGGACATCAATCATGCGTATTGCCATCATCGGACAGCAGGCATTCGGTCAAAGCGTGCTCGAAGCGTTTCTCGCTCGTGGCGACGAGGTCGCCGGCGTGTTCTGTGCGCCGGAAAAGCCGGGCGCGCGGCCCGATCCGCTCAGGGCCGCGGCCGAAAAGGCCGGGCTCAAGGTGTTCCAGCTGCCGAGCCTCAAGGGCGAAGCGGCGGAGAACGCGCTCAAGGCGCTCGACGTCGATCTGGCCGTCATGGCCTATGTGTTGCAGTTTGCGCCGCAGGACTTCGTCAACATCCCACGCCACGGCACTATCCAGTACCACCCCTCGCTGCTGCCCAGATATCGCGGACCCAGCTCGATCAACTGGCCTGTCATCAAGGGCGACACCCAGACCGGCCTGACCATCTTCCGCCCGACCGATGGCCTCGACGAAGGTCCTGTCGTCCTGCAGAAGACGGTCGACATTGGTCCCGAGGACACGCTCGGGAGCGTCTATTTCGACTGGCTGTTCCCGCTCGGTGTGGACGCGATGCTCGAGGCGGCGGATCTGGTGGTCGCCGGCAAGCACACGGAGACAGTGCAGGACGAAAGCCAGGCCTCCTATGAAGGCTGGTGCAAGGACGCCGAAGCCCGCATCAACTGGCACGGCCACATCGATGCCATCCACAACCTGATCCGCGGCTGCGACCCGGCTCCTGGTGCATGGACCCTTGTGAACGGCACCAAGGTCAGGCTGTTCGAAGCCCGCAAGCACCCCGTACGCCGCTTCGGCGACGTTGTCGGCAAGCCCGGTGAAGTGGTTGCGGTCGGCGAGCGCAGCCTCTCGGTCTGCGTACAGGGCGGCGTCATCGAAATCTTCAAGGCACGCACGGAGGCTGGCCAAAAACTCTCGGGCGCAGAACTCGCATCGGCGTTTTCCCTGACCTCAGGGTCGAAGCTCGGCACCGATGCTGCACCCGCCAAGGAGAAGGCTCCGGAACCGGCGGAATAAAGGTCTTCCCAGCGCTGGCCCAGGCCAGCCATCTTCCCAAGCGGCCGCCGAGCAATCGGCGGCCTTTTTGTCCGAGGGTCCGGCTGGACCGGTCTCAGCGCGAGCGCATGAACTCGGGAATGCGCACCAGGACGATCTCGGCGACCATGACAGTTACAGCACCGACGACGATGGAATGTGCAAGCATCTCGCCGAGAATCTGCGGCAATCCACCCGACAAAGCCCCGGCCAGTGTCGGAATGCCCAAGCCCGCCATCAGGCCGAGCGGCGCCACCATGTTCTTCACAGGCGAACCCCGGTCCTGGCTCGCCATCTGGATGCCGGTCATGACCACGGTTGCCGCCGCAGGCAAGAACAGTCCGCCGACGACCGCAGCGGGTGTGGCCACCAGCACCGCCGCAACCTTGGGCAGGAACGCCAGGACAATGAAGATGAGGCCAGCGACGCGGACCACATGCCGGCTGGCAACGCCGGTCAGCCTGATGACGCCGAGATTCTGAGCGTAGGCAGTTGTGCCGAAACCTCCGATCAGCGCAGCCAACATCGAACCACCTGCTTCGCCGGCAATGCCGGCGTTGACGCGCCGGTCGTCAAGTTCAACGCCAGTCAGCCGCGCCGTCGCCTCATACATTCCCATGGCCTCGACAACGGCGACGACGAAGACGATGCACATGGTGATGGTGATCGCCGGATCGAAGGTCAGCGCGCCATAGGGCAGAAGCTTGGGGAAGGCCAACCATGGCGCCTGGCCGACGCTGGAGAAATCGAGCAATCCGAGGCCGAGGGCGAGCAAATCGCCGACAATGAGCGCCGTGAGGAAGCCGAACATGCGGAAGGTGCCTCCGAAGGCAGCGCTGACCAGCACCACCGCCGTCGTCACGCAGGCCAGAAACAGGCTCGATCCGGTGCCAAAGCTGGGCGAGCCGATGCCGCCGAAGAACTCCATGAAGGTGAAACCTGCCAGCGCGACGCCCACCAAGGTGATGATCGTGCCCGAGACTGCCGGCGACAGAAGGCGCCGAAGCTTGGCGAACTGCCCGCAGATCGAGGCAAGGAATACAAGCGCGGCTCCGATGATCAAGCCAAGGCTTGCCGCAGAGATCGTTCCTGCCTTGTAGTAGCCGATGGCCAATGGCGAAAATGCCGAGGACGGCCCCTGCACCACCGGCAAGCGGACCAGCCTGGTGCTTTGCACAACGGTGACCACGCCCGCCGCAAGGAAGGTGGCGGTCACAAGATTGGTCGCCAAAGTGGCGGAGAACC
Organism: Hoeflea sp. 108; assembly: GCF_000372965.1. Taxonomy (NCBI): domain Bacteria; kingdom Pseudomonadati; phylum Pseudomonadota; class Alphaproteobacteria; order Hyphomicrobiales; family Rhizobiaceae; genus Hoeflea; species Hoeflea sp. 108. The sequence continues at coordinate 1,755,500 of NZ_KB890024.1, read as the reverse complement.
CCGCCACAGAAGCAATGAAGATGGGATCGAGCCAGGCATTCGACACAAGCGCCTGCTGAAGTCCCAATGCGAAGCGACGCTTGGCGGGGATGATCTCCTCGACATCCCCGACCACGCCGTCGACCGCTTCAAGCTCGCCCATACGGGCATGAACGTGATCAGTCATTGATATACTACCTCCTCCCAGAAGTACGAGCCGCTTCCGCGGCATCAGGTGAAATTGAGCCGATGCGCCGTCAGGCCTCGAGACACTGCATGCGGCGCGCATGGCGAGCATGCTCGCGCAGCACGTCGCCGAGTTCGGGCATCACCGGACGGCAATTCTCAACCAGCACCTTGCCGGCAACGACGGTCGTGCCGGCGGTTGCAGGACCGCAGCGCAGCCAGGCCTCGACCGGGTCGCTGTGGGCGCCGGCAAGAGCCACGTCCGACATACTCCAGACGACAAAGTCGGCGCAGGCACCCGGCCTGAGATGGCCGATCTCATCCTCCCAGCCGAGGCAGGCGGCGCCACCGCGCGTGGCGATGTCGAGCGCATCTCGCGCCGACATCGAATGCGGGCCATTGCGATAGCGACCCAACAGCAACGCCGTACGCGCCTCCAGCCACATGGAGGCATGGTCGGTCGAAGCGGAGCCGTCGCAGCCTAGACCGACGCGCATGCCTCGGGCGCGGAGCCCCATGGCGTCGGCCGAGCCACCGCCGATCAGCATGTTCGAACACGGGCACTGCGTGGCACAGACGCCGGCATGTGCAAGGCGGCCGATCTCGGCATCGCTTGGATAAATGAAATGCGCGACCCAGGAGCGCTTGCTGGCCCAGCCGACGCGCTCGAAATATTCGGTCGGTGTGCAGCCATAGACCTCGGCGCAGTATTTGTCTTCCTCGGGGTCCTCGGCGAGGTGGGTGTGCAGCCTGAGATCGTATTTGTCTGCCAGCCGCGCCGATTCCGACATGATCCGCTCGGTGACGGAAAACAAAGAGCAAGGCGCGAGCGCCACGCGCGTCATCGCACCCGGCCTGGCATCGTGATACCTCTCCACCAGCCGGACGCTGTCTTCGAGGATGTCGTCCTCGCGCTGCACCACCGAGGCAGGCGGCAGACCGCCATTCTCGACCGAGCGCGTCATCGATCCACGCGTCGCGTAGAAACGGAAGCCGATGTCGGTGCTGGCTCGGATCTGGGCGTCGATGAGATTGGACTTGGGATGGACGTACATGTGGTCCATCGAGGTGGTGCAGCCGCCCATCAGCAGTTCGGTCATCGCGACATAGGTGGACGCGTAGACCGATTCCCCTGTTAGTCCGGCCCACATGGGGTAGAGGCCAGTTAGCCATTCGAACAGCGAACCGTTCGTCACCGGCGCGTAAGACCGCGTCAGGTTCTGGTACATGTGGTGGTGGGCATTGATCAGCCCGGGCGTGACCAGCCGGCCAAGCGCCGAGATGGTCCTTGCGGCGACCGGCTCTTCGCCAGCCTTGCCCACGGAATGAATTCTCTTGTCTTTGACGGCAATCCAGCCGTCGGCAATTTCCCAGCCGCGATCGACATACACATATGCGTCACGGACGAGCAGGTCTACGGACATGCAGCTTCTCCAGGTCGGTTCTCATTCACTCCGACGAAGCTGGAGTTCAGCTTCGTCGCGCTATGAGCCCTGTCCCTGGAATTGCGAGTTCCGGATCGTCATCGACTGGTAGGTTGAGCGGGCTGCTCTGATCATGCTTTGCAGGAGATCGGCCTTGCTGCGGCCGCCCTCCCCGCCTGAGCGTTCGCACCATCAGGCATTGCTGATGCAAACGCAGATTTGCCTTCCTGTCAAATTATTTTCACATGAGGAACTGGTGCGCCAAATTGGCTAGCCGCCCGAACGGGTCTTGAGGATGGCCGAGAAGCTTGGGTCGAAGGCGCGGCTGATCGGTTCGGCGGCGGCGCCGAGCGCGATCGACCAGGGATCGGTGATGCCCAGTTGCAGCCGCGGCAACGTCCGGTCGCGCCGTTCGGCGATCGAGGACAGCAGCGGATGCATGGCATCGACGATCAATCGGGCAAGCGCTTCGGGCGCGCCGCTGGTCAGGATCACGGTCTGCGGGTCGAAGATCGACTCGATCAGGTGCACACTCCAGCGCAGGTCCTTTGCCGCAGCCGCGACCCAGTCGAGCAGGATCGGTGCCTTGGTCTGCGCCAGCGCATCGACGCGTTCGAACAAGCCGGCATCCGAGGGGTCGAGCCCGAGATGCTGGTAGAGCGAGGCAAGCGAGGCGCGGTGTTCAAGCACCGTGCCACTTGGCGCCAGCAGCGCCATGCCGATCTCGCCGGCATTGCCGTTGCCGCCCCGGTAGAGTTCGCCATTGAGGATCAGGCCGGCGCCGATGCCATAGCCGACATAGAGGCAGACGGCGTTATCAAGACCGTGGGCGGCCCCGACCATGCGCTCCGCGGTGGCGCAGGCCGCTGCGTCGTTCTGCAGGCCGACCTCGAGGCCCGTTCCGGCAGTCAGCCTCTCGATCAGCGGAAACTGCTGCCAGGCCGGCATCATCCATTTGTTGTCGTCGAACTGCGCCAGACCGAAGGGACCCGGCATGGCGACGCCAAGTCCGACAAGCCGTTTTTCCGATTGGGCGAATAAGCGCGCAAGCTGGCCCCTCACGCCCGCGATCAGCCCGAAGATGATTTCGACGCCAGCGGTGGGATCGTCGGGCGGCAGGTTGGCTTCGGCACGGGCAAGCACGCTGCCCAGCAGGTCGACGGCCACAGCGCGCGTCAGGTGACGGTCGATCTGCAGGCCGATGGCGAAAGCGCCTTCGGGCACCAACCTGTAGGGCGTGGACGGCTGGCCCCTGCCCTTTCTCACGGCTTCGAGCGAGACGACGAAACCGTCGCGCTCCAGCTCCTCGATGATGTTCGACACCGCCTGCTTGGTCAGTTGCGTCGCCCGCGCCAGGTCGGCGCGTGACAGCGCTCCGTTCAGGCGCAGCGCGTCAATCATGACGCGGCGGTTGTGGGCGCTCGTGCCTTCCTGGTTGGTACCGCTGGTGGCGCGGATCGGGCTGATATCGTTCACCTCAGATTCCCCTCTTGACACCAATAGATAATTGAAGAAGTAATAAGTCAAGTCAGTTGACTTATTAAGGAGCCACAAGAGCTCCCGGGAACGAAAAGCGGCTGGAGCCGCGGGATTTGTCGAGCTTGAAATGCCTGGAAAGGGACGCCGGCCTCGCCGAGCTGCCTTCGGAAATCAATAAACGGTGCCCCTCGGCATCGCGCTCTTTCAATGTCAGAAAATGGAGGAAGGAATGTTGAAATCGTTTAGCAAAGCGTTGCTCGGTGCGGCCCTCATCGGCGCCGCCTTCGCACCCAAGGCCTTCGCCGAAACCTCTATCAACGCGCTGTTCATGGCGCAGGCCGCCTACAGCGAGGCCGATGTGCGCGCCATGACCGAGGCCTTCACCAAGGCCAATCCCGACATCAAGGTCAATCTCGAATTCGTCCCTTATGAGGGCCTGCACGACAAGACCGTTCTCGCTCAGGGCTCGGGCGGTGGCTACGACGTGGTGTTGTTCGACGTCATCTGGCCGGCCGAATATGCTTCGAACAAGGTGCTGATCGATGTGTCTTCGCGCATCACCGACGAGATGAAGAAGGGCGTGCTGCCAGGTGCCTGGACCACCGTCAATTATGACGGCAAGTCCTATGGCATGCCCTGGATCCTCGACACCAAGTACCTGTTCTACAACAAGGAAATTCTCGAGAAGGCCGGCATCAAGACACCGCCCAAGACCTGGGACGAGCTGGCCGAGCAGGCCAAGATCATCAAGGACAAGGGTCTTTTGGCCACGCCGATCTCGTGGAGCTGGTCGCAGGCGGAAGCCGCGATCTGCGACTACACCACGCTCGTCAGCGCCTATGGCGGCGAGTTCCTTAAGGACGGCAAGCCGGCCTTCCAGAGCGGTGGCGGGCTCGACGCCCTGAACTACATGGTGACGAGCTACACGTCAGGGCTGACCAATCCGAACTCCAAGGAGTTCCTTGAAGAGGACGTACGCAAGGTGTTCCAGAACGGCGAAGCCGCCTTCGCGCTGAACTGGACCTACATGTACAACATGGCCAACGACCCCAAGGACAGCAAGGTCGCAGGCAAGGTCGGCGTGGTTCCTGCCCCCGGCGTCACCGGCAAGAGCGAAGTCTCGGCCGTCAACGGCTCGATGGGCCTCGGCATCACCTCAGCCAGCAAGCACCCCGACGAAGCCTGGAAGTACATCGCCTTCATGACGTCGCAGGCGACGCAGAACCAGTATGCCAAGCTGAGCCTGCCGATCTGGGCGCCGTCCTATGAAGATCCTGCGGTCACCAAGGGCCAGGAAGAGCTGATCGCCGCGGCCAAGCTCGGACTTGCCGCGATGTATCCGCGCCCGACGACGCCGAAGTATCAGGAGCTGTCGACGGCGCTCCAGCAGGCCATCCAGGAATCGCTGCTCGGCCAGGCAAAGCCTGAAGACGCGCTCAAGGGCGCTGCTGAAAACAGCGGCCTGTAAGATCTGGTCCCAACACTCCGGGCGGCTTCGGCCGCCCGGCCCTTCCGGATGCTAAGAAGAGTCGCCGCATGACAGGCTCCTGGATGACGACTCGCGCATGGCTGCTGATGCTGCCGCTGCTCGTGGTCATGATATCGGTCATCGGCTGGCCACTGGTCGACACAGTCAGGCTCTCCTTCACTGACGCCAAGCTCGTCGGCACGGGCGGCAGTTTCGTCGGGCTCGACAACTACGCCAAGATGCTTTCGAGCCCGAACTTCCGGCGGACGCTGGTCACCACGACATGGTTTGCGGTGATTTCGGTGGCCGCCGAGATGGCGCTCGGCGTGCTCGCCGCATTGTTGCTCAACCAGCAATTCTACGGCCGCACCGTGCTGCGCGCACTGATGATCCTGCCCTGGGCACTGCCGACGGTGGTCAACGCGACGCTGTGGCGGCTCATCTACAATCCCGAATATGGCGCGCTGAACGCGGCACTCACCCAGATCGGCCTGCTCGACGCATACCGCTCCTGGCTGGGCGAACCCAACACCGCGCTTGCCGCGCTGATCGTCGCCGACTGCTGGAAAAACTTCCCGCTGGTGGCTTTGATCGCGCTCGCCGCACTTCAGGCCGTGCCGCGCGACATCACCGCCGCCTCGCTGGTCGACGGCGCCGGTCCGTTTTCGCGTTTCCGCTTCGTGATCCTGCCTTATCTTGCGGGGCCGCTGATGGTGGCGCTGGTGCTGCGTACCATCGAGGCCTTCAAGGTGTTCGACCTCATTTGGGTGATGACGCGCGGCGGCCCAGCGAACTCGACGCGCACCATGTCGATCCTCGTCTACCAGGAGGCATTTTCCTTCCAGCGGGCAGGCTCCGGCGCATCGCTGGCGCTCATCGTCACCTTGCTCGTCACGGTCCTTGCGCTCGCCTACGCTGCACTGGTCAGGAAAACAGCGGGGAGCGCCGCCTGATGGAACGCAAGAGCCTGCTGTTCACCTTCTTCATCCACGCTGCAGCGCTTGTGCTCGGCCTCATCGTCGTTGCACCGGTTCTGTGGCTGTTCGTCATGAGCATCTCGCCTGCCGCCGACCTCTCGGCCAGGCCGTTGCGCTGGTGGCCGCAGGAGATCGACTTCTCGCGCTACCGGATGCTGCTGTCGACGCTAGAGAACAGTGCGGGCGCCGCCTTCGTGGCATCGCTCTACAACAGCCTCCGCGTCGCCGGCATTGCGACGGTCGCAGCACTTGCGCTCTCCATCCCCGCCGGCTGGGCCGTGTCGCGCACGCCGGCGGTGGGCTGGTCGCTGTCGATGGTGATCGCAACCTACATGCTGCCACCAGTTGCGCTTGCCGTGCCGCTCTATATGGGGCTGTCCTGGCTTGGCCTGCTCAACAACGTCTTTGGGCTCGCACTGGTCTACCTGACCATCCTCGCTCCCTTCACCACCTGGCTGATGAAATCGGGATTCGACACCATCCCGCGCGAGATCGAGGCTGCGGCCATGATCGACGGGGCCAGCCTGTTCCAGACGCTGCGCATCGTCACCCTGCCGCTGGCAGCACCCGTTGTCGCCACGTCGGCGCTGTTTGCGCTGCTGCTTGCCTGGGATGAATTCTTCTATGCGTTGCTCTTCACCTCGGATTTGCGCGCCAAGACGCTGACGGTGGCGATCGCCGACCTCGCCGGTGGGCGCGTCTCCGACTACGGGCTGATCGCAACCGCCGGCGTGCTCGCGGCCCTTCCTCCTGTCCTGATCGGCCTCGTCATGCAGCGCGCACTGATATCAGGACTCACCAGTGGTGGCGTGAAAGGATGACCGACATGGCAAACCAGAAACCACGCCCGGCAGGCCTCGTGGCCATAGACAGGGAAATGGCGCGCCAGCATGGCGACGCACTTGCGTCCTTCGCCGAAGCCGCGGCGATGGCTGCAAGGATCGCCGCATCACTCGACAAAACAGGCAGGCTGCTGCTGCTCGGCATGGGCGGGTCGCACGCCGTCAACCGTGCGGTCGAACCGCTCTATCGGGCGCTCGGCATCGATGCCATCGCCATTCCGCTCTCCGAGCAACTCGGCGAGCCACTAACGATCGGCGGACGCACCGTGCTCATGACCTCGCAATCGGGCGAAAGTGCTGAGGTCGTGCGCTGGTTCACCGAGACCGGCGGCCATGCCGAGACTTTCGGACTGACGCTGGAGGCAGGCTCCTTTCTTGCCCGCGCAGCACCTTCTCTGGTCGGTGTCGGCGGCACCGAGCTCGCCTTTGCAGCGACGCGCAGCCTGACCGTCACGCTCGCGCTTCACCTCGCCATTCTCGCAGCTCTCGGCGAACACCCGAGCGGTGCGCTCGTGGCGCTCCAGGCGCCCGAAATCGTCGACATAGGCGCTGCACTCAACGCGTTGGGAGAGGTCGACACAGTCGTCACCTCGGGACGGCGCCTGCAGGGCGTGGCCGAGGCGCTGGCACTGGGACTGACCGAACTGTCGCGTCGCCCCTGTTTTTCGCTGGAAGGCGGTCAACTGCGCCACGGGCCGATGGAAATGCTGGGGCCGAAGATCGGCGTGGTGCTGTTTCGCGGCAAGGATCCGACCGCAGATCTGGTCACGGCGATGGCAGTCTCGGCTGTCGAAACCGGCGCGCCCGTCGTCATCTTCGATTCCTCCGGCGAAGCTCCAGTGGCAGGCGCGACCACGCTCACTTTTGGGGCAGCGACCGGCATGGCCGCCATCTTTGCAATGTTGCCCACCGCCCAACGCCTGATGATCGCCTTCGCCGACGCGCGGGTCGACAATGCCGGCACGCCGGTGCGCTCTACCAAGATCACCCGGAGCGAATGAATGCGGCCCCTGGCTGTCATCGGCAACGTCAATGTAGACCTCATTCTTGGCCCGACCGCGCCATGGCCGCAGGCGGGGACCGAGATCACCGTCGATCATGACGAACTCAGGGTCGGCGGCCAGGCCGGCAACACCGCGCTTGCCTGGCAAGCGCTTGGCGTCGATTTCGAGATTGCCGCCAATGTCGGCTCCGATCAGTTCGGCCACTGGCTGCGCGAGGCATTCGGGGATCGTTCTGCGCTGTGGCCGGCGCATGGCGACCGCACCACGCTGTCGGTCGGCATTACCCACCCGGATGGCGAGCGCACCTTCTTCACCACGCGCGGCCATCTGCCCGATTTCAGCCTGGTCGACGTCCATACGGTTCTCCAAGGCAAGCAACTGGCCGGCGGCTACGCCCTGCTTTGCGGCTCGTTCCTGACGCCACTTCTGGCACGCGACCACGACAAACTGTTCGACTGGACCCATGGTCGCGGCATCAAGCTGGTTCTCGACACGGGCTGGCCGCCCGACGGGTGGACGGAGGCGAACTGCGCCGTGACACGCGCCTGGCTGTCCCGTTGCGACTGCGCGCTGCTCAACGAGGTCGAGGCGACGACGTTGACCGGCATAACCGCCCCAGCCGATGCCGCGCGAGCCCTTCTGTCCGGCATGCCCAACGGTGCCATCGTCGTGGTCAAGTGCGGTCCGGGCGGTGCCATTGCCATCGGACCGGACGGCTTGCTTGTCTCGGCCTCCGCACCAAAGGTGACGGTCGTCGATACGATCGGCGCCGGCGACGTCTTCAATGCCGCCTTCCTCGCCGCCCTCGCCATGAACAGGCCTTTGGCCGACTGTCTCGCATCCGGCGTGCAGGTGGCCTCGCGTGCGATTTCCACCCTGCCCCGCAGCTATGGCGCGCTGCCGCCTTTCGAGAAAGCCGTTTGATGAGCGCCCTTGAAATCCAGAACATCCGCAAGAACTATGGCGCGGTCGAAACGCTGAAAGGCATCGATGTCGCGCTGGAAAGCGGCGAATTCCTCGTGCTTCTGGGTTCGTCCGGCTGCGGAAAATCGACGTTGCTCAACATCATCGCGGGGTTGGCGGAGGCGACGAGCGGCGACATCAGGATCGGCGGGCGGTCGGTGCTCGGCGTGCATCCGAAGGATCGGGACATCGCCATGGTGTTCCAGTCCTACGCGCTCTATCCGAACCTCAGCGTGGCCAGGAACATCGGTTTCGGGCTGGAGATGCGCAAGGTGCCGGTTGCCGAGCGCGACAAGGCGGTACGCGACGCCGCCAGCCTGCTGCAGATAGAGAACCTGCTCGAACGTAAGCCGAGCCAGCTTTCCGGCGGACAGCGCCAGCGCGTCGCCATCGGCCGCGCCTTGGTGCGCAAGCCGCAGGTGTTCCTGTTCGACGAACCGCTGTCGAACCTCGACGCCAAGCTCAGGCTGGAAATGCGCACCGAGCTCAAGCGCCTGCACCAGATGCTGAAGACGACAGTGGTCTATGTCACCCACGACCAGATCGAAGCGATGACGCTGGCGACCCGCATCGCTGTGATGAAGGACGGCCGGATCGAACAGCTCGGCACGCCAGAGGAGATCTACGACCACCCGGCGACACTGTATGTGGCAGGTTTCGTCGGCGCCCCGCCGATGAACATTCTCGACATCAAGGTCGACAACGGCTCACTGGCCATCGCCGGCTCCGACCTCAGGCTGCCATTGCCCGACCGGTTCAAGGCGGTGGCCCGCAACGGCACGCGGCTGGCGTTGGGCATAAGGCCGGAAGCACTCAGGCTGGCTTCGGCGGAGCCGTCATGCCGCCACGCCCTTCCGGTGCGAATCGAAGTCGTCGAACTGACCGGACCGAGCTTGTCATCACGGCCCGCATCGGCCAGCAAAAGCTCACTGCCTGCCTTGCGCCGCGCGCCAAGGTCAGCCAGGGTGACGCAACGACACTTGCGGTCGACGACGAGGCGTTGCACCTTTTCGACCCGGCCACCGGGCGCGCCTGCCTCGCATGAGGTCATCGTCCAAACGGTCGGGATCCATCAACAAAAACGCGAAACTGCTTCTAGGAACTGCCACTTGTGCGTTGAAAGCAACGGGCAGAAGTTAGGCCACGTTTGCGCGGGCAATCATGCCTTGCGCCATTTGTTGGCGGCAAGCCGGCTTGGGTGGAGGCGCCGTTGGGCGTGCCGGGTCGGTAATGAAGGGTAGCAGGAGTTCGGCAGGTACAGGCCCGCGGTCCGCGCTAGAATGCACGGTTCCTCAAGCCATCCTGCACCAGGACCAGGCTGCCCCTCGCCGCGTGGGAGGAAGCAAAGCGTGCTCGAGAAATATTTCGACCTGAAGCAACAGGGAACATCCGTCCGGACGGAGGTGATCGCAGGCATCACCACCTTCCTGACCATGTCCTACATCATCTTCGTCAACCCGGAGATCCTGTCGACGACAGGCATGGATCGCAATGCCGTTTTCGTCGCAACCTGTCTGGCGGCGGCCCTCGGCTCCATGATTATGGGCCTCGTAGCCAAGTGGCCCATCGGCATGGCGCCGGGCATGGGCCTGAACGCATTCTTCGCCTTCACCGTCGTCGGCGCCATGGGCTTTTCCTGGCAGCAGGCACTGGGTGCAGTGTTCATTTCCGGCGTCATCTTCCTGCTGCTGACAGTCAGCGGTGTGCGCAGCTGGCTGATCGCCGGCATCCCGCATTCGATGCGTAGCGCCATTGCCGCCGGCATCGGCATGTTCCTCGGCATCATCGCGCTGAAAAACTCAGGCATCGTCGCCGCAAGCCCCGCGACCTTCGTCACACTCGGCGACCTCAGCCAGACCGGCACGCTGCTCGCCATCGTCGGCTTCTTCATCATCGCTGCGCTCGACTCGCTCAAGATCCGCGGCGCGATCCTGATCGGTATCCTGGTCATCACGCTCGCCTCGATGGCGCTCGGCGTCAGCCAGTTCAACGGCATCGTCTCCATGCCGCCGTCGATCCTGCCGACCTTCCTGCAGCTCGACATCGTCGGCGCGCTGCATTCGGGCCTTGTGCATGTCATCCTGGTGTTCGTGCTCGTCGAAGTGTTCGACGCCACCGGCACGCTGATCGGCGTCGCCAAGCGCGCCGGCCTGATCGAGCAAGGCAAGCCGAACCGCCTCGGCCGCGCGCTTTTGGCCGACAGCACGGCCATCGTCGCCGGCTCGCTGCTCGGCACCTCGAGCACCACCGCATATGTCGAAAGCGCCTCGGGCGTCCAGGCAGGCGGCCGCACGGGCCTGACGGCAATCGTGATCTCGCTGCTGTTCCTGGCGGCCCTGTTCTTCTCGCCGCTTGCCGGCTCGGTGCCGGTCTATGCGACGGCGCCTGCCCTGCTCTATGTCGCGTGCCTGATGATGCGCGAACTGGTCGAGGTCGAATGGGCCGACATCACCGAAGCGGCGCCGGCAGCGCTGACAGCGCTGATGATGCCGTTCACCTACTCGATCGCCAACGGCCTCGCCTTCGGCTTCATCAGCTATGCCGCCCTGAAGACGCTGACCGGCCGGCCGCAGGACGTGCATCTGGCGACCTGGCTGGTGGCGGCACTGTTCGTCATCCGCTTCGCCTTCTTCGCGCATTGAGGCACTGACAAACGGGATCGCCGGAGGCTGTGTCAGCGGCCTCCGGCGATCTTTTTTTGGCCTCTCGCCTTACTTCGGGGCTTCGGCGGCAGTTTCGCCCGGCGGCAATATCCGGAACATGAAGGTTGTCGCCTTTTCGCCCGGCTTGACCGGGTCGGGCACCTTGTTTGAGACCGGCTTCACGCTCTGCAGGAAGGTGGCAATTGCATTGGCATCCTCAGGCGTCAGCTGCGCGAAGGCATGCCAGGGCATAATCGGCGCCAGCTCGCGCCCATCCGGACGACGGCCCGTCTGGATCGCCGCGACGATCTGCTCTTTCGTCCAGCTGCCGATGCCTGTTTCCTTGTCCGGCGTGATGTTGCGTCCGACAAAAACGCCCATGCCCGGGATCTCGAAACCGACATCCGATCCACCGAGAAACTTGGCGTCGTCGGGTTTTCCGAAGAAGTAGCCCGGCGTGTGGCAATCATTGCAGCCGCTGATGGTTACGAGATACTCGCCCCGCGCCACCCCAGCGTCGGCTGCCGAAGCGCCCGACGACAGCACGGATGCCGCAGCCAAGAATGCAAGTCCAATCGGTGTCCGATACATCGCATCACCCCTTGTCTTTCCTGATTTCTGGCTTGATTTCTGGTCGACCTCGCAAACCCGCCGCAACTTGCCCTCTCCTCCGGTGCAGGGCCATCGGGAGAGCCAATTCTTCGCATTATTAGCAATTGCTGAAAAGACCTGACGCCGGCGCATTCGACCGTGTCGGCCGTCTCCCCGAAGCCACGGAAATTTCTTCAAGATTCAACTTGACGATGAATTGGTGCAGCGCGATATACCACCGTGCCGGCCACAGATGTCGGCGGTAACTCAGGATAGCTCCGTTAATGGACAGTTCCAGTCGATCTAGCATCAGCCTGCTCGCTACGGCGTCGCGAATCTGACCGACTGCGTCCGGTTCACCCGTCCGCCGGCAGGCACAGGACATGAGGTGAACTATGCGGACACTCATCTTCCGCATCATACAACCCGCCCTCCGGTCTGTTGACCTCGGGGATCGAATAGGTCGTTGACGCTGCCGCTTATGCGGCAGTCGCCGGCTGCGCATGGCCGCAGCCCAGCCCTCATTCGATTTCAGGTTGTACGACTATGACCATGCATCATCCGGCTCTGGAGGCCGGCCGTCGGCAGCGCTATGTTCCCAATCTCTGGGACGCGCTGGCCTTCGGCCTCGTCTTTGGCGGCCTCATCCTCCTCATCCAGGGCGGCCGCGACACACTCGCGCCGCTCACCAGCCTCGACCACGCGCCTATCTCGCTCGATCCGGCGATGCTGCCCGAATATGCGCTGCGGACGACCATGCGCATGCTGGCGGCGATCGTGGCATCGCTCGTCTTCACCTTGGCCTACGGCGCGCTCGCGGCCAAAAGCCGGCGCGCCGAAATGGTGTTGATCCCCCTGCTCGACATCCTCCAGTCGGTGCCTGTGCTGGGCTTCTTGTCCTTCACCGTCGTCGGCTTCATGGCGCTGTTCCCCGGCCAGGTGCTGGGGGTCGAGCTCGCAGCGATCTTCGCCATATTCACGAGCCAGGCCTGGAATATGACCTTCAGCTTCTACCAGTCGCTGAAGACGGTACCGGGCGACCTCGACGAAGCTTCGCGCAGCTTCCGCCTTACCTCCTGGCAGCGGTTCTGGCGGCTCGAAGTGCCGTTTTCCATGCCCGGGCTGGTCTGGAACACCATGATGTCGATGTCAGGCGGCTGGTTCTTCGTCGTTGCCTCCGAGGCGATTTCGGTCGGCAACACGACGATCACGCTGCCCGGCATCGGCTCCTATGTGGCGCTGGCTATCCAGCAGCAGAACCTGGCGGCGGTCGCCTGGGCGGTTGGCGCGATGCTCGCCGTCATTCTGATCTACGACCAGCTGCTGTTCAGACCGCTGGTTGCCTGGGGCGACAAGTTCAGGGTCGAACAATCAGCCAGCGGCACGGCTCCGCGCTCCTGGCTGCTTGTCGCCGTGCGCCGCACCCGCGTCTTCCAGATCATGATGCAGCCTTTCCGCACCGTGCTCGGCAGTCTGCCGCGCCAGCGCTTCGCCATCCCGGCAGCGATGCCGAAGAAGGTCGATACATGGCTGTCGGGCGTCTGGGCCGACCGCATCTGGATAGCGCTTGTGCTCGCCGCCTCGGCCTACATGCTCTGGCTCATCATAGGCTTCATCGCCACCGAACTCGCCTGGGCCGAAGTTGCCAAGGTGTTCGGGCTCGGTGTGATCACCATGCTGCGCGTTATCGTGCTGATGGCGCTCGCCAGCGTGATCTGGGTTCCCATCGGCGTGTGGATCGGGCTTAGGCCGCGCATCGCCGAGCGGGTGCAGCCGCTGGCCCAGTTCCTGGCGGCCTTCCCGGCCAACATCGTGTTCCCGTTCGCGGTCGTTGCCATCGTGCGGCTCGGGCTCAACCCCGATGTGTGGCTGTCGCCGCTGATGGTGCTCGGAACGCAGTGGTACATCCTGTTCAACGTCATCGCTGGCGCAAGCGCGTTTCCCAACGACCTCAAGGAAGCGGCGGCGACCTTCCGCATCCGCGGCTGGTACTGGTGGCGCAAGGTCATCCTGCCGGGGATATTCCCCTATTATGTGACCGGCGCGATCACCGCGAGCGGCGGCTCCTGGAACGCCTCTATCGTTGCCGAGGTGGCGAGCTGGGGCAGCACCACGCTCAGGGCACATGGCCTCGGCGCCTACATCGCCGGCGCCACGGAGGCAGGCGACTATCCGCGCATCGTGCTCGGCATCGCCGTGATGTCCATCTTCGTCATCATGTTCAACAGGCTTCTGTGGCGACCGCTCTACACCTTTGCCGCCCGTCGCCTGCGTCTCGATTGAGGAAAGGAATTTCCCATGAACACCCTTGAACTCAACAACATCCGCGCTAACACCTCCACCGCTCCCCTGGTCGACATCAACGGCGTCCGTCAGGTCTATCACAAGGGCGACAATGTCGATCTCGTCGTGCTCGACGACGTCTCGCTCAGCATCCACGAAGGCGAGATAGTCGGCCTGCTCGGCCGCTCGGGCTCAGGTAAGTCGACGCTGCTGCGCGTGCTTTCCGGGCTTGTCATGCCGACCAGCGGCGACGTGCGCTGGCGCGGCACACCGGTGTCGGGCCCCTGCGAAGGCATCTCCATGGTCTTCCAGAGCTTTGCCTTGTTCCCGTGGCTGACCGTGCTCGAAAACGTCGAGATCGGGCTCGAGGCGCTGGGCGTGCCGGCGGCCGAGCGGCGTCGCCGCGCCATCGAGGCGATCGACCTGATCGGCCTCGACGGTTTTGAAAGCGCCTATCCGAAGGAGCTTTCGGGTGGCATGCGCCAGCGTGTCGGCTTTGCCCGGGCGCTCGTCGTACATCCGCGTCTGATGCTGATGGATGAGCCCTTCTCGGCGCTCGACGTGCTGACGGCAGAGACGCTGCGTACCGACCTGATCGATCTCTGGATCGAAGGCCGGCTGCCGATCAAGTCGATCCTGATGGTGACGCACAACATCGAGGAGGCGGTGCTGATGTGCGACCGTATCCTGATCTTCTCGTCCAATCCCGGGCGCGTGGCGGCCGAAATCAAGATCGACCTGCCGCATCCGCGTGACCGTGCAGACCCCACCTTCCGGCAGTTGGTCGACGACATCTATGCGCGGATGACCCAGCGCACACCGGCGGAGAAGGCTGAAAAGCGCGCGGGCGACGGCTTTGCCGGGACCGGCATCGGCATGGCGCTGCCACGTATCTCGACCAACCTGCTGTCCGGCCTGATGGAAGCGCTCGATGCCCCGCCCTACAAGGGCAAGGCCGACCTTCCAGACCTGGCAGCCACGCTGCAGATGGAGGTGGATGAGCTGTTCCCGATCGCCGAGACGCTGCAGCTCATGCGTTTTGCCGAGATGGCCGAAGGCGACATGCAGCTGACCGAGGTCGGCCAGCATTTCGTCGATTCGGACGTGGATGGCCGCAAGCGCCTGTTTGCCGAGCACCTGGTCGCCTATGTGCCGCTGGCGGCAATGATCCGACGGGTTCTGGACGAACGCCCGAGCCATCGCGCGCCTTTCACGCGCTTCTCGGAGGAACTCGAGGACCACATGTCCGAAGAGCAGGCGGAAGATACGCTGCGGGCGATCATCTCCTGGGGCCGCTATGCCGAGCTGTTCGGCTATGACGAGCACATCGGTCAGTTCAACCTCGAGAACCCCGCCTGAGCAGGCGCAGCAAGTCAGATCGGGCCGGCGCAACGCACAATGCGCGCCGGCCCAGTCTTTTGCACGGCCGAAGATTTTCGTTTTCACCCATCCGCGCAAAAAACGAAAGCCACAACACGTATACCTACATTAGGCCCCAGCCGTTTGATTTTGCGAAAAAGCATGGAGTAATCCTGCATTCCAGGGAGATCGAAGGCCATCGACATGCCGACCGGCATACCTATCGCCTCATGCCCCTCTTCGCACTGAATTCGCCGCGAACGTCGGAATATTTCGTTTGACATTCGTTATAGGTTCGAAATAATCCAATCAAAGTTTCGCACCGGCCGGAATTGCTGCACTGCGAAGCAAGGCGAAGACATGAGCATGCCCGGAATGCACGACATTTTTGTCATTGGCGGCGGTATCAATGGCTGTGGCATCGCTCGCGACGCCGTCGGCCGCGGCTACTCGGTCTACCTCGCCGAAATGGACGACCTGGCCTCCGGCACGTCGTCCTGCTCGACCAAGCTGATCCATGGCGGCCTGCGCTACCTGGAGCACTACGAGTTCCGTCTCGTGCGCGAAGCGCTGATGGAACGCGAGGTGCTGTGGAAGAACGCCCCCCACATTATCTGGCCGATGCGCTTCGTGTTGCCCTACGCCAAGGGGCTGCGGCCTGCCTGGCTGATCCGTCTCGGGCTTTTCCTCTACGACCATATCGGCGGACGCAAGCTGCTGCCGGCAACGCGCACGCTCGACATGCGCGCGGATGCCGCCGGCAAGCCGCTGAAGCCGATGTTCAGGCGCGCCTTCGAATATTCCGACGGCTGGGTCAACGATGCGCGACTGGTGGTGCTCAACGCCCGCGACGCGGCGGACAAGGGTGCCGTGATCCGCACTCGCGCGAAGGTGACGGGCGCGCGCCGCGAGAACGGCCACTGGGTCGTGAGCGTCGAGGACAGGCGCACGGGCAGCGTCGAGGAAATTGAGGCACGGCTGCTTGTCAATGCGGCCGGTCCCTGGATCGATCATGTGATCGCCGACACGCTGGGAAAGCAGAACGTCCACAATGTGCGGCTGGTCCAGGGCAGCCACATCATCTTGCGCAAGAAGTTCGACGATCCCCGCGCCTATTTCTTTCAGAACAAGGACGGGCGGATCATTTTCGCCATCCCTTACGAGGAAGAGTTCACGCTGATCGGCACGACTGATCGCGACTATCTGGGCGATCCGCATACGGCCAGGATCACCCAGGCCGAGATCGACTATCTCTGCAACGCGGCAAGCGAATATTTCGCCGAACCGGTGAAGCCAGAGCACATCGTCTGGACCTATTCCGGCGTGCGTCCGCTCTATGACGACGGCGCCAGCAAGGCCCAGGAAGCGACCCGCGACTACGTGCTCAAGGCCGAAGGCGACGACGGACAGGCTCCGATCGTCAACATCTTCGGCGGCAAGATCACCACCTACCGCCGTCTGGCGGAGTCGATGCTCGAGATCATCGAAAAGCGCATCGGCAAGAAGGGCAAAGCCTGGACTGCGGTTGCGCCGCTGCCCGGCGGCGACTTCGAGGCCACTGCCTTCGACGCCCAGGTGACGAAGCTGAGGTCCGCCTATCCATTCCTCGAACTGCGTGTCGCGCGCCGCTTGACCCGGCTCTACGGCACGCGGGCGACGGTCCTGCTCGGAAGCGCCACCTCGGAAGCAGACCTCGGGCGCGACTTCGGCGCCGAACTCTACGAGGCCGAGGTCCGCTATCTGGTCAAGCACGAATGGGCCCTCACCGCCGAAGACATTCTCTGGCGCCGTACCAAGCGCGGCCTTAAGCTCGGTAAGGAGCAAGCGGCCGAACTCGAGGACTTCCTGCGGGGAATCGGCTCGAAGGCCGGCAGCGTCGCTGCCTGAGGCAGCCTGATGAAGCCGGCAACTTGCCGACACTGCTCAACCACAGCTATTGAAAGCGGGGGCGCAGGGCGTCCGGGCCAGGTAACGGGACGGAGGCGTTGCCGGGCGTCTGATGGCAGGAGGGGACATGAGCGGTTTCGTTTTGGCGATCGACCAGGGAACCACGTCGAGCCGGGCAATCGTGTTCGACGCGACCATGAAGCCTGTGGGTGTCGGCCAGAAGGAGTTCACCCAGTATTTTCCGGCGTCCGGCTGGGTCGAGCACGATCCAGAGGAGATCTGGGGCAGCGTCGTCGCCACCTGCAGGACCGCGCTCAAGAAAGCCGACAGGACTGCTGCCGAAATCGCGGCCATCGGCATCACCAACCAGCGCGAAACCGTGGTTATCTGGGACAAGGCGACAGGCAAGCCGATCCACAAAGCCATCGTCTGGCAGGACCGGCGAACAGCCCCCCTTTGCGCCAGGCTCAAGAAGCAGGGCTTTGAGCCCAGGTTCACCCGCAAGACAGGGCTTCTGCTCGATCCCTATTTTTCCGGCACCAAGATCGCCTGGCTGCTCGACCATGTGAAGGGCGCGCGCAAGCGAGCCGAGCGCGGCGAATTGCTCGCCGGCACCATCGATTGCTTCCTGATCTGGCGCCTGACCGGCGGCAAGGTGCATGCGACCGACGCGACTAATGCCTCGCGCACGCTCGTCTACAACATCGAGAAGAACCAATGGGATGCCGAGCTGCTCGATATCCTTAGGATCCCCGCCTCTCTGCTGCCCGAGGTGAAGGACTGCGCCGACGACTATGGCGTGACCGAGAAGACGCTGTTCGGCGCCGAAATCCCGATCCTCGGCGTTGCCGGCGACCAGCAGGCAGCCACAATCGGCCAGGCCTGCTTCGAACCGGGGATGATGAAGTCGACCTATGGCACGGGCTGCTTTGCCATCCTCAACACCGGCAGCGACATCGTGCGTTCGAAGAACCGGCTTTTGACCACCATCGCCTACCGGCTCGACGGCAAGACGACCTATGCGCTGGAAGGCTCGATCTTCATTGCAGGCGCTGCCGTGCAATGGCTGCGCGACGGCATCAAGGTGATCGGCAAGGCCGAGCACAGCGGCGAACTGGCGGCCAGTGCCGACGATACCCAGCAGGTCTATCTCGTGCCGGCCTTCGTCGGACTTGGCGCGCCGCATTGGGACGCCGAGGCGCGCGGCGCCATCTTCGGGCTGACCCGCAACAGCGGACCAGCCGAGTTCGCGCGCGCCGCACTCGAATCCGTCGCCTACCAGACGCGCGATCTGCTCGACGCCATGAAGAAGGACTGGAAGACCAGCAACGGCAAGACGGTGCTGCGCGTCGATGGCGGCATGGTCGCATCTGACTGGACCATGCAGCACCTCGCCGACATTCTGGACGCCCCGGTCGACCGGCCGACGGTGCTCGAAACCACAGCATTGGGAGCTGCCTGGCTAGCCGGCTCGCGCGCCGGCGTCTGGCCAAAGGCCGCGCAATTCGCCAAGGCCTGGGCGCTGGACCGCCAATTCAAGCCGGCGATGGACGCCAAAATTCGCGGAACGAAGCTGAAGGGTTGGCGCGACGCGGTGCGGCGGACGCTGACGACGGTCTGACGATCACCTGCCGAAGCGGGCCAACATGGCCAGCGCCTCGTCGGCGAGCCGGCGCGTCAACTCACCTGCCGGCATTTCGCGACCGAGCCGTGCCGCCTGCCCCGACCACAGCGACATGAAATCGCCGGAACCCTTCGGTTCAGACGCTGCCCTGAGCGGCGCAAGCGCTCCGCCGGCGAGCGGAAATGCCGGTGCGTCCTTCGAAAGCGGCCCAACCTCGCGCATGATGCGATTGACGATGCCGCGTGCCGGCCTACCGGTGAAGACATTGGTCAGCGCGGTGTGGTCGTCCTTCGCCGACTTCAGCGCTGCCTTGTGCGGCGCGGGCATCTTGGCCTCGGGACAGAACAGATAGGCGGTGCCGACCTGCACCGCAGACGCCCCAAGGGCAAAGGCTGCGACAATGCCGCGTGCATCTGCAATGCCGCCTGCGGCGATGACGGGAACGCGTACAGCGTCGACCACCTGCGGCACCAGCGCGAAGGTACCGGGCTGGTTGGCGACGTCGTCGGCCAGGAAGATGCCGCGATGGCCGCCTGCCTCCGCGCCCTGGGCGATGATGGCGTCGCAGCCCCTCGCCTCCAGCCAGACGGCCTCATCGGTGGTGGTCGCCGACGACAGCACTTTGGCTCCCGTCGCCTTGACTCTGTCCAACAGAGCTTCGTCCGGCAGGCCGAAATGGAAGCTCACCACCTCTGGTCGGAATTCCTCGACGATGGCGCAGAACTCGTCGTCGAACGGCGCACGTGCCGAGCGCGGCGCCGGCGCATTCGGATCGAGGCCGAGTTCGACATAATAGGGTTCGAGCAGCTTCTTCCAGCCCGCCTCGCGCGCTAGATCGTCCTTGGGCTGCTGGTGGCAGAAGAAATTGACGTTGATCGGGCGCGAGGTTCGCTGCCCGATGATGCCGAGTTCGGTTCGCGCCCTCTCGGGCGTTATCAGCGCACAAGGCAGGCCGCCGAGGCCACCGGCCTCGGACACCGCAATTACCATTTCGGAATTGACAGGCCCGGCCATCGGAGCTTGCAGGATTGGAAGGTCGAGGCCCAGGAGATCAAGAATTCGACGATCGGGCCACATGGCAGCTTCCTTCCGTTGTCAGGGCATCAGCCCTGCTGGCGCTCCGCCCTCCGGGCAGCGATCTGCCGCATCGCCATGACGCGGCGGCGCCAAATTTCGGTGCGCATCGCCATTAGATGCAGAGTGAAGAACAGAAGGGTAAAGCCAAGCGCCATGGTCATCAGGGGCCAGAGCATGCTCGGGTCGATGGTCGAACCGCCCATGCGGAATACCGACGCCGGCTGATGCAGCGTATTCCACCATTCGACCGAAAACTTGATGATCGGGATGTTGATGAAGCCGACCAAAGTGATGACCGCAGCGGCGCGCGCCGAACGCGCGGGATCGTCGAGCGCGCGGGTCAGCGCGATGATGCCGAGATACATCAGAAACAGCACGAAGACCGATGTCAGGCGCGCATCCCACACCCACCATGTTCCCCACATGGGTTTGCCCCAGATCGAACCGGTGAGCAAAGCCAAAGCCGTGAACACTGCACCTACCGGGGCGGCTGACTTCAACGCCACGTCGGCGAGCGGATGGCGCCAGACCAGCGTACCCAGCGCCGAAATCGCCATGACCGAATAGCACATCATCGCGAGCCAGGCGAAGGGCACGTGGATGTACATGATGCGGACGGTGATGCCCTGCTGGTAGTCGGCAGGCGCAGTGAAGGCGAGATAGAGGCCGACCGCCAGGACGACAGCGGAAGCCGCGGCGAGCCAGGGCACGACGCGGTCGACGAGGCCGATGAAGCGCGTCGGGTTGGCAAGATCGCTGAAACGCCAAGTCTGCGAGGTCGTCTGGGTCATGGACGCTAAATAACCGCCACAAGGGCGCTCCGCAATCTGTTCAGAAGTCGCGGTCCCAATAGAAATAGGGCGCCTGCGATATCATCGAGGCGCCCTATTGCATTTCAATGAGCCTAGCGAACCGTCAGGCCGCAGCCTCGACATGCGTCACGCGACGGACTTCCTCGTCGTTCAGCAACCCGCCGGCCCGCAGCAGCGAGGCAAAGCGGCCGTTGCGAGCCGAGAGTTCGGCAAAGCCACCCATCTCGACGACTTCGCCATGGTCCATGAACACGACCAGGTCGGCGTCGCGAACGGTGCTGAGGCGGTGGGCGATGATGAAGGTGGTCCGGCCATCACGCAGCATGTCGATGGCGTCCTTGACCCGATTTTCGGTCTCGACGTCGAGCGCGCTGGTCGCCTCGTCGAGCACCAGGATCGGCGCGCTTTTGAGGATGGCGCGGGCGATAGCGATACGCTGGCGTTCGCCGCCCGACAGCGCGCCACCGCGCTCGCCGACCTTGGTGTCGTAACCTTCGCTCTTGGACAGGATGAAGTCCTGGGCCGCTGCGGCGTTGGCCGCGGCATGGACTTCCTCGTTGGTGGCGCTCGAGCGGCCGACGCGGATGTTGTCCTCAATCGAGCGGTTAAGCAGACCGGCGTCCTGGAAGACGGTGGCGATCGAATGGCGCAGCGATTTGCGGGTCACGGTGCGGGTATCGATGCCATCGATCAGGATGCGACCCTGCTCGGGCGTGTAGACACGCTGCAGCAGGTTGATGAGCGTGGTCTTGCCCGCGCCCGTCGGGCCGACGATGGCGACCGTCTGGCCGGCGCGGACCTCGAAGGAGACATCGCGTACGCCCTGCCCCGAATTCGGGAACTCGAAGTTGACGTTCTCGAAGCGGACATGGCCGGTGACGTTTTCCAGTTCGCGCAGGCCATCGGGTTCGCGATGATCGGCAGCGGAATCTTCGAGGCGATAGAACTCCTCCAGCTTCGAGCGTGCGTCGAAGATCTGATTGACGAAGTTCGACACCTGGTCGAGGCGGCTGATGAGCAGCGAGGCGAAGCCGGTGAAGGCAACGATATCGCCGATGCGCAGCTGGCCATGGGTCACCAGATAGGCGCCGATGAGCAGCACGACCATCATCGAGATCGTCGAGGCGAGCCTGTGCATGGCGGATGCCAGCGCCCACCAGTCGAGAACAGGGTTCTGGGCCGTGATCAGGTTGTGCACGTAGCCACGCAACGCCTCGGTTTCCTGGCCAACGCGGTTGTAGCTCTGCAGCACGGCGACGTTGCTGACCGAATCCGAGACGTGGGAGAAGACCTTGTGATGGTGGCGCTCGACGGTCGCCTGGCCCTCCTTGGTCTTGCGCATGACTATGCGGCCGATGACGATGTAGAGCACGCCCAGCGCAATCAGCACCAGCGTCATGCGAACATCCAGCGAGAAGGCCGTCGGCACGAGCAGCGTCAGCGCCACGGCGGTCGCCAGGTGCGTGCGCATGAATTCGAGCCAGAGCGTGAACAGCGAGTCGACCGCGCGCAGCAGCGTGTGCAGCGAATGCGAGGTGCCGCGTTGCTGGTGCCAGGCGAGCGGCATGGTGACGACGCGCTCGAAGGACTGGCAGAGCACCTCGCCGCGACGCTTGTGGGCTAGGCGGTCGGCGCCGCGGGCCACGAGCACGAAGGCGACGATGTTGAACGCGCCAAAGCTCGCCCACAGCGCCATCGTCGGAATGACCTCAGTCTTTCCAGCAATGGCGTCGATGATACGCCCGAACAGAATTGGCTCAGCGATAGTAACGACCGCCAACACAACGTTGGCGGCGCAGATCAAGCCTACCTTCTTGCCATCGGCGGCAAGGTAGCGGAGGGCTCTCCAATAAACCTCAAGCAACGACACTTTGGTACCCCTTGAGTCCCGTCCGTCCCTTTATTGTGCACTGCACAATTGGCCGATAGATAGCGACCGCTTGTCCGCAAGACAATGCGCTCATAGCCGTTGAGTTCAAAAATTTCGAACAAAACATTTCAACGACCGGTAATCTGGTGTGATGCGATAAAGAATTGAGAACTAACGAAAAAAGCCATCGTTGCGGCGAAATGATGACAAAGCTGCGCGGTTTTTGTCGCAGCCCGCTCCGGCTATGCCGGAATACGGACCACGACTTCAACCTCACCGCTATCGCGCAAGACAAAGGAAGCATCCTTGCTCTTGACGCCGTCGATCTCAACTTTCGCAGACTTTGCGGCTTTGTCCCTCACTACCCGCAACCTATAGACTGCACCATCCATCCGAAGTGTCGCGGCATAGCCTTCCCAATGTTTCGGGATGGCGGGTGAAACGACAATCCGGTTACCCCGGCGCGAAATGCCGAGAATACTTTCAACCGCCGCCCGATAGAGCCAACCGGCCGACCCCGTGTACCAGGTCCAACCGCCGCGCCCTGCCTTGCCATCCTCGGCATAGATGTCAGCGGCGACCACATAGGGCTCGACCCGATAGGTCTCGGCAGACTTCTCGTCCAGCGCATGGTTGACCGGGTTCAGCATCGAGAAGCAGCGATAGGCTTCGTCGACGAGCCCCATGTCGGCAAGTGCGATGACAAACCATGTCGCGGCATGGGTGTACTGGCCGCCATTCTCACGTACGCCGGGCGGATAGGCCTTGATGTAACCGGGATCCTTCTCGGTCCTGGAGAAAGGCGGCGAGAACAGCTTGATGAGGCCATGCTCTTCGTCGACCAGCATTTCGGTCGCCTGAGCCATCGCCGTGCGCGAACGAGCCGGATCGCCGTCGCCCGACAGCACGCTCCAGGACTGCGCGATCGAGTCGATCTTGCACTCCTCCGAACTGCGTGACCCGAGTGGCGTGCCGTCATCGAAGCTGCCGCGGCGATACCACTCGCCGTCCCAGGCAGCATTCTCCAGCGCCTTCTTCAGGGCACCGGCATGTTTGTCCCAGGCGTTGGCGCGCTTGCTGTCGCCTTCAGCCTTGGCCAGCGGCACGAAGTCGTTCAGCGCCCTCAGCAGGAACCAGCCGAGCCAGACGCTGTCGCCCTTGCCGCCTTCGCCGACACGGTTCATGCCGTCGTTCCAGTCGCCGCCAAGGATCAGCGGCAGGCCGTTCTTGGCGGTCCGCTTGACGGCGAGGTCGAGCGCGCGGGCGCAATGCTCGTAGAGCGAAGCCTTCTTCTTCGACGCCTCCGGCGTGAAGAAGGCGTCGTGCTCGTCGGGATTGAGCGCCTGTCCCTCGATGAAGGGCAATTGCTCTGCGAGCAACGTGGCATCGCCTGTAACCGCGACGTAGCGGGCTGCAGCATAAGCGAGCCACACGACGTCGTCGGAAATCATGGTGCGGACGCCGGCACCGGTGCGCGGCAGCCACCAATGCTGAACGTCACCCTCGGGGAACTGGCGTCCGGCCGCGTTCAGGATCTGCTCGCGGGCAAGGCTGGCATCGTGCATCAGCAGCGCCAACGTGTCCTGCAACTGGTCGCGGAAACCGAAGGCACCGCTCGCCTGATAGAAGGCCGAACGTGCGCGGATGCGGCAGGCCAGGCTCTGGTAAGGCAGCCAGTTGTTGACCATGGCGTCGAGCGCCTTGTCGGGCGTGTCGACCTCGATGGTGCCAAGGAAGTCGCGCCAGTCGCGCTCATTGTCGGCCAGCCGCTGGTCGAAGCCGACCTTCAGGTGGTGGGCAACGAGCTTGCTTGCCTCCTCGTCCGACCCGGCATCGCCAAGCAGCCAGAGCAGCGACACCGAGCCGCCGGCCGGCACTTCGATATCGCGGGCCATGGCAGCGCAAGGATCGAGGCCAGCCTCGACACGGCCGGTAAGCTCCGCGCCGAGCATCACAGCACGCGGCGCCTCGATGGAGCCGGTCGCGCCGATGAACTCATGGCGGTCCGATGTGACGGAACTGGTCTTGCCGTCGGTGGCCATGAAAGCGACGCGCTCGCCGAAGTCGAGCCCATAGGTGTTGCGGGCAAGAAGAGCCCCGGTTGCAGCATCAATGGACGAAACGATGTTCGGCGCGGTCTTCGCCCTGCTGTTGCCGAGCACCCACTCGACATAGCCATAGACCCTGAGCTTGACAGGAACCGCACCGGAATTCTCGATGCGGAGCCTGGAAATCCTGACCGGATCGGCCGGATCGACCAGATGCGTCAGCTCGGTCGCCAACGTGCCGCGCTTCGACTTGAAGGTCGAGAAGCCCTGGCCGTGGCGCGCCTCGTAGGTGGCGCCGGCCTCACGGACGACGGATGCGATCGGCGAGTGGACACGGCCCGTGGCACGATCAAAGATGTAGATCGCCTCCCCCGGACGGTTGGTGACCGGATCGTTGGTCCACGGCGTCAGCTGGTAGTCGCGGCTGTTGCGGCTCCAGGTGAAGGTGGCGCCTTCGGCCGAACTGTGGAAGCCAAAGCCGGAATTGGCGACGACGTTGATCCAGGGCTGCGGCGTTGCACGCGTTCCGTTCAGGTGCACGACATATTCGCGGCCACCGGCATCGAAGCCGCCGAAACCGTTCCAGAAGGCAAGGCCTTCGCCACTGTTCTTGCGGGCACTGCGAGACGGCGAAGTCTGCAACAGGGCCGGTGCCTGCCGTTCGGATGTCTGTGCGGCATTGAGCGCATCCCGCGCCTGAAGGCCCGCAGCCTCGGCACGCTCGATCTGGTCGAAGATCGTGCCATTCCGGGTATGCAGACAGACGCGCGAAACAGCCAGCAGCGTGCGGTAGGAGTTTTCGTCCATCAGATCGCGACGCACGGCAAAGATGTGCTGGCGCGGTCCGAGCTCCTTGCCGCGCAGGCGGCTGTTCTCGCACAGATGCTCGATGGCCTGCTGCAGGTCCTGGACATAGGACGAGGCCTGCTCGTTGACGATGACGAGATCGGCAACGAGCCCACGGGCACGCATGTATTCCTGGAAGCGCAGCGCCTGGGCGACGATTTCGATGTCGGCGATATCGCCGATCCTGATCGCCAGGATCGGGAAATCGCCCGAGATCGCCATAGGCCAGAGCGCCGACTGGCGGCCGAGGCCGGTGGCAATGGCCTCCGCCGAAACACGCAGGAACGGATCGGGATAGATCAGGTAGCGCGCGAGCTTCTGGACATTGGCGGCGTCGGTAAGATTGAGCCCGAGATGACGCGTCTGCACCTGCGAACGCGTCCACGACAGCATCGCCTGGCGTGGGAAGCCCTCGGGGTGGTCGAGCTTGGCCATCGTCTCCTCGACCTCCTCGCGGGTCGAGCCGACGATGGTCCAGAAGGTCAGCGATACCTTCTTGTTGGCCGGCACGCGGACGCGGCGGCGCAGGGCGGCAATCGGGTCGAGAGTGAAGCCGGCGCTGCCCGAAAGCTTGGCGCCCGGATCGAAGGCAGCGGGATCAACTATCGTGCGGCCGCGGCCGATGAAGGCACGACGGTCTGTTTCAGCCTCCGTGTCGCGGGCAAGGCCCGACTGGTCGGTGATGAAATGCGCCGCTACCACCGTCGGCTCGTTGGCCGCGCGCGTCCTGCGATTGGCCAGGATAGCGCTGCCGTTGTGGGTGATCTCCGTTTCGACGAACATCTTCGAGAAGGCCGGATGGGCGTTGTCATTGGCCTCCGGCGCCAGCGCCAGTTCGGCAAAGGACGTCACCTCGATGTGGCGATCGACAGCCGCATCATTCCAGATGACGAGGCGGCGTGCCTCGCCATTGCCTTCGGAGACGACGATGCACTCGACCTCGCTGCGCAGCGTGCCCACGGTCTTGATGAAGTTGGCCTTGTCGTCGCAGAACACCGTCTGCACCTGTTCGCCGGTCGCCCGCTTGGGCTCGGCAGTTGCCGACCACCAGTCACCAGTCTCGGTGTCGCGCAAGAACAGGTAACTGCCGAAACGGTCCTCGGTGGGGTCCGGCTGCCAGCGGGTGATGGCCATGTCGTTCCATCGGCTGTAGCCGGAGCCGGTGGCCGTCACCATCACCGAATAACGGCCATTGGACATCAGGTTGGTGGCCCGCAGCGCCCGCATCGGGTTGAGCACCACGCGGGTGTCGGCGCTATGGTCGGCTGTCTCGTCCTTGGTGTGTTCATCGACCTCGGTACGCACGGTGGCGACAGGAATATCGCGCGGCGCCTTCTCCTGCAAAAGCAGTTCCGCCGCCTCGATCACCTGATCGCTGTGGAAGCGGTCGCGCATGCGGCCTTCGAAGATGACGTTGGCGATCGAGACGATCGACATGCCCTGGTGGTGGGCCATGTAGTTGTAGACCACGGCATGGTCGGTGCCTTCGGGCACGCGCTGCGGCGTGTAGTCGACGGCATCGTAATAGCCGTAGCGGCCGAGCGCGCCGAGCTTGCGCAGACGGCGCAGGTTCGCGGTCGCCTCGTCAGGCATGAATTGGGCGGCAAGCACGGTTGCGTAGGGTGCGATAACCGTGTTCTGACCAAGGCCACGCTTGAGGCCGAGGCCGGGCACGCCGAAGTTGGTGTACTGATAGGTCAGCTCACGGTCGCGGCCGTTGTAGGCGGCCTCGGAGATACCCCACGGAATGCCCTTCGAACGGCCGTACTGGATCTGGCGGCGGATGACGAGCTTGTTGGTCTGGTTGAGGATGCCGCCCTGCGGCTCCTTCATGACCAGGGGCGGCATCAGATACTCGAACATCGAGCCCGACCACGACATCAGCGCGCCCTGGAAGCCGATCTCGACGATCGGGCGGCCAAGCCGGAACCAATGCTCGGTCGGCACGTCGCCCTTGGCGATGGCGAACAGGCTGGTCAGGCGCGCCTCGGAGGCGAGCAGGTCGTAGCAGCTTTCGTCGAGCTGATGTTCCTCAACCCGGTAGCCAATGGACAGGAGCTTGCGCTCGTTGCGCATCAGGAACGAGAAGTTCATCTCGAACGCGTATTTGCGGGCGCGCTCGCGTAGCTCGAGCAGCTTGGCGCGCAGCGACGCAACCGTCTGGTCGTCGGTATGGGCGTCGTGGACATGCGCCTCACAGGTCGATTCCAGCGTCCTCGACCAATCGGCAAGCACCTCGCTCTTGGTCGACGAAGCCTCGGTGTGAATCGCGCCGGCAAGCTTGCGGATTTCGCCAGACAGCACCGCCAGATTGATGGTGCGGATCGACGCCATCTCGGGTGCTGCCTTGATGGTTTCCACCGCGCGGCGCATGCCGTCGATGCGGTCGACGAGGCGCTGGCGCAACGGCCTCAGCTGCCTGCGGTCGTCCGGCAGTTCGGCGACGCTTTCCTCGATGATCGAGACGATGTCGAGAATGCCCTCGAAATCGCCCTGGAGATGGACCGAAGGCGCTTCCGCCCATTCGGCGCAGGCTGCAGCGACGGCCACCAGATGGCCGGCAAGGTTGCCGCTGTCGACGCTCGACACATAAAGCGGATAGAGCGGCCGCGTGTTGGTCGTGTCGTACCAGTTGTAGAGATGGCCGCGATAACGCTCCATCTTCTCGATGGTCGACATCGTCGCATCGATGCGCGACACCGCATCGTTCAGGCTGATCCAGCCGAAATCGCGGGCAGACACCACCGACAGCAGATAGACGCCGATGTTGGTCGGCGACGTCCGCGTGGCAACCACACCGGTCGGGTTTTCCTGGAAATTGTCCGGCGGCAGGTGGTTCTGTTCAGCTGTGACGAAGGTTTCAAAATAATGCCAGGTGCGACGGGCGACCGTGCGCAGCGTATGCACGTCCCACGGCGCGACATGCAGCCGGTCCTCGGTCTCGGCCGAGCGGCTGATCAGGCAGGCAAAGGCAGGCGAACCGGCCCAGAAGATGGCAAAGGCGAATGCCACGAAAGCACCGGTCGAGTCTGCCATAACAGGCAGTACCAAGCCGACGGCTGCGATGATCACCGCGCCATACATCATGCGGTAGTAAGCGGAGAGATCGTTGCCGCCCGATTTGTGGGCCTGCGAGGCGGTACGCCATTCCAACAGGTTCTTGCGGCTGACGAACAGGCGATAGAGCGTGCGGATGATGGCATCGCCCATCATCCAGGCGAGATGGGCCATCAGCACGACCTTCAGCGCCACCATGGCAGTGCCGAAGGCAAGGTCGCGGCCAAGCGCGCTGAAGTGGCCGCGGGCCGTGGCCTCGCGGTTCTTCGGCAGGATGGCGTCGATGATGTCGAAAGTCGGCGCCATGAACAGGCTGAGAATGAGCAATGCCTGCCACTGGGCGGCTTGCGTGAAGGGCAGCACGGTCCAGCCGGCAATTGCCGCCATGACCCAGAAGATCGGGGTCAGCGAGCGCCGGAGATTGTCGACCATCTTCCAGCGCGACAGCGCCGGCACGCCCGACTTGGGATCAAGAATGAAGCCGAGCAGCTGCCAGTCGCCGCGGGCCCAGCGATGCTGACGCGACGCATCGACCGAATAGCGGGTCGGATAGTCCTCGACCACCTCGACATCGGTCACCAGAGCCGAACGGGCGAGTGCGCCTTCGAGCAGATCGTGGCTAAGCACGGTGTTCTCGGCGATGCGGCCCTTGAGGGCGGCCTCCATGGCGTCGACGTGGTAGAGCCCCTTGCCCGTGAAGGTGCCCTCGCCGAAGACGTCCTGGTAGAGGTCAGACACGGCGAAGACGTAAGGATCGAGGCCACGATTGGCTGAGAAGACGCGCTGGAAGAACGAAGCTTCGTCGCCCGTCGTCAGCGACGGCGTGACGCGCGGCTGCAAAATGGCGTAACCAGCCGTGACGAGGCGCTTTTCGGCGTCGAATTCGGGGCGGTTGAGCGGGTGGCACAACTTGCCGACAAGCTTGGTGACGACACCGCGGGTCATGCGGGTGTCGGCGTCCAGCGTCATCACATGGACGACATTTTCCGGCAGCGGCACATCGGTCGGCATGAAGGTGGTGTCGCCGTCGCCACGCAGCAACAGATTGAGCTCATGCAGCTTGCCGCGCTTGCGCTCCCAGCCCATCCAGCAGCCCTGCGCCGGATTGTAGAGGCGGCGGCGGTGCAGCAGATAGAAGCGCGGCGAGCCGTCCTTGGGGTAGCGTTGGTTGAGGCGGCCGATCTCGCGGCGGGCATATTCATAGATCTCACGGTCGCCGCTCGCCAGTTCGGCCTGGCTGTCCGGCCAATCGGAGAGGAGCGCGAAGTAGATTTCGCCCGACATGTTGGCGAGGTGATGCACTTCGAGATTGCGGATGTTCTCGTCGACATCGTCGCGCGAGCCGATCAGCGACGGCACCACGACCAGCGTGCGGGCCTCGACCGGCACGCCATCCTTGAACTCGTAGCCGATCAGGCGGGTCGGCTCGAGGAACTTGAGCACGATGGTGTTGAAGAAGGCCAGCGCGCCTTCGCTCGCCGGCACCGAAAACAGGACCAGCAGGAGAATGATCGCAGGCGTCGTCACGCTCGGCAAACCGAGCGCTGCCAAAGCGTTGCCGGCCAGGAACAGCAGCAGCACCGTCAGCGCAAAGACCGGAACGACGATACCGAGCCAGTTGGTCTTGCGGAAGGCGCGGTTAACGATGCGCCCGAAGGTCGGGCGATAGCCGATAGCCTGTTCCAGTTCCGGGCGGCGCGGGCCGACCAGAAAGAAGCCGACGTCGGAGCAATCCTTCTGCAGGCCGCTCTCCTCGGCGGGCGCGGGCTCGCCGACATCGGAGAATTCGGTCGCTCGCTCGGCGACCTGATACTCGGAAAGCCTGGAATGGCGGGCGAGATCCTCGATTGCCGTGCGGTACTGGTCGCGCGAGGCGAAATCGAGCTCGGCATAGTTGGTGCGCTCGCGCAGAAGCGCGTCGACACGGCTGACGTCCTCGAACCAGACGGTCCAGTCCTGGTCGTTGATCAGGCGCAGGCCACGGATGATGTTGCCGGTGGTGACGTTGCCGCTCGACAGCGTCTGGTGTTCGCCGATGATGATTTCTTCGGCGTCGCTGCCCGACTTTTCAAGCTCGTTCTCGAGCCAGGTCAAGGCCTTGCCGGCGTTCTGCGAACCGTCGCGCAGGCGGTAGAGCAGCTGCGTGGCGAACGTGGTGTCACGGGCATGCGCCGCATAGGCGCGCAGCACCGCCAGATCGTCCGCGTCCTGTAGTCCCTGCAGGCGATCGGCGACCTCGTTGGCAATGGCGCGCATGTCGCGGGCGCGGTTGACGCGCACGGCGATGCGACGGAGATTTTCGATCAAGACGAAGCGCAGCAGCGACGGCAGCGCCCAGAGTTCGCCGATGTGCAGTGGCTCGACCGACTGGTAGCCCTCGACAATGGCCTTGAACATCTGGGCCGAAACGGTGCTGTCGGAATGAGCGACATAGACCCAGGCGATGGCGAGTGCGCGTGGCACCGACTGGCCGGGTGCGATCTCCATTGTCGGCAATTCGCGATAGAACCGCTTCGGCAGATCGCGCTTGACCTGATAGATCGTCTCTTCGACCAGATAGTTGTTGTCGAGCAGCCATTGCGCTGCCGGTGTGATCGGCTCGCCCCTGCCCTGCGCCGCGTTGGTGTCGCGATACACCTTGAGAATGTTCTTGGCGCTCTCGCGGATGCGGGCGTGGAAATCGAATAGGTCGAGACCGAGATAGGATTTGAGTTCCTTCCGGGCCAGGCTTTCGCCCGCGGCCCGCATCCGGTCCTCGTGAAGCACTGTCGCCCGGATAGGCTGTTCCGCTACCGGCGGAAAGCTCGGCGCTGCGTCTGTAATCCGGCGTGGGTCGGTCTGAATATTCATTTACAGCATTTCCGTTTTACAGAAAGTCCGCGCCGCCTTCCGGCGTCGCGGACCTGCCGCATAAACCGTTTCAAACAAGAATTGGTTGCATAGCAACACAACTGGTCGAAGGATCGCTCTTGCACTGCGATTAAGTGAAAATATGGCGTCGCCGTCACCCTCGATGCCACGCGCCTCATAACAGTGCCGAGCGAAAATCGGAACGGAAGGATTCAGGCTTTTTCGTGTTCTTAAGCTGAATTCTGACCGTATTTCAGGCAGTGCCCGGAAAAGGGCACAAGCAGGCCTGTTAAGGCCCCGATTCCTCCCACCGATGCATTACGTCGTGCGTGGCAAAACGGTGTAGACACGAACCACGAAGGCATGGAATTCCGCCATGAAATTCTTGAGGAATTCGGCCGTGTCGTCGTTCGTGACCTCGCCGTCGTCGGTGATCAGGCCGGGCTTGAACTGGATGTAAGCCTCGGGCGCATTCATCTGCGGTGAATTGCAGAAACTAAGCACGCTGCGCAGGCTCTGCTGGGCAACCGCCGTGCCGATGGAGCCGGGCGATGTGCCGATCACTGCAGAGGGCTTCCGGGTGAAGGAATTGGTGCCATAGGGACGGCTCGCCCAGTCGATGGCGTTCTTCAATCCACCGGGAATGGAGCGGTTGTATTCCGGCGTCACGAACAGGATGGCGTCGACACCGGCAAGCGCCTTCTTGAAAGCACGTGCGGGCGGCGGGAAGTCTGCATCATAGTCGTAGCTGTAGAGCGGCAGATCGCGAAACGAAATCTCGTCCATCTCCAGCCCAGCGGGCGCCAGCCTGACAAGCGCCTTTGCGAGCTTGCGGTTGATCGAGCCGGCGGCAAGGCTGCCGATGAAATAGCCGACCTTATAGGTATCCATGGCACATTCTCCACTTCGCCACGCGTCAAGGACGCGGAGGCGACCTACCCTCCCCTACGGGAGATAGTTGGCCAGTTCCGCGCCGATGTCACGACGATTCTGAGAATGCCCGGGCTAGGCGCCGACGAGTTCGACGACGAGCAACGTCACCGGCTGCAAGGGCTCGATCTCGATGGATGCAGGGCCGGTTTCAACAAGGACAGCATCGTGGGCCTCGACCAGGGTGCTCGCGCCTGCCTGCCCGACGCGGCCCGAGCCAGAAACCAAGAAAACGAGGCCGGTGCCAGCCGGCAATTCGAGCTTGCCCGGAACCGCGAAGGTCTTGCGGGTGACGGAATGGCTGAAGCGCCCGCGCCTAGTCATCACGTTGAAGTCGAGCACCGCGCCCCCGATCAGTTCGGCCGCGGTGGCGACGTCGCCGGGGAATGCGTAAGGCCCGGTCTCGGACGAGAGAACACGGTTCTCGGTGCCTTCGACAGCGAGCCGCATCGTGCCTTCAAGCACGGTCAAAGTCCGATCAATGCCGGCAAAGACGGAAAACGGTCCGCCGCTCGCCACCTGCGCCATCGAAATGCGCCAGTCGAAGGCGTCGAGCCCGGCCGCGGGCGGCCAGGCCATGATCTCGGTGGTCACGCCGCCACCGTTCTTCCATGGCATGGGGCGGCAGTCGGCGTGACGGATGATGCGCATGATGAGCCCAGTAAGGTTAGCCCAGGATTCCAGGCAGATTGAGGCCCTTATCCTTGGCGCAGTCGACGGCGATGTCGTAGCCAGCGTCCGCATGGCGCATGACGCCGGTCGCCGGATCGTTCCACAACACGCGCTCCAGGCGGCGCGCGGCATCTTCGGTGCCGTCGGCACAGATGACCACGCCCGAATGCTGAGAAAAGCCCATGCCGACACCGCCACCATGGTGCAGCGACACCCAAGTGGCGCCCGATGCGGTGTTGAGCAGGGCGTTCAGCAGCGGCCAGTCGGACACGGCGTCCGAGCCGTCCTTCATCGCCTCGGTCTCGCGGTTCGGCGATGCCACCGAGCCGGAGTCGAGATGATCGCGGCCGATGACGACGGGCGCCTTGAGTTCGCCCCTGGCCACCATTTCATTGAAGGCGAGGCCGAGGCGGTGGCGATCGCCGAGACCGACCCAGCAGATGCGCGCCGGCAGGCCCTGGAAATGGATACGCTTGGCAGCCATGTCGAGCCAGTTGTGCAGGTGCGTGTTGCCTGGAGTGAGTTCCTTCACCTTGGCGTCGGTCTTGTAGATATCCTCGGGATCGCCGGAGAGCGCCGCCCAGCGGAACGGGCCGATGCCGCGGCAGAACAGCGGGCGGATATAGGCCGGAACAAAGCCGGGGAAGTCGAAGGCGTTCTCCACGCCCTCTTCCAGCGCCATCTGGCGGATGTTGTTGCCGTAGTCGACGGTGGGGATACCCATCTTGTGGAAGTCGAGCATCGCCTTGACGTGGATCGCCATCGACGCGCGCGCAGCTTTCGCCACCGCCTGGGGATCGCGCTGGCGCTTGTCTTCCCATTCGGCAACCGTCCAGCCCTGCGGCAGGTAGCCATTGACGGGGTCATGCGCCGAGGTCTGGTCGGTCACGGCATCGGGCTTGACGCCACGCTTGACGAGTTCGGGGAACACGTCGGCGGCATTGCCGAGCAGAGCTACCGAAATCGCCTTCTTTTCCTTGCAGGCCTTGTCGATGATGGCGAGCGCATCGTCGAGGTCCTTGGCCTGCACGTCGACATAGCCGGTCTTGAGGCGCATCTCGATGCGGCTCGGCTGGCATTCGACGGCGAGGCAGGAGGCACCGGCCATGGTGGCTGCCAGCGGCTGGGCGCCGCCCATGCCGCCGAGGCCGGCGGTCAGGATCCAGCGGCCGGCAAGATCGCCGCCGAAATGCTGGCGGCCCATCTCGACGAAGGTCTCGTATGTGCCCTGAACGATGCCCTGGCTGCCGATATAGATCCAAGAGCCGGCGGTCATCTGGCCGTACATCATCAGGCCCTTCTTATCGAGGGCATTGAAGTGGTCCCAGTTGGCCCAGTGGGGAACCAGGTTGGAGTTGGCGAGCAGGACGCGCGGCGCATCCTTGTGGGTGCGGAACACGCCGACCGGTTTGCCGGACTGGATCAGCAGCGTCTCGTCAGCCTCGAGCTGGCGAAGCGCAGCGACGATGCGGTCGAAGCTCTCCCAATCACGCGCGGCGCGGCCGATGCCGCCATAGACGACGAGTTCGCTCGGCTTTTCCGCGACCATCGGGTCGAGGTTGTTCATCAGCATGCGCAGCGGCGCTTCGGTGAGCCAGCTCTTGGCCGACAATTCCGTGCCGGTGGCGGCGCGGATGACGCGGGCATTGTCGATGCGGGAATGTTGGGTCATGCGAAAACCTCCCTAGCGGTGTCGGCTGCCCGCCCAGGCGAGCGCGGTTTTGAGGATGTCTGTGAGGATGGCGCGGGTCGGCGCTGCAAAATCGGCGTCGTAGCGCACCGGCCAGTTCGACAGCTCGCCCTTGCCTTCCGGCTCGAGCAGGTAGCCGCGATTGGCGATTTCCATCTGGAGCCCATGGACGCCATCGGCCGGACGGCCGTAGCGGCGGGTGATCCAGCCGCCCTTGAAGCGGCCGTTGACCACCCAGGGCCTCTCGCTTGCAGCAATGATCGCCGCAACCTTGTCCTGCAGCTCCAGATCGGTGCTGTTGCCGTCGTTGGTGCCCAGGTTGAACACCGGCAGCCGACCTTCGAACAGGAACGGCAGAACCGAACGGATCGAGTGGCAATCATAGATCACGACGGTCGGATGCATGGCTCGCAACCGCTTGATTTCGGCCTGGAGCGCGGCGTGATAGGGATCGTAGTAGCGCGCACGGCGCTCGACGATCTCAGCTTCGTCCGGCTCCT
Source organism: Hoeflea sp. 108 (assembly GCF_000372965.1). Lineage (NCBI taxonomy): Bacteria > Pseudomonadati > Pseudomonadota > Alphaproteobacteria > Hyphomicrobiales > Rhizobiaceae > Hoeflea > Hoeflea sp. 108. The sequence goes on along the minus strand of NZ_KB890024.1, from coordinate 1,720,440 downwards.
GCCCCGGCTTGTAGAGCGGATCATTGTCGAAGGTCGTTGTCGGGCACAGCCCCGTGGTGTTCTGGCCCGGATAGAGCGTCACGCCAGAGGGGTCGCGATTGACGTCGATAACCGAACGCGAGATCGTAGTCCGCACCATGGTCGCACCAAGATCGGCAGCGAAAGCGTAAAGCTGCTCGATCCACCAGTCGGTATCGCGCCGCGCAAGCCAGGGCGAGACGAAACGGTCGTCCAGCCCAGCAAGCTCGGTGCCGGTGTGCGGCAGGCTCACCAGCAATGGCGCGTCGCCGCGCTTGACTGTCAGCCAGTCGGTCATGCCTGTGCTCCCGAAATCTGCGGCAGGCCGACGCCTGCGGCCGCCCCGACAATCGCACCGCCACGCACCATGGCGATGGCCTTCTCCATGTCGGGATGGAAATGGCGGTCGTCATCGAGATACGGTACCTGCGCCCGCACCAGCTTGCGCACGGCTTCGAGCGCGTCGCTCGAAGCCAGCGGAGCATGGAAATCGCAGCCCTGCGCTGCCGCCAGAAGCTCGATGCCGAGCACGCCATTGGCATTCTCGATCATCTGCAACAGCCGGCGGGCGCCATGGGCGGCCATGGAGACGTGATCTTCCTGGTTGGCCGAGGTCGGGATGGAATCGACCGATGCCGGATAGGCCCGCTGCTTGTTCTCGGACACAAGCGCTGCAGCGGTGACCTGCGGGATCATGAAGCCGGAGTTGAGCCCGGGCTTGGGTGTCAGGAACGCCGGCATGCCCGACAGTGCCGGATCGACCAGCATGGCGATGCGGCGTTCGGACAGCGAGCCGATTTCGCAGACGGCAAGTGCAATCATGTCGGCGGCGAAGGCGACCGGCTCGGCATGGAAGTTGCCACCCGAAAGCGCGGTACCGTCCTCGGCAAAGATCAGCGGATTGTCGGTGACGCCGTTAGCTTCGGTGGCGAGCGTGTCGGCCGCCTTGCGCAGCACGTCGAGGGCCGCACCCATCACCTGGGGCTGGCAGCGCAGGCAATAGGGATCCTGCACGCGCTCGTCGCCGACGCGGTGGCTCTCGCGAATGGCGCTGCCGACCATCAGGTTGCGTAGCGTGTCGGCGGTCTCGATCTGGCCGCGATGTTTGCGCAGCAGATGGATGCGCGGATCAAAGGGGGCGTCCGAGCCCTTGGCGGCGTCGGTCGACAGCGCGCCGGTGACAAGCGCCGACTGGTAGAGGTTTTCGGCCTCGAAAAGGCCGGCCAGTGCATAGGCGGTCGAGAACTGCGTGCCGTTGAGAAGGGCCAGGCCCTCCTTGGCGCCGAGCGTGATCTGCTCCAAGCCGTGGGTGACGAAGGCAACCTTGGCCGGCACGATGCCGTGCGGTGTGTGGCAATCGCCGACACCGATCATGGTCGCGGTCATGTGCGACAGCGGGGCCAGATCGCCCGAGGCGCCGACTGAGCCCTGGGCGGGCACGACAGGAATGACGTCGCGGGCCAGCATTGCCTGCAACAGGTCGATGGTTTCTTCACGCACGCCTGAGGCGCCCTGCGCCAGGCTGGCAAGTTTGAGAGCCATCATCAGGCGGGTGACCGCGACCGGCATCGCCTCGCCGACGCCAGCGGCGTGGCTGAGCACGATGTTGCGCTGGAGCGTTTCGAGATCGGCGGCCGGAATGCGGACGCTGGCGAGCTTGCCGAAGCCGGTGTTGATGCCGTAGACCGGCTCGCCCTTGGCGACGATCCTTGCCACCGTCTCGGCGCTGGCCCTGATCCTGGGGCGGCAGGACGGATCGAGTTCGGGTACAGCACCACGATAGATGGCGCGCCATTCGGCCAGCGTGGCGTTGCCGGGCTTGAGAACGAGCGTGGTCATTTTCCTCTCCAGATACGGGCATGGAGCGGGTTGAACCCCATGCGATAAACAAGTTCGGCCGGGCTCTCGATGTTCCAGATGGCGAGATCGGCCCATTTTCCTGTTTCGAGCGTGCCGGTCTCGGCGAGCAGCCCGAGCGCGCGGGCGGCTTCGCGGGTGATGCCGGCGATGCATTCCTCTACGGTCATGGCAAACAACGTCGCCGCCATGTTCATGGTCAAAAGCAGCGACGTCAGCGGCGACGTGCCGGGATTGTTGTCGGTGGCGACCGCCATTTTCACCCCGTGCCCGCGGAACAGGTCCACCGGCGGCTTTTTCGTCTCTCTGATGAAGTAGAAAGCGCCGGGCAGGATGACCGCAACTGTGCCTGACTTGGCCATGGCGACCGCACCCGCCTCATCGGTGTATTCGAGATGGTCGGCCGACAGCGCGCCATAGCTCGCCGCGAGTGCCGCGCCGCCGAGATTGGACAGCTGGTCGGCGTGCAGCTTGACCGGCAGGCCCTTGGCCTTGGCGGCATCGAAGACGCGGGCCATCTGGTCGGGCGAAAACGCGATGCCTTCGCAAAATCCGTCGACGGCATCGGCGAGCCCCTGAGAGACTATGGCATCCATCATCGGACCGGTGACAAGGTCGATGTAAGCGTCCTTGTTGCCACCGGCTTCGGCCGGCAGCGCATGGGCGCCGAGGAAGGTGGTGCGGACGGTGACCGGACGTTTGTCAGCCAGCTGGCGTGCAGCGCGCAGCGCCTTGGCTTCGTTGTCGATATCGAGGCCATAGCCCGATTTGATCTCGACCGTCGTCACGCCCTCGGCGATCAGAGCATCGAGACGCGGCAAGGTCTGGGCGATCAGATCGGCTTCCGAGGCACCGCGCAGCGCCTTGACGGAGGAGACGATGCCGCCTCCTGCCCGTGCCACTTCTTCATAGGTCGCACCTGCAAGGCGCATCTCGAATTCGTTGGCGCGGTTGCCAGCATGGACGAGATGGGTGTGGCAGTCGATCAGGCCCGGCGTGATCCAGCGACCCGCACAATCAATGATCTCGGCCCCCGCTTTCAACCCGGCCGGCATGTCCGCCTCCGACCCAGCGAAGACGATGCGCCCATCGCGAGCCATGATCGCGCCGTGTTCCACCTTGCCCAGATCCGGCACACCTTCGACAAGGGTCGCGAGCCGTGCATTGCGCCAGATCCTTGTCGTAGATCGCTCTCCAGCCATGATCTTTTTCATTTCCTCCAATTGAGATTATGTATATACATATCGAAACACGTTGCAAGTGGTATCGTGCGGGTCGCAAACAGGGTGAGGAAAAACGATGGCGACGATCTATGCCGAGCGGGCGCTGCTGGCGGATGGCTGGCGGGACAATGTGAGGCTCGGGATCGAGGGCGGGATGATCTCGTCCATCGAGCCGGACGCCGCCACCCAGCCTGGCGACGAGCGTCACGTGATCCTTGTTCCCGGCATGCCCAATTTGCACAGCCACGCCTTTCAGCGCGGAATGGCCGGCCTGGCCGAAATGCGCGGGCCGTCGGCGGACAGCTTCTGGTCCTGGCGTGAGGTGATGTACAAGTTCGCGCTGTCGATGACGCCTGAGCAGGTAGAGGCAGTGGCAGCGCAACTCTATGTCGAGATGCTGGAGGCGGGTTTCAGCCGCGTCGGCGAGTTCCACTACCTGCACCATGATCGCGACGGCAGTCCCTACGCCAACATCGCCGAGATGGCCGAGCGTATCGCCGCGGCGTCCGTGGAGACCGGCATCGGCCTGACGCTGCTGCCCGTGTTCTACGCCCATTCGAGCTTTGGCGGCGCGCCGGCCAATGCGGGACAACGCCGTTTCATCAACGATGCGAATCGCTTCGCCCAGCTTCTTGAGAAGGCCGGCGAAGCACTTGAAGCCGTCAATGGCGCCGTACTCGGCCTTGCCCCGCATAGTCTGCGCGCCGCAACACCAGAGGAACTGTCCGCCGTGACCGCGATGACATCAGGTCCAATCCACATCCACATCGCCGAGCAGGTCAAGGAAGTGGAGGACTGCATCGCCTGGTCGGGCGCGCGCCCAGTGGAATGGCTGCTCGCCAACGCCGATGTCGGCAGGCGCTGGTGCCTGATCCACGCCACCCACATGACCGAGGCGGAAACGATCGCCATGGCCCGCTCGGGTGCGGTGGCCGGTCTTTGCCCGATCACCGAGGCCAATCTCGGCGACGGCGTCTTTTCGGCACCGCTGTTTGCCGAACATGGCGGCAGGTTTGGCGTCGGCTCGGATTCGAATGTCGAGATCGGCGTCGGCGGCGAGCTACGCATGCTTGAATACTCGCAGCGCCTCGCCCACCGCGCCCGCAATGTGCTGGCCTCAGCCGGCCAGTCGACCGGCCGCGCGCTGTTCGACGCAGCACTCGCTGGTGGCGGCCGGGCACTGGGTGCAGGTCCCGCATGTATCGCCAAAGGCTCTGCGGCCGATCTGGTCTCGCTCGACGCCAGTCACCCGACGCTTGCCGGCAAAAGTGGCGACGCAATTCTCGACGCCTGGATCTTTGCCGGCGCAGGCAAGACGGACAGCGTGTGGGTCCGCGGGCGCAAGGTGGTCACTGGCGGCGCACATTTCCGCCGCGAGGCTATTGCGGCCAGGTTCCGCGCCGTGATGATTGAACTGACAGCGGGATAAGCAAAGGAGCTTCGGTGACTGATTCGACTGGCGATGCCGGGGGCTCTGAGAATGCGGCTGGCGGAGACGCCTCGCCGTCACTCTACCAGCGCATCCTCACCGACATCAGGGACCGCATCGTCTCTGGCGAATGGGAGCCGGGTTATCGCATTCCTTTCGAGCATGAGTTGACCGAAGAGTATGGCTGCTCGCGCATGACAGTGAACAAGGCGCTGTCGCAGCTGGCCAAGGCCGGGCTGATCGAGCGGCGCCGGCGCTCCGGCAGCTTCGTGCGCCGGCCGCAATCGCAGGCGGCGGTGCTCGAAATCCACGACATCCGCATCGAGGTCGAGGCGCTCGGCCTACCCTATCGCTATGAACTGATCGCCCAGACCCGGCGGCGCGCCAACACCACCGACCGCGAGCGGCTGGGCCTCGATGTGCAGGGCCAGGTCCTGGCGCTGCAATGCCTGCACTTCGCCGGCTCGCGACCTTTTTGCATGGAGGACCGGCTGATCAGCCTGTCGGCCGTGCCGGAGGCCGCGGAGGAAAAATTCGCGGAGGCAGCACCCGGGCCGTGGCTGATCGGCCGCGTGCCCTGGAGTTCGGCCGAGCATGTCATCCGCGCGACCGCTGCGGACACGGAAATCGCCGCCGAGCTCAACCTTAGCAACGGCTCTCCCTGTCTCGTCGTCGAACGCCGCACCTGGAGCGCTGAGCGCCCCGTCACGCATGTGCGTTTCACCTACCCGGCTAACGCGCACGCCGTCGTCGCCCGCTTCACCCCTTCAGACAGCTAAGCCCCAAAACAGAAACGCCGCGCATCCAAGGGATGCGCGGCGCTCGTTCGGCATGAAACCGAAAGCGATCGTCAGACAGCGGCCGTGACGATGATCTCGACCTTGTATTCAGGGCCGGCCAACTTGGCTTCGCCGGTGGCACGAGCAGGCGTGTTGCCCTGCGGCACCCAGCCATCCCAAACCGAGTTCATCTCGGCGAAGGTCGACATGTCGTCGAGCCAGATGATCGCCTGGAGGATCTTGGTCTTGTCGGTGCCGGCCTTGGCCAGCAGCGCGTCGATCTCGGCGAGGATCGCCTTGGTCTGCGCGGCAACGCTCTCGCCGGGGGCGCCGACCTGGCCAGCCAGGTACACGGTGCTGTTGTGGATGACGATCTGGCTCATGCGAGGGCCGACATCGATACGACGAACGCTCATGGTGGTCTCCTTCCGTTAAAGGTGCGCCTTCTTAGATTTTGCGCCCCCCTTGGCGCAAGGCCGCAAAGGCCGAATTCCATAGGCCAGCACGGTCGGTTGCGACCTTGGAAAGGAAATGCACCGCTTTGTCGCAGCGCTGCGTTGACTAATGTAATAACATCACATATCCAGAAGCGACTTCTACGACCGCTCCGGGACGAGCCGATGACCGACGCCCTGACATTCAAGGACCTGACGCTGGGCTACAACAGCCATCCGGCGGTCCACCATTTGACGGGCTCGATCAAGGTCGGTTCGCTGACTGCGGTGGTCGGCGCCAACGGCTCGGGCAAGTCCACGCTGATGAAGGGTATCGTCGGCGTGCTGAAGCCGATGGCCGGCAGCTGCACGCTGGCGCCCGGCAAGCGCATCGCCTATCTGCCGCAGCAATCGGAACTCGACCGCAGTTTCCCGGCCCGCGTCGTCGACCTGGTTTCGCTTGGCCTCTGGCCCATGCGCGGCCTGCTTGGACGCTACAACCGCGAGGACCGCGCTGCAGTGACCGAAGCGCTGATGGCAGTTGGCCTCGAAGGCTTCGACGCCCGACCGATCGACACCTTGTCCGGTGGCCAGTTGCAGCGGGCGCTGTTTGCCCGGGTGCTGGTGCAGGACGCCGACCTGATCCTGCTCGACGAACCGTTCAACGCCGTCGATGCCAAGACGGTGGGCGACCTCATCGCCCTCATCAAGCGCTGGCATGGCGAGAGCCGGACGGTGATGGTCGTCGCCCACGACCTCGAACTCGTCCGCGCCAACTTTCCCGATACGATGCTGCTCGCCCGCCGTCCGGTCGCCTGGGGCGACACGCAGGCAGCGCTGAGGCCTGAAAACCTCCTGAAAGCCCGGCGTTTCGATGAAGCCTGGCATGACGATGCGCCATGGTGCGAGCCCGATCACGGCCACTCGCATACTCATTCGCATGGCCATGACGACCATCATCATCATGAGCACGGCGAAGTCCACGACCATCCCGACCACGAATCCGGTCCACGGGCAGCCTGAGCATGTATGATTTCCTGATCGCTCCATTTGTCGAGTTCGGCTTCATGCAGCGCGCCCTGACAGGCTCGCTGATGCTGGCGCTGGGCGCCTGCCCGGTTGGCGTGTTCCTCATGCTGCGCCGCATGAGCCTGACCGGCGACGCCATGGCGCACGCCATCCTGCCGGGTGCCGCCGCAGGTTTCCTGCTCTATGGGCTGCAGATCGTGCCGATGACCATCGGTGGTCTGATCGCCGGCGTCATCGTGGCACTCGGCGCTGGTGCGGTGTCGCGCTTCACCGTGCAGCGCGAAGACGCCTCGATGGCGGCTTTCTACCTGATTTCGCTGGCGCTCGGCGTGCTCATCGTGTCGCTGCGCGGCTCGAGCGTCGACCTGATGCATGTGCTGTTCGGTACCGTTCTGGCGCTCAACGACGATGCATTGACGCTGATTGCCCTGATCTCAGGCATCACGTTGTTGACGCTTGCGATCTTCTGGCGCGCGCTGGTGGCAGAATGCCTCGACCCGCTGTTCCTGCGCTCGGTCAGCCGACTGGGCACGCCAGTGCATTTCATTTTCCTCGGTCTGGTCGTGCTCAATCTTGTCGGCGGCTTCCAGGCGCTCGGCACCTTGCTTTCGGTCGGCCTGATGATGCTGCCGGCCGCGGCTGCCCGCTTCTGGACCGCGCGCGTCGAGCCCATGTGCCTGCTCGCCTTCGGCTTCGGCGCCGTCTCGTCGGTCGCCGGCCTGCTGATCTCCTATCATGCCTCCCTACCCTCCGGCCCGGCCATCATCCTGTCGGCAGGTGCGATCTACCTGGCGTCCATCCTTTTCGGCACGCGCGGTGTCTTCAACACCAAGCTGCGCCGCCATCGTCACCGCACCGCCTGACCCCTTCATCCCCTCAACCAGGAGAACTTCATGCTCAGGAAGATTGGTTTCGCCTCCGCGATGAGCGTTATAACATTAAGCTCGATCTGGTCCGCTTCGGCATCGGCCGAGCCGATGAAGGTTGTGGCCAGCTTCTCGATCATCGGCGACTTCGCCCAAAATGTCGGCGGCGACCGCATCGAACTGACCACGCTGGTCGGCTCCGACGGCGACGCCCATGTCTACGAGCCCTCGCCTGCCGATGCCGTCAGCATGTCCAAGGCCAACGTCGTGCTGGTCAATGGCCTCAATTTCGAAGGCTTTCTCAAGCGGCTTGTCGAGGCGAGCGCCACCAAGGCGTCGGTCGTCGAACTGACCAAGGGCATCGAGCCACTGAAGATGCAGGAAGACGAGCATGGCCATGGCGAAGCCAGCGGCCACGGCCACGATCACGGCGAGTTCGATCCGCACGCCTTCCAGTCGATCAGCAATGCCAAGGTCTATGTGAAGAACATTGCCGATGCGTTCTGCGCGGCGGATGCCGCCGGCTGCGACACCTACAAGGCCAACGCCGAGGCCTACACTGCCAAGCTCGACGCCGAGGATGCCGAGGTCAAGGCTGCGGTGGCCTCAATCCCGGAGGAGAAGCGCACCATCATCACCTCGCATGACGCCTTCGGCTATTTCGAGCACGCCTATGGGCTGACCTTCCTGGCGCCCGAGGGCATTTCGACCGAGGCCGAGGCATCGGCCGCCGACGTCGCGGCCCTCATCAAGCAGGTGCGCGACGACAAGGCCTCGGCCATCTTCGTCGAGAACATCACCAATCCGCGCCTTGTTGAGCAGATCGCCGGCGAGACCGGCATCAAAGTCGGCGGCACGCTCTATTCGGACGCGCTGTCCAAGGCCGATGGCCCTGCGTCGACCTATATCGACATGATGAAGAACAACATCTCGACGATCAAAGCCGCCATTTCAGGCAGCTGACAGCGGAGCGATCACGCAATTACCTCGTGCTTTCAATCGGATAGCGCGAGGTCCAGCCAAACTGATTCAAGCAAGCGGACCGGCATCCGCCGGCTAGCAGCCTCACCCTGCCTCGACAAGCAGCAGGAAGTCGACGTTTTGCTTGACTTCAATCTGTTACGTAATAACATTTGGAGACTTTGATGAAGCATTTGCTTTCAGCCGCATCGGCCTTGTCCATCTTGGCTGCCGCATCACTCGCCCATGCCGAGGAGAAGACCGCCTGGCGCCTCTTCGTCTCGGACCAGGCGGCATCAGTGGTCCATGCTATCGACGCCCAGACGGGTGAGCGGCTCGCGAGCTTCGACACCAAGGCACCGGCCAGCCTCTACCGCAGCGACAGCGGCCGCACCGTGTTCGCCGTCCAAGGCAAGGGTGACACGGTCGCGGTGATCTCGAGCGGCATCGCCTTCGGAGACCATGGCGACCACGGCGACATCAGCGTCGAGGCCCCCAGGCTTCTCGACGTCAGCTTCGACGGCAAGAAGCCGTCGCATGTCGTCGACCACGGCGGCGACATCGCCTTGTTCTTCGACGGCGAAGGCAAAGTCCGCATCGTCGACGAGGCCAATGTGCTCGAAGGCAAGCCGGCCATCAGGGAAGTCGCAACCGCGGCCCCTCATCATGGCGTGGCCATCGCCATGGGCGACCACGTACTGGCGACCGAACCCAATTTCGAAAAGCCGGACGAACTGCCCGTCGGCATCACGGTGACCGACCGCTCGGGCGCCAAGGTGGGCGATATCAATACCTGCCCTGACCTGCACGGCGAAGCTTCTTCCGGAAATCTGATCGCCATCGCCTGCGCCAAGGGGCTGCTGATCGCAAGGGAACAAGCCGGCAAGCCGGCCATCGACTTCCTGCCCTATGATGCAACACTGCCTGCCGGCAAATCGACCACGCTGGTCGGCGGCCGCGGTCTTCAATACTTCCTCGGCAATTACGGGCCGAGCGCCGTCGTCTTGATCGATCCCAAGGCCAAGGAGGCGTTCCGGCTGATCGACCTGCCGACGCGTCGGGTGCACTTTGTCGTCGACCCGATCAGAGCGAAATATGCCTATGTCTTCACCGAAGACGGCAATCTGCAGCGCATCGACGTCGTCGCCGGCAAGATCGACGCCGCGCTCAAGCTGACCGAGCCCTACAGCATGGACGGTCACTGGAGCGAACCGCGCCCGCGAATTGCAGTTGCCGGCGACCGTATCATTGTCTCGGACCCGCTGAGGAGCGTCCTACACACCGTCGATGCCAGTACCTTCGAACGGACCGCCGATATTGCGGTCGAAGGCAAGCCGTTCAACCTCGTGGCTGTCGGCGGCTCCGGCGAAACCCATTGACCCCGTCGGGCCGGCGCAGGCCGGCCCGTCACTCCGGCGTGACTACCACCTGCAGGCGGTTGCCCTGCCGCACCGACAGTGGCAAGACTGGCGCCGACCTGCCGCGCCGCGGCCCAGTTTGTGAGGACTACAATGGAAATTCGCCAGATCACCGACGACTATTCGGTTTCGGGCCAGATCACCGCTGACGAAGTTGCCGCCATCAAGGCGGCCGGCTTCAAGAGCGTCATCTGCAATCGTCCCGACGACGAGCAACCCGGCCAGCCCTCGGCAGCCAGCATCCGTAATGCCGTCGAAGCCGCAGGCCTCGCCTTCCGCCACATCCCCGTTATCAGCGGCCAGATGACCGCCGACAACGTCACCGACATGGCCGGCGCGCTGGACGAGATGGAAGGCCCGGTCTTCGCCTATTGCCGCTCGGGTACCCGCTGCACCAATCTCTACATGGCGATCCAGCAAAGCCGAGGCTGAGCGCAAGCCTGAAAGGCGACTGGGAGCTAAAGCCCCAGTCGCTCGACTTCATCCTTGCGGAAGCCGAGATCGTAGTCGAGGAAGAATTCGTCCAGCTGCGGCGGAGCGACGGAGGTGCCCGACAGCATCGCATGCACCTGCCCGCGATGATGGATCTGGTGGATAAACAGATGCGCCAGCAGGTCACCGATACGCTCCGGGATTTGCCCGGCTTCGCCCCTGTCTGAAATCACGCGCCGGTCGAGATCGGCCTCCGTCAGCCGGTCGCAGAAGGCGACAAGCCTGCGATCGAATGCCAGCTGCGCCCCGGCAAGGGCCGATGCGTCTTCGAACGCGACGAAGCGGTCGAAGATCCTGCGCCCCTCGCCCGCCTCCTCGACCATGTCGAGATAATAAAGGTCAACCTCGAGGATGTGGTTCAGCGTTTCCTGGACCGAGGGAAAGAAGCTGGTGCGCGTGGCCGCGAACTCGCCGGGCTCGAGGGCCGTCACGGCGCGGTAGATGCGGTCGTTGGACCACAGATTGTTGCGTGCCATGCGGCGGAAATGATCTGACATGTCCATGGACCCGTCCCGGCTGCTTGCCTGCCTTACGGCAATGGCGGCTCGTAGCGACCGACCGACTGCTCGATGGCGCCGAAGATCGAATGGCCCTGTTTGTCCTTCATCTCGACGCGGACCTTGTCGCCCAGCGAAACGGCAATCGTCTCGACCCCGTTTCTGACGACGGCACCGGCCGAAAGCGGCCTGCTTGCTGCGACCTCGGCGATCAGCTTCGGAAAGCTCGTCCAGCCGCCGGTTGCGACGCTGCGCGTGCCCGCCTGCAACGTCAGATGTACCGCGCCATCCCAGGCATCGCCGAGCTCGTCCGGTGTCACGGCCACAGGCGACAACGTCGAGGTACCGGAATGGCCACCATCGACGACCGTATCAGCCGAGAGCACCAGCAGCGCCACCGCCTCCCTGGCACCGGCGGCAGGCGCAGCCAGCGCCACATCGGTGACAATGGCAGCCACTGAAGCCTCGACATGGGCATCGCGTGTCTTGCCGGTGAGTTCGATCGCGTCGCGCGGCCCGGTCAACGAAGTGCCGCCACCCACGCGCTGGTAGATGCGCGGCAGCGGTGCGTCGGCATCATGTTCGTGGAAGCGGGCGGAAGGAACGGAACCGACCTCGAGCGAACTCGCCAGCGAGGCGAGATGCGGCGAGATGCGGCGCCAGTCGTCCAGAGCGGCCTGCAGGTTGGGCGCCAGGAAAGAAGCGTCGGTGTAGCGGGTCAGATCGCGCGAGACGACGACCAGCTTGCCGTCGCGCGAACCATCATTGAGCGTAGCCAATTTCATGTCGTTCCTCCCGATTCCCGTTCAGTTTCCCCCGAGATCAAGAACATGCCCGTCGTGACCGATCGTCAAGGGACCGGACCACGTTTTCCTGACAGCCGCGACCCAATCGACCTCGCCGATCTCGGCATCGTCGGCCGGGATCAGGTGGTTGAGCACCAGCCGGCCGACGCCGGCGCGCGCAGCGATCGTACCGGCCTCTTCGGCCAGACTGTGACTCGCCATCAGATGTTGCCTCAGCCGCGTGCCATTGCCGGTGCGGGCAACCAGCCGTTCGACACCGGCCTCAAGCATCGCCTCATGAATGAGAACGTCTGCACCGTGCGAAAATTCCGCGAGTGGGGGAAAGAATGCCGTATCGGCGGAGACAACCACGCTTGTGCTGTCATGCTCGAAGCGCAGGGCAAAGCATTCGGTGACAGGCGGATGATCGACGCGTAGCGCCGTCACCTTCAACCCGCCATCGCCGAGCACGTAGCCTTCGCCGAATTCGACGATCTCGACCATGTCCCTGAGGTCAGGCCGCCCTTCGTCGTCGATGCGGGTTTCGATATCGAATTCAAGCGCTTGAACAAATCCTCGCCAGTATCGATTCAAGCCGGCGGGTCCAAACACCCTGATCGGAGTCGACAGGCCCGCTGTCCAGGCCGTGTGGATCAATGGCCCAAGCTCGAGCACATGGTCGGAATGCAAATGTGTGATGAAGATGAGGTCGAGTTGCTTGAGGCTCAGCCCCGCGTCGGTCACACCACGCGTCACGCCCAGACCGCAATCGACCACGATACGGCGACCGCCCAGTTCAAGCAGCGTGGAGGTAGGCCACGGGCCGCCGGGCCTGATCGCCGGGCCGCCCTTGGTGCCGAGCAGAACGATGCGGTCGCTCATGCGCCCCTGCCCCATGCGGGCAGTTGGATTCCAAGATTCATAAACGCCTCCTTGCTCTCGCCGACGGTAGTGCGCCGGCAAGCATCAAGGCAAGGCGAAAGCGTCAGTCGACGCGGCGCGGATATTGGGCGCGCGGCGGAATCCAGTGATGCAGGATCGCCAGTGCCAGCAGGCTGACGCAGCCGATCAGCACGATGACGAACAGCATCACACCCCTGTCGGGCGAGGCCGTGGCGACGAGCGGGATCGCACCTGCAGGAGGGTGCGTGACGCGCAGCATCAGCATCAGCGCGATGGAAACCCCGACGGCCAGGGCCGACACTTCCCAAAGTCCCGGAAAGGCGAGCGCTGCGGCAACGCCGATCAAGGTCGCAATGAGATAGCCGGCAAAGACATTCATCGGCTGCGCAAGCGGGCTCGCCGGCTGCCCGAACATCAAGACAGCAGTCGCCCCGAGGGGCGCGATCAGCATGGGAATGCCGGTGAACGAGGCCAGACCGCCAATCGTTGCCATGCCGACCACGGCGCCCGAACCCGATTTCAGATGCGAGACGAAGTGCCCCTTGGGCTCATGGCGTGCGGTAAGGCTGCGGATGTGGCGGCGCAAGTCGGTCCCCCGGGCGAAAAGGCCCGCCTGGATAGCAAATCCGCCGCCACGCTGGCAACGCGGGTTTGTTCGAAAAATTCGACCTGTAGTGAAAAAACTTTCCCTACCAGTCCATCACAACCTTGCCCGAGTTGCCGCTGCGCATGGCATCGAAGCCTGATTTGTAGTCGTCGATGCCGATGCGATGCGTGATGAGGCCGGTCACATCGAGCGGCCCCTGCACAAGCGCTATCATCTTGTACCAGGTCTCGAACATCTCCCGGCCATAGATGCCCTTGAGATGCAGCATCTTGAAGATGACCTTGTTCCAGTCGATCTCGAAGCCGGTCGGGGCGATACCCAGGATGGCGATCTTGCCGCCATTGTTCATCGTGTCGATCATGTCGCGGAAGGCGGCCGCCGAACCCGACATTTCAAGACCGACGTCGAAACCTTCCATCATGCCTTCGTCACGCATGACATCGGCCAGCTTCTCCTTGGAAGCATCGACGACATGATGGATGCCCATCTTGCGGGCGAGTGCCAGCCGCGTCGGATTGATATCGGTGATGACCACCTTGCGGGCGCCGACACACTGGGCAACCATCGCGCCCATGATGCCGATGGGCCCGGCACCCGTCACCAGAACGTCCTCGCCCACGAGATCGAAGGACAGTGCGGTATGCACCGCATTGCCGAGTGGGTCGAAGATCGCGGCAATCTCGTCTGATACGTCGTCGGGGATCGGCACCACATTGTGCTGCGGGATCGCCACATATTCTGCGAAGGAGCCGGGCCTGTTGACGCCGACGCCAAGCGTGTTGCGGCAGAGATGGCCACGCCCGGCGCGGCAGTTGCGGCAATGGCCGCAGACGATGTGGCCCTCGCCCGAAACGCGCTGGCCGACCTTGTAGTCCGTCACGCCGGCGCCGAAATCGGCGACCGTGCCGACGAACTCATGACCGGTCACCATGGGCACCGGCACCGTCTTCTGCGCCCACTGGTCCCAGTTGTAGATGTGGACGTCGGTGCCGCAGATGGCCGACTTGCGCACCTTGATCAGCACGTCATTGGGGCCGATCTCGGGAACAGGGACGTCTTCCATCCAGATACCGGGTTCGGCCTTGGCCTTCACCAGTGCGCGCATCATGTTCGACATCGTCTTTTCCTTCGAATCCCTTGATCCAGAATCGCTTTCGCGGCCTCAGGAAATCACGCCCAGTTCGCGGCCAACTTCGCCGAATGCCGCAACCGCCCGATCGATGTCTTCAGCCGAATGCGCTGCCGACATCTGGGTGCGGATGCGCGCCTGCCCCTTGGGCACAACCGGGAACGAGAATCCGATCACATAGATGCCGCGCTCCAGCATCTTGGCCGCCATGTCCTGCGCCAGCGACGCATCGCCGAGCATGACCGGGATGATCGGATGATCGGCTCCGGCCAGCTTGAAGCCGAGCTTGCCCATGCCCGAACGGAAGCGGGCAGCATTGGCATAGAGCCTTTCGCGCAGGGCGCCGCCCGAGGCGATCATGTCCAGCACGGTGATCGAAGCGCCGGCGATAGACGGTGCCAGCGTGTTGGAGAACAGATAGGGCCGCGAGCGCTGGCGCAGCCAGTCGACGACCTCGCGCTTGCCCGAGGTGTAGCCGCCCGAGGCACCGCCGAGTGCCTTGCCCAGCGTTCCTGTGATGATGTCCACCCTGCCCTCGACGCCGCAATGTTCCGGCGTGCCGCGGCCGTTCTTGCCGACGAAGCCGACGGCGTGGCTGTCGTCGACCATCACCATGGCGTCGTATTTTTCGGCGAGATCGCAGACGCCTTTCAGATTGGCGATGATGCCGTCCATCGAAAACACGCCGTCGGTGGCGATGAGCTTGAAGCGGCTGCCTTCGGCCTTCTTAAGCTCTTCCTCCAACGCCGCCATGTCGTTGTTGGCATAGCGGAAACGTTTGGCCTTGGAGAGCCGCACCCCGTCGATGATCGAAGCGTGATTGAGGGCATCGGAGATGATCGCGTCCTCTTCGCCCAGCAATGTCTCGAACAGACCGGCATTGGCGTCGAAGCAGGAGGAATAGAGGATCGTGTCCTCCATGCCGAGGAAGCCGGAGATCTTTGCCTCGAGCTGCTTGTGTTCCTCCTGCGTGCCGCAGATGAAGCGCACCGAGGCCATGCCGTAGCCGTAGCGGTCGAGTGCTGCCTTGGCAGCGTCGCGCAACTCCTCGCTGTCGGCGAGGCCGAGATAGTTGTTGGCGCAGAAGTTCAGCACCTTCTGGCCGCCTGATACCTCGATCTCGGCCGACTGGGTCGAGGTGATGACGCGTTCGGACTTGTAGAGGCCGGATGATTTAAGCCCGGACAGTTCCGCCTGGAGATGGGAGAGGAAAGCATTGCTCATCGCGTCACGTCCCGTTCGAAGTTGGCCGAATGTGGCGGCAAGACCTAGCCGATACTACCGGAAATACGACCCAAGGGGTCGATCATCCGTGGAATACGTTTCGGCCACGCTGGATCGCCCGCCAAGGCGCCGATAGCATCGCCGAACAATTGGTACCAAGCGGAGCATGCAATGGCCGGCGGACAGTTTCCAGTATTCGATCTGGGCAATTTCGAACGGGCCGATCCGGGCGAGCGCCAGCGCCTGGGTGCCGAGGTCGACGCCATCTGCCGCTCCACCGGCTTCCTAGCCATCACCAATCATGGCGTGCCGCAGACGGTGATCGATGCAGTGTGGACGAAGGCGCGTGACTTCTTCGACCTGGCGCCGGAAGACAAACAGAAGTCGAAAGCGCCCTACAAAGGCTATCCCCACGGCTATCTCGGGCCAGAACTCGAAGCATTGGCCCGTTCACGCGACGTCGACAGCCCGCCCGACCTCAAGGAAAGCTTCAACGGCGGTCCGCAGCGCGTGCCTGAAGGCATGACCGACAAGGACGCACTGGCCTTCTGCTATGCGCCGACGATCTGGCCTGGCGCTCCGGAAGGCTTCGTCGATGCCTGGAAGGCCTATTATCAGGCGTTGGAAGATCTTGCCGGGCGGGTCATGCGGCTGTTCGCGGTCGCGCTGAAGCTGCCGGAAGTCTATTTCGAGCGCTTCATCGATGCTCCGATCAGCGCGCTGCGCGCGCTCAACTATCCTGAACAGACGGTCCCGCCCAAGCCGGGCCAGTTGCGCGCCGGCGCCCACACCGACTATGGCAGCCTGACGATCCTTTTGCCGCAGGCCGGCTCCAGGGGCCTGGAGCTGATCACGCCCGACGGCAACTGGACGGCGGTTCCGCCCGTGGCAGGCGCCTTCATCATCAATATCGGCGACCTGATGGCGCTGTGGACCAACGACCGCTGGGTGTCGACCATGCACCGGGTGGTCAACCCCTCGCCCGAGGACGGCGGCATGGACCGCCGTCAATCGCTGGCGTTCTTCCACCAGCCCAACTGGGACGCCGAGATCGTCTGTCTCGAACAGTGCCTAGCCTCTGGCGAGACACCGAAATACCAGCCGGTATTCTCCGGCCCCTATCTGATGGGCAAATTCCAGTCGACGACGAAATAGGCCGGCCGAAAAGCGGCCGGCCCGACGGATCGATCAGGATAGCGGCGCACCGACAATGTCGATGCCGTTGCGTGCGCATGCTTCGGTGAGTGCCTGGATGACCTCGGCGGTCGGGGCGACCTGCGGCGGGATTTCCGCCTTTGGGGCGGGAACGCTGACTTCGCGCACCATGCGTTCGAAATCGCCGCGCGTGGTGATGGTCAGGCAACGAGCGCCTTCGGCGGATTCGACACGATAGCTGTGCGGGACGCCCTTCGGCGCCAGCATGGTCTGGCCAGCGCGGCCGTAAAGGTCCTTGCCGCCGACGTTGAAGCGCACCACGCCTTCGAGGATGTGGAAGACCTCGTCCTCGTTGTGGTGAATGTGGAGCGGCGGCGAGGCGCCATAGGGCATCAGGTGCTCGATGACGCTGATGGTGTCGGCTCCCGCCTGACCGGATACCATGATAGTGGCGAGAGTGCCGTTGAACCACAGCAGTTCGCCGTCATTTTCTGTCTTCGCATGGATGGTCACTGGATTTCCTTTCGAGCAGCGCGGTCTTGAAGCCGCGGTGGGCTCGCTCTAAGGGCCGACCGTATCCGTTCGAATTCGGCGAAACCGAAGTCCGTATCCAAAATCTGAAACAATTCGCACTCCATACGAACCTATATCGCGGATCGACACGAGCGAGACCTTGTCACGAATGCGACGCCGGCAAGCGCCGTTTCCTTGGCCGCAACGCCATCGCAGCCACGTTATCCTCGGGTGGATCAGAGCCAGCGCCGAGGGGACAACATGGCCGACGCCAGCATTTCGAGCATTCGCATATTCCGGCAGTGGCAGCCGTTTCGCGACGGCACCTACCGCTGCTCGGGCGGACGCAGCGCCGAAGGCTTCGATTCAACCATTGTCGAGATTGCATGCCACGGCGGTACCGTCGGCTATGGCGAGATGGCGCCGCTGGGCAGCTTCTACGACCCGGCCTTTGCGGCAGGCGCCCGCGAGGCAATGAAGGAACTGGCGCCGCAGCTGCTGGGCGGCGACGCCTCAGGAATCGAGGCGTTGAACCGGCGCATGGACCTTTTGCTCAAGGGCCATCCCTATGCCAAGTCGGCCATCGATATGGCGCTCTGGGACCTGGCCGGTAAGCGCTCCAACCTTTCGCTCGCAACCATGTCTGGGGGAGCAGAAGGAGAGAGCCTGGCGCTTTATCGCTCCGTCGCCCAGCAGGCGCCGGACGCGATGGCGGCGCGGGCGACGAAATACATCGCCGAAGGCTACCGCCGCCTGCAGGTCAAGGTCGGGCTCGACGTCCACGAGGATATCGCTCGGCTGGAAGCGGTGCGCGCCGCCGTTCCTGCCGATACGGTGCTATTCTGCGACGCCAATGCCAGCTGGGGCACGGCGGAGACACGCCGCTTCCTGATGGCGACGCGTAATCTCGACTATACGCTGGAGCAGCCTTGCGCGAGCTACGAGGAGAACCTTGCGATCCGCCGCGCTACCGACCGGCCGCTGGTGCTGGACGAGACGATCGACGGCGCTGACGTGCTGATCCGGGCAATAGGCGACGGGCTGGTCGACGGCATCACCATCAAGCTCGCACGCGTCGGCGGCCTGACCAAGGCCAAGCTGCTGCGCGACATCGCCATTGCCAGGAATCTCAAGGTCACAATCGAGGACACCGGCGGCGCTCAGATCGACACCGCGGCCTATTCCGGCCTGCTTATGTCAACGCCCGAGCATCTCCGGCAACACACAGTCGACTTCCACAACTGGGTGACGGCCGCGAACGCGCGCGGCGACTTCATCATAGCAGATGGCATGATGCGCCCGCCTCAAGGGGCAGGTCTAGGCGTCGAGGTCGACGCATCGGCCCTGGGCGATCAGGTGTTCGCCTGCAAGGCCTGATGGTGATGGCTGGACGGACACGCCCCCGCACCCGCCCAGCCGAGCATCGGCGCTATGGTAGCGGGGCGCCGACGACCTGAAATCTGCTCGTAGCCGGGCCGTCGAAGAAGTCCTGGCCGGCTTGCGGCGCGCGCTCGGTCCTTACCGGATAGCCTGCTGATGCCGGCAGGCACATTTCGCGGACCATCCGCTCGAATTCATCGCCTTGGGTGACGACGAGGCAGGTGCCGCCTTCGCCCGGCTCGATGCGGAAGGTGTGCGGCAGTCCCTTGGGGGCCACGACCGTCTGGCCCGAATGGCAGAAGAAATAATTGCCATCGACACGGAAGCGCAGCGTGCCCTCGATGACGTGGACGATCTCGTCACCACTGAGTTCGACATGGAGAGGCGTGGAGCCATCACGCGGCATACGGCACTCAACGATGCTGATGTCATCATCGCCGGAACCAGCCGCCACGCGGACGGTCATCAGATTGTCGCCAAACCATAGTGCCTGGCCGGCATTCTCAGCCCTGTCAGCGATCATTGATATCCCCGTTCTCCCGCCCGCCAAAAGCGGCGGACAGTCACGGAGATATCGACGCCGTGTAACAGCTTGAAGCCGAGCAAGGCGACGCATGTTTCAGAAACTTGAAACAATACGCGCTTAAGTCGAAATATATTCGCAACCTCTAAACCTGAAAGCGAAAACCTTTTTGCACGCGAATCCAATTCGATGACCGAAAAAGGCTAAAAAGAAAGCGGCCACGAAGCAGTGCTTCGCGGCCGCCCTTAACCGTATGAGCTTGTATCTAAGCCTTAGAAAAACGCCTGCAGGCCGGTCTGGGCACGGCCCAGGATCAGCGCATGCACGTCATGCGTGCCTTCATAGGTGTTGACCGTCTCCAGATTCTGCGCATGGCGCATGACGTGGTAGCCAATCTGGATGCCGTTGCCGCCATGCATGTCGCGGGCGACACGGGCGATGTCGAGCGCCTTGCCGCAATTGTTGCGCTTGACGAGGCTGATCATCTCGGGGGCGAACTTGTGCTCGTCCATCAAGCGGCCGACGCGCAGGCTGCCCTGCAGGCCGAGCGCGATCTCGGTCTGCATGTCGGCCAGCTTCTTCTGGTAGAGCTGGGTGCCCGCGAGCGGCTTGGCGAACTGCTTGCGGTCGAGGCCGTACTGGCGAGCACGGTGCCAGCAATCCTCGGCAGCGCCCATGACGCCCCAGGAGATGCCATAGCGGGCGCGGTTAAGGCAACCGAACGGACCCTTGAGGCCCGACACGTTCGGCAGCAGTGCGTCTTCGCCGACTTCGACGCCTTCCATGACGATCTCGCCCGTGATCGAGGCGCGCAGCGACAGCTTGCCGCCGATCTTCGGCGCCGACAGGCCCTTCATGCCCTTCTCGAGCACGAAACCGCGGATCTGGTTGTCATGGGCTGATGATTTGGCCCAGACGACGAAGACGTCGGCGATCGGCGCGTTCGAAATCCACATCTTCGAACCGGAGATCTTGTAGCCGTTGGCCGTCTTCTCGGCGCGGGTCTTCATGCCGCCAGGATCGGAGCCTGCGTCCGGCTCGGTCAGGCCGAAGCAGCCGATCCATTCGCCCGAGGCGAGCTTGGGCAGGTACTTCTTGCGCTGTTCCTCGGAGCCGTACGCATAGATCGGGTACATCACCAGCGACGACTGCACCGACATCATCGAGCGGTAGCCCGAATCGATGCGCTCGACCTCGCGTGCCACCAGACCGTAGGTCACGTAGCCGGCGCCAAGGCCGCCATATTCCTCGGGAACGGTGATGCCGAGCAGGCCGGCCTCGCCCATTTCGCGGAAGATCGCCGGATCGGTCTTCTCGTCGAGATAGGCTTCCTCGATGCGCGGCGCGAGCTTGTCGGCGGCGAAGGCGGCTGCGCCATCGCGCACCATGCGCTCGTCCTCGGTCAGTTGGTCTTCGATCAGGAACGGGTCGGCCCAGACAAAGCTGCCGCCGCCGGCCGGTGTGGATGCGCTCATGGTTCCTCCGGAGAATGGGTGATTTTTGCCCATCCTAGACCGCTTCGGCACTTTTCGCTAACAAGTAATCTCGGACAGTTTATGCGCAAATTCGATCAACTTAGAGTCAGCTCCGCCGATGCGCCGAACCTATGTGCCAACGATTGCAGAGCTTGAGGCGTTCCGCGCCTGCGCCAGCCTCGGCACGACAATTCGCGCCGCCGATCAGCTCGGCCTGACGCAGAGCTCGGTCAGCCGTTCGATCGGCCAGCTGGAGGACCGGCTGGGGGTGGCGCTGTTCCATCGGGTCAGACAACGGCTGGCGTTGTCCGATGCCGGCAGGCGCTTTGCCCGCGATGCCGAAGCCATCCTGGACAGCCTGCATGAAGCGGCAGTGCGCACCATGGCCTTCGGCGGCCAGTCCGACGTGCTCAGCATCGCCGTGCTGCCGACCTTGGCCGATCGCTGGCTGATCCCGAGGCTCGCCGGCTTTCACGCGACCCATCCGCAAGTCGCCATCGACCTCGCCGTGCGGCTGGAAACCGTCGACTTCGAAACCGAAGCCTTCGACGCCGCGATCCAACGCGGTCCGGCGGAGACGGGACAGCCGGGTATCGTCAGGCTGTTCGACGAGGTCCTCGTCGTGGTCGCCGCGCCGGCTCTGCTCGATGGCCGCGCCGCCCTCGACGACGCGGAGCTTGCCGCGCTGCCGCTGCTGCAGCAGTCGACGCGGCCGACCCTGTGGCTGCAATGGTTCCAAGCCGCCGGCATCGACCCGCGCACCACTTTGCGCGGCCACCGCTTCGAGCAGTTTTCCATGGTGGTCGAGGCAGCGGTCGCCGGCCTCGGCGTGGCGGTGGTACCGGAAGTGCTGGCCGAACGCGAACTCAGCACGGGCCGGCTCGTCATGGCCTCGCCCAACCGCATTGCCGGTGAAGCACCCTACCGGCTTGCCTTCCGGCCAGGCAGCGAGGACCGGCCGGGCCTGCGCGAATTCGTCCGCTGGCTGACGGCGGAAGCCGTCAGATCCTGAGGCCGAAGCGGATGCCGTCATAGATGGCGGCGTGGATGTTGCGCGCCTGCACGGCGTCACCGATGCGCAGCAGCAGGAAGCGGCCGTCGGTATTCCTGTCTGGGAAAATGTCGCCGCCATGAATCAGGCGCTCATAGTCGATCGCGCCTGAATTCTTCGACAACGGCTTGAGCTCGAGATAGAGGTCGTCGAGCGGCAGCGTGCCGTGTTCGACCACAACCTGGTCGACACGGCGCTCCTCGCTCCAGCCCTTGGCAAAGTCGGAGGCGAGCGTTGCCACCAGCTGATTGCCGTCGCGCCGGACCTGTTTGAGCCGCGTGTTGATGGTGATCTTCACGCCATTGCGGTGGAACGCTTCCATGTAGGGCACATGATTCATGCCGCCGATTTCGGGAGCAAAGAAGCGCTCGGGCGTCAAAAGCTCGAGCTTGCTGCCAGCCTTGCCGATCAGTTCGGCCGCCGTCATGCCCTGATGGCCGCCATTGTCGTCATAAAGCAGCACGTTTTCGGCCGGCTTGACGCTACCGGCGATGATGTCCCAACTCGACGTCACCAGGTCATCGCCCGCATCCAACGGCGGGTTCTGTGGCAGGCCGCCGGTGGCAATCACCACCGCGTCGGGGCCGAGCGCCAGAACGTCGTCGCTTCCTGCCCAGATGTCATAGCGGATCTCGACGCCGAGGCGCTCCAACTCGGCCAACCGCCAGTCGACGATGCCGATCAACTCGCGCCGGCGCGGATTCTGGGCTGCCAGCCGAATTTGGCCGCCGGCCTGGCTCGATGCTTCCAGAACCGTCACCTTGTGGCCGCGTTCGGCGAGCACACGCGCCGCCTCAAGGCCAGCCGCCCCGGCCCCCACCACAACGACCTTGCGCAGCGGCCCATCGGTGCGGGAAATGACATGCGGGATCGTCGCCTCACGGCCGGTGGCGGCGTTGTGGATGCACAACGCACCGCCGCCCTCATAGATGCGGTCGAGGCAGTAGGTGGCGCCGACACAGGGCCGGATTCGGTGCTCTTCGCCCGCCTCGACCTTCGCAGTGATATGCGGGTCGGCTATATGGGCACGCGTCATGCCGACCATGTCGAGCTTGCCGGCCGCGATCGCATGACGAGCCGTGGCGACATCCGAGATGCGGGCGGCATGGAAGACCGGGAACTTGGTCGCTTCCCTGACCTCGCCGGCGAAATCGAGATGCGGCGAGGCCGCCATTCCGTGGATGGGGATGACGCCGGTCAATGCTGCATCGGTGTCGATATGGCCGCGGATGATATTGAGGAAGTCGAATTTTCCCGATGAGGCCAGCCTTTGGGCAATATCGACGCCCTCCTGGCGCGACAAGCCCTTGTCCATGTCTTCGTCGGCGACCATGCGGATGCCTACAAGGAAATCCGGGCCGACGGCCGCGCGCACCGCATCGATCACCCGCCAGGTGAAGCGCAGGCGGTTGTCGAGCGAGCCACCATAGTCGTCGTCGCGATGGTTGGTGGCCGGCGACCAGAAGCCGTCGAGCAGATGGCCATAGGCCTCGAACTCGATACCGTCGAGGCCTGCCGCCTGCATGCGCTGGGCGGCCGAGGCATAGTCGGCGACGATGCGGTCGAGGTCCCAGTCCTCGGCGGTCTTGGGGAATGTGCGGTGGGCGGCCTCGCGCACCGGCGAGGCGCTCAGCACCGGCAGCCAGTCGGCCTTGTTCCAGGCGGTACGCCGGCCAAGATGCGTCAGCTGGATCATCACCTTGCAGTCGTGCTCGTGACAGGCATCTGCCAGCTCGGCCATCCAGGGCACGATCGCATCGTCATAGGAATGCAGGTTGCCGAAGGCGGCCGGACTGTCGCGCGACACGATCGCCGAGCCCGCCGTCATCGTCAGCGCCATGCCGCCTTTGGCCTTTTCGGCATGGTAGAGCCGGTAGCGCTCCTTGGGCATGCCGTCCTCGGAATAGGCCGGCTCATGGCTCGTCGACATGATGCGGTTCTTGAGCCGCAAGTGCTTGAGCTGGTAGGGCTGGAGAAGCGGATCGTTGCTAGTCATTGCCTTCCTGCATCATCAAGCGCTAATAAGCGCCACCAAAACCCGTTGCCGGCGCGACTGTCGCCCGTGCCCGCGTCGGCGCAATGAGCCAAGGGCGACCCAAGAGCAGCCCAATGACCATCACCGACGCCCTCACGCAGCTCGGCGCCCATATTCAGACGCCGACCTCGCCAGAAACCGCCGTCCTCGAAACCGTGCCCTACGGCCGCGCCGACGGCCCGCCCGCCATCGTGCGCTTCACCTGCCCGGAGTTCACATCGCTGTGCCCAGTCACCGGCCAGCCCGACTTCGCCCACATCGTCATCGACTATGCCCCCGACCAGCTGCTGGTCGAATCCAAGTCGCTGAAGCTGTTCATGGTGTCGTTCCGCAACCACGGCGCCTTCCATGAGGACTGCACCATCATGATCGGCCGCCGTGTTGTCGAAGCGACAAAGCCCTTGTGGCTGCGCATCGCCGGCTACTGGTATCCGCGCGGCGGCATCCCCATCGACGTGTTCTGGCAGACCGGCACGCCGCCCGAGGGCTCGTGGCTTCCCGAAACCGGCGTCGCGCCCTATCGCGGGCGCGGCTAAGGTCCGGACAACGGGACGGGCGCTCATTCGCATTGGTACTGGCTGAGCGCCCATTCATTGGTCACCGACAACAGGTCGGCGACCTTCCATTGACCATCGACCTTCTTCAGCTTCCACTGCATGCGATGCGGTTCGCCGGCTGCCGTGAAGGCCGCGACCACGATCGCCGTGTCTGCAGTCTCCGACCCGATGATCTTCAGACTCTTGTCGAGTTCGGCCTTGTTGTAGGCTGCGCTGTCGAGCGGCATATTGGCGTCGAGGCAATCGCCTTGCCCCGACTTTTCGAGCTGATCGCGAGCGTCGAACACAGCCTTGGCCGGATCGACGAAGCGGCCGCGTTCGGCGGGATCAAGCTCAAGGCCGATGCGATCGTAGAACGGCCTGACGGCTTCGACGGCAGTTCCAGCTATGGCCGGCGTGACCAGCAGCGGCAGAAGGGCAGTTGCAAAAGCGGCTTTCATCGCGGCCTCAGCGTTGTATTGATAGCCCTCAATAGCACGCATCATCGACGGCTGCCTTGCGCTGCAACGTCATCTTTCACCTCGACACGCACGATCCTGCCTTCGGCACCAAAATGCACCGTCTCCTCGCCCGACCTGATGAGGCGGACGCCGGTGACGGCATGCGTCGCCTCGAGCCGCCAGCGCGACCAGGCAGAGCGCGGCGAAAGTGCCGCCACCTCTTCGTCCTTGGAAACCTGGTCGCCATACACGGCGAAGTAGCCGCGAAACGCCGCCATGATCGCGTCGCAACCGACAACGATTGAGCCGACGCCATCGGAGACATAACAGGCTTCAGGCGCGAAGCAGGCTTCGATGGCGGCGAAGTCGAGGACGTCAATTGCCGTGTGATAGCGCTTCAGAGCTGCGACGGGATCGAAGGCCGTGTCATCCATAGCCTGCAGCCTCAATACCAGGCGTCTTCCATCGAGGCCTTCTTGCGCGTCATGAAGTCCTGCAGCGCCTCGTCAATGCCAGGATCGAGCGGCGGCGCCTCGTATTCGGCGAGCATGGTCTTCCAGCGCCTGTTGGCGCGGGCGGCTGCGTCGACCGAGCCGGCGGCCTCCCATTTTTCGTAAGGCTCGTTGTCGGCTATGGCCGAATCCCAGAACGCTGTCTCGTAGTTGGCCATGGTGTGGGCGCAGCCGAAGAAATGGCTGCCGGGCCCCACTTCGCGGAAGGCGTCGAGCGCCAGTTGGTTGTCGTCGATCTTCACGCCGTCGAGATAGGTGTGCAGGGCACCGCAGAAGTCGGCGTCCATGACGAACTTCTCGTAGGACATCGACAACAGCCCATCGAGGAAGCCTGCCGAATGCAGGATAAAGTTCGCGCCACAATGGACCGCCGCCAGCATAGACATGGTGCCTTCGTTCATGGCGTGGGCATCGGGCAGCTTCGAGGTGGTGAAATTGCCGGAGCAGCGCAGCGGCAGCTTCAGCCGCCTTGCCAGCTGCCCGATGACCATCGAGCCGATGGCCGGTTCCGGCGTGCCGAAGGTCGGTGAGCCCGAGCGCAGTGACATGGAGGACAGGAAATTGCCGAAGATGACAGGCGCGCCGGGACGTTCGAGCTGGGTCAGCGCGCAGCCGGCCATGGTCTCGGCCAGAGACTGGGCGATCGCGCCGGCATTGGTCACCGGCCCCATGGCGCCGCCGAGGATGAAGGGCACGATGACAGCCGCCTGGTTTGCTCGGGCATAGGCGCGCAGTGCGGTGGTCATGGTCGCGTCCCAGACCAGCGGCGAGTTGACGTTGACGTTGCCGAGGATGACGCAATTCTCGTCGGTGAATTGTTCGCCAAAGACAATGCGCGCCATGTCGATGGAATCTTCCGCGCGGTCCTCCGAGGTCACCGACCCCATGAAGCCGCGGTCGGAATAGCGGATGTGGCTGTAGACCATGTCGAGATGGCGCTTGTTGACAGGCACGTCGACCGGCTCGCAGATGGTACCGCCCGAATGGTGCAGCCAGGGCGAAGACTGCGCCAGCTTCACGAAGTTGCGGAAATCCTCGATGGTGCCGTAGCGGCGGCCATTGTCGAGATCCATGACGAAGGGCGAGCCATAAGCAGGCGAAAACACCACGCTCTTGCCGCCGATCTCGATCGAACGCCCGGGGTTGCGCGCATGCTGGGTGAAGGTCGCGGGTGCAGTCCTCAGCACTTCGCGCAGCAGGCCAGGCTCGAATTTCACCAGGACGCCTTCGACCTTGGCCCCTGCCCGTTTCCAATGGTCCAGCGACACCGGATCGTCGCGAAACTCGATGCCGATCTCGGCAAGGATCTTGTCGGCAGTCTCTTCGATGCGAACCAGATTTTCCTCGGAGAGGATGTCGTAGGTCGGGATGTTCCTGAGGATATAGGGCCGGCCATGCGCCTCGGGTCCGTGCGCGCGCTGCTCGCGACGGGCGTTGCGGCCGCCGCGTTCGCGACGCTTGGTTGGTTCAGTTGCAATATCGGGGGCGACGACGTCCATGCACGGCTCCAACACGTTCCTGCATGAAGCTAGCCTTTGGACCACGTGCTGTGACGCTTGAAAATCTTCATCATTTGCATAAGCATGACTTATGCAAAGCCTTCGCCACCTTTTGCCCTCGGCAGGTAGCCTGATCATCTTCGAAGCCGCCGGGCGACTGGCGAGCTTCACCGCCGCCGGACGCGAGCTCGGCATGACACAGGCCGCCGTGTCCTATGCGATCCGCGGGCTGGAGGACCAGCTCGGCGCCAAGCTGTTCCAGCGCCGCCACCGACAGGTGCTGCTGACCGAGGCCGGCGAGCGTTTCCATGCCGACGTCACACTCGGCCTGTCGCATATCCGCAAATCGGCGGAGGAATTGAGGGCGCGGGCCGGCGGCATGCATGTGACGCTGTCGGCCTCGACCGCCTTTGCCTCGTTCTGGATGATGCCCAGACTGCAGAAGTTTCGCGACGACCTCCCCGGCATCGACCTGCGCATCCAGACCGCCGACCGCGACCTCGATCTCGTCGCCGAGGGCATTCCGCTCGGCATCAGAGGTGGCGACGCTGCCGACTGGCCGGATTACGAGCTTTTGCCGATCGCCGACGAGGAGGTCTATCCGGTCGCCGGGCCGGCCTATCTGGCGCGCGCCGGCATGCCCAAGACGCCTGCCGAAATCACGTTGCACCACCTGATCCACCTCGAAGAGCCCTACCGCCCGGCCGCGACCTGGAACGAATGGTTCCAGTCGGCCGGCCTCAACGGCGCAGTGGCCAAGCGCGGACTGGTCATCAACGACTACGTGCTTGTCATCCAGGCGGTCATGGAAGGCCAGGGCATCGCGCTCGGCTGGCGCCACCTGACCGACCGGCTGATTGCGGCGGGGCTGCTGGTCCGGCTGTCCGACCATGTCATGACGACGAACAAGGGGTTTCACGTCGCCTGGCCGAAGAATCGTGCCCTTACCGAAAGCGCTGAAAAGGTGCGCGACTGGCTGGCAGCGCAGGCGTGAGTCGGACGCAGCAGGTGCAGCCTCGTCTGCTCTGCCATGCTGCCTTGGCCGCCCAAGCCTATGTCGCCAATTCACTGTGGATGGCCCAGCTCCCCGCAATGCACCTGTCCCAGCCCAACCGAATCCCGCTATAGTCTTCCGATGCCCATTCGCCAGCTTTCCGAAACGATGATCAACCAGATCGCCGCAGGCGAGGTCGTCGAACGACCTGCCAGCGTGGTCAAGGAACTGGTCGAGAATGCGCTCGACGCCGGCGCCGGGCGCATCGAGGTGGCGACCGCGGGCGGCGGGCTCGGGCTGATCCGTGTCGTCGATGACGGGTCCGGCATGCCGGAGGACGAGTTGGCGCTGGCAATCTCGCGCCATTGCACCTCCAAGCTTTCCGACGACATCCACGACATCCGCTCGCTCGGCTTCCGCGGCGAGGCGCTGCCGTCGATCGGCTCGGTGTCGAAACTCACCATCCGCTCGCGCACCAAGGCAGCCGACAGCGGCGCCGAGATTTCGGTCGAGGGCGGCCGCATCGCTGCCGTGCGTCCGGCCCCGAGCAATCGCGGCACGACGGTCGAGGTGCGCGACCTGTTCTACGTCACCCCGGCCCGGCTCAAATTCATGAAGACCGAGCGGGCCGAGGCCACAGCCATCGCCGATACGATCAAGCGCATCGCCATTGCCTTCCCCGCCGTGCGCTTCACGCTGTCGGGTACCGACCGCTCGACGCTCGAGCTTTCGGCCACCGGCGATGACACGGACGGACGGATCGGCCGCATTGCCCAGGTGATGGGAACCGACTTCCCCGACAATTCGATCGCCATCGATGCTGCGCGCGAGAGCGTTCGGCTCGAAGGCCACGTCTCGATCCCGTCCTACACACGCGCCAACGCGCTGCAGCAATATGCCTATGTCAACGGCCGGCCTGTGCGCGACAAGCTGATCGCCTCGGCGATCCGCGGCGCCTATGCCGACGTCTTGCCGCGCGACCGCCATGCGGTGACCGTTCTGTTCCTGACACTCGACCCGGCCTATGTCGACGTCAACGTCCATCCGGCCAAGGCCGACGTGCGCTTCCGTGATCCCGGGCTGGTTCGCGGTCTGATCGTCGGCGCGATCCGCCAGGCATTGGCGAATGCAGGCATCCGGCCGGCAACGACGGGCACGCAGGCGATGATGGGGGCGTTCCGGCCCGGCGGGCCAAGCTATGGCCATCCCGGCCCTTCGGCCAACCACCGCAGCTACAATCCCGAGTTTCGAGCCTCGTCTTCGCCAAGCTTCGGATCCGATTTCCGTGGCGCGCCTGTCGCCGACTACGATGTCGCGCACTCGCCGTTCCGACCGCTCGACACGGGCTTCGCCGAGGCGGTGCAGGCGAGCTTCGACGCCGGGCCGCTGCACAGCGCCGACGCCCGCGCCGGCCAGACGGAAGTGATCGAGGCGCTGTTGCAGACGGAACTGGGCGCCGCCCGCGCGCAGGTGCACGAAAACTACATCGTGGCGCAGACCAGGGATTCGCTTGTCATCGTCGACCAGCACGCAGCACATGAACGGCTGGTCTATGAGGCGCTGAAGAACGCGCTGAACTCACGCCCGATCCCCTCGCAGATGTTGCTTTTGCCCGAGATCGTCGACCTGCCGGAAGAAGACGCCGAGCGGCTGGCGGTGCATTCGGAAATGCTGGCCCGCTTCGGCCTCGGCGTCGAACGTTTCGGCCCAGGGGCTGTCGCCGTGCGTGAGACGCCGGCCATGCTGGGCGAAACCGATGTCGCCCAGCTGGTGCGCGATCTGGCCGATGAGATCGCCGACAGCGACACGGCTGACACGCTGAAGGAACGGTTGCATGCGATCGCCGCCACCATGGCCTGCCATGGCTCGGTGCGATCGGGCCGCAGGCTGCGGCCGGAGGAAATGAACGCGCTGCTGCGCCAGATGGAGGCGACGCCAGGTTCGGGCACCTGCAACCACGGTCGCCCGACCTATATCGAGCTCAAGCTCGCGGACATCGAGAAGCTGTTCGGCCGCCGCTAGATGCTTCACGGCGCCAGGTGTTGTCACCTGACGCCGCAATGGGAGCGTGAAACGGCGGTGTTGACTTGCTCTCAGCGCTTCAGATTGACCAGCACCACGCCTGCCAGCGCCAGCCCACCGCCTGTTATACCGAAGAGGCCAGGGGTCTCGCCGAGCCAGACGAAGCCGATGAGCACGGCCACAGGCGGCACGCAGTACATGAAGTTCGAGGCGCGTGACGCCGGCAAGCGCGACAGGGCCACCGACCAACTGGCATAAGCGATCAGGCTCGGTACGATGCCGAGATAGATGACCGACCAGAACGGCTCGGCGTCGGCAGCCGCCATTTGGGCAATACCGCTGGGCAGCGCCGGCGCGAGGCAGAGTGCGCCGAGGATCATGTTCCATGCCGACACGGTCAGCGGACGATGGCGGCTGAACAGGCGCTTCTGGACGATGCTGTTGATCGATGTGCACAGCGCCGACCCCAGGATCAGCAATGCACCGGTGTTGAAGGTGAGCCCCTGCCCTTCGCCAAGCGCGATTATGCCGATGCCGGTGAACGACAGGAACGTGCCGGCCCATGCCAATGCAGGAAAACGCTCGCCCAGCAGGATCATCGCCAGCACGGCCGTGATGATCGGGTTGACGTTGATGATGAAGCTCGCAGCACCCGCCGACACTGTCATCTCGCCGTAGTTCAGCAGCACCGTGTAGAGCGCGACGAAGATCGCGCCGCCGAAGGCGAAGCGCCAGAGTTCATTCAGCGCCGGTAAGGCCGGTCTCAGGATCATCAGGTAGATCGCCGAGGGGACGGCGGCGATGGCGAAGCGCAGGGCGCCCAGCTCGATCGGCCCTATGGCGCCCAACCCGGCGCGAATGGCCGGAAAGGACGAGGCCCAGCCGACGATCGTCACGACCACAGCGAGGACGGTCACGGCGGAAGGCGCCTGTGTCGGATTCAACGTGCTGGTCTGGACGGTCATGGCTGGGCCTCGTGAGTTCGGGTCTACGATCCAGATTTCGCTCACCCCCAGCTGATTGACAAACGAATAAATCAAGGCTCAGCTGTGAGCATGGATCACAGCTCGGAACCAATGCTGCCGCTCGAAACGTTGCGCGCCTTCCAGGCGGCGGCCCGTGCCGGCAGCTTCTCGGCGGCCGCCGAGAAGCTCAATATGACGCATGGCGCCATCAGCCGGCAGATCGCCAAGCTAGAGGACTGGCTCGGCTTCCGACTGTTCGAGCGCGGTGCCCGGGGTGTGGCGCTGACGGCGGATGGATACCGGCTGCATCTGCGCACCAGCGAGGCCTTCTCTCTGATCTCGGACACCACTGACCGCTGGGTCGAGCCGCGCGGCGCGGCCGTGGTGAGGCTGAGTTCGTTTCCGTCGATTGCCGGGCTGTGGCTGATGCCGCGGCTGGCGGAACTCGAGACCGGAACGCCCAGGCTCAGGGTCGTGCTCGACATCGACATGCGACAGGCGGATCTCGGTGATGATGGCATCGACCTCGCCATCCGCTGCGGTCGCGGCAAGGTTCCCGGACGTGTCTCGACGCAGCTGTTCGAGGAGCACTGTTTCCCCATCGCCTCGCCCGAGCTTGCGGCGCGCATCGGCGATGGCAGCCCTGAACGGCTGCTCGACTTTCCGCTGATCCACGATTCGGACGCGGCGAGCTGGCGCTCATGGCTCGGTGCCTACGGCCTCGACTATCGCCCTCGCCCGCAGGACCGGCGGTTCGAGGACTACAATCTGGTGCTCTCGGCGGCGAGCCACGGCCTCGGCATAGCGCTTGCCCGGCCGCCGCTGACCGAAAACCAACTCAGGGCTGGACACCTCGTCGCCGTCGACAGCCGGCGCGCGCTTAATCCCGTCTCCTACTGGCTCGATCGGCCAGTCGGACGAACGAGAACGGCAGCTGCCGAACTGGCGCGGCGCATCGGCCGTCATGCTAGGCTTGCGCCCGAGACGATCGAACGGTTCCTGTCGGAAGACAGCTAGCTTGACCTCCGACATTTTGTGACCGTAAAAGCCGGGCACAGAGCAGCCTGCCCTTCAGAAAGGGCGAAAAAGACTGTAGATTTCCAGCGATCCGCCGACGATCGCCCCTGAGATCGGCACCAGGAAGTTGAGCGAAAGCCCATGATGAACCGTTTCGAAGGCCCCGGCGCGCGCGAAGCCCGTATCCGCTATCTCGACGGCGATTTCCAGGTGACGAGCCCCGGCTCGTTCGTGCGCTGCGCTGTCACGGGCGAGTCGATCCCGCTCGACGAGCTCAAATACTGGAGCGTGGCGCGCCAGGAGGCCTATCGCGATGCGACGGTTTCGCTGGAACGTGAAATCGAAATGAATCCGGACCTGCGCAAGCGCAAATAAGCGCCGTCAGCCGCCGACCTTCCGGCGCCGCCAGGCTTCGAGCGTCTCGCCGATGATGCGCTCGGGCGCGTTCTCGACGTCGAAGACGGCATCGATCTCGAGCACATTCAGGCTTTCGAGGAATTCCGGCGATGCCGCGCCATGACGCAGCCTTGCCGCGTCCTTGGAGGTGGTGATCAGCTCCAGTTCACCCGCTTGGGCGGCGGCGGCCAGATCGTCCAGCTCGTCCGGCAGGTAGAAATGGTGATCGGCAAAGGTGTTCGCCAGCGCCACCGTGCCACCGGCCTTGGCCAACGTATCGAAGAATTTCTCCGGGTGGCCGATGCCGGCAAAGGCGAGGAAGCGGCGCCCCTTGAACTGCCTCTTGTTGCGCGGACGGGCCGAGGCCGTGAAGATCGGCTTGCCGGCGCGGGCAGCCTTGCGCACAACGGCGTCCGCCTTGTCGCCCTCGCCCATCTTGAGAATGCTGTCGGCGTAGAAAAGCTGGTCCGTCAGCCGCGCTCGCATGGGGCCGCCGGGGATGATGTGGCCGTTGCCAAGGCCATGCCGCGCATCGACCACCACCAATGCGTAGTCGATATGGATGCGCGCGCTCTGGAAGCCGTCGTCCATGATCAGGAAGTTGCAGCCGCGCTCGATGAGCATGCGCGCGCCGGCGGCGCGATTGGTCGAAACCGCCACCAGCGCGTGTTCGGCCAAAAGCAGCGGCTCGTCGCCGACATGTTTGGCGCTGTCGTGATGGGCGTCGACGATGTGCGGTTCGGCGAAGCTTCCGCCATGGCCGCGCGACAGGAAGCCGGGCACCAGTTGCATGCGCTTGGCCTGCTTGGCGAGCGCTATGGCCACCGGGGTCTTGCCGGTGCCTCCGACGGTGAAGTTGCCAACGCAGAGCACAGGCGCGGGCATCTTCTCGCGCTTGGCCTTCTTCATGCGACGTCCGGCGACGACACCATAAAGTGCCGAGGCCGGGTAGAGCGCGAAGGCGCGCCAATCCGGCTTTTCCCACCAGAAAGGAGGCGCTTCGCTGGCCATCTCTACCTCCCGCCTGCGCCCTTGAGGCGCGACTGAACGATCAGGGGATGAATGAAGGGCTCAAGTGACTTCAGCGTCCGGGCAAGCGCACCGCGCATCTCCTCGACCGTCGAAGCGCCGGCAGCCATCATGTCATGGCGGGCGATCTCGTTGCCGAGCAGGAAGTTGACCGCGCCGGCAAGCATGTCGCGGTCGCGCACGATCTTGGCGCCACCACGCTCGATCAGCCGCTGATAGGTGTCGCGGAAGTTCTGGACGTTGCGGCCGGCGAGCACGGCGGTGTCGAGCATGGCCGGCTCGAGCGGATTCTGCCCGCCCGTCGAGGTCATCGAGCGGCCGACGAAGGCGATCTCGGTCAGCCGCAGGTAAAGCCCCATTTCGCCGATCGTATCGCCCAACAGGATGTCCGTGTCGGGCATGATGCGGTCGCCGGTGCTGCGCCGCGCCACGTTGAAGCCCATCGTCGCGAACTGCTCGAGCAGCACAGGAGCCCGTTCAGGGTGACGTGGCACGATGATGGTGAGCAGCCCGCGATGGCGGTTGCGCAGCATGGCGTGCACCTCGGCCGCCATGACCTCTTCGCCGTCATGGGTCGAGACCGCGGCCCAGGTCGGGCGGCGGTCGATCTGGCGCTGGACCGCATGCAGGGCGCGTTCGTCGACAGGCGGAGGTGGCGTGTCGACCTTGAGATTTCCGGAAACGGTCACCGGGCGGGCGCCGAGCGCGCGGAACCTCTCGCCATCAACCTCGGACTGCGCCACGACATGCGCCATGTTCTCGAACAAGGCCTCGGCAATGAAGGAGCGCTTCTTCCACGACTTGAACGAACGGTCCGACAGGCGTCCATTGACGAGGATCTGCGGCACGCGACGTGCGCCGAGTTCCAGGATCGTCATCGGCCAGATCTCGGATTCGGCGATGATCGCCAGGTCGGGATGCCAGTGGTCGAGGAAACGGCTCACCGCCGGCTTGAGGTCGAGCGGGACATATTGATGGATGACGCGCCCACCGAGCCGCTCATCGGCAACCTGGGCCGAGGTCACGGTACCGGTGGTTAGAACGATGTTGATGCCAAAGTCGAGGATGGACTCGATCAGCGGCACCACGGCAATGGTTTCGCCGACGCTGGCCGCATGGAACCAGATCAGCGGCCCTTCCGGGCGCTCGCGGCTGGCTACGCCATAGCGCTCGCGGCGGCGATTCTTGTCTTCCTTGCCCTTGGAGGCGCGCCAGGCAACGTAACCGCCGACCATTGGATAGGCAGCAGCGCCCGCATAACGGTAGGCTCCCAGTATCGTGCGGGCCCAGCGTTCGCTCATTTGTCGCCGTCCACCATGCGGTATGCCTGCTCGGTGGCGTAGTTGATGGCGGCCGTCAGCTCCTGACGCTTGCGCTCCATTTCGGCATCGTCGGCATCGGCCGGAACCTCGATCAACGGCGCCAGGAAAATGGCACAGCGGCCGAATGGCAGGTTGATGGTGGTCTTGTCCCAGCTCTTCTCCAGCACCTTGCGACGACTGGTGGCGATGGCTGCGGGCGCAATCGGGCGGCCGGACAGGCGCGCCAGGAGCACGATGCCCATACCCGCGTCGCGCGGCGTGCCATGTGGAATGTCAGCGATCATGCAGACGTTCTTGCCTGCCTCTAGCGCTTTCTTGAGGCCAATCAGCGCCGTCGCGCCGCCTTTTTCAACGCGCTTGGCGTCGCGTCCGCCGGAACCACGCACGGCCTCGATGCCGAATTTGTTGATAACGAGCGCATTCAGCTCTGCGTCAGCACTGCGCGAGACCATGGCGACGAGGCCGCGGCGGCTCGGATACAGTGCCGGCGCCAGAAGATGCTGTCCGTGCCAGAGCCCGATGATCAGCGGTTCGCTGTCGGCATAGCCGCCGCCTGCGAGCTCGAGCGAGCCCTTCGCGTAAGGGTTGGTCAGCTTGATGAAGCGCAGCGCACCTGCAAACAGGCTCGCGATCGCGCCCTTGGCAAAGCGCGACTTGGCGAGCGGTTCGCGAATGCGGCGCCAGAAACTCTTGGTCGCCGACTTGGCACGCTTCTTCTTCGCCGCAGGCCTCACGGCCGGCGACGCCATGCGGGACCGCTCCATCAGTTGCCGGCCGCCTTCGCGTCCGGCTCCAGCAGCCTGTGCAGATGCACGACGAAATAGCGCATATGCGCGTTGTCGACGCTCGCCTGGGCCTTGGCCTTCCACGCCAGTTCGGCCGACTTGTAGTCGGGGTAGATGCCGACGATGTCGAGCGCGTCGAGGTCGCGGAATTCCGTGCCGCCCAGCGTCTTCAGCTCGCCGCCGAATACCAGGTGCAAAAGCTGCTTCTTACCGTCTTCTTCGGCCATCTCAGTCCTTGATTCATCATATGCGGGGTCCGCCTGATCTAGACCAAAGCGGGCCGTTTTGGAACAGTTTCCAGTTTCTATTGCCCGTCGTGGGCTGCGATCACCTCGGCCATGGCGTCGAGCAGTTCGCCACTGCCGGCCATCAGCGCCCCATGGACGATTTTCTCGCCAGCAAAGGCAGGCAAGTGCCCGCTGCTGTCAAGCAGCCGGCCGCCTGCTTCGCTCAATATAAGCTCGGCGGCGGCAATGTCCCAGTCATGCGCGTTGGGCTTGACGAAGGTGGCATCCAGCGCGCCGCTGGCAATCTTGGCGACGCGATAGGCAAGCGAAGGAATGTAGGCCTCGCGGTCGAGCCTGACCTGCCACTCCTCGGGCAGTCGGTCGATCATCGGCTTGGGCCCGGCGATGCTGAGCCGTTCACCGGCAGCACGAACAGCAATCCGGCGGCCATTGAGCCAGGCGCCGCCACCCGATGTCGCCCAATAGGTCTCTTCACGCGCCGGACATTCGAGCACACCAACCAGCGAGCGGCCATTCTCGACCACCGCGGCACTGACGCACCAGGCGGTCCTGCCCTCGACAAAGCCGCGCGTGCCATCGATGGGATCGACGACGAAGGTGCGGCGGGCTTTCAGGCGGTCAAGACTGTCGGCGGTCTCTTCCGACAGCCAGCCATAATCGGGCCTCGCCGCCATCAGCGTTTCGCGCAGGTAGCGGTCGGCGGCATAATCGGCTTCGCTGACCGGCGAGTTGCCGCCCTTGAACCACACCTCCGGGCTCTTGCGGAAATAGCGCATGGCGATACGACCCGCCTCGGCTGCCGCATCGCGCAGCAGTTCGAGGTCGGCAAGGATGTCGGCTTTGTCTGCGATCTCAGTTTCCGGCAAGGGTCATGCCTTCGATCAGCAGGGTCGGCGCCGCCGTGCCATAGTTGCGATCGAGGTCGCTTGCCGGCACCATGCGCAGGAACATGTCCTTCAGGTTGGAGGCGATCGTCACCTCCGACACCGGCCAGGCAAGCTCGCCATTCTCGATCCAGAAACCCGAAGCACCACGGCTGTATTCGCCGGTCACCATATCGACGCCCTGGCCGAAGACCTCGGTCACGTAGAAGCCGCTCTTCAGCGAACGGATCAGCTCCTCGGGCGACCTGTCGCCGGGCTCGATGGAGAAATTGGTCGAAGACGGCGAAACAGACGAGCCACCACGAACGCCGCGGCCGTTGGTGACGAGACCGAGTTCGCGGGCCGCCGACGTCGACAGGAACCAGTGATTGAGCACGCCGTTCTCGACCATCTTCAGCGTCGAGCCCTCGACGCCCTCGCCGTCGAAGGGACGCGATGCCTGGCCACGGCGCTTCAGCGGTTCGTCGACTGCCGTGATTGCGGCAGATGCCACCTGCTTGCCCATCATGTCGCGCAGGAAGCTGGTCTTGCGGGCAACGGATGCGCCATTGATCGCGCCGGCAAGGTGGCCAGCGATGCCACGGGCGACACGGGGGTCGAAAACGACATCGACCGGGCCGGTGGCCGCCTTGCGCGCGTTCAGTCGCTTGACAGCGCGCTCACCTGCCTTGCGGCCAATTTCATCGGCGGCGTCCAGATCGGCAAAATGGGGACGCGAGGAATATTCATAGTCGCGCTCCATGGCCGTGCCCTCGCCGGCAATGACGCTGGCAGAGCGTGAAAAGCGCGAGCCGACATAATGGCCGACGAAGCCATGCGACGTCGCAAGCACCATGCCGCCCAGTCCGGAGGCCGCGCCCGCGCCGGACGAATTGGTCACGCCCTTGACGGCAAGAGCGGCTTCCTCGGCCGCAAGCGCATCTTCCTTGAGCTGCTCGGCGGGAACCACAGTTGCGTCGAACAGGTCGAGATCGACCTGCGACTTGGCCAGCTGCGACGCATCGGCCAGTCCCTGGAAAGGATCTTCCGGCGACACCCTGGCCATGGCCACCGCACGCTCGGCCAACGTCTTCGGGTCAGACGAGGCGTTGGCGGAGACACTCGCTACCCGCTTGCCAACGAAGACACGGAGCGAAACATCCTCGCTCTCGGACGATTCGGTGCCCTCGACCTTGCCGAGACGCACCGAAACACTGGTGGAGCGTCCACGCACCGCCACCGCATCGGCTGCGTCGGCACCGGCCCTTTTTGCAGCCTCGACGAGGCTCGCCACCCGGTCGGCCAGTTTCGCGGCGTCGTTGGTATCGTTCATGAGCGTGTTCCGATTGCTTGCGGCGCTTCCGGCACCCGGGGCGCATGGCCTGTACCACCCATCTATTGTCCCTGACCGCCTTGTGCAATGGGCGGACGCGTGGTCAAACGGCCTCGCAGCGGCTTCTCGCCGTCGAATTCATTGGGAAATCAGCATGTCCAGTCAGCCGCAGGCCGCAATGCCGGCCAAATTCACCACCGGTTCGACCATGCGACACGTCATCGTGATGACGGCGACCGGTTCGGTTGGGCTGATCGCCATCTTCATCGTCGACGCGCTGAACCTGTTCTACATTTCCCTGCTCGGCATCGAGGAATTGGCCGCCGCCGTCGGTTTTGCTTCGACACTGCTGTTCTTCACCGTCTCGATTTCCATAGGCTTCACCATCGCCTGCGGCGCACTCGTTGCCCGCTGCCTCGGGCGCGGCCAGCGCGAGGAAGCAGCACGCATGGGCGGCGCCTCGATGGTGTTCATGGGGCTCGCCACGCTTCTGGTCACGGTCGCTACGATGCCGTTCCTGCGCCCGCTGCTTTCGATGCTCGGCGCAACAGGGGCGACACTCGATCTCTCCACCCGCTTCCTGCAGATCGTCATGCCGTCTTTCCCGATCATGGCGCTCGGCATGTGCGCCACAGGAATCCTGCGCGGCGTCGGTGACGCACGCCGGGCCATGTATGTGACGCTCGGTGCAGGCGTCGCCGCGGCGATCTTCGACCCGCTGCTGATCTTCGGCTTCGATCTCGGCCTCGACGGTGCGGCCATTTCCACCGCCCTTTCGCGCTGCGTGATGCTCGCCATCGGGCTTCATGGCGCCCATGTCGTGCACAAGTTGATCAAGCTGCCTGACCTGACCGAACTGCGTGCGGCGGTGAAGCCCTTCTTCGCCATCGGCCTGCCGGCGATGCTGACGCAGGTCGCCACCCCCGTCGGCAACGCCTTCGTGACAATCGAGATCGCCGCCTTCGGCGACCAGGCGGTGGCCGGCTGGGCGATCATCGGCCGGCTGGTGCCGGTCGCTTTCGGCGTCATCTTCGCGCTGTCCGGCGCGGTCGGGCCGATCCTCGGGCAGAACTACGGCGCGCGCAAATTCGATCGCCTGACATCTACCATGCGCGACAGCCTGCTCTTCACCATCGGCTACGTGCTTGTGGTCTGGGCATTGCTCGCCGCCTTCGCCCATCCCATTGCCAGCGCCTTCGGCGTGCATGGCGTGGCGCGCGATCTGGTCGTGTTCTTCTGCCTCTTTGCTGCCGGCAGCTTCCTGTTCAACGGCGCGATCTTCGTGTCGAGTGCTGCCTTCAACAATCTCGGCTATCCGACCTATTCGACCGTCTTCAACTGGGGCCGCTCGACACTTGGAGTCATGCCCTTCGTCTGGGTTGGCGCGCATTACTGGGGCGCGACCGGCGTCATCGCCGGCTGGGG
The DNA here is from genome assembly GCF_000372965.1 of Hoeflea sp. 108. Classification (NCBI taxonomy): domain Bacteria; kingdom Pseudomonadati; phylum Pseudomonadota; class Alphaproteobacteria; order Hyphomicrobiales; family Rhizobiaceae; genus Hoeflea; species Hoeflea sp. 108. Next base: position 1,681,251 of record NZ_KB890024.1, on the reverse strand, counting down.
CCTTGGCGCCGTGGTCTTCGGCGTCGTGTCGATGCTGGTCTGCTTCCGCGTGGTGCGGGCGATCGCCAGTGAGCCGATGCATGTGGAAGAGCCGGTGCCCGCGCCGCCGCCGGCAGCACAGTCGCCCTTCTCCACAGGCAAGGCCTCGATCCTGCAGTAGTCGCTACTGCAGGATTTCGTCCACGGCGCGCTTGAGTTCGTCCTTGAGCGCCACCGTCTCGGCCATGACCTGGTCGATCTTGAGGAAATCAAGCGCCCGGAAGCGGGAAACCGGGGGTCTGAGGAAAATGTCCGGCTGGCTCTGGCTCAGCTTGTTGGCAATGATCGACTGCATCATCAGCTGCGTTGCGCCGAACATCAGATCGATGGAATTGGGCATCTTGCGGCCGTTTTCGAACGGCGCGCCAACGACGTCGATGGCGATGATGTGGTCGGCCAGGCCATCGAGCAGGTCGAACGGCACCGGATTGTAGATGCCGCCGTCGATATAGAGCGTGTTGCCCCGCGTCACCGGCTTGAAGACCGCAGGAATGGCCGCAGATGCAGCGAGCGCCGAAAACAGGTCGCCTTGGTCGAACACCGCGAGGCTGTGGCCGAAGTAATCGGTTCCGGTGACCTTGAGCGGTATCTTCAGCTCCTCGAATGTCGAAGGCACCGACTCCGGCAGGAATGCCTTGACGATACGTTCGACATTGAACTGGGTGACCCGGATACCGCTTTCGACCATTTCCGACAGCGTGCCGGGACGTGCCCGCCACATGCGCGACGCCAACTCGGAGGCGCTGCCGAGCGCGCGCCGCGAATGTTCGTGAATCTCCTTGCCGGTCATGCCGGCGGCCATGCCGGCACCCATGATGCCGCCGATCGACGACCCGGCTATTGCGACCGGCTTGATGCCGAGTTCATCCAGCGCCTCGATGACATGGATATGAGCGAGCCCGCGCGCGCCGCCGCCCCCCAAGGCGAGTGCGAAAGTGTTGCTCAACCCTTGCCCTCCGCAGCCATGGGACCGAGGATCATCACCGCAGGATCGACCGACAGGAGCTTGCGTGCAACTGCCTTCACCTGGTCGAGCGTGACCGAATTGATGATGTCGATACGGCGCTGCATATAGTCGATGCCGAGCTTGTCTACCTGGAGATCGACCAAGGTTCCGGCAATCGCGCTGGAAGAATCCAGATTGTTGATGGCGTAGGCGCCGAGAAGATACTTCTTGGCGGCATCGAGTTCGGCCTGCGTCGGCCCGTCCTCCGCCATCTTGCGGATGACGTCGCGCATCACGCCGAGCGTTTCGGCGGAGCGGTCCGAGCGGGTCGCAGTCGAGACAACCAGCGATGACGCGTACTTCTGGTTGATCAGGGCCGAGCTGACGCTGTAGGCCAGCCCGCGCTTCTCGCGCACCTCATCGAACAGGCGGGACGAGAATGTGCCGCCGCCGAGAATCTGGTCCATCAGCGCGGCAGCCATGAAGTCAGACTCTTCGCGCGGAACACCCGGATAGACAAGCTGAAGCGACGTCTGCGGCAACGGATACTTGACATGCATCTGCTGGCCGAGCTTGGGTTCGACCTTCTGGACCGGCTTGAGCGCTGACTTTTCGGGCAGGTCGCCAAAAAGCTCATCCAGCCTCTTCTTCAGCGTGTCGGCGTCGATGGCGCCGACGACGGCAACACGGAGATTGTCGCGGGCAAAATTGGCCTTGTGGAAGGCAACCAGATCGTCGGCAGTGATCGTCGCCAGCGACTTCTCGGTGCCCATATCCGGGCGGGCATAGGGGTGATCGGTGTAGATCGCCTCGGCCCATTTGCGCGCGGCCTGCGTCTCGGGATCTCGGGCATTCGCAACGATACCGGAGACGACCTGGGCGCGGATACGATCGATCGGCGCCTGGTCGAAGCGCGGTGTCTCCACCGCCAGCTTCAGAAGCTCGAAGGCTTCGTCCTGTCGGTCTGCGAGCATCCGCATCGCGCCGCCGACTGCGTCATTGCTCTCGTTGAAGCTCATTTCCGCGCCGGCTTCGTCGAGTTTGGTCTGGAAGGTGTTGCTGTCGAGGTCGCCGGCACCTTCGTCGAACAGACCGGTCATCAGATTGGCGAGACCTTCCTTGCCGGCGGGGTCCTGCGAACTGCCTCCATCGAAGCGGAAACGGATCGCGATGATCGGCACCGAGTAATCTTCCACCAGCCAGGCGGTGATGCCCTTTGCAGATGTCACCTCCTGAATGCGGACCTCGGCGCGCGCCGCCACCACTGCCGGCAGGACCAGAAACACCATCGCCAGTGTCAAGGTCGTTGCCGAAACGAAGAGCCTGAAACGCATTGCCATGAACGTGCTCATCGGGTCACTTCTCTGCCGTATCAGCCGGCAGCAGATAGCCGGCGACCGAATGGTCGGGATTGAGGTACTTTGCGGCAACCGCCTTGACCTGTTCAGCGGTGACCGCGCGGATGCGCTCTGGCCAGCGCTCAATGTCGGCAACCGTGCCACCGGTTGCCAGCGTGCTGCCATAGATGTTGGCCATGCTCGACTGATTGTCACGGGCAAAGATCATGGCGCGGACAAAACGGTCCTTGGCCTTGTCCAGTTCGTCCCTGGTGACGCCGTCATTGATGATACGATGGATTTCAACATCGATCGCGGCCTCGACCTGTTCGAGCCCCTCCTCGCCGCGCGGTGCGCCGAAAACGCCGAAGCTTGTTTCGCCCACCATCGTGCCCTCGAAATAGGCGCCCGCCGATGAGGCTATGCCGTCCTTGACCACCAGGCTCTGGTAAAGCCGGCTGCGGTTGCCGCCGCCGAGGATTTCGGACAGGACGTCAAGCGCCTCGGCCTCGCCGTCCTTCGCCGTCTGGTAGGACGGCACGACCCACGCCTTCGAGAAGCTCGGCACCGACACGCGCTCGTCCTTCAGCTCGACCGTGCGCTTGGTGTTCTGCTCGGGCTCGGCGGGACGCACGCGCGGCGGCAGATCCGGTCCGCGAGCGATCTTACCATAAGTCTTCTCGGCCAGCGCCTTGACCGCTTCCGGCTCGACATCGCCCGCCACGATCAGGATCGCGTTATTGGGCGCATAGTACTTGTTGTAAAACTCGGTCGCATCGGTGCGGTTGAGCTTCTCGATCTCGTTCATCCAGCCGATGACAGGGAAACGGTAGGGCTCGTTCTGGAAGAGAGTCGCGTCGACCTCCTCGCTGAGCAGCGCGCCGGGATTGCTGTCGATGCGCGAACGGCGCTCCTCGAGGATCACGTCGCGCTCGGGCCCGATCACCGCGTCTGTCAGCACGAGATTGCGCATGCGGTCGGCCTCGTAGCTCATCATGGTTTCGAGCGCGGCAGGCGTAACCGTCTCGTGATAGGCCGTGTAGTCGTAAGTGGTGAAGGCATTTTCGCTGCCGCCGATCTCGGCCACCTTCTGGCCGAACTCGCCCGCCTTGTGATTAGTCGTGCCCTTGAACATCAGATGTTCGAAGAAATGGGCGATGCCGGACTTGCCGGGCGCTTCGTCGGCACTGCCGACCTTGTACCAGACCATGTGGGTGACGATCGGAGCGCGATGGTCGGGAATGACCACGACCTGCATGCCATTATCAAGAGTGTAGCTGGAGACGGCCCATTCCTTGCTGGGCGCCTCCGCCAACGCCGGCGCTGTCCAGGCCAGGCCAAGAGCGAGTGCCGCCGGCAGCGAGCCTTTCGCTCGCATGAATCCGAATATCATCGATTGCCTCTGAATATGGACGCGCTCGCCTTATAGGCTCCGTCGAAATGCGGCGGGAAGTGAATTGTTGGTAATCTTCGCCGCCGAAAAAGGCCGAAGTCAGGCGCAATGGCTATTCGGCTTCGATGAAGCGAACCACGGTTTCGCCATAAGAGCGTTCGTCGACGACCGAAAAGCCCGGGCCGGGCTCGAAAGCAACCGAAGCCGTTTCCTCGACGACGCAAAGCGCGCGCGGCGCCAGCCAGCCGCCGGCGCGGGCCGAGCGCAGGGCACGTTCGCCAAGTCCCTTGCCATAGGGCGGATCGGCAAAGACGAGGCCGAACGGCCCCAGCGTGCCGGCGTCACCAAGGCCAGTTGCATCGCGGCGAAAGATCTTGGTGCGGCCTGTCAGCCCGAAGGTCTCGACATTGGTGCGGATCAGGCCGCGCCCCTCGGCCGTTTCCTCGATGAAGACGCAGTAGGACGCGCCGCGCGACAGCGCCTCGATGCCGAGCGCACCTGTGCCGGCAAAGAGGTCGAGCACCCGCGCGCCTTCGAGCCGATCGCCGAAACGGTGCGCGAGCACATTGAAGACGGCCTCGCGCGCCCTGTCGGTCGTCGGACGGATGGCGTGATCGCGCGGCGTGGCCAGAGCCCGGCCGCGCAATTCACCGCCGACTACGCGCATCAGCCGCGGCCCTTGCGCGGACCACCAGGCTTGCCGCCACGCGGTACGCCGCCGGCCGGCCTGTCGCCTCTGGGCTTGTCAAAGCGCGGCTTGTCGGAGCGCGGCCTGGCCGCGGCGTCAGCCTTGGCCTTTTCGCTCTGCGGACGTGCGCCCGGCGCCATCCAGACATTGGCCTTGCGTGCGCCGGGGGTTTCGAACGGCTTCTTCTCGCGCTCGTCGCCCTTCTTGCCGCCGAACTTTGGACGATCGCCAAAGCTGGGCTTGTCGCCAAATTTGGGCTTATCACCAAACTTGGGCTTGTCGCTGAACCTTGGCTTGTCACCAAATCCAGGCTTGTCGCCAAACTTGGGCTTGTCGCCAAACTTGGGCTTGTCGCCGAAGCTGGGGCGCTCGGTCGACAGGCGGCCCAGCACCTCCTCACGGTGACGCTCGCGATCGCGCTTGCGGTTCTTGATCAGGCCGCCCTCGCCGATGTCGAGACGGGCGGCACGCGGCGCGCGCGGCGCATCGTCGTCGCGACGTTCCTCGCGGCGGAACGTCGGTTTGTTGGAGAAAGGCTTGACGATGTCGGCGTCGAAATTGGCACCCGACTCCTCGATCAGACGCTCGCCGAGCTGGTCTCGCAGCATCTTGCCCTTGATCTCCTGGACGTGGCCTTCCGGCAGCTCGCCGAGCTGGAAGGGGCCGTAGGAGATGCGGATGAGGCGGTTTACCTCGAGGCCGAGCGCACCGAGGATGTTCTTGACCTCGCGGTTCTTGCCTTCGCGCAGGCCAATGGTGATCCAGGCGTTGGAGCCCTGCTCGCGATCGAGCGTCGCTTCGACCGAACCGTAGAAGATGCCATCGATGGCAATGCCATCCTTGAGCTCGTCGAGCTGCTTCTGCTCGATCTTGCCGTGAACGCGCACGCGATAGCGGCGCAGCCAGCCGGTTGCCGGCAGCTCGAGCACGCGCGACAGCCCGCCGTCATTGGTGAGCAGCAGCAGGCCCTCGGTGTTGATGTCGAGACGGCCGATGGTCATCAGGCGCGGCAGTTCGGCTGGCAGAACGTCGAAGACGGTCTTGCGGCCTTCCGGGTCGCGATTGGTTGTCACCACGCCGGCCGGCTTGTGGAACAGGAACAGCCGGGTGCGCTCGATCGGCGGAATCTCGGTACCGTCGAGGAAGATGACATCGTCGGGCATCACGTTGAACGCCGGCGACGAGAGCACCTTGCCGTTGACCTTGATGCGGCCGGCGGCGATCAGCTCCTCGGCATCGCGACGCGAGGCGATGCCGGCGCGCGCCAGGCGCTTGGCAATGCGCTCGCCCGGCTCCGCTGCGTCCTCGGCACCGCGCGAACGCGGCTTGAATCCATCTGCCTTGGGGCGGTGGTCGCCATCGGGGCGCGGACGGAACGCCCTCGCCTCGCCGTCGCGCTTTTCGTAGGGCCTGCCCTCGGGGCGCGGCCCCTTGCGGAACGGACGGTCGCCGCCTTCAGCGCGAGCTTCGCCGTCGCGCGGGCGGAATTCGCGGTGCGGACGGTCGCCGCCTTCAGCGGGACGCGGACGATAAGGCTTGTCGCCACCAAAGGAACGGCCGCCCTCGCGCTTCTCATAAGGCTTGCCTTCGGGACGCGGGCCCTTGCGGAACGGACGCTCGCCGCCCTCGGCGCGAGCTTCGCCGTCGCGCGGACGGAATTCGCGATGCGGACGCTCGCCACCTTCCGTCGGACGCGGACGATAAGGCTTATCACCACCAAAGGAGCGGCCGCCCTCGCGCTTCTCATAGGGCCTGCCCTCGGGACGCGGGCCCTTGCGGAACGGGCGCTCGCCGCCCTCAGCGCGAGCTTCGCCGTCGCGCGGGCGGAACTCGCGGTGCGGACGCTCGCCCTCGGCCGGCCGCGCACGATAGGGCCTGTCGCCGCCTTCACGCTTCTCGTAGGGCTTGCCCTCAGGGCGCGGGCCCTTGCGGAACGGTGCCGAAGAGCGCTCGGGACGAGCCTCGCCGTCGCGCGGACGGAAGTCGCGCTTGGGACGCTCACCGCCCTCAGCACCTTCAGCACGCTTCACGAACGGCTTCTTGGCGAAGGGCTTGCCGCCGCCTTCGCTGCGCGGCTTGCCGAATTTCTTGGGTCCCGCATCGCGGCTGCCTGCGCCGCCAGGCTTCGAGCCGCCCTTGCGCGGGAATTTCTTTCGATCGTCGTCCATGGTGGCCTTTGCCCTTTTCGGCGGCTAGATAACAGGAAGCTAAGGGGTTAGCGAGGGGTAACAGGATGGTTGAGGCGTGAAACGACCGGACTTCATGGCGCAGGCCTTCGCCGAAGCCGAGGCAGCAGCCGCGCGCGGCGAGGTCCCGATCGGCGCCGTGATCGTGCACGGCACCGAAATCGTCGCCCGCGCCGGCAACCGCACCCGCGAACTCAACGACGCCACCGCCCATGCCGAGATGCTGGCGATCCGTGAAGCTTCCGCCAAGCTCGGCCAGGAGCGGCTCACCGGGCTCGACCTCTACGTGACGCTCGAGCCTTGCACGATGTGCGCCGCCGCAATCTCGTTTGCCCGCCTGCGTCGGCTCTATTTCGGCGCGACTGATGACAAGGGCGGCGCGGTGGTCAGCGGCGTCCGTTTCTACACCTCCCCGACCTGCCATCACGCGCCAGACGTCTATGCCGGCATCGGCGAAACACGCGCCTCCGAGATGCTTAAGGGCTTCTTCAAGGACCGGCGCGAGGACTAGTCGCCTTCCAAAAACGACAACGCCCTGAACCAGTCAGGGCGTTCGCTCAGTCTGTACATGCAGTCCGGATCAGAACGGCCACCAGCTGCTGCCCTTCTGGGCGAGCTTCTTCTTGCGGCGTTCCTTCTTGATCTCGTCTTCACCGAGCTCGTCCTGGGCCGCAGTCGCCGCAGCCTGGCGATAGGCCAGCGGCGGCTCGCTGAGATATTTGCGGGTCGTGGTGCTGCCCTGCTTGTTCTCACGCAAACGACGCTCGATCTCGATCTTGCGCTGGGCCGGCGTCCACTTGCTCATATCGGGGCCGTTCAGCGACGCCATGTCGTTGATGACCTGTGGCTCGAAATTCGGATTGTCGCGATTCTTGGTCGCGTCGTCGCGAATGCGGGCGCGGCGCGCCTCAGGCGATTCGGGCCAGTCGGCACTTGCAGTGGTGACGATATTGTCCTGCGGTGCCGGCAGTGCAGCAGCCGTCCCGGTTTTCGGCTTCACCAGATCGGGGCGCGGCTTGTACTCGATGTTGTTGGTCTTCGGCTTCAGCGACACGATGTTGGTCAGGTCGGACGCAAGCTGCTCGGTAGCGCTCTTGTCAGTACCGTAGGTCGGCGAGCTCACGCAGCCCGACAGCGCCAGGCCGGAAACGGCGAGCGACGCAAACAAAGCTGCGCGCGCGCTGATGCGGTCCGTCATGCCATTGATTTTCACTCGAACGCCTCTCGCTAGATGCCGGCTGATGCCGGGTCCCCGATCCGTCTTGCTCATCCGACGGAATTCCGGCGACAATTTGTCTGCCGGAGTTTTGCGCTTTTACCTTAACGACCGGTCAAGGGCAACGACCGGAGGGCGATCACCACCCGGTCGTTGCATTTTCGTCACCGGCTACAGCCGGCCGAGCCGCTGCAACTCGTGCAGGGCAACTGCGTCACGCGCCGATACGTCAGCGAAAGCGGCGTCCGAACCGACATCGTCGGTATAGCGCCAGGAGCGCGCGCACTTCACGAGCCCGCGGCCTTCCGCCTTTTCGACCACGACAGCCACGCCAGGAACCTCGCGGAGGGCGAAGGCATCGGCAGGTGCATCGTCATGCGAGATGACGAGATCGCTGGTGATGCTGATTTCGGCCAGGTCGATGCCGGCGAGAGCCTCTTCAAGCGCAGGATCGCTCATGTAGACGACCGGAACCGCCTCCAGAGGCGAGCCGATTGTCTTCTTGGCACGCTCGAGCTCCAGGGCGCCTGTCACAACGCTGCGAACATGGCGGATCTTGCGCCACTTCTCTGCCAGCGCCTCGTCGCGCCAGGCAGCCGGCACGTCGGGGAACTGCTCGAGATGCACAGACTCGACCTCAGGATGACGCTCCAGCCATGCCTCTTCGGTGGTGAAGGGCAGCATCGGCGCCAGCCATTTGACCAGGCAGTTGAACAGCTCGCGCACGATATGGACCGCAGCCTTACGACGCACACTCGACGGAGCGTCGCAGTAGAGCACGTCCTTGCGGATGTCGAAGTAGAAGGCCGAGAGCTCGACGACCATGAAGTCGATCAGCGCACGGGTGATGCGCTTGAACTCAAAGTCGTCGTAGCCCTTGCGTACCAGTGCATCGAGCTCAGAGAGCCGGTGCAGCATCAGCCGCTCCAGTTCCGGCATCTCGGCCAGCGCCACCTCCTCGCCGTCGTCATGGGCGAGCGTGCCCAACATCCAGCGGATGGTGTTGCGCAGCTTGCGATAGGCGTCGATGTTGGTCTGCAGCACGTTCTTGCCGAGGCGCTGGTCTTCCCAATAGTCCGTGGTCATGACCCACAGGCGCAGGATGTCGGCGCCCGACTGCTTCATGACGTCCTGCGGCACGACCGTGTTGCCGAGCGACTTGGACATTTTGCGGCCTTCCTCGTCCATGGTGAAGCCATGGGTGACGACCGTGTTGTAGGGCGCGCGGCCGCGCGTGCCGCAGCTTTCGAGCAACGACGAGTGGAACCAGCCACGATGCTGGTCCGAGCCCTCAAGGTAGACGTCGGCCGGCCACTTCATGTCAGGACGGTCTTCCAGCGTGAACACATGCGTCGAGCCCGAGTCGAACCAGACGTCGAGGATGTCCATCACCTGCGTCCACGGCTCGTTGGCGCGCGAACCCAGGAAGCGCTCGCGCGCGCCCTTGGCGAACCAGGCGTCGGCGCCCTCGGCTTCGAAGGCCTCGACGATACGGGCATTGACCGCCTCGTCTTTCAGCACCTTGCCGTCGGCGTCCGCAAAGATGGCGATCGGCACGCCCCAGGCGCGCTGGCGCGACAGCACCCAGTCGGGGCGATCCTCGATCATCGCGCGCAAACGGGTCTGGCCGGCTGACGGCACGAAGCGCGTGTCGTCGATGGCCTGGAGCGCGCGGCTACGCAGCGTCGTGCCATCGCCCAATTGCTTGTCCATGTAGACGAACCACTGCGGCGTGTTGCGGAAGATGATGGGCTTCTTCGAACGCCAGCTGTGCGGATAGCTGTGTTTGAGACGGCCACGCGCAAACAGCGCTCCGCGCTTGATCAGTTCTTCGATCACCGCCTTGTTGGCGTCGCCCTTCTTGCCATGGTCGTCGATGACGCGGGCTGCCCCACCTTCGCGATCGGGACCGAAGCCGGGAGCGTCCTTGGTCAGGAAGCCGGCATCGTCGACGGTGAAGGGGATCGCAGGATCGATGCCGCGCTTCTCGAGTTCGGCAACCGCATCCATCCACGCATCGAAATCCTCGCGGCCATGGCCGGGCGCGGTGTGCACGAAGCCGGTGCCGGCGTCGTCGGTGACATGGCCGCCAGACAGCATCGGAACCGGGAATTCATAGCCCCCGCCAAGGCCTTCGAGCGGATGCGAAAGCACAAGCTTTCCAAGCTCTTCACCAGAGATACTGCGAAGCTGATTCAAAGTGACCTTGGCCTTGGTCGCAGCTTCTTCGGCAAGCGCTTCGGCAAAGATCAGCTTTTCACCCGGCTGTGGGCCGAAGTCGTTCTCGGCGGCGGTGACCTCGTAGAGACCGTAGGCGACGCGCGTCGAATAGGCGACCGCACGGTTGCCAGGGATGGTCCAGGGCGTGGTCGTCCAGATGACGACATTCGCACCGGCCAGAGCATCCGAGCCAGATGCCACCGGGAACTTCACCCAGATCGTGTCGCTCTCGTAGTCCTGATACTCGACTTCGGCCTCGGCGAGTGCCGTGCGCTCGACCACCGACCACATCACCGGCTTGGAGCCGCGATACAGCTGGCCCGACATGGCGAACTTCAACAGTTCGCCGGCGATGCGCGCCTCGGCGTGGAAGTTCATGGTCGTGTAGGGGTTCTTGAAATCGCCGACGACGCCGAGCCGCTGGAACTCGGCTGCCTGAACGCCAATCCAGCCCGCGGCGAATTCACGACATTCCTTGCGGAACTCGTTGATCTCGACCTCGTCCTTGTTCTTGCCGGCGGCGCGATACTTCTCCTCGATCTTCCACTCGATCGGCAGGCCGTGGCAGTCCCAGCCCGGCACGTAGTTCGAGTCGTAGCCGCGCATCTGGAACGAGCGGGTGATGACGTCCTTGAGGATCTTGTTCAGCGCATGGCCGATGTGGATGTTGCCGTTGGCGTAGGGCGGGCCATCGTGCAGGACATACTTCTCACGGCCGGCCGCGCTCTCGCGCAGGCGCTTGTAGAGGTCCATTTTCTGCCAGCGGGCGACCGTCACCGGCTCCTTCTCCGGCAGGCCGGCGCGCATCGGAAACTCCGTCTGCGGCAGGTAAAGGGTCTTGGAATAGTCGATCTTTGCGGACGTATCGGTCATCTGTCTTGCCATCGCCTTGCCCGGCAATCTTGCCACGGGCTCAAACTGTCATGATCTGGAAAATGGCGCCATGCGGCGCACAAGCAAAGTCGTCCCGGACTTGCGGACGCGTCAACGCGCCCGGAAGGCCGGGCCCGTAATTCGTATGGCAATCGCGAAGACGGGCGCCAGAAATCTCATGGCCGCGCTTTTAGCGGAGGCGAGGCGCGGAATAAAGCGTCTAATTCGCCGAAATCAAAGGTTGAAGTCGAAGCGGTAGCTTGTCGACACGCCGATGGTCAGCTGATCGCGCGAGCCGCGCTCCTTGACGATGGAAGAATCGGCAGCAGGCCCCATCAGCCGCGCATATTCACCGAACAAGCTGGCCGTGATGTTGTCGGTCGCTTTCCAGGTAATCGCGCCGCCGACGCCAGCCGACCTCATGCCGCCGCCAGGCTTGTATTCGCTGAGCCCGGAATCGACTGCTTCCTGCGCATTGACGCCATAATAGGCGTCGAAATAATCCGCCGTGGCGAAGGACGCGCGCGGGCCACCGGAAACACGGATGGCCGGTGTCACGTCATGGAAGGCGTCGACCGAAATGTCGGCAACGACGCCGTTGTGCGAGCGGATCCCGTGGCGCACCTCGGCGCGGGCGCGCATCCAGTCGGTGGGATAGAATTCGAAGAAACCGCCGACCTCACCGCCCCACTTGACGTCATGCAGGCCCTGCAACTCGTCCTTGGCGTCGCGGCCGAAGATGATCTTACCGCTCAGGCCGGCGCGGATGCCGCCATCGTCGATCAAGGAGAGTGAGATGTTGTCGTTGCGCGAGGAGAAACGTGTCTCGCTGCCGGCCTTGCCGAGCGAGATGATGGGCACGGCACTCAGCATGTATTTCTTCGAGCCTTCGAAGCTCGGGGCAACCATGCCGGTGGCGCCGACAGTGAGATACCAGTCGCCCTTCATCCAGCCGAAAGCGCCGCCCTCGCCTGCCGACGCAGGAACAGCAGACAAGGCAAGCACGGAGGCTGCCGCCGAAATACGAGCGAAAGTAACCATCACAACCCCGCGTACACGAAACATATCAGTCAGGACACCCCCGGGTTTGGCGCAAGTTCGGTAAAATTTGATTTAAATTCTTGATCTGGCGCAAGGTTTGGCCGGTTGCAAACGCATGAGAATGCTGGACGGACTCAACTGCCGGTACTAGCGTTCATGCGTGGCTTGCGGCCATGCATAGATGACAGGCAACTTTTGAAGGAGAAGGACCGATGGCAATTTCCGATCAAATGCCCGGCGGCGACGTCGCTGCGTTGCGCTCCAAATGGGGCTGGTTCGTCCTGTTGGGCGTTGCACTCCTGGTGCTCGGCGTGATTGCCGCCGGCAACCTTCTGGTAGCGACGGCAGCTTCGATCTTCTTCGTCGGAACGATGATGATCATTGGCGGCATCGTCGAGATCGTCCACGCCTTTGGCGTGAAGGGCTGGGGCACCTTCTTCTGGTGGCTGCTCAGCGGCATCCTGTATGTCGTTGCCGGTTACCTGGCCTTCGCCAACCCGGTGCTTGCGGCAGGCGTCATGACGCTCTTCCTCGCCATCAGCCTGATTGCATCCGGGCTCGTGCGCATCTGGATCGGCTTCAGCGGACGTGGCGTCGAGGGCTGGGGCTGGGTCATCGCCGGCGGCATCATCACCGTGCTTGCCGGCCTGATCATCGCCAGCGGCTGGCCGGTCAACAGCCTGTGGATCCTTGGCCTGTTCCTGGCCATCGACCTGATCTTCCAGGGCGTGACCTATATCGGCTTCGGCTTCGGCCTGAGGCGCACCTAGAAGGCGATGGCCTGATCCAGTTCCGAGAGAGGGCGCACGGCAGACAACAGCGCCCTCGCCTCGGCCTCGTCCAGCTTCATCTGGGCGACCAGCGGGTCGAGGCCATCGAATTTGATCTCGCCCCTGAGGTAACCGAAGAACGACACCGAGGCGATCTCGCCATAGAGATCGCCGGAGAAATCGAAGACGAAGGTTTCGAGCAGCGGCGCGAGATTGTCGCCGACCGTGGGACGGCGGCCGAAGCTCGCCACGCCGTCATGAAGCGTGCCGTCGGCACGGCGAAAACGGACGGCATAGATGCCCTCTTTCAGCGTGGTCTCCGGCGAAAGCTGCATGTTGGCGGTCGGAAAGCCCAGCGTGCGGCCGAGCTGCGCGCCGCCAACCACCTCGGCCTCGACCGTATAGCGGTAGCCGAGCAAGCCCGCAGCCTCCGCCGCCTCGCCCTGGGTCAGCAATTCACGTATGCGGCTCGACGAGACGATCTCGGCGCCTTCGTCGCGGAAAGCATCGACCAGCGTCACGCCAAAGCCGTGGCGCTCTCCCGATTCCATCAGGAAGGCCGGGCCGCCCTGACGGTTCTTGCCGAAATGGAAATCGAAACCGGTGACGACATGGCTGATGCCGAGCTGGTCCTGCAATATGGCCGTAACGAAATCCTCGGCCGACTGGCTCGAAAACGCGCGCGTGAACGGCCGTTCGATGACGCCGTCGAAGCCAAGCGCCTCGATGAGGCGCGCCTTCACATGCGGCGGCGTCAGCACAAACAGCGGAACGTTGGGGCGGAACACTTTTCGCGGATGCGGCTCGAAGGTAAGCACCAGCGCCGGAACGCCCCGGCGACGTGCTTCTTCAAGGGCGCGCTCCAGCACGGCCTGATGGCCGCGGTGGATACCGTCGAAATTGCCGATGGCAACGACCCCGCCGCGCAGCCGCGCCGGGACCGGTTCCTCGCCAGAAACGCGCAGAAAAGCCTCTGCCATCTTGCTGCCTAACGAAGCCTCGGAATGGTGGCAACCGGCGCGTAGCCGTGCTTGTCGAGGAAGGCCGCAAGCCGCGCCGGATCGGGATCGTGCGGCTCGCCATAGTCGCGGGCGTGGATACCGCCTGACACGTAGAGGACGTCGATACCATTTTCGGCGGCGCCCTTGACGTCGGTCACCATGCCGTCGCCGATGGCGAGTGCCTCGGCCTTGGCCACTTCGCGACCGAGCACTTCACCGGCGGCCTGGAGTGCTGCTTCGTAGATCGGGCGGTGCGGCTTGCCGGAGACAAGCGTGCGTCCGCCGAGCTGGCCATAATCGCGAGCGAGCGCGCCGGCGCACCAGATCAGCTGATGGCCGCGCTCGACGACGATATCGGGGTTGGCGCAGATGAAAGGCAGATCGCGGGCGCGCAGGCGGCGCAGCATTTCCGCATAGTCGTCAGGCGTCTCGATCTCGTCGTCGAACAGGCCGGTGCAGACCACCGCAGACGCCTCGAATTCCTCGACCAATTCGACGTCGAGTCCGTCATAGAGCGCATAATCGCGCTCGGGGCCGATATGGAACACCTTACGCGGGCCGGAACGTATCAGGTCACGGGTCACGTCACCCGATGTCACGACCCTGTCCCAGGCTGTTTCAGGAACACCGAGATTGGCAAGCTGTGCGATCACGCCGTCGCGCGGACGCGGAGCGTTGGTGATCAGGATCACGGCCACGCCCTTGTCTCGGGCCGCAGCAAGGGCGGCGGCCGCCTCCGGGAAGGCGCTGACGCCATTGTGGATCACGCCCCAGACGTCGCAGAGCAAGGCTCTGTAGCCGCCAGTGAGTGCCTCAAGCGACGCGATTGATTGCGGCATACCCGCCATGGCCAGTCCTTCGATCCATCCCCTAGGGAAAGCCAGGTCGAGCGACCGGGCAGCCCGGAATTATCCGAACCCTGCGCGCCTGTCACGAGCTTTCGCCCGCATCTTGCTACGGCCGGTCTGGGCATCAGTGGCATAACGGCTCGCAGGTCCTGGCATCGATTGGTTATCGCCATGCTAATCCAAGCGCCGCATTTTGCGTCATTTAAGGAACCGCAAATTTAACGTTTCCATGGAATTGTCCGGAGCTTGTGCTTGGGGACTATCTGATGATCCGCAAATTCCTGAAGGACACGCGTGGCAACTACGCGATCATGACCGTTGCTGCCATGGTGCCGATCATGGGAGCGCTGGCGCTCGCCATCGACTATGCGGAGATGTCGCGACAGCGTGAGATCACGCGCAACGCGCTCGATGCCGCGGGCATCGCAACCGCGCGACAACTGATCGGCGGGGCGACTGACGATCAGCTCAAGGCTTATGCGCTCGATTTTTTCAAGATCAACCTGAACGGCATCGACCCAAACAAGACCACACTCACCGTGACGCTACCAAACAACAGTGCTGGCGGCGGTACGCTCAAGCTTGAAGCCAATCTGAAATACGACCCGTATTTCCTCCCCGCAGCGGCCGCGCTGATCGGAAAGGAAAGCGCCTCCTCACAGCTGAATTTTACAGCTATGTCGGAGATTCGCCTCAAGAACACCCTGGAGGTCGCGCTCGTTCTCGATAACTCCGGTTCGATGGACTACACCGGCACGGGCACCGGCAAGAAGCGCATGGCCCTGCTTCAGCAGGCGGCGACGCAGCTCGTGGACAACATGTCCAAGCAGGCCGAGCAAATGAAGCAGATCGAAAAACCGGTTCAGTTCGCTATCGTGCCATTTGCAGCGTCGGTGAACGTCGGCCCGGCCAATGTCAAAGAAACATGGCTGGACCAAAACGGCGTATCGCCGGTCCATTACGAAAACTTCGACGTCGCCAACACCATCACGCTTTCAGCGACAAAAGAGATCAAGCTCGTCGGTTCCACGCTCAAGAAAGTCGGCACTGGCTGGGGCGCCGCCAATGGCGCGCCATTCACCCGATTTTCGCTGTATGAAGACATGCAGGTCTACGCCAACTCCGGCAAGACCCAGACCAAACAGTTCACGAGCTGGGGTGGTTGCGTCGAATCGCGGCCAGCGCCCTACAACTCACTCGACACAACGCCAACGTCATCGAAGCCGGAAACCTATTTCGTACCGATGTTTGCGCCCGACGAATGGGACACGACCAAGAGCGGCAGCAAGTCCTACAACGCCCTCAACAATTGGTGGCCTGACATTGGCAACTCCAGCACGTTCACGACGACGAACGCGCCAACCCGTCTGCGGGACGTCTCGAAGTACTATACAAACGTTCAAAGCTACGGGACGACTGCGCCCCTCGACAGCGGGCCGCACTACAGCTGCAGCACACAGCCAATCACGCCATTGACCGACGTTTCCAAATCGGCCGGCCTTACCGCGATCAAGGCGGCCATCGCTGCCATGGTACCCGATGGCGCCACCAACGTGCCGGAAGGGCTCGCCTGGGGTTGGCGCGTGCTGTCGAGCAACCTGCCCTTCACCGGCGGCAGGCCGGAGACCGAGAGAGGCAATGACAAGATTGTCATCGTGCTGACCGACGGCGCCAACACTTACTACCCTCAAACCTATTTCAACGTAACGGACCTGGGCAACGTAAAGTCGAGCTACTCCGCCTACGGGTATGCGGGCCAGAAGCTGCCGGGCGGAAACGATCCCAGACTGTTCATGGATCAGCCGCAGGGCTTCGACAAAACGGCGCACACCACCGACAACTATACGCTCGCCATGAACAACCACATGGCTGCGACCTGCACCAACGCCAAGTCGGCAGGCATCATCATCATGACCGTTGCCCTCGATCTCGATCCGAAGGTCGGGACAACGGCAGAGAAAAAAGCGACCCAGTCGCAGATCGATGGGCTGACCACATGCGCATCGGATTCGCGGACCCGCCGCGACGCAAACGGCAAGCCGGTGAAGCTGTTCTTCAACACGACGTCGGGCGATCTGGTCGACACGTTCAAGAAGATCGCCGACGAATTGTCCAACCTGCGCATCGTCAGCTGACGCACCCAATACGGCCACCAAGAAAAAAGGCGCCCGGTGGGCGCCTTTTTCATTTCACACAAGCCTCGGCAATCAATCCATATGCGCCGCTGGCGCACCACCCGTCACCTGCGCCTTCGGCTTGCGCAGCAGGAATGCCAACGGGATGGCGCAGAGGGTGACGATCATCATCAGCTTGAAGTCGTCGACATAGGAGATCATCAGCGACTGGATGTTGACCAGCCCGTCGATCTGGGTGAGCGCCGTAGGGTCGCCCGCAGCCGCAGCCGGAGACAGAGCCGTCAAATTCGGGTTGAACGGCGTGATGTTGGCCGACAGCTCGGCATGGTTGATCTGGATGTTGCGCGACAGCACAACCGAGACGATGGAAATGCCGATCGACGAACCGATGTTGCGGACGAGGCTGAACAGGCTCGCGGCATCGGTGCGGTATTGCGGCGCGAGCGTCGCAAAGGCGATCGTCGACAGCGGCACGAACACGAGGCCAAGGCCGATACCCTGAATGACGCCGGTCGAGATGATAAGGAAGGCATCCATCTGGGGGGTGAACCCGGTCATGTAGTATAGCGAGGTCGCGGTGAAGGCGAGCCCGGTCACGACAAGGATACGTGCGTCAACGATGCGGACCAGGCGCCCCACCATCAGCATCGAGATCATGGTGCCGACGCCGCGCGGCGCCATCACCAGGCCTGTGGTGATGGTCGGATAGCCGTAAATGCGCGCCAGCATGGGCGGCAGCAGCGCAAGGCTCGCAAGCAGGATCACGCCGATCACGAAGATGAACACCAGGCCGGTCGCAAAATTGCGGTCGGTGAAGATCTTCGGGTCGATGAAGGTGTTCTTCGACGTCGCCATATGGACGATGAAGATCCAGAAGCCGGTGATCGACAGGCCGAGTTCGATCCAGATTTCGACCGACGAGAACCAGTCGACTTCGGCGCCTCGATCGAGCATCAACTGCAGCGCGCCGACACCCAGAGACAGCATGGCGAAGCCGAAGAAATCGAAGCCGCGCAGGCGCTTGGCCACGGCCGGCAGATAGACGGCAGAGCCCAGGAAGGCGGCGATGCCGACCGGCAGGTTGATGAAGAAAACCCAACGCCAGTTGAAGCTCTCAGTCAGCCAGCCGCCGAGGGTCGGGCCGATGATGGGGCCGACCATGATGCCGGCGCCCCACATGGCCATGGCCTGGCCGTGGCGTTCCTTGGGGTTGATGTTGAGAAGGAAGGTCTGGCTCAACGGCACGATCGAGGCACCGAACACGCCCTGGAGCAGGCGGAACAGCACCATGGACTCGAGATTCCAGGCAACGCCGCACATCATCGAGGTGATGGTGAAGCCGGTCACTGAGACCAGAAACAGCTGCTTGGCGCCGAAACGGTCGGCCAGCCAGCCGGTCAGCGGCGTCATGATGGCCGCCGCCACGATGTAGGACGTCAGCACCCAGTTGATGGTGTCCTGCGAGGCGCCGAGATCGCCTACCATCGACGGCAGGGCGACGTTTGCGATGGTGGTGTCGAGCACCTGCATGACCGTCGCCAGCATGATGGCGATGGTGATCAGGCCGCGATGCGGCACCTCGGTGAAGGACTTGTCGGCTGGTTGGCTCATGCGAGCGACCTTGAACTAACGGGGTCGTCAGACGGCGACCGGACCATCAAAATTCCAGCACGGCCGCAAAACGGCCGGGGCTGTCAACAAACTCAGCTGGCGCAGCCTTTGCTTTACTCGGCGGCGGCCGCGTGCCCGAAGACCGAGCCGAAACCGCGCGACACCCCGGTGTCGATCGACACGGTAGCGCTCATGCCGGTGCGCAGCGCGATATCGGCATCAGCAGTCTCGACCTTGACGCGCACCGGGATACGCTGTGTCACCTTGACCCAGTTACCGGTGGCGTTCTGGGCCGGCAGCAGCGAGAACTCGGCACCGGTGCCGGCACCAATGGCCTGGACCGTGCCGTGGAAGGTGCGGTCGGGATAGGTATCGAGCACGATCTCGGCCTTCTGGCCGGGCTTCATGTTGGTGAGCTGGGTTTCCTTGAAATTGGCCTCGACCCAGGTGTCGCCAGTTTCGACCAGGCTGAACAGCGGGGTGCCGACACCGACGAACTGGCCGACCTTGAACGAAGCCGCCTGGGAGACCGTGCCGTCGGCAGGCGCACGCACCGTCGTCTGGGCCAGGTTGTAGGCAGCCTTGTCGCGCGCGGCCTGCGCCGACAAGACCGTTGGATGCTGGTCGGTTGCGATGTCGGGGTTACCGCCAAGCGCGGCCTTGGCGCTGGCAATACCCTGAACGGCTGCGCTGTGCTGTTCCTTGGCCTTGTCGAGGTCCATGCGTGCCTCGTCCAGCGACGACTTGGTGTTGACGCCCTTGGCGACAAGGTCGTTGCTGCGGTCGAACTGCGACTGCGCATAGTCGAGACCGCTGGCGGCAACGCGTTCCTGGGCAACGGCCTGGCTGTAGGCAGCGCGCAGCTGTTCGACATTGAGCCGCGCTGCGGCCAGCGCCGCGTCGGACTGTGCAAGGGCAATCTGGTAGGGCTGCGGGTCGACCTCGAACAGCACATCGCCGGCCTTGACCAGCGTGTTGTCGGTCACGTCGACCTTGACGATGCGCCCGGCAGCCTCAGAGGCGATGCTCACCCTGGCCTGCCGCAGATTGGCGTTCTCGGTTTCCTGGTAGCGTCCGCCGGTGACCCAGTAATAGCCGCCGCCGACCACCAGCGCGAGCGGCAGCGCCGCCATCAGCACGAAGCGGCCACGCTTCTTGGGCGCGGGCGCAGGGGCAGCGATCGCAGGCTGCGGCTGGCTCGCCGGGCTTTCCAGTTCGACCTTGGCGCTGTTGTCGTTCACTTTCGCCACCGCGTTCATTTCTTCGCCTCTCTCAAATTGTTCGGCTCGGCCGCCTCGCCGGCGGAAAGGTTTTCGACGATGGTCCGCAAGCCATGAACTGTCGCCAGGCGCTCTTCGGTCGAAAGCCCGGCAAGTGCCCGTTCGTAGACTTCACCAGCAACCGCCCTGACCTCGGCAAACACGGCGCGCGTCTTCTCTGTCGGGAAGATCATGCGCACCCGCCTGTCGGCAGCACCCTGCCGGCGCTCGATCCAGCCGCCCTCTTCCATCCGGTCCAGCAACCGCGAAACGCTGATCGGCTCGATTTCAAGGAGCTCGGCAAGACGCGCCTGCGCCACGCCCTCTTCCTTGATCAGCCTGACCAGCAACCGCCACTGCGCCGCCGACAGCCCATATTCGCTGCCACGCTGCTCGAAGCAGCGCCGCATCAGCCGCGCTGCGTCGTGAATGAGGAAGCCCAGCCTTTCGATACCTTCGTTTTTCATGAGCGGCATATATTATAAGCATGCTTATCATTCAAGCACCCATTTTGCAGTGCAGTATGCCAGGACGATCACAATGTCGTGCCAATCTCAGGCGATTAGGGCAGCGTTAAACATGCGCGGCGAAAGTCGGGAAAAGGCTGCATCGATGTCAGAAGCACAGCGACCGCAAAACGGGCTGCCGAACCGTCGCCTGCTGCTGCAGGCGGCCGCGGGCTTCGGACTGCTCGCCGCGTGGCCTTCCCAGGCTGCGATCATGCCCACGGTCGATGAAGTGGCCTTCGACCCCGACCTGCCGGCGCTCGGAAATCCCGACGGCGATGTGACCGTCGTCGAGTTCGTCGACTACCAGTGCCCCTATTGCAAGCTCTGCTATATCGAGCTGCTGAAGGTCATGGACGAGGACAAGCAAATCCGGCTGGTGATGCGCGACTGGCCGATCTTCGGCGACACATCGCGCAATGCAGCATTGCTGGCGCTGGCGTCCCACGGCCAGGGGCGCTATGCGCAGGCCGTGCACTCACTGCTTACCAATCAGGACCGGCTCAGCGATCGTCGGACTACAGACCTTCTTGCCGGCGCAGGTATCGACGTGAACAGCGCACGCGGCGATCTCGAAGCCAGGCGACATCAGCTCGAAGCCCTGATAGATCGCAGCAACGCCCAAGCCACCGCGCTCCAGCTTCGCGGCACGCCCGGCTTCCTCGTCGGCAAGGCGCTCTACCGGCGCGGCATGACGGCGGACGACTTCCGCAAGGCGATCGCCCAGGCTCGGGCATAATTTCCCACGAAAATCCGCCTGTCGCGTAACTGTCGTTCCCTTGACAGTAAAAGGGCGAAAGACTATCTCACCGGCACGTTAGCACTCGCCCGAAGTGAGTGCTAACCAAGTCCGGCCAGGCCGGACCGAGGAACTCTCTCACTTGTTCACCGAGGACATTTCAAATGGCAAAGTCGAAGTTCCGCCCGCTTCATGACCGTGTGGTCGTTCGTCGGGTCGAATCCGAATCCAAGACCGCCGGCGGGATCATCATCCCCGATACGGCCAAGGAAAAGCCGCAGGAAGGCGAAATCGTCGCCGTCGGCTCTGGCGCTCGCGACGAAGCCGGCAAGCTGGTTCCGCTTGATGTCAAGGCTGGTGACCGCGTGCTGTTCGGCAAGTGGTCGGGCACCGAAGTGAAGCTCAATGGCGAAGACCTTCTGATCATGAAGGAATCCGACATCATGGGCATCATCGGCTAATCGCCACCCCATCCGCACCATCCAATCTGAAATTCGGGCTGCGTTTATCCAAAGCCCATCGAGGAGCTTAAAATGGCTGCCAAAGACGTAAAGTTCTCCCGTGACGCCCGCGAGCGCATGCTGCGCGGTGTCAACATCCTCGCCGACGCGGTGAAGGTGACCCTCGGCCCGAAGGGCCGCAACGTCGTCATCGACAAGTCGTTCGGCGCCCCGCGCATCACCAAGGACGGCGTCACCGTCGCCAAGGAAATCGAGCTTGAAGACAAGTTCGAGAACATGGGCGCGCAGATGGTCCGCGAAGTTGCTTCGAAGACCAACGACATCGCCGGCGACGGCACCACGACCGCTACCGTTCTGGCCCAGGCCATCGTTCAGGAAGGCCACAAGGCCGTTGCCGCCGGCATGAACCCGATGGACCTGAAGCGCGGCATCGACCTGGCTGTTGCCGAAGTCGTCACCCACCTCGTCAAGAGCTCGAAGAAGATCAAGACTTCGGAAGAAGTCGCTCAGGTCGGCACCATCTCGGCCAACGGCGAGAAGGAAATCGGCTCGATGATCGCGGAAGCGATGCAGAAGGTCGGCAATGAAGGCGTCATCACGGTTGAAGAAGCCAAGACCGCCGAGACCGAGCTCGAAGTCGTCGAAGGCATGCAGTTCGACCGCGGCTACCTGTCGCCCTACTTCGTCACCAACCCGGACAAGATGGTTGCCGAGCTGGAAGACGCCTACATCCTTCTCCACGAGAAGAAGCTCTCCAACCTCCAGGCCATGCTGCCGGTTCTCGAAGCCGTCGTGCAGACCTCCAAGCCGCTGCTCATCATCTCGGAAGACGTCGAAGGCGAGGCTCTGGCCACGCTCGTCGTCAACAAGCTGCGTGGCGGCCTGAAGATCGCTGCCGTCAAGGCTCCGGGCTTCGGCGATCGCCGCAAGGCCATGCTGGAAGACATCGCCATCCTGACCGGTGGCCAGGTCATCTCGGAAGACCTCGGCATCAAGCTCGAGAACGTCGGCCTCAACATGCTCGGCCGCGCCAAGAAGGTGTCGATCTCCAAGGAGAACACCACCATCGTCGACGGCGCCGGCAAGAAGGCCGAGATCCAGGGCCGCGTTGCCCAGATCAAGCAGCAGATCGAAGAGACCACGTCGGACTACGACAAGGAGAAGCTGCAGGAACGTCTCGCCAAGCTGGCAGGCGGCGTTGCCGTCATCCGCGTCGGCGGTGCGACCGAGATCGAAGTCAAGGAGCGCAAGGACCGCGTCGATGACGCCCTGAACGCGACCCGCGCTGCGGTTGAAGAAGGCATCGTTCCCGGTGGTGGCGTGGCCCTGCTGCGTTCGTCGCTCGCCATCAAGTCTGTCGGCGAAAACTCCGACCAGGTCGCCGGCATCAACATCGTCCGTCGCGCTCTGCAGGCTCCGGCCCGCCAGATCGCTTCGAACGCTGGCGCTGAAGCCTCGATCGTTGCCGGCAAGATCCTCGAGAACAAGACGGCTACGTTCGGCTACAACGCCCAGACCGGCGAATACGGCGACATGATCGCTTTCGGTATCGTCGATCCGGTCAAGGTTGTCCGCACGGCTCTGCAGGACGCTGCTTCGGTCGCTGGCCTGCTGGTCACCACCGAGGCCATGATCGCCGAAGCCCCGAAGAAGGACACCGCCGGCGGCATGCCGGGCGGTATGCCTGGCGGCGGCATGGGCGGCATGGGCGGCATGGACTTCTAAGAAGTCCATAAAGCACGCTCATGATCTAAGATTGCTCAAGCCCGCGAGCGGGCTTGAGTGGCGGCATGGACTTCTAAGAAGTCCTGTTTCCAGAAGCATACGGAAAGGGCGCCTTGGGCGCCCTTTTTGTTTGGCGGCAGGCTCAGCGCACGATTGTTCTTCGAACATTAACCGCAACGACAATAGTCAACAGAACGCGACGCCTTACATACTTCTGTCGAAACGAGCTCTTTACCAAACCTCAGCTTACTTGAGCCACTTGCAAGCAAAGGGCTCTCGTCATGAACTTGCTCTTCGGTTTTTCAGGACGCATCGGCCGCGCGCAATGGTGGCTGGCACAGTTGGCCATAGCCTTGATACTGGGCCTCGGAGCGGGCGTCGTCTATGTGATTGCGATCAATGGCGCACCACTGCCGAACCCCGATCCGCGGAAGCTGACCGGCGAATTGGGCAGCGTGTTGCTGGTCGTCCTTGCAGCCATCGGTCTTGCCCTCTGGGTCAACCTGGCATCGACGGTGAAACGCTTCCACGATCGAGACAAGTCCGGTTTCTGGTGCCTGATCTTCCTGATTCCTTATATCGGCGCGATCTGGCAGATCGTCGAATGCGGATGTCTTCCGGGCAGCCGCGGATCGAACAACTATGGCCCGCCAAATGGACCGGGCCTCGACACTATCCTTGGCGATCTTGAAAACGCTGTGCACGCGCAGCATCGGCGCGCCGAGAGACCGCAAACGGTTCCGCTCGCCCCTGCCCCGCAGGCCAGCATGGCTCAACCAAGACGCGCGGCACCTTCCGGCTTTGGACGACGCGGCCTGTCCTGACGCCTGCACAGCGTAATTGACGGCAGGCTTTGGCCGGCCTAGTGAGCGCGCAGGGCATGAAGGGCCCGCCGCCCGCAGCGCAAGCACGGCAAAGCCCTCACCTGTGTCAGTCGAAACCGATGCATCAGACCAATGGAAATGCGGACCACATTTGATCTCCGTTTGATGCGTTTCCGGAGACGACGAAATGACTGGATCGGGTTGCCTCAAGCATTAGTGAGCGCGCACGACGGATACGCCCCTGTCGGCGAAGGCAGCAATTCGCTCGTCCGCAACGCCGCTCTCGACAATGAGCATCGCGATGTCGCCGAGCCCGCCGATCTGGAACGGCGACACAGCGCCAAGCTTGTCGTTCGTGGCCAGCACGGCGGTCTCCGCCGAACAGGAAACAAGCTGCCGTTTGATGGCCGCCTCTTCCATGTCGCCCGTGGTTAGCCCCGCAGTTGGATGCACGCCCGTCGCGCCGAGGAAAAAGAGATCCGCGCGAATGCGTGAGATCATCTCTGCGGTCAGCGCCCCGACAGTCACCATCGAGTGACGGAACAGCCTGCCGCCGATGATCATGACATCGACCTGCACCCTGTCCTCCAGCGCAACCGCAATCGAAGGGCTATGGGTGATGGCGGTAAAGCGGGCCCCGGCCGGCAGGTGACGGATGATTTCCAGGTTCGACGTCCCGCCATCAAACACCACCGTCATGCCGTCCTCGATCAAGGTCGCGCCCACCTTTCCGAGTGCAACCTTGGCGTCCGGCGCAATCCCGCGACGCTCATGGATCGGAACCGTGGTTGGCGAGACCGGCATTGCGCCACCATGGACGCGCAGCAGCAATCCCTCGGCAGCGAGTTCCCTGAGGTCGCGCCGGATGGTGTCTTCCGAAAGCTCCAGCTCGTGACTGAGCTGCTTGGCGACGACCTGCCCGTCCCTGGCCAGGAGATCGAGGATCAAACGCTTGCGTTGGCTTGTGAGCACTTTGAGGTTCCGTCCACCCTGCGATGCCACACGATATTGCACGGTCACGCATGATGCCATAATAATATCGTGCAGATTCGTGCAATATCTGGAGATATCATGGACACTCCGACGAAACCGATGCTCATCCTGATCGCAGGTCCTTACCGCTCCGGCACCGGCGACGACCCCGTCAAGATGGAGGAAAACCTGAGCCGTCTTGAAAGTGTCGCCGTTCCGCTGTTTCGCGCCGGCCACATACCAATGATCGGCGAATGGGTGGCGCTGCCACTCGGACGGCAGGTCGGCTCGAAGGGTGCCGGCGATCCGCTCTACGACGAGTTCGCTTATCCGGTGGCCGACAGGCTGCTGCGCCATTGCGATGCCGTGCTACGGTTGCCCGGGGCATCGAAAGGGGCGGATGAGGATGTGCGGCTGGCCAGGGAGCGCGACCTCGAGGTCTATTTCGACCTCTCCGAAGTGCCCGGCATGGCCTGATGGAACCAGGCAACGCGGAAGTGGCTTGCGGGTGCCTGCCAAAAGGGCGCCTTCGGGCGCCTTTTTTGTTTGGCGACCTGTAGCAATTGACAGCAGGCTTTGGCCGGCCTAGTGAGCGGCAGGGCATGAAGGGCCCGCCGCCCGCAGCGCAAGCACGGTAAATCCTTCCCCTGTGCCAGTCGAAACCGACGCATCAGACCAATGGAAATGCGGGCCCCATTTGATCTCCGTTTGATGCGACTTCGGAGACGACGAAATGACTTCCCTCGAGCCTAAAGGCGCGAACGCCTTTCTTCGCGCGCCCTTGCCCGGCCTCTTTCTCAGAACCGCCGCGCCGATCATCCTGATCATGGCCACCAACGGCCTTTTGGCCATCGTCGACGCTTATTTCCTGGGCGAATATGTCGGGCCCGACGCGCTGGCGGCGGTGACGCTGATGTTCCCGGCCTTCATGCTGCTCGTTGCGCTCTCGACCCTGGTGGCAAGCGGCATGGCGAGCCAGCTCGCCCGCCTGCTCGGCGCCGGCCAAACGACACAGGCCCGCGAGACATTCCTCGACGCGCACGGCCTGGCGCTTGTCATATGCGCCCTGGTCGTCGCGGGCTTCCTGCTCGTGGGCAAGGATCTGGCGTTCTGGCTCGCCAATGGATCCGAACCGCTGGCGGCGATGGGATATACCTACATCTCCATCCTGATCTGGTGTTCGCCCTTGATGTTCGCGCTGTCGCTCAATGGCGACGGCTTGCGCAGCGAGGGACGGCTCGGACTTGTGGCTGCGGCCAGCTTCCTGACCTCCATCGCCAACGCTGCAATGAACTACGTGCTGATCGTCGGCTTCGACTACGGCGTTGCCGGCTCGGCAATCGGCACGGCTCTGGCACAGATGGCAGCAGTGATCTTCATCATCGTCTACCGCCTGCGCGCCGGCACGGTGCTCCAATACATGCCGATACCGTCGCTGCGCTGGACCTCGGCATGGCGTCAGCTTCTGACACTCGGCGCGCCGCAAAGCCTGAGCTTCATCGGCATTTCGCTGCTTGCCACCGTCGTCATCTATTCAAACCAGGTCTGGGAGGGCGATGCCTACGCCGCAACCGTGGCGGCCTACGGCATCATCACGAGGATCATGACATTCGCCTTCCTGCCCCTGCTCGGGTTGAACATGGCGATGCAGACGATCGTCGGCAACAATTTCGGCGCAATGCTGTGGGACCGGTCGGACGCCGGCCTGAAGCTGGGCTTGTTGCTGGCGCTCGCCTACTGCGTCATTTTCGAAGCCGTCATGTTGCTGACCCATGGAAGCCTTGGCTCGATCTTCGTGGACGACATGGCAACGCAGCGGGAGGTGGCGCGTATCCTGCCGATGACCGTCGCGCTTTACGTCGTCGCCGGCCCGGCGATGATCCTGTCGGGCTATTTCCAGGCGATCGGCGACGCAAAACGGGCCATCCTGCTCAGCATCGCGCGCACCTATGCGTTTGCAATACCGCTGACATTGGGCTTGCCGCATCTCATGGGCGAACGCGGCATCTGGTTGGCCGGGCCTGCGGCCGAACTGCTGATGGTTCTGCTTGTCTCTGTCCTGCTCGTTCATAGCAGGGCAAAGGCAGGGTTTTCGTGGGGCCTGTTCCGGGCACGCAGCGAGGCCGCTGGAGCCTGAGCCGCACTGCCGGAAAAATTCCGCAAATTTTATTCAAATCGACGGAACCTTTCGGCAGCTTGCGCATTTATGCGTGGTCCGAGGCACGTCCGGATGGAGAAATCCTGAAGGAAAACCAAAGGACGCATAGGACGCCTCCCAGCATTCTCCAAAGATGCGGGAGGCGTTCTGATTCCGGCACCTGCTGAACCTTGGGAAATGCCGACCCGCTGGAAAAAAGCCCCGGCACCCCAGACCCTGCCGCCTCCAGGCCACCCCGTAAAAGCCGGCATGCACCCCGCGAAGGCTTTGAACCGATTAGGATTCCGCGCGGGGCCAATCTCCCCTTGATGCCTTGTGTGCAACGCGATACGCCGATGCCCGAAACGCGTTTTTTTTCGGAGACCTGACGTGACAGCCCAGAAGACCAGAACCGAGACCGACACCTTCGGACCGATCGAAGTCGCCACCGACCGCTACTGGGGTGCGCAAGCTCAGCGTTCGCTGGGCAACTTCAAGATCGGCTGGGAAAAGCAGCCTCTGTCGGTCGTCCGCGCTCTCGGCATCGTCAAGCGCGCCGCCGCCGAAGCCAACATGGCGCTCGGTCGCCTCGACCCCAAGATCGGCAACACCGTTGTCGCCGCTGCCCAGGAAGTCATCGACGGCAAGCTCAACGACCACTTCCCGCTGGTCGTCTGGCAGACCGGCTCGGGCACGCAGTCGAACATGAACGCCAATGAGGTGATCTCCAACCGCGCCATCGAGATGCTGGGCGGCGAGATGGGCTCTAAGAAGCCGGTCCATCCCAACGACCACGTCAATATGAGCCAGTCGTCGAACGACACCTATCCGACGGCCATGCACATCGCCTGTGCCGAGCGCATCGTCCACGACCTTCTGCCGGCGCTGAAGCACCTGCATGCCGCTCTCGACAAGAAGGCGCGCGAATTCGACCACATCATCAAGATCGGCCGCACCCACACCCAGGACGCGACGCCGCTGACGCTGGGCCAGGAATTCGGCGGTTATGCCGCCCAGGTCGCCTCGTCGATCAAGCGCATCGAACTGACCCTGCCCGGCCTGCAGGAACTGGCCCAGGGCGGCACCGCCGTCGGCACCGGCCTCAATGCACCTGTCGGCTTCGCCGAGAAGGTCGCTGAGAGCATTGCCGCGATCACCGGCATCGCCTTCGTCACCGCGCCAAACAAGTTCGAAGCGCTTGCCGCCCACGATTCCATGGTCTTCTCGCACGGCGCCATCAATTCGGCCGCCGCTGCCCTGTTCAAGATCGCCAACGACATCCGCTTTCTCGGTTCGGGCCCGCGTTCGGGCCTCGGCGAGCTGTCTCTGCCCGAGAACGAGCCGGGCTCGTCGATCATGCCGGGCAAGGTCAATCCGACCCAGTGCGAGGCACTGACCCAGGTCTGCGTCCAGGTGTTCGGCAACAACGCAGCGCTCACCTTCGCCGGCAGCCAGGGCCATTTCGAGCTCAACGTCTACAACCCTGTGATGGCCTACAACTTCCTGCAGTCGGTGCAGCTGATGGCCGATGCGGCAGTGTCGTTCACCGACAATTGCGTCGTCGGCATCGAAGCCCGCGAGGACAACATCAAGGCGGCCCTCGACCGCTCGCTGATGCTGGTCACCGCCCTTGCCCCGACCATCGGCTACGACAACGCCGCCAAGATCGCCAAGACCGCGCACAAGAACGGCACCACGCTGCGCGAGGAAGCGCTGGCAACCGGCCTCGTCAGCGCCGAGGACTATGACCGGATCGTCCGCCCCGAGGACATGACCCGTCCCGGCTGATCCCTGGCGAGCAGATCCCTTCATACGGCGCGGCAGTCACATGCCGCGCCGTTTCCTTATGGAGACCAACGATTCGTCCCAATGCAGATTTCGAGCAAACCTTTCCATTAGTGAACGATCTGTCGACACATTCGCGTCTTTAGTGAACAGTCGGCATGGACTAGATGTGGGCCATCGAAATTCACGGAGCCCACGCACATGTCCAACGCTTCTCTCACGTCCGAAAAGGCTGGCCTCGGCGCCGGCGCCCCTGCCCTCATCCTCCTCGGCCGCGTCCTTCTGTCGGTCATCTTCATCCTCGCCGGCTTCGCCAAGCTGACGGCCATCGGTGGCACCGCGGCCTGGTTCGGCAGCCTCGGCCTACCGCTGCCGACCGTAACGACGGTCGTCGTCGGTCTGGTTGAACTCGTCGGCGGCATCGCCATCCTGTTCGGCTTCAAGACCCGCGTCGCTGCGATCCTGCTCGCCGTCTTCACGCTGGCCGCGACCGCCGTTGCCCACCTCGATTTCGCCGACCAGGTGCAGGTGATGTTCCTGCAGAAGAACCTGGCCATCGCCGGCGGCCTGTTCGTGCTGGCAGCGTTCGGCGCAGGCGCCCTGTCGGTCGACGGCCGCCGCAGCTAACCGATACGAATTCCTCCCAAGAAATCGCCCGGGCTCGTCCCGGGCTTTTTTCATGCGCGATCAAGGGCCAAAGTTCTCCGACTGATGACTTTGCTCCGCCGCAGGTGCATCCTGAACGCGGTGGAGGCCGCCAATGCTCAGGAACCTGTCTCTTCTCGCCGCCCGCATCCTGGTCGCCGTGCTGTTCCTGCCGTCGGGCTTCCAGGCACTCACGAACTTTTCCGGCACGACTGGCTATTTCGGTGGGCTCGGCTTTCCGATGCCGGCATTCTTCGCCCTTGCGGTCCCGCTGTTCGAGATAGCAGGTGGTGCGGCGATCCTGCTCGGCCTCCAGACGCGACACGTCGCGCTGGTGCTCGCAGCCTTCACAATCGCGGCCGGCTTCATCGGCCATTACGGCCAGGGTGACGGCGATCCCATGCTCACATTCCTGCACGCGCAGATGCTGATGAAGGACATCGCGATATCAGGCGGCCTGCTCGCGCTGTCAGTCGCGGGAGCAGGCGCCCTATCGGTTGATAGGTCGTAGCGGCCGCTACTTCACCGCCGTGCTTGGACCATCCTCGACGGCAAGCACCAGACGGCGGCCCGTCACCTTGGCGAGTTGAGCCAGGCGTCCGGCCGGACGTTCGCCATAAAGCTGGCCGAACTCGGACGGGATCACCAGCGCCAAAACCCCACCGCCTCTGTCTTCCCAGCGCAGCTTGGGCATGACGCCGGGCATCGAGGCGGTCAGCAGATAGACCACCCGCATCATCGCCCCGAGGATACGCGCCCGCTCGAGATAGCGCGGCGTCGCCAGTTCCTTGAGCTCCGGCGCGTAGCTGTCATTGAAGACGCCATCGTGGCGGAACAGGTTGGCCAGTGCCAGGAAGGCGCGGCCAGGATGGTCGACGCCGATGAAGGAGGCGTGAGCGATGATGTTGAGCGACTGCCTCCCGCGATATTCGGGATGCGCCCTCCAGCCGATGTCGGCAAGCAGGCAGGCAGCGTGGCGATAACGCGATTCTTCCTCGGCCTCCTCGATGCCGAAGGCGGCGAAGGACTGCTTCGTCCACTCGGTCAGCTCATGCGCGTGGCGCACCGAGCGTGCCCGCAGCAGCGCCAGTTCCTCAGCAGCCGAGATCAGCGGATCGCCGCGGCGCTCGTCGTCCTCGAGCAGCGAATACAAGAACCCTTCGCGGACGCCGAGCGCCGAGACGACGATCTGCGACGGCTGCATGGCCGCGATGATCTCCAGCAACACGACAGCACCATAAGGCAGCAGCGTGCGGCGGTTCTTGGAGACGCCCTCGATGCCTTTGACCTTTTCGATGTCGCCGCGGGCCACCTGCTTCAGGAACGGGACCAGGGTCGCCGGATCCATCGGATAGTGGTGCATCACCTCAAGGGGATAGTTGGTGGCGTTCATGTGCAGCCGGGCGAGATTTCGCCAGGTACCGCCAACTGCATAGAAGGTCCTGCCCTGCCCGCCCTTGAGCAGCTTGGCGCGGGCAAGCTCGGAATGCGCGATCTTGGCCGCCTGCACCGGCGAGCTCTTGGCCATGTCCTGCAGGCGCAGGCCGCCAAGCGGCAAGGTGATGCCTTCGCCGATCTCCTCGCCCTTGACGTCGACCAGCTCAAGGCTGCCGCCGCCCAAGTCGCCGGCTATGCCGTCAGCCGGATGGAAGCCGGAAATGACACCAAGCGCAGAGAAATAAGCTTCCTCACGCCCGGTCAGCACGCGGATTTCGGTGCCAAGCACCTCCTCGGCACGATGGATGAAGTCCGGACCGTTGACCGCCTCGCGAGCGGCTGCGGTCGCCAGCACATACATCTTGTCGGCACCCGCCTGCTCCGACAGCGCCCGGAAGCGCCGGAACTCCTCCATCGAGCGGGTCACGCCTTCAGGATCGAGCTTGCCGGTGGAGACGATGCCGCGGCCGAGGCCAGCCAGCATCTTTTCGTTGAACAGCAGGGTCGGCGAGCGCGCCAACCCTTCATAAACAACGAGACGAATGGAGTTCGAGCCGATATCGATGATCGACAGCGGTCGGCGGTCCTTGAGCCGGCCCTGCGAGAGTTCTGCCATCAGCCGGCCGTCGCCTCCGCCTTCTTGCGGCGTTTGAACTGGGCAATGCGCTTGGGCGCATGAGACTTCAGCGCGTCACCCCGTCCGGAAAGGCTCGGATTGGTCATGAAATATTCCTGCGCATTGAACGGCTCTTCACCCTCGTCGAGCGTTATCCGCCGTGAGGTTCCATCCGCCAATACTTCGAAACTTTGCTGGTTGTCCATGATATTTCCCAGCATGACCTGCCCCAGCACCTGCTCGTGCACGGTCGAATGCTTGGCGATCGGCACCATGCATTCGACACGGCGGTCGAGATTGCGCGGCATCAGATCGGCCGAGCTGATGTAGACGATGGCCTCGTCCGAAGGCAGGCCGTGGCCATTGCCGAAGCAATAGATGCGGCTGTGCTCAAGGAAGCGGCCAACGATCGACTTGACGCGGATGTTCTCCGACAGGCCGGGAACCTGCGGTCTGAGACAGCAGATTCCGCGTACCACCAGATCGATCTCGACGCCGGCGCGGCTCGCCTCGTAGAGCGCATCGATGGTGATCGGATCGACCAGTGAGTTCATCTTCATCCAGATCTGCGCCGGCTTGCCGGCCTGGGCGTGCTCGATCTCGTCGGCGATGTGCTTGAGAATCCTGCTCCGCAGCGTGTAGGGCGACAGCGCGATGCACATTTCCTCTGCCGGCTCGGCGTAGCCGGTGATGAAGTTGAATATCTGGGCCACGTCGCGGGCAATGGCCGAGTCGGTGGTGAAGAAGGACAGGTCGGTGTAGATGCGCGCGGTAATCGGGTGATAGTTGCCGGTGCCAAGATGGACGTAGTTGCGCAGGCGGCCGTCCTCGCGTCGCACCACCAGCGACATCTTGGCGTGCGTCTTGAGCTCCAGGAAACCGAACACAACCTGCACGCCGGCACGCTCGAGATCGCGGGCCCAGCGGATGTTGGCCTCTTCGTCGAAGCGCGCCTTGAGCTCGACAAGTGCGGTCACCGACTTGCCGGCTTCGGCCGCATCTATCAGCGCACGCACGATGGGACTGTCGTTCGAGGTACGGTACAGCGTCTGCTTGATTGCCACGACCTCGGGATCGAGCGCTGCCTGCCTGATGAACTGCACCACCACGTCGAAGGATTCGTACGGGTGATGGACGACGAAGTCCTTTTCGCGGATCGCCGCGAAACAATCGCCGCGATGATCGCGGATACGCTCGGGGAAACGCGGATTGAAGGGCGGGAACTTGAGATCGTCGCGCGGCACGGCAACGATCTCGGAGATCTGGCTGATCGCCAAAGGACCGCTCAGGACGCTGACGCGGCTGGACGATACGCCGAGTTCGCTGGCGACGAACTCTCGCAACTCGGCAGGCATCTGGCTGTCGAACTCGATGCGGATCACCGAGCCGCGACGGCGGCGCTTCAGCGCGGTCTCGAACAGGCGCACCAGGTCTTCGGATTCTTCCTCGACCTCGATGTCGCTGTCGCGGATGATCTGGAACGTACCCGAGCCCTTCACCTCGTAGCCGGGGAACAGCTTGCCGATGAACAGGTTCACCGTTTCCTCGATCGGGATGAAGCGCACGGCGTGCTTGCGGTCGGGCAGACGGATGTAGCGGCGCAACGCAACCGGCAGGCGCAGCAAGGCCGTCATTTCCTCGCCGCCCTTGCGGTGGCGCAACTGCAGGGCGATGGAGAAGCCGAGATTGGGAATAAACGGAAACGGGTGCGCCGGGTCGATCGAAAGCGGCGTCAGCACCGGAAAGATCTGCTCCATGAAGTGGTCTTCGAGCCACTTCCGTTCTTCCTTCGTGAGCGCCCCTGCCGAGATCGTCTCGATACCCTCGGCCTTCAGCAGCTCCGCCAGGTTGGACAGGCTCTTCTGCTGGTCTTCCTGCAGGCGCTCGACCTCGAGCAGCAGCTGTTCGAGCTGCTGCTCCGGGGTGCGGCCGTCGGGGCTGCGGATGGTGATCCCCTCGCGCACCTGTCCGGCCAGGCCGGCGACGCGCACCATGAAGAACTCGTCGAGATTGGCAGCCGAGATCGACAGGAAGCGGACGCGCTCGAGCAGCGGATGATTGGGGTTCTGCGACTGCTCCAGCACGCGCCTGTTGAATTGCAGCCAGGAAAACTCGCGATTGACGAAACGGTCCGGGTTGCCGTCGGCGCCTTCAGTCCGCGACTTGTCATTGACGAAATCGGTATGGACCGGCTTCAACTGATTCATCTGCAACCCTTCCCCTATGCCGCGTGCCGCCGCTTATCCGGCTCAGATTATCCTCTGACAGGCAATTGCGACAGTTTCATTTCAGCATCTTGCAAACGCGGCGCTTATGATACAAAGCCTCCTCAATAGCGTTCCTTAGAAGGGAAAACTCCATGGCTGGCGGCTCCATCCCCCACTTCCAGAACGATGCTGGACACGCCGTGATCGAGATCGGCGTGAAGGAATTCATGTGCGTGGGCGCCAACCCGCCGTTCGACCATCCGCACGTCTTCCTAGACATGGGCGCCGACTCGGAAAAGGTCTGCCCCTACTGCTCGACGCTGTACCGCTATTCGGCACAGCTGAAGGCCACAGAGACCCAGCCGGCCGGCTGCCTCTACGTCGTCGACCGCGCGGCCTGACCACGGCGGTCGTGCATCCCCGACACATCGTCATTTCCGGGGCCGGCATCGCCGGCCTGACGGCGGCAATTGCCTTCGCCCGACGCGGCTTTGCAGTCCGCATCCTTGAGCGCGCGGCCGCGCTCGAAGAAGTCGGCGCAGGCTTGCAGATCTCGCCCAACGCGACCCGCATCCTCTCCCGCCTCGGCGTTCTCGACATTGTCGCTCCTTTGACCGTGCGGCCGGAAGCGGTGGTACTGCGCGACGCGACGACGCTGAAGGAGCGCGCGAGTGTGCCTCTCGGCGCTTCCGCCGAGCGCCGCTGGAAAGCGCCCTATCTCGTCGCCCACCGCGCCGACCTGCAAAGCGCCCTGCTCGCACGCGCCAACGAGATCGACAGCATCGAGCTTTCGCTCGGAACTTCGGTCACCGATGTTCAGCTTCGCAGTGACGGCATCACCGTTTCATTCGATCAGAACGGCATCAGCTCAGAAGTGAGCGCTTCGCTGTTCGTTGCGGCCGATGGCGTGTGGTCGCACAGCCGGCGCCTCGTCGGCCCCAACGAGAAGAGCCGTTTCAGTGGCTCGCTGGCCTGGCGCACCACGCTTCTGGCTGACAGTGATGCCGGCTGCCACTTTGCTGCGTTTAGCTCACCCGAGATGGTGACGACCTATCTGCATGGCGGCTTCCACCTGGTCGCCTACCCGATCCGCGCCGCCAGCGCGATCAATCTCGCGGCCTTCACCCCGGGACGGGCGATCACGGAACACTGGGCCGGCGAGACATCGCCCGATGCGTTGCGCCAGGCGATGCGCGACGCTGCTCCCCAGCTGGCGGAACTCGCCGACAAGGCTGCACCCTGGACCATCTGGCCGCTGCATACGGTCGATGCCAGCCGTCCCTGGACGTCACCGGGCGGCATCGCGCTGATCGGCGACGCGGCACACGCGATGACGCCGTTTGCGGCGCAGGGTGCGGCGATGGCAATCGAGGACGCCTACATGCTCGCCGATGCGGTCGCCTCGGCAACGAGCACAGCACAGGCGCTGTCCCAGTGGGAGGCCGCCCGCAAGCCGCGTGTCGCCCAGGTCGCACGGCGCGGCGCGCTCAACCACTTCGCCTGGAATGCGTCTGGCCCCGTCGCCTTGGCGCGCAACCTGTTTCTGAAGCTGAAGTCGCCTGATAGCCTCGCAGCCGACATGGACTGGCTCTATGGCTGGACGCCGCCGGGCTGGGCCGAAGACGGGGCGTTGTAGAGGCCGAGCGACCAATTCAGGGTCACCGGCAGCGGGTTCCACCAGCCGGTGGTCAACCCCGCCTTGCGCAAGGCAGCAGCGGTCCAGGTGTTGCAGCCGGCGAATGCGTTGAACTTGCCATTCGCCTCGAAGAACCCGTCGAACGCACCATAGGCGACACCAGGGATCGACTGCGGTCCGT
Source organism: Hoeflea sp. 108 (assembly GCF_000372965.1). NCBI lineage: Bacteria > Pseudomonadati > Pseudomonadota > Alphaproteobacteria > Hyphomicrobiales > Rhizobiaceae > Hoeflea > Hoeflea sp. 108. The sequence continues at coordinate 1,645,817 of NZ_KB890024.1, read as the reverse complement.
TCGGCCCTCGGGTAAAACTCGCCTCTATGAAAGCGAGCAGCGCCTCAAATCCCGCGTCACTGACGTCAAATCGGCTGACGGTCGGCTGCGGCAGCGCGATGTTGCCGGCAAGATCGACATGCATGACCGAGTCGTCGAGCGTGAATGCCGCCAGAACAGGCCCCAGCTTCAGTTCCGACCAGGTCGGGGTACCGATGTAAAAGGCCTTGCTGCCCCAGCCGAAGACAAGATAGCGCGCCTCAGGCAGGTCGGTCTGGATGCCATTGTCACGCAGGAAGCCGAACCGTTGCAGCACCGCGGCGTCGATCGGCACGGCGATGTCGGTGTGGATCGGATTGGTGAGCACCAGGATGTGGCGTGGGCTAGCCTCGATAGGCGCCCCGCCCTGCAGCGGCCCCAGCAAGGGCCTGGGCATGAAGGTGCCCACAACCAGCGCGGCCAGCACCAACAGCACAATACGTGCCAGAATGCGAAGGGCCTTTCTCACCAACTCGTCTCGCTTCCCATGTCCTGAGCTGAACAAAAAAGCCCGGCCGTCGTGGGGCCGGGCTTTTTGATGCTTGCTGCCAGAGCTAATGCAGGATCTGGCTGAGGAAGAGTTTTGTGCGCTCGTGGCGCGGATGGTCGAAGAACTCGGCCGGGGTGTTCTCCTCGACGATCTGGCCCTGATCCATGAAGATCACCCGGTTGGCGACCTTGCGGGCAAAGCCCATCTCGTGGGTGACGCACAGCATGGTCATGCCCTCTTCGGCGAGGCCCACCATGGTCTCCAGCACTTCCTTGATCATCTCCGGGTCGAGCGCCGAGGTCGGCTCGTCGAACAGCATGATGCGCGGGTTCATGCACAGCGAGCGTGCGATCGCCACGCGCTGCTGCTGGCCGCCCGACAGCTGGCCGGGATATTTGTTGGCCTGCTCGGGGATCTTGACCCGGCGCAGGAAGTGCATCGCCTGCTCCTCGGCCTGCTTCTTCGGCGTCTTGCGCACCCAGATCGGCGCCAGCGTGCAGTTCTCCAGGATCGTCAGATGCGGGAACAGGTTGAAGTGCTGGAACACCATGCCGACTTCACGGCGGACCTCGTCGATCTTCTTGAGATCGTTGGTCAGTTCCTTGCCGTCGACGATGATCTTGCCCTTCTGGTGCTCTTCCAGACGGTTGATGCAGCGGATCATGGTCGACTTGCCCGAGCCCGACGGGCCGCAGACGACGATGCGCTCGCCGCGCATGACCTTGAGGTTGATGTCCTTCAGAACGTTGAACTCGCCATACCACTTGTGCATGCCGACGATGTCGATGGCGACATCCGTCGTCGAGATATGCATCTTGGCGCGATCGACCTTCAGTTCGTCTGCGCTGACTGCGTTTTCGGTGGCCATAGGCCTCTCCCCCTTTTCTTATCCTAGCGCTTGTGACCGGTATCTAGCCGGTGTTCCATGTAGATAGAATAGCGCGACATGCCGAAACAGAACATCCAGAATACGAGGGCCGCAAAGACGAGGCCCGAGGCCGGGGTCTGCGGAGAGGCCCAGGCTGCATCCGAGAAGTTCTGCCTGACAACGCCGAGCAGGTCGAACATCGAGATGATGTAGACGAGGCTGGTGTCCTTGAACATGCCGATGAAGGTGTTGACGATCCCGGGGATCACCAGCTTCAACGCCTGCGGCAGGATGATCAGCCCGGTTTTCTGCCAATAACTGAGACCGAGCGAATCGGCCCCCTCATATTGTCCCTTCGGGATGGCCTGCAAGCCACCGCGCACCACCTCCGCCATGTAGGCCGAGGCGAACAGCGACACGCCGATCAGCGCCCGCAGGAATTTGTCGAAGCTGACGCCGGCAGGCAGGAACAGCGGCAGCATGACGCTGGCCATGAACAGCACAGTGATCAGCGGCACGCCACGCACGGTTTCGATGAAGATGACGCTGAGCATCTTGACCACCGGCATCTTGGAGCGCCGTCCGAGCGCCAGCAGAATGCCCAGCGGCAGCGACACCACGATGCCGACGAAGGACAGCGTCAGCGTCACCATCAGGCCGCCCCATAGCGGGGTTTCGACATGGTTCAGGCCGAAGCGTCCGCCGACCAGCAGGAAGTACGAGACCACTGGCAACGCAAGGAACAGCAGGAATGCGTTCAAGCCCTTGCGCGGCACACGCGGGATCATCATCGGCACAAGCAGCGCCACGAACAGGATCGCCACCAGGATGACGCGCCAGCGCTCGTCGAGCGGATAGCGACCAAACATGAACTGACCGAACTTGGCGTTGACGAAAGCCCAGCAGGCTCCGGACCAGCCCTCAGGCTGAATACCGCCCTGTGCCACCGTGGCGCAGAAGGTGCGGTCGGTACCGGTCCACTGAGCCTGGATGAGCGCCCAGTCCACCAGCGGCGGCACGATAAACGCGACAATCAGCAGGCCGATGATGGTGAGGACCGAATCGTAAGGATTGGCAAACAGGTTCTTGCGCATCCAGGCGATCGGTCCGCGCTCCCGTGGCGGCGCCGGTTGCGGCAGCGCCATTTCGGTGCGGACGTAGCTAAGGTCGTTTTGCGACATGTCCGCCTCCTTACCTTTCCACCAATGCCATCTTGGCATTGAACCAGTTCATGAAGGCAGACGTGATCAGGCTGAGGCCGAGATAGACGACCATCCAGATGACCACGATCTCGATCGCCTGACCGGTCTGGTTGAGCACCGTGCCGCCCACGGCGACCAGATCGGGATAACCGATGGCAATCGCCAACGACGAGTTCTTGGTCAGGTTGAGGAACTGGCTGGTCAGTGGCGGAATAACGATGCGCAGCGCCTGCGGGATGACCACCAGCCTGAGCGTCGGACCCGAACGCAGGCCGAGTGCCGCCGATGCCTCGCTCTGGCCTCGGTTCACGCCGCGAATGCCGGCGCGCACGATCTCGGCGATGAAGGCGGCCGTGTAGAACGACAAGGCGAGGTAGAGCGACAGGAACTCCGGCTTGATCTGCATGCCGCCGGTCAGATTGAAAGTAGACTTCTGCGGGAAGTTGAAGCTCGCCGGAAAGCCGGTCGCGACAAGCGCCAGGAGCGGCAGGCCGACAATCAAGGCGATCGACGTCCACAGCACCGGGAAAGTCTGGCCGGTCGCCATCTGCCTTTGCTTCGCCGCACGCGCCACGAAGATCGACATCGCAACCCCCAAGAGGAATGCCACGCCGATAAGCCATGAGCCCTCCCCCCACATCAGCTTGGGGAAGTAGAATCCGCGGCTGTTGAGATAGGAGCCGAAGGGCAGCTCGATGCTCTCCTTTGGCAGCGGCAGCACCGAAAGCACACCGAAATACCAGAAGAAGATCACCAGGAGCGGCGGAATGTTGCGGAACAGCTCGACATAGACGGTGCAGATCTTGCGGATCAGCCAGTTGTTCGAAAGCCGCCCGACGCCGATGACGAAGCCGAGGATCGAGGCCGTGACGATGCCTGCTCCTGCAACGACGACCGTGTTGATCAGGCCGACGATCAACGCACGTTTGTAGGTCGAGTCGGAATCGTAGGCGATCAGCGTATCGCTGAGGTCGAAGCCAGCACGTCCGTTGAGGAAAGCGAAGCCCGAAGCGATGTTTGCACGCTTGAGGTTTTCAACCGTATTGCCAACGATCCACCAGATAAGCGCGGCGAGCGCCGCGATAACCAAGACCTGAACGAAGATGCCGCGCACCTTCGGGTCATAGAGTAGCGACGCGCGGCCGCCCCCTACGCCATGGGGAATGTCCTGCGTAGCCATCAGAAGTCCCTCTGATAGAGAAACCGGAAGGCAGGAGACCTGCCTTCCGGATCAGACTTCGGATCAGCGGATCGGCGGTGCGTACTGCAGACCGCCCTTGGTCCAGAGCGCATTGATGCCGCGGGCAATCTTCAGCGGGCTGCCCTGGCCGACATTGCGCTCGAACAGTTCGCCGTAGTTGCCCACGGCCTTGACGATGTTGACGACCCAGTCGTTGCCGAGGCCGAGATCGGTGCCGATCTTGGTGTCTGCCTCGGTGCCGAGCACGCGCTTGATCTCAGGATTGCCCGAGTTCTTCATCTCCTCGACATTGGCCTGGGTGATGCCCAGCTCTTCCGCCGTCAGCAGTGCGAAATAGGTCCACTTGACGATGTGGTACCACTTGTCGTCGCCCTGGCGAGTAGCCGGTCCGAGCGGCTCCTTGGAAATGATCTCGGGCAGGACGACGTGGTCGTCCGGCGAGCCAAGCGTCAGGCGAATGCCGTAGAGGCCCGACTGGTCGGTCGTATAGACGTCACAACGGCCGGCGTCATAGGCGGCATTGACCTCTTCAAGCTTCTCGAAGACGACCGGGTTGTACTCCATCTTGTTCGCCTTGAAGTAGTCGGCGAGATTGAGTTCGGTCGTCGTGCCCGTCTGCACGCAGACGGCTGCGCCCGACAGCTGGAGCGCAGAATTCACGCCCGGCAGCTTCTTGGCATTGATCATGAAGCCCTGGCCGTCGAAATAGGTGACGCCGGCGAAGTTCAGGCCGAGTGCGGTGTCACGGTTGATCGTCCAGGTGGTGTTGCGCGAGAGAAGGTCGATTTCGCCCGATTGCAGAGCGGTGAAACGCTCCTTGGCCGAGAGCGGGGTGAACTTCACCTTGGTGCCGTCGCCGAAGACCGCCGCAGCCACTGCGCGGCAGAAGTCTGCGTCCAGGCCCGTCCAGTCGCCCTTGTCGTTCGGCGCCGAGAAGCCGGCCAGACCGGTGCTCACGCCGCACTGGACGAAACCCTTGGCCTTGATGTCCGAAAGCGTGTCAGCCGAAGCCGAGGTTGCCATGGCGCCGAGTGCAGCCGCCCCGAGAATCCCCGAAATGATGTATTTCATGACCCACGAACCCTTTTCTGTTTTTCCAGGCTTGGTGCCTGTCTTTTTGAATTTGTGAACTCAGCATCCCCTGTCCGGCCCATTTCCGGATTGCGCGTCCTGGCGGCGCGCTTTTGCTGCAGTCCGGTTCACCAGTGCATCGAAGGCGATAATTCTTATCAGGTCAAGCAATAAAGCCGGCCATACGACCAACATACAAGAGCATCGGAAATCGCTTCCGTGGCGTCAGGTTACGACGCAAGCAGCAATATGCTTCAAACTTGGGCGAGCGGCCGTTTTCTTTGCCGAAGACCGGTTGCGACCGGCAAGGTTTGCCCCGGACGCAAGTGGAAACCGACGCGCCGCCGGGCAAAGAATCGCGCCATCACCACGGTCAGCACGAAGCCGAACAGGAAGCCTGCGGCCACATCCGACGGATAATGCGCCACGGCTGGCACGCGGAAACTGGAAAACACCAGCCCGGCGATGCCGATCGGCAGCCAGTAGCGCGGAAACCAGATCATCAGCACGGCGGCAACCGCGCCGAGCGTGGTCGAATGACCGGAAGGAAAGCTGGTGAAATACTTGTTCACCACGAACGGGTCGAAATGGTAGGCGCCGAATTCGCCGAACATCCACGGCCGGGCCCGGCCGACCATGATCTTCACAACGTTGACGGCAATGCCGGTGATGGCCACAGCGCCGAACATGAATGCCGCCTGGCCGAAGATGACCACCAGTCGCGACCTGACGCGGTAGCCATTGCCCTTCCAGTCCGCTGTCGCCGATGCCAGGTACACCACAAAGGCGGGCACCAGATACCACTCCGACTTGCCGGTCTGGCTCGCCTCGGCCAGCCAGCTCATCAGCCGGTTGCGATGCGACAGCATGAAGTCCATCACGCGCGCATCGAACGGAAACAGCAGCAGGACCGCAGCCGCACCACAGAGCACCAGCAACGTCAGCTGGCGGGTCCACACCGGCTCGGGCGCTCCCACCGGCGATCGCCACATGCGGCGCCAGGAAAAGGCTATGGTGCCGGCCAACCGCCCGAACACGCCGCCCGGCCAGATCTGGCCCAGCCGAAGCCGCGGCCGCGGCGATTGCGCCTGTTTGTTCGGCGCACTATGGCTGGCGTCTTCGCTGAAAGGATGCGGATTCATGTCTCGAGACAACGGTAGGATCAAAGGCGTCAACACGCGGCTCGCGCATGCAGGCAACGATCCACACGGCTTTCACGGCTTTGTCAATCCGCCGGTCGTGCACGCCTCGACCGTTCTCTTCCCTAACGCTGCGACGATGGCGGCGCGTGATCAAAAATACACATATGGCACCCGCGGCACGCCGACGACGGACGCGCTCTGCGCAGCCATCGACGAACTGGAAGGTTCGGCCGGAACCATCGCCGTACCCTCGGGCCTTGCGGCGGTCACCATCCCCCTGCTCGGCTTCCTGTCTTCGGGCGATCACATCCTGATCACCGATTCGGTCTACTATCCGACCCGTCATTTCGCCGACACCATGCTCAAGCGCCTTGGCATCGAGGTCGACTATTACGACCCGCATGTCGGCGCCGGCATCGCCGCGCTGATCAAGCCGAACACCAAGGTGGTGTTCACCGAATCGCCGGCATCGAACACTTTCGAGATCCAGGACATCCCGGCCATATCAAAGGCGGCGCATGCGGTGGGCGCGATCGTCATGATGGACAACACTTGGGCGACGCCGCTCTATTTCAAGGCGCTCGATTTCGGCGTCGACGTCACCATCCACGCCGCCACCAAATATCCGGCCGGTCATTCGGACGTACTGAGCGGCACTGTTTCGGCCAATGCCGAATGCTGGCCGCGCCTCAGCGAGGCGTTCGTTACGCTCGGTTGCTGTGCCGGCCCCGACGACGTCTACCAGGTGCTGCGCGGCCTGCGCACCATGGGCGTCCGCCTTGCCCATCATGGAAAGAGCGCGCTCGACATCGCGCGCTGGCTCGAAGGCCAGCCAGGCGTCTCGCGCGTGCTGCACCCGGGCCTCGAAAGCCACCCAGACCACAAGCTGTTCAAGCGCGACTTCGGCGGCTCGAGCGGCATCTTCTCGGTGGTGCTGTCAGGCGGCGGACAGAAGAAGGCGCACGCCTTCCTCGATGCGCTCGAAATTTTCGGCCTCGGCTATTCCTGGGGTGGCTTCGAGAGCCTGGCCGTGCATGTCAGCGTCGCCGACCGCAAGGTGGCCAATGGCCCGTATGAGGGACCGATCATCCGCCTGCAGATCGGCCTCGAAGATATTGCCGACCTCAAGCAAGACATTTCCGCCGGGCTGTCCGCAGCGAACGCGGCGGAATAAGGTCGGACAAACATCGTCTCTGCCGATGACAGCCTGAGCGGCCAGAACCGGCCGACATTTCTGGAGGTGCGACATGACAACGTCCGACCGCCCCACCGAGATTGCCCACTGGACCGAAATCGAGCGTCCGGACGGCGACACATTCGCAGGCACCACCGAATTGCGGGGCATCGGTGCGTCACTTGCCGCGCATTTCGGCCTGCATCGGCTGGGCATCCATCATGTCCGGCTTCCACCAGGCCGGCGCACGTCCTTCCCGCACGCCGAAAGCCTGGAAGAAGAGTTCGTCTACGTGCTGGAGGGCGAGCCTGACGTCTGGCTTGATGGCAACCTGCACCGTTTGAAGCCGGGTGATTCCGTCGGCTTCCCGGCGGGCACCGGGCTGGCACACAGCTTCCTCAACAACAGCGACGCCGAGGTGCGGCTTCTGGTGGTCGGCGAAGCCAACAAGGCCGAGAACCGCATCGTCTATCCACGCAATCTGGAGCGCAAAGCAGTTCGTGATGACTGGTGGGAAGACGCACCGCGGCGTGTTCTGGGCGACCATGACGGCCTGCCCGACAGGCAGCGCATCAAGCGCTAAGGGCACTCGTTGCAAAGTTGCGTGAAAGAAGAGGGTGGCGATCCCGACAGGATTCGAACCTGTGACCATCGGCTTAGAAGGCCGGTGCTCTATCCAGCTGAGCTACGGGACCGCAAGCCAGCCCGACCGGGCCGGCTGCAGCAGGACGGACGTCAGTGCGTCCAGGGTATCCTGCGGTCGAAACGGAAATTATCCGAGTAGGAAATCTGCCGGCGCTTGGCTTCCTTCGGCTCCTGCACGCGGAAGGCGATGCCCTCGCGCTCGGCATAAGCGACCGCTTCCTCGCGGGTCTCGAAGGTCAGCCTGATCTGGCTCTTCATGTCGCCGGAGCTGGTGTAGCCCATCAGCGGATCGATCTTCTTCGGCTTCTCGGCGTCGAATTCGAGCACCCAGTGCCCGGTCTTGGCTTTGCCCGACTGCATGGCGGTCTTGGCAGGGCTGAAAATTCGCGCGGACATCACAAACCTCTTCGACGATTCCGCGCAGCGGCGCGGACATCCAGATGCGCCGTCAATACTGTGCAATCGCAGCCACTGCAAGGCTGAGGCGTCCCGGCGAACGTCGCTTCATGTGCAATGGCTTCATGTTTCGCTTTTTTGCCCTTGCCTTGTCCACCGGAAGCCACTAGGCACGGCGTCGCAACGGCCCGGAGTGTAGCGCAGCCTGGTAGCGCACCTGATTTGGGATCAGGGGGTCGCAGGTTCGAATCCTGCCACTCCGACCAGCTTGCAACACCGAGGCGCCCAGCTTCGCCAATTCTCCCCGACATTCGCTGCTCCAGAAGCTCCGCTAATCTGCGGCCGCCTGCTCTCTGCCGAGCATGCTGCAGTTTGATTCAGCGCAAATAGTGCTGGTCGGATTTGGCTATGATCGCCTGTGTCGGGTGCAGGCGCCCTCCGAATGCACCCGAGCCAGCCTAGCTAGCCCGCGTCGTATCCCCATTCGGCGCGGGCTTTTTCGCATACAGCACGAGCATTCCAGCGCCGCGCACCGATCGACATGTCGCCCCAGCTAAGGGCACAAACGGACAAACCCGGCGTGTTACCGCCGGGTTTGCACTGCTTATCCTGGAAGGCAATCAGAACGATGCGTCGAGGCGCAGGAAGCCGCTGAACGAACCGTCTGCATAGCTGTCGCCATCGTTGTAGTTGACGGCCAGCTTGGCATTCAGGTTCTCGACGATCTTGTAGTCGACGACTGCACCGATAGCCCAGTCATTGGCGTTGAGGTCGATGGTCTGGCCGATGGCGGGGTTGCCAACATGACGATCACCGAAGTACTGACCACCAGCGCCAACCGACAGGCCGGCGTTGATCTGGTACTTCGCGTAGCCGCCGACCGACCACTCATAGCCGGAATACGGAGCAAGCAGGCCGAACCAGGTCGCACCCGTTTCATAGGTAGCGATCGCCTGAAGGGTCAGAGCGTCGGTTGCCTTGACGTTGACGATGCCCTTGAGGGCGACTTCCGAGAAGCGATCGTCGTAGCCAGCGTAGAGGTTGACCGAACCCCAACCTTGAGCGATCGACACCTTGCCGGTGACGAGCGGGACGTAGTCGAAATTGGTGCCTTCTTCTTCGAGGCCAACCGACACCGCGATGCCTTCGCCGGCATTGAAGGTGTAGCGGACCTGGTTGACGAAGGTGCCGCCGCCCTTATCGAACTCGCCATCGACGCCACCATCGAAAAGCGTATCCGTGCGACCGACCGTCAGACCGCCGAGCTCGAAGTAAGCATAGCGAATCCACATGTCAGTGGCGTCGGAATAGCCTCCGGGACCATACGTGCCACCGTCATTCTGCCAATGCAGTTCGATGTAGCGACGGAACGTGCCGTATTCGGTTTCCGAACGGGCATCGAGCTTCAGACGGGCAGCCGAATACTTCCTCCAGCCGTCATCGGTGTCCTTCCAGTCGATCTGATAGCGAACCAGGCCGCCGACCTTCAGGCAGGTCTCGGTGCCGGGAATGTAATAGAAGCCCGCTCCGTAGACGTCACAGATGCGAACATACTCCATCGGCTCCGGTTCAGCGACGACAACTGCGTCAGCTGCGTGAGCGCCCGAGACCGCGAGCAACGCAGCAGCAGAACCGAGCAAAATCTCCCTAATATTCATTATCTAACCTCAATAGGTAATTCGTATGTGACGACACGGAAAAAGATTTCGATCCGTGACTTCGGCGACCAGAAGTGAAGAAAAAATCACATCCGCAATTATCGCTCTCACACCATTTCAAATATTTCAAATCTATATTCTGAAAATCGCCACTCGATTACATCGATATGATAAGCACGTGATATAAATTCAACCATAATTTAGACAAATAGAACCAACAACACGAATGGCACAAACGGAACAATTCAAATCGGTCTTGCTTCTGAATACTTCTCGGCAGCCAAAACTACTTCCGTGACAATATCCTGGCGCAGCAATTCGATCGGCGTGCGGCCATTGAGTTCGGGAGACGCTTGCACCATCCAGAACCATGCGTTCCTTGGATTGGGAATCTGCTGAAGCACTTCCCGAATGCCGGAAGCGGGCCTGCCGTCTACAAACTGCGCCAACGGATACACGTGGCGCTGGCGCCCCTTCCTCAATGCAACGACCTCGTTGCAGCGGTGCCACCGGTGCAGGGTCGATCGCGGTATTCGAAGGGTTCCTTCGAGATAAGTCGCACCCGCAACGCGACCGGCCCAGTCTTCGATGACCGACGATTCGAGATCGGCACTGCGAGTTTGGCCGAGAAGCGGAAGCTTGACCTCGGGCTGCCCCGGAGATCTCCCCTCCTCATTCGCCAACCTCGAAGCCTCGGCAGCGAGGGCGTGAATGAACTGTGAAGCGAGGCCTGCGAGATCAACCCCACGACCATCGGGAAGACGGCTGTCACCAAGGCCATCGGCTCGTAGTTGCAGGCCGCTTTTGCCGAGGAGGTTCGGCACGACGTAAGCCGCCCTCACGCCAGAAAAATTTGCGTCATGCGCTAAAATTCGTTCAAATTCCTTTGAGATAAAATCGACGTATTCGTTGATCAAATCCATTCCACTATGACGTATTGCTTCATCCATTTTTTGAAATTTCCTCAGAAATACGCAGGCAATATCAATTGCGCTTCTTCTCAATTTCGGTATCAAGAAATTACTTGTGTCGCGTCCGTTCAGACGACAGAGCAAGGACACCCAATGCCTATTTCAGGAACTGGCAAAGCGCGGCAGGGCGCAACAGCGGCCTTTACCGATATGAAGCTGTGAAACCACTTCATCGACTTCCTCCCCTCGATGCTGGCTTCCCGAGCCCAGACTTGCGCTTGCGCTCATCCCGGGTGGTCATAACGGACATGATTACAACGACCTCTGGGACATCGGCATAGTCGATCCGGACGATGCTTCACCCTCGAGCTAATAAATGATCCCGCTGGATGGCCTGGGACGATCGGTCCGATCAGACGGGCACGTTACGCCGGGCGGTAGACACTATGTGCAGCTCATTTTGCGCCGGTGCGCTTGATCTTGATCAAGGCAGAAAAGTCGCCGCTCTGCCCAATTGTGAACAGCAGAAATCAAATCCGGTTTTGCCTGGAATCATACGCCAGCTTATAGCAATGGCGTAAGATCAGTCGAAATCGAACGGTTCGACTTCGGCAGATCATCCACTGGGCGGGAGTGGCGGGCGATTGGCGGAGCTTTCCGAGCAATTCATCGATCAAATCTACGAGGCATCCTTCGTTCCGGAGAAGTGGCCGGCGCTGCTCGATGGGCTGGCGCTGGCCGTCGAAGGCATGGGCGGCTATCTGTTCACAATCAGCCAGGGCGCCTCGGCCTATGTCGCCTCGGAGGCGATCGCGCCGCATGTCGAGGCCTTCATGCGTGAAGGCTGGATGGCGGTCAACGGACGCGCCGCCCGGGCCTCGGCCATCGCCCATCCCGGCTTCATCACTGACCTCGACGCCTTCAGCGCCGACGAACTCGAGACCGAGCCGATCTATCGCGATTTCCTGCGCCCGAGAGGCATCGGCTGGGCGGCCGGCACGCATATCCCCATCCCGACCGGCGACGTCCTGTCGTTCAACCTCGAGCGCGAGACCGATCGCGGCCCGTTCGAGCGCCACTATGTCGACGCGCTCGACCGGATGCGCCCCCACATCGCGCGTGCGGCAATGGTCAGCGCTCGCCTCGGCCTGGAGAAAGCGCGCGCCAGCGCGGAGGCGCTGGAGGCGCTGGGCCTGCCTGCAGCCGTGCTTGGCGGACGCGGACAGTTGCTCGCCTGCAACGAGATGATGCACGAGCTGATTCCCACCACCGTCAGGGATGGCGCCGAAAGGCTGGAGATCACCGAGAAGAAGGCCGATGCCCTGCTCGGCACTGCGCTGTCGGCACTGGCCACCGGCATCCGCCGCGACATCGTGCAATCGTTTCCAATTGTCGGCGCAAACGAGAAGCCGGCCAGCGTCGCCCATCTTCTGCCGGTGCGCGGATCGGCCCACGATCTCTTCAGCCGCATGCACAGCATCCTGGTCATCATGCCGATGCCCGGGCCTGGAGCTCCCTCGGCCCAGGTCCTGCAGGCCTTGTTCGACCTGACCCCCAGCGAGGCGCGCATCGCCTCGGCCCTGGCCGACGGCCGGTCCATCGATGCCATCGGCGTCGACTTCGGCATAGCGCGCGAGACGGTGCGCTCGCACCTGCGCTCGATCTTTGCCAAATCGGGGGTTTCGAAGCAGTCCTCGCTGGTTCGCCTGCTGCTTGGCATCACCTTACCGGGCACCGCAGGGTAAGTGGTCTCTAGACGAAGTGCCTACTCGACATCGCGTGGGTGAGCTGCACAACTGGCCCCGGGGAGGACCTTCGCTTTGTCGTTTCTCGACCTCTATCTCGCCCAGCTCATCGATCCGTTCCGCATCGGCCTGCTCGCCGCGCTGCTGCTGACGGCCGCCAACACCGCGCCGACGTTGAACCGCTGGATCCCGATCGTGCTCGGCGTCGTCTTCGTGGCGGTGCTCATTCCGTACAGCTTCGGCTCGTCCGAAGACATCGCCAAGGCGTTTGCGGTCGGCGTGGGGCTGATTTCCAACGTCACGTTGCTGGCAGTGCTGCTTGGAGCCAAGGCGCTCTACACGCGCCTGACCTGAGGGCTCAGAGTTCCAGTTCGCCCTGCCCTGCGTCGAGGGCGTTGACCGTCTCGGCGGCCAGCGTTCGGGTAATGCGTGTCTGCTGCTCAAGCGCGGCACGATCGAGCCGCTCGACGATGTTGATGGCGGTGGACAGCGACCGCTCGATGCGGCGAACGAGGAATTGCACGACATGCGGCTCGACCTCGACCTGCCGGTCGGCGAACAGCTTGGTGATGACGCCGGCCAGCAGAAGATCGTCAGGTTCCTCGATCTCGACGGTCGCCGCTGCCTTGAGGCGCGAGGCGAGGTCCGGCAGCGTCACGCCCCAGGCGGACGGAAAGCTGCGCGCGGTCAGCAACAGGTGCGAGCCGGCGCCGCGCACGGTGTTGATGAGATGGAACAGCCCGTCCTGATCGAGTTTGCCCTGGTCGGCGTCGTCGATCAGCACGGGTGACGCGCCGATTTCGCCGACATGGGCTACGATATCGGATGCGCGGAGCTGGATCGCACCAGCATGTTCGCGCCAGATCGCCGCCAGATGTGACTTGCCCGAACCCGCGGGGCCGGCCAGCAACACCACGGGCGACGGCCAATCCGGCCAGCGGTCGATCAGGGCCGCCGCCTGGATGTTGGCCTGCGAGACGACCAGGTCGTCACGCGACAGCCCCGGCAGGTGACCGAGGTCGAGCGGCAGCTGGCGCGGTTTTTCGGGCGCGCTGGTCATGGTCATTTTTCCGGGCCGGAGTCGTCAGGCCCGGCGGCGGGAGCGTGTCCCGCATGGCCGTGATAGAGCGGCGACTCCAGATAGCGCGAGATGGCAAAGCGGACGAGGACGGCCACGGCGGCTGCGGCGGGAACGGCGACCAGCAGTCCGACGAAGCCGAACATGGCGCCGAAGGCGACAAGCGCGAACATCAGCCAGACCGGGTGGAGGCCGACGCTCTTGCCGACGAGGCGAGGCTGCAGGATGTTGCCCTCGATGAACTGGCCGACGAAGAACACGGCGGCCACGGCCACGACCATGGTCCAGTCGGGCCAGAACTGCACGACGGCGACGCCCACCGAGAGCACCAGCCCGAGCAGCGAGCCGACATAGGGGATGAAGCTGACGAGGCCGGCGAAGAGGCCGATCAGCACGCCGAAGTTCAAGCCGGTCAGCGTCAGGCCGACAGCATAGATGATGCCGAGGATAATGCAGAGCGTGCCCTGGCCACGGACAAAACCGGCAATGGCGGTGTTGATGTCGCGCGCGATCTGCCTGACGGTCCCGACATGGTCGCGAGGGATCCAGCTGTCGACCACCGATACCATGCGATCCCAGTCGAGCAGCATGTAGAAGGCGACGACCGGCGTGACCACAAACAGGCTGGCGATGGAAAACAGCGCCACACCCGAGCTCCAGATCGACTTGAAGACGGTGGTGAGGAAACCGAAGCCGGCACTCAGGAGAGAGTTCAGCCCCTCGCGCAAGCCGGCGGCGTCGACGCCGAAGCGCTGCTCCAGCCATTGCGGGTTGAAGTTGGTGACCAGTTGCTGGAGCTTTTCGACATAGCCCGGCACTTTGGCGGCAAAATCCGCCATCTGCGAGGCGAGTACCGGGATCAGCACCACCAGCGCCAGGGTCAGAATGACGATGAAACAGATGAGGATCACGACGGTCGCCATCAGGCGCGACAGTCCAAGCCGCTGCAGCCGGTCGGCGACCGGATCGAGGAAATAGGCAAGCGCCATGCCGGCCACGAAGGGCAGAAGGATGTTGCTGAACAGATAGAGGAACGCGACGAAAAGGAGGGCCGTGATCAGCCAGAAGCGGATCTGCTTACGGAAGGCCGCCGCTGCAGCAGCTTCCAGCGCCTCGTTATCGATCGGGAGTTTCGCCTTCGCCATAGCCGCTCATATGCCTCAGCCAAGCGACGAGATAGGCCGCCGCCGAAGCGACGGTCAAGAGGCCGGACACCGTTATCAACGCCGGGAGCAACAGGCCAAGGCCGAACTCGAAGGACAATTGGGCGAGCACGATCGCCGCAAGCACGATCTGAACTGCGGTGTTGATCTTGGAAACCATCAGCGGCTTCACCACCACCGGGTTGCCCATGACAGTGGACAACAACACCGCGCAGACGATGAGCGCGTCGCGCGACACCACCAGGATCACCAGCCATAGCGGCAGGTGGCCCATGATGCCGAGCACGACGAAGACGCTGACCAGGAGCAGCTTGTCGGCCATCGGGTCGAGATAGGCGCCGAGCTTGGAGTGCTGATTGAATTGGCGGGCGATGAAGCCGTCGACGGCATCGGAGACGCCCGCGACGACAAAGCCGGCGAAAGCCCAGTCCCAACTGCCTGATATCATGGCATAGATCACGCAAGGCACGAGAACGAGCCTCATGATCGTGATCATGTTCGGAATTGTCACTGCCCTGTCCCGTCCTTGTTTTACGATAGATGGGCCACAGCGTCGGCCGCCGCAAGTGACCGGCAGCCGCGCTTCCCTCTGTCCACGGCTTTGAAACCCCTTATGATGGTGGAAGGCCTCATTTGCTTGCGGGAACGGGCCGTTCATGCGAATAGCGCCCCAAAAGGCGCACGGCATCAGGATCTGACGATGAGCGAAGGCAAGAACGGTCTCACCTATGCGCAGGCGGGCGTCGACATCGACGCCGGAAACCTGATGGTGGAAAAGATCAAGCCGCTGGTGCGTTCGACGCGCCGGCCAGGCGCCGACAGCGAGATCGGCGGCTTCGGCGGCCTGTTCGATCTCAAGGCGGCCGGTTTCACCGACCCGATCCTGGTCGCGGCAAATGACGGCGTCGGCACCAAACTGAAGATCGCCATCGACGCCGGCAAGCACGACACCATCGGCATCGATCTCGTCGCCATGTGCGTCAACGACATCGTCGTTCAGGGCGCCGAGCCGCTGCTGTTCCTCGACTATTTCGCCACCGGCAAGCTCGACCCCGACCAGGGCGCCGATATCGTCTCCGGTATCGCCGAAGGCTGCCGCCAGGCAGGTTGCGCCCTGATCGGCGGCGAAACCGCCGAGATGCCCGGCATGTACCATGGCAACGACTACGATCTCGCAGGTTTCGCCGTCGGCGCTGCTGAGCGCGGCCAGCTGCTGCCCACCGACGACGTGGTCGAAGGTGACGTGCTGCTCGGCCTTGCTTCCTCGGGCGTGCATTCCAACGGCTATTCGCTGGTCCGCCGTATCGTCGAGCATTCCGGCCTCAAATGGGCCGACCGCGCGCCGTTCGCCGACGGCCCGACGCTGGCAGAAGCGCTGCTCGAGCCGACCCGCATCTATGTCAAGCCGCTGCTCAAGGCGATCCGCGAGACCCATGGCATCAAGGCGCTGGCCCACATCACCGGCGGCGGCTTCCCAGAAAACATCCCTAGGGTGCTGCCCAAGGATTTCTCGGCCGAACTCGACCTGTCGGCCATCGAGGTTCCCGCCGTCTTCTCCTGGCTGGTCAAGACCGGCGGCGTGGCTCCTGAAGAAATGATGCGCACCTTCAACTGCGGCATTGGCATGATCGCGGTCGTCGCCGCCGGCCAGGCAGCCCAGGTTGCCGCCGTGCTGCAGGAGGCCGGCGAGACCGTCGCCCCCATCGGCCGCATCGTACCGCGCCGCGACGCCGGCGTCATCTATCGCGGGGCGCTCGCCCTATGACCATCCAGCGCCGACGCACCGTCATCCTGATTTCCGGCCGCGGCTCCAACATGGCGTCGCTGATCGACGCGGCAGCGGATCCGGATTTTCCAGCCGAAATCGTCGGCGTCATTTCGGACAACGCCGACGCCAAGGGCTTGGGTATCGCTGCCAGTCGCGGCATCGCCACCAAGGTGGTGACCCGCGCCGACCATGCCAGCAAGGATGCGCATGACCGGGCGATCGACACCGAACTTGCCACCTTCGGCGCCGAGATCGTCGCACTTGCCGGCTACATGCGGCTTCTGACGTCAGGTTTCGTCGAGAAGTGGCAAGGCCGGATGATCAACATCCATCCCGCGCTGCTCCCCTCCTTCAAGGGCCTCGACACCCACAGCCGCGCGCTCGAAGCCGGCATCCGCGTGCATGGCTGCACCGTGCACTTCGTCACGCCCGCCATGGATGACGGGCCGATCATCGCCCAGGCCGCCGTTCCGGTGCTGATCGACGACGACGAGCCGGCGCTTTCGGCCCGCGTGCTCAAGGCCGAACACAGGCTCTATCCGTTGGCGCTCAAGCTGTTCGCCGAAGGCAAAGTGCGGATGGACGGCAACCGGACCGCATTCTCCGGCTTCACCGACGCCACCAGCCAGGACCACATCGCGGCGCCCACGCCGGCGCGCGAAGAGATCGACCTCGAACAACTGGCGCGCATCACCCCTTAAGGGAGATCGGCATGGCAAGGACAAGGCAACTTCTTCTCCTGCGCCACGCAAAATCGAGCTGGGACGATCCTAAGCTCGTCGACTTCGACCGTCCCCTGTCATCGCGCGGCGAAAGTGCCGCACCGCTGATGGGGGCGGAGATCGCCCGCCGCGGCTGGCGACCGGATCTTGCGCTGGTTTCGCCCGCAATCCGTACGCTGCAGACATGGCAACTTGCCTCGGAAGGCTGGCCGCGCCCCCTGCCCCCAGCCGATTTCCCACAAGGCCTCTACGAAGCGTCTGCCGATGCCGTGCTGGCGGAGGCGCAGACGGCACCTGCCTCTGTGCGTTGCCTGCTGATCGTCGGCCACAATCCTGGCCTCGAAGACTTTGCCCGCGAGCTGGCCGGCCCCGGTTCGGACAGCACGGCGATGCGGTCCATGGCCGAGAAGTTTTCGACTGCTGGCCTCGCCCGTTTCGAGATCGACGTCGCCTGGGACGCCCTCCAGTTCGGCGCAGCACGACTGACCCATTTTCTCAAGCCACGCGACCTTGGCTGAGCCCCGACAAGGGCAGGCAGAACTTCCAGCACAATATAGTTGCATATACAATCATTTTTGCTATCCTGCGTGCATGTTCGACCGCTGCATCTACTTCAACACGACCGCTCTCGCCCGCCAACTCGACCGTGTCTGGACGACGGCCTTTGCCCCGTTCGACCTGACGCCGCCGCAAGGTTTCATGCTGCGGGCCGTGCTGACGCGGCCGGGCCTACTGCAAAGCGAGCTTGCCGAAGAACTGAAGATCGCAAGGGCGACCGCGACGCGCGGCCTTGACGGGCTGGAGGCCAAGGGCCTGATCGTCCGCAACAAATCCACCGAGGACAAGCGCGAATCCGCGATCACGCCAACTGACGAGGCGCTTGAGATCAAGGACGCGCTGAACGCCGCAAGCGGTGCTGTCACCGAGCGCCTGTCCACCCTTTTCGGCGAAACGGTCTTTGCCGGTTTCGTCGAGCAGGCCAAGGCAATCGCGTCAAAGCTGGAATGAACCGGCCATAATAGTTGCATATCTAATCATTGGAGAGAAATCATGCCTATCCTCACCGTCAAGATTGCCGCCCAGCGCAGCGACGCGCTGACCGACCAGGTGGCAGCGATGCTGGCCGAACACACCAGCACCATTCTCGGCAAGAAGCCTGAGGTGACGGCAATCGCCATCATCTATGTCGACCCGCGCGACTGGATCATTGCCGGCCGCTCGCTTCAGAGCCACGGCAAGTCGAGCTTTGCGCTGGAGATCAAGGTCACCGACGAGACCAACACCAAGGATGAGAAGAAGCGCTACATCGCGGCGGTTTTCGCCGGTTTCGCCGACATTCTCGGCGACATCCACGAGGAGAGCTACATCCACGTCCACGACGTGCGCGCCGCCTCTTATGGCTATGGCGGCAAGACCCAGGAATTCCGCTACCAGCACCCGTGATGGCACCACCCCTGATCACCGCATCTGACATGGCGCCATGTCAGATTCTGGGGCGCGCCTGTCTTGAGGCGCGCAAATCCTGGGCGGGCGCCTGTCTTGGGGGCGCCGGGGCAAAAACCGCCTAGCGGAACTTGCGCGTGAGCAGGGACACCAGCCTGGGTGCTGCCATGATCAGTACGGCGCCGACCAGCCAGACCACGACGACCAGCGGCTTGAGCACGGCACTGAGGAGCATGAAAAATCCGCCGAGCAGGCCTGACGTCTCGGCGCTGCCGACGACACCGACGACCTCCGAACCGATGCCGGTGGCGGCCGCCGCATCCCGGCCGGTCTGCACCAGCGCGCCGGCATTGGTCGACGTCCAGGCGAGCAAGCCGTCGACGAGGCTATAGCCGCCCCAGGCCAGCAGCGTCCACACCACCAGCACGACCAGCGCTGCCGTGCGGCCGAAGCCGGGCAAACGCGAGCGCGGCGCGGTTTTTTCCTGAAGCCCCCGCCCGTCGCGCCCGAAGGCTCCATCATTGCCTAACGGCGAACGCTGACCCCAGTTGCCGCCGTCATGGTCGCTGCCGCCCCGACTGCTGCCACCATGGCCGCCGCCATGACTGCTGCCCCCGCGACTGCTGCCAGGGGCCTTGTCGCCAAGCCGCTTGCCGATTTCGCCGAGCACCGAGCCGAGCAGGCCATCCCGGCCCTTACCGCTGTATTTGTTACTGAAATCATACCCGCCCATCGACGCTCTCCATTCCGCGCCGAACACGCATCGGCCGGGCCATAGATAGGCATTCCAGATGTTAGAGATAATGAGACAGAGTACTGACAGGTTGACGCAGGCAAGTCAGTGGATGCGCTCCAGCGGTGCGCAGCTCTCGCGCTCCATCTGCAGTGTGGTGTGGTGCAGATCGAACTTTTCCTGCAGGCGAGCTTCGATCGCCTGACGCACCGTCTCGCCGTCCGCTCCCTCCGCCAGCACCGCATGCGCTGTCAGCGACGCTTTGCTCTGAGTGATTGCCCACAGATGCAGGTCGTGCAACGAGGCAACTCCGGGCACGGTTGCAATCGCCTCTTCGACCTCGGCAAGGTCCATACCCGGCGGCACACCTTCGAGCAGGATGTTGATGCACTCCTTGAGCAAGACCCAGGTGCGCGGGAACACCATGAAGCCGATGCCGACGGCAATCAGCGAATCGACCCATTGCCAGCCGGTGAACCAGATGACCAGCGCCCCGGCGATGGCACCGAGCGACCCCAGCATATCGGCCCACACCTCGAGATAGGCGCCCTTGACGTTGAGGCTGTTGTCCTTGTGCCCTGTCAGCAAGCGCATCGAGATGAAGTTGACGGCAAGGCCGATGACGGCGACGACGAGCATGCCAAGCGAAGCGATCTCCGTCGGCTTGGAGAGCCGTTCATAGGCTTCGTAGAGGATGTAGAAGGCGACACCGAGCAACAGCAGCGCATTGAAGGCGGCCGCCAGGATCTCGAAGCGGGCATAGCCATAGGTGCGCAACAGATCGGCTGCACGGCGACCCACCTTGATGGCGATCAGCGCGATAGCCAACGCCATTGCGTCGGTCGCCATGTGCATGGCATCCGAAATCAGCGCCAGGCTGTTGGTGACGATACCGCCGATCACCTCGGCGATCATGAAGCTGCCGGTCAGGCCGAAAGCGATCCAGAGTCGGGACTCCGGCGTGTTTTGCATGTCGCCATGATCGTGGTCGCCGCCCATCAAGGCCTCCCCTCGGAATCTTCTGCCGCAAGCTAGACCGATATGAGCAACGGACGAAAGACGCAGCGCTCACGCGTCTGCGCGAATGGCGACGCCTAGCCGGCTGCCGCCACGCCGTCCTTACCCTTCTCGAGCAGGAAGTCGATGACGGCGCGCACCGCCGGCAGCTGTCCGCGCCGGTGCGGCGTAAGAATCGTCGTGGTCACGCGGCCTGCCGTCCAATCGGTCAGCAGCCGCACGAGCCTGCCCTGCGCCACAGCATTAGCCGAGATCAACTCGGGCAGGCAGACGATGCCGAGGCCGGATTCCGCCGCCATCAGCAGAGGCACCGATTCATCGGCGTGGAAGCGCTGCCGCGGCGCCACCTCGACGATGCGGCCTTTGCCATCGCGCAGCCGCCAGCTCCTAGACGTCATCGAGCTCATCAGCCCTTCATGGCCGGAAAGCGCTTCCGGTGTCTCCGGCGCGCCGTGCGCGGCGACATAGGACGGTGCGGCCAGCACCGTGATCGCATCCTCGCTCATCCGCCGCTGCATCAGGTCGGAATCGGGCAGCGGCGCGAAGTGGCTGCGGAGCGCGATGTCGAAACCGTCCTGCACCAGGTCGACGAAACGGTCGGTGACATGCAGCTGGACCAGAAGCCCGGGGTAACGGCGTGCCAGCACCGGCAACCGATGCGCCAGCCGGAACTGCGCGTTGGGCACCGAGGTGGTGATGCGCACGATGCCGGCCGGCTCGGCCAGCCTCTTTTGCACCACCGTCTCCACCGCCTCGGCCTCGATGACGGCGGCACGGGCATGGTCATAGACGTCGCGGCCGACGTCGGTCAGCGTGAATCTGCGCGAGCTGCGGTGGATCAGCTGGGCGCCGAGCGACATTTCCAGGGCCGCGACCCGTTTGCTGACCGTCGATTTGGGGCAGCCGAGACGCCGTGCGGCGGCGGCAAAACCACCAGTGTCGACGGCTGCTGCGAAGAAATGGAGATCGTTGAGGTTCAGCATCAAAGTCTATGAATGTGGACGTATGGTTTCAAGTTGCCTGACTACAGGATCAAAGTCCACATCGATACATCAGGGTCATCAACAATGGAGACCTGATATGACAACCACCCCGATCTTCACCTCCGGCTTCCCGCTCGGCTCCTCGGCCGGCCTCGTCGCCGCCTTCGAATGGCTCGGCCAACCCTACCGGCTGACCCGCGTCGACATGCTCGGCGAGATGCGCACAGAGGCCTACAAGCGCTTCAACGGCCGGATCGAAACGCCGGTGCTTGTCACCGATGAAGGCCGCGTCCTGACCGAGACCATGGCGATCGCGCTGTGGCTCGAGGCACGCGACAGCGAACGCCGCATCAGCTTCGAACCGGGCACTCCGGAGGCCGACAGGATGCACCAGCACATTGCCTTCCTGAACACGGCCTTCACCGGCGCTTTCGGCCCGTTGTGGACAGCGCTCGAAGCGGAAGACGCCACCGAAGCGGAGCGTGAGACGCTGCGCAAGTTCGGACGTGAATTCGTCGCCGTACGCCACGAACAGCTCGAGGCAATGATCGGCGACAGCGACTACCTGCTCGGTGACAGGCCAACGCTGGCGGACGCAGTGTTTGTCGGCGTGGCCCGCTGGACCGACTTCCACAAGGCGGTCAACCCGGCCGACTATCCGCGCATCCTGGCGCTGCGCAACCGCATCGAAGCCGACCCGGCATTCCGCTTCGCGGTGGCGATCGAAGATGGTGACACAGCGGCCATCGGTAGCGGCGCGATGAAAGGACTGGTGCCGCTCGCCGACGTACTGCGCGACACGGACGCTGAGCAGGCGGCCTGACCGGCCTTACGATAAAGGGCTGCGCACCAACAATGGCGTGCAGCCCTTTTCGTCCGTTCCAAAGCCAGCCGACGGTGCTAGGCCGCGCGTACCCAGACCTTGTTGTCATGCACTGCAGCGCCGCCATAAGGCGCGGGCGCGTCGGCGCCGGTCAGCACATTGATGCCTTCGCCGCGCTCGTGGTCGGAGTTCGGCCAGATTCCTTCGGCGATGACGACGCCACGCTTGATCTTGTCGAACAGGCGGGCATGCAGCACCACCTCGCCGCGTTTGTTGCCGACCTCGACGCGGTCGCCGGTGGCGACCCCCATGGCCGCGGCATCCTCGGGATGGATCAGCAGCTCCGGCCGCCCCTCCTTCTCGCGCGACACCGGCGTCTCGGCGAAGGTCGAGTTGAGGAAGTTGCGCGCCGGCGAGGTCGCCAGGCGGAACGGATGCTCTTCGTCCGCCACCTCGATCAGGTCGACATGGTCGGGGAATTCAGGCAGCTGCGCCACCGGGCCGAAGATGCCCATGCTACGCGGCGGCTTGTTCGGCGCCATGCCACCATTCCACTGCGGCCGGAAGCGGAACTTGCCGTCGGGGTGGCCGAAGCCGCTGAGGAAATGGGCGCTGTCGAACTCCGGCTGCATGTCGGCCCATTTCTGGTCGCGGAAGCTGTCGAAATTGCCGAGGCCCTTCTTCTCCAACATGACGTCGATATGCTGGCGTTCGGTCAGGCCGAAACCCGGCATGTCGGACACGCCGAGCCGCTCGGCCAGTTGCTCGATGACGAAGTGGTTGGTGCGGGGACCCTCGGGCGGCTCGATCAGCTTTGGCCCCAGCGTGATGTGCTGGTTGCCGCCGCCCTTGTAGATGTCGTCATGCTCGAGGAACATCGTCGCGGGCAGGACGACGTCGGCGAGTTTTGCCGTATCGGTCATGAACTGCTCGTGCACGGCCGTGAACAGGTCGTCGCGCATCAGCCCCTTGACCACCAGGCGCTGCTCGGGCGCGACATTGGCCGGATTGGTGTTCTGGATCAGCATCGCCGTGACAGGCGGGCCGCCATAGAGCGCGTCCGCAGCATTGGTCAGCACCGGGCCGATGCGCGAATGGTCGAGATAACGGATGTTGGGGTCGCGGAACCTGGTGCCTTCGAGCAGCTCGCCATTGAGCTTGAAGATGCCCGAATTGGAATGGAAGGCGCCGCCGCCCTCATATTGCCAGGCCCCGGTCACCGCCGGGATCGACAGGGCGGCATGCATGTTGACCGAGCCGTTGCGCTGGCGCGAGAAACCGTAGCCCAAACGGAAGAAGGTCTTTTTGGTGGTGCCGACCAGCCGGGCGAAAGCCTCGATCTCGTCGACGGTCAGGCCGGTTATGGCGGCCGCCCATTCCGGCGTCTTGTCGGCGAGATGGGCTTCCAGCCCCTTGGGATCGTCGGTGTATTTTTCGAGATAGGCGCGGTCGGCAAAACCTTCCTTGAACAGAACGTGCATGACCGCGCAGGCGAGTGCCGCATCGGTGCCGGGCTTCAGCACCAGCCCCATGTCGGCCTGCTTCAGCGTCGCCGTCTCGTAAATGTCGATGACGACGATCTTGGCGCCGCGTTCCTTGCGCGCCTTGATCGCGTGGGTCATCACATTGACCTGGGTGACCACCGCATTGGTGCCCCAGATGACGACGCAGTCCGACTTGCCGATCTCGCGCGGATCGCTGCCGCGCAGCGCACCGGTGCCCATGACATAACCCGTCCAGGCGAGATTGGTGCAGATCGAGCCGAAGAAGCCGGAATATTTCTTGGCGTGGCGCAGACGCTCGATGCCGTCGCGCTGCACCAGCCCCATCGTGCCGGCGTAGAAATAGGGCCAGACCGTCTCCGAGCCGTATTTGACTTCCGCGGCGATGAATCTTTCGGCGATCAGGTCGAGCGCCGCCTCCCAGCTCGCTTCGTTCCAGTTGCCGTCGCCCTTGGCGCCAGTGCGGATCAGCGGCTTCAGCAGTCGGTCGGGATGGTGGACGCGGTCGGCGTAGCGGGCGACCTTGGCGCAGATGACGCCTGCCGTATAGCTGTTCGACTTGGCGCCATGGACACGGCCGATGCGCTTGTCGTCGAGCAGCTCGACCTCGAGCGCACAGGTCGACGGGCAGTCATGCGGGCAGGCCGAATGGCCTATCCTGATCTTGGCGTGCTGGTTCATGGCGCCCTTTTACCCTGATGTCCGCGCGCCGTGTAGGGCCAATTCGAGGGGGTGCGCTGCCCCTCATCCCCGCTGCCGGGACCTTCTCCCCGTGGACGGGGGGAAGGGACGCGCGAAACCGTTGCGGCCAGCCTCCTTCTCCCCATCACCAACCGGGGAGAAGGTCCCGCAGGGGGATGAGGGGCAGCGCCGCGTTGCGGCCCCTACTCGGCTGTGCCTTCTTCATATTCGGCCGACATGGCCAGCCACTTGTCTTCGTGGCCATTGAGCTGGGCCGATAGCTGCGAGCGCTCCTTGGCGAGTTGCGTCGCCGTCGTCGGATCCTTCTCGTAGAGCTTCGGGTCGGCCAGTTGGTCCTCGATCGTGTCGATGCGCTTGCGGATACGATCCATCAGCGCCTCGGTGGCGCGGATTTCCTTGGCCAGCGGCTCGAGGGCGGCGCGCCGCGCGGCGGCCTCGCGGCGCTTGTCGGCCTTGGAGGCCTTGTCGGCCTCACGCTCCTTGCGCCGGTCGCCGGACACACCCGTCACCAGCGTCTTGTAGTCCTCGAGATCGCCGTCATAAGGATTGACCGAGCCGTCCTTGACCAGCCACAGCCGGTCGGCCGTGGCTTCCAGCAGATGGCGGTCGTGACTGATCAGGATGACGGCGCCCGGGAACTCGTTGAGCGCCATAATCAACGCCTCGCGGCTGTCGATGTCGAGGTGGTTGGTCGGTTCGTCGAGGATGAACAGGTTCGGCCCGTCAAAGGCGGAAAGCCCCATCAACAGCCGCGCCTTTTCGCCACCCGACAGATCTTTGGCGGCGGTGTTCATCTTCTCCGTGGGAAGGCCGAACTGGGCGACACGCGCCCTCACCTTCGATTCCGGCGCGTCCGGCATCAGTCGGCGCACATGCTCGTAGGCGTTTTCTTCCGGCCTGAGGTCGTCAAGCTGGTGCTGGGCGAAGATCGCCACCTTGAGGCCTGGCGCAATCGTCACCGATCCCGTCTCGGCCTGAAGGCGTCCGGCAAGCAACTTGGCAAAGGTCGACTTGCCGTTGCCGTTGGCGCCCAGAAGCGCGATGCGGTCGTCGGCATCGATGCGCAGCGTCATTTTCTTCAGGATCGGCTTATCGGCCTGGTAGCCGACATTGACCTTGTCGAGAGCCACGATCGGCGAGGCTACCGTCTTCACCGGCTCGGGAAAGCTGAACGGCCTGACATTGTCCTCGATCAGCGCCGCGATCGGCTTCATCTTCTCCAGCGCCTTGATGCGCGACTGCGCCTGGCGTGCCTTGGAAGCCTTGGCGCGGAAGCGGTCGACAAAGGATTGCAGGTGCTTGCGCGCCGCTTCCTGCTTGACGCGGCCCTTTTCCTGCAACTCCCGCTGCTCGGCGATCTGGCGCTCGAACTGGTCGTAGCCGCCGCGCCAGAAAGTCATCTTCTTCTGGTCGAGATGGACGATCGAATTGACCGCGCGGTTGAGCAGGTCGCGGTCGTGGCTGATCAAGAGAACCGTGTGCGGATACTTCGACACATAGTTCTCGAGCCACAGCGTGCCTTCGAGATCGAGATAGTTGGTCGGTTCGTCGAGCAGCAGCAAGTCAGGTTCCGAAAACAGCACGGCCGCGAGCGCAACGCGCATGCGCCATCCGCCCGAGAAGGACGAGGCCGGCCGCCGCTGCGCTTCGTCGTCGAAGCCGAGACCGGCAAGAATGGTCGCCGCGCGCGATTCCGCCGAATGCGCGTCGATGTCGGCGAGGCGGATGTGGATCTCGGCAATGCGATGCGGATCGGTGGCCGTCTGCTCCTCGGCGAGAAGCGCGGTGCGCTCGACATCGGCCTTGAGCACGATGTCGATCAGCGGTTCCTCGGTACCGGGCGCTTCCTGCGCCACCTGGCCGATGCGCGTGTTCTTCGGCAGGCTGATGCTGCCGGTTTCCGAGCTGAAGTCGCCAGTTATCGCTTTGAACAGCGTGGTTTTGCCCGTGCCGTTGCGGCCGACGAGGCCCGCCTTGGTGCCGGCAGGCAGGGTCAGCGACGCATGATCGAGAAGCAGGCGTCCGGCGATGCGGAGGGAGAGATCGTTGATAATAAGCATGACGAGAGGGTTTCTGACGAAGAGTTCCGACAATGGCAAGTGCGTGCGCACCATCAAGGGCGCAACGCATGGCCAAAAATAGCTACCGAACTGAAGGTTCAGGCGTAAGCCGGCCGGCCCACGCGGTGCATGGCACCTTCGGTTGCCTCGCCGCCGACTGCTGCCGCGTGACCGTCGAGCGATGCCGGCGGCGGCGATGCATATCCAAGGGCAAAGAGCACCGCCGAGCCGGCAGCGAATGCCGCAAAGAGCATGAACATGCCCTGCCCGCCAAACGCACCGAGCGCCAGCCCGCCAAGCAGCGGCCCGAAGAAATTGCCCACCGCGCACAAGGAATGCGCGCCGAAATATGCGCCGCGATTGCCGTCGTTGGAGATGCGGTCGACCAGCACATATTCCGAGGGCACGACCAGCACCTCACCGATGGTGAACAGCACCATGAAGCCGATCAGCATTGTGGCGCTGGTGGCGAAGGCAAAACCGACCTCGCCGCCGAGGAACAGCAGGCACCCCAGGACCATTGCCTTCATCGGCCCGATCCGCTCGATCAGCATCCGTGCAGGCGCCGTGGCGAACACAACAACCGCCGCATTGGTGGTGACCAGCCAGGCGAAAATCTTGACCCCATCTTCCAGATTGGTGGTGAGGTACTGCGACAGGGTCACCGACCACTGGCCGTAAACGGCAAGCAGCAGCGTGCCGCCGCCGAGATAGAAGATCAGCCGGCGATCCCTGAGCGTGGCGACCAGCCTGCGGAAGCCCGGTATCTGCGCAGCAGCGCCGGCACCAGCCGTGCCGACGAACACAGCCGGAACGATCAAGAAGATCGCAGCCGAGAAGGCAAAATGAACCGCGCCTGCGATGAAGAATGGCATGGGCGAATTGGCGCCAATGGCAATGCCGATCATCGGCCCGACGGCCCAACCGGCATTGATCACCAGATAGCGCCAGGAAAACACCTTGAGCCTAAGCTTTTCAGGGGCCGCGTCGCTCATCAGCGCGCGCGAAACAGGCTCATAGACGGCTGCTGCCACCG
Organism: Hoeflea sp. 108; assembly: GCF_000372965.1. NCBI lineage: Bacteria > Pseudomonadati > Pseudomonadota > Alphaproteobacteria > Hyphomicrobiales > Rhizobiaceae > Hoeflea > Hoeflea sp. 108. The sequence continues at coordinate 1,618,266 of NZ_KB890024.1, read as the reverse complement.
ACGACACGATATGGGCAATGGCAAAGGCGGCAACCGACTGCGCCAGACCCAGGCCGATCAATCCAAGGCCGGCGAACAGCAGCGCGACTGTGAGTACACTGCGGCGGCCGATCCGATCCGAAAGCGTGCCGGCAAAAGGGCTTGCGGCTGCACCGAGAAGCGGACCTGCACCGATCAGCATGCCGATGGCAGCGGGACTGAGGCCGAAATCCTGCTGCAGGCGGATCGCGAGGAAGGTGAGCGTCATGCCACGGGCGATCGCAACCATGCCGGAGCCCGCGATGAGCAGCAGCACGATCGTCTGGCCGGTCTTTTCGCCGAAGGCGCGCAAGGGCATTCCCCATGGTTCGAAACGTAGCCGACGGCGGGCGCAATTGCCCATTCCACGACCATAGCCACCCTCTGTCCCAGTTGTACCAACAAGGCAAGCGGCCGCGACGGCCGGATCTCATGATCCAGACAGGCTCATGACATTTTTTCGGGAAGGGCCCTCAGCGAAGACCGGCGCGCCCTGCCGAAAAACGAAACGGCCCGCGAAGCGCGGGCCGTCCGAAATCACCACTGTCGCCGCTTAGCGGCTGGCCATGCGCAGAAGCTTGCAGAGTTCGCGCAGGTCGCTCTCGAACGCCATCGGGTTCGAAAGCACCATGTTGCAACGCTTGACATAGGCCGCCACCTGCGCCTGCGACATGCCGCCGATCACGCCCGGATTGATGACGCCTGGACCGCCGGGGCCACCAGGACCTCCCGGACCGCCAGGACCACCAGGGCCACCCGGCAGACCGGGACCGCCGATGGTGACGCCGAGATCGAGCAGATTGTTCCCGCCAACACCAACAGTGGTGCTGACCTTGGCCAACCCGCCTGTACCGCCGACATTCGCGCCGAGATTGGCGTTGAGGCCGCTCGAGCCGCCCAGCGTTGCCTTTGCATTGGCGTCGACGAGGCCCTTGCTGTTGGCTACGCCGGCATCGACATTGGCGTTGAGACCCTTGGCGCCGCCGACGCTGGCGTTGACGCTGGCGCTCGCCAGCCCCTTGCTGCCGCCCGAACCGAGCCCGACATCGGCATTGATGCCGCCCGAGCCGCCCACGGTCGCGCCGATGCCCTTCGAATCAATCGAGACGCCAAGTCCCTTGCTACGATCGCCGATGTCCAGCGCGCTGGCCGGCGCGGCGAGCGCTACAAAAACAATGCCACCCGCCAGTGCAGTTGCGATTGCCTTGGAAATGCCAGTCATGGATGTCTCCCTGTGGTTGCCAATCCAAACAACCAGCCACCAGAAACTGGTTGCCTGCGCAGTAACGATCCCACTGGACTGAAAGTTTCAGCCCACCACGGAGACTGACATCTTTCTCAATCGATAGTCAAATCGAGTCACAACTTATAGTAAAGCGTATTAAAAACTTTCATTTGTGTGCAAACAATTTTTCCGTTTGCATGCAAATCGTAATTTAATTCTAATTAAGCATAATTTCGGCCTACTTCCGACCTTTGGAAATAGATCAAGTCGAGGTTTATCGAAGGTCGCCTCAACACGGTCAGGATCATATGCGCCTGGCCGCGATGATGGGTCTGATGGTTGAAGAGGTGGGTCAGCGCAGGTGCCAGACGCTGCGAAATGGTACGCATGTCGGTTACTGTCATATAGGTGAAGCGGCCGGCGAAGGCCTTCTCCTCGAGACCATCGATCCATTCGACGATGCGCCTGTCCTCCGCCTCGCGGGCCGTCGTCAGTCTGGCAAGGTTCTCGTGCAAGATCGCGTCAAGCGCCGACGGAGCATCGCCCAGGCCCGTGAAGCGCTTCAGCCAGATGCGGTCCGCGGCGAGCAGGTGGTTCAGGGTGCCGCGCATCGACTTGAAGAAGGCACCGACGTCACGGCCGAAGTCTTCTTCGCCAAGATCGGCCGCAGCGCCATAAACCTGCTCGTTGGCCCATTGATTATAGGCGGCCATCATCCTGAAATGCTGCTTCATCTGATATTCCTTGGTGCTTCGAAACCGTCTGTCCTTCCTAAGTGCATCGGAAAGCCTCGCCAATGACCATTCTGTTCTACGATCTCGTCGGCAGCGATGCCGCACGCCCCTTCAGCCCGCATTGCTGGAAGGTGGCGATGGCGCTGGAGCACAAGGGGCTCGATTACCGCGCCGTTCTGAAGCGCCTTGTGGAAGTGCCAGAGATCGAAGGCGGCGTCTCGAAGACGATCCCCGTCATCCGCGATGGCGACAAGGTGATCCCGGATTCGTTCGCCATCGCGCTTTATCTGGAAGAGGCCTATCCAGAGCAACCGTCGCTGTTCGAAGGCCCGGGCGGCATGGCGCATGCACGCTTCATCGAGCGCTGGTCGCAGCTGACGCTGCATCCCTATATCTCCGTGGCTGCGCTCACGGCCCTGCACGCCATGCAGGACGACGAGAATGCAGCCTATTTCCGCAAGAGCCGCGAAGCCCGTTTCGGCAGGCCCCTTGAAGAGGTAACCGCCAGCCGCGATGCCAGCCTCTCCAGCTTCCGCGCTTCTCTGGAGCCGCTGCGCAGTATGCTGTCCTACCAACCGTGGATCGGCGGCGAGCAACCTTTGTTTGCCGATTACATCGTCTTCGGCGCGCTGCAGTGGGCGAGGATCGCCACCCCCTACCAGCTACTCGAAGCTGCCGACCCGGTTGCCGAGTGGTTCGAGCGCTGTCTCGACCTTCATGGCGGCAAGGGGCGCAGCATCGCCGCGGCCGCCTAGTCCCCCTTGGCAATGCAGCGGGCGGCCTGTATAGAGCCCGCCACACTGCAAAATCCCAGAAATCATAAGGACCAGACATGGCGATCGAACGCACCTTTTCGATGATCAAGCCGGACGCAACCAGGCGCAACCTGACCGGCGCAATCACCAAGATGCTTGAGGATGCGGGCCTGCGCGTCGTCGCTTCCAAGCGCGTGTGGATGAGCCGCCGCGAAGCCGAAGGCTTCTACGCCGTTCACAAGGAACGCCCCTTCTTCGGCGAGCTCGTCGAGTTCATGTCGTCGGCTCCGACGATCGTCCAGGTTCTCGAAGGCGAGAACGCCATCGCCAAGAACCGCGAAGTGATGGGTGCCACCAACCCTGCCAATGCTGCCGAAGGCACCATCCGCAAGGTCCACGCCCTGTCGATCGGCGAGAACTCGGTGCACGGTTCGGACGCTCCTGAGACCGCTGCCGAAGAGATCGCCTACTGGTTCTCGGGCACCGAAGTCGTCGGCTGATCCAGACCGTCGGCAACGCCTGACAAGGCGTTGATCCAGAATCGAAAAGCCGGGGGTTTGCCCCGGCTTTTTCTTTCTCCTGTTGTTCGCTCCTCGACAGGCCGAGGACGCAATCGCCGCCTGGTCGAAGCCTTCGACCTAAGCTGGACGGGCCATCAGTCTTTTCAAAGAGTTACCTGACAAGCCACAGAAAACGATTCAATCAGCCGCCATCGCCGAAACGCAGGATGTCCTTGCCGTCCTTGTCGGCGAGGATCAGCTTGCCGCCGTCCAGACGATAGGACGTCACCTGGCCAAGGGCCTGGTGATAGCGGTGCTCCTGATCCATCACCGCCTGCTCGCAGGCCATGAAGGTCGAGCCGAGCGGGCCGAAGGTGATCGCCTTGCCGTCGACCTTGGCCTGGCCGAAGAAGTTGTTGCAAGCGCCACGGCCGGTCACGCCACCGGCCGGATCGATGCGCAGCGTCGAAGGCGGCGCGTCAAGGACGTCGGCACCGCCGATCTGCTCCACCACCCATTCGCGGTCGAAGATGTCGTCCTTGGCCGGTTCGCTGGCCTGGCTCACCATCTTCAGTACCATGCTCTGCGGCACGGCGTTGAGCGGATCGACCGAGTAGCGCTCGTCATTGATGAACCAGAGGCGGTCGTCGACCGTGATGCGCGCCTGAAGCGCATAAGTCATGCCCGTCCGGATGGCGACCGGATCGAAGCGGACCTCGAACTTGATCGGCACCTGCCCGGCCGGATCGATCTTCTGCTGGCCGATGACAGTGGACGGAGCATCGGCCAGCGACACGTCGACCAGTTGCACGGTCAAAACTGCGTGAGGCGGCAATGCGATGCGTTCGCGATAGAGCACCTCGCCTGAAATCGTCTTCTCTTCAGCCATCGCCATGTCAGGTACTGCAAGCATGCCGATCAGCAGCGGCGCAAAGCCGAAAACGATGAATTCCGCGAGCTTGCCCAGCATGGTTGTCTCCCCGAAATGCGTTGTTGCCTGGACGCGGCATGACTGTTGCTGTCATCCAGTTCCGAAGGTGCAAAGGATTGCGGTGGTTCCGTGGCCGCCCGTCGCTCCAAGACGGCCACCGACTGTCATGGCCGGGCCCAGCGCGCCGCGGCAGCTTCGTCACTTTCCTTGGCATCCACCCAGTCGCCGGCACTGCCGTCGGCGCGATGCTCCTTCTTCCAGAAGGGCGCTCGCGACTTGAGATAATCCATCAGGAAACTGGCGGCCTCGAAGGCGGCCTGCCGGTGCTTGGAGGCAGCAACGACGAGCACGATGTTCTCGCCCGGCCTGACCCGTCCGAAGCGATGAATGGCGGTCATGCCCGACAACGGCCAGCGCTCCAGCGCTTCGGCCGCGATCCTGGAGATTTCAGCCTCGGCCATGCCCGGATAATGTTCGAGTTCGAGTGCCGACAACGTGCCGGCCTCGTCACGGCACAGACCGGTGAAGGTGACGACAGCACCGACATCCGCCCGACCCGCAGTCAGCCGGCCGATTTCCTGGGCGACGTCGAAATCCGCCGCCTGGATGCGCACCATGGGCACGACGGCGGAGGTCATGGCTCAGCCGCCCGTCATCGGCGGAAACAGCGCGATCTCGCGCGCACCGGCAACCGGCTGGCGGTGATCGACATGCTCCTGGTTGATTGCGACCCGTATCACCTCGGGATGCTGCAAGGCGCTTTCGAACTCTTCGCCGCGCGACTTGAGCCACAACAGAAGATCGGAAACCGTCTTCACCTCGGCTGGCAGTTCGACATCTTCTTCTGCCTTGCCGATCCGCTCGCGCACCCAGGCGAAATAGATGAGTTTCATACGGCTCACTCGTCCATGATGTGCTTCAGGCCAGCACGGAAATAGTCATAGCCGGTATATAGCGTCACGATCGCCGCGATCCAAAGCAGCACGAGACCTGTCTGGGTGGTCAGCGGGAAAATCTTGTCGCCGGCAGGTCCTGCCAGCAGGAAGGCGATGGCCACCATCTGGATCGCCGTCTTCCACTTGGCGAGCTGGGTGACGGGCACACTGACCTTCAGCGCCGCCAAATATTCGCGCAGGCCCGAGACCAGGATCTCGCGGCACAGGATGATGATGGCCGCCCACAGCGACCAGCCGGCGATACCGCCGCGATTATCGGTGTCGGCGGCTAGCAGCAGCAGGCAGGTGGCAACCAAAAGCTTGTCGGCGATCGGGTCGAGCATCCTGCCGATGTTCGAAGTCTGCTTCCAGGCGCGCGCAAGGTAGCCGTCAAGATAATCGGTGATGCTGGCAATGACGAAAATCGCCAAGGCGCTCCAGCGCGCGAAGTCGGACGACTGCAGACGTCCTTCCAGGAAGAAGCAGAGCACTACCATCGGCACGGCCAGGATGCGCGCATAGGTCAGTATGTTGGGCAGGTTGAATGCGCGCTGGGCCATGGTCTCGAATGCTCTTTTCGGTCTGCCTAAGTGAAATCAGAAGCGGGCGTCAGGGGTCAACTGCCTATCGCTAGGCCAACATGTTTGCGAACGACAATCCATCACCCATTATCGTGAAAATGGTTGTAAACAAGGCGGGCAGTCGATTCAGAGATGCCTTCCACCGCCATCAGGTCGTCGACGGCAGCACGGCTCACCGCCTTGGCGGTGCCGAATGCCAGAAGCAGCGCGCGCTTGCGTGACGGACCGATGCCGGCGATCTCGTCAAGCGGGTTCTTGACCATCTCCTTCTTGCGCCGCGCCCGGTGCGAACCGATGGCGAAACGATGGGCCTCATCGCGCAGGCGCTGGACAAAATAGAGCACGGGATCGCGCACCGGCAGCGAGAACGAATCCTTGCCCCTGACGAAGAAGCGCTCGCGCCCCGCCTCTCGGTCCTGGCCCTTGGCGACGCCGATCGCCACCACCCGGTCCTCGATGCCAAGCTCGGCCAGCATGGCGCGCACGGCCGTCATCTGCCCCTGCCCGCCGTCGATGAGGATGACGTCAGGCCAGGCCGGAAACGCACCGGCATCCTCGACGCTTTCGGCCTCCTCGGGCTGCTCGCCGCCATGCTCCTTGAGCAGGCGTGAGAAACGGCGGGTCATGACCTCACGCATCATGCCGAAATCGTCGCCAGGCGTGATGTCGGTCGAGCGGATGTTGAACTTGCGGTACTGGTTTTTGACGAAGCCTTCCGGGCCGGCGACGATCATGCCGCCAACGGCATTGGTGCCCATGATATGCGAGTTGTCGTAGACCTCGATGCGAACGGGCGGCTTTTCGAGGGCAAAGGTCTGGGCAAAACCTTCCAGCAGGCGAGCCTGGGTCGATGTTTCCGCCAACCGGCGGCCCAATGCCTCGCGGGCGTTCTGCGCGGCATGGTCGACGATGTCCTTCTTCTCGCCGCGCTGAGGCACAGAAAGCGTGACCTTGTAGCCGGCGCGGGTCGACAGCGCTTCAGCCAGCAGTTCCTGTTCTTCGACAGCATGTGACAGCAATATCGAGCGCGGTGACGGCTTGTCGTCGTAGAACTGCGCGAGGAACGAGCCCAGCACCTCGGCGGCTTCGAGCGACGAATCTGCCTTCGGGAAATAGGCGCGGTTGCCCCAGTTCTGGCCGGTGCGGAAGAAGAACACCTGGATACCGGTCTGCCCGCCCTCCTGATGGATGGCAAAGACGTCGGCCTCGTCGATCGTCTGCGGATTGATGCCCTGGTGGCTCTGCACATGCGACAGTGCTGCGAGGCGGTCGCGATAGACGGCGGCGCGCTCGAAATCGAGATCCTCCGCCGCCTGCTGCATCTGGCCGGAGATTTCGGTCTTCACCTTCTGGCTGCGGCCGGAGAGAAAGTCCTTCGCCTCCTGCACCAGCTCGTCGTAGCCTTCGCGCGAGATCTCGCCAGTGCAGGGCCCGGCGCAGCGCTTGATCTGGAACAGCAGGCACGGCCGGGTGCGGTTGTCGAAGAAGCTGTCGGTGCAGCTGCGCAGCAGGAAGGCGCGCTGCAGCGAGTTGATGGTGCGGCCAACTGCCTGCGCCGATGCAAACGGACCGAAATAGTCGCCGCCCTTTCGCGAACGCGCGCCGCGGTGCTTGTAGATGCCGGGTGCCGTATGATCGCTGGTCAGCATGATGTAGGGGAACGACTTGTCATCCCGCATCAAAACGTTGAAGCGCGGCCTCAGGCGCTTGATGAGGTTTGCTTCGAGCAGCAACGCCTCGATCTCGGTGCGGGTGACGACGAACTCCATCGTCGCCGTCTCGCGCACCATCTTGCCGATGCGGTTGGTGTGGAAGCGCCCCTGCGCGTAATTGGTCACACGCTTCTTCAGGCTGCGCGCCTTGCCGACATAAAGCACGTCGCCGGCCGCGTTCATCATGCGATAGACGCCGGGCGCGTTGGGCAGGCGCTTGACCATGGTCTGGATGACTTCGGCACCGACCAGACCGTCGGCGTCGCCGGCATGCGCGGTCCAGTCGATGGCGGTGAACGGCAGGTCCGGACCAGAGGCCGCCGGCGCAAGTTCGTCCTCTACCGACTCGTCGTCGTCGAGTTCGATGTCGGGCATGTCTTCGGCCGCCTTGCCGCCCTTGCGGGGGCCAGAGCCGGTATCGGATTCGCGTGGACTCATTCCACCATGCCTGTCACGTCGGGCGTCTGCCATGCAAGATGCTGGCCGCCGTCGAGCGCGATCATCTGGCCAGTTACTGACCTTACCTGCCACAGATAGCGAACGGTCGCGCCAAATTCGCCAAGCTCCGGGCCGTGCTTGAGGATCAGCCCGTCGAGCTGGGCGGCAAAGGCTGCAGCGTCCTGGCGCGCGCTGGGCAGCGTCGGCCCCGGTCCGATGGCGTTGACGCGGATACGCGGCGCCAGCGCCTGGGCCATGGTGCGCGTCGCCGCCCAGAGTGCGGCCTTCGACAGCGAATAGGAAAAATAGAGCGGCGTCGGCTTGAGCACGCGCTGGTCAATCATGTTGACGATCAGGCCCTCTGCGCCGTCAGGCAAGGCAGCCGCGAAATTCTTTGCCAAAAGCGCAGGTGCCTTCACATGCAGGGCAAAATGCCGGTCCCATGCCTCCCAGTCGAAGTCCGTCACCGAGTCGCTCTCGAACACCGAGGCATTGTTGACCAGAAGCGTGATCGGCCCGAGCGCTGCCTCGGCAGCGGCGAGCAAGCTGTCGACCGCTTTCATGTCGGCAAGGTCGGCCTGCACCACCGCCGCGCGCCCACCATTGGCATTGATGGAAGCAGCCAGATCGTCGGCAGCGGCGCGCCCGTGGTTGCAATGGATGGCGACGCCGAAGCCATGAGCCGCCAGATCCTCGGCGATCGCGCGTCCGATCCGCTTGGCACCTCCGGTCACCAGCACATTGCCTTCCATGGCCGCCATCTGATCATCCCTTGCTGTTTGCCCGACAGCCGCACGCAGTCGAGTTTGGTTACCCTTCGGTAACATCAGTAAAAAGCCGTTCATCGATCTGGCGACAATGTGACGAAGCCCTTCGGCGGCGCCTTCCAATCGTCCCGCGAACCATATCGGCAGACGAGATATAGAACGCCCAACTCCTTGCACCAAGCGGCTTGCGGCAATTCGCCGACAAGGCAGCCGACAGGCGATGTTGCATTAGCGCAACGTCATGCTTCAGCCTCATTTCAGCCCGGCAATCACCCAACTTCAGGTTCGGTTCAGCCGCATTTCGACACGACATTCGGAACTGTTCGGCGCCTGGACCGTTTATCCCCCCGGACGGGTTTCAAGGGCGCCATTTTGAAAGAAAGCCAGTGTCTAGTTGGCTTAAGGAGTAAAAAATGACTGCCATTCTCAAGCACGCTCGTCCGCTCGCGGCAGCGTTCGGCCTCGTCGCTCTGGCGGCTATGCCGGCTTTCGCAGCCGACGTCGTCATGGAAGAGCCGCCGGCCCCCGCAGCTCCGATGGAAGTTGCCCCGGTCGCCAGCTGGGCTGGTCCCTATGCTGGTGTGACCGTCGGCTACGGCTTCTCGGGCACGGCCAACGACAAGACGTTCGACAACAAGATCGACACCAAGGGTTTCCTTGGCGGTGCGTTCGTCGGCTACAACTACCAGATGGACAACATCGTCATCGGCGCTGAAGGCGACATCGGCTACAGCGGCATCAAGGGCGACAACTCCGGCACGGAAGTGAAGTCGGGCGTCGAAGGCTCGCTGCGCGCCCGTCTTGGCTATGCCGTTACGCCTGATATCCTGCTCTACGGCACGGCCGGTGGTGCTGGCCAGCGCGTGAAGGTGTCGGATGCAACCGGCAGCGACTCGAACACCGCCCTTGGCTGGACCGCCGGCGTCGGCACCGACGTCAAGCTGACCGAGTCGGTCTTCGGCCGCGTCGAGTATCGCTACACCGATCTCGGCACCGACAGCTACAACCTCGGTGGCACCAACCACGACGTCTCGCTCAAGGATCACCGCATCCAGTTCGGCGTCGGCATGAAGTTCTGATCCTCCCGATCGGACCAACGGAAAAGCCGGGCCTTGTGCCCGGCTTTTTTGTTTTCCTGCCGGCCGAGGGGGCGCCCAGCTGCGATGCCAGATCATCCCTGCGGGATGACGGCCTTCAACTCGGGGAATTTTTCGTCGAAACGCGCGGCCCAGCGCTTTAGGCGCGGACGCCCCTTCTCCCACTTTCCAGCGAAACGCAGTTCCATGTAGCCAATCGCCGCGCGCAGCGCGATCTGGCCGGTCGTGATCGCCTTGGGCAGCTTGGGCGGATTGGCGTTGAGCAGGTCGAGCGAGCGTGCCACCTTCGCCCACTGCTTGTCGATCCAGGGCTGATGGACGATCTCCTCTGGGCGCGAGCGGCGCTCGTAGACCATCGCCAGCAGGCAGTCGCAGATGCCGTCGGCCAAGCCTTCCAGACGCTCCGCGTCCAGGCGCTTGTCAGCGTTGCGCGGGAACAGCTTGTTGCCCGAAATCCGGTTCAGATATTGGGTGATGACGCGGCTGTCGTAGATGCCCTGTCCGTCGTCCGTCACCCAAACCGGAATCTTGCCGAGCGGGTTGACGTCGGTCAGCATCGCCGGCTGCGGGCCGGTCTCGACCGTCACCGGCTCCACCGGAATCCCGGCATAGACGGCCGCCATGCGAACCTTGGCACTGTAGGGCGAAGCGGAAGAATAAAGCAGTTGCGGCATGGTGGCTCCCTTTTCGCGGGCGACCATATCAGCGCGTGCCGCAAGGGCAACGCGCGAACAGCAAGAATCAGCCGCCACGCACCGGCGGCATCACCACCTTGTCGAGCCGGCAGGCACGCCGATCGACTTCAGGACAGGCACGGAAATCGAGATCCTTGGTCATGCAGATTCGGACGTCGCGGAGATAGCGGCGGTCACAGGTCACCGCGATATCCTCTGCGCTCATGCTGGGATTCGACTGAAGGAAGGCGCGCTCGGCCTGACCAGGCGCCAAGGTCTGGTAGTTGTCCAGGCGGCGGAATTGGGCGGGAATCTCGATCTTTTCGCGAGCGGCCCGCAACACTTTGAAATAGTCGTCCTGGCTCAGCCCCGAACAGGTGCCGTGCGTGCGCCATTCGTGGCGGATCAAGCCGGCTGATGGCATCAGGTCGTAGAGCCCGCGCAGCGTGGCGCTTGACACATCGCTGTTGCCGGTCTGGCAGTCCGAAGGATAGCCACGCTCGAATTGCGGCCACAGGCCATGCACAACGAAGGCATAGGGCCGGCCAGCGCGGCATTGCTGGCCGTTGGCCTGCTCGCCCTCCGCTTCGCAGTAGCTCGGCGACCACGACAGCGACAGCACATAAAAATCGAAGCCCTGCCCGCGCGGAACTGCGGCTGCCTGCTGCGTCGCGGGTCCAGCAGACTTGTCAGCCGCGGGCCTCTCCTGCTCGGCAGGAGCACAGGCACAAAGCGCGGAAAAGGCCGCGCCGACGAGCGCGACCTGGAGCATCCTGCGGATCATGACGAAATCCGGCCAACCTCAGCGCAGGACGCGGCAGCGGCCGTCATAGACGTTCCAGCGATCGAAGCCGGACACGCAGAACTCGACATTGTTGCCGATCGAAGCAAAGCCCATGCCCTCTTCGACCAGATACCAGATGTCGCGATCATGTCCGTCAGACAGGGTCACCTTGGCGCCGCAATAGGTGCGGCCGATAGGGTGGTTTTCGTCGGCAGCTTCATAGCGATGCTCGTGGATGCGCTGGAAATCGGTGATGGCCACCTGCGGCAGATTCGGCACGTGGCGAACCTGGTGAGCAAAGCGGCTGGTGATGCGGTTGAGCACCGACGCGTTGCTGCACAAACCGGAATCGGCGGCATAGCTGCCGGAAAGGTCGGCTGCCTGGGCGGAGCCCGCACCAAGGGCGATGGCGCCAAGGCTGGTCGTTGCGGCAAGGAAGATGCTGGCGATGCGACTCATGGTTTCCACTCCGAAGCTGCTGCAACTCAGTTTGCGGCGTCGCCGCGTCGCGGTCAAGAAGCCTCGCCGGCCAGCCATTCGACAGACCATCGCGCCCCCTTCTGCTCGGCAAGCACCTTGGCCAGCGCCGGCAGCATGGTGCGCAACTCGGCCTCAAGCTGGAACGGCGGATTGACCACCACCATGCCAGTGCCATCAAGCCTCGGCTCCGGAGAAGGTGGGCGGATGTAAAACTCGATGTCCATGATCTTGGGAATGCCGGCACCTGCCAGTGCCTCGCGAAAGGCGGCAACCGCCTTGCGATCCTTGACCGGATACCACAGCGCGAAGACGCCGCCAGGCCAACGCTTGTGGGCCCTGGCCAGACCATCGACAAGGCGGTTGAACTCGCCTTCCTTCTCGAACGGCGGATCGACCAGCACCAGCCCACGCTTTTCCTTCGGCGGTAGATGCGCGCCGAGTGCGAGCCAGCCGTCGAGTTCGATCACCTTCGTCTGGAAATCGCCCTCGAACTGGGCAGCCAGCGTTTGCGCATCCTCAGGATGCAGCTCGATTGCCGAGAGGCGGTCCTGCTTGCGAAGCAGATGACGGGCGATCACAGGCGAACCAGGATAGCTTGAAATGCCGCCCTCGGGGTTCTGCGCCCTAACAGCATCGAGATAAGGTTCCAGCAGTTCAACGGCGTCTGCGGGCAGCTTTGTCTCGACCAGTCGGCCGATTCCGTCGTGCCACTCACCCGTCTTCTGCGCTTCTTCGGAGCCAAGGTCATAGAGGCCGATGCCGGCATGGGTGTCGATGACGCGAAACGCCTTGTCCTTGCGCTTCAGGTATTCGACCAGCCGGGCCAGCACCGCGTGCTTGACCACGTCAGCAAAGTTCCCGGCATGATAGGCGTGGCGATAATTCATGTCTTGTCCGCATTCCTGCCCCAGCGCTTCGCCGGTGGCTTTGTCCTTGTCGTCCGATCGTGTCCGCGCGCCATGGAAACCGCGACACCGGCAAGGCCGGCGGCAACCAGGAAGAAGCCCGGCAGATGGGCCCGTTGGTCAACTTCCATCACCCCGCCACGCAAAACGACATCGACGCTCCTGACACCAATTCCGCTTATGCCCGGCTGGCCGATCTCGAAACTGTAGATGCCCGGCTCCACCGTGCGGATCAAGCCGGCAATGTTCCGATGCATCGGGTCGATGGTCTCGGGATTGCGCTCGCTGATTGCCACGTCCCGCAGTTTCAGCGTTTCGCTGAACACCACTTCGCCGCGTGTCGAGGCAACGACAGAAATGACCAATGGCACAGATCTCTGAGCTATAGGCTCGACCGCAACCACGTCCACCATCACCCGAACAGGCGCGTCCGTATCTGCCAAAATGGCAGCGGCGGCAGGGAACTTGCCGTCATCATAGATACGGTAGATGCCGATCTCGCGGCCACTGAGATTCTTCACCGCCCAAGGGTAGGCGTAAATCGCCCTACCCCCACGACCATGGCGATGACGGACAGAAACCTCAGGATTGCCGAGATGTCGTCCTCTTCCTCATTTTCGGACATGCGCTCCCCACTCGCAACGCCGCAAAATGCAAAAAACTATGTCTTGTCTGCTCCCCTGCCCCAGCGCGGCGCCGGGGGCTGCGAGCTCGGGTTCTCCGGATTGCGCTTGCGGCGCAAAGACAGCACCAGACCTATGAAGCCCACAGCCATGAGCGAAAAACCGGTCGGTTGCGCTCGGGGGTCGGGTTCGCCGGCGCCGGAGCGCAGGATAAGGTCGACGCGCTGAATCTGGACGTTGTCATTATCGCCCTGTGCCACCACGAAACGATAGCTGCCCGCCTTCACCTCGCGGATCAGGCCGGCATCGTCGCGGAACACCGGATCGGGCAGTTGCGGACTGCGCTCGCGCGGGGTCGTGTCATAGAAGTTCAGCGCCTGGGCCAGCACAGTCTCCCCACCTGTCGAAGCCGTCATCGACAGGATCGCCCGCGCCGGCTGGACGACAGGCGGCGCCAATGTGGTCAGATCGACCAGCACACGCACCGGCGCATCGGTCGTTGCCAAGGCCACGTCCACCGGACGGAAGCTGCCGCCCCGATCATAGACGCGGTAGGTCCCGATCTCGTTGCCGGAGAAATTGGTGGCTGCCCAAGGATAAATGATTCCGAGGCCAGTGCCCGCAAGCAGGATGAGTAGAAACAGGGACCGCATGGCGCTCGATGCTCTGGAGGTCGCGGCGAAGCGCAACCGAAGACAGGGAATAAGCCCTACTACGGCTTTTGCCCCGCATCGGGAAGTGGAGCGCTGTCTTTGCCCACTATTTCACGCTGCATCTTGTCTGGTGGCCGCCTCGGCCTGCGAGGTCGCCTGCATCCGTCCCGCCAGGCTCGTTGTGCCCCTTAGGCCTTGCGTTCCCATCGCTTGTCGGCGGTTTGCTGCCAATAGGTCACAGCGTGGCCGGCGACCTTCATCGTCTTCCAGTGCTGGCGTGCGTCTTCGAGCTGTAGCGCGTCGTGTCCGTCGAACAGGAACACGGCACGTTGATAGGGGCTGAGGTCGGGCGGCGAAGCACCATCGACCATGAAGCGGATTTCGGCGGCGTTCGGGTTGCCCTCGCCAACAGTCAGGATGACGGGCTGATCGGGCGCATGAGGCTCACGGTCGCTGCCATGGGCTAGAAACGACTCCTCGCGGAAGGTCCACAGATGCACGTCGAGCGCATCGCGCCGCTCTTCCGAGCCCACCTGCACCACTGCTTTCCAGCCGCGCTGCAGGCTGCGCTCGAGCAGGCTCGGCAGGGCATCCTCGAGCGTCGATTCGGTCAAATGATAGAAAAGGACTTCGGCCATAGGGCAATGCTATGCCCCAATTCAGAGCGCGGGTGAAGCTTCGGGCGGCAGCCGCTTGGAACTTGGCTATGGCTGCCGCCTGTCAGGCCTTATGCTTCGTAGTGGTCGCGCACCAGCCTGTCGAGCAGGCGCACGCCATAGCCGGAGCCCCAGGACTGGTTGATCTCGTTGGTCGGCGAGCCCATGGCAGTGCCGGCAATGTCGAGATGCGCCCAGGGCGTTTCCTTGACGAAGCGCTGCAGGAACTGCGCGGCCGTGATCGAGCCGCCGTAACGACCGCCGATGTTCTTCATGTCGGCATTCTTCGAATCGATCAGCTTGTCGTAATCCGAGCCCAGAGGCATGCGCCACAGCTTTTCCTGTGTCGCGGTACCGGAGGCGGTCAGCCGGGTTGCCAGCTCGTCATTGTTGGAGAACAAACCGGCGTGCTGCTGGCCGAGCGCCACCATGATGGCACCTGTGAGCGTCGCCAGATTGACCATGAACTTCGGCTCGAAGCGCTGGTTGCAGTACCAGAGCGCATCGGCGAGCACGAGACGGCCTTCGGCGTCGGTGTTCAGCACCTCAATGGTCTGCCCCGACATCGAGGTGACGATGTCGCCCGGACGCTGGGCGTTGCCGTCGACCATGTTTTCGACGAGGCCGATGATGCCAACGACATTGGCCTTGGCCTTGCGGGCGGCAAGTGCATGCATCAGGCCGGTGACGGCGGCAGCACCGCCCATGTCGCCCTTCATGTCCTCCATGCCGGCTGCAGGCTTGATCGACACGCCACCCGAATCGAAGACCACGCCCTTGCCGACGAAGGCGACGGGCTTATCCTTGGCCTTGCCGCCGTTCCACTGCATCACAGCGAGGCGCGGCGGACGCACCGACCCCTGGGCAACGCCGAGCAGCGCGCCCATGCCGAGCTTCTTCATTTCCTTCTCGGTCAGTATCTCGACCTTGACACCAAGCTTTTCGAGTTCCTTGGCCTGGGCGGCGAACTCGACCGGGCCGAGCACGTTGGCCGGCTCGTTGACCAGGTCACGTGCGAGCACCACGCCGCCGACCACCGCCTCGGCATCGGCAAATGCCTTCTTGGCAGCTACCGGATCGGCGCAATGGATGGTGATCTTGGCAGGCTTCTTGTCGTCGGCCTTGCCGTCGCCATTGTCCTTCTTCGTCTTGTATTTGTCGAAATTATACGTCCGGAGCAGGATGCCGGCGGCGAAACCGGCGGCAGCGGCGCCATCGACGGCGACATCCGCGATATCGAGGATCACGGCCACCTCGGTTGCCTTGCGCAACTGGCCGGCAACCGTGCCGCCGAGCTTCAGCCAGGAATATTCGTCGAGCGACGCAGCCTTACCGGCGCCGACGGCAACCAGCCTGTCGACGGCAGTCCCCTCGGGCGCCAGCACCTCGACGACGGCGCCGAACTTGCCGGTGAAATCGGCGACCGGGAAGGCGCGATCAAGCGTCTTGGCCGGATCGCAGGTGCGCGCTGCATCGCTCAAGCCACCATCTTCGGCGGAGAAGACGAACACGCTGCCCTTTTTCGGCACACCTGCCTTGGCGAAACTGATCGACGGCTTGGAAGTCATGATGCCCTGCTTTCGGATGTCATTCAGATTGTGCGCGACATTTGGTCGTTTTCGACTTTTTGGCAAACCTCCCGTCATCCAGGCTCACTATAGGTAAAGACGAAATGTCGCTGGCGACCTTGCATTAACCATCTCTCTTCGGCCTTTCTTAGCCAATAGGTTCGAGAGTCGGGTCGGCGGAAACATGGCGTTGAAACGATGCCGGCCTGGGGGCGCTGGTTGTGCCGGCAAGCCTGGGACTATAGCTTAGAGACACTGGCCAGACGCGATCGTGTCGACCAGCCAAGTCGGAAACACGGAATCCTGATCATCCAATGAAGGTCGTAGAGCGCTACATCCTGCGTCGTGCGTTCGCGGTGTTCATTGCGGCGCTGACCTGGACTTTGGCGATCGTCTGGACCACCCAGGTGCTGGGCCGCATCGACCTCGTCACCGACAGCGGCCAGTCGGCGTTGACCTTCTTCGAGGTAGCAGCGCTGATCTTGCCGACCATCATCCCCATAGTCGTGCCTTTCGCCGTCATCATCGCGGTCGCGCAGACGCTCAGCACCATGAACGGCGATTCCGAACTGGTGGTGATCAATGCGGCCGGCGCCTCGCGCATGACAGTGATCCGGCCGATCCTCATCCTGGCCATCGGCGCCAGCCTGTTCTCCTTCGTCATCGACAATGTAGCAGACCCGATGGCACGCCAGCGCAACCGCGAACTTGTCGCGACGTCACGCGCCGATCTCCTGTCGCTGATCATCCAGGAAGGCTCGTTCCGCAAGGTCGACGAAGGCCTGTTCGTGCAGGTCGGCGAGCGCCTGCCGGATGGTGGCCTGGGCCGTATCTTCGTCGCCGATTCGCGCGAGAAGAATGTCGACCTGATCTACTATGCCAAGTCGGGTGCCTTCATTAAGCGCGACAACAAGCAGATGCTCGTCATGGAAAATGGCGTCATCCACCGCAAGGCACCAGCCGGTGAGGTCTCGGTCATCAGCTTCGATTCCTACGCCTTCGACCTCAGCGAATTCAGCTCCGCCGCACAGGAAGTAACTATGCGGCCGAAAGACCGCGGCACGCTCTATCTTATGAACCCGCCCGCCAACGACAAGGTTTACCAGCGCAATCCCGACGCCTTCAAAGCGGAACTCGATCGGCGCTTCACCGAGTGGCTATACCCGATCACATTCGCACTGATCGCGCTCGCGGTTGCGGGCGACGCCCGTTCGCACCGCGACGCCCGCATCCATCCGCTGATCACCACCATCGGCATCGCGCTGTTCTTCCGCTGGCTTGGGTTCTTCGCCGACAGCAAGGCTGAAACCGTGCCGTGGCTGGGCTTTGCCGTCTACGGCGTGCCGATCGGCGCCTCGCTGTTGGCGATCTGGTTCATTCGCAACAACAAATCGATGGAACTGCCCGTCGCCACCGCCGACTGGATCGCGTCGCGGTTCGCGCGCTTCAGCGACGCCATGACAGCCTTGCGCCTTCGCCTCTGGGGCGGCGGCGCATCCGGCCAGGGAGCCGCGTGATGGGCTGGACACTCGGCCGTTATTTCTTCTTCCGCTACGTCGTCATCACGACGTGGTTCTTCGTCGGCATCTTCGCGCTGATCTTCATCATCGACGTCACCGAATTCTCGAGCAATGTCGGCGGCCTGCCGGGCTTCAAGTTCAGCATCGCGCTCACCGTATCGGCGTTGCGCGTGCCGATGATCATGCAGCAGACGGTGCCTTTCGTGGCGCTGTTCGGCGCCATGGCGACGCTGATCTCGCTCAACCGGCGCTACGAACTGGTGATAGCCCGCGCCGCCGGCATCTCGGCCTGGCAGTTCCTGCTGCCTTGCTGCGCCGGCGCGTTGTTCTTCGGCCTCGTCACCGTCGGCATCCTTAACCCGATCGCAGCCTACGGCTTCTCGCATTCGGAAAACCTCGAATCGGAGCTGCGCTCGCGCCAGTCCAATTCGGTCTCGGCCTTCTCGGCGCCGTGGCTGCGTCAGAAGACGAAGGACGAGGAAGTCATCATCGGCGCCCGTGCGGTTCTCAACCAGGGCCTTGAACTGTCCGACGCCGTGTTCTTCATTTTCGACAATGACGGCAACATGGTCGGCCGCAAGGATGCGCGGCGTGCCTATCTGCGCGACGGCTACTGGGAGTTGGTGGACGTCCGGAGCATGAAGGGCGGTGAGAATTTCGTCGCTGAACCGACAGACCGGGTGCCTACCAATCTCAAACCGGAATTCGTCCAGGAGCGGCTGGCGCGCCCGGAAACGATCCCGTTCTTCCAGTTGCCCGCCAAGATCGAGGTGGCTCGTTCGTTCGGCCTTCGCGCCAATGCCTTCGCCATGCAGTTCCACTCGCTCGTCGCCCTGCCCTTCCTGCTGGTGGCAATGACACTCATTGCTGCAACAGTGTCGATGCGATTTGCGAGGATGGGGCAGTCGGCAACGATGATTCTGGGTGGCGTCGTCGCTGGCTTTCTGCTTTATGTCGTTTCGGTTCTGGTCAAAGCATTCGGCAATGCTGGATTCGTGCCGACCTATATTGCGGCCTGGCTTCCAGTCGTCGTAGCAATGTTTTTCGGGGTAACTTTCCTGCTCTACAGGGAGGACGGTTAGGTGAGGGGCGTAATGGCCAGCCAAAAGACGGCCCAAATCAGGGCCCGCCTGTTTGCTGCGACTGCGCTCGCATGCCTTTTTGCGTTCGCTGTTCCGCCGAGCACGCCGGTTGCCGCCCAGACGATCGCCGACCTTGCGCCTGACGTGCCCGAAGGCTCGCAGATGCTGCTCGAGGCGGACACGCTCGTCTATGACAACGACGCCAACACGGTCACCGCCGTCGGCGGCGTGCAGATCGACTATGCGGACAACCGCCTGGTCGCCCAGCGCGTCACCTATGACCGCAAGACCTCGCGGCTGGTCGCCAGCGGCAACGTCGAAATCCTGAATGCCGACGGCACCAAGATCTTCTCGCAAGAGATCGACATCACCGATGACTTCGCCAACGGCTTCGTCAACGCGCTGCGTCTCGAAACCGTCGACAAGACCTATTTCGCAGCCGAAAGCGCCAAGCGCGAAGGCGGCGTGCTGACGACGTTCAACAACGGCGTCTACACCGCTTGCGAACCCTGTGAGGACAAGCCCGACAAAGCGCCGATCTGGCGTATCAAGGCACAGAAAATCATCTGGAACGGCCAGAAGAAGACCGTGCGCTTCGAGAATTCGAATTTCGAATTCTTCGGCTTCCCGATTGCCTTCTTGCCGTCGTTCGAAATCGCGGACCCCACGGTCAAGCGCAAGAGCGGCTTCCTGATGCCGAGCGTCGGCTACAACAACAAGCTCGGCTACAGCCTCGGCATCCCCTACTATCTGGCGCTTTCGCCGACCTACGATCTCACGGTCAAAGGCACCGGCTACACCCGCCAGGGTTTCCTCGCCGAGGCCGAATGGCGCCAGCGCTTCAATAACGGCGAATACAGCCTGAAGATCGCGGGCATCAACCAGCAAAATCCCGACCGGTTCGACGCCAACACTGTCGATTCGGGCCCAGCGGGCGATCCGAACAAGCTGCGCGGCATGGTCGGCACCAAAGGGCACTTCGACCTCAACCCGCGCTGGGCCTTCGGCTGGGATATTCTTGCCCAGTCGGACAAGAATTTCTCACGCACCTATGGGATCGACGGCTTCAACGACTCCACCCATCGTTCCGAGGTCTATTTGACCGGTCTAAGCGACCGCAACTACTTTGACCTGCGCGCCATGCGCTTCCAGGTCCAGGAGGACGCGCTCGACAGCGATCCGCTGGCGCGCGCCGACAAGCAGCCCTGGGTGCTGCCGTCGCTCGACTATGCCTATATCCCCGACATGCCTGTCGCCGGCGGTGAACTGTCGTTCGACGTCAACGCACGCGTCATCCAGCGCTCGGGACTGGACACAACCGTATTCGACCCGGCTTTGACACCCACTGTGCATGGGCTTGAGGGCAACTCCGGTCGGCTGACAGCAGAGGCCGAGTGGAAGCGCACCATCATCACAGACGGCGGTTTGCTGGTCACCCCTTTGATGGCGTTCCGCGCCGACGGTAGCTATCTCAACGCCTCCAATGCATCGGTCGACGCGATCAACAACATGGCCGGCGACCTCGGCGTTGCAGCGGACGTCCGTTCGTCGCTGTTCCGCTACATGGCGACGCTGGGTCTTGAGCTGCGCTGGCCAGTGCTGTTCTCGTCGACCAGTTCGACGCATGTGCTCGAGCCGATGGCGCAGGTCTTTGCGCGTCCGAACGAGGGCGACATCGGGCGCCTCGGCATCCCCAACGAGGATGCCCAGAGTTTCGTCTTCGATGCGACGTCGCTGTTCGAGCGTGACAAGTTCTCGGGCTACGACCGTATGGAAGGCGGCACGCGCGCCAATCTCGGCCTGCGCTACACCGGCAACTTCAACAATGGCTGGACCACCAATGCAATCGTTGGCCAGTCCTACCAGCTCGCCGGTGAAAACTCGTTTGCCGCACCCGATCTGGTCAATGCCGGCGCCTATTCCGGTCTCGAGAGCGACACTTCGGATTACGTGGCGCTCGTCGGCATCGCCAGCCCCAACGGCTTCTCGGCATCGGCCAGCGGTCGCTTCGACGAACAGACGTTCGCGGTCCGTCGCGCCGAGCTGAAGGCTGGCCTCGACGCCCGTCCGATCGCGGTGTCGGCGAAATACGCCTTCATCGAGTCGCAGCCTCTTTACGGTTTTGCCAACGACCGCCACGAAGTGACGTTGGGCGCCACTGCACGCTTCAACGACGAGTGGCGCGTGTTTGGATCGGGCACCTACGACATCCAGGGCGACCTGATGGTCAAGAACGGTGTCGGCTTCGCCTATGACGACGAGTGCTTCACCTATATGATGACCTACGTCGAGAGCCGCGAGCACGCCAAGCCGAACGACGTTTCACGCACCGTGGGCTTCAACATCTCGTTCCGCACGCTCGGCGATTTCGGCTCGGCGAAGGATACCTTCTAGGGGCGAACGTAGACCTGCCGGGGGCGGCCTGACATCGTTTTGCCGTATAACGCGGCCAATGACGGGGCAATATGCATCCGGGCATGGCTCGGATCTGGGGTTTGAACGGGACTTTTTCGATGCGAAAGTACTTCTTATCGGCAGGCTTCGCGCTGCTCGTGGCGGCAACGTCTGTTTCGACGACCGTCTATGCGCCGCCGGCCTTCGCCAGCGAGATCAAGTACATCGTCAACGATGTGCCGGTCACCAGCTACGACATCCAGCGTCGCGCCGCCTTTCTCAAGCTGCAGAAGCGCAAGGGAAATGCTGGCGAGGAGATGATCGACCAGACGCTCCGCCAAGCGGAAATGAAGCGACTCGGCATCCGCATCTCCGACAAGCAGGTCGACGACGCCTATGCCCGCTTTGCCGGCTCCAACAAGCTCAAGCCCGAGCAGATGAACCAGATTCTGGCTCAGGCCGGTGTGACGGCGGCCCACTTCAAGGAATACATCCGCACGCAGATCGGCTGGAACCAGGCGCTCAGTGCGCGCTTCCGCTCCGAAGCGGGTGGTGGTGGAACCAGCGAGCAGGACGCCGTGCGTCGCATGCTGCAGCAGGGCGGCGCCAAGCCTTCGGCCACCGAATATATGCTGCAGCAGGTGATCTTCGTGGTGCCGGCATCCGAGCGCGGCTCGATCGCCAAGCGCAAGCGCGAGGCCGACGCGATGCGTGGCCGCTTCAACGGCTGCGAACAGACGCGTGAATTCTCCAAAGGCCTGCTCGACGTCACCGTGCGCGATCTCGGCCGTGTGCTCGCGCCGCAGCTGCCGCCCGAATGGGCCGAAGACATCAAGAAGCTCAAGGCTGGCGGCGTGACGCCAGCTCGCGAGACCGAGCGCGGCGTCGAGTTCATCGGCGTATGCAGCGCCCGTGAAGTCTCCGACGACAAGGTCGCGCAGATGGTCTTCCAGGCCGAAGGTGCCGGCAAGGAAGGCAACGAAAAGGCCGAAGAGCTCAGCAAGAAATATCTCGCCGAACTGCGGGCCAAGGCCCGCATCGTCAACCGCTAGCCGTGGGTGCCCCCGGCGCCCCACTGGCGCTGACCATTGGCGATCCCTCAGGCATCGGCCCGGAAATCGCAGTCTCCGCGTGGCGACTGCGGCAGGCTGCCGACGTTCCCGCGTTCTACCTGCTTGGCGACCCGGCGCTTGTTGCTGCGCGCGCGGCCAAACTCGGCCTCGAGCTTAAGATCACAGAAACCGACCCAGCCAACGCCGCCGCTCATTTTGCATCGGCCCTGCCGATCGTACCCTTGGCCGCAAGGCTCGTCGACACACCCGGCCAGCCCGACAAGCAGAATGCAGGCGGGATCATCGAGGCCATCGACCGCGCCGTCGCCGATACGTTCGAGGGTCGCGCCGCCGCCGTCGTCACCTGCCCCATCGCCAAGAAGCCGCTCTACGATGCCGGCTTCCGCTTTCCCGGCCACACCGAATATCTGGCCTACCTCGCCTCCCAAAGGCTCGGCCACCCCGTCACGCCGGTGATGATGCTTGCCGGTCCAGACCTGCGTGCCGTGCCGGTCACCATCCACATTGCCCTGGCCGACGTGCCAAAGGCGCTGACGACAGAGGCGATTGTCGAAACGAGCCGCATCACCGCCCACGATCTCCGTCTGCGTTTCGGCATCGCCAATCCGCGCATCGCGATCTCGGGCCTCAATCCGCATGCCGGCGAAGGTGGAGCCATGGGCCACGAGGACGAGCGCGTCGTGCGCCCAGCCGTCGACGCGTTGCAGGCGGAAGCTATCGACGTCTTCGGCCCCCTGCCCGCCGACACCATGTTCCATGCCCGCGCCCGCGCCGGCTATGATGCCGCAATCTGCATGTATCACGACCAGGCCCTTATCCCCGCCAAGGCCTTGGCCTTCGACGAGACCGTCAATGTCACGCTCGGCTTGCCCTTCATCCGCACGTCGCCCGATCACGGCACTGCCTTCGACATTGCCGGCAAGGGCATCGCCAGGTCCGACAGCCTGATCGCTGCGCTCAAGCTGGCCCGACAACTCGCCGACGTAGAGGGTGGCCAGGCATGAGCACCAGCATCGACGGCCTGCCGCCGCTCCGCGACGTCATCGAGCGCCACGGCCTGCAGGCCAAGAAGGCGCTCGGGCAGAACTTCCTGCTCGACCTCAATCTCACAAGCAAGGTTGCGCGCGCCGCCGGCGACCTGACCGGCGTCACCGTCATCGAGGTCGGCCCCGGCCCGGGTGGCCTGACACGGGCCCTGCTCATGAATGGCGCTGAGCGCGTGATCGCCATCGAACGCGACGAGCGCACCATGGCTGCGCTGGCTGAGGTTGCCGCACACTATCCTGGGCGGCTGGAGGTCATTTCCGGCGATGCGCTCAAGACCGACTTCACCGCACTTGCCTCGGGCCCGGTCAAGATCGTCGCCAACCTGCCCTACAATATCGGTACGGAACTTCTGGTCCGCTGGCTGACGGTGGAGGCGTGGCCACCCTTCTATCAGTCGCTGACGCTGATGTTCCAGCGCGAGGTCGCAGAGCGGATCGTGGCGAAACCCACAAGTTCGGCCTATGGCCGCCTCGGCGTACTGGCCGGCTGGCGTACGGAGGCAAGGATCGCCTTCGACGTGCCGCCGCAAGCCTTTACCCCGCCGCCCAAGGTGACCTCGTCTGTGGTTCATCTGGTGCCGCGCGCGGAGCCGCTGGCTATCGATGTGAAGGTTCTCGGCCGCGTCACCGAGGCGGCCTTCGGCCAGCGCCGCAAGATGCTGCGCCAGAGCCTGAAGAGCATGGGCGGCGAACGGGTCTTGGAAATTGCTGGTATCGACCCCACCCGCCGAGCCGAGACGCTGAGCATCGAGGAATTCGTGGCCCTGGCCAAGGCGGTCTGACGCTGCTTCTCCGCTTTGCGGGAGACGGTGGGCGAGCGCAATGAGCTTGGATGATGAGGATTACAGCCTGACGGCCACCCCTCATCCGTCGCCCTGGCGACACCTCCCACAAGGGCAGAAGGCAAAAAGATCAGACCTTTTCGTCGAGCAGCTTCGAGACGAAATCGAACAGGCCCGGCCGACGGTCGCGACGCAGCCGCTCGGCGGCCACGATCGCCCGCACTTCGGCAAAGGCACGGTCGAGGTCTTCGTTGACCACGACATAGTCGTATTCGCCCCAGTGCTCGATCTCGTCGCGGGCATTCTTGAGCCGCGTCTCGATCACCGCATCCTGATCCTCGGCACGACGCTTGAGGCGGGCCTTCAGTTCGCCCATGGAGGGCGGGAGGATGAAGATCGAGACGATGTCGCCGCGCATCTTTTCCTTGAGCTGCTTGGCGCCCTGCCAGTCGATGTCGAACAGCATGTCACGGCCCTGCGACATGGCCAACTCGACCGGCTCGCGCGGCGTGGCGTAGAAATTGCCATGCACTTCGGCCCATTCGAGCAGGGCGTCGTTGTCGCGCAACAGCTCGAACTCGCGCTTCGAGGTAAAGTGATAGTGTGCACCGTCGATCTCGCTGCCGCGGCGCGGACGGGTGGTCACGCTCACCGACAGCTTCAGCTCCGGATCGGTCTCGATCAGGTTGCGCGAGATGGTCGACTTGCCGGCGCCCGACGGCGACGACAGCACCAGCATCAGTCCGCGACGCTTGATGGTGTTGGAAAGGTTTTCGGCGCTCATGCGCTACTCCAGATTCTGAACCTGCTCGCGGAATTGGTCGACCACGGCCTTAAGCTCCAGCCCGATGGCGGTCACTGCGGCGGCGTTCGACTTCGAACATAGGGTATTCGATTCGCGGTTGAATTCCTGCGCGAGAAAATCGAGCTTGCGGCCAACAGCCCCGCCGCCGGCGAGCAGCGCGCGCGCCGATGCGACATGGGTCTTCAGCCGGTCAATCTCCTCGCGGATGTCAGCCTTGGTGGCAAGGAAGGCGGCTTCCATGTTGAGCCGCGCTTCATCCAGCGCCGGTGCCGCATCGAGCAGCAATTGCACCTGTTCGGCAATCCGCTGGCGAATCTGCCCCGGCTCGCGCGATGGGTCAGCCTCGGCCTTCAGCGTCAGCGCCTCGATAGCCGCGATATGCCCCAGCAGCAGGCTGCGCAGCGCCTCGCCCTCGTCCTGGCGGGCCTCGACCAGGCCGGCAAGCCCGGCCTCGAGACAATTCATGATCGCAGCGTCGATCGCCGCCCGCTGCTCCTCGGTCTCGACAGCCTCGGGCATATCGAAGACGCCACGCAGGGCCAGCAGGCCATCAGCGGTCGCTGGGGCCGCGCCATACTGCTCGACCAAGCGGTTGGCGAGATTGGCGACATCCTTGAGGAAAACCTCGTTGATGACGGGCTGCACCATGCCAGCACTGCTGCGGCTGACCGTCAGCGTCGCTTGCACATTGCCGCGGGTGAAGCGCTTCTGGACGGCCTGGCGGACAGGCTGCTCAAGCCGGTCGAAGCCTTGCGGCAGGCGCAGGCGCACCTCGACGCTCTTGCCGTTGACCGACTTCACTTCCCAGGCGATGGCTGTGCCATCATGCTCCGCCGCGGTGCGGGCGAAGCCGGTCATGCTCTGCAAATTCATCTGGCCCGCCTGTCCCTTGCGTCGGCTCGCGCCTTACTTCTTCTTGACGGAATTTGTGGTCGTGGCGTCGTTCTTGGCCGGATCGGGCTGATCTGCCGCCTTCTCGTCCTCGACGACCTTGCGCTGAAAGGCACGCCAGCGGGCAACGTTTTCGTTGTGCTCGTCCAGCGTCGCGGCAAAGACGTGGCCGCCGGTGCCGTCGGCAACGAAGTACAGGTCCTTGGTCTTCGACGGGTTGGCGACCGCCTCCAGCGATGCCTTGCCCGGGTTGGCGATCGGCGTCGGCGGCAGGCCCTTGATCGTGTAGGTGTTGTACGGCGTCGGCTTGTCGATGTCGGAGCGGAAGATCGGCCGGTCGGCCGGTTTGCCCTTGCCGCCGAAGATGCCGTAGATGATCGTCGGATCGGACTGCAGGCGCATGCCCTTGTTCAGCCGGTTGATGAACACGGCGGCAACGCGCGAGCGCTCATCACCCCGGGCGGTTTCCTTTTCGACGATCGAAGCCAGCGTCACGAACTCGTTGATATCGGCCAGCGGCAGGTCTGGCGCGCGCCGCGCCCAGATGCTGTCGACCAGCTCTTTCTGGTCAGCCAGCATCTTGTTGACGATCTGTTGGCGGCTGGCGCCGCGGGTAAAGCGCTGGGTGTCGGCGATCAGCGAGCCTTCGGCAGGGATATCCTTGGGCATATCGCCGCTCAGGGCCTCCTGCTCGGCGATACGCTGCCAGGCCTGCTCGACCGTCAGCCCTTCCGGGATGGTCAGCGAATACTGCACCGACTTGCCGCTCTTCAGCAGATCCATGATGTCGAGCATCGAAGCGCCGGCCTCGATCTCGTATTCGCCGGCCTTCAGCGCGCCGTCATTGCCATAGGCACGCACGCCCAGGCGGAAGATGCGGGCGTCGCTGACGAGGCCGCGTCGCTCGAGCTGGTCGGCAATATCGGCCACGCCAGTGCTCGGCTTGACCAGGAAGGTGCTGGGCGCCGTCGAGGGGCCCTGGCCGGTGAATTCCTGCTTGCCGAAATAGAGTGCGGCACCACTGGCGAGGATCACCAGCACGGCGGCCGACATCATGAAATTCAGGAAGACGACAAACTGGTTGCGCGAGGCGCGCGAACGCTTCGAGGGCGGCGGTGTGCCGGCTTCGGGCCGCAGCGCTTCCTGTGCGGTTTTCGGAACGATCGGGCTTGCCTGCGCTGCGCGCTGAGCCCCATCCCCCTGCCCTGGCGTATTCATGCTCATTTTGCCTCGCCACTCTCTTTTGCGTCGAATCCCCGCCGGGAGACTAGGCGCGAATGTGGCAGAAATCACGGCAGAGGCCCCGCTCGGAGGCCCCTACCCACAGCCTGTCAGCCGTTATAGCGCCGGAAGACCAGCGAGGCGTTGGTGCCGCCGAAACCGAACGAGTTCGAAAGCGCAACGTCGATCTGCCTGCTGCGCGGCTTGTTCGGCACCAGATCGATCGCGGTTTCGCGTTCGGGATTGTCCAGATTGATCGTCGCCGGCGCGATGTTGTCGCGAATGGCGAGGATCGAGAAGATCGCCTCTGCCGCACCTGCTGCACCCAGCAGGTGGCCGATCGACGACTTGGTCGACGACATCGACACCTTCGAGGCAGCATTGCCGACCAGACGCTCGACAGCGCCCAGTTCGATGGTGTCGGCCATGGTCGAAGTGCCATGGGCATTGATGTAGTCGATGTCGGCGGGCGTCAGGTCGGCACGCTTCAGCGCTGCAGACATGCAGCGGAAGGCGCCGTCGCCATCCTCGGCCGGAGCCGTGATGTGATGGGCATCGCCGGTCAGTCCATAACCGACCACTTCGGCGTAAATCTTTGCGCCGCGTGCCTTGGCATGCTCGAGTTCCTCGAGAACCACGACGCCTGCGCCCTCACCCATGACGAACCCGTCACGGTCGCGATCATAGGGACGCGAAGCCTTCTCAGGCTCGTCGTTGCGATCGGTGGACAGCGCCTTGCAGGCCGCGAAGCCGGCCAGCGACAGACGCGTCACCGGAGCTTCGGCACCACCGGCCACCATCACGTCGGCATCGCCGAACATGATCAGGCGGGCAGCGTCGCCAATGGCGTGCGCACCGGTCGAGCAGGCGGTGACCACGGCATGGTTCGGCCCCTTGAGGCCGTGCCGGATCGAAACCTGGCCGGAGACCAGATTGATGATCTGGCCGGGAATGAAGAATGGGCTGATGCGGCGCGGGCCGCGTTCCTTGAGGATCAGGGCATTTTCGGCAATGCCGTCAATGCCGCCGATGCCCGAGCCGATCATGACGCCGGTCGCGTTCTGCTCGTCCGGCGTCTTGGGCTCCCAACCCGAATCCTTCAACGCCTCGTCGGCGGCTGCGATCCCGTACAGGATGAAGTCGCCGATCTTGCGCAGTTCCTTGGGCTCAAGGACCGCTTCGGGGTTGAAGGTGTTGTTGGAGCCGTCACCCCTGGGGATGACGTTCGCGATCTTGCATGCAAGGTCGTCGACTTCGAATTCCGTTATCCGCCTGGCAGCGCTCCGGCCGGAAAGAAGCTCTTTCCAGCCGTGTTCATAGCCCATGCCGTACGGCGAAAGCAGGCCAAGGCCCGTGACGACCACACGCCTCATCGCTGGCATCCCCGATAATCCAAGGGACGCTTAGGCCGAAGCCTTGTCGATGTACTTGACGGCGTCGCCAACGGTCAGGATGGTCTCGGCCGCGTCATCGGGGATCTCGACGCCGAATTCTTCTTCGAACGCCATAACGAGCTCGACCGTGTCGAGGCTGTCCGCGCCCAGATCGTCAATGAAGCTTGCAGCTTCCGTCACCTTGTCGGCATCGACGCCAAGGTGTTCGACAACGATCTTCTTGACGCGCTCTGCGGTGTCACTCATGTGGGCATCCTCAGTCTTGTGTTTCTTCGGTCTTCGTTAGCGGGCGGAATGCCGCTAATCAAGCTCAATTCTGCGCTTTCCAAAGCGCACGGGCAGCGGTCCGGTCAAGGTCCAGCCACCTGATGGGGCGCGGCAATACACGAATTCTTTACCGCGTCCAAGGGCCAAAGGGCCGGTTATCCCGGCCTATCGACCGCTGTCGGGCAATTCCGGCACCTCTGAACGGGCCGGATCGCACCAATCCAGCTCAGATCATTGCCATCCCGCCGTTGACGTGGATGGTCTGGCCGGTGACGTACGCGGCCTCGTTGGAGGCAAGATAGGCAACCGCCGAGGCGACTTCCTGGCCGGTTCCCATGCGCTTGGCAGGAATAGCGCCCATGATCGCCTCTTTCTGCTTGTCGTTGAGCTTCTCGGTCATCGCCGATTCGATGAAGCCCGGGGCAACGCAGTTGACGGTGATGTTGCGGGTCGCGATCTCCTGCGCCAGCGACTTCGAGAAGCCGATCATGCCGGCCTTCGACGCGCAGTAGTTGGTCTGACCGGGATTGCCGGTCACGCCCACCACCGAGGTGATGTTGATGATGCGGCCGTGACGGCGACGCATCATCGGATGGGTCAGCTCGCGCGTCAGGCGGAACATCGCCGTCAGATTGATCTCGATGACCTGGTCCCAGTCTTCGTCGGACATGCGCACGAACAGACCGTCCTTGGTGATGCCGGCATTGTTGACCAGGATGTCGACACCTTCGAGCTCGGCCTCCGCCTTCTGGCCCAGCGCCTTGACCTCGTCGCGGTTGCCGAGATTGGCCGGGAACAGCTTCACGCGGTCGCCGAGATCGTTGGCCAGGGCCTCGAGTTTCTCGACGCGGGTGCCGTGCAGGCCGACGATGGCGCCCTGCTTGTGCAGGATGCGGGCGATTTCTTCGCCGATGCCACCGGAGGCGCCGGTGACGAGTGCCTTACGGCCGGTCAGATCAAACATTGTTCCACTCTCCTTGGAGCACACCCTTCACACGGGCGGGGTCGTTCGAATTGTTCAGGCGAGCGCGGCGACTGCCGCGTCGACGTCTGCCGGGTTGTTGACGGCAGCGGTCGCGATTTCCTTGTTGATGCGGCGGGCGAGGCCCGACAGCACCTTGCCGGCACCCACTTCATAAAGAGTGGTGACGCCGTTGTTGCCGAACCACTGGACCGTCTCGGCCCAGCGGACGCGACCCGTCACCTGCTCGACGAGGCGGGCGGCGATCTCTTCCGGATCGATGATCGGCTGCACGGTCACGTTGGCGACGACGGGCACGACAGGCACATTCTTCTTCACGCCGGCGAGCGCCTCGCGCATCTTTTCGGCCGCCGGCGCCATCAGCGCCGAATGGAAGGGTGCGGACACCTGCAGCATCAGCGCGCGCTTGGCGCCCTTTGCGGTGCAGAGCGCTGCGGCACGTTCAACCGCTGCCTTCTCGCCGGAGATAACCAACTGGCCGCCGCCATTGTCGTTGGCGATCTGCACGACCGAGCCCTGAGCGGCCTCGGCGCAAGCCGCATCGACGTCAGCCTGATCGAGGCCGATGATCGCAGCCATCGCACCCTGGCCCGCCGGCACAGCCGCCTGCATGGCATCGCCGCGGATGCGCAGCAGGCGCGCTGTGTCAGCTACGGAAACGAAGCCGGCCGCCGCAAGCGCGGAATATTCGCCAAGCGAGTGGCCGGCAACGAAAGAAACCTTGTCCTTGAGCGAAAGCCCACGCGATTCCAGCGCGCGGAACGCCGCCATCGACACGGCCATCAGCGCCGGCTGGGCATTGGCGGTCAGCGTCAGCGTCTCCTCGGGACCTTCCCAGATCAGCTTCGACAGCTTTTCGCCGAGCGCTTCATCGACTTCCTCGAAAACCCGGCGCGCTTCGGGAAAAGCATCGGCGAGTTCCTTGCCCATGCCGACAGCCTGGCTGCCCTGCCCCGGAAAAGTAAATGCGACGGCCATTCTTGTCTCCTGGCTGCTGGCGCATCGCTCGAAGGCTTGTACGCCCCCTGATTGGCGCGATGCGCAGACATAACAAACCGAAGTACGCTTGCCGCCCCTGGGGAACGCCGGGCACTCCGGATCGCTGTGGCTCTGGCGCAATGCGCCCTGTCAAGTCAAGCCTTGTGCGTCTTCAGGCCCGAAACGGGCCGATAATCACACAATGATTAGGCCAAAACACGATTTGTTGGCCAACGCTTCTCAATTTTGCCATAAGCCCTAGCTTCTGCATGACAGTTTGATGACGTTCAGGTGACGTTCAGGTGACGTCTACATTATGAAGCCGTCATGAACTCGGGGAAGCATTGAGTTGGGAAGTGTAGACGATAACGGCGTCGCCGCCGCGCAGAGCGTTGCCGACGCGGATCAGACCGCGTTCTGCCGGCGCGCCTATGCGCTTGGCGTGATGCGTTCGGTGATGGTGACGCTGGCGGTTTCGGCCGTGCTGGTCTTTGCCATCGAGTTGATCGCGCGCGGCTCCCTCATCGACACCATCAACTTCTTCCAGCAGCCCTTCAAGCCGAGCTGGACCACGGTCGCGCTGTTTGCGCTGATCCTGATCGGCCTCGACGCGCTCCTCGGCCGGCCGCACAACGGCCTTTTGATCGTCGCCCCCGTTGCGCTGACGCTGGCCTTCGTCGGCCACCAGAAGTCGCTCTATCTCGGCGATCCGCTCTATCCGACCGACTTTCTCTACGCCCGCCAGATCGTGGAATTGATGCCGCTTCTGGTGCGCGAACGCCCGTGGACCGGCGTCGGCATCGCCGTCGGGCTTGTCGCCGGCATCTCGCTGCTCGTGCTGGCTTGGCGCCATTGGCGCCGCCGCATGCCGGCGCTGTCGTTCTGGGCGCGCATCTCGCGCCTTGCCATTGCGCTGCCGACGCTCGCCTTCTTTGTCTCGATCATGGACTACGCGACCTTCTCGTGGACGCGCGATCGGCTGCAGATTATTCCGATGATGTGGGACCAGAAGGAGAACTACGCCTCCAACGGCTTCGCCATCGCCTTTGCGCTCAACGTGCCGATGGCCAAGGTCAACGCGCCGCAGGGCTATACGGAAAAGGCGATCGATGCGATTACCCGCACCGACGTCGCGACCTCCCTGCCCGAGGAAAAGCCCGACATCATCGTGGTGATGAGCGAATCTTTCTGGGATCCGACGCGCCTGCCCGGCGTGGAGATCAGCCCGGACCCGATCCCGAGCGTACGCGCCGCGCAGTCGGGCCACGTCTTCTCGCCCGAATTCGGCGGCATGACGGCCAATGTCGAGTTCGAGGCGCTGACCGGCTTCTCCAACGCGTTTCTGCCGGCCGGCAGCATCCCCTACCAGCAATATGTGCGCAATCCGGTACCTTCGATGGCAACCTTCCTGCGCAGCGAAGGCTACGAGACCAAGGCCATCCACCCCTTCGGCGGCTGGTTCTGGAACCGTGCGCCCGTCTACAAGGCCTTCGGCTTCGACGAGTTCATGTCGGAAGAGAACCTTCCGCCGCTGAAGAAGCGCGGCCCGCTCGCTTCCGACGAGGCGCTGACCGAAGAGATTATCCGTCAGGCCGATGCCACGGACCATCCGTTCTTCTACTTTGCCGTCAGCCTGCAGAGCCACGGCCCCTATGAGCCGGGTCGCTACAACGACGCCACCCACAAGGTCGAGGCCGGCAAGCTGTCGCAGTGGACGCGCGATTCGATCCTGACCTATGCCGAGGGCGCCTCCGACGCCGACCGCAGCCTGCAGCGCCTGATGGACTGGGCCAGCAAGCGCGAACGCCCGACCGTGATCGCCTTCTTCGGCGACCACCTGCCGCCGCTCGGCCCCGTCTATGTCGACACCGGCTTCATGAAAGAGCCGGTCGCCAAGCGCAAGGCGCCGATCAACGACATGCTGGTGCAGCACGAGACGCCGCTGGTGGTGTGGTCGAACCGCACGGGTGCGGCGCGCGACATCGGCTCGATCAGCCCGGCATTCCTGCCGCTGCATGTGCTTGAGACCGCCGGGATCACCCACCCCTATTACACCGGCTTCCTCGGCGAGGTGCACGACCGCTTCCGCGTCGTCGACCGCAACGTGCTGCTGCCGCGCCTCGGCGAGACACAGTTCGACTGGTCGCGCCAGAAAGAACTCGACCCCGCGATCCGCGATTTCCGCTGGCTGCAGTACGACATGATGTTCGGCAAGCGCCGTGGCGCCAAGGAGTTCTTCCCCGAGACGGTCGACAAGGTCGTGGCCAACCGCACGCGCTCGCCGCTGTTCCTGCGCGAAGACGCGTAGCCGGCCCTGAAAATCGGCCGGAAAAGGCCGGTTTCGCCCGATATCTCGGCCCTCCCTCTTGCCTTATCGGCCCTTTGCCTGTAGACGCCCGCCATCTGCCGGTCCCAGCTGGGGGCTGAACGGAGGGCCGGAGGTTTTCTCGGAAACTTCCGCGTGAAGCGAAAACGCTTCCGCCTCCCGTGTCTCCGCTCTCGACCGTCTCGTCACGCACCTTTCTTCCCCGCATCGCGGGTTAGCAGAGGTCGCAGAGGCTCTAGCCGCCGGGACCGGAAGATGGAAACGAAGAAAGGCAAAGAACTATGGCTCTTTACGAACATGTGTTTCTTGCCCGTCAGGACCTCTCGCAGCAGCAGGTCGATGCACTTGTCGAACACTACAAGGGCATCATCACTGCAGCTGGCGGATCGGTTGGCCGGGTCGAGAACTGGGGCTTGAAGTCCCTCACCTACCGCATCAACAAGAACCGCAAGGCGTATTACACGCTTATGGACATCACCGCTCCGTCGGCTGCCGTCAAGGAAGTCGAGCGCCAGCAGGGCCTGTCCGAAGACATCCTCCGCTTCATGACCGTCAAGGTCGAGGCGCATGAGGAAGGCGTGTCCGCCATGATGCAGAAGCGCGAAGAGCGCTCCGAGCGTGGCGACCGCGGTGGCTTCGGCGACCGTCCGCAGCGCAGCTTCGGCGACCGCGACCGCGGCGACCGTAGTGATCGTGCCCCGCGCCGTCCGCGCGAAGGCTTTGAAGGGGGTGCAGAATAATGGTCGACATCAATCAGATCCCGACCCGTCGTCCTTTCCATCGTCGTCGCAAGACCTGCCCGTTCTCCGGCGCCAACGCTCCGAAGATCGACTACAAGGACGTGCGTCTGCTGCAGCGCTACATTTCCGAGCGCGGTAAGATCGTTCCCTCGCGCATCACCGCCGTCAGCCAGAAGAAGCAGCGTGAACTCGCCCAGGCGATCAAGCGCGCCCGCTTCCTCGGCCTGCTGCCCTACGTGGTGAAGTGATATCCGTTCCGGCCCGGCGGCACCTGCCCCGGGCCGGAACACCTCCCTCCGCGACGGGCGTGGCAGGGTAGTCCTCAAAATCCCGGGTTGGGTTTTCTCAGGAAACCCTAACTGCCGCGACAGGCAGGACAGCGAAACAGGCGCCACGCGCCCTTCTTGCTTCCTTGCCCGTTGAACCCAATTCGCTGCCTTTGCAGCCAACGAAAGGACAAGGAAAATGGACGTCATTCTCCTCGAACGTATTTCCCGCCTCGGCCAGATGGGCGACACCGTCAAGGTCAAGGACGGCTTTGCCCGTAACTTCCTGCTGCCCAAGGGCAAGGCGCTTCGTGCCAACGAAGCCAACAAGAAGAAGTTCGAAGGCCAGCGCGCCCAGCTCGAAGCCCGCAACCTCGAGCGCAAGACGGAAGCCCAGCAGGTCGCCGACAAGCTCGACGGCAAGACCTTCGTGGTCGTGCGCTCGGCTGGTGAAACCGGCCAGCTCTACGGTTCGGTCTCGACCCGCGACGTCGCCGACATCCTGATCGCCGAAGGCTTCACGGTTGCCCGCAACCAGGTCGAGCTGAACCAGCCGATCAAGACCATCGGCCTGACCAACGTGGCGATTTCGCTGCACGCCGAAGTCGAGGTCACCATCACCCTCAACATCGCCCGCACCTCGGACGAAGCAGAGCGCCAGTCGAAGGGCGAGACGCTCACGACCGCCGAAGCCATCTACGGCGACGACATCAACGAGAACGCCCGTCCGGACGCCTTCTTCGATCCGAACGCCGAAGAAGAAGACGACATCTAAGCTTCGTCTTCCTCCAGTTTTCTGGACCAAGCCCGGGCGGAAACGCCCGGGCTTTTTTGTGCCTGGTGGAACTTGCCAAGGGCTGCATCATTGAAGAGGATCACAAGACAGGACTGACAGATCGCGAGCACTGCCCATGAATGTGTTGCTTCAGCGCATCCTCGGAAGACTTGTACGCGTAGGAAACCTGACCGTGACCGGTCCGAAGGGAAGCACCCATCGGTTCGGCGACGGCAGCGGCGAACCTGTACACATGGTGATCAAGACCCGCCACGCGGAGCGCGCGATCACCTTCGACCCGATGCTGGCCATTCCCGAGACCTTCATGGACGGCGAAATGGACATCGTCGGCGGCGACGTGCTGGGACTGATGCGGATCGCCTTCCAGAATCTCGGCAACGGCACAATCGACGCCGCCTGGACACGCGCCATCGACGGGCTGCGCGTCGCCTTCCGCCGTTTCCAGCAGGTCAACACTGCGGCGCGTGCCAAGCGCAACGTCCAGCGCCACTACGACCTGTCGGGCGACCTCTACCGCCTCTTCCTCGATGAGGACATGCAATATTCCTGCGCCTATTTCGCCGAGCCGGAGATGACTCTCGAGGAGGCGCAGCTTGCCAAGAAGGCGCATCTCGCCGCCAAGATGCGCCTGAAGCCCGGCCAATCGGTGCTCGACATCGGATCCGGCTGGGGCGGGCTCGGGCTTTACCTCGCCCGCTCCTTCGACGTGCAGGTGCTCGGCGTCACCTTGTCGACGGAACAGCACGCCGTCGCCACCGAGCGCGCCCAGGCCGAGGGGCTCGAAAACCAGGCCCATTTCGAAATCAGGGACTACCGCGACCTCGTCGAGCGCTTCGACCGCATCGTCTCGGTCGGCATGTTCGAGCATGTCGGCGTCAACCACTACCGCGCCTTCTTCGACACGGTGGCCAAGCGTCTGAAGCCCGACGGCGTCATGGTGCTGCACGCCATCGGCCGCGCCGGCCCACCGACGGCGACCAGCGCCTTCATCCGCAAATACATCTTCCCCGGCGGCTACATCCCGGCACTGTCGGAAGTGCTTCCGCATATCGAGAAATCGGGGCTCATGGTCACCGACGTCGAGATCCTCCGACTGCACTACGCCGAGACGCTGAAGCACTGGCGCGAGCGCTTTCTCGCCAACCGCGACAAGGCCAAGGCGATTTATGACGAACGTTTCTGTCGCATGTGGGAATTCTACCTCGCGGCGTCCGAAGCCGCCTTCCGTTGGCAGGACCTCATGGTGTTCCAGATCCAGCTTACCCATCGCAACGACACGCTGCCTGTCACCCGCGACTATATCGGCAAGTGCGAGAAGGCTCTGGCCATGCACGCGATGGCGCATCGCAAGGCGGTTCCCGCGGCCAAACCGCCGCGCAAACGCAGGGTGACCGACAAGGAATAGCTTGCGCCTCATGCCGCTCCCGTAGGAAAAAGCCCTTCTCATCGCGGGCTTTTTCATGACCTACGCCATCTACATCGCCGCCGCCCTTGCCGAAATCGCCGGCTGCTTTTCATTCTGGGCGTGGTGGCGGCTCGACAAGTCGGCGCTGTGGCTCATTCCAGGCATCGTCTCCCTGATCGCCTTTGGCTGGCTGCTGGCCCTTGTCGAGGCGGACGCCGCCGGCCGCGCCTATGCCGCCTATGGCGGCATCTACATTGCCGCGTCGCTCGGCTGGCTGTGGCTCGCCGAAGGCGTGCGGCCCGACCGCTGGGATCTCATCGGTGCCGTCATCTGCATCTTCGGCGCTTCGGTCATCCTGCTCGCGCCGCGCGGGGCATAACTGAATATTCCTGTTTTGTTCCTAGCTGACAGCGATTAGACTCGCTGCGATTCGCGTCAACCGGATTTCTCGCGACGGCGTGCTGGCCTGTGGACGAGTGTGAACAGCGGGCAGCGTGCAAAATAGACGCAGTCGTGCCCGCGGGCGCATCTGCTAGTGAGAACGTTCGGGTTCAGAGACGGGGAAGACATTGGCCGAGGCAGCGCGCAAGTTTGAAGTGGCGGAAACCCCGCTCTACCGGGAAGCCCCCAACAACATGGAGGCCGAACAGGCGCTCCTGGGCGCCATGCTGGTCAACAACGACGCCTTCTACCGCGTCTCGGACTTCCTGAAGGCTACCCATTTCTACGAGCCGCTGCACCGCAAGATCTTCGAGGTCTCAGCCGAGCTCATCCGCATGGGCAAGATGGCGAACCCGGTCACCATCAAGACCTTCCTGCCGGCCGACGAAAAGGTCGGCGACATGACAGTGTCCCAGTATCTGGCGCGCCTCGCCGCTGAAGCCGTCACCGTGATCAATGCCTCGGACTACGGCCGGGCCATCTACGACCTCGCCACGCGCCGGGCGCTGATCACCGTCGGCGAGGACATGGTCAACATCGCCTATGACGCGCCTGTCGACATGTCGCCTGCCGAGCAGATCGAGGATGCCGAGCGCCGCCTGTTCGAGCTCGCCGAAACCGGTCGCTACGACGGCGGCTTCGAAAGCTTCTCCGATGCAGTCAAGACGGCAATCGACATGGCCAGCGCGGCCTACATGCGCGACGGCCACCTCTCCGGCGTCTCCTCGGGCCTGCAGGACCTCGATACCCGCATGGGCGGCCTGCAGTCTTCCGACTTGATCGTGCTCGCCGGCCGCCCTGGCATGGGCAAGACCTCGCTCGTCACCAACATCGCCTTCAACGTTGCGCATGCCTATGTGCCGGCGCAGCAGGCGGACGGCTCGTTCAAGGCCGAAAATGGCGGCGTCGTCGGCTTCTTCTCGCTCGAAATGTCGTCCGAGCAGCTCGCCACCCGTATCATTTCCGAGCAGGCCGAGGTGCCCTCCTCCAAGATCCGCCGCGGCGATCTGACCGAGGCCGACTTCGAAAAGCTGGTCAGCTGCACCCAGACGCTGCAGAAGATCCCGCTGTTCATCGATTCGACCGGTGGTATCTCCATCGCCCAGCTCTCGGCGCGCGCCCGCCGCCTCAAACGCCAGCGCGGCCTCGACCTCATCATCATCGACTATATCCAGCTGATGCAGGGTTCGTCCGCCAAGTCGTCGCAGAACCGCGTCCAGGAAATCACCGAGATCACCACCGGCCTCAAGGCGCTGGCCAAAGAGCTCAACGTTCCGATCATCGCACTGTCGCAGCTGTCGCGTCAGGTCGAAAACCGCGACGACAAGCGTCCGCAGCTCTCCGACCTTCGTGAGTCGGGCTCGATCGAGCAGGACGCCGACGTCGTGATCTTTGTCTATCGCGAGGAATACTACCTCAAGAACAAGGAACCGAAGCCCGGCACCGACGAGTACCTGCAGTGGGAAGTCAACATGAACGAGGTGCGCGGCAAGGCCGAAGTCATCGTGGCCAAGCAGCGTCACGGCCCCACCGGCACCGTCAGCCTCGGCTTCCAGGGCGAATTCACCCGCTTCTTCGACCTCGCCCCCGAGCATCATTTGCCGGACAGGTTTGGGGAAGAGTAGCGCATGCGCGAATGTGCGCTCGTCATCGGTGATGGTGGCAGGCCAGCGCGCCGTTCTGTCCGGCATGACAGAGGGGGGCAACGTAGGATTCTGCCTTTTCATTTTTCCGAAAGACACCTCACCCATGGCTAAGGCCCGCACCCAGTTCATCTGCCAGAATTGCGGCGCGGCGCATCAGCGCTGGGCCGGCAAGTGCGATTCCTGCGGCGAGTGGAACACGCTCGTCGAGGAAGGCACGGCCGGCGGTATCGGCAGCGGACCGTCCTCACTCAAGAGCGCGCGCAAGGGCCGCGCCGTCACGCTGACGTCGCTCGACGGCGACATCGAGGATGCCCCGCGCATCATCTCGCGCATCGGCGAACTCGACCGCGCCA
Organism: Hoeflea sp. 108; assembly: GCF_000372965.1. Lineage (NCBI taxonomy): Bacteria > Pseudomonadati > Pseudomonadota > Alphaproteobacteria > Hyphomicrobiales > Rhizobiaceae > Hoeflea > Hoeflea sp. 108. The sequence goes on along the minus strand of NZ_KB890024.1, from coordinate 1,579,822 downwards.
CCGGCGGCGGCTTCGTCCGCGGTTCGGCGCTGCTGATCGGCGGCGATCCCGGCATTGGCAAGTCGACGCTGCTCACCCAGGCAGCGGCAGCACTGGCCAGCCAGGGCCACCGCATCGTTTACGTCTCCGGCGAAGAAGCCGTCGCCCAGATCAGGCTGCGCGCCCAGCGCCTGGGTGTTGCCTCGACACCTGTGGAGCTTGCCGCCGAAACCAATGTCGAGGACATCCTCGCCACCATCGCCGACGGCAAGCGGCCGGACCTCGTCATCATCGACTCGATCCAGACGTTGTGGACCGATCTCGCCGATTCCGCCCCGGGTACCGTCACCCAGGTGCGCGCGTCCGCCCAGGCGATGATCCGTTACGCCAAGTCGACGGGCGCCGCTGTCGTGCTGGTCGGCCATGTCACCAAGGAAGGCCAGATCGCCGGCCCGCGCGTGGTCGAGCACATGGTCGACGGCGTGCTCTATTTCGAGGGCGAAGGCGGCCACCACTACCGCATCCTGCGCACTGTCAAGAACCGATTCGGCCCTACCGACGAGATCGGCGTCTTCGAAATGTCCGACAAGGGCCTGCGCGAGGTCGCCAACCCGTCCGAACTGTTCCTCGGCGAACGCCATGCCAAGGCGCCGGGAGCAGCCGTGTTTGCCGCAATCGAGGGTACCCGCCCGGTGCTGGTCGAGATCCAGGCGCTGGTAGCACCTTCCACGCTGGGTACGCCGCGCCGCGCCGTCGTCGGCTGGGATTCGTCGCGCCTGTCGATGGTGCTCGCCGTGCTCGAGGCCCATTGCGGGGTGCGCTTCGGCCAGCACGACGTCTATCTCAACGTCGCCGGTGGCTACCGCATTTCCGAGCCCGCCGCCGATCTCGCTGTGGCTTCCGCACTGGTTTCGTCGCTCACCGGTATTGCCCTGCCCGCGGATTGCGTCTATTTCGGCGAAATCAGCCTCTCGGGCGCGATAAGACCCGTTGCGCATGCGCAGCAGCGCCTTAAAGAGGCCGAAAAGTTGGGGTTCGGAAGGGCCGTGCTGCCCTCCGGCAGTGGGGACACCGCAGGCGGCTCAAGTGCCGGAACGTTCCAGCCGTCCGAGCTTTCGGATCTGGTGGCACGGATAGCCGGCTCAAGACGAAGCCGCGCGGAAGAGACGGACTGACACCGTCGTCATGGAGTGAGTGACACGATGCCGATTACGCTGCTCGACGGAATTCTGGTCGGCTTCACCCTCGTTTCGGCGATGCTCGCCATGGTTCGCGGTTTTTCGCGCGAAGTGCTGTCCATCGCATCCTGGGCGGCGGCGGCGGTTGCGGCCTTTCTGTTCTACAAGCCGGTCGTGCCCTACGTTCAGCCCTATATCGAGAACGAGAAGATCGCCATGGCGGCTGCCGCCGGCGTCGTCTTCATCGTGGCACTCATCGTGGTCACCATCATCACGATGAAGATCGCAGATTTCATCATCGACAGCCGCATCGGCGCGCTCGACCGCACGCTGGGCTTCCTTTATGGCGCCGCGCGCGGCGTTCTGGTGGTCTCGGTGGGCCTGTTGTTCTTCAACTGGCTGGTGGGCGACAAGTCGCCGGCCTGGATCTCCGAAGCCAAGTCGCGGCCGCTGCTGGAGAGCATCGGCACCACGCTCGAAAACATGCTGCCCGAGGATCCTGAGAAGTCGATCCTCAAGAAGCTCAACCCGCAGAGCGGCGAGCCCGGCACGGCAGCGCAGCCGACCGACGGCACCGAGCCGGTCGACGGCGAAGCGGATGCTCCGGCCGAACCGGCGCCTGCTGCGCAGCCGCCCAAGACCAGCAATTGACGATGGCGTGAGAGGCAGCGGAACTTCCGTTGCCCTTCCCGTCCCTTGGCACTATATAGCGTTTTTGCGACAAGAGGCCTCGCCCCATGGCAGACGCATCGACCGCCCTCTCAGCGGAAGCAGACGACCATTTCCATGACGAATGCGGCGTGTTCGGCATATTCGGCCGGCAGGATGCCGCGGCGATCGTGACACTGGGGCTGCATGCGCTCCAGCATCGTGGCCAGGAAGCGGCGGGTATCGTCAGCTATGACGGCAGCCAGTTCCATGTCGAGCGCCATATCGGCCTGATCGGCGATACCTTCACCAAGCAGGCGGTCATCGACCGGCTCAGCGGTAACCGTGCCATCGGCCATACGCGCTACGCCACGACAGGCGGGGCCGGCATGCGCAACGTGCAGCCCTTCTTCGCCGAACTCGCCGATGGCGGCTTTGCGGTTGCCCACAACGGCAACCTCACCAATGCGATGACCGTCCAGCGCGCGCTGCAAAAGCAGGGCGCGATTTTTTCATCCACCTCCGACACCGAGACGATCCTGCACCTCGTCGCCACGTCAAAGGAACGCGACCTCAACTCGCGCTTCGTCGATGCGGTGCGCCAGGTCGAGGGTGCCTTCTCGCTGGTAGCGCTGTCGTCCAAGAAGATGATCGGCTGCCGCGACCCCCTCGGCATCCGCCCGCTGGTGCTGGGCGATCTCGACGGCGCCTGGATCCTCGCCTCCGAGACTTGCGCGCTCGACATCATCGGCGCGCGCTTCGTGCGTGACATCAAGGCCGGCGAGATGGTGGTGATCACCTCGAAAGGTGTCGAGAGCCACTTCCCGTTCGAGCCACAGAAACCACGCTTCTGCATCTTCGAATACGTCTATTTCGCCCGTCCGGATTCCTCGGTCGAAGGCCGCAACGTCTATGACGTGCGCAAGCGCATCGGTGCTGAGCTGGCGATCGAAAGCCCCATCGACGCCGACATCGTCGTGCCGGTGCCGGATTCCGGCACGCCAGCAGCCATCGGCTTCTCCCAGCAGGCAGGCATTCCGTTCGAGCTCGGCATCATCCGCAACCATTATGTGGGGCGCACCTTCATCTCGCCAGGCGATTCCATCCGCCACATGGGCGTGAAGCTCAAGCACAACGCCAACCGGCGCATGATCGAAGGCAAGCGCGTGGTGCTGGTCGACGATTCCATCGTGCGCGGCACCACCAGCCAGAAGATCGTGCAGATGGTGCGTGAAGCAGGCGCCCGCGAGGTGCACATGCGCATCGCCTCGCCGCCCACCCGCGCCTCGTGCTTCTACGGTGTCGACACGCCGGAGAAGTCCAAGCTTTTGGCATCGCGCATGTCCGTCCAGGAGATGGCCGACTTCATCCGTGTTGACTCGCTCGGCTTCCTGTCGATGGACGGTCTCTACCGCGCAGTCGGCGAGGCGAACCGCAACGACGAGCAGCCGCAATATTGCGATGCCTGCTTCTCCGGCCAGTACCCGACCCGCCTGCTCGACCTCGAAGGCGCCGACAACGTGCGCTCACTGTCGCTGCTGGCGACCGGCGGGGCGTAAGCCTGTAAGCCTGCTCTGACGATCCCGGCTTTCGCCTCAGATGGCGGAAGCCCTGCCCTTCCACAGAACGCCCAGCTTGGCGGCCAGCGCCTCGCCTGGACCATGAGCGGCTGCGAACAGCAGCCCGGCCAGGAAGGTGAAGTGATCGATGAAAAAGCCGAACTCGGCCTGGTTGCCCTGCCAGTGCGCAGGGCCGTGGAAGGCAAAGGCAAGAAAGATCACATAGACACCAGCTAGCAGCGCCGCCTCCGAGAAGAACGCGCCGCTGAGGAATGCCAGCACCAGACCAACCTCGAAAATCGCGGCAAGCCAAGCCAGCAGCAACGGCAACGGAAAGCCGGCCGCGGCAATATAGCCGGCTGTGTTGCCCATTCCGGCGAACTTGAAACCGGCCGCCATGGCGAAGACGCCGGCGAAGATCAGCCTCGCCAGCAGGATTGCAGCAGTTTTGCCCATCATATCCTCCTCTTGGGTACGTCCCGTAGCCTAGGACGTAGCGCAGCGGGCCTTTCCGACATCGTCGGCAAGAAATGACGTCCGGCCCTGCACCTGCGGCATCCAATCAGCCCGCGTGGGGTTTTGTTCCCGGCGAAATCGTCCTATCAGGCTGCGGATCGACCAGCTCGAATTGGATGCCCTGATGACCAGCACTCCCGACCTTTCCGGCCGCATCGCCCTCGTTACCGGCGCATCGCGCGGCATCGGCTACAACGCAGCCAAGCACCTGGCAGCAGCCGGCGCCCATGTCATTGCGGTCGCCCGCACGGTCGGAGGCCTGGAAGATCTGGACGACGAGATCAAGGCTGCCGGCGGCAGCGCCACGCTGGTGCCGCTCGACCTGACCGACATGGCAGGCATCGACCGCATCGGCGCAGCCATCAATGACCGCTGGGGCAAGCTCGACATTCTCGTCGCCAACGCCGCCGTGCTCGGCGTCATCGCCCCCATCGGCCATGTCGAGGCCAAGGTGTTCGAGAAGGTGATGAACGTGAACGTCACCGCCACCTGGCGCCTGATCCGCACCGTCGACCCGCTGCTGCGCAAGTCCGACGCCGGCCGCGCCGTCATCGTCAGCTCCGGCTCGGCCCATTCGGCCCGCGCCTTCTGGGCGCCTTATGCCGCCTCCAAGGCAGCCGTCGAGGCGCTGGCGCGGTCCTGGGCCGACGAGACCAAGAACTCGCCGCTGCGCGTCAACATCTTCGACCCCGGCACCAGCCGCACAGCAATGCGCGCGCAGGCGGTTCCGGGCGAGAACCCCGAGACGGTGACGCATCCTTCGGAGACGGCGCGCCACATCCTGCCGATGCTCGACCCGGCCCTCACACACACCGGCCAAATCTACCAGATTCGCGGAGAACGCTGGGCATCCTACCAGATGCCGGCGTAACACCCTTCGCCTGCCAGCGCTGCTCCGGCGACATGGCCGGTGCGACGCAACGAAGACGCAGGTCTTCGCGTTGACCTGCGCTAATGACCGAAGTGGGGACTTCCGCCTGATGACGACCGCCCAGCTGATGTCACTGGCCATCATCGTGCTGATGATGGCGGCGTTCATCTGGGGCCGGTTCCGCTATGACCTCGTCGCCTGCGGCGCGCTGATCGCCGCCGTCGCCACTGGAGTGGTCCAGCAAGCCGACGCCTTCTCGGGCTTCAGCGACGACATCGTCATCATCGTCGGCTCGGCGCTGCTTGTCAGCGCCGGCGTCGCCCGTTCGGGCATCATGGAATACGCCATCCAGCGCTTCGCGCCGGAGGTTTCCACCGTCCGCGCACAGCTGGCGCTGCTGGTCATCATCGTCACCCTTCTGTCGGCCTTCGTGAAGAACATCGGCGCGCTGGCGATCATGATCCCCATCGCCTACCAGTTCGCCCGGCGCTCCAACACCTCGCCCTCGGTGTTCCTGATGCCCATGGCCTTCGGCTCGCTGCTCGGCGGACTGATGACACTGATCGGCACTTCACCCAACATCGTGGTGTCGCGCGTGCGCCAGGAGATGACCGGCGAGACCTTCGGCATGTTCGACTTCACGCCGGTGGGTGCGGCACTTGCCGTCGCAGGCGTCGTCTTCCTCATCATCTTCTACAGGCTGCTGCCGATACGCACCCGCGCGTCCGCTTCGATCCACGAGGCCATCGACATCAACAACTACGTCACCGAGGCACGGGTCGTCGCCGACTCGACCATTGCCGGCAAGACGCTGGCCGATCTGCTCAAGCTCGGCGGCGGCCAGACAGTGGTCACCTCCATCCTGCGTTCGCGCGCCCTGCACGTCACGCCGTTTCCCGATGTCACGCTGCGCGAAGGCGACATCCTGTTGATCGAGGGCGCACCCGACGCGCTCGACCGCATGGTCGCCCAGGCCAAGCTCAGCGTCACCGGCGGCCGCGACATGGCCGGCGGCAAGCATCTGGCAACCGCCGTCGAGGCGATCATCGGTGAAAACTCCAGCCTCATCGGCGGTTCGGCCCAGCGGCTGGCGCTCTATGATCGCTTCAACGTCAACCTGTTGGCGGTCAGCCGCAAGGGCGAGCGCATCCAGGAACGGCTCGGCGCGGTCACCCTCAGGCTCGGCGACGTGGTCGTGCTGCAAGGCAATCCCCAGACGATGCCCGACATCCTGCGCGAGCTTGGCTGCCTGCCCCTCGCCGAGCGGCCGATCCTGCTCGGCAGTTTTCGCCGCGGCATCGTGCCCGTCGCCATTCTCGTGGCGGCCATGGCTGCCACAGCCCTTGGGCTGCTGCCGGTGCCGCTTGCCTTCTTCACGGCAGCCGTCGCCATGGTTGTATTCCGCGTCATCCCTTTGCGCGAGGTCTATGGCGCGATAGACGGGCCGATCCTGGTCATGCTGGCGGCGCTCATTCCCGTCAGCGACTCCCTGCGCCGAACAGGGGCAACCGACGTGATCTCGGCCTGGCTTGCAGACTTCGCCGCAGCCCTGCCCCCTGCGGGAGCACTGACCCTGATCATGATCGTCGCCATGGCGGTAACGCCGTTTCTCAACAACGCCGCCACCGTACTCGTCGTAGCCCCAATCGCCGCCAGTTTCGCGAGTACGCTGGGCTACCGCCCCGAGGCCTTCCTGATGGCGGTGGCGATTGGTGCCGGCTGCGACTTCCTCACGCCCATCGGCCACCAGTGCAACACGCTGGTCATGGGCCCGGGCGGCTACAAATTCTCCGATTATCCGCGCCTCGGCCTGCCGCTGTCGCTACTCGTCATCATCGTCGCCGTTCCCATGCTGATGCTGGTCTGGCCGATCTGACCCGCACGCAAGCGTGATTGGCCGTCGCCGCCATCTCGACCTAGCCTCCCAGTCCCAGCAAAGAGCCATGGAGGAAGGCCGATGAAACGCATTCTCATCCTGTCGGCAGCACTTTGCGCCGGCGTGCTCGGCGCCAGCGCGCAAGACAATACGATGAGCTTCTTCGTCACCAGCGTGGGCTCCGGCAAGGGCGCCAATCTCGGCGGTCTGGAAGGTGCTGACGCCCATTGCGCGGGCCTCGCCGAGGCAGCCGGCGTCACCGGCAAGACCTGGCACGCCTACCTTTCGACCAGCGACGCCGATGCGCGCGACCGCATCGGCAAGGGGCCGTGGTTCAACGCCAAGGGCCAGAAGATCGCCGACGACGTCGCCTCCCTGCATGGCGACGCCAACAACATCAACAAGGAAACCGCCCTCGACGAAAAGGGCAATGTCATCAACGGGCGCGGCGACACGCCCAACCGCCACGACATGCTGACCGGCTCGAAACCCGACGGTACCCGGATCGCCGACCAGACCTGCTCTAACTGGACCAGCGACGGCGAAGGTGCTGCGATGATGGGACACCACGACCGCAAGGGCCTTGACGATTCCGTCGCCGCCAAGTCGTGGAATTCGTCGCATGCCTCGCGCGGCGGCTGCGGCCAGCAGGCGCTGAAAGGCACTGGCGGCGATGGGCTGTTCTATTGCTTTGCGGTGAACTGAGCGGTCAGCGAATGGCGCTCACCACCAGTTCGGGCCGCAGGTTCAGTGTCTGGAACACCACGCAATAGCGCTCGGTCAGCTTGATCAGAGTGTCGATGCGCTCCTGCGGCTCGTCGGTGTCGAGCTTGAATGCCAGCCGGATGGTGCGAAAACCCACCTGTGCATCCCTGGCGACACCGAGCGTGCCGCGGAAATCAAGATCGCCCTCGGCGGACACCCTGGCTTCGCCGAGGCGGAATTCGAGCGCCGTGGCCACCGCCTTCAGCGTAACGCCGGCGCAGGCCACGAGGGCTTCGAGCAGCATATCGCCCGAGCACAGTTCCATGCCGGTGCCACCGGTGGCCGGGTGCAGGCCGGCGGTGACGATGGCCCGGCCGGTTTCAACCTTGCAGGCAATAGATTGGTCGTCGACCGAGCCATGCGCCCTCAGCGTGATCAGCGCCCGCCCGGCGTCCTCCCGATAGGCTTCCTTCAACGGCGTCTGCAGGGCCTTCAGCTGTTGCGCGTCCATGGCATCCTCCGGTCTCGTGGATGGCCAAGGCTAACACAAAGCCGATGACATGCGATCTCCTGACACGAGGCTGGCAGCAACAGGGGGCTAAGGTAGTCTCACCAACCTGGAGGCTCCATGACCGGTGCGGCAGGCTCCGCTTCCGAACACAGGCTCGGCATTGTGCTGGTGGCACTGTCGGCTGCCGTTTTCGGCCTCGCCGGCGTACTCACCAAGTCGATCGACACCGATCCGCTGACGATCACCTCCTGGCGGGGCCTGATCGGCGGCATCCTGATCTCGGCCTATGTGTTCTGGCGGCGCGCCCACGGCAGCGGCGAAAGCCTCCGCCTCGGCCGGAGCGGCTGGATGCTGGCCGTGCTGGGCACGGCGGCGAGCATCGCTTTCATCGCCGCCTTCAAGAACACCTATGTCGCCAATGTCGTCGTCATCTACGCCACGGTGCCCTTCGTGGTGGCTATTCTGGCATGGCTGATCGTCGGCGAGGTCTTCCGCCGCGAGACGGCGCTGGCAGCCACCGCCTGCCTGGCAGGCGTCGCCATCATGGTCTGGTCAGGCCTCAGCGGCGGCCATCTGTTCGGCGACCTGCTGGCGATGCTGATGACCTTCATATTCGCGCTCTACGCCGCGCTCGTCCGCCGCTTCCGCGACGCACCGGTGGTCTGGGCAGGCGCCGTTTCGGCCTTCCTCGGCATTTTTCCCGCCTGGCTCGTCTCCGACCCGCTCTCCGTTCCCCTAGAGGACGTGCCCCTGCTCGTCGCCTTCGGCTTCAATTTCGCGCTCGCCGTCATCCTGTGGACCGAGGGCGCGCGCCGCATACCGGCGGCCGAGGCCGGCCTGCTGGGTACGACAGAAGTGCCCTTCGGCATCTTCTTTGCCTGGCTGTTCCTCGCCGAAGTGCCGCCGTCTGCCAGCCTCGTCGGCGGCGCCATTGTTCTGACTGCCGTGATCCTGAATGCCTGGCGGGACTGGAGCGAGGCCCGGCACGCCCCCGCTTTGCCCGGCATGGTTGAAAAAGAATCGAAAAAAGCGTGAGGCCCGCGGAACCATCTCCATTGCTTCGCGTTGTTAGCCTCAGGACGGGTTGCCCCATCCCCCCATCCCCTCCACCCGTCCCCTTTTCTTTAAGCCGGTCGAAAGACCGGCTTTTTCCTTAGGGCATACTCAGGGAGTGGGGACGACGATGCTCATTGACCTGTGGTGATCATCGTCTAGTTTCGATGCGCGTGGCATTCGCACGCTGCGCGCATTGGGAGGTGCGGCATGATCCTGGCCAGTGCTGTCTTGCTCGGCATTGCTGCTGTGTGGTCGCTCGCGGCCGGGCTCTTGATGCAGGATCTCGGCATCAGGTTCCGTCAGGCGCTGCTTTATATGCCGTTCCGGCTGGTCTACCGCATCCGAGACGAGGCCATGCGCGATGCCCGCAAGTCCGATGCCCCTGTCATCTATGTCGTTTCGCACCAGTCGCGGCTTGAACCGGCACTGATGCTGTCACTCTTGCCCGACCAGACGCTGCATATCCTCGACGAAGCGTCGGCCCGCTCCCACTGGCTCGAGCCCTGGCGCGAGCTTGGTCGCACCATCGCCTTCAATGCCGAGCATGTCTTCGTCAGTCGTCGACTGGTGCGCGTGCTTCGCGGAAAAGGCCGCCTTGCGGTCTATATCCCCGACACGGTCGAGCCCGACGTCAAATCCTTCCGTCTGTTCCGCGCCATTGCTCGCATCGCCATGCAGGCCGACGCCCGGATCGTGCCGGTCTATGTCTCGGGAACCCGCTTCCTGCCGTTCTCGCTGACACCGCCTGAACGCGCGCCGCGAAGCTGGTTTCCACGCCTCACCATCGCCGCCCTCGCTCCGATGACGGTCGCAGAACTGCTGCAGCGCGCCGGCTATCAGCGCAGCAACACCACCAACGCACTGTTCGATCGTGTTGCCGAGGCACGCCTTGCAGGTACGGATCTCGATCGCGGCATCTTCTACGGCATGTGTGATGCAGCCGAGCGCTTCGGCGCTTCTCGGCCCATCATCGAGGACGTTGTCGGCGGCGTGCTCAGCTATCGCATGGTGATGACCGGGGCGCGCCTGCTTGGCACACGCTTCCAGAAGCTGGCCGCTCCGGGCGAACCCGTGGGCGTGATGCTGCCCAACACCAACGGCGTGGTGCTGACCCTGCTCGGGCTGATCTCATCAGCAAGGGTGGCTGCCATGGTGAACTACACCGCCGGCCCGGCCAGCGTCGCCTCAGCGGTCAAGACGGCCGAGATCAGAACCATCGTGTCATCGCGCGCCTTTGTCGAAAAGGCCGACCTCGCCGATGTCGTGGCGGCAATCGAGCAGGCCGGCGCGCACATCATCTGGCTCGAAGACCTGCGCGACAGCGTCAGCCAGAAAGAGAAGATTGCAGCCCTGCTCCAATGGCACAGGCCGCTCATGCCGCAGGATGCGTCCAAGCCGGCCGTCATCCTGTTCACGTCAGGCTCCGAAGGCACGCCCAAGGCTGTGGTGCTCTCCCACCGCAACATCGTCGCCAATGTCATGCAGGCCGAAGCGCGCATCAGCATTTCGCCCGAGGACAAGCTGTTCAACGTGTTGCCCGTATTCCACTCCTTCGGTCTGACAGGCGGCACGTTCCTGCCGCTGCTGACGGGCGTGCGGCTGTTCCTCTACCCCTCGCCGCTGCACTACAAGCTGATCCCCGACGTCGCCCGCAAGGTCAGGCCGACGATCATGTTCGGCACCGACACCTTCCTGTCGGCCTATGCGCGCACTGCCGAGGACGGCGACTTCTCCAGCCTGCGCTTCGTGGTGGCCGGCGCCGAGCCAGTTCGGCAGGAAACGCGCCGCACCTGGCGCGAGCGCTACGGCGCCGAGATCATCGAAGGCTATGGCCTGACCGAGGCGGCACCCGTGGTTGCCGTCAACACCGCCACTCACAGCCGTGACGGCACTGTCGGGCGTCTGCTGCCGGGCCTCCGCATGCGGCTCGAAGAGGTCGAAGGCGTCTCCGACGGCGGACAGCTGTGGCTCAACGGCCCCAATCTGATGATGGGCTACATGACCGCAGACAAGCCTGGTGTGCTCCAGCCGCTTGAAGGCTGGCACGACACCGGCGACATCGTCTCCGTCGACCGCGAGGGTTTCATCACCATCAAGGGCCGGGCCAAGCGCTTCGCCAAGATCGCCGGCGAGATGGTGTCACTGGGCGCCGTCGAAATCATGGCGCAGGCTTTGTGGCCGGAGCAACACCATGCGGCCGTGGCAGTGCCGGACAAGCGCCGGGGCGAGCGCATCGTGCTCGTCACCACGGCAGCCGACGCCAAGGCCGACAAGTTGCGGCTCTACGGCAAGCAGGCCGGCGCGGCCGAGCTCATGGTGCCGCAGGACATCATCAAGGTGGTGGAATTGCCGGTGCTCGGCTCCGGCAAGACCGACTATGTCGCCGCCCGCCGGATGGCGATGACGCAGTTGGGGCTCGCCGCCTGACGCGGCGCTGCCGGAGCGGGCAGCACTAGTCTTTGGTTTTCGGGGGTTCGGGAGCCTCATCCGCTGCGGCTTCGGCGGCCACGGCTTCGGCCGCCGCTGCAGCCTTCTCGCCTTCGATCCTCGAACGCCGGGCATAGGCGCTGGCGCTCAGCGGCAGGAACAGCAGGTAACCTGCGACCGACGCCGTCAGCGTCTGCCAGGGATAGCCGGTCAGGAGCAGCACGTAGAACACCGCCGCCAGCATGACCGGCAGCAGGTACTCCCTGCGGATGCTCAGCTTCTTGCCGGAGTAAACAGGCAGACGGCTGACCAGCAGGAAGGCGACAAGGATGGTGAAGACGGTGGCGGCATAGGCCACGGTGCGCGTGCCCTCGAGGCCGAGGAAGCCGAGATACATCGGCAGCATCAAGGTGATGGCGCCGATCGGTGCCGGCACGCCGACGAAATATTCGGCCTGCCACGCCGGTCGTTCGAGATCCTCGTCGAGCACATTGAAGCGCGCCAGCCGAAGGCCCATGGCGATGGCGAAGAGCAACGTCGCGATCCAGCCGAACGAACCCGCCTTGTCGAGCAGGTAGGCATAGAGCACAAGCGCCGGCACGACGCCGAAATTGACGATGTCGGCGAGCGAATCCATCTGCGCGCCGAATTTCGAGGTCGCCTTCAACATGCGCGCCAGGCGGCCGTCGATGCCGTCGAGGAAGGCAGCCAGCAGCACCATCACGACGGCCGATTCGAAGCGATCCTGGAAGGCGAGCCTGATCGCCGACAGGCCGGCGCAGATTGCCAGAACGGTGATCAGGTTGGGCAGCACCATGCGCAGCGGGATCTCGCGGATGCGCGGCCCGCCGCTGCCATGCGGTTCGAAGGGCTTGAATGGCGCCACCATCAGGAAACCCTGACCAGCGGCGGATGGCTGGCGCCGCCGAATTCGGCAATCACGGTTTCGCCGGCAACCGCCGTCTGGCCGACGGAAACCCGCGCCACCGCATTGGTGGGCAGGAACACGTCGACACGCGAGCCGAAGCGGATCAGGCCAAAACGCTCGCCTACGGAGATATTGCCGCCGACATCGGCCCAGCACAGGATGCGGCGGGCGACGAGGCCGGCGATCTGGACCGCCGCCACCTGCCCATTGGGGCTGTCGATGACGACGCCGTTGCGTTCGTTTTCCTGGCTGGCCTTGTCGAGCTCGGCATTGAGGAACTTGCCCGGCCTATGCTCGATGCGGACGATCTTGCCGCGGACAGGCGCTCGGTTCACATGGACGGAGAAGACGTTCATGAACACCGAGATGCGCGTCATCTCGGCATTGCCGAGGCCGAGTTCGCGCGGCGGCACTGCGGGCCCCACAGCCGACACCACGCCGTCGGCCGGACTGATCACCAATCGGTCGTCTACGGGGGTCACGCGCTCCGGGTCGCGGTAGAAATAGGCGCACCAGGCGGTGAGAATCACACCAACCCAGAACAGCGACGTCGAGAAGAAGCCGAGCAGGACGGTGACCGCGGCAAAGCCCGCAATGAAGGGATATCCCTCGCGATGGACCGGAACAAAGACGTTTCGGATCGTGTCGGCAATGCTCATGAAGGGGCGGCCATCGCTGTTGAAGACCCGCAGTGCTTACCGGAAACGGTCCGGCCTCGCAACGCGGCATAGCGGCGACGGCAACGCCCTCCCCAATCACTGGCCCCAATCACTGGCCATCGGCGACCTCCGGCGTGCGGCGGCGAATGGCCACGCCGAACTCGTCTTCCTCGCGCACCTTGCGCAGCCTCTCTTCCGCTTCGGTCGCTTCGCGCTGGCGGTCCCACATCCTGGCATAGAGCCCCTTGTGGCGCAGCAGCTCGGCATGGGTGCCGCGCTCGGCGATCCTGCCGTCCTCGAGCACGATGATCTCGTCGGCCGAGATGACGGTCGAAAGCCGGTGGGCGATGACAAGTGTGGTACGGCCCTTGGAGACCAGGTCGAGCGCGCTCTGGATGTCCTGCTCGGTCTGGGTGTCGAGCGCCGAAGTCGCCTCGTCCAGCATCAGGATCGGCGGCGCCTTGAGGATGGTGCGGGCAATTGCCACGCGCTGCTTTTCGCCCCCAGAGAGCTTGAGGCCGCGCTCGCCGACCATCGACTTATAGCCGTCGGGCATGCGCTCAATGAAGCCGGAGATCTGGGCGAGCTCGGCTGCCTTGCGAACATCTTCCTCGTCGGCATTCATGCGGCCGTAGCGGATGTTGTAGGCGATGGTGTCGTTGAACAGCACCGTATCCTGCGGAACCATGCCGATGACGCTGCGCAGGCTTTCCTGGGTTACATCGCGGAGGTCCTGGCCATCGATCAGGATCGCACCCTGCTGGATGTCATAGAAGCGGAACAGGAGCCTAGATATCGTCGACTTGCCCGCACCCGAAGGACCGACGATCGCCACAGTCTTGCCGGCCGGCACTTCGAAGCTCACGCCCTTGAGGATCTGGCGGTTCGGATCGTAAGCAAAATGCACGTCGCGGAACTCGACGCGGCCGGTGCCAACCACCAGGGCATTGGCGCCCGGCTTGTCGACCACTTCCTGGCGCACGTCGAGCAGGTCGAACATCTGTTCGATGTCGGTCAGCCCCTGGCGGATTTCGCGGTAGATAAAGCCGATGAAGTTGAGCGGCACCGAAAGCTGCATCAACATGGCGTTGATGAAGACGAAGTCGCCGACAGTCTGGGTGCCCGCCTGGACCTCCAGCACCGACATCCACATGACGATCGCCATGCCGATGCCAAAGATGACGCCCTGCCCGAAGTTCAGCCAGCCAAGCGAGGTCCAGGTCTTCGTCGCTGCGCTCTCATAGCGCGCCATCGAGCGGTCGAAACGCTCGGCTTCCATACGTTCGTTGTTGAAGTACTTCACCGTCTCGAAATTGAGCAGCGAGTCGATCGCCTTGGTGTTGGCGTCGGTGTCGGACTCGTTCATCTCGCGGCGGATGCCGATGCGCCAGTCGCTCGCCCTGACCGTGAACCAGGTGTAGAGCCACACCGTGATTGCCACTACTGCCACATATTTCCAGCCATAGGCGAAGGCAAAGATGCCAGCCGTCAGCGCGAATTCGAGGATCGTCGGCGCCGTGTTCAGGATGGTGAAGCGGACGATCGTCTCGATGCCCTTGGTGCCACGCTCGATGACGCGCGACAGGCCACCAGTGCGGCGCTCGAGATGGAAACGCAACGACAGTTCATGCATGTGCACGAAGGTGCGGTGCGCCAGTTGGCGAACGGCATACTGGCCGACACTGGCAAACAACGCGTCGCGCAGCTGATTGAAGCCGAGCTGGACGATGCGGATGACGTTGTAGGCCACGACAAGCATGACCGGGGCGGCCAGGATCGCCGGGAGCAGCAACGGGCCGCGCTGGTCGCCGGCAAGCGCGTCTGTCGCCCACTTGAAGAAATAGGGGCTGATGACCAGGCCGCCCTTGGCGACGAACAGGAACACGGTCGCCCAGACAACGCGCAGCCTGAGGTCGGGCCTGTCTTCCGGCCACATATAGGGCCACAGGTTCTTGATGGTGCTCAGCGTCGAGCCCCGTTCGGCGGATACGGTCTTGTTGGCCACTGTTCTTGCCTTGATTAGCTGCCCGAGCCTTCGTCCGCGCAGCAGGATTCGACGAGCGCGGAGACGGATCGGGAAATGGCGGCGAGCGCCACCTGGTCGATTTCATAACGCGAGCGCTGGCGCTCCGGCGCATAACGCACCAGACCAGCCTCGACGAGGATTTTCAGATGTTGGGAGACGGTCGACTGGGCTAGGTCGAGATGCTCGACCACCTCCTTGCAGCAGCATGACCTGCCGCCGCCCAGCCGCCTCAGGATTTCAAGCCGCGCCGGATGCGAAAGCGCGGCTAGCTTTTGCGCCACGTCCGCGCTGGACCCGCCGCAATGCTGGTTTGAGTGGAAAGATTTCATCGTCTATCGACGATAGACGATGAAATTAACCTTCGCAACCGCAATTGCCGGAAAAACCGCGCCTCGGGCTACGGCTTGGGCGCCGGCTCGGGCATCGCCTGCTCGCCCATGGCGTCCATGTTGGCGGCTTCGCCTTCCTTGGACTTTTCAGGCACGCGGAACACCTGCCCCGGCCAGATCCGATCGGGATCGCGGATCTGGTCCTGGTTGGCGAGGTAGATGTTCGAGTAGCGCACACCATGGCCGTAGACGCGACGCGAAATCCGCCACAAGGAATCACCGCGGCGGATGATGACCGCGCCATTGACCGGCTCCAATTTGGACGCGGTCGGCTCGGTTCCGGTCGCGGGCGCCGACGCCACCTCGGCCGGCTTGTCGGCAGCCGTTGCCGGAGCAGCCGCAGGCGCCTCGGTCGTGGCCGCAGGCGCAGGTGCGGCGGCAGTCGCGGGCTCGGCCGGCTTGGGCTGCTCCACTGGCGCCACGGCTGCGATCGCCTCGCCCGGTTCGCGCGTGAATGGCACTGCGGCGCGCGCCGCAACCTTGACGCCATCCGGCTCGAGGGCATCGACGCGCACGATGTAGTCGCCGACGGGCAGTTCGCGCTCGGCCTCGATCAGGAAGCGACCCTCGGGCGAGGTCTGCGCTTCGCCGATGAGGATTTCATTGGCGTAGGCCCGCACTTTGCGGCCGGCATCCGCCGCACCGGCGATGAAGATCTTCTTGCCCTCGATCTCGACCGCCTCGACGCTGATCTTGATCTGCGAGGCAGGCGCGTCCGACTTGGCCGGGGCAGGCTGCTGGGGCGCCGTGGCCGCAGGTGCCGCGGTCGGCGCATTCGCCACCTGTTCTCTGGTTGCCGGAGCCGGAGCCTTGGCAGGCTCGGGCACGGTGATCAGCTGTGAAGGCTTGCCGGGCTCTTCGACCAGCGCCAGCACCTGGCCGCCGGGCTGCTCGGGCACGGACACCACGGCCGTCTCGGTCGAGGTCGCCACGACATTGTCGGGCGCGGTCGAACGCAGCACGATCTGGTAGTCGCCGGGCTTCAGCGGCTTGTCGAGCACGATGGCGAAGTCACCATCGACGCCGGCCGTCGCCGCGCCGATCACCTGCGAGCCGGTGACGATCTCGACCTTGGCGTTGCCTGCCGCCTTGCCGGCGATCACCACCGAACCATTGTCCTCGACGCGAACCACGTCGAAACTGGGCGCCACAACGGCCTGGGTTGCCGCGGGCTGCTGCGCTGCCGGAGCGGGTGCTTCGGCCGTGGGCTTGGGGGCTTCCGCAGGCTTCTGTTCGGCTGGCGCAACAGCGGCCGGTGCGGGCACATTCGCCACCGCGGCCGGGGGCTGGCTCAGATAAGGATCGAGCGCGCCTGATACATATGCAATGCCGGTTGCGACGACGGCGCCGCCTGCTGCCAGCAAAAAGACTTTAATCGGTTTCGTCGCCATGTTTTCCCCTGCCCTGGCCGCTTGAGGCGGCATACCTTGTTTTGCCGGCAGCGACAAGAAAAAGCCCCGTTCGGGCTTGACCCTGCCCGCAGACGCAATACCCAATCAGGCCATGAACAAGATTCGATCCATCTGCGTCTATTGCGGCTCATCGCCGGGCCGCGATGAAGTCTACATCAAGGCCGGTCACCTGCTTGGCCGTTCCATCGCCAAGGCCGGCCTGCGGCTCGTCTATGGCGGCGGCACCAAGGGCATCATGGGTGCGGTCGCCGATGGCGCGCTGCGCGCCGGTGGCAAGGTCACCGGCATCATACCGCGTTTCCTGATGAACAAGGAAGCGACCGAAAGTGCGCTCACCCGTCTGGATGAGCTGCAGATCACCGAAAACATGCATGAGCGCAAGCATGCGATGTTCGAGAAGTCGGATGCCTTCGTCGCCCTCCCCGGCGGCATCGGAACCGTCGAGGAGATCGTCGAGATCATGACCTGGGCGCAGCTCGGCCATCACCGCAAGCCGATCGTCTACGCCAACATCAACGGCTTCTGGGACCCGATGCTGGCGCTGATCGACCACATGAAGGCCGAAGGCTTCGTCCACACCACGCATCTGGTGCAGCCGCTGGTCGTCGACGATCCGGAAGCCGTGGTTTCGGCGATCATGGTCGCTGCCGGCGCGGACGCCACCCCAACCGAAGGCGTGCAGTCGCTCATCGACAAGATGTGAGCCGGATCAGGCCCGGAGCAATTCCAGGAAAAGTGCGCATCGGTTTTCCGTTTGGATCGCGACAACGGAAATCCGATCGCCGCCGTGATCTGCTTGGCGATGCCGATACTCAAGAGTTTGCCGTCACTGGCAAGCAGGATCAGTTGGCGCGAAGATCGAGCGTGATGGTGCCCGCGGCCAAGACCTCCTCTTCATGCGGCGGATCGCGCCACGTCTCGGCAAGCGCTGCCTCGTACCATTCGCGCATGGCGGGCTGCTCCAGCATCAGTGCGACGTAGTCGTTCGCCCTGCCGCCGAAATCCAGTGCATAGGTCTGCGCCCTGAAGATGACGGGCGCAAAGAAGGCATCGACAGCGGTAAACCTGTCGCCGGCGAGGAACGGTCCGCCGAAACGCTCGAGGCCCTGGTTCCAGAGTTCGCCGATGCGTGCAATCTCGGCCTCAAGCCCGGCTGGCCTGTCTTTGAGGCGAACGCGCACGCCGCAGCTCATGCCGCAGATGTTGCGCAGGTTGCGGAAGCTGGAATGCATCTCGGCTGCTGCCGAACGCGCCCAGGCACGCGCCGCTGCATCGTCCGGCCAGACACCCTGATGGCGCTCGGCCAGGTATTCGATGATCGCCAGAGAGTCCCAAACGGTCAGGTCGTCATCGACGAGCACCGGCACGCTGCTCGTCGGGGAGAAGGAGCTGAAATCAGGCTGCCCGGGCAGGTTGCCAAACGGCACCTGGCGCTCGGTGAACGCAATGCCCTGCCCGCGCATCAGCGCCCACGGCCGCAGCGACCACGAGGAATAGTTCTTGTTGGCGATGTAGAGCCGGTACATGCGCTGCTCCTCAGCTGTTCTTGGACCGATCGTAGAACATCGACCAGGTGTAGACGGCAAGTGCCACCCAGATCAGGGCGAAGGCCACCGCGCGCTCGCTCGAGAACGGCTCCTTGAAGATGAAGATGGCGATGAAGAAGATAATCGTCGGCGCTATGTACTGCATAATGCCGATCGTCGACATCCTGAGCAGCTTGGCACCGTTGGCGAACAGGATCAGCGGGATCGCGGTGACGAGGCCGCAGCCCATCAGCAGCCACACATCCACTGCGTTGGTCGTGCCGAAATGGCCGACGCCGGTCGCCTGCAGGTAAATGATGTAGCCGAGTGCCGGAATGCCGAGGATCAGGACTTCAAGCAGGAAGCCCTGGGCCGGACCGATCGGCAGAGTCTTCTTGAACAGGGCATAGAAGCCCCAGGTCAGCGCCAGCGCAATGGACACCCAGGGCAGGCCGCCGGTCTCCCAGGTCAGAAGGGCGACCGCGACTACCGCAAGCGCGATCGCCACCAGTTGCCCCCTTGAGAGCTTTTCGCCCAGCACGACGGCACCGAGGAACACCGTAAACAGCGGATTGATGTAGTAGCCGAGCGCTGTCTCGAGCGCGCGGTCGTTGCCGATCGCCCAGACATAGATACCCCAGTTCATGGTGATCAGAGCTGCCGTCAGCGCGCCATTGGCAAGCGTGCGCTTGTTGCGCAGCGCCGCCTTGATGTCAGCCGTGCGGCCCATCCAGAACAGCAACAGCCCGGCCACCGGGATCGACCAGACGATGCGATGGGCAACCACTTCCGGCGCGGGGATATGGGCCACTGCCTTCATGTAGAAAGGCAGCACGCCCCACATCAGATAGACGGTCAAGGCGTAGATGAAGCCGCGGGTCGCGTCTTCACGGGAAATGACGGGCGCTTGTGTGCTCATGGCGCGAACCTATGCGCCGGAGCGCCGGCGCAAGCCATTTCAAAATTGTGATGGTCCACCTGCTTTTCGTTGATGGATCAATCGACAGGGCCAGCGACAGTCGCCGGCCCCGGCCCGCGGCCTATTCGGCAGCCACCAGCCCCGCCATCTCGCGGTTCTTCATCAGCTTGTAGATGATCGAATCCATCAGCGCCTGGAACGAAGCATCGATGATGTTGGTCGACACGCCGACCGTCCACCAGCGCGCACCGCTGCTGTCATGCGATTCAATAAGCACACGGGTAATGGCCTCGGTGCCGCCATTGAGGATACGGACCTTGTAGTCGGCCAGTTCAAGGTCGCCGATCTCGTCCTGGAACTTGCCGAGGTCCTTGCGCAGGGCAATGTCGAGCGCATTTATCGGACCGTCGCCCTCGGCCACCGACATCTTGTCCTCGCCGTCGACCACAACCTTCACCACCGCCTCCGAGACGGTCTTGAGGTTGCCGTTGGCGTCGAAACGGCGCTCGACCAGGCAGCGGAAGCTGGTGACCCGGAAGAATTCCGGTACGCCATGCAGCATGCCGCGCGCCAGAAGCTCGAAACTGGCGTCGGCGCCCTCATAGGCATAACCCTCGGCCTCGCGCTCCTTGACCACCGAGATCAGCGCATCGAGCCTGTGGTCATCCTTCGGCACGTCGATGCCACGGCGCCTCAGTTCGGCAATGAAATTGGCCTTGCCGCCCTGGTCCGACACCATCACCTTGCGACGGTTGCCGATGGCTTCCGGCGGCACGTGTTCGTAGGTCTTGGGCTCCTTGGCGATGGCCGAAGCATGGATGCCGGCCTTGGTGGCGAAGGCGGAGGCACCGACATAAGGCGCCTGTGCTTCGGGCGCGCGGTTGAGCAATTCGTCAAAGGCGCGCGACAGCCTGGAAATACCAGCCAGCGCACCCTCCGAGACGCCTGTTTCGAAGCGTTCGGCAAAATGCGGCTTCAACGCCAGTGTCGGGATGATCGTCACCAGATTGGCATTGCCGCAGCGCTCGCCGATGCCGTTGATGGTGCCCTGCACCTGGCGCACGCCGGCCTCGATGGCGGCCAACGAATTGGCCACCGCCTGGCCGGTGTCGTCATGGGCATGGATGCCTAGATTGGAGCCCGGGATGCCGCCCGCGATCACCCGGCCCACGATCTCGCGCACCTCCGACGGCTGGGTGCCGCCATTTGTGTCGCACAACACAACCCAGCGCGCACCAGCCTCGTAAGCCGTCCGCGCACAGGCCAGCGCATAATCGGGATTGGCCTTGAAGCCGTCGAAGAAATGCTCGCAGTCGACCAGCGGCTCCTTGCCGGCGGCGCGCGCCGCCTCGACCGAGGCGCGGATCGACTCGAGGTTCTCCTCATTGCTGACGCCGAGCGCCACGCGAACGTGGTAATCCCAGCTCTTGGCGACATAGCAGACAGCATCGGACTTGGCTTGCACAAGTGCGCTGAGGCCGGGGTCGTTGGACGCCGACACCCCTGCCCGCTTGGTCATGCCAAAGGCCACGAACTTTGCCCGCCTGGTACGCTTTTCCGAAAAGAACGCCGTGTCGGTCGGGTTGGCGCCCGGATAGCCGCCCTCGACATAGTCGAGCCCGAACTCGTCGAGCATGCCGGCAATCGCAATCTTGTCCTCGACTGAGAAGTCGATGCCCGGCGTCTGCTGGCCATCGCGCAGCGTCGTGTCGAAGAGATAGATGCGTTCTTTCATACCAACACCTTGGGGGCAGCCCTATGGCGCGCCCCTCTGTCCTGCCGGACATCTCCCCCACGAGGAGGGAGATTGGCAGTATTGACGCCTCGCTCTGTCCTGCACCGCCGGGGATTGGCACCGGCTGGCGCGCTTGCCGATCTCCCCGTCTGTGGGGGAGATGTCCGAGAGGACAGAGGGGGGCAACGTAGGGCGGAAACGTTCACGACGCTTTTCCCGCGAACCTGTCGGTCGCCCTGATGAGCTGGTCGAGGATGCCGGGCTCCGAATAGGCATGGCCGGCGCCTTCGATCAGGTGGAACTCGGCCTGCGGCCAGGCCTTGTGCAGCGCCCAGGCATATTTCGCCGGGCACGGCATGTCATAGCGCCCATGGACGATGACGCCGGGAATGTTGTGCAGCTTGTGCGCGTCGCGGATGAGCTGGCCTTCGTCCATCCAGCCGGCATGGACGAAATAGTGGTTCTCGATTCGCGCAAAAGCGATGGCAAAATGGTCCTCGCCGAACTTGCCGCTGGTATCGGGGTCGGGCAGCAGCGTGATGGTCTCGCCTTCCCAGGTGCTCCAGGCAAGGGCTGCCTCGAGCTGCGCCTTCGCATCGTCGCCCACCAGGCGCTTGCGGTAGGCGCCCATCATGTCGCCACGCTCGGCCTCGGGGATCGGCTTGACGAAACGCTCCCACTTGTCGGGAAACATCTCGGAGACACCAAACTGGTAATACCATTCAAGCTCGGCGCGGGTCAGCGTGTAGATGCCGCGGACGACCAGTTCGCTGACGCGTCCGGGATGCGTCTCGGCATAGGCGAGCGCCAGCGTCGAGCCCCAGGAGCCACCGAAAACCTGCCACTTGTCGTGGCCTGCCATCTCGCGCAGCCGCTCGATGTCGGCCACCAGATGCCAGGTGGTGTTGGCCTCAAGCGAGGCATGCGGCACCGATTTGCCACAGCCGCGCTGATCGAAGAGCATGATGTCATAGAGTTTCGGGTCGAACAGGCGCCTGTGCTTCGGTGAGGTTGCCCCGCCGGGGCCGCCATGCAGGAACACCACCGGCTTGCCGCCCCTGGTGCCCGAGCGCTCCCAATAGACCTGGTGGCCGTCGCCGACATCGAGCATGCCGCTGTCGAAGGGTTCGATCTCGGGATAAAGGCCGCGCAGTTCGCTCGTCATAATTTCAGTCCATGCTCGGGCCAGTTGGCCGTCTCTTCGTCGGGATGCTGGAAGGAGATGATCTGCTCCTGCCGCTGGTAGTAGTCAGGATTGTCGTGCACCGGCTGGTCGAAGATCGTTTCCACCCACGGCAGGCGAAAACCGTGGTTGATCTGGATCGTCGGTGCGAGGTCGGAACGGTCGTCGAACGAACCGATCGACAGTTCGAGGCCCTCTGCGTGCCGGTATGCCATCGGCGTGCCGCAGCGCTGGCAGAAGCCCCTGGCGATGTTGACCGAGGACTGGAAGTAGGTCGGTTCCTCGCGCACCCACTCGACGCCATCCGCCGGCACCGCGACGAACGCGCCGAAGAACGAGCCGAACTGCTTCTGGCACATGCGGCAATGGCAGATCGAGCTGCGCCCCAGCGCGCCGTGGATACGGAAGCGAACGGCGCCGCACTGGCAGCCGCCGGTTCTAACAGTCTCCGTCATGACCTTTTCTCCGCTGGCCATTGTTCAGTGTCGTGGTCTGGATGCTGGCGGTTCGACGGGGCGACCGCCGCGTACCAGGCACTCTCGTCCGCCGACAACTCCACCGCGTCGAGCTCGCCGAACCACGGCATCTTCTCAGCCGAGCCGCACTGGAATGTCGGCATTACCGCTTCCGGATCGTCGAGCGAACCGAGCACGACATTGATCGTATCGCGTTCGACGACATCGAACAGCATCGGCGTACCGCAATCGCGGCAGAAGCCTCGGCGCACGATGTCGGACGATTGGAACCAGCCGACCTCGCCGCGCGTGACGGTGAACGTCGCCTTGGCCGCCCGCGCCAGCGGCATGAAATAGTTGCCCGACGCCTTCTGGCACATGCGGCAATGGCAGATATGCGCATTCTCCAGCGCCTGGTCGATGCGGTAGCGCACCGCCCCGCACTGGCACCCGCCCGTCGACTGAGCGTTCATGCGCGCACCTCCGGTGGCCAGCTCTCGGTGTCGTGATCTGGATGCTGGTACGAGACGATGTTGTTGACGAAGTCGGCCGCTTCAGGGTCGTCTTCGGTCGAATAGCCGGGCAGTTCGTGAACATGGTCGACATAGGGCAGCTTGCCTTCGAGCCCCCATTGCACGGTCGGCGCTATCTCCGCCGGCTCGTCGAAGGCGGCGATAGCCAGCGCCGTGCCATCAGGCGCCTCGTAGCTCAGCGGCGTGCCGCAGTCGCCGCAAAAGCCGCGCAGGCCGAAGTTCGACGAGCGGAATTTCTTCGGCTCGCCGCGCGTCCAGCTGAGTTTCGCCTGCCGCACTGAGACCAGCGGTGCGTAGAAATTGCCAAACGCCTTCTGGCACATGCGGCAATGGCAGACCGAGGCATCGCCGAGCGCACCCTCGACGTGGAAGCGCACCGCGCCGCATTGGCAGCCACCCGAATAGACGGGCTTGTTGTCGAGGCTCATCGCGACATTCCCTCACGCCGGCGCATGGCACACTGCCTCGATGTTGTTGCCATCGAGGTCGTAGACGAACGCCGCATAATAGTCAGGATGGTAATGCGGCCGCGGTCCCGGCCCGCCATTGTCACGTCCGCCGGCGGCAATGGCCGCAGCGTAAAATGCATCGACCTCGGCCCGGCTGCGCGCCGTGAACGCATAGTGCCGTCCCGGCCCGGCCGGCGCCTCATGCAGCCAGAACACCGGCCGCTCGCGGCCATAGCCGCCAACCTTGACGCCACCGGTATGCTCCGGCGGCACCATCATCAGAAGCGTAGCTCCCAGCGGCGCAAACGACTTGTCGTAGAAGGCCCTAGCCTTGTCGAAATCCTGAACCGAAATGCCCGTGTGGTCGATCATTGCACGAACTCCTCTTTCATGCCGACGGCCGCCCCGCCATGGCCGGCCGAGATGACTATGTTCTGGCAGACGTTATCGATATCGCGAACAACGTCGTCGTTCCAGAAGCGGAGAATGGTCCAGCCGTCCTGTTGTAGACGCATTGTGCGCACCGCATCCGCTTCGGCCTTGGCCGCATCGGCATGCTGCGAACCATACAGTTCAACGACAAGCATTTTCTCAGGACAGGCAAAATCGACGATATAGCCGGCAATCGGAAACTGACGCTGAAAACCGAGCCCCATCAACCGGTGCGCGCGCAGCGCATTCCACAGCTTCAACTCGGCATCGGTCATCTTCCGACGCATCGATTTGGCATTCCTGCGGTTGGCTGGGGCGACCGGCGTATGTGGCATCAGCAACTACCACCCTGCACGGCTGCTGCTCTACGTTGCCCCCCTCTGTCCTGCCGGACATCTCCCCCATGAGGGGGGAGATTGGCAGCTGCTTTCGCACCGCCTCTTCTGCAACTTGGTGATTTGCGAAAATCGGCGTGACGGCTGATCTCCCCCCTCGTGGGGGAGATGTCCGGCAGGACAGAGGGGGGCGCAGCCCCGCAGGCCCATCCGCCGAATCCACAGCCCGTTTCCTCCCCTTGAGGGGGACATGACCGGCAGGGCAGCGGGGGGCGTACAGCCCCACCCTATCCACGCCGTGCAACATGACCATCACCGCTTCACTTCCCACGTCGTCACGCGCTCGCCGCTCACCGGGTCCTTGCCGTCCTTGAGCTGCACGCCCTGCGCCAGCAACTCGTCGCGGATCCTGTCGGCTTCGGCCCAGTTCTTGGCGTTGATCAACGCCAGCCGGCGCGCAATCGTTGCAGCGACCACGGTCTCGTCCACCTCGGCGGCGTCGAGCGTGAAGCCCAGGAACAGAAGTGCTGCCTTGAGCTCGGCGGCCACCTCAACGCTCCCGCCCGCCTCGCCGGCCAGTTGCGACAGGCCGTGGAATGCGGTCGCGGTGGCGAGGTCGTCGCCAAGCGCTGCAATCAGCGATGCGGGCACGCTCGCCTCGGCTTCACCGGCGCCATCGGCCGCACGCTTCCACTTGCGCAGCGTGTTCTCGGCCTCCTCCAGCTTGCGCACCGAGAAGTCGATCGGTTCGCGATAATGCGTCATCAGCATGGCCAGCCGCAGCACCTCGCCCGGCCATTTGCGGCCGCCGAAGGTCTCGGTCTCGAGCAGCTCGTGGATCGAATAGAAATTGCCCAGGCTCTTGGACATCTTCTGGCCTTCGACCTGCAGGAAGCCGTTGTGCATCCAGTAGTTGGCCATGACCTCGGTGCCATGGGCGCAGCGCGACTGGGCGATCTCGTTCTCGTGGTGCGGGAAGATCAGGTCGAGCCCGCCGCCATGGATGTCGAAGACCTCGCCGAGATAGGCCGATGCCATGGCCGAGCATTCGATGTGCCAGCCAGGGCGGCCGCGGCCCCAGGGGCTTTCCCAGCCGGGCTCCTCGGGTGAAGACGCCTTCCACAACACGAAGTCGCCGGGGCTGCGCTTGTGCGCCTCGACCTCGACGCGTGCGCCGGCCTGCTGCTCGTCGAGATTGCGCTTCGACAATTGGCCGTAATCCGCCATCGAGCCGGTGTCGAACAGCACTTCGCCTTCAGCTTCATAGGCATGGCCGCGTTCGATCAGGCTTAGAATCAAGGTGATCATGTCGGCGCGGCCGTCGGCGCGCGGCTGCACGAACTCGGTCGCGCGCGGCTCGACCGTCGGTTCGAGGCAGCCCAGCGCCTTGACGTCGGCCTGATACTGGTTCGCCGTCTTTTCGGTGACACGCCTGATCGCCTCGTTGAGCGGCAGATCGGGGAAGTCACGCAAGGCGCGCGCGTTGATCTTGTCGTCGAGGTCGGTGAGGTTGCGCACATAGGTCACGTGCCCCTCGCCATAGACATGGCGCAGCAGGCGAAACAGCACGTCGAAGACGATCGCCGGCCGCGCATTGCCGATATGGGCGAAGTCGTAGACGGTCGGCCCGCAGACATACATCCGCACGTTTTGCGGATCGATCGGCACGAAGTCCTCCTTCGTGCGCGTCAGCGTGTTGGTAAGGCGCAAGCCCCTGAATGCTTCAGACATAGAACTCCCCGTGCCAATGACCCCGAAAATCTCCGATTTTCGGAAAGGATCATGCACCCAATCTCAGTTTCACGGCGTCTCTTGCGCGTCCAAAGGGACGCGCGGCGCCGTGGCCTGCTGGCCCGGGCGTTCAACCTGTCTTTGTGAAGAGGAGGCGAAAACGTCCTGACCAGCGCGAACGCTAGCCAATAATGCAAATGCCGGAAATGGCGAAAGACGTTTTCATGAGCCGCTTTATCGTCTGCTGCCATGTTGCCGTCAAGCCGCAGCGTCATGAAATGTTACCGCCGGCGTCGCAACCGGACCGGTCTGAAACAATTCCTTAAGTATACCGGCACCGTAATGAAACAAAGCCGGGGTAGAAGCCGCCGCATTGCCACGAATTCGACCGAATCCGTAAGCACATGCAGCCGCTCACAGCACATCTGACGTAAGGGAAGAGACCAATGAAACGAAAACCAGCCGAACAAGACCGAGCGCATAGCAAGAGCGCCGAACTGACCGAACAGTACCGGGCCATCGGCCCCGCCGCGATCCTCGCCGCGCTGATCTGCGCGCCGAAGAAGGACAAGGCAGAGCCCAAGAAGGCTGCCTAAATCCGGCTGACCAGGCTCAGGCCGATGGCGGACATCACCGCCCCGATCAGGAAATCGAGCACGCGCCAGGACGCAGGCCGGGCAAATACCGGCTCCAGCAGCCTCGCGCCATAGCCGAGCCCAAAGAACCAGACAAACGATGCCGTTGCAGCGCCAACGCCGAACGCCAGGCGCGCCTGTCCCTCATATGCCGCCGACAGGCTGCCAAGCAGCACGACCGTGTCGAGATAGACATGCGGATTGAGGAAGGTGAAGGCGAGGCAGGCGGCAATCGCCGGCCCGAGCCTGGCTTCGCCCGCATTCGCGGCCTTGAGCACCTCGGGCTTCAGCGCCCGGCGGAAGGCGATGATCGCGTAGGAAAACAAAAACAGCGCGCCGCCGATGGTGACGGCCGTGATCAGTTTCGGCGACTGCGAGATCAGCGTGCCGAGCCCCGCCACGCCGGCCGCGATCAACAACGCGTCCGACAGGGCGCAGATCAGGCTCAGCACGAACACATGCTGGCGCAGCAGCCCCTGACGCAGGATGAACGCATTCTGTGCGCCGATCGCAATGATCAGCGACGCACCGAGCAGGAATCCGGAGATGGCGGCAGAGATGATGGGCGTGGACACGTCGCCCTTCTAATGCACGGACTGGAAAAGCGAAATCGATTTCGCGGAGGCAGGATGCTGGATTTATGATGCCAGAGCGTCCGTTGCGCGCCCCCGCGAGGGCGTACTGCACCTGCTGCCTGTCAGAACAGTTTCATCTGGCCATCGTCGCCGGCCTTGCGTTTTTCCGCCTTTGGCTTCGCCACCTTTTCGGGCGCCTCCTCCGGCAAGGGCTCGACCCGGTCCTGGATCTCCACCCCCAGATTGGTCACCTTGTTGACCAGGTCCGAAACAGGGATCTGCTCGAAGAAATCAGGCTGCGCCGGCCGCATCAGTTCGGCGACATGGCGCGGTTCCTGCGTACGGCAGTCGAGCCAGCGGGCGAAATCCTCCTGCTGGATCACCACCGGCATGCGGTCGTGGATATGCCTGATATCGGCGCTGGCGCCGGTTGTCAGGATCGTTGCAGTGTCCATTTCCGAACCTCCCGGTTCGCTCCAGGTCTCCAACAGCCCGGCCAGCGCCACCAGCCCGCCCTTGCGCGGCCTCAGCCAATAGGCCTGGCGCCGGTTGCCCGGCAGCTTTTTCCATTCATAAAAGCCCGACACCGGAACCAGCGCGCGTCGGTGGCGCATCGCGGTTCTGAACGAAGCCTTCTCGATCGCCGATTCCGAGCGCGCGTTGAACAACAGCGGCATATCGGCCGGATTTTTGGCCCAGGCAGGAATTAGTCCCCAGCGGGCCAGCAGCGCCATGCGGTCGGGCAGGTTGGAGCCCGGCGGTCGCTGCGGGCCTGCCGTCACCACGAGGATCGGCTGGGTGGGGGCCACATTGTAGCGCGGCGGAAAGCTCTCGAGGTCGCCTACACCGATGAAGGCCGCCGTCTCCTCAGGCGATGCAATCACCGCAATCCGTCCGCACATCGCTCACATCCTCGTTCATGCAGAAAGTGGCGATGGATCGCGCCCGCCGCAACCGCTAAAGCAGCTTATCCCCCTGCCCGGATGCCGGGCGGGATGTTGCAGAACGAGACAGGGCGGGCAAAGGGGAATGAACGAAAACAAGATCGTCCCGGCCGTGTCGGTCGCCGTCATGCGCGACGCCACCGTCATGCTGGTTCGGCGCGGCCGGGCGCCATCGAAGGGACTCTATGCCTTTCCGGGCGGGCGGGTCGAGGATGGCGAAACGCTCGAAGATGCGGCGCGGCGTGAACTCACCGAGGAAACCGGCGTCGATGTCCGCGGGCTGGCGCCGCTGCGGGAAATCCTGATCGACAGCCGCCACGACGGCGGTTCGCTCTACATGCTTACGGTCTTCGGCGCACGCCATCTCAAGGGCGAACCGGTTGCTGCCGATGACGCCGATGAGGCCGCCTTCTTCACGCTTGCCGAGATCGAACGCCTGCCGCTCACCGACTCGACGCTGGAGATCGTGCTCGAACTGCTCGGCGGCGACGTCGTCCTTCCCGCATAGGCTTTGGAAAGCCTGCTTTCGAGCCTTGCGGCAGACAAATTGTTTCGCCACAAAAGCTTATGATGCGTGCTTCGACCTTCATGCTTGCCCTGACGCTTGCCGCGAGCACCGCGCTTGCCGTGCCGGCGCGCGCCGCCGAAGCGCCGTTCGAGCCGGGCCTGATGCGGCTGGCCGAAGTGCTGGGGTCGCTCCACTTCCTGCGCAACCTCTGCGGCGAAAAGGGCACGCAGTGGCGGGCGGAGATGGAAAAGCTGATCCAGGCCGAAAATCCCACGCCCGAGCGTCGCGCTCGCTTCATCGCGTCCTTCAACCGCGGCTACCGTTCCTTCGACGGCACCTACACGGCCTGCACGCCCTCTGCCACCGAGGCGATTTCCCGCTACATGAAGGAAGGCGAGGCGCTCAGCCGCGACATCGCCTCGCGCTTCGGAAATTAACAGGCTATTTACTTTCCCGGCATTGCCGACCGTACACAGACGGCCGATTGTGTTAGTTCTCTTAACGGGACATTAAAGGGATAGCTCAAGTTGATCCGAATCACCGGGTCGCTTGGCAGGGTGAAAGACCGAAATGGAACAAAGCGTAAGCGACATCGACGCCCTGGTCCGGGAAGAAAAGCGCCTGACCGCCGTCGAGAGCCATAACGAGGCGTGGGCGGAAGGCCTTTCCGCAGGCATCGAACCCGAGATCATCGCCGAGGCAGCGCTTGCCACCGCCTTTGCCGAGATCGTGGTCTCCGGCGGCGAGGCAGCAGCGCTGGCGCTGCTTGACCGCATGCGCGCCCGCGTCGAGGCCGGCGAGTTCGAGCCCGTACGCCTGCGGCATTGAGCCCCCGTCCCGGTTCTTTGACTAGCCGACGCGGTTTCGGCATCATGCCGGCAAGTTAGAGAATCCCCCGGAGCGACGTTTCGATGCGGCCACACACTGATTTTGCGCCACGCGCCATGGTGCGCGTCGCGGCCCTGGGCCTTGCGGCTTCGCTGATGCTGCCGCTTCATGCCACCACTGCTTTTGCCCTCAGCGAGATCAAGCGCGAGGAACTGCCGGCCCCCGTCACCCCGCCAAAGCCCGCCGACCAGTCGACGCCGACCGAAAACTCGGTGCCGATGCCCGATCCGGTGCAGAAGCCGCAGTCCGGCACCACTCAGCAGGCTCCTGCCGGCGACCAGGCTCCAGCCGACCAGCAGTCGCCGGCCGAGGACGAGATGCCCGCCGACACCACCAGCCCGGCAATGCCGCATCTCGACCCCGAGGCGCCGTTGCCCGAGATCGTCTACGACCTCAGCCGCCTGCCCGAGCCCGTGGCGCGGATGCGCAGCCTTCTGGTCGAGGCGGCAAAGTCCGGCGACATCGAAAAGCTCCGTCCTCTCGTCGGCCAGGGCGACGCCATGCCCCAGCTGTCTTTCGGCGACATCGAGGGCGACCCCGTCGCCTTCCTCAAGAGCCTTTCCGGCGACAGCGACGGCCAGGAAATCCTCGCCATCCTTGAAGAGGTGCTGAATGCCGGTTACGTGCATCTCGGCGAAGGCACTGACGAAGACCTCTATGTCTGGCCCTATTTCTTCGGCATCCCACTCGACAAACTTGACCCGCGTCAGAAGGTCGAGCTGTTCAAGATCGTGACGGCGGGCGACTACGAAGACATGAAGCAGTACGGCGCCTACGTCTTCTACCGCCTTGGCATCACGCCCGAGGGCCGCTGGGCCTTCTTCGTCGCCGGCGATTGAGGGTGCCTGCCGTTCTTGAACTCAGCGAGAATCGGCAAAGGCCCTGGCGAGTATTCAGAAAATCTCGGTGACATAGATCGCCGCTTGGCTGAACGCCAACGACGGGACTGATCCCTTCGCGAACGATCTTACCGCCGCCGCTTCCGAAAACTGCATCGCCCTGTGAGGGTGTCGTGATCTCGGCTTCCCACATGGCGCGGATGCCGCGCACGATGATACCGCTCCTCCTGGCCCCGTTTACGGGGAAAAGGCGGCTCGAGGGGCCGGATGGGGATCAGCGCATAAATCGGGGAGGCTGCCTCCACCCTCACCTGGCTTCCGGTTTCCTCTCCCGTGAACGGGACAGGAAACCTACTTCACCACCGCCTCAGAAAACGCAACCGCCCTGCCCTGCGACGGGGTGGTGATCTCGGCTTCCCACATCACGCGGATGCCGCGGACGATGGTGCCGACCGGCCAGCCGGTGACCTGCTTGCCGTCATAAGGCGTCCAGCCGGCCTTGGAGCCGGCCTGGGCGTTGGTGATGGTCTCGGTCCGCTTCATGTCGACGACGGTGAAGTCGGCGTCGTAACCGGCGGCGATGCGGCCCTTGCGGGCCATGCCGAAAATGCGGTTCGGGCCATGGCTCGCAAGATCCACGAAGCGCTCCAGCGTCAGGCGGCCGGCGTTCACGTGGTCGAGCATGATCGGCACCAGCGTCTGCACACCGGTCATGCCTGAAGGCGAGGCCGGATAAGGCTTGGCCTTTTCGGTCAGCGTGTGCGGCGCGTGGTCGGAGCCGAGCACGTCGACGACGCCCTGGCTGATGCCATGCCAGATGCCGTCGCGGTGGCGTGCCGAACGCACCGGCGGGTTCATCTGCAGCAGCGTGCCGAGATGGGCATAGTCGTCCGAGCTCATGGTCAGGTGGTGCGGCGTCGCCTCGCAGGTGGCGACATCCTTGTGCCGTTCGAGGAAGGTGATCTCTTCCGCCGTCGAGATGTGCAGCACGTGGATGCGGGCGCGCTCCTGGCGAGCGATGCGCACCAGGCGCTCGGTGCACTGGAGGGCTGCGATCTCGTCACGCCAGATCGGGTGCGAGGACGGATCGTTCTCGACGCGCAGGTTCTGGCGCTCGCGCAGGCGGAACTCGTCCTCGGAATGGAAGGCAGCGCGGCGGCGGGTATTGCGCAAAATGGAGGCGACACCCTCATCGTCCTCGACCAACAGGTCGCCTGTCGACGAGCCCATGAACACCTTGATGCCGGCAGCACCCGGCAGACGCTCCAGTTCGGCGACATCCTTGGCGTTGTCGCGCGTGCCGCCGACCCAGAAGGCGAAGTCACAGTGCATGCGCGCGGTGGCACGGCTCACCTTGTCGGCAAGCGTCGCCTCGCTCGTCGTCAGCGGGTTGGTGTTGGGCATCTCGAAAACTGTGGTGACGCCGCCAAGCACGGCCGCGCGGGAACCGCTCTCCAGATCTTCCTTGTGTTCGAGCCCCGGCTCGCGGAAATGCACCTGGCTGTCGACGACGCCCGGCAGGATGTGCAGGCCGCGGCAGTCGATGGTTTCGCCGGCGGATGCGCTGCCCAAATCGCCGATCGCGGCGATCCGTCCGTTGATCACGCCGACATCGCGGACGCCTGTCCCGTCTTGATTGACGACCGTCCCGCCCTTGAGGATGAGATCGAAGGTGTTAGCCATCGCGGGTGCCCTTGTCTGGAAATTGCCTGCGGCTTACGTAATGGCTCTCCGAAATGCAAGATCAGGTCCATGCCGACAGCCATTCTCGCCGACCGCGCCACCATAGATGTCTCCGGTCCCGACGCCGAGCATTTCCTGCAAAGCATCCTGACCGTCGACCTTGCGGCGCTCGGTGAGCGCGAGGCCAAACCAGGCGCTCTGCTCGCCCCGCAAGGCAAGATCATGTTCGATTTCCTGGTGTCGCGCAGCGGCGAAAACGGGCTCCGGCTCGAATGCCGTGCCGACATCGCTGACGATCTTGTCCGCCGCCTGATGCTCTACAAGCTGCGAGCCAAGGCAGACATTTCCAAGCAGAATCAATTGGTTGTCTCGGTCTCGTGGCAAGATGATTCAGCTGCCTCCCAATCCGATTCAACTGTCCGCGACAGCCGCTTGCAGCAGCCTGTCTTCCGCCACTACGGTTCGGCGCCTGCAGCCGATGCCACCGAGGCCGACTGGCACGCCCTCCGCATCGCCAGCGGCGTCGCCGAGAGCGGCCCCGACTATGCGCTTGCCGACGCCTTCCCGCATGACGTGCTGCTCGACCAGCTCGACGGCATCGGTTTCAAGAAGGGCTGCTTCATCGGCCAGGAGGTCGTCTCACGCATGCAGCACCGCGGCACGGCGCGCCGCCGCGTGCTTTTGATATCCGCTGCCTCCGACCTGCCTGCCCCTGGCACCGACCTCATGTCAGGCGGCAAGGTTGTCGGCACGCTCGGCTCGGTTTCGGGCAAGCACGGCCTCGCCATCGCCCGCATCGACAGGGTGAAGGCAGCGCTCGACGCCGGCGCTGCGATCACAGCCGGCGACGTCGCGGTCACCCCTGCGATCCCCGACTGGGCACGTTTCACCTATCCCGAAGCCGCCATCGCGGAAGACGCCTGATGGCCGACCGCCCCGGCGCCCCGCCACGGGCCTGGCAGCGCATGCTGTCGGGCCGCCGCCTCGACCTGCTCGATCCCTCGCCGCTCGACGTCGAGATATCGGACATCGCCCACGGCCTCGCCCGCGTCGCTCGCTGGAACGGCCAGACCTCGGGTGACCACGCCTTTTCGGTGGCGCAGCATTCGCTGCTGGTCGAGCAGATCTTTCGCCGGATCGCGCCCGACGCCTCGCCCGAGGCACAGCTGGCCGCGCTGTTGCACGACGCGCCCGAATACGTCATCGGCGACATGATCTCGCCGTTCAAGTCGGTGGTCGGCGGCGGCTACAAGACCTGTGAGGAGCGGCTACAGCACGCTGTCCACCTACGCTTCAGCCTGCCCGGCACGATCTCCCAAGGCCTCAAGAAAGAGATCAAACGCGCCGACCAGATCGCTGCCTATTTCGAGGCGACCGAACTCGCCGGCTTCTCAGTGGCTGAAGCAACGCAGTTTTTCGGTCGCCCGCGCGGCATTTCCAGTGACGGGCTCGACCTTGCGCCGCAGCCGGCCAAGCGCGTCCAGAAGGCTTTTGTCGACCGCTTCCAGGCCATCGAAAGACAGCGCTCCGGCCGGGCCTGATCCCGTGGCGGGCCTCAGGCCGGCGGGATGAACTCCTGGCTGATTTCCTGGAACACCGGCATCGCCTCGAGCCGGGCCGACAGCGCCGCGAGCGAAGGGAACGCATCCATCGCCACCAGCCCAGGATGGGCATCGTTGATGAAGCGCAGCACGCACGCCACGCCGACATCGGCATGGCCGATGCGGTCGCCGAACCAGTAGTCGCTGTCTCTGCTCGCGCGATCGGCTTCCAGCACGCCCAGCACGTCGGTGATCTGGGTGCGGCAGCGCTCCACCCAGACGGTCGACACTTCCTTGTGCAGCCGCCGCTCGTAGAACAAGCTTACCGCCTTGTCGCCCAGGCCCATGGCAAGGGCGCCGACCTTCAGCGCCTGGTGGCGCGCCGGCTCGGCGATCGGGAACATCGCCTGCCCGCCGGGCGCCAGGCTGTCGAGATAATCGAGGATGATGTGGCTCTCGATCAGCGAGTCGCCGTTGTCGAGCACCAGCGTCGGCACCCGCGTCAGCGGATTGTAGCGCCTGATCTTGTCGGCATCGCCGAAGGCCGACCACGGCTCGTGCGTAAACGAAACGCCATAGAGCCTGAGCGCTATGCCGACGCGGCGGACGAAGGGGCTGTCATACTGGCCGATGAGCATCATGTTGTGGCGTCCCGGAAGAAGTCCTTGCGCGATACTACACGAGCATGCGTGTCGATCCAGAAGCCACTGACTGGACCGCGGCAAGCCAGATGCTTTGCCGGCGCAGCCTTGCCGGCAGGCCGCAACTGCCCCAGAACGGCCGGGCAATCCACATTGAGGCTGGGCTGAGTCGTGACCTTTGGTGACGTAGCGCTGTGGCAATATCTGCTGGTGGCGGTGGTGTCGTTCTGCGCCGCCATCCTCGGCGGCGTCACCGGCTACGGAACTGGCCTGTTGCTGCCGCCGGTGCTGCTGCCCATCGTCGGGCCTGAGGCGGTGGTGCCGATCATTAGCGTCTCGGCGCTGATGACCAATGGCAGCCGGCTGACCGCCTTCCGCACCGACTTCGACCGCCGCACGGCCCTTGCCGTCGGCGCCTTCGCCTTCCCTGCCTGTCTTGCCGGGGCCTATGGCTACACGCTGCTGTCGGGTCCCGGCATCACGCTGCTCATCGGCGCGGTGCTGATCGTGCTGGTGCCGGTCAGGCGGCTCCTGATGCGGGCCCGCGGCAATCTCCGAGGCGCGGGGCTCCGCGCCGCCGGGCTGGGTTATGGCCTGCTTGCCGGCGGCACATCAGGGGCCGGCGTCGTGCTCATCACCATCCTTTTGGCCGCCGGCCTCGGCGGCAGGGCCGTGGTTGCCACCGACGCCGGCATTTCAATGACGCTCGGCCTCGCCAAGGTGCTGGTGTTCCAGACCGCAGGCTTCCTGCCGTTCTCGTCGGTGGCGATGGCCCTGGTGATCGGCTTCAGCGCCACGCCAGGCGCGTTCATCGCCAAGCGGCTGGCGTCAGGCCTCACCAACCGCAGCCACATCGCCATCCTCGACACCGTGGTGGTCGCCGGCGGGGCACTGCTCATCGCCCAGGGCCTGCGCAACTGGCTCTAGCTCAGTGCCCGTGGTGCCTGCTTGGCTGCCCGCGCAGCTCGAGATAGGCCACCAGAACCATCACAAAAGTCGTCGCAGCTCCGATCAGCAGCGGCGACATATGGCTGGCGAAGGGCACCATGGCCGCAAGGATGCCAAGGCCGATGACATGCGACAGCGGCACGCGACCGACGACATAGAACTTGAACAACAGGTTGCCCGCGAGATAGAGGGCCGAGCCGCCGATTGCTGTCCAGATCAGCGCCGGCTCGACATGGCCAAGCGGATGGGCAAGCACCAGTTCGTCCGAGACCGCCACCACGATGATGCCGGCCACCAGCACGACAGGGATGTAGGTGTAGGCGACACGGGCGATCTGCCCCGTGTCCGCGGCCTCGGCGATCTTGTGATGGGCAAGCTCCTGCCCGACATTGAAATAGACCAGCCACATCGCCACAGACGCAAGGAAGGTGGTCAGGAACGCGGCGAAATTGACCCAGGTCCATTCGAGCTCGCCAAAGGTCGCGCCCGAGACCAGAATCGACTCGCCGAGCGCGATGATGATGAACAGCGCCGAGCGCTCGGCCATGTGCCCGCCCTCGACATCCCAGCCCGTCGTCGACGAGGCGCCGTGCCACGGCGTCCAGAAGCCCAGCGCCGGCGACACCAGCTCGATCAGCAGGGCAACCGCCCACAAGGCAAAACGATACTCCGGTTCCGCCAGGCCGCCGGCGATCCAGAACACGCCCGACAGCGCCAACCACAGTCCGATGCGGACAAAGTTGAGGTAGTTGTCACGGTTGTGTTTCCTGAGCGCCCACATCACGAACAGGGTGCGACCGACCTGCATGCAGACATAGGCAAGCGCGAACTGCAAGCCGCGCCCTTCGAACGCCTCGGGGATGGAAGTCGACAACATCAGGCCGACCAGCATGAGGGCAAACAGCATGCCGCGCACCGGCGATTTGCCGGGGTCGAGCCAATTGGTCACCCAGGCGGTGTAGTTCCACACCCACCACACGGCGACCAGCATCAACAGGCTTTCCAGCGCGCCGCTCAAGCTCAAGTCGCGCAACAGGAAATGCGAGAGCTGGGTGACTGCGAAGACGAACACCAGGTCGAAGAACAGTTCGACGAACTCGACCCTGGCGCTTTCGCCCGGCCGCCGCTTGCGCTGGTAATCCTGAGTTGCCCCGCTTAGTGCCATGCGTGTCCCCTCTGCTGGTTGAGGCCAGCATTCATGGCGGCAGGGCCTCGCGTCAAGCGGGTAGAACGACTGTCACCACACCTATTGCCAAGCCCAAAGCGGCCGCCAGCTCACAGATGGGGAGCGAGCCCTGCAGCGGTGTCCTTGCTGGTCGCCACCGGCACGATCTCGAAGCCGACAAGATCGGCCCATTCCACCACCCAGCGCTGCAGCAGCGTCACGTCGTCGGCCTCGACCAGCATGAAGCAGCGGCTCATGTCCGCCGCGATCCAGCTGTGGTGGACGATGAAACCTTCCGGCGCCAGCCGTCCCCGGTCACGGAAACGGCGATAGATCGCCTTGTGATCGCGCCCGCGAAAATCCTCGATCACAAAGAACTGCATGAACTCCCCCTCCCCTGAGACGCTTGTGCGAGCCTACTTCCCGTTCCGCTCGAGGCGGTCCAGGAACCATTGCGTCAGCCGCACCCAGACCTCGTCCTTCTCGCCGGAATCCTCGACGCCATGGTCCAGGTTCGGGTTGTCGTTGACCTCGATGACGAAGACGCCATCCTTGGTCTCCTTTAGATCAACGCCATAGAGCCCGTCGCCGATGCAACGGGCGGCCTTCACTGCAGCCTCCACCACATGGGCAGGCGCCTGTTTCAGCGTAAACGTCTTGATGCCGCCTTCGACCGGCTTTCCCTTGCCGTCGTGATTGACGATCTGCCAGTGCTTCTTGGCCATCAGGTAATGGACGGCAAACAGCGGCTGGCCACCAAGCACGCCGATGCGCCAGTCATACTGGGTCGGCATGTATTTCTGGGCAATCAGTAGGTCCGAATCCTCCATCCACGCCGTCGCCAGCGCCTTCAGCTCGTTGAAGTCATGCGCCTTCTTCACGCCGCGCGAAAACGAGCTGTCGGGGATCTTCAGCACCAGCGGAAAGCCCAGCGTGTCGGCCGCGGTCTGCAGGTCCGATGGCCCTGATATCATCACCGTCGGCGGCACCGGCACGTTGTTGTAGGCCATCAGTTCGTTCAGGTAGACCTTGTTGGTGCAGCGGATCATCGACAGCGGATCGTCGATGACAGGCATACCCTCCTGCTGTGCCCTTCGGGCAAAGCGGTAAGTGTGGTTCGAGATCGACGTCGTCTCTCGGATGAACAGCGCGTCGTAATTGGCGAGCTTGGCAAGGTCCTTCCTGGTGATCGGCTCGACCTCGACGCCCATCTTTTCGGCGATACGAGCCCAGTGGCGAAGCGACGAGATCGCCGAGGGCGGCAATTGCTCATGCGGGTCGATCAGGGTGGCGAAGGTATAACGCGACGGCGTACGGGCCTTGGTGTCGCGCCATTCGCGGCTGGTGTAGGTGTCGAGCGCTGCGACGAAGCGCGTCTTGTCGGCTTCGTAGAGCCGGCCGAGGGCGGCAAAGCCGACCTTGTGGATCGAAGCCCACTCGCCATCCTTGATGGTGACTTCCAGCGCCGGTGCCCGGAACCAGTCGAACAGCAGCTTGGCGAAACGGTCCCACGCCTTGGACGGCCCGATGCCGAAGAACACCGTGACCTTGGCCGGAAAGCTGCCCCCCAGATCCTTGCGGCACTTGTTCAGCGCCAGCTCGAGCTCCGGCAGCGCGTTCTCGTAAAGCTTGCGTTCGGACAGGTCGATCATGGTTTCGACCGAGGGGATAACCTTGTGGCCGCGCGATCCGGCCAACAGCGAGGCGTAATAGCCGCGGCTCTGGTAGTCGTAGCGGTTGGATAGGTTGATGACCTTCGGCCGCTGGCCGCGGAACAGCGACGGATGGGCGAGGTAGTCGCGATTGGTGATGATCTTGTGCGGCGTGGCGGTCTGGTCGAGATCGCTTTGCCGGCCGGTGAGGATGACCCAGGTCATTGTCTGGCGGACTTTCCGAGGATGATGGCTGCACGCAGGCCGTCGGCGCCGAACTGCGCCATGCGCATGAAGATGTCGTAGGGAACGGGAATGTTGGCGGCGTCGGAGGCTGTCTCGCGCTGTTCGTCCTCTATCCAGGGATCGTGGATCAGTATGTGGCCGCCGTCGTCGCCGATGGCGAGTACCCAGTGCGGCACCTTCTTGCCGAACATGATGAAGCCGGAGATCAGCACCAGCGCCAGCTTGCCCTCGGCCAGCCGCGCCCTGATGTCGTCGAGCCCGAACGGCCGATAGGTCACCGGAATGGCGTATTTGTCGGCGCGGGCGCGGAAGTCGGCCTGTGCGAGTTCCATCACCCGGCGCTTCTCGGCGCTACGCACCGACTGCAGGAACAGCGCGCCCTCGGCCGAGACGAAGATCTCCGTGCCAAGCCCGGCCTCATATGCGGCCACCGCCAGCCCGAACGGTTCGCAGCCGCCCGGCCCCGACATCATGAAGATGGTCGTCGCCTCGCGCCAAAGCCTGATTTCCATCACCGGATCCGGCGCGAAGGTCCGGTCGAAATTGGCCATGGCCATCATCAGGCAGCACGGCCCGCAGGTGAAATCGCAGGTCTGGGCGTAGAATGGCACCTTGGTGGTGATCGGCACGTCGCCGCGCAGCATCTTTTCGTAGCGAAGTGCGGTCATGCCGTCTTCGTAATAGTCGGGCTCCTGGCCGATGCGGCGATAGCTGTTCTGCTCATAGAGCCTGATGGCGCGGAGATTGTCCTCGCGCACCTCGAGACGCATCATCATGCGGCCATGCTCGTAGGCGACGCGCTCGGCCGCATCGAGCAGGCTGCGGCCGACACCCCTGCCGCCGAATTCGGGGGCGATGGCGAACGAATAGAGCCGTGCCACGCCACTGCCCTTGCGAAACAGCAC
This sequence comes from Hoeflea sp. 108, assembly GCF_000372965.1. Lineage (NCBI taxonomy): Bacteria > Pseudomonadati > Pseudomonadota > Alphaproteobacteria > Hyphomicrobiales > Rhizobiaceae > Hoeflea > Hoeflea sp. 108. The sequence goes on along the minus strand of NZ_KB890024.1, from coordinate 1,540,614 downwards.
CATGGCGTAGCCGGCGACCCGGCCGTCGATGTCGGCAACGAGTGCCTCCGCGGTTTCGTGATCGATGAGCTGGCGGAAGGAACGACGCGAGATGCGGTCGCCGTCAAACACGGCGTTCTCGATGGCGCAGAGCGCATCGACATCTTCAGCGCGGGCCGTACGAATGTCGGCTGCCATCTGGACCTGAGAACCTCGTATGGGCGGGAGGAGCCCTAAAGGAATGTCCCTGCGAAGCACCGGCGTGCCCCGCATTTCATTGCGCAGTCACGCCTCGATTCGGGCCTTATTGTGACATGGCTCCGGGGGCGGTGAGGATATGAATCTCATAGGATTATTGCCGAAAAACAGTGCGTCCCTTGCGGCTTTGCCCATGCCGTGCGTGCGGGGCTGGACAGCAGCGTGATGTCTTGTTTGCTCGCTCGACCGTCACGGCTTGGCCCGCTACCGATGTCCTGATGGCTTGTGATCGCTCATTGGCTGCAAACCATCAGGAACCAGCGCCGAGCCGCAGCCGCTGATACTGCCGAGATGCGCGCCGCCCGCCCGAACCCTACGACTGCGTCAGTCCCGCCCCGGCCAGCAATTGCTTGTAGGCGTCCTTGGCAACGACGCTCAGCACGTCTGGCGGCAGGGTGCCGACGATGGCGCAGCCATAGCCCTTGGCCTGCCAGTAGACTGCCTCGGGGCCGCCACCCGACAGCACATAGGTGCCCTTGGTGCGTTCGGTGCCTTCGGTCGTGACATAGACCGAGATGCGGTTGCCCTGCTCGTCGGCATAAAGCATCAGCGCTGCCGTGCTGCCATTCGCGGGCACCAAGCGACCGCCGAGCAGGCGGAAACCGTTGCTGGTGAGATCGGGCGCGATCAGTTTCAGCCCGGTGCGCTTGGACAGCCAGCCGGTGAGGTAGACCTGATCAGTGCCGTCGACCTCGACAGGCCGGTTCTTGTCGGCGGCAAAGGTCTGGTGCGCGGCTATTGCCAGCTGGGCCATCTGGTCGTCGGAATCAGTTCCCCCGCCAAGACCACCGGCGCCGGCGACATAACCTCCGAGGCCGCCGGCAACCAGCAGCGCAGCAGCGGCGGCCATCCGCCACCATTGCGCCATCAGCTTGCGCTTCGGCGCTTCGCCATTGACGGCATTCTCCAGCCGCGCCGGAACCGGTTCCTCCAGCACGTCGGCAAACAGGTTGCGCAACGCCGCGTGATCGGCGGCATAACGCTGGCTCCTTGCCTTCATGTCGGGGTTGGCCTCCAGCCAGGCCTGGTAGGCGGCGCGCTCGTCCTCGGGCAGCTCGCCGTCGAGCGCCAGATGAATGTCACGGTCGGTAAAAGCGCGCATGTTCATTTCTCGACGATCCTTATCGTCCGGCGGCGTGCCTGATCGTCGAGCAGAGCACGCAGTTCGTCTCGACCGCGGGCGATGCGCGACATCAGCGTGCCGGCGGGCACACCGAGCATCGTCGCCGCCTCGGCATAGGAAAACCCTTCGATGGCAACCAGCACGAGGGCGGCGCGCCGGTCGGGGCTTATCGCCTGCAGCGCATCGACGATCTCGCGCGAGGCGACGCTCTCTGTCTGGATGGCGGGTGTTGCCAGCGCCTCCGAGGTATCGAGCGGCAGCATCGCCGCCTCGCCGCGCCGGTTCACCTTGCGCACCTGGTCGATGAACAGGTGATGCATGATCGTGAACAGCCACCTGCGCGGGTTCTCCCCCGTACGCCAATTGTCCATCCGCACGAGCGCCCGCTCGAGGCTATCCTGGACTAGGTCGTCGGCTGCGTCGCGATCACGCAATAAGGCGCGTGCGTATCGACGCAGACGGGGAATTTCCGCAAGTATCGCTGCCTTCTTCTCTTCCATAACAGCGGATCGCAAGTCGCCCTCTATGCACGCCGATTGAACGCGCCTTGGCGGCGCAACGCAAGCGGCCGAAGCAAGACGGCCACCTGAGACCCAAGCCTGGCACCCAAGCGCTGTGCTAACGCCTGAGGCGGGCGCTCTATTCCCGATCCATCAGATTTCTTGAAGCATGGGCTAGTTCAATTGATTTTGAACATTTGGGCGCATCGGATAAAAACACTCCACTCACGGGAGATTTGACGATGACGGCAGCGGCGGTGAACACCAGGTCGAGGTCGAATGTGCCTTGGCTCATCATCATTTGCGGCTGTCTGATCGCCGCGCTCACCTTCGGCCCGCGCTCGGCGATGGGCTTCTTCCAGCTGCCGATGCTTGCCGAAAAAGGCTGGGACCGCACCACCTTCGGCCTCGCCATGGCGATCCAGAATCTATTCTGGGGCCTCGGCCAGCCTATCTTCGGCGCACTGGCCGACCGATTCGGCAGCTGGCGCGTGCTGACCCTCGGTGCATTCCTCTATGCGCTCGGCCTCTACATGATGTCGGGGGCCGACACCGCCTCGATGCTTTATCTCAGCGGCGGTGTGCTCGTCGGTCTCGGCGTCGCAGCAGGCTCGTTCAGCATCGTGCTGGCGGCCTTCGCCCGTCACACGCCGGCCGAAAAGCGCAGCATCGTATTCGGTATCGGCACTGCCGCCGGCTCCGCCGGCATGTTCCTGTTCGCGCCGATCAGCCAGGGCCTGATCGACGCCTATGGCTGGTCGGACACGCTGGTCTACATGTCCATCGCCATGCTGGTGATCCCGCTGCTGGCGATCCCACTGGTCGGCAATTCGCGCTCGGGCAAGATTTCGCATGCCGAGATCGAGCAGACTCTCGGCCAGGCACTGTCGGAAGCCTTCGGCCACAAGAGTTATGTGCTGCTGATCTCGGGCTTCTTCGTCTGCGGCTTCCAGGTTGCGTTCATCACCGCCCACTTCCCCGCCTATATCAGGGACATCGGCATCGACGCCCGCTATGCGGTGATCGCACTCGCCCTGATCGGCTTCTTCAATGTCATCGGCTCGCTCGCCTCAGGCGTCATCGGCCAGAAATACTCGAAGCCGCATTTCCTCGCCTGGATCTACATCGCCCGTTCGGTGCTGGTGACGGCGTTCCTGCTCTTGCCGCAGACACCGACGAGCGTCATCGTCTTCGCCGTCATCATGGGGCTGTTGTGGTTGTCGACCGTACCGCCAACCAATGGCCTCGTCGCCATCATGTTCGGCACGCGCCACCTGGGCATGCTGGGCGGCATCGTCTTCTTCTCGCACCAGATCGGCTCGTTCCTCGGCGTCTGGCTCGGCGGCTACCTCTACGACCATTTCGGGTCCTACAACCCGGTGTGGTGGCTGGGCGTGGCACTCGGCATCTTCGCGGCGATCGTGCACTGGCCGATCAAGGAACGCCCGGTCGTCCGCCATCAGGCGATGGCACCGGCGGAGTAGCCTCCACTTAGCCTGAAAATGAAAGAACCGGCGCAACCAAGTTGCGCCGGTTCTTTGTTTTCAGGAATTCGGCAGAGCCCCGTCGGAGCTCTGGATCAGAATCGGTAGTTCAGGCCGGCCTTCAGCGAATTGCTGGAGATTTCGTCGGCCTGCTTCACGCCGTCGACAGTCGAGCGCACCTTGCCGTAGTCGACATGGTTGTATTCGAGCTTGGCGGTGACCTTGTCGCTGATGGCCTGTTCGACGCCGGCGCCCAAGAGCAAGCCGCCTTCCCAGTTGCTGCCGGAAGTGACGTTGGTGCGGCCATCGAATTTGGTCAGGCCGTAGCCCGCTGTGCCGTAGACCAGCGTGCGGTCCATGGCGACGCCGGCGCGGGCCTTGGCGGCGGCGTCGAACTTGCGCTCGAGCTGGGCGCCGTTGGCGATATTGTGGCGGGTGCCGTTCGAGAAGCTGGCGTCCATCTCGGCGCCATAGACGAACATTCCCGACTGGAAGTTGGCGCCGACTTGGCCGCCGAGGCCCCAGCCGGTCTTGCTTGAGAACGGGTTGGGGAAACCGTCGTTGGAAATGCCGACATGGGCGCCGCCATAGACGCCCGACCAGTCATAGGCGCCCGAAGAGGTATCCTGGTAGCCCGAGGACATGTCGGCCGCGGATGCGACGACGGGCATGGCGAGGGGCGCGAGGCCAGCGAAGAGGACGAAAAACAGATTTCGCGTGGTCATGGTGTAGTGCTCCGACATTGCTTGGGACCGCGAGCGGGGGCTTTGCGATCCTGTGACGGGGCATCGACACAACGGCAGTACGGGGGAGGAAATCCGCAGGGTCGAGTCCCGTGCGCCATATCATTGGCGCGAGGCGACCTTCGCCCGCATTCGTTGCCGAATTCTTACCCGATTTTAATAGATACCGATCGGATCCGGCAATCTTTCGGTAATGTTAACAGGTGGTTAATCCATCGAAGATACCGAGGGCAGGCCGATTGGGACCCACCTGCCCTCGGTGTGCGCCAACTGTCCTAGAACTTGTAGTTCAGACCGGCCTTCACCGTGTGGCTCGCCAGGTCGGCACTGCGACGGATCCCGCCGGTGCTCACCGCACTGACGTCGCCATAGTTGACGTAGTTGTATTCCACCTTGGCCGAGACGTTGTCGGTAAAAGCCTGTTCGACGCCCGCGCCGACCAGGTAGCCGCCATCCCACTTGGAATCGGAGATGACATTGCTCTTGGGCTTGAACTTGGAAACGGCGTAACCAGCCGTACCGTAGATCAGCGTGCGGTCGAGTGCCACGCCGGCGCGCACCTTGGCAGCCGCGTTCCAGCTTTGCTTGAGTTCGGCGCCGCCACCCAGCTTGTGCTTGGCACCGGCGTAGCCGCCTTCGACCTCGGCACCATAGACGAACATGCCGGACTGCATGTTGACACCGGCCTGGCCGCCGAACTGCCAGCCGGACTTGCTGGAGAACGGGTTCGGGAATCCATCAGACGCGACGCCGCCATTGACGCCGGCGTAGATGCCCGACCAGTTGTAAACGCTGCTGGTCTGCTGCTGGGAATAATAGTCCGAGGCCACGTCGGCCGCATTGGCCACCACGGGCATGGCAAAGGGGGCGAGGCCAGCGAACAGGACGAGATACAGATTTCGCTTGGTCATTTTCTTGGTGCTCCGAGATTTGACAGAGGCTGCGAAGCAGATGCTTCGCAGCCGTTGACGGGCACCGGCACGACGGCAACGGGGGAGAAACCCGCCGGCCAATTCCCGTGCACCCTATCGTTGGGTGCGAGCGGAAAATGCCCTGGGCGGATTGCGCCAACATTGCACGGAATATAATAAAATCAATTATTTATCGGTAACTTTCCGGCAATCTTCGTTAAGCTTTCCTTACCCCTCGTCGCGTGAAGCACGCGTCAGCAGGCGCTGGTAGAACAGGCCGATACCAATCAGCACTGCACCGAGGCCGATGAAGGACAAGGCCCTCAGCACGCCCTCCAGTTCCGACATGTCGAACAGGAACACCTTGGCGACCGCGACACAGATCAGGGCTGCGGAGGCGATACGCAACACCTGCGAGCCTAGCCTCACACCGGCGACCAGCAGGCCAACGCCCATGGCCAGCCACAGCGCCGAGTAGGAGTAGGTCTCCACCTGCCCCAACCCCGCCCACAGGCCGATATGCTCGCCCTGGAACAGCCGGCGCAGCGACAGCGTGGCATAGGCAAAGAGCAGAAGTGCCGCGACCAGCGCCAGCATCGCCGAATACCATTTCGGCCGCTTGCCGCGGGCGTAGAGCGCGAGCCCACCGGCAGCGATCGCCGGCAGCAGATAGGCCAGGAACAGCAGGTTGAAGAACGGGATCCTGCCCGTGCCTTCGTCGGTGAACAGCGGATTCAGCACCGCAAAGTGCTGGGCGACGACAAACAGCACCGACAGCACGCCGATGGCGAGCGACCCCTGGCGCAGCACCGGGCTCGGCGAGCGCATGTCGAGCGCCACAAGGATGCCGGCGCCACCAAGGGAGATCAACGTGTAGATCGCCTGTTCGGCCAGCGTCGGGGCTTCCGAGTTGATGATGCCGCCATTCATGGCGTGGCGGACAAGCATCGCGACCGCGAGCAGCGAGAACAACGCGGCGACTGCCTGCATCACCAGACGGGGCCGGCCGTCGGTCGTGCGCCGGAGCTGCCAGGCGGCGAAGGCGAAGGCAAGCGCCGGGATGCCATAGCCCGGCAGCAGCCAGTTGAAGACAGGCGTACGGCCAAGCACATCGGCGCCGACGATGGTCGGGTCGAAGGCGATGCGAGCAAGCACGGCAATGGCGGCCGCCACGCTCAGCCAGCCGAGCACCCGATAGCGCCGCAGCCGCGTCGCCAGCGCCGGCAAGGCGGCCGAGGCGCCGAGCAGGACCGTGGTCCAGCCCGAGCCGAAACCCATATGCAGCGCAAGCAGCAAGGCCGCGCCCGCCCCGCCAAGGGCAAAGGACACCGCATGTCCGCCTGCGAATGACGGCTCCTCGGCGCGCGCGATCCATTCGCCGGCGGCAATGAAGGCCAGCGTCAGAACGGCTGCCAGAAGCGCCCGCAGCAGGTCGCGGTCGGGGTTGCCATAGGCCAGCCAGAGCGAAAACAGCACCACCAGCGGCACGGTTACCGCCCACCCGGCCCAAGCGGCGGAACGCCAAGGCCCGACGGCGACCAGGCGCCGCGCGTTCCAGAAGCCGGCGCCGGCAAACACCAGGCCGAGCACCCAGCCGATGCGGGTCAGCGTCGCACCTGCAATCTCGATCGGCAGCCCCTCGACGGTCAGGGCGCCGATGGGCAGGTCGAGCTCAACCGTGCCTCCGAAGATGTTGCGCAGGTAGACGAGCACGGTGGCGATGCCGGCGGCGAACAACATGGCAAGAGCTGCCGGCCGGTAGAGCGCCACGGCCAGCATGCCGAGCAGCAGAACAGCACCCCGCAGCGGACCGCCGATCACGGCATAGGCCGGATGGAGGAACAGGACCAGCGCTGTCACCGCGATGAAGAAGGCCGGCACGATGGACGGCCAGTCGAGGGTATCAGCCGCCTCTTCGCTGATGCGACCAAGCCACAGGAAGGCAAGCACAGCCAGCGTGACCACGCTGATGAACAGGATAACCGAGAAGTTGGCCAGCGGCGCATCCGCCATGTAAAGCAACGTCCACAGGCCGGTACCGACGAAGGCAGCGCCGATCAGCAGCGTCCAGCGGCGGATCCGGGCAATCGCTGCGGTGGCCACAAGCACGATGGCGAGGTAGCCGAACAGCGCCCAGATGTTCGGCGCCGTCGACGAGATCAGCGCCGGCGTCACCATCGCGCCGACAAGGCCGAGACCCGCGAGAGCCTGGCCATGAGCGAGGGCTGCGGCAATCGTCGCCACGCCGATGATGCCGAGCAGCACGAAGGCCGGCCCGGCGCCGATGAAGCCATAGATGGCATGCGCTGCGTAGATCGTACCGAACAGGGCGAATGCACCCGTGGCCGTCAGCACAGCGGGGATGTAGGCATTTGCACCGCCCTCGATCGGCACGCGATAGCCCGTGCGGCGAATGAACTCGCCGCCGCCGACAAGGGCCAGGCCGAGGAGTGCTGCCATCGACAGCCGCGCGCCGGGTCCGAACAGGCCGGATTCAATGGAATAGCGGATCAGGAAGACGGCGCCAAAGGCCAGCGCCAAGCCGCCGACCCACACCGCCCAGCGGGTGCCAAGCGCTGTTTCGATGTCGGCTTTTTGCCGCGCCGGCGGTGCAGCAGGTGCAGCCTCGCCAGAAGCAGGCTTCCCGCCCCACGGGCCGGCCACCTCGGCTTCCGCAGCAACAGCGGCTGCAATCGGCAGTTCTTCCGTCTTCCCGGGCGTTGCCTCCGCTGCGGCCATCTCGGTCGCAGGCATGGCCGCGGGCGTTTCCGCGGCTGCCTCGGTTGGCAATGCCTCCGGCGCAACCGGTTCGCTGATGCTATCTGAAATCACCGCCTCGGCGGCTTTGGCGACAGGTTTGGCCGCCGGCGCCGCGCCCGACAGCACCAGGCCGCGCAGCGCCGCCAGTTCCCGCTCGAGCAGGTTGAGACGCGTCTGCTGCTTCGAGACGAAGACGAACAGTGCGACGACAGCGATGACGCCGAGAAAACTTTCGAACATGGCCACTCCCCCTCAGACTTGGCCGCTCAGCGCGCCGCCAGATTGGCGACGGGAAAGATCGAGCATGTTTCGGTTCCGAAGGCGAGCAGCTTGCCGTTGGCGTCTTTGAGGCTGGCCTCGGAGACGGCGAGCGTCCGCCCCTTGTGGATTACCTTGCTCTCGCAGATCACCTCGCCGGTCTTCGGCGTGATCGGCCGCGTCAGGTTCACCTTGAATTCGACCGTCGTATAGGCCTCGCCCTTGGCGAGCGTACTGTGCACGGCGCAGCCGAGCGCGGAATCGAGAATGGTCGCTGCCCAGCCGCCATGCACCGTGCCGAGCGGGTTGAGATGGCGCTCACTCGGCAGTCCGCGGAAGACGACACGCCCCTCCTCCACCTCGGTCAGAACGATGTTCATCAAACCGGCAATCGGCGGCGCCGGATAGAGCCCGTCGGCGACGCGCTGCAGCAGTTCCTGGCCCGAATAGAGATGCACGTCGTCGTGCGGGATCGTGCCCAGGCCGAGTTTCGCGACATGGCCCGGAAACAGCTCGAACTCGCTCATGCGGCGGTATCTCCATGCGAAATTGCGCGGGCGGCGTAATATTTGCGCAGCGCCGCAATCAACCCGCCGCGCGCCTCCGGCGGCTCAATGCCGCGCGGCTCATAGACGTGACGGGAAAAGAAGAAGCTCGACAGCCGGAAGGCATCCTCGATGGCTGCAAGGTCTGCGCCCTGCCGCGCGCCCTGCTGCAGGAAGACAGGCAGCAGGAACAGCTTGTCGCGCCAAGGCTCGCCCGCAATGCGCGACACCGCCCGGCCGGACTTGGGCGACACATAGGCCAGCTCCTCGCGGCTGCCGGTGGCGGCACACTCGCTGAGATCGAGGCCGAAGCCCAGTTCCTCCAACACCAGCAGTTCGAAGCGCACCACCAGTTCGCCGACGCAGTCGGCATCGCCGAGATTGTCGATGACGATGCCCAGCGTCTCGTAGAGGCCGCCATGCGGATCACGCTCGGGCAACAGCCTGAGATGGGCTGCGAGAGTCTGAAGCGCGTAGACGGCGACGGCGCTGTCGATCAGGCGGGCTGCGTTAAGCTCGATCGGCTCGGCCTGGAAGGTGCCGAGATGCTCGTCGAGCCGCGCGCGCCAGGTCAACTCGACGCGATTGCCGGGCTGCAGCAGCGGTTGCTGCTTGCGCGAGCGGCCGCCGCGCACCAGCCCGAGATGGCGGCCATGGGTCCGCGTCATCACCTCGAGCACGGCAGAGGTTTCACCATGCTTGCGGGTGCCGAGGATGATTCCTTCGTCGCGCCATTCCATGGCCGGACCATCAGCCGATTACGCGGCGAAATCAAGGACATTGGCGGCATCGCCGGGCAAGCCGAGGCGCCTTCACCTGTCCTTCAGAGGCGGGATCACGGCGAGCAGCAGCAGCGCCACCAGCACCAGCGCCGCAGCCACGATGGCGAGCGGCAACAGGCCGAGCGTGATGAAGGGCGCGACCATGGCCGTGCCCACCGCCGTGGTGCCGAGGATGGCCACGACGACCAGAGCAGCACCTCGGGCATCGTCGCCCTGCGAGGCCACCACCGCGCGGTGGAAGCCGGGCGGCCCACGAAAACCGAGGCCGAAATTGAACGGCACGAACAGGGCGGTCACGACAAGTGTGTTGGCTCCGCCGATCAGCGCGTATGCCAGCATCGCCACGCCGCCGAGGGCAGACAGAGCGGTTCCGAACCAGATCATACGCTCGGCGCCGAAGCGGCCGGTCAGCCGCCCGGTCCAGTTGGCGGCAACGATGAAGGTCGCGATGCCGGTCATCTGCATGATGATGAAATCCTTGAGCCCGGCGCCGAGTGCCGCCACGAACACGGTCGGCGCTGCAAAGACGATCACCAGCAGTGCGCCGAGCGTGAAGGCATGGCTTACCGCGTAGCGCAGGAGGGTCGCGTCGCGCAGCAGATGGGCGTAACCGCCCGCGCCCTTGCCCGTGGTCAGCGCCGGCAAATGGCGGCTCAATGCCGCAACCGCACCTGCCAGCAGCAGCGCCAGCGCGGCGATCACGTCGAACGAGACGGTCCAGCCGGCAAGCGACAGAAGCCACACGCCCACGACGGGTGCGAGTGCCGGCGTCAGCGACTCGATCGAACCGAGCAGGCCAAGCTTGCCCACTGCACGCTCATCGCCGAACAGTGCGCGGATCATGCCGGGGGCAAATACCGCCGCCGCCGAACCCGCCGCGCCCTGCAGGAAGCGCAGACCGATCAGCATGTCGAGCGACGTGCTCATGCCGGCGACTGCCGAGATCAGTCCGTAGGCGACGAGCGAAGCGACCAGCAGCCGACGCTGGTCGAAATGCGCACCCAATGTGCCGAAAGTGAGCAGTCCGGCTGCCGATCCGGTGACGAATGCTGCCAAAACGAATTGCGCCTGGGCGTAGCTGCCGCCCAGCACCTCGGGCAGGCTGGGTACGGCCGGCAGCACGAGGTCGGTGCCGGCGATGCCGAGCACGGTGCTTGTCACGATGAGAGCGAAGGCTATGCCTGCATGGCCGCCATGCTTGCCGGTGGTCATTGTCCTGCCAGTCTGTCGATTGAGGGCTTTTTTCGGGACGGCGTCAGTGCCCCATGGCAGGCCACGGGTCAAGCAAAGCCGGTTGGTCCAGTTTTGTCTCGCCCCCTGCTGGGGCCGGTTACGGGCACTCGCTGTCGCGGACGAAGCGCGCCTTGACCCAGCCCTTGGTGGTGCGGTCGCCGTCATAATGGGTGACCGGGCACCAGCGGCTTGCCCATGGCTGGGTCGTCGGCCGGCAGGCGGCGTCGAGATGGATGATGCCGTGGCGCTGCGGCACCAGCACGTCGACGATGCGGGCATTGGCTGAAGGTCCGGCGCGCATGTTGAGCGCGTCGTTCCTGGCGACGTTGACGACCACCAGGCAGCCAGGTCCCGAGGTCGCCATGGCGGGCGTTGCAACACCGAGCGTAAGCAGTGCGACCAGAAGTGCTCTCGGCATGTTCGTCCTCGCTTGCTGTCCCGGCATCAGAGCTTAGCCCGACGTGCCCCATGCGCCAAGGCGGCCGCCACCCAAGAGCGGCGGCCGCATCGCGTCAGGCGTAGCGTGGGCGCAGCATCCGCGTACCGGCCCAGTCGAGCGCCAGCATCACCAGCAGCGACAGGCCGACGAGCGGAAAGGCGATGCCGCCTGTAGCGAGGATGGCGATCAGCCCGCGAAACACCCTTGGGTCCTCGGGCAGCGGCGGCACGCCGAGTGAACCGACCGGACGTCGCTTCCACCACATCACCCCGGCTGACACGGCAAGCAGCACGATGCCGAGGCAGGCGGCCAGCAGCACCAGCTGGTTGGCCAGCCCGAACTCCTGGCCCATATGCACCGATATGCCCCACTCCATCCATTTGCCGCCCAGGCCGTAGTCGGCGAAACCCATGTCGATCAGCGGCTCGCCGCTGTACTGGTCGAGATGGATCACTCGTTGCTGGCTTGCGTCATCAGGATAAACCGAGCCGGTGTAGACGCCCGTCGGCTTGCTCGGGATTGCAACCGCATAACCGCGATGCAGACCCACCCGATCAAAAGTCTCGACCGCCTTGTTCAGCCCGATCGGCGTGCCCGCGGCTTCGGACGATTCCGGCAGCTTCGCCTGCTCCAGCGACCACGACGTTTTCGAGACATGGTCGAGATGCTCGCCCGACATCGGCACGTCGACGCGCACGCCAGAGGGATAGCCGAAATTGCTGCCATTGGCCCATTCGTTGACCTTCTCGCCCCAGACGCCCGACCAGGGCATGCCGGTGATGGCCAGGAAGACGATGAAAAAGCCGACGAACAGGCCGGTCACCGCATGCAGGTCGCGCCAGAACATGCGGTTTTTCGGCTTGCCGCGCACGCTGACGACGCCGCCCTTCTTGCCGCGCGGCCACCACAGATAGATGCCGGTGCCGACCAACAGGATCGACCAGCCGCCGGCAAGCTCGATCAGAAGCCGCGCGCCGTCGCCGAAATATTTCAGGCTGTGCAGGTAACGGATCGTCCACATGATGGTGCCGCGGTCGGGCAAGGCGCCCAGCACAGAGCCGCTGTAAGGATTTACAAAGACGGCCAGCTTGCCGAAATCAGGCGTCGTCAAGGTGATCTCGGCTGAGCTCTCGGGCGTTGCCGGGTCGAGGTACTTCACCGCCGCGCCGGGATAATTGGCCAAGGCCGCATCCACCATGGCTTCCGGCGACACCTTGCTCTGCTCGATTGCGACGCGCTTGAGGTCGGAATAGACAAAATTGTCGATCTCGTCCTTGAACAGATAGAGCGCGCCTGACACGGCGAGTGTGATCATGAAGGGCAGCACCATCAGCCCGGCATAGAAATGCCAGCGCCAGACGGCTCGGTAGAGGTTGGACGCGGAGCGCACGACGGCATTCTCCCGTCCGAGGGTCGTATCGGACATTGTTGTCTCCATATCAGTGGAAGCGCGAGCCGGATGGCCTGCAGATTTCGACGTCAGACGGAGAAAAGCGGAGGCGCCCTCGCCTCGGCGATGAGACCGCGTTGGCCTTGAGGTGCAGGCTGCCGTTGCTCGGCAACGACTGTGCCATCAGCCTCGGGCCGCTCAAGAATGAAGGCAAGCTGCTCGCCCGGCAGGCCGGGCGTAGCCGCGACGGCAAGCTGGCAAAGCGTGCCGCAGGGGCATTCGGCAGGGCTGCGGGCGGGCTGATCGCCGCCAGCCGGGCCCATGCCCTCCATGGTGCAGATGACGCCGAGCGGATCGGCGGCGGAGGCTGCCATGGCGCCTGATGCAAAGCCCGAGAGCAGCGCCTGGAACAACAGCATGAAGGCGATGATGCCGGCGATGGCGCCAGCCGACAGCCTGTCCCGCAATAGGAGCCGCATCCCCTTCATGCCAGCGGAATGGCACGATTCCGAGCCAACGTCACTGCGGCAGAATCGATGGCGAACCAACTCTAGCTCTCACGCTCGACGCTTCGCCCGCTGCATTCGCTCCTGTAAGCGCGCTTCAGTCACTGCTTGAAGCGGGCCGCCTCCTCCGATCCGCGCGTGGCATCGCCCGCGCTGTAGGAATGCGCCCCCGCGCCGGCGAGCTTGCCACCGTCGACGATCAGATATTCCTCGCGGATCGGCCGGCCGGCAAACCAGCACTCGAGGATTTCGCGGGTGCCGGCGGCATAGCGTGCCTGGGCCGACAGCGACGATCCCGAAATATGCGGCGTCATGCCGTGATGCGGCATCGTCCGCCACGGATGGTCCCTGGGCGCGGGCTGCGGAAACCAGACGTCGCCGGCATACCCTGCCAGCTGGCCGCTCTCGAGTGCTGCCGCGACAGCGTCGCGGTTGCAGATCTTGCCGCGCGCCGTGTTCACCAGATAGGCGCCGCGCTTCATCCTGGCGATCAACGCCGCATCGAACAGGTTCTCGGTTTCGGGGTGCAGCGGCGCGTTGATGGTGACGACATCGCAGACCGGCACCATGTCGGCCGCCGTCTTGTGGAAGGTCAAGCCGAGTTCCTTTTCGACGGCCTCGGGCAGCCGGTGGCGGTCGGTGTAGTGCAGCCTGACGTCGAATGGCTTGAGTCGCCGCAGCACGGCACTGCCGATCCGGCCGGCACCCACCGTCCCCACCTGCATGCCCTCGACATCATAGGACCGGGCAACGCAGTCGGCGATGTTCCAGCCCCCGTCAACAACCCACTGATAGGACGGGATGTAATTGCGCACGAGGCCCAGGATCATCATCACCACGTGCTCGGATACGCTGATCGAGTTGCAGTAGGTGACCTCGGCCACCGTGATGCCGTGCTCCATCGCCGCCTGCAGGTCGACATGGTCGGAGCCGATGCCAGCGGTGATGGCGAGCTTCAGGCTGGAAGCCTTGGCGATCCGCTGCGCGGTCAGGTAGGCCGGCCAGAACGGCTGCGAAATGACGATCTCGGCGTCGACGAGCTCGCGCTCGAACACGCTGTCGAGGCCGTCCTTGTCGGAGGTTACGACCAATCTGTGCCCAGCGCCTTCGACAAAGCTTCGCAGGCCGAGTTCGCCCGACACGCTGCCGAGCAGCACGCCCGGCTCGAAGTCGATGGCATCAGGTGTGGGCAATGTCTGGCCACCGGGATAGCGCTCAAGTTTCGGCAGGCCGTCCCGCGCATAGTGCTTGGGGTAGCCATCCACCGGATCGTCGTAAAGGACGCAAACGACCTTGGCCATTTCGTATCTCCCTTCGTCTGGCTGACGAGGAAGACGCTTTCAAAGGTAACGCTGCCCGAAACCTTGGCGCGGACGGCGGGGTCAACTGGCCTTCGGGATTTTTGGTGGCCAGCCGGCCTGCCGCCTGGCGCTTCCTCGTTCGAGATGTTGCGCGTTTCACGAGGTAAGATGGCGGAGCGGGCCGCGGTTTCAAGACCGCGAGCCCGGCCCGGGCGTTACTTGTCGCCGGGCTTTCTCTTGCCGCTCAGCAGCGCATAGACAGCCATGGAATTGCCATGGCCGAGGCTGAACTCGTCACGCAGCCATTCGACGATCTGTCCGGCCTTGACCGTGGGCTTGAGCTTGCCGCCGTCGGAAAAGCCCTTGGCGTCGGCGAGTGCCAGCAGTTCCTCCGGTCCCTTGCCGGTCTTGGTCTTGATGGTGTCGAGATAGGCCTGGAAAGACATTCTTTTTCTCCTCGTTGAAGCTTGAATTGATCAGGCGCGCCGGCGGTTGGCCAGCACCCCGCCGGCGATGATCGCCGCCAGTCCCACGATCGACAGGATGGTCAGCACGTCGTTGAACAGGAAGGCCGCCAGCACTACGCCGAAGCCCGTGCCCCAGTAGCCGAGCTGGCTGAAGAACACCGGCCCGCCGATTTCCTGCAGACGGAAATTGAGCAGGTAAGACGAGGCCGAGGTGGCGACCATGCAGCCGATCCAGAACAGGATGTCGCGGTCAAGGAAGACCCAGCTCGACGGCGCTTCGAAAAACGGCGCCACCAGCGCAACCATCAGGCTGGAACTCAGCAGGATACCGCAAGAGAAGGCGAGCGCCGACGAACCCTTGGGCCAATAGGCCGAGCGGATGATGTTGCCGGCGGCGGCGCAGGCCGGGATGATGATGCCGAGCAGCACCCAGACGGTCTGCGAAAAGTCGATCTCGGCCATCTGCTGCTGCACCAGTGCAGCCATGCCCGCCAAACCTATGAGGATGCCGGCGAAACGCCTTAGATACATGCGCTCGATGCCGAGCCCGGCGGCGAAGCTCATCGTCAGCAGAGGCGACAGTGAATAGACGGTCGAGGTGTAGGCCGGCCCGACGCGGTCGACGATGTAGTAGCCGAGCACGGTCGGGATGGTGAAGCTGATGATGCCGAGCACCAGATAGAGCACAAGGTGGCTGCACTGGTGCGGGATGCCCTGCCCTGAAGCCGCCAACAGCGGCAGAAGGATCAGGCCGGCGCCGACATTGGCGACCAGCGCCAGCTGGAACGGCTGCATGCCGGCATTCAGCGCCGCCTTCGAAATCATGATGCGGGTGGCGAAGACGAGGCCGCACAACGCCAAAAGAACCAGCGGCGAGCGCGCCGCATATGCCACCGGCAGCCGAAGAACTTCCTGTTGCGTCATGGTCAACCTCCAGATATCTTACGATTAAGATAAATGATGGAATTATCTTAGTGTCAAGACATCTCGACGAAAATATCGGGGAGCTGGCTGGCGACGGCCTGCTGGACGGCATCGACGCGCGCCGGGCGCAGTGGGCAAGGGAGCTGCCCCATCTCGACACGCGCGGCATGGCGATCCTCGGCCGTGCCCGCTGGATCACGCTTGCCGCCCGGCCCAAGATCGAAGCGGTCTTCGCCTCCTACGGGCTCGACACCGGCGAGGCGGACGTCGTGTTCACACTGCTGCGCTCGGGCCCGCCCTATCGGCTGCGCCCGACCGAGCTCTACAAATCCATGATGATCTCGTCGGGAGGCGCCACCAACCGCATCGTCAAGCTGCTCAAGGCAGGCCTCGTCAGGCAGGTCAGTTCGGAGGGCGACGGCCGCAGCCTGCCCGTAGAACTAACGGAAGAAGGCCTCGCCCGCGCCCGCGAGGCCTTCGAGGCCGACATGGCGGTCGAGACGCTGATGCTGGAGGGCCTGACCTGGGACGAGCAGGCGCAATTGGCGGGGCTTCTGCGCAAGCTGGCACTATCGCTCGGCAGTTCGCCGTCGATGGAATGAAGCGCTAAGCCAGCCTCAGCCTGCCTCCACCTCGCGCGGCCAGTGGCGGTGCAGCGGATCGATGACGAAGCTATGGGCATGGCCGTGGCCATGGCGATGCCCGCCTTCGACCCAATGCGGATCGTCGTCGGCCAGATCGTGGTGATGATGGCCCAGGACGTCGGGATCGGCGACAGGCCAGACGACCAGCGCCGCAACAGTGGAAGCTGCCGCAACCGTGGCCATGACGGCAAAGGCGGCTGTCAGGCCGACGGTCGCACCCAGCCAACCGGCCAGGGGATATGTGATCAGCCAGCAGGCATGGGACAGCGCGAACTGCGCAGCAAACAAGGCGGGCCGATCCTCCGCCCGCGACGAGCGCCGGATCAGGCGGCCACCCGGCGTCTGGGCCAGCGAATAGCCGAGCCCGAGCGCGAACCACAGCGGCAGCAGCCCGTCATAGCCGCGGACCAGCGTGCCACACAGCAGCCCTGCCGCGACCAGTGCGATGCCCGCCAGCATGATCGTGCGGTCGGAAATGCGGTCGAGAAACCTCGGCAGCATCAGTGCCGCCACCATCGAGCCGCCGCCATAGGCCGCGAGCGCCATGGCGGTCGCCTGCTGGTCGAGGCCGAACTCGCCCTGGACAATGACGACGGTGTTGACGATCACCATCGCACCCGAGGCGGCCACCGCCATGCCGACGGCCAGAAGCCCCCGCAGACGCGGTGTCGCCAGATAGATGCGCAGCCCGCGCGTCGTCCGCTCGTAGATGCCGCCCTGCCCTGATGCCAGCCTGCTCGGCAACTTCACTGAAACAACAAGTGCCGCGGATGCGAGGAAGCCCACCACCGTGCCGGCAAACAGGCTATGGAAGCTCACCACCGTCAGCAGTGCCGCCGCCAGGATCGGGCTGACAAGGCTTTCGAGATCATAGGCGAGCCGCGTCAGCGACAGCGCGCGCGTATAGTCCTTCTCGTCGGGCAGCACGTCGGGAATGGTCGCCTGGAACGCCGGCGTGAAGCCGGCAGACGCCGATTGCAGCACGAAGATCAGCACATAGACCTGCCACACCTCCGATACGAACGGCAAAATCAGCACCACGCCCGCCCGAACGAGGTCGAGGCAGACCAGCATCAAGCGCCGCGGCAGCCTCTCGGCAAGTGCGGCGGCAACCGGCGCGATAACGACGAAGGCGGTCATCTTGATCGCAAGCGCCGTGCCAAGCACGACGCCAGCATCGGGCCCGGCCAGATCGTAGGCCAAAAGCCCCAGCGCCACCGTGGCGAGGCCAGTGCCGACCAGCGCGATCAACTGGGCGGCGAAAAGATGGCGATAGGTGCGGTTGGACAGGATCTGCAGCATTACAGGCGGCTTTCGGCGTCTGGCAAGGCAACTCGGCGGAAGCCGGGGCCATGCTCAGAGGTACTTGGTGATTTCCTTGAACTCGTCGATCGACTGCCGCTGCTCGCGCGGCAGCGGTCCGACCGCCTCCTCGAGGCAATGGTCGAGATGATCCTGGATCAGCGTGCGCTTGGCCTGGCCGACCGCCTTTTCGACGGCATGCAACTGCTGGGCGACATCCAGACAAGGCCGCCCGGCCTCGATCATGGCGATGACGCCGCGCAGATGCCCCTCGGCCCGCTTCAGCCGCTTGAGCGTCTCAGGATGGGTAGCGTGGGTATGCGTGTGATCGGACATGCATGATTGCTATCCCCCTGGAGGGGATAGAGTCAAACAGTTTTGTTGCTTCGGCAACCTCGGTCTCGGCCGGTTCGGCAACGAAAACAGCCGGCTACGCTGAATCTGGGCATCTGGCCATGCGCCCAGGCAAGCTGGCGCTATCGCTCGCCGGCTGCAAGGCGCCAGAGTGTCCGCCGGGAATCACCATGCTGGCAGCGATGCCGAGGGGAATTGCATGAACCGCGACGATCTTGCCGCAATGCTGGGCCGACAACCGGCTGCCATGGCTCTCTACGCTACCGGCAAGGGGCTCAAGCAACCCTGGGGCATTTCGTCAGGTATGGCCGACAGCGTTGCCGGCAGGCCGCTTACGGTGGACACGCCGCTGCGGGTGGCGAGCAACACCAAGACCTTCGTCGCCGCCACGGTCCTGCGCCTGTGGGAACAAGGCCTCGTCGACCTCGACGGCCCCATCGCTCCGTTGCTCACGCCCCTATTGAACGAGCTTCTCTCGGGCGCGGGATACCGAACGGGCAAGATTTCGGTCCGCCAGCTTCTGAACCACAGCGCCGGGCTGAACGACCATGCCGACGACCCTCGCTATTTCGAGACCGTCCTTCGCGAGCCGGCGCGTTTCTGGACGCGCGAGGAGCAAGTCCGCCTCGCGGTCCAATATTCGCCACCCTTGAGCGAGGCCGGCCGCCGCTTCCGCTATTCCGATACCGGCTACATCCTGCTGGGCGACATCATCGAGCGTATCTCGGGCGAGACGCTGGCAGCCACGGTTCGGCGCCAGATGTCATTCGACTGGCTCGGCCTCACTTCGACCTGGTGGGAGATCGCGGAACCCCAGCCGGAAGAAATCGAGCCCCGAGCGCACCAGTTTCTCGGTGAGATCGACGCAACCGACGTCAGCGCGTCGATGGACCCTATGGCGGTGGCGGGCTGGTCATGTCGGCGCGTGACCTTGCCACAGTCTTCGCCGCCCTGTTCGAAGGCCGGGTTTTCGACAGTCCGGCAACGCTTCGCCAGATGCTCTCGACCGGCCCCCACGAAGGGACCGAGACCTACCGCCTCGGCATCGCCGTCAGCCGCGTCGGCGAGGCCGATTGCCATTCGCATCTCGGCTTCTGGGGAACGGCGGCCTACTATTCGCCAGCCTCGGGCATCGCCATTTCAGGTTTCACCACCAACCGTGAAGCGCGCGGCGCCATGGTGTCCATCATGGAGCAGGTACTTGCCGAGACGCCAACCTTTGCCGCCATCGCCTGAGCCTTTGCCACCTACAGCCTCATGAACGAACCACACCCCACCTCATTCGCCGACCAACTCGCCCTTGGGCAGCGCTCGTTCAAAGGCCTGCAACTGGCAGGCAACGATCTTGCGCGGCTCGATCTCAACGGCTGCGAGCTCGCCGACTGCAATCTGACCGGCGCCGACCTGTCGGCGGCAACACTCACGGACACCCGTTGGCTCAACTGCCGCATGGCCGGCGCGCGGCTCACAGCCATCGATGCGGTCGACGCCCAGTTTCACGGCTGCGACCTCGCCAATACCGACTGGACCCGTTCGCGGCTGAACGCTGCACGCTTCAGCCAGAGCAAGCTCACTGGCGCAACCTTCGCCGACTGCTCGATGAACGGCATCGAATTTCAGGCGTGCCTGCTTGTCAGCATCTTCCTCTCAGGCGTTTCGTTTCGCCGGAAGACGCTCGAAAACATCGATTTCGGCGATGCCGATCTCAGGGACTGCGATTTCCGCGAGGCGGTCTTCGACGGCTGCAGCCTGCGTGGCACGGCCCTGCGGCTCTGCAACTTCCAGAAGGCGGACCTGCGCGGCTGTGATCTCGGCCCGCTGAAGCTCAACGAGGCTGCCTTCCTGAAGGGGGCGGTGATCTCGAAAGGCCAGGCCACCGATCTTCTGCGCAATCTCGGGCTGCAGGTACTGTAGAAAGCGCCTCGGCCAAACCGCAACAGCGACGGGGCCTCACCAACCGCGAAAGCGCGGCCAATGCGCCAGCCCGCCATCCGCCGTCAGCACCTCGAAGCCGTCAAACTGGGCGGCCGTCGCGCAGGCGTGGTTGGGCAGGATGCGCAGCATCGTTCCAACAGGGATATCCGGCACCGCGCCCGACGCTCCGGGCCTGAGGGTCACGATGCCATGCTCCTGGTTGGTGCCGGTGACGATCAGCCCGCCGAGCGCCCTGCCCTCGATATCGCAGACCACGCCATACCCCTGGTCGACCTGCTGGCTCGCCGTGCCGCGATCGCGCGACAGCGCCATCCAGCCGGCATCGATCATGATCCAGCCGCGTTCCCTCTGATGGCCGATCACGGTTGTCAGCACCGACACGGCGATATCCTCGAGCCGACAAACGCCGATGCCGGCCTGGACGAGGTCGAACAGCACATAAACACCTGCCCTCACCTCCGTCACGCCGCTCAGGTCGCGGGCGAAATGTGCTGTCGGCGTCGAGCCGACGCTGCGCACCGGGCAAGGCAGGCCGACGTCCTTAAGGGCGCGCGCGGCGGCCAGCACCGCATCGCGCTCGCGCTCGGCAAAGTCGACCAGCTCGGCCTCGCTGTGCGCGCCATAGCTTTCACCGGCATGGGTGATCACGCCGCGCAGTTCCGCGCCACCCCGGGCAAGCACCCGGCCGATCTCCACCAGCGCCGGGTCATCGGGGTTCAACCCGGAGCGGTGGCCGTCGCAGTCGATCTCGATCAGCACCGGGATCGCGTGGTCGGCGGCGCGCGAAGCCTCGGCAACGGCGTGCGCCTGCGCAAGCGAATCGAGGATCACGATCGCCTCGCAGCCCCTGGCATGCAGCGCCAGAACGCGCGGCAGCTTCTGCGGTGTTATCCCGACGCAATAGAGAATGTCCTTGATGCCCGCGTCGAAGAACACTTCCGCTTCCCGCAGCGTCGAGACGGTGGCAGCCTTCGCCTTGCGCATCACGCGCCGGGCGGCGTCGACCGACTTCACTGTCTTGAGATGCGGGCGTCCGGCGACGCCGAGCCGCGCCAGCTTGTCGTCAAGGCGGGCGATGTTGCGGAGCATGATCGTCTCGTCGAGAACGAGGCTCGGCGTCTGGAGGCTCGCCAGCCTGCCGGCTGCGTTCATTGCCGCCCCCATCGCCGTATCGTTTCGCCCGTACTCTCCAGCGTCGCCTCGAATTCGGGCGACACAAGCACCGCATGCATGTGCAACTGGCCCGTGCCGACGTTGCGGAAGCCATGCCTTTGGCGCGCAGGCACGACAAAAGACTGCCCCGCTGCCATGCGGAGCGACGTGCCGTCCAGCCACAGTTCTGCGTCGCCAACAATGACCATCAGCACCTCCTCGACAGAATGATGATGCGTCGGCGCGCCGGCTCCCGGCGCCACCCATTGTTCGAAGATGCAGAGTTGATCGGCCCCGGCCTGCGCCGACACCAGCATCCGCGTGCTGACGCCTTCGCGCCATTGCTCGATGGCATGGTCGGAATGAACGACAGCCTTCAAGAGAGCGTCCCCTTGTGTCCGTAGTTCAGGCTATGCGTGGGACAGGATATTCCTCGCCGCCCCTTCCGGCAACACGGACAATACCGGGACCGCGCCAAGTCCTTGTCTCGGGTTGTCGCCATCCATTTCTTCGTGCGAATAAGCGGCGGCAGAACAAGGCGAAGCATCGATGATCAAACATGCCAGAATAGAGGACGCATCCAGCCTGGCTGCCATCGGCATCGAAGTCTGGCTCAACACCTATATTCGCAATGGCGTGAACGCGTTCTTCGCCGACTATGCCCTCAGCCATTTCACGACCACCAATTTCGAAGCCATCTTGTCGAAGACCGACAACTTCATCCTGGTGTCGGAGAACGGCATCGGAATAGACGGGTTCGTTCACATGGCGCTGGGATCGCCGGCGCCGGTCAAAGGCTGCTCCGACCTGGAAATCGTCAAGCTCTATGTCCAGCCCCGCCACCAGGGGTCGGGCGCCGGCGGCCGGCTTCTCGCGGCGGCGCTGCAGTGGTGCACGTCCACTGACCGGCCGGATGTTTGGCTCGCGGTCAACGCCGAAAACACCACGGCAACCGACTTCTACCTGAGAAAAGGCTTCGCTAACGTCGGCGACACCGAGTTCCAGATCGGCGACCAATCCTATCCGAACCACGTCCTGCGATACGCATTGGCGTAGCCGCCGACAAGAGGTGGCTGTGAAGCCTCTTCAGTGCGGGAAGTCGAGTCCCATTTCGCGGTAGCGCTCGGGGTCGTTGCCCCAGTTCTCGCGCACCTTGACGAACAGGAACAGGTGCACCTTCTGTTCGAGGATGCCACCGATCTCCATGCGCGCCGCCTGGCCGATGGCGCGGATGGTCTCACCCTTGTGGCCGAGAACGATCTTCTTCTGGCTGTCGCGCTCGACATAGATGACCTGCTCGATGCGCACCGAGCCGTCGGGCTTTTCTTCCCATTTCTCGGTCTCGACATGCGACGAGTAGGGCAGCTCCTGATGCAGCCTGAGATACAGCTTCTCGCGGGTGATTTCGGCTGCCAGTTGGCGCATCGGCAGATCGGAAATCTGGTCCTCGGGGTAGTACCAGGGGCCCAGCGGCAGGCGCCTGGCCAGGAAGTCGAGCAGGTCCTTGCAACCGGAGCCGGTCAGCGCCGAGACCATGAAGGTGCGCTCGAAATCGACCTGCTCATTGGCAGCCGAAGTCAAAGCCAGAAGCGCTTCAGGCTTCACCCTGTCGACCTTGTTGAGGATCAGCATCTTGGGCTGGCGCACGTCCTTGAGACGCTCAAGGATGGCAGCCGCGTCACCGCGGATGCCACGCTCGGCGTCGATCAACACCAGGATCACGTCGGCATCCTTGGCACCGCCCCAAGCGGTGGTGACCATCGCCGTGTCGAGCCGGCGCTTGGGCTTGAAGATGCCGGGTGTGTCGACGAAGACGATCTGGGCGCTATCGTGGGTGGCGATGCCGCGTACGATAGCCCGTGTGGTCTGCACCTTGTGGGTGACAATCGACACCTTCGCGCCGACCAGCTGGTTGACCAGGGTCGACTTGCCGGCATTGGGTGCGCCGAGAAGGGCAACGAAGCCCGAACGCGTGGCGCCGGTTTCGGGTGTGGTGGTTTCGGGGGCATCGGTCACGATGCGGTCTCCTCGTTTTTCCAGACGCCCTCGCGCACGAGCAACGCGGAGGCCGCATTCTGCTCGGCTTCGCGCTTGGAGCGGCCGGTGCCCGTGGCGGGCGTAAGATTTCCAACCCTGACGCTCACCGAAAAGACGGGATCATGGTCGGGGCCGGTGCGGCTGTCGATCTTGTAAGCGGGAACGGCACCGGCTGCCTGGTGCGCCCATTCTTGAAGCTCGGTCTTGGGGTCGCGGCGCGCGGCGTCCACGGCCTTAGCCCTCGGCTCCCAGTATTTGTGGATGAAACGCTTGGCCGCATCCAGCCCGCCGTCGAGATAGATGACGGCGATCAGCGATTCCAGCGCATCGGCGCGCAGGTTGACGCGCTTGCGCTCGGCAAGGTTGCGCACTTCCGAGCCGGCGCGGATGAGTTCGGCAAGGCCGATCTCGTCGGCGATCTGGGCCAGCGCCTCGGCGTTGACCAGCGCGTTCAGCCGGACCGAAAGCTCGCCCTCGGGCGCGTCGGGAAAATCGGCCAGCAGCATGTCGGCAACGGCAAGCCCCAGCACCCGGTCGCCCAGGAATTCGAAGCGCTCGTAGTCGACGCCGGCATGCACACTGCGCGCACTGCCATGCGTCAGCGCCCGCTGCAGGCGCTGGTGGTCGCGGAAGACATGGCCGGTGCGAAGTTGCAGCGCATCGGCGAGTTCTGTGGCGGTGAGCCGCTTTGCAGCCATGTCCTATCTGACGAAGTTGAACAGGCGCGAGCCGCGCATTTCCGACGGCCACTTCCAGATTTCCAGCGGGCTAGCGCCCCCGGCGATCGAGAAGAAAATGATGTTGGCGCGGCCGACAAGGTTCTCGGCCGGCACATAGCCGACGTTGAAGCGGCTGTCGGTCGAGTTGTCGCGATTGTCGCCCATCATGAAGTAATGGCCTTCGGGCACGACGAATTCGCGGGTGTTGTCGCCGATCGAATTCGGCGTCAGGTCCAGCGTGTCGTAGGAAACGCCGTTCGGCAGGGTCTCGCGATAGACGTCGACCGGGCGGTTTTCCTCGGTGATGTCGGGATTGTCGATCTGGCCGACCTTCACCTTGGGCACGGCGACATCATTGATGTAGAGCACGCCGTCCTTCATCTGGATGCGATCACCAGGCAGGCCGACGACGCGCTTGATGTAGTCGAGCGAAGGGTTCGGCGGGAACTTGAAGACGACGACATCGCCACGCTCGGGATCGGAGCCGAAGATGCGGCCCGAGAACAGGTTGGGCGCCAGCGGCAGCGAGAAACGCGAATAGCCGTATGCCCATTTGGTGACGAACAGATAGTCGCCCTCGAGCAGCGTCGGGCGCATGGAGCCCGACGGAATCGAAAACGGCTGGAACAGGAAGGTGCGGATCACCAGGGCCAGCAGCAGCGCCTGGACGATAACGCTTACGGTTTCGCCAAGCCCACCGGACTTTTTCTGTTTTTCAGCCACGCTCATGTCGTCCTCGATTGCAGGTCGCGATGGTATAAGGGCTCGTTCGCCCCGGGGCAATGTCTCCAGGGCCGCCAAAACCTCAAGATAGTGGCCGTTGTTCGACCGGCATCGCCTCGATGATCACAAAGGCTTGTGCGAGCGGGAAATCGTCGGTGATGGTCAGATGGACGACGGCGTAGTGGCCTGCCGGCGTGATCTTTGCCAGGCGCGCCGCGGCTCCACCGGTCAGTTCCATGGTCGGCTGCCCCCCCGGTCGGTTGACCACGCCCATCTCGGTCCAGAACACGCCTTCGGCAATACCGCAGCCCAGCGCTTTGGCGCAGGCCTCCTTGGCGGCGAAGCGCTTGGCATAGGAGGCGACACGCCCTCGCCTGCCCTCGGCGCGTTCCTGTTCGGCTTCGGTGAAGATGCGCTTGATGAAGCGCTCACCATGACGCTCGATCGATTCCTCGATCCGCCTGATGTCGATGAGGTCGCTGCCGATGCCGATGATCATCTTTTCCCCTCCGGCGCACAACGCCGCAGCTGCCGATCTCCCTCCTTGCGGGGAAGACTGCCGGCAGGCCAGAGGGGGGCGAGCGGGCTCAACAGAATGCCCTCTCAGATGTTACGGCTGCCCGGCTTGATGGCCGGGATCGCCGCCAGTTCCGGCGGCAGCTGGTCGGCCGGATAGGCCGGCACCTCATATTCGGCAAGCGCAATCAGCGGTACGCCGACATCGGTCTTGCCGGCCGAGCGGTCGATGATGCAGGCGGCAGCCACCACTTCGGCGCCGAGCTCGGTCAGACAAGCAATGGTCTCGCGGATCGACAGCCCGGTGGTCACGATGTCCTCGACGATGACGACGCGGACGCCCTTCTCGATCTCGAAGCGGCGCAGGCGGAAGGTGCCCTGCTCGCGCTCGACCCAGATCGCCGGCACATGCAAGTGCCTCGACGTCTCATAGGCCGGGATCAACCCGCCGATCGCAGGCCCGACGACATAGTCGATGTCGCCCTTGACCTCGGCGGTGATCTTCTCGGCCAGCGCCTTGCACAGCGCCTCGGTCTTGTCGGCGTGCATGAAGACACGCGCCTTCTGCAGGAACACCGGGCTGCGCAGGCCCGAGGTCAGGATGAAATGGCCTTCCAGCACGGCACCCGCCGAGCGGAAGATGTCCAGAACGTCGCTTGTCTGCATTTTGTCTTTCCTGTCTTCGTCCAGCACGGACGCCGTCACCCGTTGACGCGACGGGCGTCACTGACGCTGGCATTTTCCTTGAGCTGCGAAATCAGCCGGTTCAAGTGCTTGAGATCCCAGACCTCGAGATCGAGCAGCATTTCGGTGAAGTCGGGGGCCGTGCGCACCATCGACAGCGAGTGGATGTTGGCATCGTTAGCCGCCACCACCTGCGTGATGTCGGCGAGCGAGCCCGGCGCGTTGATCGCCGTCACCGAAATGCGCGCCGGGAAGCGCTCCTTGGAACCCTCGTCGAGATCCCAGCGGACGTCGATCCAACGTTCCGGCTGGTCGTCGAAGGCCATCAGCGACGGCGACTGGATCGGATAGATGGTTATGCCCGAGCCCGGCTGCATGATGCCGACGATGCGGTCGCCAGGCACCGCACCTTCTGGCGCGAACTTGACCGGCAGGTCGCCGCTGACGCCACGGATCGGTACGGCCGGTCCCCAGCGCTTGGGCTCCTTGCGCTGCGGCGTCGAGGAGCGCCCCGGAATCTGGAACAGCATACCCGCGGCATTGCGGATCTTCGACCAGCCTTCTTCGCGCGGCTTGGAGGCTGCGGGCGTCGCCCGCTCTTCCTTGTAGTCGGGGAAGACGGCCCGCACGACGTCGTTGGACGACAGCTCGCCGCGGCCGACTGACGCCAGCACGTCCTCGATATCCTTGCGGGCGAGACGGTGAAGCACCGGCTTCAGCCCGTCCTTGGTGAACTTCTTGCCGGCGCGCTCGAAGGCGCGCTCGAGAATGCGGGTGCCGAGCCCCGAATATTGCTTGCGGATGGCGTTCTTGGTCGCCCGCCTGATTGCCGAGCGCGCCTTCCCGGTGACGACGATCTGCTCCCAGGCGGCAGGCGGCACCTGTGCCTTGGAGCGGATGATCTCGACCTCGTCGCCGTTCTTGAGCTCGGTCATCAGCGGCATGACGCGGCCGTTGACCTTGGCGCCAACGCAGGTGTCGCCGACGTCGGTGTGGACGGCATAAGCGAAGTCGATCGGGGTGGCGCCGCGCGGCAGCGCGATCAGCATGCCCTTGGGCGTGAAGCAGAACACCTGGTCCTGGAACAGCTCAAGCTTTGTGTTCTCCAGGAACTCTTCCGGATTGTCGCCGTCGGCCAGCTGTTCGATCGTGCGCCGGAGCCAGCCATAGGCGTTGGTGTCCTTGGAGATGGTGTGACCGGCGCCATTGGCCTTGGCGACTCCATCCTTGTAGATCGAATGCGCGGCGACGCCGTATTCGGCGATCTTGTTCATCTCGCGGGTGCGAATCTGCAGCTCGATGCGCTGGCGCGAGGGGCCGACGATGGTGGTGTGGATCGAGCGGTAGTCGTTCTGCTTAGGCGTCGAGATGTAGTCCTTGAAGCGGCCGGGAACCATCGACCAGGTGGTGTGGATGGCGCCGAGCGCGCGATAGCAGTCTTCCAGATTGTCGAGGATGACACGGAAGCCGAAGATGTCGGACAGCTGCTCGAAGGACAGCGCCTTGGTCTCCATCTTGCGGAACACCGACCACGGCTTCTTCTGCCGGCTCGTGACCACGGCCTTGATGGCATATTTGTCAAACAGCGCCGACAGTGCCTTCTCGATGTCCTCGAGCACGCCCTTGTTGCGCTCGGACAGATCCTTCAGCCGCTCCGTCACCGTCCGGTAGGCTTCCGGGTTGATGTAGCGGAAGGCGAGCTCCTCGAGTTCCTCGCGCATGCCCTGCATGCCCATGCGGCCGGCAAGCGGCGCATAGATGTCCATCGTCTCTTCGGCGATGCGCAGGCGCTTGCTTTCGGGCACATGGTGCAAGGTGCGCATGTTGTGCAGGCGGTCAGCGAGCTTGACCAGGAGCACGCGCACATCTTCCGAGATCGCCAGCAGGAGCTTGCGCAGATTCTCCGCCTGCTCGGCCTTCTTGGAGACGAGATCGAGCTTCTTGAGCTTGGTCAGTCCCTCGACCAGCCTGCCGATGTCGGGCCCGAACAGTTCATCGATCTCGGCGCGCGTCGCGCTCGTGTCCTCGATCGTGTCATGCAGCAGGGCGACCGCAATCGTCGCCTCGTCGAGATGCATGTCGGTGAGAATCGCCGCCACTTCCAGCGGATGCGAGAAGTAGGGATCGCCAGAGGCGCGGCGTTGATGGCCATGCTTCTGCATGGCGTAGACATAGGCTTTGTTGAGCAGCGCCTCGTTGACGTCAGGCTTGTAGCGCTGGACGCGCTCGACAAGCTCATACTGACGCATCATGGGCAGCTTCCTGGAACTCGAAATGAATCATGCGCCGCAAGGACTTGCGACGCATGTCATAGATAAACACTGATGTGGCGGCGCGGAAGTGCCGATCAGCCGGTTTGGCGCGCGTTTTGACGCGACGCGAGACCTTTTTGAGAATTCGCCCTGCCACGCCAGATGGCCGGCAGGGTCGGACTCACGATTGGCCTTAGAAATCGTCGCTCTTTTCGGGAGCCACGAGGCTCTCGATGCCGGCGAGCAGATCTTCTTCCGACATGCGGTCGAAGTTGATGTTCTCTTCCGGCTCGTCCGCGTCGATTGCCGAAGCGGTGGCCTGGTCCGCCGGCTCGGGAGCTTCCGGCTCCGGCTCGTCGACCTCGACATGCTTCTGCAGCGAATGGATCAGGTCTTCCTTGAGATCGTCGGGCGACAGCATCTCGTCGGCGATTTCGCGCAGCGCCACGACCGGGTTCTTGTCGTTGTCGCGCGGCAGGGTGATCTGCGCGCCCTGCGAGATCTGGCGGGCACGGTGGCCGGCAAGCAACACCAGCTCGAAGCGGTTGTCGACCTTGTCAATGCAGTCTTCAACAGTTACGCGGGCCATGAAGTGCCCCTTTCATGCATGGATTTGATGGAAAGCTGACGCGTGCATTAACCCGAATGGCCGGACAGTTCAAGCACGAAGCCCATTCACGCTCTGCGTAGCCAGTTCACCCGCATGGGTCCAACCACAGTTTTTTTACCGCCCCACGACCTTACCCCTCTTGGAATGACTCACTGTGGGCGATATCTGCCGGATTGGGGCAAGGAATTCTCCGGGGACGTAAACGCTCGAAACTGGCGTATTTGGCGATACCTATTTCAACAAGGATATTTTCCTATGTTTGATTCCCGCGAAAAAATCGCACTCTTCATCGACGGAGCCAATCTCTACGCTACCTCGCGCTCACTTGGGTTCGATATCGACTATCGGAAACTGCTCGCAAGCTTTCAGAAGCGTGGTTATCTGCTTCGTGCCTACTATTACACGGCACTCGTCGAGGACCAGGAATACTCGTCGATCCGTCCGCTGATCGACTGGCTCGACTACAACGGGTTCAAGGTCGTCACCAAGCCGGCGAAGGAATTCACCGACGCGACCGGTCGGCGCAAGATCAAGGGCAACATGGACATCGAGCTGACGGTCGATGCGCTGGAGCTTGCCGATGTCGTCGACCACTATGTCATCTTCTCCGGTGACGGCGATTTCCGCACGCTCGTCGAGGCGTTGCAGCGCCGCGGCCGCAAGGTCAGCGTGATCTCCACCATGTCGTCGCAGCCGCCGATGATCTCGGACGACCTGCGCCGCCAGGCCGACCACTTCATAGACCTGATGACACTCAAGGGCGAGATCGGCCGCGAGCCGTCGGAACGACCGGTCCGCAAGGCCGAGGCTGCCGACCAGACCGCCGAAGACATCTGAGCGATGCTGTTTTCGGCCTCAGCCCTACCAGTCGATCCCGACCGGAACTGCCCATTGTGCCCGCGCCTGCACGACTTCATCGCCGGCTGGCGCGAGCGTGAGCCGGGCTGGTACAACGCGCCGGTGCGCTCCTTCCTGCCCCCGGAAGGAGAGCAAGCGGTCACGTTTCTGATCGTCGGGCTTGCACCCGGGGTGCGCGGAGCAAACCGTACCGGCCGGCCGTTCACCGGCGACTACGCCGGCGACCTGCTCTATGCAACGCTGAAGAAATTCGGAATGGCGCGCGGCGAATTCCTGGCCCGTCCCGATGACACCCTCGAGTTGATCGGCACCGCGATCACCAATGCCGTGCGCTGCGTGCCGCCGGACAACAAACCGGTCGGCGCCGAGATCAACACCTGCCGCGCCTTCCTTACGCCAACGATCCACCGATTTCCCAAGCTCAAGGCCATTCTGACGCTCGGCTCGATAGGCCACCAGTCGACCGTTCGCGCCCTTGGCGCACGGGTCGCCGCGGTTCCCTTCAAGCATGGCGGCCGTCACGACATCGGCGGCATCACGGTGTTTTCGAGCTATCACTGCTCGCGCTACAACACCAATACGGGCGTCCTGACGGAAGAGATGTTCGTCAATGTTTTCCGCGACGTAGCCGAGTTCCTACAAAAATAGAAACACGCCTGGAACCGCAAAAATGCCCGGTTGCGCGCAAGGCAACAACCGGGCAAGGGGCATTCGCGACGGAGACGGCTGGCTATCGCGTCAGCCGCATAACCGGTCAGCTGAGCTGACCGTAGCTCCGACCGACGCGGCAGTAGCGCCAGCCGGTATCCGGGCCGAAACAGGCCGGGCGATTTCAACCGCGGGCCGACTTGCCGCTGGGGTAACCTCGGCCATCCGAGGTCGAAGACGGCTTGCCCGGCTTGCTGGGACCCGCCACGATCCGGATGGTCTCGCCCTGCTTACCTGGGGCGGCATCATTCGCGCCGAACATGGCTTTGCCGGGAGGCGAGCCCTTGCTCCCAGGAGCTGAAACAGCGCCGGTCCTGCCCGGGCCGGCGGCCATTTCCATGGTTGCGCCCTCGACCTGCTCATAGCTGATCGTCGTCGAAGCCACTTCCTTGGCCACAGAAACCGCAGCATGGGCCGCAGGCGTCAGCATCAGCGCCGCCGCGGCTATCATGATCGTCCTCATCTGTCTCGTCTCCTTCACCGGCCGTCCAGCCGCATTGCGGCGCACGATGGCACCGCTCCTCGCTTGGTGCTGGACCACGCCTGCGCCATGACGCGATCTGCCCTCAAGTATGGATGCAATCCCGCGACTTGGGCATACGGCAGATGGCGTATTTCGACCGCGAAACAGACCGATGTCGCATTTTCGCCGATGAGGGGTGTTGGAGGAAATGAGACGGTACAGAAGGAAATGCAGAAAGAGCGCGCACCCCAAAGGCCGCGCTCTGTCCAGCACCCGTCATCCGTCCCTTTCGGGGCACCTTCTCCCACAAGGGAGAAGGGATATTCGCTACCCGCGCTCTTTCAGCAGCCGCCCCTTTTCGCGGTTCCAGTCGCGCTGCTTTTCGGTCTCGCGCTTGTCGTGAAGCTTCTTGCCACGGCCGATGGCGAGCAGCATCTTGGCCATGCCGCGATCGTTGAAATAGATCTTCAGCGGCACAAGCGTCATGCCCTCGCGCTCGATGCTCTGGGCGAGCTTGGCCATCTCGCGCTTGTTGACCAGCAGCTTGCGGCGGCGCCGCGTCTCATGGTTGAAGCGGTTGGCCTGCAGATATTCCGGCACGTAGGAATTGATCAGCCACAGTTCCCCGCCCTCGAACGAGGCGTAGGAATCCTGGATGTTGGCCTGTCCCAGACGCAGCGACTTGACCTCAGTGCCGCTCAAGACCATGCCGGCCTCGAGCGTGTCGAGCACCTCATAATTGAAGCGCGCCTTGCGGTTTTCCGCGGCGATCTTGTTGTTGGGGTCGGATTTCTTGCCCTGGCTCATGACGTCGCTATGTGTTTGGTGCGTCCTGCGGCTTACCCGTCTGGCCCGCATCCCCGGATGAGGAGCCACCGGCATCCGAACCCCTGCGCAAACAGCGCCTTGGCTTCAGCTGCAGTGGCTGATTTCCCTCATCGCGAGGTGCGAATTCGAAGGGCTGGCGTCGAAGGAGACACAATCCCAAGAGCGCTTACATGGCTGCGAAGTGACAATTCCGCAAGCCTTTGGGCACTCAGTTGATGAGGCCGGCGTGCTTCATCGCAGCGTCGATCTTCTCTGCTGTCGCAGCTTCGACGGTGACCAGCGGCGAACGCAGCACATTCTCGATGCGGCCGAGACGCGACAGCGCGTATTTGGCGCCCGAAGCACCCGGCTCTATGAAGATCGCCTTGTGCAGCGGCATCAGGCGATCCTGCAGCTCAAGAGCCTTGGCATTGTCGCCGGACAGGCTGGCGATCTGGAATTCGGCGCACAGGCGTGGCGCAACGTTCGAGGTCACCGAAATGGCGCCAACGCCGCCATGGGCGTTGAAGCCGAGCGCCGAAGCGTCCTCGCCCGACAGCTGAATGAAATCGGTGCCGCAGGTGATGCGCTGCTCGGAGACGCGCTCGACCTTGCCGGTCGCATCCTTGACGCCGGCGATGTTCTTGAAGTCATGGGCCAGCCGGCCCATCGTCTCCGGCGTCATGTCGATGATCGAGCGCGGCGGGATGTTGTAGATGATGACAGGCAGGGTCGTTGCCTGGGCGACAGCGGCGAAATGCGCATAGAGGCCACGCTGCGTCGGCTTGTTGTAATAGGGCGTGACGACCAGCACGGCATCCGCGCCGACGGTTTCGGCAAACTTGACCAGCCCGACGGCCTCTTCGGTGTTGTTCGAACCGGCACCGGCAATAACCGGCACGCGGCCACGCGCAACCTCGACGCACATCTTCACGACGTGGCGGTGTTCGTCATGGGAGAGTGTCGGCGACTCGCCGGTTGTGCCTACGGGGACGAGACCCGTGGTGCCCTCAGATATCTGCCATTCGACGAGTTCGCGAAAGGCTTTCTCGTCGAGACGGCCATTCTTGTCGAATGGTGTCACGAGCGCGGTAAGTGAGCCTCTCAGCATGTCGTCCAACTCCAGGGAACCCTACGGTTTCGCGGTCTTTTTGATGTCGCCGGCTTTCTAGCCGAAAGCAGGGCCGCGCACCATAGTCTCGACATCAATTTGCGGCAAGTATGGCAACGGGCAAACAGGGGCATTGGGCAAGTGGGTTGTAATGAGCGCGCTAACCTTTCGTTTACCGCCTCTTCACAACCCGGGGCTAGCCTCCAGCTACCAACCCGACGCATCGGCCCGAAAGTCGGATTCGCCTTTCGGAACAGACGGTGCGCCAATTCAAAGTGCCGGAGCATGGCTGCGCCTTCATCGGGCGCGCGGCGTGCTCCAGGATAGTCATTGTAAGAGACAGGGAATGGCAAAGTTCATTCCGGCCCTCGGGCCGCAGCGTGTTGCGATTTTCAGCGCCGTCCTTGCGCTTTCGACCGGCATTGCCTCGGCTGCCGGACTCGACCAGGGCACGACGTCGGCCATCCCCTTTGCCTCGATCGGCAAGGGCGACGCCATGCGCGCTGCCTTTGCTTCGTCCGACCAGTTGAAAAGCGGCCTCGATGCGCTGTCGGGCGGCGACATCGACAGGGCACGCGCCGTGCGCGACGCCCTGCCCGCGACCGCGCTCGACCGCCACATCCTGATGTGGGCGATTGCGCTCAATGGCGGTGACAAGGTACCGAGCGCCGACATCGCGGCCGCAGCACAGGCCCTGCCCGGCTGGCCGGGTCTGGCCACGCTTCGGCGCAACAGCGAACGCGCCATGGCGCGCGAGAACCCCGGTCCGCGTATCGTCGTCCAGGCCTTCGCCGGCAGCGAACCGCAGACGATCGAAGGCGCCATATTGCTCGCTCGTGCCCAGATGGAGCTTGGCGACGCCAAGGCCGCACGTGCCACTCTCAGCCCCTACTGGCGCAACGAGAAGCTCGAGCCTCAGCAGGAAGCAGCTGTCATCAAGGAGTTCGGCACGCTGATTTCGCAGGCCGACCATCGTTTCCGCATGGAAAAGATGTTTTATGCCGACCGGGTGAATTCGGCGCTGCGCGTTGCCGATCTTGCCGGCGCAAAGGCGCTGGCCGAGGCTTGGGCGGCCGTCATCAAGGGCGACAAGAAGTCCGCGGCGCTGCTCGAAGCGGTGCCTGCCAACCAGCGCTCGGCCGGCTATTTCTTTGCCCAGTCGCGCAACATGCGCAAGAACGAGAAGTTCGCCGACGCCGCTGCCTTCATGTTGAAAGCACCAAGGGACAAGGCAGCACTCGTCGACCCCGACGCCTGGTGGGCCGAGCGTCGCGTCCTGTCGCGCGAACTCGTCGACAAGGGCGACGTCAAGACAGCCTACCGAATCGTCGCTGCGCACTCGGCCGAAAGCCCGACGAACGCCGCCGACGCCGAATTCCACGCCGGCTGGTACGCACTGCGCGGTCTCAATGACGCCAAGACGGCAGCACCCCACTTCGCCCGTATCGCGGAAGTCGCCGGCGGACCGATCTCACTGTCGCGTGCCTATTATTGGCTCGGCCGCGCCGCCGAGGCGGGCGGACCTGGCGACGCCAAGGACTATTATGCCCGCGCCGCCACCTATGGCACGACCTTCTATGGCCAGCTAGCGGCTGAACGAATCGGCCGCAAGGCGCTCAACGTGGTCTATCCGACGCCAAGTGCAGCCGACCGCCAGGCATTCTCGCAGCGCGAGGCGGTCAGCGCCATCAGCCGGCTCGAGGGTGCTGGCTATGCCCGCTACGCCGAGATGCTCTACCGCGACCTTTCCAACCAGCTGACCAGCCCCGGCGAACTGGCCCTTCTCGCCGTCATGGCCGAAAAACAGGACAATCATTATCTCGCGCTGCGCGTCGGCAAGATCGCGGCCCAGCGCGGCATCGATGTCGGCGCGCTGTCGCATCCGGTCGGCGTGATCCCCTCTTCGGCGAACATTTCCGGTTCGGGCAAGGCGCTTGCCTACGCCATCGCCCGGCAGGAGAGCGAATTCAACGTCGCGGCAGTCTCCAATGCCGGCGCACGTGGCCTGCTGCAGCTCATGCCGGGCACGGCCAAGGACGTGGCAAAGAAGGCAGGCCTGGCCTATTCGGCCGACAAGCTGACTTCGGATGCCGGCTACAACGCCACTTTGGGCGCAGCCTTCCTCGGCGAACAGCTCGGCCGCTTCAACGGCTCCTATGTGCTGACCTTCGCCGGCTACAACGCCGGCCCCCGCCGCGCCGACCAGTGGATCGCACGTTACGGCGACCCGCGAGGCAAGGATCTGGACACCGTCATAGACTGGATCGAGCGCATTCCGTTCTCGGAGACGCGCAGCTACGTCCAGCGCGTGATGGAGAACTATCAGGTCTACAAGATGCGCCTCACCGGCGGCTACGACATCGCCGGCGACTTGGTGAACGGCCGCTGACGCCCCCTGCCCTGCCTAACCTCGCCTGGTTTGACCTCGCCCGGGTTTGACCTCGTTCGGCCGCTTCGGTAGCTAATTCGCTGACGAAGCGAGGTCAGCAGGGACGCGCATGGACAACGGTTTCTCCGACTTTTTCTATCAGTCGCATGACGGCCTGAGGCTGCATGCGCGAATCTACGGCGAGCGCAACGCGCATCTGCCCGTCGTCTGCCTGCCCGGCCTCACCCGAAACAGCAGGGATTTCCACGAACTCGCGCGCTTCCTCGCAAGCGATTCGAAAACTCGACGTCGAATCATATGCTTCGACTATCGCGGCCGCGGGCAGTCGGCCTACGACCCGAACTGGCAGAACTACAATGTTGGCATGGAAGCAGCCGACATTCTGGCAGGTCTCGCAGAGCTGGGGATCGAACAGGCCGCCTTCGTCGGGACGTCGCGCGGCGGGCTGATCATGCATGTGCTGGCCGCCATGCGTCCCGGCCTGATCGAGGCCGCTGTTCTGAACGACATCGGCCCGGTGATCGAAGCCGAAGGCCTCGCCCACATTCGCTCATACCTGCAGAACGCCCGGCAGCCCGAGACCTTCACCGAGGCGGTCGAAATGCAGAAGCAGGTTCACGGCTCAGCGTTCCCGGCATTGACAGAAGCCGACTGGCAGCGCTTCGTCCGCGCGATCTACCGCGACAAAGGCGGCAAGCCTGTAGCGGACTACGATCCGGCCCTGATCAAGACCGTGCTGGCGATGGATCTGTCGAAGCCCCTGCCGGACCTGTGGCCGCAGTTCGAGGCTCTGGCCACCGTTCCAATGTTCGCGATCCGCGGCGCCAATTCGCGGCTGCTGTCGGCGGAGACACTCGATGAGATGAGAAGCCGCAATCCGCAGATGGAGGCGGTTACAATCGAGGACCAAGGCCATGCGCCGTTGCTGGAAACAGGTGAGTTGCCGGCCACAATCGCCACGTTTTTCGACGTGTGGATGCAGTCGGAGACTGAATCCTTCGCCTGAGCGGAGTGTGTATGGCGGCACGGACTACCCGACGTAGCACTGGATAACAAAAAACCCGGCGGTTGCCCGCCGGGTTCTCTCTAAGTCAGCTTGTGAACTGATTAGAACGAAGCGTCGAGGCGCAGGAAGCCCGAGAACACACCGTCGGTGTAGTTCTCACCGTCATTGTAGTTCACGGCGAGCTTGGCGTTCAGGTTGTCGACGATCTTGTAGTCGACAACTGCACCAATGGTCCAGTCGTTCTGGCTGTTGACGAAGTCGTCGGCGAAGTACTGACCACCGGCACCGATCGCCAGCTTCTCATTGACCTGGTACTTGGCGTAGCCGCCAACCGACCACTCGTAGCCGATACCGTAGAAGCTGTCGCCGGAATTGTAGATCGCCATTGCCTGAAGCGTAAGAGCGTCAGTTGCCTTGAACGAGGCGATTGCCTTCAGAGCGTACTCTTCTGCAGTCGCGTCGTAAGCTGCGAACAGGTCAACACCACCCCAGCCCTGAGCGATCGACACCTTGCCGGCGACGTTCGGGGTGTAGTCGTAGTTGGTGTCAGCTTCTTCGAGAGCCGCGCTGACGGCAATGCCGTTGCCTGCGTCGAACGTGTAGCGAACCGAGTTGATGAAATCGCCACCAGCGGAATCAAACTCGCCCGACAGGTCGCCGTCGAACAGCGTGTCGTTGCGACCAACCATCAGACCGCCGAGTTCGAAGTAGGCGTAGCGAAGCTTCACGGCTGTGGAGTCATAAGACGTCTGGTTCGCGAACTCGACTTCAATGTAGCGCTTGAAGGTGCCGTACTCGGTCTCCGAACGCGCGTCGAGCTTCAGACGAGCGGTGGTCTTCTTCTTCCAGCCGTCATCGTTGTCGGTCCAGTTGATCTGGTAACGAACGAGGCCGCCGATCTTGAGGCAGGTCTCGGTGCCCGGGATGTAATAGAAGCCGGCGCCGTAAACGTCGCAGATGCGGACGTATTCCATGGGCTCCGGCTCAGCGACGACGACAGCGTCGGCAGCGCGAGCGCCGGAGACTGCGAGCAGAGCCGCAGCGGAGCCGAGAAGAAGGCTCTTGATGTTCATTTTCTGACCTCCAGTCAGAATCGCGGCTGGAGGCGGAAAAACAGCGTGCAGAATCGTAGTTGGCGCCGATGAGGCGTGCGATAGCGCTTTGAAATGATTTGGTTTTCTGGAGATTGTCGGCCTCGATGGCCTGGGGATGGCGGAGAGGATGGGATTCGAACCCACGAGAAGCTTTTGACCTCTACTCCCTTAGCAGGGGAGCGCCTTCGACCACTCGGCCACCTCTCCGTCGAGGCGCTGGATAAAGAAAAGGCGCGGCACAATCAATAAGGCTTTGTGCCTTTAGACGTAAAAAGAACCGAATGGAGATTCGACCAGGCGAATCTCAGCCCCCCGGGAATGTCTCGGAGAAACCCAATCCGGTCGATTCCTCTGTCAGCGGAACGTCGAGCTCGACGATTCCATATACGATTCAACCCCTCCCAGGCGCCCAAACCTTAATGACTTCTTTATAGGGGGCATCAAATCGTGTCATTTGTGCAACATCGGTTGCGGATAGATTGCATCAGGGTGCCTGTTGGCGCTGTTCGTTGTTGAACCGCCCCGGCTCATCGGTAAATGTCGGCATCGAAGAAGGAACGCGGTGCGTATCTTTTTCAAACGGGGATGGGGCAGGGAACGCTGTCCTTCAGCAAAAAATACCCAGACCCTCTTTTGAAACTTTTGACTGGAGGTCAGAAAATGAACATCAAGAGCCTTCTTCTCGGCTCCGCTGCGGCTCTGCTCGCAGTCTCCGGCGCTCGCGCTGCCGACGCTGTCGTCGTCGCTGAGCCGGAGCCCATGGAATACGTCCGCATCTGCGACGTTTACGGCGCCGGCTTCTATTACATCCCGGGCACCGAGACCTGCCTCAAGATCGGCGGCCTCGTTCGTTACGAAATCGACTGGACCGACGAAGACAACGGCTGGAACAAGACGTCGCTGGCCCGCCTGAAGTTCGACGCTCGGTCGGAAACCGAATACGGCACGTTCCGCCGTTACATCGAGTTCCAGGCTGGCATCGGCGGCGGCGGCTGGGAAGGCGACGTTTGGACCGGTCTCAAGTCTGAAGGCAGCACTGCCCTTCGTCACGCCTACTTCGAACTCGGCGGCCTGCTCGTCGGTCACACCGACACGCTGTTCGACGGCGACCTGTCGGGCGAATTCGACAAGGGCGGCGGCGACCGCGTCAACCAGATCCGCTACACCTTCGACGCCGGCAACGGCATCTCGGTCTCGGCCTCGCTGGAAGAAGAGTCGGACAACTTCGATTACGTTCCGCTCGTCGTCGGCAAGGTGTCGATCGCTCAGGGCTGGGGCTCGGTCAACCTGTTTGCCGCTTATGACGATGCTTACGGCGAAGGCGCATTCAAGGCCATCGCCAACGTCAAGGCAACGGACGCTCTGACGCTCGAAATGATCGCGACGTATGAGACCGGCCCGTCCTACTGGAGCCTGAATACCGAGTATGACGGCTACACCTGGTCGGTCGGTGGCTACCTGAAGTACCAGGTCAATGAGAAGCTGGCTGTTGGCGCTGGCGGTCAGTACTTCGCTGATCGTCACATTGGCGGCGTGCTTCCCGGCTTCCTCGATACCGACAACAACGACTGGGCGATCGGCGCTGTCGTCGACTATCAGGTCGTTCAGGGTCTCGATGCCAAGCTCGCTCTCAACTACAACGACGGCGACAGCTTCACGGACGGCTCGTTCAGCGGCTTCCTCCGCCTCGACGCCTCGTTCTAATCGACTGACGTCGTAAGCAATAAAGGCAGCCCGGGTTTCGAAAGATACCCGGGCTGTTTTTCTACCGGCGGCAAACGCTGGGATGCCAGACAGCCAAGAAGGAGAAGAGACAGCGTTGTAAGGAAGTGGGTCAGGCGCAAGGGACGACATTGCCGTCCGCCCGACGACCATACCGAAACTGTAAACGTCATCTTGTCGAGCGACACCGGCTAAGATAGCTTTTTGCGACTCTTTGCCACCGGTTGCAGGCGTATTGTGAAAAAAGCAACTTCAAAGGATCAGGTTTTGAGCGGCCACCATTCAGCCGCCCTGTTGGCAAATTGCAAAGTTACTTATAATTTTAATAACTTAAAAGAAGTAAAGTCACACAGGGTTTTAGATCTTTTTGCGTCGTACAAAGATATTTTGTGGGATGACGGGAAGCACAAATACAACGTCAGCTCCTTCCTGGGCGAGATCGACGAGATTCTTCTAGGCGAACGCTTCAGTGCATTTTCCCAGGAGACACTCGACGGCCTTATAGGCTCCCTGCGCCAACGCGGTAACAGCAACGCGACCATCAATAGGAAGATGGCCGCTTTGAGCAAACTACTGCGTAAGGCCTACAAAATGGGAGATATCCATAGCCTGCCCGAGTTCCGCCGCCAGAAAGAGCGTGCAGGACGAATCCGCTTTCTCGAGTTCGAGGAAGAGGACAGGCTGTTTGCCGCCATCCGCGCCAAGAGCGAGGATTGCTACCGCCTCTCCGTCTTTCTTGTAGATACCGGATGCCGTCTCGGCGAGGCTCTTGGGCTGATCTGGAACGACCTGCAGGAAACGCGCGTCAGCTTCTGGATCACCAAATCAGGTCGCAGCCGTACGATTCCGCTGACGGCGCGCGCCAAGGAGGCGGCGAAGTGGCTGGCCGAACGCGGGCCGCGCCCGAAAGGGCCCTTCGCCATGCTGACGCAACCGCAGTACCGAGCCATCTGGAACGAGGCTAAGGCGGAAGTCGGTCTCGGTACCGACGACCAGGTCGTGCCGCACATCCTGCGTCACACATGCGCTTCGCGACTGGTCCAGGGCGGCATCGACATCCGCCGCGTGCAGATGTGGCTCGGACACCAGACACTGACCATGACTATGCGCTATGCGCACCTGGCGACAAACGATCTCGACCGTTGCGTGGTGGTGCTGGAGAGACACTGAGCGCAAACACCCGCGTGTCCGCGTCGACTGTCGCAAGCCGCCTCTAAGGAAATCCGCTTTCTGAGCCAGCTTTACGCG
This sequence comes from Hoeflea sp. 108, assembly GCF_000372965.1. Lineage (NCBI taxonomy): Bacteria > Pseudomonadati > Pseudomonadota > Alphaproteobacteria > Hyphomicrobiales > Rhizobiaceae > Hoeflea > Hoeflea sp. 108. The sequence goes on along the minus strand of NZ_KB890024.1, from coordinate 1,500,677 downwards.
ACGCCAAATCCGCGGTTGAGCCCGTGATCCGCCGGCTTCACGTTAAGGCGGAAGCGGAACAGCGGGCATTGATGAACGAGCGACCGGGTCCTGCGCGCCGGTCGGCGCATGCACCATTCGAACTCCCATATTGCGTGCCATTCGGCAAAGACCCTGCACTTCAGATCGATACCATCGACTGGCAATGCGTAGGCCAAGCGGAATGGACTCGCTGGCGGCGACCGCATCAACCAGGTCCGCTACACCTTCGACGCCGGCAACGGCATCGCGCTGAGCGCAGGCCTCGAAGTTGCCGAGAACAACCAGTCCTACACCCCGAACATCACCGGCAAGGCATCGGTTGTCCAGGGCTGGGGTGGCGTCGACCTCTTCGCCGCTTACGACTCGATCGCGGAAGAGTATGCTCTGAAGGCAATCGCTCGCTTCAAGGCGACGGATGCCATCACGCTGAAGGCAATCGCCAGCTACGATTCGGCCGACAGCTTCTACGGCATCGGCTACGAGTGGTCGGTCGGCGGCGACGTCGTGTACCAGGTCAACGAGAAGCTGGCGCTGACCGTTGGCGGCCAGTACCTCGGCGATCGCTACGACACCGCTCTGGTCACGGGCTTCGCCGGCGGCAACGACTGGGTCGTCGGCGCGGTTGTCGACTACAACATCGTCCAGAACCTCGACGCCAAGCTGGCCGTCAACTACACCGACGGCGACAGCTACAAGGCAACCGACGGCTCGTTCGCCGGCTTCCTGCGCCTCGACGCATCGTTCTAATCGAACGACACGTTTAGCCAAAAGACGGCCCGGGTTTCGTCGAGACCCGGGCCGTTCTTATTGCCTCAGTATGCGCCCAAGCGCTCAAGGAGGCAGCAAGGTCGGAAGGACCGGATCGCTCCCGTAGATTTCTTCCGCCAGCCAGCCATCAATCGGCCTTGCGCGCAGCACATGTTCGGGCCTCAAAAGCCGGAAGCAATTGTCACCCATCGTACAAAGCGCATGCAAATACCGCATTTTTTGTCGTATAGGCTCAAGCACAATCAACCTTGCCGCGCTTGAACGAGATGCGGCTCTCTGCCAGCCATAGAGTTCGACACCGATGCCCGTACGGCCGCTCCTCACTCCCGTCATCCGCGCCCTGCCCGTCACCGTGCCTTTTGTCGGGCCTGAAGCACAGGAGCGCGAGCGCGGCAGGCCGTTCCGAGCGCGCATGGGCGCCAATGAAAGCGGCTTCGGCCCCTCGCCGCGCGTCATCGCCCGCATGGAACAAGCGGCGGCCGAGATGTGGAAATATTGCGACCCCGACAATTACGACCTGAAGGTTGCGCTGGCCCGCCATCTCGGCATCGGCGCTGAAAATGTTGTCGTCGGTGAAGGCATCGACGGTCTGCTCAATCTCGTCGTGCGCATGTACGCCACCGAAGGCACGCCAGTCGTCACCTCGCTGGGCGCCTACCCCACCTTCAATTTCCACGTTGCCAGCGTGGGAGGGCGGCTGGTGCCGGTGCCGTTCCGCGACGACAAGGAAGACCTGCAGGGCCTTCTGGACGCGGCAAGGCGCGAAAACGCACCGGTTGTCTATCTTTCCAACCCCGACAACCCAATGGGCAGCTGGTGGGAGGCGAACGAGATCCTGCGTTTCGTCGAACAGCTGCCGGAAACGACGACGCTGATCCTCGACGAGGCCTATGGCGAGACGGCACTGGCCTCGGCGCTGCCGCCGGTCGACATTTCCCGGCCCAACGTCGTGCGCATGCGCACCTTCTCCAAGGCTTACGGCCTCGCCGGCATTCGCTGCGGTTACGCTTTCGGCGATGCCGAGGTGATTTCCGACTTCGAGAAAGTACGCAATCACTATGGCGTCAGCCGCATGGCGCAGATCGCAGGCGAGGAAGCACTCGCCGACCAGGCCTATCTGGCCGAGGTCGTCACCAAGGTGGACGCCGGGCGCAGGCGCATAGCCAAGATCGCCACGGACAACGGGCTGAAGCCGCTGCCCTCGGGTACCAATTTCGTGACCGTCGACTGCGGCGCGGATTCGAGCTTTGCGCTCGCCATCATGCGCAACCTACTTGCCCGCGACGTGTTCATTCGCAAGCCGATGGCGCCGGTGCTCGATCGATGCATCCGCGTCAGCGTGGGCCTGGATCACGAGATCGACATCTTCGCCGAGGAACTCCCGAAGGCGATTGCCGCTGCACGCGGCGCCTGACGACAGACGTCCTCAACCAGGGATACATGTCCGGCTTCACGCGGCGTCAGGCCGCGCGAAGATACATGCGCACATCCTAATTTATTCATTCGAGCGCCGCATCATCAACACACTTCCTGCCTAGGCCGGATGTCGGGCGGACGGGGACACTGGGGGTTCAACAGCAATCAGAACCAACGGGGAGACCCTATGCCTCAGCACAGCGCCAACGAGCAGTATTTGCTCGAGCTCATCAACGCGGAACGCGCCAAGGTAGGCGCCCAGCCTCTGGCATTCGACAACGACCTCAGCGAAGCGGCCGAAGGCCACGACCAGTGGATGCTGGCGACCGACACCTTCTCGCACACCGGCTCCGGCGGCTCGTCGCCGACGACGCGCATGAAGGCGGCGGGCTATACGCTCTCCGGCTCGTGGGCGACGGGCGAGAACATCGCCTGGGCGACAACGCGCGCACCGACAGGTTATGTCGACGAAGTGAAGCTGCTTCACACCAACCTGATGAATTCGTCCGGCCATCGGGCGAACATCCTCAACCCCAACTTCCGCGAGGTCGGCCTCGGCTTCGAGGTCGGAGACTACCAGGGCCGGCAGAGTGCCTTCGTGACCGAGGATTTCGGCAAGACCGGCTCCGACCTGTTCCTGACCGGCGTGGCCTATGGCGACAAGGACGGCGACCGCTTCTACGATCCGGGCGAAGGACTGGGTGCCATCACCATCACCGCCAAGAACGCCGCGGGCCAGACCTTCAAGACCACGACATCGGCGGCCGGCGGTTATGACCTCGTGCTGAAGCCGGGCACCTACACGGTGACGTTCGCCGGCGCAAACGTCGCCACGACGACGAAGACTGTGACCATCGGCACCAAGAACGTGAAGCTTGACCTGTTCAATCCGGCGGCGAAGTCGGGAACACTGGCCGCCACCGCTTCCGCGGACAATCCCGCAGGCGACATCGCCACTGCGCCTTCGACGCAGCCCGTCACGACCGACAAGACCGTTGCGGGCAACGCCGACGCCGGCAATACGCCTGTCAGCAAGCCTGGAAATGCCTGGCTGACCGACTTCTTCAAGAACATGGATGGTTTCGGCAACGACCACCACGCAAGCCGCGCGGCGAGCAAGTTTGCAACCACGACGGACAGTCCGGCCAAACACACGGTTGCCCTTCACGGCGACCAGTTCGCCTTCGGCGCCAAGGTGGCAAATCATGTGAACGCCGAGCATGCCGGCGATCTCATCGACGGCGGCCATGTCCACCAGGCCGTCGACCAGGCAATTGCCGCGCTGCAGGCGCACATGCCTGCCGATGTAATGACCGACGCCGGCGACGCAGCGCAGGCCACTGTCGCCAAGATTTTGGCGCAGATGGCCGCCCATCAGGGCCATCACCACGGCGACGTTGTTGCCTGACGCAAGCTGACTACGGCGGCCGGCGGGCGAACACTCCCCCGCCGGTCGCGCCCCAAGGCAATTGAGAGGGATCCCCCTGACCCAATCGTTCTCGACGGCGTCCCGTTCCGGACGTTCGGAACTCGGCTCGGCACTGGCCTCGTTCCGCGGCACCTTCATCGCTGTCGCCGGCTTCAGCGGCCTCATCAACGTGCTGATGCTGTCCGGCTCGCTGTTCATGCTGCAGGTCTACGACCGGGTGCTGCCGAGCCGCAGCGTGCCGACGCTGGTGGCACTGATCGTCATGGTGGCCGTGCTCTATGCCTTCCAGGGCGTGCTCGAAACTGTGCGCGCCCGGGTGCTGACGCGCGTTGGCGCCGGCATCGATGAGTTGATTTCGGGCCGCGTGTTCGACTGCATCGTGCGCCTGCCGCTACGCATTCGCGACCGCGGCGAAGGCCTGCAGGCGCTGCGCGATCTCGATCAGGTTAGCGGCTTTCTGTCCGGTGGCGGGCCGGCCTCACTCTTCGACCTGCCGTGGATCCCGCTCTATGTCCTGATCTGTTTTCTGTTCCATCCGTGGATCGGCGTGGCGGCGCTTGCAGGCGCCATCCTCCTGATCCTGTTGACTGTTCTGGCCGACCGGCTGGTGCGGGCACCAACAAAATCGATGTCCGACCTGAGTGCCCGGCGCGGCGCGATAGCCCAGGCAAGCGTGCGCAACGCAGAGGTGCTGACCGCCATGGGCATGGGCGTGAACCTTGCCAGGCGCTGGACGAGCGCGAACGGCGATTTCCGCGCCGCGCAGGAACGCGCCAGCGACATCACCGGCGGTTTCGGCGCGGTGTCGCGCATCCTGCGAATGATGCTGCAGTCGATGGTGTTGGCGCTGGGCGCCTATCTCGTCATCTACCAGCAGGCGACGCCTGGAATCATCATCGCCAGCTCGATCCTGACCTCGCGGGCGCTGGCGCCGATCGAGGCAGCCATCGCCCACTGGAAAAGCTTCCTCGCCGCGCGCCAGGGCTGGCAGCGGCTTGACGGCCTGTTTGCCGCCATGCCCAGGGCAACAGACGCAATGGCGCTTCCCGCGCCGAAGGCGGTGCTGGCGGTCGAAAGCATCGGCGTCGCCTCCCCCGGCGACCGACGGATTCTCATCCAGGACGTCGAATTCTCACTCACGGCGGGCTCCGGCATGGGAGTGATCGGACCGAGCGGTTCCGGAAAATCGTCGCTGGCACGCGCCCTGGTCGGCGTCTGGCCGCTGATGCGCGGCAAGGTCCGGCTCGACGGCGCCGCACTCGAGCAGTGGCCGGCAGGTTCGCTCGGCCGCCATGTCGGCTACCTGCCACAGGACGTCGAGTTGTTTGCCGGAACCGTGGGGCAGAACATCTCGCGCTTCGACGACGATTCGTCGCCCGAGGCGGTCATCGCGGCGGCCGAGGCGGCCGGTGCACATGAGATGATCCTGAGGCTGCCTGACGGCTACCAGACCGAGATCGGCGATGCAGGTGCTGCCCTGTCGGCCGGCCAAAGGCAAAGGGTGGCGCTGGCGCGCGCGCTCTACCGCGACCCGTTCCTGGTGGTCCTGGACGAGCCGAACTCCAACCTCGACGCATCAGGCGAACAGGCACTGACGCAGGCGATCGAAAAGATCAGGGCGCGCGGCGGCATCGTCATCGTGGTGGCGCACCGGCCGAGCGCGCTGGCCGCACTCGACCATTTGCTGGTGCTCGGTGGCGGTCGGCAGCAGGCGTTCGGCCTCAAGAGCGACGTTGCCCGCCAAGCAATGCAGCCAGCACCGTTGCATGCCGTGGCAAACGAACGCGCAGCGGGGGCATCATGAGCCTCTTAACCAGCACATCCGCCCAGCAGGGCTTGGCGAGGACACGCCAGTTGGTCGCTTCCGCCCAAACGAGCGCCCTTGCCCTGCTCGACCGCGGCGCCACGCCAGTTGACGGGGCGAGCCCGCAGCAGCAGAGATTGCGGGCGGCTATCCGGCGCAACGTCAGGCTCGGTGGATTCGCAGCCGTCGTGCTTGTTGGCGGGCTTGGCCTGTGGGCGGCAACGAGTTCGCTGTCCGGCGCCGTCGTCGCCGGCGGACATCTTGTGGTCGATTCCAGCGTCAAGGCAGTGCAGCATCCGCAGGGTGGCGTGGTCGGCGCGCTCAATGTGCACAATGGCAGCATGGTTTCGGAAGGTGACGTGCTTGTCAGGCTCGACGACACGGTGGCCAAGGCCAATCTGGCGGTCTTCGACAACGGCCTCGCAGAACTTGCAGCGCGACGGGCACGACTGATCGCCGAACGCGACGGAGCGGCCGAGGTCGCCTACCCCGCCGAACTGCGCGACCACGCCTCGGACCCGCAAGTCGCTCAGCTGATCGAAGGCGAGAACAAGCTGTTTACGCTCAGGCAACAGGCTCGCAACGGCCAAGTCTCGCAGTTGCGCGAACGGATTGCCCAATACCGGCAGGAGATTGCCGGCATCGAGGCCCAGCAGCAGAGCAAGCAGAAGGAAATAGCGCTTGTCGATGCCGAACTGGAGGGCGTCGAGGCGTTGTGGAAGAAGAAGCTGGTGCCGCTGTCGCGCCTGTCCGAACGGCAGCGGGCGCAGGCGCAGCTGACCGGCGAGGACGGCGCATTGACCGCCACCGCGGCACAGACACGCGGCCGCATCAGCGAGACCGAGCTGGCCATCATTCAGATCGACCAGGACATGCGCAGCCAGGTTGCCGGCGAGTTGCGCGAGATCGACGCCAAGGCGGGCGAGATGCGCGAGCGCCAGATCGCCGCCGAGCAGTCATTGAAGCAGACCGACATCCGTTCGCCCCAGGCGGGCCGCGTGCACCAGCTCGCGGTTCACACAGTTGGCGGGGTGATCGCGCCCGGCGAAGCCATCATGCAGATCGTGCCGACAGCGGATGCGCTGGTGGTGGAGGCGCGCGTGGCGCCGCAGGACATCGACCAGGTGCATGTCGGGCAGCCGGCGACACTCCGGCTCTCTGCCTTCAACCAGCAGACCACGCCGGAGGTCGAAGGCGAGGTGAACAGGATATCGCCCGACCTGATCGAGGACCAGAAGGCGGGCCTATCCTACTATGCCGTGCGCATCGCACTGTCGGCACCGAGCCTGCAGCAGGCAGGTTCTCTTGAACTCAAGCCAGGGATGCCGGCCGAGGTGTTCCTCAAGACCACCGACAGGACTGTGCTCTCCTACCTGTTCAAGCCGCTGACCGACCAGGCAAGCCGCGCCTTCCGCAGCGACTGAGGCGGCAAAGCCAGTCTCGACTCTTCCGGTCATCTCTTGAATTAATTTAACGTTCGTTTTATTACTCTTGTCATCGGGAGGATGCCCTATGGCGCGCACGGCAGGTTCGGACGGCGAAAGGACCGAAGCGGCGATCCGCGACGCCTCTGTGGCCCTTATTGCCCGCCACGGCTTCGAGGCCGTGACCATGCGCCAGCTGGCCGCCGAAGTGGGCGTACAGGCGGCGGCGCTCTACCGCTATTTTCCGACCAAGGAAGACCTGTTGTTCACGCTGATGCGCGAGCACATGGAGGCGCTGTTGGCCGAATGGGCGAACTCCCACCCCGACAATGACGATCCGGTGGCGCGGCTGACGGCGTTCGTCACCAACCACATCCGCTTTCATGTCGAGCGCCGGCACGCGACGCACGTGTCCAATATGGAGCTGCGCAGCCTTTCGCGTGACAATCTGACGACGATCCTGAAGCTGCGCACGGCCTATGAGAAGGAGCTCAGGACCATCCTGCGCGATGGCGCGGAGCTGCGGCTGCTCGAAGTTGACGACACCGGGCTGACGGCTATGGCGATCATCCAGATGATCACGGGCGTGATCGTGTGGTTCCGCCCCGACGAGCGGCTTTCGGTCAATGAAGTGACCGCGACCTACCTCGCAATGACGATGCGCCTGACTGGCGCCAAGACCAATACGGAGGAACGCCATGTACGACAGGACGCTGAACTTCGGGCTCGGTGAGGACGTCGACAGCCTGCGCGAAATGGTCCGGCGCTTTGCCCAGGAGCGCCTTGCGCCGATGGCTGCCGACATCGACCGGTCCAACGAGTTTCCTGCCGAACTCTGGCAGGAACTGGGCGCGCTCGGCCTGCTCGGCATCACCGCCGAAAGCGAATATGGCGGCTCCGACATGGGCTATGTCGCCCATGTCGTGGCGGTCGAGGAAATCTCCCGCGCCTCGGCCTCGGTCGGTCTGTCCTACGGCGCGCATTCGAACCTCTGCGTCAACCAGATCAAGCGTTGGGGCACGGCGGAGCAGAAGGCGAAGTACCTGCCAAAACTATGCTCGGGCGAGAATGTCGGCGCGCTCGCCATGTCGGAAAGCGGCTCGGGTTCGGATGTCGTGTCGATGCGGCTCCGCGCCGAGAAGCACAATGACGCCTATGTGCTGAACGGCTCGAAGATGTGGATCACCAACGGGCCGGACGCCGACACGCTGGTGGTCTATGCGAAGACCGACCCCGACCGGAAGTCGCGCGGCATCACTGCCTTTATTGTCGAAAAGACGATGAAGGGCTTTTCGGTCGCCCAGAAGCTCGACAAGCTCGGCATGCGCGGCTCCAACACCGGCGAGCTGGTGTTCGACAATGTCGAGGTGCCGTTCGAAAACGTGCTGCACCAGGAAGGCAGCGGCGTCGAAGTGCTGATGTCGGGCCTGGACTATGAGCGCGTGGTGCTGGCCGGCGGGCCGATCGGCATCATGGCGGCGTGTTTGGACGTTGCCGTACCTTATGTGCATGACCGCAAGCAGTTCGGCCAGCCGATCGGAGAATTCCAGCTGGTGCAGGGCAAGCTCGCCGACATGTATTCGACGATGAATGCGGCGCGCGCCTATGTCTACGCCGTCGCCGCCGCCTGCGACCGCGGCCAGACGACACGCAAGGACGCCGCCGGATGCGTGCTGTTTGCCGCCGAAAAGGCAACGCTGATGGCGCTGGATGCAATTCAGTTGCTCGGCGGCAATGGCTACATCAACGACTATCCGACAGGCCGGCTGCTGCGCGACGCCAAGCTCTACGAGATCGGCGCCGGCACAAGCGAGATCAGGCGCTGGCTGATCGGTCGCGAGATCATGGGGGAGTGACCCTGCGCGACAATGCCGCGCAGGGCTGATTTTCAATGCTCGACAAGCGTCACCCCCCTCGCCTGCGCCCAGCGCCCAAGAATCTGCAGTTCGTCCTGCCTGGCCGTCCGGTTGCCGAAGCCGCGGACCTGGACGGCGCGGTTGCGCGGGTCGAGCTCGATCGTCAGCATGCGATCCGCCCGACCGACGCCCTTCCGCCGCAACGACCAGATGGAGGCATGGCCGGCGATGCATTTTGCGGCATAGGTCCAGACGCAGTGATGCATGGCTCGGCTTTCGGCGACGAGGTCGTCCGCCTTGGTGATCTGCACCACCGCGAACTCCTCGCCACGGGTGCTGGCCTTTCTGTCGCTTGGACGCCAGGACCAGTTGGCAAGCGGCGAGCCGGCCCAGCCGCCTTCGTCCTGACCATTGCTGCCTCGCCGGATCTCGGCCTGCCGTTGGGCAGCCCTGATGCGGGCGACCATCGCGATGTCACGGTGCCAGTCCCGCATCTGGCGCTCCAGCGAGGCCAGCGTGCGCCCGCGCAGGCTGTATTGCCGGTCGCGCTCGAGACGCGCCGCGAGATAGTCGCAGAGGTCGTCGATCTCTTCGACCGGCAGCGGATTGACGACAAAGAAGCGCGCCGCCTCCCGCCAAAAGGCAAGCTCGCCTCTCGGCGTGCGCGAGATCTTCGATCGGGCAATGCGCTGGGCGACGCCGAGATCGTCGGCATAGGTGCGTGCGATCGCCAGCCAGAAGGTCTCGCAGAAGTCGAGCACCGCCGGCGGGTTGAGGAAGCAATGGACCTCCTTGCGCGTCAGCCACTCGCCGGCGCCGGCCTTGTACAGCGACTGTCCGCCGGCCGCGGCGACATACCAGCGCTTGCGCAGCCTGATCTCGTTGGCGTCGAGGCCGCCGCCGTCGAGCCAGATGTGCTCGAGATGTGCCGCCACGGGGTAGACCGCGAAAAGATGGCGCGCGGCAGCCAGCCGCAGCCGTCCGGGGTCACGCGTCTTGAGCTGCGGATGCCAGGCGTCGCGGTGGCGGATGGCGTTGCCAAAGCCGGCGAACGCCTCGTCCAGCGCCCGCTTGAAATCGGGCGGCTGGCGAAGCGGTCGGACGACCTGCCTGAGCGTCGCTTCATAAGCAGCAATTCGTTCGCGCTCGGCTTCGTGCCGGCGCCTTATTCTGGAACGTGCCATAGCCGTTCAACCTCATCGAGAACCTGTCAGCCGGGCGCAAAGCGACAACCGGCACGGAATGTGTCGATTTCGATCGCGCTGACATGACAGACCTCCTTGGGTTGAATGGGCGGGCTACATAGTCGCAGGGATTGCAGGACGCAAGTCATGTTGACGCATGGGAATGTCGAGAGCGATACAGTGTGGCAGGGATGCATCAGGGGCCTGGCCCGATCGCGCCCGATGGTTTTACGACGGACTCAATCTCGACTCGATGCCGTTCGACCATGAGCTTGCGGGCAAGTAGCGCGCCTACACCCAGCGCCTGTCACCGGGCGGCCGCGCCTGCCCGGCGCTGGTGATATTGAAGGAAAGACGAGGAAAAATGCCGACACTTCATTCCCAGCTGTCCCCCTCCTCCGAAAGCTTCAAGGTCAATGCGGCGCGGCTGCGCGGGCTGGTGGCCGACATCAAGGAGAAGGCCCGACATGTCGAGCTCGGCGGCACGGAAGATGCCCGCAAGCGACATACTTCGCGCGGCAAGCTCCTGCCACGTGAAAGGCTGGCACAGTTGCTGGATGCTGGCTCGCCTTTCCTCGAGGTCGGCCAGTTCGCGGCGTGGGGACTCTATGGCGGCGACATCGCGTCGGCGGGCGTGATCGCCGGCATCGGCCGGGTCGAGGGCACAGAGGTGATGATCGTCGTCAACGACGCCACGGTGAAAGGCGGCACCTATTATCCGATGACGGTGAAGAAGCATCTTAGGGCGCAGGAGATCGCGCTGCAGAACAATCTGCCCTGCATCTACCTTGTCGATTCCGGCGGAGCCAACCTGCCCAACCAGGATGAGGTTTTCCCCGACCGCGACCATTTCGGCCGCATCTTCTTCAACCAGGCCAACATGTCGGCGGCGGGCATTCCGCAGATCGCCTGCGTGATGGGCTCGTGCACCGCGGGCGGTGCCTATGTGCCGGCGATGTCGGACGAGACTGTCATGGTGCGAAACCAGGCGACCATCTTTCTTGCAGGTCCGCCCTTGGTGAAGGCGGCAACGGGCGAGGATGTGAGTGCCGAAGAGCTTGGCGGGGCGGACCTGCACACACGGGTATCAGGTGTCGCCGACCACTATGCCGTCGACGATGAGCACGCCCTGGCGATCGTCAGGCGTATCGTCAAAAACCTGAATCGGAAGAAAGACATCGGGCTCGTCTTGCAGAAATCGATTCCGCCGGTTCATGCGCCGGAAGAGGTCTATGGCGTCATCCCCGCCGACCTAAGACAGCCCTATGACGTGCGCGAGGTGATTGCGCGCACGGTCGACGGCTCGGAGTTCGACGAGTTCAAGCAGAACTACGGCACGACCCTGGTGACGGGCTTTGCCCATATCCACGGTATGCCTGTCGGCATCATCGCCAACAACGGCGTGCTGTTTTCGGAGAGCGCGCTGAAGGGCGCGCATTTCATCGAACTGTGCTGCCAGCGCAAGATCCCGCTGGTGTTCCTGCAGAACATCACCGGCTTCATGGTCGGCGCAAAATACGAGGCCGGCGGCATCGCCAAGGACGGCGCCAAGCTGGTGACGGCAGTGGCGACCGCGCAGGTGCCGAAGGTGACCATCATCATCGGCGGCTCGTTCGGCGCCGGCAATTACGGCATGTGTGGCCGCGCCTACTCGCCCCGTTTCCTGTGGATGTGGCCGAACGCCCGCATCTCCGTCATGGGCGGCGAGCAGGCGGCGACCGTGCTTGCCATGGTCAAGCGCGAGGGCATTGAACGCAAGGGCGGCACCTGGTCGAAAGAGGAAGAGGCCGAGTTCCGCGCCCCGATCCTTGAGAAATACGAGCGCGAGGGACACCCGCTCTATTCGTCGGCGCGGCTGTGGGACGACGGAATCATCGACCCGGCGAGGACGCGCGAGGTGCTGGCGCTCAGCCTGTCTGCGGCGCTCAACGCGCCGGTCGGCGACACCAAATTCGGCGTGTTTAGGATGTGACGGAAGTGCCGCACCCACGTGGAGCGGCACTTCGGGGAAGGATGCAGGAGCTTTGAGCGACCGCCCGCAACATTACGGTTCAGCCAGCCGCCTGCGGCAGATAGTGCAGGATGACGCCACCCGTCTTGAGCGGCGTGGTCTTGCCGAGCTTCATGGCGAGCCCGCGGCCGGGCTTGAACAGCGGGTTGCCGGCGCCGAGCACGACGGGGGCGAGGCAAAGCCGGTATTCGTCGACGAGGCCATGGGAGAGCAAGCTGTCGAGCAGGTCGGCGCTGCCGAAGACATAGACGTCCTTGCCGGGCTCGCGCTTGAGCCGCTCGATCGCTTCGGGCACGGCACCGTCGAGCAGGCGGCTGTTGTTCCAGGCCGCCTCCTTCAGCGTGCGCGAGGCGACGATCTTTTCGAGGCCGTTCATCATGTCGGCGATGGCGCCGGTTTCCTTGGACCAGTAGCTCGCCATGCCTTCATAGGTCTTGCGGCCGAACAGCAGCGCACCGATATCGGCGCCCTGTTCCAGCGAGAAGGCCTCGAGCTCTTCACCCCAGACGCTAGTGTGGAAGGCGAGGTCCCAGGGGCTGGTCCCCTCGAAGTAGCCATCGAGGGTCATCAGGTTCCAGGCGATAATCTTGCACATGCTGGCTCCCTTATGCTTTCAAATTGCAACCGGTTGCTGGATCGCATAACCGATCCATTTTTGCAATCAGTTTTGCTTTTCACTGCCGACATCGGGTGTCAGCGTGAAGTTCGTGCACCCCATTGTGGCGCCCGGGAGGCACGGGCCGCATGACACAGCGCGTCTCGATCATCGTCGCCGACATCACCACGCTCGACGTCGACGCCATCGTCAACGCAGCCAACTCGTCGCTGTTGGGCGGCGGAGGCGTCGACGGCGCGATCCACCGGGCCGCAGGCCCCGATCTGGAGTTTGAATGCCGGATGCTGAATGGCTGCAAGGTCGGCGAAGCCAAGATGACCAAGGGCTACCGGCTCCCCGCCAAGTTCATCATCCATACGGTTGGCCCCGTGTGGAACGGTGGCAAGAGCAGTGAGCACGCGCTCCTGGCCTCTTGCTACGCCACCTCACTTCAACTCGCAGCGAAGCACGCGCTTGATACGATCGCTTTTCCGTCCATCTCGACCGGCGTCTATCGTTTTCCGGCGGAGGCGGCTGCAAAGATCGCCGTTGGCACGGTTGCCGCATTCCTGAAAGAATCGGCCAAGCCGTCGCATGTCACCTTGTGCTGCTTCTCGCCGGACGCCGCCGCTCTTCATCGCGCAGCACTTGCCGCTCTTGGGAGCGAGCATGACTAGCGCGCTCCTTTTGTTGCTTCACTTCATTTCGGGGGAATGATGTTCTCGAAAATCCTCATCGCCAACCGGGGCGAGATCGCCTGCCGTGTCATCCGAACCGCCCGCAAGCTGGGCGTGAAGACGGTGGCCGTCTGTTCGGATGCGGATGCGCGCGCACTGCACGTGGCGATGGCCGACGAGGCCGTGCATATCGGCCCCTCTCCCGTGGCAGAAAGCTATCTCCGCGGCGACGTCATCATCGCGGCTGCCAAGGCGACGGGCGCGGAAGCCATCCATCCGGGTTATGGCTTCCTGTCGGAAAACCCAGATTTTGTCGACCAGGTGACGGCGGCAGGGCTGGTCTTCATCGGCCCGTCGGCGGCCTCGATCCGCGCCATGGGGCTGAAGGATGCGGCCAAGCGGCTGATGGAAAAGGCCGGCGTACCTGTTGTGCCCGGCTATCACGGCGAAGCGCAGGAGATCGTCATCCTTGCCAGCAAGGCGCGCGAGATCGGCTATCCCGTGCTGATCAAGGCGCGTGCCGGCGGCGGCGGAAAGGGCATGCGCCGCGTCGACCATCCCGACGATTTCGCCGACGCGCTGTCGGGGGCACGGCGCGAGGCCAAGGCAGCCTTCGGCGACGACCGGGTGCTGGTCGAGAAATATGTCGACAAGCCGCGCCATATCGAGGTGCAGGTGTTCGGCGACAATTTTGGCAACGCCGTGCACCTGTTCGAGCGCGACTGCTCGGCCCAGCGCCGCCACCAGAAGGTGATCGAGGAGGCCCCTGCTCCCGGCATGACGGCCGAGCTGCGCGCGGCGATGACCAACGCCGCCGTGAAAGCCGCCAAGGCAATCAACTATTCGGGCGCGGGTACAATCGAATTCATCATCGATGCCTCGGATGGGCTGAAGCCCGACCGGTTCTGGTTCATGGAGATGAACACGCGCCTACAGGTCGAGCATCCGGTGACCGAGATGGTGACCGGCGTCGATCTCGTTGAATGGCAGCTGCGCGTCGCTTCCGGCGAAGTGCTGCCTGCAACGCAGGATGACATCACGCTCTCCGGCCACGCCTTCGAGGCGCGGCTGTATGCCGAGGATCCGGCCAAGGGGTTCCTGCCGGCGATCGGCACGCTGCACCATCTCAGCTTCCCGACGGAGGCGGCGCCCGGAACCGCATTGCGGGTTGAAACCGGCGTGCGCCAAGGCGATGCCATCCCGCCCTACTACGACCCGATGATCGCCAAGCTGGTGACGCATGGACCTGACCGCGCAACGGCGCTGGCAGCACTTGCTCAAGCGGTGCAGCGGACGGAGGTAGCGGGCTGCGTGACCAACGCCACGTTCCTCGCGGCACTCGCCACCGATGCGGACTTTGCCTCCGGCGATGTCGACACCGGCCTGATTGGCCGCAAGCAGGAGGCGCTGACGACGACTGCGGTGCCGAGCGGCCGGGCGGTTGCGCTGGCAGCACTTGCAGCAAGCGGGGCGAAGGCGCTGGAAGCGGAAAACAACCCTTGGGCCAGCCTGCCGGGCTATGCCCATTTCAACCCGATGTCGCGGCGCGTTTCGCTTGCCTATGGCAGCACCGACATCGTCGCCCACGTCGCGGCACGGCCGGACGGCCGTTTCGAGGTGACATCAGAGGGCAGCGACGGGTTTGTGCTCAAGGCCGGTGTCAACGACACTGCTGGTGCCACCGTGGCTGTGTGGCCGGGGCATGTCACCGTGTTCGAGAACGGCCGCTCCTTTGACTTCGCCATCAGCGATCCCTTCGCCCGCGCCGCCGAAATCGGCGAAGGCACGTCGAGCATGCGCGCGCCGATGCCCGGGTTGGTCAAGCTGGTGCGTGCTGCCAAGGGCGACAAGGTGAGCAAGGGCCAGCCGCTATTGGTGCTGGAGGCGATGAAGATGGAGCACACCATCGCCGCTACCCATGACGGCGTGATCCAGGAGATCGCCACCGAGGGCGCGCAGGTGACCGACGGCACGGTGCTGGTGCGCTTCGAGGACTAGCCGACAACCATTGCGTCTTGCGCATGACAGACCGGCCCGGAATTCGGTACCGATTTTCGGGCCTGTGCCTTATTGCTGCGACGCAGCAGACATCATCAGGCAAGCGCAGTGACCAATATCGACAAAAGTGACGCCCTTCCGCACCGCCAATACGAGGACGTGCTGGCCCTGCTCACCGGCACCATGCTGGTGGCGCTGGGGTTGGTGCTCTACACCCATGCGGGGCTGATAACCGGCAGTTCGGCAGGGCTTGCGCTGCTGATCCAGTATGTGACGGGCTACGGCTTCGGCACGGTGTTCTTCGTCATCAACCTGCCCTTCTACTATCTCGCGGTGAAGCGCATGGGATGGCCGTTCACGCTGCGCACCTTTGCCGCTGTGGCGCTGATTTCGGTTCTGTCGCGGCTGACGCCCGACTGGATCAGCATCGCCGAAATCAACCCTCTCTATGCCGCGGTTGCTGGCGGCGGCCTGATGGGCATGGGGCTGCTGGTTCTGTTTCGTCACCGCGCCGGGCTCGGTGGCTTCAATATCCTGGCGCTCTATTTGCAGGACAATTTCGGCATCCGCGCCGGCTACTTCCAGCTCGGCGTCGATCTCGTCATCCTGGTGGTCTCGCTGTTTTATCTCGACTGGACAAATGTCGCGCTGTCGGTGGCGGGCGCTGCGGTGCTGAACCTGATCATCGCCATCAATCACCGTCCGGGCCGCTATGTCGGCATGAGCTGACGCTAGAGCGCTTCCGCTTTTCTTCAAATCGCGGAATCCCTCTATCTCTTTGTTTTTGCGCAATTCCGGACGGAAAACCGCTGCGCACTTTTCGTGGAGTTGCTCTAGACAAGCAAAAGGCCGCGCGTGGCGCGGCCTTCGATCACAGGCGCTGAAGTGGCTCAGGCCGTCGGCTGCTTGGTCTTCCTGAGGTAGGGCAGCACGCGCTCGAACGAACCGAAACGCTTGATGGCGTCCTCGTCCGACACGGCGGCGGTGACGATGACGTCGTCGCCCTGTTTCCACTGTACCGGCGTCGCCACCTGGTACTTGGCGGTGAGCTGGATCGAGTCCAGGGCGCGCAGGATCTCATCGAAGTTGCGGCCGGTGGACATTGGGTAGGTCAGCGTCAGCTTGATCTTCTTATCGGGGCCGATGACGAAGACCGATCGCACGGTGGCGTTGTCGGCAGGGGTGCGGCCCTCGGAGCTGTCGCCGGCGCTGGCCGGCAGCATGTCGTAGAGCTTGGCGACGGCAAGCGTCGGGTCGCCGATCATCGGATAGTCGACCTTGTTGCCCGACAGCTTCTCGATATCGGCCTTCCATTTGTGATGGTTCTCGACCGGATCGACCGAGATGCCGATCATCTTGGCGTTGCGCTTGGCGAAGTCGGCCTTGAGCCCGGCCATGTAGCCGAGTTCGGTGGTGCAAACCGGCGTGAAATCCTTCGGATGGGAGAACAGGACCGCGTAGCCGTCGCCGATCCAGTCGTGGAAGCTGATCGGCCCGTCAGTGGTGTCGGCCTTAAAATCCGGGGCGGTGTCGTTGATACGAAGACTCATGTTCGGATACTCCCTTGATGGCAAACACGCCCCCGCACCAGCCGAACGGCCGCAACCCTGCCTAGAAGCGCGTTTCCGGCATTGTGCTCCAGCCCACCCAAAACGACAATGGCCGGGACGAGCCCGGCCATTGCAACAAATCCAGCTTTTGCAGAAAAAGCTTACTGCGCGATCGGCGCGTACTTGCCGTCGTGCCACTGGTTGATGTCGTAGCTGGCGTTCTTGAGATCGCCCTTTTCGTCAAAGACGACATCGCCGACAACAGTATGGATCGGCTCGCCGTTCTTGAGGACTTCGGCGACCTTCATCGGGTCGTCGGTGCCGGCGCGCTCGATGCCCTGGGCGAAGGCCTGGACGACGGCGTAGGAGAAGAGCGTGAAGCCTTCCGGCACGAAGCCGCCGGCCTTGATCTTCTCGACCGCTTCCTTGGCCTCAGGCTTGGCCTGCGGGTCGGACGGGAACACGAACATCGTGCCCTCGCCGGCAGGACCGGCGATCTGCCAGAATTCGGGCGACGCGATCGAGTCGGGCATGATCAGCTGATATTTGAAGTTCTGCTCGGCCGACTGGCGCAGCATCAGGCCAGCTTCGGGGTGGTAGCCGCCGAAATAGACGACGTCGGCCTTGAGTTCCTTGAGCTTGGTGACGAGCGCCGAATAGTCCTTTTCGCCGGCGTTCAGGCCTTCATAGAGGATTTCCTTGAGGCCGTTTTCGTTCATCGTCTTGCGGACGGCATCGGCCACGCCCTGGCCGTAGGCGCTCTTGTCATGAAGGATGACGACGTTCTTGCCGGCATACTTCTTGGCGATCCACGGGCCGATGAAGGCGCCCTGGGCGTCGTCACGGGTGTAGAGGCGCATGATCGTCGGCCAACCCTTGGCGGCGGCATCATCGGTCATGACCGGATTGGACGAGGCCGGGCTCATCATCAGCGCGCCGCTCTCGGCGTAGACAGCCGAGGCCGGAATGCTCGAGCCCGAGCAGGCGTGGCCATCGACGAACTTGATGCCGTTGGCAACGATGCGGTTGGCGACCGAAACGGCCTGCTTGGGATCGCAGACGTCGTCTTCGATCGACAGCTTGATCTGGCGGCCAAGAACGCCGCCCTTCTCATTGATGGCCTTAGCGGCAGCCTCGGCACCCTGCTTGAACTGGTCGCCGATATTGGCGAGCTGGCCGGTCATCGGACCGACGACGGCAAAGGTGATGTCCTCGGCGAAGGCCACACCGGCGCTCAGCGACAGCGCGAGCAACGCGCCAACAGTACGTTTCAGATGCATATTCCCTCCCTGTGGACGCGCCTGACGTCAGGAATCGCGCCGCTAGCCCAGATATCCAATGCTTTTCGCCTGCGCCAGTGCCCCTCTTGGAGCATGGGCAGCAAGCCATTGTGCCTGTATCGACACACATGTACGGAGACAATCACGTAACTGGCGGAATGGCAACGTCTGGCGTCAGCCACCCTGCGGCCTGAGGACGTTGGGCGAAGTCAGCCAGTTCTGGTAGCTGCGGTCGGCCTCGATGACCTTGTTCCACTGATCCCGCTCGGCCACGGTCCTGGTGGCAGCCCACTCGATCCCGGTGCCTTTCAGGCCGTTCATCTGGGACGCCTCCACCAGATAGGTGTCCGGCAGCATCTTCGGCAGGGTCTCCTGGGCGATGCCGATGTTGCTGAGCTCGACAGCCTTCCAGCCGCCTGTGGTCTTGACCAGCCCGCCCTCCGCCTTGACGCTGGCCACGACCTGCTGGGAGTTGCCTTCGATCGGCACCAGCAGGCCGAAATCGGTGAAGTTGGTGCGGGCCTCGGTCGGGCTGTAGCCGGCGAAGGTCGTCGCCCCGTCGACCATGGCCTTGAGCTGCTCGACGCCTTCGAAGGTTGCCGGGATCTCGCCCGTCGCCGTCAGGTCGATAACCTTGCCGTCGGTATCCTGCAGCGTCTTGGCGATCGCCATCAGCTTGCTGACGAGGAATGTGTCGCGCTGGTCCTGCGCCAGGGCCGCCGCCCTGATGAAGATGTCGAATTTTCGGGACGGGGAAGACATCTGGGGAGCAGGCGCGGCGGCGGGCTTCGGACCGGCGTCCGTCGATGGCAGAAGCGAGCCGAGCTCGTCGAAACAGTTGGTGCCGTCGTTGGCGAGCGACTGCTGCGTCAACGACCAGTCTGGACCGCCGAGCCTGACGGCCGAATACATGAGCCACGCCTGCCAGGACGGCGTGTTGTTGGCCAGCATCGCGTAATAGAAATTGCGGTGCGTGTCGTGTGCGGTGCGCGTTTGGGTGCAGCAATAATAGTCATGGACGATCGACGCCGGGAAATACGGACCGTCATAGTTGTCGCCGACGATCAGCTCGAACAGCCAGGGAATGGTCGCGCCATCGGTGTAGCTTCCCGCCGGCACGGTCCAGCGAAGTCCGTTCGGGTCATCGAAGTTGACAGCCTTGGTGGTCCTGAACGGCTTTGGCGAGGCATCCGTCCGGTTTTCCAGCCCGATCGGAAGATCGATGAACTTGCCATAGTAGTCCTGGGCCCAGGACATATCGGCTGCAAGCAAGAGTATGAGCGTAGTCGAACTGCGAAGCAAAGTCCTGCGCATGCCACCCCCCATTTTTGCTGATTTTGCAAAGCAAACGATAGCATGTTTCAGCAACAACGAAAAAGCCGCGCCGATCTTGTCTCGATCGGTCGCGGCTTTTTTCGTGGAGAGTTCCCGCGAGCATCTTCGGCCCGTCGGAAGTTCGCCTGCCCTGTCTAACTGCTCTGTCCAATTGGTGGGGACATGCTGGAGATCATGTCCCTGGCGCGCCTTGCCCGTCCTTCAAGCCGTCGCGCTTCTGTTGTTGGGGGCTGCCATCCCGGCGTCCCCGTTCTTCCCCCGAAGAAATCTTGTCTTGCTGGTGCATGATCCGTTCCGAAAATCCAAGCGATTTTCGGGGCATGCACTAGTGCATCGTCATCCATTCGCGCGCTTCGCGCAGCGCCTTGACGATGTCGGTCTTGGACATCGTGACCGACAGCTCCGAGCGCAGTTCAGCAGCGCGGGCCGAGCCCTTGATGGCGGCGATGTTGAACCACTTGTGGGCGGCAACCACGTCGATGTCGCAGTCGCGGCCGGTGGCATACATCATGCCCAATTCCAGCAGAATATCAGCCTGAGCGGTGGTGCCCATCGCGCCAAAGCCGGCTTCAAAGATTTCGAAACGTGCCATTTTCTTGTCCCCTGTCCGTCTCCTGGAGCGGGCCTGCCTGGGTCACCAGGAGCCGCCCTTCGATGCTTCCGAAGATGCCGGGGAGCCTTGAATCTGCCGTTAAATGGCTTGCTTAACCCGAAGAAAACAAAGTCAAAACAAAGGGTAAAGCTTGGATTTCGTTAAGGATAGGAAGCCTTGGGCTGCCTGGGATTTGAAGAAAATGCGATGAAAATTCGCCTGTCTGCGGCTAAGTCTTTGATAACCACGCCCGACATCCGCTGATGGTGGGAGATGAACTTTCGGCGGCGAAAGGGACTTTTTCGGGCCAGAAAAAAGCCGGCAACTTCCCCAGCGACACCGCTTTTGTTTTGGCGAAGGCTGCATTACGCTTACGTTTGCGTAAACGTCACGCGGGGGAGACGCCTGTGACACCAACCGGGAGGACTTCAATGTTTCGCAAGATGAGCATGGCCGTTGCGGCTACCCTGATGCTGGCGGGCGCGGCCTATGCCGATCCGATCGAAGGCAACTGGAAGACGGAAGCCGGCTCGACGGCCGCGATCGCAACGTGCGGCAGCGGCTTCTGCATCACGCTGAAAGACGGCAAGCACGCCGGCAAGCAGATCGGCACCTTCAACGCGGACGGCGGCAATGCCTATTCGGGCAAGATCACCGACCCCGCCAATGACAAGACCTATACCGGCAAGGCCTCGGTGGCCGGCTCGAACCTGAAGATGAAGGGCTGCGTGCTCGGCGGCCTCATCTGCAAGAGCCAGAACTGGACGAAGCTGTAAGATCGAATAGGGAGTAGTGAGTAGCGAATAGAGGGGAAGACCGAGGGCTTCGACGCCACGTGTTCCCTGTTCGCCACCCACTACTCCCTATTCGCTGTTTTCACGCCCTCGCTCGCTGACCGAACAGCACCTTCTGGGCTTCCTTGTCGTCGGCGAGATTGCGGCGGTGGTCTTCACCCACGGCGATGCCGCGGACAACGGCCGGACGGGCCAGCAGCGTTTCAAACCAGCGCTTGAGGTGCGGGAAGTCCTCGATGTCCTGGCCCTGGTTCTTGTACGGCTTCACCCAGCCAAGCGCTGCCATGTCGGCAATCGAATAATCGCCAGCCAGGAATTCGCGATCGGCGAGGCGCTTGTTCATCACACCGTAGAGGCGGTTGACCTCGTTGGTGTAGCGGTCGACGGCATAGCCGATCTTTTCGGGCGCATATTGCCGGAAGTGATGGGCCTGGCCGGCCATAGGGCCGAGGCCACCGACCTGCCAGAACAGCCACTGGTCGACCTCGACACGCGTGCGCTCGTCGGCCGGATAGAATTTGCCGAACTTGCGGCCGAGATATTGCAGGATCGCCCCTGACTCGAAGATGGAGATGGGCGCTGCCTTGCCGTCGACGGCCGGACCTTCCGGATCGACGATCGCCGGCATACGGTTGTTGGGCGCGATCTTCAGGAATGACGGCTCGAACTGCTCGCCCTTGCCGATGTTGACGTATTTGATCGTGTAGGGAACGCCAAGTTCCTCCAGCATGATCGAAATCTTCCAGCCGTTGGGCGTCGGCCAATAATAGAGGTCGATCGGCAAAGTCTGCGTGGTCATTCCGAACTCTCCGTGTTGTGCACTGCACAGGAGATATGTGCGGGTGGCCGGAACGCAACCCTGAGCCCCTGTTAAAGACCGTCAATAGATTTGAACCGAGGATGAACGGAGGTCTCAGAACCCGTTCAGCAGGGCTTTGGCATATTCCGCTCCATCGAAGGGGATACACCAATGCTTGCTCGTCGCTTCACCATCGTATGCCTGCTCAGCGCCCTGTTTGGCATCGCCTTCGCAACCCTCGTCGCCGAGGTGAGCCGTCCGGCCCATTCCTGGGAAATCGGCAGCGTGGTGCCCTGCGTGTTCGAAGAAAACATGAACTGCAAGCCGCCCTTGAGACACTAACCGACAAAAGAGACCGATCCGCTCCAGCACGAAAAGAAGAAACGCCGATGACCCGCCCCGCTTCCCACATCGCAAACATGGTTCGTATCGCCTTGCGGGCGGCGCTCATCCTGCTCGTTCTGGCTGCCCCCGTTCTCGCCGTGCCGCAGCTGCGCGGCGACGCCGGCAATACCATCGAAGCGCCAGCCGCACGCAAGAACGGCGTCGGTTTCGTGCTGTTGGTCAGCCTGCAGCGGGCCTGACGCGACGATTTGGCGAGGCTGTAATACGAACCTCTCCCAACCGTCACAATTGATCTCTATAATGGGTCATGGAAAAGCGAATCTATCCTGAACCCATCGAATCCATCACCACGCCGGAGCCTTATTCCCGGCAGAGCTTCACCGACGCCCATGAGGCAGTGAAGGCGCTCCAGCAGCTCTACGACCGCAACACGGCCTTCCTGCGCGACGCATTTGCATCGCTCGCGCACGGCACGCCGCCGCAGCGTTTCCGGGCCTGCTATCCTGAGGTCGGCGTCGTCACCTCGTCCTATTCGCAGGTCGATTCCCGCCAGGCTTACGGCCACATGCCGACGCCCGGCCTGTTCACCACCACGATCACCCGGCCCGACCTGTTCGAGAGCTACCTGGTCGAGCAGCTGAAGCTGATCATGCGCAATCACGGCGTCTCGGTCACCGTGTCGGAATCCTCGACGCCAATCCCGCTGCATTTCGCCTTCCTCGAGGGCACCCATGTCGACGCGGCCGTCGCCGAGCGCATCCAGCGCCCGATCCGCGACCTGTTCGATGTGCCCGACCTCGATGGTACCGACGACCACATCGCCAACGGCACCTTCGAGATTCTGCCGGGCGAGCCGCGACCGCTGGCAGTATTCACCGCCCAGCGCATCGACTATTCGCTGCACCGGCTGGCGCACTACACGGCGACCACGCCGCAGCATTTCCAGAACTTCGTGCTGTTCACCAACTACCAGTTCTACATCGACGAGTTCGTGGTGCTTGCCCGCGAGCTGATGGCCAAGGGCGGCGGCGGCTACACGGAGTTCGTCGAACCGGGCGGCGTGGTGACCAAGGCCGGAGAGAGTGCGCCATCAGAAGGCAACCCGCCGCCACGGCTGCCGCAGATGCCGGCCTATCACCTGAAGAAGGCGGGCCATGGCGGCATCACCATGGTGAATATCGGCGTCGGCCCCTCCAACGCCAAGACCATCACCGACCACGTCGCGGTGCTGAGGCCGCATGCCTGGCTGATGCTCGGCCACTGCGCCGGCCTACGCAACACCCAGGCGCTGGGCGACTATGTGCTGGCGCACGCCTATGTGCGCGAAGACCACGTGCTCGACGACGACCTGCCGGTGTGGGTGCCGATCCCACCACTGGCCGAGGTACAGGTGGCGCTGCAGGAGGCCGTCGCCGAGGTGACCGGGCTGTCCGGCTACGACCTCAAGCGCATCATGCGCACGGGCACGGTCGCCACCATCGACAACCGCAACTGGGAACTGCGCGACCAGCGCGGGCCGGTGCAGCGTCTGTCGCAGTCTCGGGCGATCGCGCTCGACATGGAATCGGCGACGATCGCCGCCAACGGCTTCCGCTTCCGCGTGCCCTACGGCACGCTGCTGTGCGTCTCCGACAAGCCGCTGCACGGCGAACTCAAGCTGCCCGGCATGGCCTCGGAGTTCTACAAGCGGCAGGTGGCCCAGCACCTGACCATCGGCATCCGGGCGCTGGAAAAGCTCGCCGAAATGCCCAATGAAAGGCTGCATTCGCGCAAGCTGCGCAGCTTTGCCGAGACGGCATTCCAATAGGGCCCGGAACGGGCACCCGATATCATCAATGAGCCGCAATTGTGCGGCCATGAAGCAGACATGACGACACCGGCCTTGCTCATGATCGCCAAGATCGCCTGTTTTTCGGCGATGCTGCTCATTTCCATTCCGCTGGTCGCCGGCTTTTTCGGCGCCTGGCATCCGGCGCTGGATTCGTTTGCGCATTTCCGCGTGCATCTGGCGGTCCTGATGATGGTCGCGGCGCTGCCGCTTCTGGCCACCTCGATGCGCTGGCCCGCGGTTACAGCACTCGTGTTCGGGGCTGCAGCCCTTGCCACGACCTCGCCTTCCATACCCGGCATAGGCTCGGTGCACGCGGCCTTCGAGCCACGCCAGGGCAACCGCCCTGTCTACAAGATGCTGCAGATGAACCTGCGCTTCGACAATGCAGAGCCGGCCAAGGTGCTGTCGCTGGTCGGGCGCATGCAGCCCGACGTGATCACCTTCGAGGAAGTGTCGAGGATGTGGACGCGCAAGCTCGAACCGCTGTTTGCGCGCTATCCCTACCGGATGATTTGCCCTTATCCGAACAATGTGTTTGGGGCAGCGATCCTGTCGCGCCGGCCCTTCGTCGAGGGCAGCGAGCCGCAATGCTACGGCGGCGGGGCACTGGCTGTCGCCAAAGTCGATTTCGGCGGTCGCGCCGCCGATGTCGTCGCCCTGCATCTCGGCTGGCCCTGGCCGTTCGAGCAATCGAGCCAGATCGATGCGCTGAGCCCGATTCTGGCCGGGCTAGACCAGAACGCCATTCTGGGCGGCGACTTCAACGCGACGCCCTGGAGCAATTCCGTCAGCCGCGTCGCCGAAGCCGGCGGCATGACGCTGATGCCCTCGGCCGGGCGCACATGGCTGACATTCATGCTGCCCGACTTCATGCGCTTTGCCGGCCTGACCATCGACCATGTGATGGCCAAGGGCGAGATTACGGTGCACTCGGTCAAGATGGGCGACGACGCCGGTTCGGATCACCGGCCGCTGCTGGTGGAATTCTCCTTCAAGGACAGCGTACCGGAGCCCGAAGACGTCGAACCGCAGACGGTGCGGCTCGAAACGCCGCCGGCGCCGCGCGGCTAGACCAAAATCTTCGCCACGAACAGAAACGGCCCGGAAGTCGATGACCTCCGGGCCGTTGAATTGTTCATTGGCTGCGGAGCAGCTTACATGTTCGGGTAGACAGGCCCCTCGCCGCCCTGCGGCGGCACCCAGTTGATGTTCTGGTTGGGATCCTTGATGTCGCAGGTCTTGCAGTGGACGCAGTTCTGCGCGTTGATGACGAACTTCGCATCCGCATGGCCGGGATCGCCGGCGATCGAATTGCCGTCGGCATCGACCCATTCATAGACGCCGGCCGGGCAATAGCGGCTCGAAGGCCCGGCAAAAACGCCGTATTCCGAACGCTTCTGAAGTTCCGCATCCTTGACCTGGAGGTGAACCGGCTGGTTCTCCTCATGGTTGGTGTTGGACAGGAACACCGACGACAGGCGATCAAAGGTCAAAACGCCATCGGGCTTGGGGTAGTCGATCTTCTTGTGCTTCGAAGCCGGCTCAAGCGACTGGGCGTCCGTCTTGCCGTGCTTCAGCGTGCCGAAGGGTGAGACGCCGAACAGGGTGTTGAGCCACATGTCGAGGCCGCCGAGGCCGACGCCGAGAATGGTGCCGAAACGCGACCACAGCGGCTTGACGTTGCGGACCTTCTTCAAATCCTTGCCGATATCGGTGGCGCGCCAGGCCGCTTCGTAGGCGGCAAGCTCGTCATTGGCGCGGCCGCCGGCGATGGCCTCCGCGACATGTTCGGCAGCAAGCATGCCCGAGAGCACGGCGTTGTGCGAACCCTTGATGCGCGGAACGTTGACCAGGCCGGCCGAGCAGCCCATCAGCACGCCGCCGGGGAACGACAGCTTCGGCACCGACTGGTAGCCGCCCTCGGTGATGGCGCGGGCGCCATAGGACAGGCGCTTGCCGCCCTCGAAGGTGCCGCGGATCGCCGGATGCGTCTTGAAACGCTGGAACTCCTCGAAGGGCGACAGATACGGGTTCTTGTAGTTGAGGTGGAGGACGAACCCGACCGCCACCATGTTGTCTTCGAGATGGTAGAGGAACGAGCCGCCGCCGGTCTTCATGTCGAGCGGCCAGCCGAAGGAGTGCTGAACGAGGCCCGGCTTGTGCTTTTCGGGCGCGACCTGCCACAGCTCCTTGATGCCGATGCCGAACTTCTGCGGCTCCTTACCGGCGCCGAGGTCGTATTTGGCGATCAGCTGCTTGGCGAGCGAACCGCGCGCGCCCTCGCCAATCAGCACATACTTGCCCATCAGCGCCATACCAGGAGCGAAGGACGGACCGTGCGAACCGTCGCGTTCGACGCCCATGTCGCCGGTGTAGACGCCTGTTACCGCGCCCTCATCATTGTAGAGCAGGCCTGCGGCGGCAAAGCCCGGATAGATCTCGACGCCGAGCGCTTCGGCCTTGGTGGCCAGCCAGCGGCAGACATTGCCGAGCGAGACGATATAGTTGCCGTGATTGCTCATCAGCGGCGGCATCAGGATGTTCGGCAGCTTGACCGAACCTGCCGGCCCGAGCACCAGGAAATGGTCATCGGTGACGGGGGTCTTGAACGGATGGTCGGCGTCTTCGCGCCAGTCGGGCAGCAGGCGGTTGATACCGATCGGGTCGACCACCGCGCCTGACAGGATGTGGGCTCCGACCTCGCCGCCCTTTTCGAGCACGACCACGGAGAGCTCGGGATTGACCTGCTTGAGCCGGATCGCCGCTGCCAGACCCGCCGGCCCAGCGCCAACGATGACAACGTCGAATTCCATGCTCTCGCGCTCGATATCGCTCATCAATCCCTCCGCGTTGGCTAACCCTGTCCCAAGGGCAATCTTTTGGCTACGCGCTGCATAGCGCATCAGTCGGAAACGTCAAACCGGACCAATCCGCACATCGGCTGTTTGGCCTAGCTGCAGCCCGTCCAAGTCGAGAATTATCTTACGTTAACGTAAAGGTCAAAATATTTCGCTTTCCGCCCCGATGTGACAGGGTAGTGTCGGCGGCAGGTTGCCCATCGCTTTTCGTCCATTGATTCTTCATGCGCCAATTCGTGCCTTGCAAGACCGGACTGAAACGCTTCAGCCCCACAAGCCACATGCTGGCGGTGGTCTCCCTTCTTATTGCGACGTGTTTGGCCGGCGAAGGTCGTTCGCAGGAAACCGCGGACGGACAGAAGCTCTGGACCAGCGGCGCCTATTCGTTTTCAGACGAGCTCGGCGGCTTCCGCATCACCTCGGTCTCGGGCATCGGCACGCGCGAGGACCCGCTTGTCATCAGGGAGGAGCTGGAGT
This sequence comes from Hoeflea sp. 108, assembly GCF_000372965.1. Lineage (NCBI taxonomy): Bacteria > Pseudomonadati > Pseudomonadota > Alphaproteobacteria > Hyphomicrobiales > Rhizobiaceae > Hoeflea > Hoeflea sp. 108. The sequence continues at coordinate 1,473,633 of NZ_KB890024.1, read as the reverse complement.
CGTCGTCGCCGGTGACGCTGACCATCCGCACCACACGACCGATCAGGCCCTTCGACACGTCCGGGCTGTACGCCAACGGCATCATGTTCATGCGCATCGAGGCGCTCAACAACAGCGGCCAGGCATGGATCGAATTCGAGTTCGAACTGCAGGAGATCGAGGGCAAGCCGAGCGACTTCGGCGATGGCCTGTCCTTCGACCAAAGGCGCGGCGACAGCGCCAACATCTCGTCGAGCAGCTTCTCCAAATATGTCAGGGATTTCGAGCCCTATGACCGGCTGCGCTATACCGAAGGCAAGATAGACCCCGGCGAGGCCGCCGATTTCAACTTCCTGATCACCGACTACACGCCGCGCTGGCGCTTTTATATAGTGCAGGACCCGCGCATTCCGTCGTCGTGAACTTGCAAATCGGCGTCCGAACGCCGAAAAAGAGCCATGGCCTCCATTTCGGGAAATGAACGTCCGGATCTGCGCGATCTGCTCGCCTTCTATGCGGCGGCGGGCGTGGACGAGGCGTTGGCCGACGATCCCATCGACAGGTTCGCCGAAAGCGCGGCGGCGCGACAGGCAGCGCCGGCGACGCGTGCTGCCCAGCCGGGCCTTTCCCGGCCAGGCGTATCCGCTGGGAGCGACAGAACAGCTGCTGCGCCGCCGCCACGGCCCGTTGCGGCTGCGGTGCCTGATGAAGCGCAGGCTGCCGCGGCACGCGAGGCCGCCTCGAAAGCCGCCTCTCTCGACGAGTTGCGCCAGATTCTCGAAAGCTTCGACGGCTGCAACCTCAAGGCTACGGCCAAGAGCATGGTGTTTGCCGACGGCAACCCCGAGGCCGACCTGATGCTGGTCGGCGAAGCGCCGGGACGGGACGAGGATCTGGAGGGGCTTCCCTTCGTCGGCCGCTCGGGCCAGCTGCTCGACCGCATCCTCACGGCCATCGGCCTCGACCGGAAGTCGGCCTATATCGCCAACGTCATTCCCTGGCGTCCGCCCGGCAACCGCACGCCGACACCACACGAAACGGAAATCTGCCGGCCGTTCATCGAACGCCAGATCGCGCTCGCCAATCCGAAGGTGCTGGTGTCGCTCGGCGGCCCGTCGGCCAAGCTGTTGACCGGCGCGCCCGATGGCATCCTGCGGCTGCGCGGTAACTGGAAGACGCACAGGACGGCCGACGGAACGGTCATTCCGGTCATGCCGACGCTGCATCCGGCGTATCTGTTGAGAAATCCCGCCCACAAGAAACTTGCGTGGCGGGATTTCCTGGAGATCAAGGCCAAGCTGAGGGAACTCGGCGGCCTGTAGGGCGCAACCGGTTCAGGCGACGGCGACCGTACCGGCACGGCGGATTCCAATGAACTGCAATTCGGCGAAAACTGCGACGGCGAGTGCCTGGACTACCACGAAGGCGATGCCAAGAGCGTTTGGCGCAACGGCACCCGACAAGAGCAGGACGAAGCTGCCGATTACCCAGAGCATGTTCAGTACGATAATGACGGGGAGCAGGCCGCGCGGCACGCTGTCACGCCGGGCTATGACGACCAGCATGGCGACGAAGGGGATGAGCAGCAGGCCGGCCCAGAACAGCAGCGGCTCGGGCAATTCGAGAAGGCCCGCAAGCAGCGGCGCGCCGAGCAGCATCAAAAGTGCTGTGGCTCCGCTGGCAAGGGCATCAAGGTAAAGCGTGTTGCGGAGGAACATGGTGACTGTCATGGCAGGCTCCTTTGGGTTTGTCTTGGCGGAGGCTTCGCTTGCTGCGTCCGCCTTCCTTGAGGCAACATCCCACTGCGCCAGCCTTGATGCGATTACGCTTGAGGTAATAGAAACGAGAAAGTTGTCGCGCTAGATTGCAGGCATGGACACAAACACGGTCGGCGGCCTGATCCGCGAATGGCGCACAAAACGGCGCATGAGCCAGCTCGATCTGGCCATGGAGGCCGAAATCTCGCAGCGGCACCTGAGCTTCATGGAGAGCGGGCGCTCCCTGCCCTCACGTGACATGGTGCTGCACATCGCCGAGCAGCTTGCGATCCCGCTGCGCCAGCGCAACCAGCTGTTGCTCGCCGCCGGATATGCGCCGAGCTTCAGCGAAAAGCCGCTGGATCACCCCTCGCTCACCCCCGCGATGGACGCAGTGCGCATGGTGCTGAAGGGCCATGAGCCCTATCCGGCCATTGCCATCGACCGACACTGGAACCTGATCGAGGGCAATGCCGCGCTCGGCCAGCTTTTGGGTGGGGTGGAAGATGCGTCGCTGCTGGAGGCCCCTGTCAATGTGCTGCGCCTCAGCCTGCATCCGAACGGCGTGGCGCCGTATATCGTCAACCTGCATGAATGGCGAGCGCACCTGATCGAGCGGCTGAAGCATCAGAATGACATAGCCGGCGACCCGGTGCTGAAGGCACTGGAGACGGAACTGCTCGGCTATCCCGACGGCCCCCGCCAGGGCCGGCCGATCCAGGGCAACGCCAATGCGATCGTGCACCCGCTCAGGATACGTGTCGGCGACGTCGTATTGTCCTTTATCAGCACGACGACCGTGTTCGGCACGCCGCTCGACGTGACGCTGTCGGAAATCGCCATTGAATCCTTCTTCCCCGCCGATGAGGAAACGGCCGCCCACCTCAGGGCCGGACAATAGTCAGCGGCTGCCGTAGGCGGTCCAGCTCGAATGGAGCCGGATCGGGAAAGATGGTTTCCAACGCCGTCCGCATCTCGATGGCGCGGATGGCGGCACGGGCGTGATCCTCGATCTCGTCGTTGAGGCAGAAGAACTGAGGCGGTCGCTCGACCAGACGCGCCAGCGCCATGCCGAACTGGACATCGTCGCGCAGCGGGATGACATGTTCCCGGTCCAGCCGGACAAGGCGGGCGCCCGAGCTGCGGTTGCGATCACGTTCGGGAACGGCATTTATGTAGAGTATGCGTGCGAGCGCGTCGGTGCGCTGGCGGAAGCGATGGCCTGCGGTGCGGCGCAGCCAGACGCGGAAGCGGCGATGCAGCCAGTCCAGATCCTCGATGTCCATCAAGAGCGGCACGTGGGCCGGATAAGCCCATTTCCGACGGCGGAAGGCGACCGAAAGCAGCAAATTATTGAAGGCCAGCGTGTGCTGGTAGCGGTCGACGCCGAACCTGAAAGCGGGCAAGCCGCACTGCAGGGCATGCAGCCGCTTGCCGCCGTCGGCCCCGACATATTCCCCGCGATCCACCGGCTGGCCAACGAAAAAGTCGTCGTTGAAGAGCAGGAAATGCCTGGCGACGCCGGCCTGGCCGATGCGGTGCAGGTTGGCCTCGATGGCGCTCGAGCTGAACACCGGCAGCCGCTCGGGCCTTTCGAAAAAGAGGTCGTGGGTGACGAGATTGACCTTGGGATGCTCCAGATCGAGCCAGCGCGGCGCCTGGCCGTTGGTGACCAGATGGATGGTACGCACCCACGGCATGTTCAGCTGGATGGAACGCAGCGCGTAGCGCAGCTCGCCATTGTCGCGAAAACGATAGCGCGCCGGCTGTAGCCATGGCTGCCACGGCCAGCGTCGCTCGAGTTCGGCACGGTGGCCGGGATCGCTGCCATCGACCCACGGCATGACCACATCGATCGGAAACGCTTCGTCCATGCCCGCTCCGGCCACGACGCGGCCGACCTTTCGGTTGTGGAGCGGGCAGGCTCCGGTTGCTTCGTTCGCGCCTATTGCGGCGTTGTGGCCTTCTTGGCGGCGCGGCGTTCGATTCCAAGACGCCGTTCGCGCCAGATGATGAAGATGCCGGCGCCGACGACGATGACGCCGCCGACCAGTGTATGGATGGTCGGCAGGTCGCCGAAAACGAGATAGCCGACAACGATGCCCAGCAGCAAGGAACTGTATTCGAACGGGGCGACCGTGGACGCTTCGGCGTGGCGATAGGCCTCGGTCATGAACAGCTGGGCGATGCCGCCGCAGAAGCCACCGGTGACCAGCAGCGCCGTCTGTTCCCAGCTGAGCGCCTGCCAGCCGAACGGAATGCTGAACAGGGCCATGACGCTGGCGGTCAGCGAGAACCACAGCACGATCGTCGCGGTGCGTTCGGAATGGACGAGGTTGCGGACCAGGAGCATTGCGATGGCCGACAGCGCCGCACCGATGATTGCAGCCAGCGCGCCCATCGCCGCCTTGTCGCTGACGCCTTCGGGCGAAGTGAACAGCGTCAGATTGGGCCACGAGACGATCAACACGCCGACAAGGCCGATAGCGACCGCCGTCCAGCGATAGGCACGGACGTTTTCGCCGAGAATGAGGGCGCTGAAGACGACGACCAGAAGCGGCTGGGCGTAATTCAGCGTGATCGCCTCCGGCAATGGCAGCTGCGTCAGCGCGAAGAAGCCGAAGCCCATGGCGGTGACGCCGGCCAAGCCGCGCATGATGTGTCCGAAGGGCCGCTTGGTGGCGACCGCAGTGCGCAGCTCGCCGCGAAAGGCGAGAAAGGCCAGGATCGGAAAAATGGCGAAGAATGACCGGTAGAAGACGATCTGGCCGGCAGGCACCTGGCCGGCCAGCTTGATGGCCGTCGACATGCCGACGAAGATCGCCACCGAAATGACCTTGAGCGCGATGCCCGTAAGTGGCGATGACGCCGCCTGAACCACCTGATGCTTCACTGCTGCCGGGCCGCCGCGATGGAAGCCCAGATGCGCGCCGGCGTTGCCGGCATCTCGATATGGCCGATGCCGTAGGCGCGGTAGAGCGCATCGGTCACCGCATTGAGCGCGGCGGGCGTGGAGCCGATGGTGCCCGCCTCGCCTGCCCCCTTCATGCCCATGGCGTTGGTGGTCGAGGGCACATTGCGCGTCTCGAAATGAAAGGACGGCACGGTGTCGGCGCGCGGCATGGCGTAATCCATGAAGCTTGCGGTGATGAGCTGGCCGTCCTCGCCATAGACCGCCTCTTCCGACAACGCCTGACCGATGCCCTGGACGACGCCGCCATGGACCTGGCCGGCGAGCAGGATGGGGTTCACGGTGGTGCCGAAATCGTCGACGATAGTGTAGGCGACGACCTCGGTGGACCCGGTCTCCGGGTCGATCTCCACCTCGCAGATATGGGTGCCGTTGGGATAAGTTGCCTCGTCCTGAACAAACTCTCCCATCGCCTTGAGATCATCGGGGTTTTTCGCCGCGGCATGGAGGTCGGCGAAGGAGATGACGCGGTCAGTGCCGACGATGCGCGCTTCGCCATTGTCGAGGTCGATGTCGGCGGCTGCTGCCTCCAGCTCGTCGGCGGCGATCTTCTTCAGCTTCTCGGCAAGGGCTGCACCTGCGCGTGAGGCCGAGACGCCGCCGAGCGGGATCGAACGCGAACCGCCGGTGCCGCCGCCTTTGGCGAGCTGGTCCGTATCGCCCTGATGCACGCTGATTCTGGCGACGTCGAGATTGAGCTTCTCCGAGACGAACTGAGCGTAGGCCGTGGCATGACCCTGGCCGTTGGACTGGGTCCCGATGAACACGGACACCGAACCATCGGCGTTGAGTTCGACACGTGCCGGCTCGGACCCGGCGAAGGCGCAGGCCTCGATGTAGGTGGCCATGCCGATGCCGCGGATCTTTCCGCGTTGCCAGGCTTCGGCCAGCCGGTCCGGGAAGTTCGCCCAGCCGGCGCGGTCCATCGACTGGTCCATATGGGCCTCGAACTCGCCGACATCGTAGAGCCGGCCGGTCTGCGTGCGGTACGGGAACTGCTCGGGGCGGATGAAGTTGCGGCGGCGGATCTCATCGACCGAAAGGCCGAGCTCGCGGGCGCAGGCGTCGACCAGCTTCTCGACCAGAAGTGCGGCTTCCGGGCGCCCCGCGCCGCGATAGGCATCAACAGGGCAGGTGTTGGTGTAGACGCCCAGGATCGTCACATCGAGCGCCTGGATATCGTAGACGCCAGTCGACATGCTGGCGCCGATAAAGGCGATCACGGGTCCGAACTGGGAAATGTAGGCACCGGCATTGGACAGGAGATGGACGCGCAGGCCGAGGAAGCGGCCATTGCTGTCCATCGCCATCTCGGCGGTCACGACATTGTCGCGGCCTTGTGCGTCGGTGAGGAAATGCTCGGTGCGGTCGCTTGCCCACTTCACCGGGCGGCCAAGGCGCTTGGCGGCCTCCATCACCAGCGCGTGCTCGCGATAGACGAAGACCTTGGTACCGAAACCGCCGCCGACGTCGGGGGTCACGACGCGAAGCTTGTCGGCATCGATGCCGAACACCTGGCCGGTCAGGATGTTGCGCATCGAATGCACGCCCTGCGACCCCGTGGTCAGCACGAAGCGGTCTTCGTCCTTGCGCCATTCGCCGATGGCCGAGCGCGGCTCCATGTAGTTGCAGATCAGACGGTTGTTGACGAATTCGATACGGGTGACGCGGTCTGCCTTGGCAAAGGCGGCATCGGTCCTGGACTTGTCGCCGATATGATAGGTGAAGGCCTTGTTGGAGCCCAGCTCGGGCCAGACGAGCGGCGTGTCATCGTCAAGTGCGGTCGCCGTGACGGCTGCCGCGTCCTCGCCATCATAGTCGACTTCGATGAGTTCGGCGGCATCCTGCGCCAGTGCCCTGGTGTCGGCGACAACGAAGGCCACGGCATCGCCGACATAGTGGACGCGGTCGCGGCAGAGAATCGGGATGTCACGGGTTGGCGCCCGCGTGCCATCGGGCTGCTTCTGCATGACCATCGACTTGAGGTCGCCGAGATGGGCGATATCGGCCCCGGTCAGCACCAGATGGACACCCGGCGCGGCGCGCGCCGCCTCGAGCGAACCCAAGGTGAAGGTCGCCTTGGCGACGGGCGAGCGCAGCACATAACCATGCAGTTGAGAGGCCGGCGCGATGTCGTCGGTATAGCGGCCGCGGCCGGTGATGAAGGCACCATCCTCGACCCGCAATACGGACGCGCCCATTCCGAATTTCGGCGTGACGATTGTCATGATTGCCTCGTGGGATTGGTTGAGCAGCGCAGCAAATGTGCGGTCCCGGACAGTTTTGCCGAGGGGGCGTTTCGTGTAAAGAGCAGCCGCCGCATATTTATTCTGCCAACGCGCAACAGGCGTTGGACGTCGAGGAAGGCCAATCGCATGCGCACAGATACCGGACAGGTTTTTCGCCTGGAGGACTACCGACCCAGCGACTACCTGATCCCCAGGACCGAACTCGATTTCCGCCTCGGCAAGGACAGCACAAAGGCAGTAGCGCGGCTGACCATCGAGCGGCGTGACGGCGTTGACAAGCCGATCCCGCTCGAACTCGACGGCGACGGGCTGACGCTGCGCCGCATCGAGATCGACGGCGAGGCGGTGGACGCCGCCAGCTTCGACGCGACGCCCGACAAGCTGGTGATCCACAACCCGCCAGCGTCCGGCCGCTTTACGCTTCTGATCGAGACCGAACTTGCCCCGTCGATCAACGAGGCGCTGATGGGCCTCTATCGCTCGAGCAAGGTCTATTGCACCCAATGCGAAGCCGAGGGTTTCCGCCGCATCACCTACTTCCTCGACCGGCCGGACATCCTCTCCGTCTACACGGTGCGCATCGAGGCCGAGCGCGCCGAGGCGCCGCTGCTGCTCGCCAACGGCAATCCGGTCGAGCATGGCGACCTTGGCGGTGGCTGGCACTATGCCGTCTGGCATGACCCCTTCCCCAAGCCGTCCTATCTGTTTGCGCTGGTCGCCGGCGACCTCGGCTGCATCAAGGACCGTTTTGTCACCGCTTCCGGCAAGCAGGTGGAGCTCGGCATCTATGTCGAGCACGGCAAGGAGAACCAGGCGGGTTACGCCATGGACGCGCTCCGCCGCTCGATGAAGTGGGACGAAGAGGTGTTCGGCTGCGAGTACGACCTCGACGTCTTCAACATCGTCGCCGTGTCCGACTTCAACATGGGCGCGATGGAAAACAAGGGGCTCAACATCTTCAACGACAAGTATGTGCTTGCCGACGAGGAGACCGCGACGGACGCCGACTTCGCCAATATCGAGGCGATCATCGCGCATGAGTATTTCCACAATTGGACAGGCAACAGAATCACTTGCCGCGACTGGTTCCAACTCTGCCTCAAGGAAGGGTTGACCGTTTTCCGCGACCACGAATTCTCGGCTGACCAGCGTTCGCGGCCGGTCAAGCGCATTGCCGAGGTGCGCACGCTGCGCGCCCACCAGTTCCCCGAGGACCAGGGGCCGCTGGCCCATCCCGTCCGCCCCAGGCGCTATCGCGAGATCAACAACTTCTACACCGCGACCGTCTACGAAAAGGGCTCGGAAGTTGTGCGGATGATCCGCACCGTGCTGGGCGCGGAACTGTTCCGCCAGGGCATGGACCTCTATTTCGAGCGTCATGACGGCGACGCCGCCACCATCGAGGACTTCCTCAAGGTGTTCGAGGACGTGTCGGGCAAGGACCTGTCGCAGTTCGCGCTTTGGTACCATCAGGCCGGCACGCCCAATCTCAGCGTCAGCACCAACCACAATGCGGCGACGGGACAGTTCACCATCGAGATCGAGCAGTCGGTGCCGCCGACGCCTTCGGAAAGCCGCAAGCGGCTGATGCACATTCCTCTCGCCTTCGGCCTCGTCGGCGCCGACGGCAAGGACTTGGCCTATGGCGCCGTGGAAGGCGCCACCGTCGAGAACGGCGTCATCCATGTGCGCAAGCGCAGGCATGCGGTAACCTTCTCCGGCGTGACGGAACGGCCGGTGCTGTCGCTCAACCGCGGCTTCTCGGCGCCGGTCACGCTGACGGTCGAGCAGCGGGCCGAAGACCAGATGTTCCTGGCCTCGCATGACAGCGACGCGTTCTCGCGCTGGCAGGCGTTCAACACACTTTTGACCGATGCCAACATAGCTGCCTTCAAAGGCATCCTCGGCGGCAAGCAGCCGGCCTTCAGCCCAGACCTGGCCAAGCTCGCCGGCCGCATCGCCGGCGACAAGACGCTCGAGCACGCGTTCCGGGCGCTGGCGCTCGCCCTGCCCGGCGAAGCCGACATAGCCCGCGAGATCGGCAAGAACATCGATCCCGACGCGATCTTTGCCGGGCGCGAAGCGCTGGCCGGGACGATCGCCGCGACCAATAGCGGAGTCTTCTCCGAGCTTTACGCCGATCTGCTGAAGTCGGGTGCGTTCTCACCCGATGCGGCGAGCGCCGGACGGAGGGCGCTGCGCAACACGTTGCTCGACTATCTCGCCACCCAGCCAGGCGGCGCAAAGCTTGCCGCCGAGCATTTCGCCGCCGCCGCCAACATGACGGACCGCGCGGCGGGGCTTATGGTTCTGGCGCATCGCCATGCCGGCACGACGGAGGCCAAGGATGCGCTCGCGGAGTTCGACAAGCGTTATCGCAACGATCCGCTGGTGATGGACAAGTGGTTCGTGATCCAGGCAACTGCGCCGGGCGCGGGTGCGGTCGACGCCGTCAGGGCGCTGATCGAGCATCCCGCCTTCTCGATCGCCAACCCGAACCGGGTGCGCTCGCTGATCGGCGGTTTTGCCAGTGCCAACCAGACCGGCTTCCATCGCGCCGACGGCGCCGGCTACACGTTCTTCGCCGAGACGGTGCTGACGGTCGAGAAGCGCAACCCGCAGGTGGCGGCACGGCTCGCAACCGCACTCCGCTCGTGGCGGTCGCTTGAGCCCAAGCGCCAGGCCAAGGCCCGTGCGGCGTTGGTGTCGATGCAGGCCAAGGAAGGCCTGTCGGCCGACCTGCGCGACATCATCGACCGCACGCTCGCCTGATCGGCGGGCCTCAGGCCCGACAGACTGACCAAAAGCGGCGGCCTCGGCATCGGGGTCGCCGCTTTTGCTTGGTCGATCGGTTGCGGGCAAATTCGGCTGACTTTTAGGCAACTTTTAATCTTTTTCGTCCGGCCCACTGGACAAGGCGAATCAGCTTTGATTCTTTAGTGACGATTCGGATGTGCGGTTTTGCCGGATCGGCCATTTCAAAACGGGATTTCGGGGAGCCATTTATGGCAAAGGCGGACGCGTGGGGCGCGCCCGATGAGACGACTGTTGTCCGACGCAGGCAGGCGCGCGGCGCTGCCCTGTCGGGCAACGCACGTCTTTTCGCGGAACCCGCCTACCGCCGCCTGCTGGCAGCCGAACCGCTGCTGCGCCGCTCGATCCCGACGCTGATCGTCATCTTCCTGGTTATCGTCGCCGGCACCCGTTTCCTGTCGCTGATGGCCCAGCGCGACGATGTCGAGCGCAACGCCAAGGCGATCCTGTCGCTGGCCGCCGGCGAGCTTGTCAGCTCGCTGATGGTCGAGGCCAACAAGCAGGAGCCGCTCGCCGCCGCCGGCCTGGACCTGCTCGAACGCACCAGCCAGCAGGGCACGCTGAGCCGCAGCCATGTCGTTGCGCTTACCGATCAGAATTTCCGCGTCATCGCTGTGAGCCCGCAATCGACGGGCTGGCAGGGCCAGGCGCTCGACGCGATCGTCAGCGGCGGGCAGCCGCTGTTCATGTTCGGCGACCGCGCCGGCGTGATGAGCGTGCGCGTCGGCGGCCAGGACTGGTTTGCCGCAGTGAGCCTGGCAGACGGCAAACGGGCTGCTGCGGCGGCAATGATCCCGCAGGAGGCCGTGTTCGCCGAATGGCGCAAGACGGTGTCGCTGAACGTGTCGCTGTTCGTCATGACAGCTGGCGTGCTGATCGTCATCCTGTTTGCCTATTTCGGCCAGGCGGCGCGGGCACAGACCGCCGACAGCATCTATTTCGAGGCGCACCAGCGCATCGACCTGGCGCTCGTGCGCGGCAAGTGCGGCCTGTGGGACTGGGACATGGTGCGCGGCAAGATGTACTGGTCGCGCTCGATGTATGAATTGCTGGGCTACGAGGCCTGCGACGGCATGCTGTCGTTCGGCGAGGTCGCCCGTATCATCCACGCCGACGACGGCGACCTGTTCGAATTGGCCAACCAGGTGGTGGCGCGCGAGATCGACCATATCGACCGTGTGTTCCGCATGCGCCATGCCGATGGCCGCTGGGTGTGGATGCGCGCCCGCGCCCAGGTCATCGACCCGGAGGCGCCGGAAATCCAGATGACCGGCATCGCCGTCGACATCACCGAGCAGCGCCACCTCGCCATGCGCTCGGAGACGGCCGACCTTCGGCTGCGCACTGCCATCGAGAACATCACGGAATCCTTCGTCTTGTGGGACGCCAACGACCGGCTGGTGATGTGCAATTCGAAATACCAGCAGGACAACGGCCTGAACGACCGCGACGTGCTGCCCGGCACCGAGCGCGAAGATCTCGAAGAGCGCATGGTCGCCCTGATCTCCGAGCGCAGGCTGGCCACCGCCAACGGTCCGCGCGCCGGCGCCAGCTATGAGCGGCAACTGGCCGACGGCCGCTGGCTGCAGGTCAACGAGCTGAAGACGCGCGACGGCGGCACGGTGTCGGTGGGATCCGACATCACCCAGATCAAGCAGCACCAGGACAAGCTGATGGAGAGCGAACGGCGCCTGATGGCGACGATCCACGACCTCAGCCTGGCGCGGCGCGCCGAAGAGGAACGCGGGCGTGAGCTGGTCGACCTCAACCGCAAATACATGAAGGAAACCGAGCGCGCCGAGGCCGCCAACCGGGCCAAGTCGGAATTCCTGGCCAACATGTCCCATGAGCTCAGGACGCCGCTCAACGCCGTCATCGGCTTCTCGGAGCTGATGGAAGGCAAGCTGTTCGGGCCGCTGGGTTCGCCGCGCTACGAGGAGTATGCCCGCGACATCAATTCGAGCGGCAAGTACCTGCTGGGCGTGATCAACGACATCCTCGACATGTCGAAGATAGAGGCCGGCCAGTTCTCGATGGACCGCGAAGAGATCGACCTGTGCCCGCTGATCCGCGAGACTGTGCGGGTTATCTCGCTGCAGGCGGCGCAGAAGCAGATCACGCTCGAGACCCAGATCGCCGACGAGATGACACTGTTCGCCGACCGCCGCGCCATCAAGCAGATCGTCATCAACCTTTTGTCCAACGCCGTGAAGTTCACCGGTCAGGGCGGCCGAATCTCGGTGCGCGCCCGCAACGCCTCGGGGGCGCTGACGCTGTCGATCGAGGACAATGGCTGCGGCATTCCCAAGCACGCGCTGGGCAAGCTCGGCCGGCCGTTCGAGCAGGTGCAGAACCAGTTCTCCAAGAACCACGAAGGCTCCGGCCTCGGCCTCGCGATCTCACGCTCGCTGGCCGAATTGCATGGCGGCGCCCTCAAGATCCGCTCGACCGAAGGCGTCGGCACCATCGTTGCCGTACGGATCCCGGTGCGCAGGAACAGCCGCGTCATGAAAAAGGCCGCGTGACGCGGCCTTGAGAGGAGGCCCGGCGGCTGCCCGCCGGGGTGGCGTGTCGCCGCTTCAGAGCTTCATCGAGCCCTTGCCATGCGGACGCTCGTGGTGCTTGGCCTGGCGCTGGGGCATCTCGTCCTTGACCAGCTTGCCGTCGTCGTTAACGTCGAGAAGTGCAAACAGCTTCTTCTGCCTGTTCTCGATCTCAGCTTTGGTCAGTACGCCGTCGCCATTGGCGTCGTAACGCTTGATGATGCGTTCGGCCATGCGCTCGGCCCGCTTCTTGTTGTGGATCTGCTCGGCCAGTTCGCCGACAGTGATCTTGCCGTCGCCATCGGCGTCCGCCTTGGCGAAGCGGTTGTTCATCAGGGCCGCGAATTCCTCGAAGGTCACGTCGCCGCTTTTGTCGGTATCGGCCCTTTCGAAGCGTGACAGCTTGTCGTTGCGTCCAGGTCCGGCCTGCGTGGCAGCGTGCGCGGTGGCCGCAGCACCCGCAAGCGAGATGAACGCGATGGCCATCTTGAGCGTCTTCTTCATGGTCTTTCCTTCTGCATCGTTACCCCCGATGCCTTGCGAAGCCGGCGAGGCGTCCCCTCACCTCACCTACGCTTCGCACGAAGCAGACGGTCGAAATCAACTCGAGCCTTCTGCGACGTTTCCTTGAGATGTGCCTCGAGCACGCTGAAATCGGGCAAGTCCGTCGCCGCAAGCAACAGGTCGGAAAGCCCCGGCGGAACGTCGTTCCGCTCGAACGCGCCGGTGAGGCACAGCCTCGTCATTTGCATGATCGCCGAATAGAGTCCGTAGGCGTCGACTAGGTCCTGGCGCAGTTGCGCATCGGCAAAGGCGGGTGCCAGTCGATGCAGCACATCGACGGTTCCGGTCGTGCGATCCCTGCCCTCGATCCCGCCCGTCAACACGGCCACCTGGGCGATGAATTCGAGATCGATGAGCCCGCCGGGCACGAGCTTGATGTCCCAGAGGTCGTGTGGCGGCTTCTCTTCCTCGATCAGCTTGCGCATGTCGCGCGCCTCGGTCGCCACCTTCGCGGCATCTCGCGGCAAGGCTATGATGCCTGCCACTTCGGCATCGACCTCGGCGCACAGGGAGGCGTCGCCAGCGATGGGTCGGGCGCGGGTCAGCGCCATGTGCTCCCAGGTCCAGGCGTCCTCGCGCTGGTATTTGCGGAAGGACGAAATGTGCGTCGCAACCGGCCCCTTGTTGCCCGACGGGCGCAGCCTGAGGTCGAGTTCGTAGAGCACGCCTTCGGCCGTGGGCGCCGAGACGGCGGCGATCAGGCGCTGGGTCATGCGGGCATAATAGTGCGACGGCGCCAGCGGCTTGTCGCCATCCGACTCCTCGGCATGCTCGTCGTGGTCGTAGAGCAGGATCAGGTCGACATCGGAGCCGGCGGTGAGCTCTCGGCTGCCGAGCTTGCCCATGCCAAGGATGGTGACGCGCCCGCCTGAAATCCGGCCATGGCGCAGGGCGAACTCGGCCTGGACCGCGTCGAGTGCGGCTCCCACGGTCAGGTCGGCGAGATCGGAAAAGGCCTTGCCGGCGCGCGAGGCGTCGATGGCACCTGCGAGCAGGCGGACGCCGATCAGGAACTTCTGCTCGGCGGCGAAAATGCGCAGGCGATCCAGCACCTCCTCGTAGAGCCTGGTGCTTTCGAGGAAGGCCTGCAGGCGCGCCGCAAGATAGGCGCGATCGGGCAATTCGGACAGGAGTGCGGGATCGAGCAGGCCGTCGAAGACATGCGGCCTGCGCGTGATGATGCCGGCCAGCCGGGGTGCTGCTCCCATGATGGTGGCGAGCAGCTTGAGCAGTGCCGGGTTCGACTGCAGCAGCGAGAACAGCTGGATGCCGGCGGGCAGCCCCGCCAGAAACTCGTCGAAGCGCATCAGCGCCTCATCGGCCCGGCGCGTCTTGCCGAAGGATTCGAGCAGTGCAGGCGTGAGTTCGGTCAGGCGCTCGCGTGCTTCCGCCGACTGGGTGGCGCGGTAGCGGCCGAAGTGCCAGCTGCGGATGACGCGGCAGATGTCGGACGGGCGCTGGAAGCCAAGTTGATGCAAGGTGTGAAGCGTGTCGGGATCGTCGACATCGCCGGTGAAGACTAGATTTCCAACGCCAGACGACAGCTCGGGCGCCGTCTCGAACAGCGCCGCGTAGTGACCCTCGACTTCCTGGAGCGAGGACCTGAATACCCTGGAGAAGATCTCGGCGTCGGCAAAGCCGAGCATGTGGGCTATGCGCTCGATGCCCTCGTCGTCCTCCGGCAGCGTATGGGTCTGCTCGTCGGCAACCATCTGGATGGCGTGCTCGACCCGGCGCAGGAACCAGTACTGGCGCTCCAGCGCGTCGCGGGCCTCCATGGTGATCCAGCCACGCACGGCCAGTTGGTCGAGCATCGGCACCGTGGCGCGGCCGCGCAGTTCGGGGAAGCGGCCGCCGGCAATCAGTTGCTGGGTCTGGACGAAGAACTCGATCTCGCGGATGCCGCCACGGCCGAGCTTGACGTTGTGGCCCTTGACTGCCACCTCGCCGTGGCCCTTGTGGGCGTGGATCTGGCGCTTGATCGAATGGACGTCGGCGATGGCCGCATAGTCCATGTATTTGCGCCAGACATAGGGCTGCAGCTCCTTGAGGAAGGCTGCTCCCGCCGCGAGGTCGCCGGCCACCGGGCGCGCCTTGATCATCGCCGCGCGCTCCCAGTTCTGGCCGCGGCTCTCGTAATAATGCAATGCTGCGTGAACGGATATTGCCAGCGGCGTCGAACCGGGATCGGGCCGCAGCCGGAGATCGGTGCGGAAGACATAACCATGCTCGGTGCGGTCCTGCATGATGCGGACCAAGCGTCGGGTGAGCCGGGCGAACAAGTCGCCCGCTTCGAACGGTTCGACGATCGCCGGCGCCTCAGGATCGAAGAACACCACAAGGTCGATGTCGGATGAAAAATTGAGCTCGTGGGCGCCGAGCTTGCCCATGCCGAGCAGAATCCACCCGGACCCAGTGGACGGGTTGTCGGGATCGGGCAGCTTGAGCTTGCCCTGATTGTGGGCATCCCTGAGCAGGAAGTCGACTGCAGCACCGGTGCAGGCGTCGGCGAGATCGCTCAGCCTGACAACGCTTTGCGACGCATCTGCCTCGCCCGCGAGGTCGGCAAGCGCAATGAGGAAGTGCGCCTCCGACTTCAGGCGCCGCAGCCGCATCATCAGGACCGCCTCGGTGAGGCCGTCTTCGCGCAGCGTGCCGGCAATCGCCTCGCCGATGGCCTGAAGCCGTTCCTCGACGCTCTGGTCGAACAGGCGATCCAGTATCTCCGGCTGGCGGCGGGAGCTGTCGCGCATGAACTCGGAAAGGTCGAAGATCGCCGCAAGGAAGCTCTGCTGCGGCCCGCTGGCCTCGAGGAATGCGGCGAGCCGGTCGAGCCCCTCCTCCCTGGCCTGCCCGGCTAGCTCGGCCAGTTCGCTGCGGGCACGCTCGGGATCGAGCGGACTGAGCTCGACAACCGGGGCCAGCCGCCAATCGGAGGCTGCCTTGCTAGCCGCCACTTTTGCCATCTATTCGTCCTTCGTCCCCGGGAATCCCATCAGGACCGATAATCCGGGATTGCCAGGCAGAAGATCAAGCCGGCCGTTGTGAAACTTCATCACGGCCTTGGCGAGGCTGAGGCCGAGGCCTGAGCCTGGCTGCGAGCGGCTCTTCTCGAGCCGCACGAAACGCTCGGTGGCACGCTTGCGGTCGCCCTCGTCGGGAATGCCCTGGCCATTGTCGGAGACCAGCAGGCGGATTTCGCCGGCGTCGCGCTGCAGGCCGACCTTCACCTCAGGCTTCTCGCCCGAGCCGGCCGAATATTTGATGGCGTTGTCGACGATATTGGACAGCGCCTGGGCAATCAGTTCGCGGTTGCCGTTGATGACGCAGCTGCCGGCAACCGTCGCCTCCAGGCCGACGCCCATCTCTTCGGCGGCAGGCTCGTAGAGCTCGACGACGTCGCGAACCACCTCGGCGAGATCGACCTTGGCCAGCGCCTCGGCGGAATAGCCCGCCTCGAGACGTGAGATCATCAGGATGGCGTTGAAGGTGCGGATGAGCTGGTCGGATTCGGCGATCGTGCCTTCCAGCACCTCGCGATAGTCGGCCGCCGTCTTCTTGCCGGCCAATGCCGCCTCGGAACGGTTGCGCAGCCGCGTCAGCGGCGTCTTGAGATCGTGGGCAATGTTGTCGGAAACCTGCTTCAGCCCTTCGTTGAGATGGGCGATGCGGGCCAGCATGGCGTTGAGGTTTTCCGACAGACGGTCGAACTCGTCGCCGGCGCCGGTGACCGGAAGGCGACCGCTGAGGTCGCCGCCCATGATCCGACGGCTGGCTTCGGAGACGCCGTCGATGTGCTTGAGGGCGCGGCGGCCGACGAAATACCAGATCAGCAGGCCACCTAAAGCCATCATGCCGAGCGCCGCCATCAGGGCGCGCTGGACGACGCTTCTGAAGCGCTCCGGTTCGCCCAGGTCGCGGCCGACGAGCAGGATCATCTGGTTGGGCAGGCGCAGCACCACGGCGATGGCGTTGTGCCTGATGTCAGGAGACGGCTGTTCGGCAGCGGGCTCGGTCGCCAAGGGCGGACGCCTGCCGGTGTTTTCGCCATAACGTTCGTAGGAGAACGGCAGCTCGGTCCAGCCCTCGCGCTGCAGCACGCCTGGCTGGATGCTCTGGACGTTGCCCGACAATATCTGGCCATTGGGATCGGCGAGCAGGTAGAGGTTCGCGCCGGGCTGGCGCGACCGCTGCTCGACGACACGGACGAGCACGGGGATGCCGCCGCGCTGGTAGGCCGCGGCGAGGCCGAGCACTTCCTCGTTGATGGTGTCCTGGGTCTGGGCGGTCAGCATGCGGGCCGACAGCGAGGTCATGTAAAAGACCAGCAGCACCGCACAGATGGCAAACAGCAGCAGGTAGAGCGCCGAAAGGCGCGCCGCAGTTGTTTTCATGATGGCCGGCAGTCTGGGCGCCATCACCCCGCCTTGAGCATGTAGCCGGCACCGCGGATCGTGTGCAGGATCGGCTTTTCGAAGCCCTTCTCGATCTTGCCGCGCAGACGCGAGACGTGAACGTCGATCACATTGGTCTGCGGGTCGAAATGATAGTCCCAGACATTCTCGAGCAGCATGGTGCGTGTCACCACCTGGCCGGCGTGGCGCATCAGATATTCGAGCAGCCGATATTCGCGCGGCTGCAGCGTGATTTCCTGTGACGAGCGGCGGACGGTGTGGGACAGCCGGTCGAGCTCGAGATCGCCGACGCGGTAGAGCGTCTCGGATTCGCGCGCCGGTGCGCGGCGGTTGAGCACCTCGACGCGGGCAAGCAGCTCGGAGAAGGCATAAGGCTTGGTCAGATAGTCGTCGCCGCCGGCGCGCAGGCCGGTGACGCGGTCGTCGACTTCGCCGAGCGCTGAAAGGATGAGAACGGGAGTGGTGTTGCCGCGCGAGCGCAGGCCGGCGATCACCGAGAGGCCGTCGCGCCGGGGCAGCATGCGATCGACCACCATCACGTCATATTCGCCGGCATCGGCCAAAGCGAAGCCGGAATCGCCGTCGCCGGCGACATGGGCGGTATGACCCGCCTCGGCGAAGGCCTTCTGCAGGTAGTCCGCCGCTTCGCGATCATCTTCGATGACGAGAATCTTCATGCCGCCGTTATACGCGATTTTCCGGGATAGCAGAGGCGACATGTTGCGGTCCTCCAGACATTCGAGCGGCAGCGGGAGATAGGGGATCCCGCTGCCGCCTGGCCGAACGCGACGAGTGACAGACGCTTTCGGCACAGTCTCGGCCATCGCGCAGCCCGGGGGTGATGAAACCGCGCGATGGGAGAGACCGGTTACTCCATTCAGCCCTGGTTGATGGGCAATGCGACGAAGCGGTTCGAGTTCTCGCGGCTGACCTGGAAGAGGACGGCCTTGCGGCCCGCCTTTTCCGCGTCGGCAAGCGCCTTGCCGACATCAGCCGGGTTCTTGATCTCGACAGAGTTCACGGCGGTAATGATGTCGCCGGCCTGGATGCCGCGATCGGCAGCGCTGCTGGAAGGATCGACGTCGGTCACGACGAGACCGGCGCCGCTTTCATTGCGCGTGACAGTCAGGCCGAGATCGGCAAGCGAGGTGGCTTCGGAGGGCGCCGACTGCTCGTCGGCCGACGCCTTCTTGTCCGAACCTGGAAGCGTGCCGAGGTCGACGCTGATCGCCTCGCTCTTGCCGTTGCGCCATACCGTGACGTCGACCGCCTTGCCTGGTGTGACAGCGCCGATCAAACGGGCGAGCTCCCTCGGAGAGGCGACCTCCTGACCGTTGACCTGGGTGATGACGTCACCTGCCACGATGCCCGCCTTCTTGGCCGGGCCGGTGTCCTGGGCACTGGAAACCAGTGCACCCTTCTCGCCCTTGAGGCCGAGGGACTCCGCAATATCAGTGGTGACCGGCTGGATTTCCACGCCAAGCCAGCCACGCTGGACGCTGCCGTTCTTCATCAGGTCCCCGACGACCTGCTTGGCGGTCGAGGCCGGGATGGCGAAGGCGATGCCGACGCTGCCGCCCGACGGCGAGAAGATCGCAGTGTTGATGCCAACGACTTCGCCGTTGAGGTTGAAGGCCGGACCGCCCGAGTTGCCGCGGTTCACCGCAGCGTCGATCTGGAGGAAATCGTCATATGGGCCGGCGCCGATGTCGCGGCCACGGGCCGAGACGATGCCGGCGGTGACTGTGCCGCCGAGACCGAACGGATTGCCGACCGCCACGACCCAGTCGCCGACACGGACCTTGGCATCGTCGGCAAAGGAGACATAGGTGAACTTGGTGCCTGCGGCGTCGACCTTGAGCACGGCGAGATCTGTGCGCGGATCGGTACCGATCAGCTTGGCGTCGAATTCCTTGCCGTCATTGGTGACAACAGTATAGGCGGTGCCGTCCTCGACGACGTGGTTGTTGGTAACCAGGTAGCCGTCATCGGAAATGAAGAAGCCCGAGCCCTGGGCGACCGGACGCGGCTGCTGGTTGCCACGGTTGTTGCGCTTGAAGCGCTGACCGCCGTCCTGACCACCCTGGCCATCCGGGCCGCCGAACTGGCGGAAGAAGCGCTTCAGCGGATGGTTGTCGGGGAGGTTGTCAAAATTCTGCTGGTCTGAGAAGGGCGAGGAGCCGGTGTCGGCGGCCGGATCGATCCGGGCCTTGACCTGGACGCTCACAACGGCGGGCGAGACCTGGTCGACAACGTCGGCGAAGCTTGAAATCTGGGGTGCATTGACGCGCACGGCGTCGGCATAGGAGGGGATCGTCCCGCTGGTCATGGCGCCAAAGCCGATCGCACCTGCAAGGGCGACGGATGCGGCAGCGGCCATGAAGCGCTTGCGGGAACGCGAAAGGGGAGAATGTGCGCTGTTCATTGTCTCTGATCCTCTTGAGCGGGATGCTTTCCATCCGCATCCGATGACTCAAGAGATAGAGAGGCTCACATTACAGCTCCATTTCCGACGGATGAAACTTTCGTAATGTTTGAGAAAATCAGCTTTCCTTGCGCAGGATAACGTCGAGCGCATCCTGCTCTTCCTTGCTGAGTACAGTCGTTTCTTGCCGGCGACGCGAACGGGCAGACATGAAGACGAAAGCCCCGCCCGCCAGCAGGATGAGCACCGGCGCGCCCCAGAGCAGCGCGTTGCGCAGGTTGAAGGGCGGTTTCAAGAGCACAAACTCGCCATAGCGGGAGACGATGTAGTCCATCACCTGCTTGTCTGTATCGCCTGCCATGAGGCGCTCGCGCAGCAACACGCGAAGGTCGGCAGCGAGCTCCGCGTCGGATTCGTCAATGGACTGGTTCTGGCAGACCATGCAGCGCAGCTCTTCCGAGAGCAGCCGCGCCCGGGCCTCAAGCTTCGGATCGGCCAGCATCTCGTTCGGCTTCACCGCGAGCGCCGTGCCTGCAAGAAGGAGTGCGCCCAGGAAGGCAGCTGCTGCCGGCAGTTTCTTGATCATGAGGTCACCGGGCTCGCTTTGGCCTCAACCGTCTTGCGCCGTGCCGGCGCACCAACCCGCAGGCGACGGTCCATCAGCGACACGAAACCGCCGACCATCATCACCAGCGCGCCGCCCCAGATCAGCGTCACCAGCGGCTTCCACCAGACGCGCACGACAACGGAGCCGTCCGCCGTCTCGTCGCCCAGCGCGACATAGAGCTGGCTCAGCCACATCGTGCGGATGCCTGCTTCCGTTGTCGGCATCTGGCGCACCGGATAGAAGCGCTTGGCCGACATGATCTCGGCGGTCGGCTTGCCATTGTCGTCGAGCAGCGAGAAGCGGCCCTGGTCTTCGGTGAAGTTCGGGCCACGCACCGGATGCAGGCCGTCGAAACGCAGATGGTGTCCACCGATCTCCAGCACCTGCGCCGGCTTCATCACCAAGATCGCCTCTTTCTGGAACGACAGGACCGAGACGATGCCGAGCAGGGTCAGCCCAAGCCCGAGATGGGCAAGTGCGGTGCCGAAGACCGAACGCGGCAAGCCGAGGAAGCGGCGCAGGGCGATGCGCGGTGTCACATTGCCGAGACCCGACTTCAGCACGAGGTCGGTCAGCGACCCCAGAACCAGCCAGGCCGACAGGCCGGCCCCAAGGGCTGCGAAGACCGACGCGCCATCGACGAACAGGAAGGTGACGAGCACGGCCAGAAGGGCTGCGCCAAACGCAAACATCAGGCGCTGCGAGGCTGCGGCGATGTCGCCGCGCTTCCAGGCAAGCAGCGGGCCGAAGGGTACCAGCAGCAGCAGCGGCAACATCAGCGGGCCGAAGGTCAGATTGAAAAAGGGCTCGCCGACCGAAATCTTGTCGCCGAACAGGGCCTCGACCAGCAGCGGATAGAGTGTGCCGATCAAGACCGTCGCGGTTGCCGTGGTGAGGAACAGATTGTTCAGCACCAGCGCGCCTTCACGCGAGATCGGATGGAACAGGCCGCCCGCGGTGAGCGACGACGCCCGCAGCGCGAACAAGGCCAGCGAGCCGCCAATGAACAGCATCAGGATGCAGAGGATGAAGACGCCGCGGCTGGGATCGCTGGCAAAGGCGTGGACCGAGGTCAAGACGCCCGAGCGCACAAGGAAGGTGCCGAGCAACGACAGCGAAAAGGTCAGGATGGCAAGCAGCAGCGTCCAGATCTTCAGCGCCGAGCGCTTTTCCATGACGATGGCCGAGTGCAGCAGTGCCGTGCCGGCGAGCCAAGGCATGAACGACGCGTTTTCGACCGGGTCCCAGAACCAGAAGCCGCCCCAGCCGAGCTCGTAATAGGCCCAGTAGGAGCCCATGGCGATGCCGCCGGTCAGGAACACCCAAGCCATCAGGGTCCACGGCCGCACCCAGCGCGCCCATGCGGCATCGATGCGCCCCTCGATCAGCGCGGCGACGGCAAAGGAGAAGCAGACGGAGAAGCCGACATAGCCGAGATAGAGTAGCGGCGGGTGTACCGCGAGGCCGAAGTCCTGCAGGATCGGGTTGAGATCCTTGCCTTCGATGGGAGCTGGCACCAGCCGCGTGAACGGGTTGGACGTGATCAGGATGAAGAGCAGGAAAGCCGTGCCGATCCAGCCCTGGACGGCAATCACATTGGCGCGGAGCGTCGCCGGCAGATTGCCGCCGAAGGCCGCCACGAGCGCGCCGAAGAAAGCCAGGATCAGCACCCAGAGCAGCATAGAGCCTTCGTGGTTGCCCCAGGTACCGGTGATCTTATAGAGCAGCGGCTGCAGCGAGTGGGAGTTTTCCCAGACGTTGACCAGCGAGAAGTCCGACTGGACATAGGCGGCCGTCAGCACTGCGAACGACAGCGCGATCAGCGCGAAGCCGGTGACCGCCACCGGCCCGCCCACGGCCATCAGCCGGGCATCGCCCTTGTGGGCGCCATAAAGCGGCACCAGCGACTGCACCAGCGACAAGGCAAGCGCCAGGATAAGCGCAAAGTGACCCGTTTCGACCATCTCAGCCCCGCCCGCCAATCATTGAGTGGTTTCCTGTTGCCAGACGCCCTTTGCCTTCAGGCTGTCGGCAACCTCCTTGGGCATGTAGTTCTCGTCGTGCTTGGCCAGCACGCTGTCGGCGACAAACGTTCCGTCCGCAGCGAAGCTGCCCTCGGTAATGACGCCCTGCCCTTCTCGGAAAAGGTCCGGCAGGATGCCGGTGTAGCGCACCTTCACGGTCTTCTCGGAATCGGTGACGCCGAACGCCACCTCGGTCCCCTGCCCGCGCACGATCGATCCGTTCTCGACCAACCCGCCGAGACGTATGCGCTGGCCGGGCTCGAGGGTCGCCGTCTGCAGGTCGCCTGGCATGTAGAAATAGGAGGCCTTCTGGCCGAGCGCGTAGAAGGTCAGCGCCGTTGCCGCGCCCAGGAAAACCAGCGCGCCAGCAATGACAGAGAGGCGTTTCTGTTTGCGCGTCATGGCCTACTCCGTAACCTTTAGGCCAAGCGAGCCGGCCAGTTCGGTGAGCTTGCGGCCGTCGTCGCTGTCACGGCCAAGGGCCGTATAGGCGCGACCCAGCGCGTCCTGCGCCTGGTCGGTCTTGCCCAGCACCTGATATGAACGAACAAGCCGCAGCCAGCCTTCCGTGTCGCGCGGGTTCTGGCGCAGCTTCTCATCAAGCGTGGCGACCATGCCCTCGATCATCACCGTGCGGTCGCCCGCCGACATGGAAGCCGCGGCATCGATCTGGTCCTGGCTGGGCGCAGGTGCGCCGGCTGTCTGGTTCTGTTGCGGCACGCGGCCTTCCGCCTGCGCAATTGCCTGCTCGACAACCGAACGCCACGGCGAATCCGCAGGCACTCCGTCGGCCAACTGACGCCATACGATGGCCGCGTCGGCCGTCTTGCCTTCCTGGGCCAAAGCGATGCCAAGGAAGTAGCGCGCCTTGGGATTGGTCGGGTCGCTCTTCAGCGCATCCTCGAATGCCGAACGCGCGTCGGCGGTGACGATGCCGCCGGCGGCGGCAGCTATCGCTTCGCCAAGGCCGGATTCGCGCGCCGAGGACGAGCCGAGCAGCCGGATCGCATTGCGATAGGCAGTGACCGCGTCATTGGCGCGGCCCATGCGCATGTAGACAGGCGCCAGTACGTCCCAGCCACGGCCATCGGTGGGGTTGGCGACAAGATGAGCCTCGGCGCGCGCGATCAACTCGTCGACCGAGCTGTTGGCGGGATTCTGCGACAGGCGCGCGCTCAGCGGCTGCGAGGGAATGTCGGGCGAGCCGATCACCGTATAGACGCTCCAGCTCAACAGCGGCACTGCGAGCACGGCAACGACACCAACCAGCCGCGGCGCCAAGGACGGGCCGCTTCGCGGTGCGCTCGTGCCTTCGGCATCCAGCCTGATGATGCGGCGTGCGATCTCGGCGCGCGCCTGCTCGGCGTCGGGCGCGGCGATCAGGCCGCGCGCGGCGTCGCGCTCCACCTCCGCCAACTGGTCGCGATAGACCTCCAGGTCATGGCTCTTGTCGGCGTCGCCTTCGGCTTGGCGCGTCAAAGGCAGCAGAACCGCGAGGCTCGCACCCAGTGTCAGAAGAGCGGCAACAATCCAGAACAGCATGGCCATCTAAATAGCCAGCAGCCATCAAACTGCCAACATGGACGGGCTGCGGCTTATTGACGATTCAGCACTGAATTTCAGGCAATTGTAGGATTGTGCCTCAGGTCAGCGGCGACCAGCTGCCGTCGGCGTTGCGGCAGGCCGTTCCGCGCGAGGTCAGCGGAGTTCCGGTGGTGAACACCGTCTGCGAATATTGACGGCAGTCCTGCGAGCCGACGCGATAAGGCTGAGCCGCGATGACTTCGCCGGAGCGGCCATCGCCCTTCCAGCCAATCGCCTGGCCACCCTGGCCGTATTCCAGCGCGCGGTACTCCGCTTCCAGCGCCTTGCGGCGATCACTGTCGCTCAGGCCACTGCCGATCGAACCGCCGATCAGGCCGCCATTCATGGCGTTGATGTTACGCGCTGCGACCCTGCCGCTGGAATTTGCAGTGTCGGCGCCGGAGGACGACGGAATGATGCCGCCGCCGCTGCCCAGACCAGTGGTCGTGCAGCCGGAAACGGCAATCAGTCCCGCCACCAGTGCAACCCGCAGTCTCATATCCATCACCGGTCCCGAATTCGCTTCCACTTACAATGGCTTGGCGTCGCGTTAGTTTCCATCTTTGGCCGAAATGGGGCCGATTCGGCCAGCCATTTCTACTGCACTCCGCGCAGTTCGACGACAGCCTTCAAGCCGCCCATCGCCGAGCGCTCAAGCCGCAAGGTGCCGCCATACTCCTTGACCAGGTCGGCGACAATGGCGAGCCCCAGCCCGGTGCCCGGTTTTGTCTCGTCGAGACGCTTGCCGCGCTGCAGTGCCTCGCGCGCCTTGTCCTCGGGAATGCCCGGTCCGTCATCCTCGATCAGGATCGAAAATCGCGGCGGCTCCTCGCCAACAGGCACTGCCGTTTCGACAGACACCCTGACCGCACTGTGCGCCCATTTCATTGCATTTTCGAGGAGGTTGCCGACAACCTCCTCGAGATCTTCCCGCTCGCCGGCAAAGACGACGTCCGCCGGCGGCGTGGCCAGTGAAATGCCGGTGCCACGAGACAGCTTGTCCATGACGCGCACCATGCGTTCAAGCAGCGGCGTGACCGGCGTGCGATAGACGACGCTTTCGCGTTGCGCCGCAACACGCGCGCGCTGCAGATAATGATCGATCTGCTGCTGCATCGCCGCCGCGTGGTCGGCGATCAGTTGGCCCTTGGGACCACCCAGAGCACGACCCTCGTTGAGCATCACCGCCAGCGGCGTCTTCAGCGAATGGGCGAGATTGCCAACCTGTGTACGGGAACGCTCGACGATGCGCCGGTTGTTTTCGATCAACGCATTGGTCTCATTGGCAAGCGGCTGGATCTCGGCTGGAAAGCGCCCGGTCAGCCTTTGCGCCGTGCCTTCGCGCACCATGGCAAGCGCGTTGCGGACGCGTGCGAGCGGCTGCAGGCCGAGCAGGATGGCGATGGCGTTGATGGCGATCATGCCGAAACCGAACAGCGACAGGTAGGAAAACAGGCGCCATTCGAAGCCCGATATCTCGTCTTCCAGTTCGCTGCGATTGCCCATGACGCGAAAGCGCGCGATGCGGTTCTGCGAATCGAGCACAAACTCGCTCTCGAACACCTCGAGTTCCTCGCCGTTGATGCCGGCAATGCGGTAGTGGCGCTGGAACTCCGAATTGAACGGCGCCTCGTTGATGCTGGGCGAGGCGATCGGCTCGGTCATCGACGACGAACGCAGCTGGCCGACCAGCCCCTTCGACACCGGCTCCACCGACCAGTACCAGCCCGACTCCGGCTCCGAGAACCTGAGGTCACCCAGATCGGGACCGCCGGTCAGGGTGCCGCTGTCCGACACACCGACCGATCCGATCAGGTTGAACAGATGCGCCGACAAGAGACTGTCGAAGCCGCGCTCGCTGGTTTGGCGATAAAGCGAACCGATCACGGTGAAGATGAGCGCAAAGGCGAGGATCGCCCAGATCGTCGAAAAGGCGATGACGCGAAACGCCAGGGAGCGCGGGCCGAGGCTCAGCCCGTACCGCTTCCAGCGCGCCAGTCGTTTGCTGAGCTGTTCCGCCTTACGCCTCCGGCTCGCGCATGCGGTATCCCATACCGCGGACGGTTTCGATCATGTCGATGCCCATCTTCTTGCGAAGGCGACCGACGAACACCTCGATGGTATTGGAATCGCGGTCGAAATCCTGGTCGTAGAGGTGCTCGACCAGCTCTGTCCGCGAAACCACCTCGCCCATATGATGCATGAGATAGGCAAGCAGGCGGAACTCGTGCGAGGTCAGCTTCAGAGGCACGCCGTTGACATCAGCCTTCGAAGCCTTGGTGTCGAGCCGCACAGGACCGCAGGACAGTTCCGAGGAGGCGTGGCCGGCAGCACGTCGGATCAGGGCGCGCAAGCGGGCCAGCACCTCTTCGATGTGGAACGGCTTGGTGACGTAATCGTCAGCGCCAGCGTCAATGCCGGCCACCTTGTCGCTCCAGCGGTCGCGCGCCGTCAGCATCAGTACAGGCATCTTGCGGCCACCGCGGCGCCATTTTTCCACGACGCTGATGCCATCCATCTGCGGCAGACCAATGTCGAGGACCACGGCGTCATAGGGCTCGGTATCGCCGAGGAAATGTCCCTCCTCGCCGTCGAAAGCCTTGTCGACGACGTAGCCGGCATCGGTCAACGCCTCGGAAATCTGGCGGTTCAGGTCCTTGTCATCTTCGACGACGAGTATGCGCATGCTGTTTTACGACCAGTGGTAAGCTGCAGAAGATATAGGCGATTCCGGCCTTTCGGTGAAATCGCCGTCAGTTGGCGGGGACCACGACCTGCACGCGGCGCGGGCGCTGGCCGTCTTTCGCCGGCACGAGCACCACGATCACGCATACCGACTGCCCGCCCTGGTTGGATTCGGACGCCCTCGCCAAAGTACCACCATGCTCGTCGGCTACCTGCTGGCCGATCGCGTAGCAATCCGCAGCGGCTACAACATACTCGCCTTCGCGAGGCGGCATCTGTTCAGCCGCCGCCGCGCTGGCGAACAGGCCCGCCGCGCACAGCGCAGTCATGGCAGACCGGAATATGGAGCGAAGCGTTTTCATGCCGGGACTTCTAATACAGCAGTGCTGAACGTGGAATGAACAATGAGTTCATGCAATTGCTGCCATTGCAAGCCTTCTACTTGATGCCGGTCCGCTCCATGGCACTTAGCCTGCTGAGAATCGCCACAAGCCCCGAAAATGCTGTGATTGCCGGCAAGGCAGCGTCGCATCCGCTTCCGCGCCTTCGTAAAGCGCGCGCAACGCGCCAGCCTCCGTTCGCCTTCACGTCCAAGATGCCTCCCGATGACTGAAATGATGGACGTCCGCCGGAGTATCGGGTCTGCCCGCAACACTTTTTCGACGATATAGAAACACCAGATCACAGCCACGGCAAAAAGAATACATTCCTATAATTTCGCTTTTTCCGGATAGCTGTCGATGATGGCGCTGCCCCCTTGTCCCGTCGGGCAAAATCGGGGACAAGTCGTTCATGGGGCCGAGGGACGCGTGCCCTTAATTCGCCAGCAAGGCCAAATAAGTATATTCTCCAGGCACGCGTCGGACCTTTGCGCATGGAAAGCCCAATCGAACCCCGCAAGAAAAGAAGCCGTTTCGCCGCTGGGCTTCTGGCCATCGACGCCTGGCTCGATTCCACCCTCTATGAGTTGCGCTTCCGCGCCCAGCAATTCTGGGAAAGCGCGACGATCTTCTTCCGCCGCTTTCGCGTCAAAGGCTGGCGCCGCGGCGTCGTCGAGATGCTGAGCGAAGCCTTCACCATGGGCGCCGGCGGTTCGGTCGTGATGCTGGCGCTGGCCATGCCCGCCTTTCAGGAAACGGCAGGCGACTGGCGCAACCGCGACGACTTCGCCGTCACCTTCCTCGACCGCTACGGCAACGAGATCGGCCAGCGCGGTATCATCCAGCGCGATTCCGTGCCGGTCGACGAGATGCCGGACCATGTCATCAAGGCGGTGCTCGCCACCGAAGACCGTCGCTTCTTCGAGCATTACGGCATCGACGTCCTCGGCCTGATCCGCGCCATGTCCGAGAACATGCGCGCCAACTCAGTGGTCCAGGGCGGCTCCAGCA
This sequence comes from Hoeflea sp. 108, assembly GCF_000372965.1. NCBI lineage: Bacteria > Pseudomonadati > Pseudomonadota > Alphaproteobacteria > Hyphomicrobiales > Rhizobiaceae > Hoeflea > Hoeflea sp. 108. The sequence continues at coordinate 1,445,625 of NZ_KB890024.1, read as the reverse complement.
TCACCCAGCAGCTCGCCAAGAACCTGTTCCTCACAAACGAGCGCACGGTCGAACGCAAGATCAAGGAAGCGTTTCTGTCGCTGTGGCTGGAATCCAACCTGTCCAAGAAAGAGATCCTGCAGCTCTATCTCGACCGCGCCTATATGGGCGGCGGCACGTTCGGCATCTCTGCTGCAGCCAATTTCTACTTTGGCAAGCAGGTCAAGGATCTCAACCTTGCAGAGGCGGCGATGCTCGCCGGCCTGTTCAAGGCCCCGACCAAATACGCCCCGCATATCAATCTGCCTGCAGCCCGCGCCCGCGCCAACGTGGTGCTGACCAATCTCGTCCAGGCCGGCTTCATGACCGAGGGTCAGGTGCTTTCGGCGCGACTCCACCCGGCCAACGTGGTCGACCGCGGCAAGCAGAAAAGCCCTGACTATTTCCTCGACTGGGCCTTCGACGAGGTCAAGAAGATCGCCGCCAAGTCGGGCGTTCATTCGCTGGTCGCGCGCACCACCATCGACATGAACATCCAGAACGCGGCCGAGGAGTCGGTCGAGTTCCACCTGCGCCAATATGGCAAGGAATATCACGTCAGCGAGGGCGCCATCGTCGTCATCGAGACCAACGGTGCGGTCCGCGCTCTCGTCGGCGGACGCGACTACGGTGCCAGCCAGTTCAACCGCGCCACCAAGGCGCAGCGCCAGACCGGCTCGTCGTTCAAGCCTTATGTCTACTCGACGGCGATGGAACACGGCTTCACGCCGGAATCGGTGATATCGGATGCGCCGATCAGCTGGGGCAACTGGTCACCGAAGAACTACACACGCGGCTATTCCGGGCGGATGACGCTCGCCACAGCTCTGATCAAGTCGATCAATACCGTGCCTGTGCGTCTCGCCAAGGAACACCTGACCATAGCGCCGATCAAGGCCATGGCCGAGGCGATGGGTGTCGAGTCCCCTGTCAGTTCACACAAGACGATGGTGCTCGGCACCTCCGGCCTCACCGTCATGGATCAGGCAACAGGCTACAGTGTGCTGGCCCAGAATGGCCTCGTCGGCACCCGTCACGGCATCACGCAGCTCGTCACCCATTCCGGCAAGTTGATCTATGACTGGTCCAAGGACGGCACGCCGCCGCATCGGGTTCTGTCGGAACAGGCGGTTTCGTCGATGAATTCGATCATGGTCCAGATCCCGGAGACCGGCACCGCGCGAAAGGCCGCCCTGCCCAACATCCGCTCGGCGGGCAAGACCGGCACCACCCAGTCCTATCGCGACGCCTGGTACATCGGTTTCACCGGCAACTACACGGCCGCCGTCTGGCTCGGCAATGACGACTTTTCGCCAACCAACAAGATGACCGGCGGTTCGCTGCCTGCAATGGTCTGGCAGCGCCTCATGGCCTACGCCCACCAGAACATCGATCTGAAGCCGATACCGGGCATCAAGAACCCGTTCGTCGATCCGGCCCAGATCGCCAAGGCCGAGGAGGCGGCAAAGGCTGGAACCGACCAGGCCGCAGCAGACGCGGCCGACCGTCCACCCGTGCTGTCGAGCACGACGACGCGGACGCTGCGCGAGATCGCCGACTTCTTCCACAACGCGCCGGCAATCGAACCGCCAGCCGAACCCGAGACGCTTTCGGCGCTGTGACCTTGCGGGCGGCCTCACAGCAGCAGTTCCCGTACCGGTTGCAGCCGTTCCCGGCTTGCCTTCCCGGCGCGAGGCAGGATATTCCTCCGCCAACTCCAGTCTGCGGCGGCTCATGCTGAAACAATCGATCCTGATAGGTCTGGCGCTAGCCATCGCCATCGGCGGAGGTGCCGCAAGCGTCGGCATGATCCTGAAGTCGCAGGAAGGCATCGGTGCCGTGTCGATCGGGCCCTGGACGGCCTTCCCGGACAGCGGCACGCCCGACGCCGATCCCTACTCCAAGGCTCGCGTGGCGCGTGACGGCATCCTCGCGCTCGGCCGCGCTGAGGGCCTCGCCTTTGTTGCCGAACGCGATTCCAGCGGCACCCATCTCAAGCGCGAATGCAGCTACCGCGTCGAAGGCGGCCTGCCGGTCGCGCGCTTCTGGACGCTCTACGCCTCGGACAAGGACCAGATGGCGCTGAAGTCGGGCATGCGCCGCGACGGCGAGCTGCATTCGCTCGAAGTGCTGCGCCAGCCCGACAATTCGGTCGAGATATCAGTCGGCGCCAAAGCCGTGCCGGGCAACTGGCTCGCGGTTTCAGGCGTCGGCGACATGAACCTGGTGCTCACGCTCTACGACACCCCGATCGCCAGCAGCACCGGCCTGTCCGATATCGAGATGCCGCGCATCGTCAGGGTCCAGTGCAATGCTTAGGCTCCTTCATGCGCTCGTCATCGGCCTTGTCGGTGCGGGCATTGCCCACATCGTCATCCTGCTCTTGGTGCCCAGTTTCTCTGAACGGGACGCCTGGTCTCGGCTTGCCATGGTCGCTGGTCCCAACAAGATCGTGCGCCTCGACCAGGAAGTCGGCGGCGCGCCGGTCGTGAAGTCTCTCGATCCGTCGTTCTTCGAGGCCGCCTGCCGCTTCGACCTCGCCGAGGGCGTCGTTCGCATCGACAATGCTGGCAAGGTTCCGTTCTGGTCGGCCTCGGTCTACGATCGCAGCGGGCAGAACATCTACAGCTTCAACGATCGCACCTCGCCGGACGGCGGCCTCGATTTCGTCGTGCTGACCCCGGCCCAGATGATCGAACTGCGCAAGGAACTGCCGCCGGAATTCGAGAAATCGATCTTTGTCGAAACGCCAATCGACGAGGGTATCGTCGTCGTCCGCGTCTTCGTGCCCGACGACAGCTGGAAGCCCGAGGTGTCGCGCTTCCTCGACGGCATCAACTGCGAGATCCAGTAACCCTGCCCGTCCGGATCAGTGTCGCGGCAGAGGATCGTTGCGGCGCGGAGCACTGGCCCGGCCGACGCGTTCGACACCAGTAACGGCGTCCTTGACGCGCTCGTAGCGAACGCCCGGAAAAATGATGATGGATGCCGAAGTTTCCGCTGATCTCGGGGATTTGCGGACGGCCGCACGGCGCGGCATGAATGACACAACGCTGCCCATGGTTGGCGATTTCCCTCTCGGTTTTACCGGAGCAAGCACGCAACGCCTCCGTCTCGATAAGGCCAGCAGAGAGTTAACGTACTGCTAACAAATCGCCGCTAAGTTTATGTTCATCTTCGGGGACATCAGAAACGCAGCGCCGTGGCCGGGGTCGCTTCCGAAGCAGTATCGAGTTGTGTCAGGCGTACCGTGTCAGCATCGGACTTCAGGCAAATCGCCATAGGGCGCGAGACCGGCAAGCCCGAGCGGCTGTTCCGGGCGGCGGTATCCGCTTTCTGCGCGTTGCCGCGTCCATCGCGCCGCGAAATCTCCCAGCTCGAAGACCTGACCCTGCCGTTGTTCGAGAACGTGTCGGTCGAGGCTCGTCGCTTCGTTGCAGCCGCCCTGTCCGAAAGCGAGTATGCACCGCCCGGCCTCGTGCGCCGGCTTTGCGACGACAGCGTCGATATCGCAGCCCCGCTGCTGATCCGCTCGCCACTTCTGTCGGACGTGACACTCATCGCCCTGATCGGCCGTCACGGGCTGCCGCATGCGCGCGCTATCTTCAGGCGTCCCAATCTCAACCCGACCATCGCCGACCTGATCCGGGTGCTTGAAAAGCCACGTCTCGTCTATCCGGAAACGTCCCCGGTGGAATCAGCTTCCCAGCCGGAACGGGGACAGGCCGCCGCGGCAGCTTCGCTCAGCCACGATCCCCTGCCCGGCGAACTGGCGGAGACCGTGCGCCGCAGATTGCGCTCGATGATGGCGCCAAACGACGGCCACGAGCTCTCGCAGCCCGAAACGATCGTCCGTCCTTCGTCCTATGAGAAATTGAAGACGACCGCCCTCACCGGTAACAATGCCTTCTTCCAGACGGCACTGGCCGATGCCCTTGAGATCGATTTCCAGACAGCCCGCGCCATCACCGAGAAGGCAGGCTATTCCTCGCTTATCGATGCACTGAAAGCGCTCGACCTGCCTGAAGAACATGCCTTCCTGCTCGCATCGGCAACCTTCCCCGGCCAATTCGCCCATGCCGAGGCAATTCGGTTGTTCCTAGACCGCTACCGCCTGCTGCACCGTGACGTTGCCCTCGACCGTGTCAGGGACTGGAAGGCAGCGGCCGTCGGCGCGCGCATCCGCAGCAACGCCGAGCGCCTGCAACGCAGGGCGGCCGGCGATCCGCCGAAAGGCGACCGGCTCAGGGCGTCGTAAGCGCCAGAAGGTCCTTGATCTCGGTCTTTCCGGCCTCGATCTCGACGACCCAGATATCGGGGTCGAAGCGCCGCTCGCGCTCCAGCCGCTTTTCGATAGCCTCACTATCGTCATTGCTGTCGAGAAGGCTGAACTGGCGTTCGTCGGGCCGTGCGGTGTCGTAGCTCGACTGCGGCGCGGGCCCGTATAGGCTTGTCTGGCCGAAGCGGTCGCGCGTCAACACGAACACGGCGCCCGCTTCGGTCGCCCCCTTGCTGATTATGGCGCCAAAGCCGCCATCGCCGAACACCCTTCGCAGAAGAGCCGATACCCAGAAATCGGTGGTTACGCGCATGTGCCGGCCCGTCGCAGTTTCGATGGGCCTCTATACCGCCCATCCGGCGACGCGGACAGGCTTGATGCGCAAGCTAATTGGTCAGGCCGATCTCGCGCATCTTGGCGTAGACAGCCTGGTCGGGTTCCCCCGTCTCGGGCAGGCCGAACAGCGCCTGGAACTCGCGGATAGCCGATTTGGTCCTGGCTCCGATCACGCCATCGACGTCGATGCCGTCATTGCCGAACGCCTTGAGTCCCACCTGGATCTTCTTGATGCGCGCATCGAGATCGACTTCCCTAGCGGGTACGGGCCGTGCTGGCGCGGAGGCCGGCGTCACCAGACTGCGCGGTGCAGGCGCCTGCGCCTGCTCCACCCTGGGCTTCGGCGTCGGCGTAATCCCGGCAGTGGTATCTCGAGCCCCGAGTTGCTGAAGCAGCGACTGGTCGATCTCGCCCGTCGCAGCTAGGCCGACCTTCTTCTGATAGGCCTGGATGGCGCTGCGTGTTGCAGGCCCGTTGAGGCCGTCAACCGTGCCGCCGTAGAAATTGAGGTCCTTCAGAATGCTCTGAACCTGCTCGACCGCAGGATTGCCCTCGGGCAATTGCGCCGTCTGCGCCGGTTCCGGACGCTCGATCTTGATCGTCGTTTCCGAGGCGTCAGGCGCCATGTCAGGAAACTGGACGGCTTCGCGGGTGGAGAAGAATGCGCCCTTGTGTGCGTAAGGCTGATACCAAAGGGCGTTGGCCGAAACATAGAACAGCGCAACCAGGAAAGCGGTCGAGCCGCCGACCAGCACCGGATTGCGCGCGATCATGCCGCCGAGAGCCAGCGCGCCGTCCTGGAGGGCGCTGCGTTCCTCGACGACCTTCCGCTTAGCTTGCTTTGCGGAGCGAGCCATCGTGCTTCTCCTTGGTCCTGCCGGCCGGAAGGCGCATCAGTTCGCCCTTCGCCTCCTGCGAGGGGCGGAAAGCCGGGCCTTCGATCGGCAAGCTGATGGTAACCGTGGTGCCCTCGCCCGGCGCGCTCTCGATCGACATCGTGCCGTCGTGCAAGGCCACCAGTCCCTTGACCAATGAGAGGCCAAGGCCAGTGCCTTCGAAGCGGCGGGTGTAGTCGTTCTGGATCTGCATGAACGGCGTGCCCAGTCGCGACAGGTCCTCCTCGGCGATGCCGATGCCGGTGTCGGACACCCAGAAATGCAGGCGCGAGCCCAACCGCTTGGCGCCGATGCCAACCCGGCCGCCATCGGGCGTGAACTTCACCGCATTCGACACGAGGTTGATCAGCATCTGCTGGATCGCGCGCCGGTCGGCCTTGATCTCGCCGATGCCAGCGGCAACTTCGACCGCCAGATCAAGCGCCTTGGCCTCGGCCTGCAGCGTCATCATCGAAGCGCACATGTCGACCGCCTCGCGGAACTTGAACGGCTCGGGATTGATGGCGTAGCAGCCGGATTCGATCTTGGAGACGTCAAGGATCGAGTTCACGACGTCGAGCAGATGCTGGCCCGATTCACGGACGATGCCGACATATTCCTTCTGGCGCGGCTCCTGGAGCGGGCCGAACATCTCGTGCAGGAGCATGTCCGAGAAGCCGATGATGGCATTCAGCGGTGTCCGCAGTTCGTGGCTCACGGCGGCCAGGAAATTGCCCTTGGCAAGTTCGGCGCTCTTAACAGCATTGGCGGCGGCGGCAAGCTCGCTGCGCAGTTCTGCCACGGTGTCGTTCTCGCGCACGACCACGACGATCGACTGCGCCTCGCCCTTCATCATTTCCAGGGCGAACGGGCGGAAGTTGTCGACGGTGTCGTTGTCGTTGAACTTGGGCAGGCGCAGGCGCAGTTCGACGCCGCGCATCTCGGCGCCGTCGCGCATGTCGGCCAGCGCGCAGAGATAGGCAACCCGGTCGGCGACATGAATACGGTCGAACAGCGCTGTACCCAGCAGCAGCTCGGGCTGCAGGCGCAGCATGGCGCGCGCCTGCTCGGAAACGTCGACGACGTCGCCATTGTGGCCGATCCGCAGGACCACCGCCTTGAGTATCTGTTCCAGAGCATCTGCGGGCGCCTTGACGTGTTCGTCCGCGCCGTTGCCGACAAACTCCATGGCCCTAACCAGATAGACCGCAGCCCAGGCAGCAGGCAGCAGCCACTGCCAGACCGATGCTGTCGCACCCTCTGCAAACGACATGCTGCCGAGCAAGCCCTGAAGCATAAGTGCCGCGACCGCGGCACAGACGCCCAACAGGGCCGCCTTGCGCGTCCGCCAAACCCAGAGTGCCTCAAGCGGCAAGGCTGCAACCAGAAGCGTTGCAGGTGACGTCAATCCGCCGGCGGCAGCGACGATTGCGGCAACCGCAACCGCGCCGCCGAGCAGCGCAGTCACGCCGATCTGGGCGGCTTTGCCTGTCGCTGCGATGCTCAGTGCGGCAAGCCAGCTCAGGCTGAAGGCAGCGAAGATCACGGCGAAGATGGCGGCAGCACCAAGATTTGCGGAGACCAGCACAACGCCGGCGCCGGCCACGATAAAGGGAGCGCCCAGCAACAGGCCGACGAGCCGCCGCTGGCGCAGCCGCTCGGAACCTTCGATCGACGGATGGACCAGCCGGTCGCAGCCGCCGGCCATCGCGCCGGAAAACTCACCGTATCTGGACATGAAAAAACTCAACGCTACGCACTCTTCCGTGGTCCGCTTTGCGGCTCTTGTCTGGTTGGTCCCCAAACTCGCATTGAGCCTTTAATGAAGCGATAAAGCTGGCTGACCAGAACCGTGGCTCACGGCGAATATCGGGACGATTGGGCCGACATTCGAGAACAGTTCTTGCCATGGTAAATGGAGGGTTATTTGCCGAGCGCCGGCAAATGATCGACCAAAACCCTGCCTGCGCGCGCCATTGCGTCCGTTTTTTAATTTAAATCAATTGCTTACAATCTAGGCCCAAAATCGCCGCCGCCAAGCAACACGGAGCCGTCGTTCAACCGTTAAACTTTGGTGAAAAGGCAACTGGAAATGCAACCGTTTGAATCAAGCGCTCCTTTCCTCGTTCGTGCCATTGTCTTCGTCGACAACAACGAGGCCGCCACAACAAGAGCGGCCCGGCTGCTAACAAGAGGCACTCCATGGGCTTTCTCATAAGGACCGCATTCTGGTTCTCGCTCGTCCTGCTCTTTCTTCCGCTCGGCACCGGCCCGGACGGAGAGAGCCGGGTGAGCCCGTTGCAAGCCCTGTTTGCCGCGCGTGAAGCCGTCGGCGACATCGCCGCAATCTGCGAGCGCAAACCCGAGGTCTGCGAGACCGGCAAGGCAGCGATGCAGACCATCGGCGAACGAGCCCGCGAAAGCGCCCGCATCGCCTACGAAGTTCTCGACCAGAATTTTGGCAAGCCTGATACCGCGACCCAGACCGGCAGCGTGCCCGCGGGCGACGATGCGCCTGCCCTGCCCGCCGAAGCGGCTCCCCTCCCGGCCAAGGCTCCGGTTCTTCCGGCCAAGACGCCGGCGCATTGATCTCAACAATCGGAATTTCCAGAATTGGCCGCTAGGCCCCACCGCAGGCGGCTTGCCTCCGCTGCCTGCGGTGTTTCTTTTTTCGTGACGGATGGCGCCCCTGCGACTATATGCAGAGCACCATGACGACCTCGATCGACACGATCCGCGACGACTTTTCCTTCCTTGAAGAATGGGAGGATCGTTATCGCTATGTCATCGAGCTAGGCGAGGCTCTTCCGACCTTCCCCGAGAGCGAGCAGACCGACGCCAACAAGGTCCAGGGTTGCGTCAGCCAGGTCTGGCTCGTCACCCACAAGGGCGACGGCAACGATCCGGCGATCCGCTTCGAGGGCTATTCCGACGCCCATATCGTGCGTGGCCTTGTGGCCATCATGCTGGCCCTGTTCTCCGGCCATCGCGCCAGCGAGATCCTCGCCACCGATGCGGAGGCGACGCTGAGGGAGCTCGGCCTCAACGAACACCTGTCGCCCCAGCGTGCCAATGGCCTGCGTTCGATGGTCAAGCGTATCAAGCGCGACGCCGAGGCAGCGCTGCACCAGCTCGCCTGAGCCTCAGCCCATCCTCGGGCTGCAAGCGCCCCCAATGCAGAACCTTGCGACTGGCGCCGGCATTGGCCTGCGGATTGTGCGCGCCAGCCCGCCCAGCGCCGACGTACCGTCCAGCCGCGCTCCATCTCCACAATTTCCAGCCTCTTGAGAAAACAAGCAAACGTCGATCAGGACGCCTGAAAGCTCGGGGCCAACCGCGCGGCATTCAGGCAAAACAGGCTCGTCGAACTAACCGACGCACGCCGGCGGGCGGCATTGCAGCTCCGCTGCGGCATCGAGCCCACCGACGCGCTGTCAGGCGAGCAGGCATCGACGCGGGCCTTGCTAAAGCGCCTCGAACGGGCGATCGAGCGCGAGGGATCAACCGCCGCTGGAGCTACGACCTCAACAGTCATATCGCACTCAAGCAGGTGCGCGACCGCCTGCAAGGCGAGGCCCCTGGCGGACCGGCGCGCCCGTCGCTCAAACCACGACGGCGACGCCCCAAAAGCAATACGGCGCCCAAGGGCGCCGCTCGCTAACGCATCGGCCCGAAAATCGAAAAACGATCTCCGGAACGCACAATGCTCAAATTCAACAGGCTAGAGCGCCGTTTGCGCGTCCGTCAGGACGTTCGGCGCTCCAAAACAGTGACGCGGGCTTTTACTTGCCCTTGCGCTTGCGCCCCAAACCCATCTTCTTGGCCAGCTGCGAACGGGCGGCCGCATAGTTCGGCGCCACCATCGGATAGCTGGCGTCAAGGCCCCACTTCTCGCGGTACTGATCCGGCGTCATGTTGTAGTGGGTCATCAGGTGACGCTTGAGCGACTTGAACTTTTTGCCGTCTTCAAGGCAGATGATGTAGTCGTCATGCACAGACCGCTTGGGATTGACGGCCGGCTTCTGCTTGTCGGCGGGCGGCGCCTCGGCGACATTTCCGACGCGGCCGAGAGCCGCGTGGACATCGGCGATAAGTCCCGGAAGTTCTCCCACCGGAACCGGATTGTTGCTGACATAGGCTGCCACCACATCGGCGGTCAGTTCGATCAGCGTTTCGTTGTTTGTTGCAGGCGTTTCGGAAGTATCCATATGCTTCAGGCCCCAATGTGACTGATTGTTTTTTTGCCCGATGTTTCGACCGGGATGCGGCGCGTTTTTGTATCGCAAACTGCCTTTACGACTCGCGCTCAGACACTTTAATGAGCCCGTATCCAATACAAGTCAATTCACTATTCTTTGCGAATCCAAGAACAATGAGCTCATCACTTCTCTAACAAATGAACCTTTTTGACGACTCTGGGCATTCGGTTGAGATCAATTCACACAACGGCGACAGATCAGCCACAGCCTCATTGCCAGCGTTAAGAGCCGGAAGGACGGTTCTTCTTATCCGCTGCCGCAATTTGGGACATATCGTCGATCACCGAGCCCTGCCACATTCGATAACCGGCTGAATAAGCCGCTTTTGCCAGAAGATGAGCAGCGATCGGCGCAGTCAGAAGAAAGAATACGACACCTGCCACAGCCCTGAGCGCCGTGGCCAATTCTCCAGTATGAACCGCCAGCGCAATCAGCATCAGGCACGATCCAAGCGTACCGGCCTTCGATGCTGCATGCATGCGCGTATAAACATCGGGAAGGCGCAGCAACCCAATGGACGCGGTCAGAGCAAACAACGCACCGACCACGATCAAGGTTCCGGCAATATAGTCGGCAATGCCGCCAATCATGCCTGCTCCTCCTCGGCGTCCTGTTTCTTGGCGTCGACACCGCCGCTGAGCACAAAACGCGCAAAAGCAACTGTTGCCAGGAAGCCGACGAGACCAAGTGCTATGGCAACATCGACATAAAGCGTGAAGCCGGAACGCACGCCAAGCACGGCAATGAAGCCGATGGCGACGGCCACCAGCATGTCGAGCCCAAGTATCCGATCTGGCAAGGTCGGCCCCTTGACCACACGCCAAACGACAAGAAGAAACGAAATGCTGAGAATACCGAGTGCGAACAGGGCACAAATACTCAGGAACGAGGCTCCCGACATCATCTGAACGCCTCCATGATCCGGCGCTCGAAGCCATTGCGGATCTCGCGGCGCGCCTGCTCGGGGTCCGAGCAATCCATGCCATGCACAAACAACGTCTGCCGGTCCTCGGACACGTCGACCGAAAGGGTTCCCGGTGTCAGGGTGATGAGATTGGCAAGCAGGGTGATCTCGAAATCACGCGTCACGGTCAGCGGATAGGCAAATATCCCCGGCTTGATGTCCATGCTAGGCGACAGCACGAGCCTTGCCACCCTGACCGAAGACAGAAGCAGTTCCTTGACGAAGAGCAAGAAGAGCAGAAGCGTCGGCCAAGGCCGGATCACGACCCGCGTCGCCGGCAGCTGATCACGCACCAGGAACAGCACCGTCCAGCCGATGGCAAAGCCGAAGACCAGGTTCGGCAGCGTGTAGCTCCCTGAGATCGCGACCCAGATAAGCGCCAGGATCAGTTCGTTGCGATAGGGGATCATTGACCGCCTCCCGCCGGGAAAACCGCCTGGACATAGGCCGACGTGTCGAGCAGCCCGCCTGCCGCAACATTGGCAGCGCGAATGAAGGGCTCAGGCGCAAATCCTATCGCCAGCATGACTGCGACAAGCGAAACCAGGGCTACGCAGCCTGCGACCGACATCTTGCCGGCGACAGCTCCAGTCGGATCAACGACCTCATTGCGCCAGAAGGCAAGGATGAACACGCGCCCGAGGGCGATCGTCGTCAGGAAGCCGCTCACCAGGATGGCGCCGGCCAGTTGCCACACGCCGGCATCGAGTGCTGCCCGCACCAGCATCACCTTGGGCCACAACCCCGAGCCTGGCGGCAGGCCGGCGACGGCCAGCGAAATGAAGAAGGCGAGCAGCGTCAGGAAAGGGCTGGCGCCGTAGAGCCCAGCCAATGAGCGAAGGGAAAAGCTTCCGCCCAGCTGCTTCATCAACCCGCCGAGCAGGTACAGTGCGGAAAGGGCGAGCATCGAATGCAATGCATAGAATATCGCGCCTGAAAGCCCGGCTTCGCTGCCGAGCGCGATGCCGGCCAGCATGATCCCGACGCCCGAAATAACCAGGAAGCCCGAGATGCGGCGGATGTCCGATTGCGCCAAGGCCCCCAGTGCACCGACAAGCATGGTCGCTACCGCGACCCAGCCGATCAGACCCGCCAACTCCGCGCGCTGGATTGCGAAGATCATCACCAGCGTGCGCAGCAACGCATATATGCCCACCTTGGTCAGCAATCCGCCGAAGAGCGCGCCAGTGATGACGGGTGGCGTATGATAGGACGCAGGCAGCCAGAAATTGACCGGAAAGGCAGCCGCCTTCATGCCAAAGGCGAGCAGGAACAGCGTCGCCAGCGTCATCAGCGGCGCGGTCTCGCCCACCTGCCCCACCTTTACCGCAAGATCGGCCATGTTGAGCGTGCCGAAAGTGCCGTAGAGATAACCCGTCGCGATCAGGAACAGCGTCGTGCCGACCAGGTTGAGGATGGCGTATTTGGTCGCCCCGTCGATCTGCGGCTTTTCTGACCCGAGGATCAACAGGCCGAAGGACGAGATCAGGAACACCTCGAACCAGACGTAGAGGTTGAACATGTCGCCGGTCAGGAACGCACCGCTGACGCCCGCCATCATCAGGAGCAGGAACGGGTAGAAGCCATAGCGCCGGCCCGTCGCGTCGACGTCCTGCACCGAATAGGCACAGCAGGCCAGCGCCACCAGTGAGCCAGTCAGCGAGAAGACGGCACCCAGCGCGTCGACGGTGAACGAGATGCCGAAGGGCGGCAGCCAGCTGCCCATGGTCATCGACATCGGGCCGTCCGACAATACGCGCCCCAGGAGCATGGCGTTGGCAACCACCATCGCCGCAAGCGCTGCGAGCGCCACCAGCGCATGCCAGCGAATGTTGTGGCGGATCATCAAAAGCAGCGCGCCGACGACGATCGGCAGCAGCACCGGCAACACGACCAGCCAGTCGCTTGCGGTCACGGGTGCCGCGATCATGGCAGCAGTCTTGTCGACCAGATCTCCTTGCACCGCCATGGTCAGTATCCCATCGGCGGCAGGCCGTCGTCGGCCGGTTCTGCGACCCGCATGCCGTCGGTGTCGTCGGTGCCGATCTCCTGGTAGGCGCGATAGGCCAGCACCAGCAGGAAGGCGAAGAACGAGAACGAGATGACGATCGCCGTCAGGATCAGCGCCTGCGGCAACGGATTAGCCACCGCGCCGGCGGGCACGTCCAGCGCCTCGGCAATCACAGGCGGCACCTCGCGGGTCAGCCTGCCATTGGTGAAGATCAAAAGGTTCACCGCGTTGCCGAACAGGGCGACGCCGAGCAGGATGCGGATGATGTGCCTAGACTGCATCAAGTAGATCGCTGCGGCAAAGAAGATGCCGACAAGGATGGCAAAGACGGCTTCCATCAGTCGTGCTCCCTGTCCTCGAGCGCCAGCGCGATCGAGGTGATCGAGCCGACGACGACCAGGTAGACGCCGATGTCGAAGACCATGACCGTCGACAGGTCGACGCTGATGCCCAAAAGGCTCGGCGAAGCCCATAGCCCGGTCAGGAAGGGCAGGCCATAAGCCAGCGACGGCAAGCCGGCGAGTGCTGCGATGAACAGGCCAAAGCCCGAGATCGCCATCGGATGGAAATAGAGCGAACGGCGCACCGCCGGCACGCCAAAGGCAATACCGTGAATGGCAAAGGCGGAAGCGGCGATCAGTCCGCCGGTAAAGCCGCCGCCCGGCTCGTTGTGGCCCCGCAGTAGCACAAACACCGAAAACATCAGCATCAGCCCGGTGAGATAAGGCGCAAGCGTGCGGAAGATCAGCGTCTGCATGTCACGCCTCCCCCGACGGGGCCTGGGCCGGCTCCGGCTTTTTCGAGCGGACGCGGATCAAGGCAAGAATGGCCAGACCGGTGATCATGACGACGGCGATTTCACCCAGCGTATCGAGCCCGCGGAAGTCAACGATGATGACGTTCACCACGTTGCGGCCATGGGCGATGGTCTTCGAGTATGTATTGAAGAACTGCGACAGCCGGTCGTCGAACGGCAATTGCGTGACCTTGAGCAGCAGCAAGGCGAAGCCCGTACCGCAGGCCACAGCAATGGCGCCATCCAGCAGCTTCTGGGCAAGCGGCCGCCGGTCGGCAGGCGCCAGCCGCAGCCGCGTCATGACAAGCGCCAGAATGACCACGGCCAATGTCTCGACCATGAACTGGGTGAAGGACAGGTCGGGCGCACCGAACAGCATGTACAGCAGGGCGATAGCAAAGCCCTGGATGCCGAGAGAGACGATCGCCGTCAGCCGGCTGCGCGCATGCACGACGGCGGCAATGCCGATGACGGCGATTGCCAGAATCGTCCATTCGTAAAAGCGGAATGATGGCCAGGCCGGCATGGCCGGCAGCTCGTCGAACATCAACATCGGCAACAGAAGGGCCGCCGCGATGGCAACGAAGGTGACCGTCAGATAGATGTCGAGGCGGCCGCTATGGACGATACGCGTGACGCCGAACGAGACGCGCAGCAGCCCACGCAGCGCGTGGTCGAACCCACGGTCCGGCCCCCAGCCGATGGCTGCGAGCACGCCGGCCATCATCGTCCGCAACCGGTCAAGACGGAGATAGGCGGCAATGCCAAGCGCCACGGTCAGCGCCGACAACAGCAGCGGCACACCCAGATGCGGCACCGTCGTGATCTCGACCTGGATCGGCTTGCCGGCGATGGCGCTGGCCATCGGCGAGGACAGCAGTTCATGCGCCACCGGAGTAGCGAGCGCCGCCACAAGGCCGGCGATACCGAGGACGATCGGCCCGAGCCACAGCGAAACCGGACCTTCATGCGCAGGCTTGGGCGTCGCCGCAGCCGCACCGACGAAAGGTCGCAGCGCAACCGCAAAGCCGATGGCAAACATCAGCGCGTTGCCGGCTACGGCCACAACGATCAGCAGCGCTTGCCAGCCTTCGGCGAGGCTGTGCGCATAGTAGATTTCTTCTTTGGCGAGGAAGCCGAAGAACAGCGGCAGGCCTCCCATCGAAAGCGCGGCAAGCATGGCGGCAGCGAAGGTGACCGGCATTGCCCGACGCAGCCCGCCCAACCTGGTGATGTCGCGGGTACCGGCCTCGTGGTCGATCAGGCCGGCGACCATGAACAGCGCGCCCTTGAACATGGAATGCGCCATCAGATAGAGCGCCGCGGCCTCCACCGCCTTGTCCGACCCCATGCCGGTCAGCATGACAAGAAGGCCGAGCGAGGCGACCGTCGTATAGGCCAGCATCAGCTTGAGGTCGGTCTGCCTGATCGCAAGCAGCGTGCCGACGGCAAGCGTAACGCCGCCGAACAGCGGCAGCACCGCTTCCCACGCCACCGTATCTCCCATAACCGGGTTCAGTCGCATCAGCAGATAGACGCCGGCCTTGACCATGGTCGCCGAGTGCAGATAGGCCGACACCGGCGTCGGCGCCTCCATGGCGTTGGGCAGCCAGAAATGGAACGGAAACTGCGCCGACTTGGTGAATGCGCCGCCAAGCACCAGTACCAGCGCCGCGACATAAAGCGGGCTCTGGCGCAGCGCATCACCTGAGGCGAGCAAGGCGGAAAGCAAGTCCAGGCCCGTCGCCTGGGTGATGACAAGCAACCCCGCAAGCAACGATAGTCCGCCAAGTCCCGTGACAAGAAGCGCCTGGAGTGCTGCACGTCGCGACGCCTCGCGCTTGTGGTCGAAGCCGATGAGCAGGAACGACGTGATCGACGTCAGTTCCCAATAGACGAAAAGCATCAGGAACGAGTCCGAGACCACCAGTCCCAGCATCGCGCCCATGAACAGCAGCATGAAGGAGAAGAACCGCCCCTGTTGCGGATGTCCCTTCAGGTAACCGCCGGCATAGATGACGATCAGCGTGCCAATCCCGGAGATCAGCAAGGCGAAGGTCAGTGACAGCCCGTCGAGAAACCAGGAAAAGCGGAGACCAAGGCTCGGCGCCCAGTCGAACCCACCAGAGATCGAATGTCCTCTGCTGACCGCGTCGAGCATCCCGGCGAAATGCAGGAATACGAGCAGAGGAATGGCGGCAAGCAGCCAGCCGGCATTGTGTTTCATCACGCGGACGAGCACAGGGGCAAGCAACGCCCCGGCAAACGGCAGCATGAGCATCAGGAAGGTCAGCGGACGGGCCCTCTTTGTATCTCACGTTGTTGTCGAAGGGCATAAACGGCCGGCAGCCGAGGGGCAAGCGTTATCGGGCCTTGTCAACGGCTGGCGCCCCGCAGCCCCTACGGAAGCTGCGACAAGATTGCTTCAACAACGCGTCAGTAGGGCGTGATGTAACGGCCATAGACCCAGCCTGTCACGTAACGGCCGTCCTGTGCGGGGTCGTGCCAGACCTGGCACCAGCTGTAGCGAACGCGCTGCTCCTGCTTCCATGCCGGCAGGTGGCCGATGTCACGCAGATCGACCCCGCCTGTGCACCTGCCAGTCATCTTGAGAACGTTGCCGTTCGGATAGGCGGCTTGCTTCTGAGAGCCATTGGACGGGAACTTGCGAATGTTGAGCGTATCGCCCCAGCGCACCTTGCCAACTTCCCAGGCAGAGAACGCTGCCGCGCGGGACTCTGCTGCAAAAACGGCGACAGTCGAGGCAATGGCCAGTGCGGCGGCAGTTTTCATGAGCATCTTCATCTTCTCCTTGGGCATGGCCGGTCCCATATTGGTTGCCGCTGCACTGCAACTCTGCTCTTGAACCCGCCCTGATCGATGTGTTCATTCGGCATTCAAGATTCAGCCCAAGATCCAGATACGCGAGACGCAATGACCCGACCCAAGATCTTCGCCGACATTCCCGCGCCGACCACCGCGCAGCGTCCGGTTTCCGACACGCGCCACGGCATCACCCGCGTCGACGAATATGCCTGGCTGCGTGCCGACAACTGGCAGGAGGTGTTCCGCGATCCGAGCCAGCTCGACCAAGCGATCCGCAGCCACCTTGAGGCCGAAAACCGCTACCAGAACAAGCTGATGGCCGACACGGCGGATCTCAGGAAGACGCTGTTTGAAGAGATGAAGGGCCGCATCAAGGAAGACGATTCCTCCGTACCGATGAAGGATGGGCCTTATGCCTACGGCTCCTCGTTCAGGAAGGGAGGCGAGCAGCCGCGCTATTTCCGCATTCCGAGTGAGGGCGGTGCCGAAGAGATCATCCTCGACGGCGACAAGGAAGCCGAGGGCCACGCCTACTTCCGTCTCGGCGGCATCGACCACTCATCCGACCACAAGCGCCTGATCTGGGGATTCGACGACAAGGGCTCGGAATTCTACACGCTGCGCGTACGTGACGTCGCCAGCGGTGCGGAACTTGACGACGTGGTCGGCGACACCGGCGGTTCGGGCTCTTGGGATGCAGCTAATGCCGGCTTCTTCTACTCCCGCCTCGACCCCAACCATCGCCCGTCCAAGGTGCTCTACCATGCACTCGGCAGCGATGCTTCGACCGACCGGCTGGTCTACGAGGAGACCGATCCCGGCTTCTTCATGAATGTCGGCGGCACCCGCAACAACGACTGGATCATGATCTCGATCAGCGATCATGAAACCTCAGAGTACCGCCTGTTCCCAGCCAGCGATCCGCTCGCCGAGCCGAAGCTTGTCGCGGCACGCGAAATCGGCCTGCAATATGACCTCGAGGAAGGCGGCGACATCTTCTTCGTGCTGACCAATGCCGACGGCGCCAAGGACTTCAAGATCATGACGGCGCCCATCAGCGACCCTCAGCGCGCCAACTGGAAGGAACTCGTCGCCCACGAACCCGGCCGTCTGATCCTGTCGGTCATGGGCTTCAAGGACTTCATGGTCCGCCTCGAGCGCAAGGAGGGCCTGCCGCGCATCGTCGTCCATGAGCGCGCCACAGGCGCCGAGCACCTCATCTCCTTCGACGAGGAAGCGTTCTCGCTCGGCCTGTCGGGTTCCTATGAATACGACACCGACATCATCCGCTTCAGCTATTCGTCGATGACCACGCCGGCGCAGGTGTTCGACTACAACATGCGCACGCGCGAGCGCGTCCTGCTCAAGACCCAGGAAGTCCCCTCGGGCCACAACGCCGACGACTATGTCACGCGCCGCCTGATGGCCCCCGCCCACGATGGCGAACTGGTGCCGATCTCGCTGATCCACCGGCGCGACACGCCGCTGGACGGCTCTGCTCCCTGCCTGCTCTACGGCTACGGCTCCTATGGCATCACCATCCCTGCCTCATTTAACACCAACTGTCTGTCGCTGGTCGACCGTGGCTTCGTCTATGCCATCGCCCATATCCGCGGCGGCAAGGACAAGGGTTACGCCTGGTATGAGGACGGCAAGCGGGCGGCGAAGCAAAACACCTTCACCGATTTCATCGCCTGCGCCCACCATCTCGTCGCCGAGCGCTACACCTCGCACGACCGCATCGTCGCCCAGGGCGGTTCGGCCGGCGGCATGCTGATGGGCGCGGTGGCCAATATGGCGCCCGATGCCTTCGCCGGCATCATCGCGGAGGTGCCCTTTGTCGACGTGCTGACCACCATGCTCGACGACACCTTGCCGTTGACGCCGCCGGAATGGCCCGAATGGGGCAATCCGATCGCATCTGTGGCGGATTACCAGACCATCGCGGCCTACTCGCCATACGACAATGTCGCCGCACTCGACTATCCGCCGATCCTGGCGGTGGCCGGCCTGACCGACCCGCGCGTCACCTACTGGGAGCCGGCCAAGTGGGCCGCCCGGTTGCGCGAACGCAAGGCAGGCGAGAGCCCGGTGCTCTTCAAGATCAACATGGATTCAGGCCATGCCGGCGCTTCGGGCCGTTTCTCCAGACTGGAGGAGGTCGCCTTCAACTACGCATTCGCGCTGAAGGTGGCGGGCATCGCCTGACCATAGGCTCCGACACCAAAATGAAACGGCCCGGAACCATAAGGTCCGGGCCGTTTTCATTGATGAATCTGCCTTGGATATCAGTCGGTAGGCTTCGGCTGCGGCGCAGCAAAACCGTTGGGATGCCCCGGTATCGTCTTGAGATAGGCGGCGATCGCCTCCCGGTCGTCGGCGCTCAGCCTGGCCATGTTCTTCTGCACTTCGACCATGGTGCCGCCGACGGAATCGAATTCGGGGGTGAAGCCGGTTTCGAGATAGCCGGCGATATCGCCCTCCGACCATCCGCTGATGCCCTTGCCCTCGGGCGTGATGTTGGGCACCACGCCGCCACCTTCGGCGGCCTTGGCGCCGGCGAGCCACTGGCCCTTCTCCGTGCCGCCGGCAAGACTACGCGGCGTATGGCACTCGCCGCAATGTCCGGCACCTTCGACCAGATCTCTCCCCCGAAGCACCTTTTCCGGAGTGCCGTCGGCCATCGCCACCACCGGTTCGTTGCTGAGGTAGAGTTGCTTCCACAGCCCGAGCCCCCGACGGACGCTGAACGGGAATACCAATTGGTGGTCGGCCGCCCTGCCCTGCACCGCAGGAAGCGTCTTCATGAAGGCATAGAGATCGGCCACGTCAGCCGGCTTCATGCGCGCGTAGGATGTGTAGGGAAAGGCCGGATAGAGATGGTCTCCGTTTCGCGCCACGCCTTTCAGCATGGCGTTGGCGAAGTCCTCGATCGACCAAGCGCCGATCCCATCATTGGGATCGGACGAGATGTTCGGCGCGACGAAAGTGCCGAAATCGGTCTTGAGTTCGACACCACCGGCGAGCTGCAGACGGGCGTCGCCGTCAGCCTTCGGCTTGGCATGACAGGAGGCGCATCCGCCGGCATCAAAGATGCGTTGCCCCCGCATCGCATCACCCGTACCGAGTGCCGCAACGGTCTCCGGCGCGAGCCTTTCAGGCACTGTCAGCCACCAGAATGCAACGGCTCCGACGCCGCCAAGCGCCAGAGCCGCGATTGCAAGCTTCTTGATGATAGCCATCCGAAGGCGATCAGCCCTTCTTCACGCGGTAGGTTTCGTGGCAGGCGCCGCAGGTCTGGCCAATCGTGCCTACCTGGGCCTTCAGCGCATCGATGTCCTGGGCGGGCGCTGCGACTGCGGCTGCGGTCACTGCCTTGAACTTGTCGACGGCTGCCTGGAAGCCTGCTGCGTCTTCCCAGATCTTCGGCGAGGCTGTTGTGTCGCCCTTGTCGCTGCCGACGGGGAACGACGCCGCAACATCGATCTTCTGGACGTTGTCGTTGAGCGCGGTCAGCGCCGCCAGGACGGCTGCCGCATCGAAGGGAGCTTCGCCCTTCACCATCTTCACGAGCACGCCGACATCCTTGGCATTCTCCTTCATGACCGCCTTGCGATCAGCGATGATATCGGCAAACGCCGCCGTGGTAACGAGCGCGAGCGCCGCGACGGCAAGTACGATCTTTTTCATAAGGTCCTCTCCGGGTTGCAACAATGCTGCCTTGAGCCAACGGGGAAACTGGCCCAGTTCGTCCCGGAATTCTCTTCACGCTTCCGTGACTGTTAGTCTTTTTCAGACATTCCCGGAAAGCCCGTTCTAAACGCAAAAACCCCGGCCGTGGCCGGGGTTTCGGAAAAATGTCAGGTCTTCACCGGACCGCATCACTGGATGCGGCCTGGAAAAACGATCTGGGCTCAAGCCTTTTCGTAGAGCTCGAGCACGTAGTCCCAGTTGATCAGGCTGTCGACGAACGCCTCGAGGTACTTCGGACGGGCATTGCGGTAGTCGATGTAGTAGGAGTGCTCCCACACGTCGACGCCCAGGATCGGGGTCGCGCCGTGAACCAGCGGGTTCTCGCCGTTCGGGGTCTTCGAGATTTCGAGCTTACCGCCCTTGACCGAAAGCCAGGCCCAGCCCGAGCCGAACTGGGTGGTGCCGGCAGCGATGAAATCAGCCTTGAACTTGTCGTAGCCGCCGAGATCCGAGTCGATCGCCTTCTGCAGGGCACCCGGCAGCTTGTTGCCACCGCCAGCCTTCTTCATCCACTTCCAGAAGTGGACGTGGTTATAGTGCTGGGCAGCGTTATTGAACAGGCCGGCATGCTTGCCGAACGACTGCTTCACCACCTCTTCGAGCGACAGGTTTTCCATGCCGGCTTCCGCTGCCAGCTTGTTGCCGTTGTCGACATAAGCCTTGTGGTGCTTGTCGTGATGGAATTCCAGCGTCTCCTTCGACATGAAGGGCTGCAGCGCCTCGTAGTCGTAGGGCAATGCGGGCAATTCAAAAGCCATGGTTCATACTCCCTTGCTGGCAATTCACGGCATGTCTATGCCGGGTAGAGATAGGTTGCCACAGGATGCGGCAACAGATGCGAAACGGGTTTTTTCTTTGTCTGCACTCAGGCCTTGCCGGTCGAGTGGGCCCACTCCCAATATAGCTCGCGCGACTTTTTTGCTACCGGTCCGGGCTGGAGAATTCGATCTTCGATACGGGTGATCGGGACCACCTTGGAGTGGTTGCCGGTCGAGAAGATTTCGTCCGCCTCAAGAAACTCGCGCACCGACAGCGTCTTCTCGACGACCGTCATGCCCTTTTCGGCAAGCAGCGACATGGCGCGGCTGCGCGTGATGCCCGACAGAAAGGTCCCGTTCGGCGCAGGCGTAAACACCACGCCATTCTTGACCAGGAAAATGTTGGAGGAGCCGGTCTCGGCGACATTGCCCAGCATGTCGAGCACCAGCGCATTGTCGAAGCCGCGCATCTTGGCTTCCAGGATGGCGCGCCCGTTATTCGGATAGAGGCAGCCTGCCTTGGCATTGGTGGGCATGGTTTCGAGCGTCGGCCGGCGGAACGGCGAAAGGCCGATCGAGAAGCCCGTCGGCTCCATCATCGGCGACTCGTAAAGGCACAGGCAAAAACGCGTCGAAGCCGGATCGGCCGGCACGCCCATGTAGCCGCCATGCTCGGCCCAATACATCGGGCGGATATAGACCGCCGTCTTGCCGTCGAATTTCTTGAGGCCATCCCAGGTCAGGCCTGCAATCGTCTCAGGCGACATGGTCGGCTTGAGGCCGAGTGCTATCGCCGAGGCGTTGACGCGGCGCGAATGCGCATCGAGATCGGGCGCCACGCCCTCGAACCAGCGCGCGCCGTCGAATACGGTCGAGCCAAGCCACATGGCGTGACTGCGCGGCCCGACGATCGCCACGTTGCCCTCGTACCAGTCACCGTCGACATAGGTCCAGGTGGTCGATTGTGCAGCCGCCGCTAGCGTCATCTTGGTTGTCCCGTCATTTCCTTGATGGCTGCAATGGAAGAGACTTTGGCCCGCCCCGTCAACGGGCAGGCCGCCGATTTGTTGGAGCCAGTCGACAGTTCGGCTTGCACTGCGCGGCAAGTCGTTGGAAAACCACGAACATGCGCCACTCTGCCTACATATTCGACGCCTACGGCACCCTGTTCGACGTCCACGCCGCCGTCCGCAGGCACGCCCAGGACATCGGGCCCGACGGCCAGCTGCTGTCCGACATATGGCGGGCCAAGCAGCTCGAATATTCCTGGGTGCGGACGCTGATGGGCGCCTATAGCGATTTCTGGCAGCTTACCGAACAGGCCCTCGATTTCGCCTTCCGCAAGGTGCCCTCAGCAGACCCGGCGCTGCGCAGCAAGCTGCTCGATGCCTATTGGCAGCTCGACTGCTATCCGGAGGTGCCTGCTGTCCTGCGCAATTTGAAGGACAATGGCGCCCGGCTCGCGATCCTTTCAAACGGCTCGCCGGCGATGCTGGAAGCTGCAGTGCGCTCGGCCGGCCTCGATCTCATCCTCGACGAGATCTTCTCGGTCGATGCCGTGCGCCGCTTCAAGACGGACCAGTCGGTCTACGACCTGGTCTGCAGCAGCTGGCGCCTCTATCCCGATGCCGTGTCATTCCAGTCGTCCAACCGCTGGGACATTGCAGGCGCTTCCAAGTTCGGTTTCCGCACTGTCTGGATAAATCGCAGCGACCAGCCCGACGAGTATCGGGATCTTCCACCGTCGCTGATCCTGCCCTCACTGGAAGGTTTAGTTACAATTGGTTAGCCATCCATAGGACAGCATTGTTGCCATAACGCAACAGTGATTGGCCTGTCACACCGTCGCCATGCTTTGTCCACCCTAAGGTCTGATTTGGACCCGCTTATCACCGTGAGCGTTAAGGGGACGCAGACAGTTTCCTTTTAATTCACCATTCCTTTCGAACGGAAGCCCAGATCGCAGTCATGCCCATTATCACCGAGCCATCCCGTAGCCTGACCCGCCGCGGATTCCTGAATCTTGCAGCGGCTGGAGCGGCAACCGCCGCACTTTCCGCCTGCACCACCGTCAATAGCGGTGGCCAGATCGTCGACGCGCCGCAACCGGCACCGCCGCCCGTCAACATCGATCCCGGTTTCGGTGGCGACTATGTCAGCATGTACGGCCCGGTCACCGATGAGGGCTATGAAGTGCCGGGCATCCCGGTCAAGAAGGTGAAGCCGCAGTTCCTTCGCCAGATCGTTGCAGACCCCACCGGCGAGCGCCCCGGCACGCTGGTCGTCGATACCTCGACGCACTACCTCTATCTCGTGCGTGAGAACGGCCAGGCCATGCGCTACGGCGTCGGCCTCGGACGCGCCGGCTTTGCCTGGCAGGGCCGCGCCGTCATCCAGTGGAAGCGCACCTGGCCGAAGTGGACCCCGCCAGACGAGATGATCGGCCGCCAGCCCGAACTCGAGAAGTACAGCGCCCGCAATGGCGGCATGGCCCCGGGCCTGAACAACCCGCTCGGCGCCCGTGCGCTCTACATCTTCCAGAACAACGAAGACACGCTCTACCGCGTCCATGGCTCGCCGGAATGGTGGACCATCGGCAAGTCGGTGTCGTCGGGCTGCGTGCGCCTGATGAACCAGGACATCATGGATCTTTACGACCGCGTCCCCAGTAAGACGCCGATCCTGGTCACCAACGGCCTCAGCATGGCCTGACCGCGCAACAAGCGGAACAGTGAAAACGGCGCGTCATCGACGCGCCGTTTTTGTTTCTGCAAGCCGGGAAGCTTGCTCAGAAGCCCTTCTTCAGGCTGCCGAGGATGCCGCGCACCAGCGCGCGGCCGACCGAGGAGCCTACCGAGCGCACCACCGACTTGATGGCAGCTTCGGTCACAGTCTGGCGATTTGACGTACGCGGACGCGGCGCATTTCCACCCGAGGTCTGGGATCCGCCATCATTGCCGAAGCCGGGGATCGTCCAGCCGCTGCCACCGCCGGTGTTGGCCTGCTGAGCCTCCTGCTGCGCCTGCTGAGCGGCAGCCGCCTTCTTCTGCAGCATCTCGAACGCCGACTCGCGATCAACCGCCTGGTCGTACTGGCCGGCGACAGGGCTTTCGTTGATCAGCTTGCGGCGCTCTTCCGGCGTGACCGGGCCCAGGCGCGATGCCGGCGGACGGATCAAGGTCCGCTGCACCATAGAAGGTATACCCTTGGCCTCGAGCGTCGAGACCAGAGCCTCGCCGGTGCCCAACTGGGTGATCGCGGTGGCGCAGTTGAAGTCGGGGTTTGGCCGGAACGTCTCGGCAGCCGTCTTCACCGCCTTCTGCTCGCGCGGCGTATAGGCGCGCAGCGCATGCTGGACACGATTGCCGAGCTGGGCCAGCACGGTTTCGGGAACGTCGAGCGGGTTCTGGGTGACGAAATAGACGCCCACGCCCTTCGAACGGATCAGGCGTACCACCTGCTCGACACGATCGACGACGATCTTCGGCGCCTCGTCGAACAAGAGATGCGCTTCGTCGAAGAAGAACACCAGCTTCGGCTTGTCGGGATCGCCAACCTCAGGCAACACCTCGAACAGTTCCGACAGCAGCCACAAAAGGAACGTCGCGTAAAGGCGCGGGTTCATCATCAGCTTATCGGCGGCCAGCACGTTGATCGCGCCACGGCCGTCGCGCGTGGTGCGCATGATATCGGAAATCTTGAGCGCCGGCTCGCCGAAGAAGTGATTGCCACCCTGCTGTTCCAGAACCAGCAGCGAGCGCTGGATCGCGCCGACCGACGGCTTGGTGACATTGCCGTAGCGCGCGCCGATCTCCTCGGCCCGCTCGGCGATGTTGGCGAGCAGCGCCTGCAGGTCCTTCATGTCGAGCAGCAGCAGGCCTTCCTCGTCGGCAATGCGGAAGGCGATGTTGAGCACGCCCTCCTGCGCCTCGGAGAGGTTCATCAGGCGCGACAGCAGCAACGGCCCCATCTCGGAGATGGTGGCGCGGATCGGATGGCCCTGCTCGCCGAACAGGTCCCAGAAGATGACGGGGAATTCCTGGAATTCGTAAGGATCGAGCTTCACCGCCTGGGCGCGGGCGACCAGGAAGTCCTTGGCCTCGCCCATCATGGCGATGCCCGAAAGGTCGCCCTTGATGTCGGCACAGAAAACCGGCACGCCTGCATTCGAGAAGCCTTCGGCCAGGACCTGCAACGTCACCGTCTTGCCGGTGCCGGTGGCGCCGGTGACGAGACCGTGGCGGTTGCCGTATTTCAGCAGCAGTTCCTCGGGCCGTTGATAGCTGTCATCAGGCTTGCGGCTGGCACCGATGAAAATGCTGTCGTCCTGCGCCATGGGCGTTGTCTCCGGCAATGCTGTGTCCCGACCGCGACGCGGCCACCCCAAAGGTATAGTGGCCGCCCTCACATGCCACAATGGCTCATCCGGTCAGCGCAGCGGACAACTGTGAGCTTGATCTTTTTTTGATGGGCGTCGCCGCAGTCGAGATCGATGAAGCCGGGGCGGCCGCGTTCTTCCGCGACCACGCGGTTGCAATTGAAGGCTAGACGCGGATCTCGACGATTTCCCAGTCGCGGCCGTTGACGGTGGCGACCTCGCCTACCCCCTTGCCAAACATTGCCTGCGCCATGGGCGAGACATGCGAGATGCTGCCCTTGGCCGCGTTCGCCTCGTCCTCGCCGACGATGCGCCAGGCGTGGCGCTTGCCGTCATCGTCCTCGATGCTGACCTTCATGCCGAAGCGGACGACCGTGCTGTCGGGCTCGGGCACAGAAACCTCGGCGTTTTCGCGCCGCGCCTGCCAATAGCGCAGGTCGCGCGAAACGGTGGCGATGCGCTCGCGGTCTGCCTCGCCTTCCGCCTTGGCCAAATCCTCGCGCAATCGGCCCAACTCGGCTTCGATCTGCGCCAACCCATGCTCCGTCACCAGGTTGCGGTACGTGCTCACCGGTCGCTCGCCGATGTCGGCGATCTGGTTTTCACTGTCGTCTTCGCGGGTAAAAGCTCTGCTCATAAGAAGAACCTAGGCCTTCATTCCGCCGATAACAAGCCAGCTAGACTGACCGTATCTCCACCGCGATCAGGCGAATACTACGGTCGGCCTGAGCGAGGCGACCTCGATCCCGTTCCAGTTCTTCAGGACCGGATTGGCCGCTTCGTTCATCTTGGCTGCCAGCCCGCTGTCGGCGGATACCAACTTGGCCAGCACTGCCGCAATCATGATCTCCGCCGCCCGGCCAGCGCCGTCATCACACTTGAGCGCGATGCCGTAACCGAGTTCCGGCAGCGCGGCACAGTAGACACCTTCAGCGCCGACCTTGACGAAGATTCTTCCAGGGGCAGCCTGCATCAACTCGGTATCCGCCCTTCCGGTTCCGGCCACCATGAAAGGTTCTGCCATGCAGGCCGACATCAGCCGTCTGGCCGCCTTCGCACGCTCGGGAGCGAGGCCCTGGCCGCTGACCATCCGAGCGAATCCTAGCGCCAGGTTCTTCAGCGGAACGGCGAAAGTCGGGATAGAGCAGCCGTCGATGCCCATGTTCGTCTCGTTGTGGGGAGCACCGGTAACCGCCTCCATCGTTTCACGGATCATCTCCTGAAAACGGTGCTCGGGCCGCACATAGCCGAGATGATTGATGCCGAGGTGATGACAGGTGCAAACGAAGCCGGCGTGCTTGCCCGAGCAATTGTTGTGCAAGGCGCTCGGGGCCGCACCGCTTCGGGCAAGGTCGACAGTGGCGTTCTGGCTTGAGGGCCAATGCGCACCGCATTCCAGAGCGTCGGGTCCGAGACCGGCCTTCGCAAGCATCGCCTTGGCGAGCTCGGCATGGGCGGGTTCGCCCGAATGCGAGGCGCAAGCGATCGCCAGTTCGCGTTCGCCGAAACCGTAGGCGTCGGCCGCACCGCTCTCGACAAAGGGCAGCGCCTGGATCGCCTTCACTGCCGAGCGCGGGAAAACCGGCATGTCGGCGTCGCCGGCAGCAAAGACCGTCGTGCCGTCGGCATCGACGACGACCACCGCACCGCGATGTGCGCTTTCGACGAGTTGGCCGCGCAGGACCTCGACCAGAACCGGATTTGTCATTGTGGGGAAGCCTTCGTGCACCTGCGGGGGATCAATCGTCCGTCGACGGCGACCAGCCTATCAGACCAGCCAATCTCATGGACGGGCAATCGATAGCCCAGAGGCAAGGAATCCGCCATCCACCGCAAGTGTGTGACCGTTCACATAGCTGGCCTCTGATGACAGCAGGAAGGCGACCGCGGCAGCAACCTCCTCAGGCTCGCCATAGCGCCCTTGCGGGACAAGCCTGGGTTCGACCCGGCCATTGCCGACGCCGTCCGCCCCCGTGAAGCCGGTGGCAACCGCATTGATGCGAACACCGCGATTGCCGCATTCCAGCGCCAGGACCTCGGACATCAGCTTGAGCCCCGCCTGGGACGCTGCCGTTGCCAGTTGGCCGTGGTGGGCACGCAAACCGGCAACCGAGCCGACGCTCACCACCGACAACGACGCGCCCATGCGCTCCAGCGCAGCCTTCGCCGCGATGAAGGGCGCGACGAGATTGACCTCCAGCGCCTCGCGCAATGTCTCGGCGCTGGTGTCCTCGACGGATGCGTTTCGAGCAAAGCCGGCCATCGAGACGAGCCCACCGATCAGGCCGAGCCGGTCGACCACCTCGTCGAAGGCTTCTGCCATATTGTCCTCGTCAGTAGGGTCGGCCTCGATGAACACGACTTCGTCGTTGTCGATCTGGTCCTCCGCCGCTTCAAGCGCGCCGCCGTCGTCATCGATGACAGCCACCGGCCATCCATCCGCGATCAGGCGCTCGGCCACTGCAAGGCCGACGCCCGACGCACCGCCGATGACCACGGCGGAATGCCTCATCTGATGCGGTCCAGGATCGACACGTAGTTGGCGACCGCGGCACCGCCCATGTTGAAGATGCCGCCGAGCTTGGCATCCTTGACCTGGATACCGCCGGCCTCGCCTGCAAGCTGCATTGCGGTCAACACATGCATCGAAACGCCGGTCGCGCCGATCGGATGACCCTTGGCCTTGAGCCCGCCCGAGGGATTCACCGGCAGGCGGCCGTCTTTGGCGGTGATGCCTTCCATGGCGATACGGGCACCCTCGCCGCGCGGCGCAAGCCCCATCGCCTCGTATTCGATCAGTTCGGCGATGGTGAAGCAGTCATGCGTCTCGACAAAGGACAGGTCGTCGAGCGACACGCCGGCCGACTTCAGCGCCTTGTTCCACGCGACCTCGCAGCCTTCGAACTGCAGGATGTCGCGCTTCGACATCGGCAGGAAGTCCTGCACATGCTCATTGGCGCGGAAGGCGATCGCGCGGCGCATGGCCAACGCCGTCGTGCTGTCGGTCAGCACCAAGGCTGCCGCGCCGTCGGAGACCAGCGAACAATCGGTGCGCTTCAGCGGTCCGGCGACGAAGGGGTTCTTTTCGCTTTCCTGACGGCAGAAATCGAAGCCGAAATCCTTGCGCATCTGGGCATAAGGATTGTCGACGCCGTTCTTGTGATTCTTGGCGGCAATCATCGCCAGGGCGTCGGACTGGTCACCATAGCGCTGGAAATAGGCCTGGGCGATCTTGCCGAACACACCGGCAAAACCAGCCGGGGTGTCGCCCTCCTCGGGCAGATATGACGCGCGCAAAAGGTTTTTGCCGATTTCCGGTCCCGGCGTCGTGGTCATCTGCTCGGCGCCGACCACCAGCACGATGCGCTGGCCGGAATTCACCGCGCGAATGCCCTGGCGCACCGCCGCCGAACCCGTGGCGCAGGCGTTCTCGACGCGCGTCGCCGGCTTGAAGCGCAGACGGTCATCGGCCTGCAGCACGAGGCTCGCGGTAAAATCCTGTGCGGAGAAGCCGGCGTTGAAGTGGCCGAGCACGATCTCGTCGACGTCGTCAGGCCCGATGCCGGCATGAGCCATCGCCTCGTTGGCAACCTGTGTAATCAGGCTTTCCAGCGTCTCGCCTTCCAGCTTGCCGAAGCGCGAATGCGCCCAGCCCACGATGCATGCGGTCATCTTCGTCTCCATCGGCGGTTCACATGTTGCGCCATTTGCCGGGCGATTCCAACGCCCTTCAATTCCGTTCAAATATGAACAGTTTTCGGCGACTTTCAATGGCCCAGATGGGGGTTCCATGGCGCATTCGAGACGAGATGCGCCGTGTTTTTTATTGATTGACGAGTCAATTAAAAATACCCTGAAGACCGGAGGAGACTGGATGCCCAAGGTCGGAATGGAGCCGCTGCGCCGCAAGGCGCTGATCGACGCGACGATCTCGGCGATCGGCGAACGCGGCAGCCTCGACGTGACCATGTCAGAGATCGCCGGCCGCGCCGGCGTTTCGTCTGCGCTTGCCCACCACTATTTCGGTGCCAAGGACGAGCTGCTCGCCGCCACCATGCGGCACCTCCTGTCCGAACTTCTGACCGACACGACTTCGGCACTGCGTGTCGCCGAGACACCGCGTGCCCGTGTTTCAGCTGTCATTGCGGTCAATTTCTCGGACAAGCAGTTTCAGTCGGAGACAATCGCCGCCTGGCTCGCCTTCTATGTCGAGGCGCAGAAGTCGCCGGCACTTCGCCGCCTGCTGCGGATCTATGCCCATCGCCTGCACTCGAATCTGATGAGCGGTCTTACCCGCCTGCTGCCACGTCATGAGGCAGAGCGCGTCGCCGAAGCGACAGCGGCCATGATCGACGGGCTCTACATTCGCCGGGCCCTGCGCGACGGCATACCCAATGCGGCGTCCGCCATCGCACTGGTCGAAGACTATCTCGAAGCCAAGCTCTCGCAGGCGGGCAACGCATGAAGACCACGCAGCCCAACATCCTCATCGTCATGGTCGACCAGCTGGCCGGCACGTTCTTCCCTGACGGTCCGGCCGACTTCCTGCACGTACCACATCTCAAGGCACTCGCCGCGCGTTCGGCGCGCTTTGCAAACAATTACACCGCCTCGCCGCTCTGCGCGCCGGGCCGTGCCGCCTTCATGTCGGGGCAATTGCCGTCGCGCACCGGCGTCTATGACAACGCCGCAGAATTCGCCTCGTCCATCCCGACCTTCGCCCACCATCTGCGCGCCGCCGGCTATCATACGGTGCTGTCAGGCAAGATGCATTTCGTCGGGCCTGACCAGCTTCACGGCTTCGAGGAGCGGCTGACGACCGATATCTATCCCGCCGATTTCGGCTGGACGCCCGACTATCGCAAGCCAGGCGAACGCATCGACTGGTGGTACCACAATCTCGGCTCGGTCACCGGCGCGGGCACGGCCGAGATCAGCAACCAGATGGAGTATGACGACGAGGTCGCCTTCCTCGCGACCCAGAAGCTCTATGATTTCGCCCGCGTTTCCGACCAGGCCGAGCATCGCCCGTGGTGCCTTACCGTCTCCTTCACCCACCCGCACGACCCCTATGTCGCCCGTCGCCAGTATTGGGACCTCTACGAAAACTGTCCTGCACTGGATCCCGAAGTCGGCTTCATCCCTGCCGATCAGCAGGACCCGCATTCGCAGCGGCTTTATCTGGCCAGCGACTATGCCAGTTTCGACATCACGCGGGAGCAGGTGCGCCGCTCGCGCCGCGGCTACTTCGCCAACATCTCCTACATCGACGACAAGGTCGGCCAACTGCTGTCGGTGCTTGAGCGCACGCATATGCTCGACGACACCGTCATCCTGTTCTGCTCCGACCATGGCGACATGCTTGGCGAGCGCGGCCTGTGGTTCAAGATGTGCTTCTACGAGGGCTCGGCCCGTGTCCCGCTGATGGTCGCCGGGAAGAGCCTGCCATCCGGGTTGATCGAGGCGCCGACCTCTAACCTCGACATCCTGCCGACACTGTGCGACCTAGCCGGCATTGACCTTTCCGATATCGCTCCCTGGACCGACGGCCAGTCGCTGCTGCCGCTGGCACAAGGGGAGCAACGCGCCGTCCCGGTGCTCATGGAATACGCGGCCGAAGGCTCCTACGCACCGCTCGTCGCCATCCGCGACGGCCGTTTCAAGTTCGTCCACTGCGAGATCGACCCGCCGCAACTGTTTGATCTGGAATCGGATCCCCAGGAGCTCAGCAACCTCGCCGCCGACCCCACCCGTGCCGGTCTGGTGGCAAGCTTCATGGCGAAGGTCCGCGCCCGCTGGGACATGGCGGCCTTCGACGCGGCCGTGCGCGAAAGTCAGGCGCGCCGCTGGGTGATCTACCCCGCGCTGCGCAACGGCGCGTACTACCCATGGGATTTCCAGCCGCTGCAGAAGGCATCCGAGCGCTACATGCGCAACCATATGGACCTCAACGTGCTCGAAGAGAGCAAGCGCTTCCCGAGGGGTGAATGATGAGCACTAAGGTTCCAGGCCTCGACCGGCTTCGCCAGGCCTATGCCGAGACATCGAAGGCAACGCAGCTGACACCGCTGCTCGAATCCGCCGTCCTCGCCCGCGAGACCGGTGCGTCGCGTGTCTTCGTCAAGGCCGAGTCGCTGCAATGGGCCGGGTCGTTCAAGGCGCGCGGCGCCTATTGGCGGCTGAAGCAGCTCTCGGCAGACGAAGCCGAGCGCGGCGTGGTCGCCTTTTCCTCCGGCAACTTTGCCCAGGGCCTCGCCGCTGCCGGCCAGTCGCTCGACATCCCCGTCACCATCGTCATGCCCATCGACGCCCCCGCCGCCAAGCGCGAAGCGACCAAGGGCTATGGCGCGCGCGTTGTCCTGACCGAGCATGGCGACCGCGCCCGCGAAGAGGTCGCCGCTGCCAGAGCACGCGAAATCTCCGAGACCGAAGGCCTTGTCCTGCTCCACCCGTTCGACGATCCCGAGATCGTCGCTGGCCAGGCCGGCGCCGGCCTTGAAGCGCTCGATCAGTTGGCAACCAAGGGTGTGGGGGCCGACATCGTGCTCTGCCCGGTCGGCGGCGGCGGGCTCATCGGTGGCATCTCGCTTGCCTTCCATCACCTTTCACCATCGACGCAGGTCTTCGCGGTCGAGCCCGAAGGCTTCAACGGCCTGGGCGCCTCGCTGGCCAATGGCGCGGTCTCGGCCGTGCCATTGGCTGAGAATTCAATCTGCGACGGCCTGATGGCGCGCCGGCCGGGCGAAGCGCCCTTCGCAGCGGTCACCACCACCAATGTTCGCGCGCTGACCGTCGACGACGCCTCCGTCCGCCGAGCGATGACCACAGCCTTCGAGCGGCTGAAGCTCGTGCTCGAGCCGTCGGGCGCCTCGTCGCTGGCGGCGCTTCTGGGAGGAAAGGTCGACGTGGCCGGCAAGACCGTGCTCGTCGTCGCAACCGGCGGCAACGTCTCGCTCGCCGATTTTATGGTTCATGTGAACAATGCTTGAAGCAGATTTCGTAATCGTCGGCTCCGGCTCCGCCGGCTCGGCCATGGCCTATCGCCTGTCGGAGGACGGCAAGCACTCGGTGATCGTCATCGAGTACGGCGGCACCGACTTCGGCCCGCTGATCCAGATGCCGTCGGCGCTGTCGATCCCGCTCAACATGAGCCGCTACGACTGGGGCTATTCCAGCGAGCCCGAGCCGCATCTCGGCGGGCGTGTGCTGGCCACCCCGCGCGGAAAAGTGCTCGGCGGCTCGTCCTCGATCAACGGCATGGTCTATGTCCGCGGCCACGCCCACGACTTCGATCACTGGGCCGAACAGGGCGCGACCGGCTGGGGCTATGCCGACGTGCTGCCCTACTTCAAGCGCATGGAGCACTCGAATGGCGGCGAAGAAGGCTGGCGCGGCACCTCGGGTCCGCTCAACGTGCAGCGCGGTCCGCGCAAGAACCCGCTCTACCAGGCCTTTGTCGACGCCGGCCGGCAGGCCGGTTTCGAGCTGACCGAGGACTATAACGGCTCCAAGCAGGAAGGCTTTGGGGCCATGGAGCAGACCATCCATGGCGGGCGCCGCTGGTCGGTCGCCAACGCCTATCTGCGTCCAGCGCTGAAACGCGGAAATGTCCGTGTCGTCAATGGTTTCGCCAGGCGCGTGGTGATCGAGAATCAACGCGCCGTCGGCGTCGAGATCGAAGCTCGCAGGAAGATTCAGGTCGTTAAGGCAAGACGCGAGGTGATCGTCGCTGCCTCCTCGATCAATTCGCCGAAACTTTTGATGCTCTCGGGCATCGGCCCGGCCGAGCACCTGAAGAAGCACGGCATCGCGGTGCGCGCCGACAGGCGCGGCGTCGGCCAGAATCTCCAGGACCATATGGAGCTCTACATCCAGCAGGAATCGACCCAGCCGATCACCCTGCATTCGGTCTTCAATCCGTTCTCCAAGGCGCTGATCGGAGCCGAGTGGCTGCTGTTCAAGACCGGCCTCGGCGCAACCAACCATTTCGAGGCGGCGGCCTTCGTGCGCTCAAAAGCCGGTGTCGATTATCCCGACATCCAGTTCCACTTCCTGCCGGCAGCAGTTCGCTACGACGGCAAGGCGGCGGCCAAGTCGCATGGCTTCCAGGCTCATGTCGGCCCGATGCGGTCGAAGTCGCGCGGCGCGATCACCCTTCGCTCCGATGATCCGTGGGACAAACCCGAGATCCGCTTCAACTACATGTCGCATCCCGACGACTGGGCCGATTTCCGCCACTGCATCCGGCTGACCCGCGAGATATTTGGCCAGTCCGCCTTCGATCCGTTCCGCGGCAGCGAGATTTCGCCAGGCAGCCACGTGCAGTCGGACAAGCAGCTCGACGACTTCATCCGTGAGCACTCCGAAAGCGCCTATCACCCCTGCGGCACCTGCCGCATGGGCCGGGCCGACGATCCGACCAGCGTCGTCGATCCGGAATGCCGGGTGATCGGCGTCGAGGGCCTGCGTGTCGCCGATTCCTCGATCTTCCCGCGCGTGACGAACGGCAATCTCAACGGCCCGTCGATCATGACCGGAGAGAAGGCCGCCGACCACATCCTTGGCCGGACGCCGCTTGCGCCGTCCAACCAGGAGCCGTGGATCAATCCGCGCTGGCAGGTCTCCGACAGATAGAGCATCATCCGGCCAACTCGCCCGGAACATCGAAAATAAACTGGAGCAAACGCATGCGCGCCCAGCCCAAAGCCTCGCATTATGTCAATGGCCGCTACATAGATGATGAACGCGGGGCGCCAATCCCGGTCATCTATCCGGCTACAGGCGAGATCATCGCCGAGTTGCGGTCGGCAACGCAAAACATAGTCGAGCTTGCGCTGGAAGCCGCGCGCGAGGCGCAGCAGGCATGGGCCCGCCTGAAGCCCGTTGAACGCGGCCGCATCCTGCGCCGTGCTTCCGACATCCTGCGTGCCCGCAACGAGGAACTGTCCCGGCTGGAGACCCTCGACACCGGCAAGGCGATCCAGGAAACGCTGGTAGCCGACGCGGCATCCGCCGCCGACTGCCTCGAATATTTCGCCGGGGCGGTCGCAGCCTCTAACGGCGACTATGTCGACCTCGGCGGTCCTTTCGCCTACACCAAGCGCGAGGCGCTCGGCGTCTGTGTCGGCGTCGGCGCCTGGAACTACCCGATCCAGATCGCCGGTTGGAAGTCCGCCCCCGCGCTCGCCATGGGTAACGCCATGGTGTTCAAGCCCTCCGAGAACACCCCTCTCTCGGCACTGGCGCTGGCCGAGATTTACACCGAGGCCGGCCTGCCCGACGGGCTGTTCAATGTCGTCCAGGGTTATGGCGACGTCGGCGCGGCCCTCGCCGCGCATCCAATCGTCGACAAGATCTCGCTCACCGGCTCGGTGCCCACGGGCAAGAAGGTGCTGTCGCTCGCCGGCTCGCACATGAAGCACGCGACGATGGAACTCGGCGGCAAGTCGCCGATCATCGTCTTC
Source organism: Hoeflea sp. 108 (assembly GCF_000372965.1). NCBI lineage: Bacteria > Pseudomonadati > Pseudomonadota > Alphaproteobacteria > Hyphomicrobiales > Rhizobiaceae > Hoeflea > Hoeflea sp. 108. Next base: position 1,410,908 of record NZ_KB890024.1, on the reverse strand, counting down.
GACGACGCCGATCTCGAAAACGCTATCGGCGGTGCCATGCTCGGCAATTTCTACTCGACCGGTCAGGTCTGCTCCAATGGCACGCGGGTCTTCGTCCAGAAGGGCCTGCACGATCGGTTCGTCGAACGTTTGGTCGAACGCACCAAGTCGATCCGCATCGGCGATCCCCTCGACCCCGAGACCCAGATGGGCCCGCTGGTCAGCAAGGTCCAGCACGACAAGGTTCTTGATTACATTGCCGTCGGCATGAATGAGGGGGCGGAGCTGCGCTGCGGCGGCGGCACGCCCTCGCTGCAAGGCTTCGAGGGCGGCTTCTTCGTTGAACCGACCGTTTTCACCGGCGTGAAGGACAACATGCGCATCGCCCGCGAAGAAATCTTCGGCCCGGTGATGAGCGTGCTCTCTTTCGACAGCGAAGACGAGGCGATCGCGCGTGCCAACGACACCGAATTCGGCCTCGCCGCAGGCGTCTTCACCAAAGACATTGTGCGTGGACACCGCGTCATCGGCGAGCTCAAGGCCGGCACCTGCTGGATCAACGCCTACAATCTGACGCCAGTCGAAATCCCCTTCGGCGGCGCCAAGCAGTCGGGCATCGGCCGCGAGAACTCGCTTGCGGCCCTCCAGCATTACTCGCAACTCAAGACTGTTTATGTCGAGACAGGCGACGTCGCGAGCCCGTACTGATCCTAGGTATAGTGGATTGAGGCCTGGAAGCTCTGCTCGGCCTGGATAGCAAAAGCCGGCCAATTGGCCAGCTTTCTGTTGGCTCGAAGTTAGTGCGCGACGTCTTCGGTCTTATCGAGATACTGCGTGAGCGCCGTCACCAGGTGATAGAAGATGCTGGCCGGCACTTCCTTGGCCAGCGAGCGGCCGCGCTCGTCGATCTGGTCGATCCACAGGCCCTGCGGCGCCGGATCGATGTGCCAGCGGAACAGGCGGCCGACGCGCGCCTCGATTTCGGGTTTGAGGTCGGGACCGCCGGTGCCGTCGAGAGCAATGGCAGCCTTGATCGCTTCGGTCTGCGGCCAGCTGCGCGAGATGCGGTCCAGCGGCAGGCCCTGCCGCGAAACAGCACCGTAAGCCAGCCCCGTCGCGCGGTTGAGGCCGTTGGCGACAGCCGAGGCATAGAGTTTGCGCCCAAAGGCAACAAGGTCTTTCTGGCCGCTCTTGTCAGCGAAATCGACCAGCAGCGAGGCCCACTCGAAATGGTGACCGGGTTCGGTCCACTGACCCTTCTCACCTGATGCCGGATGCCAGTCGCGGTCGAAGAACTCGCCCAGCGTCCAGCTGTCCACCTCGAAGAAGTGGCTCCGGAACAGATCGATGATACGGGCCGCCCGGCGGAGGTAGGCCCGGTCGCCCGTCACAGCATGCCAGGCGAGGAAAGCCTCCAGCAGGTGCATATGCGGGTTGGAGCGCCGCACGCCCTCGCCATCAGGGCTTTCCATGAAGCCCGTCATGCGCTCGTCCTCGAGGTGCTTGTCGAGGAAAGCGAATGTTTCGGCGGCGAGACCCAGCGCCTCGGCGTTGCCTGAGCGATGCGCATGAGCCAGCGCCAGGAGCACGCAGGCATGGTCATAGGCGTCCTCAACCGGGTCGAGCACGCTGCCGTCGGGGTTCAGCGTCCGCACCCACCCGCCGCGTTCGGTACGGCCCCTCCCGGCCATGAAGCGTATGCCGTGCTCGATGAGCTGGTCGGCCCGGCCGTCCCAGCCGCGCTGCTTGGCGACCGCGAAGGCGTAGACCTGGCGCGCCATGGTGCGCATGCGCTTGGGCTTTGCCAAAGGCCTGGCATCGAAGCCGAGCGCCTCGTAGAAGCCGCCGAACTGCTCGTCGACACCCGATGTCGACCACAGCGGCAAGGTTTCATCCATCAGCCAATGCTGCACGCGCTGGCGCCAGGCGCCGTTGGCGATCACACGGCCATGTGCCGGCGTGAACTTGGTCTCGAGACGGCCGCTCTTTTCAAGCTGCTCGACGATCTTCTTGACGTTCTGGCTATGGCTGACCGGTGCAACGAAGGTCGCATCCGAGGTCGAAACAATGGCGACGTCCTTGAGCCCGATCGCCGAGAGCAACCGTCCATCGCCGCGCAGATAGGAGTTCTCGCAATCGATGGCGACGACGTCGCCGACAATGACATTGCCGTCCTTGTCGGAGGGACTGACGTCGAGCAGCGACTGCCATGAACCGAGATCGTTCCAGCGGAAGCTCGCCGGCACCATGGCGATGCCACTGACGCGCTCCATAATGGCGTAGTCGATCGAGATGGACGGAATGCCCTGATAGAGCTCGAGCGGCATGTAGACGCCCGACAGGTCGCTTGTCGCCGCCTTGAACGCCGCCTCGGCCCTCTCCCAGATCTCCTGATGGTGCTTCAGGAAAGCGTCGCGCATGGCGCTTGCCTTGAACAGAAAGATACCGGCGTTCCAGAAGAAGTTGCCGGCAGCGAGATAGCCTTCGGCGGTCTTGAGGTCCGGCTTCTCGACGAAGCGCGTCACGTCGGAGACGCCGCTGCTCTCCGCACCGGCCTCGATATAGCCGTAACCTGTCTCGGGTGCAGTCGGGCGGATGCCGAACACCACCATGCGGCCGGCTGCAGCTGCCGGCACGCCACGCTCAACGGTTTCCCAGAACTGGCGTTGCGTCGAAATCTCATGATCCGACGGCACGACCAGCACGATGCCGTCGCCATAGGCCGAGATCGTTTGGAGGGCAGCGATAGCTACGGCTGCCGCGGTGTTGCGGCCAGTCGGCTCGAAGATTGCGCCGCCGCCGGCAAGGTCGATTGCGGCAAGGTCGTCGCGCACGCGCGCGGCATGACGCTCGGAGGCGATCAGGTAGATCGGGGTCTCGCCCTCGTCCCGCGCCGCAAGCCGCTTCAGCGTCTTGACCAGCATCGAGCCGTCGCCTGACAGATCATGGAACTGCTTCGGGTTATCCTCGCGAGACAACGGCCAGAGCCTGGAGCCCACGCCGCCGCTCATGACAAAACTGACAATCCTCTCAGTCATGCCCGCTCCTCTCAGAAGGTCTGATTGTAGGCGCCGACAGACGGGTTGCGCCGGAGCACCGCATCTACCGCTTCGAACATCTCGCGCCGACGCTCTGATGAAACCGGGCTTTCCACCACCACGACCAGTTCCGGCTTGTTCGATGAAGCACGCACCAGCCCCCAGGTGCCGTCCTCTGCAACGACGCGAACGCCGTTGACGGTGATGAGATCGACGATCTTCTGGCCGGCGAAGGTCTCGCCATTGCGCTTCATCGCCTCGAAATCGGCAACCACCTTGTCGACGACGCCGTATTTCAGCTCATCATCGCAATGTGGCGACATGGTCGGCGTGCCATAGGTCAGCGGCAGGTCGCGATAGAGATCGGCCATCGACTTGCCGGGGCTGCGATCGAGCATCTGGCACACGGCGATCGCCGTGACGATGCCGTCGTCATAGCCGCGGCCGATTGGCGGGTTGAAGAAGAAGTGACCTGATTTCTCGAAGCCGGCGATCGCGCCAAGTTCGGCAACGCGGCGCTTGAGATAGGAATGGCCAGTCTTCCAATAGTCGGTCTTCGCACCATTGGCGGCCAGCACCTTGTCGGTGTTGAACAGGCCCGTGGACTTCACGTCGACGACGAAGGTCGAGTTTGGATAGAGCGCCGAGATGTCGCGCGCGAGCATGACGCCAACCTTGTCGGCGAAGATCTCGTTGCCCTCGTTGTCGACAACGCCGCAGCGATCGCCGTCACCATCGAAACCAAGCCCGACATCAGCGCCCGTCTCCAGCACCTTGTCCCTGATCGCATGCAGCATCTGCATGTCCTCGGGGTTGGGGTTGTAGCGTGGGAACGAATGGTCGAGCTCGACATCGAGCGGGATGACCTCGCAGCCGATGCGTTCGAGTGCCTCGGGTGCAAACGCACCCGCCGTGCCGTTGCCGCAAGCGGCGACAACCTTCAGCTTCCGGGTGATCCGTTTGCCGCCCACCAGGTCGTCGATGTAGGTCTTGCGGAAATCCGGCACGAACTCGTAGGAGCCGCCGCCGATCAGCTCGAAATCGCCGTTGAGCACAATTTCCCTGAGCGCAGACATCTCGTCCGGGCCGAAGGTCAATGGCCGCTGCGCGCCCATCTTCACGCCGGTCCAGCCGTTCTCGTTGTGCGAGGCAGTCACCATGGCGACCGACGGCGTATCGAGCGCAAACTGGGCGAAGTAGGCCATCGGCGACAATGCCAAGCCGATGTCCTTCACCCGCGCGCCCGCAGCCAGCATGCCCGAGACGAGCGCCAGCTTGATCGACATAGAGTAGGAGCGGAAATCGTGGCCGGTGACGATGTCCGGGCCAGCGCCCAAGCGACGAATCAGCGTACCGATGCCCATGCCCAGCGCCTGCACGCCAATCAGATTGAGCTCCGGCTCCTTGCTTGAACTCGGATGCCCGAACCACCAACGGGCATCATATTCGCGAAATCCCGTCGGCTTGACCAAGGCTTTGGTCTCGAATTCGAATGTATTGGGAGCTGCATGGCCCACGGGCTTGATATTCACTGCTCTACTCCATCGGCGCAAAGGCTGCGCATACACTCTAGTCGGAACCGATTACCGCAAGATTGAGGCGCTGTCCCCTCCCGAAAATGCAGCATAAAGGCGCAAAAGCTCAGCAAGATTACCGACTTGCGAAAAATTGCGCCAGCCGAACCTTTGGTGCTTGCAGTACGCCCAACCGGCAGCTATAAGCCCGCCCACTGGTCACGGAGTGTAGCGCAGCCTGGTAGCGCACATCGTTCGGGACGATGGGGTCGCAGGTTCGAATCCTGCCACTCCGACCAGAAAAATCCCGACATCTTAATACCTTAGCAAGCAGCCTGATCGGAAGGGCTGTTCAGGTCTGTCGCGCTGCGCATCGACGCTGGTGGCGATTGAACGTATTCGCACCGGTTCCGGCTGCCGTCGCGCATTGCATCGTTGCAGAGCCCAATTTCCTCCCCGTTCATTGAGCGTCGCCGCAATCATACAATCGGCCCCGTCTCGCTCTCCTTCCCGGGATCTGACTTAACTTTCAAGTTGCAACTCATTTTACGTGGTTTGTTATCAGTTTCTTGAACTTTCCTTTGTCATCGACCCTCGCCGAAAGTCACATTAGCGAATTGGTAATTCTCGGCGCGCACGCTGTTATCGATATTTGCAATACATGACTTAAATCTGCAGATATCTTGGCATTTGCCAAGAAGGTGGCGCATGAATATATACAATTACTTTGCATACAAACGATCTTACAGGATGGCGGCGTCGCCACCGCAGCGTTTCACGCTTCGCCTGCGGCATATCTCGCGGCTGTTGCGCCCACTCGAATCGGTCTCTTCCAAGCCATTCACGGAACTCATCGAGGCCAGGAGCAATCGGGGCAGATTGCTGCCTCGAAGTCGACCGCCCGATCCCCGTCTCTTTTTCCGAAACACCTCCGGCACGTCGGCAATCGAATTTGCAATCGTCGCGCCGGTGTTCGTCCTGCTGATCTTCGGGATGATTGCCTACGGCATCTATTTCGGCGCCATGCACTCCGTCCAGCAGATGGCAGCCGACGCAGCCCGCACCGCAATTGCGGGTCTCGACCAGACAGAGCGCAAGACGCTTGCGCAGCGCTACATCGATCTCAATGCGGACGGCTACATCTTCATCGACAGAAGCAAGCTCGTCGTCAACGTCCAAGACAGCACCCAGGACAGCGAACAATTCGTGGTCTCGCTCCGCTACGACGCAAGCCAGCTTCCGATATGGAACCTCTTTCCGCTCCTACCGCTGCCGGAAAAGACAATCGCCCGCAGTTCAACCATTCGGGTGGGGGGTATCTGAATGCGTTTCGTGGAAAAACTTCGCGGCTTCCGCCGGTCGACCAAGGGCAACTTCGCGACAATGTTCGCGCTGTGCCTGCCCATCGGCCTCGCCGCTGCGGCATTCGCGGTCGACGAAGGCTCGCTCTATGTCGAGCGCCGCGAGGCTCAATCGCTTACCGACCTGGCCGCCATTTACGGCGCAGCCAACATCTCCAAGGCCGATCTTGCCGTGCTGAAGGTGTTCAGCAACAACGGGCAGAGCGGTGTCAGCCTGACGACGAATTTCGGCGTCCTGCCGACGATGGCAGGCTACACGCAGGTAAGGGTCGAAAAGGGTCGATACACACCGGACCCGACGATCGAGGCAGGCAAACGGTTCGTCGTCGATGCAACGCCCTACAATGCGGTTCGCGTTACATATCGCAAGGACGGCACGATCTACTTCTCCAACCTCGTCACCGGCCAGCGCCAGATCGTGACCACTGCCGTCGCCAGCGCCCCCGCGGAAGCGGCATTCTCCATAGGCTCGCGCCTTGTCAGCGTCGACACACAGCGGAGCGCTCTGCTCAATCCGCTTCTGGGTGGACTGTTGGGAACCAATCTCTCGCTCAAGGCGATGGACTACAACGCCCTGCTGGCAACCGACGTGAACGCCCTGCAGTTCATGGATGCTCTGGCGACAGAGCTCAAGGTGACCGCCGGCACCTATAATGACCTGTTGGCAGCGGACGCGACTGTCGGGCAGATCGTGTCGGCATTGTCAGCGACGACCAAAAACAAGAATGCCAGCGTGGCGTTGGCTCAACTGCTGGGCGCAAAGATTCCAGGCACCCTGAAAGTCCCGCTGTCGCACTTCATCGACCTTGGCCAGGTCGGCAAGCTCGCTCTGGGGCATGGCGCTTCGGCTTTCGACGCCAAGGTTGGCTTGATGGAAATCATCGGGGCCGCCGCAGCCATCGCAAACGGCAAGAACCAGGTGGCTGCGGATATCAATACCGGCATTCCCGGCCTGGTAGCAGTCAAGCTCAATCTGGCGGTCGGCGAGCCCCCACAGGGCGGCACCTGGTTCGCGATAGGCGAGCCCGGCAAGATCATCCGAACTGCCCAGACGCGACTGCAGATAGAAGCCACGGTCGGTGGTGCCGGCGGTTTGCTCGGCGGCGTTCTCGGCGCCACCGTCAAACTGCCCCTGTATGTCGAGGTCGCCTACGCGGAGGGCCAGCTCAAGAGCGTTTCTTGTCCCACCGGCAAGCCGGCCAGCGCTGTTGTGACGGTAGCGGCAAAGCCCGGTATCGCCGAAGTCTGGCTTGGCGAAATCAACCCGGCCGACCTCAGGATTTTCACCAAAGAACCGGTAGTCAGACCGGCGGAACTGGTCAACGTCAACGCAGTCGGATTGATCAAGGTCGAGGTCAGCGGCAGCGCCAATGTCGACATAGGCAACACCACCCCCAAGACCCTGACGTTCAACAAAACCGAAGTCGACAACCGGACCATCAAGTCGGTTTCCACCTCCAACCTCGCCCAGTCGCTGACAGCTTCGTTGATAGGGGGACTGACGCTCAAGGCCGACGTTAGCGTCCTGGGCTTGGGCATCGGCATACTTTTGCCGTCGGAAGCAGCCGTGAAGACGGCCGTCACGAACCTGCTGTCAGGCGTTACCGCACCCGTCGACAATCTGGTCTTCAGCGTACTTACCTTGCTGGGCGTAAAGGTCGGCGAAGCAGATATCCGTGTTCACGGCGTCTCGTGCGGACGTTCCGTCCTCGTGCTTTGATCTTTCGCAGGAAAAGAAAAGCGCCAGCGGTGACCCGCTGGCGCTTTCGTTTTCAGATGCCAGCAGGCGCCGGCTAGACCACCTGGCGGAACTTGGTCTCGTCGATGGCAGCTGCCATCAACGTCTTCGTATAGGCCTCGCGCGGATCGCCAAAGATGGCCTCTGTCAGTCCCTCCTCGACGATCTTTCCCTGCTTCATGACGATGATGTAGTCGGACATCGCCCGCACGACGGCAAGATCGTGGCTGATGAACAGGTAGGACAGGTCGTGGTCGGCCTGCAGCTTGCGCAACAGGTCCACGATCTGCTTCTGCACCGAGCGGTCCAAGGCCGAAGTCGGTTCGTCCAGTACCACCACCTTGGGCTTCAGGATCATTGCCCGGGCAATGGCGATGCGCTGACGCTGACCGCCCGAGAACTCGTGCGGATAGCGATTGCGCGCCGCCGGATCCAGACCGACCTCGCGCAGCGCCTCGACGGCGCGGGCGTCGCGGTCCCTGGCAGAAAGCGACGGCTCGTGCACAAGCAGACCTTCAGTGATGATCTGGCCGACCGTCATACGCGGCGACAACGAGCCGAACGGGTCCTGGAAGACCAGTTGCAACTCGCGGCGCAGCGGCCGCATTTCGCTGCGACCCGCCTTGGACAGGTCGTTGCTGCCGAAGCGGATCGTCCCCTCGCTCGGCAACAGCCTCAACAGCGCGCGGCCAAGTGTCGACTTGCCCGAACCAGACTCGCCGACGATGCCGATGGTCTGGCATCGCTTCAGTGATACCGAGATACGGTCGACCGCCTTGAGCAGCATTGGCGGACCGGAGAGGAAGCCGCCACCGATCTTGAACTCTACCTCGACGTTGCGCCCTTCCAGAAGGATCGGCGCATCGTCTGGCGGCGGCGCCTTCCGGCCTGTCGGCTCTGCCGCCAGCAGCATCTTGGTGTAGTCGTGCTGCGGGTTGGCAAAAAGCTCGTCGGCCTGGCCTTCCTCCACCACCTCACCCGAGCGCATGACATAAACCCGGTCGGCGAAGCGACGGACGATGCCAAGGTCATGGGTGATGAAGACGATGGCCATGCCGAGCTTGCGCTGCAGCTCGGCCAGCAGCACCAGGATTTGCGCCTGGATGGTGACGTCGAGTGCGGTCGTCGGCTCGTCCGCGATCAGGATGTCGGGATTGTTGGCAAGCGCCATGGCAATCATGACACGCTGGCGCTGGCCACCCGACATCTCGTGCGGATAGGACCTCAGGCGCCGCTCCGGATCCGGAATCTTGACCAGTTCGAGCAGCCTGAGCGCCTCGGCGCGGGCCGCCCTGGCGTCGAGGCCCTGATGGCGCCGGATCGGCTCCATCAGCTGGTTGCCGATCGTGTAGAGCGGATCGAGCGAGGTCATCGGCTCCTGGAAGATCATGCTGATCTTGCGACCGCGGATCTTGTTAAGTTCCGACTTGGGCAGACCAAGCAGGTTCTTGCCACGATACTCCACAGCCCCCGTCGCCTCGCCGTTTGAGGCGAGCAGGTTCATCGCCGCCATCATCGTCTGGCTCTTGCCCGAGCCGGACTCGCCCACAACGGCAACGGCCTCACCGGCACCGACGTTGAGGTTGATGCCCTTGACCGCTTCCACCGCGCCATCAAGCGTGCGGAAGCGGACGCGCAGGTCCTTTACCGAAAGGATTGTTTCTCCAGCCATCTCACCTGTCCTTCGGATCGAGCGCATCGCGAAGTCCGTCGCCGATGAAATTCAGCGCGAACAGCGTCGAGACAAGGAAAAACGCGGGGAACAGGAGCAGCCAGTTGGCCGTGCCGATGTTCTTTGCGCCGACGGAAATGAGCACGCCCCAGCTCGTCATCGGCTCCTGGACGCCAAGGCCCAGGAACGACAGGAAGCTCTCGAGGATGATGACCTGCGGAACCAGCAGTGTCATGTAGATGACAACAGGCCCGAGCAGGTTGGGGATGACGTGCCGCTGGACGATGCCCCGCGAGCGGACACCGAGCGCCTCGGCCGCCTGCACATATTCTTGACGCCGGATCGACAGCGCCTGTCCTCGCACGATGCGCGCCATGTCTAGCCATAGGACAGCGCCCACGGCCAGGAACATCAGCACGAAATTTCGCCCGAAGAAGACGACCAGCATGATGACGAAGAAGATGAAGGGCAGCGAATAGAGCACATCGACGATGCGCATCATCACTTCATCGGTCTTGCCGCCCATGAAGCCGGCGGTCGCCCCGTAGACCACGCCAATCACCACTGCGACGAAGCCGGCGAGCAAGCCGATGGCCAGTGAGATACGCCCTGCCATCAAGGTGCGTGAGAGCTGGTCTCTGCCGACATTGTCGGTGCCGAAGAAGAAATACTGCTGCTTGATCGAAGCGCTGACGACCATCGACAGGCCGTCGGCCGACTTGTTCTCCAACTTGCCGTCGTCGAATGTGTCGGAACGGTCGATGTAACGGATGTTCCGCTCATCGATGGGCTTGGTCGAAACAAGCGTCATGAACACACGCTCGTCTTCCTGTTTCCATTCCTTGAGATCGACGCGCATGCGCTTGACCACGTCGTTCAAGGCAGTCTCGATCATATCCGGCTTCGGATATGCCGACAGGCTTGGCGGCGTGCGCACATAGTCCGAATAGATCGTGGTGTACTGGTGCGGCACGAAAAATGGGCCCACCACGCAAACCACGGCTATGGCGATCAAGTAGAACAGGCTGAACATGGCAGCCTTGTTTGCCTTGAGGCGTGCCCACGCATCGCCCCAAAGCGAGCGCCCGACGACGGGCGCCGCGATAGTTGTATCAGTCATAGCGCACCCTCGGATCGAAGAAGGCGTAGAGGACGTCGACGATCAGGTTGAACAAGATCGTAAACAGGGCGATCACGACGACCGTGCCCATGACGAGCGTGTAGTCGCGGTTGAGCGCCGCATCGACGAAGTAGCGGCCAATGCCGGGAATGGCGAAGATCGTCTCGACGATGATCGACCCGGTCAGCAATGCCGCTGCCGCCGGTCCGGCATAGGACACGATGGGAAGGATAGCGCCGCGCAATGCATGCTTGACCACGACCGACCAGTCGGAAAGGCCAAGGGCCCTTGCGGTGCGGATGTGATTGGAGCGCAGGGACTCGATCATCGAACCACGCATCAGACGGGCGACGATGGCAATCTGCGGCAATGACAGCGTGATGATCGGGCCGATCTTGTTGATCAACGCACCATCACCCCAGCCACCGATCGGCAACAGCATCCAGGTCAGTCCGAACAGCAGCTGAATGACGGGAGCCACGACAAAGGTAGGGATGGTGCTACCGGCCGTCGCCACTGCAATGACCGAATAGTCGCCAAGCTTGTTCTGGTTGAGCGCGGCGATCACGCCGAGCACGGTGCCGATCATCAGCGCCAGAACCAGAGCCGAAGCGCCAAGCTGGATGGAGATCGGAAGACCCTTGGCAAACAGCTCTGTGACCGTGAAGTCGGGCAGGTTGTAGCTCGGGCCGAAATTGCCGTGCAGCAGGTTCTTCAGGTAGTTGCCATACTGAAGCCAGAGCGGGTCGTTGAGACCGAACTGCGCTTCAAGGTTTGCTTTGATTTCGGGGCTGAGGCCACGTTCCTGGTTGAAGGGGCCGCCTGGCGCGACACGGATCAGGAAAAAGGCCAGCGTGACGATGACGAACATCGTCGGAATGGCGGTCAATAGCCGCCGGAATACATATAGAAACATTGGACCTACGCCTTCGCAAGTAAGTCGGATCCGCCACCCCCTTTGCAGGGGATGGCGGCGCTACCGAGACTATTCCTTGCTGACGAAGCGCGAGGGGTGCACGTCCATGACGTTCTCGTCAAAGCCCTTGATCTTCGGGGAGACGAGGTTCTTGTAGCTATAGTAGAGCAGCGGGATCTGGCCGACGTCGTCGATCAGGATGCGCTCGGCCTCTTCCATGTCCTTCATGCGGGCCTCAGGCTTGCCACCGTCGGCAGCAGCCTTGTCCATGGCAGCTTCGAACGCCGGGCTGTTGTAGTTCGAGTAGTTGTTACCCGAAGCCTTGCGCGAAATGCCGAGGAAGCTTTCCGGATCCTTGTAGTCGGCGATCCAGCCGGCGCGGGCGACGTCGTAGTCACCCTTCTGCTCGAGATGGCCGTAGTGGGTCTTGGTGTCGGTGTTGAGCAGGGTCACCTCAATGCCGAGCGGCTTGAGCTGTTCCTGGATCGCGACCGCCGTGTTCTTGTGGTTCTCCGATGTGTTGTAGCGGATTTCCATCTTCAGCGGCTTGCCCGGGCCGTAGCCGAGCTTCTCGAGGACCTTCTTGGCTTCGTCCTCGCGGTCGATCTGCGACATCTCGGCGAACTTCGCGACCGAAGGCTTGTAGCCCTCGATACCAGGAGGCACCATCGAGTAGCCAGGCAGCATCGAGTTCTGCCAGACCTTCTCGGCCAGGAAGTCGCGGTCGATGGCCATGGACACGGCATTGCGCAGCTCGACATTGTCCCACGGCGCCTTGTCGGTCTTGATGGCGTAGTAGTAGGTGCCGAGATAGGCGCCGATGCGCAGCTGGTCGCCGAATTTGGCCTTCAGATCAGCCATCTGCTCGGTCGGGATATCGTCGTTCGAGTCGAGCTCGCCGGCCTCGAACCGCTTGATCGCGGTCGAGCGGTCTTCCGTCGGGAAGTAGTTGACGGCGTCGAGCTTGACGTTGGCTGCGTCATGGAACTTCGGGTTCTTGACGAGCTTGATGTGGTCGTTCGGGACGAACTCGGCCAGCGTGAACGCACCGTTGGAAACCAGGTTGCCCGGCTTGATCCAGTCGGCGCCGAGCTTTTCGATCGCAGCCTTGTTCACCGGATAGGTGGACTGGTGGGTCAGCATCTCGAGGAAGTAAGGCGTGGCCGACTTCAGCGTGACCTCGAAGGTGTTGGCGTCGACAGCCTTGACGCCGAGCTCTTCGGCCTTGGCCTTGCCGGTGTTCACGGCTTCGCCGTTCTTCACGACGTAGAGCATCGAGGCGTATTCGGCCGCAGTGGCCGGGTCGAGCAGGCGGCGGAACGAGTAGACGAAATCGTCAGCCGTCACCGGGCTGCCGTCCGACCAGGTGCCGCCCTGACGCAGCTTGAAGGTATAGACGGTGCCGTCATCAGAAACGGTCCAGCTCTCGGCCGCGCCCGGAATGATCTCGGCATCCTTGTCCTGCATCACCAGACCTTCGAACAGGTCGCGCAGGATGTGAGCTTCATAGACAGTCGAGGTCTTGTGCGGATCAAGCGACTCCGGATCGGCCGAATTGCCGCGATTGTAGACGACCTCCGCGAAGGCAGGCATCGACAGCGCGCCCGCCGTCAATGCAAGCGTCGTAGCGAACACAGTCGCTTTCAGCATGTTTTTAAGCATGAGTTTCCATCTCCCAATTAGGCGTGTTCCCCGTAAAACACGGCCTCGCCTGGTTAGCGCCCGAATGCCGGAATTCCCGGTTTCGTTGAGCGGGCCAGCGGCTCCCTACCGCCAGCGGTGGCTGACACTATTCGCGACGAATTTTTATTTCAACACGACTCATGCTCACCTAAAGTCAACTTAAGCAGGTTCAAACCAAGCGACCGATAAAGTACCCCAGCGGCATCAGGGGGATGCGCCCCGTCTCGACATCGGTTCCGGCCTGGGGAAAACCGACCGGCACGACCTCGCCGAGTTCGTCGGGAACCGCCCAGAAAGCAGCGGCATCTGCAAAATTGAAGACGCAGAGCAACTGTTCACCTTCCGCCTCGCGAACGAAAGCCAGCACGTCGTCCTTCGCTTCGAGCAGCCTGATCGAGCCGTGGGCAAGCGGCAGATGCAGCTGTCGCGCTGCCAGCACGGCCCGGTAGTGCGAGAGCACGGAACCTTCGGCGCGATCCTGCCTGTCGACCGCCAGCGCGCGATGTTCCGTCGGTATGGGCAGCCACGGCTTGCCGTCGGAGAAGCCGCCCTGTTCGGCCTGTGCCTCCCACACCATCGGCGTGCGGCAACCATCGCGCCCCTTGAATCCCGGCCAGAAGCGGATGCCGTAGGGATCGCGCAGATCCGCGAAGGCGAGCTCCGCCTCGCCGAAGCCGAGCTCCTCGCCCTGATAGATGCAGATCGAGCCGCGCAGGCAGGCGAGCAGCGCGATCGAGAATTTCGCCATCGCCTCCGGGTCGCCGCCAGGCCGCGTCCAGCGGGTGACATGGCGGACCACGTCATGGTTGGAAAACGCCCAGCACACCCAGCCGTCGGTGACGGCTTTCTCGAAATCGGCGATGCATTGGTGGACATGCTCGGCCGAGAATTTCGGCCCGAGCATGTCGAAGGTGTAGCACATGTCGAGCTTGTCGCCGCCTGAGGTGTAGCTCGCCACCGTCTGCAACGAGCGCTCCCCGTCGCCCACCTCGCCGACCGAGGCGCGCGCGCCGTATTTGTCGAGCAAAGCTCGGAAACGCTTGAGGAATTCGAGGTTCTCGGGCCGCGTCTTGTCGAACAGGTGGTCTTGATATTCGTAGGGGTTTTTCTCGTCGATCTCGCCGGAAACACTCTTTTCCAGCGGCGGATTGTCTCGCAGCCACTTATCGTGGACGTAGAAGTTTACCGTGTCGAGCCGGAAGCCGTCGACGCCGCGCTCGAGCCAGAAGCGCACGGTATCGAGCAGTGCGGCCTGCACCTCGGGATTGTGGAAGTTGAGGTCAGGCTGCGAGGCGAGGAAGTTGTGCAGATAATACTGTCGGCGGGTCGAATCCCATTCCCAGGCCGGCCCGCCGAAGATCGACATCCAGTTGTTGGGCGCGGTTCCATCTGGCTTCGGTTCGGCCCAGACATACCAGTCGGCCCTGGGATTGTTCCGGCTGGCGCGGCTCTCGACAAACCACGGGTGTTTGTCGGACGAATGCGACAGCACCTGGTCGATCATCACCTTGAGCCCAAGGCGGTGGGCCTCGGCGATCATGGCGTCGAAATCGGCGAGCGTTCCGAACATCGGATCGACGTCGCAATAATCGGAGACGTCGTAGCCCATGTCGGCCATCGGTGACTTGAAGAAGGGCGACAGCCACACTGCATCGACGCCAAGCGAAGCTATATAAGGCAGACGGCCGGTGATGCCGGCAAGATCGCCGCTGCCGTCGCCGGTGCTGTCCTGATAGGAGCGTGGATAGATCTGGTAGATGACGCAGCCACGCCACCATTGGTCGACGTCAGACTTGCCCTTGGCCATGCTCACTGTCCCTTTTCCCGACCGGTCACCGGCAATTCACGCATGAAGCAGACACTGCGGCCTGGCACTGTGATGTTTTCCGCCACAGGCCAGGAACCGTCAGATGTCTGCTGCCATGCAAATCCATCGCGTAGCGGCAATGCGAATGGAGCGATGCGCCTCGCCCCGTTGAACAGGACCGCCAACCGGCCGCCTTCACGTGTCCCGTTGCCAAGCAGCATGGCCAGCCGATGCCGGTCGGGCTCATGCCAGTTGGCGTCGTTCATCGGCCGCCCCGCTTCGGTCAACCATTCGATATCTGCGACCGGCGCACCGCTGCGCGCCGCCCCCTGAAGGAACCCCAGGTCCTGAAAAGCAGGTGTTTCCCACCTCAATCTGGAAAGCACTGCCACGAAGTCTTCCAGGCCAACGTCGCGCTCGGCCCAGTCAAGCCAGGTCAGCTCATTATCCTGGGCATAGGCGTTGTTGTTGCCGTGGTGACTGCGGCCGAACTCGTCGCCGGCAGTCAGCATGATCGTGCCTCGCGAGGCGAACAGCGTGGCCAGCAGGGCGCGCATGTCGACCTCCCGTTCGGCCGCTGTCTCGCGATCACTGCTTTCGCCCTCGACGCCATTGTTCCAGGAGAAATTCTCGTTGTGGCCGTCATGGTTGTGCTCGCCATTGGCCTCATTGTGCTTACGCTCGTAGCGGACGAGATCGGCGAGCGTCATCCCGTCATGGGCGGCAATGAAATTGACCGTGCGTGTGACCGGCCCGCTGCCGAAAATATCGGATGAGCCGGCAAGCCGGGTCGCCAGCGCGCCGACAGTGCCGCGGTCGCCGCGCCAGAAACGCCTGACGTCGTCGCGGTAGCGATCGTTCCATTCAAGAAACTCCTGCGGAAAACCACCGAGCCGATAGCCGTTGTGGCCGATGTCCCAGGGCTCAGCGATCAACACGCGGTCGCCGATCACAGGATCGTCGCGCATCGCCTGAAGCAGCGGCGCATTGGCGTCGAACTTGCCGCCGACCCGGCCGAGAACCGGGGCAAGGTCGAAGCGGAAGCCGTCTATGCCCGCATGGCCGACGAAATGCCGGAGACTGTCGAGGACCAGATCCTTCGCCACCGGATGGTCGCAAGCGACGGTGTTGCCGGTGCCGGTGTCGTTGGCGTAGCGGCCGGGATCGTCGGCAGCCAGGCGATAATAGGCGGCGTTGTCGAGCCCGCGCAGCGACAAGGTCGGGCCAAGCTCGTCGCTTTCGGCCGTATGGTTGAAAACGAGATCGAGCAGCACGCTGATGCCCGCGTCATGCAGCGCGGCAACCGTTTCACGGAGATCGGCCAATCCACCGGGCGCGAGGCGCGGGTCGAGCGCCATGAAGGTCACCGGATTGTAGCCCCAGGCATTGGCAAGGCCGAGCGGCGGCAGATGGCGCTCGTCCATGACGGCCGTGACCGGCATCAGTTCCACGGTCGAGACGCCGAGCTTAAGCAAATGCTCGATGATGACAGGCTGAGCGAGCGCCCGGATCGTGCCACGTAGTCGCTTCGGCACATCAGGGTGCCGCATGGTGAAGGCCCGCACCGGCACTTCGTAGATAAGGCCACCCGGCGTGCAGAGCGGCAGTGCAGCCGCTGTCATCGGCTGCGTTTCCGCCACTGCCTTTGGCATCAGCCCGGCGGTATCTCCGCCCTTCCCACGCAGCGCCGTCAGTCGTGAGTCGTAACGATAGGCGCGATCGATCCTGACGGCATATGGATCGACCAGCAGCTTGTCGGGATCAAACCAGAACCCGTCCTCAGGCGCATAGCGGCCATCGGCACGAAAACCGTAGCGGGTGCCCGCACTCAGGCCCGGCACAGACAGGGCAAAGACGCCGTCATCCTCTCGGTGCAGCTGCAGCCGGTCGGTTTCGGCGTTGCCGTCGGCGTCGAAGATCGACACCCACATGCGTTCGGCCGTGCCCGACCATGCGGCAAAGCGAATGCCACTGTCGGTTACGGTCGCGCCGAACCGCGGCCAGTATCCAGCCGCGCCTTCTGTCATCAGGTGATGACGCTCGGCTTGTCGCGGCCGGTATGGGCACGGATGCCGGCGATGTCCTCGGCCGCCTGGATCAGGTCGGCGAGCGCTTTCTGCGTGTCGAGATCGTGGCGTGCCGGGTCGGGTTCGAAGCGCTCGATGTAGACGCGCAAGGTCGCACCCGACGTGCCGGTGCCGGAGAGGCGGAACACGACGCGCGAGCCGCCCTCGAACAGGATGCGGATGCCCTGGTTCTTGCTCACCGAGCCGTCGACCGGATCGTTGTAGGCAAAGTCGTCGGCACTGGCGATCTTCATGCCGCGAACGCTGGCGCCCACCAGCGCGGCGAGCTTGCCCCTGAGTTCGTCGACCAACGCGTTGGCGCGATCGGTCTCAACCTCTTCATAGTCGTGCCGCGAATAGTAGTTGCGGCCGTAGGTCGCCCAGTGCTTGGCGGCGATCTCCCTGGCGCTTTCGCCGCGCACAGCCAGGATGTTGAGCCAGAGCAGAACCGCCCACAGCCCGTCCTTCTCGCGGACATGGTCGGAGCCGGTGCCGGCACTCTCCTCGCCGCAGATCGTCGCCATGCCGGCATCGAGCAGATTGCCGAAGAACTTCCAGCCGGTCGGCGTCTCGTACATTCCGATGCCGAGCTTTTCGGCCACCCGGTCGGCGGCGCCGCTGGTCGGCATCGAGCGGGCGATGCCCTTGAGGCCGGCTTTGTAGCCCGGCGCGAGATGAGCGTTTGCTGCAAGCATCGCCAGAGAATCCGACGGCGTGATGAAGATGCCGCGGCCAATGATCAGGTTGCGATCGCCGTCGCCATCGGAGGCAGCGCCGAAGTCGGGCGCATTCGGCCCCATCATCTCGTCATAGAGATGCTTGGCGTGCACCAGATTGGGGTCAGGATGGTGGCCGCCGAAATCCTCGAGCGGCACGAAATTGCGGGCGGTGCCGTTGGCTGCGCCCAGCCGGCGCTCCAGGATTTCCTTGGCGTATGGTCCTGTCACCGCGTGCATGGCGTCGAAGCGCATGCGGAAGCCCGACTTGAACAAGGCGCGTAGCGCGTCGAAGTCGAACAGGCTCTCCATCAGCTCGGCGTAGTCGGTCACGGGGTCGACGACCTCGACCTTTATGCCGCCAACCTCGAAGGTACCCAGCTTGTCGAGATCGACCGCATCCACGTCGGCGATCTTGTAGCTGCTGATGACCTTGCTGCGGGCATAGATCGCATCCGTCAGCTTCTCGGGCGCGGGACCACCATTCTCGGCATTGTACTTGATGCCGAAATCCTCGTGCGGGCCGCCTGGATTGTGGCTGGCCGACAGGATCAGGCCGCCGAAGGCCTTGCGCTTGCGGATCAGGTTGGAGGCGGCGGGCGTCGACAGGATGCCGCCCTGCCCCACCACCACGCGACCGAAGCCGTTGGCGACCGCCATGGCGATCACCTTCTGGATCACCTCGCGATTGTAGAAGCGGCCGTCGCCGCCGACGACCAGCGTCTTGCCAGCGAAACCCTCGAGCGCATCGAACACCGACTGAACGAAGTTCTCGACATAGTTCGGCTGCTGGAAGACGGGCACCTTCTTGCGCAGGCCCGACGTGCCCGGCTTCTGGTCGTTGTAGGGTGTGGTGGCGACGGTGCGAATCATTCAGGCAGCCCTTTTTGCGAGAAGCTTGCGATAAAGTGCGGCGTATTTCTGGGCACTACGGTCCCATGACACATCGGACTTCATCCCCTGCTTTTGGATGGCGGCCCAGGCAGCCGGGTCGGCATGGAGCGCATTGGCCCGGAGGATCGCGTGGTGGAAGGCGCCGGCATCCTCCGGCGCGAACTGGACACCCGTCGCAACGCCCGCCGCAACCGCCGCCTCATTGGCGTCGATGATGGTGTCAGCCAGGCCGCCGGTCCGCGCCACCAGCGGCACGCAGCCGTAACGCAGGCCGTAGAGCTGGGTCAGACCGCAGGGCTCGAAGCGCGATGGGATCAGGATGCCGTCGGCACCGCCCTGGAGCAGGTGAGACAGCGCCTCATCATAGCCGATGACGACGCCGACACGGCCGCGATGGCGGGCGGCAGCTGCCAACAGCGCGCCTTCCAACCCCGCGTCGCCCGAGCCGAGGATCGCCAGCCTGGCGCCTGAGGCCACCACTGGATCGACGATTGCCGAGAGGATATCGATGCCCTTCTGCCAGGTCAGGCGGCTGACCACGCAATAGAGCGGCCCTTCGTCCTTATCCAGCAGCATGCGCTCCTCGATCGCGCGCTTGTTGGCCTTGCGCCCCTTCAGGCTTTTCGCCGAATAATTCACGGCCAGATGCGTGTCGGTCTCGGGGTTCCAGATGTCGTCGTCGATGCCGTTGACGATGCCGTGCAGGTCGGGCGCGCGCAGGTTGATGAGCCCGTCGAGCCCCATGCCGAAAGCCGGCGACCGGATTTCCTGCGCATAGGTCGGGCTGACAGTTGTGATCGCCCACGCTGCCTGCAAACCTGCCTTGAGGAAGCCGATACCACCGTAATATTCGACGCCGTCGAGCGCCATCGCCTGCTGCGGCAGGCCGAGGCCCGCGAAGATGCTGGCGCCGAACTGGCCCTGGAAGGCGAGATTGTGCACCGTCATCACCGACGGCACGTCAGACGCCTCACCGTAACGCATGTAGGCCAGCGTCATCGCCGACTGCCAGTCATGTGCGTGCACGATATCGGGCTGGTAGTCCTTGATCGCGCCTGCGGCGATGTCGGCGCCAGCCCGCCCAAGGGCCGCGAAACGCCTCCAATTGTCCTGCCAGTCGGCGCCCTTGGCGTCGCCATAAGGCCCGCCGGGTCGGTCGAACAGATGCGGCGCGTCGAGCACAAGCAGGTCCAGGCCCGCGACCTCCGCGGCATGGACCGTCGCCTTGCCGCCCTGCAGCGCCGCATAGTGATGCACCGCCTTCTTTTTCTTGAGCGCGCCCAGCACCACAGGATAGCCCGGAACCAGGCTGCGCATCCGAACGCCCAGCCCGACCAGTGCTTCCGGCAATGCCCCGGTCACGTCGGCCAGCCCGCCGGTCTTGATCAGCGGAAAAATCTCGGGCGTGACCGAAAGTACCTGCACCGGCTAAAGCTCCAGCCTGTTGATCATGTCCTGGGTGATCAGGCAGATGCCCTTTTCGGAGACCCGGAAGCGCTTGGCATCCAGCACCGGGTCCTCGCCGACGACCAGCCCTTCGGGGATGTGTACGCCGTGATCGATGACAACTCTTTTAAGATGGGCATTGCGGCCGACATGACAGGCCGGCAGCATCACCACGTCCTCGAGCGAGGCGAAGGAATTGATGCGCGCACCTGTGAAGATCAGGCTGCGCTTCAGCGATGCGCCTGACACAATGCAGTCGCCGGAGACAAGCGAAGAAATCGCCTGTCCGCGCCGGCCGTCCTCATCGTGGACGAACTTGGCCGGCGGCGTCAGTTCCGCATAGGTCCAGATCGGCCAGTCGCGATCATAAAGATCAAGTTCCGGCGTAACATCGGTCAGGTCGATATTGGCTTCCCAATAGGCGTCGACTGTTCCGACGTCGCGCCAGTACGGTGCAGCCTCCGCCGTCGAGCGCACGCAGGACTTGGTAAAGCGGTGCGCCACTGCCTTACCGTGCTGGACGATGTAAGGGATGATATCCTTGCCGAAGTCGCGGCTCGAGTCCGGCTCGGCGGCGTCGCGGCGCAACTGCTCCATCAGGAACTTGGTCTTGAAGACGTAGATGCCCATCGAGGCCAACGCCAATTCGGGATTGTCGGGAATGCCGGGCGGATCGGCCGGCTTCTCGATGAAGGAAATGATGTTGTCCTTCTTGTCGACATGCATGACGCCGAAACCGGTCGCCTCCATGCGCGGCACTTCCAGGCAGCCAACGGTGACGTCGGCGCCGGCATCGACGTGCTGGCGCAGCATCAGCTCATAATCCATCTTGTAGATGTGGTCGCCGGCGAGGATGACCATGTATTCGGGGCCGTAGGCCTCGATGATGTCGATGTTCTGGTACACCGCGTCGGCGGTGCCTTCGTACCATTGCGTTTCCGAAACACGCTGGCTGGCAGGCAGGATGTCGAAGCTTTCGTTTCGTTCCGGCCTTAGGAAGTTCCAGCCGCGCTGCAGATGGCGGATCAGCGAATGCGCCTTGTACTGGGTGGCGACGCCGAGGCGGCGGATGCCGGAATTCAGCGCGTTGGACAGGGCGAAGTCGATGATGCGCGTCTTGCCGCCGAAATAGACCGCGGGCTTGGCGCGCCGGTCGGTGAGCTCCTTCAGCCGACTGCCACGGCCACCGGCCAGCACATAGGCCATGGCATCGCGGGCCAGTGGCTGGTTTCTCTTCAGTTCCATGGCATCCTCCCTGCTCAGTCCGCCACAAATTCCAGCATGACCGTCGCCAGCGGCGGCAGAAGCAGCGTCGCGGCCGCCCCTCCTCCATCCGCCTGGCTGGCCGTGACCATGCCGCTGTTGCCCTTGCCGGACCCGCCATAAACGAGCGCGTCCGAATTGAAGATTTCCCGCCACTTGCCGGCCTGGGGCAGCGGCACGCGATAATTGTCACGCGGCACCGGCGTGAAATTGGAGATCACGGCGATCGGCGCGCCGCCGGGCGCCTTGCGCAGCCAGGCAAAGACCGAATTCTTGGCGTCGTCGACGATCAGCCACTCGAACCCCTCTGGCTCGCAGTCGCGGGCATGGAGCGCCGGCCGCGAGCGGTAGAGATAGTTGAGGTCGCGCACCAGCTGCCGGACGCCACGATGCGGGGCGAAGTCGAGCAGGTTCCAGTCAAGCGCCCTCTCCTCGCTCCATTCCGAGCGCTGAGCAAACTCCTGCCCCATGAACAGCAGCTTCTTGCCGGGATAGCCCCACATGAAGGCGTAGTAGGCGCGAAGGGTCGCAAATTTCTGCCAGTCGTCGCCAGCCATCTTGTTGAGCAGCGTGCCCTTGCCGTGGACCACCTCGTCATGGGACAGCGGCAGCACGAAATTCTCGCTGAAGGCGTAGAGCAGACCGAAGGTGATCTCGTTGTGGTGGTGCTTGCGGTGGACCGGCTCCTTCGACAGGTACTCCAGCGTGTCGTGCATGAAGCCCATGTTCCACTTGAAGCCGAAGCCCAGTCCGCCCTCATGCACCGGCTGCGACACCTTCGGCCAGGAGGTCGATTCCTCGGCGATCGTCATCACGCCGGGGTGGGCGCCATATACAGCTGCATTCATCTTCTGCAGGAAGCGCACCGCCTCCAAGTTCTCGCGGCCGCCGAATTCGTTGGGGATCCACTCGCCTTCCTTGCGCGAGTAGTCGAGGTACAGCATCGAAGCCACCGCATCCACGCGCAGGCCGTCGACATGGTATTTTTCGGCCCAGTAGAGCGCGTTGTTGACGAGGAACGAGACCACTTCGCGACGGCCGAAATTGTAGATCGCCGTGTTCCAGTCGGGATGGAAGCCCTGCCGCGGGTCGGCGTGCTCGTAAAGTGCCGTCCCGTCGAAATGCGCCAGGCCATGCTCGTCGACAGGGAAATGCGCCGGCACCCAGTCGAGGATGACGCCGACCCCGGCGCGATGGGCGCCGTCGACGAAACGGGCGAAACCGTCGGGGTCACCGAAACGGGCGCTGGGCGCGTAGAGCCCCGTCGTCTGGTAACCCCAGGACGGATCGTAGGGATGCTCCGAAATCGGTAGAAACTCGATATGGGTAAAGCCGGTCTCGATCACATAAGGGATAAGCCTGTCGGCCATCTCGTCCCATGACAGGAACGAGCCATCGTCGCCGCGCTGCCACGAGCCGGCATGAACCTCATAGATGCTGATCGGCTCGCGGCGCTGGTCGGTGCTGCGCCAATAGGCGCGGTGCTTGTCGTCGCCCCATTGGTGATCCAGGGGCGCTGCGGTCACCGAAGCGGTCGCAGGCCGCAGTTCCGAGCGGAAGGCGAACGGGTCGGCCTTGAGCGGCAGGCGCACACCGCGCGCGCCGATGATCTCGAATTTGTAGGGCCTGCCCGGGCCGATATCGGGAATGAATATCTCCCAGATACCGGTGTCCTGGCGATTGCGCATCGGATGGCGACGGCCGTCCCATTCGTTGAAATCGCCGACCACCGACACGCGATGCGCATTTGGCGCCCAGACGGCGAAATGGGTGCCGCTTGCGCCCTCATGCGAAATCAGATGGGCGCCAAGCTTGTCGAACAGCCGCCGGTGCGACCCTTCGGAGATGAAGTAGTCGTCCATCGGTCCAAGCACCGGGCCGAAGCTGTAGGCGTCAGTGACCCACCAGTCGCCGCCGGCATTGCGGGCATGATATTTGAGCGGCTGGCGCTTGCGGATCGAAAGCTTGCCTTCGAAGAAGCCGTCGTCACTGACGCGCTCCAGCTCACCGCATGCCTTGCCTTGCAGTGTATGCGCAGTGACCGTCTCCGCATGCGGGATGAAGCAACGCGCAATGAAGGCCTTGCCTGCCTCCTGAAGCCCGAGCACCGCGAAAGGATCGCCATGAGTGCCGTTGACGATCGCCTCGATATCGCCCTTTGAAGCTCTTGCGAACTCCGGCTTGGTCTCGGCGGCCGCGCGCGGCTTGTTCATGTTGAGGCGTCCCCTCCCAAGGATCGTCGCGAGGTTAGGTCATGCAATCACATCAGGCGGGTACGTTCCAGATTTCTTTCGCATATTGACGAATGGTCCGGTCCGAGGAGAACCAGCCGACGCGGGCGACGTTGCGGATGGCGCGGGCGTACCAGTCGGGACTGTCGCGCCAGACCGTGTCGACCTGCCTCTGCATCGCCGCATAGGCGTCGAAATCGGCAGCGACCATGAACCAGTCGTGCTGGTAGAGGCCGTCCATGAGATCGCGATAGCGGCTCGGATCGTCAGGCGAGAACACGCCTGACGAAATCGCCGCCACCGCCTGCTTGAGCTCCGGCGACGCATCGATCACGGCGCCCGGCTGGTAGCCGTTGCTGCGACGCTCGGCGACTTCCTCAGCGGTCAGGCCGAAGATGAAGATGTTGTCGTCGCCGACATGCTCCTTGATCTCGACATTGGCACCATCGAGCGTGCCGATGGTCAGCGCCCCATTGAGCGCGAACTTCATGTTGCCGGTGCCCGACGCCTCCATGCCAGCCGTCGATATCTGCTCCGACAGGTCGGCCGCCGGCATCAGGATTTCGGCCGCGCTGACATTGTAGTTCGGCACGAACACGACCTTCAGCAAGCCGCGCACCGAGGGGTCGTAATTGATGACCTTGGCCACGTCATTGGCCAATTTGATGATCAGCTTGGCGTTGTGGTAGCTGGGTGCCGCCTTGCCGCCGAAGAACTTGACGCGCGGGATCCAGTCGCGCTCTGGATGCGAGCGGATCTGATCGTAGAGCGCCACCGCCTCGATGATGTTGAGCAACTGGCGCTTGTACTCGTGAATGCGCTTGATCTGGATGTCGAATAGCGCCGACGGATCGACCCTGATGCCCAGCCGTTCGGCAACAAGGTTCGACAGGCGCTCCTTGTTGGCCCGCTTCACCGCCGCGAACCTCTCGCGGAAGGCAGCGTCGCCCGCAAGCGGATCGAGATCGCGGATCGCATCGATATCGTCGAGGAAACGGTCGCCGATCGCCTCGCGCGCCAATCCGGTCAGGCCGGGATTGCACTGGATCAGCCAGCGGCGCGGCGTGATGCCGTTGGTCTTGTTGTTGATGCGGTCGGGATAGAGCCGATGCAGGTCGGCGAACACCGTCTCCTTCATCAGTTCGGTGTGCAGCGCTGACACGCCATTGACGCTGTGCGAGCCGACAAAGGCCAGGTTGCCCATGCGCACGCGCCGGCCGCCATCCTCCTGGATCAGCGAGATGCGGATGATCTGGCCGTCGTCGAACTTGCCCGTCGCCCGCGCTTCGAGCAGCACCTCGGCGTTGATCGCATAGACGATCTGCATATGGCGCGGCAGCAGGCGCTCGAACAGCGGCACCGGCCAGCTTTCCAGCGCCTCGGGCAGCAGCGTGTGGTTGGTGTAGGCGAAGGTACGCTTGGTCAGGCCCCATGCCGTGTCGAAGTCGAGGCCGTGGACGTCCATCAGCAAGCGCATCAGCTCGGGAACGGCGACCGCGGGATGGGTGTCGTTCAGATGGATCGCCGCCTTTTCCGGCAGCGACAGCAGATCGCCATACTGGCTGAGATGGCGCTGGAGGATGTCCTGCAGCGAAGCGGTCGAGAAGAAATACTCCTGTCGGAGCCTGAGCTCCTGGCCCGCCGGCGTCGCATCCGCCGGATAGAGAACGCGAGACAGGGCGTCAGCCTTGTTGCTCTCGGCGAGTGCACCGATGTGATCACCGGCGTTGAACTTGTCGAGCAGGATGGGATCGACCGGCATGCCCGACCACAGGCGCAGCGTGTTCACCCGCGCGCCGCGCCAGCCGACGACAGGTGTGTCATAGGCAACCGCCAGCATATGTTCGATCGGCTTCCAGACATGGCGCTCGAGCCGGCCGTCCTTTGATGTGATCGATTCCACCGAACCGCCGAAGCCGACCTCGAATGCGCGCTCGCGGCGCTCGAACTCCCAGGGGTTGCCGTGTTCCAGCCAGGTCTCCGGCAGCTCGACCTGCCAGCCGCCATGGATTTCCTGACGGAACATGCCGTTGGCATAGCGGATGCCGTAGCCATGGGCAGGAACATCGACGGTCGCCATGCTCTCCATAAAGCAGGCGGCGAGCCGGCCGAGGCCGCCGTTGCCGAGTGCGGCATCGGGCTCGAGCTTGGCGATGACGTCGAATTCGACGCCGAGCGAGGCCAACGCTTCGCGCATCGCCTCCATCAGGCCGAGATTCGAGAACGCGTCCCGCATCAGGCGGCCGATCAGGAACTCAAGCGACAGGTAATAAACCCGCTTGGCGCTCTTTTCGTAGGATTCCTTGGTCGAGGAAATCCATTGGTCGACGATGCGGTCGCGGACGACCTTGATCGAGGCGGTCAGCCAGTCGTGGTCAGTGGCAACCGTGGCGTCCTTGCCGAGCCGGTATTTGAGAGCCTGGAGGATTTCGGCGGCGAGCGCCTCGGGACTGGTGTTTCCCAGCGGTAACCGGGTGATTTCAGGGGTCTCTGCGCGGGTCATCTTGCCTCTCGCGTAGTTAGCCAGTTGGGCAACCTTGTCACTTACCTCCCTCGCCGACACCTATCCTCCCGATCTCATCTTAGATGCAACGAATACAATTCCAATCGATTTAAATCTCCGCGTCAATCCCGCGACGCGGAGATTTCAGGTTGTGGTCAGGCAGCGAGCGCGGCCTCCGGCGGCTTCTTGGCGCCGGTCATGAAGGCGACTGCATCCGACATCGTGTACTCCTTGGGATCGATGACGGTGAGACGCCGCCCGAGCCGGTGGATATGGATGCGATCCGCCACCTCGAAGACATGCGGCATGTTGTGCGAGATCAGCACGATCGGCAGACCACGGCGCTTGACGTCGAGGATGAGTTCCAAAACCCGGCGGCTTTCCTTGACGCCGAGGGCCGCTGTCGGCTCATCCATGATGACGACCTTCGAGCCGAAGGCAGCGGCACGCGCCACGGCGACGCCCTGGCGCTGGCCGCCCGACAACGTCTCGACGGCTTGGCCGATGTTCTGGATGGTCATCAGGCCGAGCTCGGTCAGCTTGTCGCGCGCCCGCTTTTCCATCGCCGAGCGATCGAGCATGCGAAACCAATTGCCCAGGATACCTGGCTTACGGATTTCGCGACCGAGGAACATGTTGTCGGCGATCGACAGCGCCGGCGACAGAGCGAGGTTCTGATAGACCGTCTCGATGCCGGCGTCGCGCGCCTCCATCGGCGCCTTGAAGTTGACCACCTTGCCTTCGAGGCGGATCTCGCCTTCGTCGGGCGTGATGGCGCCGGAGATCGCCTTGATGAGCGACGACTTGCCAGCGCCGTTGTCGCCGATCACAGCGAGTATTTCGCCGGGATAGAGGTCGAAATCGGCCTGATCGAGGGCGGTCACGCGACCATAACGCTTGACCAACCCGCGGGCGGTGAGAAGAGGTTCGGTAGACATCAGCCTGCAACCTTTCTGATCCACTGGTCGACGGCAACGGCTGCGATGATGAGCACGCCGATCAACAGGTAGGTCCATTGCGGATCGGTGCCGATCAGGCGCAGTCCGAGCTGGAAGACGCCGACGATGAGCGCGCCGAACAGCATGCCCAGGATCGACCCGCGTCCGCCGAAGAGCGAGATACCGCCGATCACCACGGCGGTGATGGATTCGATGTTGGCGAACTGGCCGGCGGTCGGCGAAACCGAACCGATGCGGCCGATGAGAACCCAGCCACCAAGCGCGCAGATCAGACCCGAAATCACATAGACCGAGATCAGCACTTTCTTGACGCGCACGCCGGACAACTGTGCTGCTTCAGGGTCGTCGCCGATGGCATAAACGTGCCGACCCCAGGCGGTGTGGTTGAGCACATACCAGAGCACGGCCACCAGCAGCACCATGGCGACCACGCCATAGGTGAAGACGGCATTGCCCACCCTGAAATTGTGAGCGAAGAACTGGAGGATCGGCGCCTGCGCCTCTATGTCCTGCGAGCGGATCGTCTCGTTGGCCGAGTAGAGGAAGTTCGAGGCCAGCACGATCTGCCACATGCCGAGGGTGACGATGAACGGCGGCAGCCTCATGTAGGCGACGAGCGCGCCGTTGATCCAGCCGCACAAGGCACCGACGCCGAAACCGCAGAGGATGGCGAGTGACGGCGGCAGACCGTAGCGGAAGGTGAACTGGCCCATCACCACCGACGACAGCACCATGATCGCGCCGACCGACAGATCGATGCCGGCCGTCAGGATGACAAGCGTCTGCGCCGCACCGATGACGCCCGTGATAGCCACCTGCTGGAGGATCAGCGTCATCGAGAAGGCGGAGAAGAATTTTGTGCCGATGATGAGGCCGAAAGCCGCCAGCGAGGCAACAAGCACGATCAGCGGCACGGCAGCCGGGTTCGAGTGCAGGAAGTGCTGGATCTTCTCGACCGTCGAGCGGGTATGGGTGTCGAAACTTGCCACCGACGTGTCGCTGCCCGAGAGAACCTTCTCGAACTCTTGCGGCCGCCTGGCATCTGCCGAAGCGTCAGACATATCGAATTCCTCCCGTTGAGGGACTTTGCATCCCTCTTGCAGGAAGGGCGACCAAGGGGACTGGCCGCCCTCCGTCTGCAAGAGAGTGTCACGCCGTCAGGCGATCAGATCAACCCCAGCACTTGGACAGGCCGGTCTTTACGTCGATCGACTCGACACCCTTGGCGGGCTTGTCGGTCACCAGCGCCACGCCGGTGTCGAAGAAGCTCTTGCCTTCGGTCGGCTTGGGCTTCTCGCCGCTGTCGGCGAACTTCTTGATCGCCTCGATGCCGAGCGATGCCATCAGCAGCGGATATTGCTGCGAGGTGGCACCGATGACGCCGGCCTCGACGTTCTTGACGCCTGGGCAGCCGCCGTCGACGGAGACGATCAGCACGTTCTTTTCCATACCGACAGCCTTCAGCGCCTCATAGGCGCCGGCAGCGGCAGGCTCGTTGATGGTGTGGACGACGTTGATGGAAGGGTCCTTCTGGAGAAGGTTTTCCATGGCCTTGCGGCCGCCCTCTTCGTTGCCGTTGGTGACGTCGTGACCGACGATGCGCGGATCGTCCTCGTCGCCGATCTTGTTGGGGTCCTTCACGTCGATACCGAAGCCCATCATGAAGCCCTGGTCGCGCAGCACGTCGACCGTCGGCTGCGACGGCGTCAGATCGAGGAAGGCAACCTTGGCGTCCTTGACCTTGTCGCCGAGGGTTGCGGCCGCCCACTGGCCGATCAGCTTGCCGGCTAGCAGGTTGTCGGTGGCGAAGGTGGCGTCGGCCGAGTCAGCCGGCTCAAGCGGAGTGTCGAGTGCAATGACCAGGATGCCGGCGTCGCGCGCCTTCTTGACCGCAGGCACGATGCCCTTGGTGTCGGAAGCAGTGATCAGGATGCCCTTGGCGCCGTCGGCAATGCAGGTCTCGATGGCCGCGACCTGGCTCTCGCTGTCGCCGTCGATCTTGCCGGCGTAGGTCTTGAGATTGACGCCGATCTCCTTGGCCTTGGCGGTCGCACCTTCCTTCATCTTGACGAAGAAGGGATTGGTATCGGTCTTCGTGATCAGGCACGCGCCGACATCGGCAGCCGATGCAGGTGCAGCAATGCCTGCGAGCGCGGCAACCGCCGCACCAAAGACAGTCGTCTTCAGAACTGAAAATTTCATCGGGTACTCCTCCCAAAAACAAACCATGCGGCCCCATCATCGGGGCACCGCCCAGGACACTCATGCACTCTTCCCAGTCGAGTATCCGGCACCAACGAAACACCAATCGAACGAGTGAGTCAATAATTAAATCACTCTTATTTATTATTGACAGGATTGCATGCCAGCCGCATTCTGCCCCAAAAGAACACTGCGGATTTTTGAGGCAGAACCGCGGGAATGACGGAGGAAGCCGGTGGAGGCCGGGAGCATTAAGTACGGTTCGCCGGAGGCGATGGAGGGCCAGCATTTGCGCGGCACCAACCAGAGCGGCATGCGCGACCACAACGAGCGGCTGGTGCTGTCACTTGTCCGGCAGAGCGGCGCGCTGGCCAAATCCGACATTGCGCGCATGACCGGCCTGTCGGCGCAGACCGTCTCCGTCATCATGCGCGAGCTGGAAGTCGAAGGGCTGCTGCTGCGCCAGGAACCGATCCGCGGCAAGATCGGTCAGCCTTCCATTCCGATGGCGCTCAACCCCGAAGGTGCCTTCTTCATCGGCCTCAAGATCGGCCGCCGCAGCGCCGAACTCGTGCTCATCGACTTCCTCGGCAACATCAGGGCGATGCTGCAGAGCTCCTATCGCTACCCTGCCCCGCGCGACACGATCGAGTTCGTCCGCTCGGGCATCGCCCAGATGCGGGCCAGCCTGACGCGCGAGCAGGACAAGCGCATCGCCGGCCTCGGCGTGGCCATGCCGTTCGAACTGTGGAACTGGGTCGACACGGCGGGCGCGCCGCGCGAAGTGATGGAGGAGTGGCGCAACCTGGACATGCGCACCGACCTGCAGGCACTGGTCCCCTTCCCTGTCTACCTTCAGAACGACGCCACCTCGGCCTGTGGCGCGGAGCTTGTGTTCGGCGACATCGGCACTCTGCGCGACTTCGTCTATTTCTACATCGGCGCCTTCGCCGGCGGCGGCGTGGTGCTCAACGGCAGGCTGTACAGCGGCCCGTCGGGCAATGCCGGTGCGCTGGGCTCCATGCCCGTGCCCGGCCCCGGCGGCAGACCGACACAGCTTATCGATGTCGCCTCCATCGCCATGCTCGAAAAGGCGCTGAACGATCAGGGCACGGATGCCTCGCACCTGTGGTCATCGCCCGAGGAATGGGGCGAACTGGGCCCGGCACTCGACGACTGGCTGGCGAGAGCAGGCGATGCGCTCGCCTACGCCATCGTCGCGTCCGCCTCCGTCATCGATTTCGATAGCGCCGTCATCGACGGCTGGATGCCCACCACCGTCCGCGCTCGCCTCGTCGAAGCGGTGCAATCCGCCATCGGCAGGATCGACGTCGAGGGCCTGCGCCTGCCCTCAGTGCGCGAGGGGACCGTCGGCATCCACGCGCGCGCCCTCGGCGGCGCAAGCCTGCCACTTTCCGAGCGCTTTCTGGTCGGCGCGACCGCTCTTTCCCGGGGACCTTGAGCAATGCTGATCGGAATCCCGTCCGTTCTCGGTCCCGAACTGCTGTTCACCCTGCGCGCCATGGGCCATGGCGACGAGATCGCCATCGTCGACGGCAACTATCCGGCATTGGAGCATGGCCGCCGTGTCATCCGTGCCGACGGACTTGACCTAATCCCTGTGCTCGATGCGGTGCTTCAGGTGCTGCCGGTCGACGATTTCGTGCCCCAGGCGATCTTCCGCTCGTCGGTGAAGGGCGATCCTACGCTGTCCGATCCGGTGCATGGCGAGATCGAAGCCGTGTGTGCGCATCGTGTGCCCGGCTTCGCCGTGGTGCCGCTTGCCGGCAACACCTTCTACGAGCGTGTAAAGGCGGCGCACACGATCATTGCCACCAGCGAGCCGAGGCTCTACGCCAACGTCATCATCCGCAAGGGTGTCATCTATCCAATGGGGACTGACAAGCCATGATCCTGTGCTGCGGCGAAGCGCTCATCGACATGCTGCCGCGGCAGAGCACAGCGGGCGAACCGTCCTTCGCGCCCTATGCCGGCGGGGCGATCTTCAACTCGGCAATCGCGCTTGGCCGCCTCGGCGTGCCCACGGAATTCTTCTCAGGGCTGTCATCGGACCTCTTCGGCCAGCAGATCCGCGACGTGCTGGCTGCAAGTAATGTCGGCTCGCGCTACGCCAATCTCTCTGGCCGACCGACGACGCTTGCCTTCGTCCGGCTCGACAACGGCCACGCCACCTACACCTTCTATGACGAGAACACCGCGGGACGGATGCTCACCGACGCAGACCTTCCGGCACTCGGCGACGACATCGACGCCATGCTGTTCGGCGCGATCAGCCTGATCCCCGAGCCTTGCGGCGCGGCCTATGAAGCGCTGATGCGGCGCGAGCACGGAAAGCGCGTCGCCATGCTCGACCCCAACATCCGCCCGGGCTTCATCCAGGACAAGCAGCACCATCTCGAACGCATGCAGCGGATGATCAAGATGGCCGATATCGTCAAGCTGTCCGACGAGGACCTCGCCTGGTTCGGCGAGACGGGCAGCCAGGACGACGTCGCCGCGCGATGGCTGGACAGCGGCCCGAGGCTGGTGATCGTCACCGCCGGCAGCAAGGGCGCAACCGGCTACAGCCGCCGCCACAAGGTTTCGGTGACGCCCGACAAGGTGACCGTGGTCGACACGGTCGGCGCCGGCGACACCTTCAATGCCGGTGTGCTCGCCTCGCTGCACGACCAGAAGGCGCTGACCAAGGCTGCCATTTCGGAGCTGTCGGAACAGACGATCCACGGCGCACTTTCGCTCGGGGCGAGGGCTGCCGCGGTGACTGTTTCGCGGGCGGGCGCGAACCCGCCCTGGCGACGCGAATTGGCCTGATTCAGGCGTTTTCCGACGGTTTTCGCGATCACTTTATGTTTCGTTTCGGCAAGCCGGCTCATCAGCCGGTTCGCTGGAAGTCCAGCTTTTCCGCCAAATTCCACGCGAAATCGTCGCAACCGAAAGTAACAAGAACGCAAGCCGCGCCTGACATGCCGCAGGCCGCTCGCCTTTTTCGCCAACTGCAACTCTGCTATCCAGCAGCCGAACAAAATCAAAGGGTTTGGGGCGAGAATGCAGTTTATCGATCTCGGCGCGCAGCGCGAAAGAATCCGCGACCGTCTGAAAGCGGCCATCGACAAGGTGGTCGACGACGGCCGCTACATCCTCGGTCCTGAAGTCACCGAATTCGAGAACCAGCTGGCCAAATATATCGGTGTCAAGCATGTCGTGGCCTGCGCCAATGGCACCGACGCACTGCTGCTGCCACTGCTGGCTTCCGGCATCGGTCCTGGCGACGCGGTGTTTGTGCCGAGCTTCACTTTTGCTGCCACCGCCGAAGTGGTTGCGCTCGCCAAGGCCGAGCCGGTCTTCGTCGACATCGAGCCCGACACCTACAACATCTCCATCGAGAGCCTCGAAGCCGCGATCGCCATGATCAAGGCCGAAGGCCGCCTCAAGCCCAAGGCGATCATTCCGGTCGACCTGTTCGGCACCGCGGCCGATTACGCGGCCATCGACGCCATCGCCAAGCGCGAAAACCTGCTTGTCATAGAGGACGCCGCCCAGTCCATCGGCGGCTCGCAGGACGGCAAGATGTGCGGCGCCTTCGGTCATGTCGGCGCCACCAGCTTCTATCCGGCCAAGCCGCTCGGCTGCTATGGCGACGGCGGTGCGATGTTCACCAATGACGACGCCTTTGCGGCTCGCCTGCGCTCTTTCGCCTTCCATGGCAAGGGCGAGACCCAGTACGACAACATCCATGTCGGCCTGAACTCGCGCCTCGACACGTTGCAGGCCGCGATCCTGATCGAAAAGCTCGCGATCCTGGAAGACGAAATGCAGGCGCGTGCTCGCGTTGCCCAGCGTTATGCCGACGGTCTCGGCGATGTCGTCCAGGCGGCGAAAGCGCCCGCAGGCGGCCGTTCGGCCTGGGCGCAGTACGCCATCGAGACCGCCGACCGCGACGGCCTGAAGAAGCACCTGCAGGAGCAGGGCATTCCCTCGGTCATCTATTATGTGAAGCCGCTGCACACGCAGGTCGCCTACAGCCACTATCCGCGCACGCCGAACGGCCTGCCGGTGTCGGAAGCAGTGCCGGGCACCATCCTGTGCCTGCCGATGCACCCCTATCTCAGCGAAGCCGACCAGGACCGGATCATCACCACGATCCGCAACTACGTCGGCTCGAACTCGGCCAAGATCGCGGCCGAGTAAGCGCCGAGCGACGCAGGACGCTCCAGGTTATGAAACATGCAACGGCCCGAAAATCGATCTCGATTTTCGGGCCGTTGCATTTGGTTGGTTCAGAAGATGAAGGCCGGGTCGACGATCAGGCCGCTCGAAACGAAATGCGGATTGGCGAAATCCGCATCGTCGGCCTGGTTGCGCTTGCCATAGACGAGCGGCGCACCATCAAGCGTGTGGGTGGTGCCGCCGGCCGCGCGCAGCACGGCATCGCCGGCCGCCGTATCCCATTCCATCGTACGGCCGAAGCGCGGATAGAGATCCGCCTCCCCTGTCGCCAGCAAGCAGAATTTCAGCGATGAGCCGACTGACACGATCTCGGCGGCATGCACCCTCTTGATGAAGGCTTCCGTTTCCGGCGTCAGGTGCGAACGGCTGGCAACTATGGTCAGCGGCTCTCGGCCCTCGCGCACATGAATCTGGTGGCGCCCGGTCGGAACGCCATCGATCACCTCGAACGCCTCGGCCCATCCGGGACGGCCGGCAAAGAAGCGGCCGCTGCACGGTGCGTAGACGACACCGATTGCAGGCACGCCATTGCGGATGAGCGCGATGTTGACTGTGAAGTCGGTCCGGCGCTTGACGAACTCCTTGGTGCCGTCCAGCGGGTCGACGAGCAAGAACAGGCCTCCGAGATCGGGCGGCACGATGCCTTCCTCGATCTCCTCCTCCGAGACGCAAGGGACGCTGGGCAGCGCCGCGCGCAGGCCCGCGAGAATAACCTTCTCCGCTGCCTTGTCGGCCTGGGTGACCGGCGACGCATCCGATTTCTCGGTCACCTCGATGTGGGAGTCGTAGACCTCCATGATCGCGCGCCCGGCGTTGATCGCCAGGCGCTCGAACAATTCCAGGATCGCTTCGTCAGATGCCGCCGCCGTCGTCGTATTGGTGCTCTGCGAAGTCACGCTCATTCAGCCAGTTCTCGACAATTTCGACCATCTCTTCGGGCGTCTTGCCGAGAGTCTGCAAATGAATCTCAGGATTCTCCGGTGTTTCATAGGGTGAATCAACGCCGGTGAAGTTCTTGATCGCCCCGGACAGCGCCCGCGCATAAAGCCCCTTCGGATCGCGCTTGGCGCATTCCTCGAAGGGCGTGTCGACGAACACCTCGACAAATTCGCCCTGCCCCAGCAACTCGCGCGCCATGCGGCGCTCGGCCTTGAAGGGCGAGATGAACGAGACGATCACGATCAGGCCGGCATCGGCCATCAGCCTGGCAACCTCGGCCACGCGCCGGATGTTTTCCACCCGGTCCTGATCAGTGAAGCCGAGGTCGCGGTTCAGCCCGTGGCGGACATTGTCGCCGTCGAGGATGTAGGTGTGCTTGCCGGCCGCGTGCAGCTTCTTTTCAAGCAGGTTGGCGACCGTCGACTTGCCCGAACCCGACAGGCCGGTGAACCACAGCACCGACGGGCGCTGGTTCTTGAGGTCGGCCCGCGCCTTGCGGGTGATGTCGAGCGACTGCCAGTGGATGTTGCCTGCCCGGCGCAGCGGGTTCAGGATCATGCCGGCGCCGACGGTGGCATTGGTGATGCGGTCGATCAGGATGAAGGCGCCGGTGGTGCGATCTTCGGCGAAGTTGTCGAAGGCAAGCGGCGACTGGGTCGAGATGTTGCAGACACCGACCTCGTTCATCTCCAGCGACTTGGCCGCCTCATGGGCGAAGTCGTTGACGTTGACGCGGTACTGCAGCTCGGTGACCGTGGCACTCGCCTGGTCGGTCTCGGTGCGCAGTATGTAGGAACGACCGGGCAGCATGGCTGCCTCGTCGAACCAGACGACATTGGCGGCAAACTGGTCGGCGACATGCGGGCGGGCGTCGGGCGTCACAAGCACGTTGCCGCGCGACACCTCGACCTCGTCGTCGAGCACCAGCGTGACCGCCTGGCCGGCGACTGCGGTTGGCAGATCGCCGCCATGGGCAACTATGCGCCTGACCTTGGAGGCCTTGCCGGACTTGGCCACGACGATCTCGTCGCCCTGCGAAATCGCGCCCGAGGCAATTGTTCCGGCAAAGCCACGGAAGTCGAGATTGGGCCGGTTGACGTATTGTACCGGGAAACGGAACGGCCGCTCGGCCACCTCTTCCTCGACCACGACAGTCTCAAGATGCTCGATCAGCGTCGGGCCGGCATACCAGTTCATCTTGTCGGAGCGGCGGGTGACGTTGTCGCCATAACGCGCCGACATCGGGATCGGTACGATTGACTTGAAGCCGAGGCTCGCGGCAAAGGCCTGGTACTCGGCAGTGATGCGGTGGAAGACGTTCGGGTCGAAGCCGACAAGATCGATCTTGTTGATGGCGACGACGATGTTACGGATGCCCAGCAGCGAGGCGATGATCGAATGCCGACGCGTCTGGCGCAGCACGCCCTGGCGGGCGTCGACCAAAACGATGGCAAGGTCGGCGGTCGAGGCGCCGGTCGCCATGTTGCGTGTGTACTGCTCATGGCCGGGAGTATCGGCGACGATGAACTTGCGCTTCGGCGTGGCAAAGAAGCGATAGGCGACATCGATGGTGATGCCCTGCTCACGCTCGGCTTCGAGCCCGTCCACCAGCAGCGCGAAATCGACGTCATCGCCGGTCGTGCCGTGCTTGCGCGAATCGCGCTCGAGCGCCGCAAGCTGGTCCTCGAATATCTGCTTGGTGTCGGACAGGAGGCGGCCGATCAGCGTCGACTTGCCGTCGTCCACCGATCCACAGGTGAGGA
This sequence comes from Hoeflea sp. 108, assembly GCF_000372965.1. Classification (NCBI taxonomy): domain Bacteria; kingdom Pseudomonadati; phylum Pseudomonadota; class Alphaproteobacteria; order Hyphomicrobiales; family Rhizobiaceae; genus Hoeflea; species Hoeflea sp. 108. Next base: position 1,374,850 of record NZ_KB890024.1, on the reverse strand, counting down.
AGCGCAGCAGCGACTTCTGCTCCTGGGCGGCGAGGTAATCGCGGACGCTTTCGACGGCATCCGGCTCGGGTGCAACTGCATGCAGCATGATCAGAAGTACCCTTCGCGCTTCTTCTTTTCCATCGAGCCGGCTTCGTCACGGTCGATCAGGCGACCCTGCCGTTCGGAGGTGCGGGCGGTCAGCATTTCGCTGACGATGGCTTCGAGGCTGTCGGCATCGGAGTCGATGGCGCCGGTCAGCGGGTAGCAGCCAAGCGTGCGGAAGCGCACCAGCCGGTTCTCCACCACCTCGCCGGGGCGCAGCTTCATGCGGTCATCGTCGCGCAGGATCAGCATGCCGTCGCGTTCGACCACAGGGCGCTGCTTGGCGTAATAGAGTGGCACGATCGGGATGTTTTCCTGCAGGATATACTGCCAGATATCGAGCTCGGTCCAATTGGAGAGCGGAAACACACGGATCGACTCACCCGGTGAAACGCGGGTGTTGTAGATCTTCCACATTTCCGGCCGCTGGTTCTTCGGGTCCCAGGCATGCTGGGCGTTGCGGAAGGAGAAGATACGCTCCTTGGCACGCGACTTCTCCTCGTCGCGGCGGGCGCCGCCGAAGGCCGCGTCGAAGCCATATTTGTCGAGCGCCTGACGCAACCCGACCGTCTTCATCACATGCGTATGCGTGTTCGAACCATGATCGAACGGGTTGATGTTGTCGCGCACGCCGTCGGGATTGACGTGGACCAGGAGATCGAAGCCGAGCTCGCGCGCCATCTGGTCGCGGAACTCGATCATCTCGCGGAACTTCCAGGTCGTGTCGACATGCAGGAACGGGAACGGTGGCTTGGCCGGATAGAAGGCCTTCATCGCCAGGTGCAGCAGCACCGAGGAATCTTTGCCAACGGAATAGAGCATCACCGGCTTGGAAAAGGTGGCCGCGACCTCGCGGAAAATATGGATCGCCTCGGCTTCGAGACGGTCCAGATGCGTCAGTCTGGCAAGCATTGAGGAGCCTTCGAAATAGGTCTGTTCGCGGGACGATTTCGCCCGCATGTCCACTTGCGCGCAGTCTCCCAGAATTCCCTGCTGTCTCAAGGCGAGGCAGTCCAAAATGGACGCCGGGGCAAGTCTGTTTTGCCCCTATCTCGCGGCTGGCGAGAATGCATTTCCAAACGCGGCCAAACATTCAGCCAGGCAGCAAGAATGGCGACTAAGGCGCGCCAGCCCCGCAGCGGCAACTCGGTGTCGATTTTCACCTGGCAAGCAGGGATAGATTCGCGTGTTTGTTCACGCCTCGCCGGGCAGCCTTATCATTGGCCAACGCCAATCGAAGCAGCCTGCCCTGGAACAAACGACCAACCTGGAATGCCCCTCGTCATGCCATCGCAGACGCCGAAGCATGTCACTCACTCCCGCACCCCGTCGTTCGTAACAACCTTCGCTTCGTACGGGAGCGGCGCCGGGCAATGTCGCCGGCAGCGCCGGGCGCCGGCGGCCAGTATTTCTACCCGTCAAAGCGCTATTGCACCTTGTGATAACGCCCGTACCAGTCGACAAAGCGCAGCAACCCGTCCTCGATCGGCGTATGCGGCAGTTCGCCGATCAGTGCTTCAAGGTCGCTGACATCGGCCCAGGTGCTGAGCACGTCGCCGGGCTGCAGCGGCAGGAAGCGCTTCACCGCCTCGCGACCGGTTGCGCGTTCGAGGACGCGGACCATCTCCATCAGATGTTCCTTGCGGCGGTTGCCGATATTGACCACCCGATGTGGCGCCCAGCTGCCCGACGCGCCGCCTGCAGCAACATCGTAGTTGGGGTCGGCAACCGGAGGCCGGCCGAGCAGGCGCACGATCCCTTCGACAATGTCGTCGACATAGGTGAAGTCGCGGTACATGTCGCCATTGTTGTAGATGTCGATGGCCTCGCCAGCGAAGATCGCCTTGGTGAACTTGTAGTAGGCCATATCGGGCCGGCCCCACGGGCCATAGACGGTGAAGAAGCGCAGTCCCGTCGCCGGTACGCCGAAGAGATGGCTGTAGGTATGCGCCATCAATTCGTTGGCCTTCTTGGTGGCGGCATAGAGGCTGACAGGATGGTCGACGCTGTCGCGCGGCGAATAGGGCTGCTTCTTGTTGCCGCCATAAACCGAGCTGGATGAGGCATAGAGCAGATGCGTGGGCGCCGTCGCCCGGCAGTTCTCGAGGATGTTCAGGAAGCCGGTGACATTGGCGTCGACATAAGCCTGCGGATTTTCGAGCGAGTAGCGCACGCCGGCCTGCGCGGCGAGATGGACGACGAATTCGGGTTTGCAGGCAAAGGCCGAACGCACGGCATCCGCATCGGCGAGATTGGCTTCGATGAAGCGAAAGTCCTTGTGGGCGGCCAGCAGTTCCAGCCGCGCCCGCTTCAACGATGTGTCGTAGTAGTCGGTGACGTTGTCGAAACCGACTACCTCGTAGCCCTCGGCCAAAAGACGCCGGGCGACATGGAAGCCGATAAAGCCGGCCGTGCCGGTGACGAGAACGGTCATGAATTCACTGCTCTTCAAATGCAAAACGCCCCGGCCTTTCTAGGGCCGGAGCGTCTGCAAATCCATCGCTCGATTGAAGCGATCAGCCCTTCTTGGGCATCAGCGCCCAGATCGCCGGCACGGCGGCGGCGGCGAGCGCAACCTTGATCAGGTCCGGCACGATGAACGGCACGACGCCGAACTGCCAGGACTTCTCGGCGCCGATGAGCAGCGAAAGCCAGGAGAAGCCGAGCGCCATCATCACGACTTCGGCCACGAGCATCGCGCCGAGCATCTTGACGATGCTGCGGCCCCAGCCGCGGTCGACTGCCCAGCCGACGATTGCGGCCATGGCGACAAAGCCCAGCAGATAGCCGCCGGTCGAGCCGAGCATGTAGGCGATGCCAATGCCCTTCTCAGGCGTGCTCTGGAACACCGGATAGCCCATGGCGCCCTGGGCCATGTAAAGCATCAGCGTTGCGACGCCGAGACGGAGGCCGAAGGCTGCGCCGATGCCGAGAACGGCAAGCGTCTGCAGCGACATGTCGACCGGGCCGAGCACGACCTTGGTCTTGGCCGAAGCAACGAGCAGCAGCGAGCCGGCAACGGCCAGCAGAAGCTGGGTCGCAAGGCGCGTCGCACCCTTTTCGGGCAGCGCGGCAGAGATGAGCGCGGTGGAATTGCTGGATGCAACGGCCATGTAAATCCCCTTGTGTTCAGAGCGGCGGGCAGGCCCGACGTGGTTTTCCCTATATTGTCTTCCGTGCTAAGCGGCAAACGAATTTGCCGTCGGGCTGAGCAACACACAGATATAGGCAGGCCATGTCGCTTGATTTCGATACACGCTTCGAGCCTGCCTATGGCGAAGCCGTCGCCATCGCCAAAGGGGTGGCCCGGATGACCGTCAACAATCCCAGCCCCTTCACTTTCCACGGCACCAACAGCTATATCCTGGGCACCGACACGCTTGCGGTCATCGACCCAGGCCCCGACGACGATACCCATCTCGAAGCGCTTATCCGGGCAATCGCGGGCCGTCCAGTCAGCCACATCTTCGTCAGCCACACCCACCGCGACCACTCTCCGCTCGCCGCCCGGCTCAAGGCGCTGACCGGCGCCAGGACGGTCGCCGAGGGCCCACACCGCTCGGCGCGTCCGCTGCATCTCGGCGAGGTTCCGGCAATGGACGCCTCGAGCGACACGGACTTCATGCCTGACATCGTCGTCCGCGACGGCGAGGTGGTCGAGGGCGACGGTTGGCGCATCTGCACCGTGCTGACCCCGGGCCACGCGGCGAATCACGCGGCCTTCGCGCTCGAAGGCACGGGCATCCTGTTTTCGGCGGACCATGTGATGGCGTGGTCGACCTCGATCGTGGCACCGCCCGACGGAGCAATGTCCGATTACATGGCCTCGCTCGACAAGCTGATCGAACGCAACGACCGCATCTACCTGCCTGGCCATGGCGGTCCTGTCACCGCGCCTAAGAAGTTCGTGCGCGGCCTCAAGGCGCATCGGAAGATGCGCGAGCGTGCCATCATCGAGCGATTGAATGCCGGCGACCGCACCATTCCCGACATCGTCAAGGCGATCTACCGCGACACCGACCCACGCCTTTATGGCGCGGCCGGCCTGTCGGTCTTCGCCCATCTCGAAGATCTGGTCGAGCGCGGCAAGGCAACGTCAGACGAGGCTCCATCGCTAACCGGCATCTATCTGCCGGCAAGATAGGCGCTGAAGCAACTCCAGAAACGGGCGGCGCGGTTTCCGTCCGGCATTGCGCAAGAAAAAGAGATAGAGCGACCTTGCGCTTCGAGGAAAGCGGAAATGCCCTATTGCGCTGGTGCCGGCGTGGCGGTTCCGGCCTGGGTTGCGATTTCCTGGTCGAGTTGAGTGAGGAAGTCGATGATGCGCTGGGCGTTGTCGCCGAGGTCGTGACGGCCGTAGCGCGAGGCAGAGCGCATGTCGACGAAGGTGGAATCGCCGTCGTCGACGAGCCTGATCGCAATATCCGACGGCAGCGACAGGATGAAGCTGCGCGCCACTGCCTCGATGTCGACCTCGCCCTTTGCCTGCTCCGACGGCGGCGGCGGCACGACGATCTGCCAGCCTTGCCGATTGAGCACCGTCACAAGGCTGTCGAGCACGCGGTCGAGCGACAGATCGTAGCGCCTGCCGGCAACGAGCGGATAGGCCTGCGCCTGCAGTGTGCGCTCGCCAAGCGTCATCGGCTCGATGCGGTTCATGTCGGGTGTGCGCAGCGAGGCGGCCGCCGTCAGCGCAGGCGGATCGTCGGTGTCGGACGAGATGTCGCGCAGCATCGGATAGGCGGCGATCTGGTAGGCGGTCAGCGCAAAGGGCGCGAGCACGACAAGTGCCAGCAAGGCGCCGATGGTCAGGTCGTGCCCGCCCTGGTCGCCGAACTTCCACAGGCGCGAAAACGCAAAGCCTGACAAAAGCAGCGCAAAAGCGGCAAGCAGAGCGACGATGCCGAGCACCCAGAAGAAGGCAACGGTGTCGATCAGGCCGCGGCGATGACCGAGCACGGCGGTGATCAACAGGACGGCGGAAAACGAGGCCATTCCCCTGGACAGGCCGGCGGCGCGCGTGGTGCGCGGCTCCAGATATCTCGACTGATACTCAACCATAGACCCGTTACCCACCCCACGGACGTCAGGGCGCCGCCTCCCTAGGCGATGCGGCGCCGTCAGTGGAAACTAGAAGGATTCCGCCCGAGGTTGAAGTGGAAAGGCGGGGAGGTCAGCCTTTCCACACATGAGACGTGTCAGGCGCTATCGGTGGGCAGGCGATAATCCCTGAAGCGCTCGCGCAACTCCATCTTCTGTATCTTGCCCGTTGCCGTGTGCGGTATCTCATCGACGAAGGCCACGTCATCGGGCATCCACCACTTGGCAACCTTGCCATCGAGGAAGGCCAGGATGTCCGTCTTCGCCGGCTCCTTGCCCTGCTTGCGCACGATCACCAGCAACGGCCGTTCGTCCCAGCGCGAGTGCCTCACGCCGATGACCGCCGCCTCCTGCACGTCGGGATGGCCGACAGCCAGGTTCTCCAGCTCGATCGAGGAAATCCACTCGCCGCCCGACTTGATCACGTCCTTGGAACGGTCGGTGATCTGCATATAGCCATGTTCGTCGATATGGGCGACGTCGCCGGTATCGAACCAGCCCTCACGGTCGAACTGCTCGGCGCTCGCCCCACCGAAATAGGACGCCGACACCGCCGGCCCCCTCACCTTCAGGCGCCCGAAAGTCTTGCCGTCCCAGGGCAATTCCTTGTTGTCGTCGTCGGTGACCTTCATCTCGACGCCGAACGGCGTGTATCCCTGCTTCTGCTGGATGCTCAGGCGATCGTTGCCCTCCAGTTCCTGATACTCCGGCTTGATGGTGCACAAGGTGCCGAGCGGCGACATTTCGGTCATGCCCCAGGCATGGATCACCTCGACCCCGTAGTTGCGCTCGAATTTCTCGGTGACGGCGCGCGGGCAGGCCGAGCCGCCGATGACGACCCTGTCGAGATGCGGCAGCTTCTTGCCGGTCTCCTCCAGATGCTGCAGCAGCATCAGCCAGATCGTCGGCACCGCCGCCGTGAAGCTGACGCGCTCCGTGTCGAGCATCTCGTAGATCGAGGCGCCGTCCATCTTGCCGCCGGGCATGACCATCTTGGCGCCGACCATCGGCGTGCTCTGCGCGAGCCCCCAGGCATTGGCGTGGAACATCGGCACCACCGGCATGACCACGTCGCGTGCCGAGATGCCCATGGCATCCGGCATGACCGCGATCATCGCATGGAGAATGTTGGAGCGGTGGCTGTAGACCACGCCCTTGGGATCGCCCGTCGTGCCCGAGGTGTAGCACATGCCGGCGGCGGCATGTTCGTCGAGGTCCTTCCAGGCAAAGTCGCTGTCGGCCTCGGCCAGCCACTCCTCATAGGCCACGACATTGGGCAGCGCTGTCGGTGGCAAATGGGCGGCATCGGACAGCACGATGATCTGGCGCAACGAGGCGATATGCGGCGCGATCTTTTCGACCAGCGGCATGAAGGTGAGATCGACGAACAGCGCCTGATCCTGCGCATGCTTCATGATCCAGACAAGCTGTTCGGGGAAAAGGCGCGGGTTGAGCGTGTGGTAGACTGCCCCCATGCCCATGATGCCGTACCAGGCTTCCATGTGGCGGGCGGTGTTCCAGGCCAGCGTGGCGATGCGGTCACCGACCTTGTGGCCATCACGTTCGAGCCTCTGGGCGACCTTCAGCGACCTCGTCCGAAGCTCGGAATAAGTCGTGCGCACGATCGGTCCCTCGACCGACCTCGACACGACCTCGCGGTGCGGGTGCTGTCGGGCGGCATGGTCCATGATCTTGTGGCACAGCAGAGGCCATTCCTGCATCAGTCCGAGCATGTCGATCCTCCCAAATCGTCTTGAGCATCTTTGGTCCCAATGCCGGGATTGTCCAGTGCGACGAAGACAGGGCGAAGCCGGCAAAGCGGCACTGGCCTTATTGCGGCCACGGTCCCGGTTAACCTTCATTAATGGCTGGCGGGGCAAATAAGATATTGTGAGGGATCTCATGGATACGCATCCCCGCGCGGAGGACGAGAGCCTGCCGCAGCACGAAGCGTTGGCGCAGCAGCCGGAGGATGTTCCGGGCGCTGTTGCAGAATCGATCGAGCAGGATCTGGTCGCCGCTGAAAAGGTCCTGGTTGGCGACAGCATCGCCGAGGGATCAAGCAGCGACGTAACCATCCTAGCTGATGACTCCGGCCCGGTCGCGGAAGGCACCGACGAGATCGAACTCTCAGCTGAAGACCTGTTGGAAGATGCGATCTCCGAGGCCGTCGAGGCTCCCGTCGCAGCAAGCGCAGAGCCCCCGGTTACCGAGGAGCCTGCGGTTGCTGCCGTGACCATACCGGCGCCGTCCATTGCCGCAGATTGCGTTTCGGAATCGGAATTCGCCCACATGGTCGACGACGCGCTGGAAGCTGTCGGCGGCATCCTGCTTTTCAAGATGCGTCTCGACGAGGCCGGTGAAGACAAGCATGTCGCTGCCGCATCGATCGGCGACGGCGCGAGGCGCCAGTTCCTGCTGCTTTCGCTGCCCGCCACCGGAGGCAAGCTCAAGGTCGAGTCGGCCAGCCGCAGCACGAGCCCGCTGGCCAAGCTCGCCGAAGCCTATGTCGGGGTGGTCGAAGCCTTCCGCGCCGCAGCCTGATTTAGCGCGCCGCCTTCCTTGTGTCGGCGAAACGCCCGCACTTCTACGCTGACGCAATTCCGGGACGGAAAACCGCTTCGCACTCTTCGTGGAACTGCCTTGGCGGCACGACGGCGTCAGTTCGTCGTGTCGTCGGTGCCGTCGTCCTCGACATCGTCCAGCCGCACGAAGTCATAACCCTTGGCCTTGAGCGCCAGCAGGCCCTTGACCAGCCCGCCGCCGGCCGCGTGGGTCGGCTGGTTGATGTGGGCGATGATGACGTCACCGTCCTTGGCGGAGGCGACACGCCTTTCTGTCTCGCGTGCGCCGAGCAGCGAGCCGCCGTCGCCATTGACCGAATAGCCGGCGATGCGGAAGCCCATCTGGCGGATCAGCGCGATCGAGGTCGGACTGTATTGCGCCGTGGCGCCGCGGAACCATTTCGGTGCAGGCCCGCCACGTTCGGTCAGCGCCAGCGCACCGGCCTCGACTTCGGCCTGCACCGCCTCGACGCTGCCGGCGCTCTTCAACCCATAGATCTTGTGCGGGGTGTCGACGGCGGGAATGTGCCGAGCGCCATGGTTTTCGAGTTCAAACAACTCGGGATGCGCCTTCATGATGGCAAAGGCCGCCGCATTGCGCTTCAGCCACATGCCGGTGACGAAGATCGTCGCGGGGATCTTGTTGTCGACGAGCGTGGAAAGAATGCGCGCATCGGTCGCTCCGCCGCAGGCATCAAGCGTCAGCGCCACCCGCGGTCGCGCTTCACCCGACGGCTTGAGATGCAGTCTCGGTTCCAGCAGGGCTGCGGCGGAAGCCTGAGATGCCAGAAGTGCGGCCAGAGCCGCACCAATCAAAAACCTGCCGGGCATGCGCATGCAAAATTCCAAACATCGTCGTCCGAGATGGCGCTCACTGGCGCTCGAATCTTGGCGCGATGATGACGGCAATGAAATACCTACGTGGAATGCCCACGTAGGGCTTCAAGGCCGATGTTCCATCAGCGCGTTTGACACGGCGACCCGCGCCCGGAAATTTGCTCCGGGCACAGCCTGGCAAGACCGAGGCGCTTACCCCTTCGCTTTCACCGCCGCTTGCGCAGCCGCAAGCCGGGCGATCGGCACGCGGAAAGGCGAGCACGAGACGTAGTCCAGCCCGACGCTTTCGCAGAAACGGATCGAGGCCGGATCACCGCCATGCTCGCCGCAGATGCCGAGCTTGATCTCGGGCCGCGTCGCCCTGCCCTTTTCGGCAGCGATCTTCACCAGTTCGCCGACGCCTTCGATGTCGAGCGACACGAACGGATCCTGCTCGATGATGCCCTTCTGCCGGTAGGTTTCGAGAAAGGACGCCGCGTCGTCGCGCGAAATGCCGAAGGTCGTCTGCGTCAGGTCGTTGGTGCCGAAAGAGAAGAACTCGGCCGCCTCGGCAATGACATGCGCCCGGATCGCCGCACGCGGCAGCTCGATCATCGTGCCGGTGAGGTAGTCGATCTTCGTGCCGCTCTCCTGCATGACGCTCTGGGCGACCTGGTCGATGCGCGCCTTGACGTAGTCGAGTTCCTTCATCAGGCCCACCAGCGGCACCATGATTTCGGGAACGACGGGGCTTCCGGTCTTCTTGCCGGCCTCGACGGCCGCCTCGAAGATAGCGCGCGCCTGCATCTCGGCGATCTCGGGATAAGAGACAGCCAGGCGGCAGCCACGATGGCCGAGCATCGGGTTGAATTCGTGCAGGGCCTCGGTGCGCTGGCGCAGCTTGTCGGCCGGCACGTTCATCGCCTCGGCCACTTCTGCGATTTCCTCCTCAGTCTTGGGCAGGAATTCGTGCAGCGGCGGATCGAGCAGGCGGATCGTCACCGGCAGGCCAGCCATGATCTCGAACAGCTCGAGGAAGTCCGAACGCTGCATCGGCAAAAGCTTGTCGAGCGCCTTGCGGCGGTCCTTCTCGGTGTCGGCGAGGATCATCTCGCGCATGGCGATGATGCGATCGCCATCGAAGAACATGTGCTCGGTGCGGCAAAGCCCGATGCCCTCGGCCCCGAAGGAGCGTGCCATGCGCGCATCGGCAGGCGTCTCGGCATTGGTGCGCACCTTCATGCGCCGCGCTGCATCGGCCCATTCCATGATGGCAGCGAAGTCGCCCGACAGCTCGGGCTGCAGCATCGGCACGGCACCCTTCAGCACCTGGCCGTTGGCGCCGTCGATGGTGATGATGTCGCCCTTGCGGAAGACCTTGCCCATCACCGTCAGCGTGCCCTGACGATAGTCGACACGCAGCGAGCCGGCACCGGAGACGCAGGGCTTTCCCATACCGCGGGCAACGACCGCCGCGTGGCTGGTCATGCCGCCGCGCGTCGTCAGGATGCCTTCCGAGGCATGCATGCCGTGGATGTCCTCGGGGCTGGTCTCGATGCGGACGAGGATGACCTTGCGGCCCGCCGACTTCATCTCCTCGGCTTCGTCGGACGAGAACACGATCTCGCCGGTGGCAGCACCGGGCGAGGCCGGCAGACCGACCGCGATCACCTCGCGCTGGGCCTTGGGGTCGATGGTCGGATGCAGCAGCTGGTCGAGGGATGCAGGATCGATCCGGCCGATCGCCTCTTCCTTTGATATCAGCCCCTCTGCCGCCATCTCGACGGCGATCTTGAGCGCGGCCTTGGCGGTGCGCTTGCCCGAGCGGGTCTGGAGCATCCACAGCTTGCCGCGCTCGATGGTGAATTCGAGGTCCTGCATGTCGCGGTAGTGCTTTTCGAGCCGCTGCGAAATCGCGACGAAATTGGCGAATGCCTCGGGCATCAGCTTCTGCAGCGACGGCTTGTCGGAGCCGGCGGCGATGCGTGCGGCCTCGGTAATGTTCTGCGGCGTGCGGATGCCGGCAACGACGTCCTCGCCCTGCGCATTCACCAGGAACTCGCCATAAAGCATCTTCTCGCCGGTCGAGGGGTTGCGGGTAAAGGCGACGCCAGTGGCCGAGGTGTCGCCCATATTGCCGAACACCATGGCCTGGACGTTGACGGCCGTGCCCCAGCTCTCGGGAATGTCGTGCAGGCGGCGATAGGTGATGGCTCGATGGTTCATCCAGCTCGAGAACACCGCACCGATGGCACCCCACAGTTGCTCATGCGGATCTTGCGGGAAGGACCGGCCGAGTTCTTCCTCGACCTTGGCCTTGTAGAGCGAGATCACGTTCTGCCATTCGGCGGCGGTGAAATCGGTATCGAGTTCGTGACCCAGCCGCCCCTTCTCGTCTTCCAGAATCTCCTCGAAGACCTCGTGATCGAGGCCCAGCACCACATCGGAATACATGGTGATGAAGCGGCGATAGCTGTCATAGGCGAAGCGCGCATCGCCAGCGTCGCGGGCAAGCGCCTCGACGGTGACGTCATTGAGGCCGAGATTGAGGACCGTGTCCATCATGCCCGGCATCGACGCGCGCGCGCCGGAACGGACGGAGACGAGCAGCAGCTTCTCCGGGTCGCCGAAGCTGCGGCCTGTCAGTGCGCCGATATGGTCGAGCGCTTCGCGGACATCCACTTCCAGCGTCTTTGGGTATGCGCGGCCGTTGGCATAATACCAGTTGCAGGCCTCGGTGGTGACGGTAAAGCCAGGCGGCACCGGCAGACCGAGACTGCACATCTCGGCGAGATTAGCCCCCTTGCCGCCGAGCAGATTGCGGTCGCCCGCGCGCCCTTCCGCAGCACCATCGCCAAACCTGTAGACCCACTTGGTCATGCCCTCTCCTCGCCGACTGAGTGTGGTAGCGGACAGTGGCCCCCATCCGCCTGTTGCCTGTGCGATAAGATGCTGCGCTGCGAAAGGCAAGGCAGAGTTCCCGAACGTCACGTCCTACAATCGATTAATCGGCTTGAGCTACCTGCCTATTGCCCACGGCATCCGGCCCATATAGAACATATCAGGAACAATTTCAGGAGACGACGATGAAGAAGACCGGCAAGCTCGACTATCTCGAAATGGCCGCCGGCGGCGGCACGCTCGACAGCGTCAAGTCTTTCTACAGCGCCGCTTTCGGCTGGACCTTCACCGACTATGGCCCCGGCTATTCGGCCTTCGACGAAGGCATCGAAGGCGGCTTCCAGTCGGATGCGCCGTCGGCCAAGCCGCTGCCAGTGCTCTATTCGGAAAAGCTCGAGGACACCCTGGCAGCCGTGCTGGATGCCGGCGGCAAGATCGTGCAGCCGATCTTCCCGTTCCCCGGCGGCCGGCGTTTCCACTTCATCGACCCGGCCGGCAACGAGCTCGCCGTGTGGGGTGAATAGGCCCATCCGCGGCTTTGGAAAAGCGGCAAAGGCGCGTTGTGCTTTTGCCGCGCACTGCATATAAGGCGGCGATCGATTGACTCGCCTGCGGCTCACCACTTGAATGCCTGCGGCTTGTTGGGGCGTCGCCAAGCGGTAAGGCATCGGTTTTTGGTACCGACATTCCCAGGTTCGAATCCTGGCGCCCCAGCCACCCTGTCCACAAACGACTGAAATCATTTGCAGATTTTCTGCGAATCCTTGTTCGCCTCAACTCAGCCCGCCACAATGCATGGATGGTACAGAGTTACGTTCTAAGAGCACAGCCTCAGGTGTGTCGCTCAACTACGGCACACTGATCGCTGACACTCCACGAATTCCCGGCGTCTTCATGTCGTCGACGGCCTGCGTCTCATCAAGCTTCCACAGAACGGAAGCCCCTCCCACAAGCTCGCCGGTGTGACCGACTTCTCGGCATCCGCGTTGTCGACGGGATTCAGAGGTTGCCGTTGTATTGGCTGCCAGGGATTGGCGTTGGCGCACTCGGCGATCATCAAGAACGGTCGGATGATGGTCGACAAGCTGGGCTCATCAGGTTGAGCGGAAGCCTGCGGGACATGACGAAAAAAGGCCAGCGGGAGGCCATGGTCCATCCATGCCCCCGCCAACTTGTGATCAGGCCTCGGCCATTTCGACTTCGGCGCGGCGGCCGATGCCGGTCATGAAGTCGACATAGTGCGGCATCGCCACGATCTGTCGGCCATAGTGGCGGCGGAGCGCTGCGACGAGGCTGCCGCGGCGGCCGAGTTGTTCGTCGGCGAGGCGAACCATCAGGGAACTCGGCCATGCCTGGGGACGGATCGCAGCAAGCCTGGCAAACAGGCTCTCGGCGTCCTCCTCCGGGCTGGCTGCTGCCATCAAGGTGAGCATCGCCGCCGTCGAGCGCGAAATCCCTTTGTGGCAATGGACCAGCACGTGTCCGCCTTCGGCGTCTGCCTTCAGATGCTCGGCAAACCGGATGACGTCGCCGACATGTTCGGGTTGCGGCATCAGCTTGTTCGGCTCGGGATCGATGATGTCATGGAAACGCAGCGTCGTGCGGCTGTGGGCCGGATAGGCGTCGAATGCGTCGACCCCGGGATGGTTCGGGTCAAGGATCGACAACACATGCGTCACCTTGCGGCCGCTCTGGTCGGGCAGTTCTTCAATTCCGCAAACGGTCAAGGCTGGGAAAGTCATTGTTGCCACAATTGTCCTTCGGCATCTGGTGTTGAAATGGGGCTGTCAGAACGGTGGCCGCCCGAACCGGTGGCAGGAGCACCCCGGCGGCCGCGTTCATTCATCGTAGCTGGCTGCTCGGCTGCGCCATGCCCGCCTTGATGGCGGAGCTTTCGACTGATGTTTCGAACAACGCATCGCGCAGCAGATGCCAGCTGTCTTCGTCGGGCGCGCACAGGATCCCGCCGCTATGCGTTGCCGCGTTGTAGGGCGAGGCATCGAAACGGGCGGCAAACCCACCAGCTTCACGATGGATCAGCCAGCCGGCGGCGTGGTCCCACGGCATGATCTTGCCCTGCAGCAGGAAATGATAATGCCCGGCCGCGATCATCCGATACTCGTGCGCGCCGCAGCGATAGCTGGGTGCCGCCCGCACCTTGGCAAGATTGGTCAGCAGCGTCGTCTTGACCGGCTCGACCAGCTGGTTCCAGGCAACGCAGCCGACCATGTCATGCAGCGGTGCAGCCTTGGCCACGTGAAGGTCGTTTTGCCTGCCATCGGGCATCTCGATCCAGGCGCCCTCCCCGCGCAAGGCGATGGCGACGTCGTCGCCGACAGGATCGAGGATGAACCCGGCGATTACCTCGCCCCGGCAGGCAACTCCGATGATGACGCCGAACAGCGGCAGTCCGGCCGAAAAATTCTTGGTGCCGTCAATCGGGTCGACGATGAAGGCGAACTCAGCTTCCGACAAACGGTCGAGCAGTGCGGGATTGGAAGCTGCGGCCTCCTCGCCGATGACGGTGGCATCAGGGAAACGCTCGCGCAGCTTTGCCGTGATGGCTCTCTCAGCTGCCTCGTCCGCGTCCGTTACGATGTCATGGATCGACGTCTTGAACCTGATCGCGCCTGGCGACAGATTGCGCCAGCTGGGCAGGATTTCGGTTCGCGCCACTTCGCGCATGATGTGCACGACGGCTTCGGCGTCGCCGCTGGAAAAGATCATAGGCATATTCCCGTTGTTGGGCGCCGGCCGCGACCTTGGCCGCGGCCCGAATGGGCTGCCGGCATGGCAGCTGCTTTGGTGGGCGTTCCTGCGGCTAACCGCCAGCCTGGCGCCGGTAGTCCCGAAGCGCGACAGACATGTTCCTGCGGCACAGGCGCTGGTCCTTGTCGAAGACCAGCATGTGCTCCGGACTGAAGGACACCCACACCTCCGTCTGTCCAAGATCCTGGGCAAACTTCGGGATCAAGGCTGTGATGGGACGTCCGTTGACCGTGAGCGAGACGATCGTCTGCGAGCCCATCGGCTGGACGATCTCGACGACCGCCGCGACTGAGCCCGGGACGGCCTTGGTGTGGATCTCGACATGTTCGGGCCTGATGGCGAATGTCACCGGACCTTCGACGTCGAACCCTTCACCGAGTGGAATGCTGAAGTCGGCCAGCATTGCCCTCGGCCCCTGCCCGTCGCCGCCGATGTGCCCAGGCAGAAGGTTGATCTTCGGATCGCCGATGAACTCGGCGACGAACAGATTGGCCGGTTCGTGGTAGAGTTCGTGCGGCGTGCCCTTCTGCGCAATGACGCCGTCCTTCATCACCACGATCACGTCAGACATGGTCAGCGCCTCGACCTGGTCGTGGGTAACGTAGATCGTCGTCGCATCGAGGTCGGCATGCAGCCGCTTCAGCTCCTTACGCATTTCTGTGCGCAGCTTGGCGTCGAGGTTCGAAAGCGGCTCGTCCATCAAAAGGATGGAACTGCGCGCCGCGATCAGCCTTGCGACCGCGACACGCTGCTGCTGGCCACCCGACAACTCGGAGGGGTAACGGTCCTCCAGGCCCTTCAGCTGCACCTTGGCAAGGGCATCCTCAAGCCGGCTGCGCACCTCGCTTGCCGGCATGCGCGCCTCCGTCAGCGCCAGCGTGATGTTGCGGGCCACCTTCATGTTCGGCCACAACGCGTAGCTTTGAAAGATGAACCCCAGTCCACGCTTTTCAGGCGGCACGAAAACGCCATCGGCGCTTGAGTAGACGCACCGCCCGCTGAGCGAGAGCGAGCCGGCCGAGGCCTGTTCGAGCCCGGCAATGATGCGCAACGTCGTCGTCTTGCCGCAACCCGAGGGACCCAGCAATGTCACGAAACTGCCTTTCGCGACGTCCAGGTCAAGGCCAGGGATGGCCAGGTGACCGCCGTAGGTCTTGGTAACAGACCTCAATTCAATCTCGTTCATCGAGGTTCCCCCAGGTTGTCAGGTTCATCTTAGTTGGCGCGCTGCAGCCAGAAGTCGTTCAGCTTGGCGACATTGTCGCGAACGAATTCAGGCGATGCCTGCCACTTGGTCACAACAGGCCACTTCTCGGCGTTCGGCGGCATCGGCACGTCGTTGCGCGGCGAGAACGTTCCGATGCGGAAGAAAGGCCCCATGCCCTGCAGCAGCTTGCCCGCGTCGCCCTCACGGAACGGCGCCTTCAGCTGTGTGTCCTTGTTGAGGTCCTTCGACCCCATCATGAAGGCGATAAACAGCTTGGCGGCGTTCGGATGCGGCGCCTGGCCGCCGACGCCGACGAAGTTCGGGTAAGTGACGATGCCCGACGGCATGAGATCGTAGGCCGGCACGTTGACGTAGCCATCGGTGTCGTTACGGGTCAGATAGGCCATCGGCGCGAGCGTGATCGGCGGCGTCTTCTGGCCGGCCTTGCCCGATGCCTCAGCGATCTTGCCGCTGTTCGACTGGATCACGACGTCGTTGGCGAGGATACGGTGCAGGAACTCGTATCCGGCATTCTCGACGCCCTCGGACAGCTCGATCTTCTTGCCGGCGTAGGCTTCATAGGCCTTGTCCAGATCATCGGAGTGCTCGACAAAGGCGGCCAGCGCTGTCGTCGTCGTTGCCGATCCGATCGGCGCCTTCATCATGAAGCGCCCTTTCCACTTGGGCTCCGTGAGTTCCCAGATGTTCTTGATCGGCGGCGCTGTGTTCACTTCGCCGTTGTAGGTGATCGCGAAGGCTTCGATGTTCTGTGTCAGCAGCGGCTCGCGATACTTCTCGTCGATACGATCCTTCAGGTAGGCGGGAACGTAGTTGACGATGTTCTGGTTGGGCAGCAGGTCGTAGACCATCTGCTGGGTGCCACCGGAATAGACCACGTCGACGGCGTAGATGCCGGCCTGATGCTCGCTCAGCACCTTCTCAATGGTCTTCTCCGAGCCGAGCGGGAACACCTGCACCTTGATCTCGGGATAGGCCTTGGCGAAATCCTCGCCGGCGGCCGTCATCGTCGTTGCCGAGGAGTAGACGGTCAGCGCCCCTTCCTTCTTCGCAGCTGCCGTGATCTCGTCCCAGTTCTCCTCGGTCTGGTGGGCACCAAGCTTGGACGCCTTCAGCCAGGCCTCGAACTCCGGCGAGCTCTGCGCCCAGGCGCCGCTGGCTGCGGCCGGCGCCAGGCCAATCCCCAGCAAGAGTGTCAGATGTCTTGCTTTCAAACGCATGCCAAATCTCCCTATTTTGGCGTTGAAATATCTGATGTCGCGCGAGCTCAGATCACGTCGATCCTGGCTCTGCGTGCGATTGCACGGGCGATGAAGTTGATCGAAATGACGAGGACGACGAGCAAGGTGGAGGCGACGCCCACCAGCTGCTCGAGCCCGCCGATCTGGTAGTTGTAGATCGCGCCGGCAAGCACGTTGGTCGATGGCGTCACCAGAAGGATGATCAGCGACAGTTCGCGCATGACGCTGACGAAGGCCAGCAACATGCCGGAGAACAATCCGCCGGCAATGAT
Source organism: Hoeflea sp. 108 (assembly GCF_000372965.1). Classification (NCBI taxonomy): domain Bacteria; kingdom Pseudomonadati; phylum Pseudomonadota; class Alphaproteobacteria; order Hyphomicrobiales; family Rhizobiaceae; genus Hoeflea; species Hoeflea sp. 108. The sequence continues at coordinate 1,357,878 of NZ_KB890024.1, read as the reverse complement.
CGGCACGACGATGCGGATCATCCGCTTGACCCAGCCTATGCCCTGGACCTGTGCTGCCTCTTCCAGCGACTTGTCGAGCTGGAGCAGTGTCGAGATGCTGGTCCGTGTGATGATGGGCAACATCTTCACCGTGCAGATCAGCACCAGCAAGGCGAAGGTGCCGTAGAGTGCCGGTATCGGGCCGATCGGCCGGGCAAACAGGCCGATGTAGATCGCACCGAAGGCGAGTGCGGGGAAGATGTAAGGCATGAAGGCGATCGTCTCGAGCGCCCGCGAACCGAAGGATCCCCTGGTGCGAACCACGACATAGCTGATCAGCGCGCCGAAGAACCCTGCCCCAAGTGCCGCAAAGAACGAAAGCTTGAGGCTGTTCCAGGTCGAGGCGATGATGTCGGCGTTGTCGACCAGCGACGGCTGATTGATCGCCATGCCCTCGGAGTTGCCGCCGATCCAGTAGTAGAGCGTAAGGTTGGTCAGGTCGTAGTTGCCGACCTGCCTGATCAGCGACTGCAGCACGAGCAATCCGAGCGGGAAGACGACCGCGGCCAGGAGCAGGAACCCGATCAAAAGCAGGGCCGGCCAGCGCCACCAGCCGAGCGGCGTGGTGCGGGTTCGGAAGCCCTTGCCCGTCAAAGTCACGAAGCTCTTGCGCACACCGACCAGCCGCTGGTTGATGTAAATGAACAGGCCGGCGAGCAGGACCAGGACGAGCGCCAGAAGGAAGCCGTCGCCGATGTTGCGCATACCGATGGCGGCATAGATCTGCGTCGGCAGGACATAGAAGCGCACCGGCATGCCAAGAACCGCCGGCGTGCCGAACGACCCCACGACGCGAATGAAGGTCATCACGACGGCCGAGCCGATGGCCGGCAACAGCAGCGGCATCGTGATCATGAGCAACTGCTTGCGTCGCGACAGGCCAGCCATGGCTCCCGCCTCCTCAAGCTGGCTGTCGACATTGGCGATCGAAGTCGAAACGGTGAGGTAGGCGTAGACATAATAGTGCAGCGAAAGGCAGATCACGATTGGCACGGCGCCATAGGCAAGCCAGTCCGGCGGCTGCATGCCAGTCAGATAGGCGAACACGCCGGGCGAGCCGCCGATGCGCTCGTTCTTGAAAAAGATCAGCCAGCCCAACGCCATCACCCAGGACGGCAGCATGTACGGGATCATCACGATGGTATGGAGCGTGCCGCGGAAAGGAATGTCGGTGCGAACCACCAGCCACGCCAGGGTTCCGCCCAGCGCCAGGCAGACAACCGTGGCCGCAAATGCCGTAATCAGCGAATTCAGGAACGGCTTGAAAAACAGCGCCATGGACAACTTGCTGTTGAACACGCGCTCATAATGGAAAAATGTGAAGTCTCCAACTTTCGCGCCTGGCAGGTAGACCCGATCATACTGCTGGACCGTAAAGGTCTCACGGATCAGCTCCGCCAGCGGAACGACGATGAGAGCGACAAGGGCAAGCGTCAGCGCGAATCCGAGCCATTTCTCGACCGAAATCCTGGAAAACCAGAAGCGTAACGCGACAAAGGCCGACATTGCCCGGCCAGCATCGCCCCGCGCAATTGTTTGCTGGTCGAGCATGATCCCCCCAATAGATGTACAGCGGCGACCGCTTAGTTTCCCCCTGCCGCCTTGGTGAAGAACAATGTACGCGATTGCAAAACCTGTCAATCAGAGACAGAGGTGAAATGGCATCAACATCGATATTTTCTGCAAATCGGTCGAATTAGGCCGACCTCCTGCCGAAATAGGAACGATTATCGGAACAATTTTGCGCGAAAGCGCGCCCGCCGAGTGTACGCGATTGCAAAATACAAAAGATCAAATCACGCGATAGGCAGAGTCAGCCCTGATCAGACGGGGTCTTTGCGGTGCTGCGCTCGACCAGTTCCACCGGAATTGAGCACAGCAGCGGCGCTCCACTGGCATCGTCGCGCTCGATCGCCTCGAGAATGGCCTCGGCGATGGCGTTCTGCTTACGGCGGATCGTTGTCAGCTGGTAGGCGTGCCAGTTCGCCTGGGGGATGTCGTCAAAGCCGATCACGCTGACGTCTTCGGGGACACGCCTGGACAGGGTGCGCGCCGCGTCGAGCATGCCGATGGCAAGCAGATCCGTGACGCAGAACACGCCGTCGATGCCGCCATTCTGAAGCAGCTCGAACCCGGCACGCTTGCCGGCATCGTAGCTGGGTTCATCCATGGCCCAGGGGATCGTCTTGATCCCTGCTTTTTGCATATGGGCGATGAACTCCGTGCGGCGACGGAACTGGCTCGACGTCTTGCGGGCGCTGACGACGGCCACCTGGGTGCAGCCGGCAGCGATCAGCCGGTCAGCGGCCAGGCGGGCGCCATGGGCGTCGTCGCTGACGATGTTGTCCACGTCGTCATGATGACTACGGTCGACCAGCACCATCCTGACGTTGTTGCTCTTGCACTCCTCGATGATCGACTCGGGCGGCGTCCCCGACAGGATCACGACGGCACGAACACGGAATTCCAGTATAAGTTCAATGAGTTGGGAAATGTCGCCCGAGATGGCCGAGGCATTCAGCAGCAGGCATTGCAGGCCGCGCCGAAGAAGGGCACCGCTGAGCTGGTCCAGCTGATGCGACATATGCGGGCTGCTCATGTTGGCAACGACGATGCCAACCAGGTTGGAATGGCCGCCACTGAGCGTTTGCGCCAGCCGGTTGACCCGATAGCCGAGCGCTTCCGCCGCACGGATGACGCGCTGGCGCGTCTCCGCCGAGACGCTGGCCCCGTAGGTAAAGGTGCGTGACACGGCCGCGCGCGAAACCCCTGCCAGATCAGCCACATCCTGTGCGGTGACAAAAGCCTGGGACTCTCTGCGGCCGCCAGCGCCTGACGGCTTCCTTTTCATTGGGGCATCCATGAACAGACAGTACAACACCCTTAGGGATTGAGAATGGCTGCTGTCAATCTGGAGTGGGCCGTTGATGCCCTACGAGGACAAGGCATCGCCCTCCCTCGACAATGACCACACCTCGACAACGCCTGAAATGCTCTGAACACCATAAAATGTACGCGCGTACATTGCACGCGCGTACAATCCGTGCAAACTGCCGGAGGGTACGTATGGGCCGACAGCTCGATACGCGCATTGCAGCACAGCACAACGATCAGGCAGGCACCGCATCCGGCCGGAGCGCTCCGCCCTGCACGAACGTGCGCACCGGCTGCCCAGCGCCAGGGAGGGGATACGCAAGGCATGGGACTGGTTCGCCTGAAATCGTACTTCATCGACACCGTCATGCCCCGGTGGCTTGAGGCGGCGTTCGATGAAGGTGCGCAACAGTTCATCGAAGGGCTGGACCTTGACGGCACGCCGGACAAGTCCGGCATCGTGCGGGCTCGCACCGCGGCCCGACAGATCTATGTTTTTGCCCATGCACATTCCCTCGGCGTCGCACCTGACGGTGCCCTTGCCAAGGCCGAGGCGGCGTTCGCAAGCCTGAGGAAGATCGCCTGGTCTAACGACAGCCCGCGCGGTTATGCATCGGCGATCGACATCGCCTCGGCGACCGTCACCGATTCGCGGCGCGACCTCTACGACCATGCCTGCGTCTTGCTTGCACTGGCTGCCCTTTCCACGGCGACAGCCAAGGCTTGTTACCGCGATGCGATTGCCGATGTCGTCGAGGTGCTCGACACCACGCTCGATGGTCGCTTCACCGGCTATGCCGAAGACGAACGCGGCACCCTGCCTCGTCGCCAGAACCCGCATATGCATCTGTTCGAAGCGTTTCTGGCTTTGTGGGAAGCGTTTCCGGATTGCCGGCATGCGGCGCGCGCAGGCGAACTGTACCTGTTGTTTCAGGGGCGGTTCTTCGACGAAAGGTACGGCCTGCTGCGGGAGTATTTCGGCCCAGAATGGGAGGTCTCGACCGAATTCGACTCCGACCGCCTGTCCCCCGGCCACATGAGCGAATGGGTATGGCTGCTTGGACGCTATGAAAAGCTGTCGGGTCGCGACCTTTCCCGGGAAAAGCGGCTGCTGTTTGCCAATGCCCTGCGCGGCAAGGCCACCGGCTGGCCCTTCGTCATGGACGAAATCGATCCCGGCGGCACATTGCTGAGCGACAAGCGCCGGCTCTGGCCGCAGGTGGAATTCCTCAAGGCCAATCTCGCGATGGGCGATGCCAACCACGAGTTCGCTGAGCAGGTCGCCGGCGCACTGTTCGAAAGCTATCTGGCTGACACCCCGCCGGGCACATGGAGGGACTGCTTCGACCTCAATGGCCGCCCTACAGCGCGAACGATCCCAGGGAGCTCCCTCTATCACCTCTGGACCGCCGTCGCCGAGTTGCTGAATCGACCGGGCGCCACACCCCGTGTAGCTGCCTTTGCGACACCCTGACCCGCTTGCCTTGAAATCGAAGTACCAGACAGCGGCCCAAACAAGACCGCCAAAGCGTCAGGCGATGATGGATGCCAATCATCACCTGGCGCGGCTAAGTCACCTCAGAGCCGATGACGCGGTCAAACGTGGCCGGCGACAGCCTTCGGGCCGTAGGACGCTTCCATCTCGGCCACGTCTGCGTCCGTAAGCTCGATGTCCAGTGATGCGATCGCATCGTCGAACTGGCGCAGCTTGGAGATGCCGACTAGCGGCGCGGAAATGCCGGGACGCGAGGCCACCCATGCGTAAGCGATCTGTGCCATCGGCTTGCCGTGCCGCTCGGCGACCTTGCGCACGGCGTCGATCACGGCATTGTCCTGATCGCGCGTGCGATCGTAGAGCGCCTTCGCCGTGGCATCGGTCTTCGCGCGGACGGTGGCCGCTTCATCGCCGGTGCGACGGCCGGCCAGCAGACCGCGCGCCAGCGGGCTCCACGGAATGACGCCGACGCCTTCCGAACGGCAGAGCGGCAGCATCTCGCGCTCTTCCTCGCGGTAAATCAAATTGTAGTGCGGCTGCATCGACACGAACGGGGCCCAGCCGTGCTGGCGCTGCAGGCCAATGGCCTTCATGAACTGCCAGGCGTGCATCGACGACGCACCGAGATAACGGACCTTGCCGGCGCGGACGACGTCGTCGAGCGCATCCAGCGTTTCCTCGAGCGGCGTCTCATAGTCGAAGCGATGCAGCTGATAGAGGTCGATATAGTCGGTGCCCAGTCGCTTCAGGCTGGCATCGACCGCCTCGAATACATGCTTGCGCGACAGGCCACGGTCATTCGGATCCGCGCTCATCGGATTGTAGAGCTTGGTCGCAAGCACCAGCTTGTGTCGGGGCACCAGCGGCTTGAGCACCTTGGCAACGACCTCCTCGCAGGCGCCGGCCGAATACATGTCGGCCATGTCGAAGAAATTGATGCCGTGCTCGACCGCCTTCGAGATGATCGGCGCCGACGCCTCTTCGTCGAGCACCCAAGGCGCCCATTTGGACGAACCGAACGACATGCAGCCCAGTGCGATCCGCGAGATTTTCAAGCCGGAACGGCCGAGATTGACATATTGCATTAGTACACCTTTCCAGCCGATCGCCCGGGTCTGATTTTTACGATTATTGCCATCTGAGATCTCTTTATGGCTACGAAATATCTGAGATCAATAGGTTTTCGGCAGATTCAAAAAAATCAGCGCATTCGCAAATTAGCATCTTGCGCAGCACGATCTCGGTGTTATCGTTCAGTGTATCAATTGGATAGTACACGTGTTCAGCATCGACGCGTCCAGTATCGACAAGTCCCTGCCCGTCCCCGTCGGGACGCAGCTTCATGGCCTGCTGAACTATGCGCTGTCGTTCGGAGACCTGCCCCACGGCACCAAGCTGCAGTCGGTCCGCCAGTTGGCTTCCGATCTCGGCATCGCGCCGATGACGGTCGCGGCGGTCTACCAGCGCCTGCGCGATGCGGGCCTCATCGAGATGCGCCAGGGGCTCGGCGCCTTCGTTGCGCACAAGACCTACAACATCGTGGCCGACACGGCGCCGGCATCGGCCCTGCGCATCGACATAGAGGTGTTGCTTGGCAAAGCCGAGCGGCTCGGCGTGCCGACAGCGACGCTGGTGTCGATGCTCAACGCCCAGTCGCAACTGCGCAGGCCCAAGGCCGGCCTCAATGTCGTCTTCGTGGCGATGTTCGAGGGCCCCGGCTATGACTACATCGAGCAGATCCGGCCGGTGTTTGCTTCGGGCGATACGATTTCGCTTCTGACCATGGACGGGCTGCGCGCCGACGAAGCGTCGCGACAAGCCTGCCTCGAAGCCGACCTGGTGCTGACCTTCCTCAACCGTGAGCTTGAGCTGCGCGAGATCGTGCCTGAGGCCAACATCCTGGCACTGCGCTTCATCCCGTCGGGCCAGACGCGGCAGGCGCTGGCGCTGCTCGACCCGCGCTCTCGCGTCGCAGCGATCGCCCAGCTGCAGGACTACATTGCCGTCATGCGGCCGAGCGTGCGCGAATACGCCCCGCACGTCTCCGAGATCAAGGTGACCTGGTCTGCCGCCCCCGATGTCCGCGAGATCATCGCCGGCTCGGATGCAGTCATCTACGCAACCGGTGCCGACCATGTCGCCGAACTCGTGCGGCCCGGCATCCCGTGTTTCGAATATCGTCATGCGCCCGATCCCGCGTCGGTCGAGAACCTGCTCGTTCCGTATCTGAGCGAGCTGAGACAGGCAAAAGTTGCCGGCAACGACGGCTCGGCCGAGCCCTCCGGCAAGTGAGCAAAATCCAAACGCAAAACAACAAGGTTGGGGAATGAGAACTTTTCTGTCGACTGTCAGCGCCATCGGCCTGACGATAGCTGCACTTTCAATCGGTGCCGGCTCGGCCTTCGCTGCCGGCACACTGGTGGTGGGAACCGACGTTGACGCCGGCACGCTCGATCCGCGACTGGCTCGCGACTCGACAGCCTATCGCGCTGCCGATCTCGTCTATGCCGGCCTGGTCCACATCACGCCCAAGCTGGAGCCGGTTCCCGACCTGGCCGAAAGCTGGGAGACGCCCGATCCGCAGACCTTCATCTTCAAGCTGCGCCCTGATCTCAAGTTCTCCGACGGCTCGCCGCTGACAGCCGACGATGTGGTGTTCACCTACACGACCTTGCTGAAGCCCGACTTCAGCTCGCCGATCCGCGCACTATTCACCCCGGTCAAGGCGGTTACCGCTGTCGACGCCCAGACGGTCAAGTTCGAGCTGTCGGCCCCCTATGCGCCGCTGCTGACCTATCTCGACGTCGGCATCGTCTCGAAGAAAGCTGCCGAAAGCGGCCAGGACATCTCGACCAAGCCCGTTGGCGCCGGTCCGATGAAGCTGACAAGCTGGAACCGCGGCAGTGAGATCGTGCTCGAGGCCAATGCCAACTACTGGCGTGGCGCGCCGACGGTCGACAAGGTGACGCTGAAGATCATCGGCGACAACTCGGCCCGCGCACAGGCTTTCGAGGCCGGCGATCTCGATGTGATCCAGTCGCCGCTGTCGCCACAGGACATCACCCGCCTGGCCGGTGACGACCGCTTCGGCAACATCAAGATGGCAGGACTGGGCGTTACCTACCTCAACTTCAACACCAAGGACCCGCTGCTGGCCGAGCCGAAGATGAGGCAGGCACTGTCAATGCTGGTCGACCAGCAGACGATCGTCAACGACATCTACCAAGGCGTCGACCAGGTTGCCTCGTCGCTGATCCTGCCGGCGTCATGGGCCTACTCGGCCGAGATCAAGCAACCGACCTTCAATGTCGAAGGCGCGGTCAAGCTGCTCAACGAACTCGGCTGGAAAGACAGCAATGGCGACGGCATCCTGGACAAGGACGGCAAGCCGTTGACGGTGACCCTGGCCACGCACAGTGAAGACCCCAATCGCGTCCAGACGCTCGAGTTCATGCAGGCGGTGTTCCAGCAGGCCGGCGTCGAAGCCAAGGCGCAGATCTCCGACTGGCCCAGCTTCTCGACCAACTACGTACAGCAGGGCAAGCACCAGATCGCCCTGCTCGGCTGGCTGAACATCGTCGATCCTGATCGGCTGATGTATGCCCAGTTCACCACTGGCGGGCCGACCAACTGGGGCGGCTATTCCAACCCCGAGGTGGACACGCTCCTGAACGCCGGGCGTTCGACGCTGGACCAGGCCAAGCGGATCGAAGCCTACCAGAAGGCGGCGACGATCCTGGCCAAGGACCTGCCCTACTTCGTGGTCTCCGATCAGGGCTACCAGATGTTCTACCAGAAGAAGATGCCGACCGAGGTACAGGCAACGCCGCGTGGCTATCTGCGCGGACTGATCGGCCTTGCCGACTGAGCCCGATCGCCGGCCAGCGCGTCTGCGCTGGCCGGCGATCGACCGCAGCGAAGGGCAACGCCGCGAATCCGTGCTGCAAATGGCGGCGACGGACTTTTGCCCGGACTGACTGCCAGTCCGATCAAGCGGGCTTGCCGGTCTCTGGCTGGCCACAACCGGACAGCCACGACCATTGACGTCTGACCGGAACAACGCCTTTCCGGCGCCGGACAAAAGGACCGACACCATGATTGCCTACATCATACGCCGGCTGCTGCTGTTGATACCGCTTGCCATCGGCATGGTGGTGGTAACCTTCGCCCTGTTGCTCATCATCCCCGGCGATCCTGCCTCGGTTCTGCTTGGACAGGAAGCAACGCCGGAAGCCATTGCCACGCTGCGCGCCAATCTCGGCCTCGACGACCCGTGGTACATCAGGCTGTGGGACTATTTCGCGGCGCTTGCGCATGGCGACATGGGTCAGTCCATCTTCCAGAACGAGGCCGTGTCCACGATCATCGCCGGCCGGCTGGCGGCGACGATCGAGCTGGCTGTGGTCTCCCTGCTGCTGGCGACAATCATCGGGCTGGTGCTCGGTGTCATCTCCGCGATCTGGCAGGGTTCGATCATCGACACGGCGACGATGCTGCTCGCCCAGCTCGGCGTTTCGATGCCGGTCTACTGGCTCGGCCTGCTGCTGATGCTGCTGTTTGCCGTCAATCTCGGCTGGCTGCCGGCCATCGGCCGTGGCGAACCGTTGCTCGACGCTCTCGCTGCCGCCTTCTCGGGCAGGCCGGAGGTGCTCGTCAAATCGCTGTCGCACATTGCGCTGCCGGCATTTGCGCTTGCGGTCAATTCCGCAGCGATCATTTCGCGGCTCGTCAGGACATCGATGCTCGAAATCCTGCGCGAGGACTTCATCCGCACCGCCTATGCCAAGGGGCTTCGGCGGCCGCGCGTCATCGTCCGGCACGCCCTGCGCAACGCCTTGTTGCCGGTCCTCAGCGTCATCGGGCTGCGCTTCGGCGCCCTGCTCGGCGGCGCCGTGCTGACGGAAACGATCTTTGCCTGGCCGGGCCTCGGCCAGCTGACCATTTCGGCGATCTCGCAACGCGATCTCCCGCTCATCCAGGGCATCGTGCTGACCTTCGCCATCATCTTCGCGCTGGTCAATCTGGTCGTCGACCTCCTTTACGCCGCGGTCGATCCGCGCATTCGCCTGGGTTGATCCGATGAAGCTGCCAAAGGCCCTTAGCAACACGTCCCTGGTGGTCGGCGCGGCCATCACCGTGACGATCATCCTGCTTGCGATCTTCGCCCCTGCTGTCGCCACCCATGGCGTCGAGCAGATGGACATGCGCAACCGCTTTGCCGGACCGTCAATCCAGCACCTGCTGGGAACCGACAATTTCGGCCGCGACCTCTGGTCTCGCCTGGTCTGGGGCGCCCGCGTCTCGCTGACCATCGCCATCATCGCCGTAACATGTTCTGCCATCCTCGGCACGATCGTCGGGCTTGTGGCCGGTTATTTCGGCGGCTGGGTCGACCTTGTGCTGATGCGCATCACAGACATCTTCCTCGGCGTCCCGGCGATCGTGCTGGCGCTCGCCATCGTCGCAATCCTCGGGCCGGGCGTCATCAACGTCGCGCTCGCGCTGATCGTGGTTGCGTGGACCGAATATGCACGCGTCGTTCGCGCCACCACGCTTGTCCTGCGCGAGCAGAATTATGTTCAGGCGGCGCGCGCACTCGGCGCACGGCCAAGCCGCATCCTGTTCAAGGAAATCCTTCCAAACGCGATCGGCCCCATCATCGTGCTGGCATCGCTGGGGCTCGGAACCGCGATCATCGCCGAATCCGCGCTCAGCTTCCTCGGCTTCGGCCTCCCGCCCCCCACACCGACCTGGGGCTGGACGCTTGCCTACGGCACCAAGTTCATCCGCGACGAGCCATGGCTCTCCATCATTTCGGGCGCGACCATCATGGTCACCGTGCTCGGCTTCAACCTCCTCGGCGATGGTCTCAGGGATGTCCTTGATCCTCGCCAACTCTCCCGCGGCGGCAAATCCTGAAGTCCCGACCGCAGCAAAAACCAAGGAAAGTGCTTATGGCTAACAAGATCAACACCGTGGTGCACAAGTTCACCACCCACGCCGACGGCTCCGATGCAGCGCTCTACATGCAGGAGCTGGTCGGCGAGCAGGACGGCCCCACCGTCGGCCTGTCGGCGTCCATTCACGGCAACGAAAACGCCGGCTCGCAGGCAATACTGGAACTGTTCAGGATCCTCGTCGACACGCCGCTGAAGGGCAGGATCCTCATGCTGCCCGTTGCCAATGCCCGCGCCATGGCTCTCAACCGTCGCTTCACGCCGCTGGACGAGCTCAACCTCAACCGCGAATTTCCCGGCAACGCGCGCGGCACCTACACGCAGCAGCTGGCCAAGGCCATCAGCGAGCATTTCCTTGAGAAGATCGACCTCCACATCGACCTTCATTCCGGCACCGACCGGCCGACCGTCGACTACATCTACATTCTCAATGACGAGGCCCTGTCGCGCTCGTTCGGCTCCAAGGTCCTCTATCGCCCGACCGAGTCCAAGGAAGGCACGTCCTTCGACGGCACGACCAAGGCCGTGACCATCGACCAGCGCGGCATTTCTTCTGTCGTCGTCGAGCTCGGCGGCGGCATCGTCGACCAGACCCCGTATGTGAAGCGCACCGTCGACGGCGTGCTGAACATGCTGCGCCACAAGGGTGTCATCCCGGGCGACGTCAGGCCTGCGCCCAAGCAGATTGTCGTCAACGAGATCGCCGGCATCCGCCCCACCCAGGCAGGATGGCTCGAGCCCCTGTCGCCGGCACTCGGCGAAACGATCAAGAAGGGCGAGTTGCTCGGCCGCGTCGTCAGCCCCTACACGTTCCAGACGCTGGAAGAGATCCCGTCGCCTTACGACAACGGCGTCATGATCCTCTCGCACCTGTCGCGCAATCTGGTCGAGTCCGGCGATTACGGCTTCATGGTCGGCAATCTGGAAGGTGCGACCGACTGACCGGCGAAGACCTCGAAAGCGGGGAGCGCCGTCGGGCCCTCCCCGCTTCACCAGCAAGGAACGGAGCAAGATGAGCCACACGTCCGCCATCAGTCCCCAGCCAGCATCCACGGTGCTGGCGCGCCCGGTGCTTACCGTGCGCGACCTTGAGATCAGCATTCGAACCAGCCAAGGCTCGTTTGCTGTTGTCTCCGACATGGCGCTGTCGGTCGCGCCGGGTGAGACGGTCTGCATCGTGGGAGAGTCCGGCTGCGGCAAGTCGATGACGGCGCTGTCATTGCTGCGTCTGCTTCCGGAAGCGGCACGCGTGACCGGCGGCAGCATCGTGATCGACGGGGCGGACCTGCTCGCGCTCGATCGGCGAACCGTCGAGGACTATCGCGGCGAAAAGATCGCGATGATTTTCCAGGAGCCGTTGACGGCGCTCAATCCTGTGCTGACTGTCGGCGAGCAGATTGCCGAAGCGGTTCGCCAGCACCGCAATCTCGGACGGCGCGCGGCTTTCGAGCGCGCCATCGAAGCGCTTCGCCTGGTGCAGATGCCCGATCCGGAACGCCGTGCCCGTCAGTATCCGCACGAATTGTCCGGCGGCATGCGCCAGCGCGCCATGATTGCACTTGCGCTGGTCTGCGAGCCACGCATTCTCGTGGCTGACGAGCCGACCACGGCCCTCGACGTGACCATCCAGGCCCAGATCCTGGGGCTCATCTCGGACCTTCAGAAGCGGCTGGGCACGGCTCTGGTGATGATCACCCATGATCTCGGCGTCGTTGCCGAAGTCGCCGATCGCGTCGTCGTCATGTATGCCGGCCGCCGGATCGAGGAGGCGTCGGCCACCGACCTCTTCGACAACCCCATGCATCCCTACACGCTCGGCCTGCTTGGCGCCATTCCGCGGTCGCACGCCGGCGCTGCCGTCGGCGATCGCCTGGTCGACATAACAGGCACCGTGCCGCCGCTCTGGGATCTGCCTTCCGGCTGCGCCTTCTCTCCACGATGCCCCAAGGCCACAGAGCGCTGTCATCAGCAGCGGCCGGAATTCGAAGAAAAGCAGCCAGGCCACTTTGCCGCCTGCTGGGAGGTCGCTCATGCCAATGGCTGAAACATCCGCACCGCTGCTGGCAGTCAGTGATCTGAAGGTGCATTTCCCCATCCGTGGCGGTGTGTTCAGCCGCGTCGTCGGCGCTGTCCGCGCGGTCGATGGCGTCAGTTTTTCACTTCGCCGTGGCGAGACGCTGAGCCTTGTCGGCGAGTCAGGCTGCGGCAAGTCCACCACCGGCCTTGCCTTGATGGGGCTGCAAAAATCCACCGGCGGCAAGGTCGAATTCGATGGCCAGACGGTCAGCGGCTTCCGCGGCGCCGCGCTCAAATCCTACCGCAAGCGGGTACAGATCATCTTCCAGGATCCGTTCTCGTCACTCAATCCGCGTCATCGCGTGCGAGACATCATCCGCGCGCCGCTCGATATCCACCAGGTCGGAACGCCCTCGGAGCGCGCAGCGCGTGTTGTCGAACTCATGGAACGGGTTGGCCTGCGTCCCGATCAGGCCGGCAACTTCGCGCATCAGTTCTCCGGTGGCCAGCGCCAGCGTATCGGCATCGCACGTGCACTTGCTCTCAACCCCGACGTCATCGTCTGTGACGAGCCGGTTTCGGCGCTCGACGTGTCGGTCCAGGCGCAGATCCTCAACCTGTTGTCCGATCTGCAACGCGACCTCGGCATCTCCTTCCTGTTCATCTCCCACGATCTCGGCGTCGTCGAATACCTCTCCCATCGCGTCGCGGTGATGTATCTCGGCAAGATCGTCGAGATCGCCGACAAGGCCGCGATCTTTGCCAATCCGACGCACCCCTACACCGAGCTTCTCATTCGCTCGGCACCGTCGCTCGACCCGCGCAAGCGCCATCAATTCAAGGCGTCGAACGACGACATTCCTAGTGCCACCAACAAACCTTCCGGCTGCGCCTTCCATACGCGCTGCCCGCTGGCATCGGAGGTTTGCCGCACGACCGAACCACAGCTCGGCATGCGCGATGACGGTCGCATGCTGGCTTGCCACCACCGCTGATCCAAACTGCCGGAACGACATCCATGACCCAGACCTATCTCTTCACCGGCGGCAAGGTTCTCGACGCCGTCGACGGCAAACTTCTCGACGGACTTGCGGTGCTGGTGGGCGGCGGCAATATCCTTGAGGTCGCGCCCTCAATCGCCGCCCCTTCCGACGCGCAGGAGATAGAACTCGGCGGCCGCACGCTGATGCCGGGAATGATCGACTGCCACATGCATGTCGTGGCGGAATCTCTTGATCTCTGGTCAAACGCCATCGCGCCGTCATCGCTCGCGGCATTGCGTTCGGCACGAGTGATGACCGAAACACTCATGCGCGGGTTCACCACGATCCGCGATCTCGGCGGCGCCGATCACGGACTGGTGCGCGCCGTGGAAGAAGGATTGATCGACGGGCCGCGGCTTGTCATCTGCGGCAAGGGGCTGTCGACGACAGGCGGCCATTGCGACCTGCGCCAACGCACCGACGACCGTCCCGGCATCATGTCCGACCGCCTGGGCTCGATGGGCATCATCGTCGACGGCGTGGACGATGTGCGCCGCGTCTCAAGAGAGATGATCAAGAGCGGCGCCCGCTTCATCAAGGTCATGGCCAATGGCGGGGTTTCCTCACCCAACGACCCGATCCACTCGCTGCAGTTCTCGCGTGCCGAACTGGAGGCAATCGTCGAAGAAGCCGACAATGCCGGGCTCTACGTATCGGCCCATGTCTACACCGACGCCGCCATCCGCCGCGTCGTCGAGCTCGGCGTCCATTCGCTCGAGCACTGCAACCTGATCACCGCGGATACCGCCCGACTGGCTGCCGAAAAAGGCTGCATCGCTGTGCCCACGCTGGTTGCCTATGACGCGCTCGCCCTCGATGGCGAAGAGTTGGGCCTGGGTGCCGACGAATTCGCCAAGATCGAGATCGTGCGCCAAGGCGGGCTGCGTTCGCTCGAAATCATGCGCGATGCGGGACTGCCAATGGCCTTCGGTTCCGACCTGCTCGGCCAGTTGCGCAAGTATTACTGCATGGAGTTCGAGCTTCTCGCCAAGGTTCTCTCGCCTGCGGAGATCATCCGTTCGGCGACCGTCGTCGGTGCGGAATTGTGCCGCCTGACCGGCAAGGCCGGCGTGATCGCTCCAGGCTCTTATGCCGACCTGCTCGTCATTGATGGCGACCCGCTGGCCGATATCGGGCTGCTCCAGGGCGACGGCGCGCATATGAGCGCCATCATGGCCAACGGACGCCTGGTCAAGAACCGGCTCTGATCGAGCTGCCACCGCTGCGAGCCCGCAGGGCTTCGGATTTGTGAGGAATGTGATGCTGTTGGGACATGAACTTGCCGCGATTACCGCCGGCGTCGACCGGCTGTACAGGACAACGCCGCGCGGCGACGGTTTCCTGAACAAGGAAGGCCTCATTCCTGTCGCCGTGGCAAACGTCGAGCCCTTGTCGTTGCGCAGCTACGCAGAGGCTGCCCAGGCACTCCATGACCTCGCCCTTCGCCTGCCTGGTGAAGCTGAAAGCGAACTGCGCCGGGCCTACCTCGCGGAGATGATCGACTCGCTGTTGGCGCTGGTGACCACCTTTGAGGAGAAGGAGATTTCCTTCGCCGAACGCCTGCGGCGCCAGCTTCGCGTCGACACGCAGATGGTGCCGCAGTCGGTGCTCGACGGCTATGTTCGAACGATCCGGGAAAAGCTGGACGAGCTTGGTTACGTCGGCTCGTCGCTGGCGGAAGATCTGGGGCGCTGGGAAGAAGACAACAGGGTTTCTCCTGACGGCGTCCTGCAGGTCTTGCGCGGCTATGGCGAAGAGGCGCGCAGCCGAACCAGCGCCCTGATGTATGACATGCAGCAGGAATGGCTCGAACCGGTCGCGGTCCAATCAGTCCCGTTCTCGGCCTATTGCGACTACCCGGCGCGTCGGCTGCTGCTCAACCTGGACTTTCCATACACGCGATACGCCCTCAAGCATCTGGCCTGCCACGAAGCCTTCCCCGGACACCTCGTCCATCTTGCCCTGCGCCAGCGATACGTCGCCGAAGGGCGGATGCCGCTCGACGGCGCCCAGGTGGTGACCAGTTCGGCCAGCAGCGCCCTGTTCGAGGGCATTGCCGACAATGGCCTGTTTTTCCTCAACTGGGTCGACACGCCTGATGACGAGCTGGCCGTAACGCTGCAACGACTGCGAAGCGCCCTGCGCTGCAATGCTGCCTGGATGCTGCACCACATGAACAAGACGCTCGACGAGATCGTGCCTGTCATTGCGGAGGCCGGGTTCCAGACCGAGGCCACCGTCCGAGGGCGGCTCTCCTTCCTCAACCACGGCCTGCGGGCGCCGTTCGTCTACGCCTATTGGTGCGGCGAAACCGCAGTGTATGACGTCTGGAAGTCAGTTGAGCGCGAGCGCCGTCCCGAATTCTGGCACTACCTCTACGCCAACATGCACACGCCGGAAACGCTGCGCACGTTCTGGAAGAGCTGAACGGCAGGCAGCCAGCTCTGCCTACCGGCTAGCCAAAAGAACCTTGCGCTAAGCCAGACCGAGCCGACTTTTCCGCCTGGCTGCCCAGGCCGTGATTAGCTGGTCTGCGGTGAGTCCCATGAAGGCCACGCAGAGGCCGAGCACAAGGCCCTTGCCGGCATCATTGAAGGTCAGCGCCCGGAAAATTTCCTGGCCGATGTCCTTGGTGCCGATGAAGGCCGCGATGATGACCATGAACAGAGCGAACATGATCGTCTGGTTGATGCCGAGCATGATCTCCGGGAAGGCGAGCGGCATGCGGATGTTCCACAGCAGTTGGCGCCGGGTGCAGCCCGACGTGATGCCGGCTTCGACGATATCCTCGGGCACGTTGCGCAGGCCGAAGATGGTGTAACGCACGATCGGGATCATGGCATAGATGATGATCGCCGAGATCGCGGCGACGTCGCCGACCTTGAACAGCATGATCACAGGGATCAGGTAGATGAAGGATGGAAAGGTCTGGAAGGTGTCGCACAAAAGCTTGACGATGCCGGTACGGCGCTCGCTGTGCGATGCCCAGATGCCGATCGGCAGGCCGATCAGGATGCAGATCAGCACGGCCACCGTCACCATGTAGGCTGTTATCAGCGACCGCTCCCAGTAGCCGGCGAAGGCGATGAACAGAACGAAGCCTGCGACGACGAGCGCCAGGCGCAGCCCCCCCAGCGACCAGCCGGCGGCCGCGACCAGCGCGACCATCGCCGTCCAGGGAATGCTCTGAAACAGGTCGCGCACGGGGATCAATACATAGAGCAGCATGGCATTGCGCAGATATTGCAGCGGGTCGTAGAGCGTGACCGTGACCCAGTCGACCAGCGCGTCCCAGAAGGGTGCTGTGCTGAGAGCAAGGTTTGACGGCCAGGCCTGTGCATAGGGCGTCAGCTGCGCCAGCACGAGCGAACCGACAACGACCAGCGCCGTGGCGCTGAGAAATGGAAAGCGTTGCAGGAAGGTGGCGTCGGGCGCCACATGCGAGGGTTGTTTGTAGGCGGCCGCACGGCTCAGCTGGTCGAGCGTGATTGCCATCAGGACGATCGCCACGCCGCTTTCCAGCGCCTGCCCTATCTTCAATGCCTGCAGCCTGAACAGGAGATCGTGTCCGAGACCGCGCGCACCGACGAAGGAGGCAATGACCACCATGGCAAGACACTGCATGATGACCTGGTTGACGCCGACCAGCAGCGACTGGCGGGCCGACGGTATCTCGACCAGCCACAAGGTCTGGAAGCGGGTGCAGCCGGCCATCTTGCCCGCCTCACGCACCTCTTCGGCGACGCCTTTCAGCCCAAGGATGGTAAGCCGGGCCATAGGCGGGATTGCGAAGATGACGGTGGCGATCGCACCGGCCTTGTGGCCGACCCCGATGAACACGGCGATGGGGATCAGGTAGGAAAAATGCGGCAACGACTGCAGCACGTTGAGCAGCGGCACGATGAGCGCTTCGAACCACTGTTTCTTCACTGCGAGAATGCCGATGCCGAAACCGATGAGACCGGCTATGGGGGCCGCGACCAGCACCACCGACAAGGTGATCATCGACAGCTCCCACTTGCCGAAGATCGCCATATAAGCGACGCAGATCGCCGCCAGTGCGCCAAGCCGCCAGTCCCTGAGGTAGCAGCCCAACACGCCGGCCAAGCCTGAGATCATGACCCATGGCAAGGCCGCGACGCCGATCTTCGGAAAGCCCGAGACGAAGATGCCTTCGACGAAGGCCAGCGGCCAGGTGATCAGTTCGGCTACGCCGCGCGTCAGGTCCCTGAACGAGAACAGCCCAAAGATGGCGTCGTCACGGAGATGCCCGATCAGCGTATTGGCCCAGTCGACAAAGGGGATCGTCCAACCCTTGGGCACCTGCACAGCCCAGCCAGGCAGCCGCGAGGCGACCAGCAGCAGCACGACGAAGGGCAGAACCACGAGCAGCGGCTTGGTTAGAGTGGCCAACGGCTTGCGCGGCTCGACCTCCACCGGTCGGGACAAAGCCGCCGCGCTCATGCGCACTGCTCCTTGCCGTAGAGAGCGTCGATCAGGCTGTCCCGGCTGAGCGAACCTACCAGCGCACCTTCATCGTCGATGACGTCGACCGGGCGCTCGGAGCACAGCACCTGGCGGGCGACGTCGGCCAGAAGCGCCTGGGCTTGAACTGCCGCCCCATCGGGCGTGCGGGACGACGCAGGTGCCATGACCGACCGCACCGACAACAGGCGGTCGTGGGGAACGTTGCGCGTGAATTCGGCGACGTAAGGCGTGGCCGGGCAGGTGACCAGCTCTTCCGCGGTGCCAAGCTGTTCGACGACACCATCCTTCATGATGGCGATGCGGTCGGCGACGCGGATCGCCTCGTCGAAATCATGGGTGATGAAGACGATGGTCTTGTTGAGCACCTTCTGCAGGCGCAGGAACTCGTCCTGCATCTCGCGGCGGATGAGCGGGTCGAGCGCCGAGAACGGCTCGTCGAGGAACCAGACGTCGGGGCCGACGGCAAGCGAGCGGGCGATGCCGACACGCTGCTGCTGGCCGCCGGAAAGCTCGCGCGGATAGTAGCCCTCGCGACCCTTCAGCCCGACCAGCTCGATGACCTCGCGGGCGCGGGCCTCGCGCTTCTGCCGGTCCGTACCGCGGACCTGCAGGGGAAAGGCGACATTGTCGAGCACGGTGCGATGCGGCAGCAGGGCGAAATGCTGGAAGACCATACCCATCTTGTGGCGCCTGAGGTCAATCAGCTCACGCTCGGACGCGGCCAGGATGTCCTGGCCTTCGAACATGACTTCGCCTGAAGTTGGCTCGATCAGGCGGGCAAGGCAGCGCAGCAGCGTCGACTTGCCGGAGCCCGAAAGGCCCATGACGACAAGAATCTCGCCAGGCATCACCTCGAATGAGACGTCGCGGACTGCAGGGATGTAACCTTCGCCGCGGATGGCTTCGACCGACGGCGTGTCGGCCTGGCGGCGCAGGAAGCCGGCAGGATCGGAGCCATAGAGCTTCCACAGGTTGCGGCATGCGATTTTCGCTTCGGACATGTCGGTGCTGCCTCTCGCCAGGGGCCGATGGGTATGCGCGGCAAGGTGGCGCCCGCATTTGCGCGGGCGTCACGACGCCATGACAGGACGGATGGATGCGGGATCAGCTGGCCGAACCCAGCCAGGCCTTCCAGCGTGCCTCGTTGTCGGCCAGCCATTTGTCGGCCGCCGCCTCGGGCTCCATGTTGTCGATGTCGGCGAGCTTCGCCTGCACGGCGATGTCCATGTTGGAGAAGTTGATCTTCTGCAGAATGGCGTAGGCCTTGGGCCACTTGGTCGGGAATTCCTTCCAGGCGGCGATCTTCAGGTAGCCGTCCTTCGGGTTGCCGCAATCGTAGCTCAGCTCCTTGTTGGAACCCCAGGACGGATCGTCCTTGCACTTGGGATCATAGGCCGGGAACTCGACGAACTTGCCGTCGTAGAGCGCTTCGACGAAGTTCGGCGTCCAGTTGAACAGGACGATCGGCTCCTTGCGCTTGACCGCCGAGTCGAGTTCAGCCCACAGCGCCGCCGACGACCCTGCATTGACGACCTCGAAGTTCATGCCGAGTGCCTCGACACGTTCGGCGTCATGCTTGAGCCAGTCGACGGGGCCACCGAGGAACCGGCCCTTGGGCGCGGTTTCGGCGGTCGCGAACTTGTCGGCGCAGGCGTTCAGTGCCTCCCATGCCGGCAGGCCGGGGCACACTTCCTCGACATAGGTCGGGTACCACCATTCCTCGCGCGTCTTGGCGTCATGGGTGGCGGCATCGATGACGCAGCCTTCCTTGACGACCTTCTGGAACGCGACGCCGAAGGCGCCTTCCCAGACTTCGTGCACGAGGCTGACATCGCCTTCGCAGAGCGCGGTGTAGACGACCTGGCTGTCGGCGGAGACGTATTCGACCTTGGCGCCACCCTTCTCGAGCAGCTTGCCGACGATATGGGCACCGACGATCTGGCTCGACCAGTTGTGGGTCGGGATCTTGATGACGTCGGTGGAATCCTGGGCGAATGCTGTGCCTGCCGCAAAAGCCATCATCGTGGCCATAGTTGCGGACTTGGTGAAATTCGTCATTGAACCTCCCGTTCCTGTGTGTTGCGATTGTTCCCATGGAAGGCGGGGTGCTGGCCTCTTCGTGCCGGGTCGTTTCCGCTCCATTCCCGCAAGATAGCGGCGAGAAGTGAACCGGTGTCGCCCGGGGTGTAAAAGTCGTGAGCCGACTTGTGAAATAATGTTAACAAAGAGCCGGGTCAGGTCATGCGACGAAGCCCCCAGACCATTTTTCCAGCCGAGGGCTAGGACCAGCGCGGAAGCGCCATCATCTTCGCATTTTTATATTCGAGACTGCCGGACAGTCCTTGGCTTGCAACCGCACGCTTCGATACAAGAAGCTGATCTCGGCCATCTACAGGCATGTCTTCTTGGTGATCGCTCTATGAACCCCAACATTCTCGTTGTTGATGACGACCCGGACATCCGCAACGTGATCGGCATTGCGCTGGAAAGAGCGGGCATGCACGTCCAGCAGGCTGCCAATGGGCGCCTGGCCCTGGAGCAGTTACAACGACACCACGCCGACCTGGTGGTGCTCGATATTGGAATGCCTGTCATGGGAGGCATCGAATGCTGCAAGGCCATCCGCGCAAACTCACATGTTCCAATCGTCTTCCTGACAGCGCATGACGACGAAGTCGACCGGATCGTCGGATTCGAGCTTGGGGCGGACGACTATGTCAGCAAGCCGTTTTCGCCGCGAGAATTGCTGCTGCGGATCAAGGCCATACTGGCAAGAGGCAAGCAGGCAGGCGGCATCGTGAGGCACGGCGACCTAAGCCTCGATAGCGGACGCCACATCTGCTCTCTTGCCGGCAAGGATCTGCCGCTGACGGCAACGGAGTTTTCGGTTCTGGAAATCCTGTCGGCGCAACCCGGGATCGTCGTCGGCCGTGGAACCATGATCGACAAGGCTTATGGCGGGAACAACACCTTGTCAGGACGCACGGTGGACAGCCATGTGCGCAACATCCGCGCCAAGGCCGAGCTCCTTGGTTATTCCGATGTGATCGAGACCGTAAGAGGCGTGGGCCTGCGGCTTGGCAATTGCGTTGCCGGGCCCGGCGCAGCGTGAGCAGGATAGCACGCAAATGGCGGCCATCCATGCCACAGGTCGTGTCGATCGTCTGTGCAAGCCTGCTTGCGGTGCCGATCGCGACGACGCTGGCGTTGCAGATCGGAACAAACCGGCTGGTCAATGAGACGGAGGCGTCGCTCATCAAGCAAGCGGCCATCTATGCCGGCGCCTATGTCGTCGCTTTCGAGGCCGCTTCGCCTGAAGGCGAAGCGCTCATACCAGGATACTATCTGCCGCCGCCCAAGCGCATATTCTGGAGCGCCAGGTCACGAACCTTTCAACCGCTCCTGAACCTTCGTCAGGATGTGGTCGAGCCTGTCCGTCCAGATGCCGTGCCCACCACGGAGCAACTCGACCCGCGATATCTCAGGATTGCGCCTGAGCTGGGTGCCTTGGCCGACAACGCCAGCCGGACGACGCTTTCGACGGTCGTTTTCCTGGACCATCAAGGCATTGACATGCTCGCGCCCGCGCCTGCGAGCTTTGCCACGGTGCCGGAAGTTCGACAGGCGCTGCAAGGCGATGTCGGCGCTGCCCTGCGCTGGCGGAGCGACGCGGGCTCGCGGTTTCGCCTGGCTGTGCTTGGCGGCGGGACGGGCTTCAGGGTGATGGTTGCCTATCCCGTCATCAGCCACAACAGGGTCATCGGCGCGGTCTATTTGTCCAGGACCGCTCCCAGGTTGTCGGAGTATTTCGCCGGAGAGCGCATCGCCTTGATTGTCCTGGCGGCCGTGACGCTGTTGAGCGCCGCTGTCGTCGGAACGTTGCTGGTGCGGACGATGCTCCGGCCGATCCGCGCCCTGCGCGACCAGTCAAGAATGGTCGCCGATGGCGGCCATTCCGAGCTTGCTCCGCTCGGCCACTACGGCATGCGGGAGATTGCCGAACTTGGCGAGGCTGTCATCACCATGGCTGGCACGCTGTCGCGGCGCAGCAAAGAAATCGGCATCTACACCAACCACGTCACCCACGAGCTGAAATCACCGGTGACCTCGATCATGGGTGCTGCCGAGTTGCTCGAGGACGGCCACCTGTCCGATGAAGCACAACAAAGCCTCGTAAGCAGCATCAAGACCCAGGGGCAGCGGATGGATCTGCTGCTCCACCAGCTCCGCGACATGACGAGGACTCGCGAAAGCGCGCGCGGCGAGCCCGGCCGGGCGAAGGACATGTTGCCAGAGATTGCCGGGCTCGACATCAACCTGGCTCCCCCGGATGCCATCCTGCCGCTGTCGGTTGCGCATGGACAGACAATACTGGCGCACATGGCGGGGAATGCCCGCCATCATGGGGCGACCAGGCTCGAGCTGAATTGGGATGGCCGGGCACTTCGACTTTCAGACAATGGCGAGGGATTTGCCGACATCGATCTTGGCCGGTTGACTGAACCGTTCTTCACCACGCACCGGGAAGACGGCGGGACGGGCCTTGGCCTGGCCATCGTGGTGGCCATCCTGGACCTTTATGGCGCGCGGCTGACGCCGGTTGCTGCTCCGGGCGGTGCCGTTTTCGAGATCGCGTTCGGCTAGCTCCCGTCGGAGGCTCTGCACAGTATCTGCACGCGGGTTGCACCACTTGGACGGCGAAAGCGCCTCATCCACAAACTAGACATTTGAGGGCAAGCGGGCCTTCAGGCCCCGATCCACTCAAGGGTAGACCTATGAAGTTGAAACGTCTTCTTGGCGCTGTCGTGACGCTTGGCGCCGCGATTGCCGCCACATCCTCGATGGCCTGGGACAATCCCGCCAATCGATACGAGAACGCCTACAAGCAATACACTGATGCGGCATGTCCGCTGCCGGCGGACAAGATCGAGCATTTCGTCTACTTCAGCCGGGATCGCGAGGCGATCCGCGACCATGCCTTCCTGAGCAGCAATCGCTTCACTGGTGCGCAGATCATGTATGTGTGGCGCCAGCTTGAGCCGACTGAGGGACAATACGATTTCTCGCTGATCCAGTCCGACATCGACTACCTCACCAAACACGGCAAGCGGCTTTTCATCCAGTTGCAGGATGCGTCGTTCTCTCCCGAGTACAAGCCGGTGCCCGACTATCTGGTGAAGGACGAATATGGCGGCGGCGTCACCGCGCAACGTAGCGACGATGGAGCCGTCGAAGGCTGGGTTGCCAAGCGCTGGAACGCCAGGGTCCAGGCGCGTTTTGCGGCATTGCTTGCAGCGCTCGGCAAGCAGTTCGACGGTGTTGTCGAGGGCATCAACCTTCAGGAAACGGCAATCGGCGTTACACCGGAGACGGATTCGTCCTTTACCCCGGACAAATATGTGGCAGCGCTCAAAACCAACATGCAAGCCATGAAAGCCGCCTTCCCAACGTCGACGACCATGCTCTACGCGAACTTCATGCCCGGCGAATGGCTACCGTGGGAGGACAAGGGATATCTGCGCGGGATCTACGAGTTTGGCGACAAGATCGGCGTCGGCATGGGGGCTCCTGATCTCATGTACAAGAAGAAGGGCCAACTCAACCATGCTTTGGCGATGATGCATGAAGGCAAGTTCACCGTGCCGCTCGGCATTGCCGTGCAGGACGGCAACTATGTCGGCGAAACAGGCTCGACCAACATCGTGGCAAAGCGCTTGAACCTGGTGCCAAGCCTCCATGCCTTTGCGCAGGATTTCCTCAAGGTCGGCTATATGTTCTGGGTCAACCAGGAGCCCTACTTCGAAGAGGACGTCCTGCCCTGCTTCTCGGCAAAGAAGGGCTGACGTGACAGATCACAGGCCGTGATGGCAGAAGCCGGCGACGCTATGACAAGTGCGGCGCTGGCTCCTTCCGCCGTTGCCCGCGTGGCCCGACTTGTGAAATGATGTCAACAAAAGTCGGGAGGATAAGATGGCATGCGGGTTCAGCATCACATCGTGATCGTCGAAGACGACCCGGTCACGCGGGCGAAGCTTGCCGGCTACTTCCTGGCCGAAGGCTACAAGGTCAGCGAGGCGGGCGACGGCGAGCAGATGCGCGCCATCATGGGCAGGCACCCGGCCGACCTTTTGATGATCGACATCAACCTGCCCGGCGAGGACGGTCTCAAGCTCACCCGCGAACAGCGCGAACGCTCCGATGTCGGCATCATCCTGGTCACCGGAAGAACAGATACCGTCGACCGCATCGTCGGGCTAGAGATCGGGGCTGACGATTACGTCACCAAGCCGGTCGAGCACCGTGAATTGCTGGCCCGGGTGAAGGGGCTGCTGCGCCGCGTCGGCAAGGGACGGCTGCCGCCGATGGCATCAGGCACGCGCCATTTCTACGGCTGGACGCTGGAGGTGGCGCGCCGCACACTGCAGGCATCCGACGGCACCTTCGTCGAACTGACAGGTGCCGAGTTCAAGCTCCTGGCGGTGCTGACGGCCAATCCGGGGCAAGTTCTGTCGCGCGAGCGCCTGCTGCACGAGATTTCCAGGCGCGAATGGGATGCGAGCGACCGCACCGTCGACGTGCTCGTCAGGCGTCTGCGGCAGAAGCTCAAGGACAATCCGCGCACGCCGCGCATCATCGTCACGTCCCATGGCGAGGGCTACTTCTTCGCCCCGGACGCCGCTCAGCACGCCCTGGGAATGAACTGATCCCAGGTCCTCAGGCCTGATGCGCCGGATCAGCAACAGTCTCCAGCATCGCTTCCCATTGCCGCGAGCCCTCGACAAAGGCCGCTTCGCAGGCTGCGACCATGCCGCCCAGATCGCCAACGGGCGATTGCGCGGCAGCGGCCTCCAGCCCTTCCGCCGCCTTCATAAGGCGCGGAAAGCCGAGTGAACCGGCGGTGCTGCGCGTGGCATGAGCAAGATCGCGCAAAGCCTCGCGATCGCCTAAGGCAAGCGCATCATGCATCGACTGGAAACGGCGCGGCAGGCTGTCATGGGCAATGCGGTGAAGCCGCCATACGGCCTCCGAACCAAGCGCCTTCACGTCGGCCTTGCAGGCAGCGACATCGATGGCGGCCACATCGGGACCCGCGGGCGGAACCGTGCGACCGGCCAGAGACGCCACCGCATCGAGCAGATGTTCATGCACGATGGGTTTGGCAACAAAAGCATCGACACCGGCGTCCAGATAACGCTCGATGTCGGTCTTGAACACATGCGCGGACATGGCGATGACGGGCAATTCCGGCGACGACAGTTCTGTCCGGATGCGGCCCATGGTCTCGATGCCGTCGATGCCGGGAAGGCTGACATCCATGACCACGACATCCGGTCTGAACTCGCCGATCGCTTCGAGAGCCAGATAGCCCGAACTCACTGCCGTCACATGGTGACCGGCCCGGGTCAGCAGCGTCGTCGAGACCAGCCGCGTCGCATCGTCGTCCTCGACGACGAGGATTTTGCATGCCGTCGGCAACGTCTTGCGCGCATGGCGATGCTTTTCCGCTGACAGGGTGGCGGCCTTGGCCTTGCGCAGAGGCATGTCGAGCGTGAACGTGCTGCCCGATCTGGGCTGCGAGGCGACCGCAAGCTCCGCCCCCATCAGACGGGCAAATTCGCGGCTGATAGCAAGCCCAAGCCCCGTCCCGCCGAAGCGCCTCGTGATCGAGGCGTCCATCTGGGTGAAGGGCTGGAAGACGTCTTCCTGTCGCTCGCGGGAAATGCCGATCCCCGTATCCGAGACGGCGAGGCGCACCGTCTGCGCTTCCTTGCGATTGGCCGCCACCTTGACCCCGACAAGGACGTGGCCATGCTCGGTGAACTTGATCGCGTTGCTCACCAGGTTGAACAGGATCTGACGTATCTTGCCGGCATCAGCCGTGAAGGCTGCGCCGAGCTTGGGATCGATTTCCAGCCTCAGCTCGAGGCCTTTTTCGATCGCCATCGGCCGCATGAAGGCGACCACCCCCGTGACTAGTTTCGACAGGTCGAAATCGACCTTCTCGATCTCGACATTGCCCGACTCGACCTTCGAGTAATCGAGAATGGCGTTCAAAATGCCGAGCAGTGCTTCGCCGGAGCTGGCCGCCACCGACAGATGCTCGCGCTGCTTGGGGCCGAGCTTGCTGTCGGCCAGCAGGCGCATCATGCCGAGCATGCCGGTCATCGGCGTGCGGATTTCATGGCTCATGGTGGCCAGGAAGGCCGACTTGGCGCTGCTCGCCTGCTCGGCGCGGGCTCTTGCCTCGCCATGGTCGACTGCTTCCTGGCGCAGGCGCCTGTTGGCCAGCCGGATCTGCTCGGTCTGTTCTTCGACCAGTTGTTGCAGCTCTTCGCGGTGGCGCCTGAGTTCGTCGGTAATTCGCTCGCGATCCTGCTCAAGCTCGAGGCGCCGTCGCGACTCGTCGCGGAACTGGTTGACGGCGACCGCCATGGTGCGCAGCTCATCGTCGCCCGTATCGGTGACCGTGACGTCGAGATCGCCCGCTGTCAGCCGCTGCATTGCGCGTGACAGCCCGCTGAGACGGCGGACGAGATTGCGCTCGACATAGAACCAGACGATTGCGCCCGAAGCCAGGATCGCGACGAGCAACGTGACAACGAGCACGACAACGCCGATACGGACCGCGTTATCGGCGCGTTCGGCCGTCGTCCTGGCAAACTCGTCGGAACGGTCGAGAATGTTCCTGGCAACCTGGTTCTGCGTCACCGCAAGATCGCGGTTGGCCTGAGCCATGGCGTCGAGGCTGCCGGCGAGATCGACGACCCGCTGGCGACGACCGAAGATCGAGCCTGAAACGGGCACATCGCCCGCTGCCGCCTCGATTGCGCCAAACAGTTCTACGCCCTGCTTGCGCCGCACCGGGTCGTCGATGCTGAGGATGCGTCGCCGGATGACCTTTACATGGTCCTGGAAAATGCCGCTGATCTCATTGATTTCGGCCTTCGATTCAGCCCGGCTCAGCCGGTTGATCAAAAGGCTGACCTGGGCGCTACGGTGGCGCAATTCGTACATGCGCTCCATCAGGTAGATGTCGTGCTCGATCAGCCGGTCGAGGGCGGTGTAGGCATCCTCGCGGCGCGTCGGGTCGCCGATCAGCCCGTAGAGATTTGCCGTCACCGCCGATGCGCCGGCAGAAGCGTTGGAAATCAGCGTCTCCGACAAAAGCAAAATCGACTGCGCCGCAGCCGCGGCCGCCTCGGCGCCGTCGCGATAGGCCTTGTCTTCGTCGAGACGCTGGCGCACCAGCTCGTTGTTCTGCTTCAGGTTCGCCAGCATCTTCTCGACCGAACCGGCGAAGGTCTCGACAAGGTCAGGGTCGATAGCAAGCTGCCTGACCTCGGCGAGCGACTTGACGATCTCCTGTGACAGCGTCGCAAGCTTGGCCTGCTCGGCCAAAAGCTCGTCGCGCGAGCGCACCGCGGCAAGGGCGGGTGCTGTGGCGATCAGTTTGGCGCTGAGTTCGGCGGTGCGCTGGGTCGCCGCCACCGCCGGCAGCGCCTGGGCGTTCACCACGGCCTGCGCATCGGCAATGTTGCGCAGGATCAGCCAGCTGACGATGCCGGAGGTCAGGGACAGGCCAGTGATGCACAGGAAGGCGAGAAACAGCCTCCCGCCGATGCCGAACCTATGAAGCATGGCTCATATAACCATGGTTTGCGCTGCCTGCGGAAGGTGTCTAGCGTAAGGCGATGTACGCATCTCCTGGCTGCCAGCGTCTGAGCCTGTTCGCGACCGCCCTCCTGGCATGCGGTATTGCCCATTCTGCCGGAGCGGCGGAGACGAGCTGGACGCTCAATGCCTGGGAGCCGCCATTCGACTATTCGAGACAACCGGCAACCATCGACTACCAACCGGTCGCCAAGGCGGCAAAGCCATGGCGCATCTGCGCCTCCTACCCTCACCTCAAGGATTCCTACTGGGTCAGCGTCAACTATGGCATGGTCGAGCAGGCGCGTTCGTCGGGCGTCAAGCTGACCGTCGTCGAGGCCGGCGGCTATCCCAATCTCGATCGCCAGATCGAGCAGATCCGCAATTGCAGCGCCAATGCCGATGCACTCATCGTTGGCACAGTATCCTATGAAGGGCTGACGCCGACGATCAAGGAGATCGCCAAGCGCATCCCTGTCATCGCCGCGGTCAACGATATCGACGATACCGGGATTTCAGCGAAATCGGGCGTCTCCTGGGAGGAGATGGGGCAGTCCATCGGCGCCTATCTGGCCCGGCTGCATCCCGCCGGCTCCATGCCGGTCAGCGTCGCCTGGTTTCCTGGACCGAAGGGAGCGGGATGGGTCAAGTTCGTCGAAGCCGGCTTCCAGCGCGCGCTGAAGCAGAGTTCGGCAAACATCGCCGCCGTCAAATGGGGCGACACCGGCGTCGAGATCCAACTGTTGCTGATCGAGGAAGTGCTCGAGGCCCAGCCCGACATCGACTACATCGTCGGCAGCGCCCCAACGGCCGATGCCGCCGTCAGTATCTTGAGAGCCCAAGGCCGGGCGAACCACGTCCAGATCCTTGCCGACTATTTCACCCACGGCACGTTCCGCGAAATCAACCGGGGCAAGGTGGTTGCCGCGCCGACGGACTCTCCGCCCCTGCAAGGCCGCATCGCCATCGACCAGGCCATCCGTGCGATCGAAGGCACTTTGCGTTATCGCCATGTCGGTCCGCCGGTCCAGGTGATCGACCGGACGAACGTGCAGTCGCTCGACCTGGAACGCAGCCTCGCCCCCGCATGGTTCAAGCCGACCTTCGACGTGCAGTAGCCGGTCACATTTTTTCACAACAAGCATGGCTAATTTCACGTATCTCGGCGGACTGGTTCACAGCCGGCCGCTAGCCTGATGCTGAGGATTTTGCGGAAGCTGCGAGGAGGCAGTGACGGCCATGACAGGTGACACCTACCCCGCCGTACGCTCGGGTCCGCCGCAGCCGAGCTTGATCCTTCAGCCAGGGCTGCTTTTGCCTGGCATGGAGCGCTATCATGTGCCGGGTCGGGGGGCGGCGCTGATCGACATCGAGGCGGGCGACCGCGTGAGCGTGCGCAATCTCGAGGGCGGCCAGGCCTGCGAATTGGTGGCGTTCGACGCTGCCGGCCGCGCCGATCCGGGCATTCTGGGCACGCGTTCGAACAGCGATGCCGCGGGCCTGAAGGCGCTGCTTGTGGATGGCGACGACAGCCTGCAGAAGTTCCGTCTGGGTCTCGCCCGCCGCAAGCTCGAGCTTGGCCGGGCCGAAGCGGTGCGCTTCTTCGATGGCTCGACGCCCGCCGGCACCGAAGAGAGCTTTGTCGTCACACGCCCGGGGTCGCTGGTGGTTGCCGCGCCCGGCAGCCCGATGGCGGTCGACGGCCAGGACACCTCGACGCCGCTGGTGGTGATGATCAAGCGGGCAACGGTGCGGGCCGCCTCCGGCCGTTCCGACCTGCCCGATCCGCTCGCCGAGCCGGTGCTCGATCTCAGGGTCAAGTCGAAGACGGCCGAGAGCTTCTTCGTCAAGGCCGGCGACTACATCCAGATCATCGACGTCGACGGCCGCCAGTGCACCGACTTCCAGTGCTTCTCGGCCCGCAAGCTCGACAAGGGCCGCGACCTCGCGCTCGACGTCACCGCCACCCGCTCGCTGATGGGCCATGCCTATCCGATGCCGGGCCTGCATGCGAAGTATTATGATCAGGATTTCGAGCCGCTGGTCGAGGTCATCCAGGACACCTGCGGCCGCCATGATGCGTTTGCGCTCGCCTGCTACGCCAAATATTACGACGACATCGGTTATCCCGGCCACGTCAACTGCTCGGAGAACTTCAACGGCGCACTCACGCCCCATGGGGTCAATGCCCGCGCTGGCTGGATGGCGGTCAACTTCTTCTTCAACACCGGCATCGATGCCCATGGCGTGATGTATTCGGACGAACCCTGGTCGCGGCCGGGCGACTATGTGCTGCTGCGCGCCCTGACCGACATCGTCTGCGTCTCCTCCGCCTGCCCCGACGACACCACGCCATCCAATGGCTGGAACCTCACCGACATCCACGTCCGGACCTATTCCGGCGCCAACACATTCCAGCGCGCGATCGCCCGACGCACGACCCCGGAGGCCGAACCCAAGATGACCCGCGAGACCGCCTTCCATCAGAGCTTTGCCAAGCACACCCGCAACTTCATCGAATACAAGGGTTTCTGGCTGCCGCAGGAGTTCGCCAAGGAAGGCGCCATCGAGGAATACTGGGCCTGCCGCACCAAGGCGGTGGTGATGGATCTTTCCGCCCTGCGCAAGTTCGAGGTCACCGGCCCCGACGCCGAAGCTTTGATGCAGTACACGCTGACCCGCGACGTCAAGAAGCTCGGCGTCGGCCAGGTCGTCTACACCGCCATGTGCTACGAGCATGGCGGCATGATCGACGACGGCACCTTGCTCAGGCTCGGCAAGGACAACTTCCGCTGGATTTGCGGCGACGACTATTCCGGTGTGTGGCTGCGCGAGGTGGCGGAGAAGCTCGGCCTCAAGGTGCTTGTCCGCTCCTCCACCGACCAGATGCACAACATCGCGGTACAGGGTCCCAACAGCCGCGATATCCTGAAAGAGATCGTCTGGACGCCGCCGCACCAGCCGGCACTGTCCGAACTCGAATGGTTCCGCTTCACCATCGGTCGCATCGGCGATGCGACGGGTGTGCCCATCGTCGTTTCCCGCACCGGCTACACCGGCGAACTCGGCTATGAGGTCTGGTGCCATCCGCGCGATGCCGAAAAGGTCTTCGACGCGGTGTGGGAAGCGGGCCAGCCGCATGGGCTGAAGCCGATGGGTTTTGCCGCCCTCGACATGGTGCGCATCGAGGCCGGCCTGATCTTTGCCAATTACGAGTTCTCCGACCAGACCGACCCGTTCGAGGCCGGCATCGGCTTCACCGTGCCGCTGAAGACCAAGACCGACGACTTCATCGGCCGCGACGCGCTGATCAAGCGCAAGGACAATCCGATCCACAAGCTTGTCGGCCTCGACATCGACGCCAATGTCGCTGTCGGCCATGGTGATTGCGTCCATATCGGCCGCGCCCAGATCGGCATCGTCACCTCGTCGATGCGCTCGCCGATCCTCAACAAGAACATCGCACTCGCCCGCGTCGAGGCACACCATGCCGAGGTCGGCACCGAGGTCGAGGTCGGCAAGCTCGACGGCCAGCAAAAGCGCCTGCCGGCAAAAATCGTGCCCTTCGCCCACTACGACCCCAAGAAGGAACGCCCGCGGTCCTAAGCCAAACAAACCTCTGGCCAACAACCAAAAGCCCCGCAAACGCGGGGCTTTTTTCTTGCAGGATGATTGGTGGAACCAGGGCGCTGGCCAAATGTCTGGCTACCTTCGTATAGTATTCTTCACTGCGCCGCGCCGCGAGGTCTGAAGCTGCACGAGGGAGGCAAATTTGCCGTCTGCCGTTGATTTGGAACGCTGGCCCGACCTTCCTTACGCCACCTGGAAGGACACCTATGAAACGCTCCATCTGTGGACCCAGATCATCGGCAAGATCCGCCTGACGCACGAGCCCTGGCTGAACCACTCCTGGCACGTGCCGCTCTATGTGACTGTCCGCGGCTTGACGACTTCGCCTATCCCTGTTGGCGGGCGGGCACTGCAGATCGATTTCGATTTCATCGACCATCTGCTGTGGCTGAGAACGAGCGACGGCCATGTCCGCCAGGTCATGCTCGCCCCCAAGACCGTCGCCGGATTTTACGGCGAAGTGGCGATGGCGCTTGTCGAACTTGGTCTCGAAACGCAGATATTCACCCAGCCATCCGAGATTGCCGACGGCGTCCCGTTCGAAGAAGACAGTGTCCACTCTGCTTACGACCGCGACCACGCCAATCGCCTCTGGCGCATCCTGCTCTCGACACAGCAGGTCTTTTCGCGTTTCCGGACCGGCTTCCTCGGCAAGGTCAGCCCGGTGCATTTTTTCTGGGGCGGCTTCGACCTTGCTGTGACACGTTTTTCGGGCAGGCGAGCCCCGCTGCATCCGGGCGGCATTCCGCGCCTGCCGGACCCGATTACCCGCGAGGCCTATTCCCACGAAGTGTCCAGCGCAGGGTTCTGGCCGGGCGGCGGGCCGATCGACTATCCCACCTTCTATTCCTACGCCTATCCGGCCCCCGAAGGCTATGCCTCGGCCGCAGTCCAGCCTCAGCAGGCGTTCTTCTCCAAGGAATTCGGCGAATTCCTGCTGCCATACGATGTGGTGCGCAATGCGCAAGACCCAGACGCGACGCTCATGGCGTTTCTGCAGAGCACCTATGAGGCGGCGGCCAATCTCGGCAAATGGGACCGTGACTCCCTAGAATGCACCATCGGTGTGCCCTGCCGACCACGCCCGCTATAGGCCGTGGGTCACTGTCGCCCACGGCGGCGCGATAGACGCAAAGGCCCGCTGAGGATCGGCGCGCTAGGGACAACAGCTTCGCTGCCTGAAGGAAGCTATTGCCGACAAGCGCTCGCGCAGCCATTATCAATCGGAGGTTGAGTCCAGATTTCACAGGTTCGGGAGCCGCATGAACGAAGCAGGCCTGCTTGCCACGCTCAAATTCGACACGCGCGAATTGCCGGTCGAGCATCAGTTCGAGGCATGGCGCACTTTCCACTCCTCGGTGATCGACGTTTCCATCAGCCCCGAGGCGCGGCAGGGCTTCATCTTCGAACAGCAGGTCTGGGACCTAGGCAAGCTTGCCTTCACCTCTTCGCGCATGCCAGGCCCGAAGGTGCCGCGCAATTGGCACCATTTTGGCAAGGATCCGCTCGACCATTGGTGCTTGGTGCTGCCGGAGAGCGCAATGCACGCTGCGCAGGATCCGAATGCGCCGCCACGTCAGGTCCATTTCCGCTCGCTCGGCCGCCCCTATGACGGCGCTGCGGCGGATTCGAGCGTATCGACCGTCTACATCCCCCGTGACCTGCTGCGTCCGCTGGCTGGCGTGCTCGACAAACATCCCGGCAGCGTCGGGCCTGACGGGCTGGGCGGGCTGCTCGCCGATTTCCTGGTCTCGTTCGAACGCCGGCTGCCACACATACCGGCGCATGAGGTGCCACATGCCGTCGAGGCAATGCGCGCCATGATATCGGCCTGCCTCGCCCCGACCGCCGATCGTGTCGCCGAAGCACAGGGCCACATCGCGGCCACAATGCTCGAGCGCGCGCGACAGATGATCCATAAGGAGCTGCAAGCTCCCGATCTCGGACCGGCAAAGCTGTGCCGACAACTCGGCATCTCGCGCTCCAAGCTATATGTTCTTTTCGAGCCGTTGCACGGGGTGGCGCGCTACATCCAGCGGCAGCGGCTGCTGGCGGCCTACAAGGAACTGTCCGACCCCAACTCACTGACCAGCGTCTCCAGGATCGCGGAAAAACTCTGCTTCGCCGATGCCGCGACCTTCAGCCGGGCGTTTCGAAGCGAGATGGGATGTGCACCGAGCGAGGTCCGGGCCGCCGCTGCCATAGGCCTGCCCCTGTCGCCAAGGCGGCTGCCGCTCAAAGTGCTCGACGAGGTGGTGAGCCTCGGCGAAATCCTCCAGTATCTGCAGACATAGAGTGCCGGACGCTCCGTTGGCCGGCTCTCCAGCAGCTTAATGCAGCACCATCTAATGGACGCAATGCGTACCAATGGGATTCCCTGCCGATCACAAGCGGCTGCCGATCGCCTATGCTGGCGACAGATATTCCGATTGCGCGGGACATTCGGTTCGGACGCATGATGGCATGGCATCTTGCCCCGACCACACCAGTCGTCCCAAGCGAGCGGGCGGCAGCTGCCAGGTCTGCCGCCCGCGCTTCTTCCTTGCGATCTGCTCCGCCATTTGCGTTAGCATAGGCCGTTCCCTCGGCAACGACATGACGGGTATCTCCGACATGGGCCTCGGCTTCGCCATCGCGGTTACACACTCATTTCCGGGACGCAGCGACTAGAGTTGGGATTTCCTGCCCATCACGGCCATGTCGGCATCGGCTAGATTTCGACAATGGGCGCTTGGGCCCGAGACGTCGACTTCAGCCGGAACGAAACACGATGAAGAAGCTCGCATTGGCAATGATCTGCACGGTCGCACTGGCAGGCTGCACCACGACCGAACGGGATGTGGGCACGGGTGCGGCACTCGGCGCCGCGACGGGCGCTGCAATCCACGGCTCTACAGAAGGTGCGGTCGTCGGCGCAGCCGTTGGTGCCACCGCCGGACTGCTGGTTCGAAATCTGCGCAACGGCTATTGCCAATATCGAAATCCGCGCACCGGACATCTCTACACGGCGAGGTGCTGAGGTGCCGGCGACGTGACCTCGGCCAGTTTCTGAACAGCAATCGACAAGTTCGCGACCTCAACGTCTGTACTATTTCGCAAATGGATGACAGCCTCACCAAAGATGTCCGCTGCTCATGACATCATTCCTGGGGGCTAATGCCAGCTCGCCTGCGCTTTTCGCTGCTGTATGCGGCGCTGTTCTTTGAACTCGGCATCAACTTGCCGTTCTTTCCGGTATGGCTGCGCTCTCAACATCTCGACGATGGCCGCATCGGTATCATACTGGCTATGCCGCTTCTGGCGCGCGTGCTTGCCAATCCGGTGGTCACGGCAGTTGCCGACCGGCAGGAGCGCCTGAGCGGAACACTCCTGATATGTGCCGCAGCGGTTGCGATCGCCACGCCGCTGCTCGGGACCACAAGCACGTTCCTGCCGATCCTGTTGCTTGTCGCAGCAATCGGCCTCGCCCAGGGACCACTTATCGCCCTTTCGGATGCAGTCACGTTGCGCGCCACGCGGGCGACAGTGCCGACAGTCGACTATGGACGCGTCAGGCTGTGGGGATCCATCGCGTTTGCCGTGGCCAACATTTCCGGTGGCATCCTGCTCATGTGGTTCGAGCCGGACATGATCATATGGCTTCTCACCGCCTCGGCCCTGCTGACGGCCCTGACCGCGTTGACCGTCGCAAGGCTGCCGTCGACGCCGTATCGCGAGCGCCGCGCCTCCCGACCAGCCGGCAGAGCCGGCCTGCTTATCGTCCTCGTCGTGGTGGGTGCAGCCTGTGTCCAGGCAAGCCACGGGCTGATCTACGCCTTCGGAACGTTGCACTGGCAGTCTTCGGGCATTGGCAAGAGCATGACGGGAATGCTCTGGGCGCTTGGCGTCGTGTCGGAGGTCGCAGTATTCGCAGTCGCCGGACGCCTCGTCGGCAATGCCAAGGCGGCGATGTTCCTGCTGCTGCTGGGAGCGGCAGTTGCAACCGGTCGATGGCTGTTCATGGCATTCGACCCCAATGTCGAGTTACTCGCCGTTTTCCAGCTAACCCACGGCTTCACATTCGGCGCCACGCATGTGGGAAGCATCGTTGTCCTGTCGCAACTGGCAGCACCCGGCATGCAGGCACAGGTCCAGGGATGGCTTGCCGGCGCTTGGGCGGGCCTGATGGCATTGCTGACAGCACTCTCGGGGCAGGTCTATGCCAGCTGGGGCGAGCGGACCTATCTTGTCATGGCTGGCGTGGCAGCGACCGGATTGGTGCTGATCGCAGTGGCCGCGCTTTCCTCGGCAAGCAGCCGGCGGCAGGTGCAGGCCTTCGAGGCCTAGAGCATCTGCGGACACATTTCCCTGGAATTTTCTAGCTCTGGAGGCGCCGCAGAAGATGACCTAGGCGCTCCACCGGTTCGAGCGACGCCAGGTCGGCGACCGGCCTTGCCGGGATCGCACCAAGGCCGCGCGACCTGACTTCGCTCGGGCTATAGCCGAACTCACGCCGGAAGGCCCGGCTGAATTCCGCTCCGTCGTTGAAGCCGCGCTGCTCGGCAATCTCGAAGATACGGCGGGTCTCGGTCGGGTCGGCAAGCTTGGAATGAGCATCGACAAGACGGCGGTGCAGGATGTAGCGCATGACCCCGCCGCTGGGCTCGAACAGCCGGTACAGCCTGGTGCGCGAAATGCCGAGCGCTCGACACAGCATGTCGTTGTCGAGGCTCGGATTGTAAAGATTGGCATTGATGTATTGCCGCGCCCGCTCCAGCAACATGTTCGATATCGGCGCCCTCGCCTCATCGAGATGATCGGGCGAAGGTGTGATGCAGGCCAGGATCATGGCTCGCGTCGCCGCTGCCACGCCGGGGAGGTCGGCAATCGTCAATGTCGGCAGGCGCTTGGCAAGCCCAATGATGTAGTCGGCGAGCAACGAGCCCATGCCGCCACTCAGCGTCGAGAACTCCGCCAGGCTCAGCGCGCCGGAATGCTCCTGGAAGAAATCCCTCGGGATCAGCAACATCAGCATGTGGCTGTCGGTGACGTGCCCGTCGAAAGGTTGTCCCAGCGAATGGAGTTGCACCGTGCCGGCGCCGCCATGGAATGACCTTTGGCCGGCAATGGTGCTCGCTCCCCCATCGAGGAACAGCGTCATCATCCAGTGGTCGAGGGCATCCCCGCGCACATGGCCCGGCAGACCGGCGAAGTTCAGCGCTCCGGTGCTGATCGAGGTGAAGGCGAGACAGCCGAGGTCCCATATCACCTGCCTGCCGTCGATCGTTTCTGGCGAATTGCCTGTGGGCGTGAGGTCGAGCATCGTCGCAAAATTGTGCCGCCAGGCATCGAACTGATCGGCGCGCGCCACATCGTCGGTCGAAAACTCGAAATGGGGAATGGGCCCGTCGTGCTGACCGGCCGAGGCGAGAAAACCGTTCGGGTTCTCCTGCGCAAAGCTTGTACCAACTGCAACCATGCCACCCCCCTCTTGGGGACGTGCACGCACGTCCCGGTGGCGTTTTCAGGTGCTGTCTGCGGCTGGCTTGAGACTTACGTCCCTGCTCAAGCTGGCGCGGACACACCTGCAGTCATGATCCTTCGCGTTCACATATCATAGCGCTCGCGAAGGTTTGTTCAACGAGGCCGGAAAATGACAGTTAATGCCGATGGTTGGCCGGCTGGTGCAGCAGGCAGCGCCGACTGCCTCAATCCTTGTGTTCGGCCTGCGCTTCCAGCATTTCCGTCTTGCCGGACGCGAGCAGGGCCGCGATCCAGCGCGACGACGGCGACTGGGCGCAATAGACGATGAAGGCGATCAGGATCGGCACGCCGATGAAGGCGCCCGAGATGCCCCACATGAAGCTCCAGAAGAACACCGAGAATATGACCGCGAAGGGCGAGATCGCCAGCGAAGCCCCCGTGAGGATCGGCTCGAGATAGCTGCCGATCATGAACTGGATCAGGTTGAGGCCGACGAACACCACAAAGGCCATCTGCCACGATTCGAACTGAGCGATGGCAAACAGGGTCGGGAACATCGTTGCAAAGAATGGTCCGAGAAACGGAATGTAGTTGAGCGCGAAGGCAATGGCGCCCCATGCCGCCGCGAGTTCGAGCCCGGCCACCAGGGCGAAGCCCCAAACCACAAGTCCCGTCAGCACGCTGGCGAAGGTGCGCACGGCCATGAAGCGGCGCAGCTTTATGCCGATCTCGCGATTGGCGGCGCGAATGCGGGCGCCATATGGCTGGGCCGCGGAAGATTCCAGGCGCCGGTTGAAATCCTCGACTTCGAGCAGGCCAAGCATCACCAGCACGAAGACCAGCAGTGCCAGCCCGGCGAAGCTGTTCAGACGACCGGCGACGCCCTGGGTGAAGCCAACCAGCCAGTTGACGTCGAAACGATCGGCGAGCGGACCGGCAACGGCG
The DNA here is from genome assembly GCF_000372965.1 of Hoeflea sp. 108. Classification (NCBI taxonomy): domain Bacteria; kingdom Pseudomonadati; phylum Pseudomonadota; class Alphaproteobacteria; order Hyphomicrobiales; family Rhizobiaceae; genus Hoeflea; species Hoeflea sp. 108. The sequence continues at coordinate 1,320,277 of NZ_KB890024.1, read as the reverse complement.
ACGCCGCGCTCCTCCAGCCACTGGGTCCAGTCGACGTAGATCGCCTGGAAACGGCTGGCATTGACGAACAGCCATTGGCCGAGCCGGCCGAAGCCCCAGACCACCGACGAGCCGACAGCAAGCACGATGGCGATCGTCGCGCTGAGGGTGATGAACAGCGCCAGCAGCCGTGGCAGGAACCGCTGAAGCGCTGCCTGGATCGGCCAGACCAATGCGATGATGAACAGCGAAACGACGAGCGGAACGAAGATCGAATCCCCAACCCGCAGCAGTGCGAGCACCAGGATGCCGGTGGCAAGATATACGTTCATGCGGCCGTCGCCCCGCGCCTGCTGCCCATTGCCCAATTTCAACTGCCTCGATCGGATCATTTCGATGCACTGCCGTCAACGGCAGCCGCCTTGATGCAAGACGCGGAAGTTGTCGGCACGCGCCAGACAGCTGTTGGAGAATGTGCGCCACCTTGCACCGTTGACGGCGCAGACCGGCATGTAGATCGCTGGGCACGCAGTCTGCTGCTCGGGCCTGCGGCACTGGCCGTTGTGGATCACGCGGAAGCCATCGGCGCGGGCCATGCAGGCATTGGAGAAGGTTCGGGTTCGGTCGCCGCGCTGTCCGCAGACGGGGGCATATTCGAATGTGCATGCCTGTGGCCGCGACGGTCCGGGACCAGGCCCCGGCGATTGGGGAACGCAGGCCGTCAGCATGCCCAGCGCCATGAGCATCAGTGCGACAGGATTTGCAAGCAGGCGGTTCATGATGGCCAACTCCCCCGTATCAAACAATCAGACGACCAGTTCCGCGCTGCATGGCAACGGACGATGCAACGGGCCGACCTGCGGCCCATTGCGACTTCCAGGTCAAGGCAATCAGCTGGCAGGTGCGGCGGAAGCCTTCTGCAAGGCGTCGCGCAAGGCCTGCTCCTTCGTATCGTCAAGCGAGGTCTTGAGCACGACGCCACCGTAGCCGGCGATCTCCTTCAGCACCTTGTCGGCGGTCATTTCCTTGACCAGCACGAACAGCGCGCCATTGCCGGGCTGCAGGCTGCCCGAAAGCTCCTTCATGAAGGCGTCGTTGATGCCGAAATCGCTCATCGCACCGCCGAGCGCGCCAGACGCGGCACCAACGGCGACACCCAGAAGCGGATTGAGGAACAGCACGCCGACGAGCAGGCCCCAGAAGCTGCCGGAGACAGCACCGGCGGCAGTGGTGTTGACGAGCTGGTTCAGCTTGATCTTGCCGGCGTCGTTCTTGGTTGCGATGACGGCGTCGCTGAGCGTAATGAGATACTGCTTCTGCAGCTCGAACAGGCGCTCGCGCACTTCTTCGGCCTTGGCTTCGGTCGGATACACGATGACGATCAGGTCGGACATGGTAACTCCTTTTGCTTCAAAACCGGATGATGCGAAGCGTGTTGCGCAGCAGCATAGCCTGCGGGCAATTGCCGGGGATTAGCGGTGCGTCCCAACGCTTTGCATTGCGTTTCATTTTGAGCGCCTCGACTTAAGGTCAAGGCCTTCGCCATCAGGCGTGTCGTAGAAACTGACGCTCACGCGGGCTTCGGCCAGGCGCCGATACAACTTCTTTTTTTGAGCAATCGGCCACCAGTCGTAGAGAAAGATCTCGAGCGGCCGCCATAGCGCCACCCAGCCGACGATGATGAGGCCTTCCTCGACGAAGTGCCCGATGCTCCCATAGGATGTGACGGCAACAAACAGCTGGCCCAGCAGCAGGCACAAGCCGAGCACGGCCAGCCCGATCAGCAGCGCCCGCCGGCCCATGCGGAACTCGTCGGACAGTTCGCGCGTCACGACGCCGGCGCGGTAGTCGAAATAGTTGGACAATGACGCGCCGAGGCCACGAACCTCGGCACTGCCGGCTGCCCCCGCAGGCAGGTGGATCCTGATTTCCAGGGGCCGGTCGGCGGGCAATTCGCCGGCCCAACCGCAAATGTATTCGTCCGCGTCCCGCGCCAGGTCGCGTTCCCGGAACGGAAACGGATCCATCGTCTCGAACAGTTGCGACACGTCCTCGAGACGGATCTCGATGGCGCCGCCCTGCCCGTCATTCGGCAAGCCGTTGGTCTCCATGCGGATGCTCAGGCAGGCACACCGGCAGGCTGGGCCGTTGCCTGCGGTGCAGGCGATGCCGGCCGTTCCTCCGGAATGCGGAACCAAAGCACGTAGAGAGCGGGCAGGAAGATCAACGTCAGAACGGCAGCCACCACCAGGCCGCCGATGACGGTGAAGGCCAGCGGCGCCCAGAACGGATCACGGATGATCGGCAGCATGCCGAGAATGGTCGACCCTGCAGTCAGAAATACCGGACGCACGCGTTCGGCAGTGACGTCTATGACGCTCTGCCAGCACATGCCGCTGCTCTCCAGCCGGCTGTCCATCTGGTCTATCAGCACCACGGAGTTTCGCGTGATCATGCCGATCAGGGCGATCATGCCGAGCACGGCGATGAAGCCGACCGGAATGTTGGTGATCAGCATCACGAGCACGACGCCGATCAAGCCGAGTGGCACCACACTGATCACCAGCAGAAGCTTCTGGATGCTCTGGAGCTGGAACATCAGGATGATGACCATGACGATCGCCATCAGCGGGATCATCTCCAGAACGGACCCCATGCCGGTCTCGGCCCCTTCGACGGAGCCGCCGACCTCGATCCGGTAATTCGGATTGTCGTGGCGCAACTGGTCGATCTTGGCTGAGGCCTGGTCGACAACACTGTCGGCCATCACGCCCTCAGCCACGTCGGCCTGCACGGTGATCGTGGTTTCGCGGTCGCGCCGCCAGATGATCGGCTGGGTGGTGCGATACTCAATGTTGGCGATGCTTGCCAGCGGGATGGTCTGGTTCGGCCCTATCGGGATCTGCAGCGAGCGCAACGTTTCGACATTGGCGCGTTCGTCGGCCGCAGCACGGGCCACCACGTTGACCAGGTAGATGGAGTCGCGGACCTGCGTGATCGGCAATCCCGACGCCGTGGCAAACAGCGTCTGACTGATGGCGGCCGAGTTCAGGCCGACGAGGCGTGCCCGATCCTGGTCGACCTCGATGACTACCTTCCTGATCGGCTCGTTCCAGTCGAGATTGGGGCTGATAACGCCGCTGACGCTGCCGACCGCGTCGGCGACCTTCCAGGCGAGGCTGCGGACACCGGCGACGTCGGGGCCGATCACGCGATACTGGACGGGCCAGCCCACGGGCGGCCCCATCTCCAGCGGCGAGACGCGGGCGATGATGTCGGGGAACTGCTGGTCGAGTTCGGCCTGCAGCCTTGCCTGTAGCCCGTCACGCGCCTCGACGCTCTTGGCGATCACAACGGCCTGGGCACGGAACGGCGCCGGCGCCTGGATGTCCATGGGCAGGTAGAAGCGGATGGCGTCCGAGCCGACATAGAAGCTCCAGTCGACGACGTCGCTGTCGGAAGCGAGCAGTTTTTCGACTTTGTCGACCTCCGCCGAGGTCGCCTGCATCGATGCGCTTTGCGGCAGCACCAGTTGCAGCATCAGTTCCGGGCGATCGGACGGCGGGAAGAACTGCCGCTTCATTAGCGGCGCAGCGAGCAGAGCCACGACGAACAGCGCGACCGTGGCGGCGACGACGATGTAGCGCATGCGGATGCAGGCATGCAGCAGCTTCTTGAAGCCTCGCGCAAGGCCGCCCTCGCCCTTGTCCGTGGCCTTTGCGCCCGACTTCAGAACGGCCAGACCGACGATCGGCGTCAACAGCACGGCGATAAGCCAGGAGACGATGAGTGCTACGGCGATGACCACGAACAGCGAGCGCGCATATTCGCCCGAAACGCTTCGGGCGAGCCCGACGGGAATGAAGCCGGCGATGGTGACAAGCGTTCCGGCAAGCATCGGAAATGCCGTCGACGTATAGGCATAGGAGGCAGCCTTCACGCGGTCGTAGCCCTCGTCGAGCTTGGCCATCATCATTTCGACCGCCACCATGGCGTCGTCGATCATCAGTGTCAGCGCGATGATGAGAGCGCCGAGGGACACGCGTTGCAGGGCGATGCCGCTTATTTCCATGGCCAGGAAGGTCATGCACAGGACAAGCGGGATCGAGACCGCGACGGCGATGCCGGCGCGGAAGCCAAGCGCCAGGAAGCTGACGCCGAGCACGATGATGACGGCCTGCGTCAGCGAGACGGTGAAGCCCCTTATGGCGCTGGTGACGACCTCCGGCTGGCTGGCGACATGAACGAGGTCGATGCCTACTGGCAGGTCGTGCTCGAAGCGGGTCATCACCTGGTCGATGTTGCGGCCGAGTTCGAGAATGTCGCCGCCCGACGCCATGGAAACGGCAACGCCGATGGCGGGCTTTCCCTTGACGCGGAACATCGGCTGGGGCGGATCGACGGTGCTGCGCGTGACGGTGGCGATGTCTCCCAGCCGCACGAAACCCGAGGCCGTCGGTATGTTGATCTCGCGGATGTCGTTTTCGTCGCGAAGGTCGCCCGACACTTCGAGGATGGTGCGGTCGGCCGCCGACGTCATGGTGCCGGCCGGCATCACCGCATTCTGCGCCTGAATGGTGCTCATCACCGTTGCAGGGCTGATGCTCAGGCTCGCCAGACGCTGGGTCGAGAACTCGATGTAAATGGTCTCGTCCTGCGTGCCAAGCATCTCGACCTTGCCGATATTGTGGACGCGCAGCAGCCGGCTGCGCGCCTCATAGGCCCAGTCGCGCAGCTCGCGATCGCTGAAGTCGGTCGACTGCAGCGCATAGATGATGCCAAAAGTGTCGCCGAACTCATCGTTGAAGAAGGGGCCGCGCACGCCTGATGGCAAGGTGGCCTGGATGTCGCCGACCTTCTTGCGAACCTGGTACCAGATGTCTGCGACCTCGTCCGGCGCGGTCGAATCCTGGAGCGAAACATAGATGATCGACTGGCCGGCACTGGTCAGGCTGCGCAGCGTGTCGAGTCGCGGCACTTCCTGCAGCGTGCGCTCCAGCCTGTCAGTCACCTGGTCGACCGTCTGCTCGATGGTGCCGCCCGGCCAGACCGCGTGAACCAGCATGGTCTTGACGGTGAAGTCGGGATCTTCGCTGCGACCGAGGTTCAGGAATGAAAATGCCCCGGCGATGGCGCCGAGGACCATCAGGAAGACGATGAGCCCCTGCCGCTTGATGGCCCATTCCGACAGGTTGAAGCCGCCCTCGTTCATTTGCCGGCACCGTTGAGGAGGCGCACCGCCATATCGGGGCGAAGCTGCTGAACGCCGGCCACCACGACATTGTCGCCCTCCTGCAAGCCCTTGGCGACGAGGAAATCGCTTGTCTCGAAGCGCTGCACCTCGACCGACACCAGCTTGGTGGTGTTGGTCTTGGGGTCAACCACCCACACCGCCGGCTGGTTGCCCTGGTTGAACAGGGCCGTCATCGGCAGCCTGGCAACCGGGTCTCCGGCAACCTGCACGGTACCGCGCACGGCGCTGCCGAAGCGGAAATCGTCAGGCACGGCCTCAAGCCCGACCCGGACCGTGAAGTTGCGCGTCACCGGATTGGCGACGGGCGAAATCTCGCGGACGGCACCGATTGCCTTGCTGTTCGGATTGCTGAGTAGGCGCGCCTCGACGCGGACATCGCGGCTGGCCGACTGGATGGTCGCCTCCGGCACCTGGAAGACGGCGTCCTTTTCGACGAGCTGCGCGACGCGCACGATCATCTGTCCACCACCAATGACCTGGCCGACATCTGCGCCCACCGCGGTGACCACGCCGGCGGCATTGGATTTCAGCACGCGGTTGTCGAGATTGTTCTGGGCGACGCGCACTGCGGCCTGCGCCGCGTCGACACCCGCCCGTGCTGCGTTTGCCTGGGCGGTCGCCGCATCAAGTGCAGCCCGGCTGATGGTGCGCGGATAAAGCTGTTCCTGTCGGCTGCGCGTCTGGTCGGCATTGTCGAAGTTCGATTGCGCCGCAAACAGATTGGCCTCGGCCTTGCGCACGGCATCCTGCGCGTCTTCGGTATCCAGCCGCGCCAGCACGGCGCCGACCTCGACGCGGTCTCCGACATCCACGTCGCGCTCCCTGATCTCACCGCCCTGCCGGAACCCGAAATTGGTTTCGGTGCGCGGCTGCACGTCGCCGACGAGTGAACCGAACGTATCCTCGGGGCTGAAGGAGACGGCAACCGTCTTGACCGGACGCGGTGGCAGCTCGACAGCGTCCTCGGCCCGCTGGCAGCCGGCGACAAGCAGCGAGGTTGTGGCTGCGGCGGCCAGCCCAAGGAGGCGCCTGCTGGTGGAAGACGAACGTGATGCCATTTCGGGTTCCTCATCGACCCAAAACCAGCGCACGGCTTTCGCCGCACGCTGGAGGGACAAGCACAGACGATGACGCTCAGTAGTCGACTGCGTCGCGGATGATCGGGCAGGTCATGCAGTGACCGCCGCCACGGCCACGGCCAAGCTCGGCACCGGTGATGGTGATGACCTCGATGCCTTCCTTGCGCAGCAGCGTGTTGGTGTAGGTGTTGCGGTCATAGGCAAAGACGACGCCCGGCGAAGCGCAGACGAGGTTGGCGCCGCTGTCCCACTGGGTGCGCTCGCGCATGTAGTCGTTGCCGCCGGTCTCGACGACGCGCATCTTCTTGAGGCCGAGCGAGTCCCGCACCGTCTCGACGAAGCTGCCCTTGTCCTTGTGCAATTCGACACCGCCCTTGCCGTCGGGACGATATGAGAAGGCGCCGATGCCGTTGACGATGTCAGGATAAAGCAGCACGCAGTCGCGGTCGGCGAAGGTGAAGACGGTGTCGAGATGCATCGCCGCGCGCAGCTTGGGCATCGCCGCAACGATCACGCGCTCGGCAGCCCCCTTCTCGAACAGCGCTGCCGCAACCTGGCTGATCGCCTGGCGCGAGGTGCGCTCGCTCATGCCGATGAGCACGTTGCCCTTGCCGATCGGCATGACGTCACCGCCCTCGAGCGTGGCGAGACCCCAGTCCTTGGTCGGGTCGCCCCACCAGACATTGACCTTGCCTGCAAAGTCGGGGTGGAACTTGTAGATCGCAGTGGTGAGGATCGTCTCTTCGTGACGCGCCGGCCAGTAGAGCGAGTTGAGCGTCACGCCGCCATAGATCCAGCAGGTGGTGTCGCGGGTGTAGAGCGTGTTGGGCAGCGGCGGCAGGAGGTATTCGTTGACGCCGGCAGCGTCGCGGATCAGCGCCAGCTGCTCGCCGCCGATGGCCTCGGAGAATTCATGGGTCGAGAGGCCACCGATCAGGGTTTCGGCGAGCTCGCGATTGGTGAGCCCTTCAAGGTAAGAGCGGACCTCGTCGAGCAGGCCAAGGCCGATCTGGTTCGGCGAGACCTGATGGTCGAGAATCCACTTCTTGGCCTCGGGATTGGCAACCGTTTCAGCAAGCAGGTTGTGCATTTCGACCACTTCGACGCCGCGGTCGCGCATCTTGGTCATGAAGTCGAAATGGTCGCGCTTGGCGTTGTCGACCCAGAGCACGTCGTCGAAGAGGAGATCGTCGCAATTGGAGGGCGTCAGACGCTGGTGCGCCCGGCCGGGCGCACACACCATGACCTTGCGAAGCTGGCCGACTTCGGAATGAACGCCGAGAGGAGTGTTGTTTGTCATGACGTTTCTGCCTTTCTGTTCAATGTGTGATGGTGCCGGTCAGCAGACCGTAGGCGCCGACCAGTCCGGCAATCAGGGTGACGGCGAACACAACGAGTTCGGTCGAGGTGAACAGCTGCAGTTTCTGTTCACGGCGTGCCCAGAAGTAGAGGATCGTGCCGGGTACGAAGAGGACGGCAACGAGCAGCACGTATTTCAGGCCTGCGGCGATGAACATGAAGACCGTGTATATCGCCGCGATCCAGGCGATGACCTGGTCCCGGCCGCGATCGCCCGGAGATGTTTCGTAGCCTTCTCCACTGCGCGCGATCAGGATGCCGTAGCCTGCGACCAGCAAATAGGGCAGCAGCGCCGTCACGCTCGTCATGTCGAGCATGAAATTGAAGGCGTCGCGGGACCAGTAGGTGGAGATCACGAACAGCGACACGACGATGTTCGTCAGCCACAGGGCGTTGGCCGGCACCCGATTGCCGTTCTGCGCGGCAAAGAGCTTCGGCATGTCATTGGACTTGGCGGCGGCAAAGAGCACTTCCGCGCAGATCAGCGACCAGGCGAGGTAGGCGCCCAGCACCGACACCAGCACACCGATGGAAATGAAGACGGCACCCCAATGTCCGGCGACGGCCTCGAGAACGCTCGCCATCGAAGGCTGCTGGACGCCTGCGATCGCCGATTGCGGCATCGATGCGTAAGGCAGCAAGGTCACCGCCACCATCAGGCCGGTGACGCCGACGAAACCCAGGATCGTCGCCCTGCCGACGTCGGAGCGTTCCTTGGCGAAGCGTGAGTAGACGCTGGCGCCCTCAATGCCGAGGAAGACGAAGACGGTGATCAGCATGGTGTCGCGCACCTGAGCGATCAGCGACTTGGCCGGCATGTCTGCGCCGCCGAAGAAATTCTCGGAGAACTGGGTGTAGTTGAAGGCGAAGACCAGCACGAGGATGAACACCAGGATCGGCACGATCTTGGCAATCGTGACGATGGTATTGATGAAGGCGGCCTGCTCGACGCCGCGCAGGATCATGAAATGGAAGGCCCAGATGCCGATCAGCGACACGATGATCGCGGTGGCGCTGCTGCCGTCGCCGAAGGCGCCGGGAAAGAACCGCCCCAAGGTCGAACCGATCAGGACCCAGTAGAAGACGTTGCCGAGGCAGCTGCCGAGCCAATAGCCGAAAGCCGACAGGAAACCCATGTAGTTGCCGAAACCCGCTTTGGCATAGGCAAAGACGCCGGAGTCGATGTCTGGCTTTTTCTCGGCCAGCGCCTGGAACACCCGCGCCAGCATGTACATGCCCGTTCCCGCGATCGCCCAGGCGATGATGGCACCGAACGGACCTGTCGCAGCCCCGAAACGACCGGGCAGGTTGAAGATACCGGCGCCGACCATCGATCCCACGACCATGGACGTAAGTGCAAACAGCGACAGCTTCTGATTATCGCTTGAAGCCATGGTCTTTTTTCTCCTGTCAGCGAACCCAGGTTCGCGATCGAGATGCGAATGAAATTCAAGGAGAACTATAGGATTGCAGGGGTGGGGCTGTGATCAGCATGGAATCCCATGTCTATGCTCCGCGTCCCAAAGTTGTGCAGCGCAAAGGGTCGGGCAACCAAAACCGCCATCCGGAAAAGATCGCGCTTATCAAACAGATGCTCGAATGACGTACAGTTGCTTGTGAAAGTGCGCTGCCAGCCATGGCCATGCCGAGCGTCTTGCGCCTGCGGCATCGCAACCACCGAGCGATGGCAGCGCCGAGGCTGCTGCCGGCCTTGCCTAGACGGCGATGAGGCCAGTGGCGATCGCGTAGATCGCTGCCACCGCTCCGACAGCCGCAACAGCGAACATCACCATCTCGGCCGGCGTGAACACCCTGCGCCCCTGCTCTATGCGCGCCATGAAGAAGAGGATCGTGCCCGGTCCGTAGATGGCGGCCGAGAGCAGCAAATGCTTGGCGCCTGCCGCATAGATGAGAAAGGCAGTATAGGCCAAGGCGATCGCGGCAACGGCGAACTCGCCGCGCCGCGCCGCCGGTTCTTTTTCATAACTCTCGCCGGTCCAGGCCAGCTTGAAGCCGTATGCGGCGACCAGAAAATAGGGAATGAGGATCATCGAACTGGTCAGTTCGAGCGCCAGCCTGAAGGCATACTGGGCAAAGAGCGTGAGGATCAGGAAGGTCTGGACGACAGCATTGGTGAGCCACAATGCGTTCGACGGCACGCCGTTCTTGTTCTCATGCGCGAGGAAGCGCGGCATGGTTTCATTGCGGGACGCCGTGAACAGGATTTCCGCCGCCAGCAGCACCCAGGACAAATAGGCGCCGGCAACCGAGATCAGCAGGCCGATGCTGACGAACTTGGCACCCCATGGTCCGACCACCGCCTCCAACACGCCGGCCATGGACGGGTTGCGCAGGGCAGCGAGATCGGGACGCAGCATGACACCATAGGACAGGATCGTCACCAGCACGAGCAGGCAGAGAACGCCGAGAAAACCGAGCAGCGTCGCCACGCCGACGTCGCGACGGTTACGGGCGTAGCGCGAATAGACGCTCGCGCCCTCGATGCCGACGAAGACGAACACCGTCACCAGCATCGTCCCCCGGACCTGGCTCGCAACGCTGCGCAGACTAACGTCCTCGCCGCCCCAGAAGTTTGCGGCGAAGATGTCGGCGCTGAAGCCGTAGACGACGAAGACGATGAACAGGAAGATCGGGATAATCTTCGCGAAGGTGACGATGGTGTTGATCGCTGCCGCTTCCTTGACGCCGCGCAGGATCAGCGAGTGCACGGTCCACAGCAGCATCGACGAGATGACGATGGCCGTGATGGTGTTGCCGTCGCCGAACACCGGAAAGAACAGCCCGAGCGTCGACTTGATCAGCACGAAATAGGAGACGTTGCCGAGAAGTGCGGCCGACCAATAGCCGAGAGCGGAGAGGAAACCGAGATAGTTGCCGAAACCGGCCTTGGCATAGGCGTAGATGCCGGCATCGAGATCGGGCTTGCGGCGCGACAGCGTCTGGAAGACGAAGGCCAGCATCAGCATGCCGACGCCGGCGATGGCCCAGGCGATCAGCGCGCCGAACGGTCCTGTCTCGCGACCGAAGGCCTGCGGCAGCGAGAAGATGCCAGCGCCGACCATCGAGCCGACGACCATCGCCATCAGGGTCCAGACCGAGAATTTCTGCTGAGTGGCTGAGTTCATCGAATCGTGTCGTCAACAATTGTTTTGGCCGGCGGCAGCCCCAACAAGTCCTTCCGCCCTCAGAGCAATCTAGCCCGAGCCCGACGACCATGTGATTGGCATGGAATCCCGAGGATATGCTTGGCGTCCCAATCCTTGGCCTCGGTCCGTTTCGCCCGTTGCCGCCACGCGGATTTGCTGCTTCTGATCACGCGTAAGCTTGCTGGATCGAGGCATGTCGGCGAAGCGTCTGTTTTCCGTTCTGTTGATGGCAGTGCTGCTCGCCGGCTGCGGCGGCCCCCGCGCCGTGCTTGGCCTTGGCGTGGCGACCGACAAGGCCGCGTCAGCGGCGGTTGTTCCCGTCTATGTCGCCACCACACGGGCCCGATCCGACAACCTGTCGCTGCCCTATTCGGCCGAGCGCTCGCAGACGCTCAATTTTGCAAAGCTCGACATCGGCATACCCAGGAACCATGTGCCCGGCGATGTCGAGAAGACCGGCCGGACGCCTGATCCGGCCAGGCATTTCGTGGCGCAAAGCTACCAGCAGATCGCCAGCCGCAAGCAATTCGTCGCCCAACTCGATGCCGCCCTGGCCCAGCGTCCGCCGCAAGAGCGCGAGATCTTCATCTTCGTGCACGGCTACAACAACAACTTCGCCGACAGCGTCTTCCGGGCCGCACAGATCGCCCATGACTACAATGTCCGCGCAGTGACACTGCACTATGCCTGGCCCTCCGGCGGTTCCTTACCGCTCTATGTCTACGACCGCGACAGCACGGTGGTGGGGCGCGGCGGTCTGGCGGAGACGATCGAGATCGCGGCCCAGACCAAGGCCAACCGCGTGATCCTCGTCGGCCATTCGATGGGCGCCTATGTTGTCATGGAGGCACTGCGAGAACTGGCGCAGACCGGCCGTAGGCAAGCCCTCAAACGCCTCGGCGGCGTGGTGCTGGCAGCACCCGATATCGACATCGACGCCTTCCAGAGCCAGGTCCGCGACATCGGCGAATTGCCCATGCCCTTCGCCATCGTGGTGTCGCGCCGTGACCGCGCGCTTAGCATTTCCCGGCGCATCGCCGGCGGCCACCCACGCGTCGGCAGCGGCTCCGATATCGCGCTGTTGCAGCAGAAAAACATCACCGTGCTCGACGCCTCCCAGGTCGATGGCGGGTCGCACAACATCTTCGCCAGTTCCCCGACATTGATCGCCTTTGCCGGGCAAAGCGGGCTGCTGCGTCGGTTGATCGAAGGCGGCGACGCCAGCGCTGGCGAGACCCTGTTGGCCGATGGCGGTTCGGCCATCGAAGGTGCCGCAGCACTGGTTGTCTACCTGCCCAGCCGAATCCTCGGCGGCGTAGCACTTGCGGGTCGCCGATGAGCGAAGGGCAAAGGATAGGTGGCCTACCGGTGCTTTGGCTGCTGCTCTTCATCCTCTGGCTGATCGTCAACGCCTCGTTGGCCACGCCCATCCTCGTCACCGGCGCCATCATTTCCTTTGCCATCGCCTGGATCTTCGCGCGCCGCAGCAAAGTCTGGCACATCGCCGTCACACCGCGCAGCGCCTGGCACTTCCTCGTCTATACCGGCGTCTTCTTCACCGAGCTGGTGAAGGCCAATCTCAGCATGCTGCGCTACGTCTATGCGCCGCGCATCGACATCCACCCCGGCATCGTCAAGGTCCGCATTCGGCTGAAATCGCCAATCGGCAGACTGGCGCTGTCGAACTCGATTGCGCTGACCCCGGGTTCACTGGTCATGGATGTCAGGGGCGAAACGATGTTCGTCCACTGGCTCGACGTGAGGGCGACCGACCCGGAGCAAGCGACAGAAATGATCGTGGCTCCGTTCGAAAAGCACCTGGAGGCGGTCTTTGGCTGACCTGCTGCTTCAGATCGCCGGCGTGCTGATCTTCTTTGCCATCGTCTTCGGCGTAGCACGGCTGGTGATCGGCCGGACGGCAGTCGACCGTGTCGTCGCCATCGACATGCTGACGGTCGTGTCGATTGCACTGATCGCACTCTACGCGCATGTCTCGGGCCGCTTCGTCTACATCGACGTCGCCCTCGTCTATGGCCTGCTCAGCTTCCTCGCCGTGCTCGCCATCGCCCGCTTCCTCGAAAAGGGGCCGTGACGATGCTCGAGCTTCTCGTCATCCTGATCTGCGGCAGCGTCCTCGTCAGCGGCGTGCTGGCCGTCTGGCTCGAAAACCTGATGGCGGCGATGGTCAGCGCCGGGCTGGCGAGCCTGTTCGCCGCCGTCTCCTATGTGCTTCTCGCCGCCCCCGATGTCGCAATGGCCGAGGCAGCAATCGGTTCGGGCCTGTCGACCCTCATCTTCCTCTACGCAATCCGCCGTACCGGCGGCGGGAGGGAGTGACCATGGAGTTGATCGGCAGCATCCTTGTGCTTGCAGGCGCCTTTTTCCTGTTCTCCGCCGGGCTCGGCCTGCTGCGGATGCCCGATACCTTCACCCGCATCCAGGCCGGCACCAAGGCCTCGACGCTGGGTAACATCCTCGTTCTCGCCGGGCTCGGCTTCCATCATCCGGACTGGGCGTTCAAGCTTCTGGTCGTCGCCTATTTCGTGCTGATGACCAACCCGCTCTCGTCGCATGCGCTGTCGCGAGCCGCGCACGCCATCCGCACGCCGATGGCGCCGTCGACCATGGTCGACGCGCTGCGCGAGGAGGACGACCGGCAAGGCAACGGAAACGCACCATGAAGACGATCTTCTCCCTACTTGCCGTACTGCTGTTTAGCGCAGTCTTCGGCGGCATCGTCGGCGGCTATGCGGAACGCGAGAGCGTATCCGCGCTCGCGGAACAGTATCTAACCATGGTGCCGCGCGACCTCGGCGCGCCCAATGTGGTGACCGGCATCCTGATCACCTATCGCGGCTTCGACACGCTCGGCGAAGTGGCAGTGCTGTTCATGGTCGCGGCCGGCGTCGGCGTGCTGCTCGGCGGCAAGGATAGCGCGACGGCGGCTGATCCCGGGATGGAGCCACGTCGTCCGAGCGAACTGGTCGGCAATGGCGCGGAAATCAACCTGCCGCTGATCTTCCTGTTCGGCGCCTATGTCATCAAGAACGGCCACCTCTCTGCCGGCGGTGGCTTCCAAGGTGGGGCGGTGGTTGCCTCCGGGACCATGCTTTTGATGCTCGCCTTGCCGGCAACCAAGCTCAACCACGGCTTTCTCGGCGTGACGGAATCGCTGGCCGGTGTCGTCTATGTCGGCATCGGCATCCTCGGGCTGATCTTCGCCGCCGGCTTCCTCGACAGCCACATCCTGCCACTGGGCGAGTTCGGCACGCTTGTCAGCGCCGGCGCCATCCCGATCATCTCGGCGCTGCTGGGCGTCAAGGTCGGCGCCGAACTCAGCGTCATCATCGACCGTTTTCGAAACTGAACGGGGACGATCATGGGCCTGCCTGTCTCCACGCTTCTCATGACCACCGGCTTCCTGCTGGTGCTGATCGGCATGTGGGGCATCCTGCGCCACCGCAACATCCTGCGCATCATCATCGGCTTCGGCCTGGTCGACACCGGACTGCACATCGTCATGGTGGCGACCGGCTACATTACCGCCGGCACGGCGCCGATCATCGACGCAGGCCTAGGGATCGAGCAGGCGACCACGCGGGCAGTTGACCCTGTGCCCTCGGCGCTGGTGGTCACCGCGATCGTTATCGGCTTCTCGGTCACCGCCATCATGCTGGCCTTCGCCATCCGCATCCATGATGCCAGGAAAACGCTGTCCATCGACGCGCTGACGGAGTCCAAATGGTAGAGGCGCTGTTCCAGCCGCTGAACATCTTCCTGCTCGGCCTCGGAGGCGGTTTCCTCATCCCCCTGCTCTACCGTATCGCCAAGCCGCTGCCGGCGCTGGCCTTCATTGCCGCCCTCTGCGGCATCGCCGCGATCTCTGGCATCAATTTCTGGGCGCTGCGCAACGGCCAGCCGGCCATCGAGGTCTATACGGCCGGCGCCACGCCACCCATCTCGATCAATCTGCGCTTTGGGGTTTGGGAAGGCTTCTTCACCTTCTGCGTCAACGTCGCAGCACTGTTCGGCGCCTGGCAGCTATGGCCGCGGCTCCGCGACAGCTACGCGGCACTGCTGCTCTACCTGATCCTCGTCATGGGCATCAACGGCATGGTGATGACCCGCGACCTGTTCAACCTGTTCGTCTTCCTCGAGATCGTCTCGATCGCGACCTATGGATTGCTCGGTCTCGAGCGCAACCCGGCAACGCTGGCGGCAAGCTTCAAATACATCATGGCGACGGTGCTTGCCTCGTCATTCCTGCTGCTCGGATCGGTGCTGCTCTACCATGTTACCGGAACGCTCAACATCGACGAGTTGATCGCACGGCGCGAGTTCATCGCCGGGCCTATCGGCACCACGGCGCTGGTCTTCGTCCTCGCCTGCCTGATTCTCGAACTGAAGCCGTTTCCGGCCAATGGCTGGGGGCTCGACGTCTATGAGACAGCGCCTGCAGGCATCGCCGCGCTGGTATCGGTCGGTGTGTCGGCGGGCGTGTTCTTTGCACTGCTCAAGCTCCTGCCTCTGTTCGAAAGCCACCTCTCGCTTATAGCGGTGGCGGGTGGGGCAACCTTCCTGTTCTCCAATCTCGCCGGGCTCAAGCAAACCAACGTGCAGCGCATGCTCGGCTACTCCTCAATCGCCCAGATGGGGCTGATGATGCTGGCGCTGGCATTGCTGCAGAAGCAGGGCGCAGCAGCCTCCATGCCGCTGGTCATCGGCGGCTTGTTCGCCAATCACCTCTTCGCCAAGGCCGGATTGTTCTGGCTGGCCGGTGCGGTACAACGCCAGGAGGTCGCCGATTGGTCGGCGATTGCGGGGCGGCCGCTCGTGCTGCTCGTCTTCGCGCTTCTGCTTGTCGCCATTGCCGGCCTGCCGCCCTTCCCCGGTTTCTGGGCCAAGTGGGAGCTGATCATGCAGCTTTCCGGGTCCCAGCTCTATGTCTGGATCGCCCTGATCCTGCTCGGCTCGCTGCTGGAGGCGGCCTACATGTTCGGCTGGTTCAAGCAGGCGACGCGAGCCATGCCCGAAGACCTGCCTTTATCCATCACGACGCGAGGCCTGCTGCCGGCCGCAGGCAGTGCAGTGTTGCTTGCTGTCGGCAGCTATCATGGGGCGCAACTGTCAGGTGCTGCCTCGCTCTGGCTGTTTGCGCCGCTCATCGTCGGCATCGTCTTCTATGCGCTCGACTGGCTGCCGGGGCGCGTCAAATGCGGCCTGATGATGCTGGCCGTGCTCGGCGTCGGCAACTGGCAGATATCCGGCACAACAGGCATATCCGGGCTCTTCGCCACCGTGCTTTTGGCCGGCGGTCTGGTGGTGGCGTCGGCGGCACTCTACCGGCGGGATTCCCGCCCCGGCTACTATCCGCTGATGGCGGTCCTGCTGCTTTCGATTGCCACGATGATGCGCGCGCAGACGAGCCTCGAGTTCTTCTTCGCCTGGGAACTTATCACGTTGTCGTCCTACTTCATGATCGCGCAGGGCAGGCACGCCCATCCGCATGCCCTGCCCTTCCTGCTGTTCTCGCTGACTTCAGCCTTCTGCCTGCTCGCCGGCTTTGCGCTCGCCGATGCGGCCAACGGCACCTCGCTGCTGCAGGCATTCAGGACGGGCGGGACGGATGCTGCGTCCGCCTTTGCACTGCTGGCGCTCGGCTTCCTCATCAAGGCTGGTGCGATCGGCTTCCATGTCTGGCTGCCCGGCTCCTATGCCGAGGCCGACGACGACCTCTCGGCCATGCTGTCATCGGTGGTGAGCAAGGTCGCCATCTTCGGCCTGTTCATGGTCACCTATCTTGCCATCCGCTCGCAGGCAGGACTGGACCTTGCCCATATCATGGGCTGGATCGGCATGCTGACGACGGTGATAGGGGCTGGCCTCGCCTTCAGGCAGGACGACGTCAAGCGGCTGCTCGCCTATTCGAGCATGAGCCAGCTTGGCTACATCATCACGGCAATCGCGCTGATGAGCCATCTCGGCTGGGTCACCGCGCTTTATCTCGTCGCCAACCACCTGATGGTGAAGGGTATCCTGTTCCTCGCTGTCGCAGGCGTGATCCTGCGTTGCGGCACACGGCAGCTCGACAAACTCGGCGGCCTCGCTCGCCGCATGCCCGTGACCTTTGTCGTTGCGAGTATCGCCCTCGTGTCGATGTCCGGCCTGCCGCCGCTCGCCGGCTTCGGCGGCAAATGGCTTTTGCTCAGCGCCATGGTCGACAAGGGATGGTACGGGCTCGCAGCAGCAGGCGTCCTGGCAACGCTCATCGGCCTGCTCTACATGTTCCGCCTCGCCCATACACTGTTCTTCGCCGCACCGCAGGCGGCGACCATCAACGCCCGCGAAGCTCCGGCACAGTTGCTCCTGCCGCAGGTCGTGCTTGTCGCGGCAATCCTCGTGCTGTCCTTCATGCCCAAGCTGTTCATGGATCCGGTGTCGGCGGCAATCGACCCGTATTTCGCCTCGACGCTGGTGTGGCAAGGCATGTCGCTAGAGACGATCTACGGCTACTGGAACCCGGTTCCCGTCATGGCCACCTCGATTGCCGGCGCCGGCGTGCTGTTCCTGATCGCCTGGACGGCCTACCGCCTGGATCGCGGCCGCAAAGCCGCCAAGGGCATCGCCGAATTCTATCGCTATTACATCCGCCTGCCGTTGCCATGGTCCAGACCGTTGGCAACGACATTCTGGAGCGGCGTTGCACAGTTGGGCTCGGGATCGGCCGAAACAGTCCGTAGGGTCTACACCGGCAACGGCCAGACCTACGTGCTCTATGTGCTGTTCTACGTGCTGTTTCTGAGAGCGGCAGTCTCTTAGCCCGTCCACAAGGTACACGGTAGCCGCCCCTCGCGCCATCTCCGGCAAGCCTGCAGGCAAAAGCTCGCTATCGAATCGTCTGATGTTTCGCATCCTGACGATTGGCGACCGCGACGATCCAGGCGCGCAGTGCTGCGCCATGCGGTTTCTGCAGTGCGGATCGATCCCATGCCAGGAAATACGGATCGGGAAGGCGCAGCGGCACGTCGAACGGCACCACGAGGCGGCCGGAGGCTATGTCGTCGCCAGCCATGGACATCTGCGCCAGCACGAAGCCGCGGCCATTGATGGCCGCATCAATGGCAGCGCTCGACAGCGAAAACGCCATTTCGCCCGACGTCCGCCGGTAACTGATGCCCAGGCTTGCCGCCCATTCGGCCCAGGTGGGCGGCGAACGATGGTCGCTGGCCCATTCGATGCCAAGCAGCGGGCATTCGAGGATATCGGCCGGTCGCCGCAAGGGCCGGCGCTCCAGCAAGGTTGGCGAACAGGCCGGGACGACCCAGTCGGTGAACAGCGCGGCGTAGTGGTCGTATTCACGCATCTTGGCGCCGTAGGAGACGCGGAAATCGACCTGGTCTTCGCCGAACCTGACTTCGGGTTCGGCGCCGATCAGCCGCACGGTGGCGCCAACATTATGGGCCTGCCAGTCGAACAGTTGCGGCGCGAGCCATTTGCTTGCAAGCGAAGGCAGACAGGACACGGTCAGAGCACTTTCCGAACGGGCTCGATCGAGCATGTTGCCGGCTTCGCGAATGCGATCGAAGCCGTCCGAGATCGCTGCATGATACCGGCGCCCCAGCGAAGTCATCGTCACTGTGCGGCCGCGCCGTTCAAGTAGCGAGGCACCGAGTTCGTCTTCGGCCTTACGGATTTGCTGACTGACGGCGCCCGGCGACACGCCGAGTTCGTCGGCCGCGGCGGTCACGCTGCCAAGCCGCCCGAAGGCTTCGAACGCCTGGATGGCGCGCATGGGTGGCGAGTTTTTCACGTTCATCTGGTCCGGCGGATTCTTGTTTTAGTTTTTCTAAAATAGAACACAGCTGCAAGCCCTTTTTGCGTACCGGCACCTTCGCTAGCGTCCTCCCATCAAAACGAGGTCTCGACGGAGGAAGCGGCCATGTTTCTCAGGAATTGCTGGTACGTGGCAGCGTGGGACCATGAGGTCGGCCATGGCGAGCTGAAGCCGACAAAAGTTCTGGGCGAGGACATCGTCCTGTACCGCAAGACCGACGGCGTGGTCGCTGCCCTCGAAGACGCCTGCCCGCACCGCAAGCTGCCGCTGTCGATGGGCCGCATCAAAGGCGACAATGTCGAATGCGGCTACCACGGCCTGACCTTCGACTGCACCGGCACCTGCACCCGTGTTCCCGGTGCCGAGAAGATCCCGCATGTCGCCCAGGTGCGCAGCTACCCGATATCAGAGCGCTACGGCCTGCTCTGGGTGTGGATGGGCGATGCAACCCAAGCCGACCCGGCCAAGATCTTCGAAGTCGATCACTGGGGCGATCCGGCCTGGGGCGTGAACCGCGGCGAGTCAATGACGCTCGACTGCAACTACCTTTACATGACCGACAACCTGCTCGATCCCTCGCATGTCGCATGGGTGCACCAGTCGTCATTCGGCAATGCGGCGGCCGAGGAAGCGCCGCTTGAAACCACCGTCGGCGAGGATGGCGTCACCGTCTGGCGCTGGATGATCAATGTCGAGCCAGCGCCCTTTTACGCGCCTTACCTGAAATTCCCGGGCAATTGCGACCGCAAGCAGCACTACGAAGTCCGCTACCCGAGCAATGCCATCATCAAGGCGATCTTCCTGCCGGCCGGCACAGGTGGCGAGGGCAAGCCCTACCATGAAGACGTCTTCCTCATGGACAGCTACAATTTCATGACCCCGGTCGATGAGAACCAGACCAAATATTACTGGTTCCAGATGCGCAATTTCGCGCCCGACGACGCCGAGATTTCACGCCAGTTCGCCACGTCGGTACGCGGCGCCTTCGACGAGGACCGAGTCGTCCTCAATGCAGTGCACAAGGGCATGGCCAACAAGCGCACCCCCAATCTCGACCTCAAGATCGATGTCGGCCCGCTGCGCTTCCGCCGCAACCTGGCCAAGCTGATCGCCGCCGAGGACCAGCAATTGCAGGCGGCCGAATGAACGCTTTCGCCGCCCCCGTCAGTGCGCACCGGAGCAGTTTCCGCGAGCTCAAGGTGATTGCCAAAGTGCGCGAGAGCGCCGTCATCACCTCGTTCCACCTTGAGCCGGTGGAGCCAGGGGGATGGCGTGCATTCGAGCCCGGACAGTTTCTGGTTTTCCGCATGCCGGTACCTGAGGGCAAGGAATTCGTGTTCCGGAACTACAGCGTCTCCTGCTCGCCCGAGCGCAGGGACGGCTATCGCATCACGGTCAAGCGAGAGGCAGCACCGGTCGCCGGCGTGCCGAACGGCCTAAGCTCCTGCTACCTGCATGACCAGATCGAGGTCGGCGACGTGCTTGTCGCCGAGGGGCCGCGCGGCGACTTCGTGCTCGACAGCGCCAGCCAGCGCCCGGTGGTGCTGCTCAGCGGCGGCGTCGGGCTGACCCCGCTGGTCTCGATGCTGCACGCGCTGGCGACAACCGACCGCCGGACCTTCTTCATCCACGCCTGCGACAATGGCGAGGTGCATGCCCTGCGCGACGAGGTCGAGGCGCTGGCAACCTCCCGTCCCGGCATGATCGCCCATTTCTGCTACCGCTTCCCGACAGATGCGGACAAGGCCGGCGGCCGCCACCACAGCGAAGGCGTCATCACCCGCGACCTGCTGCAACGCCTGCTGCCACTCGACGACTACGACTTCTACCTGTGCGGCCCCTCGCCCTTCATGCAGGCCGTGCACGGCTTGTTGCGCGGGCTGGGTGTCCCAAAGCAGCGCATCGCCTACGAGTTCTTTGGCCCCGCGACCCTTCTCGAGCCTGCAGCCGAGAAGCCGGTGCCGCCGCTAAAGCAAGCCTTGCCGACAGATGCTGCCGAAGGTGCGACCATTGTCGAGTTCCGCAGATCAGGCGTGACGGTCGCGTGGGACGCCAACGCGGAATCGCTGCTGGCCTTCGCCGAAGACCAGGGGCTGGCGCCTGAATTCAGCTGTCGGGCCGGCATTTGCGGCACCTGCAAGTCGCATCTCGTCGCCGGCGAGGTCGCCTATTTCGAGGAGCCGCTCGACGAACTCGCTTCAGGCGAGGTGCTGTTGTGCTGCTCCCGGCCGAAAGGGTCGGTCGTCTTGGACTTATGACGGCGGCGCGCCGCAACAGGTACGAACTCCAGGCAGAACCCAGAGAACGGAAACATTGGCGTGGACAACTCGGTCAAGACCGCTTCGAGCAACGGACTGGCATTCAATCCTGATGTCGCCGCCCTGCCGCCCTACAATGCCGGCATGAACGTCGCCATCGCCCGCTCGATTTCGGGCCGCAACGACATTGCCCGTCTCGCCAGCAACGAAAACCCTGATGGCTGCTCGCCTGCCGTATTGGCGGCACTTGCCTCGCCCGACCTGGAGCCTTGGCGTTATGCCGACCCGGCCTGCACCACCCTGCGTGGTACACTCGGCCTCAAGCTTGGCGTCGACGCAGACAGGATCGTCATCGGCAACGGATCGGAGGAGATGATCGCCGCAATCTCGCGCGCCATACTGGTGGCAGGCGCCTCGGTGCTCACAGTGGTGCCGAGCTTCGGCCTACATGAGATCGAACCGCTGGCGCAGGGCGCGACCGTCGCCAAGGTGGCAATGACGGAAGACCTGGGCTTCGACCTTACCGCCCTCGAACAGGTGATCTCTCAAGGCCCCCGCGTGGTCTTCCTGTCGTCACCGTGGAACCCGGTCGGGCCGGCGCTCGACAGGCCGGCGCTGGAGCGCTTGATCGCGGCAGTCAGGCCGGGAACGCTGCTGGTCCTCGACGAGGCCTACTTCGAGTTTGCCGATGCGTCCTGCCCGAATGGGCTGGAGGTTCTGCGCCAGAGCAACATTCCCCATATCGTGCTGCGCACCTTCTCCAAGGCCTATGGGCTTGCTGGCCTGCGCGTCGGCTATGCCATCTGCTCCGATGCCGATCTCGCCCGCGTGGTTGCCGCCGCCAAGACGCCGTTCAACGTCAATGCCGCGGCACAGGCAGCCGCGATCGCGGCGCTCGGCGACGAGGCATGGATGCAGGCTTCGGTGGCGCGGCTGCGCGGCGAGCGCGAGCGTGTTGCGGCAAGCCTCGATGCCCTTGGATTCAAGGTCGCGTCCTCCCAGACAAACTTCCTGTTCTTCGACTGCCGCGGCGACAGCGCCACGCTCGCGGCTGCCCTTCTCCAGGAAGGGATCATCGTCAAGGCATGGCGGGAAAGGGGTTACGAGCGATACCTGCGCGTGACGATCGGCACAGCGGAAGACAACGACCGCTTGCTCCGGGCGCTGGAAAAGGCTGCGCGCCGATGACCAGCGCCACGGCCAGAGCGGAAAGACGGGAACAGACGGCGGTGCCTGCGGCGCTTGTCCTTGCAATGCGCAGCGCCATCGGCGCGCAGCATGTGCGCACAGGCGTGGCGGCCGCAATCGACCCCGGCACCCATCCCGACAATCTCGCCGCCGGCATCGTCGCATCACCTGCCTCTACCGAAGAGGTGTCGGCCATCGTCCGCCTGTGCCGCAGTCACGGCGTGCCGCTTGTGCCCCAGGGTGGCCGCACCGGCCTCGTCGGCGGAAGCGTCTCGCAGCCCGGCGAAGTGGTGCTGTCGCTCGACAGGATGAACCGTATTGAACGGCTCGACCCGGTCGAACGCACGGCCGTCGTGCAAGCCGGTGTCACCCTCGAAACCTTGCAGGCTGCGGCCCTGGAGCATAGGCTCGAACCCGGCATCGACCTTGCCGCGCGCGGCAGCGCCACCATCGGCGGCATGGTGTCGACCAATGCCGGCGGCGTCATGGCCTTCCGCAACGGCGTCATGCGCCACAGGGTACTCGGCCTTGAAGCGGTATTGGCCGACGGCACGATCTATTCGGACCTGACGCGCGTGGTGAAGAACTCCGCCGGCTACGACCTCAAGCACCTGTTCATCGGGGCGGAGGGGACGCTGGGCATCGTCACCAGGGTGGTGATGAAGCTCGAGCCTGTGCCGCTGGCGACGGCCACGGCCCTTTTCGGCCTGCCCTCGGTCACTGCAGCACTTGACCTCATCCGCCTGGCGCTCGACGGTGAGGCAGGCCAGTTGCGCGCCGCCGAGGCACTGTGGCAGCCCTACATCCAGCTGACCGCATCCGCCCAAGACTGGTCGGAGCCGGGTTTCGATCTCGACCTGCCCGTCTATTTGCTGATGTCGCTGGGCGGAGCACGGGAGGGCGAGTTGCGCGAAGAGTTCGAGCGGCTCTTCGCCGAGATCATGGAGCGCTTCGACGAAGCCACCGGCATCGTCGCCAGCTCGCAACGCCAGGAAGAAGCGTTGTGGCGGCTGCGCGAGGACACCGACGTGCTTTATCGCACGCACAAGACCGCCCCTTCCTACGACGTGTCGGTGCCCCTGTCCGAAATCGACCGTTATGTCGCAAGGATCGCCTCCGGCCTCGCAGCAGTCGAAGCCGGTCTCAATCCTTACCTCTTCGGGCATCTGGCCGACGGCAACCTGCACATCGTACTCAATCGCGCCGGCCCCCTGCCCGAGGCGATGTCGGCTGCCGTCGAACAGGTGCTTTACACCGGTCTCACCGAGATTGGCGGGTCGTTCTCCGCCGAGCATGGTGTCGGGTCCAAGCGCATCCATGCGCTCGCCGCCACAGCCGACCCCACCAAGCTGAACCTGATGATGCGCGTCAAGGACACGCTCGACAGCCACGTGCTGATGAACCCGGGAAAGGTGCTGCCACTTGCTTCACTACCTGCCAACGAGCACGGAGGCCAAGCCCATGCGTGACGTGCCCTCGCAGCGATCCTACTCGGTCGATTTCACCGAGCTACGCCAGCGGTTCCGCAATGCCGCCCAGCGCGCCGGTGCCGAACTCACTGAATATGTGCATCCGCTGCATGGCCCGGCCGGCGAAGTGCTTGCCACCGACGTAGCCCTGATCGGCCGCCGCAACGCCTCCAAGCTGATGGTGATGATCTCGGGCACCCATGGCGTCGAGGGGCAGTTCGGCTCGGCCTGTCAGGCGGCATGGCTGGAGGAAAACGCGCCGTGGCGACTGCCCGAGGACACGGCGATCCTGGCCATCCACCTTATCAACCCATGGGGCACGGCCTGGTCGCGCCGGGTCAACGAGGACAATGTCGACCTCAATCGCAACTTCATCGACTGGCAGGCATCTGCTCCAAAGAACGAGAAATACGCCGAATTGCATGAGGCGTTCGCCTGCCACGAATGGGAGGGGGCGGACCGCGACAAGGCCGATGCAGCGCTTGCCGCGGCAAAGCAGCAGCTCGGTGGCCATGCCGGGCTCGCCCCCATCGTCGAGGCCGGCCAGTACCAGTTCCCGGACGGGCTGTTCTATGGCGGCGACGGCCCGGTCTGGTCGAACCGCACGCTCAAAGACATCCTCGACACCTTCGCTGCCGAAGCGCACCAGGTCGTGGTCTTCGACCTGCACACCGGTGCTGGTCCCTATGGCTATCCGGCCCTGCTGTCGGTTGCGGAAATCGAACATGACGGGCTCGCCTGGGGCAAGCAGGTGTTTGGTCCCGCCTTGTCCGTCGTGTTGACCGGCCAGGATGCCACCACCGATACCGGCATTGCGGCTACCGCCACAGGCTATGTCTCGGCCGCCATGCGCAAGGCCATGCCGCATGCGCGGGTACTGCCGCTGGTGATCGAATGCGGCACGCTCGACGGTCCCGCCGTCATGGACGCCGTCCAGGCCGACAACTGGCTGCATCTCCACGGCAAGATCGACTCGCCGCTCGGCCAGCGCATCAAGGCGACATTGCGCTCCGCCTTCATTCCGGAAGACCCGGACTGGCAATGGAATTGCCTCGCCAGCAGCCTGCGCTATTTCGACCGCGCCTTTGCCGACCTGCGGGCAGTGGATGCCTCGTCCGGCGGCAAGCCCGGGCCAGGTCCGAAAGTTACGGCCACGACCATCGTGCAGCCGCATCCAGTGGCAGCCATGCTGCGCCAGACGCCCGCGGTCGAGGTGGTCGAGCTGCACAAGAGCTTCGGCCAGCTCGAAGTGCTGAGCGGCGTCAGCCTGCAGGCAAGTGCTGGCGAAGTGGTGTCGATGATCGGCTCGTCCGGGTCGGGCAAGAGCACCTTCCTGCGCTGCATCAACCTGCTCGAGCAACCCAATGGCGGGCGCATCATCGTCGACGGCGAAGAGATTCGGATGAAGAAGACGTCCGACGGGCGCACCCATCCAGCCGACATGCGCCAGGTCGAACGCATCCGCGCCCGCGTCGGCATGGTGTTCCAGAACTTCAACTTGTGGCCTCACCTGACGGTGCTCGAAAACATCATTGAGGCGCCGGTGCATGTGCTGAACGAGCGTCGCGACGAGGCGGTCGACCGCGCCCACGCGCTGCTCAAGAAGGTCGGCCTGTCCGAAAAGCACGACCAATATCCTGGCCAGCTCTCCGGCGGCCAGCAGCAGCGCGCAGCAATTGCCCGCACGCTCGCGATGCGACCCAAGGTGATCCTGCTCGATGAGCCGACCTCGGCGCTCGACCCAGAACTCGTCGGCGAGGTGCTGCGCGTCATTCGCCAGCTCGCCGAGGAAGGCAACACCATGATCCTCGTGACGCACGAGATGCAGTTCGCGCGCGAGGTGTCGCACAAAATCCTCTTTCTCCACCGCGGCAAGGTCGAGGAAGAGGGAGCGCCGGCGGAGCTGTTCGCCAATCCGCGCTCGGAACGCCTGCGCCAATTCCTGGCGAGGACGCTCTGACCGCTGGCGCAACCACGGAGCAACCGGGCGCCAAGCCCGATGCAAAACCAAAAACGTTCAACAATGGGGAACTGAAAAATGAAACTGAAAGTCCTGTCGCTGCTCGCCTGCCTTGCCGCGGGAATGAGCAGCTCGTTTGCCAGCGAAGGTGAGCTGTCCATCGGCACCGAAGGCGCCTATCCGCCCTGGAGCATGGCGGATGCCGCCGGCAACGTCACCGGCTTCGACGCCGATGTCGGCGCGCTGCTCTGCGCCAAGCTGGAGAAGAAGTGCCACTTCGTCGTGCAGGCTTTCGACGGCCTGATCCCGGCACTGAAGGCCAAGCGCTTCGACATCATCATCTCCGGCATGTCGATTACCGCCGACCGCAAGAAGGAGATCAACTTCTCCGTTGGCTATGCCGAGCTCGCCAACATGTTCGTCGCGCCCAAGGATTCCGACCTTGCCGGCATCAAGGACATCGACACGCTGCTGAAGTCGCTCGACGGCAAAAAGGTGGGCGTCCAGGCCGGCACCACGCATGCGCATTTCCTCGAGAAGCGTGTGCCCGGCGCAGACCTCAAGACCTACGACACGCTCGACCAGATGCAGATCGACCTGGCGACGGGACGCGTCGACACGGCCTTTGCCGATGCCTCGGCGCTGCAGGACTTCCTTGCCAAGCCCGACGGCAAGAACTTCCAGTTCGTCGACGTGAAAATCCAGAGCACCTTCGATCCTTCGCTCGGCGAAGGCATCGGCGTCGGCATCGCGCAGGAAAACACCGCGCTCAAGGCCGATATCGACAAGGCGCTGTGCGCGCTGGTCGCCGACGGCTCGATCGGCAAGGCGAGCCAGAAGTGGTTCCAGACGGATATTTCCCGTCCGTGCCAGTAACGAATGTCGGGACGGCTATCCGCGCCTGATGGCGCGGGTGGCCGCTCGAGCCGCACGGCTCGGCCTTGCGGAAAACCACCAGTGACAGCTCAGGCGGTTTCGATGGAATTCAGTCTTTGGCAGGTGTGGACAGACGGCTGGTTCGGCGCGATCCTGCGTGGCGCGACGATCACCATAGCCGTAGCGCTTTCCGCCATGGTGGGCGGCTTCGTCGTCGGTGTCGTCTGCGGCCTGATCAAATGGGGTCGTATCCGGCCGCTGACCTATGTCGTCGATGCCTATACCGCGCTGGTGCGCGGCGTTCCTGAACTGCTCATCATCTATCTGCTGTTCTTCAGCTCCGTCGAGTTCGTCACTCGCGTTGCGACCGCCTTCGGTTATGCCGGCATGGCAGACAGCGGGTATGCCTTCGTTATCGCCGTCATCGCCATCGGCGCGATCTCGGGCGCCTATTCGACTGAGGTCGTTCGCGGCGCGCTGGCAGCCATCCCGCAGGGCCACATCGAGGCCGCGCGGGCGCTCGGCATCCCGGGGCTGCGCATATTCCGCCGTATCATCCTGCCGCAAATGCTGCGCATCGCCATACCCGGCATGAACAATGTCTGGCAGGTCACCATCAAGGACACGGCGCTGGTTTCGGTCGTCGGACTGCAGGAACTGATGCGTGTTGCCTTTATCGGTTCCAACACGACGCGCCACCCCTTCATCTTCTACCTCATCGCCGCGGTGGTCTATCTCGTCATCACCCTGGTCAGTCAGGCCGGCGTCGACCTGGCCGAAAGCCGGTTCCGGCTGCGCGCAAGGAAATAGCCCGATGGATCTCGAACTTCTCCAGCAAGCGGTGCCGGTCCTGCTCAAGGGGCTGCGGGTCACCTTGATGCTCACCTTCCTGTCGGTGCTGATAGGCTTCAATCTCGGCCTCGGGCTTGCGATCATGCGGCTGTCGTCGAACCGCTTCATCGCCGGTTTCGCCAAGGGCTACAGCACCGTGTTCCGCGGCACGCCGCTGCTGGTCCAGATATTCCTGTTCTATTACGGGCTCGGCCAGCTTTCCGTCGTCAAGGACAATGCCGTGCTGTGGTGGGTGGTCAGCGACGGCGCCCGCTGCGCGGTGCTGGCGCTGGCGCTGAACACAGCCGCCTACACTTCCGAGATCCTGCGCGGCGGGCTGATGTCGGTTCCATCGGGACTGGTCGAGGCGGCACAAGCCTGCGGCATGTCGCGCGTGCTGCGCTTCCGCCGCATCGAGTTTCCGCTCGCCATACGCCAGGCCCTGCCGGCCTATGGCAACGAACTGATCCTGACGGTCAAGGGCACCAGCCTCGCCTCGACCATCACCGTGCTTGAGGTCACCGGCTACGCCAAGCGGCTGATGAGCCAGACCTATGCAGTGTTCGAGGTGTTCGCCGTCGCAGGAGCGCTTTATCTGGTGATCAACCTGATGCTGATCACTCTCATCCGAACCCTAGAGCGCTACCTGACGCGCCATCAACGCTCGCGACAACCGGCCTAGGGCGTTGGAGCGGCCACCTGCGGATACAAAAAAGCCCCGGATCGCTCCGGGGCTTTTTGGTTTCACATCGTCGCCTTCAGTGGTGGGCAGCTTCTGCCATCTGTTTGGCATCTGGCAACTCGACATGGGCCTTCAGCTCCTTGCGGGAGATGTAGGTGTAGAACATGGGCACCACGAACAGCGTGAAGATCGTGCCGACGATCACGCCGAAGAAGATCACCAGGCCCATCGAATAGCGGGCGGCAGCGCCCGCGCCCGACGCCAGGATCAGCGGCACGACACCGAGCGCCATGGCGGCCGTGGTCATCAGGATCGGGCGCAGGCGGACCTTGGCCGAGGCGATGATCGCTTCGCGCGCGGTCATTCCATGCTCTTCACGTTGCTGGTTGGCGAATTCGACCAGCAGGATGCCGTGCTTGGTGATCAATCCTATCAGTGTGATGAGACCCACCTGGGTGTAGATGTTCAGCGTGCCAAGCCCGAGGTTCAACGGCACGATGGCGCCGAAGATCGACAGCGGCACCGACATCATGATGATGAGCGGATCGCGGAAGCTCTCGAACTGCGCCGCCAGAACCAGGTAGATGACGACGATGGCGAGCGCGAAGGCAATCAGGATGGTGTTGCCCTGCTCGCTTTCGAGACGCGACTGGCCGGAATAGTCGATGAAGAAGCCAGCCGGCAGAAGCGGCCGGGCGATGTCTTCGATCGTCTTCAGGCCATCGCCCGTCGTCACGCCGGGAACCGGCAGTGCCGCAATAGTCGCCGAGTTCAGCTGGTTGAACTGGTCGATCGATGCCGGCGAGGCGTTGGTGCTGATCGACACCACCGCCGACAGCGGCACCATCTTGCCGTTGACGCTGCGGACGAAGAACTCGCCCAGCTTCTCGGGGTTCTCGCGATATTGCTCGGGTACCTGCATGATGATGTCGTAGCTGTTCGAATCGCGGTCGAATTCCGCAATCGAGCCGCCGCCGACAAGCAGGCTGAGCGTCGTGCCGATATCGCGCACCGACAGGTCGAGCGCTGCCGCCCTGTCGCGGTCGATGGTGACGGTCACCTGCGGCGCGTTGAAGGACAGCGAGTTCTGCACCACGATGAAACGGCCGGAGGCCTGCGCCTTCGTCTTGATCTGCTCAGCCACCTCATAGACCTGGCTCGGATCACCCGTCGACTGGACGACCAGCGAGATCGGCAGGCCGCCACCCGCGCCGGGCAGCGACGGCGGCGCAAAAACCAGAGCCTCGACACCGCTGACCTTCGAGAGCCGGCCCTGGATGTCCTGCTGGATCTGCTTTTGCGAACGGTCGCGGTCGGCCCAGTCCTTCAGCGCCCAGACAGAGAAGCCCGAATTGGTTTCCCCGCCCATGCCGACGATCGAGAAATTCGTCTTGAGTTCTGGCAGGTCCTTGGTCAGGTCACGGATCTGGTCGGTGTAGAGGCTGGTGTATTCGCTCGTGGCATAACGTGGAGCTGTGACCAGCGAGAACAGCGCGCCTGAATCCTCTTCAGGCGCCAGTTCGGTCGACGTCTTGAAGAACATGAAAGCGGTGACAGAAACCAGCGCGATGACGACGAGAAGCGTGACCGGCCGATAGTTCAGTGAACCGGCCACCAGCCGCTCGTAGCGATTGGCGACACGCTCGAAGGTGCGGTCGACCAAGGCGGCGAAGCGGCTGTGGCTGCCAGACTTCAGGATGCGCGCCGACATCATCGGCGTGATGGTCACAGCGATGATACCCGACAGCACGACCGCACCAGCAAGCGTGACCGCAAATTCGCGGAACAGCGAACCGGTCAGGCCGCCGGTGAAGGCAAGCGGCGCAAAAACCGCGGCCAGCGTGATGGTCATCGCCACCACCGGACCGAAGATTTCGCGCATGCCCTTGAAGGCCGCCTGCATCGGCGTCATGCCCTCTTCCATGTGACGGTGGATGTTCTCCACCACCACGATGGCGTCGTCGACGACGAGGCCGATCGCCAGCACCATGGCCAGCAGCGACAGCAGATTGATCGAATAGCCCATCATCAGAAGGATGAAACAGACACCGATCAAGGACAGCGGGATGGTCACCACAGGCATCAGCACCGAACGGAACGAGCCGAGGAAGAGCAGGATGACGACGATGACGATGGCGACGGCTTCGGCGATGGTCTTGAAGACCTCGTCGATGGAGGCGCTGATCGTCTCGGTCGAATCGTAGACCATGGTAATGGTCATGCCTTCGGGCAGGCTCGCGCTGATGCCGGGCAGTTCCTTGATGACCGCAGCAGCAGTGTTAAGCGGGTTCGCCGACGGTGTTGGGAAGATGCCGATGAAGGTGCCCGGCTCGCCGTTGAAGTTGACGACCGTATCGGTGCTTTCGGCGCCGAGTTCGACATTGGCGACGTCACGCAGACGCACGACATTGCCGTTCTCGGATTTGAGCGGCAGTTCGGCAAACGCTTCAGGCGTCTGCAGCGTCGACTTCATGGTGATCGAGTATGTGACATACTCGTTCTTGGTCTTGCCGGGGGCCGACAGGAAGTTCGAGGCGTTGATGGCTTGCAGCACTTCGGCTGCGGTCAGGCCGCGTGCCGCGAGCTTCACCGGATCGATCCAGACACGCATCGAATAGTTGGCCGCGCCCAGAACCTGGACTTCGGCAACGCCCTCGATGGTCGACATGCGCGGACGGATGACACGCTGGATGTATTCGGTCAGCTCCTCGGCGCTCATGTTCGGGTTCTGCATCGCCAGGTACATGATGGCGAACTGCATGCCCGTGCCCTTGACGATCGTCGGATCCTTGGCGTCGCTCGGCAACTGGCCGCGCACCTGCTGGACCTTGGACATGACCTCGGTCAGCGCGGTGTCGGGATTGGAGCCGAGCTTCATCTGCACGGTCACGATGCTGGTCGACGGACGGCTCTGAGACGTCACGTAGTCGACGTTTTCGGTCGTCGACACAGCGGCTGAGATCGGTGCGGTGATGAAGCCCTGGATAAGGTCGGCGCTGGCGCCGGGATAGACGGTGGTGATGGTGATCACCGTCTCCTCGACCTCGGGATATTGCCGGACTGACAGATTGAAAATGCCCTGGAAACCCAGGAGCAGGATCATGAAGGCGAGGACCGTCGAGAGGACGGGGCGCCGGATGAAGATGTCAGAGAAACTCATTTCGTGGCCGCCTTCGCATCGGTCGAGGGTACGGGCGAAACCGTGTTGTCGATCTTGACCGGGGTGCCGTTCGAAAGCCTGTTCTGGCCTGCGACCACCAGTTCATCGCCGCCCGAGACGCCTTCGAGGATTTCGACGCGGCCCTGCGAGCGGCGGCCAACCTTGACGAAGATCTGCTTGACGGCCAGCGCCTGCTCGGCTTCCGGCTTGGCGTCTGCTGCCGCGGCCGGAGCAGCCGGCGCTGCCGGCGCTGCCGACGCCTGCGCTTCGGGCTTCTCAGCGGGGCGCACGACATAGACGAAGTCGCCATAGAGGCTCGAGGTCAGCGCCGTCAGCGGAACCGCGACGACATTATCTTCCTTGGGCAGCTCGACACGGACGCGGACGAACTGACCCGGGCTCAGCTTGCCCTCAGGGTTGGTGATCTCGGCGCGGACCGAAACAAGGCGGCTCTGCGGGTCGACCTTGGGGTCGATACCAATGACCGAACCGTTGAACGGCATGCTGTCGGACGAGACGCCGAAATTGACCGGCTGTCCGATCTTCAGCTGAGCGAGCTGCTGCTCCGGAACGGCGAAATCCGCGCGCATCGTCTCGAGATCCTGCAGCGTAGCAATGACGTTGCCGGGAGCGACATACTGTCCGATATCGACTTTCGGGATACCGATGGTGCCGGAGAACGGCGCACGCAACTGCTTCTGGTCGAGCACGGCCTGGAGCTTCTGGACCTGGGAAGCCGAGGTAGAGGCCGTTGCCCGCGCCGCATCCAGCGTCACGTCGGAACCAACGCCACGGCGGCGCAATTCGGTTGCCCTGTCGAGCGCCTGCTGGTCGAGATCGGCCTGGGTCTTGGCCGCCGCCAGATCCGCCTGCTGAACGGCATCGTCCAACTGGATCAGCACGTCACCCTTGTTGACGCGCTGATTGGCGGCGAACTTGATCTCCTTGACGATGCCAGTCGCCTCGACCGTCAGGTCCACGCCCTGCGAGGCGCCGACAGTACCGATCGTTTCGATGCCCGGTGTCCATGGACCCGGCTCGACTTTCGTGGTCGCAACCGTAACCGACGCAACGGGCATATTGGCGAAGTACTGCTTGATGCCGTTGTCACGCATGATGTTGAAGCCGACGATACCGCCGCAAACGAGGACGAGCAGCACGATAGCGATGATGAAGCGCTTGATCAAAGGAGACCCCAGTCGTTTGGAACCGCACACACCCGGACGGGTTGCGGTGCACAATGAACCCATTTTGGGAAAAACCCAAGGGCAGCGCGCTTACTGTACCGTCTGGACGGTATTGTCAATCCACGATAAAGTGAACGGCATTGGAGGTACCGTCATGTCTGGTCACAGACCGAGTTCACGCGAGAAGATCCTCGCCGCCGCAGCCGAGCTGGCCGATATCGTCGGCCCGGGCAACATCTCGCTCGACGCTGTCGCCCAGCGCGCCGGCGTGTCGAAGGGCGGCCTCCTCTACAACTTCCCCTCCAAGGCGAAGCTGATGCAGGCTCTGGTCGAGGAATATCTCAAGAGCTTCGAACAGGCCCTTGCCGCCAAGTCGGCAGACCAAGGTGCGGCCTCCCCCAACAGCCTTGCCGCTTATATCGAACTCTCCGCTGAAGAATGCCAGCACCATCAGCCCTCGGCCGCCGGGGTGCTGGCGGCACTGTCCGAAGACCCTGACTTCCTCAATCCGGTCAGGGACTTCAAGCGCAACCTGCTCGACCGGCTGAAGGCGGAAAACCCCGATACGGCCAAGCTGCTCGTGGCGTTCCTCGTCATCGAAGGCCTGCGCAGCATGAACCTGTTCGACATGGACATTCTCCATGAGGACGAACGCGACATGGCGATTTCATACCTGCTCGACGAGGCAGGCAGGGGATAAATCAGAGCGAGTTGAAAAAGCCCTTTCTAATGCAATAAATAGTTTGTATACATTTGACATGATGCAACCTGAGCGTATATGAGGTTGTCGTCATTCACGTGGCTATCCTGCCCAATACTGCGTGTAGTTCTAGTAGTCCTCATTCATGAGAGAGACGCTATATGCAGTTTAATGAGCCGCTCACGCTGGTCGTGACCGTGGATTCAGAATCCGGCCCCCGTCGCAATTCGACCCGGGCGCAACTCAAAGCGCTTGCCTGGCCCTTCACCTTCGTCGACGGGCTCACCACACAGTCTCCTGAAGTCGCCGCAATCTATGACGCAAGGCAAAACCGTCGAAAGTCGAAGCGTCCGCTAGCCCCGGCTGAAGTGGCGGCCTATGCCAGCCACCGCAAGGCGATGGGCGAGTTCCTCGCAACCGATCACAAGGTCGCGCTGATCCTTGAGGACGACTTCCATCTGATCGACCCCGGCAGGTTCGCCAGCCGCGTCAAGGCGCTGATGAAGGCGCCGGTCGTGTGGGACATCCTCAAACTGTTCGACTTCCAGGAACGACCTGTCGTGGAGTCGATACCTGTAGGCGACGTCAAAATCGTCTCGCATGGCAGCCCAACTGCCGGCATGGTCGGCTACCTGATCACACGCCGCGGTGCCCAGCGCATGCTGCGCCGTCCGACGGTATTCCGGCAGATCGACGAGGACATCAAGTTTTTCTGGGAACTCAAACTACGGGTGCTGTCCGTGCAGCCCAACCTCATCGCCGACATTGGGCACGAACTCGGCGGCAGCCTGATCGAACCCGAACGCCTCGAGGTCAGGAAGCAGCGAAGCTGGGTGATTTCGCTGAAAGGGCTTGCGCACACCGGTTTGCGCAAACTCAATTATCGGCGTCACCGCAAAGACTACTGCCTCACGCTGAAAAAGGCCGGACGCAGCTCATAGGGCTGACCTTGTATCAGAGGCGGCGGAGATCGCTCCTGACTAGCTGGCCTCGCGCAGGGCCTCGGCCGCCTGCAGGTCGACCGAAACCAGCTGGCTCACACCTTGCTCGGCCATGGTGACGCCGAACAGCCTGTTCATGCGCGCCATGGTGATCGGGTTATGGGTAATGACGACGAAACGCGTCTCCGTCGAAGCGGCCATTTCGTCCATCAGGTTGCAGAAGCGCTCGACATTGTGATCGTCGAGCGGCGCGTCGACCTCGTCGAGCACGCAGATCGGCGCCGGATTGGTCAAAAACACCGCAAAGATCAGCGCCATCGCTGTCAGCGCCTGCTCGCCGCCGGACAAAAGCGTCATAGTCTGCGGCTTCTTGCCGGGCGGGCGGGCAAGGATTTCGAGGCCGGCCTCGAGAGGATCTTCCGACTCGATCAATTGCAATTCGGCGGTGCCGCCGCCGAAGAGATGCGTGAACAGCCGCTTGAAATGCCCGTTGACCAGATCGAACGCGGCCAGCAACCGTTCGCGTCCTTCGCGGTTCAAACCCTGGATGCCCTGGCGAAGCTTGCGGATTGCCTCGATGATGTCCTCGCGCTCGGAGACGATCGCCTCCAGCCGCTCGGACAGTTCCTTCTGCTCTTCCTCGGCGCGCAGATTGACGGCGCCCAGGCGCTCGCGCTCCAGCTTCAGTCGCTCCAGGGTCCTTTCGATCTCGACCGGGTCGGGCATCGGGCTGTCGGCTTCGAGGCCGGTGTGGCGGATGACGAGATGGGGAGCCGTGTTCAGCACTTCCTGGATGCGCGCTTCGATCTCGCGACGGCGCTCGTCGGCAGCGGTCAGCCGCTCCTCCGAACGCGCACGTGCCTCGCGGGCCTCCGCAAGCCCCTGGATGGCAGCTGTCGCCGCCTTGTCGAGCACAGCCTGCTTGGCCTCGGCTTCCTGCAAGCGGTCTGAAACCTCCTTGCGCTGCGCCTCTGCCTGGTTGAGCTGCGACATCAGCGAGCGACGGCGCGCGTCCAGTTCATCCGGCGCCTCCGCAAGCGCCTCGCGCTCGGCTCCGGCTTCCTCGCGGCGCTCGGTCAGGGATTCGATCTGTTCGGCCGCGCTTTCGGCGCGCAGCACCCAGCTCTGGCGTTCGGCGCCGATCGAACCCAGCCGGCGCGACCGCGCTTCCGCCTCGCGGTTCAGGCCATCATGGACGGCGCGCGCATCGGCCAGGGCCGAGCGCTCTCGTGCGACCGAAGCCGAAAGCTGGTCGAGACGCTGCTGAAGATCGCCGAGGTCGGCGGCAGCGCCAAGCATGTCCTCCGCCTCGACATAGACGGCATGCGCTTCCTCATGCGAATCGGCAACGCGGCTGCGTGCCTCATCGAGTGCTGCGCGACGGCTGCTCAATTCGCCAGCGGCCCGCTCGGCCTGGGCGAGCGCATCGCGCGCCGCACTCACCTGATGCTGCGCGTCTCGCCCCGCCTGTCTGGCCAGCCGTTCGGCCTCAGCGCTTTCGCGCACGGCAGCTTCGGCGCGCGCCAGTGCTTCCTCGGCAGCGCGCACGATGAGCGTAGCCTCAATCGCCTCGGCATCGAGTTCGGCCAGGCGGTTCTTCTGGGCAAGACGAAGCGCTGCCGCGGTCGGCGCATCGGCGCTTGCCGTCAGCCCATCCCAGCGCCACAGGGCGCCTTCCTTGCTGACGAGCCTTTGGCCCGGGGCCAACAATGGCTGCAGCAGCGGGCCGTCGGCCGCATCGATCACGCCGACCTGGGCAAGGCGGCGTGCCAGCTGCTGCGGAGCGCGGACCATTTCGGCAAGGCTGCTGGCGCCCGCCGGCAGTTTCGGATCGGTCGGCGCCGGCTTGGCGCCGCTCCAGTGCACCGGTGCTGCGCTGTCGAGCGCTGCTTCGAGATCATCGCCGAGGGCAGCGCCGAGTGCGGTCTCAAAGCCGCGGTCAACGCCGATCTGCTCGAGCACTGCCGGATAGGCATCGCCCGATACGGCGGCGATGATCTTGGCCAGCGTGCGCGCCTCAGTCTCGATGCGGGCGAGCTCGGCCTTGGCCTCCTGCAGCGGCTGGCGGGATGCCGCTTCTGCCTGGCGCGCCTCGCCAACCGCGCGTTCAGCCTCGGCCGCGGCATATTCTGCTTCTTCCAGCGCTTCCTGGGCGGCTTCGGCCAGCATGCGCTTTTCAGCCGGATCGGCGAGTGCTGCGATCCGGGCAGCGATCTCGCCGGCCTCGCGGTCAAGCTCGGCGAGCTGGCGCGCAAAACGGTCGCGGCGTTCGGCGGCATCGCGCATGGCGCGTTCGGCCTGGCTGCGTCCCGCAGCCGCCTCGGCGCGCTCGGCGGTCGCCCGGCCAAGCTCGGCCTCGGTCTTGGCCAGCGTCGCCATTGCTTCGTCAAGTGCCGCGCGGGTCTCCGCCTCGCGGTCGGCCGCGCCGTCGTTCTCGTCGCGCAGCGACCGCTCTTCGGCATCAAGCCGCGACAGGATCGCGGCGTTGTCGCCGATCATCCGCTGCTCGCGGGCAATGTCCGCATCGAGCTGCTGCAGGCGGCGATCAAGTTCGCTCTGGCGCGAATTGATGCGGCCAGCCTCTTCCTCGAGCTGCGAGCGGGCAATCGACAGCCGCTGCAGGGTCGCGGCTGCCGAGGCATCGGCCTCACGCATCTCAGGCAGCTTATGGGCGCCGATCGCCTGATCCTTGGCCGCCGCCATCTGGGAGGCGGCACGTTCGGCAACGAGCGAAGTCGCGACGGCCAGCGCCGATTGCGCCTCGCCTTCCTGCGTCTTGGCAAGCGTCCAGCGCAGGTGCAGCAGCGTCGCTTCCGCCTTGCGGATGTCGGCCGACAGGTTCTTGAAACGCGACGCCTGGCGCGCCTGGCGCTTCAGGCTCTCGATCTGGCCTTCCAACTCGCCGACGACATCGTCAAGGCGCTCCAGGTTCTGCTCGGCGGCGCGCAGGCGCAGTTCCGCCTCATGGCGGCGCGTGTGCAAGCCGGAAATACCTGCCGCCTCTTCGAGCAGGGCGCGGCGCGCCTGCGGCTTGGCCTGGATCAGCTCGCCGATACGCCCCTGCCCGACCATCGAGGGCGAACGTGCACCCGTCGACTGATCAGCGAACAGAAGTTGCACGTCCTTGGCGCGGGCTTCCTTGCCGTTGATGCGATAGACGGAACCGGCCTCGCGCTCGATGCGGCGCGACACCTGGAGTTCGTCGGCGTCATTGAAGGACGCAGGCGCGGTGCGGTCGGTGTTGTCGAGGAAAAGCGTGACTTCGGCGGTGTTACGTGCCGGCCGGGTGCCCGAACCCGAGAAGATGACGTCGTCCATGCCCGAGGCGCGCATGTTCTTGTATGAGCTTTCGCCCATCACCCAGCGCAACGCTTCGACCAGATTGGATTTGCCGCAGCCGTTCGGCCCGACGATGCCGGTCAGGCCGCGTTCGATGACGAACTCGCCGGGCTCGACGAAGGATTTGAAACCGAGAAGGCGGAGGCGCGAAAACTTCATCCGCGCCAACCCGCGCAAAAGGGAGCGCCGAAGCTCATCCGCTTCGGCGCTGCGAACCTATCAGAGCATGCCGTCGATAATCGCCGACATTTCGTCAATCGTCATCGCCCCTTTGTAGACTTTCCCGTTGATGAAGAAGGTCGGCGTCGAGTCGACCTTGAAATCCTTCTCGCCGCGGGCGCGCACAGCCCTGATATCGTCCAGAAGCTTCTGGTCAGTCAAGCAGGCCTCGAACGACTCCTGTGTAAAGCCGGCCAGCTTGGAAATCTGAAGCAGCGCGTCCTTCGGGTTCTGCGAAGCGGCCCAGTTCGACTGCTGCTTGAACAGCACGTCGACCATCGGGAAGTAGTTGTCCTTCGAGCAGCGCGCAAGCATGAAGCCCGCTTCGGCCAGCGGATCGAACGGGAACTCGCGGTAGATCAGGCGCGCCTTGCCGGTGTCGATGTACTTGGTCTTGAGCGCCGGCAGCGTCGTCTCGTGGAAATGCGCGCAGTGCGGGCAGGTCATCGAGGCGTATTCGACGATGGTCACCGGCGCGTCGGCCTTGCCGAGCACCATATCGGGCAGCGTGCCGGCCTCGAGCAGCTTGGCCATGTCGACCGTGCCCTGCGCGTCGGGAGCCTTCACCGCCTGGACAGGCGTCGCCGGGGTGGCCGGGGCTGCAGGCGTCGCAGGTTCGGCAGGCTTCGGCGTCGCCGCCTTGGCTTCCTCGCCGGAGTCGCTGCAAGCGGAGAGCAGTGCTGCGGCCGAAACGGCTGCCAGCCCGGTAAGTGCGGTCCTGCGGGAAATGGAAGGGAACATACGAATCACCTGACGATGGTTGGATTTTGCAATGCGGATTTACGTGAAGGCGAGAGTTGGCGCGAATTAAGGCATGGCTGTCCCCAAACCAATCGCAAATTTCCGCACTTTCAATCACGAAAGCGCGAGATTCCCGGCATTTCTACTTGCGGGAGGCCAATATCGTCGCACCCAGCTTCTCCAGCGATGCCTTCAGCCCCTCATCTTCGATCAAGCTTACAGTTCCGGCAATCTTCGACTGCTCGGCATCGGTGAGCTTGCGCAGGCGCGGCCGGACCGGGCCCGCATGCCGCGAAACCGGCTTCTGGACGATGCGGATGCGGCCAATCGCGTTGAACCCGAGAAAGGAATTGACCCGGCCGATGATCTCGCCGGTTTCGTGCTGCAGATGAAGTGCCGCCGACCCCGAGCAGGCAACCACCAGCACCGCCGGCTCGAACGGATCGTCCTCGTGCATCCGGCGCGGCCACTGGATCTTCTCCGGCCGCGAGTTCAGCGCCAAGCGCGGCCCGACGATCTCCTCCCAGGACTGGACGAGCCCCACCGATATGCCGGTGCGCTTGCGCAGCACGGGATCGAGGATGGCGCTGGCGAGATCGCTGACCGGGACGGGATTGCCCGTCCACCTTTTACCTGCCATGTCGTGCTCCAGAGATAACCTTGTCGACATGTAACGCCGAAGGCAGTTCCGACCACCAATGGCATCCCCAGCACAGACCCGCAAGCATGCCGATGACGCAGACATCCGGATCGCCTCGGGCCTGCTCGCCTGGTACGACGCAAACCACCGGGAATTGCCGTGGCGGATGCCGCCGCGGGAGCTGGCCAAAGGCCTGCGACCCGATCCTTACCGCGTCTGGCTGTCTGAAATCATGCTGCAGCAGACGACGGTCGAAGCGGTCAAACCCTATTTCCGCACCTTCCTCGAAAAATGGCCGGACGTCGGCTCACTCGCCGCGGCGGATGCAGAGGATGTGATGAAGGCCTGGGCGGGGCTCGGCTATTATTCGCGGGCCCGTAACCTCAAGGCCTGTGCCGAAACGGTCGCCGCCAAACACGACAACCGCTTTCCCGACACCGAAGACGGCCTGCGCGAATTGCCTGGCATCGGTCCCTACACGGCTGCAGCCATCGCCTCCATCGCCTTCAACCGACCGGCGGCCGTGGTCGACGGCAATGTCGAGCGCGTCGTCACGCGCCTGTTTTCGATCGCAACACCCCTGCCCGAGGCCAAGCCGGTAATCCGCGCCCATGTCGAGCGCATGCTCGCAGCATCTCGTCCCGGCGACTTCGCCCAGGCGATGATGGACCTCGGCGCCACCATCTGCACACCCCGCCGGCCGCGTTGCATGCTCTGCCCGCTGCGCGAGGACTGCAGCGCGATCGTCAATGGCGATCCCGAACTCTATCCGGTCAAGCCGCCCAAGGCCGAGAAGCCGCAGCGGCGTGGCGCCGCCTTCGTCGCCGTCACATCGGATGGTTCGGTGCTGCTGCGCAAACGCCCCGGCAAGGGCCTCTTGGGCGGCATGACCGAGGTGCCGACAACGGGCTGGACGGCGCGGATCGACGGCGCCACCGGCACAGAGAGCGCGCCCTTCCCCGCCAGGTGGCAGCGCGCCGGCAGCATCAACCACGTCTTCACACATTTTGCGCTCGACCTCGACGTATTCCGGGCAGATCTGCCCCAGCGCGTCGAGTTCGACGGCCACTTCTGGTCGTCCGCCCACGAGCTCAATGGCGAAGCCTTGCCAACCGTCATGAAAAAAGTCATCGAAGCTGCCATACCGGGTGCAACGAAAAGAGGACGCTAGGGAATGAGCGAGATCCGCCACATCGTCTATGACATCGGCAAGGTGCTGATCCACTACGACCCTGACCTTCCCTTCAGCCGCATCATCCCCGATCCGGTCCAGAGGCGCTGGTTCTTCGACAATGTCTGCACCAGCGACTGGAACATCGAGCAGGACCGCGGTCGCACCTGGGAAGAAGCCGAAGCCCTGCTGATCGTCGAACATCCCGAGCACGAGAAGAACATCCGTGCCTTCCGCGAAAACTGGCACGAAATGGTGCCGCATCACTACCAAGACAGCGTCGCGCTGATGGAGAGCCTGGTCGCTGCCGGCCACGACGTCACCATGCTGACCAATTGGGCGTCAGACACGTTCCGCGAAGCACGCGGCCGCTTCCCGTTCCTGGAGACGCCGCGCGGCGTGACGGTTTCCGGTGACGTCGGCCTGATCAAGCCCGACCGCCGCATCTACGACCTGCATGTCGAGACCTTCGGACTCGACCCGAAAGCCTCGCTGTTCATCGACGACAGCCAGAAGAACGTGAACGCCGCCATCGACGCCGGCTGGCAGGCAGTGCTGTTCACAAACGCCAAAACGCTCGAGGCGGACCTCGAGCGTCTCGGGATCGGGCGGTGACTGGAAACCGACCGACCAACGAAATCCGAAGCCGCGAGGCCAAGAATTTCAAACTGTTTTACAGGACCGCTTGAGTTCCTGAAGGGCCAGATGGCACAAGCCATGGAGCCTGATCCGTCGCGCCTGACTATGAGGCGCGACCGGTGATCGCATGGGTGGTTATGCCCCTGCCTTTTCCATGCCGACGCGAACGATGCGGCGCAGTTCGTCGATCTGGGTGAGACCGCCTGCCCGCTCATAGTGCCAGAAGGTCCAGCCGTTGCAGGCATCGAACCCCTGGACTGCGGCGCCGACGCGATGGATCGAGCCGGCATTGTCGCCGGCCACCAGCGTGCCGTCGGCGCGAACCGTGGCCGAATGGCGTTTCTTGGCATCATAGAGCTTGGCGCCAGGGGCCAGCAGGCCCATGTCGATCAGGCTGATAAAGGCGACCCGCGGCTCGGCGCGCTTGCCGGTCAGCACGGTGAGTTCAGGACCGTCGAGCGTACGCACCGAGGCGATGCGCTCCTGGGCGGCATCGATGTAGGACTGCTCGCGCTCGATGCCGACAAAGTGGCGGCCGAGGCGCTTGGCGACCGCACCCGTCGTGCCCGAGCCGAAGAACGGGTCGAGAATGACGTCGCCCGGCTTTGACGAGGCCAGCATGATGCGGGCCAGCAGTGCTTCCGGCTTCTGGGTCGGGTGCAGCTTGTTGCCGTTGTCGTCCTTCAGGCGCTCGCCACCGGTGCAGATCGGGAACAGCCAGTCGGACCGCATCTGAACGTCGTCGTTCGACGCCTTCATGGCTTCGTAGTTGAAGGTGTAGCCCTTGCCCTTCTGGTCGCGCGAAGCCCAGATCATCGTCTCGTGTGCGTTCTGGAAGCGCCGACCGCGGAAGTTCGGCATCGGGTTGGTCTTGCGCCACACCACGTCGTTGAGGATCCAGAAGCCGATGTCCTGCATCTTGGCGCCGACACGGAAGATGTTGTGGTACGAGCCGATCACCCAGATCGTGCCGTTCGGCTTGAGCACTCGGCGCGCCGCCAGAAGCCAGGCACGAGTGAAGGCATCGTATGCCTCGAAGCTCTCGAACTGGTCCCAGTGGTCGTCGACAGCGTCCACCTTGGACTGGTCGGGACGGTGCAGCTCGCCATCGAGCTGGAGGTTGTAGGGCGGGTCGGCGAAGATGACGTCGACCGATGCCGACGGCAGCTTGTCGAGCGCGGCGATGCAATCACCCTTGATGATTGTGTCGAGCCATTCGGACGGCTGAGGCGTGCGGGAAAGCTGGCTAAGAGGACGCACTGCTGACATTCTGATACCCGGATGACGCGTTACTGTTTACTCGCCATTATGGTTACCGATCAGCGTAAACAATTGATGAAGCAGGCGTCCGAATTTGCGGTTCGGACCGGAATGGTGTATTCGCGGCGCCTTGAGTTGCCCGGCCGCGCTTTGCACCGGCCCATTTTTCCCGGACCGTCATGAACCAGCCAGATCTAGTCATTTTCGATTGCGACGGCGTGCTCGTCGATTCCGAAATCATCGCCGCCCGTATCGAGGCCGAACTGCTCACTCAGGCAGGCTTCGAGATCTCAGCCGAGGAGATCGCCGAGAGCTATGCCGGCCTGACTTTCAAGGACATCATGCTGAAGATCGAGGAGAAGGCGGCCATCCCCTTCCAGGCCTCGCTCATCAGCCAGGCAGAGGAAATGGTCGACCGCCGCCTCAAGACCGAAGTGCGCGCCATCGAAGGCGTGCATGAAGCTGTCGCCGCCGTCACCGCGCCGCGTTGCATCTGCTCCAATTCCACCAGCGAGCGCATCGAGATGATGCTGGATCGCACGCGCATCCTGCCGCTGTTCAAGGGCCGTATCTTCTCGGCCCTTGAGACTCCGAGCCGCAAGGCAAAGCCTGCGCCTGATGTGTTCCTGCACGCCGCCAAGACGCTCGGCGCCAACCCGGCCAACACCTTCGTCATCGAGGATTCGGTGCACGGCATTTCCGGCGCGGTTGCCGCCGGCATGCGCGTCATCGGCTTCACCGGCGGCGCGCACAGCTATCCGGGCCATGCCGACGCGCTGACCGAGGCAGGTGCTGAAACCGTGATCCGGCGCTGGGCTGACCTCGGCGGCGTGCTCGCAGCACTCAGCATGTGGTCTGAAAACGCCTGACACGCGTAACCGTGCCGGCCCGGCAAGGGCCGGCTCGACTGTCAGGGCCGGATCCAGGTCCGGTCGACAAAATCGGCGACCAGCGGCACGATTTCGGGCAACTTCTCCTCGAGCGCGAAGTGCCCGGTTTCGAACAGATGCAGCTCCGCCTCGGGCAGATCGCGCAGATAGGCGTGCGCGCCCGGCGCCGGGAAGAACGGATCGTCCTTGCCCCACACGATCAGCGTCGGCGGCTGATACTGCCTCAGCCAGGCCTGCCATTCGCAATAGCGCGCGACGTTGCTGTGGTAGTCGAAGGCGAGGTCCACCTGCGGCTGCTTGCGGCCCGGCAGGTCGAGAAAATGCTGGTCCAGCGTCCAGCCATCCGGCGCCAGCAATTCCTGCTGCCCGACGCCGCTCTCATACTGAAAGCGCGTGCCTGAAAGTGTCAGCAGATCGAGGATCGCCTTCTCCGCCTCGGGTTGATCGGGCCGCAGCGCGATGAAGTTGCGCGCACCGTCCGAC
Source organism: Hoeflea sp. 108 (assembly GCF_000372965.1). Lineage (NCBI taxonomy): Bacteria > Pseudomonadati > Pseudomonadota > Alphaproteobacteria > Hyphomicrobiales > Rhizobiaceae > Hoeflea > Hoeflea sp. 108. The sequence goes on along the minus strand of NZ_KB890024.1, from coordinate 1,276,971 downwards.
AGCCCTTCATCATAGGCATTGCCATTCTGCACGATCAGGCCTGCGAACCATTCGGGATGCCGCACCGCCAGGCGGAAACCGACAGGCGCGCCGAAGTCGAAGAGATAGGCGACGAAGCGGTCCAGTCCCAATCCCTTGATGAACCCCTCCATCGTGTCGGCGAGGCGGTCGAAACTGTAGACGAAGCTGCCGCCAGCGCTCGCGGGCTGCGGCACGTCGCTGTGGCCAAAGCCGGGATAGTCGGGCGCAATCACGCGGTAATGGCTGCCGACCGCATCGATCAGCCGGCGGTACTGGTGCGAAGCCGAGGGAAAGCCATGCAGCAAAAGGAGCACGGGCTTATGCACGCTGCCGTCGGCGGGTACCGACTCACGGTAGAAAATGCGCACGCCGTCGACGTCGAGATGACGATGAACCACACGGGGTAACGTTGCGATTGCCATTTCACATGCTTTCTATCTAAGATTATGCATTAGCAACATTCGCTTGATTGACTAATGTGTCAATCTCCAATTTTGGAATTAGCATGAGCATCGACATTCTTCCGCTGACCGGCGAGCCTCTTGGGCTGGACCTGGTCAACACACGCGCCCGCAGCGGCACTGAGGGCATCGACCATTTGGCGACGCCTGATGGCCTGCGGGCCTGGGTGGCGCTCCAGGCAGAACGTTTGGAGGAATATGGCGGCGATGCGTTGATCGCCGTGTCACAAGGCGATCTCGCCGCCATTCACGCCGTGCGCGAATGTGCGAGCCAGCTCGTCGACCATGCCAGGCACGGCAGGACGCCGCCTGAGCCAAGCCTGCGCGAGCTCAACCAGGCGCTGGCGGCAGCGCCGGTTCATCTCGAACTTCGGTGGACCGGATCATCGCTGGCGGTGCAGCGTATGCGCACCGGGTCGGTTGTCGCCGACCTCGCAGCGCGTCTCGCGGAAGCGGTGGCAAGCGTGCTCACCGACCCGGCTGTCGGCACGATCCGCAAGTGCGAGGCCGAGGATTGTACGAAGCTGTTTCTGCCGGCGAGCAGCCGCCGGCGCTGGTGTGCCGCGACGCGCTGCGGCAACCGCATGCGCGTCGCCCGCTACTACCAGAGGCACAAGGACAGCTGACTGCTGTCCCCGTCGCCTTACTGTTTCGCCGGCTTCTTGGCCGGGCCTTCGTCGAAGCCGGCAAAGACCTGCACGTCGCGTGCGGTCGGCACCGGAATCACCACGTTCGGATCGGTGAAGACGAACTGGGTGGCGGTCGACGGATCGGTCACCTGCACCGAATTCTTGTGAAGCTGCGAATAGAGCACTTCGCCGTTGCGGACGACGGCGATGCGGATCGGCATGTTGACTGTACCGGGGCCACCTGCGGGGCCGACCACCACCTTGCCTGCGACGCCGACCTTGATGGTCATCTGGCCGTCGGCACGAGTGCAACTGCGGGTGACGTCGGTGATCGCCGACTGGTGCACCAGCTTGGACGGATCGTCCTGACCGCCCTTGGCGTAGCTGTTGAAGAAGGACGTGCCGTCACGCAGCACAACGTTCGGGCAATAGGCGAGCAGCTCGCTGGCCAGGATCTTGCCCTCTTCGGCGGCTACGACCTTGGGGTCCTTGGGCTGGCTGGGGCCGAACAGGCCGCCCGCGCCGCCAGATTGGCAGCCGGTGACGGCGAGCATAAAGCAGGAGGTCGCCATAGCCGCCATAAAGCGACCGTCGATCTTACGAAACAACATGAACTGCACTTCCCTCTCGCAAAGCAGTCGTTCTATATCAACCGCACGGCAAAAATGCGACTGATGGAGCGCAGTTTTCCCCGTCCCGCCGATTACCGGCAGGTCCTTGCGCCTTGGAACGGATAGATATGCACTATGTGAGTACCCGTGGGGAAGCGCCCACGCTTGGATTTTCCGATGCAGTCCTGGCCGGCCTCGCACGCGACGGTGGCCTCTATCTCCCGGCGGAATGGCCGACCGTCAGCCCGGCCGAGATTCGCGCCATGCGCGGCCTGCCCTACGCCGACCTCGCGATCCGGCTGCTGGCGCCCTTCCTCGGCGGTGAGATCAAGCCCGACGTGTTCGAGCGCCTGGTGCGCGAGGCCTATGGCAGCTTCCGCCACGAGGCCGTCTGCCCCCTGATCCAGACCGGCGCCAACACCTTCGTGCTTGAGCTGTTCCATGGCCCGACGCTGGCCTTCAAGGACGTCGCCATGCAGTTGCTGGCCCGCCTGATGGACCATGTGCTGGCCGAACGCGGCCAGCACGCGACCATCGTCGGCGCCACCTCGGGCGACACGGGCGGCGCGGCCATCGAGGCTTTCGCCGGACGCGAGCGTACCGACATCTTCATCCTGTTCCCGCATGGGCGCGTGTCACCTGTGCAGCAGCGCCAGATGACCACCTCGACCGCCGCCAACGTGCACGCGCTGTCGATCGAAGGAAATTTCGACGACTGCCAGGGCCTGGTGAAGGACATGTTCAACGACCACGGCTTCCGCGACCGCGTGCGGCTGTCGGGCGTGAACTCGATCAACTGGGCCCGCATCATGGCCCAGATCGTCTACTACTTCTCCTCGGCCATCTCGCTCGGCGCGCCCGACAGGCCGGTATCGTTCACTGTGCCGACAGGCAATTTCGGTGACATCTTCGCTGCCTATGCCGCCAAGCGCATGGGCCTGCCGATCGATCGTCTCGTCATCGCTACCAACGACAACGACATCCTGGCCCGCACGCTGAAGAGCGGCGAATATCGTCAGACCGGCGTGGTCGCCACCACCTCGCCTTCGATGGACATCCAGGTGTCATCCAACTTCGAACGCCTGCTGTTCGAAGCCTCCGACCGCGACCCGGCGGTGGTGCGGCGCTACATGGCCGGCCTCAAGCAGTCGGGCGCGTTCACTATCGAGGCCAAGGCGCTGGCCAGCATTCGCGCCGAGTTCGGCGCCGGTCGCGCCGACATGGACGAGACCGCGGCCACGATCCGCAAGGTGCTTGATGCAAGCGGCTATCTGCTTGATCCGCATACCGCAACCGCGATGCATGTTGCTGCGGGCGAACCGGCCAGCGACGTGCCGATGGTCGTGCTTGCCACCGCCCACCCGGCCAAATTCCCCGCCGCCGTCAAGGCAGCCTCCGGCATCGAGCCGGCTTTGCCGAATTGGCTGTCGGGATTGATGGAACGTAAGGAAAACTTCACGGTACTTCCATCAGAGATAAAAATGGTGGAAGATTACATTAGCCGCCGCACACGGGCGGCGCGTTAGGGAGTACGCAGGAATATGAGTGTTGAGGTAAGCCGTCTGTCGAACGGCCTGACAGTAGCCACCGAAACACTTCCGAGCGTCGAGACCGTAGCTCTAGGGACATGGGTCAAGTCGGGAGCGCGCAACGAGCGCGACGACGAGCACGGCATGGCCCATCTGCTCGAGCACATGGCGTTCAAGGGCACGAAGAGCCGCAGCGCCTTCCAGATCGCTTCGGAAATCGAAAATGTCGGGGGCGAGATCAACGCCGCCACGTCGGTCGAGACGACTTCGTTTTATGCCCGGGTGCTGTCCGACGACGTGCCGCTGGCAGTCGACATCCTGTCCGACATCCTCCAGGATTCCGAGTTCGATCCCGATGAGCTCGAGCGCGAGCAGCATGTCATCCTGCAGGAAATCGGCGCCGCACACGACACGCCCGACGACATCGTCTTCGACCGTTTCACCGAAACCGCCTTCCGCCACCAGACGCTCGGCCGCTCGATCCTCGGTACGCCCGAGACGGTGAAGTCCTTCACCTCGGCGCAGCTGCACGACTTCATGCAGCGCCAGTACGGCGCCGAGCGGATGGTCGTGGTCGCCGCCGGCGACGTGAAGCACGATGAATTCGTCCGTGAGGTCGAGAAGCGGCTCGGCAGTTTCCGCACCAAGGCAGAAAGCGCCATCCCCCAATACGCACAGTATGTCGGCGGCGACTTCCGCGAAGATCGCGACCTGATGGACGCGCAGATCGTGCTCGGCTTCGAAGGCCGCGCCTATCATGTGCGCGACTTCTACGCCTCGCAGGTGCTGTCGATGATCCTTGGCGGCGGCATGTCGTCCCGCCTGTTCCAGGAAGTGCGCGAGAAGCGCGGCCTGTGCTACTCGGTCTACGCCTTCCATTGGGGCTTCTCCGACACCGGCATCTTCGGCATCCACGCCGCCACCGGCCAGTCCGACATCGCCGAGTTGCTGCCGGTCATCATCGGTGAGCTGCAGAAGGCCGGCGAAGACATCCTCCAGGAAGAGCTCGATCGTGCCCGGGCGCAGTACCGAGCCGGCCTCATCATGTCGGCCGAAAGCAGCTCCAGCCGCGCTTCGCAGATCGCCCGACAGCTGCTGCTGTTCGGCCGCCCGATCGCCAAGGAGGAGCTGATGGAGCGACTGCAGGCGCTGACCACGGAGAGATTGACGGACCTGGCCTCGCGGCTGTTCTCGACCCGCCCGACAATCACTGCCGTTGGCCCAGTCGGCACGCTCGCGCCCTACGAATCGCTGCTGGATTCGCTGCCGGGCGGACAGGCGGCCGCCCGCAAGCTTGCCGTCTGAGCAGCCATTGCAGCCATGTTCTCGCTCTCGCTCTTTCGCCGCGAACCTCCGGCGCTGAAAGGCGAACGCGTCACACTCAGGCTGCCCAACTGGCGCGATTTCCACGAATGGTCGACCCTGCGGTCCGACAGCCGCTCGTTCCTCGAGCCGTGGGAGCCGCGTTGGGCGCCAGATGAGCTGGAACGCTCGGCGTGGCGGGTACGTCTCGCCCGCTACCAGGACGAATTCATCCAGGGCACGGCCGCCGCTTTCTTCATCTACGACAACGCAACCCGCAAGCTGGTGGGTGGAATCACACTCGGCAACATCCGCTACGGCGTCGCCCAGACAGGCCATATCGGCTACTGGATCGGCGAGCGTTACGCCGGCCAGGGCTTCATGGTCGATGCCGTCAGATTGGTGGCCCGCCACGCCTTCGATACGCTCCGGTTGCACCGGATCGAGGCTGCCTGTATCCCCAACAATACGCGTTCAGTGCGCGTGCTTGAAAAAGCCGGATTCCGGCGCGAAGGACTTTTGCGATCCTATCTCAGGATCAACGGCGAATGGCACGACCACTATCTCTACGCGTTGATTGCGGACGATCCGCACGCCGTCACCATGAAGGGCTGAACTTGTCGAAGCATTTCCTGCTGGCGCCCCTGTTTGCGCTCATCGTTTCGGTCATCGCCAGCATGTGCGCGGTGTCGCAGGCATTTGCCGTCGAGCCCATCAAGATTTCCCGAGACGACGTGGCGCTGAACCTCACGGGCGCGGTCGAGATCTACCGGAATCAGGGCGAGAATTTCCAGGTTTCCACCGCCCCCGGCGCCGACGGCATCGTTCGCCGCATCGAGGTGGAAGCCAACGACAAGCGCTCCAGCGGCGACTGGGCGGTGTTTGCGCTCGCCAACACCACCGACCAGCAGCTCGACCGCCTGATCGTTGCGCCGCATTTCCGCCTGGTCGGCTCCGGCCTGTTCTGGCCCGATCTCGGCTCGAGCCGCCTCGCCGCGATCACGCCGTCGGAAGGCTTCGCGCTCGACCGCCAGGCGAGCCCCGACGCCGACGTGTTCCTGGTCACGCTCAACCCCGGCACAGTCGTCACCTTCATTGCCGAGCTCGCCTCGCCAAAGCTGCCGCAAGTCTATCTGTGGGACCCTGAGTCCTACAAGGACACGGTCAATTCCTACACGCTGTTCCGCGGCATCGTCATCGGCATCGCCGGCCTGCTGGCGCTGTTCCTGACCATCCTGTTCGTGGTCAAGGGCACCTCGATGTTCCCCGCCACCGCAGCACTTGCCTGGGCCGTTCTTGCCTATATCTGCGTCGACTTCGGCTTCCTCAACAAGGTGATCGAGGTCTCACCCGGAAACGAGCAAATATGGCGAGCGGGAACGGAGGTGTCGCTTGCGGCAACATTCGTTGTCTTCCTGTTCGCCTATCTCAATCTCAACCGATGGCACGGCCATTTCAGCTACGGCGCCTTCGTCTGGATATTCGGCCTCGTGCTCATCGCCGGCGTCGCCATCATCGACCCGGCCGTTGCCGCAGGCATCGCCCGCATCTCGTTTGCCGCCACTGCCATCACCGGCCTCGGCCTGATCGTCTATCTCAGCATCCGCGGATACGACCGCGCCATCATGCTGGTGCCCAGTTGGGCGATGGTGCTGATCTGGCTCGCCGGCTCGTGGATGGCCATCACCGGCATTCTGGACAACGACATCGTCCAGCCCGCGCTTGGTGGCGGCCTGATCCTGATCATCCTGCTCATCGGCTTCACGGTCATGCAGCACGCCTTTGCCGGCGGTGCCCTGCACCAGGGCCTGTTCAGCGACATGGAGCGCCAGGCGCTGGCGATCTCCGGCTCGGGCGACATCGTCTGGGACTGGGACGTGCTGCGCGACCGCGTCGTCACCCGCCCCGATGTCAGCCTGCAGCTCGGCCTTGCGCCCAACAGCCTGGGGGGCGCTGCCCGTAACTGGCTGCCGGTGTTGCATACCGACGACCGCGACACCTTCCGCACGACGCTAGACGTGGTGCTGGAGCATCGCCGCGGCCGCGTGTCGCAAAGCTTCCGCCTGCGCGGCGCTGATGGTCATTACCACTGGTTCCAGCTCAAGGCGCGGCCGGTCATCGGCTCCGACGGTGAGGTCATTCGCTGCGTCGGCACCATGGTCGACGTGACGGAGCAGAAGAAGTCCGAAGAGCGCCTGCTGCACGATGCCGTGCATGACAACCTGACCGGGCTGCCCAACCGCGAACTGTTCATGAACCGGCTCGAGGCGATCATCTCCATCGCCCGCACCGAAGAGAAAGTGCGCCCATCGGTCTTCGTCATCGACATCGACCGCTTCAAGCAGGTCAATGACGGGCTCGGTATCTCGGCCGGCGACACCATCCTGTTGACCATCGCGCGCCGCCTGCACCGCCTGCTCAAGCCCAAGGACTCGCTGTCGCGTTTTGCCGGCGACCAGTTCGCGCTCCTGCTGCTGTCGGAACAGGATCCGTCGCGCATCGCAGCTGTTGCAGACGCCATCAAGCAGGCGATCAAGGCGCCGATCACCTTTGCCAAGCGCGAGATCGTTTTGACCGCGTCGGTCGGCCTTGTCACCTGGAACACCGCCCAGGGTTCGGCCGAGGACATGGTCAAGGACGCCGAGCTTGCCATGCACCAGGCCAAACGCTTCGGCGGCGACCGCATCGAGCCGTTCCGCCCGGCATTCCGCACCGTCGGCACCGACCGCCTGCAGCTCGAATCCGATCTGCGCCGCGCCATCGAGCGCAAGGAATTCACCCTCGCCTACCAGCCGATCGTGCGGCTGGAGGATGGCAGCGTCGCCGGCTTCGAAGCACTGCTGCGCTGGGATCACCCGCGCCGCGGCATGATCCCGCCAGGTGACTTCATCCCGGTCGCCGAAAGCTGCGGCCTGATCGTCCAGCTCGGCCTGTTCGCCATGCAGCGCGCAGCGGAAGACCTCGCCGACTGGCAGAAGCAGATCGGCGATGCGCCGCTGTCGGTGTCGGTCAACCTGTCGAGCCGCCAGCTCATCCGCCGCGACCTCGTCAGCGACGTGCGTTCGGTCATCGCGCGTGCCAACCTCAAGCCGCGCTGCTTCCGGCTGGAGCTGACGGAATCGCTGGTGATGGACAATCCCGAGCAGACCAACCACGTGCTGACCAAGCTCAAGCAGCTGGGCATCGGCTTGTCGCTCGACGATTTCGGCACAGGCTATTCGTCGCTGTCTTATCTGACGCGTTTCCCCTTCGACACGATCAAGATCGACAAGAGCTTTGTCGACGATACCTCGCCCAAGCGCGCGGTGCTGATCAAGTCGATGGTCAACATGGCGCACGAACTGGGCCTGTCGGTGGTGGCCGAAGGCATCTCCGACGAGAGCGATGCGCTCGAGTTGCGCCAGATGGGCTGCGAATATGTGCAGAGCTTCATGTTCGGCGCGCCGGTTCCCGGCGAGCAGGCGCTCAAGATGCTGAAGGAACAGTACCCGCTGGCTCAGGCGTGACCGGCGGCGCCGCTTAGCCTGACGAGATCGATGCCGAGAGTTGCCAGCACGCGGTCGTATTTGCGGTCGATGTCGGTATCAAACAGCAGCTCCGGCGTCGCCGGGCAGGTCAGCCAGCCATTCTCGGCGATTTCGCTTTCGAGCTGGCCCGCACCCCATCCCGAATAGCCCAGCGCCATCAGTGCATGGCGCGGCCCGCGCCCTGCCGAGATCGCGCGGAGGATATCGACGGTGGCAGTCAGGCAAATCTCTTCCGACACCGGCAGCGAGGACTCGACCTTGTAGTCGTCGGTGTGCAGCACAAAGCCGCGGCTGCGGTCCACCGGACCGCCATTGCGGACGATGAAGTCCTTGGCCTTTCCCGGCAGGCGGATCGCCTCCTGCTCGTCGAGAATGCCAAGCTGTACAAGAAGATCAGGGAACAACAACGGCTGCACCTGATTGATGATCAGCCCCATCGCGCCTTCGTCACTGTGGGCACAGATGTAGATGACCGCGCGCGAAAACCGGTCGTCCTTCATGCCGGGCATGGCGATGAGGAACTGGTCGTCGAGAAAGCCGCGCTGCGAGGCGCCTTTTTTCTGGCGGAGAAGGTCCATACCTCGATGCTACCGCGTTTTCCCTTGCCTTTAAAGAGCGACGCAATGGCCGGCGCGGTATCCGGGGCCTATGACGTCACGCAAAAATGATGCTGAAGTGACGCTTGGGCATGTTGCGATGACGACGGGAGACGATCAAATCAGCGCCATGACTTTTGCCGCATCTTCCATCGCTGCGCTTGGCATCGCCATCCTGGCAACAGGGCCTGCGCTTGCCTCGTCTTCGGCCTGGTACGAGACCGATGGCGGGCGTTTCCGGCTCGTGACAACTGGCAAGCCCGATGCCTCGGGCAAGCTCCAGGGCGTGCTCGACATCGAGCTGAAGCGTGGCTGGAAGACCTATTGGCGCGACCCCGGCAGTTCTGGCGTACCGCCGCAGATCGACATCTCGACAAGCACCAACGTGTCGGCGGCGGAGTTCGCCTTTCCCGCACCGCAGCGTCACGACGACGGCTATTCGAAATGGGCCGGCTACGACTACCCGGTGCGCCTGCCGGTGAGCTTCACCGTGGCCTCGCCCGATGCGCCGACCGCAATCACGGCCAACATATTCCTCGGCGTCTGCGAGACCATCTGCGTGCCGGTGCAGGCGAAGCTGGTGCTCGACCCGGCGTCCGACCCCGACAATGCCGAGAATGCCATGCTCGTTCGCGAGGCCCTTGCAGCGCTTCCCGCGCCCGCCAGCGCGGATTTCGGCGCGCAACTGGCAGTGGGCGAAGGCGAGAAGATTTCGATCGATGCGACCGCGCCGGGAGCGCAGGAAGCGGTCGACATCTTCATTGCAGGCACCGATGGCTACATGCTCGGCACGCCCGAGCGCCACGAACAGGACGGCAAGCTGTCCTTTTCGGTCAAGGTGCTGGACCGGCCGACGTCAAAACCCTCGGGCAAGGGCCTGCCCTACACGCTGACGTCGAACGGCAGCGCCGTCGAGGGTTTCCTGCCCTACCCCTGAGCGAAGAAACGCTGCACCAACATCAGCCCGTTGGACTGGCCAGCCATTTCGGCTAGGTGTCGCGGGACGATCTTTCGAACACCACATGCGAGGAACCTCATGACCATCTCGATCGGCGACAAGCTGCCCCAGGCCACCTTCAAGACCATGACCGCCGATGGCGCCAAGAACATCACCTCCGACGAGCTCTTCGCCGGCAAGAAGGTCGTGCTGTTTGCAGTTCCAGGCGCTTTCACACCCACCTGCAGCAACAACCACCTGCCCGGCTATGTCGAGAACTTCGATGCCATCGTCGCCCGCGGCGTCGACACCATCGCGGTCGTCTCGGTCAATGACGTGCATGTCATGGGCGCCTGGGCCCGCTTCAGCGGCGGCGAAGGCAAGGTGCTGTTCCTCGCCGACGGCAGCGGCGACTTCGCCCGCGCCACCGGCCTCGACCTCGATCTGTCGGCCAACGGCATGGGCCTGCGCTCGAAGCGCTATTCGATGATCGTCGAGGACGGCAAGGTCACGCACCTCAACCTCGAAGGCACCCCGGGCCAGGCGATCGACTCGGGCGCTGCCCGCATCCTCGAACAGCTCTGAAATTAAGAAGAGGCGCGCAGCCTTCTGGCTGTGCGCCCCGCTCGGCCTCTACAGCAGCTCAGGCCTATGCCTTGCGTCCGTTCTTGAAGGGCGCCATACCCTCGCGTGCCAGCTCGTCGGCCCGCTCATTCTCGGTGTGGCCGGCATGGCCCTTGACCCAGTGCCACGTCACCTTGTGACGCCTGTTGGCCTCGTCCAGGGCCTGCCACAGCTCGCCGTTCTTCACCGGCTTCTTGTCGGCCGTCTTCCAGCCGTTCTTCTTCCAGCCGTGGATCCACTTGGAGATCCCGTCCATCACGTATTTGCTGTCGGTGTGGAGGTCGACCTCACAGGCCTCCTTCAGCGCGTTCAGCGCCGAGATGGCCGCCAGCAGTTCCATGCGGTTGTTGGTCGTCTCGGCTTCGCCGCCCGACAATTCCTTGGTCTTGCCGTTGTAGCGCAGCATCGCGCCCCAGCCGCCCGGCCCTGGATTTCCCGAGCAGGCACCGTCGGTATAGATTTCTATATGCTTCATTTCAGTCCGTATTCCTGCGGCGACCTGATCGCCCTGTGGAAGCGCAGCCGGCGGATGTATTCCATCGGGTCGCGTTTCATCACCAGACCGCCGTCGGGGATGGTCAGCCAGTCGTAGAGCCTCGTCAGCATGAAGCGCAGGGCCGAGCCCCGCGCCAGCATCGGCAGCGCTGCCTTCTCCGCCTCACTCAGCGGCCTGACACTCTGATAGCCTTCGAGCAGGGCCGTGCCCTTGGTCAGGTTGAAGGAAAAGTCCTTCTCGAAACACCAGGCGTTGAGGCAGGTGGCAAGGTCGTAGGCGTAGAGATCGTTGCAGGCGAAATAGAAGTCGATCAGGCCCGACAGCTCGTCGCCGAGGAAAAAGACATTGTCGGGAAACATGTCGGCGTGGATCACACCTGCCGGCAGATCGGCCGGCCAGCTCTCCTCGAACTCGGCGAAATCGGCATCGACTTCCCTGGCGAGACCGGGTTCGACCTCGTCGGCACGGCCGCGGGCCGCATCCCAAAGCTTGCGCCAGCCGTCGATGGCGAGCGCATTGGGCCGCGTCATGGTGAAGTCCTGGCCGGCGATGTGCAGCTCGGCCAATGCCTTGCCGACTTCACGGCAGTGCACGACCTGCGGCTTGCGCAGCCACATGCCCTCAAGGAAGGTGATGATGACGGCGGGGCGTCCGGCCAGCGTGCCAATGACGTTGCCGTCCTTGCCGTCGACCGGCAGCGGGCATGAAATGCCCTTGTGGGCGAGATGCTGCATCAGTCCGAGAAAGAACGGCAGGTCCGCCTTCTCGACCCGCTTCTCATACAGCGTCAGGATGTACGATCCCGACGTTGTATGCAGCAGAAAGTTGGAATTCTCGGTGCCCTCGGCAATGCCCTTGTAGGAAAGCAATTCGCCGACAGGATAGTTGCGCAGGAAGGCCTGGAGTTCGCCTTCGGTGACGTCGGTATAGACCGCCATCAGCGCGTACCGTTGACGAAGGCCATGTCGGCTGGCGTCAGCTCGACGTCGCGCAATACCCGCATGACCGGAAAGTCCTCCGTCTCGGTCGCCGTCACGGCGAGTTCCACGGTCACTTCAAAGCGCTCGCGGAAGGCGTTGATGATCTCGTCGACGATGATCTCGGGTGCCGAAGCACCTGCCGACAGACCAAGCGTAGTGATGCCGCCGATATCGTTCCACGGTATCTCCGACGCGCGCTGAACAAGGAGCGACATCTTCGCCCCGAAACGCTCGGCGACCTCGACGAGGCGGCGCGAATTGGACGAGTTCGGCGCACCGACGACCAGATAGAGGTCGGCGCCCGGCGCCGTTTCCTTCACCGCATCCTGGCGGTTGGTGGTGGCGTAGCAGATGGACTCCGCCGCCGGCGCCTGCATCGCCGGGAAGCGCTCCTGGAGCGCCCTGAGGATGCCGGCCGTGTCTTCCACCGACAACGTGGTCTGGGTGACGAAGCCGAGCGCTTCGGGATTGGCGGGCGCAAGCTTGGCAGCGTCCGCCTCGGTCTCGACCAGCGTCACCGCGCCATCTGGCAATTGCCCCATCGTCCCGATCACCTCGGGGTGGCCGGCGTGGCCGATCAGGAGCACGTGGCGCCCCTGGCGCTGGTGGCGCATCGCCTGCTTGTGCACCTTGGAGACCAGCGGACAGGTGGCATCGAGATAGAACAGATTGCGCGCCTGGGCGTCGGCCGGAACCGATTTCGGCACGCCATGGGCGGAGAAGACGACAGGCGAATCGTGATGCTCGTCGGGGATCTCGCTGAGTTCCTCGATGAAGACGGCACCGAGATTCTGCAGCCCTTCGACCACGTAGCGGTTGTGCACGATTTCGTGGCGGACATAGACCGGCGCGCCATATTTCTTCAGCGCCAGGACGACGATCTGGATGGCGCGGTCGACGCCGGCGCAGAAACCACGCGGCTGGCAGAGCCTGATGGTCAGGGGCGGTTTCGTCACGGTCTGAAGCATGGCATCCGTTCTTGGTTCTGTGCCGAAATGATGTCTGCGCCCCCTACCTGTCAAGGGCGGCCGACGCATCGGACCGAAATCTGGAACCGGATTTCGGAAAGCACGACGCGAAAACTGAAAACGGTTGGAACGTCGTGCGTCTGCCGAGACTCACGTCTTTCCAACAGTCATTTCGGCTCGGGCCTGCGCAGCAGCCAGAAGCCCATGACGCCCAGCAGCGCTGCGGCCAACCCATACCAGGTCGCCGCGTATTGCAGGTGGTTGTTGGGCATCTCGACCATGGTTACGCCACCGACAGGCAGGCCACCGGGATTGGGCGTCTTGTCGGCATCGACGAAGAACGGCAGCACGACAGCATCCGCTGGCAGGCCGGCGGTCTTGGCCATCGCATCGCGGTCCTTCCAGTAGAAGATGTTCTTCGCCGTGTCGTTGTCAGGCAGCAGCGAGCCCGGCTTGGCGTCGAGCGGATTGCGGGCAAGACCGGTCACCGTGACGTTGCCCTCGATCTGTCCGGTCGGACGCTTGGCTGCGTCCTTCAGCTCATAAGGCACGAAGCCCCTGTTGACGAGAACATAGCGCCCGTCGTCCAGCTTCAATGGCGTATAGATGTAGAAGCCGGACTGCCCTTCCCAGGTGGCGAAGAAGTGTCGTTCACCGGCGTGGTCGAAAGTGCCGGTCAGCCGCACCGGCCAATAGTCGACGTCACCTGTCGCGCGATACTTCACTTCCATCTCGGCCAGCGGCAGCGGCTCAGCCTGCGTGCGTTCCGCGATCTGGGCGACGAGCGCATCCTTCCAGTGCAGGCGCTGCACCTGCCAGGTGCCGAGCGCGATCAGGATGGCGAAAGCGATGGTGCCGAGCACCAGCATGAGCAGGACGCCGCGGCGCCGCGGCGCCGCCGGCATGGCGTTGTCTTCGGTCATTGGCCCTGGTCCAGGCGCCCTTCGGCTGCCTTGTTGCGGTATTGCAGCGTGATGAGCACGCCCTTGATCAGCCGGAGCGCACCAAGGCTCAGGACCACCGTCAGCGGGATCCACAGCACCAGATGCAGCCACAGCGGCGGCGACAGCGTCACCTCCATCCACAGCGCCAGCCCGACGACGATGAAGCCGATGATAAGGATGACAAAGACGGCTGGCCCGTCGCCGGCATCGGCGAAAGAGTAGTCGAGGCGACAGACGCCGCATTGCTTGCCGACCGTCAGGAAGCCCGAGAACAGCTTGCCCTCGCCGCAACGGGGGCAACGTCCCTTCAAGCCGGCCGCAACAGGCTCGACGGGCGGCCAGATCGCCTTGTCGCCGCTCATGGATTTATCTCGATAGGAGTGCCGTTTTCGACCATCTGCCAGATCTCCGCCATGTCCTCGTCGCTAACGGCGATGCAGCCGTTCGTCCAGTCGAACATCTGCAGCAGCCACGACCACCAGCCATATCCGTTCGGTTGGCCGTGGATCATAATCATTCCGCCGGGATCGACACCTGCCCTCTTTGCCGCAGCCTCGTCGTTGGCGTCGGGATAGGAGACGTGGATCGACCGATAGTAGCCGCTGCCCGCATTGCGCCAGTCGAGCACATAACGGCCTTCGGGCGTGCGCTCGTCGCCCTCCTGGAGCTTATGGCCTTCCGGGTTGGCGCCGAGGGCCATTGCGTAGCTTCGCACGACCTTGCCGCCCGCCATCAGTTCAAGCCTGCGCTCCGATTTGTCGACCTTCACCAGGTCGACAGGCTCGGCGCGGACACCGCCGACGGAACAGAAGATGGCGATGGCGGGAAGAACGAAGCGTCTGGTCAGCATGGCGGAGGCTTGCCGCAAGAAAGTGCCAAAAAAGAGAAGGCGGCCGCGTTGCCGCGACCGCCTTGCTCGAAAAAGTGCCGGTGTCAGTGGCCGGCTGCGATGGTGCCGCCGGACGAACCCCAGATGTAGATCGCCGCAAACAGGAACAGCCAGACCACGTCGACGAAATGCCAGTACCAAGCGGCCGCCTCGAAGCCGAAATGCTGCTTCGGGGTGAAGCCGCCGGCCATGGCGCGGAACAGGCAGACCAGCAGGAAGATGGTGCCGACGATGACGTGGAAGCCGTGGAACCCGGTCGCCATGAAGAACGTCGCACCGTAGATCGAGTCCTTGAACGCGAACGGAGCGTGGATGTACTCGTAGGCCTGCACGAACGAGAACAGGATACCGAGGCCAACGGTCAGCGCGAGGCCGTTGATCAGGCCCTTGCGGTCGTTGTGCAGGAGGGCGTGGTGCGCCCAGGTCACGGCCGTGCCCGACAACAGCAGGATGATGGTGTTGTAGAGCGGCAGGTGGAAGGGATCGAGAACCTCGATGCTCTTCGGAGGCCACACACCACCGGTAAACTCGCTACGCAGCACCTGGTGCGGCTCGGCCGGGAACAGGGCGACATCGAAGAAGGCCCAGAACCAGGCAACGAAGAACATCACCTCGGAGGCGATGAACATGATCATGCCGTAGCGCAGGTGCAGCGAGACGACGCGGGTGTGATGGCCCTCGTTGCCTTCCTTGATCGTGTCGTGCCACCAGCCAAACATCGTGTAGAGCACGATTGCGGTGCCGATCGCGAAGATCCAGTAGTTGGCGTTGGCGATGTTGTAGCCGAACACCGGGAAGACCGAACCCTTCATGTGCTGCATCCAGGCGACGCCGCCGAATGCCATGAGGAGCGCGCCCACCGAGGCAAGGAACGGCCACGGGCTGGGATCGATGATGTGATAGTCGTGTTGTGGTTTGGCGTGCGCGTCTGCCATATCAGCCCCCGGCTTTTCCGTCGGAATTAACGATTGTCGCATCGGCGCCGAACTTGGGCGCGGCTGCTACAGGCTTTGCCCCATCAATGGGGAAAAAGGTATAGGACAAGGTGATCGTCTTGATGTCCTTGAGTTCGGGCACGTTGATGATCTCCGGGTCGACAAAGAAGACCACCGGCATGTCGATCGAGGCGCCCGCCTCGAGGGTATTGTCGGTAAAGCAGAAGCACTCGACCTTGTTGAAATAGGCGCCGGCCAGATCGGGGGTGACGTTGAACGTCGCCCGGCCCGAAGTCGGCTTGTCGAACACATTCTTCGCAGTGTAGTGCGCCTGCGTGGTTTCGCCGATCTTGATCTTGACCTCGCGCGCCACCGGCTTGAAATCCCACGGCAGCCCGCCCGAGGTGTTGGCGTCGAAGCGGATGGTGATCTCGCGGTCGAGAATCTTGTCGGAATACTGCTCGACGCGCTGCGTCGTGCCACCGTATCCGGTGATCTTGCAGAACATGGCATAGAGCGGCACCGCCGCATAAGCCATGCCGACCATGCCGCCGACAAAAGCAACGCACATGCCCGCAACCATCCGGTTGGAGCGCTGCTTCTGCTTGTCCTGCTGTTCCTGGGTCATGCCTTCGCTCATAGTGGACGGTCCAGGATGGATGGGCCGAACTTGGCGATGGTGGCGATGTAGAAGATGATCACGAGCGCGCCCAGCGCCAGGCCAATGGCGATGTTACGGCTGCGACGCGCCTTCTTCTGCTTGTCGGTCATGGTGACCAGGTCGTTGTTTGTCATGTTCATGCACCTCCAAGCGCAAAGACGCGCTCGATGACACTGTCGGCCAGGTAGGCTGCAAAGATCACGAACAGATAAAGCAGCGAATAGGCGAACAGGGCCTTGGCCGGCTTCATCACGCGATCACTGTCGGGCATGCGCAGCACCTTCCAGGCATACCAGACGAAGCCGATGCCGAGGGTGAGCGAAACGATACCGTAGCCGATGGTGGTGTAGCCGAGCATCCAGGGCAGCACGCCAACAGGGGCGAGCAGCAGCGAATAGGCGAAGATCTGACGACGCGTCGAGGCCTCGCCCGCGACGTTCGGCATCATCGGGATGCCGGCGCGTTCATAATCCTGCGACTTGAACAAAGCGAGCGCCCAGAAATGCGGCGGCGTCCAGAGGAAAGTGATGAGGAAGAGCACGAAGCTCTCCAGGCTGACCGAACCGGTGACGGCAGCCCAGCCGATCATCGGCGGCAGCGCGCCCGCCGCGCCGCCGATGACGATGTTCTGCGGGGTCCAGCGCTTCAGCCACATCGTGTAGATGACGGCGTAGAAGAAGATGGTGAAGGCAAGCAGTGCGGCCGACAGCCAGTTGATGAGGACGCCAAGCGTCATCACCGAAAGCACCGACAGGACCAGACCGAAGGTCAGCGCTTCGCCCGGCTTGACCCTGCCCGCCGGCACCGGACGGGTGGCCGTGCGGGTCATGATCTTGTCGATGTCGGCGTCATACCACATGTTGAGCGCGCCCGAGGCGCCGGCGCCGATGGCGATCGCCAGGATCGCCACCACCGCGAGGAACGGGTTGATCGTGTTGGGCGCCGCCACCATGCCGACGAACGCGGTGAAGACGACCAGCGACATGACTCGCGGCTTCAGCAGGGCGAAGAAATCGCCTGCCGTCGCTTCCGACATGCGGAAGGTCTGGTCTTCAAAGCTGTTTCGGACAAGGGCCATGCGTACTTACGTCCAGTCGTTCCGTTTGGCAGAAACCGCCGGATTGACCGGCGGCTTCGTTTTTCAGTCAGTGCCTTACTTGATCTTCGGCAGCTGTTCCCACTGGTGGAAAGGCGGCGGCGAAGGCAGCTGCCATTCGAGAGTGGTCGCACCCTCGCCCCAGGGGTTGGCACCAGCGACGCGCTTCTTGGAGAAGGCTTCGAAGACGCCGAACAGGAAGATCAGCACGCCGACGGCCGAGATGTAGGAGCCGTAGGACGACACCATGTTCCAGCCTGCATACGCATCCGGATAGTCGATGTAGCGGCGCGGCATGCCGGCGAGGCCAAGGAAGTGCTGCGGGAAGAAAATCAGGTTCACGCCGACGAACGTCACCCAGAAGTGCGTGTTGGCGATAACCGACGAGTACATATAGCCGGTCATCTTCGGAAACCAGTAGTACCAGGCCGCGAAGATCGCGAACACGGCACCCAGCGACAGCACGTAGTGGAAGTGCGCAACCACGTAGTAGGTGTCATGCAGCGAGCGGTCGAGGCCGGCATTGGCCAGCTGCACGCCGGTGACGCCACCAACCGTGAACAGGAAGATGAAGCCGATCGCCCACAGCATCGGCGTCTTCATCGAGATGGAGCCGCCCCACATGGTGGCGATCCACGAGAAGATCTTCACGCCCGTCGGCACCGCGATGACCATCGTGGCGAAGACGAAGTAGCGCTGCGTGTCGAGCGAAATGCCGGTGGTGTACATGTGGTGGGCCCACACGACGAAGCCGACTGCACCGATGGCGACCATGGCGTAGGCCATGCCGAGATAACCGAAGATCGGCTTGCGCGAGAAGGTCGACACGATGTGGCTGACGATGCCGAAGCCCGGCAGGATCAGGATGTACACTTCAGGGTGACCGAAGAACCAGAACAGGTGCTGGAACAGGATCGGATCACCGCCGCCTTCCGGTGCGAAGAACGCCGTGCCGAAGTTACGGTCGGTGAGCAGCATCGTGATGCCGCCGGCCAGAACCGGCAGCGACAGCAGCAGCAGGAAGGCGGTGATCAGCACCGACCAGGCAAACAGCGGCATCTTGTGCAGCGTCATGCCCGGAGCGCGCATGTTGAAGATCGTGGTGATGAAGTTGATCGCACCGAGGATCGACGACGCGCCGGCGATGTGCAGCGACAGGATCGCCAGATCCATGGCCGGACCAGGCTGCCCCGAGGTCGAGAGCGGCGGATAGATCGTCCAGCCACCGCCGACGCCGTGGGCGCCCGGAGCGCTCGGCATGAACGCCGAGAGGATCAGCAGGATGAAAGCCGGCGGAAGCAGCCAGAAGGAGATGTTGTTCATGCGCGGGAACGCCATGTCAGGCGCGCCGATCATGATCGGAACCATCCAGTTGGCGAAACCACCGATCAGCGCAGGCATGACCATGAAGAAGATCATGACCAGGCCGTGGGCCGTGGTGAAGGCATTGAACATGCTCTTGCCGGCGTCGATGGCCGCATCGCCTTCTACGCCGTAGACCATCGAGGCCAGCCCGTGGAAAATCTGGATGCCCGGCTCAGCGAGCTCCCAGCGCATCATGACGGACAGGAATCCGCCGACGCAGCCCGCCATGATCGCGAAGATCAGATAGAGCGTTCCGATATCTTTGTGGTTGGTGGAGTACACCCACCGGACCCAGCCAGTCGGCCTGTGGTCGTGGTGGTCGTGAGCTGCAGCGCCTGCCATATTCCGCTCCGTTCCCTGATCTTATTCCGCCGCGGCTTAGTTGCCGGCGGCCGCGACCTTGGCCACGCCGTCCGTCTCGGCCATCAGCGCCTTGTTGGCGCCCGGCAGGTCGGACTTCGCGGCGGCCAGCCACGTATTGTACTGAGCGTCGCTGACGACGCGGATTGCGATCGGCATGTAGGCGTGATCCTTGCCGCAAAGCTCGGAGCACTGGCCGTAATAGAGGCCTTCCTTGTCAGCCTTGAACCAGGTCTCGTTGATGCGACCCGGAACAGCGTCGACCTTGATGCCGAAGGCCGGCATGGCGAAAGCGTGGATCACGTCCGAAGCTGTGACCAGAACGCGAACGACCTGACCAATCGGAACGACCACTTCGTTGTCGACGGCGAGAAGACGCGGATAGACAGCCTTGTCTTCCTTGCCGGCAGCGGCGCGATCGGCGTCGGTCAGCATGGCCGCGTTGAACGAAAGCGGCTGCTCGACCTGGTATTCGTAGTCCCAGTTCCACTGGTTGGCCGTAGCCTTGATCGTCAGCTTCGGCTCCTCGACGGGCGAATACTGCGCCGTCAGAAGCTGGAAGGACGGAATGGCCAGGAACAGCAGAATCACAACCGGACCGACGGTCCAGACGACCTCGATCAGCGTGTTGTGGCTGGTGCGCGACGGCGTCGGATTGGCGCTCGCCCGGAACCTGAAGATGCAATAGGCCAGCAGGAACAGAACGAACAGCGTGATCGGAACGATGAACCACAAAGTGTAGTGCTCGAACCAGGTGATCTGTTCCATGATGCCGGTCGCGGCCGGCTGGAAAGTGGTTTGCCAAGGCGTCGGCTGAGCCGCATAGGCCGCGACGCTGGCAAGGGAAGCAGTCGCCGCGACGGCGCTAGCAAAGATCTTTCTCATCGCCCTCAGTATCTCCCATTTCCGTGCGGGCGTAGCCGCAAGGACATCGTGCCGCTCCGGAATGGGAATCCCGGAGACGTTCGGTGGTTCAAACCATACTCTCTTTATAACCGCAAGGAAGCAGAGGCGTAACTCATGCGGCATTTTTGCGCGCAAGCTCGCGGGCTGGCGCCGCGACCCGTTTGGCGCTAGTTGGTTGTCACGCGCGTGCGGACGAGGCAATTTGCCCGCATGTTTTAAGCTATGCCCAAAAAAGGCGTCGCAATTCGGGCCAAATTGACCCCGAATGAATGGAAAAACCGAGTTAGCAGGATGGCGAAGCGGCCGTCTTGTTATTTACTTGCAGACCGCACGACCTGAATTGTCGTGATTCGCAATGGAGCCGTCATGAAGTCTGGGCTGTTTGGAACCTTGGCGAAGGTGTTGGTCGCTGTCGCCTTCCTGGCACCTGTCAGCGCCGGCGCCCAGCAGCAGCAGAGCGGCACGGTCAAGTCCACCCATGGCGCATGGTCGATCATCTGCGACAGGCCGGCGGGCGCCACCAACGAACAATGCGTGATGATGCAGAACGTCATCGCCGAAGACCGCCCGGAAATGGGCCTTTCGGTGGTCGTGCTGCGCACCGCCGACAACAAGGCCGAAATCCTGCGCGTGCTCGCGCCGCTCGGCGTGCTGCTTCCCAACGGCCTGGGCCTCAATGTCGACCAGAAAGATATCGGCCGCGCCTATTTCGTCCGCTGCTTCCAGGACGGCTGCTATGCCGAGGTGATCCTCGAAAAGCAGCTGCTCGACACGCTGAAGACCGGCAAGTCCGCCACCTTCATCGTCTTCCAGACCCCCGAGGAAGGCATCGGCATCCCCGTCGACCTGACCGGCTTCGCCGAAGGTTTCGCGGCACTGCCGTAAACACCTGGCGCCGGAGACATTGTCCGGAGCCTCCGCGTCGCCTACATCGGGACTAATCAGTTCCCCGTTTCGGAGGCGACGCGCCATGACCACCCTGCTCAGCCAGTTCGACATTTCAGAAGACCGCGTGCGCAAGATCGTCGCCGAGACGATCGAGGGCGCCGATGACGGCGAACTCTTCGTCGAATATCGCGAGGGCGAGGCGCTGATGTTCGACAACGGACGTCTGAAGACCGCCAACTTCAACACCGACCAGGGTTTTGGTTTGCGCGCGGTTGCCGGCGAGGCCACCGGCTACGCCCATTCGAGCGACCTGTCGGAAGCGGCACTGCTGCGCGCTTCGGATGCGGTCTCGGCCGTCAAGGGCGGCTATAGCGGCACGCTCGCCGCTGCTCCGGCCCGCACCAACCGTCATCTCTACGGCGAAGAGAACCCCATCAACTCGCCCGGCTTCGAGGCCAAGGCCAAGCTGTTGCAGGAGATCGACGCCTGGCTGCGCGAAAAGGATCCACGCGTCCGGCAGGTCACCGCCTCGCTCGCCTCGTCCTGGCAGCATGTCGAGATCCTGCGGGGCGACGGCCAGGTGGTGCGCGACATTCGCCCGCTGGTTCGCATGAACGTGTCGGTGATCGTCGGCGACGGCGACCGCCAGGAGAGCGGCTCCTATGGTGCGGGCGGACGCAAGAATTTCGACGAGTTCCTGACCGAAGACAGCTGGCAGACGGCCGCCAGCGAAGCGCTGCGCCAAGCACTGGTCAATCTCGAAGCCATCCCTGCGCCGGCCGGTACCTTCGATATCGTTCTGTCCTCCGGCTGGCCGGGCGTCATGCTGCATGAGGCCGTCGGTCACGGCCTCGAAGGCGACTTCAACCGCAAGAAGACCTCCGCCTTCGCCGGACTTCTGGGCCAGCAGGTCGCAGCCAAGGGCGTCACCGTCGTTGATGACGGCACGATCGCCGAGCGCCGCGGCTCGTTGACGGTCGACGACGAGGGCACGCCCAGCGCCCGCAACGTGCTGATCGAGGACGGCAAGCTGGTCGGCTACATGCAGGACCGGCAGAATGCCCGCCTGATGGGCATGAACGCCACCGGCAACGGCCGCCGCGAATCCTACGCGCACCAGCCGATGCCGCGCATGACCAACACCTACATGACCTCGGGCGACATGACGCCGGAAGAGATCATCGCTTCGGTCAAGAACGGCATCTATGCCGTGTCCTTCGGCGGCGGCCAGGTCGACATCACCTCGGGCAAGTTCGTGTTCGGTTGCACCGAGGCCTACATGATCGAGGACGGCAAGGTGACCCAGCCGATCAAGGGCGCGATGCTGATTGGCAACGGTCCCGACGCCATGCATCGGGTCACCATGGTCGGTAACGACATGAAGCTCGATACCGGCATCGGCATGTGCGGCAAGGCCGGACAGGGCGTGCCGGTCGGCGTCGGCCAGCCACACCTGCGGATGAACCAGATGACCGTCGGCGGCACGCGGGTCTGATCGTTTCGGCGGCGGATCGTCCGCCACGGCGCAGATTCAAGCACTTGGAGCGTCGGTTCGCACGCGCGGCGCCCCAAGCCCTCTGGACCGAATCTCTAAACCAGTATTCAAGAATATCCTGATACATCTGGGGCCGCAGCCGCCGGAGCATTTGCGATGCTTGATAGTGTGCCGATCGGAGCATGGTATGCCGCCAGCCTGGCGGCCGCCATCTTGATTGCCTATCGCATCTATTCGCGGCGGGCGAAGGAACAGGCGCGCCGTTCGTTTGCCGAACGCCGCGCCGCGATCAGCATGCCACAACTCTCGATCGGCGGCGGGCAGGCCAATTCGATCATTCCTTGGGCAATCCAGCAGGCGCGCGGCGACCGGCCGTTCTCGCCGGACAGGCTGACGCGCGAGGAGGCCCGTCTTGCCGAACTTGCCCAGGCGGCCATAACACTCGACGATCGCTCGTTCCGGGCAGCCTGCCGCACCGTTTCCGAGAGCGAGCGGATGATCCTCGAATATATCAGGAGGATGGTCGGCGAGGATTCCAGCGTCACGCTGGATCAACCTGTAAGCGACGAGCCGGATGCGCGGACAAGCCATGCGGTCGTGCCGCTAACGGACAGCGCTCAGTTGACGACGCAGGCACAGCCCCCGGAAGGCCACGCCGCGCAACTGTTCAAGCCGGTCGACCAGATCGGCGAATGGCTGCCGGGCAACGGCGACCCGGATCTCTGGCACCTGCTTGCCGGTGGACTGAGCTTCGACCACGGCGCAACGCTCGACATCATCGACTGGATCGTCAGGCAGCCGGATTGCGACCGCGCCACCGCGGCGCTGACCATTGCCCACATCGGGGCCTATGCCTACAAGCAACTGGAGACCATGGAGCAGAACGAAGACTGGTCCCATCATGTTCAGGCAATCGTCAGGACGGTCTGCGAGCGCTCCGAAGTCGGGTTGTATCCCATTTCCCGCCTCAATCTCTCCTGCGTCGGCCATGACAACGACCAGCGTGCGACCCTCGACATGCTGGTGCGTCGCGCAGCCGAACTCGACGCGCGAGGACACATTGTTCCGTGGCCGCAGCCGGTCCATCTGCTTTCGACACCGTTCGAGGGACGCGACGCGCTTTCGACGCATTATGAGGTCCGTGAAGACGGGCTCTATCTCGTCCGCTGAGAGGTTTTCTCAGATCAGCGTCGGCGCTTCAGCTTCTCCAGCAATGCCACCGCTTCGACATGATGCGACCAGAGGAACTGGTCGATGGGCGTGACGCTCTTCAGCGTGTAACCGCCGTCGATCAGAATACTGAGATCCCGCGCGAGCGTCGCCGGATTGCACGACACAGCCGCGACATAAGGCACGTCGGACCGGGCGATCTGCTTGCACTGGTCTTCCGCCCCTGCCCTCGGCGGATCGAAGGCGATACCGTCGAAGGCATTGAGTTCCTTGAAGGTCATCGGCCGACGGTCGAGGTCGCGGCGCTCCACGGTCACCCGCTTGAGTCCGCCGGCGAAGCGGAAGCCGCGATCGAGTGCCGCAAGCGAAGCCGCATCGCCCTCCACTGCATGGACCTCCGAATTGGCGGCAAGCCTGAGCGAAAAGGTGCCGCTGCCGGAATAGAGATCGGCGACCTTCTTGGCCTTGCGCAGATGCCCGGTAACGAGCGAAGCCATCGTCTGCTCGGCATCGGCCACGGCCTGGACGAAACCACCGGTTGGCGGCGTCACCACTGCCGTGCCGAATGTCAGCACCGGCTTGACCGGCTCGACGATGATCTCGCCGTCGATGGAGAGCCTGGCAATCTTCGACTTGATGACGAAATCGGTTGCCGCACGGCGGATCGCCTCGGTCGGCTTGCCGCAATCGCTGGCGGCAACATCGAAGCCTGACTCGGTCGAGGTGACCAGGAATCTGAAAGGCTTCGACGTGTTGGCGATGATCCCGGCGAGATGGCGAAGGGTGCCGGCCGCCTCGACGATGCCAGGCAGGAGCACCGGACATTCCTCGATGTCGACAAGCGTGTGGGAAAACGCCTTGTTGTAGCCGAGATGCATCCCGGTCTCGGTGTTGCGGGCGGTGAACGCGGCGCGCCTGCGGCTGCGCGGCGGACAGGCGACAAGGTCGCCAACCGGCGTCTCGATGTCCCTCGCCTTCAGCGCATGGGCAACCAGCCCGCGCTTCCATTCGCGATAGGCACCGTCTTCGAGATGCTGGATGGCGCAGCCGCCGCATTCGGTGAAGTGGCGGCAGGCGGGCTCGATGCGCTCCGGCGACGCCTCGAGCACGGCGAGCAGTTGCGCGCGATCCTTGTCACGAGAGGCCGTCACCGTCTCGCCGGGCAGCGTGAAGGGAATGAAGATGTGGCCACCATTGGCATCGACGACGCCGTCGCCATGCGCGCCAAGACGCGCAATCTCGAACCTGGTCGTCATCGATCCTTCACTCCACCGAGCAGAAATTCATGATTGCCGTCACCGCCTTCGACCGGCGAAGCGCAGATGCCGATTGCACGCCAGCCGGGCACGGTGTCGAGCCAGGCACGAAGCTCCTCGGCGACACGCGGTCCGTCGGCCGGGTTCTTGAGCAGGCCGCCCTTGCCGATCGCCTCGCGCCCAGCCTCGAACTGCGGCTTGACCAGGAACACGCCTTTTGCGCCTGGCGCAGCCAGCTCGAGCGCATTGGGCAGCGCCAGGCGCAACGAGATGAAACTGACGTCCGAAACCAGGAAATCGGGCGTCCGGCGGCCAAGATCATCAGATGTCAGGCTGCGCGCATTGAGACCCTCGAGGCAGGTCACGCGTGGATCGGACTTCAGACCGGCGCCCATCTGGCCATGGCCAACATCGATCGCCACGACATGAGCGGCGCCGCGTTCGAGCAGCACCTGCGTGAAACCGCCGGTGGAGGCACCAATGTCGAGCGCCTGGGCACCAGTCGGATCAAAGCCAAAACGGTCGAGCCCCGCGATCAACTTGAGTGCTGCGCGCGACACATAGGCCTGTGCGGGATCGTGGACCTCAATCTCTACATCAGCCGAAACGGTCTGCCCCGGCTTTTTCGCCGGTTGGCCATCGACGGTCACGGCCCCGCGCGCCACCGCATCGCGAGCGCGCGAGCGGCTGGCAAACAGCCCGCGGCTGACGAGCAGCTCGTCGAGCCTCAGGCTGGCGATTGCTTGCCTAGAGTTGTCCATGGCTTTCAATGACGAATGCGCGACCGCAACGCAAGCGCCGGTCAGGCGCGCGCCGCCTGTGCCGACTTGCCAAGAGCTGCGAACACGGCACGCACGATGCCCGCCGAGTCCAGTCCGGCATCGGCATACATCTTGTCGGGATTGGCATGATCGACAAAGCGGTCGGGCAGCGTCATCGGACGCACCTTGAGGCCACTGTCGAGCAAGCCATTGCGCGCAAGGAAGTCCAGCACCTGGCTGGTGAAGCCGCCAACCGAGCCTTCCTCGACCATGACCAGCACCTCGTGCGAGCGCGCCAGGCGACGGATCAGCTCCTCGTCCAGAGGCTTGGCGAAGCGCGCGTCGGCAACTGTCGTCGACAGGCCGGCAGCGCCGAGTTCTTCGGCGGCGAGCAGGCAATCCTTGAGACGGGTACCGAAGGACAGCAGCGCCACCTTGGTGCCTTCCTTGACGATACGGCCCTTGCCGATCTCCAGTACCTCTCCCCGCGCGGGCATGTCGACGCCGACGCCGTTGCCTCGCGGGTAACGGAACGAGATCGGGCCTTCATCGAACTCGGCCGCGGTGCGCACCATGTGGCGCAGTTCAGCCTCGTCGGCGGCCGCCATGACGACAAAATCCGGCAGCGAGGCGAGATAGGCCGTGTCGAAGGCGCCACAATGGGTCGGCCCGTCAGCACCGACGAAACCGGCTCGGTCGATGGGGAAGCGCACCGGCAGCTTCTGGATCGCCACATCGTGGACCACCTGGTCGTAGGCCCGCTGCAGGAAGGTCGAATAGATCGCGACGAACGGTTTGAAGCCCTCGGTCGCAAGCCCCGCGGCGAAGGTGACCGCATGCTGCTCGGCGATGGCCACGTCGAAGGTGCGCGACGGAAACGCCTCGCCAAACAGGTCGAGCCCGGTGCCCGAGGGCATAGCAGCGGTGACCGCAATGACCTTCTCGTCCTCGCGCGCCTCCTGGATCAGGCTCTCTGCAAAGACCTTGGTGTAGGCGGGCGCGTTGGCCGGCGCCTTGGCCTGCGCACCGGTGATGACGTCGAACTTGTTGACGCCGTGATATTTGTCGGCGGCGGCTTCCGCGGGTGCGTAGCCCTTGCCCTTCTGGGTCACGACATGGATCAGCACCGGCCCGGTGCCATTGTCGCGGACGTTCTTCAGCACCGGAATCAGGTGCTCCAGATTGTGGCCGTCGATGGGGCCGATGTGGAAGAAACCCATCTCCTCGAACAACGTGCCGCCGGTGACGAAGCCGCGCGCATGCTCGACGGCGCGGGTGATCGCCCGGTCGACGCGGCGGCCGAGATAGGAGGTCAGCTTCTTGCCAAGCTCGCGCACGCCGGCATAGGTGCGGCCGGACGCAAGGCGCGCCAGATAGGCGCTCATCGCACCCGCCGGTGGGGCAATCGACATGTCATTGTCGTTGAGGATGACGATCAGGCGCGCGTCGAGCGAGCCGGCATTGTTCATCGCCTCATAGGCCATGCCGGCGGACATGGCGCCGTCGCCGATAACCGAGATGACGTTGTTCCTGCCACCCTGGAGATCGCGCGCCACGGCCATGCCGAGGCCGGCCGAAATCGAGGTCGAGGAATGCGCGGTGCCGAAGGGATCGTATTCGCTCTCGCCCCGCTTGGTGAAGCCGGAAAGCCCGCCCTCCTGGCGCAGTGTGCGCATGCGGTCGCGCCGGCCGGTCAGGATCTTGTGAGGATAGGCCTGGTGCCCGACATCCCAGATGATGCGGTCGCCGGGCGTGTCGAAAACATAGTGCAGCGCCACCGTCAGCTCGACCACACCAAGGCCCGCGCCGAGATGGCCACCGGTCTGCGACACGACGTCGATCAGCTCGGCGCGCAGTTCGCTGGCAAGCTGCGGCAGTTGGGCTTCGTTCAGAGCGCGCAGGTCGGCCGGCAGGCGGACCTTGTCGAGCAGGGGCGTTTCGGGCTTCGCGTTCATCAATCCGCACCAGTTGAACTTCGGCAGATACGGCCATGGGCTGCGAAAGTAAATGCGTGGAGGTGCCGCGCCCTGGGGCTGGCGTTAGCCCTCGGGCAGCGGGATGAACTCCTCCTCATCTCCTGGAACGATATCAAAGCGGCCGGTCTTCCATTCGTTCTTGGCCTGCTCGATGCGCTCCCGCGACGACGAGACGAAGTTCCACCAGATGTAACGCCTGGTGCCGAGCGAAGCGCCGCCGAACAGCATGAAATGAGCGCCAGTCTCCGACGAGACAACGATCTCGTCGCCCGGACGGAACACCAGCAGGCGCTCGATGGGAAACCGGTCGCCGAGAATGTCGAGTTCGCCGCCGAGCGTATAGATGGCGCGCTCCTCGGCGTCGGCGGGGATCTTGATCTTCGCGCCCGGCGCCAGCTTGATATCGGCATAAAGCGTGTCCGATGCCTGGCGCACCGGTGACTTCAGGCCCTTGAACTCGCCGATGATGAGACGGCCGGAAGCGCCGTCGGCATCGAAGGTCGGCAGCACCGCGGCAGCGGTGTTCTCGAACATCGGCGCGGTCTCCTCCTTGGCGTCGGGCAAGGCCAGCCAGGTCTGCAGGCCCGATATCGACATCGGCGCGCCGCGCAGTTCTTCCGGCGTGCGCTCGGAATGGACGATGCCGCGGCCGGCGGTCATCAGGTTCACGTCACCGGGCGCGATCACCATCTCGGTGCCGAGCGAATCGCGATGCCTGATCTTGCCATCGAAAAGATAGGTGACGGTGGCGAGGCCGATATGCGGATGCGGGCGCACGTCGAGCGCATGCCCGGCCCGCAGGATCGCCGGCCCCATACGATCGAAGAAGATGAAGGGCCCGACCAGCCTGCGCCTTGCCGTCGGCAGCGCGCGGCGCACCTGGAAGCCGTCAATGTCCTTGGCGTTGGGCACCACCATCAGCTCGATCTGATCGCAGGAAAAAGCGTCGCCCGGTGTCGGGTCTTCGGCCGGGAAAAAACTCATGACTGTATCCTCAGCTGATTGAAACCTGTCCGCCGCCCGTTCCGCCCGCTCAGGCAAATCTCAGCGCCGAGCGCGCCTTGGCCTTGGCGGCCTCTTCCTCGCGGTTGCGAGGGTGCTGGTGTGTTTCCATCGAATGCAGCAATTCGTGCGCCGCTTCGGCAATGGTGTCCACTGCGCGGTGAAACGCCTCTTCGTTTTTCTTCGACGGTTTTGTCGTCCCGCTCAGCTTGCGGACGAACTGCAGTGCGGCATCACGGATTTCGTCATGCGTCGCCGGCGGATCGAAATTGAACAATGTCTTGATGTTGCGGCACATCGCCTGCTCCCGGGCTTCATGAACCGTATGGGTATGCCAAAACTGGGCGCAACGTGCCGCGAGGTCAAGCCATCCGGCTGCCGCTGCCGCGGCAGCTCGGACTGTATTCGCTCACTCCGCGTCGAGCGGCTCGGTGCCGACAGGCTTGCCGTCACGCGACAGGCGGATCTTTTCGACCTTGTCCTCGGCCGACTTCAGCAGCCGGTCGCAATGCGCCTTCAGCGCTTCGCCACGCTCGTAGATCTTGATCGACTGGTCGAGCGGCACGTCGCCACGCTCGAGGTCATCGACGATCTTTTCAAGAGCAGCCAACGCCTGCTCGAAGCTCATCGCCTTGATTTCGTCATTGGGCTCAACGGCCATGGTTCATCCTTTCATCAGGCGGGTCACGTGGGCGGCAACGGAGAAGGCCAGCCCTTGCAGGTCATAGCCGCCCTCGAGCAGGCTGACGAGGCGGTTTGACGAATGCCTTGCGGCACGGTCCATCAATTGCCCCGTCGCCCAGTCGAAATCGGCTTCGGTGAGGTTGATCTCGGCCAGCGGGTCGCGATGATGCGCGTCGAAACCGGCCGAGATGATGATCAGGTCGGGCGCAAAACTGTCTAGCGCCGGCAGCACGCGTGAGCGGAACGCCTCGCGGAAATGGTCGCTGCCGGTGTCGGGCGACAGCGGCGCGTTGACGATGTTGCCGACGCCTTCCTCGCCTTTGGCGCCGGTACCGGGAAACAGCGGCATCTGGTGGGTCGAGCAATAGAGCACGCTCGCATCGTCCCAGAAAATGTCCTGCGTGCCGTTGCCGTGGTGCACGTCCCAGTCGACGATGGCGACACGTTCGGCGCCATGCCGCTTCTGAGCATAGCGGGCGGCGATGGCTGCGTTGTTGAACAGGCAAAAGCCCATCGCCGTGGTCTTTTCGGCGTGATGCCCCGGCGGGCGCGAGGCGACAAAGACATTGTCGGCCTTGCCGGCAAAGACATCGTCGACGGCAGCATTGGCGGCACCGATCGCCGTCAGCGCAGCCTGCCAGCTCTTGGGGCTCAGCACAGTGTCGCCGTCGATCCGCGCCATGCCCTCCTCCGGCACCTTGCGGCGAATACCTTCGACGAATGGTTCGGGATGGGCATAGAGAATCGTCTGCTCATCGCCCTCAGGCGCCTCGACGCGGTCGAGCCTTTCGAACGGCTCGTCGTCGAGCACGCGCTGGATGGCGCGCAGCCTGTCTGGCCGCTCAGGGTGGCCGGCGGGCGTCAGGTGTTCGAGATAGATCGGATGGGTGTAGAGCCGCGTGGTCATCACCCCACCTTATCAGCTATGGCCGGCCAGACCACGCAATACCTGTCAAAGCCCTGGGGAAAATGGGCGGGATTCATGATGCTCCAGCCAAGGCCTGCCAGGACAAGGCTCGCATTCAGACCGTCGTCCTGCCGTCTACCAGCAGCCCTTCCATGAGCGCACGGAATGCCGGAACTGCCTTCTTCGACGTCGCATCGGGGTCGTCGGAAGTGGCGATCCACTGCGCGGCGTAGAGCGAAGCACCGCTTATCAGGCGCGCCATCGCCTCGGGATCGATGTCGCGCAGGACACCTTCTTGCTTCAGCGCGACAAGGTTGCCCGTGATCGACAGGATGCAGGCGTTGGCGTTGGGCCACTGCGCCGGGTCGCCGAGAACCGCCGGACCGTCGCGCAGCACGATGCGCTGGATTTCGGGCTCCAGCGCCATTTCGACGTAAGCGATGTTCTCATCGACAAAGCCCTGCCAGCGCGTCCTGGCCATGGCGGAGATGGCGGTCAGGCGCGAGGACATTTCATGGTCGATCTGAGCCAACACGGCTTCGAACAGCCCCTTCTTGTCGCCAAAATGGTGATAAAGCGCGCCACGTGTCAGCCCGGCTTCGGCCGTGAAGTCGTCCATCGAAGCGTTTGCATAACCCACTGTCGCGAATGCCTTGCGCGCGGACGCGATCAGCTTGGCGCGCGTTTCGGCAATCATCTCGCTACGGGGTTTGTGCGCTGGCTTCATGGCTTCTTCCTCGTCGGATCTCATTCACATACGTGGCGTATATTTCTTTCACATACGAGGCGTATGGTAATTGACATACGGCGCGTATGCAATTAGCTCTTCACATACGCCGCGTATGTAAATGGCGAGTCCTCGAATTTCCAGGAGTGCTCCGATGCACAATCCGTATGGTGAAATCTTCAGAGTCCCGGGGGCCAAAGGCTTCGCAGCGGCAGCCTTCGTCGCCCGCCTGCCGATCGCCATGGCCCCTATCGGCATCGTCGCAATGCTGTCGCAGACGCGCGGCGAATATTGGCTGGCCGGCGCCGTCTCGGCCACGTTCGCCCTGACCAACGCGTTCGCTGCCCCGCAAATCTCGCGCCGCATCGACCGGCTTGGCCAGACAGCAGTGGCCCTGCCCACCACTGTCATTTCCGTCCTCGCCTTTGCCGCCTTGCTCATTGCAGCCCATTATGACTGGCCGGCCTGGACGCTGTTCGTCGCCGCTTTCATCGCTGCGGCAATGCCGAGCGTGCCCGCCATGGTCAGGGCTCGCTGGACTGAAATCTTCCGCGACCGCCCCGAACTCAACACGGCCTTCGCCTTTGAATCTGTCGCCGACGAAATGGTTTATATTGCCGGCGCCTCACTGTCCGTTGGCCTGAGCGTGGCCCTGTTCCCCGAAGCGGGCATGCTCGCCAGCACGCTGTTCCTGGCTTTGGGCATGGCGGCTTTCATCCTGCAGAGGTCGAGCGAACCCAAGGTAAGACCATCTGAGCTCGCGAGCGGCGGCTCGGCCATCATGCTGCGCCCGGTCCAGATCATCACGCTGGCGCTCATCTTCGTCGGCTCGATCTTTGCCACCGCCGAAGTCAGTGCCGTGGCGATCACCAAGGAGCTGGGACAGCCCACTGCCGCCAGCCTCGTCATCGGCGTCTATGCCGCCGGCTCGCTCATCGTCGGCCTGATCGTCGGCGCGTTGAACCTCAAGGCACCGAAGCAGCGCCTGCTCGCCATCTCGATTGCCGTCGTGGCGCTGACAACGTTGCCCCTGCTGGTCGCAGACACGGTGCCGTTGCTGGCGCTTGCCATCTTCGTCAGCGGCGTCGCGATCTCGCCCACCTTCATCATGGCCTTCGGCCTGATCGAACGCCGGGTTCCCGAGGCCATGCTGACCGAAGGCATCACCTGGGTGATGACCGGCATCGGCATCGGCATGGCCCTGGGCGCTTTCGTGGCAGGCTGGGTCGTCGACACCTTCGGTGCCCAGAACGGCTTCTGGGTGTCGATCGCCGCAGGCACGATGTCGTTCCTTGTGGTCCTGCTCGGCCAGAAAGCTCTCGCAGGCGGTCCCGAAGTAGAATTGATGGGCGCTGCACCACAGGCGGCGGAATAAGCCCCCGCTCGGCAAGGAACAACGTTCTGTCAGCATCAACGAGCCGCCAGGTCTGGCGGCTCGACTGCCTTTGAAATCTCGGATATCTCCGTCCCCGGTGACAAAAATGCGCAATCCATATAGCGAAATCTTCAAGGCGCCCGGCGCCAAGGCCTTCTCCGCCGCCGGCTTCGTCGCGCGCGTGCCCATGTCCATGGTCACGCTCGGCATCGTGACCATGCTGTCGGAGGCCCGCGGCGAATACTGGCTTGCCGGCGCCGTCGCTGCCGTTTTTGCCCTGTCCAGCGCTGTCGTCGCGCCGCAGGTCGCAAGGCTTATCGATCGTTATGGCCAGGTCCGCATCCTGCTGCCGAGCGCGGCCATCGCGGTGATCGCGCTGTCCGGGCTGATGCTCGCGACGCGCTACGACGCGCCCAACTGGGTCCTCTTCGCCTTCGCGATACTCGCAGGCGTCACCCCGATCATGGGCGCCATGGTGCGCGCGCGTTGGACCGAGATCTACCGCGACACGCCACATCTACACACGGCCTTCGCGTTCGAATCGATCATGGACGAGGTGATCTTCATGACAGGTCCGATCGTTGCCATCGGTCTCAGCGTCGGCTTCTTCCCGGAGGCCGGCCCTCTGGTCGCGACCGTGTTGCTGGGCGTGGGCAGCCTGCTCTTCGCCGCCCAGCGCTCGACCGAACCGCCTGTTCATGCGCAGGATCGCAGAGACGGCAAATCCGTGATCTGGCTCGGCCCCGTCCAGATTCTGGTGCTCACGCTGATTGCCATCGGCGCCATCTTCGGCACAGCCGAGGTCACCGCCGTGGCCTTTGCCGAGGCCCAGGGCAACAAGGCGTCCGCGGGCTTTGCGCTTTCCGCCTACGCTGCCGGCTCGCTCGTCGCCGGCCTCGTCTTCGGCGCCATGAAGCTCAAGATGCCGCTCGCGCGGCAGCTATTGATTGCGATCGCGCTCGCGGCCCTGACGACTCTGCCGCTGCTGGTGGTCGACAACGTGACCGTGCTGTCAGTCGTGCTGTTCCTGGCGGGCGTTGCCGTGTCGCCGACCATCATCCTGTCGATGGCGCTGGTGGAGAAAGTCGTCCCCTCCTCCAAGCTCACCGAGGGCATGACATGGGCCGTCACCGGCATCAGCATCGGCATGGCCGCAGGCTCATCAGCCTCGGGCTGGATCATCGATCATATGGGCGCGAGCAGCGGCTTTATGGTCTCGCTGGTCGCGGGCTTCATTGCGCTGGTCGTTACCTTCCTCGGCCAGCGGTCGCTCGGCCGGTCGCTCCGCATCGCACCTGCTGCAGCTCAACCGGCGGAATGAAGGAAGTGGGTCCGCAGAGCAGTCGCTCGCGCGGACCGTTTTCCGACGTAGTCAGGCGCGGCGGGGCGCGCCGTCCCAGCGCGAGGCCTCGCCCGAGCCGAAGGCCTTTTCCTTCAACTCGCGGAACTTGGACGAAACCTCTTCGAGCTTGCGATCCCATTCCGGATTGGGCGCCTGCCCCTCGATCACCTTGAAATAGACCTGCATCAGCGACGCCACGGCAAAGGGCTCGATGATCGCCGCCTTGAAGGCCCAGGCGAAGACGATGGCCAGCACGAAGCCCCAGCCCGCCATCTCGCCCGGCATGAAGTAGAGAATGGCGCCGGCAGGGGCCAGCATGAACAGGAAAATCAGCAGCGACAGCGCCCAGACGACGAGCGACAGCCAGATCGCGTTCTTGACCATCGTCTTGCCGTTCTGGGCATAGAGCACGATGCCCTGGCGCGCCGTCTGCCACGGCGAATTGCTGCCGATGCGGATGTTGTAGCCGAGGATGATCTCGTCGACATAGGTCAGCGACATGCGGATCACCGTGTTGGCGAACCTGACCAGGCCGTCGAGGCCGGGAATGGGCAGGAACGCGGCGATGCCGCCGATCAGGCCGGTGATCGCGCGCACCGCGCCCTTGACCAGTTGGTCGAGCACGAACAGCACGCTCGCTTCGGTGAAGCGTTCGGTGACGACCTCGCGCGCATAGACGATCTGGTTCTGGCCGCCGGGAATCTCGCGGCCGTCGATCAGATGGACCATGGCGGCGATATGGCCGGCCTTGACCAGATAGAGAATGTATTCGCGGACCCAGTAGACCGCGACGGAAACCACGCCGAAACCGGCAATGCCGCCCCAAAGCGCGAAGGACACCGGACCGTCGGGATCGGCCATCACATGGCCGACGCCGTAGCCGATGCCGGCCCCTGCGCCCATCGCCACGATGTAGGCGAGCGTGATGCCGAAATAGACGACCATGCGCAGCACGATGAACGGCCAGGTACGTACCATGATCGACAGGCTTTGGCCTATGCTGAAGTCCCACATACCCGACTCTCCCCCAAGAGAGAGCAAGAGAATGCGCCGCGTCCAGAGGAAGTCAACCGCAGCGCCGGCACCGTCCACCGGACTGCATTGTGCGCCGCAAGGCGATTGCGCCTTGCAGCAAGACGCTAGCGGATTTCGGTCTTCGCGATGCGGATGCCGAAACCTTCGAGGCCGACATAGTGACGCTCGCGCGAGGCGATCAGGTTGATCGACGAAATGCCGAGGTCCTTCAGGATCTGCGCGCCGAGACCGATCTGGCGCCATTCGTCCTCGCGGCGACGCGCCTCCTCGTGGTCCTCGCGCTCCGCCGAAGGCCGATTGCGGCCGAGATTGGACACGCCGACCGAACCTTCGCGGAGATAGACGATCACGCCGCGGTTGCACTCGCCGAAGTTCTTCATGATGTCGGCAAGCTTGTTGCTGGTACCGAACACGTCGGTGACGACGTCCTCTGTGTGCAGGCGCACCGGCACTTCCTCGCCGTCGCGGATGTCGCCGAAGACGATGGCGAGGTGGTGCATCGAGTCCCACGGCAGCGTGTAGGTGATCGCCTTGGCCTTGCCGGCGGGGGTGTCGATGTCAAAGGTGCTGACGCGCTCGATCAGCGTTTCCTGGCGCTGGCGATAGGCGATCAGGTCGGCGACGGACACCTGCTTCAGCCCGTTCTTCTCGGCGAAGGCAGCCACTTGCGGGCCACGCATGACCGTGCCGTCGTCATTGACCAGTTCGGAGATGACGCCGACCGGCGGCAGGCCGGCGAGCTTGCACAAGTCGACCGCTGCCTCGGTATGACCCGAGCGCATAAGCACTCCACCCTCGCGAGCGATCAGCGGGAAGATGTGGCCAGGGCGGACGAAATCGCCACCGCCGACATTGGGGTTGGCAAGATTGCGCACGGTGAGCGTGCGGTCGTCGGCCGAGATGCCGGTCGTGGTGCCGTGCTTGAAATCGACGCTGACGGTGAAGGCCGTGGTGTGGGCCGAGTCGTTGTCGGCGACCATCGGCGCAAGGTTGAGCCGGCGGGCGTCTTCCTTGAGCATCGGCGTGCAGACGATGCCGGAGGTATGGCGGACGATGAACGCCATCTTCTCGGGCGTGCAGTGCACGGCGGCGACGATCAGGTCGCCCTCGTTCTCGCGCCCGTCGTCATCCATGACGACCACGATTTCGCCGCGCTCGAAAGCCCTCAGCGCTTCGACAGTTTTCTTCTGGTCGTATGGCATGGCGTGCTCGCTTCGCTCGTTCTGGCGAATAGGGAATAGTGGGTAGCGAATAGAGCGAAACCGCACCATTCGCTACTCACTACTCGCCATTCGCTCACTTTCCCGTCTGTCCTCGATGGCGCAGATAGTGGTCGGCAATGGCGCAGGCGACCATGGCTTCACCGATCGGCACCGCGCGGATGCCGACGCAGGGGTCGTGCCTGCCCTTGGTCATGACGTCGACTTCCTTACCGTCCTTATCGATCGACTTGCGCGGCGTCAGGATCGACGAGGTCGGCTTGACCGCGAAACGCGCGATCACATCCTGTCCCGTCGAGATGCCGCCCAATATACCCCCGGCATTGTTGGACATGAACATCGGCCGGCCGTCATTGCCCATGCGCATCTCGTCGGCATTCTCTTCACCGGTGATACGTGCCGCCTCGAAGCCGTTGCCGATCTCGACGCCCTTAACGGCGTTGATCGACATAAGGTTGGAGGCGATGTCCTGGTCGAGCTTGGCGTAGATCGGCGCGCCGAGGCCGGCTGGCACGCCTTCGGCAACAATCTCGATGACCGCACCAACCGACGAACCCGCCTTGCGGATGCCGTCGAGATAATCGGCGAACACCTGCACAGAGGCAGCATCAGGGGTGAAGAACGGATTTTCCGCGCTGCCGATGAAATCCCAGTCCCAGTTGGCGCGATCTATATCCTTGGTCCCCATCGACACCAGAGCACCGCGCACGACGAGGCCCGGCACGATCTTGCGGGCGATGGCGCCGGCAGCGACACGGGCAGCCGTCTCACGCGCCGAGGAGCGGCCGCCGCCGCGGTGATCGCGCAGGCCATATTTCACGTCATAGGCGTAGTCGGCATGTCCCGGACGATATTGCCTGGCGATCTCGCCATAATCCTTGGAGCGCTGGTCGACATTCTCGATCATCATCGAGATCGGCGTGCCCGTGGAGATGAGGGTCTCACCATCCTCGTCGGTGATGACACCCGACAGCACCTTCACCTCGTCGGGCTCGCGGCGTTGGGTGACAAAGCGCGACTGTCCGGGCTTGCGCTTGTCGAGCTCGTCCTGGATGTCCTTCAGCATGAAGCGGATGCCGGGC
This sequence comes from Hoeflea sp. 108, assembly GCF_000372965.1. NCBI lineage: Bacteria > Pseudomonadati > Pseudomonadota > Alphaproteobacteria > Hyphomicrobiales > Rhizobiaceae > Hoeflea > Hoeflea sp. 108. The sequence continues at coordinate 1,240,214 of NZ_KB890024.1, read as the reverse complement.
GGGCAGCCATCGACCACGCAGCCGAGCGCCGGTCCGTGGCTTTCGCCCCAGGTGGTGACGCGGAACAGATGGCCGAAGGTGTTGTGCGACATGGACAGGCCCTTCCCGGCTCCTTGCCGGCATATGGCGGGGTTCTAGCGCATGACCTGGAAAAGTAAAATTGCTTTTCGGACGAGATCATGCGCCACAGGGAAATGGAGCGTCGCTTGCGCTACGACAAAGATGCGCCACGCCGGATTGGCCCATATTAGCGGTGGTCAAACTGTGATCGCAGGCGATTTAGTTTTGACACATTCGCTTGGTTTCTGCTTCCTTCCTGCCCGCTCATCAATCGTTCGCCTTGGGAGAGGCGCAGAGGAAAAGAGGACGATAATGCGTACCCTTATTGGCGCCGTTGCCGCCGTGCTCATGATGTCAGGCGCAGCGTTCGCCGCCGAGGCCGAAGGCCAGGTCAAGTCCATCGACAAGGACAAGGCGATCATCACCCTGGATAATGGCAAGTCCTACAAGCTGCCGGGCGAGTTCGACGTCGACAACATCAAGCCAGGCATGGACGTGCTCCTGGCCTATGACGTGGTCGGCGGCGAGAACCTGATCACCGACATGCAGTTGCCGCAGTAGGCAGCCCACCGGCCGACGGCTCAAAGCCAGTCGAGGCGGCCGTTTTCGACTTTCAGCACGCGGTCCTGGGGAATCTCCAGGGCCGCGGCTTCGTTTTTGGGCATGGATCCGACCAGCCGGAAGATGGCGCGCAGCACGCCGCCATGGGTGACGCAGACCGTCGGCTGGCGAACAGCTTCGAGCCAAGGTCGCACGCGCTCGGTCAGCATCGCGTAGCTTTCGGCATAGTCGCCGGGCGGCACGAAATCCCACTTGTCGTGGCGGCGCGCCTGCGAAGCGCCGGGCGAGCGTTGCTCCAGCTCGGCGAATGTGTAGCCTTGCCAGTCGCCGAAATTGACCTCGACCAGGCGCGTGTCGGTCCGGTAGACGCCGGGGTCCAGCCCCATGCCGCCGCGAACGCGCTCCATCGTCTCGCGCGTCCGACGCATCGGGCTTGCGACGAAGTCGAAGTTTTCCGGATCGGCGATCAGCTCGGCCAGTTTCGCACCGTTGCGGTCGGCCTGTTCGCGGCCGAGCGCATCGATGTCGGTGTCGGCCTGGCCCTGCAGGCGCTGCTCTGCATTCCAGGCCGTCTGGCCGTGGCGCACAAAATAGATGAGCGGTGTCATACCGGGCAGGGCAAGGGCTGAGCGGTTGCTGTCGGATCAGTCCTTGACGGTCGAGATGTCGGGCGCGTCGACCGCCTTCATGCCGACGACATGGTAGCCCGAGTCGACATGATGCACTTCGCCGGTGACGCCGCGCGACAGGTTCGACAGGAAATACAGGCCAGAATCGCCAACCTCGTCGATCGACACGGTGCGGCGCAGCGGCGCGTTGTATTCGTTCCACTTGAGAATGTAGCGGAAGTCGTCGATGCCGGACGCTGCGAGCGTCTTGATCGGACCGGCCGAGATCGCATTAACGCGGATGTTCTTCGGCCCAAGGTCGACGGCCAGATACTTCACGCTCGCTTCGAGCGCCGCCTTGGCGATGCCCATGACGTTGTAATTCGGCATCACCTTCTCGGCACCGTAATAGGTCATGGTCAGAAGCGAGCCGCCGTCGGTCATCAGCTTCTCGGCGCGCTGGGCGATCGCCGTGAAGGAGTAGACCGAAATGTCCATTGTTTTCAGGAAGTTGCCATGGCTGGTGTCGACATAACGGCCCGTCAGCTCTTCCTTGTCGGAAAAGCCAATGGCGTGGACGACGAAGTCGAGCTTGCCCCACTTCTTTTCCAGCGTCTCGAACACGGCGTCGATGCTGGCCATGTCGGTCACATCGCAATGGCCACAGACGAAAGCGCCGATTTCAGCTGCAAGCGGCTCGACGCGCTTCTTCAGCGCATCGCCCTGATAGGTGAACGCCAGTTCCGCACCCTGGTCGGAACAGGCCTTGGCGATGCCCCAGGCAATCGATCTGTTGTTGGCGACGCCGAGAATAAGGCCGCGCTTGCCGGCCATCAGGCCCTGTCCACCCGCCATGTGAGCGCACTCCAATGCTTGAATTGTTTTGGAGAGCCTATCGCATAGGCAATCTTGACCTTCAAGCTTTCATGCGCCCAAGGCTGTGAGGCCAGCAAAAACTCGCTGGCCCGACATCAGTCGGCAAATTTGCGCACCAGTTCTTCCAGCGCGGGATCACCGCCCTCGGGCAACATCACCCGCACATGGGCATAGAGGTCGCCATGGCCGCCGGCCTTTTCCGGCAGACCACGCCCCTTGATGCGCAGCACCTTGTCTGAGCTCGACCATTCGGGAACCTTCACCGCAAGTCGGCCGGTCGGCGTTTCCACCGCCGCCTTGGCGCCCAGCACCGCGTCCTTGAGGCTGACCGGCAGGTCGACATGAAGGTCCCTGCCCTCGATCCTGTAGCGTGGATGAAGGCGGAACCTGATCTTGACCAGCGCGTCGCCGGCGCCGCCGAAGCCCTGCTCGCCCTGGCCCTTGAGGCGGATCGTCTGGCCGTCCTCGACATATTCAGGAAGCTTGACGGCGATCTTGCGCCCGTCGGGAAACTGGGCCGTCACCTTGGGCGCGGTCGCAGCTTCCTCTATGGTTACGTCGAGGCTGACATTGATGTCGGCTCCTGGCTGAGCCCGCTGACCACTGCCCATGCCGGCACCTGGATGCGCGCCGGCACCGGCACCACCGCGCTGACCGAAGGCATCGCCGAAAATCTGGCTGAAAATGTCACCGGCGTCGAACGAACCGCCGCCGCCTGGCCCCGACTGACGGAACTCGAAGTGGCTGGCGCCCGGGCCGCCCTGCTGGCGGCGGAAACCGCCAAAGGGATCGCCGCCGCCGGCACCCTCGAAGCCATGGAAGCGAGGCTTGCCCTCGGCATCGATCTCGCCACGGTCGAAAGATGCCTTCTTCTTCTCGTCGCCGAGAATCTCATAGGCCTGGTTGGCTGCCGAAAAACGCTCCTTTGCCTTCGGATCATCCGGATTCTGGTCCGGGTGATGCTTCTTGGCGAGCTTGCGGAAAGCCGATTTGATGTCCTTGGCCGAGGCGTTCTTGGCAACGCCCAGCACCTCATAGGGGTCGCGCATGCAAAGTCCCACGCAAATTGAAAGGGTTGGCTCTTCTCTATATGCGCTTGCCTAGGAACAAATTCCAGAGGCTGCAGCGACGCTATTCTCAGGCAGGCTCGAAGGCCAGCATCTGCCAGGTTCCGGCGCCCGCCGCGCAGATTTCGCCCTTGAACAGGGTGACGCCGTCGAAGCTCTCGCGGGAGGCGGCGAATTTGCGGCACAGGACGCCGCGTTCCATGGTCTCGGCGAGTGCCGTGATCTGCCCTCGCGCGCCGGTATCGGTGTTGGCCCAGGCAATCGGCTGCCCAGCGAGTTCACGCACATCGGCGGACGAAACCGCGTTGCGGATCGTTGCCTGGTCGGAGAGCCGATTCGCATCGGGAAGCGTGTCGGTTGCCGGCACCTTGCTGGTCAGCAGGCTGCGGTCCACCTCCGCCTTTTCCAGGCTGAAGCCGCCGACGCCACATGCCGTCGTCGTCATCAGACCAAAAAGCACCGCTACCTTGAGGCATCGGAACCCGATTTGCGGGTGGCAAAGGCCTTCAAAGGCTTGCGCGGGGCGCGACAATAGGCATTCTCCCGGTCGGCATTGGCAGGTCGAGTAAGAGCTATGACGGACACAGAGTTAACAACGGGTGACTTCACTGAAAGCGCGGAGCCATATCGGCTCTTTGCGGCATGGCTGAAGGATGCGACGGCCAGCGAGCCGAACGACCCCAACGCGGTGGCGCTGGCGACCGTCGACACCGACGGCCTGCCCGACGTGCGCATGGTGCTGCTCAAGGGCTTCGACGAGCAGGGCTTCGTCTTCTACACCAACTTCGAAAGCGCCAAGGGCCGAGAGATCCTGGCGACGATGAAGGCCGCGATGTGCTTCCACTGGAAGTCGCTGCGGCGCCAGGTGCGCGTGCGCGGTCCTGTGGAAATCGTCACCGACGCCGAAGCCGACGCCTATTTCGCCTCGCGTCCGCGTGGCAGCCGAATCGGGGCCTGGGCCTCGAAGCAGTCGCGTCCGCTGGAAAGCCGCTTTGCACTGGAGAAGGCGGTGGCCGAATACACCGCCCGCCACGCCATCGGCGAAATCCCGCGGCCGGCGCACTGGTCGGGCTTCCGCATCCGGCCGAGCCAGATCGAATTCTGGCACGACCGGCCCTTCCGCCTGCACGACCGCATCGTCTTCACCGCCAACGACAAGGGCGATTGGGACAAGGACAGGCTTTATCCGTAGGTTCCTGGCCTCCCTTGATGTGGGGAGGCCAACCAACTCACTTCTTGCGCGTCATGAAGGCGACGAGAGCGGCGCGCGCCTCGTCGGATTTGAGGCGGGCACGGAAATGCTCGCCTTCCTCCTTGATGCGGGCGACGAGCTCAGACCGGTCGCCGCGCATCAGGTCACGCGCGATCTTCAGCGCTTCCGGTGGCTTGGCAGCAATCTCGCGTGCTGCCGCAAGGGTGGCAGCCTCAAGTTCGTCTTCGGACACCACCTTGTAGATCAGCCCGGCCGCGAGCGCCCGCCCGGCCGGAAAACCCTCGCCCAGGCCGAGCAGCGCAAAGGCCCCCTGCTGGCCGAGCACGCGCGGTGCAAGCAGGCTCGAGCCCGCTTCGGGAACCAGGCCGAGATCGACGAACGGCGTGCGGAAGGTGGTGCGCGGCGTGGCGAAGGTCAGGTCGCAATGCAGGTTGATGGTCGTACCGATGCCGACCGCAATGCCGTCGACGCCCGAGACGATCGGCTTTTCGACCAGCGCAAGCGCCCCGAGAAATTCCCACACCTCGGCGCCGCCCTCGCCGCCGGTGGCGATCGCCATGAAATCGGCGAGGTCGTTGCCGGCCGAGAAGGCACCGGGCACACCGAGAAAGACGTGCACGCGTACTGCCGGATCGGCGTCGCCGGCCTTCAGCGCTGCGGCCATCTCACCATACATGGCGCGCGTGATGGCATTCTTCTTGTCCGGACGGTTCATCCGGATGATCTGAACGGCATCCTGCCGCTCGATGACAATATGGTCGCTCACGTCAGACTGTTCCTCGTCCCAGATTCTTATACCGAAACCAGCGCCTTGGCGGCTTGGTGCAGGCTTGCCGCGCCGCCGGTGACGCGCTCCTTCAGCGCCGTAGTCTCGCCGAGCAGGTTCTCGGCAAAGAACCGGCACAAGGCGATGCGCCCCGCGTCGCCCTCGGCCACGGCCGCGCGCGCCAGATAAGAGCCGCCGGCGGCCAGCGCGAACAGCCTGAGATAGGGCGTGGCGCCGGCCAGGGCATCGTCCGTTCGGCCGTTCTCGATTTGCTTTTGCAGGAAGCGCGTGGACTGCTGCAATTCGTCCAGCGCCTGCTCCAGGCAGATCGCGGTGCGGCCATAGTCCTCGCTGTTGAGGGCCGCGACCGCATTGGCGGCGGCATCGAGCTCGCCGATATAGTCGAAGACATGGTCGCCATTTCCGAGCGGCAGCTTGCGGACGACCAGATCGATCGCCTGGATGCCGTTGGTGCCTTCATAGATCGGGGCGATGCGAGCATCGCGCAGCAAGCGCGCCGCTCCCGTCTCCTCGATGAAGCCCATGCCGCCATGCACCTGTACGCCGAGCGAGGCGACATCGACACCGACGTCGGTGGCGAAAGCCTTGGCGATCGGCGTCAACAGGTTGGCGCGGTCCTGCCAGTGCGCCTTCTCCGTGCCTTCGGAGATGCGCGCCATGTCGAGCGCGTGGGCGCAGGCATAGGTGATGGCGCGCGCCCCCTGGGTCAGCGCCTTCATGGTCAAGAGATTGCGCTGCACGTCGGGGTGATAAACGATCGGTGCCATGCCTTCGCCGGTGTAGCCGGAGGCCTTGCCCTGGCGGCGGTCGTTGGCGTAAGCGAGCGCCTTCTGGAACGCGGCTTCAGCCACCGCCACGCCCTGCATGCCGACCGACAGGCGAGCATTGTTCATCATCGTGAACATGCAGGCGAGGCCCCTGTTCTCCTCGCCGATCAGCCAGCCCACCGCACCCGGCTCACGGCCTTTGGCGAAGCCGTCGCCATAGATCATCGTGCAGGTCGGCGAAGCATGGATGCCGAGCTTTTCCTCGATGCCCGAGCAGAACACATCGTTGCGCGCACCCGGCGTGCCGTTGTCATTGAGCAGGAACTTGGGCACGAGGAACAGCGAGATTCCGCGCGTACCGACCGGCGCGTCCGGCAGCCGGGCCAACACCAGATGCACGATGTTGTCGGTCAGGTCGTGCTCGCCATAGGTGATGAAGATCTTCTGGCCGAAGATGCGGTAGGTGCCGTCGCCTGATCGTTCGGCGCGAGTGCGCAGGGCGGCGAGATCCGAACCGGCCTGCGGCTCGGTCAGGTTCATCGTGCCCATCCACTCGCCGGAGATGATCTTGGCGAGATAGAGTGCCTTCAATTCTTCCGATGCATGCTTTTCCAGCGCCTCGATCGCCCCCATGGTCAGCGTCGGGCCGATGCCGAAGGCCATGGAGGCCGAGTTCCACATTTCGAGTGCGGCAACACCCAGCATCGTCGGCAGGCCCTGGCCACCGTACTCCTCAGGACCGTTGAGGCCGTTCCAACCACCCTCGGCCCAGTGCTTGTAGACGTCCTTCCAGCCGGGCGGCATGGTCACGGCCGCATCCTTGAGCTTGGCCCCGACCTTGTCGCCGATCTCGTAGAGCGGCGCCACTTCCTCGCTGGCGAAGCGGCCTGCCTCGCCCAGGATCGCGTCGACCAGGTCTTCACCAAGGTCGCCGAACCTGCCCGCGTCGAGCGCTGCCTTCAGGCCCGCCACATGCTTCAGCGCAAAGGCAATCTCTTCCACCGGGGCGCGATACATGACGCTTCCTCCTGCTGATGACGTGCTATCGCGGCCTCACCACCGCCTGCCGCCCACACTAGCCGCGTTCCTTCAGCGAGGGAAAGTGACTTTTTACGTAAACGTCAAATTTTTGGCCGAACTCGAAACCAAAACAGGGCGTCGTCACCCATCGCTGCTATAGCGACACCAGCGGCAACCGGTTCAAATAGGCTGACGCTTCAACCCTTGGGTGCTGGAGCTTCATCAGTATTTCCTTAACCATGACGGTTCACGATCGGCTATCGATCATCGGGGATCGCCGCTTGAGGGGACTGGTGTCCAGGTTTCGCAGGCTCACGCTTTCAGCGCTTGCCGCGGCGTGCGCCTCCCTCCCCGTCGCCGCCCTCGCTTCCGACTTCTCCGAACCCTGGAAGAAACCCGACCGGGCGCTGGTCATCGACGCCTACGAATACAATTCCATCGACTGGCAGAAGCTGTCAGGCGACAAGCGCATCGTCGGCTTCATCAACAAGGGCTCCGACGGCCTGCCTCCGCCCTATTTCTGCTCCGGCACGGAAACCGAAATCCGCCTGTGCAAGGCATTGTGGAAGCGGCACGCCGTGGCGCGCGAGCTGTTCCACACCCGCAAGGTCGTCGCCAAGGCGCTCGGCCTCGAATGGGGCGCCTACCATCTCGGCCGCCCAGGCAATCCGATCGAGCAGGCGCAGAATTTCCTCGATTTCGCCGAGCCTGGTCCCGACGATCTGATGGCGCTCGACATCGAGGAGAACGATCCCGACAAATGGATGTCGCTCGAGGATGCCGAGATCTTCGTGCGCTACATCTTCCAGCGCACGGGACGCTACCCGATCCTCTACACCAACGGCACGACTTCGAAATACATCGCCGACAATCGCTATCGCTACCAGCTGCTGTCGCGGCTGCCGCTCTGGTACGCGCGCTACAAGCCCGAGATCGGCATCCATTTCCCGAAAGGTAACTGGCAGGGCTACACGCTGTGGCAATTCTCGGCGCAGGCCAATTGCGGCGAGCGCCGCTGCCCCTACCGCGTCGCCGGCACGCCCAATGACATCGACGTCAACGTTGCACCGATGGATGCGGAGGCGCTGCGCAAGGCCTGGCCGTTCGGCCAGCTCATCGAAACCACTGATGTGTTTGTGGCGAGCGTGCCGGTGCCGATCGCCCGCGACGACGGCGTGAAGGGCGAAAGCCAGATCCGCTATGCGTCAGTCGCCTATCCCGTAAGGCTCGACCTGCTGGCCGAGGCGTTGCAATCAAGCTGGAACAAGGCCGTCATCGGCACGGTGCCGGCGATGAAAGCGCCCGGCAGCCGTCATGCCTACGGCATGGCCGAATATGCGGCGGCGAAGCTGGAACGACGCGAGCGCGCCCTTGCCGACCGCAGAGCCGACCTCGACCCGGTTTCAACCGCATCCACAGAACTGGACAAGCCTTAGGCCTGCTCACGCTCGACGGCGCGCCAGCCGATGTCGCGGCGGCAGAAGCCTTCGGGCCAGTCGATCAGGTCTACCGCCGCATAGGCCTTCTGCTGTGCTTCGCTGACGGTCTTTCCGGAGGCGGTGACGTTGAGAACGCGTCCGCCATTGGCAACCAGCTTGCCGTCCTTCTCCGCGGTGCCGGCATGGAAGACCTGTGCACCCGAGGCGACAGCCTTGTCGACATCAGAGATGACCGAGCCCTTTTCCGGTGTGCCGGGATACCCCTCGGCGGCCATCACCACAGTGAGCGCCGCCTCGTCGCGCCAGCGGGCGGAGACATGCGACAGCTGGCCGTCGGCGGCAGCGTTGAGCAGGACGAGCAAGTCCTCCTTCAGCCGCATCATCAGAACCTGGCATTCGGGATCGCCGAAACGGGTGTTGTATTCGATCAGCCTCGGGCCTTTGTCCGTCAGCATCAGGCCGGCGAACAGCACGCCCGAGAATGGCGCGCCCATCTCGGCCATGCCGCGCATGGTCGGCTCGACAATCTCGCGCATGGTGCGCTCGACCGTCTCCGGATCCATCACGGGCGCAGGCGAATAGGCGCCCATGCCGCCGGTGTTGGGACCGACGTCGCCGTCGCCGACGCGCTTGTGATCCTGCGCCGTGCCGAAGGGCAGCGCCGTCTTGCCGTCGCACAGGCAGAAGAAGCTCGCCTCCTCGCCGGTCATGAATTCCTCGACGACAACGGATGCACCGGCGCCGCCGAACGCACCTTCGAAGCAGGCGTCGACAGCATCGAGGGCCTCGACCAGGGTCATCGCGACAGTCACGCCCTTGCCCGCGGCAAGCCCGTCGGCCTTGATAACGATCGGTGCGCCCATCTTCTCGACATAGGCGCGGGCGGAGGCCGCGTCGTCGAAACGGCCATAGTCAGCGGTCGGGATGCCGTAGCGAGCGCAGAGGTCCTTGGTGAAGCCTTTCGAGCCCTCGAGTTGAGCCGCGGCCTTGGACGGGCCGAACACACGGATGCCCTGAGCGCGCAGATCGTCGCCGATGCCTGCAACAAGAGGCCCCTCGGGCCCGACGACGACAAGATCGATGCCCTTGTCCTTGCAGAAGGACGCAACCGCTGAATGGTCGGCGACATCGAGCGCCACCAGTTCCGCCTCCTGGGCGATGCCGGGATTGCCGGGCGCGGCATAAAGCTTGGTCAGCATCGGCGATGCCGCGATCTTCCAGGCGAGTGCGTGCTCGCGACCGCCGGAACCGATGAGAAGGACATTCATCAGGCAATTCCTCGTCCTGCAGAAACCGCCTCTCCGCTATGGCCGATGTCGCCACGGGTCAAGGCTTGGAAGCCGCTTTTTGCTGCCGACTCGATCATCAATCGCTGCCCCGCCCAGAGACCATCCGTCGTCTTGACGACCGCGTCCGCGCCTGCCACTCCACAGCGATGGAAACCATTCAGTCAAAAGCCGGCCAGGGCCGGGTCGCCGATGCGCCGAGCGGGCATTGGGTCTACCGCGCCTTGCCGCGCAAACTCTGGCCTTATGCACAGCTGGCCCGCTGGGACAGGCCGATCGGCTGGGTGCTGTTGCTCTGGCCATGCTGGTGGTCAGCCGCGATGGCGGCAAGCGCCTATGCCCGCCCCGAGGACAGCCTGATCTCCCTGCTGCCCTCGCCCTGGTATCTGATCCTGTTCCTGATCGGCTCCATAGCCATGCGCGGTGCCGGCTGCACCTACAACGACATCGTCGACGAGAACATCGACGCCCAGGTCGAACGCACGCGTTCACGTCCCATGCCGTCGGGACAGGTCTCCAGGCGCCAGGCCTGGATCTTCCTCGTTGCGCAGGCGCTCATCGGACTGGTCGTGCTGCTGCAGTTCAACAGCTTCGCCATCCTGCTCGGAATCTCGTCGCTGGTGATCGTCGCCATCTACCCGTTCATGAAGCGCTTCAGCAACTGGCCGCAATTCGTGCTCGGCCTTGCCTTCTCGTGGGGCGCGCTGATGGGCTGGGCGGCGGAATTCGGCGACATCGATCCGCCGGCGCTGCTGCTCTATTTCGGCTCGATCCTGTGGGTGATCGGCTACGACACGATCTATGCCCACCAGGACAAGGAAGACGACGCGCTCGTCGGCGTGAAGTCGACCGCGCGCTATTTCGGCGAGAACACGAAGTCCTGGCTGATCGGGCTCTACGGCGGCGCGCTGATGTTGTTCGCCACGGCCTTTGCCATGGCGCAGGTCCCGATGCCGGCGCTGGCCGGCCTGGTGGCGGCCGGCGCGCACATGGCGCGTCAGATTGCCGTGCTCGACATCGACAATCCAGACCAGTGCCTCAAGCTGTTCAGGTCGAACGGCCAGATCGGTTGGATGATCTTCATCGGCCTGATCTGCGGCGGCGCCTGGGTGGCGCTGAAGCCGCTGATCTGATCCTGGCAATCAAGCGCGGGCGATGATCTCTTCGCCCGCGATGACGAGACGCACACCAAGCGAACCCGATTTGCGACGGGCAAGGAAACGCGGCCGGCGCATGCGCGACACCCGGCCCTTGCGGCGATCCAGCGGCGGCTGGGTCTTGATCGCGGCCCCGAGCGACTCTTCGAGCGTGCGGGCAACACCGTCGGCCTCGATCAAAAGCATCGGCAGGCTGTAGAATTCGGCCCAGGCACGCCAGTCGGCGGCAACATCGTCGAGATCGTCGGCAACCAGCAGCGGCACCGAGAGCATCGGGTCGTTGTGCAGCAGCTCCAGCGTCACTGTGACATTGCCTTCGTCGTCTTCCATGGCCCGAGCGGCGACGCCGCGGAAGGCACGAGCCGGCAAGGCGATGGTCAGCGGAAGGCCACTCTGCTCGAGCAGTCGGCGGATGACCGCGCCGCGATGATCGATGGTGAAGGTGACATCGCCCAGGTCATCGCGCGTGGCGTAGCTGACCATCTGCGGCAAGCGGAATGGGTCGAGGCGCATGTTGCGTCCCGCCCAGACTGGCTTCAGTCCGGTGTTCATGTTGTGCCTTCCTGTTTCTCCTGAGAGCCGTTTTCCGGTCTCTCCGGACCAGTTTTCCCGGTCTCGTTTGTAGGAAGGACACTAGCGGGGGGACCTTACCGCCCCGCTTAAGAAAGTCGGTTAAATTTTGCTGATCTCTCCGATGGTTATCGGAATCCCACCAAACTGCATCAAATCACCTTGCCGGGGTTCATGATGCCGGCCGGATCGAAAACGGTCTTCACCCGACGCATCAAGTCGATGGCGACGGGCGGCGCGGTTGCGATCAGTTCGTTGCGCTTGAGCTGGCCGATGCCGTGCTCGGCCGAGATCGAGCCATTGAAGCTGCGCACCACGTCGTGCACGGCATCGTTCATGCGGCGGTAGAGCGCCAGGAACTCGGCGCCGTCCATGCCGACCGGCTGCGAGATGTTGTAGTGCAAATTGCCGTCGCCCATGTGGCCGAAGCAGACCACCCGTGCCTCCGGGCAGACGCCCGCCACGGCAAACCCTGCCTTTTCGATGAAGGAAGGAATGCTGGCGATCGGCACCGAGATGTCGTGCTTGATCGAGGCGCCCTCGGCCTTCTGCGTCTCCGGCAGCATCTCCCGCAGGCGCCAGAATTCATTGGCGTGGCCGACGCTCGCGGCAATCGCGGCGTCGCCGACCTGGCCGGCCTCGAAGCCGGCGGAGAGGATGTCCTCCATCAAGGTCCTGGCATCCTCGGCCGAGCGGCCGGAGGAGATTTCCATCAGCACCTGCCAGGCCCAGTCGCCTTCCAGCGGCGGGCGGGCATCAGGTATATGACGCATGGCGAACTCCATCGGCAGGTGGCCGATCAGCTCGAATGCGGTCAGGGCGCTGCCGCCGAGGTCCTGGGCGCGGTCGAACAGGGCAAGCGCCGCCTCAGGCGTTTCAAGTCCGACCCAGGCCACCTCCCTGCCCTTCGGCTTGGGAAACAACTTCAGCACGGCGGCCGTGATGATACCCAGCGTGCCCTCGGCACCCACGAACAGGTTCTTGAGGTCGTAGCCGGTATTGTCCTTCTTCAGCTTGCGCAGGTCGTCCAGCACCTCACCGGAAGGCAGCACCACCTCGACGCCGAGACAGAGTTCGCGAGCATTGCCATAAGCAACGACACCGGTACCGCCGGCATTGGACGACAGGTTACCGCCGATCTGGCAGGACCCTTGCGAAGCGAGCGACAGCGGAAACAGCCTGTCGACCTCGTCGGCAGCCTTGTGCAAGAGGTCGAGCACGACACCCGCTTCGGCGACCAGGGTGTTCGACACCGGATCGACTTCCCGGATGCGGTTCAGCCGCGACAGCGACACCACCACCTGCCCTCCAGAGCGGTCCGGCACCTGGCCGCCGACGAGGCCAGTGTTGCCCCCCTGCGGCACGACTGGGGTGCGCGTCTCGTTGGCGAGCTTCATGATCGCGCTCACCTCCTCAACGCTGCCCGGCCTGAGCACCAACGACGTTGTCCCCGTGAACAGCCCGCGAGGCTCATGCACATAGGGCTCGATGTCGGAACTCTCGCGAACGGCGTAGCGCTCGCCAACGATCGCGGAAAAGCGCTCGGCAAGCGCGGGGTCGAGGCCGATTGTGTTCTGTGTCATGGGAGCAGCCAGGTTCGGGGCCAGATTCACATATGGGGAATGTCGCGCGGTGCCGCAGCCCGGACCAGCCGGTCGTTGATCGCCTCGCCCAGTTCTTCCGACGGAATGGGCTCGACGGCGATCAGTCCGGCACCGCTGCGGTCGAGTGCCTGCAGATGCGAAAACAGGTTGGTGGCGGCTTCACGAAGGTCGCCGGTCTCGGACAGGTTGAGGAAGGCGCGCGCCTTCTGCCAGCCTTCGGCACGCAGCGCACCGAAACCAAGCAGCGCCTCGCCAGCCTCGATACGGTCCGCGTCGAGGCGCATGGCAGCGCCCGGCGCATAATGCGACGCAAGCATGCCGGGGGCCTCGATACCAGCGGTCACGCCGCGTAACAGCGGCGATCCCAAGACCGCTTCGATATCGCCGGCAGCAATGCCGCCCGGACGCAGCAGCCGTGCCCTGTCGCCCTCGACCTTGACGATGGTCGATTCCAGGCCGACCGATGTCGGACCGCCATCGACGACAAGCGGAATGCGCCCACCGAGATCGGCAGCGACGGCCTCTCCGCTGGTCGAACTGATCTTGCCCGACGTGTTGGCGCTCGGTGCCGCGAGCGGCCGGCCCAGCCGTGATATCAGCTTGCCGCCGAAACCCATGGGCATGCGCAGCGCGATCGTGTCCAGCCCTGCGGTGACAAGCGGGTGGATGCCAAATTCGAGCCTCAACGGCACGACCAACGTCAGCGGTCCCGGCCAGAATGCGTCGGCCAGCTTGCGCGACAAGGGATCAAACACGCCGATGCTTTCGGCCATGGCCATGTCAGCGACATGGGCGATCAGCGGATTGAAGCGCGGGCGGCCCTTGGCCTCGAAGATGCGGGCGACAGCATCGCCATTGGTCGCGTCGCCGGCAAGCCCGTAGACGGTCTCGGTCGGAATGGCCACGACCTCGCCGGCACCCAGCAGGGCAAGGGCTGCGTCCATCGCCTCATCGGCCGCGATCAGTTCCGTCACGTTAAAGCTTCCTTTTCGTGTCCGGTCGATAGCGCGCATGGCGCCATGCGACAAGGCCACCCCCCCAGGAATCGCGGCGATGGCTAAAATGCGCGGCATCTTCGCAAGCCCGCCGCAACCGGCGGCATATTATGAGGGCCTGATAGATCGATTCAAAGCCGGGGGCCAAATGCGTCTTTTTGCTGCGTTTCTCGTTGTGGGCATGGCTGCGGCCGGCGCCACGCAGGCATCGTCTCTGGTCTTCGTGCCCGACAGCGAGACAAGCCCATCCTTGGTCGAGGTCGGGGCTCCGAAGGTTGCGGTCTCGATCGTGGCCCTTGGTGCGTCGGCGGTCGATACGAGAAACGTCGCGGCAATCGCCGCCGCATCCGCGCCCCGGATGCGACAGGACGTGATGGTCATTCGCAGTGGCGAGATCGGCGACGCATCTGCCGATCCGGCGCCGGCCGCCCAACCGGCACAGGCATCGGCGGCGCCCGCCCAGCAGCAGGCGGCGGCAGATGCGCAGCCCGCTCCCGCTTCGATGAAGGAGCCCGCCGCCACGCCGGCGAAGGACCTGGTTCACTAGACCTGCAGCCCTGCGCGTCCTCCCGGACGTGCAAAGGACACTGCAGCCGTCAAACCTAACCCGCGATCTTGGAGAAGTCGGCGACCTGATCGGTCGCCGCACGGATGCGGGCGAGCAGCGCAAGGCGGTTGGCACGCACCGCCACATCCTCGTCGTTGACCAGAACCTTCTCGAAGAACGTATCCACCGGTTCGCGCAGGGCGCTGAGCGCCCGCATGGCGGCGGCGAAGTCTTCGCGATGGATTTCCTTGCCAGCATTGTCGACGGCCTGGCTGACCGAAGCGAACAGTGCGCTCTCGGCAGGTTCGCGGAACAGCTTTTCGTCGATGGCTGCGGCCACGACGGTACCCTTCTTCTCTTCGGCCGCCAGGATGTTGGCGCCGCGCTTGGTGCCAGCGAGCAGGTTCTTGCCCTCCTCGCTGTCGAGGAAATGGCCCAGCGCCTCGACCCGGCGGGTCACGGTCAAAAGGTCATCGGCGTCTGGCGAAATCACCGCGTCGATCAGATCGTGGCGGGCGCCGAGTTCGCGCAGATAGACTTTCAGGCGGTCGTGGAAGAAAGCGAGCAGGTCGGCCTTCAGGGGCGCTGCCCGCTCAATCGTCTCGCGGCGCAGTTCCGCCTCATAGGCGGCGAGCGCATTGTCCACGTCCTGCTCGCCGTCGACGTCACCGGTGTCGAGCTTGGCTTGCGCGGCCTCGAACTCGGCCAGACGCTTTTCAATCGACGTCTCGGCCAACTGGGCAAGCGCCGCATCGAACAGCTTGGTCAGCGGCAGCTTGCCACGTGCTGCCAGCAAGATCCTGACAATGCCGAGCGCAGCACGACGGAGTGCGTAAGGGTCCTTTGAACCCGTCGGCTTCTCGTCGATGGTCCAGAAGCCGACCAGCGTGTCGAGCTTGTCGGCCAGCGCCACCGACACCGAAACCGGATCGGCCGGCACGCGGTCGGACGGGCCCTGCGGCCTGTAATGCTCCTCGAGTGCAGCCGCCACCGACGGGCTTTCGCCCTGCAGCAGCGCATATTTGCGGCCCATGGCGCCCTGAAGTTCGGGGAACTCGCCGACCACTTCAGTCTGCAGGTCGGCCTTGGCCAAAACGGCAGCGCGCTCGGCGAGCTTCGGCTCGGCGCCGACCAGCGGCGCGATCTCGCGAGCAAGCGCACGGATGCGCTGGACGCGGGCGCCCTGCGTGCCGAGCTTGGCGTGGAAGGTGACGCCGAGATGGTCGAGACGGGCCATGCGCTGGTCGAGCGGCTTGGCCAGATCGAGGCCGAAGGCCGAGGCCGATTCCTTCAGCGTTTCGAGATCGGGCAGGTCGCCCTGGTCGGTCTTCCAGAAATAGAGCGCGTCGGAGAGACGGGCGCGCACCACCTTGCCGTTGCCGTGGACGATCTCCTTGCCGCCGTCCCTGGCCTCGATGTTCGAGGTCAGCACGAAGTGATGCGACAGCGCGTCCTCCTTGCCTTGCGGGCGGGTGACGAAACACTTCTGGTTGGCGCGGATGGTCAAGCGGATAACCTCGGCCGGGATTTCGAGGAAGGCATCCTCGAACTGGCCCATCAGCACGACCGGCCACTCGACGAGGCCCGAAACCTCTTCCAGCAGGCCTTCGTCTTCGACCAGCTCAAGCCCACTGGCGAAGGCCAGGTTGCGGGCATCGGTGACGATGATCTCCTTGCGCCGGTCGGCGTCAATGACGACCTTGGCGGCCTCGAGCTTGGCCGCATAGTCGTCGAAGCGGCGTACTGATATCGCTTCCGGGGCGTGGAAGCGGTGGCCGTAGGTGACGTTGCCGGAGCGAATGCCGTCGACCTCGAAGTCGATGACGACGGGCTCCTCGGTCTCGGGGCCGAAAGTGCAGACGATCGACTGCAGCGGGCGCACCCAGCGCAAGCTGCCGGGCTTGGCCGAGGCCGGGCCCCAGCGCATCGATTTCGGCCACGGGAACGACTTGACGATCGCGGGCATCAACTCGGCGACGATCTCCTCGGCCGAGCGGCCGGGCTTTGAGATGTGCGCGACGTAGAAGTCGCCCTTCTTGGGGTCGCTATGGACATGCGCCTCGGAAATCGAGTTCAGCCCGGCGCTGCGTAGAAAGCCCTGGATCGCCGCTTCAGGCGCCTTGGTGCTTGGGCCTTTGCGGTCCTCGTGGATGTCCTTGGAGCGGGCGGTGAGGCCGCGAATGTCGAGTGTCAGGCGCCGCGGCGTCCAGTACTCGCGCGCTGCCTCGTAGGTGAGACCGGCTTCGACCAGACCGTCGGTCAGCATCTTCTTCAGATCGCCGGCCGCCTTGCGCTGCATGCGGGCGGGGATTTCTTCGGAACGCAACTCAAGAAGCAGATCGGGCATCGGACAGGCTCACGCGGAAAATGGTCCGCGCGGCATAGCAACTCAGCCGCCCGCTGTCACCTCCAGTGCAGCAGGCGAAATGCCATGGGCATGCAGCGACAAGCCTGCGCAAGACCGAAGATTTCCGTGAACCGAACGCTGCGCCGAAGCGACCGACGTTCAGGCAGACACCTGTTGGCTCGATGGCGATGAAAATCCTGACCGCATCCCTGCATGTCCTGGCACTCAGCGCCCTGCTCGCAGTGCATGTCGCCGCACCCGCTGAACTCAAGCTGCCGGGCGTGCGCAAGGCGCTGCAAACCATCGACGGACAGGCGGTTCCATCCGCATCGTCGTATGGTACGGCAATCGCCCAAATCGCCTAGCTCAGGCTCTCGCCAATCAGCGCCGCCAATCGTGTCGCCGCAGTATCCGCCGTCGGGTTGGTAAGGTCGATCACCAGCGCCCGGCCGGCGCCGCCGGGTCAGTCGTTGAGGTGAACAATGGTGTGGGCGAAAGCCGTCAAACCGACATGCCGCCCGCTTCCGTCAGCAGGAAAGCCTCGCCGCAAGCCTTGGAAAGGTTGCGCACCCTGAGGATGTAGCTCTGGCGTTCGGTCACCGAGATCACGCCGCGAGCGTCGAGCAGGTTGAAGACATGGCTCGCCTTGATGCACTGGTCGTAGGCTGGGAACACCATCTTGTGCTGGGCGAGATTGCCGCCCTCGGCCGGCGCGCCGGCTGCGAGCAGCGCCTTGCACTCGGCTTCGGCGTCCTCGAAATGCTTGAGCAGCATCGCGGTGTTGGCGTGCTCGAAATTGTGCCTGGAATATTCCTGCTCGGCCTGCAGGAAGACGTCGCCATAGGTGACCTTGTCGTCGCCTTCGAGACCGTTGAAATTGAGGTCGTAGACGTTGTCGACGCCCTGAACGTACATCGCAAGGCGCTCGAGTCCGTAGGTCAACTCGCCTGCGACAGGCGCACATTCGATGCCGCAGACCTGCTGGAAATAGGTGAACTGCGACACTTCCATGCCGTCGCACCAGCATTCCCAGCCAAGGCCCCAGGCGCCCAGCGTCGGGCTTTCCCAGTCGTCTTCGACGAAGCGGATGTCATGCACCAGCGGATCGAGGCCGATGGCGGCCAGCGAGCCGAGGTAAAGTTCCTGCAGGTTCGACGGGTTCGGCTTCAGGATGACCTGGTACTGGTAATAATGCTGCAGCCGGTTGGGGTTTTCGCCATAACGGCCATCCTTGGGGCGGCGCGAGGGCTGCACATAAGCGGCGTTCCAGCGCTTCGGGCCCAGTGCGCGCAGCGTCGTTGCCGGGTGGAACGTACCGGCGCCCACTTCCATGTCGTAGGGCTGCAGGATGATGCAACCATGCGCGGCCCAGTAATTGTGCAGCGTCAGGATCAGGCCCTGGAACGAGCGGCTGGGGTGCATATGGGCGGGCATGGTGTTGGTCACGGGCAACGCTCGATCATTGGCGCGCCCCGCAGCAAAACGGGGCCAGAGAGGCCCCGTCCTATTCTGCCCGAAGATATGGGTCAAGCAGCGGCATCCGGCCGCCGCCCACGCTGCCGGGTCAATTGCCCGGCAGGCGCAGTTCCTGTCCCGGCGCCAGGCGGGCCGGATCACCGCGCAGCTCGGGGTTGAGATCGAGGATCTCGCGATAGCGGTCGCCATTGCCGAGCACCTCATTGGCGATCGACCACAGCGACTGGCCGCGCTGCACCTTGTAGGCCGCAGGTACGATCTGCGCCGTCTCCTCGACCGGGTTATCGACCTCGCCCTTCTTCTGGCTGTCGGTCGCAGGCGCCACCGGCTGCACCGGCTCTGGCTTGGCCGGCACTTCCTGGGCGGCGGTCGGCTTCTCAGGCAGCGGCTCCAGACCCTTGGCCAGCTTCTTTTCGACCTCAGCCAGAACGTTTGGCTCGGGCTTCATGTCGCGCGTGTGGCTCCACTGGAATGTGGCCTCCAGCTTGCGCCCGACACGCCAGTAGGCATCGCCGAGGTGATCGTTCAGCACCGGATCGTCAGGCTTCAGCGCCACCGCGCGTTCGAGTTCGCGCACGGCGTCGTCGAACTTGCCGAGACGATAATAGGCCCAGCCCAGCGAATCGATGATGTAGCCGTCGCTCGGCCTGAGATCGGCAGCCTTCTTGATGAGGTTGAGGCCCTCATCGAGGTTGATGTTCATGTCGACCCAGGAATAGCCGAGATAGTTCAGCACCTGCGGCTGGTCCGGGAACAGTTCCAGCGCCTTGCGGAAGTTCGGCTCGGCCTTTGGCCATTCCTTCAGCCGCTCATAGGCGATGCCGCGCTGGTAGAAGAGGTTCCAGTTGACGTTGGTCGGCGTCTTCAGCTTTTCGACCGCCTTGTCGTAGACATCGGCGGCGGCACGGAAATTCTCGGTCGACGCATAGACGCCGCCGAGCGCGAGATAGCCGCGCATATCGTCGGGATTGGCCTCGACCAGCGCCTTCAGGTGCTTGATCGCCTCGTCGTGCTGCTTGAGGTCGGCGAGGTTGAGGCCGAGCTGCAACTCCGACAGCCGCTTCAGCGGCGAGCTTTCAGGCACGCGGCGGTAGAGCGCGATTGCCTCCTCGCCGTTCTGCTGCTGCTCGGCGATCGAGGCGAGCTGCACCAGCAATTCGTCGCTGTATGGCTTCAGGGCCAGCGCATATTGCAGATAGAGGCGAACGAAGGGTTCGCCGCCGCCGCGGTTCAGCGCCGTCGACAGGTTGAGCAGGATTTCGGCGGCGCCATCCTGCGGGTTGGCGACCAGAGGCGCAATCTTGTCGCCCTTGTTGATCTGCTCGCGCAGCGCCGAAATCGGCAGCTTGCCAGGCGCGAACTCGTCAGCCTTGTCGAGGACAGCGAGCGCCTCGGCCTTCTTGCCACCGCGTGCCAGGAACCCGGCATAGGCTTCGGCGGCACGCATCCATGTCTCGGGCGCAGCACTGCCGGCGCCGAGATTGTTGATCGTTGCCTTGAATATCTCGTCGGCCTTGTCCTTCTGGCCAGCTGCCTCGGCGATCAGGGCGCGATGATAGGTCTTGAACAGCTCATACCATTCCGGCCCCTGAAGCTTGTCGAGGAACTGCAGCGCATCGGCCGAGCGCCCTTCGCCCTGCTTCGCCCAGCCGGTCATGACACCTGTTATCAGCCGGTCGAGGTCGGATTCGAGCGCCAGCTTGAGCCAGTTCTCGGCACCCTGGTAATCCTTCTTGCGGATGCTGTCGACGCCGAGCGCCAGCCGCGAGAAGCGCTCCACGTCGGGCACGGTCTTCAGCATCTGGGCGTAGGGCAGCGATTCGTCGAAGCGCCCCTGCGCGATCAGCGCCAGCATCAGGCTCTGCTGAAGGGCCGCGTCTTCGGGATCAAAAGCCAGCGCGCGCTTGTAATAGGCAATGGCGCTGTCGAGATCGTTGTCTGCTTCGGCGGTACGCGCCGCGAGATAAGCGCCCGAAAAGGAGTTGATTTCGACCGGCTCGGAAACCGTTTTGGCATAGCCCGGCTGCGTCAGGGCGGTGAAGCTCGTGAAAGCCGCCAGCCCGAGGAGCCAGAGTGCGCGTCGCTGCCGCATGAAAGTCCTTCCTGGTCAGGTCCTACGGTCAAGACACCCGCTGTGCGGGATCGATGGTCGCAACCGCTTGTCGGTTCGAAGCATGGCCTTTTTGGGGTCACGCATCAATCCGGTCCGGCATTACAATCCGACAACCGGCTCAAGACTTGCTTAAGGGCAACACTGGCGTGTCGCCTCGGGCGACAATCACACGACGCGGCTGATGCAGAAATCGATGACGTCGATCAGGGCCGTCTTCTGCGGCGTGTTGTCGAGCGGCGCCAGCGCATCGCGGGCGATCTCGCCGAAATGGCTGGCGCGGCCGATCGTGTCGGAGATGGCGCCATGGCGCGTCATCAGGCCAATCGCCTTTTCGAGCGCGGTATCGTCGCTCCCACCATCCTCGATCGCGCTCTTCCAGAAGGCGCGTTCGGCGGTGCTGCCGCGGCGATAGCTCAGTATCACCGGCAGCGTGACCTTGCCTTCGCGGAAATCGTCACCGACATTCTTGCCGAGGTCCTTGCTGGAGCCGCCGTAATCGAGGGCGTCATCAATCAACTGGAAGGCAAGACCGAGATTCATGCCGTAGGAGCGCAGCGCCGCCTTGTCGTTCTTCGACGCGCCGGCGATGACCGGGCCGACCTCGGCAGCGGCCGAGAACAGGGCCGCCGTCTTCGCCTTGATGACAGCGAAATGCTCGTCTTCGGTGGTCTCGAGGTTCTTGGCGGCCGCCAGCTGCATCACCTCGCCTTCGGCGATGATCGAGGCAGCCGATGACAGGATGTCGAGCGCTTCGAGCGAGCCGACCTCGACCATCATGCGGAAAGCCTGACCAAGCAGGAAGTCGCCGACGAGCACGCTCGCCTGGTTGCCCCAGATGGTCCGCGCCGTCTTCTTGCCGCGACGCAGGTCGCTTTCGTCGACGACGTCGTCATGCAGCAGCGTCGCCGTGTGCATGAATTCGACCGAGGTCGCCAGCTTGACGTGGTTTTCGCCGGAATAGCCGAACATCTGGGCGGCTGCGAGCGTCAGCATCGGACGCAGGCGCTTGCCGCCCGACGAGATCAGGTGGTTGGCCACCTCCGGGATCATCTCGACGTCAGAACCGGCCTTGGAGAGGATCAACTCGTTGACCCTGGCCATGTCGGCCGAAGTCAGATCGATCAGTTCCTTGATCGAAGCGGCGTCCCGCTTTCCCTTCTCGATGTTGAGAACGACACCCAAGGCCAACACTCCAATTACACGGGCGCGTTGTCGCGCGCGTAGCTCTTAATCGATTCTAGGGCGCTATGCACCACACCGGCAAGTGGCGAATTGGCGCGGCGAAAGGTGTGGCGTTTACTTCGCCCGCTCAAACTGCGAATTTCCAGAGATGATCGAACTCATGCGCACCAACGACCCCGTCGTCCTGTCCTTCGTTCAATCGCTTCTGCGAGACTCCGGCATCGGCTGCTTCATCGCCGACCAGAACATGAGCGTGCTCGATGGCTCGCTGGGCATCCTGCCGCGGCGCGTCCTGATCGACGAAGACGATGCCAGGGAGGCGCGACAGCTGCTTACCGACGCCGGCATCGAGCACGAAATCCGCCTGAAGTGACCTCTGCCCCTTTAGAGATTGCCGGACCGAAGCTGCCGCCGCATACGGTGGATGCCTTCCATCGCGGCGACTTCTTTGTGGTGCAGCCGAAGAAGGGCGGACATCGCGCCGGCATGGACGCGATGATGCTCGCGTCCTCTGTCCCATCGACATTTGCAGGCCGGCTGGCCGATTTCGGCGCAGGCGCCGGTGCTGCCGGCCTTTCTGTTGCGTCGCGCTGCAGGTCGGCTCATGCGCTGCTGGTGGAACTGACGCCCGAGATGGCGGCCTTTGCCGAGGCGACGCTCGCGCATCCCGACAACACATCGCTCAAGGGGCGCGCAACCGTGCTGATGGCCGACGTGGCGCTATCGGGCAAGGCGCGCGCCGAGGCCGGACTTGCCAACGGATCGCTCGACTGGGTGATCATGAACCCGCCGTTCAACCCTCAACACCATCGCCCGACGCCCGACGCGCTGAAGCGGCAGGCGCATGTCATGGACGACGGGCTGTTCGAAAGCTGGATCCGCAGTGCCGCAGCCGTGGTCAAGCCGCGTGGCGGTTTCGCCATCATCGCTCGCCCGGAATCGCTGGTGCCCATCCTCAACGCCATGGAAGGCCGCTTCGGCAATGCCGAGGTCGTGCCGATCCACCCGCGCGCCGACGCGTCGGCGATCAGAGTCATCGTAAGGGCCGCGCGTGCCTCGCGCGCGTCCATGCAGATCTGCCCGCCGCTTGTACTGCATGAAGAAAACGACAGGTTCTCGCAACGCGCCGACGACATAAACAGCGGCCGCTCTTCGCTTTTCGGCGATTGAGCTCGCCTCAGACATTGCGGATGGCTACGGAATACATACATCCGGCATGTCCGGCGCGTCGGCCCGAAAGTAGAGACTTTCGGAACGAACGATGCGCAGATTGGAAAGGCTGGAGCGTATGTCATGCGTTCATTCGGACGCATTGAGCTCCAGAATCGGAGACGTGACGCTGTGAAGAAATTTTTCCGTCGCCTGCTGCCCAAGTCGATGCGCTCTGGCGACGTCACCATCCCCGTCCTGCGCCTGCAGGGCGCGATCATGGCCGGCGGCAGCCAATTCCGACCAAGCCTGTCTTTGGCTTCCACCGCCGGC
The DNA here is from genome assembly GCF_000372965.1 of Hoeflea sp. 108. Taxonomy (NCBI): domain Bacteria; kingdom Pseudomonadati; phylum Pseudomonadota; class Alphaproteobacteria; order Hyphomicrobiales; family Rhizobiaceae; genus Hoeflea; species Hoeflea sp. 108. The sequence continues at coordinate 1,217,057 of NZ_KB890024.1, read as the reverse complement.
CTGATCGAGAAGGCCTTTGCCATTCCCGGCCCGGCCGTCGCCATCTCGATCAATTCGCCCGGCGGGTCGCCGGTTCAGGCGCGGCTGATCTACAAGCGCATCCGCGATCTCGCGGCGGAGAACAACAAGAAGGTGCTGGTGTTCGTCGAGGACCTGGCGGCATCAGGCGGCTACATGATCGCGATCGCCGGCGACGAGATCATCGCCGACCCCTCGTCCATCGTCGGCTCCATCGGCGTCATCTCGTCGTCATTCGGCTTCACCGAGCTGATCAAGAAAATCGGCGTCGAGCGTCGCGTCTATACCGCGGGCGAAAACAAGGCGACGCTTGACCCGTTCAAGCCGGAGAAGGCCGAGGACATCGAGCGGCTGAAGAAGCTGCAGCTCGAAGTGCACGAAACCTTCATCGACATGGTCAAGGAGCGGCGGGGCAAGAAGCTCATCGACGATCCGGAGCTGTTCACCGGCCTGTTCTGGTCGGGCAAGAAGGGCCTCGAACTCGGCCTGGTCGATTCCCTCGGCGACATGCGCACCGTGCTCAAGGATCGCTACGGCCCAAAGGCCGAACTCAAGCTGATCACCCCGCCGCGCGGCCTGTTCGGACGCCGACTCGGCATGTTCGGCTCGTCGACGCCAACACTCGGCCCCGATGTCGCGTCTGCGTTCGCCGCGGGCATGGTGGATGCGGCGGAAGAGCGCGCGTTGTGGGGCCGGTTCGGCCTTTGAAAATGCAGGGACCGCGGATTATGATCGCGGAAAATCCCTGCCCGGCCGGACACATCAGGCGCCGGCGACCCAAGGGAGGAGAATGACATGCCGCAACTGATCTTCTTCGCGCTCGTGGTCGTGGTGGCCTGGTACGGCTACCGCTCCTTCATCCGCGAGGCCGAACGCGTCACCGCCAAGGTCCGCCGCCACGAGCGCCAGCGCCAGTCGGGCACGGACGGTACGCTGGTCAAGGATCCCAAGACCGGTGAATACCGGCTTGAAAAGGACTGACGGCCGCCCGTGACGCTGAACACCGCGCCGCTCGCCGAATTCGCCCCGGCCAAGATCAACCTCGCCTTGCACGTCACTGGCAGGCGTGACGACGGCTATCATTTGCTCGAGAGCCTTGTCGTCTTCGCCGAGCTGGGCGACCGCATCGCAGTTTCCACCTGTGAAACAGACAGCTTTGCCGTCAACGGCCGCTTTGTATCGGACGTGCCGCTCGACGGCGGCAACCTGGTGCTCAAAGCTCGCGACGCCCTGCGCGCCGCTTTCCCCGGCCATGCCCGCCCCGTTTCGATCGCGCTCGAAAAGAACCTGCCGGTCGCCTCGGGCATCGGCGGCGGCTCGAGCGATGCGGCCGCAACGCTGCGGGCGCTCGCCAGGCTTTGGCGTATCCCGGTCGGCGAGGCCGAACTTGCACGGCTGGCCCTGCCGCTCGGTGCCGACCTGCCGATGTGCCTTGCCGGACGGCCGCTCATGGCGCGCGGTATCGGCGAACATCTCGAACCGGTAGAAGATTTCCCCGCCCTGCCGATGGTACTGGTCAATCCCGGCATCGCCATATCCACGCCTGAGGTCTTCCGAGCGCTCACCCGCCGTGACAACCCGCCGCTCGCAGCCCTTACGCATGCCTGCGACATGTTCGAATGGTTCGCGGCGACGCGCAACGATCTCGAACCGGCCGCCATGTCGATCGTGCCTGCGGTCGGCGAAGCGCTCGATGCCCTGCGCCAGAGCGGCGCTGCCTTTGCCCGCATGTCGGGCTCCGGCGCCACCTGCTTCGGCATTTTCGCCAGCCAGGCGGCAGCCCAGCGTGCTGCGAATGCAATCGTCAGCAGGCAGCCCGGCTGGTTCACCGCCGCCACCAAGTCCATGATCCAGGAGCCAAGGCGATGAGCGAGCCCCGCGCCTTCATTCCCGTCGGCATTGCCGTGCTCACCGTCTCCGACACCCGCACGCTCGCAGACGACAAGTCGGGGCAGACGTTGGCCGACCGCATCGTGGCCGAGGGCCATGTGCTGAGGGCACGCGACATCGTCACCGATGACAAGGATAGTATCCGAGAGCGCGTCACCACATGGTCGTTAGACAAGGACATCGACGTCATCATCACCACAGGCGGCACCGGCTTCACCGGCCGCGACGTGACGCCTGAGGCGCTGGAGCCGATCTTCGAGAAGCGCATGGACGGCTTCTCCGAAGTCTTCCACCGCATTTCCTACGACAAGATCGGCACGTCGACGATCCAGTCACGCGCCACAGGCGGCGTGCTCAACGCCACCTTCGTCTTCGTGCTGCCTGGCTCGCCCGGCGCCTGCCGTGATGCCTGGGACGGCATCCTCAAGCCGCAGCTCGACTATCGCCACATGCCGTGCAATTTCGTGGAGATCATGCCGCGCCTCGACGAGCATCTTAGGCGCGGCGGCACCAAGTCAGCCTGAGCTATCTCCGCCCTGCAGCGACGGTGATTTCAGCTTCCAGCGTCTTCATCGCCAGCCCGCGTGCAATGCCCTCGGCATCCGCGCCATTGCGGGCCTGAATCGCCGCCTGCTTCCTAGTGATGACCAGCCCTTGCTCCAACGCCCGGGGCCGCGACGTGATGCGCTGCCACAACGGCCTGTTGCTCGCCTTCGCGCGGGTGAAGCGCGCGCCCATCGTCAGCTTGGCCGTGTGGCGCATGACATCGTCTGTCCAGCCGTCAGCCAGCCGCGCCCCTGGCTCGAGCAGAAGCAGCCAATCGCCCTTCGCCTGCGCGATACCCGCCTTTATGCCACCTTCGGCCAGGAACACGCAGCCGGCATGCTCGGCGACATAGTGGGTCTGGTCGGTCGAGCCTTGATCGCAGACGATCACCTCGCGCACGACGCCCTCAACGGCACCGCCGACCAGCGACGCCAGCGTCCGGGCCAGAGCTTCCTCGTCGTTTCGCGTTTCGATCAGCACGCTCAGCATCCCTAGCCGCATATCCGAAAGCAGGCCGATGCGCCAGCGCGGTCGAGCAAACGACAAAGTTCTTGCTTTGTTCTCATTTAAGAAATAGGAATAGTTTCATGTCGGGCGAATCGACGGCCGGCCATTCCCACCGGGAGACAATGAGATGGAACCCATTGCACGGGCCGATGTCGCAGCTTTCAAAGGCGGTGGCGCGACAATGGCCAACGCGATGATCGAAGAGAGTGGCCTGCGCATCAATCACGAGCGCCGGCGCGGACGTGGCTCCGGCGTCAACCCCTCCGGGCGTTTCGAACCGACGACGCGTCATGTCTTCGACGACGGCTGGAGCACCATCGAAGAACTGCCGCCTTTCAAGACCGAAGTGCAGGTGGAAAAGCCGCGCACCATCATCACCCGCAACGACTCCCCCGACATCTCCTTCGACCGCTCGATCAATCCCTATCGCGGCTGCGAGCACGGCTGTGTCTATTGCTTCGCCAGGCCAACCCACAGCTACATGGGCCTGTCGGCAGGACTGGACTTCGAGGCGCGGCTGTTCGCCAAGCCCGATGCGGCAAAGCTGCTCGACCGCGAGCTGTCGAAGGACGGCTACCAGCCGCGCACCATCGCCATCGGCACCAACACCGATCCTTACCAGCCGATCGAGAAGAACTGGCGCATCATGCGCGAGGTCCTCGAGGTGCTGGAGGCGCGCAACCATCCTGTGGGCATCGTCACCAAGTCGGCGCTCGTGGCCAGGGACATCGATATCCTGGCACGCATGGCGGAGAAGGGTCTCGCCAAGGTGGCGCTGTCGATCACCACGATGGACCGGCTGCTTGCCCGCACCATGGAACCACGTGCGGCGACACCGACCAGGCGGCTTGAAGCCATCCGCCAGCTGTCGCAGGCCGGCATTCCCGTCTCGGTCATGGTGGCGCCGATCATCCCCGGCCTGACCGACCAGGAGATCGAACGTATACTCGACTCGGCCGCCGCCGCCGGTGCGACCGGAGCCGGCTACGTCATCCTGCGCCTGCCGCTCGAAGTCAGCCCGATCTTCAAGGACTGGCTGTTGCGCCACTATCCCGACAGCTATCGCCATGTGCTGTCGCTGATCCGCTCGATGCGCGACGGCAAGGACTACGACGCTGAATGGGGCAAGCGCATGCGCGGCAAGGGCCCCTATGCCTGGCAGATCGGTCGCCGCTTCGAGATGGCCGCCAAACGGCTTGGCCTCAACTCCGAGCGCACCCCGCTCAGGACAGACCTGTTCAAGGCCGCCCCGAAAGACCAGCAGCAGTTGATGCTGCTCTGACCCTACAAGAGAATCCCGTCCGGCCTCCCCCGTGGCCAGCTGACGGTGCCTTCCCGAGCCGCCGCCCCATACGGACGGGAAGGTCTTGCGGAGAATCGGAGCCGATGCGAGCATCGCCGCACTATGGCTCGCCCGCGTTCCGATTCTCCGCCCCTCTTCGAGATCGTCGAGAAACCCGACTTCTCCTTCGAACAAAAGGCGATGAAGGCCGGGCAGTGGCCATGCGCCGGCATGGATGAAGCAGGGCGCGGCCCACTCGCCGGCCCTGTCGTGGCTGCGGCGGTCGTGCTCGACCCCGACAACATCCCTGCCGGCTTGGACGATTCCAAGCGTCTCAGCGCAGCCCAGCGCGACGCATTGTTCGACGAGATCCTGAGCAAGGCGCTGGGTGTGGCAGTGGCGTCGGTCTCGGCCGACAGCATCGACCGCAGCGACATCCGCAAGGCCAGCCTCGAGGCCATGCGGCGCGCGCTCGCCGGACTGCCGGTCGTTGCCCAATCGGCGCTCGCCGACGGCCGCGACGTGCCTCCCGGCCTCGCCTGCACCTGCAAGGCGCTGGTTAAGGGCGACCAGCGCTCGCAGTCGATCGCCGCAGCGTCCATCGTCGCCAAGGTTACCCGCGACCGGATGATGACGGCCTGCGGCGCCAACGATAATCGCTACGGCTTCGAAATCCACATGGGCTATGCGACCGCACGCCATCGCGCGGCGATCGTCGAACATGGCGCATCCATCCGCATCCACCGCGTCTCCTTCGCGCCGTTCAAGGACTGACGCCGTCCGCGGCCGGCGGTCCGTTGCGCAGATCTTTTCAAGCCCGGGGCCGCAGTCTCATCGCTGGTGACACTTCCCCGGTGCGACCGCAGGGCGGCTCATTGTTTCCTCCAACAAAAAAGCCGCCGGAAATTCCAGCGGCTTTCTCATATTGGGTAAGTCCAGCTCGACTTAGTTGAGCTTGGCCTTCACTTCCTGGACCGAGCTCTTAAAGCGGTCGGTGCTGGTCTTGGCGTCGAACTTGCTGCCCAGAATCTGGCGGGCGGCTTCGACGGCGAGGTCCACTGCGTTGGCGCGGACTTCGTTGATCGCTTCCTGCTCTGCCTGGCCGATCTTCTGCTCGGCGAGCGCGGTGCGGCGCGCGACATATTCTTCGGTCTTGGCATGCGCCTCTTCGGCGAGCAGGCCAGCTTCACGCTTGGCGATCTCGACGATTTCGGCTGCTTCCTTTTCCGCTTCCTTGCGCTTGCGCTGGTACTCGGCCAGCAGCTGCTGCGCTTCTTCACGCAGCTTGCGTGCATCCTCGAGTTCGGCGCGGATGCGATCCGCACGGCCGTCGAGAGATTTCGCCAGCATGCCGGGCACCTTCAGGTACACGATCAGCGCAACGAAGAGAAACAGAGCGACTGTTGCCCAGAATGTAGCGTCCATCGCTTGTCTCCTACTTGCCTGCGGCCTTGACGGCAGCGGCGATGTCGGCCTTTTCGACCTTGCCTGCGCCAAGCGCCTGGACGATCGCCTGGGCGGTGTCCTCGGCGATGGTGCCCACTTCCTTCATGGCGTTGGCCTTGATGGTGGCGATGCGCGCCTCGGCGGCAGCGAGCTTCTGCTCGAGACCGGCCTCGACTTCCTTGCGCTTGCCTTCAGCTTCGGCCTTGGCCGCGTCGCGGGCCTCCTGGCCAATGGAATTGGCCTTACCCTTGGCCTGGGCCAGTTCCTGCTCGTAGGCAGCAACCGCTGCGTCCGCCTCGGACTTCATCCGCGCGGCCTGATCGAGGTCGCCGGCGATGCGATCACGGCGAACTTCCAGCGTACCGCCGACACGCGGCAGAACGACGTTCTTCAGGAAGAGGTAGAACAGGCCGAAAGTGATGGCGAGCCAAAGGATCTGCGACGGATAGGTCGTAGAATCGAATGGCGGAAAAACGCCGCCGCCGTGCCCACCAGCTGCTTCCGTGTGCGCCTGAGCGGCACCGGCATCAGTGGTGTGAGCATCTCCCGCCGCAGGCGCTACTTCCTCGGCGTAACCCGGTGTCACAAACATCTCATTCCCCTGTCCAACCCGACCGGCCGCCTGTGGCGACCGGCACAATCGTCAGCGTGGCTCTTATGCGAAGAGCAGCAGCAGGGCGATGAGCAGCGAGAAGATGCCCAGAGCTTCGGTCACGGCGAAGCCGAACACCAGGCGGCCGAACTGGCCGTCAGCAGCCGACGGGTTGCGCAGGGCGCCCGAGAGGTAGCTGCCGAAGATATTGCCGAGGCCGAGGGCCGTACCAGCCATGCCGAAACAAGCCAGACCGGCGCCGAGATACTTTGCTGCTTCTGCGTCCATTTTAAAACTCCTTGTTGGAACTGTTGATTTCGTTATGCGACGGGCGAGCCCGCCGTATCTGGATCAGTGTCCGGGATGGACAGCGTCGTTGAGGTACATGCAGGTCAGAACTGCGAAGACATAGGCTTGCAGGAACGCGACCAGCACTTCGAGACCGGTGATTGCAACGGTCATGAACAGCGGCAAGACCGAGCCGGCGATACCCACGGCGCCCATGGCGCTCAGTGAGGTAACGAAACCGGCGAAGACCTTCAGCGTGATGTGACCGGCCAGCATGTTGGCGAACAGACGAACCGAGAGGCTGACCGGACGCGACAGGAACGAGATCACTTCGATGATGACGACCAGCGGCACCAGCAGGCCCGGAATGCCGCTCGGCACGAACAGCTTGAGGAAGCCGAAGCCATGCTTGGCGAAACCGTAGACAATGACGGTACCAATCACCAGCAGCGCCAGCGCGAAAGTGACGATGATCTGGCTGGTGACGGTGAAGAAGTAAGGGAACAGGCCGAGCATGTTGGCAACGAGCACGAACATGAACAGCGAGAAGACGAACGGGAAGAAGCGCATGCCCTGGGAGCCCGCGGCATCTCTCAGCATCGACGCCACGAATTCATAACTCATTTCCGAGACCGACTGCAGGCGGCCGGGAACGAGGCCACGGCTGGTGGTCGTCAGGAACAGGAAGGCGCTGGCGACCACGACGGTGGCAACCATGAAAGCGGCCGAATTGGTGAAGGAGAAGTCGAGACCTCCGACCTCAATCGGAATCAATTTCGAAATCTGAAACTGATGGATAGGATCGTTGGCCACGTGGCCCCCCTTCGCCTAAATTGCGCCTTGCGGCGCTGCTTACTTCTTGCCCTGGTCGTCCGACCGCCCGTCCGGCGGCCTGATGCCAGCATCTGTAACAAGCCCTGCCGAACGCAGGACATTCAGTACACCGGCGCCAAAGCCGAGAAGCAGGAACACGATCAACCCCCAGGGCGACGTGCCTGCGAACCGATCGACAAACCAACCAAGCCCCACACCTACAGCTACACCGGCGATGAACTCGCTCGACAGCTTGAGTGCCTGACCGTAGCCAGTCGTACCTTTCGACTCTGTACCTTCATCCCCCTCGTCACGCTGTGGGCGCCTTGCTGCCAACGAGGCTTCAAGATCGCGCCTGCGGCGCTCGAGTTCGTTGTCGCGAATGTCGTTTTCGGCTCGATTTTCAGGCCGGGTGTTTCCAGTTTCGCCTGGCCTTGTTGGCTTGGCCATTGCAAACTCCCGCCCGGTCCGAGCGTCTCCGTCCGTCCGCTTCAAAGTCGCCGGCAACATAGTTAGAGGGTGCCTGCCCGTCAAGCCACGGGGGCACCCATCAGCAGAAGTATTTAATGCTGTTAAATCAGAGGCTTGGCGAAGTGCGACATCCTGCCCAAGGCTCCACCCTGCCCTCCCCGGGCGAATCCCCTGACAAACGGGGTTCAGCGCGGACTACCGGGCCAAGCCTTGAGACAGGTCAGCTCCAGCCACCGCCATAAGTGCGGTAGAAGATGTGGAGACCGATTTTGGTCATCCGCTTCATGCCCCTCGCCCACCCCGGATTGACGTAGTTGGCGTAATAATGGGTCGACGAGCCGATCTCCGGCAGGAAGATCTTTCCGGCGGTCACGGCCATGGCCACATCCTGGGCGATCTTGTAGTGCGTCGGGCTGGTGACGCGGTCCTTGATGCCGTCGCAGGCAAAGGAGAACTGGCAGCGGTTGAACCAGCCGTCGTTCTGGTAGACCACGCCGCAGATGCTGCCGGGATAGGTCGGATTGCGCACGCGGTTGAGCACGACCTGGGCAACGGCTGCCTGGCCGCGCAGCGGCTCGCTCTGGGCCTCGAAATAGATGGCGTTGGCCAGGCAGGTCTGTTCGGCCTTGGAGAAGACGCTCGCCGGCAGCGGGTTCTGCAGCCAGGAGTGGTCACCCTTGCCCATCGGTGGGATGAAACGGCCCGACGCCTGGTCGTCGTCGCGCAGCAACGCCTCGAAGGGCGACGCCTTGGCATAGTCTGGCTCGGCCGGGGCATAGGCGGTGGCGAGAATGTCGGCTTTGTCGCTGGTGACCAAAGAAGCAAGCATAGAAGGCACGTCGCGATCGCGCTTCTTCGTCTCCTTGACGTGGAAGGCCGCGGCGATCTCGACCTCCTTGCCCTTGATCTCGGGCTTGGCAAAGGTCAGCTTCATGCCGCTATCGGCGGAGGGGCGCAGGAGCAAGGAACTGGTGCGCTGGAACACCGAACCGGCGGTAAAGTTCCTGGGTGGCGCAACCGGGGTCACCTCGACGACGCGGCTGCGCTTGTCGACGCGCACGACCCGGTCCTCGTCGGGCAGCTTGGAAGCAGCGCCGATCTTGCCACGGAAGGCGACCGTTCCGACGCCTGAAATCTTCATGCCGGAGCCCGACATCGGGCCGGTGACGATGCCATCGAGGAAAGGCATTTCGGCCGCATGCACTGAACCGGCGGCAGCGCGCTCGACATAAGAACTCCAGCGGGCGTTCTGGCCCTCGAGGCCGGAAACGAAGCTGGTCATGTCCTGATAAGCGGCAACGGTGGGGAAGCCGAGCCAGATCCCGAGGCCGACGATGGCGGGTGCCAGGAACGAACGCTTTCCCTCGCGGGCGGCGGCAGGCCGCCGCGACTCAACTGGTCGATGCACGAAAACTCTCCAGGACGCTACACACCCACTGGAGAGAAAAATGAAGCATTAACCTTGATGGAGCGTTAACGCACGCAACCTTCGCGCAATGCGAAAAGGGCCCGCAATTGCGAGCCCCCGGTTCATTTCTTCTTCTTTGCGCGTCCCGCGAACGGGTTGTCGGATGTGCGCAGCGCCATGCGGATCGGCACGCCGGGCATCTCGAAGGCGTCGCGCAGATTGTTGGTCAGATAGCGCACATAAGATTGCGGCATGGCATCTGGGCGCGAACATGAGACGACAAAGCCCGGCGGTCGGGTCTTCACCTGGGTGATGTACTTGACCTTGAGCCTGCGGCCGGCGACAGCGGGCGGCGGGTGGTGGGCGATGATGCCCTCCAGCCAGCGGTTGAGCTTGCCGGTCGAGACGCGACTGTTCCAGACGCGGTGGGTGCGCAGGACCGCATCCATCAGCTTGTCGAGGCTACGGCCGGTTTCGGCCGACACGGGCACGGCCTGCAAGCCCCGCACCTGCGGCAACAGCCGCTCGGTCTTTTCGCGCAGCTCGGCGAGCGCTTCCTGCGGATTGTCGATCAGATCCCACTTATTGAAGGCGATGACCGGGGCCCTGCCCTCGCGGATGATGAGGTCGGCGATCTGCAGGTCCTGCTTCTCGAACGGGATCGTCGCATCGAGCACGATGATGACGATCTCGGCGAAGCGGATGGCGCGCAGGCCGTCCTGAACGGAGAGCTTCTCCAGCTTCTCCTGCACCTTGGCCTTGCGACGCATGCCGGCCGTGTCGAACAGCTTGATGCCGCGGCCCTTCCAGTCCCAGTCGACCGATATCGAATCGCGAGTGATGCCGGCCTCGGGGCCCGTGAGCAGGCGTTCCTCGCCAATCAGCGCATTGATAAGTGTCGACTTGCCGGCATTCGGACGGCCGACGACTGCGATACGCAGCGGCTTGGTCTCGTCATAGGCATTGACGTCTTCGGCGTCGGGGTCGGCGATGTCCTCGCCGATCAGCACGTCGCTTTCGGCAACGAGTTCGGCTTCGTCGTCACCGTCGTCCTCGAAGACGCGCTCGTGCCCGAGCGCTTCGACAACGGCGTCGCGCAAATCGGGCATGCCGATGCCATGCTCGGCCGAAATCTGCACGGGCTCGCCCATGCCGAGTTCCCAGGCCTCAAGCGCGCCGCCCTGGGCGCCGCGTGCCTCGGACTTGTTGGCGACGAGTACGGTCGGCTTGCCGGAACGGCGCACGATCTCGACGAAGGTGCGATCATCGGGGGTCAGGCCGGTCTTGGCATCGACCATAAAGAAGATCAGATCGGCTTCCTTGATGGCGATCTCGGTCTGCTGGCGCATGCGCCCCTGCAGCGTGGCGGCGCCCGCATCCTCGAAGCCTGCCGTGTCGATGACGTCGAAGGCGAGGTCGTAGAGCTTTGCCGCATGGACGCGGCGGTCACGCGTCACACCAGGCGTGTCGTCGACAAGCGCGATCTTCTTTCCGACCAGCCGGTTGAAAAGCGTGGATTTGCCGACGTTGGGTCGGCCGATTATGGCGATCTTGAATGCCATAGGGCCCGCGTTACGATCCGTTGCCCGAACCGCGGATCAGTTCGGCCATGACATTGGCACGCTGACGCGCGTTGCGCGGCGCGACTTCGTCGTTGGAAATCTGTTCGAACAGCTTCATCGCGTCGGTGAACTTGCCTTCCTTCCAGGCCGAGAGGCCAAGCGCCTCGCGTGCCGAATGGCGCAGCGGATTGGTGTCGGCGGTCAGCGTCTCGACGCGGCTCGACACCTCGGCATAGGTACCGTGGTCGACGAGCAGGAGTGCCGCGCGCAGGCGGGCCATGTCGCGGATGACGGCAGGAATGGCAGTGTCGGCGGCCACTTCATCGAAACCCGCGACCGCGCCCTTGAAGTCGCCCTTGTCTGCGAGAACGGTGGCGGCACGCATACGGGCGAGCAACGGATAAGCGCCGTAGCCATCCTTTTCCAGCGCCTCGAACGCAACCAGCGCCTCGTCAGTCTTGCCCGAATTGGCGAGCGTCAGCGCCTGCGAGAACTGGTCGCCCGAGGCGTTGGCCTTGGTCTCGACCCAATATTCCCAGGCGACGAACAGCCCAGTGCCGATGACCACCAGAACGGCGAGCACGATCGCCGCGGGGCCATAACGGTCCCACAGGGCCCTGGCCTGCTCCTGGCGAATTTCCTCGTTTACTTCGCGGAAAAAGCTGTCGTCCGACATTCCATCCAACCGGTTGCGGCCCTCGGGCCTCTCGTGAGCCTGCGTTTTAACGGAATTTCGCCGCCATGGAAGGGGGCGGGGTGGAAATTCGGTGGGCGGGGAGTCCCTCGCCCCGATTACGGGGAGAAGGGGCCGAGTTTCTTCACTGCCACGCCCCGTTTCCGGTCTGGCCATTGTCAAAGAACGCTTCCGCGTTCGGGAGAGAAATTCGAGAAGCGGAGCGCGAGGCCGTGCCTTCCGATAGATTGATGTGGTGCAACGTTCGCAGACCAGAGAGGGTGCGAAGGATAGCGATGGCAAAGAGAGGCAGCATCGAAAAGTGCCCAAGCCTCGCCCAAAAAGTCGTCACACCGTGGAACCCCTCTCCCCGCCTGTCCAAACGGAGGCATTTGAGACAGAACGCATCCGTGCCACATTTCGGCCTTAACCGCCTGACGTCGCCAAGTCCCCGTAATTGCATCGAAGTTCGACATGACCAAAGCGTTTAGCGTCTGTGCCCTTATTTCCGCATCGCTCGCCGCCGGGCCGGCGGCAGCGAGTCCTGCCCCCAAGGTTGACGAGGTGAAGCCCAAGCAGATCGTGCTGATCTCCTTCGATGGCGCCCATGACCTTGCGCAGTGGCAGCGCAGCCGAAACCTTGCGGCCCGCACCGGCGCGCGCTTCACCTATTTTCTCTCATGTGTCTTCCTGCTGTCGCGCGAGACCAGGGGCGAATATCTGGCGCCAGGCAAGTCGCCCGGCCGCTCAAACGTCGGCTTCGCGCAATCGAAGCAGGAGGTGGTCGACCGGCTCGAACAGATCAATCTCGCCGCGGCCGAAGGCCACGACATCGCCAGCCATGGCTGCGGCCATTTCGACGGCGGCAAGTGGAGCAAGGCCGATTGGACGAAGGAATTCGACGCCTTTTCCCAAATCATGCGCGACACCTACAAGATCAATGGCATTTCGCCGGAGCCATCGAACTGGGCCCATATCGCCGCCTCGGTGAAGGGATTTCGCGCACCATATCTGTCGGAGAACAAGGCGCTGACGTCGGTGCTGCTGGACAAGGGCTTTGCCTACAACGCCAGCGGCGTGTCGCGCGGGCCGGAGGCGCCAAAGCCGGATCGCGGCATGATGGAATTTGCCTTGCCGCAGATTGCCGAGGGTCCGTCCGAGCGGCGCATCATCGCCATGGACTACAATCTCTATGTCCGCCACTCGGGCGGGGTGGAGAAACCTGGGGAAGCACCCATTTACGAGAAGCGCGCCTATGACGCGTTCAAGGCGGCTTTCGACAAGCAGTTCGATGGCAGCCGCATCCCGCTGCAGGTGGGTTTCCATTTCACGCTGATGAACGACGGCGCCTACTGGCGCGCGCTGGAGCGTTTTGCCGGAGAGGTCTGCGTGAAGTCGGATGTCGAGTGCATCAGCTATGCCGACTATGTCGGGCGACAGAAGGACGCTGCGCCGGTGCAGACCGGCGGGTGAATGCAGGACGTTTTCGATTTCAAGCAGGACGATGACGCCCCTCCTCCCTTGTGGGAAGGACAGAAAGCGGGGCGTTAGCTTAAAGACGGCAAGCGTCGAAGCTTGTGCCTTGCCCTCACCACCCCGCCCCTCTTCCTCCTGGGAAGAAGGCTGTCGACGTCATGACACCATGATCATGCCACCGGCTGATCTTCCGGCCTCATGCCAGCCTTTTCCCGCTCGAGATATCGCTTATCGATGTCGGGCAATTGGTCGCCGGCGAGCGTCGCCTCAAAGGCGCGAAGGCGCTTGTAGACCGACAAAAGCTCGACGATCGTCGACCATGAATTGACCAGGAACTGGAACGAGCTGGTGACCTGCGAGAATGCGTAGCTGATCTGGTTCATCAGGCCGAGCGTCAGCTTCTGGGCCGCGACCGATGGAACCATGACGATCAGCGAAAAGATGTTGTTGGCCTGGAGATAGGTGTAACGGACAACATTGAAGTAGACGTAGTGGAAATAGAGCCGAAAATAATTGCGGCGAACGTTTTCGAACAACTCAGCAACCGTCGCAGGCTGGGCACGATCTTCATGATCCTCGCCATAGACCAGCTCCTTGCGGTAGGCTGCCTCGACACGCTGGTTGCGGAACTGCAGGCCTGGCAGTTTGTAGCCCGCCAGCGCCAAGCTGATTGTGCCGAACAGCGACCAGGCGATCGCGGCAACGAGTAGCGGTTGCTTGACTTCACCCAGTAGCGGCAGATGGGTGATGTGCGTCGACAGTTGGATAAGCACAGGCGTGAACGCAATGAGCGTCATGATGGAATCGATGAAATTGACGCCCAATCCCTCCATGATCTGAGCGAAGCGCATCGTGTCTTCCTGCACGCGTTGAGCGGCGCCTTCTATGTGGCGCAACCGACCCCAATGCTCCATGTAGTAACCGTTCATCGCCATACGCCAACGGAAGACCCAGTGGCTAACAAAGAAGGCATTGACCACAGCGACATTCATGCCGACCAGCGCCAGGCCGGCAAAGCTGGCGATCTGCCAATAGAGCTGTTCGTCGGTCGCCGTCGTTGTCTTGGACAGGACATTCTGGATCAGGTCATAAAACGGACCGTACCAGTTGTTGACGGCGACACTGACCTGGACCTGGAAGTAGACCACGAAGAGAATTAGGGCCGTACCAAGGATCGACCAGCGCTGCCAGGGATGAGGCGAATACCAACTCCAGAAGGCATAGAAGACCACGACGCCGAAAAAGAAATAGATATAAAACCACAGAAAGGGCGGCGACCAGAATACCGAGATACCGATGATCTTGGGCGCGTCCGCCGCTGCAGGCGGCATGCCGAAAGCAGCGCCCAACTGTTCGCCGCCGAAGAACCACAGGAGCACGAGCACCAGGCTCCAGACAGCAGCCGAGGTGAAAAACAATTTCGGCTGCGGGAAGAAGGATACGAACACGCTTCCGGGTTCCTTTCGGCGTTCAGCGGCATATGCGATTTGCCGCATGAAGTCATACTTCGCGCCTGATGGGAATCCCAGTGGGCGCGCATATTGCATTGCGCCCGAGATCGTGGCGATTTTCGGCTCTTGCAGATTACACTTAGGTAACGTGGGGACGCCATGAACCAGTCAGCCCTTGCCGCAGCAGCCCTCTATGCGGCGCTCAATGCCCTGATCCTGCTGTGGCTGACGACGGCAACCGCGATGGTGCGGCGTAAGCACATGGTGCTGATCGGCGACGGCGGGGTTGCGCATCTCGGTCGGACGATGCGTGGCCATGCCAACGCCATCGAGAACATCCCCGTCATGCTGGTGCTGCTTGGATTTGCCGCGGCACTCGGAGCGCCAGCTGTGGCAATCCATGTGCTGGGTGCTGGCTTCACCTTCGGCCGCGCCGTGCATGCCTGGCATTTCACCCACGCCGAGGCGTCGCAATGGCAGCGCGCGACCGGCTTCGGACTCAGCGTGCTGACGATTGCGACGGCAGCGCTCGGCGTGCTCGGCCACGCATTTCTGTTGCTCTAGGCACGGCACTCGCCGGGCGCCGACAAAACCGGCCTGGAGCCGCGACCGAGCGGCAGGTCGGCGAGCGCGCGTTCGTCCATGCGCGCGATGTCGGGATGGGACAGCGGATCGTGCAGCCAGGCGAGGAAACGCTCACTGTCGATGCCGTTGATATCGTGCTGGCCTTGCAGCAGGGTAGCGAGGCTTGAGAAAATCTTCATCTGACTTCTCCTGAAAGCGTTGGTCCTTTCACTGTATTTTCGCTAAAAACGCTCACTCATCAATCAAGATTGCCGCAGACGGAGTTTAGAAAATCTCAAGTCAGGCACTCAATCGTGTGCATCTGAACGGGCTCCGTGCGGTCGAGAGCGTCGCGCGCTGTGGCTCACTGGTCAAGGCGGCAGAGGAGCTCGGTGTCTCGACCAGCGCGGTCAGCCAGCAGATTGGCCGCACCGAAGCGCAGCTTGGCCGCGCCATTTTCCAGCGCACCGGCGCGAGACTAGCGCTGACCGGCTTCGGGGCGGAGTTTTGCACGCGGCTGACAACTGGTTTCCAGGAACTCGGCCGCGCGGTGGCGCTGGCCGAGGAGACAAGCTCGAACGTGCTGGTGGTGTCGGTGGCGCCGGCTTTCGCCTCGCGCTTCCTGGTGCCCAGGCTCGCCCGCTTCAACCAGCGCCACCCCGAGATCAAGCTCAGGATCGACGCTTCGACCGGGCTGGTCGATCTCGACCATACCGACGTCGATCTCGCGATCCGCATGGGCGACGGCACATGGCCCGGCGTGCGGGCGGAGCTGCTTCTGGCGCAGGAGGTTTTTCCCGTCTGCGCGCCGGCTCTTGCCGCGAAACTGAGGGAGCCTGCCGATCTCGCACATCTGCCCGTCATCGCCGACGAGAGCACGATGATCAGCTGGGAGCGCTGGTTCGAGGCGGCGGGGCTGCAGAAGCCGTTCCCGGTGCAGCGGGCGGGGCCATCCTTCACCGACCCGATCCTCGGCATCGACGCGGCGGTGGGCGGACAGGGTGTGGCGCTGGCCTGGCAGCTCTTGTCGGCCGATGCGCTGGCCGACGGGCGGCTGGTGGCGCCGTTCGGCATCACCGTTGCCAGCGGGCTGGGCTATTATCTGGTCAGCTCGAAGATGGATCGCCCGGGCCGCAAGGTGCGCGATTTCACAACGTGGCTGCGCGAGGAGGTGGCGGCGACAATGGCGCGGTTCGGCACAAAGGCGAAATAGCCGGCGGCCCGAGAGCGCGGACATTGTCCACCGGCAGCGGCCGCGTCCATTATCCCGGGAATGCGGCCTCGTAGGCCTCAGGCTTGAAGCCGACGAGGCGGCGGCTGCCGAGATCGAGCATCGGGCGTTTGATCATCGAGGGCTGCGCGAGCATCAGGGCGATCGCCTTTTCGGCATCGAGGCCTTCCTTGTCTGTGTCGGGCAGCTTCTTGAAGGTGGTTCCGGCGCGGTTGAGTACAGTCTCCCAGCCGAACTCCTTGACCCATTTTTCCAAGCTCTTGCGGTCGATGCCGACGGCCTTGTAGTCGTGGAAGTCGTAGGCGACGCCGTGCCCCTCGAGCCAGCTGCGAGCCTTCTTGATCGTGTCGCAGTTCTTGATGCCGTACATGGTGATGGACAAGATCGGGCCTCCGCAAGCGCGGCCGGCCGGGCGGACCCGACTCGGCCAATTTTTGGCTAGCGGCTAGGTTCTACACCGCAGGCGGTTTGGCAAGCGCGTGGCGCCAGGCGACCGCCTCGACCTCGACCATGATCTCGGGCAGGACGAGTGCCGTGACGACCATAGCGGTGGTGGCCGGCGGATTGTCGGCGAAGATGCGGTTCTTGACCGAAGCATAGGCCTGGTAGGCGTCCGCGCTGGTCAGATAGCAGCGCAGCGACACGACATGACCGAGGTCGAGACCTGCCTCGCCCAGCACCGCCTCGATGTTGCGGAACACCTGTTCGGTCTGCCCGGCGGGATCGCCGACACAAATGATCTGTTTGTCCTTCAGGGCCACCTGTCCGGAGACCAGTACGAAGTCGCCGCAGCCGACGGCCTGGCTCATGCCGGGGAACGCCATGCCTGGTGGGTTGAGACGTGCGACGTTGCTCATGGCCGTCCTGCTCCCGGCGCTGGCGCGCGGACGACGTCGATGCGCCCTCCCCTCAGCTTGGTGGTGATTTCAGGGGCGTGGTGCGGGGCGACGCAGATGAAGAGGTCGCGGCCATCCGCACCGCCGAGCATGCAGGAATAGGGGCTGGCATCTGGGATGACGATGCGGTCGACGATCTCGCCGGCAGGGCTGACACGCAACACCATCTTTTCATAAGGCGAGGCCGCCCAGACATGGCCTTCGGCGTCGAGGCAGATGCCGTCGGGCACATGGCCGTCGAGCGCTGCAAACAGCCGGCGGTTGGACAAGCTGCCGTCAGAGCCTATGTCGAAGGCGGTCAGACGTGCAGCCATCGACTCGGCGATAACGAGTGTGCTGCCATCAGCTGTGATGACAGCGCCGTTGGGACACATAAGCCCATCGGCTGCTATGCCAACCTCGCCATCCGGCGAAACCGTAGCGAGCACCGTCGGCGCCGGCGGCTGGCCGGCATAGAAGTCGAAGCCGATGTTGCCGACATAGGCGCGGCCCTCAGCGTCGACGATCATGTCGTTGGAGTGGAACGGGTGGACGCCGGCGAGATCGGCATGAAGCACCAGCTTGCCATCCCCAAGCCGCCGAAACAGCTTGCGGTCGTTCATCGAGACGACGAGCAGGTCGCCATCCGGCAGCCAGCCCATGCCGGATGGGCCGCCGGGAACGGCGAAGTTGTCGCGACGCGTGCCGTCGCCATCCAGAACATGGACGAGACCATCGTGCTGATCGGCGAACCATAGCTGGCCGTCATGCCAGCGGGGGCATTCGGGATAGACAAATCCCCCCGCGATCGTGCGAACCGAAATCGTCATGCCGGAACCCTGGCGCAGGCGCTGAGGATTTCGCCGAGCTTCCTGATACCGCGCTCGATGATGTCTTCGCTGACATGGCTGTAGGCGAGGCGCAGGAACTGGCGACCGTCGGTCTCACCCATGAAACGTTCGCCGGGACGGAAGAAGATGCCCTCCTTGGCCGACAGCTCGGCCGCGCGCTGCCAGTCGACACGCTCGTCGATCTCGAGCCAGAGGTAGAACGAGCCCTGCGGCATGCGGAAGGTGACGTAGTTGCCGCAATGATCGCGTACCGCGCGCGCCGCCGTCTCGGCCTTGCTCTTGTAGACCTTGTTGACCTCGGCGATGTGGTCCTCAAGCAGGCCGTCGGCCATGAACGAGGCCATGACGCGGGAGTACCACTGGCTGACGCCAAGGTCCTGGCGCACGGCGGCGATGGGTTCGATGGCCGCGGCCGGACCGGCGATCCAGCCGAGGCGCAGCGCCGGAGCCACGATCTTGGAGAAACTGCCGCACTGGATGACGCGGTCATCGGTGTCGAGGCTGAGCAGGGTTGGCAATTCCTCGCCGGCAAAACGCAGATCGCCATACACATTGTCCTCGATGATGAGGAAGTCATGCTCCCTGGCAAGCTTCAGCAGCTGCTTGCGGCGCGGTACCGACATTTCGGTGCAGGTCGGTGTCTGGAACGTCGGGATGGTGTAGACAACCTTGACCTTCTTGCCCTCGGCCTTGACCTTCTTGAGCAGGGTTTCGAGCGCATCGATGTCCATGCCATGGTCGTCCACTGCCACAGTGCGCAGGTCGCCGCCGGCCATCTGCATGAAGCGCAGCGCATAGGGAAAGGATGCGGCCTCGGCGACGACGACATCACCGGGATTGACGTATCCGTTGGCGGCGAGCGCGATGCCCTGCACCGAGCCAGAGGTCAGGATGACGCCGAGCGTGCCCAGCTGCTTGCCCTGGGTGCGCTCGATGCGGTCAGCGATTTCCTTGCGCAGGCCCTTGTAGCCGAAGACGAGTTCTTCATAGCCAGTGGCCGGGTCGAAATAGTCGAGCACCTTGGCGCCATGCTCGTCCAGCGCCTTGCGGGCGAGACGAACGAGGTCGTCGGTTGGGAAGGTCTCGGGTGCTGCCAGGCCTTGGTCGAAATTGAAGATCGCCGGCACTTCGGGGTCCGGAAAGAACAGGGCTGGGCCGGAGCCCGAGAGCTTGGCGCGCAGATGATCGACAGACATGGTTTCCTCCTTGGTGATTGTTCTCAGCTTGTCTTGGTGTCCGCAACGAAGGTCCCCGAGGTGATCGGGCTCTCCCGGTTGCGGCGTTTGAGCGAACGGGCGAGCGTGCCGCGGAAAGCGGTCCAGCGTTCGCGCCAGCTGGCGGCAAGGCCTGATTGCACCACGCGCAACGCGCCATAATCGGGATAGGGCTGGCCGGTCAGGGCGAGACCAGCAAGCCGCCACAGGACCGAGCGCTTCTTGGCGCCATGGTCGTCGTGCATGGCCTCGAGTTCGGCGACTGAAAACGCCTCCTCGTGGATGTAGCCGGCGACGACAGCATCCTCGATCAGTTGCCTGCCGCGCTCGGTGCGGGCGATATGCATGTTCCAGCCGTCGCCCGCCTCGCGGTGGCTTGGCCTGTCACCTTCCATGACCCAGCAGTCGCCGGCGACGACATCGGCATGCTCGCCTGTACCGTCGGCGCAGATCTTGCAGCGGAACATCAGCTCGTAGGTCAGGTTCGAGAACCAGGTTTCGTCATAGGTCTGGCTGTGCTCGCGCCCCTGCTTCACGCGCAGATAGGTCGGGCCGGGCCAGCCGTGGCCGCGATAGCGGAACTCCTCGACATCGCGGTGGTCCTCGCCGAAACGCCTGACGATGTTATAGGTGGCGGCGATGCTGGGATTGCCGCCGCAGACCATAGCCAGCATGTGAGGGATTTGCAGGTCGACGCGCGGGTCGACGCGCGCCAGATTGCGCAATGTGGCGACATCGCAAGGCTTACCGATGAAGGCGAAGCGCCTGCCGCTGTCGAGCAAGGCGCCGACATCCTTGAGCGGCGCCGACGGCCCGTAGCGGGAACCCGACGAGGCGACGACCTGCTCGCGGGTGGCGTTGAACCTGGCTTCGTTGAGCAGCGGGTTGTCGGCGGAGACACCGACCTGAAGGATGCCGTCCACCTCACCGCTTTCGACAAGATAGACCGCGAGCGCGGTGAGTACACCGCCGGTGGCGCTCCTGAAGCGGATTTCCGGGTCGGTCGCATGGCCTTTGGCGAGATGCAGCATGGTGCCGAAGATGCGGTGCGGGACTGTCTTGCCCGTTGCAAGACCGGTTTGGCTGCGTCCGGCGCAAACCTGCATCACCGCCTTCTGCTCGTCTTGCCGCAGCGGGCGCTGACCACGCGGGCGCATAAAACCTTCGGGCGAAAGGCCCATACGCAGCACGTCCTTACCCAACAGGCTTTCGCAGGCGCCGCAGCCGGTGCAGAGTCCGCGCTCGACGATCGTCTCGATGCTATCGGCAACACGCATGCGCCATCCTCCCGGCGACGGCCTCGCGGCCATCGCCCCAGCGACAGGTCTTCGATCTCAGGTGTTGGCTGCAGTTATAGGGCGGCGGCGTCAGCCGGGACAAATTGCCATTCGGAATGACCGACATCAGCCTGAGTGATCCTGCCCCGTCTCGGGCGGCGGAAAACAATCGTCGAGCACGCTGCGCACCCAGTCATGCGCCGGGCTGCCTTCGGAGGCCGGGTGCCAGTAGAGCCAGGTCTGCAACGGCGGCATGCGGAATGGACGAGGCAGTGCGACGAAACCGTCTTCGGGAAGGAAATGGCGGACGAACGAGGTGGGTATTGTGAGGCAGAGGTCGCTGCGCGACAGGATGGCAGCGGCTGCCAGACAATGTTCGAGATGTACCGCCACCTGCCGCTTCAGCTTCATCCGGGCCAGCGCCCCGTCGACCAGGTTGGCGAAACGCGGGCGGTTGGAGATGTGGAGGTGGCTGAGCGTCATGTAGCGGTCGATGGTGAACGGCTCGGTAGCCGCCGGATGGTCCTTGCGCATAACGCAGACGAATTCGTCGCTGAACAGCAGCCGTTGGCCGAAACCATCCTCGGCAAGGGGATGCGACTCGACGGCAAAGTCGATTTCGCCCGAGGCCAGCCCGGGGAAGAGATCGCGCTCGGCCAGAAAGCGGTTGCGGACAATGAGCCTCGATCCCATCCGGTTCAACTCGCCGACGAACGGGCCAAGGACGACCGCCTCGGCGTAATCGCTCATGCTGAATGAGACGATGCGTTCGGAGGCCAGCGGGTCAAAACGCTCGTGCCGGGCGAGCGTACGGTCGAGCGCGGTGAGCGCTTCGCGGACGGGGCCGATCAGCGTTTCAGCGAGCGGCGTCGGTGCAATGCCCTGTCGTGCCCGCACAAACAGCTGGTCGCCGAAGATGTCGCGCAGGCGCGCCAGGCTGTTGGAGACCGCCGGCTGGGTGACGTTGAGCGTCTCGGCAGCGCGAGTGATGCTCGCCTCGCCGTAGACGGCTTCGAAGACATGCAGCAGATTGAGGTCAAGCTTCGCCAGGTTGCGCAGGACCATCGCGTCACGTCCCCTGCTCTTCGACCGGCAACTCGCCCTCCCGACATCGCGCGGAACCGCACGCTGTCGGCATTAGGTTTCGCGGCTGGCCGCTTGGCCTCGTCCGAAGGGACTATAGATGATTGACAATCAGGCCTTGCATCGCATGCTTCGGAAAATTAAATAGGATGCTAATAATATCTTTCCTAACGAATGGGTGGGCACCATGAACTCCGATGCGGTAAAGGCCGAATTTTTCGACGAATTGCTCAAGGTCAACCGGAAGCTCCGAACCATGTTCGACGCGCAGGTGAAGACCCAGGGGCTGACGCTGGCGCGTGCCAGGCTGATGATGCACATTGCCAAACACGAGGGCGAGACGCAGGCCGAGCTCGCCGAGCACATGCAGATCGAACAGCCGTCGCTGGTCGGCCTGATCGACGGGCTGGAAAAGAAGGGTCTGGTGGTGCGCTGCACGACCGACGAGGACCGGCGCGCCAAGCGCATCTTCCTGACCCCTGCAGCCCGCCGCGAGGCTGACGGCATGACGGCCTTCGTGGCAAACTTGCGCAACCAGGTGCTTTCAGGCGTCGATGAGGCCGACATCGAAAGCGCGACCCGCGTGCTGAGCACGATTGCCAGGAATGTCGGCGACGTCTCCGACTGCTGAAGGCCACGGCGATGCAGCAAGACCAGGAGCCGGAGCAACGGAGCGAGACCAAGGAAGCGCTCGAACCAACAGCGCCGGCTAGCCGTCCAGCCGTCGCCTCCGCGCAGGCGGACGGAAACACGCCAGAGCCGGCTGCGCCTCCACCCTTCGTGCCCAAGCCGCCGCTGCTGGCGGCATGCTACATAGCCGCAGCCGTCACACTTTCCCTGGCGCAGAGTCTGGGCATGAACCTGATCGCCTCCAACATCCAGCAGATCCAGGGTTCGATCGGGGCGACAGTCACCGAGACGACATGGCTGCTGGCCGCCTACATGGCGCCGAACGTGTCGCTGTCGCTCGCGCTCATCAAGATCAGGACGCAATACGGCTTGCGCAATTTCGCCGAGCTCAGCCTGCTCGGCGTCGTCATTGCCTGCCTGCTCAACCTGTTCATCTCGGATCTGCAATCGGCGCTGGTGGTGCGCTTCATGAGCGGCATCGTCGCCGCACCGATCTCGTCGCTGGCCTTTCTCTACATGCTGGAATCGTTCCCGCCCGAAAAAAAGCTCAACGTCGGCCTGCCGATGGCGCTGACGACCATCCTGCTCGGCCCTCCCCTGGCCCGGCTGATCTCGCCGGCCCTGTTCGACATCGGCGGGCTGCACGCCGTGACCATGTTCGAACTCGGCATGGCGATGATCGCGTTTGCGCTTGTCTATATGCTGCCGCTGTCGCCGCAGCCGCGTGCCAAGGTGATCGAGAGGCTCGATATCGTCAGCTACCTCTTGATCGCCACGGGTTTTGGCTCTGTGGCGATCGTGCTGGTGCTCGGCAGGCTATACTGGTGGCTGGAGGCGCCGTGGATCGGCATGCTGCTGGTGCTGGCAATTGCCTGCGTCACCGCTGCCTCCGTCATCGAGCTCAACCGCAAGAACCCGCTGCTCGACATACGCTGGCTGGCAAGCCCGCCGATCCTGCATTTTGCCGGCGTGCTGCTGATCTTCCGGCTGGTGCTGTCGGAACAGACGCTGGGCTCGTCGAGCCTGTTCCAGGCACTGGGACTGACCAACGAGCAGACACGCTCGGTCTACTGGGCGATCCTGGCGGCGTCGATTGCCGGCGGCGTCACCTGCGCCATGGCAATGCGGCACGGCAAGGAGGACCGCATCCACGCGGTAGCCCTGGTGCTTATCGCCGTCGGCGCCTTCATGGACAGCCGCGCCACCAGCCTGACCCGACCCGAGCAGGTCTATCTCAGCCAGGCGATCATCGCCTTTGCCGGCGCCCTGATCCTGCCGCCGGCGATGAAGAGCGGGCTGATGTCGGCGCTGAAGAAGGGGCCGAACTACATTCTCAGTTTCATCATCGTGTTCCTGACCACGCAGAGCCTCGGCGGCCTGCTGGGGTCGGCGGTGTTCACCACCTTCGTCACCATCCGCGAGCAGTTCCACCACAACGTGCTGGTCGAACACATAGCGCTGACCGATCCGCTGGTGGCGCAGCGCGTGGCTCAGCTCGGCGGCGCCTATTCGCGCGTCATCACCGACAAGACCCTGCTCAATGCCGAGGGGCTGCAGCTCTTGTCCCAGCAAGCGACGCGCGAGGCCAATGTGCTCGCCTACAACGACGCCTTCCTTCTGATCGCCTGGATTGCGCTAGCAGCGCTGGTCCTGCTTCTCGCCCATACGGCCGTCGTTGCCCTGCGCGACCGGAAACCCGCACTCCCAGCCACCGCGTGACCCCAGATGTTGTCCAAGCTCATTGATATCCTCCGCTCCGCCAGCACGCTGCTTGCGCTCGCTCTCGGCGCCGCCGGCATCGCCACCATCCTCTATGTCTGGGAGCTGCCGCCGTTTCGAAGCGCGGTGCAGGTGACGGAGAATGCCTATGTCCGCGGCCAGGTGACGATCCTTTCGCCGCAACTGTCGGGCATAATCGCCGAGGTGGCGGTGCAGGATTTCCAGGACGTGAAGGCCGGGCAGCTGCTGGTGCAGATCGACGACCGCATCTACCTGCAGAAGCTGGCGCAGGCGCGCGCGACGCTGGCGAGCCAGGAGGCAGCGCTGGCCAATTCCGAACAGCAGCGCCATTCGGCCGAGGCCAAGGTCAAGTCGGCTGAGGCACAGGTGGCGTCGGCGCAAGTCGCCTATGACAACGCCCAGGGCAATTGGGGCCGGATCGAACCGCTGCTGCAGCGCGGGGTGACGACGCTGAGCGAGGCCGACAAGGTGCGTACGACGATGGAGCAGGCGCGCGCCGCCCACAGCCAGGCTGAAGCAGCACTTGAGGTAACGCGGCAGGATTTGCAGGCGACGATCGTCAGCCGCCAGTCGCTCGAGGCCGCGGTGTCGGGTGCCGAGGCGGCCGTCAATCTCGCGGAAATCGACCTCAAGAACACGCGCATCACAGCCCCTGAAGACGGACGGCTGGGCGAGATCGGCGCCCGGCTCGGACAATACGTAGCGCCGGGAACCCAACTGATGGCGCTGGTGCCGAAGCGCATCTGGGTGGTGGCCAATTTCAAGGAAACGCAGCTTTCGGGCATGCAGCTGGGCCAGCCGGTCAGCTTCAAGGTCGACGCGCTTGGCCATGCCGAGCTCAACGGTCGCGTCGAGCGCTTCGCGCCGGCAACCGGTTCGGAATTCTCGGTGCTCAGGCCCGATAACGCCACCGGCAATTTCACCAAGGTAGCACAGCGCGTGCCGGTGCGGATCAGCATCGATCCGGGCCAGGCTATGGCCGAAAGATTGACGCCCGGCATGTCGGTGGTGGTGAGCATCGACACCAATTCGAAGCCGCTGGCGCAAACGGCAAGCCAGTGAACAGGAAGACAGGCGCCGTCCTGCGCATCGATGTCACCCGGGTTGTCAGGGACCTCGGGTAAACAGCGCGGACGGCGCCCTTTCATGCCAGGCACCGGGAGATGTGCCCTTGGGAATGCCCCGCGGGCGGATGGAAACCCGCGTAGAGCCATCAGAAAGTGCG
Source organism: Hoeflea sp. 108 (assembly GCF_000372965.1). Taxonomy (NCBI): domain Bacteria; kingdom Pseudomonadati; phylum Pseudomonadota; class Alphaproteobacteria; order Hyphomicrobiales; family Rhizobiaceae; genus Hoeflea; species Hoeflea sp. 108. The sequence goes on along the minus strand of NZ_KB890024.1, from coordinate 1,191,944 downwards.
GCAGCTCGTCAGGCATTGTCAACAAAAATTGTCGACAAATTTGTTGACTTGATCTCTGATTGGGATTGAATTGGGGTGGGCTGGCGAATTGGCCCGGGAGGAGGGTTGGATGGACGCCGAAACCGCCAAGCGGCAGATCACCGATCAGCATATTTACGAGAAGATCTGGAACGCCATCGCCGAAAGGCAGGTCGGCCCCGGCACGCGGCTGAAGGAAGAGCAGCTTGCCGAAATCTTCTCGGTCAGCCGGGCGCGCGTGCGTCAGGTGCTACAGAACCTCGCCCGCGACGGGCTGATCACGCTCGTACCCAATCGCGGCGCCTTTGTCTCGACGCCGTCGATCGAAGAGGCGCGCGACGTGTTCTTCGCCCGCCGCACCATCGAGGAGCGGCTGGTGGAGCGGCTGTGCTCGACCATCGGCGCCGACGGCATCGAGCGGCTGCGCAACCATGTCGACCAGGAGCGCAAGGCACATTCGAGCGGCGACGTGGCGACCGCGATCCGGCTGTCAGGCGCGTTTCACATGCTGATCGCCGAGCTCGCCCAGTCGCAGATCCTCGCCGGACTGCTGCGCGACCTGGTTTCGCGCACGTCGCTGATCATGGCGATGTACCAGCAGAAGGATGTGCTGAACTGTGGACCCGACGAACATGCGGCGATCGTCGAAAGCATCACCAACCGCGACGCCAAGAAGGCGCTTGCCGTCATGCACCATCACCTCGCCCATATCGAGAACCAGTTGGACCTCGAAAGCGAACGCGTGATGGCGCGCGACCTCGAAGACATTCTCGGCCTCTAGGCTCGGGCGGAAGGCCAGCAAGACATGACACGGGCAGACATACTCCTGCGCAACGCGACACTGGTCACCGTCGATTCCCACCGGCGCGTGCTCGACTGCGCCTGGCTGGCAATCACCGGCGACCGCATCAGCGGCATCGGCAGCGCCGCCGAACCGGAGCCCGAAGCATCGGAAGTGATCGACTGCAGCGGCATGGTCGCCCTGCCCGGCCTGATCGACAACCACTCGCATGCCGGCCACGGGCTGGTGCGCAATGCCGGCGCCGGCCTCGACACATGGTTCGACGCCTGCGAAGAGATCTACGCGCGCGGCTCGACGCCGGAATTCTGGCGCGCCGAGGCGCGCATGGTGCAGCTCGAACGGCTGCGCGGTGGCGTGACCACGGCGATGACGTTGCTGGGCGGCGGCGCAGATATCTACCGCACCGACGATCCGGCCTTCGGCGACGCCCATAACGAGGCGACGGTGGAGTCGGGCCTGCGCACCTTCCTGGCCGTCGGGCCTGGCCGCCCACCCTTCCCGCGCCGCTATCGCACGCTGGGCAGCGACGGCGCCTGGAACGACCGGGAGATTTCGTTCGAGCGGCAGCTCGAGGTCAGCGAAATGCTGATCAACCGCTGGAACGACGTGCTGGGCCGCGGCACCGGCATCTGCCTGGTGATGCCGGTCTACTACGCCGCGCAGGTGGCAACGCCCGAAGACCGGCGCCAGGTGGTCGACATGGGCGAGGCAATCATGGATTTGCGCCGTCGCAAGAGCGTGCTGTTCACCCAGGACGGCCACCGCGACGGCTCGATCGCGCTGGCGCGCGATCTTGGCGTCCTCGGTGAGTTCGCACTGCTGGGCCACAGCGTCGACCTCACCGAGGACGATTTCGCAGCGCTCAAGGAGACGGGCGCGTCGATCATCCACAACCCCTCTGCGATCATGTCGATCTATGGCCGCTGCCCGGTGCCGGAGCTGATCGAGGCCGGCATCAATGTCTGCATCGGCTCGGATGCCGCCGCGCCCGACCGCGGCTACGACATGTTCCGCCACATGGCGCAGTGCATGCACTACCATCGCCGCCATTTCCGCGACCCGGCTTATCTGCCGCCTGGCAAGACGCTGGAGATGGTGACGATCGACCCGGCCAAGGCGCTTGGACTGGCGCATGAAATCGGCTCGCTGGAGGTTGGCAAGAAGGCCGACATCGCACTGGTCGACATGCGCAAGCCGCACCTCTACCCGCCGGTCATGCCGATCACGCGCATTGCGCATTTCGCCAACGCCGCCGACGTCGACACCGTGATCGTCAACGGCCGCGTTCTGATGCGCGGCCGCAAAACCGGCCATCTCGATACAGAGGCCATCCTCGCCGACGCCGCCGAACAGGCCGCACTTGCCTTCGAGCGCGTCGGACTCAGCCGCCTGCTCGAAGAACCGCAGGATTTCTGGCGGCTGGCGCGGCAGCCATTGCCGGGCTGACCCTGTCAACCCAGCAAAGGCCAGCTACCAACACTCCGGCGAAGCCGCCCGTTGTCCGAACGGTGCAGGAGATGAAATGTCGTGACCGGGACGATGATGGGTCGGTCGAGACGCATTTCCGGAACGAGCTTGCTGTCGTAGAGCAGCGTACAGTGGGGTACGAAGCCGGCGCGACGAGGAACCAGGAGCCCTATGCCGTTCAACGCTTCCACGATCCGGCGTTCAAGGTCGATCACCTGATCAGCGCCCTCTCGACACAGGAGCACCAGCGGTTTCGTTTCACCGTTCCGGAAACTGACCATGCGGTCGAAGGTCAGGTCGAATGCTTGTGCCCTGACTGTGGCAGCCGCCGCTGCGGCGCTTCGCTCCGTGGCTTCGTCGCGGCGTACCCCCACCAGCGAGACGTGGAGCTGATCAGCGCGACGTGGCTTGCCCGTCAGGCCATGGGTGCGACGCGCACGATGGGCTGCCGCCTCTATCAGCTCGACTGGCGACGGATGGATGCGAAACAAGAGGCCATCGGACTTGGACCATACCTGTCTTGCCCGCCGCCCCGGTGGGCGCAAACCAAGCGAAGTTGCTACGAAGTCGAATTGCAATTGCTGGGACATGGCCTTCTCCATTCAATGGAACAAAGAAGGAACATCCTAAGTTTATTTTCCTAGACAGGCAATCCTGCGTTCAGCGTCCGCCGGCGGAGATCTATCCTTGCTCTCTCAACCAATCGGCCAGTGAAGGCCGAAAATGCCCTGATCGGCCGTGCATTGCCTCGGCTGAACACATCGAGTTCACCACTGCCTCCTCAGTCGCCTCGGCTGCTGCGCGGAACAGGCGGTCGATGCGGTTTTCGTTGAGAGCGGACATGGCGACGAAATCGGCGCGTGCGTCGTGGTCGAAGGTCTGGGCGGTCGAGAAGCCGAGCGCGATGTCGCCGCTGCCATGGCCCCAGTAGGCACCCAGCCGGGCGAGGCCGACGCCGCAGCGGCGCACCACGCGCTTAAGCTGGCGGTGTTCCATGGCAATGTCAGTGGCGAGGATGACAATGACCGAGCCTTTTTCAGCCTCCACCTTGGAACGCGGATCGGGGCGACGGCCATCCGGCAGGATCAGGTCACCGGCGCGGCCGAAATTGGTGAGCACCAGCACGCCGAGATGATGGTCGCGGCCGCCAAGTTCGATGCGGCGCGAGGCTGTGCCGATGCCGCCCTTGAAGCCGAAGCAGCTCATGCCGGTGCCGGCGCCGACATTGCCCTCGGCGATGGGGCTTGACGCCGCTGCGGCCAGGGCAGCGCGGGCATCGTCCTCGGTGACGGCAAGCGCCTGGATGTCGCTGAGATGGCCATCGTTGCACTCCATCACGACAGGATTGACCGTCGACGTCTCGCGGCCGATGTCGGGATTTTCCGAAATCGCTGCGCGGATCAGCGCGTTGGCGCAGGTGCCGACGCCGAAGGTGTTGGTGAGCAGGATCGGCGTCTCGAGCATGCCCAACTCCTCGACCTGCATCAGGCCGGTGCTCTTGCCGAAGCCGTTGATGACATCGCAGGCGGCCAGCACCTTGCTGCGGTAGAGATTGCCGCCATGCGCCAGGATGGCGGTGACGCCGGTGTTGAGATCGCCTGAGCGAATGGTGCGATGGCCGACGGCCACGCCCGGCACGTCGGTGATGGCGTTGAGCGGCCCGGTCCGGGACGCGCCGAAGGAGACGCCGAGTTCGCGGGCGATGTTCGACATCGTGGCTAGACTCCACGCAGCAGGTGAAGCGCTGCGTATTGCAGCAGCATGATGGTCTTGCCGTCGCAGATGCGGCCGTCGGCGACCATGGCCAGCGCCTCGTCGATACCGATCTCCAGCACCTCGATGTCCTCACCCTCGCCCGGATGGCCGCCGCCTTCGGAGACACGGTCCGACGGTTCATACTCGCCGACGAAGAAATAGATCTTCTCGGTGACGGCGCCGGGGCTCATGAAGGCTTCGAAGACGCGGCGGACATGGTGGATGCGGAAGCCGGTCTCTTCCTCGACCTCGGCGCGGATGCGCTCTTCGGGTGCTGCGTCGTCGAGCAGGCCGGCGGGCGTCTCGATCAGCATGTCGTCATAGCCGCTGACGAAGGCCGGATAGCGGAACTGCTTGACCAGCACGACGGTCCGGCGCGCGGGATCATAGAGCAGGATGGTGGCGCCGTTGCCGCGATCATAGGTCTCGCGGCTCTGGACCTGCCATTCGCCGTCGCCGCGGCGATAGGCGAATGTGGTTTTCTTCAGAACGTACCAGTCGTCGGAAAGGGTTCTGACGTCCTGGACGCGGATGCGGTCGGCAACACTCATCTGGCACCTTCAATACAGGCCCGTGGGGGCCGGAGATTCGGGCGTCAGAATAGGCGGGGCCGCACCGAAGCGCGACCCCGTGTGACGAACCCTCAGCGCACCGGCGGGGCGTACATCAGGCCGCCGGCGTTCCACTGGGCATTGATGCCGCGGTCGATCTTGAGCTGGCTCGATTGGCCGAGATTGCGCTCGAAGATCTCGCCGTAGTTGCCGACCTTGGAGATGACATTGTAGGCCCAGCGAGGATCGAGGCCGAGCTGCTGGCCGCTGTCGCCTTCAGCGCCCAGGAAGCGCTTGATGGCCGGGTTGGCCGAGGTGAGGCCGGCTTCGGCATTGTCCTTGGTGATGCCGAGTTCTTCCGCCTCGATCAGCGTAAACAGCGTCCATCGAACGATGCTGAACCATTTGTCGTCGCCTTGGCGCACGGCCGGTCCGAGCGGCTCCTTGGAGATGATCTCGGGCAGTACGGTGTAGTTGGCCGGGTTGGTGAGCTTGAGACGCTGGGCGTAGAGGGCAGACGCGTCGGTCGTATAGATGTCGCAGCGACCGGTGTCGAAAGCCTTGATGATGCCGTCGGCGGAATCGATGACGACAGGCTCGTATTTCATCTTGTTGGCGCTGAAGTAGTCGGCGACGTTCTGCTCGGTGGTCGTTCCCTGCTCGGTGCAGACGGTGGCGCCATCGAGCTTGAGGGCGCTGTCGACGCCGAGGTCCTTGCGTACCATGAAGCCCTGGCCGTCATAATAGGCGGTGCCGACGAAACGCAGGCCAAGGCTGGTGTCACGCGACAGGGTCCAGGTGGTCTGCCGCGACAACAGGTCGACCGTGCCCGACTGGACAGCGGTGAAGCGCTCCTTGGTGGACAGCGGCACATAGCTGACCTTGTCGGCGTCGCCGAGGACGGCGGCTGCCACGGCGCGGCAGACGTCGATGTCGAAGCCCGACCATTTGCCGGCATCGTCAGGCGCCGAGAAGCCGGCGACGCCCTGGCTGACGCCGCAGGTGACGGTGCCGCGCTGCTTGACGATGTCGAGCGTGTCGGCCTTGGCAGGCACAGCAATCGCTGCCGTGCCGAGCAGAAGTGCTGAGATCATATGTTTCATAGGTCCTCCTCCCTTGGTTCGAGGCAAAGCCCCTTCGTGCCGCCGGCGCAGAGCGCCGGAAGTCGGTCATGTCTTTCTTTCGAATGCCACCGCGCGCCATTGCCCGCGGATACTTCCCTGTTTGTCGCAATTCCGGACGGAAAACCGCCCTGCACCTTCCTGGAATTGCTCTACTCGCCGCCAGCCTCCACGGCGGCAAAAGTCTGCTCGAGAACGCCGACCAGATGATCGGCATCGCGCCTGGTGAAGATCATCGGCGGACGCATCTTGAGCACGTTGTCGTGCGGCCCCTCGGTGCCGATGAGCACGCCGCGCGCACGGGCGCCGTCATTGACCTTGCGGGCAAACGCGGTGGCCGGCGCCTTGGTCTTGCGGTTGGTGACCAGCTCGATGCCGAGGAACAGGCCCATGCCCCTGACATCGCCGATGACCTCGAAGCGCTTCTGCATGTCGCGGAAGCGCTCGACGAGATAGGCGCCGACTTCGGCTGCATTGTCGCGCAGCCGATCGCGCTCGATGACGTCGAGCACGGCGAGGCCCGCTGCACAGGACACCGGGTTGCCGCCGAAGGTGTTGAAATACTCCATGCCGTTGTTGAAGCGGTCGGCGATGTCGCGCGTGGTGACCAGCGCCGACATCGGGTGGCCGTTGCCGATGGGCTTGCCCATGGTGACGATGTCGGGGACGACGCCCTGCGTCTCGAAAGCCCACCAATGGCTGCCGACACGACCGAAGCCGACCTGCACCTCGTCGGCGATGCAGAAGCCGCCGGCGGCGCGGACCATGGCGTAGACTTCCTTGAGGTAGCCCTCGGGGAGAAAGACCTGGCCGGCAACGCTGGGGATGGATTCGGCGATGAAGAAGGCCGGCGCACGGCCTTGCTTGCGCATCGTCTCGATCTGCTCGGCGATGCTTGCGGCGAAGCGCCTGGCATGTTCCTCGACCGGCCAGTCGTCGGGCGCGCGGTAGCTGTCGGGAATGGTCGCCTCGAAGACATGGGCCGGCCGGCCCTTGCCGCCCTTGCGCTTGTATTTGTAGGGGCTGAGGTCGATCAGCTCCTGGGTGGTGCCGTGATAGGCCCAGTCGAGCACCAGCGCATCGTTACTGCCGGTCAAGGTGCGCGACATGCGCAGTGCCAGGCTGTTGGCCTCGCTGCCGGAACAGGCGAAGGAGGCAACCGACAGGCCCTCTGGCAGGGTCGCTGTCAGCCGTTCGGCGTAGGTTACGATGGCATCGTGCAGATAACGCGTGTTGGTGTTGAGTTTTGCCGCCTGGGTGGCGATGGCCTCGACGACATCAGGATGGGCGTGGCCGAGGTGGCAGACATTGTTGAAGCAGTCGAGGTAGGCGCGGCCGCGATCGTCGATCAGCCAGGCGCCTTCACCACGGACGAACTTGATCGGCTGTGAGTAGGAGATCGACAGGTTGGGCAGGAGCGACGTCTTGCGCGCGGCGACGATCTCGGGCCGGGTGCGGCCGGTCTGGTGGAAGGTCTCGGGCGGGATGCCGGCAAGGGTTGCGGCATCAGGGAACAGCTCGGCCCAGACATCGAGATAACGCGCCTCGCCGACGCCGAGGATGTCGCGGGCGGCGAGATCGGGATCGGTCGAGATCTGGAAATGCAGATGCGGCGCCCAGCCACCGTTTTCGGCGGGCGCACCCATTTCGCCGACCAGCGCGCCGGCGGCGAGGCGCTGGCCGGGCTTGAGACGCGTCATCGCCTCATGCGCCATGTGGCCCCAGAGCGTGACGAAGGCCGGGCAGTCCTCGGGCGCATGTTCGAGTGCGATCAGGCAACCATAACCAAGCGGGTCTTCCTCGACCTCGACGCTTTTCACGGTTGCCGCGAGCGGGGTGTAGACCTTAGTGCCAGCCGGCATGAACAGGTCGAGGCCGAGATGGTGGAGGCGGCGGGCGCCTTCGACGAAGCGCGACCAGAAGATGTCGGAGGTGTAGACGGTGCGTGCCTCGCCCCAAGGGCCGATGCCAAGGGCGATGCCGTTTTCGGCGCACCAGGCATCCCACCAGGCAGTGGCCTTGTCCGGCTGCTGGCCGGCCGAGGTGACCGTCATCGGATGGGCCGGATCGCCATAAGGCACCAGCGCCTTGGCGAGCGTCGCGGGATGGCGATCGAGCACTGGCGCGAAGCTTTTCCTGTTGGCCTCGATCCAGGCGCTGACGGCCCGGGCGCCAGGCGCGGCATCGAAGCCGCAGGCATGGCGCAGGATCGCCGTGGCGAACCGCCGGTTCATGGCGTCGAGGCGCCGGAGCAGCCGCCAGGCAGGCGCTTCCGATATTGCGAGATAAGGATTGTCGCCGACCTGCGCCTTGCGCACCGCCGACAGTGAGACGGAGATGACAAGGCGCGCAACGATGAGGTCGAACAGGAGGTTGATCTCGTCTTCGCGCAGCGGATACTCGGCGTGGAAGCCGGCAGCGAGCGCGGCGGCAGCGCCAATCGGATCCTCGACGTCGAGGATGGAATAAGCGCAAGCGACTGCTACTTCGGCGATGACTGGCGAGTGCAGCGCGTCGCCGAAATCGATGATGCCGGCGATGCGGCCGTGGTCGTTGTCGTCGACCAGCACGTTCCAGTCATTGGCGTCGTTGTGGATGACCTGGGCGCGCAAGGACGGAAGCCTGGGCGCGACCTCGGCGTCGAACCGATCGAGGAAGCGTTCGAGCAGCGCGCGGTCGGCTTCGTCGGCGACATGGGCTAGGCGGTCGCGTGCAGCACTGGCCTGGCGGATGTCCCAGTCGAAGCTTCTGAGCGCACCTGGATGGATGAAGCCCTGGAGCGCGCGGTCGAGCTTGCCGAGGGCAGCACCCAGGCCGGCCAGCACCTGCGGGGTGCGGGCGACTTCCGCCAGCGGCAGGCCGGGCAGCCAGGAAACGAGGCGAAGGGCGTGCTCGCCGCCAGCGGCCGACGCATGAGCAAGTGGCGTGCCTTCGCGCGTCTTCTTGAGGCCCGGCACCGCGACATCGGCACCCGAGCGGGCGAGATGGTCGAGCAGAGCCGCCTGGAACTCGCTTTCGTGACGCGGCTCGGAGGCATTGACGATCTTGAAGATCCAGTCGCCTTCGGCCGACATCAGCCGGAAATTCTGGTCGCGCTCGCTGTCGAGCGGGGATGCAACACCGCCGACGCCGAAATGACTGGCGGCGAGCGCTGCCGCCTCTTCACGTGAGAATTGCGGTGCGGGGTGGTTTACGTCGGTCATCGGCAATCCGGGATTTCTGATGCCGGAGCTTGGCACGACCCGAAAAATGAGGCATCCGGCAATATGCCGGTTGCACCGGCACTTCGCGTGCATTGACCGGCACATTCACGGCGAGCGACGGAAGCGAACGATGAAGGAACTCGACGCCAAGGACAGGGACATTCTCGGCATCCTGTCGAAGGAAGCGCGCATCCCGATGAAGGCGCTGGCGGCGCGCATCGGGTTGTCGCGAAGTGCTACGACCGAGCGCGTAGCGATGCTGGAAAAGAGCGGCGTCATCAGAGGCTATCGCGCCGATATTGGCCAGATGGACCAGGGGCTGGTCTCGGCCTTCCTGATGGTGACGCTGGCGCGGACACCGGCCATCGGCGTGCTGGACCAGTTGGCGCGGCATTCGGAGGTGCGACGCGTCTCCTCGGTCTCGGGCCAGCTCGACCTCATCGTCGAGGTCGAGGTGCCGTCGATCGACAGGCTCAACACCATGCGCGACGTGATCGCGACGCATCCGAGCGTCGAGGACCTGACGACGCTGATCGTGCTGCGGCGGGATATCGAACGGGCGGAGTGAACAAGCTTAGCCGCGCTGCCAGGCGCGGCGCGCCTGCGGCTCAGCCGTCAATAGAGGCGTAGTTGGCGACGATGCTGGAGATCTGAGCCTCGCCGCTGCGATAGTCCAGCCGTCGCATCGACAGGCCGTAAAGTTCAGACAGCTTGGCTTCCGTGCACATCGAGGCGACGGGCCCCTCTTCGCTTCGGGAAGAACCGTGAAGCAGCACCGCCCTGTCGGCGATTTCGAGCGCGTGGGTCGGCTCGTGCGTCGTCATGATGATGGTGAGGCCGCGCTCCAGCGACAGCCGGCGCAGCATCGACAGAACGACCGCCTGGTTGCGGAAATCGAGTGCCGAGGCGGGTTCATCGAGAAGCAGGATGTCGGCTTCAGACGCGAGTGCCCGGGCGATCAGCGCGAGCTGTCGCTCACCGCCGGACAAGGTGCCGATGGCGCGATTGGCAAAAGCCTGCAGGCCGACCAGCTCCAGGGCTTCCGTCGCGTGCCGCCTGTCATGGGTCGTCGCATTCGAAAACAGCCCGACATGGCGCGCCCGCCCCATCAGCACGACATCGGCGACCGAATAGGCGAAAGGCGACGCGAAATGCTGCGGCACATATCCGACGGTCCCATCGCTGCGGATCGCACCTGTCGTCGGGGCGACGAGACCGGCCAGGCATTTCAGCAGCGTTGTCTTGCCGCGCCCATTGCGCCCGAGCAGGGCAAGCGTCTGGCCCCGATCGAGCGAAAAGGACAGGTCGCGAAACAGCCACGCTGCGCCTGTGCCATAACGGAAACCCACTGATTGCGCTGCAATCATCGCTACCAGCCCTCATTGTGAGTGCGATGCAGCAGCACCATGAACACCGGCGCACCGACGATGGCAGTCAAAACGCCAAGCGGGATTTCGGCCGGGATCAGCGACCGCGCCACGACATCGACAAACAACATGAAGCTCGCGCCGAGCAGCGCTGAGGCCGGCAACAGGCGGCGGTGATCGGGACCGACGAGCGAGCGGGCGAAATGCGGCACCACCAGGCCGACCCAGCCGATGATGCCGGAATTGGCGACGCTTGCCGCCGTGATGCCGGTGACGCAGCACAACACCAGCCAGCGCGTGGGCTCGATCTTGAGGCCAAGGCCACGGGCCTCCTCGTCGCCGAGCGACAGGATGTTGATGCGGAAGCGCATCAGCATCAAAGGCAGGGCAAAGACGGTAACGATGGGCAGCATGTATAGCGCGCGTTCGGGCGTCGCACTGGCAAACGATCCCATCAGCCAGAAGACGATGGCCGGCAGCGTGTCGTTGGGATCGGCGAGATAGGTGGCGAGCGAGACCAGTGCCGAGAACAGGGCGGAGATGACCACGCCCGACAGCACCAGCATCAACACAGAGGAACGCCCCGACTTGCGGCTCATCAGGACGACGAGCAGCAATGCGACGAGCCCGAAGGCAAAGGCCATCGACCACAAGGCGGCAGCACCGAAGCCAAGCAGGATGGCAAAGACACCGCCGAAGGCAGCGCCTGAGGAAACGCCGATGACATGCGGATCAACAAGCGGATTGCGGAACACGCCCTGAAGCACGGCGCCAGACAGGGCGAGGCCCGCACCAACGAAGCCGCCGATCAGCATGCGCGGCACGCGCACAAGCTCGACCACCCGCCACACCGGCTCGGCAACGCCCACCCTGCCCGGCCCGATGCCAAGCCACCCCAGAAGAAGCGTCGAGAGATCGCCAAGACCGACGCCATATCGGCCGATCGACAGCGACCCGACTATTGCCGCCAAAAGCAGTGCGACCAGGGCCGGCATGGCGAAGCCCGTGCCGCTCTTGCGCATGTTGGCGACGGCAGTCGTGGCGTCGTCGTCGACCACTGATGACATCACGCGGTCCCGGCCAGTGTCGGGCGATAGGGTTTGTGATGCGCTGCGGGTTCGTCGGAGAAGACCAGGGCTTTCAGGATGTCCTGGAACAGATTGGGCTGATAGCGCGGGTCCGAGCAGAACTGCTCGATATGGTCGCCATTGTGCATGAACACCTTGCCGCCGCCAGGCATGCGCCAGACCCAGTCGACCGGGCCTTCGTGAATGGTGCCATCGGCCGTCGGCCCACCGATCAGGCACAGCCACTGCGCGCCATCGGGCGCGTCTGCATAACCGCGCGAATATTGGCCCAGGATGCCTTCATGGCGATGGAAATTCTCGAAATCCATGCGGCCGAAGTAGCCGCCCGGTTCGGCCGGGCGGATCATCCAGTTGGTGAAAGGCTTTGGGCTGACCGCCTTGAACGGCGACAGGCACGGCAGCCACGGAATGATGATGTGGCCGTTGATCAGGAAATGACCACCGGTGGCGAGATAGTCGACGAGCCTGGCTTCGATCGACTTGAGGAAAATCTGGTCGTGCATGCCCGACAGCATCAGGACGTCTACTTCGCCGAGATTCATGTCCTCGAGCTCGTAGATATCGGCGTCGCTGTAGCGCCAGTCCTGTGGCGCCAGACCGCCGATGCGGTCGATGTTGTAGCTCCTGGTCGAGCGGACATAGAGCAAATGCGGCTTGTTTCCGCCGCGAAAGGTCTCAGCCACGGGTCTGAACCTCCGCCTTGAGCCAGGGGTAGAAACCGTTGAGGAAACGCGTGGTCGCCGGCATGAAGCGGCGGCCATGGTGGGTGTGCGGATCGATCGTCGAGGCGATCAGCCGGCCGCCGCCGTCGACCGGCAAGTCGAACATCAGGCAGCCCTCGTCATTGTCGAGATTGAGGATCGGCGTCGCTGCCTCGGGGAACCGGAACGCGCCGAAGAAATGCCAGCACATGTCGGCGAGCGGGATCGCCTCGGCCATCGGGTGAAGTGGCTTGGGCTGGTAGGCCTCCATGCGGCCACCCGGCCGCATCCACCACTTCCAATCCTCGGTCTCGCGGCTGAACCACTGGATAGAGACGACGTCGAGCCATTCGTCCATGCGGTTGGGCTCGAAGACGATCAGGAAACCGCCCTGCGCCAGATAGTCATTGAGCTGGCGGGCATGCCGGCGCAACAGGTCCTGGTTGGAGAAGTCGGGGACGACGATCGCCTTGAACGCGCTCAGGTCGACGCGGTCGATGAAGCGGAGGTAAATCTCTTCATCGAGCAGGGCCTTGTAGTCCTGAAAGCACTGCAGATGCGCGCCATCGCCCGAGGTGACGAAACCGATATCCTTCACGTCCGTCGCTCCCGGCCCTTACTTGGCCGCGCCGAAGCTTTTGGCATAGCCCGCGCTGTTGCCGTTCCAGTCCATCTGCATCAGCCGGTCGATCTGCTCCGCGCTCAGTTCCTTGCCGTACAGGAACTTGAAGCCGTCGAAGACGGCCTTGCGCATGTCGGTGTCGAACAGCTCGGGATAGCCGATCTCGGCGAACCACTGGTAGGCGAGTTCGCCACCGGCGGCTGTCGCCGGATCGATGGCGGGGGTCTTGTAGACACGCGCGTTCTTGACCGCGTCGAGGCTGCCGAGAACGGGATGGCCGAGGATGTCGGCCGGCTTGATGGTGTCGTTGTAGTAGTTGACCAGGATGATGTCCGGGTTCCACTGCAGCAGGGATTCGGCACCCACCTTGACGGAGCCTTCGGTGAAGCCGGCTTCGGTTGCGGCATTCACCAGCCCCGAGGCCTTGAAGTAGGCTTCCTCACGGCCGAACACCACGAACTCATTGTCGTTCATGCTGTCGATGAAGACGATGCGGGGCTTCTTGTGGTCGGTTGCCGCGAGAACGGACGAGATATCGTTGACGGTCTTGTCCTCCCAGTCGAGGAACGCCTGGGCACGCTCCTGCTTGCCGAGGATCTGGCCGAGCATGGCGACGTAGCCGCGCCGGGTCTCGCGCGATTCCGTGCTGACGGTCGCCACCTTGATGCCGGCGTTTTCCATCGGCGCGACGCGCTCGTCGCCCTTGGCCTGCCACTGCAACACCACGTCGGGGCCGGCCTTCAGGATTTCCTCGACATTGAGAATGAAGTTGGGCGCCACCAGATCGGTGCGGATGTTGGCGATCTCGGGGAAGAGCTGGCCGATGACGCCCTTCATCAAAGCGCTCTGGGCGCGCGGGTTGATCGCCATCAGGCGCTCGGTGCCGCCATCGATGGCGATCAACGCCTCGGGAATGGGCAGCGGAAAGATGGCGACGTTCTTGACCGGCTGCGCGATCTGGACCGACTGGCCACGGGAATCCGTGATGGAAACCGTCTCCGCCTGAGCAAAGGTGGATGTTGCGATCAACGCCGCGAAACCGAGGGCCACAGCGGAATATCTTGTTGTCGTCATCTGAAATCTCCTGCCGCCCTGCCGACGGACAGGCATTCGGATAATAATCATGACAATAGCAGTCAAGTTTTTTCTTGAGCCGGGCTGACATGGCAGGCGCGAGCGGAGGTGGATGCGCATCTCGAAGCGAAATGACGCCGCGACGGCCTGTCAGGAAAACAAGGGGCACTAAGGGTTGATGCGGCTTGCCTCTTGCGAGCAACCGGCCGGATCGGGAGGGGGAAAAGTGGGCATGTCAGCCCCTCCGTCCGGTGAGGCGCACGACGCGAAGTGCGACTAGCACGCAGAGCGCGGGAGCGACGGCGAAGATCGCGCCCAGCCAGACGGCGGCATTGGACGCCCCCTCCGCGCCGCCTGGTTCGGCGATGCCTGCGAAATTTGCCACCATGCCAGCGCAGGCAGTGCCGAGGGCCATGAAGAACAGTTGCACCGTCGTCATGCCACCGGCGGCGAGATCCTGCTCGGCGGGCGGCGCGCTCTGGAAGATGCGAGTGACGAGGCTCGGCCAGGTGACGCCAACGCCGAAGCCGATGAGAAGCAATCCAAGGCAGATCGGCAAAAGCAGCGTTCCGTCGCCACCGCCATGGACTGGCATGAACAGCGCATACAGCACCAGGCCGGCCAGCACGAGCAGCGGACCGAGCACCATCAGGCGGTCGGCATGCGCCTGCCAGCGTGAACTCATGAACGACGCGATGCTCCAGCCGAGCGACATGACGGCCGCGATGTAGCCGGACCAGAGCGGCGACTGGCCATGCAGGTTCTGCAGCAGGTAGGGCACGAAGATTTCCGGCTGAATGGCCAGCATCAACAGTGCGACGGTGACGTAGAGCGCGCCCAGCGGGGTTGCCATATTGAAGGCTCCGCGCGGCAGCAGGCGTGCGCTGGCCCGGGCATCAACGCCGGAGATCAGCATGATGAGCGCAAGGCCGGCGCCGAGCCCGGCGAGGTTCCATGTCAGCTGCAACGACAAGCTGCCGGCGGAGACGGCGAGCACGGCCACGGTGAGCATGACGAGTTGCAGGAACGGCACAGCGACGCGTTCGTTGGTGTCCCAGCTCTTCTTCGGCAAGGTGACGTAGGCGACGACGGCGAAGGCGAGGCAGAACGGCAGCAGGGAGGAAAAGGCCAGCCGCCATGCGCCATACTCGGCAAAGATGCCGCCAATCGCAGGGCCGACCAGCGTGGCAACACCGAACATGGCCGAGGTGAGGCCGATGGCCCGTGCCCAAAGATGCTCCGGCAGGACAATGCGGGTCAAGGCGTAGGCAAGTGCGAACAGGAAGCCGCCGCCGAGACCCTGGATGGCGCGGCCGACGAGCATCACAGGCATACTGGGCGCGAGCGCACAAGTGAGCGTGCCCAGAGCGAAGATGGAGGTGGCCAGAACATAGGCGCCGCGTGGGCCGCTAGCGTTGAGCAGCTTGGCCGTCAGCGCCGAGCCGAGGATCGAGGCGACCACGAACAGGGTCGTTGTCCAGGCGTAGAAATCGAGCCCGCCTATGTCGGCGATGACCGACGGCATTGCCGTCGTTGCGATGTACATGTTGACGGCGTGCAGCGTGACGCCGCCGGCGAGCGCAAAGGTGTAGATGCCGTGCCTGCCATTGAAGAGATCGACCCAGCCGGCGGGTTTGGTCGCAACCGCTGCGGTCGCAGTGCCGGCCACGGCAGCCGGCTGTTCAAGATCGAAGTTCATGTCGGCCTTTCCATTTTTTTCGAGCCGACACGGTCTGTAGAACCTCAAGCGCTATTGAGGTCAACAGTCGAAAAGCAAATGGATGCGGCCTGCTGGCAGGAACGAGCCTGTCCGTGGGCTAGAGCAACGCGCCGAAATTATTCGCAACGTGGGCAGCTATAGCTGGCCACAGGCTGCCGGTCCAATGGCGCAGCCACCCGCAGGCCGCGCCGATGAGAAAGACCGAGGTCATTGTCGTGGCGTCAGGCATGGCCGGCAGCAGCACCCACCCCGGAAAATGGATACCAAGGAAAGCGACTGAGGTGACGCCGATGGCCGAGACAGGGCGCCAATACCGAACCAACCGGGTCTGGATGATGCCCCTGAACACCAGTTCTTCAACGGCTGCAGCGACGACGACCCAGCCATATTCAGCTGGCGGCAGGGCCGCCAGCTGGCCAGTGGAGCCGACGGCGCGCACGCGCAGCACGTTCCAGCCCAGCACAATGGCAAAGGCCAAGGCAGTGAATGCGCCGACGCGCGCGGTGACCGGGGCCAGGCCGAGCCAGTTCCCGGGTTCTTGCGGGCGCTGCCACCACAGCCAGACGATGACCGCAACACACCAATAAAGGGTGCGATACCAGGGACGGGCCGGCTCAGGGAGCAGACCAAGCTGCCAGACCAGGACAACTGAAGCGGTCCAGCCTGCGGCAAAAATGGCAACGAACAGGACGAGAGGGCCGATAGAACGCGTGTCGGACATGCGATGGACCGGCCCCGGTGGATATGGCGCCAAACGTAGTTGCTCGCGTGCCGAAGTAAAGGTCGGCGGTTGGCAGGGCGACAAGAGGCCGGACTACCAGCGATGCCAATCATTGCTGGAATGATGCCGCCCCCTGGATGCCTTGCTGCTCAGGCGAGCCCGAGATGGGTGGCAAGTTCGCGCGCAGCGGCGGCGCCAGCTCGGTTGGCGCCGATGGTCGAGGCAGAGGGACCGTAGCCGACCAGATGGATGCGTGGGTCGCCGGCGACCTGTGTCGCAAGGCGGCCGGACATGGTGATGCCGCCGCCCTCCTCGCGGATCTGCAGCGGCGCCAAATGGTCGAGCGAACTGCGGAAGCCGGTGTTCCACAAGATCACGTCGGCGCGCTGCTCGCTGCCATCGGCCCAGCGCACGCCGTCTTCGGTGATTTCGCTGAACATTGGCAGGCGATTGAGCACGCCGCGCTCGCGGGCGGCCTTGAGCGCCGGTGTCCACGGGATGCCGGTGACCGACACGACCGAGCCGGGGACGAGCCCGTGCCGTACCCTGTCCTCGACGAGGGCGACGGCGGCGCGACCGTCCTCCGACGTGAACGGGCGGTCGCGGAACTGTGGCTCGCGGCGCGTGACCCAGGTGGTCGACGCGACGCGCGAAATCTCGTCGAGCAATTGCAGCGCCGAGATGCCGCCGCCGACGATGACGACATGCAGACCGGCGAACTCCTGGGCGTTGCGATAGTCGCGGGTGTGAAGCTGCCGCCCCCTGAAGCGCTCGGCCCCGGGATAGTCGGGTATGATGGGCGTTTCCCAGGTGCCGGTGGCGTTGACGATGCCGCGGGCCGAGAAGGTCTCGCGGTCGGTCTCGACGCGCAGCCGCTCGCCACGGTCGCAGACAACCTTGACCGTCACCGGCCGGTAGACCGGCAGGCCGAACTCGCGCTCGTAGGCGGCGAAATATTTCGGCACGGCGACCGATGCCCTGACCTCGGTGGCGCCTTCCTCGACGACGTCGGCGAACTGCATACCAGGCAGGTCGTGGATGCGGTTGACGGTCGACAGCGTCAACGATGGCCAGCGATATTGCCAGGCGCCGCCTGCCCCTGATGACTTGTCGAGGACGACGAAGTTGCGCCCGGGCTCAAGGCCGAGCTTTCTCAGATTGTAGGCGGTGGAAAGCCCTGCCTGCCCCGCACCGATGACCACGATATCGGTCTTGTAGGCGGTACGGACGTCGCCGCGGGCGGGCGACGGTTCGGATGCGGGGATTTCGGCTGCTTGGTCGGACATGGCCGAGCAGAGATAGGCAGCCGCAGCGAACGGCGCAACGGCCAGTGCATGGGCGCGCCTGCGGCAGCACAATCCTTCCAGCATAAGGTGAGCACCCGCACAGCCCGACAACCATTGCTGGCGCGTCAATATTTCGCATGTGATTTCAATGTGTTGGCGGAAACCGAAAATGAACCATTTGGGGCCTAGCCAGCGGTTCAGCATTCGCCGGCAGCGAGATCGCGCAAGCGCCCGGCCGCCGGCCACCCCAAAGGAAGAAAAATGTCCGATCACGCCATCACCCCGGACGCCGCAATCGCCCGCCGCCTTGCCTTCGTCCGTTTCGACGCCGAAGCGCACGAGGCCCTGAACGCCGTCCGGCCGGCAATCGAGGCGGCTTTGCCCAAGGTGATGGAAACCTTCTACGGCCATATCGCCGAATTCGAAGAGGCGCGCCGCTTCTTCGGCATCGGCAGCGGCGGACGCGAGAAGATGCAGGTCGCCGGCGGACGCCAGATCAAGCACTGGAGCGCCATCGCGGCCGGCGACTTCGGCGACGACTATGCCCAGTCCGCACAGCGGATCGGTCGTATCCACGCCGATATCGGGCTCGAGCCACGCTGGTATGTCGGCGGCTACACGCTGATCATCGACCAGTTGGTGTCGGTCATCCTCGAGCAATTCTGGCCGAAGGGCCTGGGTATCCAGGCGCCGGGGCTGGTGCGGGCGAGCCAGGCGCTGAGCGCCCTGCTCAAGGCCTCGCTGTTCGACATGGAGCTGGTGATCTCGACCTATCTCGAAACATCGGAGCAGCGCCGCCTTGCTGCCGAGGCCGCCCGCGAGGCGGCGGAAAAGGAGCAGCGCAACGCACTCGCCTCGCTGGCCGAGGCCATCGACCAGCTCGCCAAGGGCCGGCTCAGCCACCGGATCGAGGGCCTCGACGCATCGAACTACGAGCAGATCAAGACCGACTTCAACCGCGCCATGGAGCTGCTCGAGGAGGCTGTCGGCCGCATTCACGGCAATGCCGGCGCGATCCGCGACGGTTCGGCCCAGCTTGTCCAGGCTGCCGACGACCTGGCGCGGCGGACCGAACACCAGGCGGCCAGCCTGGAAGAGACTGCCGCCGCTCTCGAAGAGATCTCGCAGACCACCGCGCAGACGACCAACGGCGCGACCCGGGCGGATGGCGTGGCGCAGGACGCCCGGTCAAGCGCCCAGTCGAGCAGCCAGGCGATGCGGGACATGATCGTTGCCATGGGCGACATCGACAGCTCGGCCAGGCAGATCGGACAGATCGTCTCGGTCATCGACGACATCGCCTTCCAGACCAACCTCCTGGCGCTCAACGCGGGCGTCGAGGCGGCTCGCGCAGGCGACGCCGGCAAGGGCTTTGCGGTCGTTGCCGCCGAGGTGCGCAGCCTGGCGCTGCGCTCGGCGGACGCCGCACGCGAGATCAAGGCGCTGATCGCGTCCTCGGGCGAACGCGTCGCCGCCGGCGTGCGGCTGGTCGGCCAGACCGGCGATGTGCTCGAAGTGCTGACCGGCAAGGTGACCGAGATCAGCGAACTGGTGGCCGAGATCGCCAATTCGGCCAAGGAGCAGTCGGTGGGCCTTTCGGGCATCAACAACGCGGTAAACCAGCTCGACCAGGTGACGCAGCAGAACGCCGCCATGGTCGAGGAATCGACCGCCGCATCGCACGCGCTTGCCGAGGAAGCGTCAGCGCTGGCAACCAGCGTGGCTCATTTCGAGATCACCGAGCATTTGCCTCGCGGCACTTCCGGCCCCCGCCACCGCAGGCCGCAACCTTCGCTGAGGGTGGTGGGCACCGGTAAGCCCAATCCCTCAAGGTAAGTTACGACGCCGTCACCGACTCGCTCGTGCGGGCGATGCGGGCGTCGAGTTCCTGCAGGCGACGGGCTGGCCCGGCATTGCCGGGTTGAAGGGCCAGCGCTTCGACAAGCATGTTGCGCGCGGTCGCCAGTTCGCCGTCGCGGATGTGCTTGTTGGCCCGGTGGTAGAGGTAGTTGCCCCGCTGCACCGGCGAGAACGTCTCGGCGAACCGTTCGTAAAGCCGGTCGGCCCAGGCGGGATGACGGACAATTGCGGTGAGCGCGATCTGATAAGGCCGCATGGCGGCTTCGATCCTAGCTACGCGAACGAGACCGCGCAGGCCTGACGCATCGTCGGCCCGGCAGGCTTCGATGAGCGCAAGCGCGCGCGCCGTCCTGGTGAAGGCCCTGATGGTGCCGTGGCCGGTCATGTGCACCGGGACAAGCCGTGTACGTTCCTGCCGTGCCGCGATCCGCTCCGCGTGTTCGCGATCGACGGCATGAAACGGATCATGGAAAACATAGGCGCGGCCGGCCGCGTGCTCGGGCGCGATCTCCATGCCGTCATGAAGCGAGGGCGCGAAGTGGCGCGTGAAGCGGCCGTCGAAGGGGACAGTCTTGGGATCGATGGAAATCTGCGGACAGAAGGCGATCACGACATCGGCATCAAGAAGCCGCCGGAAGCGGAGTGCCGCGTAGCCACCCTGAGAGTGGCCGTAGAGGATGCGTTCGGTTGCCTGCCGCAGGATTGGCGCGACAGCAGCGCTCGCTTTCACCATGCTCGCCGCCGGGAACCAGTTGGGCCGCCGGCTGATGAAGCCGAGAGCGGCGATGTCAGCCTTCTCGCAAAACCGCTGTCCCCAGAAGCGGCTGCCGTTTGCCTGCATCTCCATTTCGTTGAATGTTGCAAGAACATAGCCCGACGATCCCGGTCTGTGAAACACCTCTAGGTTTTCGTCGGAATAGATAAGCAAGTCCTGTTCCTGAATTTTGGAATACTCCGGCAATACGCATTGCCGCTACATTAAATTTTCCGCCTGCCGAAGCATGCTCCGCTCAAGGCGCAACGGCCCGCGGCTCCTTGGCTCCGGCCGGTGCGACGGCCAGCGCCCCCGCAGGGCTCAGCCGGCCGCAACGCCACAGGCTGTATGAATTCTCGGTATCCCAATCGTAGTAGTAGGCCGCCGTCAGCCGCCCTTCGTCCATCAGCTGCTGGAAGACCGTGCGCACGGTCCGCACGGCATCTTCACGCTTCCGGTCGTCTACGGGGCAGTCGCGCGCCGTATTCGCGATCCCCCATTCCGTCACCCAGCAGGGCCGGCCATCATTGTCCGTGCCGCAGAAGTCGAGGATGCGCCTCACCTGTGTCGAAAGGGCCGGCGCCGGCTTCTGTCCCGGATAGACGTGGATGCCGTAGGCATCGACCAGGCTGTCGAGGCCACGTTTGCGCAGCAGCGCAATGACCTCGTGCGGATCGAGCCGCTCCATGCCTCTCCTGTCGGCCCAGCCGGCGCTCAGGTCGGACAGACCCGCCGAGATGATGGCGGCGTCGCTGCTGTGAACGGTACGCCGCACCTCTTCGCGGGTGACCTTCACCGCCTCCAGATACTTGTCGAGCCCCTGTTCGAAGGCCGCCCGGCCCGCCAGGTCGGCGATGCTGCGCGGGGTCGGTTCGCCAGGGCGATGATAGACAAGGAGGTCACCATTGTAGGCGCTGAAGTTGATCTCGTTTCCAGGCTCGACCGCCTCCAGACGAATGCCCAGGGCATCGATGCGGCTGAGGGCGTCGCGCAATCCCGTGCGGTACAGGTCAAGGTCGAGTTCCGAGAGCCGGTTGACATCCCAGATGCGGCCGAAGCCGCTGCGGGGGCGAGCCGTCTCTGGATAGTAGCTCTTGTTCGTCAGCTGGATCTCGAGAAGAACCCGCATTCCAAGGCCGTTTGCAATCTCGAGGGCCTCGATGCTCTTGTTGATCGGTCGCGACAGCGAAAGACGGGCGTGGGTGATGCCGTTTGCCGCCATCTCCGCAAGCACCCTCTCCTGGCCGTCTTTCGACAGCCAGGCGAGATTCATTCGGTTGACCCCGATGCGGGCGCCTTGCGTCTCGCCGGCATCGGCAACCGGCGCTGCGGCGACGCCCCAGACAGCCAGCAGCAGGCCAAGCAGAAGCCTGATTGGCCTTCTCCTTGGACTGAAACTACAGGCCCACATGGCTAAGTGCGCTTCGGAAATTGGCTTCGCAGGCCGAGTAGCGGTCGGTCACGGCCTGCGTATCGATCTTGGAAAGGAAGTTGGCGAGATAGGCCTTCTTGTCGACCTCGCGGTTCCACGTCGCCGCTTCCATGTAGGGGAAGCCGACGAATTCCAGCATTTCCCGCATGCGGTCGTCGACGGCGATCATGAGCGCCGGCACCCCGGCCTGCATGCCGATGATGCAGCCATGGAATCGGCGGCCGAAGCAGAGATCTCGGGTGGCGATCCAGCTTCGCCACTGGTTCGTGTCGAAGAAGACCACGAGCTCATGGTCCCGCTGCCACTTTTCGGAATGCTTGTAGGAGGTCGCCCCGGTAATGCGGCCGCTGGCCTTGTCATAGACCGGCGCGTGATCGTCACCGGACAAGGACAGATTATAGGCGATCACCTCGTCCTGGATGACATAGCTTGCGACGCTTGTCGGCTTGAGCAGCGCATGCGCGTCGACGATCGTATCGGCAACGCTGCCGAGATAACCGCCGAAGGCGATTTTCTGGGCGTTCGCCAGATCGGGATTGGCGAGGGCGCCCAGCGAGCGCTGCATCCCCGCCGGGTTGAAATAAAGCGACGGGCAGCCTGTCGGCTTCACGAACTTCATGCCCTGCTCCCTCAGGAACTCGGCAGTGAAATAGCCGCGCGTCAGGAAGAAGCTCTCCTTGCGCTTGAGGACATCGAGGAATTTGAGGGTGCCGGCAGGCAGGTTCTCCTTGAGGCCTTCCTTGCGTTGAATGCCGATGCCCATGACCACGACCGGCATCTTCAGCCTCTCGAACACTTCCGCTTCCAGATCTGCGGAGTAGCCCGGCCGGAGCAAGTTTGCAGAGGCGAAGACGCAGATGTCGAACTCCTGGTTCAGGCGCTCGTAGGCCTCCGCCGAATCGCAGCTGCGGGCAAGGTGCCAGAACGGCACATAAGTCACGTCATGCGCCTTCAGGCTGTAGGCCGCGCCCTCCCCGATCAGATAGTTGCCGGTGTTGGCGATTTTCCTGACCTGCTCGATCAGATCCGCCTTGGTGCGGATGTCGTCGAAATAGGGCCTGTGGCGAACCTCCGCCCCGGACACGCTCGCCACGGTTCGCTGCAGATATGATGGGATGCCCGTAAGCAGGATGCGCATGATGTTCCCTGAAATAGTGCCTGAGACTTTTGGGGCGGCTAATGGCCGATGCCGATCTCGCGCAACGCCGTGCGGAAGTTGCGTTCGCGATCGGAGTAGCGGTCGACCAGTTCGGACGCGTTGAGACCGGCCAGATGATCGGCGACAAACTCGGCCCGGTTTTCGGCCTTGTCGACATCGGTTGCGTCGATGGACGGCAAGCCGGTGAAGCCCAGCATTTCGCGCATGCGGTCGTCCACCGCCACCATGAGGCTCGGCACCCCTGCCTGCATGGCAATGATCGAGCCATGGAACCTGCGGCCGAAATTGAAGTCCATCGACGAGGCCCAGGCGCGCCATTGGTTGTTATCGAAGAAGGTGCGCACTTCGAACGGCTTCTTGAGCCGATCGGTGCCTGGATAGGCGAGATCGCCGATCATCTTTCCGGAGGACGAGTCGTAGACGCGCCCTTCGGCATTCGGCTCCACCCTCATGTCGAAATGCAGGAACTCGTCCTGGACGACATATTGGGGAACCGAATCCTGCGGCTCCAGCGCGTTGGCGTCGATGATCGCGTCCTGGTTGCCGCCGAGGTAGCCCGAGAAGATGGTCCGCGCCTTGCCGACCTGCACGCCGGGCAGCTTCCTCAGCGACCGGCGCATGTTGTCGGGCATGAAATAGACGGATGGGCAGCCGGTCGGCTGGACGTTGGAGAAACCCTGGTCCTTCAGGAAACCCGTGGTTTCAAAACCGCGCGTCAGGAAATAGTGCTCCCGCTCCTTGAGGATGCTCAAGAGCCGCTTCGTGCCCTCGGGCAGCGCATTTTCGAGGTCCTTGCGGTTCTGCTGACCGATGCCGAGCATGACGATCGGCATCTTGAGCTTGCTCAACACCTCAGCTTCCGCGTCGGCGGACAGGCCCTTGCGCAGCAAGTTGGCGCAGGTGAAGACGCAGATGTCGAAGCTGGAATTGAACTGGTCGAAGCCCTCCCCGTTGCGGCTGCAATTGTAGAGATGCCAGAACGGCACCTGCTTGGCATGGGGCGCCAGCGCGCGCAAAGCACCCTCGCCGATCAGGTAGTTGCCGGTGTTGCTGATGTTGCGCAATTCCTGGAGGAACTCGTCCTTCGACTCGGGTTGCTTCTGCCGTTCCGAATAGGAGACGGCCAATCCGTTGGCGCCGTTTGCAAGGCGCGAATAGTGGCCAGGAATGCCCGTCACGAGGATCCTTGGACGCATACAACTAGACCTTTCTGCTTGATAGAACTGGTGGACGCGCTTCAGCCCGCCGCCGCGACCTCAACGTCGGCCGCCTCTGGCCGGCGCATGATCGATGCGCGCGACAGCGATGAATTGTTCACCGCGCCGTCACACCAACCGAGGAATTCCGAAAATGAACTTGTCCACGACCTTCGAGCCGCCGAGTTGAGGCAGCCCTCCATGAGCGGAACGAGCTTGCGGCGATCGCGGGCAACTTCCTCGATCACCCCGACCATCTGCCGCACCACCTGGGAATCGACGTCGGCATCGATGAGGATGCCGTCTTCGCCATGGATGATGAGTTCGCCCACGGCACCGACGCCGGTGGCGATGGGAACGCAGCCGAGTTGCTGGGCTTCAGCAATCATCAAGGGAGCGCCTTCCCACCGCGAGGGCATGACCAGCACGTCGGCCCAGCCCAGCGCCTTGATCAGTTCCTTGCTGGCGAAGACGGGCGGGTGCACGTCGACGCCGAGGTCCTTCAGCTGCTCAGTCCAGGAAACGGCGGAATCGGCGAGAATCTCGCCTCCGATCGCCCTGATTTCGACGGGAACGCGCGCGGCGTGCAGCTCTGCGATCGTCGCAGCAAGGCGGTCGATGCCCTTTTGCTGGTCGAACCGTCCCATATAGAGGATGCGGAGCCGATCGTCCTTGCGCTCTCCCCGTCTTGCCGACACCACTTCGGCAAGCGCCTTGGGAGGCACCGAAAAGCTCGCGCCATTGGCCACGGCGAAGACCTTTTCGAGAGGCACGCCGAAACTGCGAAGGTAGATCTTGAGCTGCTCCGAGCACGTCAGGAAAGAGTCGTAGCAATGTTCATGGGCGATTGCCGCGAAGGGCTGGCCGGCCGGTCGCTTGAACGAGGTGTTGTCGACGACGTGCAGATAGCAGGCGGTGCGCGTTCCCTCCGAGCGCAGCCGCGCGATCAGCGGATGAACCGACATGACGTGGTTGTTGATGACAAGGTCGAAGCCCGAGAGCTGGCCCTTCAGCGCGCCCCAGTCGACGTCGTGGTGCTCGGCGATGAAGTCCTGGCCAAGGAACTGGCCCGAACCTCCCCAGGCCGGAATGCCCTCATTCCAGAAATGGATGTGATCGAAGCTAGCATCGAACTCGTCGATGACGTCCATGCGCTGGGTGCCGAGCACGAAAAGATGGGTCTCGAACCCGGCCTTCTTCAGCTCGCGCGCAGCCGCATAGACCACCTTCTCGGCACCGCCGAACGAGGCATTGGGCACGAGCAGCGCAGCAGTGCGCTTGCCGTCACTGTGGCCGAGCGGCAGGACGGGTGAGCCGCCGATCTCCTTGCGCAGCGACTTGTACAAATCGGCGAAAGGCACAAGCCGCGCCGGCCGCCATGTCCAGCGCGCACCGGCTGTCTGGCGCAACGGGCTCGTTGCAATGGCGTTGACGCAGTTGATCATCACCTGCTGGGGCGTGATCAGCGACCGCCGCGGCCGGCTCCTCGGGAACGGGAACCGCACCTTCAGCACGGCCGAGGTGGGCCAGACTTGCTGGTTGCCGATCGAGGCGAACCAGTCGAGCGCGTTGTTCTGGATCACGTCACGCACGAGCGACGTCGGAATGAAGATGAGGTCCGGAGAAGCAGCCTGGGAGGTGCCCGACTCCAGGATCACCGGTTCGATCTTGCGCTGCGTCGCATCGTTGCCGAGTTGGACGAAGACGATGTTCGCCTTCTCACTCAAGCGCTCCAGGTGGCAAAGCACATTGGGCAACATGCGCGACCGTCGCAAAAGGTCGAGCGTCGCGCCGCTGCCGGCGATCAGGAAAGGCGGGAAGTGGACGTTGTCGGGTTCGCCGATGCTAGCCCAGAAATCCGGGATGATGTCGTCGAGGCGAAGCATCTTCGGCGGCTTGGTCGGGTCGGTGAAGAATGAGATGGCCGCATCTTCGGTGCGCGCGAATAGATAGCGCGGGCATTCCTCATGCTCGAATTCGACCAGCATCGGACGCTGGAAAAGCGCCTTGTGGCGCTTCCTCAGGAAGCTGACCGAAGTGGCACGTTCGCGATTGGCTTCCTTGAAGCGGCTTTCAGCCCGCAACCGATATTCGAAGGTGGTGTCGTGCGAGGGGACGCCGACGAACCCATGTTCGATGCAGGAAAGCCAGAACTCCCAATCCTCGAAGCCGTTCTGCCGGTCGTCGTTGAAGCGCACGCCGGCCAGGAAGACGTCGATGGAGATCATCGAGCCGGTGTCGCAGATGTTGTCGGTGATACAGTGGACAAGCCGCGAATAGCGGTTGCCGTAGTGCGCGCGCCAGTTCACCGAGAAGGTGTCGATGTTGGTGTAGACCCAGCCGCAGCCGCTTGTGAGCAGTTGCTCGTAGAGCGTCTCGATGGTGCCCGGCAAGACCCTGTTGTCGGCATCGAGCAGATAGAGCGCCTTGGCCTCAGGCAGGTTTTCAAGCACGTAGTCGATCGCGCGATTGCGCGCCCCGCCCGGCCCCGCATTGGGGCCGAACACCACATGTATCTGCGGATGGCTGGCTGCATAAAGCAGCAGCAGGTCGAAAGCCTCGTGCCGCGGGTCGCCGTCGACCGACACGACAATGGCGATCCGGCAATTGGCAACAGTCGAAGCCAGGACGGATTCCAGCGCCTCCATGGCCAGCGCGGCATGGCCGTAAAGCGGCATCGCCACGACAATCAGATCGTGCTTACCGGCGGGCATTGATCGCCTCCCCCGACTGCTTGACCAGCCGGAAGCCCGATACCTTGAGCCAGGAGAAATCGACCGAACCGGTGACGGCGCGACTCAGGATCATCAGATCCATATGCGCACGCACCGGTTCGTCCATGTGCATGTTGATGTTGATTGACTGATCGGGGCCGACCTCGCGCCAGCCGCTGAAAAAGGCCGACGGTTTTGCCGAACCGGTACGCACCAGCTCCGCCACTTCGGAGCGAGCGTTGGCATTTGCCGGGGCAAGCAGGAAACTGACGGCCGCCGGAGCGCCTTCCGGATGGTCGATCACAGCATTCGCCGAGAACGAAATGGTGCCAGGCTCAACCGCGCGGCTGACGGCGCCGGCGGAAATTCCGCTCGGCAGCGGATGGCACACAACCGCGTGCTCATGCTCGAGGAAGCGGACGGTCTGGAACTCGGGGACTACAGGAGAGACCGAAACATCGACGATGCGGCTCAAGAGATCCGGCGCCAGGCGATAATCTTCGATGAACTGGCCGTCGAGCAGATCGGTGGGCGCAATCATATTGGGCATGCGGGCCGGCTTGACACCGGGCAGTCCCGTGAACACGCGGAATGCCAGCGGCCTGAAATCGAGGTCGGGATGCGACGTTTCCGTCCGCGCCGTGTAGCGCTCGCTGGCAATCGGGAAACCGAGCGACAGCCCGATCATCTCGTGGCCCGTGGTCGACACCCGCAGCCGCAATGTCTTCGCCCCCAATCCACAAGCTCGGGGCAGCGAGAAGAAATTCCAGCTCGCGACGAGCTTCGAGGCGGGAACGCTCCACTCGGCCACGCCCTCTCGGCTCTCGACATAACTCATCGTGACGACCAGTTCAGCACCATCCTTCGGCACCGAATGGAGATGAAGGGCGATGCCGGCGACGCCCTGGCTGGAGACAGGCAGAAGCTGCTCGACATAGGCGCTCGACAGCAACTGGCCGATGCCTTCGTCTTTGGGGTCGACGTATGGGTCGTGACCGAAAACTTCCGTCGTCGGCTCCCAGTTGCGCGCCTGGAATGCGTCTTCGAGCGCGCGGTAGTTTTCGAACAGCACTTCACGCTCCCGACGAAGCATGGCGAGTTCTGAGGACATTGAGGCGGTGAACCGCGACAGCCGCCCCAACCCACCCTCGGCCAGCGCAACAATGAGCGCGCACATCTCGGCCCCGTTTCGGGCATCGAGCCGCTGAATGGGGACTTCCGGCACCGTTGCAAGCCGCCTGAGCGCAACGAGACCATCCTTCAGATCAGCTTCAGCCTCGTCCGAAAAGGCTACGGCAATGAGAGGAAAGGTGTTCTTGAGGATTGGCTGCGAGCGAATGCCGTCGCCGAGAAAGACGACGAGATGGTCAATTCCAGCCTTTTGAAGATTGTCCCGGTCAATATCCGACGCGGCAATCAGTTTTATACTCGCCGTCGATTGCTTCCCGCCAGAAGACATCAACATTTGCACGCATCACCCTCAATAAAAACAATATAATTCGAAATCTGAATTTACTCAGATACGAAAATCATTGGCAATCATTCGAAGAGACACGTAGCAACAATCGAAGCTGCGGACAATAATAAAAATTAGGAATTTACTTCCAACTATACTTCAAAAATTGAAGTAATAATCACACAATCCGAACTTCAAGAACAGGAGCAAGGTCTATCCCGTCATTTTCGCAATCAGGCCAGCCTGACTGGCGATGCACTCACCCAGCCTGAAGCGCTGCTCGATCGTCCGGCGCGCGGCGATCCTGAGGTCGGAGAAGCCGTCGGGACTCTTCAGGACATCGAGGATCGACTCGGCAAGAGCGTCCGTATCGAAGAACGGCACCAGGATGCCGTTGCGGCCCGAGCTGATGACCTCGCGGACGGGAGCGGTATCGGAACCAATGACAAGCGCACCACAGGCCATCGCCTCGAGGACCGACCAGGAAAGGACGAACGGGTAGGTCAGATAGAGGTGGGCCGCGGAAATCTGGAAGAGCTGACGCAAGACCGCATACGGAACCGGGCCTGGGAAAATCACCCTGCCCTCCGGAAGATCCAGCGACGCGAGCAGATGCTCCTTCCACGATACCCCGCCGGGAGCCGGCGCGCCGTAACTCACGCCGTTGCCGCCGACGAAGACGAACAGGGCGTCGGGGTGTTTGCGGATGACCTTGGACGCCGCCTCCAGTGCCTGCGGAAAGCCACGGTAGGGCTCAAGGTCGCGCGCAACAAAGGTGACGATGGGAGGGTTGCCGGCCTTGAGCACGCGTCCGTCCGGCAGCTTCAGGGAGGCGATCGGATCGGGACGCATACGCTGCGTATCTATCCCCTCGTGACACACGGTGATGCGCGCTTGCGCATCCGCCGGATAAAGACCCCTCTGCCACTGGGTCGGACTTATGCCACCCTCAAGCGCCTCAAGCGAAATGAGCTGCGCCATGTTGCGAAGCCTGATCCGCTTGCGCGTTTCGAGGTCGGGCTGGCTGTCCGGGGCAAATCCGATATCCGCTCCATCTGCCCGATAGAAGAATTCGCAGTAGCCGAGTGCCGGCACATGTGGCAGCACGTCCTTCACGAACATCATGCTGCCCCAGCCGATGTGGCCGATGACGATGTCAGGGCTTTGACCCTGGCGCGCCATCGCGTCGAACGTCTCGGCGACGCGATGGCCGATCCGGGCATGGTGATCGGGTATGCCGAGATGGCGGGCCATCTGCGGATGCGCCCGCGGGCCCGGCTCCGACCGGTGGCGCACGACACGCACCGACGGAATCCG
Source organism: Hoeflea sp. 108 (assembly GCF_000372965.1). Lineage (NCBI taxonomy): Bacteria > Pseudomonadati > Pseudomonadota > Alphaproteobacteria > Hyphomicrobiales > Rhizobiaceae > Hoeflea > Hoeflea sp. 108. The sequence continues at coordinate 1,162,560 of NZ_KB890024.1, read as the reverse complement.
CTGATCCACGGCCTCAGTTACCAGGCTCACCTCGTTTCCGGCCTGCGCCAGATGCGCAGCGAGGGCGGCGAACTGGCCAAAGCCACGCCGATGCACGAAGGCTACGTGCATGACGTTCAGCCAGCCTGCGACGAGGAACCGACCCTCAGCCGCACATCAAACGCCGTAGCGCGCGGCATTGGCCCACACCAGCTCGAGCCGGTGCAGCGCCTGGAAGGCGGTTGCGAGATCCCTCAGGTCCTGCTCCCCGCAAAATGCCCGTTCAAAGGCCTTCGCCGCTTCCCGCAGATCGGCGCAGAGTTGCCTGCCCCTCTCCGTCAGCCTGATTCGAGCCGAGCGTTTGTCGCGCTGGGAGGTGACCCGATCGATGTAGTCGCCATCGGTCAACTGCTTCAGGTAGTACGAGATGTTCGAGCCGACATAGTTGCCGCGATCGAGCAGTTCGCCGACCGAGAGCTCGGTGTCGCCGATGGCCAGCAGAACCATCACCTGGGCAGGACCGATGTCGTCGACGCCCAGCCGCGTAAGCTCCGCGCTCACCAGGCCAGAGAAGCGCCGGCTGGATCGCTCGAGCAGCCGAGCCAGGTCGAAACACGAGACCTGCGGAGCATCGCTGAGCTGTTGCTCGCGCTGAGGCTGATCGCGTCGCGGCTGGTCAGGGGCGACGTGCAGCCTGTCGCCTCCGTTCCGCATTAATACAACGTCTTCCAGACCCATGGATGGGTAGAGAAGTCCTTGTGTCATCCCTCTCTCCTATTTTTGTAATTTACTTCAAAACTTGAAGTAAAATTCAACAACGTCCCACCCCGGATTCCCGCCCTTGAGAGTGTTATATTTTTTGTGTCACACTGACGACAGCGATGTTGCAATATGCTCTGCATGAGATGCAGATAATAACCTCAAATCACGAAACACGTAAGCCCCAGGCCAAATCGCCCATGTTCGATACTGTTCGAAAAAAGCCAGTTGGCAAGACCCAAAATGGGGCAGCTGCCACCCAAAACGGGACACTCAATCCGAGGTTGCTCGTCCTGCAGGCAAGGCGTGTATTTGGCGTGACGCTCCTTTATGCGGCCTTGCTGAGCGCCTGCATCAACCTGCTTCAGCTGACGATGCCGCTGTTCATGCTGCAGGTACACGACCGGGTGCTAAACAGCCAGAGCATCGATTCCCTCGTCATGCTGACGGTTCTGGCGGTCGGCGCGCTGGTAATCTACGGCGTGCTCGAGTTCATCCGTGCCATGTCGTTCCAGGCGATGGCGAGTGCGGTGACGCGATGGCTGAACCTGCCGCTGCTGGCGGCTGCGGTTCAGGCCTCCGTCGACCAGGGGGTTTCGCGCGCAAGCCAGTCGCTGCGCGATCTGACGGAGCTGCGCGGCTTCCTCACTTCGTCGGCCGTCAGCGCACCTCTCGATGCCGCCTGGTCGCCGATCTTCCTGGGCGCACTGTTCCTGCTGCATCCCCTTTTCGGCATGGTCGGCGCGATTTCGGTGGCGCTGCTGCTGGGCTGCGGTGTCGTTACAGACCTGCTCACGCGCCAGCTGATGAAAGAGGCAAGCCAGACCAACACTGAGTCGGTGTCGAAAATTGCCGGATCGCTTCGTCACGCTGAGGCGATCGAGGCGATGGGCATGTTGCCGGCGCTGGCTCGGCGATGGCGCGGCGCACAGATGCATGCGCTGGAAGCGCTCGAAAGCAGCGGCAGCAGAAGCAGGGCGATGTCGGCGATCACCCGCGTGCTCCGCTACGTGATTCAGGTCGTAACACTCGCGGCAGGCGCGCTGCTGGTGCTAAAACAGGAAGTCAGCCCCGGCGCCATGATGGCGGCAAGCATCCTTGTTGGCCGGCTGCTGGTGCCCTTCGATTCCATCATCGAGAACTGGCGGCAATGGGTCCTGGCGATTGCCGGCTGGCGGCGGCTCGAGGCAAGCCTGAACGAGGACCTGGCGGTGCGCCAGGCGATGCCGACGCCACATGCACATGGCGACCTCGTCGTCGACAAGCTGGTCTACGCTGCGCCCGGTATGGACGTGCCAATCATAAAGGGCATTTCCTTCTCCCTTTCCCCCGGCGAGGTGCTGGGCTTGGTCGGCCCCTCCGCAGCGGGCAAATCGACCTTGGCGCGGCTGCTGGTCGGCGTGCTCAAGCCGACGTCGGGCGGCATCTTTCTCGATGGCAACAATGTCTATCTCTGGGAGCGCGGCTCGTTTGGCCGGGTGGTCGGTTATCTTCCACAATCGGTTTCGCTGCTTGAAGGGACGATCCGGGACAACATCTCGCGAATGGAAGACAGCGACCCGCACAGGGTACTCGAGGCCGCACGGCTGGCGGACGTCCACGACATGATCGGCCGCCTGCCCCTTGGCTACGACACGCCGGTCGGCGACGGCCAACTGACCCTGTCGGGCGGACAGAAGCAGCGCATCGCGCTTGCCCGCTGCCTCTACGACCGTCCCCGGCTGATCGTGCTGGATGAGCCCAACGCCAATCTCGATGCCGTCGGCGAGCGCGCGCTCGTCCGTGCGATCGAAAAGGCCAGGGACGACGGCGCCATTGTCGTGATGATCGCCCACAGGCCGACGATCATGGAAGTCGCCGACAAGCTGCTCGTCCTTGAAAATGGACGCATCACCCAGTTCGGGGAGCGCACTGATGTGGTCGCCTCGATGAGGTCAGCCCAACCGTCGCGCGAGGTGGTGGCATCATGATGCACAAATCGACATCGTCGGCACGGGCCGAGATCCAGCCTGTCAGCAGGCCCGCAATCGCGAACCATCAGCCACGGCCGCCGCTGCCCACAAGCGCGATGGAGCTGGAGATGGCCGAGGGCAGAGCCCGCTCGCCGCTCCGTCGCCTCGTCATTGCGGGGTTGACGACGATCCTGGTGTCGTTCGGCGGATTTCTCGGCTGGGCATTCTTCGCCGACCTCAGCAGCGCCTCGGTGGCTAGCGGCACGGTCGTCGTCGATTCGAAACGCAAGACGGTCAGCCATTTCGAAGGTGGCGTGCTGAGCCGAGTGCTGGTGCAGGAAGGCGACCAGGTCGCGACCGGCCAGCCCTTGATAATGCTTGAGGACACGCGGGCCCGCGCCGATCTGCAAGGCCTGGAGAGCCGGCGGATCGGCCTGAATGCCAAGCTGGCGCGACTAAAGACGGAACAGGCTGGCAGCGAGGTGATTGGCTTCCCCGACGAATTTGCCGGCAGCAGCGACGCTGCGATCCAAGACGCCATGGCGGCCGAACGCGCATTCTTCGACAAGCGCCTGGAGTCCAAGACCGGGCGCAACGGCATCCAGCGCACGACGATCGAGGAATATGCCGAGCGATCCAAGTTCCTGACCATCCAGGTCGATGCAATCGACCGGCAGATCGGCCTCATCAACGAACAGAGATCGGCCATCGCAACGCTGGTGGACAAGGGCTTTGCCCAACGCTCCAAGCTAATTGAGATCGATGCGCGGCTCAACGAGCTCGCAGCAAGACGCGGAGAGCTTGCCGGCCAGAGAGCCCAGGCCGAAAAGGCCGAGGCAGGCGCCGAACTTGCGCTGACGGGAATCGAACGCGACTTCCAGTCGGAAATTGCCGGCGAAATCACCACAGCCCGCCTCGAGCTTGCTGACGTCGAGGAGAGAATTGTCGGTGCCAAGGACGTATTGCGCCGCCTCGAGATTCGCTCGCCGCAGGCTGGCATCGTCACCAACATCCGCGTGCGCACGCCTGGAAGTGCCGTGACACCAGGCGAAGCGCTGCTCGACATCGTGCCGGAAAGCGAGCCGCTGCTCATCGAGATGCATGTCAGCACGCGCGACATCGACAGCATCGCCGTCGGCTCGCAGGCGCAGATCCGGCTGACGGCATACAATCAGCGCTCGCATCTGCCCGTGGCAGGCAAGGTCATCTATGTGGCCGCCGACCAGTCGGTCGATGAAAAATCGAACATGGCCTATTTCGTCGCGCGAGCCCAGGTCGACCCGAACTCGCTGGCGGCGAACCCGGACATGCGGCTCTATCCCGGCATGCCGGCGGAGGTGCTGATCGTGCACAAGCCACGCCGGGCGATCGACTACCTCGTCTCTCCCGTCACCGACAGCTTCAATCGCGCCTTCAGGGAAGATTGATCCCAACTCGGCGTGAGTTAGGCCGGAAAATGCCGGCCATGCCCAACGCTGCCTGTTCGCCTTCCGGCGCCTGCCGGAACACGAACCGGCGGAGCATGGAGCGCTGTTCAAATACGCCCGAATTTAGTTTGAATTTTGAAACAAACTGCGTGAAATACAGAATTACAATCCTTTTATTGTTCATATATTTTCTGTTTTAATTGCTGATATTTACTTGTCTTTAGCAATTTTTTATCAAAAATCATCATTTTATGCTTCTGCACATGTTGCGAATATCTTCTTTGCGCCGCACAATGATCTCGCGTAATCCTCGGATCCCACCGACGATAGGCGCGTTCAAAACGGCTAAGAGGAGAAGCAGATGGCCACATTGGAAGGCGGCGCATATGACGACGTCCTGTTTGGCTCCCGCTTTGACGACATCATTCGCGCCCTTGGCGGCGATGATCTCGTCAAAGGAGGCAACGGAAACGACATCATCTACGGGCATGGCGGCGATGACGTCCTGTTTGGCGACAATGGAAATGACACTCTGTTCGGCGGCGACGGAGCGGACATCCTTTATGGCGGAAACGGCAACGATATCCTGAACGGCGGTCCCGGCGACGACATGCTGTTCGGCGACAACGGTGACGACATCCTCCATGGTGGCGACGGCAACGACATCCTGATGGGCGGCAAGGGTAACGACTTCCTGTTCGGCGGTGCTGGAAACGACATCCTCAACGGCGGCAAGGGCGACGACATCATGGTCGGCGGCAAGGGCAACGACCTGTTCGTCTTCGATGGCGGCGGCGGCAACGACGTCATCCTCGACTTCACCCCCGGCGAGGACCTGCTGCAGATCTCGAAGCACATCAACGGCCTCGACATTTCCTCCCCCGACGATCTGGCTTCGCGCATCACCCAGGTCGGTGGCAATGTCGTGATCGACCTCGGCCATGGCGACACGCTGACGCTCGTCAATGTCGATGCAAAGGACATGCAGGCCAATCCGGACCACTATTTCACCGTCCATTGAGCCTGACACGGCGTGCCCTGAACTCCCCCTGCGGGGCACGCCGCCCCTCTCCAACAGATCCAAAGGACCAACGCGTGACGTCCGACCGTTCGAAGGTCGCCGGCGGCGGCTCCAGCCTGGCACAGGCCTTCCAGCTTTGCTCGGAGGTGGCTGTCGTGGCCTGGGACATCCCCGCGCAACTACCAGCCTTGGGCAAGTTCACCCTGGCCATGCAATCCCGACCGGTCCCGCTCGTCAGCATGACGCTTCCGCGGGCCGACGGCGGGCAGTGCGTGCTGTGGGCAGTGAAGCCGGGATACGACGCAGAAGATGTACAGATCGCCACGACGGACGGAAACGCACAGCAGGCGTTGACGCTCAAGCCGGCCGCACGGCTGCCGCTTCTCGACGTGGAGACGCTGCTGGGCAACCTTTCGCCGGAAGGCCGCGTCAAGTTCCTGAACAATCTGCTGACCGTGTGGCGCAGCGCATTCCGGCTGTCGCGCGACGAACTCTTCGGCAGTGTCGTCGAGGATGCCGTCTTCAGTCTTGTGCCGGCGCCGCGGCTTGCCAGTTCCGTCTGCCAGATCGCGCCCCGCCGCTATCTCATCGAGACCGACATGAGCCCTGACCTGGGCGACATCACCGGCATTTATGCCATCGGCGCCGGTTCGGTTCTGCGGCTGCCGCTACAATTCGTCGTCGGCAGCGGTTCGGAGCGCGGTTGGCAGTCCTGCCATTTCATTCTCGACACGCCCCAGCCTGCCCGACCGTTCCACATCATGTTCCTGGGCAAGCGGGGCATCGCGGTCCGCAACCTGCCGAACTGCAATCCGCGCCACCCCGATTTTCAAAAATGGTGGGCGGAACAGCGCGGCGGCACGGGGCTGCGCGAGTTCGTCGTGCGGCAACTGTCGACGATGGCCGGCAGCGGCACGGCAGCCGCAATCGACCTCCAGCAGCGGGCTCCGCTTCCGGCCCGGCAAGTCGCCAGGCCCCAGATGCATGCCGCCGTCGACCTCGCGCTTGCCTTGCCGGACGGCCTGCTCGCCGGCGGCTGGACCAACGATCAGACTTCAACCCTTGCCGGCATCGACTATCTCAAGGAGGACGGCACGGCCCTGCCCCTCGACGGCAACTGGTACGAGTTCGCGGCCTGGAGCCGGGAAGCAAAGACCAATACCAAGACCGCAGTGACAGGCTTTGTCGCCTGGCTTCCGTTGAACGAGCCGCTTGGCCCGCTGCTCCAGCCCCGGTTCCAGCTGCGGCTCGCGTCCGGTGCGGTCAAACCGCTCGTGCCGAAGCCGCAGCCCGTCGAACCAGGAGCGCAGCGCAACCACATCCTGCGCGCCGTGCCCCCGCAGCATGCAGTCGACGATGCGTTCCGGACCATTCTGGCCCCGGCCCTCCAAAGCGTCGAGCGCGCGTTGGGCCGGACCATCAGCGTCGACCACACCAAGGACTATGGCGAGCCACGCAAAGCGCCGCTCGTCTCGATCGTGGTGCCGCTCTACCGGGTCCTCGATTTCCTCCGTTTTCAACTGTCCGGCATGGCTACCGATCCGTGGCTGGCGGAAAACGCCGAGATCATCTTCGTTCTGGATTCCCCCGAGATCGAGGACGAGACGAAGCACATGCTGGGTGGGCTGCATATCCTGCACGACCTGCCGATGAAGCTCGTCGTGATGAACCGCAATGGCGGCTACGCCCGGGCCTGCAACGCCGGCGCTCGCTTTGCGCGTGGCACGGTTCTGGTGATGCTCAACTCCGATGTCGTGCCGCGCGACCCGGGCTGGCTCCAGTTGCTGACGCGACCGCTCCTCGAACAGCGCAAACTCGGCGCCATCGGCCCGAAGCTGATCTTCGAGGACGGCTCGCTGCAACATGCCGGGCTCTATTTCGGCCGCGACCAGCGCGGTATCTGGCTCAATCACCATTTCTACAAGGGGATGCCCGGACGCTATCCGCCGGCACAAGGCGCACGCAACGTTCCCGGCGTCACCGGAGCTTGCCTCGTAACGCTCAGGGAGACCTATGAGCGGGTCGACGGATATACCGAGGACTATGTCATCGGCGACTACGAAGACAGCGACCTCTGCCTCAAGATTCGGCGGCTGGGTTTGGAAATCGCCTACGAGCCTGCGGCCTGTCTCTATCATTTCGAGCGCCGGTCGATCAGTCGCAGCCAGGACTACATGCGCGGCGTCGCCAGCCAGTACAATTCCTGGCTGCACACCGAGCGTTGGGAAAACGACATCGCCGCGCTGATGCCTGCCTATTCCCACGGCGCCCGCGCGAATGACGCCTCCATGGACATCGAAGCGACGAAAAGGAACGCCGCATGAGCGAAGCGGTTCTCCGCCATGAGACCCGGCCTGCCCCAACGGCCCAGAGGGTTCGCGTCAGTTGGCTGACGGAGGCGGTCCTGAACAACCGCTTCCTGCCGCAGCCAGATGCAGGCAGCGTGTTCGTCGGCGACGGCGATTTCCGGGCCGTCGGGGCGGAGTTTCTTGGCCATTTCATTCGCCTGGGTGGCCTGCGGCCGGAGCATCGCGTGCTCGACATAGGCTGCGGCATTGGCCGCATGGCCGTTCCGCTGACGCAATATCTTGATGTCGGCAAGGGACGCTACAGCGGGCTCGATCCGGTCGAGGGCGGCATCGCCTGGTGCCGGCGTTTCGTCACCCCTGTCTATCCCAATTTCACCTTCCAGCGGCTCGACATCGCCCACAAGCTCTACAACCCTCAGGGCAAGATCAGCGGCGAGGCGCTGAAGCTTCCTTATCCCGAGCGGCAGTTCGATTTCGTGATCATGACATCGGTCGTCACGCACCTGCCGCCAGACGAAGTTCTCGTCTACCTGAGAGAGGTCGCCAGGATGCTCAAGCCGGGCGGACGCTTGTTCATGACCGCCTTCGTCGTCGACGAAATCGCTGCGGCAAACGCGTCCGGCAGGCGCGATCCCAGGCTCGGCTTCGTGCGCGACGGCGATGGACCCTGCTGGCACGTTCCCGAAATGCCGCCGCTTGCAGCCGTCGGGTTCGACGACGGCTTCCTGGACCAGGCGCTGGAGAAGGCCGGGCTTGTCGTCAGCCTGAAATCCCTCGGCCACTGGCGCGGTCAGGACGCCGACCACTACCAGGACCTCTATGTCGCCGAATGCCGCGGAGCCCAGCGGTAAGCATGCGCATCCTTGTAGCGGCGCACAACCATCCGGCCCTCCATCCCGGCGGCACCGAGATCTTCGCGCACGACCTTTTCCGCGCCTACCAGCGAGCCGGTCACGAGGCGCTTTTCCTCGGGGCAACGAACCAGGTTCATCGCCAGATCCGGCCCGGCACGAGCTTCCAGGGGCTCGGCGACGCGGCCGACGAAGTGCTGCTGTGGTCGGGCCATTTCGACCGCTTCTACATGAGCCAGGTCGACCTCTACGGCGTCGTTCCGGACCTGGTGGAACTGCTGTCCGACTTTCGGCCGGATGTGGTGCATATCCATCACCTGCTGCTGATCGGCGCCGAGTTTCCACACATCGTCCGCCGGACGCTGCCGGACTGCCGCATTGTCATGACGCTGCACGACTACTATCCGATCTGCCACCACGACGGCCTGATGGTCCGGACCAGCGGCAAGGAGCTCTGCCACACCGCTAGCCCGGACCGATGCCACGCCTGCTTCAAGGACATTCCGCTCGATCGGTTTGCGTTGCGGGAACGCCATCTTAAGGCGCTGCTGAGCACGGTCGACCACTTCGTCGCGCCAAGCCGCTTCCTGCGGCAGCGCTACGTCAACTGGGAGCTTGCCGAGGACGCCATAAGCGTGATCCCCAACGGCCTGCCGGTCCGACCCAAGCCAATAGCCACGCCAGATCGCGCCGGACGTCCGACGGTATTTGGATATTTCGGCAATCTCAATCCCTGGAAGGGAACGACGGTCCTGCTCGAGGCGGCCCGACTGCTGATCGAAGAAGGCCTCGAATTCGAACTGCGCGTCCATGGCGGCGTCCCGTTTCAGAGCGAAGTCTTTGTCTCGGAGGTCGACCGCCTTTTCAGCGAGACGGCACCGACTGTGCAACGGCGCGGCCCCTATCGGCGGGAGGACGTCGCCGAACTCGTTGCCGCCGTCGATTGCACGGTCGTGCCGTCGATCTGGTGGGAGAATGCGCCGCTGGTAATCCAGGAAGCCCAGGCACAAGGGCGACCGGTCATCGCCAGCAACATCGGCGGCATGGCCGAGCTGGTCGAAGACGGGGTCAACGGCCTGGGGGTTTCGCCCAACGATCCACGCGCGCTCGCTGGCGCCATGCGCCGCATCGCCGAGGCGCCTGAGCTGCGGCACAGGCTTTCGGGGAACGCACGCCAACCCGACGACATCGATACGACCGCCCGGCGCTACCTCGAGCTGATCGAGGCGATCAAGCCGGCGCGTGTCCAAGCAGCATGAGGAACAGTTGAATGCCCGTTGGTGCCGAGAAACCAAGCGCTATGGCCGAGCAGAACAACACCAAGCCGGTGAATGGCCGCGTCGACGCCATAGATCAGGGCTGCGTCTTCGGCTGGGCCTTCGATCCCGCCGAGCCGAACAAGCGGCTGGCGATCCGAGCGACGCTTGATGGCAAGACGATTGCCGAAGCGGTCGCCGACCGCGAGCGTCCCGATCTCCGGCGCAACGGCATCGGCGACGGCAAGCATGCCTTCGAAATCATGCTGCCGGAGCCGGCGGCCTCGCGAGCTTCCGACCTCGTCGTCATGGCAGTGAGCGGCACAGGCAACGAGCAGGCGCTGCGCGTCCCCCGCCCCGACGAGCAGGCCGCCGGAGCCCTGATCGCCGCACCGCTCACCAAGGTGCTCGACAGGCTGGACGTCCTGATGGCGGCACAACGGCAGTTGCAGGTCTCCCAGCGTTCCTTCCTGCGCACGCAGCAGGTCGACGACACCGGCGAGGCTGAGGCCGTCGGTCTTGCCGATATCAGCACCGCCGTCACCAGCTTGCGCACCGAAATCACGCAGCGACTGAGCGATCTCGACGTCCACCTGATGCGACTCGACGGCGTGGTGGCCCGGATGGAGAAGACCCTTGGCGGACTGCAGAAGCGATCCAACGGGGACCTGAAGCCGTTGCTGCTGCTGCTTTTCGTGCTGGTGGGTTTTGCAGCGGGCGCCGCCATGGCGCTGATGGCACGGGGCTGAGGCACGATGCTGGCCGTGGACAATGGACCTCCCCCATCTCTGACCGCCACGTCCCGGCCCGCCGGCAGGCTCCCCAGGGCCGGAAGAGTGACGGGTTGCCCGATCGGCAGCTCCGTCCTGCTCGTGATCGGCACGGGCGGCGCGATACCCGACGCGGCACTGGCCACACTCAATGACGATCCCATCGCGGTCTCACCTTGCGCTATCATCAGCTGGCGATTGGCGACGCCGTCGCCGAGCGCCACGCACGGCTTCGCGGCCCTGCTGTCCACGGGCAGCGCTGATCGCACATTCGCGACCGTACAGTTCGAGCGGGAAGGCGCACCCAGGCGCTATGTCTTCATGCCTCGAACGGTCTCGATCAACGAAGCCGCGACGCTGCTGGCCGAGCTTTGCGGCAATCAGTTGGCCGCCACCATCGACGCCCTGGCGGATTTGCTCATCGCTTTGCCATCCGACCCTAACAGACTGTCGGCGGCCGTCACCCTGATCAAGGCCGCACATGGGAGCTGCGGCTTCATCGAGTTGCTTGGCGAAGGCCAGGACGGAGAGATTTTCCTGCAAGGCTGGGCCAACGACGTCATGCCTGGCATGGGCCGGGTGGTGGTCGACGGCGACAGGCCCGCGGTCGCGGAATGCGCCCTTGCCGCCTATGCGCGGCAGGACATTCCGCAGGGTGCCTCGGCCTTCGCCGGACTTCTCGATATGGATGGGGCGATCAGTCCCGGCGGCATCCAGGGCCTCGTCTGGCGCGGCCGCCACGGCTGGCGCCATCTGGCCGTCCACGACCGCAAGCTGATTGCCGGGCCGCTGGAAACGGCCGGCCACGCCCGCGCGGCGGTGCTGCGGGCACACAGCACGCCGCAAATCCTGCTGCGCCTGCGCATGGCCGCCAACAGCTTCGACGGCACCGAGACCGTGTCGAGCCTGCCGCTTCCGGTTCGCATGGGCGTGGACGACGTTTTCCAGGTCGAGGGCGCGGGCTTTCTCGTCTCCGGCTGGCTGCTTGACCCCAACGATCATGTCCAGAGCGTCAAGTTGCGCCGCCACACCAGCGAAGCACGGCTCGACGAGGGCTGGGGCCGGCTTGAGCGCAGCGATGTGACAGACGCCTTCACAGATCATCCGGCCTTCTCCCGCGCATTTGGCGATGGCGGCCACAGGCATGGCTTCGTCGCCCATGCGCAGCTCCCCGACGGTGACCAGCCTTCGCCGCTCTACCTGGAACTGACACTGCGCGACACCCGCCGCGCTTTCATGCCGCTCGCGCCACTGCGGACGGCGGCCCGCCTCGCCGCGCTACGCCAGATACGCGCCATCGACCCGTCCGATTGGGCGCTGCCGGAGGTCATGGACCGGCACATCGTTCCCCTTCTCTGCGCCTCCGAAAGGGTGTCGCCGACGGTCAAGGCCGTCGTCGATGCCGGTCCGTTCGAGGCAGCGGCCGGTCCGCCGATCGTCATCAGCGTCGGTGAAGGCGAAGAGGATGGCGTCGCGCCCCTTCTCGCCTTGCTGGCGATCGACCCGGAAACCAAGCGCGCGCCGATTGCGCTGGTCATGACCTCGGAACGCTTCCACCGGCAAGTGGCCCGTATGGGAAAGCTCGCCTCGTTCTATGCTCTCTCTCTCAGGCTGGTGTCGGCCGGGGAGGCAGCCGATGCCTATGACCTGCTCGAAGCTGGAGCGCGGGCACTGTCGTCGGACACGATGGTCCTGCTTGCAGGGTCGTTGATCCCGAACAACAACGGCTGGTATCGCAAGCTTGTCGGCACCCAGGCAGCGCTCAAGAATAGTATCATCTCCCCTACCCTTGCCTATGAAGACTATTCTGTCCGCTGGGCGGGAACCTGGCCCGCGCGCCGCTACGAAGGCTACCCCATCAGCGCGGTGACCGGGTTCAAGCTGACGCCGGTCACGGCAGCATCGCTGGACTGCTGTGTGATGCCGCGCCAGGCTCTTCTGAAGGCCGGCGGATTTGCCGGCGGGTATCTCGGCTCGCGGGACAAGGGGTTTGATCTCGGCCTTCGCCTCGGCCGCGCCGGCTTTGCCTGCTACTGGCTGCCATCGGTGCAGATGCTTGGTTCCGACGAAGCGTCGAGCGCGGGCACATCGAAGATGGGCTCTCTCGTGCAGAGCATCGACCGCAAGATCCTCGATATCAGGGGCATGGCTGCGCCAACCGGCAACACAAATCCATCGGAAGGCCCGCGCGCATGACCGAGCAGCTTCGGGTCCTTGTCGTCTCGCATGGGCATCCGGCACTTGCGTTGGGTGGCGCCGAGATCGCGTCCCACAACCTGCACCAGGGCCTGAATTCGCTGCCCGACGTAGAGTCCGTCTATCTGGCCCGCGTCGGCCACCCACTTCCCCGACATGGTGCTTCGGCGCTCATGAGCCTTGGCCCGACCGAGGACGAGCTTCTGTTTCATGCCGACGACTACAACCATTTCTTCCTTTCGAATGGCGATACCGAGGCTCTGCAGCGCGACCTCGTGCGCTTCGTTCGCGACGCACGGCCCCATGTGGTCCACTTCCATCATGTGCTGGGCCTCGGGATGGAAGCGCTCTACGCAGTACGCGATGCCCTGCCGCGATCTGCCATCCTGGTGACGTTCCACGAATATCTGTCGATCTGCCACAACCACGGCCAGATGGTTAAACGGCCGACCGGCCAACTCTGCAAAAAAGCATCCCCTATCGCCTGCCACGGATGCTTTCCCGAAATCCCCGCCTCCAATTTCCTCAAGCGCGAGCGGTTCGTGCGCGGAATGCTCGAACTGGCCGACGCCTTCGTTTCCCCCAGCGTGTTTCTGGCCGAGCGTTACGCCGAATGGGGGATCGAGGCAGACAAGCTTTCGGTCATCGAAAATGGGATCGCCATGGGAGAAGCCGTGCCGGCGCGCGAGCTTCCGCCCCATAGCCCCTACCGGAACCGCTTCGCCTATTTCGGACAATTGACGCCGTTCAAGGGCGTCGACGTGCTGATCGACGCGGTCTCGCGGGTGCCCGAGAACATCTGGGGCGACGACGCCTGCCTGATGATCTTCGGCGGCAATCTCGAGCGCCAGCCGCCCGAGTTCCAGGAGCGCCTGAAGAAGCTTATCGACGATGCGGGTCGACGCGTTCGCTTCTACGGCGCCTACCAGAACGCCGACATGCCGCGCCTGATGCGGTCGGTGGATTGGGTCGCAATGCCGTCCACCTGGTGGGAAAACTCGCCGTTGGTCATCCAGGAAGCGCTGCACCACCGCAGGCCCCTCATCTGCTCCGACATTGGCGGCATGGCCGAAAAGGTGCGCGACGGAAAGGACGGGCTGTATTTCCGCGCCGGCAGCGCACAGGATCTCGCCGATCGCATGGCCGAGGTGTTGAGCGATCCGCAGGCCTGGGACCGCTTGCGGGCGTCGATGAGGCAGCCGACGAGCCACCTCGATTGCGCCCGCAAACATGTCGAGCTCTACCGTCAGCTGCTGCGTCGCGATCATGGCGGCGTCTCCGGCGGCCGGACCAGCCTGCTCTCGCAGGCGGGATAGGCAGCAGATGGCCCGCGCTTTCATGACCTGCCGCGAAATGCCCGATTTCCCGACAGAAGCCGGCATGGCTCGCCAGACCGTCGGCACCGGCAACCCCCAGACTATTTCCGCTCACAAAGTCGCATGAACAGGAGGGCTACCGCCATGCACCAGAAAATCCGCAAAGCCATCATTCCTGCCGCCGGTTTCGGAACGCGCATGCTTCCGGCGACCAAGAGCATTCCCAAGGAGTTGCTGACGATCGTCGACCGCCCCCTGCTCGACTACATCGTCGCAGAGGCCTTCGCCTCGGGGATCGAACATGTGGTCATCGTCACCGGGCGCATGAAGGGCGCGATCGAGGACCATTTCGACCAAGCCTTCGAACTCGACGTCAGCCTGCGCAATGCCGGCAAGCTGCCTCTGGCCGACCGGATCGCGCAGGACACACCTGCTGCCGGCACGATCTCCTTCGTGCGGCAGCAGCAGGCGCGGGGTCTCGGCCACGCCGTGTGGACCGCCCGCCACATCATCGGCGACGAGCCCTTCGCGGTGCTTTTGCCCGACATGCTCATGGTCGACGACAAGCCATGCCTGAAATCCATGGTCGATCTCTATGAACGCCATCGTGACAATGTCGTCGCGGTGGAGAGATGCGCGCCCGAGGACGCCCACAAGTTCGGCATCGTCTCGCTCAAGCCCACGGCCGACGGCCCTGTCGTGACCGGGCTCGTGGAAAAGCCGGCTCCTGGCACGGCACCCAGCAATCTCTTCATTTCAGGACGCTACATCCTGCAGCCCGAAATCTTCGCCATCATCGAGCAGCAGGCGCCGGGAGCGGGCGGTGAAATCCAGCTCACCGACGCCATGCTCACACTACTGGAAACCCGCAACATCCGGCCCTTCGAGTTCTGCGGCCACACCTTCGATTGCGGCGTTCCAGCCGGCTTTGTGACCGCCAACCTGCACATGGCGGCACAGCGCGCCGATCTTGCCCCTCATATCGGGACCGCGGTGGATGCGCTCTACCCGGCACGACGCGCGGTTGCGTGAACGTGCTGCCGGGTGCCCCACGCCAGTGAGGCAACCGGCTCGACCGGCGGTCGAATGCAGGCCGTCCGCCGTCAGGCTTCGGTCGGGGTGTCGTCGTCAGCTCCAGACCCGGCCAGTTAGCAGGTGTCGGTTTCGCGCTGTATCTGCTCCAGCTCTGTCGCCGCACTGTCCATCGCGCGGTTGAAGACAGCGACCATGGTCTCGATGTCATCGGCCGAATGGGCCGCCATGACCTGGAAGCGAAAGCGTGACTGCCCCAACGGGACGGCCGGAAACTCCACCAGATTGGCAATTCCGCCGTATAGGGAGAGGTATTTCGAGGCCAGCCGTCCCAAGCCTTCGCCGCCGACGCGTACCGGCACAATGGGAGAAGGCTCCCCCAGCACCTCGCGGCCGGAGCGTGCCATGGCTTGGCGCAGATGGATTACGTTGTCCCGGAGCTTGCGCCGCAGCTCCTTGCCTTCGTCCGACCGGATGATAGCAAGCGCTTCCATGATCGTGGCCGCCTGAACCGGCGACAGGGCATTGGAGAAGGTATGCGGGGCACTGTAATATCTCAGATATTCGGCCGCCGCCCGCGTTTTGACCGCCACGAAGCCGCCGTTGGAGGCAAAGGTCTTGGAGAAGCTGCCGATGACTATGTCTATGTCGCCGAGCATCTCCTGCGCGCCGATATGGCCAAGGCCATCCTCGCTCATGCAGCCGAAATCATGCGCGCAGTCGACCAGCAGGCTTGCCCCGTAGGCATCACAGATATTCCGAAGCGCCCTGAGATCAGGCGTTTCCGAATGCATTGAAAACAGGCTTTCTGTCGCGACCAGGATGCCGTTTTGCGTGTCCGTCGCGCGAATATTCGCCAGCTTGCGGACCAGCGCATTCTGGTCGAGATGCCGGAAGTAATGCACGTTCCCGGTGGCGGCGGATGCTCCGGCCTGGAGGCAGGAATGCGCCAGAAGATCCATCACGACATGATCGTCCGCACGGACGAAACCCTGGATGGCGCCATATCCGGCAGCCCATCCAGTCGGATAGAGCACGACCTCGCGGCCACCGACGAATTCCGAAAGGGCTTGCGACAATTGCAGTGAGTAGGCAGTGTTGCCGAGCAGGGCAGCGGAGCCTGCGCTGTGGACGCCGTAAGCGTCGATCGCGTCCCGTGCCGCTGCCTTGATCCTGGGATGGGAGGACAGGCTGAGATAGTCCTGCGACGCGAAATTGACGCCCGAGCTGGCCTCGCCAGCGTCCGTGCGGATGTCCGATCGCGGCCGGGGTGCAGATGAGGTAGATCGGGCATATGGCCACAGGCCATGCTGACGTCGGAGATCCTGCCAGCTGAAAAAGTTCTCTGCGCGCGCCATGAGGCCGCTGTTCTTCAGCGCGCGATAGTCCTTCAGGCTCCCGGAAAGTGCAGCCTTGGGTATTGGTTTCATCGGCGACGTGTCTCTCGTTCGGTACGAAGGTTTCTGGCGAAGCGTCCTGGCCGATTCCTGGAGCGACGGGCCCGCCGCTCCATCCATCTTCTTGGCCGCATTTGTGCGACGCCGGACGTTGCCGTCAGGCTGCAAAATGCTCAGAACTTGAAACTCAGCCGTGTCTTCACGAGATCGAGCTGGCCGTCGATCAGCGTTCCGTCGAACCGATTGAACTGCATGTGGTCCCAGCTCACGCCGGCGACGATGTTGTCGCTCAGCAGGTAGTCGGCGCCCAGGCCTGCCACCCAGCCCCAATCCTCCAGGCCGATGTTGGTGGTGATGTAGGTGGCGCCAGCATGGCCTGTCAGCAGCAGGCGATCAAACGCGAAGCCGGCGCGCGCCTTTGTCGCGAAGGCGCCTTCGACGTCGATGGGGAAGCCTTCGAAATTGATGTCGAGCCGCGTGTATTCGGCTTCGCCTCCGAGGACGAAGGCGCCGAATTGGTGGAGATAGCCGACTTGGGCGCCAAACACGACGCCGTCTCCGGACGAGCGGAGCGGCGGCGTAAACTGACGGTCGACATCGCGAAGCCAGCCATAGCCGGCCGAGATACCGACATAGGCTCCGTTCCAGTCAACGGCCGGCTGCCCGACCAGGTCGGCCGCTTCGCCCACGTTGGCTGAAAGCATCAAGGTGAAAATACCGAATATCTGCGCTCTCATAGTGACCCTAATCGAATCTCATACAAATGAGAACGCAGTAGATGGCTTTCCGCACTGCATTCAAGCTGCATCGGAAAGGATAATTAATTTTTCTTTAAGTATTTTTCTAGCAAAGTATCCGCAAATACAAACAATCAAAAAATTTAATATTATAAAGATATCAAATAATACTAGCCGACTACTAAAAATTATTCAAAACTAAATCCGACATGTATAATGACATATATCACATCCCGACATGCTGGCAACGGAATAAGGCCGGATTTTCGCGCCGATGGAGACTTGTTCACGGGTTTCCGCCTTCATTGGGAGCTCCGGTATCGTCGCTGTCATGCAGCAAGACGCACAGGGCATCCAAGCGTCGCCCATTTCCGACCGTCGGCCAGGCGCCCAGCAACTCACCCATTCTCGTCTCTGAAACGAGCTCTGGAGACAACCGGCAGAGAGCCTGTTAGGCCACTGGAATGATGCGACTGGCTAGGCTGATTGCGCCCTTCCGGTTGGCCACTCGCGAGTGCCGCGGGACGTCGGCGCCCTCGCAGCCGCACTTCCAGTGTCACCACAGAGCTGTGACATGGTTCACGTGGCAAAGATCTATCGTGACCTGCTCGACGGACACGAAGCGCCCCTGGCGCCCGCGTCCTGCTGTCCTGTCTCGAACTGCTCGGCAAGATAGCGGATGGCTTTGTCCATGGCAGCCCCCCGCGGCCGGCCGGTCGCCTTGCTGTGGAGGCGACCGGCAATGCTCTCGTCAGCGGCCGCTGCCGCAGCAGCAATCGCAGCCGGAACCGTCCTTGCGGCCGATCTCTACACGCCAGACCTCTGGCCCCTGTTCCAGATACTCCCAAGTCAGTTGTTCCGGAAACGCCATTTCGAGCTGGTAGTGCAGAGGTCGCGGGTCGTGGTCGCTGGCAAGCTCGAACATCGCGCCGGGGGCCAGTGCGTCGACGATAGCGAAAATCCTGGGGTGGCGCTCCATCCGGGGAATGGTCCTGACATCGACGACAGGGATGGTTCCGGTTTCGGCAGTTGCCATGTCGTTGTTCCTTCGGGCCGCGACAGAAAAAACGGGGCGAGCGGCCATCCTCCCCAAGCATCTGACCCTAATGCGGGGCCAGGGACGCCAATTTGCCGAAGCGCAAACAATTCCCGAACACCACATCGGATTGGGATTTCGCAAAGAGGGTGGGCAGAGCCGCAGCTAGAACCATCGCAGACAATGGCGACAGAACTGGAAAATCCGATGTCCGAATCCATACTGGAGAAATATGGCGAGGCGCGCCTGCCCCGCTACACGAGCTATCCAACGGCGCCGCGTTTTTCGCCGGCAATCGCGTCCGGCTCGTATGGTGACTGGCTCGAGCAGTTGCCGGCAAATGACCCGGTATCGCTCTACCTGCACATTCCGTTCTGCCGATCGATGTGCTGGTATTGCGGCTGCCATACGACGATCACCAGGCAGGATCGCCCGATCCTCGACTACCTCACCGTGCTGCGCGACGAGATTCGAATTGTGGCCAGGCGCATTCCCCATCATCTGCCTGCCGGCGAGGTGCATTTTGGCGGCGGCACGCCGACTATCATCTCGCCGGTGGAATTCCTGTCGCTTATGGACCTGCTGCGCGACTGCTACGGTTTTTCGGACCGCACCCGCGTTGCCATTGAGATCGACCCGCGCCGCCTTTCACCCGAAATGGCCCGAACTCTGGGAGAAGCGGGCGTCACCCGTGCCAGCCTCGGGGTCCAGAGTTTCGATCCGGTAGTGCAGAAAGCAATCAATCGCATCCAGACGCAGAGGCAGACGGCTGATGCGACCGACAACCTGCGCCGATCAGGCGTCGGCAGCATCAATTTCGACCTGATCTATGGTCTGCCGCACCAGACCGTGCAGTCCTGCATCGACACGGCCAAGGCAGCCATCGCTATGCTCCCCGACCGCTTTGCGGTGTTCGGCTATGCCCACATACCCTCATTCAAGAAGCACCAACGCATGATAGACGAGGCCGCCTTGCCCGACAGTGCTGCCCGCAACGCACAGTCTGAGGCGATCGCCGCGACGCTGGCCGCCGCCGGCTACCGGCAGATAGGCCTGGACCATTTCGCCTTGCCCGACGACGACCTCGTCAAGGTGCAGGGAGCCGGAAGGCTCCGTCGCAACTTCCAGGGCTATACGACCGACAACTGCGAAACGCTGATCGGCTTCGGTGCGTCCGCGATCGGCCGCATGAAGGACGGCTACGTGCAGAACGAGGTGGCACCTGGCCTCTATGCCCAACACATCGTTTCAGGACAGCTGGCTACCGCAAAGGGATATCGCTTGACCGGCGAAGACGCGTTGCGGGCCGAGATCATTGAGCGACTGATGTGCGATTTCAGGGCCAATGTCGGTGCGATCTGCCGTACGCATGGCGTCGACCCTTCGGAGTTGCTTGCCGGCAATGGCAGGCTGAAGGAGCTGGCCGAGGACCGGGTGGCGACGATTGCCGATGGAGTGGTGCATGTCAGCCTCGAGCACCGCTTCGTCGTCCGTGCGGTTGCCGCGGCCTTCGACGCCTATTTCGATCAGTCAATGCGCACGCACAGCAAGGCAGCCTGACTGTCCTGCATGTTCGGAAGCAAAAAGGCCCGGCGTGGGAGCGCCGGGCCTTTCGCCACCGCAGCCTTGTTCCCCTATCCTGCAAGGCTGCGGTAGATAGAAGGAAGAGCCGCAGGCAGCTTCGCGATGTTGCCGACCACCGCAAATCCATTGTGGCCGAACAACGTCGGTATGTAGGATTTCGCTTCCCGGTCGACCGTCACGCCAAAGACCTTGAGGCCGCTCTGCCTTGCCTCCATCACCGCGCGGCGGCTGTCTTCCAGTGCAAAGCGACCCTCATAGTGGTCGAGATCGTTGGGCTTGCCGTCGGTCAGCACCAGAAGCAGCTTCTTGCGGTTCGGCTGCCGGGCCAGCTCGGCGCTGGCATGTCGGACGGCGGCCCCGATCCGAGTGTAGTAGCCCGGCTTCAGCGCGGCGATGCGAGCTTCGACCGCAGCACCCATAGGTTCGTCGAAGGCCTTGACTGTCTCCACGCGGACCCAGTCACGCCGTCGCGACGTGAAGGTAAGGATAGAATGGTTGTCGCCGCAGACAGCGAGCCCATTGGCCAGGATCAGGAGTGCCTCTTTCTCGACGTCGAGGACCTGACGATCGTCGAACCAGGCATCCGTCGAGAGCGACACGTCGACCAGGATTGTGACGGCGAGATCATGCGCCTGCGGCCGACTCATCAAGTGGATGCAGTCGCTGCCCTGGCCACCGGCGGCCAGATCGCAACGACTGCGTACGACAGCATCGAGATCAAGGTCGGCGCCATCGAATTGAGCGCGCAGCATCTCACGTCGCGGTCGCAGCACCTCGAACTGACGGCGTACCTTGCGGATGATGCGCCGAATCTCGAGGTCAGGTTCCTCGACCGTTCCAGTTTCCGCTGCAGGCGCGGCCAGCACCCGACAATGGCCGGTCAGATAGGTGCCGGTCCGGAAATCCCATTCGGGATAGGTCAGTTCCGCCGTTAGCGGCGTCCGATCAAGCGCTTCCGGCGGCAGGTCGAGGTCGAAGCGGAATCGTGATGCCGGGCGTCCCTTGCGCTCGCCGAGCGTCATATTGTCGAGGTCCTCGGCCGCCTTGGCATCATCGTCACTGTCATCAGAGGGACGATCGACATTGACCATCTCGGCCATCGCCAGGATCTTCTCGAAGCGGTTGAGGATGAACGGACTGCGGTCGTCCTTGCGATCCTCCTGATTCTCGCGCACCGCAACCTGGCGCTCGATCTCGGCGCCGCCGGCATCTCGGCCTCCAGTAGCCGGTTCGTCCTCGTCGCGGCGGGAGGCGGTCTCGGGCCGCAACAGCGCGTCTGGCCACAAGGGTGTGGGCAGCATCGGCAGGTACCCCGCCGGAGCGCGGGGCGGAAAGATCGCCGCCAGGGTGTCGTCGGGCAAGCCTGCGTGCCGCCGGAGCAAGCTGGTTACCCTCCGCTCGACATGCGCCTCGACCGATGGCAATGGGCCGCGATGACGCGCGGCGAGCGTCGCCTCGGCCAGTCGTCGATAGCGGCGGCCCAACCCCGGAAAGACTTGCATCACGCTTGCAACCGTCGCCTCGGCCCGTCGCAAGACCGCAAGGTCGCGCAGCAGCGGGTCCACATCCAGGACCGGATCGAGCGGCATGAGCGCCATGTAGGCGGAAAGCCAGACATAAAGATCGCGGTTGAGCTGACGATCTGGAAACAGGTCGATCACCGCAGGCAACATCAGCGACCATCCGTCACGAGCCGGCTGGGCGAGCTTCTCTTCGCCAAGCCCCATGCGCTGGCGCCAGCCGAGGCGATGGCCCGATGTCTTGCCGCGTAGAGTTGCGATCTGGATGGCCCCTTCGCCGCCAAAGCCCCGAAAACAGACGGCCAGCATCGGCTGAATGGCGGCCAGATGCACCGCATGCTCAGGACAACGCGGCCAAGTCTGGACATGGCCGATCAGGCGATGCCAGGCGCGGCCGACTGTCTCTTCCAGCTCGAGAAGATCAAGCATGGCCGGTCTCAACGGATCAGGGAATCGGCAAGCTCGACCAACGCCGCCTTGACGTCGGGCTCGTCGGTCAGCGGTTCGATCAAGGCTGCGAGCACGGCTTCCCTGGCGGGCAGCCCGGCGTCGATCAGGGTGGCGCAATAGACGAGCAAGCGGGTGGACGCGCCCTCCTCCAGATCGTGCCCCTTGAGCGCACGGATGCGCCGGGCGAGTTCGACCAGCGGAGCGACCTGGTCTTCGGCCAGTCCGCTTTCCGTCGACACCACGGCGATTTCTTTCGCCCTGGGCAGGAAGTCGAATTCGATGGCGACAAAACGCTGGCGGGTGCTTGGCTTCAGGCTTTTCAATAGGTTCTGGTAGCCGGGATTGTAGGAAACGACGAGCATGAAGCTTGCCGGCGCCGCCAGCTGTTCGCCGGTGCGCTCGAGCGGCAAGATGCGACGATCGTCGGTCAGCGGGTGCACCACCACTGCAACGTCCTTTCGCGCCTCGACGATCTCATCGAGGTAGCAGATGCCACCTGCACGCACTGCGCGTGTCAGCGGCCCATCGACCCACACGGTGTCGCCGCCCGTCAGGAGATAGCGTCCGGTAAGGTCAGCGGCGGCGAGATCGTCATGGCATGAGACGGTAGAGAGCGGCAGGCCGAGCTTTGCCGCCATGTGGCTGACGAAGCGGGTCTTGCCACATCCGGTCGGGCCTTTGAGCAGCAGCGGCAGTCGCCGCGCCCAGGCGAGCTCGAACAGGGCGCACTCGTTGCCGGAGGGATTGTAATGGGCCGGGCTGTCGGCAACGGGACGGACGTTCGGCAATCTAGTCGTCATAGGGGCGATGGTCATCGGGGGAACTCCGTGGGGAAACGGCTTCAGGTGCGGAGCCGACCCCGGACGAGCCGGGGCCGGAAAACAGGGTCATTCGGCGGGCTGGAGAATGCGGGCCGACTTTGAGCGGTGTTCGTGGCCGGGAACGAGAACCGCCCACATGAACATCAGTGCCGAAATGACGACCACGACACCGGAACCGAGGCGTACCCAGTAGAACAGGGCTAGCTGGTCCTGCACGTCCATGTAGCTCTCGCCCAGCACGCGCTGGAGGTGCACCTGGACAACGCCTGCGAAGGTGAGCGCGAAGGTCATCACCGACATCGCCGTCACCATCATCCAGAAGCTCAAGATCGAGAGCCACTGGTTGTAAGGCGCTCGCCCCTTAATCTCGGGGATGGCATAGGCCATCATCGCCAGATTGAGCATCACATAGGCGCCGAAAAATGCGAGGTGTCCGTGCGCCGCCGTCACCTGCGTGCCATGGGTGTAGTAGTTCACCGACGACAGCGTATGCAGAAAGCCCCAGACGCCGGCGCCAAAAAACGCCATGACGGAGCAGCCGATCGACCACAGCAGTGCTGCCTTGTTGGGATGGTTGCGGCCGGCCTTCCAGGTCATGTGGAAAGTAAACAGCACCATCGAGAAGAACGGCGCCACTTCGAGTGTTGAAAACAGCGAGCCGATCCATTGCCAGTAGCCAGGCGCGCCAATCCAATAATAGTGATGGCCGGTGCCGAGGATACCCGAGAACAAGGCGAGGCCGACGATAACGTAGAGCCACTTCTCCACCACCTCGCGGTCGACGCCGTTGAGCTTGATCATCAGGAAGGCGAGCACCGACGCCATGATCAGCTCCCACACACCCTCGACCCAGAGATGGATGACGTACCACCAGTACATCTTGTCGAGCGCGAGGTTTGACGGGTTGTAGAACGAGAACAGGAAGAAGATCGCCAACGCCCAAAGCCCGAACAGAAGGATGTTGGTGACGGCGGTCTTGCGCCCCTTCAGCGCCGTCATGGTGATGTTGAACAGGAACATCAGCACGACAACGACGATGCCCACCTTGATGATGAAGGGCTGTTCGAGGAATTCGCGGCCCTCGTGAATGCGAAACAGGTAACCGACCACGGCGATGCCGGCCGCTATGAAGAACATCCAGAACTGGAGGATCGCCAGCTTCGGGCTGTAGAGTTCGGTCTCGGTCTCTTCGGGCAGCAGGTAGTAGGTTGCGCCCATGAAGCCCATCAAGAGCCAGACCACCAGCGCGTTGGTGTGGATCATGCGGATGATGTTGAAAGGCAGAAGCTCGGACAGGGTGTTGGGCAGCACGTAGATCGTGCCCGCGAGCACGCCGAAGGCGACCTGTGCCAGGAACAGGACTAGCGCGCCGTAGAAATAGGTCATTGCGATCTTTTGCGTTTGGTACTTCATGTCTCTCTCCTCGCGCTCAGCCGGCCTGGTTCGGTGGCCAGTTCTGGGTCTTGATGCGGCTCGTCCACTCGAGGAAGTCGGCGAGGTCGTTCAGTTCCTGGTCGGTGAGGTTGAACTGCGGCATCTGCCGCCGGCCCTCGATCCCCGAGGGCTGCGCGGCCATCCACGCCTTGAACGTTTCGCGGGCACCGGCGGGATCGGTGTCTCCGCCATAACGTTTCCAGACATTGCCGAGCTCGGGCGCGAAATAGGCCCCCTCGCCCAGGATGGTGTGGCAGTTGATGCAGGAATTGCGCTCCCAGACATGCTTGCCGCGCGCTACCGAGTCCGTCAGCGTCTTCTCGTCGGTCGAGGTGGTGCGCATGTAGAAGTGGCTGTGGGCGGTAAGCCCCACAAAGATTGCGAAGAAGAAGATCGAGCCGCCGTAAAAGACGTTTCGAGCCCCCGTTTTTGTGAGGCGTTCTGCCATCACGCGTTCCTTTCCCAGTCAGATTCCCGCAGATGCCGAACGATTCATCCCCGACGGGCAGGCCGCCGCTCTCCGGATCAGTTCCGGGCCGGAACCTTCTATGAATTCGGGGGGAACGGTCTTTGCGATTTGGCAAACAAAGCAGCTCAGCCGACAGCGAGCTGGATGATTGCGACCTTTGCCACTGCAAGCACGGCAAGGATCGCGCACCACCCGACAAGGGCGCGACCGACAGTCTTACTGCGGCGAAGCCCCATGAAATCGAGGACGACGAGGCGGGCCTTGAGCATCGCCAGTGACAATACGAAGCCAAGGCCGACAAGGCTGCCGGCGAAACCCACTGCCAGCGCGCTCGCGGACGTCAGACCAAGAAGCACGAGCCAGACCCGCAACAGGTGCTTTTCGGTGCCGCTACCCATGCCGGTCACGCCAGGTAGACGATTGGGAACATGACGATCCAGATCAGGTCGAAGACGTGCCAGAGCGTGGTGATGAGGATTATGTTCGACTGCTCCATCTTCCATCTGACGAGCAACAGCACCGCGGAGCCGAAGAGGACATGCAGCAGGTGGAAGCCGGTCAGAAGGAAATAGAGTTCGAAGAAGGCGCCATAGGCTTCACCTCCGACATGGGCGATCTCGCCGCTATATTCGAACAGCTTGATTGCAACGAAACCGAGGCCCAGCAAGGCAGCGCGCACCAGCGACCTTTGCCTTCGCGCCCGTGGCATACCTGGACGGGCAGCGCGGGCGGCCTGCCAGCCGCTGGTGAGCAGCACCGCGGTATTCAGGGCAGCAAGCGGCGTATTCAGATGCAATCGTGCCGCGGCAAACGCCTCCGCCTGGAAGATACCGGCGACCATGAAGGCCGCGAGCAGGATGCCGAACGCGGCAAGTTCGCTCCAAACCAGTATCCAAAGCAGGAAATCGCCCGCGTCAGGAGCCTCTTCTTCCTTGGTGGCCACTGTCATATCCATGCCGCTTCATAGGCGGGCGGCGGCAGCGTTTCTTTGCGTTTGCGCAAGGTGGCAGGGGCGAAAAGCTGCAAGATCGGTTCATCAGCATCAATCCCGTGGAGCCGGCGATGAGCAGCGCACAGTTCGGACTTTCCGTCGCCACACCGATCATCATCGGTTTCGCGCTGCTGCTCTATCGTATGGGCGTCCTGCAGCGCACGGGTGCAGCTTCCGCCGTTCTCGCATCGGTCGCGATTGCCGCGATCCTATTCCTCAATCAGTAGCCTGCTCCAGACAGCCCCGATGAACCGCCCGACAGCATCCAACCGCTTAGCCTCCCTTGAGCTGCTGTACGGCCGGACGCTTCGCATCTGCGACGAACTCGAGGAAGTCGCCGACACCCTGCCCAATCCCGACCGCCGTCTTTGCCGGCGGCTGGCGGTCGATCTCGTAGAGAGCGTTTCAGTCGTGACCCGGCGCGAAGAGCAGTATCTGTTTCCCCTCCTCGTCACCCCGGACGAAACGGCCATTGTTACGAGGCTGCGCGAGGAGCATGCGCAAGACCGCTCGACCGCAACGGCTATCGCACGCGCCCTCATCAATCTTGCTCGCGGCCGCGCCGTCGGTTCCCACGAGGCGATCGGCTACATGTTGCGTGCCTATTTCCTCGGCGTCCGTCGCCACGTTGCCTTCGAACTGACGCTGCTTGCCTCAGTCAAGGCCACCGCCGGCCGGAACTGACTGACCCTCCACGCCCTGGTTCCGGATCTCCGAAGACTGAGACCGTCGCTGTCATCTGCGGCAAGTTGCAGTCAAACACTTGCTAAATTGTCGCACTGCAACATCTGTTTGCGCTGCAACAAAGAAGGATTGCCGACAAGCGCCTAATCTCCTGACCGTAACAACAGGCAACATCACGCAGAAGGAGATCTAGATATGTTGACGCGACGCGAAGCACTCTTGGGTACGGCCACAGGTGCGGCAGCGGCCGCGCTTCTCGGTTCGGTCCTGGCGACCCCGGCTCTGGCGCAGGCCAAGGTGGCCGATGTCGCCGGCTTGCCGAGGATCAAGGTCGACCTCGTCGCCCCGCCGTTTGCCCATGCTCATGACCAGGTCGCCAAGGGCGGACCCAAGGTCATCGAATACCGCATGACCATCAAGGAGCAGCCCATGGTCATCGACGGCGAAGGCACCACGCTGAGGGCAATGACCTATGAAGGTTCCATGCCCGGGCCGCTCATGATCGTGCATGAGGGCGATTATGTCGAACTCACGCTGGTCAATCCCGAAACAAACGAGATGCCGCATAACATCGATTTCCATGCAGCCACCGGCGCGCTGGGCGGTGGTGCCCTCACCCACGTCAACCCGGGAGAGCAAGCGGTTCTGCGCTGGAAAGCGACCCGCACCGGCACCTTCGTCTACCACTGCGCGCCGACCGGCATGATTCCCTGGCACGTCGTCTCCGGTATGAGCGGCGCGGTCATGGTCCTGCCGCGCGACGGACTGAAGGACGAGAATGGCAAGGCGCTTAAGTATGACCGCATCTTCTACATCGGCGAGCACGACCTCTACGTCCCGCGCGACGAGAACGGCAAATACAAGAAATACGACAGCCTCGGCGACAGCTATGACGAGACGCTGAAAGTGATGCGGGGCCTGATCCCGACCCACGTCGTCTTCAACGGCAAGGTCGGTTCGCTGACCGGCGACCACGCCCTCAAGGCAAAGGTTGGCGAGACAGTGCTGTTCATCCACGCCCAGGCCAACCGGGACAGCCGTCCTCATCTGATCGGCGGCCACGGCGACCATGTGTGGGAAGAAGGCAAGTTCGCCAACGCGCCGGCCAAGAACCTCGAAACCTGGTTCATTCGCGGCGGATCTGCGGGTGCGGCGCTCTACACCTTCCTGCAGCCAGGGGTCTACGCCTACGTCAACCACAACCTGATCGAGGCTGCCGAACTCGGCGCAACGGCTCATGTGGTCGTCGACGGCGAATGGGATGACGACCTGATGAAACAGGTTGCAGCACCCGGCCCGATCCCGACCAACTGACCGGCGGTAAACCTTCACTGTCCAATTCGGCCCGCCGGCGCGCACGCCTGCGGGCCGTTTTTTTTCAAGGGGCTAACAGGAGCCCAACAATGAAACCACGAAATCTGCTTCTGGCTTCGGCCGCGATCCTTCCAGCACTTGCACTGTCGGTCTATTTGCCTCTGCACGTGCCTGCCCGGCCGTCGGCCTTGCCTGACATGGCCTCTCCCCAGACGGTAGTCGTTGCCCCGGGGCAGTTGACCTACAGGCTGCCGGGCGAATTCCAGAACGCCGACCTGCCCGTCGATGCGCCTGAGAAGCGGGTCCGCTTCCGCCGCTCGTTCGACATCATGACCTATCAGGTGAGCGCCGCCGACTATGCTCGATGTGTTGCCGATGGTGCTTGCGAGGCAGCCGATGGCGCCGTCGAACGAGCTGGCGACCTGCCAGCCACCGGCGTCAGCTTCCGCGACGCGAACGCCTATGCGCAATGGCTGTCCGATAAGACCGGCGCGACATGGCGCCTGCCAACCGATGAGGAATGGGCTTTCGCCGCGGCCGAACGCTTCAGCGACCGGGGACCGGATCTGGCCGGCGGCGACACCATCGCACGCTGGCTGGCGCGCTATCGAAGCGAGTCCGAAGCGGCGAAAGGGCGCGACCCCGAACCCAAGCCGCAAGGGCATTTCGGCGTCAACTCCAACGGTCTCCGTGACGTCGGCGGCAATGTCTGGGAATGGACGACGACGTGCTACCGCAGGGTCGCCCTCGGCAACAATGGGCGCATCGACACCAGCACCGACAATTGCGGCGTGCGCGTCGTCGGGGGCAAACATCGCGGCTACATGTCGTTCTTCATTCGCGATGGCAAGAGCGGCGGCTGCGCGGCAGGTCTTCCACCAGATAATCTCGGTATCCGGCTGGTGCGGGAGCGCCCGTCGATGCTCTCTTCCTTCAAGGCGCTCTGGCGTGGCGCCGCAGGCTAGCAGATGCCGACAATGAGGCCCGGATTTCCCATGGAGATCCGGGCCTTTGTATTTCCGGCAGTTCGGGACGTCCTTACGACGACGCGGGATTGGGATGTCGTGCCCGCAAGCGCGGACGCAGCAGAATGCCGCCGTAAACTGCGGCATAACCGAGGAAAGCGAGTGTCCAGGCGGC
The DNA here is from genome assembly GCF_000372965.1 of Hoeflea sp. 108. Lineage (NCBI taxonomy): Bacteria > Pseudomonadati > Pseudomonadota > Alphaproteobacteria > Hyphomicrobiales > Rhizobiaceae > Hoeflea > Hoeflea sp. 108. The sequence goes on along the minus strand of NZ_KB890024.1, from coordinate 1,134,115 downwards.
GGCCGACAAATGCAGCAGCGATGTCATGGCGGGCAGGAAGGCATAGCCAATTCTGAGGATTGCCGACGCGATCACGGCAACGAAGACCATGCAGGTGGCATTGCCGGCATGCAATTCGCGCCCCGTATGCCCCAGTGTTGCCCGGGCCATCACCGCCAAGGTCATCGTGCCGATGGCCCCTGTTCCGAAAGCGTGCAGGCCTGCGGCCGGAGCCACGACATCGGGCAATGCGACTGCAAGCCCGGCCAACGCGAACCCGACCGGCACGAAGGCATAGGCAACATGCAGGACAAACACCAGCGGATCGCGCAAGGTGCGGTCACCGGCCCAGCGAGCGAGCCGTACCACGTTCAGCCCTGCTGCGACTGCCAGGACTGCACCGCTTGCCGCATGATCCGGGAAACAGGTCCAGGCCAAAAGGGCGACCGCCGAGCCTACGATCGTAACGGCATCGAAGCTGTTGAACGGCACCGGCAAGCGCCCTTGCCCGTGGCGCGCCAGCCAGTTGCGGGTGAAGCTCGGGATGATGCGGCCCCCGATAATCATGATCAGCACCACGGTGGCGCCGATCCCCAGCCGGCGAGCGATATCGGCCTCGCCGTTGAAGTGCACTTCGAGGTGGTAGACGACATTGGCTGCAAACATGACGCTGACCGGTGCGAGCACTTTGAGGTTGCGCCAGTTGCGGCCGGCGATGATCTCGACTGCGGCTGCGACGGCTACCGCCAGCAGGAAGGAGCTGTCGATCATTGCGGCCGCGAGCCAACCAATGCCGACCGAGAAGAACACCGCCAAGCGGCCGGCCAGCCAGATAGCCACCAGCGCCGCGAGCGCCCCCCCCTGCACCGGCAGCCGGCCGGTCCAGTTGGGAATGGCCGTGAGCAGGAAGCCGGTTACAATGGCCGCGACATAGCCAAAGATCATCTCGTGGATGTGCCAGTCAACCGGCGCAAATGTGCTCGCCGTCGCTAGACGCCCGTAAATCATCGGCAGCCATGCCAGTATGGCCAGTCCTGCAAAGAGCGAGCCAAGCAGGAAGAACGGGCGGAACCCGTAAGACAGAACGGCGGGATAGTTGCCTGGCCGGACACGGGGAATGGCCATTGTGCACTCCTTTCCAAGAAAGCAAAAAAGGCCGGGCAGAACCTGTCTACCCGGCCTTGTCTGGGAAATTTCGGGCGTAACCGCCACGGCTCAGTTGGTGGGCACCTGTGCCAGCAACCCTTCGAACACTTTCTTGGCCTTGCCGGTCTGCTTGACCGCCTTTGCCTGTTCGAGATTGCTCGGCTTGCCGACCACGATCAATGCCACCATGCCCATGCCGTAATGCGGCGTGCACTTGACGCCGTAGACGCCTTCCTTGTCGAGCGTGACGGTGATCTGCTCGTTCATCTTGCCCTTGAAGGGCGTTGCCCCCTCGGGGATCATGTCCTTGATGCTCTCGGCATCGTGGGATTTGTCTGTCGGCACGAAGGTGACGGTATCGCCTGGTGCCGCGACGATGAAATCGGGCTGGAACACCATGGCCCCCTTTTCGCCCTTGTTCAGCATCTGGACCTGATGATCGGCTGCCTGTGCGGCGCCGGCCAGAAGGGCCGCTGCAAAAGCGGCCGCAACAACAACTGCATGTCTCATCGTCTTTTCCCATGTTCTTGCATGACGGCTCCAGCCGTCAGCCCTCTGTAGGGTCCGCCCGTGTCGAGAACTTTGATCCAACGCAAACTTGACCGGGATTTCAGGAATATTGCGCTGCTTGTGTCAGTCCGATGGCCTGTGACATTCTGGCGCTCGACAGCGAATGCCGATTTGGAGCACTGGGCTCGGCACTGTCAGGAGATACGGAATTGAGCCGACTCAATCGCTCGCTGATTGCAGGCATGCCTATATTCCAGGGAATGGCCCCTGCCGAGCTGGATGGCATGCTCGTGAAAGCGCGCTCGCTGCGCATCGCCAAGGACCAGACGGTGTTCGAACAGGAAGGCGAGGCCCACTCCTTCTTCCTGCTGCTCAGCGGCCATGTGCGGGTTGTCAAGACTACGCCCGACGGCCAGCAGGTCATCGTCCGCTACATCAGCCCGGGTGAACTGATGGGCATCGCCCATGCTTTGGGGCGCACCACCTATCCGGCCAGTGCTGTCGCCGCCGTCGACTGTGTCGTGCTGGCATGGCCCGGCCATCTGTGGCCCGAAATGGCCGCAAATTTCCCGAATTTCGGCGCCGGAACCTACAAGACCGTCGGCGCTAGGCTGCAGGAAACGCAGGCGCGCGTCGTCGAACTCGCCACCGAACAGGTCGAACAGCGCGTTGCACATGCCCTGCTGCGGTTGGTCAAACAGACGGGCCGCAAGACCGAAGAAGGCATCCTCATCGACTTCCCGATTTCGCGGCAGGACATTGCCGAAATGACGGGCACCACATTGCACACGGTCAGCCGCCTGCTCACCGCCTGGGAAGAAAAGGGGTTGGTCAAGAGCGGGCGCCAGAAGGTGACCGTGATCGAACCACACCGGCTGTTTGCGCTGGCCGAGGGCCAGGCTGACAAGGGCTGATCCAAGAGCTCATTTCATCAATTTCGTCAGGTCCGCGACCAGCAAATCTTCATCGAGAAGATGCTCTCGTGCGGCATCAGACACCGTATGGAACGAGGCGATCGGGCAACCGACGCAAAGCATGCCATGGCCCAGAATGACCCGGATCGAACCGGGCCACCGGCGCATGATGGTGTCCATCGTCATGTCGTGGTCGAAACGTGACTTCATTGTCGGGCTACCCGATTGTCGGGCCCAATCATGAGCTGGCCGGCGCGTTCCATCATTGCGCATGGACAAAGAGACCGACGATCGCAATGTGCCGGCATCGCGAACAACAGATTGTCGCGGTCTGAGCGTTTGGCGGGCAGCTCCGGGGCGTCCTCGCCATCTCGAAGAGGGCGGCCTATTCGATCCGGCTGGAGCCAGCCGCCCAGAATGTTTCGCATCGCGCGCATGACTATTCTCGATCCGATCGGGATCAGATCGTCACGAAAGTCATGGTCTGGATTGTAGTGTTGGATATTGCTCGCCTGCCCCGAGGAAGAACATCACCGATGCTGCGCTGTGGCCAAACAGGCCAAAGTCTTCCGATGCGTGCATCGGTCGCAATGCTTGTGACCGACATGCGGCGCGCAGCAGACCTCGCGACTGTGCACGCTATCCCAGGCTACAGCCCTCTCCTCCAGCACTTCACTAGATCTGGAATATGGTCGCAGGCCGGGCTTGCGGGATCGGGAAAAGAGAATGGCAGTTCAGCGGAAGTCTGACTGGTGCACGAAACCTTTGCGCCGGCAAATATCGCCGCCGAAACTACGTTGTTGCCGCGGTTTTCCCTCTACTCCCACTCGATGGTGCGCCCTATGGGCTAACCACTTGAAAAACAAAGCGGAAAAATTTTCTTGAGGGGCCATATGCCGCCGCAGCCACCGTCAAAAAGCTATCGCTCTTGAAATCATTAGCTTTTTTCGGCTGATCGGCTCGAAAAAAAATTCGTCATCTATCGCCGGTGACGGTCGTCGCTTCAGTTCGAGGAACAGACAGCGAATGTCTTCGCAAGAACTACATCATACCGACTCGCGGTTCCATTTTCCATCCTACTCAGGAGATTCGGGAGCCGTTCAAGGGAATAGTCTGATGAGGGGAAAGCCTTCCCCTGCGACCGAGCCAAGGTCTCGCCGACCCCTTCTGCGGGGAGACCCCGCAACGCCCCCTGTAAAGCGGCGGGAACGTACGCCATGAAGACACACGATCTTGAAAAGCCGGGCTTGATCGCGTACATCTTGAACAAGTACGATCTTCAAGGATGACGGAGATGCCCCAAGCAGCCGTGGATGACAACAAGCGCATGAACCTGCGGGTTTCGCCGGAGACCAAGGCCAAGCTCGTGCGCGCCGCTGCACTGCGCAACACCGATCTGACTAACTTCGTGACGCAGACCGCCTTGCGCGAAGCCGAGGCTGTCATCGAAGCGGCCGAGGTCGTTCGCCTCTCGGCGCGCGATCATTCGCGTGTGCTTGAACTCTTGGAAAATCCCCCCAAGCCCAATGTGAAGCTGCGGGCAGCGATAGCGGCGTTGCCTGATACCCTATGAGGCTTCCGGCCTGGAAAGAGGAAGCAATCGCGAAATCGCATGATCGCCAGTCCTTCGACTGCGGCGATCCCGCGATGAACGATTTTCTTCGACGCTTTGCGCGTCAGAGCCACGAACAGAACGCCTCAAAAACCTTCTGCGCAATCGACGTTGCCACGGCCAACCGTGTCCTCGGCTTCTACACGCTCGCCCCCTCTGCCGTGGCGCATGAGGACGTGCCGGCGTCGATGACGAAAGGGCTGGCTCAGCACGAGGTCTCGGGCTTTAAGTTGGCCCGGATCGCAACGGATGTCACAGTCGCGGGCCTCGGCCTGGGCGGTCAGCTTCTCGCAGCCGCGGCGCTTCGTTGCCTGCGCATCGCGTCCGAAGCCGGCGGCGTGCTGCTGATTATCGACGCCAAGGGCGAACGTGCGGCTCAATGGTACGCCAGTTACGGGGCTGAGCCGCTTCAGAGTCGGCCGCTCACATTGGTCATGCCGCTCGCCACCTTCGCCGCCGATCTCAAGGGTAAGGGTCTTCTCTGACGGTCGTTCACCGACGTAAAATGCTTAAGATGAGTGGGAGAAAATGCCGGCAACTGCGTTCTCAGTAAGGTTCGCGCGCGAGCTTGATGTTGATCAACTGGCAATCTTGATGACCGGCCAGCAGCCGACGTCAGCACGCGACGGAGCTGAACTCCTCAGCGCTTCTGGCGATGCGATCCGCTCCGATATTCAGTGTTCATCGTGCGGAAAATTCGGTGCGCACATTGTTCGCTCCGCAAGGTCGCGGGCGTCTAAGGCGATTCTCCGACAAGCACACTTCAGGTTTGTCGATCCGAATGGCGGCGACGCCCACCATCCATTCTGCGAATTCCACGGGAACGACGAAACTCGTTCGACCCAAGATAGCCTCCTCGACTTCGGATCGGAAAAAAGCGCGGAAACAAGAGCCATACGGCTGCTGGTATGTAAGGGTATCGAGCAATGCATATTTGACCAGCGTCGTATCAGGGACATGCGGCAGTGGTTCTTCGATCTTAAATCCGCCACCCGCTTCACGGTATCAATGCCGTTGGAGGCTATCTCTTGGGCCCATGCACTTCAGCGCCATCCCTACTACCAGCGCTGGCAGTTCCACCCATCCCAAGCAGAGATGCCCGCCTTCGACTGGAAAGCCGCCGCAAAAAAACAGTTCACCGAAGAGCACCTTCACCTGTTCGAACTGGTGAAGGGCGGATTGCTACCGTTCGAGGACGCGACGTGGCGGCAAGCGAGTGAACTTGCCCAGAAAAATCATGGGCGCGAGGTGTTCGACGTCACCAAGCTCCAGCCGTACTACGAGGCCGCGATCTCACTGTGCACCTTCGTCGCCGCGAATGGCGGCGTCGATTTCGGCAAGCGGCAGCCCGAAATCTATCGATGGAAAGGTGCGCCACCGGCATTGCTTGCCCTATGCGCGCTTGTGCTGTTCGTCTCCGATTGGGACATGAACGCGGCGATCGCAGCCTTCGCCAAGCTGCTGTGTGCGCCGGAACCAAGCGACGTCGCGCTCGGTAACGTCATCGGACTCAACCCCTTTCACGAGTACGGCGCGTGGCGCCTCGTTATCGCCTCCGGCGAGGTCGCCGCCAAAAGCCCGAACGGACTGGATTACAACGCCCAGCTTGCCGCCATCGAGGCTGCATTGCGCGAGCAGCATCGGCAGTGGAAGGAAAACCAGCACTAGAGTCGCCGCTGCCTTTAGGCGATTAGTTCTATCTCGCCTGGCTCGAACCACTCCTGCCGTATCATCGCGTCTCGTGCCAGCGTCGGATCAGCAGTGTAGTAAACGACGGCGAGGCTTTGCTCGGCGCGGCTGCACGTCACGTAAAATAGTCGCCGCGTCCGATCGATGGTCGTCTCCTTCCCGGCCGCTTCATTCTCAAGATCCGTCTTGCTCTTCGTCTTCGTCGCGAAGAGCTTGTCATAGGCGAACATGAAGCCACGGGCTTCATCGTCGCTAACGACAACCATTACCCTCGGAAATTCTAGCCCTTTTACCCCCTGGTGCGTGTCGAACTGCGAGATGCCACGAACGTAGCGATCATATCGCTCGATCTGGTCGAAGGGTGCCTCCAGTGCCAAGCGCCAGCCGCCCAACTCGCTTTTGACATCGACTTCCTCTTCCTGGTCGCCAGCGTCATCGGCTGCGTCAATCTCGCCTTCCGAGCCGACGGCATCGGCGGCGGAAAACGGGACCAGCACCTCGGGGATCGTGAAGAGATTGGTTTCGGCGACATAGCGCAAGACCGAGCGCGCGGTGGGTTTCTGACCCCTATTCACCAAGGCCAGCAGGCCATCGCAGGCAGCCTTGACCTTGCTGAGAATGTCGACCTGCTTCTCGCCGGCAGCCTCAAGCGCTTTACGCTCGAGAAGTGGCGATGTGTGCCGAACGACTGCTGCGACGGCAAATCGATCTCCGGCGCGCAGGGCCGCGACCAGCGGCAATATTTCGCGGGTGAAAAGTCCAATGCCTGCACCTGTCCCTTGCAGAAAGCTCGTGCGGATGCGCTCGACCCCGTAGAGAGGCTCGAAGAACTGTTCAAAGCCAAACCGGCGCGCGGACATCAGGTGCTCCAGCGCCAGCGTCTTGATCGCGTCGGCTCCCTCCGCCCAATTCCGATCGCCGGTGATCTCCGCCATTCGTGCAGCGACGGAGGCCTCGGCCGCGGTCTTGTCGGCTATCGCCTGCGAGATGACGAACAGCCGAACAACGCCCTGCTCAGCATCGCTGCGCGGCTGCTGTTCCTCTCCATCCTCATCTCGTCTAATTTTGTTGATGAGCGTGATGACCCGTGTGGGGCAACGATGGTTCATCCGCTTCCTCGGCCTGGCCCAGACCTGCGGGATCGCCTCCGCTAGACGCTCCTTACCATCGGCGTAGATACGCTGCATCGTGTCGCCGAAAAGTCCGAGGCAAAAGGCGTCGCGATAACGCGCCTCGACATCGAGCAGCGCATCCATGAGCCTCCGGCTGGTATCTTGGCTCTCGTCGATCAACAAAATTGGGAAGCGGGTCACCAGCAGCCGGCGCAAACCCGGCTTTGCGCTGAGAAAATCGGCGGTCATGGCGATGACCTCAGCGTGGCTCAGGGAATCCCGCGTACGGTTGTCGCCGGTAGGGCTGTAAACGAATCGCGTAATTCCGGCGAGGTTCTCGCGGCGACGCCGCTTGCTTTCTATAGAGCGAGCGCGGTCGGACGCAGCCTTGCTGTTTGCCCGCCCCTTCGCCTGTGCCACTTCCAGCTCGGCGATATCCGCAAGGAGCCTGGTCGACAGCCACTCTCGAATATCACCGTCATAACCAGCAATCAGCGACCACGCGAACGCGTGAATGGTTGATACCTCCACGCGAGGATCGAACTCGAGCCGTTGCTTGATCTCGTCGCAGGCGGCATTAGTGTAAGTGATCACCCCGATCTTCTGACCGGATAGCGATAACCGCCGGCCCTGTTCCTTACATACCGTTCGGATCGCCTCGACGAGCGACCGCGTCTTGCCCGATCCGGCGCCAGCGTAAAGAAAGAAGCTCCTAGGCTTCTCGACGTTCAGGCAGGCCAGGATCGTTTCGTCTGCTTCGGAATCAAAGTGGTCGTCAACCGCGCTCATGCGTCGGCCCCTTCGATTTCTGCGACGACGAGCTCTTCGACCGGCGGGTTAACCTCGACCTCTTCCTTGGGCGGCGCTTCCTTAACCAGAGGCAGAATCTCCACCTGCTTTTTCTTAAGCTGTGCGAGTAGCCACTCAAGCCCCTCGGCGATGTAGCGCGGCACGACGATCGTGTCGAAGTTCTCAGCCTCCATCACGTCAAGCGCAAACTCGGCCTTCTTGCCGCTCTTGAGGGCGAGATACATTTGCTCGCCGACAGCGGCCGCCCCGCCACCATTCGCGATGGCATCGCGAAACTTGCGGACCAGGCCAGTGCCATCCAGTGCGGAGAAGAAGTTAAGATTCTCGAACGCCAGCGCATCCTCAAATGTATACGGATATGCGACCTCCGGCCCCACGATACCCGGGGACGTCACGCCCAACGGGATCTGATACGCGGCCCGCACAGCAAAGAGCGGATCGTCGTCTTCATGCAGCGTCTTCGTCGCGCCGTCTGCTCGCATTAGCTCATCAATGTCGTCGAGCTTTGGCACCCACGTCTTCAGCGTGGCATTATTGGTTTTCTGGCCAGAACCTTTCGCGGGTTGGACGGAGGCGCCGCCCGTTCCATCCAGCGTATCCAAGTCAGTGATAATCAGGGTGAGCAGACCGAGGTGATCGATCAAGGGCTTGAGACGGTGCGCGTGGCTTCCGCCGATCTCAAGCAGGGTGATGTAACACTGATTGAGCTCGTCGTAGTGCGCTCGAATGAAATTCGGGACGAGCATGCGTTCGGCCGGGCCCTCCACCAAAATGGCCGCGTCGGCAAAGAACAGGTCAGCGTGTTGGGCTCGAAGATAGCGAGTCACGAAACGTTCGGTCTCACTACCCGGACCAAAAACCTCTGACAGATTGATAACAGTGGAGACCGGCACTTTCGCGGCCATACCCGCAGGCAGCCGCCGGAAGTAGCGCAGGCAAGAGAACGACGTCTCATGCGCGACATGGCTCGAATGGGTGCTAACCACCAACTGCGTGCGCAGCTTTTGGCTGTTACCGAGGTCCTCGTGCGCACGCAGCACCGCATAAGCCTTCTTGATGAAGACTTGCTGGACCTGCGCGTGCAAATGCGCTTCCGGCTCCTCGACCAGGACAAGGTGGAGAGGCTCGGTCGTGGTCACTGTCACGCCTGTTGATGCCTTACCGACACGCATCCAAGCATCACGAAAGCTCATCAACCGGAATATCATGGAGATGAGGTTTTGATAGCCGAGGCCGTTATTTGCCTCAGGCAACCGCAACACAGGCGTCGTCGCGCCGTCCTCGGCAATGACGTCTACCTCGAAACTGATCGCCGCGTTGTGGTTGAGACCGTCGATAGCTTTTAAGCGTGTCGAAACGCGCGGGCGTGGATCGGTTACACCAGGGTATCCCATACCCTCGACCTCGGTGAATGCCGCCTTGAAACTCTCGGTTAGGCGCTTGTCGAACGCGTCCTGGGCGGCTTCTATTGCCTGCAACGCGCCAAGGTCCTTCGGATCAGGTCCCTTCGTCGGGTCGAGGTGCTTGGCGTAGTAGCTTCTGAGCTGGTCGGACAGGCGACTCCCGCTCGCCGCTGCGGGAGCATCATCATCCTCCGCAGCCTGCTGCTCCTCACCGAAGCCCCTCTGCGCCGGTATGTCATGAACGCGGATCAAGCCGCTCAGCGGGTCGCCATCGATTGGCCGAGAACCGCCCGGAAGGGCCTGCGGACGCGCCAGAGATTTTGCAGGAGCGACAAGCTGACCCGGGTCTAGCGAATAGGCCCGAATGGTAAAGTGCGTTGACAAACGCTTGCTCAGGAAATCGATCAAACTCTCCGGCCAGATCGTAAGCTTGGGCGGAGTAGGCGGCGGATCAGCGTCGGGATTCTCTGCGATGGCGGCCGTGTTCGCCGCCGTCCTCATCGCCTCGGCGTCGCTCACCGCGCCCATGTACTCTTTGTACAAGAGCGCAAGGTCTTTCGGCTCGTAGCGAAGCCGAACGCCGAGTCTTCCTCCCTCCCAATCCAAGGTCGGAATGAGGTCACGGACGTGATGCATCTCCCCCGCCTCGACGTGCAACCACAGGTCCAAAGTCGGCAGGGCGCTAACCCACGGGTCGACGACCAGATCAACGATTTCCTCCGCGTTGCGGGCAGCTATCCACGCTTCGCCTAACGCAATGATTGTGGGCCAATGGCACAACGTGAAATCGTGCATCTCGAATGGACAGCGGCGCGGCGACAGGAAGCGACGTAGCGCAAGCATGGCCGAAGTCTTGCCGCTGTTATTCGCTCCCACGAAGAGTGTGGTCGCGTCCGAAAGGTCGACCCGCGTCGACAATAGCTTCCTGAAATTGGCAATCTCTAAAAATTCAATATGCATTATCAGCGCCCCACCCCGAACCGCGGCAACATTAATGTGTGACTGCTTCGCAGGAGCCTCCGAAATTCGATTTCGGATAGTCCGAACTTATGAAGTCCATTCTCACGACGAGACAAAATGTGTCGGCCGGTAGGAGCGATCGGCCGCGACGCCAAGTGTTGCGCCGCACCGATCCTAAGAGAAAGCTGGACAAAAGCGTCAGCCATAAGCAGCCTTTCCGACGCTCTGTGCGAGCCACGTCGGAAACTGCGGCGCGGCCGCAACCAGTTCGCCGAACGCAATGGCCGGCAGCTTTTGCTTCAACGTCTTGAGCGCGGTTTCAGCCTTCTCCGGGCCGAGCCAGGCCAGTGCCCGGACAGCTTCTCCCGCCGGCCGGTTAGCCAATGCTAATTGCCAGCGCGGCGCGTGCCGCAATTCGACGACCTGCTTGCCGAGGTGCATCTTTCGGCTGCGCCCGGATGTCAGATAGACCGACCGCACCGGCACCTGTGTCGTCAGGCCCAGAGCGTTTGCCGCCGCAGCCCCGTTCGAGACGATAATCTCACCCTTTTGGGTTGCCAGCGCCTCGACCGCCTGCTCGACCGAAGGTGCTCGCGCGCCGAAGCGACTTGCGACGGGGCGAAGATAGACGCCCCGACCAGCGCGGATGAGTTGACCGCGTTCGGCCAAGCGCGACAAAGCCTGATCCACAGCGGCGCGATTTCCGAGGTGAAGCAAGCCCTTGGCAGAAATAGGAGCGCCTTCGGGCAACTCCGTCGCATACGTCTGAATCTGTTCGGTCAGCCGAGTCATCATCATTCTCCTGTCAGAAAAATACGCAGTTTTCTGACACTTTTCAAGGAAACCCTCTTGCAGAGGGCGGTTCGATGAGGGGAAAGCGCTTCCCTGCGGCCGAGCCACGGTCTCGGCCGAGCCACGGTCTCGGTCGACCCTTCTGCGGGAAACCCCGCAACGCCCCTCTCCTGGTGAGAGTGTGGCGATCAGGATGCCGCTGGTCCACGCCTTCTGGGTATTCACATCCTGATCCGGTCCTTGCGCCCGGCCGCCGCTTCGCTTTGGCCGGGCCGGTTGCTTGGGGGCTCTGCCCCCTGGCGCGGCGCAAGGGATCGCTGGCGCTCGACCGGGACGGTCTCCCCAGCCTTCCGCGCGGATGCGTGTTTCTCACTCTCGCCGATAGCTTCGATCCGCTTGTGCAGGCCGGGTGATCCCCCTCCGTCCCGGTCGCCCTTGCACCTTGCACCCCCCGGTCTCGCCGACGGGCAGGGTTGCAGCGCAGCGCTGCGCTTCAACCCAAGCCCATAGGAGCAAAGACCATGACCACGACCGACAACACCGCCCCGACCGTTGAACACGGCACGACCGTCTTCATCCCGCTCAACAAGCTCAAGAAGCATCCGAAGAACGCCCGCAAGACCCCGCACAGCGAGGCGTCTATCGAGGCGAAGGCGGCGAGCATCGCCGCCAAGGGCATCCTGCAAAATCTGGTGGTGGAGCCGGAAACGGACGCCGGGGGCGAGCCGACCGGCTTCTATCTCGTCAGCATCGGTGAAGGCCGCAGGCTGGCGCAGATGCTGCGCGTGAAGCGCAAGCAGATCAAGAAGACCGAGCCCATGCGCTGCGTCATCGACACGGCGAACGATGCCGCCGAGATCAGCCTTGACGAGAACGTCACGCGTGAAGACCTCCACCCCGCCGACCAGTTCGAGCGCTTCCGCGAGCTTTCCGAGGATCGGGGATGGGGCGCGGAGGAAATCGCCGCCCGGTTCGGCGTGACCGCCCATGTCGTCAAGCAGCGGATGCGTCTCGGCGCTGTCAGCCCGAAGCTGTTGCAGGTCTATCGCGATGGCGACCTGACCTTGGATCAGTTGATGGCCTTCGCCATCACCGACGACCACGCGCGGCAGGAACACGTCTATGAGAACCTGTCCTATAACCGCGATCCGTCCATCATCCGGCGCGACCTGACCAAGATGAACGTGGCCGCGACGGATCGCTGCGCGGTCTTCGTCGGCGCGCAAGCCTATACCGATGCAGGCGGCACCATCATCCGCGACCTGTTCACCGAGGATCGCGGCGGTTTCTTTGAAGACCCCGCGTTGCTGGACCGGCTTGCCGTCGAGAAGCTGGAATGGATCGCGGCGCAAGTGCAGCAGGCCGAGGGCTGGAGGTGGACCGCCGCCTATCTCGACTTCCCCCACGCCCACGGAATGCGCCGTGCCTATCGGCATCCGGTGGAGCTTTCCGAGGAAGACGCCACGGCCTACGACGCGGCGCAGGACGAGCTTGAGCGTCTGAACGCGGAATGGGAGGGCGCCGATACCGACCTCCCGGACGAGGTGGATGCGCGCCTTGCGGAGCTTGAAGCCGAGATCGAGCGGATCGACGCCAAGCGCAACGCCTTCGATCCCAACGACATCGCGCGGGGTGGCGTGTTCGTCGTCGTCGCCCATGATGGTGATGTTCGGATCGAGCGCGGTTTCATCCGGGCCGAGGACGAGGCCCCGGAGCCGGAACCGGAGGGAGCCGAAACCGTCATCGACGGGGTGCGCGTCAACGGTGACGGCGAAATCCTCGACAGCGAGGACGGCGAAGGCGACGACCTTCCCGAAACCGAGCAGGAGCCGGAGGAAGAGGCCGGGGATGCGGGCAAGCCGCTGCCCGACTCGCTCATCCGCGACCTGACCGCGCATCGCACCCTTGGCCTGCGTCTCGCCCTTGGCGAGCAGCCGGATATGGCGTTGATCGCCGTGGTCCATACGCTCGCCGCGCAGACCTTCTATCGGGGCGGCAGCACGGCCCATTGCCTCGAAATCAGCCCGACCAGCAATTATCTCGCCGCCCACGCGGACGGCATCGAGGACACGGCGGCGGCGAAGATGCTGACGGATCGTCATGCCGGATGGGCGGCGGACATGCCGCGCGACGTGGCGGACCTCTGGGAATTCATTGCCGGTCTGGACCATGCGAGCCTCATGGCCTTGCTCGCGCATTGCGCCTCGCTGACCGTCAATGCGGTGAAGCTGCCTTGGGAGAGCGGCAAGCGCCGCGCCCATGAGACGGCGGACAAGCTGGCGACGGCGGTGACGCTCGACATGACGGCGCACTGGACCGCGACCGCGCGCAGCTATTTCGGGCGCGTCACCAAGGCCCACATCCTCGCCGCCGTGCGGGATGCTCTTGGCGACGAGGCAGCGGAGCAGATCGCGGACAAGAAGAAGGTGGAGATGGCCGAAGCCGCCGAGCAGCTTCTGGCCGGAACCGGCTGGCTTCCGCCCGTGCTGCGCACCGCGCGCCCCGAATGGCTCGACCAGCAGGCCGAGGCGTTCGCCCTCGATGCCGTAGAGCCCGCATCCTCGCAGGAAGCCCATGATGACCATTTCGCCATCGCAGCGGAATGAGGAAGGCAGGCCGGGGGCGCGCAAGCGGCCCCGGCTTTCCTCTCGTCCGAAAAAATCGCGGGCCGCGCAGTCGCGCGGCCCGATCACCTCGACCGCCGCCACGGTCGCAATCATCGTGAAGGAAGAGAACCATGGTTGCCGTGATGCTGATGAGCGTCGTGCTGATCGCCGGGCTTTGCGTCCTGGCCTATACGCTCGCCGTCTATGCCTTACCCTTCATGCTCGGCATCACGGCCGCGCAGTTCGCCTATCAGACCGGCGCGGGCTTCATCGGGGCGGGCCTCGTCGGCTTCGTCGCCGCCATCGCCGCCTTCGGCGTTCTCGCGCTGCTGTTCGACACGCTGCGCTCGCCGATCCTGCGCCTGATCGTGGCGCTCCTCTTCGCCGCGCCCGCCGCCGTTGCCGGTTACGCACTTGTCCACGGCGTCACCAAGGAGGCTGCGCCATCCGAAACCTGGCGGCAAATCTGCTGCGTTTTAGGTGGCGGGTTTGTCGGCGTGTCCGCGCTGTTGCGACTGGCGACGCCAGCAGCACCACGCTCTGCCTGATGGCTCGCGTCGACGGCCAAAAAACCCGCTGTGCAATGTCGCAAAAGTTGGTCGCGAAACTCTGACTTTTGCGAGCGAGTTTCGCGACACGGATTGCCGAGCAATTTCAGCCGGCCGTTGTCCATGCTGAAAAATCAGGAATTTTGCGACAGACGGCGATTTCAGATGCCAGCCCGAAGCCCACCCATGCCAGATAGGTAACGGGTTCGACGCACGGTTGAGGTCATTTTCTAAGGGTATCGAAGTCGATCAAATTTGCGGGCCCGATGGGCGGCACATCGGAGCCCGCGTTGAGCGGAAACCACCCGACCTGCCGTGATATCCATGGCAGGGTGTTTCTTATGCCCCGCGTCACCGCGTCATCGGTAATCTCAATCGTCACACGCGCGAGTCGGAAGCCCGGGCCGAAACTCTTCGCCAAATCGGCTGGATCGACAAGTTCGGCCGTCTTTGGATCGTTGATATCGCGAAAGCGCAGGAAACGCGGATAAAGCCTATTCGGCAAAACGACGGGGCCACGCCCCCTCGCCGCCTGAACGCGTTGGAATGCGTCAGGCGACCAATAAAACCTCTCATCGCCGAGAAGTTTTGGCGCTATCAAGCCGGTATCGGTCGGCTCCTGGCTATGCTGATAGCCCAGGATCGCAAACAAGAACTGTCCCCCGCCGAGGTCAATAGTCGTCGCCTCGCCTCGCAGCGCCAGGTGAAACAGTGCGCCGCCCCAGCCTCCCGAAAAGAAATTCTTGCTCCAGGAGACGCCGACGACAGAAGCCCCCGAAACATCGCCCCTAGGAGTCGTCACTGTCACCGTAAGCTTCTGGTTCCAAGCATGGGTCGGGTAATTGAACTTCCACCACATTACCAGCGCCAGAGCAAAAGCGGTCAGGATCAGTAACCCTTTTGCTAGTCGGTTCATGCAGCAATCTCCGCCATTCTACTTCCAAGCCAATCAAAATCTCTTTCCGTGACCGAGTGTATCGAGTAGGTGTGAAGCTTCCGTCACTTCTCTTGTAATAAGCGAGCACCTGAAGGTGCTGTCGCAAAACTCCCGAAACCCGCGACAACAATCTAGGATTTCTGCGAACGCCGCCCTTATCGTACCGCAACCGACCATCCAGCCAGCGCCGAGGCCGTAGCAGCTTGGACGCTCAGTAAATGTTCAAAGCGTCCATTGGAGATTAATAGAGCTAGTCGCATGGTGTTAATGCGAGGCAGCGGAGGGGAAAACGCGGTGAGCACCGAAGACGACGCAGACGGAGATGCAATTCCCAAATTCATGGACTGGTTGAAAGACCAGCCGGAGGATGTCTGGTTTGATTGCGCTGGACGCTTTGCATCCCATGATCACGGCCTATGGATATTGCTTGCTATGGTCGATCATCCGAGATGCACAAAGCAGGTTGCGGCTAGTATTTTTTGGCGAATGGGAGCCTATGATGCTGCTAGCGATCTGTTGAAAGGCGGAAAACTTAACCCTAATTCTGAAGGTGACATGATAATAGACCGGATTCTTCGCAAATGGCGCAGCGGCTTTTATCAAGTCGGAGAAATAGAATTTGCGGCCCCTGGAGACCTCTATAGACGGGACATTCTCAAAGAAGGCTCAGCAGACCCCCTTAACATTCCAGCGGATTTGCTCGGGGATTTCGAGGGTCGGAAGGCCGTTGTAGATTCCAAGAATCCACCCTTTGGGAACCCACGGTTTTGGGATTCATATGCTTCGCTTGGGTTGGACTATGCGTCGCGCCCTGGCGCATCCACTGATGATCAACCGAAAGCGGGTATCCCCGGACGCGATGCGGCTGGAAAATCGCTGTCAGCCAAACCGCTAAGGCCCGCCAACGCCCATAGGGCGCGACATAAGCTCGGCTTTTTTGGTATCATCGGCTGGATGATCATCGGTGGAGCGGTGATCGTGGGCCTAGCCCTGATCGCGCATCGACTCAGGACCGGGCAATGGTAGCCATCGCAAAAATCCCGATTAAAGCGAGAATTTCGCGCCTGTTTTTTGCTGCGTCGCAGAATAGCGATATTTGCGACGGTTCATAGAAGCTAGTTTCTCTCAGCAAGCATCGTGGCGTCGCCCTTCGGGCCGCGCTTTCGGCTGCGCCGGAACCACGCTTTGCAAGCGCGTTTCCGCCATACGGCTTCAATCGCTGACGCAAGGGGCGGCGGTTGCCATTTCGCGGACGCCCCGCAGCGGCGAGGCTACCAAGGGGCCGGTCTCAATCGCCATGACACCGACGCCAGCGAGGATCGGGCTGCTGCGCTCGAATGCGGCGAGCTGACATAGATAGGCCGGGAGACACCGCGCGTCCGCATAAGCGGAGGACATCGGGGCGGCGGTGCGCGGGTGGACGTTCGGCAGCGTCGTGCGCGGATCATGCCGCAATGGTGCGGGAACAGGGCCGCATGGGCATACGTCTCGCCCAAGGCCGAGGATGGGCCGTGGCGGCGAGGATCAGGGTGGTGTGCATCGGCCAGCGGGGCCAGCACCGTTTCCGTTCTCGAGCCGTGACGCGCGAGGGACGGCCGCCATTGCCGTATTCCCCCGATTTCCCGAGACGGGCGCTCCATCCGCGATCTCGATTGGCATGGGTCTGACCGAAGACTGGCTGCGCCTCGCTCGTCTCCCGCAACGTCCGCCGCCAGCTTCTTTCCGCCGCGCGCGAGCGCGCTTTGCATCGCGAAGCAAAAAAGCCGTCGCCGGCCGCCTTCCACTTCGTTCCAGCCCTACGGGTGCAGGGCCGAGCGTCCCCGGTCTCACGACCCCCATCGAGGTCGCAATGGAGCGGCTCGACAGAAAAAGGGAATACGGCAATGGCGACCATCGGCACCTTCACCAAGAACGAAAACGGCGCGGGCTTCACCGGCGCGGTCAAGACCCTGACCCTCAATGTCAAGGCCAAGTTCGTCCCCTCCGAGGGCGAAAGCGAGCGCGGCCCCGACTTCCGCATCTTCGCCGGCGCGACCGAGTTCGGCGCAGCCTGGAAGAAGACCGCCCGCGAAACCGGCCGCGAATACCTCTCGGTCAAGCTGGACGATCCGAGCTTCCCGGCCCCGATCTACGCCAGCCTGGTCGAAGCCGAGGACGGCAGCGGTCACAACCTCATCTGGTCTCGCCGCAACGGCGACTGAGCCAGCCCCTCAAGAAGCCCCGCCGCGGCGGGGCTTCTTCATGCTCATGACCGCCGCCGTCAAGGAACAAGGAATCGGGAGAACGGGACTCCCGATCGGATCTCGTGCCCGGCTTCCGCTCCGCTCTCGCCGGGCGGCTTGCTTGGGGGGCTCCCCCCGGCGCGGCGCAAGGGATCGCTGGCGCTCGACCGGGACGGTTTCCCCGGCCTTCCTCCACGTCGTTCCGCCGTTCCGTGCAGGCCGGGTGATCCCCCTCCGTCCCGGTCGCCCTTGCACCTTGCACCCCCCGGTCTCGCCGACGGGCAGGGTTGCAGCGCAGCGCTGCGCTCCAACCCACGCCCACGAAAGGAAAGACCATGTATCACCAGCTCGCCACCCGATTCGGTCGCAACGCCCATCAGATCAGCGGGCGCGAGCCGCTGGATAACGAGGCGCTTTATCGGTACGTCCCCTCGATCTTCGCCAGCGAGGCGCATGACAGCCGTTCCGAGCGTTACGTCTATGTCCCCACCATCGACATCGTGGAGGGCCTGCGCCGGGAAGGATGGTTCCCGTTCTTCGCCGTGCAGTCGGTTCCGCGCGACGGTTCGCGTCACGGCCACGCCAAGCATATGCTGCGCCTGCGCCGGGATGGCGGGATCGGCAAGCCGGAGGCGGCGGAAGTCATCATCGTCAACAGCCATGACGGGACCAGCGCCTATCAGATGTTCGCCGGGATGCTCCGTTTCGTCTGCACCAACAGCATGATTGCGGGCGAGCGGTTCGAGGAAATCCGCGTTCCCCACAAGGGCGGCATTCAGGATCAGATCATTGAGGGCGTCTATACCGTCGCGGAGGACTTCCCCCGCCTCATCGACGCGACAGAGACCATGAAGGAAACGCGGCTTTCGCGGGACGAGCAACGGGTTTTGGCCGAGGCCAGCCTTGTCGCCCGCTACGGCGAGGAGGAAAGCCCGGTTCAGCCGGATCAGATTATCATGCCGCGCCGTCACGAGGATGCAGGGCAAAGCGTCTGGAGCACGTTCAACGTCATCCAGGAGCATTTGACCAAGGGCGGCTTGCGCGGCCAGAAGCGCAATGCCGAAGGCCGCATCCGCCGCAGCCAGACCCGCGCCGTCAACGGTATCGACCAGAATGTGACCCTCAATCGTGCGCTCTGGACGCTGGCGGAGGGAATGCAGAAGCTGAAGGGGTATTGACCGCCAAGGCGACAGGGCCGCCGCCGTTGCGGCCCTGTCCCTCATCAGCAGGCGCAGGCACTTCCAAAAAATCGCGCCGATCCGGCGAGCGGATCGGCGGTGCAGCCATGCTCACGAACATGGCCGCGCTCGCCGCGCTACGCCCGGCTCGCAGAATCACCCAAGCACTGTTAAGACTAAAATAACCAAGCGATTGATCGCGTTAGCTGCTTCAGTTATCGCGACAGCGCGACTACAGTTACTTCCAGAGATATTCAAATCTTTCTATCCGGGCATTGCTTCGCATCTGCCCACATAGAGAGGTAACGCCATGCTGAGCATCGACTGGCGTTCACCGGCGGCATACAGATTTGCCAAGAGCATTCCCGCTGCCGGTTTCGCTTGGGAATATCTTCGCCGCGACGACGAGTATCGTCGCGAGTTTCAGGCCATCACGACTTCGCGCGAGCCGGACCACCAGCGCCTGGAAGCCTTCGTGAAGCGCTGGGGGCTGCGATTTTCCGACCGATCCTGAAACACCATCCGATCGGCAAACCCTGTTCTGGAGCCCGAGCCTTCAGCCGCAAGCAATACGGCTCGCCCCGCTGGAGCACCATGACAGCGAGACCGAGCCCATCATCACGCTCGCGCATCTCGACGGCCTCGACCTGCGCCAGGCCGAGGATGGCTGGCACGGCATCTGGCAGGTCGATGGCGTCGCACACCAGTTCTGGTTGCCGCACGCTATCCCCGATGCGGCAGCTTTCTACGGCACCGTCCTGCCGGCAGACGCCTTCTACGATCTCCGCTCCCATGCTGCAAAGCGCCTGGTGAAAGCGCTACAGGGCCAGCGGCCGGGCCGCGATTTTCGCGCATTGCCCGTACAGCTCCGGCAATGGCACATCCTTTCCCTGCGCGCGCTGGACGCCCGCCTGCGCGGTGAAAGCTATCGCACCGTTGCCGAAGTCCTGCTCGACTTCCGCGGCACCAAGGAGGATTTCGAGGTCGATCCGCGCAAGAACAAGGCTCGCCGCCTTGTCGCCCACGGCATCAAGATGATGCGCGGCGGTTATCGGCTCCTGCTGCACTATCCGATCAAGGCACAGGGCAAACAAGCCTAGGCACGCCCCCCGCGCGCAGCGGTGGCAACTGCCTGTTCCAGAATGCGCCGGTAGCCCGAGCCGGAAAGCCATTGCGCGCGGGCCAGATGGCTTTCCCAGCAATGCCGGCTGCGCGCTTCCTCCGTGACCGGATCGCGGTGCAGAACGATACGGGCCACATCTTGCCAATCCGCGCCGTCGCGGCTGGCATCGAGAAGGCGCAGATAGGTGACATAGTGCTGTTCGTCATAGGGCGTGACGACGTTTCCGCTCGGCGCTTCGTCCGCCACGTCGGGATCGAGTTCAACCGCAACTCGCATAGCTACTCCCCAACTGCGAGGAGGTTTGGTCTGCGGTGCGCCCCCGCAAACATCCTCTCTGACTCTTGGTGATCGGGGAGTTCGAAACCGTCACGAAACGGCCCCGTGGCCTTTAGTTCGGGTGAACCTGTTGCATACGCCACAGGCTCCCCGACCATAAGGTCAAGGAGTGTGGTGCTGTAACGGCCAGCACCAACCGTTCGTGAGGGGTTTCGACGCCCCGAAGCAGCGCGTTCCTGCTCCGTCGCCAGTCATAGCGGAACCGCGCGGGAATGTCTTTGCCGAATCCATCCCATCGGCAATGACCCGCTGAATTCCCTCAACTTCTTCCCTTCGTGATGCCTTCTTAGGGGGTGCCGCCAGCGTATAGGCGCAAATGCGGCACGCTACCTGCCGCCGATGCCTCGCCATGGTTCGCCGTAGCTCGCCGCCGTCACTGGCAGCGCGCGCCAACCAACGAACCTGGAGGTGATCCCATGGCCATCCGCCCCAACGCGGATATGCCGCCGCGCTTGCTGCGCACTCAGGAAGCCGCGCGCTTCCTCGGCATTTCCATCCGTACCCTTGAAAAGCACCGGACCTACGGCACCGGCCCGACCTATCGCAAGATCGGCGGCCGCGTCCTTTACACCGTCCACGATCTCGAAGCCTGGTCCGAAATCGGCTCCCGCAAATCCACCCGCGACACCACCGCCGGCACCGTTTTCCCCGCGCGTCCGCTGACGCCGCAAGAGCGGGGTGAGTGCTGAATGCTGCGCGACGACGATCACAACTTTGCGCAACCGGCCGACACGAGTGAGCGCCGCCACCTCAACCCCTTCGTGGTCGCGACCGGCGATGCCGCCCCGCGCGACCAGCGTGACTTGATGGAGCGGCCCTTCTTCTCGCTGGCGAAGAGGCCGCGCACCAAGCCCATTCTCTACAAGGCGACCGATGTCGAGGTGCAGGTGCTCGCCATGCCCGAACACGGCATGGCGACCATCTGGGACGCCGACGTGCTGATTTGGGCGGCCTCGCAGATCGTGGCGGCCGAGAACGACGGCCTGCGCACATCGCGCTTCTTCCGCTTTACGCCCTACCATTTGCTGCGCGCCATCGGGCGACCGACCGGCAACCGCCAATATGTGCTGCTGAAGGCCGCGCTCGCACGCCTGCAATCGACCGTCATCGCCACCACGATTCGCAACGGCCCGCATTGGCGGCGTCGGCAATTCTCCTGGATCAACGAATGGGAGGAGATGACGACGCGCGCCGGCCGTGTCGAGGGCATGGAATTCGTCCTACCTGAGTGGTTCTACAACAGCGTCGTCGACCGCTCGCTCGTCCTCACCATCGACCCGGCCTATTTCCGGCTGACCGGCGGCATCGAGCGCTGGCTGTACCGCGTCGCCCGAAAACACGCCGGCCACCAGTCGCACGGCTGGCTGTTCGAGGTCGCGCATCTCCATGTGAAGTCCGGCAGCATGGCGCGCGTCTCCGACTTCGCGCTCGACCTGCGCCGCATCGCCGCCCGTCAGCCGCTCCCCGGCTATCGCCTTCAGATCGAGCGGGAGCATGGCCGCGAACTGCTAAGCATCCGTCCCGAAACCTTGTTCACAGTGCCTGTGGATACGCCTGTGGAAACCATCGGCACATCAGGCGCACGCGGTATCGGCACATCGGGCGCAGCCCTATCGGCACATCAGGCGCACGGACCGCAGTTAAGCCTTTGGCCTGAAAAGCGGAATCCGACTGCTAACTTAGAGTCTAACAGAGAATCTAACTCTTCTTCTTTGACGCACGCGCACGCGAGGCGTGGTGCCGGTGACGCCCGCTCCATCGCCGACGTGCTGCGCGACATGCTCGCCGCCGATGACCGCCATGGAGGCCGGTCATGAGCGACAGAGCTTCCCATCGTGCGCATGGCCGTCCGTTGCCGGACGGGCCAGCGCCGTTCACCACCCTGGTCGAGCTGACCTTCGATAAGCGCAAGGTCGAGCACTGGATCAGGTTCGGCCGCAAGAGCTACGAACAGATCCTTGACCGCCGCCGCAGCGTCGTCGGCTTCGCGCCCGACAGCATCTTCGCCTTCGTTCGCTGGGCGGCGGGTGAGCATGGCACGATCATCTCGCGTATCGACATCGTGCGCGCCATCCGCCGCGGCGAGCCGTTCCAGACGCTGCCCTTTGTCCGGCCTGGCGGCGACATCCTGCTCAGGCTCGACGGCTGGCCCAAGGTCCAGCGCGCGCTCGCCGCCATCGACGCGGTGGAAGCGCTCGGCCTCGATCCGGCCGACGCATCGCCCGATCACTGGCGGCACGTCCATAACCGGCTTAGCGCCGGGCTGGAACCGAACGCCTACACGCCCGAGCGCCATGCCGCGTGGATCGGCCGCCGGAGGATCGAGCCATGAGCCGCCGCCGCATCCTCGCGGTGACGCTGCTCGCCGTGACCGGCATCGCCGCCACCAGTGCCGTCGAGACACCGACGAAACTCATCTGGAACGCCACCGCCAGCGCGCCGATCGGCTTCTACACCATCGAACCGGCCGACCGGATCGAGGTGCCGGAGCTGGTCGCCGTCATGCCGGCCGAACCGCTCGCCGGCTTCATGGTCGATCGCGGCTATGTCGGCCGCGGCGTGCCGCTGTTGAAGCGCGTCGTCGGACTTCCCGGCCAGCGGGTTTGCCGTTTGCGATCCGCCATCACGGTCGACGGCGTGGAGATGGGCGACGCGCTCGACCGTGACCGGATCGGCCGCGCTCTGCCCGTCTGGCAGGGCTGCCGCGTCATCGCCGACAGCCAGCTTTTCCTCATGAACATCGACGTCCCCGACAGTCTCGACGGCCGTTACTTCGGCCCCATCCCCGCAAGCTCCGTCATCGGCCGCGCGCTGCCGCTCTGGACCGATGAAGACGGCGACGGCCGCTTCGTCTGGCGCGCGCCGACGCACTGAATTCCCCACCACAACACCAGCAAAGGAGACTTCCCATGCCTCAGATCGGTCAATTCTCGCGCGACGCATCCGGTTTCGCCGGTGAGCTTGTCACGCTCATCCTCAAGCGTGAACTCGTCATCGTTCCCGCGGAACATTCGGATGCGGAGAACGCGCCGGACTACCGGGTCCATGTCATCGCGCATGACGGCCCGGAGGTCGGCGCGGCGTGGAAGCGCACCGGCGAGAAGGCGGGCGAGTATCTTTCCGTGCTTCTCGACGATCCCACCTTGCCGCACCCGATCCGCGCCAATCTCTTCCGCGACGACGACGAGGGATCGTCATGGTCGATGCACTGGACGCGCCTCAAACCGCGCGAAGAGCGGGACTGAAGCCATGCGGTCCCGTGTCATCATCGCGCTCAAAGCCTCAATTCCTTTGTTCGCGGGAAAGCCGTCTCATTCCTTCGTCCCGCTCGACCATAAGTCGGCCGGCGCGCGCAGCGAAGGTCAAGGGCGGCCTCCGGCCGGCGCTTTGCGCGCACCCTTGACCGCAGCGAGCACGCTGGCAGGCTGGTGGTTCGGCGGAGAAAGGCGGGTGCGGCGCTATGCCGTTATCCTGCTCGCCGGCGGGCTTGCGCTCGGCGGAGGATCGGCGACCGCCTGGGCGCAGTCCGCGCCAGTCGCCGCCGCTCCGTATGGCAATCACATCACCGACGCGTCGCAGCGCTTCGGCATTCCCGAGCACTGGATTCGCGCCGTGCTGCGCGCCGAGAGCGCGGGCGACGTGCGCGCGATCTCGTCGGCCGGCGCGATCGGGCTCATGCAGGTCATGCCCGACACCTGGGCGGGCTTGCGCGTCCGTTATCGTCTCGGCCGCGATCCCTACGATCCGCGCGACAACATCCTCGCGGGCACCGCCTATCTGCGCGAGATGTGGGATCGCTACGGCAATGTCGCGGCGATGTTCGCCGCATACAATGCCGGTCCCGGCCGCTATGACGAGCACCGCGCGACGGGCCGCCCGCTGCCGGCCGAGACCCGCGCCTATGTCGCCACGCTCGCACCGGCGCTCGGCGGCGCGGTCGTGGCCGGGACGCCGGAGAAGCAATCCGCGCCGCCGCCCGATTGGCGCGACGCACCGCTCTTCGTCATGAGCCCGACCGGCGCGCGAACGGCCGATCCCGTGCAGACTATCGGCACATCAGGCGGCGCTCGACCGACCGCTCCGGTGCGCGTGCGCCGCGATGCGGAGCCGCGTGGCGGCAGTATGTTCGTCGCGCGCGCCGACGATGGGAGAGCGCCATGAGGATGGCGTTCCCGCGTCCGCTCGCGTCAGTTCCGGTGTGCAGTCAGGCAGGGTCGCGCCTGGCTGCATTCCCGGTCGGAAGGGCAGAAAGGTCAGAAAAGGCGGAGGGCAAGATAAAGGAAACCGGCACCCCATCGGTCCGGTTTCTGGGCAAGCCCTTGTCTGCACACTGTTTTGGGGCGGCGCTGACGGCACCTTGGTTTTGGACGCCGCGTGCCGCGTCGTGGCGCAAAGCCTTGGCTTTGCGGGGTTTTGCGCGGCACTATAGGCCGAGATCGCCCGTTTTCCGTGGGTTTTCCCCGGAGGCGCTGGCTTGAGCGACGACGAGGAATTCCGCTTCCGCCCGAGGCCGGGCCGTGTGCGCGCCGATGCACCCAAGCTCGGCAAGGCCAAGAGCTTCTTGACCCAGGCGAAGAAGATCGCCCGCCAGCATAGCAACAGCCCGTCACGGGGCTTCTCATCATCGTCATCGTCGCCGCGGTCCCGATCGCAGGGCGTCGGCAAGGGCGGCAAGAGCGCGCGGGCGAGCGGTGGGCCGGGCCTGAAACGGGGACGCGGCGCGGCCTTCGTGCGCTCTCGAACCCTGTCGGGCGGTTGGAAGCACAGCACGCCGGGCCAGCGCCGCGTCGTCGTCAAGACCCGCTACGTTCAGGGAGCGGGCAAGAACGGCAAGTCCGCCGCGCATCTGCGCTACATCCAGCGCGACGGCACCTCGCGCGAGGGCGAGCGTGGCCAGCTCTATTCGGCCGGCGAGGACCGCGCCGACGGTGCTGCCTTCGTCGAGCGCGGCGTCGATGATCGCCACCAGTTCCGGTTCATCGTTTCGCCCGAGGACGGCGCAGACTTGTCGGACCTCTCGGCCTATACGCGCGACCTCATGGCCCAGGTCGAAACCGATCTCGGCACCCGGCTCGATTGGGTGGCGGTGAACCACCACAATACCGGCCATCCCCATGTCCATGTCATCATCCGCGGCGTGGACGAACTGGGCGAGAACCTCGTCATCAATGGCGACTATCTCGCCAACGGCATCCGCGAACGCGCCAGCGATCTGGCGACGCTGGAGCTTGGTCCCGTCACCGGGATCGAGCAGAGCCGCAAGCTCACCACCGAGATCGGCCAGGACCGCTACACCCGCATCGACCGCGCCATGGCCGGGGAAGCCGAGGACCGTTTCCTCGACCTGCGCCAGGAGTCCGCCGACCCTCAGCACCAGCGCGACCGAACCTTGCGCCTGCGCCGTCTCGCCAAGCTGGAGAAGATGGGCCTCGCCACCGAGCACGCGCCGGGCGTTTGGGAATTGAGCGAGCGCATGGAACCGGCGCTGCGCGAACTGGGCGAGCGCGGCGACATCATCCGCAATATGCACAAGGCGCTGAAGGCCGATGGGATGGAGCGAGATCCGACGACGTTCCAGCTTCACGACGCCGCGCCCGAAGTCCCGATCGTCGGCCGCGTCGTCGACAAATATCTGACCGACGAGCTGGGCGAGAACCTGACCGTCGTGGTCGACGGCATCGACGGGCGCACCCATCATCTTCCCGGCATCGACCCGGCCCGCATCGAGGACGCGCGGATCGGCAGCGTCATCGAGGTCGGCCCGGCCGAGACCGAGAGCCGGCCATCGGATCGGACCATCGCGGCGATCGCCGAAGGCGGGGTCTATCGGCCGAGCCGCCATC
This sequence comes from Hoeflea sp. 108, assembly GCF_000372965.1. NCBI lineage: Bacteria > Pseudomonadati > Pseudomonadota > Alphaproteobacteria > Hyphomicrobiales > Rhizobiaceae > Hoeflea > Hoeflea sp. 108. The sequence continues at coordinate 1,108,395 of NZ_KB890024.1, read as the reverse complement.
TCGAACAGGCGAAGTTCGAGGGCCGCGTTCCGGGTGGCGACTATGACGGCTATGTCGACGCGCATGTCCGCCGGTTGGAGGCGCTGCGCCGCGCCGGTATCGCCGAGCGGATCGACGCCGATCAATGGCGCATCCCCGACGATTTCGAGAGCCGCGCCGCCGCCTATGACGCTGGGCGCAACAAGCAGGCCAATATCCGCATCCTCTCTGCCGCCCGGCTAGAACAGCAGATCGGCGCGGACGGCGCCACCTGGCTCGACCGGCGGCTCGTGTCGGCCGAGGCGTCCGACCTTGCACCGTCCGGCTTCGGCCTTGAGGTGCGTCAGGCGATCGACCGCCGCCGCGAGCATCATATCCACCAGGGCGACGCGACGCCCGGCCCGAACGGCGGCACGCTCTACCGGCGCAATCTCCTCGTCACGCTGCGCGCCCGCGAGATCGAGCGCATCGGCGGCGAGATGGCGGTGAGCAAGAACCTGCCATTCCGCGCCGCGAGCGACGGCGAGAAGATCAGCGGCAAGTTCACGGGGACCGTCCAGCTATCGAGCGGCAAGTTCGCCGTCGTCGAGCAGAGCCACGAGTTCACCCTTGTCCCGTGGCGCCCCGTCATCGACCGCCAGCTCGGGCGTGAGGTCAGCGGCGTCGTACAGGGCGGATCGGTGTCGTGGCAGTTGGGGCGGCAGCGCGGATTGGGGCTGTAGGCACCTTTTTGCATGGAGAGCGGCCAACTGCGATCAACGCCTGTGCAGCGCTATCTCAACTTTCCATCGGCCGGGTGGAGTTTCGACATCCCGAGCCAACTGCACATTTCCTGACATCCGATGTTCGAATTCATCGTTTTTGTGACAGAAGCGTCTCGACTAGGTTTTCTTCCGACGCGCAAAAGGTGATTTGAAGCCAGCGGTAGGTTTTCAGAGGCGAAACGAAACTGAAGACGCCATCGCTCTGATGGTCAACCCAATATGTTCCAGCAATTGGAGCCACAGGCCCCAAACGATCACCTGCGCCGTCTCCGAACACTCGGTTGGAGGAACGCATGACCATGAGCAGGAGAATCGTGACGGAGGCGCTATTTGCAGCAATGGCGCTCACGGGTGCAGCGGGAACCGCAGCAGCACAGAATCAGCCGCCCTCGCTGCTGACCCGAGCTGAACAGCTCGTCCAGCCTTTCCTCGATTCGACCAAGAAAATGGTCAGCATCGAATCGCCATCGCTCGATGAGAATGGTCTTCGTGCGATGGAAGTCGAGCTGTCGCGGCAGGTCCGCGAGCTCGGCGGTGAGGTGGAAACCGTTCCGGCTACCGTGGGGCCAGGCAAGCACGTCTTGGCTCGTTGGAAGGGGCGCGGGAAAAGCCGCATCCTTCTCGTGTCGCATATGGATACGGTCTATCCCGCAGGTATCCTCAAAACCTTTCCCTGGCGACAGGATGGCGACAAGGTGTACGGGCCTGGTGTCCTCGATGACAAGGGCGGTATCGCGCTTGCGCTCATGGCGGTCCGGCTGCTCAAGAATTCAGGTCGTGACGCAAATTTCGGCGCGATCACGCTGCTGAGTACGACGGATGAGGAGAAGCAATCCGCCGGCTCGAAGGATCTCATCAGGACCCTGGCGCGCGAGCACGACGTTGCGTTCGTCCTGGAGTTTGGCACACCTGACGACAGGATCGTCTTGTCGCGAAAGGGGATCGGCTATCTGCGCGTGGCCGTGAAGGGCAAAGCTGCTCATGCCGGCGCCGAGCCCGAAAAGGGCTGCAATGCAGCCATGGAGATGGCCTACCAGCTTATGCAGATGAAAGACCTTGGGAGAGCTGACAAGCAGACCTCGGTCAACTTCACTCTTCTGAGCGGCGGCGAGCGGAGCAATATCATTCCTGCCGAAGCGAAGGCCCAGGCCGATGTGCGCGTGCTCGATCCCGATGAATTCGACCGGCTGGAGAATGACGCCGCATTTCTGGCCGCGACAAAGCAGCTTTTCCGGTGCTCCAAGGTACAGACGAGCCTTGAGCGAGGACGGCCGCCGTTCCCGCTGAGCGAGGGCACGCAAAAGCTCGTGGATCAGGCGCAGTCCATCTATGGCGAAATCGGGCGTGAACTGAAAACAGAGGCGAGCGGGGCAGGAACGGATGGCAATTACACCGCCGCGGCCGGCACGACGACCTTGGATGGCCTCGGCCCCGTCGGAGGCGGTGCGCATACGACGGGGGAGGAATATATCCAGCTCAGCCTGATCGCTCCCCGTATCTATTTGCTTGCCAGGTTGATCGAAGAGGCATCGCGGACCAACGCCGCGAAATGATCGTGCTGGGTCTCGGGCGCGCTCGTGAACTCGACGGCGACATCGTGCAGCCAACTGCAAAATGTCGCCGCCTTCCTGTTCCGGCGGCGGCGTCGAAGCGCGACGTAATCCTGCCCGCTCTCGATAAAGCCAAAGGGCGCGACAAGCCTTCCTGCAGCAATGTCGTCGGCAACAAGGGGCCAGGGCGCGATGCACACGCCGAGGCCGCCTACAGCCGCTTCGAGCATGAAGTAGAAGTGCTCGAACTCAGTCACCGTTCCGGTTCCCGCTTCGATACCTGCGCGCTTGCTCCAGTCGGTCCATGCTGACCGGCGCGTCTGCGTTTGCAGCATTGGCAGTGCAAAAATATCGCTGGGGTCGACATCGACCGTCGCCGAATGCACCGGCCCGAAACGCTCGGCGAAAAGCGGGACCACGTCAGCCTCACTGGGCCATGGCCCCGCGCCGACGCGGACGGCGACATCGAAACTGTCCCGCGCAAAATCAACCTGCGTGTCTGCGGTGCTGACCCGGATATTGATGGCGGGATGGCTTTGGCGAAAGCGATGCAGGCGCGGGATCAGCCATTTCATCAGAAACGTGCCGAGGCAGGAAACGTCGAGATGACCTTCCTCCGTATCGGCGACGAGACGCACGGCCGCATCCATCTGGTCGAAGGCCGCACTCAGCGCCGGCAGCAATGTCCGACCTGTGTCGGTCAGCTTCGGAGCGTGTTTCGGCCCCTCGAATAGGCGAACGTCGAGAGTGGCTTCGAGGAGCTGGATCTGGCGGCTGATCGCGCTGTGGGTGACATGAAGTTCCTCGGCGGCCAGTTTCATCAAACCGAGGCGGCCCGCAGCTTCGAACGCGCGGAGAGAGTTCAGGGAGGGCAAGCGGCGCGCCATGTGCGGTTTCCTCACATTCTAAGTTCATACTTGTCGTTTTTCTATCGTCGATAGCCTGCATATCATCAGTTTATGTCTCCCGGTAAGTTCATAAAACTGGATTACCTCTTCGGTTTGAAGTCTTTTTGGCGCGCATTGATGCGATGGGCTGATCGCGCCAATCAGCGAAGAGATCTGGCCGAGCTTGAGCGTGATCGCTTGGACGATCTCGGCATCTCCCCGGAAGCGTGCAGACGCGAATGCGAGAAGCCATTCTGGAGGAAGTAGGATGTGCTCTGAAACCCGCCGCAAGAGCCCTCCCTGGGCTCGGAGCGATCAAGACGAGGAAAGACCACTTACCCGCGCCTTGAAAACAACAGCGCCGAGGGTGGCCGCAATTCTTGCAGAAGGCGGCAAGATGCGCCGGAGACTGTCATGAGCTATGGCGCGATCCTGCTTGTCGTGCTCGCTGCCTTCGTCCACGCAACATGGAATTTGCTGGCCAAGCGAGCTTCGGCTGTCGGCCCGATCTTCGTATTCGCTTACAACGTCGTCGCCTGCGTCGCTTATTTGCCGTGGGTGGCCTACTTGATCGCCGAGGGGGGAATCAAATGGAGCTGGCAGGGCGGCGGCTTCATCTTTCTCAGCGGCTTGATCCATCTGGCCTACAGCCTTTGCCTTCAGCGGGGATACCAGAAGGCTGATTTTTCCGTCGTCTATCCGGTCGCTCGCGGCACCGGACCGATGCTTTCGACTGTCGGTGCTGTGCTGATCCTCGGAGAAGCGCCGACGCTCCAGGTTTTCGTAGGTCTCATCGCGGTCGTCATCGGCATCGGCCTGATCGCGACCCAGGCTGATCTGGCAGCCTTTCGTAAGCCCGGGGGGCAGGCAGGTGTGAGCTGGGGCACCGCGACCGGCGGATTGATCGCGTCCTACACGGTGGTCGACGCCTATGCCGTGAAGGCGCTCGGGATTGCGCCCGTAGTGCTCGATTGGTTCTCGAATCTGCTGCGCTTCTTTCTCCTCGCGCCCATCGTCATTGCCGACCCGGCGCGAGCGCGAGCTGCGATGCGCGGTTATTGGCCGATCGCCATCGGCGTCGGCCTGCTGTCGCCGCTCTCCTACATTCTTGTCCTGACGGCGCTGAATCTCGGTGCGCCGTTGAGCGTCGTGGCTCCGATGCGTGAGATGTCGATGATGGTCGGCGCCGTAATGGGAATGCTGCTTCTTCGCGAAAAGGTCGGGCCGTGGCGCTTTTTCGGATGCGCGGTCCTGGTCGGTGGCGTGATCCTGCTGACGTCCGCCTGATGGATGGCATCACGATGGAAGCAAGCGGAAATCTAAGGGAGGTTTGCCTAATGCGCCGCAAACGTTTGATCAACCGCGTTCAACCGGGGCAGCCCCCGCCATTGCATGGTGGACGTATTCCAATGGCAGCGCTTATCCAAACATTGGCTGTCGCCGAATACTTGAATTTCCATCACGCCGCCAAGGCGCTCGGCATCAGCCAATCCAGCGTCAGCGCCCGCATACGGGCGCTGGAGGAAGAACTTGGCATCGTGCTTTTCGAGCGGAACACACGCGGCGTTCGGTTGACGGAAGCCGGTCGGCACTTCGTTGAGGGGATCTCGGCAGGTGTGGATCAACTCGACCATGCGGTTAAGGCCGCCAACTTGGCGGCGGTGGGAAAAGCCGGCCATCTGCGCATCGGCGTACACGGCCTGATTCCCGGTGGCTTTCTCGACAAACTGCTTGCGCGATATCGCGCAGATTACCCCGCCATCATTGTCGAAATCACCGAAGGATCAGCGCGCGATGCGCTCATGCACTTGCGGGCTCATCGGGTCGATGTCGCATTCCTCGTCGGCACGTTCGACCTGCCGGACTGTCACTCCCGCCCCATCTGGACGGAACCGCTTGTGATCGCGCTGCCGGAGAACCATCGGCTTGCGGCCCAGACTGGAGTCACTTGGGCCGATCTCGCATCGGAGCAGTTTCTTGTTCGTCATGGCGGCACAGGACCACAAGTCCATGATCATATCGTTCTGCGGCTGGCGGGCGGTTGGCCGCCGCCTGCGATCCAGCGCTTCGAGGTGGAGCGCGGCACGCTGCTGTCCATGGTCGCGCAGGGCTTCGGTATCACGCTCTTGGGTGCAGCAAGCCAACTGTCTCCGACTACAGGCGTCATCCTGCTGCCGATCGTCGACGAACCCGAGCCCGTTGTCTTTTCGGCGATCTGGTCGCCACACAATCGCAGTGCTGCGCTTCGCAACCTGTTCGCGATGGCGAGGGAAATGAGGCGATCAAACTGACCGCCTTGAACATTTGAGCTATGGGTGACCGCTGCCAGCGTCGACGTAGTTCATCCTATTTGCCGCCATTTCTATCCGGCGGCCCTCCAGCCACGTATCGGCTGTTGCACCTCCCGAAATCCTCCATTCTCTGATTGACTCCGACATTTTTGCCGCTTGGAGCCTGTATGCGTGGAGGCCGGATTCTCTGGGGTCAGATCGTTGTTGTTCTGACCATTGTTCTCATCACGACCTGGGCGGCGACCCAATGGACCGCATGGCGGCTGGGGTTTCAGCCGCAGCTCGGCGAGCCGTGGTTCGAGTTGGCGGGCTTGCCCGTCTATTATCCGCCCGTCTTCTTCTGGTGGTGGTTCTCCTACGACGCCTATGCGCCCGCGATCTTCACCGAGGGCGCGATCATCGCCGCGTCCGGCGGCTTCATCGCCATCGCCGCCGCCATCACCATGTCGATCATCCGGTCGCGCGAGGCGCGCAACGTCGCGACCTACGGTTCGGCGCGCTGGGCCGAGGACAGGGAAATCCGCAGCGCCGGCCTCCTCGGTCCCGATGGCGTCCTGCTCGGAAAATATGACCGCGACTATCTCCGCCATGACGGTCCCGAGCATGTCCTTTGCTTCGCGCCGACCCGTTCGGGCAAGGGCGTCGGCCTCGTCGTGCCGACGCTGCTCACCTGGCCGGGATCGGCCATCGTCCACGACATCAAGGGCGAGAACTGGACGCTGACGGCGGGATTCCGTTCCCGCCACGGCCGCGTGCTGCTGTTCGATCCGACCAATGTGAATTCCTCCGCCTACAATCCGCTGCTGGAGGTCCGGCAAGGGGAATGGGAAGTCCGCGACGTTCAGAACATCGCCGACATTCTGGTCGACCCCGAAGGGTCGCTCGACAAGCGCAACCACTGGGAAAAGACCAGCCACAGCCTGCTGGTCGGCGCGATCCTGCATGTCCTCTATGCCGAGCTCGACAAGACGCTGGCGGGTGTCGCAAGCTTCCTGTCCGATCCGCGCCGCCCGGTGGAAGCTACCTTGCGGGCGATGATGGAGACGCCGCATCTCGGCGAGGCCGGCGTGCATCCCGTCATCGCCTCGTCGGCGCGTGAGCTGCTGAACAAATCCGACAACGAGCGCTCCGGCGTGCTCTCGACCGCCATGTCGTTCCTGGGATTGTATCGCGATCCCGTGGTGGCCCGCGTCACGGCGCGTTGCGACTGGCGTATCGCCGATCTCGTCGGGGCCAAGAAGCCGGTCAGCCTCTATCTCGTCGTCCCGCCGTCCGACATCAACCGCACCAAGCCGCTCATCCGTCTGATCCTCAATCAGATCGGTCGCCGGCTGACCGAGGAGCTGACTGCATCGGGCAAGCGCCATCGCCTGCTGCTGATGCTCGACGAGTTTCCGGCGCTCGGCCGTCTCGACTTCTTCGAATCCGCGCTCGCCTTCATGGCGGGCTATGGCCTCAAGGGCTTCCTGATCGCCCAATCGCTCAACCAGATCGAGCGGGCCTATGGGCCGAACAACGCCATCCTCGACAACTGCCATGTCCGCGTCAGCTTCGCGACCAATGACGAACGGACAGCCAAGCGCGTGTCGGATGCGCTGGGCACCGCGACCGAGCTGCGCGATTCCACCAACTATGCCGGCCACCGCCTGTCGCCCTGGCTGGGTCATCTCATGGTCTCGCGGCAGGAGACGGCGCGGCCGCTGCTGACGCCTGGCGAAATCATGCAGCTCCCGCCCAATGAGGAAATCGTCATGGTGGCGGGCACGCCGCCGATCCGCGCCACCAAGGCCCGGTATTTCGAGGACGCGCGTTTGCAGGAGCGCATCATCGCGCCGCCCGAGCTGGTGGCCGCACCCGCGGACGCCCCCGCAACCGATGACTGGTCGGGCCGCGTCGTCGCGGCCCTGGGCCGGACCGGCGCGAGCAGCGGCGGCATTGACGGCGACGATCCCGCCAATGCCGGCATCCGTCGCGAGCCGGAATTGCCCGAACATGAAGAAATCCTGCCGCCGCCGTCGCCCGCGCAGGAATTCGAGCTTCTGGACGACGAGCCCGATGTCGACGCCGCGAAGGCCAACGCGATGCGCGCCCGGATGCGGATGGTCGCGCGGCAAGCCTCGCTCGATCCGGGCGACGGCATCGAGCTTTGAGGAGCCGCCCATGACCTCACGCACCCGCATGAACGTCTATTTCGACCCGGCCTTGCTTAAGCAGGTCGAGGCGCTGGCGCTCCGCCGCAACATCTCCAAATCCGCGATCGTCGAAGCCGCCGTGGCCTCCTTCCTGTCCGGCGACACCAGCGAGAAGCTGGAGGCCGCTATGTCGCGCCGGCTCGACCGGCTCGGCCGTCAGGTCGGCGCGCTGGACGAGGATCTCGCCGTGCTCGGCGAGACGCTGGCGCTCTTCGTCCGCTTCTGGCTGACCTTCACGCCGCCGATGTCGGATGCCGCCCAAGGGGCGGCGCGAGCCAAGGGCACGGAGCGGTTCGAGGGGTTCATGCAGACCCTCGGCAAGCGTCTCGCAACCGGCGACAGGTTCCTCAAGGAATTGTCGCGCGATATGGAGCCGGGCGCAGCCAAGGCCAATGAACTGGAATAAAATTCGACCTCTTTCAAGGTGCGCGTTCACCTAGATCTCGTCCAAGCGCGCGCTAGAGGTCGGCGAAGGAGGGAATCAAGCCCTAGATCATCATCAGCCCAAGGGTGGATAGTGTGGTTGCATCCTTGATCTGGCCAGTCGCGATCATGCCTTTGATCTGCGAGAACGAAAATGCCCTGCAGATCAGGCCATGCTCTTCCGGATCGAGGCTTTGCTCGCCTTCGGTCAGTCCGGTCGCGAGGAAGATATTGAAGCCTTGATTGGAGTAGCCATACGCCTGGAAGAGATGCCCCGCATGCTCAAGCCTTCCGGCTGCCAGGCCCGTCTCTTCCTTCAGCTCCGCTCTCGCAAGGTCCTCGGGCGCCTTGTCCGGCTCGTTTTCCCAACTGCCTTGAGGCAGCTCCCAATAGCGGCCCGCCACCGGATATCGGTATTGCTCGACAAGATAGATTCGATCGCCTTCGAGGGGCACGATGACGGCGTAGTCGGGCTTGCTGACGACGGCATAAAGACCCTGGGAGCCGTCCTCGCGAATGAATTCGTCTTCGCGGACCTCCATCCAGCGATTCTTGTAAGCAATCCGCGATGACTTCGTGTCCCACCCCATGGTCGTGCTCCAGCCGATATCCGCTATGCTTTGGCCGTGGCCAAGATGATCAAACCCAGGATCAGTAGCGAGATTGCCGCCGATTTCGCACGGATTCTGTCCTCCTTGAGTACGAACACAGCGAACAAGAACGCTGTCACGACGCTGACGCGGCGTAGCGCGGACAGGATGCCGATGATTGCGTCGGGGTTCAACAGCGCTCGAAAATAGATGAACTCGCCGAGCGACATGCCAAGGCCACCTGCGGCGATACCCCAATGCCAATGGGCCCCCCGAGCAGCGCCGGGCTTCAACCTCATGTGGCCTCCCACCGCAGCAGCCACGATGGCGAATCTGTAGAAGTCCGACAGGAACTGGATGTGGCGTGGATCGATGTCCCGGCCGGAAACAAGGGCTTTGTCCAGCAACAGGCTGATGCCCGCCAGCAATACCGCACCCGTCATCGCGGCAATCCATGCCATGCTGGCGCGAGCACCTCCCGACCGCAATCCCACGGTCGTATAGATCGTCAAAGCCCCCAGGATCAGAATGAGGCCGGCCCACTCCTGAGGTCTCAAGGACTCCTGGAAAAGAAGTATGCCGCCGATGAGCGGCCAGATCGGACCCGTCGCGCGAATGCCACCCGCCACGGAGAGGGGAAGATGCTTTATCGCGGCGAAAGCCAGCAGTGACGACGCTGCCAGGCACGAACTTTTCAGGAAGATTGCGAGATGGCTGGTGAATGCGATCTTGCCGATCGCGCCTAGCCATTCCATGCCTGAGCCTTGGATGAACATCCATCCGATCACGGGAATCCAGAATAGAACCGCAAATGCGAATGTTCCGGCTAAAACAAATAGGATGCTATTTTCTTCAAGTCCGCGTTTGGTAGCGACGTCCGAAAGACCAAATACCAGACCAGATAAAGCGCCAAGCGCGATCCATTGCATCTCAAGAAATCGCCAATTCTACAATGGCTTTTCGTATACCGCTCCGCGAAGCGAAAGCAATCTCTAGTCCCGCCCGACAGGAACGGAAGCGCGTGCAATGTGTGGTTTTGGAACGTATCTCGTTCAATAATGGCGCTTTTCAAGCTGTGTTGCATGCGGTCATTTCGGTTCATGTCGAACGAAGCCGAAAGAAAACCGCACGCGAATAGCTAGCTCGAAAGCTCTTTCGCTCCTTGCCCAACGGGATACCGAGATCTAGTCGTTTAGCTGGCGGCCGCCATGGATGACGGTCCGCTGGACATGTCAGGCAGGTTCCCAAATCTCTCGGTAACTCAAAGGTCTTTGGTGAGGATGGATCGTAAATCTGCGCTCGGGTTCGTGCTTCTATCTGCAATCCTGTTCGGTGGCTCCGGGGTTTGGGGTAAGGCGCTCTTCCGCACCGATTTGACGCCCGTTCAAGTGACAGGCTTCAGAATTATCGTCGCAGGCTTGTGCGTCGCGATCTTTGCAAGCCTTCGCGGCGCGAAAAGCTTTCATGTCACCAAGCCGCAATTTCTGTTCCTCGCCGGCTTTTCCGTCATGTTTACGCTGGTGCAGTTGTCGTTCTTCGTCGCTGTCGCGCTGACCAGCGTGGCCGTCGCGCTGACCCTGCAATACACGGCGCCGGCCTTCGTCGTGCTCTGGGAAAAGCTGCGGCATGGCCGCCGGATCGGATCGGTCCGATTGCTTTCGATGGTCGCCGCCCTCGCGGGCTGCGCGCTGATCGCGCAAGTTGGAAACGCGGCCTATCTCAACGACAACCTGGCCGGCATCCTCGCCGGATTCGCATGCGGGCTGATCCTCGCCGTCTACAACGTCATGGGCAACGAGGTTCCAGATCGGGGCATCAGCTCGGGAACGGCTGCCTTCTACTCATTCGGGCTGTCGGCGGTCGCATGGCTTGTCGTATTGCCGGTCTATGCGCCGGACAGCGGCAGTCTCAATGCCGAGACCATAGGTCAAATCCTGCTGCTCGGCGTTGCGGCAACCTTCGTGCCGTTCGTGCTGCTGATCGTCGGCCTCAGGCATGTGGCGGCGTTCGAAGCGACCATCATGGGCATGATGGACCCGGTTGCCGGTGGCTTGCTGGCCTACGCCTTTCTTGGCGAACATTTGACGCCGTCGCAGATGATCGGAATGGCACTGGTTCTGGTCGCGGTCATTACGCTGAGTTCAATGCCATCTTTGTCGCAGCGTCCTCTTTCACAGGAGCGAAAAGCGGCTATCCTGACATCCCGAGAGCAATGATAACTTTCGGGGGTTCCATGGATATTTCGACCTTACTCGCCTTCGCAGCGGCATTCTTCGTCTTCGCCGCCAGCCCCGGCCCGGACAACATGACGATCGTCGCCCGCACGATCTCGCACGGCGCGGCGTCGGGCATCGCCTACGGAGCGGGAACGGTCGTCGGCATCCTGTTCTTCCTCACACTCGCAGCGTTCGGCCTGTCGGTCATCGCAGCCGAAATGGGAATCGTCATGACGATCCTGCGCTATGCCGGCGCAGCCTATCTGATCTGGATGGGCGTGAAGCTCTGGACGGCTGAGCCTGTAGTGCCGGATTTGCTGCCCGTCTCAGAACGGCGCGGCCTGCTGAGCATTTTTGCGACCGGTGTCGCACTCAACCTCGGCAATCCGAAGATGCCGCTGTTCTATGTGGCTCTACTGCCCAATGTCGTTGGCGCATCGCTCACCCCCGGCCATATCGCTGCGCTCGCAGCCGTCATCCTCGCCGTGGAGATCGTGGTGATCGGCGGGCATGTCGTTCTCGCCGGCCGCGCCCGCAAGCTGCTACGGACGCCGACCGTGGTTCGCCGCGTGAATCGAACAGCCGGCGGCGTCATGATCGGCGCGGGTGTTGCGGTCGTCGCATCGAAATAAGCCGCCCCGACCAATAGCAGGAACTGACGAAATCATGAGCTCGGACGAGATATCGCAGGCCGCCGCGATCCTTGGTGAATTGCCGGTAGGATTCGTCCCACCCCTCCTGTTCCGCCAGTTCGCCCGCCTTGCGGTGCTGCCCAGCTTTGTTGTCGTTCCCTTGTTCCGTCGGAACTCCGAAACCTATGTTCGGCTGACGCAGCGGGACATGGGAGATCCCGATTATCCCGGTCAATGGCATCCCCCTGGCACGGTGATCCGCCCGACTGATGAAACCCTGCAAGCGTGTTTCGAGCGGCTTGCGCGCTCGGAATTGCCGGAGATGACCGTTATCGGCGGGCCTGTCTTTTTCGATATCGCCTTTACGCAGATCATTCGCGGAAGAGAGCTATCGCTGCTGCATTGGGTCGAGATCACCGACGACAACACGCCGGACTGCTTCCCCGTCGGCGATCTGCCGAGAGCTACGATCGACACAGACATGCCCAGGATTGAGGGAGCGGCGACGCACTTCGCGCAAACTCGGATGTCGTGCGCCGGCACAGTCGCAAACCCGAAACCGTGAATTTTTTTCTCGTTGCCGAAGCCGGCGCAACAGGATGCACCGATGATACTCTGCCATGACAGCCAAGAGGTTTACGCCAACAGATGGATGCGGGTGCGGGAGGACGCGGTCGAGTTCCCAGGCGGCGCGCGCGGCATCTATGGCGTTGTCGAGAAGCCGGATTTCGTTGCCATCGTGCCTGTGGACACCGCCGGCCGCGTTCATCTGGTGCAGCAGTATCGCTATCCCGTCCAAGGGCGATATTGGGAAATTCCCCAAGGATCATGGGAGGGCAGCCCCGGTGTGGACCCCGAAAAGATCGCGTTGGCCGAACTTCGCGAGGAGACGGGCCTGCGTGCCGGCCACCTGACACGGGTCGGTCATCTTTTCGCAGCCTACGGTTTTTCCAACCAAGGCTATCACCTCTACGTCGCGACCGACCTGGAACAGGGAGAGGCCGAAAGGGAGCCCACTGAGAGCGACATGATCTCGCAAGGGTTCACGGTTGAGCAGATTCGCCGCATGATCGCGGAAGGCCAGATCAAGGACGCCACCACCATTGCGGCTTTCGGGTATCTGCTCCTGGTTACCGATTTCGCTTCCGTCTTCGGCTAACTCTACGGTACCTCCGCATAGCCGCCGTTGCGTTGCAAAGATCTGTCGCGCATCTTCGGCTTTCGCAACTGGTTTTCGCGGCAATCGGCAGATTCTTTATATTCAAATGCATTGCTCAAAATGAGAAAATAAATCCAACCATGCAATCAAAGCTGCGCGTAGCAACAGTCCAGTTCCAGCACCGGGCGAGCGACAAGGACTATAACCTTTCGAGGATAGAGGCGTTCGCCCACAGTGCCGGCGAAGCAGGCGCTGAACTTGTTCTCATGCCGGAGATGTGCATCCCCGGCTACTGGCATGTCCCCAAGCTGAACACATCCGATCTGACGGAGCTGGCCGAACCGGCGGATGGCCCGTCGCTGCACAAAGTGGCAGAGCTCGCAGCGTCCATCGGGATCGCGATCGGTGTCGGCTGGCTGGAACGCGGCGAGGATGGCCGCCTCTACAACGCCTACCGGGTTTGCTTCCACAATGGCTCGGGCCATACTCATCGCAAGCTGCATGCCTTCGAGCATCCCCTGATCCAAAGCGGCGAACGTTACACCGTCTTCGATACGCCCTGGGGTGTTCGAATGGCGATCCTGATCTGCTGGGACAACAATCTGGTCGAGAATGCCCGCGCATGTGCCCTGTTGGGAGCGCATGTGCTCCTGGCTCCGCATCAGACCGGAGGAACGAACTCCCGCAGCCCCCATGGAATGAAACCAATCCCCGTGGAGCTTTGGGAGCGTCGATCGACCGACCCCGATCCGGTCAGGCAGGCTTTCGCAGGACCGCATGGGCGGGGATGGCTCATGCGCTGGCTCCCTGCGCGAGCGCACGACAACGGCATGTTCCTGATTTTCAGCAATGGCGTCGGGCGTGACGAGGACGAGGTTCGCACGGGCAACGCGATGATCCTCGACCCCTATGGGCGCATCGTTGCCGAGAGCACGGCCATCGAGGACGACATGGTTGTGGCCGACCTCGATCTCTCGCTCGTTCCCAATAGCAGTGGACAGCGTTGGATGACCGGACGTCGGCCGGAACTTTATTCCCTGCTCACGGAACGTCGCGGCGACGAACGTTCACCACGAGCGACGCGCTTTGATCTCAAGGAGTAGCGTGGTTTGTCGTGGGTTTCGGGATTTTCGCGACAGTTCTTCGGGTGCTCGCGTTTCTAGGAGAGAGGTGACGGAAGCTTCACGCCTGCCCGATACAATCGTTATGGAAAGTTTTCGCCATTAGCCTGGAAGTAGAACATGGGCAGGTCCACCATAAAACATCTCTATCGGGACGCCGCTCTGTGGCCCGAAGTGGAAATTGCGGCATGATGGCACGGCGGGGGGTGATGGGGCTGCTGGGCGGTCTGGCTGTGGTTACGGTCGCGGGCTGCGATCCGTTTGTGCGATCGGCGAGCTATCGTTTCAGGATGACGGTCGAGATCGAGACGCCGCAGGGTGTCAGGCGCGGCTCGTCGGTTATGGAGGTCGTGGCGCAGAAGGGCTCCTTCAGCCTGGGCGATACGACCGGAAACGGTGTCGGGCTCGCGGGAGAGGCGGTTATTGTTGATTTGCCGACAGGCTCGGTCTTCGTATTGCTGGAGTTGCCTGATGCAAGGGGACCGCTCGCCAGCGTGGCGACCGTGGCGTTAGCGCCCGATGCGCGCGGAGGCGACGGATCAAATTTCTTCAGCGCGGTCAAACGCCTGGGGGGCTGGTTTGGAAGCGCCAGCGCGGAACTTCCGCGCGAATCCTGGCCGATGATGGTGCGGTTCCGTGACATCAACGATCCCAAGAGCGTCGAGCCCAGCCAGATTGGTGTCAAACGGATTTTGCTCGAAACGACGAGTGAACCAGTGACAACCGGGATCAAACTGCGACTGCCTTGGTTGGTGTCACAGAAACAAGAGTCAAGTTTGGACGAAACCTTTACTTTTGCGATCAAGCCAACGTTGGCGCAAAGATTGCGGCACAGCAATTTCAGGCAAGGAGGCGCGGACTGACGGCTGTGCGGTCCGCTCTTTGATTACCTCAGCGTCGCACAACTCCTAGATTTCGCGGCAAAATCGGCTGCATTGAACTTCCAGAGAAATTTCTGTCGCAAAACTCCTTCGCAGAAGTCGGAATTTTGCGACCGAGTTTTGCGACACGTTGCCTGTACGCATCAAGACGAATCAGGACATGGCCACGGCCAGTGTAAGGACCGCCGCCGTACGCCGCTCCCCGATCATCGTCCTATTCGCCGCCGATAGCCGCCGCCTGCCGCACGGGCTCCGATAGTTGTTGAACAGGCCCGATTTCGGGCTCTTTTAATCATCCCCGATCGGGGAACTGTCTGTTGCGTCCCCTTGGCTTGGGACGGCATGGCGAACAATTCTCATCAGAAACCGGAGGCGATCCAGCGCGGCGCGCGCATGTTGCGCACCGCGCTCGGTCCGGCCATCGCGCGCTTTCTGGAAGACCCCGCCGTTGTCGAGGTGATGCTGAACCCAGACGGGCGCATCTGGATCGACCGTCTCTCCCAGGGACTGTCCGACACCGGCGAAACCCTGTCGCCCGCCGACAGCGAGCGCATCGTGCGCCTGGTCGCCCACCATGTCGGCGCGGAGGTTCACGCCCGCTCGCCGCGCGTCTCGGCCGAGCTGCCCGAGACGGGGGAACGGTTCGAGGGACTTCTTCCCCCCGTCGTGGCCGCGCCAGCCTTCGCGATCCGCAAGCCCGCTGTCGCTGTCTTTACGCTCGACGACTATGTGGCCGCCGGGATCATGTCGGCCGATCAGGCCGTGACCCTGCGCGAAGCCGTCGCATCGCGGGCCAACATCCTCGTCGCGGGCGGCACCTCTACCGGCAAGACCACGCTGACCAATGCGCTGCTCGCCGAAGTCGCCAAGAGCGGGGATCGCGTCGTCATCATCGAGGACACGCGCGAGCTGCAATGCACCGCGCCGAACCTCGTCTCCATGCGCACGAAGGAAGGCGTCGTCACGCTCTCCGATCTCGTCCGCTCCTCGCTGCGCCTGCGCCCCGACCGCATCCCCATCGGCGAGGTGCGCGGTGCTGAAGCGCTCGACCTCCTCAAAGCCTGGGGCACCGGCCATCCCGGTGGCGTCGGCACCATCCACGCCGGCACCGGCATCGGCGCGCTGCGCCGTCTCGAACAGCTCATCCAGGAAGCCGTCGTCACCGTCCCGCGCGCCCTGATCGCCGAGACGATCGACCTCGTGGCCGTCCTCTCCGGCCGCGGCTCCGTGCGCCGGCTCGCCGAACTCGCCCGCGTCGAAGGGCTCGGCCCCGACGGGGACTACCGCGTCACCGCAGCCACCCCCAGCAACACAGGAGACCCTTCATGATCCGCATGTCCATGCGCGTCCGTCGCACCGTCGCGACCGCCGCCGCCTTCGCCTATGTCAATCTCGTCCTCGTTCCCGCCGCGCACGCTTCCGGCTCGTCCATGCCGTGGGAAGCGCCGCTCCAGAAAATCCTCCAGTCGATCGAAGGCCCCGTGGCCAAGATCGTCGCGGTCATCATCATCATCGCGACGGGCCTCGCGCTCGCCTTCGGAGACACGTCGGGCGGCTTTCGCAAGCTGATCCAGATCGTCTTCGGCCTGTCGATCGCCTTCGCCGCCAGCTCGTTCTTCCTGTCGTTCTTCTCGTTCGGCGGCGGGGCGCTCGTCTGATGGCGGTTGCCTTCGAGCAACTCGACGTGCCGGGATTCACCGTCCCGGTTCACCGCGCGCTGACCGAGCACATCCTGCTCGGCGGCGCGCCGCGCTCCATCGCGATCCTCAACGGGACGCTCGCCGGGGCCGTTGGCCTCGGCCTGCGCCTCTGGCTGGTCGGCCTCCTCATCTGGGCCGTCGGTCACTTCGCGGCGGTGTGGGCCGCCAAGCGCGATCCGCTCTTTGTCGAGGTCGGCCGACGCCATCTGCGCGTCCCCGGCCATCTCGCGGTCTGAGGGAGGCGACAGCCATGATGAACCTTGCCGAATATCGCCGCACCGCCGCCCGGCTTGCCGACTTCCTGCCCTGGGTCGCGCTCGCCTCCGAGGGCGTCGTGCTCAACAAGGACGGCAGCTTCCAGCGCACAGCGCGCTTTCGCGGTCCCGATCTCGACAGCGCCGTCGCCGCCGAACTGGTCGCGGTCGCCGGGCGCATCAACAACGCCTTCCGCCGTCTCGGCTCGGGCTGGAGCATCTTCGTCGAGGCGCAACGCCATGCCGCCGAGACCTATCCGGCGAGCGAGTTTCCCGATCCGGCCTCCGGCCTGGTCGACGCCGAGCGCAGGGCCGATTTCGAGGAAGCCGGGGCGCACTATGTCTCCGGCTATTATCTGACCTTCCTCTATCTGCCCCCGGCCGAGGAAGCCGCCCGCGCTGAAAGCTGGCTCTACGAGGGCCGCGAGCGCAGCGGCGTCGACCCGGACGAGATCCTGCGCGCCTTCATCGACCGAACCGGCCGCGTGCTGGCGCTGCTCGACGGCTTCATGCCCGAATGCGCCTGGCTCGATGACGCCGAGACGCTGACTTATCTCCATTCCTGCGTTTCCACGAAACGCCACCGCGTCCGCGTGCCGGAAACGCCGGTCTATCTCGATGCGCTGCTCGCCGACCAGCCGCTGACCGGCGGGCTGGAGCCGCGCCTTGGCGATCAGCATCTGCGCATCCTTACCGTCATCGGCTTTCCGACCGCGACCACGCCCGGCCTGCTCGACGACCTCAACCGGCTGGCCTTCCCGTATCGCTGGTCCACCCGCGCGATCCTGCTCGACAAGACCGACGCCACGAAGCTGCTGACCAAAATCCGCCGCCAGTGGTTCGCCAAGCGCAAGTCGATCGCGGCGATCCTCAAGGAAGTCATGACCAACGAGGCGTCCGCCCTCGTGGACACGGACGCCGCCAACAAGGCGGCCGATGCCGACATGGCCTTGCAGGAGCTGGGTCAGGACGTGGCAGGCATGGCCTATGTCACGGCCACCATCACCGTATGGGACGCCGATCCGCGTCTTGCCGACGAGAAGCTGCGGCTGGTCGAGAAGGTCATCCAGGGCCGCGACTTCACGGCCATGATCGAGACCGTCAATTCCGGCGATGCCTGGCTCGGCTCACTCCCCGGACATGCCTACGCCAATGTCCGCCAGCCGCCCATCTCGACGCTCAATCTCGCTCACATGATCCCCCTCTCTGCCGTGTGGGCGGGGCCGGAACGGGACGAGCATTTCGATTCGCCCCCGCTGCTTTACGGCAGAACGGAAGGCTCGACCCCGTTCCGGCTATCCCTTCATGTCGGCGATGTCGGGCATACGCTCGTCGTCGGCCCGACCGGCGCGGGCAAATCCGTGCTGCTCGCGCTCATGGCCCTGCAGTTCCGCCGCTACGAGCGCTCCCAGGTCTTCGCCTTCGACTTCGGCGGCTCGATCCGGGCCTCCGCGCTCGCCATGGGCGGCGACTGGCACGATCTCGGCGGCGGATTGACCGAGGGGGACCAATTCTCCGTCTCGCTCCAGCCGCTCGCCCGCATCGACGACAGCTATGAACGCGCCTGGGCGGCCGACTGGATCGTCGCGATCCTGACGCGCGAAGCGATCCAGATCACGCCGGAGGTGAAGGAGCATATCTGGACGGCGCTGACCTCTCTGGCTTCCGCGCCGGTCGAGGAACGCACCATTACGGGCTTCGCAGTCCTGCTCCAGTCGAACGACATCAAGCAGGCGCTCCGGCCCTATTGCGTCGGGGGCGCCTATGGCCGGCTGCTCGACGCCGAGGCCGAACATCTCGGCTCCGCCGACGTGCAGGCGTTCGAGATCGAGGGGTTGGTCGGCACCGGCGCGGCGCCCGCCGTGCTGTCCTATCTCTTCCACCGCATCGGCGATCGTCTCGATGGGCGGCCGACGCTGCTCATCATCGACGAAGGCTGGCTGGCGCTCGACGACGAAGGCTTCGCGGGCCAGCTCCGTGAATGGCTGAAGACGCTGCGCAAGAAGAACGCCTCCGTCATCTTCGCCACGCAGTCGCTGTCCGACATCGACAATTCGAGCATCGCGCCGGCCATCATCGAAAGCTGCCCGACCCGCCTGCTGCTCCCGAACGAACGCGCGATCGAGCCGCAGATCACGGCCATCTATCGCCGCTTCGGCCTCAACGACCGGCAGATCGAAATCCTAGCGCGGGCCACGCCCAAGCGCGACTATTACTGCCAGTCCCGGCGCGGCAACCGCCTGTTCGAGCTGGGCCTGTCCGAAGTCGGCCTCGCGCTCTGCGCCGCATCCTCCAAGTCCGACCAGACGCTGATCGCCAACCTCGTCGCCGAACATGGCCGCGAAGGTTTCCTCGCCGCCTGGCTGCGCGCCCGCGACGCCGGATGGGCAGTCGATCTCATCCCGAACTTCCCCGCAGCCGAAAAGGAGACTTGACCATGAAGATCCGTACTTTCCGCACGCGCGCCATGGCGCTCGCCGCAACCATGCTGGCAGCCGCACCGATCGCGTTGTCGCCGATGGTGGCCACGCCGGCACTGGCATGGCGCATCGTCTATGACCCGACGAACTACGCACAAAACGTCCTGACCGCCGCGCGCACGCTGGAGCAGATTACCCACCAGATCACCTCGCTCCAGAACGAAGCGCAGATGCTCATCAATCAGGCCCGCAACCTCGCGAGCCTGCCGTTCTCCGCGCTCCAGACCTTGCAGCAGAACGTCCAGAAGACCCAACAGCTCTTGAGCCAGGCGCAGAACATCGCGTTCAACGTCCAGCAAATCGACCAGATGTTCAGCCAGAAGTACGGCAGCGTCTCCATGTCGTCGACGGACGCCCAGCTCGTCGCCAATGCCCGCGATCGCTGGAAGAACACAGTCGGCGGTTTGCAGGACGCCATGCGCGTGCAGGCCGGCGTTGTCTCCAACATCGACACCAACCGCACGCAGATGTCGGCGCTGGTCAACCAGAGCCAGGGCGCGACCGGCGCATTGCAGGCGACGCAGGCCGGCAATCAGATCCTCGCCCTGCAATCGCAGCAGCTCTCCGATCTCGTGGCGCTGCTCGCCGCGAACGGTCGCGCGGGCGCGCTGACCGAAGCCGAGCGTGCGGCCGCCGCCGAACAGGGGCGCGAACAGCGCCGACGTTTCCTGACGCCGGGCTCGGGCTACCAGCCGGGCAACGCGCAGATGTTCAACAACGGCAACTGAGGGCGTGACCATGGACGGCAAGATGCTGGCACGCCTCGGCGCAATCGTCTTCGTCGCCGTCGCCATCACAGCGACGGTGATCGAGCTGACCCGCAAAGAGGACGCGCCGGCATCTTCGCCGGTGCGCCTTCACCAACCCGCTTCCGATCCGCTGCGCGAAAGCCAGCGCCGGTGCCAGAAGCTTGGCCAGCAGGCCGCGAACGACACCGACTGCCTGCGCGTCTGGGCGGAGACACGCGACCGCTTTCTCGGCCGCACGCCCGCGCCGCTTTCGCCCACTCAGATCGAAGGACGCTGATCCGTGGGAGGCGCTGGCGTCATCGATAATTTCCTTGGGGTCTTCACCCGCTATATCGACTCCGGCTTCGGCCTGTTGTCCGGCGAGGTCGCCTTCATCGCGACCACGCTCATCGTGATCGACGTGACGCTCGCCGCGCTGTTCTGGTCCTGGGGCGCCGATGACGACATCATCGCCCGGCTCGTGAAGAAGACGCTGTTCGTCGGCGTGTTCGCCTATCTCATCGGCAATTGGAACAATCTGGCCAAGATCGTCTTCGACAGCTTCGCCGGTCTCGGCCTGAAGGCGAGCGGGACCGGGTTTTCCGCCGCCGACCTGATGCGGCCCGGCAAGGTGGCGCAGACTGGCCTCGATGCCGCCCGACCGCTGCTCGAATCCATCTCCGACCTGATGGGCTGGGTCGCCTTTTTCGAGAATTTCATCCAGATCGCCTGCCTGCTCTTCGCCTGGGCGCTGGTCATCCTCGCTTTCTTCATTCTGGCGATCCAGCTCTTCGTGACGCTCATAGAATTCAAGCTGTCAACGCTGGCCGGCTTTGTCCTCATCCCGTTTGGCCTCTTCGGGAAAACCGCCTTCATGGCTGAAAAGGTGCTCGGCAATGTCATCTCGTCGGGCATCAAGGTTCTCGTGCTGGCCGTCATCATCGGCATCGGCTCGACGCTCTTCAGCCAGTTCACCGCCGGGTTCGGAGGAGTAACGCCGAGCATTGACGCCGCCATGGCCGTCGTGCTCGCAGCCTTGTCGTTGCTCGGCCTCGGCATCTTCGGTCCCGGTATCGCATCCGGCCTAGTCAGTGGCGGCCCGCAGCTCGGCGCGGGCGCTGCCGTTGGAACGGGCCTCGCGGCAGGCGGCATGGTGCTGGCCGGCGCTGGCGCTGCCGGCCTCGCCGCCAAGGGCGGTGCAGCCGCACTTTCCACCAGCGCTGCCGCTGTGCGTGGCGGCGCGACCGCCGCTGGCGCGGCATCCGCCGCCTTCAGCCTCGGCTCGCTCGGCCAGTCCGGCGCGGCGGGCGTGGCATCCGGCATAGGCGGCGTCGGACGGGCGGCAGGCAGCGCGGCCTTGTCGCCGCTTCGCCGTGCGAGCTCCAGCGTCAAATCCAGCTTCTCCGATGGCGTTAAATCCGGCTTCAGCGCGACCGGCGGCTCCTCGACCATGGGAACGGTCGGCGGCGCGGCCGAGGCCGGACCCGACGTGTCCACCGCCCAGTCCGCCAAGGGGCAATCCGATTGGGCGAAGCGGATGCAGCGCTCGCAACGCCTTTCGCATGGCGTCCAATCCGCGGCTCATGCCGTCCGCTCCGGCGACAGCCATGGCTCCGGCTCCTCCGTCAACCTCTCTGAAAGTGACCGCTGATGAACCTCTTCAAAAGACCCGCCGCGCACTACGGCAAGACCCCGCAACCCGAGACACCTTATCAAAAGGCCGCCCAGGTCTGGGACGAGCGGATCGGCTCGGCCCGCGTACAGGCCAAGAACTGGCGTTATATGGCCTTCGGCTCGCTATTCCTCTCGGCGGGCTTTGCCAGCGCACTCGTCTGGCAGTCCATCCAGGGGACGGTGGTGCCATGGGTGGTGCAGGTCGATAACCTCGGCCAGGCGCAAACCATTGCACCTGCGACGGCCGACTTCCGCCCGACCGATCCACAGATCGCATGGCATCTGGCCCGTTTCATCGAGCAGGTGCGCAGCATTCCGGCCGATCCGGTCATCGTCCGGCAGAACTGGCTTCGCGCCTACGAGTGGACGACCGACCGCGGCGCGGGCGCGCTCAACGACTATGCCCGCACCAACGATCCCTTCGCCAAGGTCGGCAAGCAGCAGATCGCCGTCGAGGTCTCCAGCGTCATTCGCGCGTCGGCCGACAGCTTCCGCGTCGCCTGGACCGAACGCCGCTACGAGGATGGCAAGCTCGCCACGACGGAGCGGTGGACGGCGATCTTGACCATCGCCCTCCAGCCGCCCCGCGACGCCGACCGGCTGAAAGCCAATCCGCTCGGCATCTACGTCAACGCCATTAGCTGGTCGCGGGAGATGAGCCAATGAGCCTGGCCTTCAGCAAACCCACCGTCGCCGCCCTCATGCTGTCCGCGACCATGCTCGCCGGCTGCGCCACCTACAAGCCGCCTGAGATCAGCTACGATCAGAGCGTGCCACCATTGCCGGCTCTTCCGGCAGCGGCGATTGATCCGCAATTGCGCCTGCTGCACATACCGCCGGCCTGGACAGTCGCGCGCGGCGGCCAGATCGCCAGCACGGCGACGGCCCGCGTCGAGAACGCCAATGCCGCCGCCCGTGTACAGCCGCGCAGGGAGGGGTACTTCAACGCCATCCAGGTCTATCCGTGGTCGGAAGGCGCGCTCTATCAAGTCTATGCCGCACCTGGCCAGATCACCAATATCGCGCTCGAACCCGGCGAAAGCCTGACCGGCGCGGGACCGATCGCCGCCGGCGATACAGCGCGCTGGATCATCGGCGATACCGAATCCGGCTCTGGTGTCGCCCGCCGCGTGCATGTGCTGGTCAAGCCGACGCGCGCCGACATCACCACCAATCTCGTCATCACCACCGACCGGCGCACCTACATGGTCGAACTGCGTTCCGGCGAGAAGCCTTATATGCCGGCCGTGTCCTGGTCCTATCCGCAGCCGGCGGGCGGCGGGCGTCAGGCCGTTCCGGCAACGCCGGTCATTCCGGCCGTTGCCGCTCGAAACTATCGTTACGGCCTGACCGGCAGCAGCAATCCGCCATGGAAGCCGCTCGCCGTCTATGACGACGGCCGCCGCGTCTATGTCGAATTCCCGCGCGGCATCGTGCAGGGCGAAATGCCACCGATCTTCGTCATCGGCCCCGAGGGCGAGGCCCAGATCGCCAACACCCGCATCCATCAACACATCCTGATCGTCGATCGCCTGTTCAGCGCGGCCGAATTGCGCCTCGGCGCGAGCGACCGCCAGCAGACCGTCAGGATCGTCCGCACCGACGGGAGGCCGCAATCATGAGCGACACCGACACCAACGCCGCCCCAATGCGCCTGCGCGCCGAAGCACCCCGCGTCACGCGCCTGTCCCGCAAGATGCTCGCCAGCGTGGCGGCCGTCGCCCTGGTTGGGATCGGCGGGGCGCTGATCTACGCGCTCCAGACGCGCACGGGCGGCGATGGCGGGGAAGAACTCTATTCCACCGCCAACCGACAGACCGCCGATGGTCTTGCGAGCCTGCCGCGCGACTACACTGGCCCGGTTCTTGGGCCGGCGCTGCCCGGCGATCTTGGCGGCCCGATCCTCAGCGCGCAAAGCGCCGGTCAACCTGTCGCGTCGCCCGTCGTTCCGACGCCGGGTGTCGATGAGGCCGAGCAGCGCCGCCGCGCCGAGGAGGAAGCCGCACGCCTCAGCGCGGTCTTCTTCCAGTCGAGGCAGGGATCGACCGCGGCTACACCGGGCGCCATGCCCGGCCTTGCAGGCTTCGATCCCACCAGCGCCGCCACAAGGCAACCGACCGCGCAGGACCGGCAGCTTGCCTTCCTCAACGCCGCGGCCGACCGGCGCACGGTCACACCCGACCGCGTGACGCCGCCGGCGTCGCCCTTCGTGCTTCAGGCCGGCGCGGTCATCTCGGCCGCGCTCATCACCGGCATCCGTTCCGATCTTCCCGGCCAGATCACGGCGCAGGTCACGGAGAACATCTATGACAGCCCGACCGGCAGCATCCTGCTCGTGCCGCAGGGCACGCGGCTGATTGGCCAGTATGACAACAGCGTCCAGTTCGGGCAGCGCAGGGTGCTGCTCGTCTGGAACCGGCTCATCATGCCGAACGGCCGCTCCATCGTTCTTGAGCGCCAGCCGGGCGCGGACACGCAGGGCTATGCTGGCCTTGAAGATGGCGTCGATTACCACTGGTGGGATCTCGCCAAGGCCGCAGCGCTCTCGACCTTGCTCGGCGTCGGCGCGGAACTCGCCACCGATGACAATGACCGCCTGATCCGCGCCATTCGCGATGGCGCGCAGGACACGGTGAACCACGCCGGCCAGCAGATCGTCCAGCGCCAGTTGCAGGTTGCCCCTACGCTGACCATCCGGCCCGGCTTCCCGGTCAGGGTCATTGTCACCCGCGATCTCGTGCTCGAACCCTACAGGAGCTGACCCATGACCAAACTGAAACTCGGCCCCATCGCCGATGACAAACCCGTCAAGGTCATGGTGGAACTGCCCGCTGCCCTCCATCGTGACCTTGCCGAATATGGCCGTATCCTCGCTGATGGCGCCACGCCGATTGAGCCGGCCAAGCTGATCGTGCCGATGCTGGAACGCTTCGTTGCCACGGATCGCGGTTTCGCCAAGGCGCGACGGTCAACAGGTTGATCGCTCCAAGCCGATTGCCGGCGTGGAATGGCGCAAGCGCATGAAATGACTTGCGCCGCGGATGAACGGGGGTGCCGCAGACAGGTGTGCTTAAATACGGCACGCTATCGGCCAGCGATCTTTCGCCATGGTTCGCCAGACGCCGGGAATGCAGCCAAGTCGCTGACCCGGCCCCGTTGAACGAAGGAGGTCTGGCATGAACACATGGATTGGCGGGATCGGACGCGGCGGAGATGGACGATGAGCCAGTCGCCGCCCCCTCTTAGGAAACGCACCATCCGCAGGGACCAGCTTCGCGAGATCGTCCCCCTGGCCGACACCACCATCTACGACATGGAGCAGCGCGGCGAGTTTCCGCAACGCTTCTACCTGACCTCTCGAACGGTGGTGTGGGATCTCGGCGAAGTGGAGGCTTGGCTCGACGAACGGCGCCGAGCCTCCAGGGCGAAGACGGCCAAGCGTGCGCCGTCACCCGACGTCACGCTCAGGAAAAACCGTCCGGTCAAAGGCTAGGCTCCAGCGCCAGAAGGTCCATGGAGGCAGGATAGAGCGTCGGGGTGTATTTCTGGCCACCGACCCACGCGTCGATCAGATTGCCCCATTCCTGCATCATATGCCGGCGCTGGTGCTCATACTCGGCCTTGTTATAGACGCCGCGCGAAGAACGCCCGTCCTCGTGCGCCAAGCACTTCTCGATCCAGTCGCTGTTGAAGCCCAGCTCGTTGAGCAGCGTCGAGCCCGTGCGCCGAAGGTCATGCACGGTGAACGGTTCCAGCGGTAGTCCCGCCTTCTTGGCCTGTAAGACGACCGCCGTGGTGACGCGGTTGAAAGTAGCCCGCGACATCGGCGCATCCGCGTCGTAGCGCGACGGCAGCAGGTAGCGCGAATTCCCGGCGCAGGTCTTGAGCGCGACGAGAATATCGAGCGACTGTTCGCACAGATAGACGTTATGCGGCTTGGAGCGCTTCATGCGCTCCTTCGGGATCGACCACACGGCATTCTCAAAGTCGACCTCATCCCACACCGCGTCCTGCAGCTCGCTTTTGCGGACCATCGTAAGCAGGATCAGCTTCAGGCCGAGCCGGATCGTCGGCAGCGTCGCCACATGCTCAAGCTGGCCGAGCATGACCCGGATTTCGGCGGGCGAGAGCGAACGGTCCTTCGGAACGAACGTCGCGATCGAGGCAGGCCCGACCTCTTCAGCGGGGTTCGGCACCTTCTCGCCGTGCAACTTGGCGAATGCGAACACCAGCTTCACGATGTCACGGACATGGACGGCCGTGGCCGGCGCTCCCCGCTTCTTCACCTTATCGCACATCGCCCGGAGATCCTCGGGCGTGATTTCCGTCAGCAGCCGGTTGCGGAACGTCGGCAGGATGTCGCGCTCGTAGATCGAGCGCCGCATTGCGCGGGTGCTCTCCGCCATACGGTGATCTTGGAGCCAGCGTTCGCCGAACTCGCCGAAGCTCTTCGCTTCCTTAATGCGGCGCTTCTCGCGCTGCTTCTCCTGGGCGGGCGACCGCCCTTCCTGAATCGAGCGCTGTGCGTCGATCAATTTCTCCCGCGCACGGGCCAGAGAAAGGCCCGCCGGCCCGTATCGGCCGAGGGTCAAGGTCTCGCGTCGACCGTGCATACGGTAGTCATAGCGGAATACCACGGCACCCGACGGGTTCACGACGACATACATACCGTCACGGTCAGAGACCTTGTATAATTTGTCCTTTGGTTTCAGCGACTTGATCGCAGCATCAGTAAGCATCAGACCCTCCGAATTCGTTCAAGAAACGTCAGAGAGCCCCTAAAAATACCGTCAGGCCAAAATGGACCATTCCTGACGACAAATTTCCTTTTATTCTCAATGGAATAAGGTCAAAAAAATACCGTCACAAGCTCTCTAAGCCATGACGGTATATGCAATTCTACGATGTCACAAGACGCCCCATACCGTCAGCTCCGCCGTCGATCGCGAGGCTTGCCCGGCGATTGACGGCGAAAGATGGCGGAAAGAAATTTCTTTATTTTCAGCGTGTTATGGAGGGTTGTCGGCGGTAATCGGCGGCGATTGGGTAGGCCCGAATTATTCCCACTCGATCGTGCCCGGCGGCTTCGAGGTGACGTCGTAGACGACGCGGTTGATGCCACGCACCTCGTTGATGATGCGGGTGGCAGCCTGGCCGAGGAAGTTCATGTCGTAGTGATAGAAGTCGGCGGTCATGCCGTCGACGGAAGTGACGGCACGGAGTGCGCAGACGAACTCGTAGGTGCGGCCGTCGCCCATGACGCCAACGGTCTGGACCGGCAGCAGCACGGCAAAGGCCTGCCAGATGGCGTCGTAGAGGCCGGCCTTGCGGATTTCGTCGAGATAGATCGCATCCGCCTCGCGCAGGATCTCGAGCTTTTCGCGAGTGATGCCGCCGGGGCAGCGGATGGCGAGGCCCGGTCCGGGGAACGGATGACGGCCGATGAACGAGTCGGGCAGGCCGAGTTCCTTGCCGAGCACACGGACCTCGTCCTTGAACAGTTCGCGCAGCGGCTCGACCAGTTGCATGTTCATGCGGTCGGGAAGACCGCCGACATTGTGGTGCGACTTGATGGTGACCGAGGGGCCGCCTGTGAAGGAGACGCTCTCGATGACGTCAGGATAGAGCGTGCCCTGGGCGAGGAAATCGGCGCCGCCGAGCTTCTTGGCCTCTTCCTCGAACACCTCGATGAACAGCCGGCCGATGGTCTTGCGCTTCTTTTCCGGGTCGGACTCGCCTTCGAGCGCCGAGATGAAGCGGTCGGAAGCGTCGACGAGGATCAGCGGCAGATTGTAGTGCTCGCGGAACATGGCGACGACGTCAGCCGCCTCGTTCTTGCGCATCAGGCCGTGGTCAACGAGGATGCAGGTGAGCTGGTCGCCGACGGCCTCGTGGATCAGGAGTGCCGCAACAGACGAGTCGACGCCGCCTGAGAGGGCGCAGATGACCTTCTTGTCACCGACCTGCTTACGGATCGCCTCGACGGCATGCGCGCGATAGGCGTGCATGGTCCAGTCGCTCTCGATGCCGGCGATCTTGTGGACGAAATTGCGCAGCAGCTTGGCTCCGTCGGGCGTGTGCACGACCTCGGGATGGAACTGCACGGCGTAGAAATTGCGGGCCTCGTCGGCGATGGCAGCGAAGGGCGCGCCATTCGAGGTGCCGATGACGCGGAAGCCCGCGGGGATCTCGGTGACGCGGTCGCCGTGGCTCATCCACACCTGGTGGCGCGTACCCTTGGCCCAGACGCCGTCGAACAACGGGCTGTCGTCCTGGATCTCGAGAAAGGCGCGGCCGAACTCACGGTGGTGGCCGGCCTCGACCTTGCCACCGAGCTGGGCACACATGGTCTGCTCGCCATAGCAGATGCCGAGCACCGGCACGCCGGCGGAGAAGACCGCATCAGGGGCCCGGGGGCTGCCAATGTCGACGGTGGAGTGCGGGCTGCCCGAGAGGATCACCGCTTTGGGATTGATCCGCTTGAAGGCCTCTGCGGCCGACTGGAAGGGCACGATCTCGGAATAGACCCCGGCCTCACGCACGCGACGCGCAATGAGCTGCGTCACCTGGCTGCCGAAGTCGATGATGAGGACGGTTTCGGGGTGCTCGGAGTTCTTCATGGCGGGCGTTTAAAGAAAGATTCCCTTTCGCGCAATGGGCTCGATTGCATGGGTGACAAGTGCGAACTGCAATGGCGGCGCCATCAGGGTCGGCCAGTCACCTGGCCTGCGGCTTCGCAAGGCTGCGCAGCGCCGCCATCAGCGCCTCGAACGCCCCCTCGCCCAAGCGTTGACGATAGCTGCTCTCGATGTCGAGCTTGATGCGGTCGCCGTCGGCGAGAGCTGCAAGGCCTTTTTCGGTGTAATGGACGAGCTTGCCGCGCTTGTCTTCGGGGTCAGCAGTGCGCTCGATAACGCCCTCGGCCTCGAGCCCGTCAAGCAGCTGCTGCACCGCCTGCTTGGAGATGCCGGCGCGCTCGATGAGCGCCGCCTGCCTGGTGCCACGCCGGGCAATGTGCCCGAGCAGGCCGGCGCGGCTTTCGCTGAACCAGTCGTGGCCTGCCGCGCGCATCGCCTCGGCGAACTCGCCCTGCCAGGCGCGGCTCGCCTGCCACAGGCGCCAGCCGACATGGTCGGGCAGCTGCTTTGCTTCATTTTCGTCAAGCTTCTTGACCATCTTCTTAATCCCGCATATCGTCAAGGCACTTGACCAACCTGATATCCGAAGGAAACAACGATGGCAATTCTCAACCAAGCCGCGCTGAAGGTGCTGATCCCGGGCACGACCCATGTGCTCGACCGCAACGGCAAGGAGGCCTATGTCTATTTCGACACCGGCGACCAGGCGCACATGCTGCTCGACGATGGCGAGACGCGGAAAGGAAGCTGGGCGCTTGTCGAGGGCGGCTATGTGGTCGAGTGGAACAATGGAGCCGTCGGTCGCTGGACGCTCGACCATGAGGCCGGATCAATCAGCTATGTGAACCAGGATCGCGACCTCAAGGTGAGGCTCGCAGGCATCCTGTTCGGCAACGCCAAGGGCCTGCCGCGCAATGCTGCCTAGAGCGTGAACTCGCCGGCGTCGAACGCCTGGCCGAGCAGGTGCACAGCATGGGCCAGCTTTTCGTCGACGATGTGCAGATATTCGGTCCAATCATCGACATGGCTGATGTCGGCGGCACCGTCCGAGATGCCGCGCAGGCCGATCAGCGGCACGCCGAAGAGCTGGCAGGCGCGCAGAACGGCGAAGGTTTCCATGTCGACCATGTCCTCGGCGATCGCATCGTAGGCTGCGCCGGAGATGATGGTGCCCCCGGTGGACAGGCTGGCCTGCCTGACGCCGGGGATGCGAAGCGCAAGCGGCAGCGTGGCCGGCAGGTCGAGGAAGGGCGTCGTGCCTTTTTCAAAGCCGAGCGCCGAAGCATCCATGTCGCGATAGCAGACCGAAGTCACCTGATAGACCTCGGTCTGTTCCAGCCTGCGGCTGCCGGCGGAGCCCAGGCAGACAACGATGTCGGGCAAGGCATTGCCGGCGGCCAGCCGGGCGAGCTCGGCGCCGACCTTGACGCCAGCCTCGACAGGGCCGACGCCAGTCATGAACGGCACGAACAGCTTCTGCAGATGCGGGCCATATTCAGCTTCCGCTGCCATGATAAACAGGACGTTGCGACCGGCGAACGGCGTTGAAGGCATGATCAGTCCTCGATGCCCTGGCGGCCGGAGATGATCATCATCGTGCCGGTCATGGTGGCGATCAGCTTGGCTTCGTCCGATATGGCATAGGCCTGGCCGTCGGCGACGATGATGGTGCGGCCGGGCTTGGTGACCGAGCCGCGGAAGAGGAAGCGCTCACCCTTGCCGGGCGCCAGCAGATTGACCTTGAACTCGATGGTCAGGATGCTCGAATTGTCGCCAATCAGCGAAAAGGCGGCATAACCGCAGGCAGAATCGAGCGCCGTGGAAATGACGCCGGCATGAAGGAAGCCGTGCTGCTGGGTCAGCTGATCGGAAAACGGCATTTCGATCTCGACAATGCCTGGTGTGACCAGCGTCAGCTCTGCGCCGATGGTGGCCATGGCGCTTTGCCGCGCAAAGGACGACCTGACGCGATCCTCGTAGTCGGCCGCAGGTACAATCTTGGCTGCCATGCTCGAAATCCTCTCGAACCCGCTTATCGCAAAGCCGGCAAAGCCAGGCAATCTCTAATGCTGCGGCGCAGCAACGCTATCGATTGAGCCACCAGATCGAGAAGTTGAGCAGCGTGGCAAAGGCCACCCACAGCGCATAGGGAACGAACAGCCAGGCAGCGAGGCGATCAATCCGCCGCGCGAGGGCGACGAAGCCGATTATGGCTACCAGGAGCGCTATGATGACGACGAGGCCAAGGCCGGGAAGCTGCAGCCCGAAGAAGGTCGGCGACCACAGGAAATTGAGGACCAGCTGCACCCACCAGACGCGCATGGTCGTGCCGTATGGCGCGCGGCAGAAGATGCGCCAGCCGGCGATGGCGACGAGCATATAAAGCACCGACCAGACCGGGCCGAAGACCCAGTCGGGTGGATTGAAGAACGGCTTTTGCAGGCCGGCATACCAGGCACCAGGCAGATTGAGATAGCCGATCAGCGTGCCACCGCCGAGCACCAGCACCACGAAGCCGACAAGAGCAAGTGTTCTGTTCATCATACCTCCAGGCCTTTCACCCCCTTTGCCGAAACGGCTCCGGAGGCGGCTGGTTGCATGTTCATGACAGTGGTCGGTCAGCCGGCCTTGCGCATGGCGGCGAAATAGAAGCCGTCGGTGCCGCTGCGGGCTGGCGTGAGCGACAGCCCCTGCTGGCCGAAACGGACGGTGCCTTGCTTTCCAGGAAACCGGCCGTTCCACAGCGCAACATGATCGACTGAAGCAAATGCCTTGTCGCGGCCGAGGAAAGCCTCGACCTGGTCGGCATTCTCTTCGTCGAAGACTGAACAGGTGATGTAGACCATCAGTCCGCCCGGCTTCACATAGGCGCTGGCAGCGTCGAGGATGGCCGACTGCTC
Source organism: Hoeflea sp. 108 (assembly GCF_000372965.1). Classification (NCBI taxonomy): domain Bacteria; kingdom Pseudomonadati; phylum Pseudomonadota; class Alphaproteobacteria; order Hyphomicrobiales; family Rhizobiaceae; genus Hoeflea; species Hoeflea sp. 108. The sequence continues at coordinate 1,077,336 of NZ_KB890024.1, read as the reverse complement.
GGCCTTGCGCACGTCGAGCTGGCGCTGGGTCAGCCGCCACTTGGCATCAGGCCTGCGCCGCCAGGTGCCACTGCCGGTGCAAGGGGCGTCGATCAGCACGAGATCCATGTGCCCGGTCAGCCCTGAGAGCTCCGAAGGCTTCGACACGACCTGGACGTTGCGGTTGTCGGAGCGGCGCAGCCGGTCGAACATCGGTGCCAGCCGCGCCTTTTCGGAATCATGGGCGAAAATCTGGCCGCGGTTTTCCATGGCCGCCGACAGCGCCAGCGTCTTGCCGCCGGCGCCAGCGCAATAGTCCAGCACCTGCATGCCCGGCACGGCACCCGCAAGTTCGGCCGCAAGCTGCGAGCCCTCGTCCTGAACCTCGAACCAGCCCTTCTGGAAGGCGGGCTCGGCCTGGACGTTGGGGTGGCGGCCGCTGCCGTCGATGGGGGGAATACGCACGCCGTGCGGTGCAAGTGCGGTGGGCACAGCGCGCGTACCTTCAAGCTCGGCGATGACGCGGTCGCGGTCGGCCTTCAGCGTGTTGACGCGGATGTCCAGCGGCGGGCGGGCGGCAAGGGCAGCGCCCTCCTCCACCCAGTCAGCGCCGAAGGCGCGTTCGAGCAGCGGCGCGCACCAGTCAGGGCTGTCAGCGCGCACGACGTCGGGCGCATCTGTCAATTTGCGTTCGGCGATCGCCTTGAGTTCGGCAGCGCTGAGCGGCTCGGGTGCAAACTTGTCGCCGTCGAGGGCCTGGTTGAGCGCTGTGGCCGACTGGTTCCATTCGAGCAAGAGCGCGCCGAAGCCGAGCGCGCGCGAGGTCTCGTCGCCAAGCAGCCATCCGGCAGAGCGTTTGCGGCGCAATGCATCGTAGACGATGTTGCCGATCGCGGCGCGATCGCCCGCGCCGGCAAAGCGATGGGACAGGCCCCAATCCTTGAGTCCATCGGCAGCCGGCCTGTGCCGCCGCTCGATGTCGTCGAGTACTTCGATGGCCGCAGCCAGCCTTCCGCCAAGTCGCATATCGGTGATCCCTATTTCGGCTTACCCGAGGAACCGTCTGACTAACGCCGTGCGGTGGCGCGCACAAGCGCCCGCTAAGATTATTCGGCGCAAGTGCCGAACCTAAACATTTCGTAACCCGGGAACGGGAGGCCGACGACGCAACGTTATAAGGTTTTGAACCCCATTGAGGTCCAAGATGAGAAACCTGCTTCTTGCTTCGTTCGTCGCTGTCATGGCCGCATTCTCCGCCGGGGCACCCGCCCAGGCGGCAAGCCCGACCGCACCGGCCGTCACCAACGTCCGCTATGTCGAGTACATGCCGGGCTGGCGCTACCATCGTGCGCATTACCGGCACTATGGCTATCGTGGCTGCCACATCCGGAACGTCAGGCACGTTCGCCACGGTCGCGTCTGGTACCAGCCGGTGCGCGTCTGCCGCTGGTAGATCCCTACCCCTGAAACGACACAGGCGCGGATCGCTCCGCGCCTGACACTGTCTCGGCGTTCGTGCCGGCTACGGTTGGACGGCCGCCGAAATCGCTGCGTTGAAGCCGGCGAGCAAGGCCTCGTCCTCGGCGCTGCGTTTTTTGCGCGACTGCACCAGGCAGGCCTGCGAACGCAGGATGACGCCGTCCGACAACACCTTGAGATGATTGGCGCGCAGGGTCGAGCCGGTCGAGGTGATGTCGACAATCACATCGGCGGAACCGGCGGCGGGTGCGCCTTCGGTGGCGCCCAGGCTTTCCACGATGCGATAAACCTGAATGCCGTGCTTCTGGGAGAAGAACTGCTGCGTCAGCCGCCAGTATTTGGTGGCGATGCGAAGGCGGCGGCCATGGCGCTGGCGGAAATCGGCGGCGACATCGTCGAGGTCGGCCATGGTGTCGATGTCGAGCCAGATCTGCGGAACGGCAACGACCACATCGGCATGACCGAAGCCAAGCCGGGCGACGATCTCCGCCCTGCTCTCCCAGTCAGCCAGGTTCTCGCGGATCAGGTCTTCGCCCGTGACGCCGAGATCGACATGGCCCTGTCCGATCTCGCCCGAAATCTCGGACGCCGACAGGAACGCGATCTCGATGTCCGGCCGGCCTTCGATGGTGGCGCGGTAGCGGCGATCATCGTCGGGCAGGTTGACGGCCAGGCCGGCCTTGGCCAGCACCTCGAGCGCCTGCTCCTTGAGACGGCCCTTGGAGGGCAGTGCGAGCGTGATCGGCATCAGGCGGCCTCCCTCAGGGCTTCGATCCGGTCGAGCCAAACGGAGAAGCCGACGCCGGGGATGGGCTTGCCGGCGCCGAGCAGCGTCAGCAGACGGTCGTAGCGACCGCCGCCGGCCAGTGGACGGTCAGCCTCGGGTCCCGAAATCTCGAAGACGAGGCCGGTGTAATAGTCGAGTGGACGGCCAAAGGCGGCATCGTAACGCACGGTGCCAGCGGCAAGGCCGTGGCCTGCAACGGCCGTTGCGCGTGCGGTGAAATTGTCGAGCGCGGTTCCGAGCGACAGCCCTGCTGCGGCGGCGAATTCCTTGAGGGCCGCGGGCGCTTCGTCCAACGCCACCTGGATCGCCAGGAAGCGCTTCAACGCCTCGAAGGCGTCGCTCGACAGCCGCACGCTGCGCAGCTCGGCCTTTTCGATCAGGCGGCGGGCGATGTCGTTGGGCGTGCGGCCGGCAGACGGCGAAAGCCCTGCCTTTTCCATGCCTTCCGAAATATGCGCCGCCAGCACATCGAGGTCGCCGTCGGCGACCAGTGACGCCACGGGCTCGGCGAGTGCCGAACTGCGGGTCGGCGCTGCGAGATCGTCGAGGGCCGCTGCCAGCTGTTCGGTAGAGCCAAAGGCACGGGCAAGACGCATGCGCCAGCCGCGCGGCAGGCCAAGGGCTGCCAGCACCGCCTCGAAGATCGCCTGGTCGCCGAGGGTGACAGCAAGATCGCGCCCTGGCAGGCAAAGGCTGAGCAACGCATGAGCATCGGCCACCGAGCGCGCGTCGGCAGCGGCAATGTCCTTGTCACCGAGATCCTCGACGCCAGCCTGGAAGAACTCGTTGCCACCCTCGCGGCGCTGGCGGAAGACCTCGCCGAGATAGGAATAGCGGCGCGGCGTGCCCGAGCGGGTGCGGATATGGTCGAGGCAGACCGGAATGGTGAATTCGGGCCGCAGGCAAAGTGCTGCACCCGTTTCGCTTTCGGTAAGGAAGATGCGGCGACGCAGGTCCTCGCCGGCCATATCGAGGAACGGGTCGGCCGGCTGCAGCACCGGCACATCGACCGCATCGGCCCCGCGCGCAGCGAAGAGCTTCAGAATGTCAGGCGCAATCGCGGGGAAGCGCGCGTTCATGGCTTACAGACCTCCACGTCAGCGAGGGACTGCACCTCGCCGTTACCCTCTCCCCGTGAGCGGGGCGAGGGAGACGCCAGCGTTGCGGCCAATCCCCTTTTCCACGCTCTGCGGAAAGAAGGTCCCGTCAGGGGGATGAGGGGCGACGCAGACGACAGCATGCGTTCGCTAGCCACGGCTGCGCTCTGCCGCCTGCGCGGCCAGGATCTTCTTCACCTCGACGACAAGATCGGCCTCGGGCACGGTGATCTGCGCGGGCCGCGCAGCGCGCCATTCGGCGTTGTCGGTGATTTCAGCCGACATGCGGGCACCTTCGATCAGGTCCTTGATCTGGACCTCGCCATTGGCACGCTCGTCGCCGCCCTGGATGACCACGACGGGCGATCCCCTGCGGTCGGCATATTTGATCTGCGCCTTCATGCCAGCACCGCCGAGATACATTTCGGCGCGCACACCGGCGCGGCGGAGGTCGGAGACCATCTTCTGGTAACGGCCGAGGCTCTCGGTGTCCTTGTCCATGACGAGCACGACGACGGGGCCGACGACATCCGACGTGTCGAGCTTGCCGAGATTCTTCAGCGCCGTCATCAGGCGCGACACGCCGATGGAAAAACCGGTTGCCGGCACCGGCTCGCCACGGAAACGCGAGACGAGGCCGTCGTAACGGCCGCCGCCGCCGACCGAACCGAAGCGTACGACCTGGCCCTCGTCATTGGGAATCTCGGCCAGAAGCTCGGCCTCGAAGACCGGGCCGGTGTAATATTCGAGACCGCGCACGACCGACGGGTCGACTTTGACGCGACCGTCGTCATAGCCCGCCGCCGCAGCCAGCGCGCCGATCTGGGTCAGTTCGTCTACGCCTTCCATGCCGCGCTCATTGCCGGCAACCACGGCGCGGAGGTTCTCGGCGGTCGTCACCGCGTCAGCCGAACCCGCCTCGGTGAAGGCAATGACGGTGTCGATCGCCGCTTCATCCAGCCCGGCGCCCTTGGTGAAGTCACCCTCGCCTTCCGCACCACCGTCCCAGCGGCCCTTGCCGAGCAGCAGCCTGACACCCTCGGGGCCGAACTTGTCGAGCTTGTCGATGGCGCGCAACACCGTCAGCCGGCGGTTGACGTTCTCGTCGCCGCCGAGACCGATCGCCTCGAGCACGCCGTCGAGCACCTTGCGGTTGTTGACGCGGATGACGTAGTCGCCACGCTTGATGCCCAACGCTTCCATCACGTCGGCCATCATCATGGTCATCTCGGCATCAGCGGCGACACCGGGCGTGCCGATGGTGTCGGCGTCGAACTGCATGAACTGGCGGAAGCGGCCGGGGCCGGGCTTTTCGTTGCGGAACACCCAGCCGGAGCGATAGCTGCGATAGGGCTTGGGCAGTTTCTCGTAGTTTTCGGCGACGAAGCGCGCCGTCGGCGCGGTCAGGTCGTAGCGCAGCGACAACCACTGTTCATCGTCATCCTGAAAGGAAAAAACACCTTCGTTGGGACGGTCCTGGTCAGGCAGGAACTTGCCGAGCGCATCGGTATATTCGATCAGCGGCTGCTCGACAGGCTCGAAGCCATAAAGTTCGTAGACGGCGCGGATCGCGACCATCATCTTCTCGACGGCGCGGATGTCGTCCGCGCTGCGGTCGACGAAGCCGCGCGGCAGTCGCGCTTTCATCTTTTCCGATTTGTCGGCCATGATCGAGAATTCCGCAATTTTTCCAGATGTTTTGGCCGCAGATGCAGCGCGCCGTGTCGTAACCGAATTGGGGGGGAGCGGCAAGAGTTTGACGCCACGCCGACGCGCAGGGTGCAGACAAGTGGAAACATTTGCGCTTCTGGCCGGCATCGTACCGATACCTGCAAGGCAGAAAAGGCGCGCCGACACTGAAAGGAAACGGCCGCCATGGCTGATACAGACGGCAAGACAGAAGCTCGACAGCCGCAATCCGCACCGGTCGGCGCTACACTCATGACCGTAGCGCTGGTGCTCTACCCGGCGATGGGTGTGCTTGGAGCCATCGTCGCCGGGCTGATGCTCGCCGGACAGGGCGCCTGAGCCCCCAGAAAGGCACCGCCATGCCGAAACTGCGTATCCTGTTCGCCACGTTGGCGCTTTGGATCTGCGGCGTGAACGCTGCACTCGCCTGCGCACCGGGCGACAAGCGACTTGCCGGTCACTACTATCTCAACGGCGTCATGGAGGTCGGATCCGAACTCTTGCTCCGACCAGACGGCAGCTTCGAGTTCATGCTCGCCTATGGCGCCAACGACCAGTACGGCAGGGGGTGCTGGGTCAGGCGCGGCTCGACCGTCGAGGTGATCCCGTCGGGCCGGAGTGCTGCTTCCCCCACACACACGCCCGACGACCGCAGCTTCGGCGGCTTGGTGCTGACAGTATCGGGGCGGAGCCTGGTCTGGGATATCGCCGGAAGTGGTCACAAGGGCAGGTATGAGCGGTGAGTGGGCAGAGCGGTTCCGGGGCCGCACCGCTTCTCATTCTTACCCTCTCCCGCAAGAACGGGGGGAGTTGGACGCCGGCATCGCCGCGGCGTCCCTTCTCCCAGCGAGCGGGAGAAGGTGCTGGCAGGTGGATGAGGAGCGGCTACCCCGGCCGCTTGAACGCCTTGCGCTCGGCTTCGATCTTGCCCCGGCACATGCACCCTTCGATGTGGTCATTGACCATGCCCATGGCCTGCATGAAGGCGTAGATCGTTGTCGGGCCGACGAAGGTCCAGCCACGCTTCTTCAGTTCCTTTGAGATGCGCGTCGACGTTGGTGTCGTCGGGTTGGCGATCAGGGTCGGGTAGTCGACGATCTTGGGCCGTTCATCTTCGCCGGGCTCGAACTTCCAGAACCACGCCGCCAGCGAGCCGGCCTCGTCGGCGAGCGCACGCGCACGGCGGGCGTTGTTGATGGTCGAGACGATCTTGCCGCGGTGGCGAACGATGCCGGCATTGCCCAGCAGCCGCACGATGTCGCTGTCACCATATTCGGCGACCTTGTCGAAATCGAAGCCGGAAAAGGCCTCGCGAAAGCTGTCGCGCTTGCGCAGGATGGTGAGCCACGACAGCCCCGACTGGAAGCCTTCCAGGCAGATCTTCTCGAACAGCCTGGTGTCGTCGGCAACCGGACGCCCCCATTCGTTGTCATGATAATGCAAATAGTCGGGCAAAGTGCCCGGCCAGAAGCAGCGTGTCGCGCCATCAGCACCCTGCATGAGGCCTGTCTTTTTCTCTTCCATCACCAGATCCGCTTCTTGTGACGCAATTTCCGGAAAGCCTCCGGTGCTTTCCTCGGAATTGCTTGTTAACCGCCTGAACGCGTTGATTTACCTGTGCTTTACCAGATTCCTGAACCGACCGGTAACCACACCAAAAGCTTTCCTGACAATCTCGCATTTTAAGCAACCCGATTCATGTTTCGGTGGGACGACGGCTTCAATGTCGACCCGAATCCCGGTGGGCGCCGTCCTTTCCGGCAGAGACGAACGTGTTGAGAGTGCGTCCATGAAGAAACCTCTTGTCTTGCTGGCCTCGGCCGCTTTTCTGGTCGAGTTGGCCGCGCCGGCGCTGGCCTATGATCGCTATGCCGAGCGGCCGCCCGTGGTGGTGAGCCCCGATCTCTCGGCGCCGTGGGTGCTGCAACTCGGGCGCAACCCGGCCGAGGTGATGCCGCGCCGCCAGGCGCGCGAGCCCAGGCAGCAGCAGGTGCAGCAGGCGGCACCACGCCAGCAACGGCAGGCACAGCGCCAAAAGGCTAGGCCGGACCAGGTGCAGACCGCCGCATTGCGTGCACCCGAGAAGCGTTCGGTGAAGCCGCAGATCAACCCGATCTACCTGCCGCAGCAGGTCGCCTATGATGGCGCCGAGCAGCCGGGCACAATCATCATCGATACGACCGAAAACTTCCTCTATCTCGTCGAAGCCGGCGGCCAGGCGCGACGCTACGGCGTGGGCACCGGCAAGCCCGGCTTCGAATGGTCGGGGACGCACAAGGTGTCTTCCAAGCGCGAATGGCCGGACTGGCGCCCGCCGGCGGAGATGATCGCCCGCGAGCGCGCCAAGGGCCGCGTGCTGCCGGCGATGATGCAGGGCGGACCTGAAAATCCGCTTGGCGCGCGTGCACTGTATCTCGGCTCGACGCTCTACCGCATCCACGGCACCAACCAGCCGTGGACGATTGGCGGGGCGGTGTCTTCGGGCTGCATCCGGATGCGCAACGAGGACGTGATGGATCTCTACGAACGCGTGCCGGTCGGCACCAAGGTCGTCGTCAAATAGAGCAGCTTGACGCAATTTCGGACAGAAGCCGCTTGGCTTTTCCGGAATTGCACTAACCGGTTACGGGGGCGGAGCCCGGCCATAGAAGCCGGGCCTCTGAGCAGAAGGGCAGCGCCAGGCGCTGCCCTTTTCGCTTTGTGGATGACACGAAACCGTCACAATCAGGAAAATTTGTTCAGTATGGGTGAAATTCACCTCAAGCCGCCCTTTTCTTTGGCGGCAAGCCGAAGTATCCGGAACGGACCCCGTTGACGCCGGAAGGACAAAAATGCCGCCGCTCGATGACACCCGCTATCTCAAGGGCGGCCCAGTCGCCGCCCGCATCATCGCCGAAGTTCGCGCTGCCGCCCAGCAGGCGACCGAAGAAGGTTTCCGCCCCAAGCTCGTTTCGATCACCGTCGGCGACGTCGAAGCCGTCGATGTCTATGTGCGCAACCAGCGCGCCAAGGCACAGCTTGCTGGCATCGACTTCGAGGAACGGCGGTTCCCGGCCGAACTGACCGCCGGCGAGCTCGAAGCCGCGATCCACGGCATGAACGCCGATCCGCGCGTGACCGGCATCATCATCCAGCGGCCGGTGCCGCAACACATCCCGATCAAGGCGATCCAGGCGGCAGTGCATCCGCTCAAGGACGTCGAAGGCATGCACCCGGCCTCGATCGGCAACATCGTCTACAACCAGCTCGACTTGGCACCCTGCACGGCGGCGGCATCTGTTGAACTGCTGAAAGCGACCGGTCTCGACCTCAAGGGGCTCGAAGTGGTGGTGGTCGGCCATTCCGAGATCGTCGGCAAGCCGATCGCCTTCCTTTTGATGAGCGAGGGGGCAACGGTCACCGTGTGCCACCACATGACGCGATCCCTGGCAGCGCATGCACGCCGTGCCGACGCGCTGTTCGTCGCCGTCGGCAAGCCGCGGCTGATCAAGGCCGACATGGTGAAGCCGGGAGCGGCCGTCATCGACATCGGCATAAATGCCGAGACGCTGCCAGATGGCTCGACCCGCATCGTCGGCGATGTCGACACCGATTCGGTCAAGGAAGTGGCGTCGTGGATCACGCCCGTGCCCGGCGGCGTCGGTCCTGTCACGGTGGCGATCCTGCTGCGCAACACCATGGTGGCGCTCAACCGCCAGCGGGCGCTCTACAAGCAGACATTTGCCAGCGGCGAGGCCAGGCTCGCCGCCGAGTAGGCACGATTGCTTTCGAGCATGGTCTATTCCGAAAACCGGCGCCCACTTTTGGGGATCATACTCTCATCTAAAGCCTGTAGGCGTCGCTGCTGATCTGCGAAACCGCCTCCGGCTGCGCGGCCGGAGCGAGACCATTTGTGACGACGATGGGCGTGCCGTCTGCCACACGATTGTAAAGATCAATGATGTCCTGGTTGATCAGCCGGACACAGCCTGACGACACCGACTTGCCGATGGACGCCCATTCGGGCGAGCCGTGCAGGCGATACAGCGTGTCTTTGCCGTCCTGGAAAATGTAGAGCGCGCGCGCTCCGAGCGGGTTCTGGACGCCCGGCTGCATGCCGCCTTCCCACTCGTTCTTGCCGGGGATCTGGCGGGCCCGAAATTTCTCCAGCTCGGGCTGGCGGTCGATCATCTCGTTCGGCGGGAACCAGCGCGGCCATTCCTGCTTCCACTCGATGACGCCGCGGCCCGCCCATTCGAAACCTGCGCGACCGAGGCCGACGCCGTAGCGGATGGCCTCGCCATTGTCGGCAACCACATAGAGGAAGTGCTGGGAGGTATCGATGACAACCGTGCCCGGCGCCTCGCCGGTGGGATTGCTCACCACCTGGCGATAGTAGCGCGGGTCGATCTTCTTGAACGGCACGCCCGGAATGTCGAAGCCGTTGTCGTTGACCGGCGCATACATCATCTGCGGCTCGCCAAAACCTGGGTCGTTGCGCAGGGACGGCGGAGGCGGCGCAACGGGGTAAGCCGGCGCGGCGTAAGCGGAGCGCTCAGCCTGCGTTGTCGAACATGCGGACAGTGCCGCCGAGGCTGCCCCGGTTGCGGCAAGCGCCAGCAACCTGCGGCGGGTGAGTGTCGACATAGAGGCTTCCAATGCGCTTTTTCGATGTTGCTGCAACGCGCGAAGCCATCGCATGTTCCACCCGTCCTGTTCAATCCCGGGCGGCGCGCACTGTGGTCAACTCTGCTTGTAGTCGTTGCGCATCGGTTACAGCATGCATCAGCTCAGCCGATCTCAGGCACGCCGGCAGGTTTTTCGCCGCCATAGGCCCAGTCGAGCAGCTTGACCGTATGCACCACCGGTAATTTCGCAGCCGAGGCTATCTGGGTGATGCAGCCGATGTTGCCGGTGGCGACGAGTGCCGCGCCCGTGGCCTCGATGTTCTTGACCTTGCGGTCGCGCAGCTTTGCCGAAATCTCAGGCTGCATGATGTTGTAGGTGCCGGCCGAGCCACAGCAAAGATGGCCTTCGCGCGGCTCCTTGACCACGAAACCGGCACGGGCGAGCAGGTCCTTGGGCTGGCGAATGATCTTCTGGCCGTGCTGCATCGAGCAGGCAGAATGATAGGCGACCGTCAAACCCGGCTTGCGGGCCGGTTCGGGCAGGTCCAGCGTCGCCAGATATTCGGTGACGTCCTTGGCCAGTGCCGAGACGCGCTCGGCCTTCTGCGCATAGGCCGGGTCCAGCCGCAGCATGAAGCCATAGTCCTTGATCGTGGTGCCGCAGCCCGAGGCGGTGATGACGATGGCGTCGAGCCCACCATCGTCGATCTCGCGGGTCCAGGCGTCGACATTCTGGCGCGCCGACGCGAGTGCTGCATCTTCTCGGCCCATGTGATGAACGAGCGCGCCGCAGCAGCCCTCGCCCTTGGGCACAACGACCTCGATGCCGAGACGGTTAAGCAGCGACACGGTCGCCTCGTTGATGCCGGGTTCGAGCACCGGCTGGGCGCAGCCGGTGAGGATGGCGACACGGCCGCGCCTGGCCCCGGATGCGGCATGCGTGCCGGGCGATGCCACGAGCGACGCGGCCGGCACCGATCTTGGCGCCAGCCTCAACATCGCCGCAAACGGCTTCAGTGCCGCAACCCTGTCGAATACATCGGCAAAAGGCCGGCCAAGCCTGGCCAGCTTGAGCGCAGCGCGGAAGCGTGCGGGATAAGGCAGCACCATCGCCAGCACGCCGCGCGTCAGCCTGTTGGCCAGCGGGCGCTTGTAAGTCTTTTCGATATGGGCGCGGGCGTGGTCGACCAGATGCATATAGTTCACGCCCGAAGGGCATGTGGTCATGCAGGCGAGGCAGGACAAGCAGCGGTCGATATGGGTGACGATCTCCTTGTCCGCCGGTCGCCCGTTCTCCAGCATGTCCTTGATCAGGTAAATGCGGCCACGCGGCGAATCGAGCTCGTTGCCAAGGGTCACATAGGTCGGGCATGTCGCCGTGCAGAACCCGCAATGCACGCATTTGCGCAGGATCTTTTCCGATTCCGCAACGTGCGGATCGGCAAGCTGGGCTGTGGTGAAATTGGTCTGCACGGCGTTATGGCACTCTTGTCAGGCGGCTAGATCAGCCAGCTTTCGGGGTTCTTGATGGCCTCGCCGCGCCCCACGGCCTGCAGACCCATGATACAGCGGACGATGAACCAGACGGCGACCGCAAACATCAGGATGAAGCCGATAAAGACGAAGATCAGCATGAACGAGATCAGCGCATAGAGCAGGCCGATCCAGAAGGTTCGGATCAGCCAGGTGTAGTGGGTCTCGACGAAGCCGCCGGCCTTGCCACGGTTCATGTAGGCCAGGATGATACCGACGATGCCGCTGACGCCGATGACCAGTCCGGCGAGGTAGAGGATGTAGATGACCTGGGCATTGGTCGGGCCCGGATCGAGCCAGCGGTCGGTCTGGCGCGGGGTGAAATTCGGCTGCGTGTCGCTCATGATGTGACTTCCTCCGATACACGCGCCAAGGTAGCAGAGTCGAGCGAATGCACCATCCGGCCGGGATTGAGGATGGACTTGGGGTCGAATTCCGCCTTGAGACGGGCCGAAAGTGCCGCCAGTGCCGCGGGCTGCGGTTCGAACACCGGGATCGCGGCGCGCCATGCCGGGGCGGCGCGGACCAGCGTCGCATGGCCGCCGCCGAACTGCCTGATCAGACCGCGCAACAGATCTGCTTCCGGCTCGCCTTCCATGCGCAGCCAGACGAGGCCACCCTGCCAGTCGTAGAAGGCGTCGCATGCCACCTGCATGCGCAGCGCCAGCACCATGTGGTTGGCATTGGCCGGCGGCATCGAGATACGCCAGACCGGCTTGTCGCTGCCGTCGGCAAAGGGGCAGACATCGCGCACATCGCGCCAGAGCGCGCGGGACGCACCCTCCGTTAGCTCCTCCAGTGGGCCGGCATTGCCGAGCATTTGCCTGAGCTGTCCCAGGCGATAAGCGACCGATGGGCCGAACCCTTCGACACGCAGCAACGTTGCAGGGTCGCTGCCGAGCTTGCCGTCGAACACGCGTGAGGCCATCCGCTCGGGCAGGTGTGCCGCCGAAGACACCTCGGCGCTGGAACCCATGGCGATCGACATGGCGGCGGTGGCGTTGTCGTCGAGAAGGCCGCGGATGATGAGCGTGGTCTCGGTCTCGGCCGCCGGCAGCACCTTGAAGGTGACGTCGGTCGCGACCGCCAGCGTGCCCCAGGAGCCGGCTATGACCTTGGACAGATCATAGCCGGTGACGTTTTTGACCACGCGGCCGCCCGACTTGAAGGCCTCGCCGCGCCCGGAGACGGCGTGGATGCCGAGGATGTGGTCGCGTGCGGCCCCGGCCTTGAGCCGGCGCGGTCCCGCGAGGTTGGCGGCGAGCACACCGCCGATGGTTCCCTGCCCCGGCATCTCGCCAAGCAGCGGACCGTAGTCGATGGGCTCGAAGGCAAGCTGCTGACCGTTTTCGGCAAGCAGCCTCTCGATCTCGGCCAGCGGCGTGCCCGCCTTCGCCGACAACACCAGTTCCGCGGGTTCGTAAAGCGTGACGCCTGACAGCTTCGACAGGTCAAGCGTGTGCTCGGCCTGCTGCGGCCTGCCAATGGCGCGCTTGGAGCCATGACCAATGATTTCGAGCGGCGAATCTTCGGCGACGGCCCATTGGACAGCAGCGAGGACATCTTCCGACATGGTGGGGGTGAAAGTGGTCACAGCCGGTGCTCCCGGAGTTTTTCGAGGGCAGCAGAGCCGCGGCGCGACAGGCGGTAGCCTATGTCGAGGCTCTCGGTCAGGCCGAGTTCCTTGAGCTTGCGCACGTCCTGCTTGAATTTCGGCTTCTCCACGCCGAGGCGATCGGCAAGTGTTGCCGCTGCCACCTCGGGGTTCTGGCCGATGAGGCGCAGGATCGACGGGAAATAGCCCGGCGCGGTGCTGTCCCATTTGGCGAAGCGGGCGGCGAGCGCGTGCCAGTCGGCATCGCTGAGGTCTGCCGCCTCGCGCAGCGCCAGCCTGTTGTCAGCCTCGATGCCCTCGAAGGTAATGCGGTAGAGGGTCCGGCCGCTGCCTTCGCGCAGGTCGGCGGTCAGCGCGCCAAGGCTGTCGTAGCCAGCGGCGTGGGCGTCGGCCTCGGTTAGTGTCCCTTCGTCGGCCACTTCGACCACACCGATACGGATTACACCGATCGCCGTGCGCAAGCCGGTGCCGGCCTTGACCGTCGGCCGCTGCCAGCGGCGAAAGGCGAGCGTGATGTCGCCGCGCTTGATGCCTTCGAGGATCGCCTGCTTCAAAAGCATCAGAACCTCGGAATGTCGGGGAAGGCCACCTGCCCCCGGTGGACGTGCATGCGCCCGAGTTCGGCGCAACGGCGCAGCTGCGGGAACACTTTTCCGGGGTTGAGCAGGTGATTGGGATCGAAGGCGCATTTGACGCGCATCTGCTGCTCGAGGTCGATGTCATTGAACATCTCCGGCATCAGGTCGCGCTTCTCGACACCGACGCCGTGCTCGCCGGTCAGCACCCCGCCGACCTTGACGCACAGGCGCAGGATATCGGCGCCGAAGGCCTCGGCCTTTTCGAGTTCGCCCGGCTTGTTGGCATCGTAGAGGATCAGCGGGTGCAGATTGCCGTCGCCGGCATGGAAGACATTGGCGACGCCAAGGCCGTATTGCTCCGACAACTCGCGCATGCCGGCGAGTACACGCGGCAGCTCCTTGCGCGGGATGGTGCCGTCCATGCAATAATAGTCGGGCGAAATGCGGCCAACGGCGGGGAACGCCGCCTTGCGCCCGGCCCAGAATGTGAGCCGCTCCTGTTCCGACTGCGAGATACGGCAGGTGGTGGCGCCGTTGCGGTTGGCAATCGCCTCGACCAGGCCGATCAGGTGATCGACTTCGACGGCGGGTCCATCCAGCTCGACGATCAAAAGCGCCTCGCATTCGAGGGGGTAACCGGCATGGACGAAGTCTTCTGCGGCGTGGATCGCCGGGCGGTCCATCATCTCCATGCCGCCGGGAATGATGCCGGCGCCGATGATGTCGGCGACACACTGGCCGCCCTCTTCGCTGGTCGGAAAACCGATCAGCAGCGCACGCGCCGTCTCCGGCTTCTTGAGGATGCGGACGGTAACCTCGGTGACGACGCCGAGCAAACCTTCCGAGCCGGTCATGACGCCGAGCAGGTCGTAGCCCTCGGCATCGAGATGCTTGCCGCCCAAGCGTACGACCTCGCCGTTCATCAGCACCATTTCGATGCCGAGCACGTTGTTGGCGGTGAGCCCGTATTTCAGGCAGTGCACGCCGCCGGAATTTTCGGCGACATTCCCGCCAATGGAGCAGGCAATCTGCGACGAGGGATCGGGCGCGTAGTAAAAACCGTCGAGTTCCACAGCTGTGGTGATGCCGAGATTGGTAACGCCCGGCTGGGCGGTGACGGCACGGTTGGGATAGTCGATCTCGAGAATGCGGTTGAAGCGGCTCATCACCAGGAGCACGGCGTCTTCCAGCGGCAACGCGCCACCCGACAGCGATGTGCCGGAACCGCGCGGCACAACGCGGATGTTGCGCTCGTTGCAATATTTGAGCAGGCGCGACACCTGGGCGACGGTCTCGGGCAGGACCACGACAAGCGGCAGCTGGCGATAGGCGGTCAGGCCGTCGCTTTCAAAGGCGCGCATCTCGTTGACCGTGTCGACCACCCCCTCACCCGGCACGATGATGCGCATATCGGCGACGATCTCGGCGCGACGGGCAAGCGTCGCCGCATCGGGCTTGGGCATGAGAATGCCGGACATCGGTCACCTAACGTCGAGAACTGGTAAAAAGCTTTTACCAGTTGGCGCCGGCGCATGCAAACTGGAAGAAGGTCGTTAGCCGGGACGCAAAGGCGCGCAGCGTTCGCAGCGTCAATCTGCCGCTGGCGGACGCTGGTCCTTCTCCTCTTGCGGGAGAAGGTGGATCGGCGCGCAGCGCCGAGCCGGATGAGGGGTGTTGGACGGAGCACTGCTGTGAAGAGGAGATGCCTACTGGGTTGGACGTAAGATGTCGCGCTTTGGCCAACACCCCTCACCGCCCCTTCGGCGCACCTTCTCCCGCAAGGGGAGAAGGGATCGCAGCCGGGCACCTCACTCCCCAGCGTGCGCCTTTGGCTCACTGTGGGCGCGGCGCACACGGCGGACGCCCCACCAGACCAGCAGCACGGCAAGCGGCACGGCGGCGGCGGTGACGATCTCGGGTGCGAATGCGTGATCGACCGCCGAGGCACCCTTGGCGATGTAGCCGACCAGGCCGACGACGTAATAAGAGACGGCGGCGACGGACAGGCCTTCGACCGTCTGCTGCAGGCGCAACTGCAGGCGGGCGCGATTGTTCATCGACGCCAGCAGGTCGCGGTTCTGCTTCTCGACCTCGACATCGACCCAGGTGCGCAACAGCGTGGTGGCGCGGGTCAGCTTGCGCGACAAATTGGCCTGGCGCTCTTCGACCGAACGGCAGGTGCGCATTGCCGGTGCCGAGCGGCGCTTGAGGAAACCGGCCCAGGTGTCGTAGCCGGGCACGACCTCCTCGTCGAGCGCTTCGAGGCGCTCGCGGACGATGCCGTCATAGGCCTTGCTGGCGCCGAATCGGTAGAGGCTGGAGGCTGCATCCGCTTCGAGTTCGGCGGCAAGTTCGGTGAGATCGGCAAGCAGCGCCTGGCTGTCGCGTGTCTCGACCGCCTTCATCTCACGCGTCGCTTGGGCCAGCCGGTCCTCGATGCGACGGACGCGGCTGGAAAGCGACAGCGCAACCGGAAGGCCAAGCATGGCCAGCGTGCGATAGGTCTCGATGTCGATCAGACGCTGCGACAGCGCACCGGTTCGCGCCGGCGTCAGGCCGCGGTCGAGGACAAGAATGCGGGTCAGGCCGTCGCCATCCTGACGGAAGTCGGTGACGATGCCGGCGGCACCACCCTCCACGAGCGAGTAGCACAGACTGGTGGGGTCGAAGGTCGCGATCAGCTTCTCGTTGGCCGGCGTCCATTTGCGGATTTCGAGCCGGATGCCCGAAATGACCGTGCCGGGTGGGCTGAAACCGTTGCCGAAGGGCGAATCCTCCTGCGAGCGGTCGGTGGCGCCGAGCGGGCCTTCCCAGAGATAGGTCGAAAACTCGGTGTGGCGTTCCCAGCGTAGCGAGCCCTGCCCCCATTTCATGGCGTGGTGGCGGGCCTGGCGATCGGGTGCGGCGATGCCGAGGCGGCGGGACAATTCAGAAAGCACGGCCTGGTCGACGGCCGATCCGCCCTCGGTCATGAAGGACAGCTGGACCATGACGCGCGGACTTTCGACCAGCGGATGCGGTCGCGAATGAACCTCCCCGAGCGCGCTGGGACGACCTTCATGGGCCGGAAAACCCATGACACTGCCGGTCGAACGCGGCAGGAACTCCAATGAGGACGGCTCGGCTGTCACCTGTGGATCCCTCGACGCCATGACCTTCCTGCCTCTAGGTAAGTTTGCCGCAACAGGCAAACGTCAACTTTAGCGGCGCCTGATACTGTGCGCCGCCAGCCACCGGGCTGGGTACTGCCGGACTGGATAAATAATTTGACCAGTCGGGGCCGGGCCACCTATCCTTGTGGCCAAGGACAAAGGTTCCGGACAGCACCCTTGAGCGACATATTTTCCAGGATCGAGCATTCACGCACGGCCGACGAGGTGGTGCAACAGATGGAGAGCCTGATTCTGGAAGGCGTGCTGCGCGCCGGCGACAGGCTGCCCGGCGAGCGCGAACTGGCGAGGCAGTTCGACGTGTCGCGGCCGATCCTGCGCGATGCGCTGAAGACGCTGGAAGCGCGCGGGCTGATGGTGACGCGCCATGGCGGCGGCACGCATGTCGCCGACGTTATCGGCCAGGTGTTTTCCAAGCCGGTGATGGATTTGATCGTCAACCACCGTAAGGCGGCAGCCGATTATCTCGAATATCGCCGCGAGATCGAGGGTCTGGCGGCCGAGTATGCGGCACGGCGGGCGACCAAGGAGGATCTGGCGCTGCTCGACCGCATCATGGTTCGCATGGAGGCGGCGCACCAGCGCGCCGACTTCCGTGAAGAAGCCGAGATCGACGTCGAATTTCACCATGCGGTGGGTGAGTGCGCGCACAACATCATTTTGCTGCACACTCTGCGTTCCTGCTACAAGCTTCTGACGGATGGCGTGTTCCAGAACAGGCTCGTGGTGTTTGCCCTGCCTGCAGCACGAGAAGCGCTGCTCGAACAACACCGGGCGATCCACAGGGCGGTCGTTGCAGGCGATCCCACTGCTGCGCGTCAGGCGGCGATGGACCACATCACCTATCTGGAGCGCGCGATGGCCGAGGCCGAGCGCAGCGGCGACTGGCAGCGCGTATCGCGGCTTCGCCTCAGGCAGCGGCTCGACGGCGAGGAAGCGAAAAGACCATGACCGGCGTGCATTTTCTTGACGCCCGGGGTCCCGAGGGCATGCGCATCTATGCGATCGGCGACACACACGGGCATCTGGAGTTGCTGGCGGAGATGCATGCCCGGATCGCCCAGGAGATCATCCGCGACAGACCGGCCGACTGGCGCATCATCCACCTCGGCGACCTCGTAGACAGGGGGCCGGACAGCCGCGGCGTGATAGAGCTCCTGATCGCGGCGACCGCCCGCGACAGCCGCAACATCGTGCTGACCGGCAATCACGACGTTGGCTTCCTCGACTTTCTCGCCAATCCCGACCCGGAGGGGCTGTTTGCCCGCTTCGGCGGCGTCGAGACCGCGTCGTCTTATGGCGTCAGCCTCGGGTTGGACAATGTGACCAGCCTGCAGGCGAGCCATGCCCAGTTGGTGCGCGCGGTGCCGGAAAGCCATGTGCGCTTCCTGCGCGGGCTCCCCTATTCGGCAAGCTTCGGGGATTTTTTCTTCTGCCACGCCGGGGTCAGGCCGGAAGTGCCATTGGAACGGCAGGATCCGCAGGACCTCATCTGGATCCGCAAGGAATTCCTCAACTATCCGGGGTTGCACCCGAAAGTCGTGATCCATGGACATACGCCGCAGGCAGAACCCGAAGTGATGGCCAACCGCGTCAACGTCGACACAGGAGTCTATTATTCGGGAGCGCTGAGCGCACTCGTCATAGACGGTGCGGACAAACGGCTGATTTCGGTGGCTGGGCCCGTCAGCGGGCGGCAGTGACGCCGTAGCCATCGACAACGCGATGGTCGGCTGCGGCATCGGCCGCATAAATCCCGAAGCCGCCAAGCACGATTGCCGACAGCATGGCGAAGGACAGGAGTGCTGCTTTCACGGGGGTCATCTCAAGTTGAGCTTCCTGCATTCTGCACGAACGGAGTTACGAATAAGTTTCCGAAAACTTTAACCGACACCACAAATGCGCGGCATCGCGGCCGTGCTTCTAGGGACGTTCTGTATCGGGCTTGTGTCGCACGAGCCTTGGAGATGGTTCATTCGCGATACCACCGTCGGCTGGCGCGAGGCTGTCTTTAGAAAGGCTTTTGGGCACAATCCAGCCACTGCGGAACCGTCCACAGCGGATTTTTTTCGCAGTGCCAAAAATGTCACGGAATGGCTATCGGGCGGCCTCTGGCGAGGTTCCGGCCGCCATCGATGTTTCAGATAGCTGCAACCCAGGCGCGAGCCAACGCCTTGCCGACCGCATCGGCTTCGGGGCCATGGCGTTCTGCCTCGGCATCGTGGCGCTCGGGCCAGTCAGGCTGGTTCCTGGCGATCACGTCGGCGAAGGCGCTGTTCCACTCGCGCACCAGCTTGCGGTCGGCCTCGAAATGGAACTGCGTGCCATAGGCGGCGCGGCCGATGCGGAACGCCTGGTTTCCAGTGACGGCGCTGCCGGCCAGCCTGATCGCGCCTTCCGGCATGGTGAAGGTGTCGTCGTGCCACTGGAAGATGGAGAAACGGTCCGGCAGTTCGGCGAAAACAGGGTCATCGAGCGCATCCTCGGTCAGCGACACGCCGTGCCAGCCGAATTCGGTGGCGCCGCCGATGCGGTTGTGGCCGCCAAAGGCACGCGCCAGCAGTTGGCAGCCGAGGCAGATGCCAAGGACGGCCTTGTCACGATCGACGAAATCGCGGGTCAGCGCGAGCAGCTCGGGAAAATAGGGCGAATGGGCATCGTCGAGCGCATTCTGACCACCTCCGAGCATGACGATGGCGTCGTGCTCGCCGGCGTCCAAGGGCAGCGCATCGCCGAGATGGGCGTTGCACAGGTCGAGCTCGGCGCCGACCTCAGCAAGCGCCTCCCCAACCTGGCCGAGGCCGGTGCTTTCAAAGTTCTGAACGACGAGGACGCGCATCTCGGCCTTTCCGGCAGGCGGTGACAAAGTTGCGGCGAGCCCTATCATGCGGCCTACCACGCAGCCAAGAAGGATCGGCTATGCCACTGCAAAACCGGGTCGACCCCTTCGGCGAAATAGACGCCACGCCCGAGCGCGGCATGTTCACCGGCAATCGCGGCATCATCCACGACCCCGATACGAAAACGCTGCTGCACAAGCGCTGGGCGACCAAGGCATGGATCACCTGCGCGCTCGAGTTCAAGGGCGTGCGTCGTGTGCCGATGGGGCGAAACCGGCCCGGCGGCAAGACCGGCTGGACCGAGCTGTTCTTTCTCGACGAGGTGACGGCATTGGCCGCCGGCCACCGGCCCTGTTTCTACTGCCGGCGGGCGCGCGCCCAGGCTTTTTCCAAGGCCTATGCCAGCGCCTTCAATGCAGACGAGCCAAAGGTCGGCGAGATCGACGGGCGGCTGCACGAGGAAAGGCTGGCCTCCGGTGGCCAGCCGGTGGAACTCGACCGCCACGGCCTGCGCCTTTTGCCCGACGGCGCGATGTTTTCGGACGGCGCCTCCGACTATGCGGTGCGCGGCGGCAAGGCGTTGCGCTGGAGCTTCGGCGGATACGACGCGGCCTTCGGCTTCGACGAACTCTCCGACCAGGAGATGTGCATCATCACGCCGGTGACGACGCTTGCCGTGCTTGAGGCGGGTTACCGGCCGGAGTGGCATGCTAGCGCGGAGCGGCTTGCGGAGAGATAGCAGTGCCGCGGGCCTGGACGTGGAGCACAGCGGCGAAATAGGCTTTGGTCATGCCTGTGTGCCGGCGCGACCATGGACAGGCCATAAAGTGCCGCCAGCTCGTCCTTGCACTCGAACGACAGGAGACGCGCAAATTCGACCCGGAGGCTGCCCCTTGACCGCCACCGCGGCCTGCCGCATTGCTCGGCCATGCGCGCAAACTACAAGATGCAACGGCTGTTCGTGCCCGACGACCTCTCGGCCGGGACGGGCTTCGACGCCGATCCACAGCAGAGCCATTATCTGACCCACGTGCTTCGCCTCGCCGAAGGCGCGGAAGTGCTGGTCTTCAACGGCCGCCACGGCGAATGGACGGCAAGGATTGGCGGCCGCACCAAGAAGGCCGTGCGGCTCGAAGTGCTGGAATTGCAGCGCGCACAACCGGAACATCCCGATCTCGTTTATTGCTTCGCCCCGCTGAAGGTCGGCCGGCTCGACTATCTCGTGCAGAAGGCGGTGGAGATGGGCGCCGGCACGCTGGTGCCTGTCATGACCCAGCACACGCAGATGAAGCCAAACATCGACCGGCTGCGGGCCAATTCGGTGGAAGCCGCCGAGCAATGCGGCATCCTGGCCATCCCCGAGGTGACCGAGGCGGTCAAGCTGGAGCAATTGCTTTCCAACTGGGACAAGGAACGGCGACTGGTCTTCTGCGACGAGGACGCGTCGACCAACAACCCGATGGCCGCATTGCAGGGAATCAAGGAGCGCAAGCTTGCCCTGCTGGTGGGGCCCGAAGGCGGATTCTCCGACGAGGAACGCCGCATGCTGCGCGCCCTGCCCTATGTGACGGCCATTCCGCTCGGACCGCGCATCCTGCGCGCCGACACGGCGGCGGTGGCGGCCCTCGCGGTCATCCAGGCCGCCATCGGCGATTGGTAATCAGGCAAGCATCTTGCTCGGCCACGGGTTGATGCCGTCACGCAGCCACAGCAGCGTATCGAGCCAGAAGTCGGCGGCATGGCGGCTGTGGAACAGGCCAAAATGGCCGATCTGCTGTCGGTCGAAATCATCAGGTGAAAGCAGCAGCTGGGTCGTGCTGGAGCCGGCGTAGTAGTCCAGCGCCCGGCTGATTGCCTTTGGCGTGCCGAATTCGTCGTCGCTGAGACCTATGGCGAGGATGGATGCCGTGACGGCGGCGAAACGACGGAGCACGTCGGCCCGCTCGGCTTCTGGGTGATTAAGCTCTATGCGGGCGCGGCGAAAACTCCACTCGTTGGCGACGCCCGCCGGCAAGTCCTCGAGCCAGCCGAGCCGCCTGCCGGGAAAATAGCCGCACAGGGCGGTCAGCGCGGGCATGGCCACATGCCATTTGAGAAAAAGTCGCAAACGCCTCTCGGCAGCATAGTCACGCCAGTATGCATATTGCGCACCGACGGTGAGCATTCGGGCCACTGCTGGGGCCGATTCGGCCAATCCAGACAGCACGCCGCCGATGCTGTGACCGACCACCAATAGCGGCGCAACGGGATCGAGGCGAATTGCGAGATGAAGCACGGCTTCAAAGTCGCGTTCGCCCCAATCGCGCCAGCGATAGCCGCAGCGGCGCAGGCTCGCCGGCCGAGACGCGCCAATGCCGCGATAATCGTAGGTGATGACATCGAAACCGTGGCCGGCGAGGAAGGTTGCATAACGATGGTAGTAGCGCGCGAGCACACCCGTGGCCGGGTTGACAATGACGGTGCCTGCCTTTTCGCCGCGCGCATGCGGCCAGATATGGCCGCGCAACGCCACGCCGTCGCAGCAGGCGATTTCGACCGACCGTGGCTCGACCACTGAAACCGCAATCGACATGGGACCTCGCTTTCTCCAGCAAGGGCTAGCGAAATCCGCCTTTGGATTACACTCACTAGTCGGTATACTTCTGGCATGAGAACGTCCGAGAAACCGACGCGCGAGCGCATCGTCGATGCCGCCTCGAAGCTTTTCTACAGCGAGGGCATCCGCGCCGTCAGCGTCGACGCCGTGGCCGAGAAGGCGGGGCTGACCAAGCGCACGCTCTATTACCACTTCACCAGCAAGGACGAACTGATCGCAGCCTATCTCGACGGCCGCGACCAACCCAATCTCGCCCTGTTCCAGCGCTGGTTTGCAGAGGCCGAGGGCGGAATGGAGCAGAAGGTGCGGGCGATCTTCCAGAACCTCGCCACATCGGCGCGGCACCCCAAGTGGAAAGGCTGCGGCTATCTGCGCACGGCGGCCGAACTGGCCGACATGCCCGGACACCCCGCGATCAGGACCGGCATCGCCCACAAGCAACGCGTCGAGGCCTGGCTGCGGCAGGAACTCACCGAAGTCGGGGCTACAGGCGCCGAGGCCCTTGCCCGCCAGGTCGTCCTGTTGCTTGACGGCGCTTTTGCGGTGGTGCTGCTCAACCGCGATGCGAGCTACATGGAAACGGCCGGGGACGCGGCCGCAACGCTGGTTCGGACTGCCCTTCCCGTGCGATAGTCAAGACAAGGACTTGCCAGCCGTCCCGGGCGTAGCGAAATCATTCAATATCTGTTGACGAAGGCTCAGGATTTTTCGCTTGATCGGCGAGCGCTGGATCGTCCATCAAGCGCCACCGTTCTTCCGCCCCAGGAGAAACTTTATGGCGCGCGACACCACCGATTTCCAGCCCATCGAGGGCATGGATGAACTCGTCGGCTACCTGGCTGCCGGCAACAAGCCGCGCGACAAATGGCGGATCGGCACCGAACACGAGAAATTCCCCTTCTATGTCGACGGCAATGCGCCTGTGCCCTATGGCACCGACCGCGGCATCCGCACGCTGCTCGAAGGCATGCAGAAGACACTTGGCTGGGATCCGATCATCGATGCCGGCCGCATTATCGGCCTGGTAGAGCCGACCGGCCAGGGCGCCATTTCGCTGGAACCCGGCGGCCAGTTCGAGCTGTCCGGCGCGCCGGTCGAGACGATCCACCAGACCTGTCGCGAGGGCAACGCCCATCTGGCGCAGCTGCGCGAGATCGCCGAGCCGCTCGGTATTCGTTTCCTTGGCCTCGGCGGCAGCCCGAAATGGACGCTGGTCGAGACCCCGCGCATGCCCAAATCGCGCTACGACATCATGACCGCCTACATGCCCAAGGTCGGCACCAAGGGCCTCGACATGATGTATCGCACCTGCACAATCCAGGTGAATCTCGACTTCGAGAGCGAAGCCGACATGCGCCGCAAGATGCAGGTTTCGCTCAAGCTGCAGCCGCTTTCGACGGCGCTGTTTGCCAACTCGCCCTTCACCGATGGCAAGCCGAACGGCATGCAGAGCTGGCGCGGCGACATCTGGCGCGACACCGATAATCAGCGTTCGGGCCTGCTCGATTTCTGTTTCTCGCCGGAGTTCGGCTTTGCCGACTACGCCGAGTGGGCGCTCGACGTGCCGATGTATTTCGTCATCCGCGACGGCCGCTATCACGACATGACGCACATGACCTTCCGCCAGTTCATGGCGGGCGCCGCGCGCAATGAAGTGCCCGACGGCATGCCGACCATGGGCGACTGGGCCAACCATCTGTCGACGCTGTTCCCGGATGTGCGGCTCAAGCGTTTCCTCGAAATGCGCGGCGCCGACGGCGGCCCATGGCGCCGCATCTGCGCCCTGCCCGCCTTCTGGGTCGGCCTGCTCTACGATCCCGCGACGCTCGATGCTGCCGAGGCACTCACTCGCGACTGGACCTACGAAGAAGTGCTGGCCATGCGCAACGCGGTGCCCGAACAGGGCATTTCGGCGCCGTTCCGCAACACCACCTTGCGCGAGGTCGGCCGCGAAGTGCTGGCGCTGTCGCGGCAGGGCCTGGTGAACCGTGGCAACAAGAACCGCGACGGCTTCGACGAATCGGGGTTCCTCAACACGCTGGACGAGGTCGTTGCACGCGGCACCACCAGCGCGGAAGAAATGCTGAACGCCTATCACACGCGCTGGGGCGGTTCGATCGAGCCGGTTTTCCTGGAATACGCCTACTGAGGCGGAAGCGGCGAAAGCCCCTTCATTCCACCCCGGAAACGCACTAGCTTCCTCCTGGAGATAGTCCCAGGAGGAAAAAATGCTGCCCTTGTTCGAGATGCTGGCCAATGCCCAGAACGGCAACGGCATGGACGCGCTGTCGCGCCAATTCGGGCTGAGCCAACAGCAGACGCAGGCCGCGCTCGAGGCGCTGATGCCGGCCTTCAGCCAGGGGCTGAAGCGCAATGCCTCCGACCCCTATGGCGTCGGCTCGTTCCTCCAGGCGATGGCGAGCGGCCAGCACGCCAAATATTTCGATGACGCCTCCCGCGCCTTCTCGCCTCAAGGCGTCGACGAAGGCAACGGCATCCTCGGTCATCTGTTCGGCTCGAAGGACCTGTCGCGGGCGGTGGCGGCGCAAGCCGCTCAGGCCACGGGTGTCGGCCAGAATATCCTCCAGCAGATGCTGCCGGTCGTCGCCTCGATGATCATGGGCGGGCTGTTCAAGCAGTCGACCGGCCAGATGCAGGCGGCCAGCGGCATGGGCGGTAACAATCCGCTCGGCGATATCATCGAGCAGATGATGAGGCAGGGCGGCGGCATGATGGGCGGCGGACAGCAGCCGCAGCCGGCACCGCAACAGAGCCAGGCGCCCAATCCGTTCGACAATCCCTTCGGCCAAATCCTCAAGGACATGTTCGGCGGCGGCCAGGCGCAGCAGCCGACACCGCGCCAGTCGCAACCCCAGGCGCAGAGCCCCTATGGCGACAACCCGCTGGGCAAGATCTTCGAGGAGATGCTGGGCGGCGGCAGTGCCCAGCCCGACCCGCAGCCACAGGCGCGCCAGCCGCAGCCACAGGCCAATCCGAGCGGCCGGCCGCGCAATCCCTATGACGACCTGTTCGGCAAGATGTTCGAAACCGGCAGCCAGCAGCGCGACGACTACCAGAAGGGCGTCGAGTCGATCTTCGACCAGTTCAGCAAGGGGATGGATAAATACAGGTGAGCGAGTAGGGAATAGTGAGTAGTGGAGGCCTGCTCCCTATTTGCTACTCACTACTTACTCATAAAAAAAAGCCCGGTCCCTTGGGAGGACCGGGCAACGTGCAGGCAAGGCCGGCGGGGACCGGCTGGGAGTGGGGAGCCTGCTAAACTCAACAGCGCCGCGCATCCGGCTGAACGCGCAAAAAGCGCTGTAAAACCTCGGGTTGGTGCATGATCCTGTCCGAAATCTTATGCGATTTTCGGGGCATGCACCGCATCAGGCGACGCGGCGGGCCATCGCCTCGACGTTCTCGGATCGCGATTGGCGGATCGAGCGAAGCCGGACGGTCGGGTCGCTGGCAAAGGGCAGATCAACTGCCACATACAGATCACCGCGGGTGAGGCCGATGTCGGCCAGCTCGGTGTCGGTCATGTCGCCGAGGCGATAGAATGCGCGCCGATTTTTCCAGGCGCGCAGGAGATCGGCTGCATAGTTGACGATACGCATCGCATTCACCGGGCGAGCCGCGGAATGCGTCGTCTCAGCGCAATGGTCGAGCGTGGTCATTGTCTCTCTCCAGATCACAGGACAAACGGGTCCCCTCCCGGTCGACGCTCCTTCCGCCGCCCCGATTCCGATTCACATGCCTTATGTGGACAATCACACTGTGCCTGCGGTCTATTGATTAATCCAACGAATGTTTTTAATCTTTAGCATCAAAGTTCATGATGGAAACGACAATGGCCGCTCCTCTCGACCTTGACCAGCTCCAGACATTCGTCTCCATCGTCGACACGGGCAGCTTCACGCGCGCCGCAGACGAGGTCCATCGCACCCAGTCGGCCGTGTCGATGCAGATGCGCCGGCTTGAGGAACGCGTCGGCAAGGCGCTGTTTGCGAAGGATGGACGCATGAACAAGCTGACCGAAGAAGGCGAACGGCTGCTCTCCTATGCGCGACGGCTGCTCCAGCTCAACCGCGAGACCCTTGCCGCCTTCGACGACCGGGCGCTGGAAGGCACCATCCGCATCGGCGTACCGGACGATTATGCCGACCGTTTCCTGCCCGAGATCATGGCCAGGTTCTCGCGCTCCAACCCGCGTGTCGAGCTGTCGGTGGTATGCGAGCCGACGGTAAATCTCGCCGACCAGATCCGGCGCGGCAATCTCGACATCGCGCTGGTAACGGAATGCGAGGACACGCGGCCAACCGAGATCGTGCGCAACGAACCGCTGCTCTGGGTCTCCTCGGCCAGCCACATGGTGCACGAGGAAGAAATCCTGCCGATGGCCTTCGGCCGTCCGACCTGCCAGTGGCGGCGGATGGCAACCGACATACTGGACGCCAGCGGCCGCCAGTATCGCGTCTTGTTCACCAGCTGGTCGGCAACCGTCATCACCGCCGCCGTGCTTTCGGGGTTGGCGGTTTCGGTGCTGCCCGAATGCGCGCTGAGGCCGGGCATGCGGGTGCTGGGCGACGCCGACGGCTTCGGCGCCCTGCCCGACTGCAAGATCGGCATCTTGCGCGGCCATTCGAGCCGGCCGGAGATTATCGACGCCCTTGCCCGTCATATTAGCGAGAGCCTGGACAACATCTCGGTTCCGATCCCGGAGGAAGCCGGTACATTCGATTTCCAGGCGTTGATGGCCAATCGCGGACGCCGGCTCAAGCCCAGCCATATTATGCCGGGATGGTAGACCAGTCCTGACGCTCCAAGCTTGACGAGCAGGGGCCGGCGGACCTCAATCGCGCCATGACCGAACTTGCCACCGAATCACGTACGAACGCGACCGAATATACCGTCAGCGAAATCTCCGGCGCGCTGAAGCGCACCGTCGAGGACACGTTCGGCAATGTGCGCGTGCGCGGCGAAATTTCGGGCTACCGCGGCCCGCACTCGTCGGGCCACGCCTATTTTGCGCTGAAGGACGACCGCTCGCGCATCGAAGCCGTGGTGTGGAAGGGCACCATGAGCCGGCTGAAGTTCCGCCCCGAAGAAGGCATGGAGGTCATCGCCTCGGGCAAGCTGACCACCTATCCCGGCTCGTCCAAGTACCAGATCGTCATCGACAATCTCGAGCCCGCCGGCGCCGGAGCGCTGATGGCGCTGCTCGAGGAACGCAAGCGCCGACTAGCGGCCGAAGGCCTGTTCGACGACAGGCGCAAGCAGTTGTTGCCGTTCATGCCGATGATGATCGGCGTGGTCACCTCGCCGACTGGCGCCGTCATCCGCGACATCATCCACCGCATCAAGGACCGCTTTCCGCTTCACGTGCTGGTTTGGCCTGTGCGGGTGCAGGGCGAGACGTCGGGCGCCGAAGTCGCAAACGCCATCAACGGCTTCAACGAACTGCCCGAGGAAGGTAACCTCCGGCGGCCTGACCTTCTGATCGTGGCGCGCGGCGGCGGCAGCCTCGAAGACCTCTGGGGCTTCAACGACGAGGCGCTGATCCGCGCGGTGGCCGCTTCGCATATCCCCGTCATCTCGGCCGTGGGCCATGAGACCGACTGGACGCTGATCGACCTTGCCGCCGACATGCGCGCGCCGACGCCGACAGGCGCGGCCGAGCTTGCGGTGCCTGTCAAAGCCGAGCTCGAGGCTACGCTCGCCAATCTCAGTGCGCGGCTGCGTGGGGCAGTGTCGCGCATGATCGACAGGCGGAGCCAAGCGGTGCGGGCCGCGGCCCGCGCCCTGCCGACGCCGGACCAGTTGCTGGCCTTGCCGCGCCGACGCTTCGATGAGGCGACCAGCCGGCTCGGGCGCGCGCTGATCGTGGCAACCGAGCGCAAGCGTGCCCGGCTTTCGGCCGTGCGGCTGTCGCCAGCGACGCTGTCGCGGCGCATCACCGAGACCCGTCGGCATCTCGACCGCGACATGCTGCGGGCCGACGCGGCGTTGCGGGCGATGGTGCGCGAAAAACGCATCCGTTTCGACCGCACGAAGGGCAGGCTTTCGCCCGAACCGCTGGCACGCCGCCAGGAAGCGTTCCGCCTGCAGCTGACCGGCCTTGAGCGGCGCGGCGCACAGGCTGTCGGCCTTAGGCTCGAACGCGCCCGCACCAAGCTGTCGCAGGCCGAGCGGCTGATGGCGACGCTGTCGCACAAGGCAGTGCTGGCGCGCGGTTTCGCGCTGGTGCGCGATGCCGAAGGTGCTGTGCTCAAGCGCGTGGCCGACGTGGCGACGGGCGCAGCCCTGTCGATCGAGTTCGCCGATGGTGTCGCCAATGCGGTGGCGACCAGCGGCGATGCCAAGGCGAAGCCGGCAGCCAAGCCAGCTCCGCGGGCCAAGGAGCCCGGTAGCCAGGGCAGCCTATTCTAGACTCTAAAATCGGATTCGATTTCGGAAAACGCCAAGCCCAAGCTCGACAAACTGGAGCGTCCATCAAGACGCAGGGCGCTCTTAGTCAGCCTTGGGTGCCGACGACGCCGGGACGGAGGCCGCCGGCGGCTCCAGCGGCGAAATGAACGGCGCGCTCCAGGAACCACCGACGAAGAAGGCCGTGCGCGGCTGCGCGTCGGCGGGTGCTGCAGGCGTGGTCGTCGAGCCCGCCGTAACAGCCGTTTCCCTGGGCTCAACAGCCCCCGAAAGCGCCAGCCCGCGCCCGACATAGGGCACGATGCCGGTGAGCCAGATGCGATTGGCGGGCGTGCGCGCCTCGGCCTTGTCGATCTTGGCGACGCCATTGGAGATGGTGGCCTTGAGCTCGACGCCATCGACCGGCAATGTTGCGCCGGAGACCTCGTCCAACGAGAAGAAGCCGCGCTCGCCGGTACGCTTGAGGAACGCCTTGAGATCGAGGCCCGGTATGGCGCCGACGCCGAAGGTCGCCGAGATCGAGCCGTTGGCATTCTGCAACAGCGTGTTCCAGCTGAGCCCCGGCCCCTTGAGGATGACCGAAACCGTGCCGCGGCCGATGGGCACGATGCGCCCCAAGCCGGCCGCAGCGCCGAAGGCACCGCCGTCGATGTCGGAGGCGAGCAGCCGGATTTCGGCCTGAGTGCCTCCAGGCTGGCGGTCGAAGCGCATGCCGGCCTGGACATTGCCGCCGAAGGCCTCGGCGTCGGAAATGTCGAAGGCCGCGAGGCCGCCCTTGACCTGGGCGGTCGCGGCAACCTCCGCCAGCGAGATCGCGCCGAATGTGGCCTTGGTGGTCGACAGCCTGAGGTCGAGATTGACGTGATCTGCAAAGCTGGTGTCGATCTCGCTGTTGCCAGAGCTCGTCGGTGCCATCGGCGCGAAGGCCGAGGCGAACGTCATCAGGTCGAGCGTGTCGAAGGCAAGCGTGCCGGAGATCGATGGTACCGGGCCGTTGAGCGACAGGTCGAGGATGCCCATGCCCGGATTGCTGTCGAGCGTGACCTTGGCATTGTCGAGCTTGAGCCGCGACAGATCGCCGGTGACCTTCGAGGCAATCGAGATGGAGCCCACCGGGCTGCCGGGCAGCACGCCGGGCTGCGACCACTCCAGCACACGCCGGAACGAGGGCGCCGAAATCTTGGTATGGCCCTCGACATGTGCGTCACCAGTGAGGCGGGCGGTGCCTTCGAAGCTGGCCTCGACCGGCGCCGATTTGATCGACGCCGTGATCGGTGCGCTACCGCCGGCAAAGATCAAGAGCGGGCGCTCGGAGGTCAATTCCAGCGCCACCGGCTCACCGCGCCAGACACCGGTCGCGGCCATGCTGCCGGCCTTGTTCAGCGCCGGCCAGCTGGCCTTGCCCGTCAGGTCGCTCAATATCTCGTCGCTGCCCTCGTCGGAAACGGCAACGACCCGGCCGTCGATGAACTCGACGGCGCCAAACTTGTCGGAAGGCAGGCCCTTGATGTCAGGTTCGGAGGGGTTTGCAGCGACCATTTCCTGGGTGCGCTCGATCGAGCGCTCGAGCCTGCCGCCGCGCGATTGCGGCAGTTCGTAACCACCGTCGGCCCGGCGCTTTATGCGCAAGGTGGGGCGGACGAAATGCGCATCGGAAAAATCGACATTGCCCGACAGGGCCGAAAGGGCCGAGAGCTCGATTTCGACACGCTCGGCATCGATGATCGGCGACCCTTGCTCGTCGTCCCAGTCGGTGAGGGTGACGTTCTTCAGCGTTGCGCGGAAGACGGGCCATATTTCGATGCTCGGCGTGCCGTCGAAAGAGACGCGGAAGCCACTCCACGCGCTCATCTCAAAGGCAATGCGATCCTTGACGATCTGGGTGGAAGCGACGAAAGGCACCGCCGCGACGGTAAAGACGATCAGGACGGCGAGGCCGACGATCGCCCAGATACCGCGCTTGAACAGTGGTGATGGCATGTTGCCCTTGTGCTGCCCGTGCTGCGCTCCGATGGCATCCGGGTGTAACCGAGAACAGCGGCATTTCAAGTCTTTGTGGCCTCTCCATGACGTTTGCGCACAGCCCATTGGCGCAAATCGACATTTCCTTGATCTGCTGCAATGCGACATGCATAACCGGATGCGGTTTTGGGAGAGACATCGATGACTGTTGAAGTGCCCCTCTGGACACCCTCTGCAGAGCGGATTGCAGCCGCACCCTTGACGGCGTTTGCAGCCGAGGCGGGCAAGCGTGCGGGGCGCGAGTTCTCCCGATATGCCGCTCTGCACGCTTGGTCGGTCGACGACCGCGACGCCTTCTGGGATCTGGTCTGGGACTTCTGCGGTGTCATCGGCGAAAAAGGCGGCCGCGTGCTGGCCGACGGCGACAGGATGCCGGGCGCGAAATTCTTTCCCGATGCAAGGCTCAACTTCGCCCAGAACCTGCTGCGCGGCACGGGCCACGGCGAGGCCATCGTCTTCCGCGGCGAGGACAAGATCGAACGGCGCCTGAGCTGGGACGAGCTTTCGGCGCTGGTGTCGCGGCTGCAGCAGCTGTTCGTGTCGCTAGGCATCAAGAAGGGCGACCGTATCGCTGCGATGATGCCGAACATGCCGGAGACTGTGGCCGCCATGCTGGCGACCGCCTCGATCGGCGCGGTGTGGTCGTCATGCTCGCCCGATTTCGGCGAACAGGGCGTGCTCGACCGCTTCGGCCAGATCGAGCCGAAGGTGTTCATTGCCCCCGACGGCTACTGGTATGCCGGCAAACACATAGAGGTCGGTGCAAAGATAGCCGCCGTGGCCGAGAAGCTGGCCAGTGCGACGAAGGTTCTGGTCGTCGACTATCTCGGAACGGCAGAGGACGTCGCCTCCGGCATCGCCAAGGCCGAGGCGCTGGAGGATGCGCTCGCGCCATTTTCGGCAAAGGCGGTGACGTTCGAGCCCCTGCCCTTCGACCATCCGCTCTACATCCTGTTTTCGTCCGGTACGACCGGCATCCCCAAATGCATCGTGCATTCGGCCGGCGGCACATTGCTGCAGCATCTCAAGGAGCTGCGCCTGCATGCCGGCCTCGTGCCCGGCGACCGCTTCTTCTATTTCACCACCTGTGGCTGGATGATGTGGAACTGGCTTGTCTCGGGGCTCGCCGCCGAGGCAACGCTGCTGCTCTATGACGGCTCGCCGTTCCATCCCAACGGCAATGTGCTGTTCGATTTCGCCGACGCCGAGAAGATGACCTATTTCGGCACCTCGGCGAAATTCATCGACTCCGTCCGCAAAGCGGGCCTGAGACCCATCGACAGCCACGACCTGTCCACCGTGCGCACCCTGTCGTCGACAGGCTCGCCGCTGTCGCCCGAGGATTTCCAGTTCGTCTATGACAGCATCAAGAAGGATGTCCACCTCGCCTCGATCTCCGGCGGCACCGACATCGTCTCGTGCTTCGTTCTGGGCGTACCGACGGAACCGGTCTGGATCGGCGAGATCCAGGGTGCCGGCCTCGGCATGGCCGTCGACGTCTGGGACGACCAGGGCAAACCGGTGCGCCAGGAAAAAGGCGAGCTCGTCTGCACCAGGGCCTTTACCGCAATGCCCATCGGTTTCTGGAACGACGCCAACGGTGCCAAGTATCACGCGGCCTATTTCGATCGGTTCGACAATGTCTGGTGCCATGGCGACTTCGCCGAATGGACCGGCCATGGCGGCCTGATCATCCATGGCCGCTCGGACGCCACGCTGAACCCCGGCGGGGTGCGCATCGGTACGGCCGAGATCTACAACCAGGTCGAGCAACTGCCGGAAATACTGGAGGCCCTGTGCATCGGCCAGGATTGGGATGGCGACGTGCGCGTTGTGCTGTTCGTCCGCCTCGCGGCTGGCCTTTCCCTCGACGAGGATCTCGAAAAGCGTATCCGGACAAAGATCCGCACCGGCGCCAGCCCACGCCACGTGCCGGCTAAGATCGTCGTGGTCACGGACATCCCGCGCACCAAGTCGGGCAAGATCACCGAGCTTGCGGTGCGCGACATCGTCCATGGCCGTCCGGTCAAGAACAAGGAGGCGCTGGCCAACCCCGAAGCCCTCGACCTCTACAGGGATATCGAACAGCTCAGGAACTGAGCGGGGTGCGCATGCTTAACAAAGGGTGACCGACAAATTTACCTAGACTTCAGGAGTGGTACACTTTCGTAAACTTCGAGGCAGCCAGGTAAGGAGCTGTTAAGTTTCAGGCCTGATAGTCGTGCCTAACTTGAGGGAGAAATCCCTTTCCTCGAATTCGAGGTTGGCTCCATTTGCTCAAGTCCCCGTCGAAACAGCATCTCCTTTAAAGGCGCCTCCAGGCGCCTTTTCTTTGCGGATATGACTGGATTCAGAGGGATGCTTCAGCGTCGCGCACCAGCGCACCGGACAGCAGGATCACGGGCACCATGGCCGTGATGATGATGACGATGGCTGCGACCGCCCCCTCCTCCGGAACGCCACGCGAGGCGTTTTCATAGACATAGGTGGCAAGCGTGCTGAAGCCGAACGGGCGCAGCAGGATAGTGGCCGAAAGCTCCTTCACCGTGTCGACGAAGACAAGCACCGATGCGGTGAGGATCGCCGGCTTGAGCAGCGGCAGCAGCACGCTGGCAGCACTCTGGGCCGGCGTCTTGCCAAGGCTTCGGGCGGCCTCGTCGAGACTGCCGGGAAGCTTCTCCATGCCCGAGCGGATCGCCCCTTCGGCGAGCGCAACGAAACGTATGGTGCAGGCGAGGATGACGGCTGCGGCGGAGCCCGTGAGCAGCAGACCGGTGGAGACGCCGAGATAGGCACGGGCAAAGGCGTCGACCGAATTGTCGAAGCGAGCGAGCACAAACAGCAGGCCGAGGCCCAGAATGCCGCCCGGCAGAGCGTAGCCGACCGAGGCCAGCCGCACCATCGCCGCCATGCTGCGTGTCTTGGACAACCGCTGGGCGTTGAGCAGGAACAGCGCGATACCGACGGTGATGATGGCCGTGATCGAGGCCGTCATCAGGCTGTTGAAGAATGCACGCGCGACGTCAGGCGAGGCAAACTGCTCAAGCCTGCGCGACGCGTACTGGCCGAAGATGGTGATCGGCACGCCGAAGCCGCTGAGAATAGGCAGCGCCACGGCCACCGGCATGGCAAAACGCGTCCAGCCCTTCAGCGCCACGCGCGGCGGATGGACCTTGAGATGCGTGCCCCGGCCGGCATGGAAGCGCTGGCGACGCCGCGCCCACTGCTCGGCGACCAGCAGCAGGACGACCAGGACCAGCATCAGGATGGCGATCTGGGCGCCGCCCTCCAGGCTGCCGCGGTTGAGCCAAGTGGTGTAGACGGCGACGGTGAGCGTACGGACACCGAAATACTCCGCCGCGCCGATGTCGTTGATGCTCTCCATCAGCACCAGGGCCACGCCGGCGACGATGGCCGGCCGGGCGACAGGCAACAGCACCCGCCAGAACACCCGCGCCGGCGAAGCGCCGAGGGTGCGCGCGACATCGGCGATGTTGCGCCCCTGCATGAGGAAGACGATGCGGGTGGTGAGATAGACATATGGATAGAGCACTGAGGCGAGCACGAAGGCCGTGCCCCAAGTGGAACGTATGTCTGGGAACCAGTAGTCGCGTATGGTCTGGAAGCCGAAAACGGCCCGGACCAGGCTCTGCACCGGCCCCTGGTAATGGAAGAACTCGCCGAAAGCATAGGCCGCCAGATAGGGCGGCACGGCCAGCGGCAGCACCAGCGCCCAGGACAGGATGCGCCGGAACGGGAAATCATAGGCGACAACAGCCCAGGCGCAGGCAACGCCGGCAATCGAGGTAAGGGCTGCGACCATGGCCAGCAGCGCCAGCGTGGTCCTGGTGGCACCGGGCAGGACATTTTGGAACAGATGCGGCCAGTCCTCGCCGGTGCCCGAAAGCGCAACGAAAACAAGCGACAGAACCGGCAGGACGACCACGATGCCGATGGCCAGCGCCAGCGTGCCGATCAGAGGATGCCGATGGCGCCTGACAGGCAAAGGCCGGGCGCTCACGGCCATGGCCGCGCCCTCGAACCCTGCACCTGCTCCGCCGTTGGTCGGCAAGCCATTTCCTTTCCGGGACATCGGCACAGCGCAGATCGCGCAGGATTTCGGGCCGATGCGTCAATGCGGAAAAGCCGGACCGATTGCCCGGTCCGGCTCTTCCTCAGAATTTCAACCGCTGACTATCAGCTGGCCGGGCCGTCGTCGAGACCGACGCGGTCGACCATCTCGGAGGCAGCCTTACGGCCCTTGGCGATG
Source organism: Hoeflea sp. 108 (assembly GCF_000372965.1). Lineage (NCBI taxonomy): Bacteria > Pseudomonadati > Pseudomonadota > Alphaproteobacteria > Hyphomicrobiales > Rhizobiaceae > Hoeflea > Hoeflea sp. 108. Next base: position 1,042,645 of record NZ_KB890024.1, on the reverse strand, counting down.
TCCACCAGCGGCAGCGTGTCGGCCTTGAGCTCGCCAAATGCCTTGACCGTCTCAGACGGCTCCAGGCCCGGCTCGACCGGATATTCGTAGTTCTTCTCGGCGTAGACCTGCTGGGCCTTGTGGCTGGCCAGGAAGCGGATCAGCTTGACGGCGTTGTCGCGGTTCGGCGCGTTCTTGGCGAGGGCGGCACCCGAGATGTTGACGTGGGTCAGGCCGTTCTCGAAGGTCGGGAAGAGCACGTTGATGGCGTTGCCCCATTCCTTTTCCTTCGGGTCCTTCTCGTTGTTGCGCATCAGGCCGACATAGTAGGTGTTGCCGATGGCGATATCGCACTCGCCGGCAGCAATCGCGCCAGCCTGCGGACGGTCGCCGCCATCAGGCTTCTTGGCGAGGTTGGCCTTGAGACCCTTCATCCACTCTTCGGTCTTTTCCGGGCCCCAATGGGCAATCGCGGCCGAGAACAGGGCGAGGTTGTAGTCGTGCTGGCCCGAGCGCATGCAGATCTTGCCCTTCCACTTGGGATCGGCGAGGTCGGCATAGGTGATGGCCGTGTCCTTGACGCGCTCCTTGGAGGCGTAGATCACGCGGGCGCGCTTGGTGACGCCGAACCAGTTGCCTTCGGGATCGCGATATTCGGCCGGCAGCAGCTTGTTGACTTCCTCGTCGACCAGCGGCTGGGTGACGCCCTTCTCCTTGGCGGAGGTCAGGCGGGCGATGTCGACGGTCATGATGACGTCGGCGGGCGAGTTGGCGCCCTCGGCGAGAATGCGCTCCTCAAGACCCTTGTCGAGGAACAGCACTTCGGTCTTGATGCCGGTCTCGGCCGTGAAGGCATCGAGCACGGGCTTGATCAGATCGGGCTGACGATAGGTGTAGATGTTGACGACGCCATCGGCGAGAGCCGAGCCGGCGGACAGGGTGGCGATCGCGAGACCCACGATCAACGACCGGGCGCTTCCAAACTTCATCTTGTTCTCCTTGCCTAAGGGGTCAAAAACCCTGAGGAATTTTCGTCAAAGCCTCGATCTCGAAGCTCGTTCCCCTATCGGCAATCTGACCGTTCCGGTCAAGAATAAAGACCAACAATTTCAATAGTTTGGAATCATTCTAAACTGGATTCTTTGGCACTAGATTCAAGAGGTTGTTAGATATTCCACAACATTTGCCGTTGAGTTCACGGCAAAGTGTACAATATGTCGCACCCTGCCTACTCGGCGAGCACTCGCGTCGAGGGGAAAGTCACCTCCACCAGGGTGCCCTCGCCCGGCGTCGAGGCAATGGAGAATCGGGCGCGATTGGCCTCGACCATCGCCTTGGTCAGGGGTAGGCCCAAGCCGGTGCCGTCACCGCGTCCACGCTTCAGCGAGTTGATCTGCTTGAACGGTTTCAGCGCCTGCTCGATCTCGGCCTGTGACATGCCGATGCCGGTGTCGCGCACCCGCATGACGATGTCGCCCGACGTCTCGTAGGCGGTGGAGACGATGACCTGGCCGCCGGCCTGGGTATAGCGCACCGCATTGGACAGGATGTTGAGCGCGATCTGGCGGATGCTGCGGCGGTCGGCGACGATTTCGGGCAGACGCGAGGCAAAGCTCGAGCGGATGATGACGCGTTCGCGGTTGGCCTGCGGCTGCATCATGGCGACGGTTTCGGCCAGTGCGTCGTTGAGCGACACCGCCTCGTAATCCATCTCCTGCTGGCCCGCTTCGATCTTGGAGATGTCGAGCAGGTCGTTGACCAGGTCGAGCACATGGTTGCCCGAGCGGTTGATGTCGCGGAGATAGTCGCGATAGCGGTCGTTGGCGACAGGCCCGAACTTCTCGTCGACCATCAGTTCGGAAAAGCCGATGATGGCGTTGAGCGGGGTGCGGATCTCGTGGCTGATGCGCGCCAGGAAATCGGTCTTCTGCGACGACGAGCGTTCGGCCAGGGCGCGCGCCTGGGTCAACTCCTCCTCGGCACGCTTCCACTGAGTGATGTCGCGGACGACAGCGCAGAAACCGCTGTCGTTGGGCAGGCGACCTATGGTCATGAACAGCGGAATGAAGCGGCCCTGCGACTCGCGGCCGATGACCTCGCGGCCGTCATTGAGCACGCTTGCCACGCCATGCTCGGATAGCCCGGCGAGATAATCGCGCGCGGCGCGCTGGCTCTCGATGGCAAACAGCGAATGAAACTGCTTGCCGGTGACCTCATCGCTGTCGAAACCGAAGAGCGCCTCTGCCGGCCGGCTGATCGAGCGGATGGCGCCGTCGCGATCGATGAGAACGACACCGTCGGTGGCAGTGTCGATGATCGTGCGCATTTCGGCGAGCCGGTCTTCGAGTTCGGCCACCTGCTCCGCAGTATCGGCATCGGCACTCTCGTCGCCGATGCGCCTGACAACGAGCATAAGCGCCTTGCCGTCATGCCACGGCACCGAGCGCAACACCGCCTCGATCGGGAACGCGTCGCCGTCGCGGGTGCGAAGTCTCATGTCGTGGTCGGCGCCTGCCTGGTCGCCATAGCTTTCGGCAAACAGCGCATCGAGCCCGCCCGCTTCCGCCAGTTCCTCCACGGAGGTGTAACCGGTCAGCTGCAGGAACTCAGCATTGGCATAATGGAGCACGTCACCGGCATGGATCAGCACCGGAACCGGCAGCTGCTCGAGGATCGGCGCATCGACCGGTGCGTCACGGCCGCCGGCGAGGGACGGAATAACGTCTTCGGCACGCAGCGGCGGCCTTTCCGGCTCCGAGCGCTGCACCTCCGCCACATCTTCGAGAGGCTCCGCTTCGCTCGGCCGGCGGGCGGACAGATCCACCACTTGGGCGCCTTCACTCGTGGCGGAACGCTCCTGCCCTGGCTGCTCTGAAGACAGCACGGCAGCCGCATGCTCGGCCTCTTCGGCGGCGGCGGCCTCCGAATAGGCCGCGATCTCGGCCGAAGCGGCCTCGCCATTCTTCTGCATTACAGGCTTGTCAGCCTCGGCGGCCGCCTGCCTTGCGGCGACGATCTCACTCGCTTTCTTCAGCTTCTCGCCGATTTCGCGGAAGGCGCTGCGCTCGACCGAAGAAAGCCCCTTGCCATTGGTGGGTTCTGCGGCACCCGGCCGATGCTCGGCCAGGCGGATCACCTTGTCGGAGAGGCGGCGATCGCCGTTCGGTTCTACCTCGAGCGCCGGCACCTCGCCGGAGAAAGGATCGGCGGCGCCAGCCGTCGCGGCCTTCTCCGCAGCGGGTGCTTCGGCCTCGCCAAACGTATCGGGCAGGACCGGCCCGCTTTCGGCCGGCTTCGAGGCGGCAGCGAGCTGCTCGCTCGCTATCGGCTCGTCACCGACTGCCGGCGATTCGACCGGCTCGGAAGACTTGGTCGACTGATCGTCCGAGTGCTTGCCATTGGGAACCAGCGCCAGGCCGATGCGCTCGTGGTCGACCACGGCCTCGCCCGGACGGGCAACGCCAAAACCGCGGAACCCTTCGAAATTGCGGTCGCGGCCGTAGACAGGCAGTGCCGCGAGATCGACCGGGATACGCCGGTCGGTGCCGGCCACGGGCCACAGCACCGAGCGGCCCGACCAGGTGTCACGACGCTGCAGCAGACCAGCGATCTCGCCCGAGGGGTCGAGCTCGAAGGTGGTCGAGACGTCCTGGAAACGGCGGCCGACGATGTCGGCGGCATGCTCGCCAACGACGGCGGCGAATTCGGGCGAGATGGCGCTGAAGCGGCCTTCGGCATCGGTACGCCAGACAAAGCGTACCGGTGCTGCGGACCGCTCGATCTGCGGTTCGGCACGCGGAGCTGCGGCAGGTTGGGCCACCGCAGGCGCCTCGGGCTCCGGCAGGGGGTCTACAGCCGTCTCAACGATGTTCTCTTCAAAAGTCTCGATCGCATGATCGACCAGCTCGGCAATCGAGCCCGGCTCGATGACCTCAGGCGTCCGGGCCGAAGTGGTCAATTCGCCGATGGCGACGCCCGCGCGGCTCTCACGCTCCTCGGGACTGAAATACCAATGGTCGTGTGTGGCCTGGTCCTGGCGCTTATCTGCTGCCACTGACGCGTCTTCGACCGGTCGCCTCGGCGCAGCGACAGGCTCGACCGATACCTCTTCGACTTTGGCCGGCTCGGCGGTGACCGGCTCGACTGCGGCTTGCTCGGCGGGTGCAATCTCCTCCAGCTCGATGCGCTCGTCCACCACGACCAGCAGATGCCTGTCGTCGGTGAGGCGCGCGAGGCCGGCGGGCAGATAGCCGCCGGCAGCCGGGATGGCCCGCTTGATCATGCGGTCGCGCTCGTGGCGCACCGCCGCGACCATTGCGGCCAATGTCGATGTCGCAATGCCCAGATTGCCGAGGCCCGGCGTCGCCGCCTCTATCTCGCCGCGGGCATCGACGAAGGCCAGGAAATGCCCCGGCTCGGCAAAGCCGCCGATGGCATTTGCCGCGGTCGCGCGCCGGTCGCGCGAGGCGGCCGGGCTCGCCGGCACGGCAAGCATGATCGCCCGCTCGCCGTCGGGCAGCCGAATCGAACTCGCCATGAACGCAACGGCGTTGCTGGTCATGCCGGCGGCGACACGCACCATGATGGCGCGGTCACGACCGATTTCAGGAAAGCCCGACGTCGCTGCGATCTGGCGACGGGCCGGCAGGCCGAGCCGCGACGGCGCCCCGGTCACGGCATCGACGTCGTCATAGCCGAGCACGGCAGCGCCCGGGCCATTTGCCCAAAGCACCTCTTCCAGGTCTGTCGACAGCACGGCAATGGCGTCGCCCGCAGCGAAACGCTGCCTGACACCGTCGACCACCGCGACGTCGATGAAGGAATAGGCTGCTGACGGCATTCACATAACCCGCAAGGCACGCATTCTCGCAATTAACGCTTTGTTAATAAAAGCCGTCATCGCCAAGGTCTAGCAAACAGGTGCAGCCTAGCGGCATTATTCTCGCCACGTGGTTAACCCCGGCACCCTGAATTTGCTGCACTGCAACATGGATATTGCAATGCACAATAAGCCGTACTATATGGAGGAGGCGAATAAACGAGGCGGGCAGCAGGTCCGCCCAGCCCATAGGGTGAGACAATGTCCAAGACCAAGACCGCAGAGTTCGCAGATACCGTTGAAATGCCGAGCTTCGACGTTTCCAAAGCCACCGACCAGTTCCGCGCCTTCGCCGAGAAGGGTGTCGAGCAGTCTAAGGAAGCTTATGCCAAGCTCAAGACCGGCGCCGAGGAGGCCCAGAAGTCGATCGAGACCAGCTACGAGACCGCTCGCAATGTGAGCGCCGAACTGTCGCTCAAGGCCATTGCGGCCCTGCGCACCAACGCCGAGACCGGCTTTGCCCATCTCGAAGCGCTCGCCGGCGCCAAGTCGCTGTCGGAAATCGTCGAACTGCAGACCGCTTACCTGCGCAAGCGCGTAGAGCTGACCGTCGAGCAGGCCAAGGACTTCCAGACCGTTGCCTCCAAGGCGGCCGAAGACGTTTCCAAGCCGGTCAAGACCGCCTTCGAAAAGGCGCTCAAGGACCTCAAGGCCGCCTAAGGCAGCCAGACCGAATACCCGGCGGGTGGAACCTCCTCCCTCTTCCTGCCGGGCGACGCGGCCAGCACCTCCTCCCGCTGGTCACATAAGGAAAAGGCCGGCACCTCCTCCCGCCGGCCTTTTTCTTTTCCCCAGGGCTGAAATGCCCTGAGATCAAGGACTTCGCGGCTGCGGCATAAATCGCCGCAGTGGAATATGCGCAAAGCTCTTGAAATGGGACGGAATTGTCCGTATGGACGCGACATCAACGCAAGGTACGCGGTTGTAGCTCAGTTGGTTAGAGCGCCGGATTGTGGATCCGGAGGTCGGTGGTTCGAGCCCACCCAACCGTACCACCCCCCTTTCCCAAGATGATCATTGTTCGATAGCGTGGCTGCAACAGCAGGCGTCGCGAAGGCTGTCGTTGTCGCGCCTCATTTGCATTGGCTAGTCGTGTCCTCGACGAATCGAAAGGACCCGCCCATGATCGATCTGCGCCTTGCAACCGGCCTCGCCGTGGCGATGCTTGCCCTCGCCGGCTGCCAGAAGGAATCGACTGCCAGCGCACCGAAGCCCGGCGTCTGCGACAAGATGGCAGCAGAAGCGCTTGCTGGTAAGGATCGGATCACCGACGATCAGGCCATGCAGTTGACGGGCGCGACCATCGTTCGCCAGCACAAGCCCGGCGATCCGGCCACCATGGATTTCCGCCAGGAGCGCGTGACGATCGAGACCGATCCGGCGACCGGTAAGATCGTGCGCGCATTCTGCGGCTGATACTGGCCGGCCAGATCCATGAGCAAGCCGCCCTTGCAGTTGTCCAGGCTCCGCGCCATCGGCTGGTCGAACTGGGATCCCATCGGCTTGCTCGGGCCCGGCGCAAGCTGGGCCAATGAACCGTTCGCCGACGAATATGACAGCTATCTGCTCGAAGCTGCGTCAGGCCTCCGAAACGGCTGGTCGGCAGAACAGGCCACCGACTTTCTTGTGTCCCTTGCCGAGGAGCATATGGGCCTGACGACTGCCTCCCGTGCAGCCGCCGATGCGACGATCAGGGCGATAGAATCTCATCTGCAACAGCTGGACGGCGGCTGATCCCGCCGAGAGCTGGAGCTTTCCACTCCCCTCATACGACAAGCGGCGCGCTTCGGCCGAAGCGCGCCGCTTGTCGTCCCCTGGGGACGAATCGTCAGCCTATAGGCGTGGACCGTTACCGGCAGGGCGCCAAGTAGGTCACCGGCCTGCCGTTGCGGTCGTACATCGGGCGACCGCGACTGTCATACTGATGGTAGCGGCATTCGCCAGGAGCGGTGCCCGCGCCGATCATCGCACCGGCGAGACCGCCGATCACGGCGCCCGCAACCGTGGAGCCGGTGTTGCCGCCGATGGCCTGGCCGACAAGCGCACCGCCCGCCGCACCAATGGCGCCGCCGCCGACCGCGCGCTGCTCAGGGGTGTTACAGGCCGTCGCGGCCAATGCGACAAAAGACAAAACTGCGGCCGTAGCCAGAAAACGCGTCATGGACCCTACTCCTGAAGATTAATACCCAACGCTAGCATGACGAGAATTAGCGATCCAGCGGACTCTTATTGACATTTCGGCCGTCACGGTGCGCGCCGTGCGTCCGAAATCTGGGCGCGCGACGCCCAACTGAGGCCGTTACTCTGCCGTCACCAGCTCACGTCCGTTGCGCCGCCCGCTCGTCGCGCAGACGCTGGACCTCGCGGCGCTTGTTGACCAGCGAGGCAACGATCACACCCACGGCGACGATGGCGATCAGGATGGTGCATGCGGCGTTGATCTCGGGTGTAACGCCGAGGCGCACCTGGCTGTAGATCTTCATCGGCAGCGTCGTCGCGCCTGGACCCGAGGTGAAGCTCGAGATCACCAGATCGTCGATGGACAGCGTGAAGGCCAGCATCCAGCCCGAGATGATGGCCGGCAGGATGACCGGCAGCGTAATCTGGAAGAAGGTCTTCACCGGCGGCGCGCCGAGGTCCATCGCGGCCTCCTCGAGCGAGCGGTCGAAGGTGACCAGCCGCGACTGCACCACAACGGCGACGAAGCACATGGAGAAGGTGATGTGGGCGAGCGTCAGCGTGAAAAAGCCGCGATCGAGACCAACGGCGACAAACAGGAGCAGCAGCGACAGGCCGGTAATGACCTCGGGCATGACCAGTGGTGCGAATACCATTCCGGAAAACAGCACACGGCCGCGGAAGCGCGTGTAGCGGGTCAGCGCGAGAGCCGCGAGCGTGCCGAGTACGGTGGCGACGGTCGCCGAGATCAGGCCGACGCGGATCGTCACCCAGGCAGCGTCCATCAGACCCTGGTTCTGGAACAGCGAATAATACCATTTGGTCGAGAAGCCGCCCCAGACGGTGACGAGCTTGGATTCGTTGAAGGAGAAGATGACCAAAAGCACGATCGGCAGATAGAGGAAGGCAAAGCCGAGCACGATGGCGCTGATGTTGAAGCGGCTCCAGGTGGTGTTCATGTCAGCGCCCCTGTTCCTGGGCGCGCGCCTGCGCCTGTTGGAAGAACATGATCGGCACGACCAGCAGCAAGAGCAGGATGACGGCCACGGCCGAGGAAACCGGCCAGTCACGGTTGGAGAAGAATTCGTTCCACAGGGTCCGGCCGATCATCAGCGTCTGCGAACCGCCGAGCAAATCGGGGATGACGAACTCGCCGACGGCGGGAATGAAGACCAGAAGGCAGCCGGCGATGACGCCGGGAAGCGACAACGGGAAGGTGATCTTCCAGAAAGCGGTCATTGGCGGGCAGCCGAGGTCCTGGGCGGCCTCGATCAGCGAATAGTCCATCTTCTCCAGCGCCGAATAGAGCGGCAGGATCATGAACGGCAGGTAGGAATAAACGATGCCGATGAAGATGGCGGTGTGGGTGTTGAGGATGATCAGCGGTTCGTCGATGACGCCGATTGACTGCAGGAACTGATTGAGCAGCCCCTCGGGCTTGAGGATACCGATCCAGGCGTAGACGCGGATCAGGAAGCTCGTCCAGAACGGCAGGATGACCAGCATCAACAGCGTCGGGCGAATTGATTCCGGCGCGCGCGCCATGCCGTAGGCGATGGGATAGCCGACCAGCAGGGCCAGCAGCGTCGAGACGCCGGCGATGATCACGCTGGAAATGTAGGCGGTGTAGTAGAGCGGGTCCTCGGTAAGCCAGACATAGTTGTCGAAGCTGAACTCCCGGAACTGATCCATCAGCCCTGAAATGCCGTCTCCCAGGCCGAGGACCGGCGTGTAGGGCGGCATGGCGATCGCCGTGGTCGACAGCGAAATCTTGAAGACGATGAAGAACGGAATGAGGAAGAAAAACAGCAGCCAGACGTAGGGAACGAGGATGACCAGGCGGTTGGTGATGGCCGAGACGACGTTTTTCATCGCCCCACCTATCGCGTCAGCACGACGCCGGCATCCTGCCGGAACGAGATCCAGGCCTTGTCATCCCAGCTCAGCGGGTCCTCGGTGGCGCGGGTGGCGTTGAGCGAGCTCGCCTTGACCACCAGCCCGTCGCCGAGCTTGACGTGGAAGATGGTCATGTCGCCGAGATAGGCGATATCGTAGACTTCGCCCTCCAGCACGTTGTCGCCGCTTTCGGGCTTCCTGGACGAGACCTTGATCTTCTCCGGGCGGATGGCGAAGGCGACTTCGGTGCCTTCAGGCACTTCGCCGGCATTCGATGTGTGAATGGTCAATCCGCTGTTGCCGGCGATTGCCGTGCCGCTGCCGTTGCGGCTGGCGATCTTGCCTTCGAACATGTTGATGTTGCCGACGAAATCAGCAACGAAGCGCGAGCCGGGGGCTTCGTAGACCTCGGCCGGGGTCGCCACCTGCATCACCTCACCCTTGTCGAGGATGGCGATGCGGTCGGCCATGGTCATGGCCTCTTCCTGATCGTGGGTGACGATGACGAAGGTCAGGCCCAGCGTCTGCTGCAGGTCCATCAGTTCAAACTGGGTTTCCTCGCGCAGCTTCTTGTCGAGCGCGCCGAGCGGCTCGTCGAGCAGCAGCACCTTGGGACGCTTCGCGACGGCGCGGGCAAGGGCGACACGCTGGCGCTGGCCGCCGGAAAGCTGATGCGGCTTGCGCTTGGCGAACTGGCCAAGCTTGACCAGCTTCAGCATGTCGGCGACGCGCTTTTCGATATCGGCCTTCGGCATGCCGTCCTGCTTGAGGCCGAAGCCGATGTTCTGCTCGACCGTCATGTGCGGGAACAGCGCGTAGGACTGGAACATCATGTTGACCGGCCGCTTGTAGGGCGGGATGCCACGCAAGTCCTGCCCGTCGAGCAGGATCTGGCCCTCCGTCGGCTCCTCGAAGCCGGCGAGCATGCGCAGAAGGGTCGACTTGCCGCAGCCCGACGCGCCGAGCAGCGCGAAGAACTCGCGCTCGAAGATGGACAGCGACAGGTTGTTGACGGCGGTGAAGTCACCGAAGCGCTTGGTGACGTTCTTGAACTGAATGTAAGGCTTGGCGTCGGGCTTGTTCCAGGGAGCAAATTCCCTGCGGATATTGCCGAGCGATTTCATGTGTCTCTCCGTCCCCTTGCCCAGACGCCAAATCCCGGCGCCGATGGCGCCGGGATAGCTCTCGCCCGTTACTGTCCTGTGACGACCTTGGTCCAGCTGCGCGTGATCAAGCGCTGGGTCTTGGGGTCGTAAGGCGACACAGTGAACAGCTTCTGCAGCGTGGCATCGTCAGGAAAGATCGCCGGATCGCCGATGATGTCCTTGTCGATGAACTGCTGAGACGCCTTGTTGCCGTTGGCGTAATAGATGAAGTTGGAGGCCTTGGCCGCCACTTCCGGCCTCAGCATGTAGTTGATGAACTCCAGGGCTTCCGGCACGTGCTTGGCATCGGCCGGGATAGCCATCTGGTCAAACCACATCTCGGCACCTTCCTTCGGCACGGAATAGCCGACGACGACCCCCTGGTCGGCCTCGGCAGCACGGTCACGCGCCTGGAAGACGTCGCCCGACCAGCCGACGGCAACGCAGATATCGCCATTGGCGAGCGCGTTGATGTATTCCGACGAGTGGAACTTGCGGACGAAGGGCCGGATCTTGAGCATCGTCTCTTCGACCTTGGCAATATCCTCGGGCGAATGGCTCTCGGGGTCGATGCCGAGATAGCGCAGAACGGTCGGGATCATGTCGGTCGGCGAATCGAGCATGTAGACGCCGCAATCCTTGAGCTTGGCCATCTGCTCGGGATTGAAGACAGTGTCCCAGCTGTCGATCTTGTCGACGCCGAGCGCCTCTTTCACCTTCTTCTCGTTGTAGCCGATGCCGACCGTGCCCCACATGTAGTTCACGGAGTACTCGTTGCCGGGATCGTATTTGGCCGTACGCTCGTTGACGATGTCCCAGGTGTTGGCGAGGTTCGGCAGCTTCGACTTGTCGAGCTTCTGGAACACGCCGGCCGTGATCTGGCGGGCCAGGAAGTTTGCGGTCGGCACCACGACATCGTAGCCGCTGCCGCCGGCGAGCAGCTTGGTCTCAAGAATCTCGTTGGAATCGAAGACGTCGTAGACGACCTTGATGCCGGTTTCCTTGGTGAAGTCGTCGATGATGGAGGCGTCGATGTAGTCCGACCAGTTGTAGACGTTGACGACACGCTCCTGGGCGTTGGCAGCGGTCGCAAAAGCAGCGATGACGGCTGACGCAGCGGTCAGCCAAAGCGCTCTGCGGTTCATGACAATCTCCTTTCCTGGGCGTGCCCGTCCCGGCCGCGCCCTACTCCCTGTTCGATGTCTGATGGTGAAGGTGACGCTCGAGCGCATGACTGCGCTACGCAAAAGATCCAGCGATATTGTTCTGCGGACACCGATGGCCCGACAGTGAGACCTGGCAAGATACGCCTGACTTGTTGTTACCCTCTACTTCAGCCTGCCCGGCCGACGGTGGCGTTGTCAATGGTAAACAACAGATTGCTTAATCAGGCATCGGCATGCCGGTAACACCGGGTCTTTGAGGCTGCCGCGCCTGACGCCGAAACTCCAGCGCCAGGTGGACGAGCAAGGCGCAGAAGATGACCGCGCCGCCAATGATGGTGCGCAACGACGGCACCTCGGAATGCACCAGCCATACCCAGATCGGGCCCAGCATCGGCTCGAACGTACCGATCAGCGCGGCGACGGCAGCGGGAACGAGCCTTGCGCCGGTGGCAAAACAAGCCAGGCCCAGGCCGAGATTGACCACGCCGAAGGCAAACAGGAATCCCATGTCGTGCGGCGAGACGGAAAACACCGAAGCCTGCGAGGCGGCAAAGGTGGCGGCAATGATCGTGCCGAGGCAGGTGGCAGGGGTCATCCGCACATGGGCATAGCGGCGTGTGATGACGGTGGCGATCGAAAAGGCGACCGCAATCAGCAAGGCGAGCCCGTCGCCGACAGGCGAAACCTGGCCGCTGAACGATTCGGAGACCATGATGGCGACACCCGAAATCACGGCGGCAATCGCCAGCCAGGTTGCCAGTCCCACACGTTCGCGGAACAGCAGCCAGGCAAACAAGGCAGCCAGAAGCGGCACGCCCGCCTGCATGAGAAGGATATTGGCAACGGTGGTGTAGCTGAGGGCAACGACAAATGACGTCGAGGCGGTGGCAAAGCAGATCGCGACCAGCAGGCCGGGCAGTCCCATGTCGCGGAACAGCTTGAGTGTGGCGCGCGGACCGTCGCGCCAGGACATGAAGGCCAACAGGAAAGCCGCCGCCCAAACAGAGCGCCAGAACACCACCGTCCAGCTGTCCGGCGTCTCGATGAACCGGCCGATGGCGCCGCCGAGGCTCCACATCAACGCCGACAGGAACACCAGCAGCACGCCGAGGCGATAGTCGCGATGCGAAGCCGCTGCGCCGACGGCCGGTCCCAATTGTTGTGCTGACGCCTGTCCGCTCATCCGTGATATCGCCATGTTTCGAGGCGGTTGCGGATCGGCCGCACACCTAGCCGCCAATAGTCGCGCCGTTGGGTTTTTGCGAGGTCCAGCGTGCTCATCTCATTAGGTCACTCGAATAAGCCTCAGCCGTATCACCAGGCGCTGCTATTTCCTATTGACCTCAATATTAGTTGAGGTTTTACAGACCGGGCTCCCACTCGAATCCGATTTGGAGAGCCCACCGGAATGTCTCAGAAAATCAAGCTCGGCGTGATCTATGGCAGCGCCCGCGAAGGTCGCTTTTGCGACACCGTCGTCAATTGGGTGGCAACGGAGATCCGAGGCAATGGCCGCTTTGCCGTCGATTTCTTCGATCCCCGCGACCTCGCGCAGGACCACACAGGCATCGGACGACGGCTTGACGACGCCGATGCCTTTGTCATCGTCACGCCGGAGTACAATCACGGCTACACTGCCGATCTCAAGGCGCTGATCGATACCTATTCCACGCCCTGGCAGGTAAAGCCGCTCGCCTTCGTTTCGTATGGCGGCATTTCCGGGGGCTTACGCGCTGTGGAGCAGCTCAGGCTTGTCTTCGCCGAACTCCACGCTGTGGCCATCCGCGACACGGTGAGCTTCGTTACTCCCTGGCGCAGGTTCGGCGCCGATGGCGCGCTGGCCGACCCCAAGGACACGCAAAAGGCCATGGCGACGCTGCTTGGGCGCCTTCACTGGTGGGCGACAATCCTTCGGGATGCGCGCACGGCCAAGCCTTTTCAGGAGGTCGCGGCATGACCATGGTCCAGCACATCAAGCCAGCCGCGATCGAGGTCGAGGCGCGCAGACATACCGGCCGCAATACCACACTGCTGCTGGCAAGCACGCTCACCATCATGTCGGGCGCGACGATCTCGCCGTCGCTGCCGGCCATCGAGAGCCACTTCGCCGACAGTGACAATGTCGAGATATTGACCCGGCTGGTCCTGACGCTGCCGGCGCTGTTCATCGTTATCTGCGCGCCATTTGCCGGAGGTGCCGCCGACCGCTTCGGCCGGCGCCCGCTGCTCATCGCCGCGGCTGCGCTCTATGGGCTGGGCGGCATGTCGGGCCTGATCGCAGATTCGCTCGCGGGCTTGCTGGTTGGCAGGGCATTGCTTGGTATCGCCGTTGCCGGCGTCATGACCACGGCCACCGCCCTTGTCGGCGACTATTTCAGCGGCCCCGCGCGCGACCGCTTTATGGGCCTGCAGTCGTCCTTCGTCGGCATCGGCGGGCTGGTGTTCCTCACGGCGGGCGGACTGCTGGCCGAACTGCACTGGCGCGCGCCGTTTGTTGTCTACGGGCTGTCGCTGGCGCTGATCCCCGCGGTGCTCGCCTTCATCGACGAACCGTCCCGGAACAGGTCTCATGTCTCCACGGCATCCGGCGGTGCTGGCCACACGGCATGGTTTGCCATCGCAACTGTCTACCTGCTTGCGATACTCAACAGCGTCGCTTTCTACCTGATCCCGACGCAGTTGCCCTTCTATCTCAATCATCTCGGCGTCGGCTCACCGACCATGACCGGACTGGCGATCGGGCTGGGCAATGTCATCGGCGCCATTGTCTCGCTGTCTTATGCGCGGCTGCGCGCCAGGCTCGGTGTGGTCGGGGTGTTTGCTGTCGCCTTCGGCCTGACTGGCACCGGATATGCATTGATCGGCCTGGCGTCGTCGTTGCCGGCGGTGCTCGCGGCCGCGGCGGTTGTCGGCCTGGGCCTCGGCATGATGATGCCCAACATAGCCGGTGCTGCCATGGCGGCGGCGGCGCCCGAGATGCGCGGGCGCATTGCCGGCGGCATGACGGCCAGCATTTTCGCCGGCCATTTCATCTCGCCCTTCGTCAGCCAGCCGATGATCGCCAATTTCGGCTTCTCATCGACCTACTTCTCCGCCGGTCTTGTCGTCGGCGGCATCGCAGTGCTTGGCGGAGCAGTGGCAATCCTCCGCGCAAGCACCGGCAGGGGCAAGTGAGATCAACTGAAGCTGGTCGGGGCAGTCCCTACTCGGCCTGCTTCGCCAGCCTCAGCACCTCCGACATGACCGTATCTTCGCCAGCGGCATAGCTGGCAAAGGTTTGGGTAACCTGAACCGTGGGCAGCAGAGAGCCGGCCGCAGTGCCGTAGAAGTAGTTCAGGAAGAAACACGTGCCTACCTGTGACAGCCGGCAGCCATTCTCCCAATCATGGTAGGCGGTCGTGTAGCGGAAGGAGATCCCGGAATTGGGCATGATCGTCGTGCCGCCCTCTCCCCACATCTGGCCAGTGTCCCCCATCTCCTCGCCGATCAGCACTGCGCGCTCGCCGGCATAATATTTGAGCCGCGACGCGATGCTGATTGCCGCCGAGAACGTATTGCCGCTGGTCAGGATGAATATCCGGCCATTCGACACGACCTCCGGCAGCAAACGCGAAAAATCATTGGCGAGCATATAGTTGCCCCCAGGACTGAACCGCAGGTCCACGACGGCATGCCTGACCTCTCGCTTGCCAGCCTCTTCAAGCACGTCCGCCAGATAGTCGGACATCAGGACCGGCTCCTGGTCGCGGAACCGGTTGAGCTGCACGTAGAGGATATTGTCGGCTTCGAGATAGGCGTGCCAGAAATTCTGGTCGGGACGCGAGAGATAGTTCGGCGTTTCCTTGCCGTCCAGAACGTGAACCCATCCGGCATCGCTCTCGTTCCGTGCAACCGGGCTTAGGTCTCGCTTGGGCCAGACGGTCCTGGCCGCAAGCTTGCCTTCGCCTGGCGCTGCGGCGAACGTGCGCCCGATCTCGGAGCCGTCGGCCTTGCGAAAGCGAAATGCGCTTTCTGTCGGCTTGTCCGCCAGCTTGGCGGCGTGCAGCAGTTCCGGCGAGATCATGAGGTTCGGCGAGAGCTCCCGCGCATACTGGCCTGTACCGCCAATGTATGGGCGCAACGCTTGGGCCAACTCATCGGGCGATCGGCCATTCGCCGTCAGCACCTGCGCGCCGAGAAGATCGCGATGCTCCGATGTGGCGCGGACAACGAAAAGACCATCGGAGAACCAGCCGAGACGCAGCGGGACGGCATTGAAGCCTTGTCCACCGGCAAGACCGAGCACGTTGGTATGGCCATTCCGGGCAAGGGCAACCGCCTTCGCCGCCCCCATCGCCAGTGCTGGCCGGTCGAGTTGGGCAGCGCGGGCCGAAAGTTCGTCGACTGACTGGGCAAACGCTGCACTGGTTTCAGCCGTAAAGCTGCGCTCCACCTGCGGCATGTTGCGAAGATGGGCCAAGTCCTGCGTATTCTTGTCAGCCTGCGTATCGCCGGCGGATGGAGGCGCTGCCCGATATGACCTGAATGTCGGGTACAGGATCAAGCTGAGTGGCAGCACAACGACGACCAACACAGCCAAGACAGCAAGCACCCCGCGTTTCAGCCATCGCCTCCACTTGCTTTCTGAACTTGAGTTACTCATTCATCCGCCTCTGAATACTTGTTGATCCCCATTCTGGGCCAGCACATGGGTGCACTGCGAACAGCATTCAATTACCTGGGGCATCAACCCTTTGCCCGATGCGCCTGGGAGGGTGGAAAGGCTTGGCGCACAAGGGCCAGCCACATTGCCGCAGGGGGCGTTGCACCACGAGTTCGATGACCGAGGCATTGCATTAACCAACGAAGCCGCAGCGCTAATGTGGAAACGGATCGTCAAGGTTTGCATACATATGAACGGACAGCTTTTGGGGATTGCATATGCTGACCGTGCTCAACTGCCTTGTCATCGCACATGACTACCGCTTCGTCGCCGCAGCGCTGACCATCTGTGCCATCGGCTGCACCGTTTCGATGCGGCTGTTTGCGCGTGCGCGCAGCGTCGAGCGGGCAAGGCATGCCGCACTGCTGTTCATGGCCGGCCTGGCCGGCGGCATGACGATCTGGACGACACATTTCCTGGCGATGCTGGGCTTCACGCCTGAAGTGGAGCACGGCTTCGAGCCGATCTACACGCTGGTGTCGCTGGCAGTCGCCATCGCTACCTCGACCTCCGGTCTGTTCTTTGCGGCAAGCCGCAAGACCGGGCCGATGGTGGAATTTGGCGGCTTCATCCTGGGCAGCGGCATCGCGTTGATGCATTTCCTCGGCATGGCCGGTTTCGTCGTCGCCGGCAAGGTCGACTACGACCCGACGCTTGCCGTCGTCTCCATCGTCGGCGGCGCAGTTTTCGGCATGCTCGCCACCAACCGCATCGCCGATGGCAAGGGCCGCAACGGCCTCATCGCCGGTATCGTCGCATTGATCCTCGGCATCGGTTTCATGCATTTCACCGCCATGGGCGCCGTGCAGATCGCGCCTGACCCACGGGTGATCGTGCCGACACAGATCCTGTCGGATGCAGTCATGGCAATCATGGTTGCGTCCGTGACCATACTGGTGGTGCTGCTGGGCGCTGCGACGCATCTGGCCGAAGAGCAGGGCGAGAAGGAAGCCGTGGCGCACTATCGCCACCTGGCGCTGCACGATCCCTTGACCGGCCTGCCCAACCGCGCCGCAGTGCAGGACGCGTTGCCGCGCCTGCTCAAGGAAGCGGCGGGAACGTCGCTCGCCATCATCGCCATCGACCTCAACCGCTTCAAGGAAATCAACGACGTCTACGGCCATGCGGCGGGCGACGCCGTGTTGAACCAGACGTCGGAGCGCATGCGCGCAGCCCTTGCACCGGGCGAATTCTTCGCCCGTATCGGCGGCGACGAGTTTATGGCCGTCAAGCCGTTCACGCGGGAAAACGAGGTCGAGGAATTCGCCGCCCGCATCGCCGACGCGTTCGCGCGCCCCAACGAACTCGGCAAGGCCAGCTTCCAGACCAGCGCCAGCATCGGCATCGCGGTTTACCCCAGAGATGGCGACAACATCGACGAGCTGACCATGCGCGCCGACCTCGCCATGTATCGCTCGAAGAAGAGCCAGAGCGGCGCCTGGTGCTGGTACGACGCGGATGCCGACGAGGACGGCCGCCGCCGCGGCCTGATCGCCATAGGCCTGCGCAGTGCTGTGATGGAAGACACCCTGCGCCTGGTGTTCCAGCCGCAGATCTCGATGAAGCAGCGCGAACTGCTCGGTTTCGAGGCGCTGCTGCGCTGGACGAGCCCGCAGCTGGGCGAAGTCTCGCCGTCGGAATTCATCCCGGTTGCGGAGCAGACCGGCATCATCGTCGGCATCGGCGATTGGGTGCTGCAGGCAGCCTGCCGCGAGGCAACGTTGTGGCCGGAGCATCTGGGCGTGGCCGTCAACGTCTCGCCGGTGCAGCTGACGCGGCCGAATTTTGGCGACCGGCTGAAGCAAATCCTCGACGAGACGGGTCTCGCGCCCTCGCGCCTGGAGGTCGAGATCACTGAGACCGCGCTGATCGAAAACCCCGGCCAGGCACTGCTGATCCTGCGCCAGATCAAGGCAATGGGCGTACGCGTCGCCATGGACGACTTCGGCACCGGCTACTCGTCGCTGTCGACGCTGTTCTCGTTCCCCTTCGACAAGATCAAGGTGGATCGCACCTTCCTCAAGGCGCTCGGCAGGCAAGCACAGGCAACCAGCGTCATCGAGACGGTGATCGAGCTTGGCCACAAGCTGTCGATCCCGGTGCTGGCGGAAGGCGTGGAGACGGACTTCCAGGCGGCGTTCCTGAAGGATCGCCGCTGCGACGAAGCGCAGGGCTTCCTCTATGGCAAACCGCTTGATTCCAATGCCGCCCGCTCCATTGCCAAGACCGGCATCGACAAGGAAGCACAGGCGGCGGTCGCCCGGCTGATCGCCTGACCACTACTGGAAGTCGAAGGCGGAAAGTCCAGTCACCATCTCGTCGAGGCCGAGCGGCCGAGTGACCGGAGGCTCGGCGCGTGAGAGGCAGCCGGAACGCTCGCACAGCCGGCAGGCAGGCCCGACGGGGGTTGCCGCAACCATGCCCGGCTTGCCGCCGACGGCCGCAGCCGGCAACGCCGCGCCATAAACGATCTCGTCACGGAAGGCGATATCGCAGCCAAGCAGTATGGCGGTTCGGCGCGGACGCTCGCTGAACGCGCCCTGCGGGCCTTCGAGCGTGCGGGCAACGGTGAGGAACTCGGCACCGTCAGGCATTTCCACCGCCTCGACGAAGATCTGGCCGGGTTGGGTGAAAGCCGCATGCACGGGCAGCTTGGGACAGCCGCCGCCGAAGCGGCTCTGCGGAAAGCCCTGGGCGCCCGCCTTGCGGAAGCGGTTGCCGGCGTTGTCGACCTCGAGCATGAAGAATGGCACGGCCGACGCACCGGATCGCTGGAGCATGGTCAGCCGGTTGGCCGCCTGCTCGAACGATACGCCAAAACGTGAGCGCAGCACGTCGACATCGTAGCGGGCGCGCTGGGCGGCCGAGTGGAACGCCTGGTAAGGCATCATCAGAGCATGCGCGGCATAGCGACCGAGTTCGAAGCGGGCCAGGCGCTTGGCTTCGTCAGACGACAGTTTCAGCCCCTGGATTTCTGCCGCCACCGCCACCTGCATGCGGATCAGGCTCGCCTCCATTGCGACCTCGCGCAACTGGTCGAAGGGCGACAGGCGCTCCGACAGGAACAGGCGCTGCGAATGGCGGTCGTAGCGGCGGCGCCAGTTGGGCATGGTGGCGACAGGCAGCACCTTGACGACGATACCGTGCTCGCGTCGCAGCCAGCCCTTCAGCGCGCCGAACAGATCGTCGCCCGGGTCGAGCAGCGTCGTGAAGGCCTCGGCTTCCTCCTCCAACGAGTTGAAATGATTGGGCCGGCGCTCGAAGACCTCGTGGACCTCGTCGATTGGCAGCCGGGCGCCCGACAGCGCCGTCGTATGCCCCTCGCGCGCCAACAACTCCGTCAGGTCGGACAGCCGCTCGGCCTGCTCGCGATAGGCGCGGAACAGCTTGATCACCGCGGCCGCAGCATTGGGCGCGGCCTCGGCGATCTCGACCAGTTCCTGGTCGCCGGGCAACTCACCCGACAAAAGCGGGTCGGCGAAAACCTCGCGAAGTGCTGCTATCGACCCCCTCGCCTCGCCTTGCAGCTCGTCGGGGTCGACCTTGTACACCGAGGCCAGCTTGAGAATAAGCTGCACGGTCAGCGGTCTCTGGTTGCGCTCGATGAGGTTGAGATAGGACGGCGAAATGCCCAACCCCTCGGCCATGGCCGTCTGGGTCAGCCCCTTCTGGTTGCGGATGCGCCGGATGCGCGGTCCGGCGAAGATTTTCTGCTCTGCCATTGGCTTTTACACCATCTTTACAACGAAAGGAGGGGGATTTCCCCACCCGTCCTTTTACATTATTTACAAATTTACAGCGCCCTCCTGTCAAACGCAACACAGGTTTTCCCTATTGTCAGGCGTATTTTGTTGAATTTTCTAGCTGCTTCGGCACCGCAATGTAAAACAAGTCACATGGAAATCGCCGACAAGCTCCCAAGAGGCAGCGGCTTCCACCAAACGGTTTTTACAGAGCGGAGTCGACAATGACCGATTTTTACAACCTCGTCCCCTCGGCCCCCGAAGGTCGCTTCGACGGCATCGAGCGCCCCTATTCGCCGGAGGACGTGAAGCGGCTGCGCGGCTCCGTCCAGATCAAGCAGACGCTCGCCGAGATGGGCGCCAACCGCCTGTGGAAGCTGATCCACGAGGAAGATTTCGTCAACGCGCTGGGCGCCATGTCGGGCAACCAGGCGATGCAGCAGGTCCGCGCCGGCCTGAAGGCCATCTACCTCTCGGGCTGGCAGGTCGCAGCCGACGCCAACACCGCATCGGCCATGTACCCCGACCAGTCGCTCTACCCGGCCAACGCTGCACCCGAACTGGTCAAGCGCATCAACCGCACGCTGCAGCGCGCCGACCAGATCGAGACCTCCGAAGGCAAGGGTCTGTCGGTTGATACCTGGTTCGCTCCGATCGTGGCCGACGCTGAAGCCGGCTTCGGCGGTCCGCTCAACGCCTTCGAGATCATGAAGGCCTTCATCGAGGCGGGTGCCGCAGGCGTCCACTTCGAGGATCAGCTGGCTTCGGAAAAGAAGTGCGGCCATCTCGGCGGCAAGGTGTTGATCCCGACCGCGGCCCACATCCGCAACCTGAACGCCGCGCGTCTCGCAGCCGACGTGATGGGCACATCGACGCTGATCGTCGCCCGCACCGACGCCGAGGCCGCCAAGCTTCTGACCTCCGACATCGACGAGCGCGACCAGCCCTTCGTCGACAAGGATGCCGGCCGCACGGTGGAAGGCTTCTATCAGGTCAAGAACGGCATCGAGCCGTGCATTGCCCGCGCCATCGCCTACGCTCCGTTCTGCGACCTGATCTGGATGGAGACCGGCAAGCCGGACCTCGCCCAGGCCAAGAAGTTCGCCGAGGCCGTGCACAAGGCACATCCGGGCAAGAAGCTGGCCTACAACTGCTCGCCATCATTCAACTGGAAGAAGAACCTCGACGACGCGACGATCGCCAAGTTCCAGCGCGAGCTGGGTGCGATGGGCTACAAGTTCCAGTTCATCACGCTGGCTGGCTTCCACCAGCTCAACTTCGGCATGTTCGAGCTGGCCCGCGGCTACAAGGATCGCCAGATGGCCGCCTATTCGGAGCTGCAGGAGGCGGAATTCGCAGCCGAGGTGAACGGCTACACCGCGACCAAGCACCAGCGCGAAGTCGGCACCGGCTACTTCGACGCCGTGTCGATGGCGATCACCGGCGGCAAGTCTTCGACGACCGCGATGCATGAATCGACCGAACACGAACAGTTCCGCCCGGCGGCCGAATAGGCCTGGGGCACAAGCGACAGCTCCGGAGGCACAACAGCCTCCGGACACCAGCCAGAGGAACGCCCCGCAGGGGCACAGGCAACACTCCGAGGAGAACCACAATGGCACCGCGCACCCGTGTCAAGGAACGAGCCGAAGAACAGGCGACCACGATGAGCGCCGACCAGCAGGCCGTGATCCGCATCGTCGCCAACGACCTGCACCGGCTGAACCAGTCGGTCATGAAGGCGGTCGAGGCAGGCGTGTCGGTGGAACTGGTCCGCTCGGCCCGTCACCATGGGGGCAACGGCAACTGGGGTGATCTGCTGATCCCCGTCATAGTCACCCAGCAGCCGCACGGCTAACCCTTCCGGCATGCCCCCACGGAACCCGTCCGCAGCCCTGCTGCGGGCGGGTTCTGTGTTTTCGGGGGACAAGCTCGTGCGATCCGCCCCCTCTACGACTAAAGTCGAATGCCGTTTCCCGACCTGCGCTTGACACTTCGCATACATGACGCGAACGTAAGAGACCGAACGCAACCACGCATTGAACAACGCCCCCCCCAGAGCAGTCGGTAGCGCCAATGAAACGGAATGAACCAAATCCGGGCCGCGGCCCGGACGAGATTTCGCGCATGCGGGACCCGCAGGCTCCGCGCTCTGCCGACCTCCATCAGGTGCTCGTGGTCGGACGCTCGCCAATCAACCGTGTCGTCGTCGCCAAGATCGTCGAACGCTCGGGGCTGAAACCCGTGGCAGAAGGCCCTGATACGGCGGCGGCCGCGCTGCACAAATTCGCCCCGGGCACCGTCATCCTCGACGGCGGCAGCGACAACAGGGACTGCGACGGGCTGATGGCGTCGATCATGTCGCTCAGGCTCGAGACCGGCACCAGGCTGCCGTCGGTGATCCTGTTGTCGACCAAGCCGGGCACACCCGAAAGCCTGTCGCTGTCGAGCGCCGTCGACATCGTGATCGCCAAGCCGATCACGCCCGAGCGGCTGCAGCCCGTCGTGGAAAGACTCGTCGGCCGAGCCTGAGCTACAGGTTGCGGATCAATTCCGACAGTTCGCCGAGATGCCGGAGCTTGCGGAAGCGTTCGGCTGCAGTCGGTTCATCGACATGCTCGTAGGCCCAGGTCAGGTCGTGGGGAATGTAGACGCCCCAACTGCCCGCCTCGATCGCCGGCACGACGTCGGACTTCAGTGAATTGCCGATCATCATGCTTCGGGCCGCCCCATCGCCATGGCGGGCGAAGATGCGCTCATAGGTCGGCTTCGACTTGTCGCTGACGATCTCGACGGCGTTGAAGAAATCGCCGAGCCCCGACTGCGCCAGCTTGCGCTCCTGGTCGAACAGGTCGCCCTTGGTGATCAGCACCAGGCGATAGCGTCCGGCGAGCGCTTCCAACGTGTCGTGGACATGGGGCAGTGTTTCGATCGGGTGGCTCAGCATGTCGCGGCCGGCGGCGAGGATCTGCCTGATGACATTGGCAGGGACACGACCGTCGGTGACTTCGATGGCGGTCTCGATCATCGACAGGGTGAAGCCCTTGATGCCGAAACCATAAGCGCCAAGGTTGCGCTTCTCGGCCTCCAGCAGCCGCGCCTTCAGCTGTTCTTCCTCGCCATGTTCTGCCAGCAGTTCGGCGAAGTGCTTTTCCGTCATGCGGAAGAACTGCTCGTTCTGCCAAAGCGTGTCGTCGGCGTCGAATCCGATAGTGGTGAGGTCGCGGGGGGCTGATGTCATGGCCGTGCTCTAGGCCGAAAATCGGGCAAAAACCAGCTTATCGGCGTCAGAATCCAAGCAGAATCGGCCACTTGCCCCCCTTTTCTTATTTCATGGGGCACGGCTATACTCGGCAATCTGCAACGACAATCTGGTGAATGATGCCGCCTGCAAAGAAGGAAGTCCGTCCGACCACTCGGGGGGCTCGCGCCCGCACGCCCGCTTTTGTGAAGAACAAGCGTGGCGTCAAGAACTGGAAGGAAGCCTCCGAATGGCTCGAATGGCGCGGTATCGAAGACATAGAGTGCATCACGCCTGACCAGGCCGGCGTTGCCCGCGGCAAGATGATGCCGTCGAGCAAATTCACCTCCAACACGTCGCTGGCGCTGCCATCGGCGCCGTTCATGATGACGATCTCGGGCGACTACCCGGAGAACGGCAACGGCTTCGAATATCCTGAAGACGATGGCGACCTGAAGCTGGTGCCCGATCTCTCGACGCTGTCCGTGGTGCCGTGGGAGGACGATCCGACCGCGCAGGTGATCTGCGACCTCGTCCACCAGGACGGACGCAACGTCGAGTTCACGCCACGCAACGTGCTGAAGCGCGTGGTGGCGGCTTATGACAAGCTCGGGCTCAAGCCCGTGGTCGCGCCGGAAATCGAGTTCTACCTCGTTCGCAAGAACCCGGATCCGGATTATCCGCTGACCCCGCCGGTCGGACGCTCTGGCCGCCCCATCGGTGGCGGTGCCGGCTATTCGATTGCCGGCGTCAACGAATTCGACGAACTCATCGATGACATCTACCATTTCTCCGAGGCGCAGGGCCTGGAGATCGATACGCTGATCCACGAAGAAGGTGCCGGCCAACTCGAGATCAACCTGCGTCACGGCGACCCGATCGAACTCGCCGACCAGGTGTTCATGTTCAAGCGCACGATCCGCGAGGCGGCGCTGAAACACGACACCTATGCCACCTTCATGGCCAAGCCCATCCAGGGCCAACCAGGCTCGGCGATGCACATCCACCAGTCGATCGTCGACAAGAAGACCGGCAAGAACATCTTCACCGCCGAGGACGGCGCGGAGACGGAAGCCTTCACCCACTTCATCGGCGGCATGCAGAAGCATGTGCCGAACGCGCTGGTGATGCTTGCTCCCTACGTCAATTCCTACCGCCGGCTGACCCAGGCTGCGTCAGCCCCCGTCAACAACAAATGGGGCTACGACAATCGCACCACGGCCTTCCGCGTGCCCCGATCGGACCCGGCCGGGCGGCGTGTCGAAAACCGCATCCCGTCCTCGGACGCCAACCCCTATCTCGCACTCGCGGCATCACTGGCCTGCGGCCTGATCGGCATGAACAACAAGCTGCCGGCCGAGCCGCCCGTCCTGACCACGGCCAACGAGGACGAGATCGACCTGCCGCGCGGCCTGCTGGAGGCCGTCGACCTGTTCGAGGCAGACGACGAACTGGCGACCATGCTCGGCAAATCCTTCGCCTCGACCTACGCGGCCATCAAGCGTGCCGAGTTCGAGACCTTCATGGAAGTGATCAGCCCGTGGGAGCGTGAGTACTTGTTGCTCAACGTGTGAAGGAAGAAGCGAATAGCGAGTAGGGAATAGAAGCGCTGATATCCCTATTCGCTACTCACTGTTCCCTGTTCGCTACCTGCAATCCCGGAACCCTCTCCGCATCATGCCCTATCAGTCTCCCATTTCCCCCGGTGTGTCCTGGTACGAAGACACCTCTGGTCCGCGCCCCGAATATCCCGTTCTCGACGGTGACAGGCAGGCCGACGTCGTCATCATAGGCGGCGGCTTCACCGGCCTGTCGGCTGCCGTGCATCTCGCCAAATCCGGCACCAATGTCGTGCTGATCGAGGCCTGTCGCTTCGGCGACGGCGCTTCGGGCCGCAATGGCGGCCAGATGGGCACGGGCCAGCGGGCCTGGGCCGAAGAACTCGAAAGCGACTACGGTCTCACCCGCGCCAAGGCGTTGTTCGACTTCGCCGAAGAGGCCAAGGCGCACCTGCTCGAATTTTCGGCCGCCAACGATATCGACATCGACTACGTGCCTGGCCAGATGTCGGTGGCGCACAAGCCGCGTTATGTCGACGACTACAAGGCCCATGCCGAGATCATGGCGAGCCGCTTCGATTATCCGCATATCGCGTTCATGGATGCGCAGGAAACGGCTGAGCGCTTGGGCTCGACGCATTATTATGGCGGCACGCGCGACAGCGGAACCGGCCATATCCACCCGCTCAAGCTAGTCATCGGAACGGCCCGCGTCGCGGCCGCTGCTGGCGCACATATCTTCGAGAAGACACCGGCGACCGGTATCACCTCGCAGGGCGGCAAGGTTGTGGTGACGACCGCGCGCGGAACCATTACCGCCCAAAAATGCCTGATCGCGACCAACGCTTATGGCGGCAAGCTCGAGCCGATCAGCGCCTCCCACATCATGCCGATCGGCTCCTTCATCGGCGCAACGGTGCCGTTGGGTTCGAATTCATCGGTCATTCCCGGTGGCGAGTCGGTCGACGATTCCCGCTTCGTGGTGCGCTATTTCCGCAAGTCGACGGATGGCCGGCTGCTGTTTGGCGGACGCGAGATCTACGCGGTCAACGATCCCAAGGACATCCATATCCACATCCGCAAGCAGATCACCGAGATCTACCCGCAACTGAAGGACGTGGAGATCACCCATGGCTGGGGTGGCTATGTCGGCATCACCGTGCCGCGCAAACCCTTTGTCCGCGAGGTGATGCCGAATGTCATTTCTGTCGGCGGCTATTCCGGCCACGGCGTGATGCTGTCCAACTTCTTCGGCAAACTCTACGCCGAAACCGTGACCGGCAACCGCAACCGGCTGAAACTGATCGAGGAGCTGAAGATTCCACCTTTCCCCGGCGGCCGTCGCTTCCGCGCGCCGCTGCTGTTTCTCGCGCTCAACTGGTTTGCCCTTAGGGACCGGATCTAAGGCTGGTAAAGCAGGAGCCGCCTAAGAAGCGGCGCCTGCCTCGACTTTTGCCAGCGCAAGCTGGATGCGGACGCGTGCGCCGTGCCATGGGCCTGACAGGATGTCGATGCGGCCGCCGTGCAGACGGGCGATTTCGCGGGCCAGATTGAGCCCAAGCCCGGCGCCGCTGGAGCGCGGCCTCAGGCGATAGAACGGCTCGAAGACACGCTCGTGCTCGCTGTCGGGAATGCCGGGCCCGTCGTCGCGGATTTCGATGCCGGCAGTGGCGTCGACCAGCACCGATATCGTGCCTGAGGCGCCACCGTGGTCAATGGCGTTGCGCAGCAGGTTGGCGATCGCCTGATGTATCTGCGAGGGCCTGATTTCGACCCAAACCGGCGCGGCCGCGGGTTCGAAGGACAGGTCGTAGCCGGCGCCAATCGCAAGTGCCGCAAAATCGGCCGTGATGTTGCGGACGAAATCGACCAGATCTACGCGCTCGAGCGGCCCGGAGGCGTAGTCCAGCACCTGCCTGTCCAGCAGTTGCTGGGCCAAGTTCGACAACCGTTCGATGTCCTTGAGCAGCCGCCTGCTCTCGGGATCGTCGCGCAGGAGTTCGGCCCTGGTGCGCAGGATGGCGATGGGCGTACGCAGTTCGTGGGCGGCGTCGGTGAGGAAGCGGTTGCGCCGGTCGTAACCTTCGCCGAGGCGAGCGAGCGCATTATTGAAGGCGTCGACCAGCGGTGCGATTTCGGTCGGTACCTGCTCGGTCGGCAGTTGCACAGCACGGTTGTCGATATCGATGTGCTTGGCCTGACTGGCGGTGGCAACGAGGCCAGCCAGCGAGCGGCGCACCACCGCAGGTGTTGTGACCAGCGTCGTCACGCCCATGACGATGATGATCGGTGACAGCATGATCAGCACGACGATTGCCAATATGGGAACGACCCGGATCCAGATCGGGCTTCCATCAGGATAACGTGCAACGTCGAAATCGGCATCGATGTTGATCTCGAGGCCGTCGGTCTGGCCACGCGACGAGACAGTGGAGGCAACGATCTGCGCGCGGCCAGCGCGGGTGTCGACATTGCGCAGCATCGCCTCGGGCAGATTCAGGCCCTTCTTGAAGGCGAGCACTGCCTTGTCGATGCCCTTCAACAGATCGCCCGTATCCTTGGCATAGGCGTCGGGGACTTCACCCTGGCGCAGCACCTCGCCCTTGTCGTTACGGGCAATGAACCAGAGATGCGGAAAATCCTGGCGGAACGTCCGCAGCTCCGGGGTGTCGTCGACCACGAGCTTTCCATCCGGATCGCGCTTCAATGCCTCGGCAATCAGGCCGATCGCCGCCTCGTTGTCGACGATCAGACGAGGCTGGGCAATGAAGAGCACCGCGCAAAGCAGCGCGATGAAGGCGATCAGCATCGCCGCCTGCAGCAGGATGAGGCGGCGGACAAGGACCCACTGCAGCGATCGCCGGCGAGGCTTGCTCATGCGGTGGCGCGCAGCAGGTAGCCGAGGTTTCGGATGGCGCGGATCTCGACCCCGGCCGAGACCTCCTCCAGCTTGCGGCGCAAGCGCGAGACATGGGCGTCGAGCGCGTTGGAGCCGATCTCGTCGTCCATGGCATAGACCGACTCTTCCAGCGTGGCACGCAGCACCGCCCGACCGGGCCGGCGGATCAGCGCCTCCAGCGCCAGCTGCTCGCGCCGCAACAGTTCCAGCGGCCTGTCGCCGACAGTCGCCTCGTGGTGGCCGAAATCGTAGGTCAACCGGCCAACCACCACCTGTTCGGCCCTCGACACCACTGGACGGCGGTAGAGCGCGCGCAGCCGCGCCATCAGCTCTTCCATGGCAAAGGGCTTGGACAGATAGTCGTCGGCCCCTGCGTTGAGGCCGACGACGCGGTCGTTGATGCTGCCGAGCGCCGTCAGCATCAGGATCGGCGCTTCGACCCGCAAGGCGCGCAGCTTGGGGATCAGGTCCAACCCTTCGCCGTCGGGCAGGCGGCGATCGAGCACGACGGCATCATATTGGCCGAACTCGGCTGCGGCCTCGGCGTCGGCAATGGTCGCCACATGGTCGACGATGACGTTGCGGCGCTCCAGTGCGGTCTTCAGCACCGAGGCCATTTCCGGTTCGTCCTCAAGCAGCATGATGCGCATGTGCACGTTCCTTCACGAGATGGCCTTCATGGGCAGATGGCGTGCCGTGCCCGCCGTGTCATACGCCTGGACGGATCAAGGTTCTTGGCCCAGTTACTCGCATTCGAGTTTCGGCTGGCGGAAATTGGTGACGTACCAGCGGCCACCCGAATTGCGCGCATAGAAGGTGTAGAAGCACTCCTGCTCCTCGACATAGCCGGGCGTGGTGGTCTCTTCATAACGGGTGCCGCGCCTTGTGTCCCTGATCTCGCCACTGGTCGAGCCGGAGACGACATTGGTCGACACCTTGCGCCATTGATAGGCGCGCTCGCCGCGACCGAGCTCGAGAACGGCGATCGGCGGACCGTAGTCGATGATGACAGATTCGACCGGCTGGCCGATGTAGCTCTTCATCATGTCGGACGCGCAACCGGCAAGGATGGCTGCGGCGGCGACCAAAGCGGCGCCTGCCAGGCGACGGGCATTGCAGAAAGGCATGTTTCACCCCGGTGCTGTTTGTCAGTCCGGCAGCTAGCCGCGCAAGATTGCACAGACATTGCAAGCAGCGAAGCAAACGCTCCGCCACAGCTTTTGCGGGAACCTTTTTCGAAAACCGGCATCCAATGGCTGAAACCGCCGCGTCGTGCGGTGGCACTCAGCAGGGAGATATCGATATGAAAATGGTCCCCTTCGCACTCGCCGTTTTGCTGGCCGGGTCGTTTCCGGTGCTTGCCGCCGATGTCGGCAAGGCCCCGCCTCCCGGAGCCTTCAAGGCGGTGAGCAGCCTGGTCAAGCTGCCCGACTTCCTGCCCGGCATGGGCCAGCTGTTCGTCGACCCGGCGACGCTGCCGGCGGGTCCCTTCCTTGCTTATGACCATGGCGGCAAGCTGGTCAGCACCATCTACATGCTGCCGATCAAGGACCTCAATCCGAACAAGCGCTTCGACGACCTGTCGTCGCCGGGCGGCAATGTCGACCACGTCAGCGTCTATTACAATGCCGGCCACCCAGGAGTGGAGGAGCCGCATGTCCATGTCGTGCTATGGCATGTGAGCAAGACCGACGAGGCACGGGTGGCCAAATGAGCCTCACGCGCAGAGCGATGATCGAAGCCGGCGGGGGCCTTTTCTTCGCCGTGCTTCTGGCGCGGCCGGCATTCGCTGTCGGCCCCTCCGTCGAAATCGAAATGCGCGGCAAGGACGATGGCGCGCATGTGTGGTTCGATCCTTGGGGCGTTCGCATAGAGCCGGGCCAGACGGTGCGCTGGACGAACCACGATCCGGCGAATTCACACACCACGACATCCTATCACCCTGATGTCTTCGACCGGCCGCTGCGCATTCCCGCCGGCGCCAAGCCGTGGAACTCGGACTATCTGCTGCCGGGCCAATCCTTCGCCGTGACCCTGACTGTACCAGGGGTGTATGATTACTACTGCGTGCCGCACGAACATGCGGGCATGGTCGGCCGCATCGTCGTTGGAACGCCGCCGCAGTCTGCGCCCGCAGCGGTCGACCCGACGCTGACACCGCTGCCTGATATCGCATTGAACGGGTTTCCCGATGTCCAGGACATCATCGCAAAGGGCGTGATCCGCCGCAGTTGAGCACCGGCTCGCGGCAAGGGAGATGGCCATGCAGATCGCAACACTGCACAAGCCGATCGACGTGGAAGGCCTCGACGACAAAGAGCTCGTGACGCTCGCCCGCAGCGGCGGCGAGAGCGCCATCCGCGTATTGATCAAGCGCAACAACCAGCGCCTGTTCCGTGCCGCCCGCGCGGTCGTGCGTAACGACGCGGAAGCGGAGGACGTGGTGCAGGAGGCCTATGTTAAAGCCTTCACAAGGCTGGACAGCTTCAAGGGTGACGCAGCGTTCTCGACCTGGCTGACGCGGATCGCGCTCAACGAAGCGCTGGGCCGCATCCGCCGTCGGCGACCGGCCGACAACATCGAAGACCTCGAAACCAAAGCGGCGGCGGATGGAGGCCGCGTGGTCATGTTTCCAACGTCTCTGACGCCGCCCGATGCCGATGCAGAGACCGGGCGCAGCCAGGCACGGGAACTGCTCGAGGATGCCATCGACGAACTGCCGCAGATTTTCCGCGTCGTCTTCATCCTGCGCGACGTCGAGGAACTCAGCGTCGAGGAAACGGCCTCGCAGCTGTCGCTGAGGCCGGAGACGGTGAAGACGCGCCTGTTCAGGGCGCGCCGGCTGATGCGCTCGGCAATCGAAAGGCGACTGTCGGCCGGCTTTGCCGAACTGTTCCCGTTCAATGGCTGGCGTTGTGAAAACATGGCCGAGCGGGTGGTGGACCGGCTGCGCGGCGCCTGAGCCGGCTCCCACGGCTACCGACCGACGATGACGGACCGGCTCAGCGTATTTCCCGCAATGCCTATGCCGAAACCAGCGGCAGCTGGATGCGGATGCGCGCGCCACGCCACGGCCCCGACAGGATGTCGATGCGTCCGCCATGCAGGCGGGCGATCTCGCGCGCCAGATTGAGGCCGAGGCCGGCACCGTGGGAACGCGGCTTGAGCCGGTAGAACGGTTCGAAGACCCGTTCGTGTTCGTCCTTGGGGATGCCGGGGCCCTCGTCGCGGATCTCGATGCCGCCTGTTGCATCGACCACCACGGAAATCGTGCCGCTGCCGCCGCCATGGTCGATGGCGTTGCGCAGGAGATTGGTGATCGCCTGGCGGATCTGCGAGGGCCTGACCTCGACCATGACCGGGCCTGCCGCCGGCTCGAACGACAGATCATAGCCGGCGCGGAAAGCCAGCGGAGCGAAGTCGGCAGTAATGTCGCCGACGAAGCCGACCAGATTGATCGCCTCGCGCGAGCCGGTCTGATAGTCCAGCACCTGCCGGTCGAGCAGTTGCTGGGCGAGCTGGGAGAGACGTTCGATATCCTGGACCAGATGGCGGCTCTCTGGATCGTCGCGTAGAAGTTCTGCCCTGGTGCGCAGGATGGCAATCGGCGTGCGCAGCTCGTGGGCGGCGTCGGTGAGGAAGCGGTTGCGCCGATCGTAGCCTTCGCCAAGACGGGCAAGCGCCAGGTTGAAGGCGTCGACCAGCGGCGCGATCTCGTTGGGCACCTGGGCGGTGGGCAGTTGCACCGCACGGTTGTCGATGTCGATATCCTTGGCCTGACTTGCGGTGGCGACAAGGCCAGCGAGGGAGCGCCGCACCACTGCAGGGGTGGTGACCAGCGTGGTCACGCCCATGACGATGAAGAAGGGCGCCAGCATCAGCACCAGGATCATCGCCAGCACCGGCCCCATGTCGTACCAGGCGAAGGTGCCGTCGGGATTGCGGGCACCATCGAGGCCAAGATTGAAGTTGAGCTCGGGCCCCTGCTCCACGCGCGAATGGATCGTCGAGACAAGAATCTGGACGCGGCCGGCAGGACCGTTCCGGTTGGCCACGAAGGCGTCCGGCCGTACATCCACCGCCGGAAAATACAGCCAACTGTGGTCCAGCGTCATCGGAACGCGGACGGCCGCGTCGGTGAACGCATCCGGCACCTGGCCAAGGACGAATGCCTCATCCTTGGCGTCGCGCACGATGGCCCAGACATTCGGGAAGCTGGCGCGTAATGCGGTAACGTCAGAAGTTTCCTTGACGACAAGCTTCCGGGAGGCGTCGCGGTCTACGGCCTCCGCAATCACGTTGGCGGCATTCTCATTGTCGCTGATGACGCGCGGCTCGAGCATGAAGGCCACGATCCACAGCAGCACGACGAAGAGCGACAAAGTCGCCGCCTGAAGCAGGATCAGGCGACGGACAAGATGCCACTGGAGCGACCGCCCCTTCATTCCACCGCCCTCAGCAGGTAGCCCAGGTTGCGGATCGCCCGGATCTCGACGCCGGCATCGGCCTCATCGAGCTTGCGGCGCAGGCGCGACATGTGGGCATCCAGAGCATTGGAGCCGATCTCGTCGCCGAGCGCGTAGACATGTTCCTCAAGGGTGGCGCGGAGAACCGTCCGTTCAGGGCGGCGCATCAAGGCCTCAAGTACCAGTAGCTCGCGCCGCGGGAGATCGAGGACCTTTTCTGAGACAAGGGCTTCGCAATGCTCGAAGTCGAAAGCCAGCTGGCCGACAATCGCGTGATTTGCCTGCAATACGACTGCCCGTCGGCGCAAGGCCCGCAGCCGCGCCATCAACTCCTCGACGGCAAAAGGCTTGGTCAGATAATCGTCGGCGCCCGCGTCGAGCCCGGCGACCCTGTCGTCAAGCGCACCAAGAGCCGTCAGCATCAGCACGGGTGCGGTGATGCGCATCGCCCGCAGCCTTGGGATCAAGTCGAGGCCTTCACCGTCCGGCAAGCGACGGTCGAGCACGATCGCGTCATAGGTACCAAGCTCGGCAATCGCCAGCGCGTCGGCCAGGTTGGGGGCATGGTCGACAACGACCTGCCGGCGCTTGAGGGCGGCCAGCAAGGTCGAGGCCATCTCTGGTTCGTCCTCGACGAGAAGGATACGCATTTCCAGGCTCTGCCTCTATTCGCAATGGGGCTCGGGCTTCTGGAAGCCGGTCACGTACCAGCGGCCGGACCAGCGCGCATGGAAGGTGTAGAAGCAGCCGTCAATGCCCCTACCCGGCCGCGCCGAACCGTCATAGCCGCCGCGACTGCCATAATCGTCGAAGTCGTCGCCATACGGCCGGCGCGGCACGCCAGGGCGCGACAGGTTGCGCCACTGATAGGCACGCTCGCCTTGCCCGAGATCGAGCACGCCGCTCGGCGGGCCATACTCATAGACCAATTCGTCGACGGGCCGGCCGATATGATCCCTCATGGTGTCTGAGACGCAGCCCGATACGACAAATGCGGCAAGGACGGCGGACGCGCCGAAGCGCAGCAGAGATGCGGACATCAAGAACCTGTTCCCGTGATCGATGAGCGCAGCTAGGCGGCGAAGATTGCCCGCACATTACAGCGACCGATCGACAGTCAGGCGATGCCAGTATTCGCCGAGGGACGGCTCACATTTTCCTGACGATGACGGAGCCGGCCGAGTAACCGGCGCCGAAGGAACAGATGACGCCGAGGCTGCCAGCGGGCAGGTCGTCGGAGAACTTCGAAAACGCGATGATCGAACCGGCCGACGAGGTGTTGGCGTAATCCTGCAGCACGTTGGGCTGTTCCTCACGGCTCGGCTCGCGCCCCAACACCTTCGAACCGATCAAGTCGTTCATGCCCTTGTTGGCCTGGTGCAGCCACAGCCGCGACAGGCTTTGCGGCTCGATGCCCTGCTCAGTGAGATGGCCTAGCATCAGTTCGGCCACCATCGGCACCACCTGTTTGAAGACCTTGCGACCCTCCTGGTGGAACTGCATGTCGCGGCGGTCGACCATATGGCCTTCGCGCGTGCGACGCAGGAAGCCATTGTTGTTGCGGATGTTGTTGGAGAACTCGGTGAGGCAGCGGGTGGCCAGCACCTCATAGGCGTTTTCCGACTTCACCTCGTCGGCGCGCTGCAGCACGACCGCAGTACAGACATCGCCGAAAATGAAATGGCAGTCGCGGTCGCGCCATTCCTGATGGCCCGAGGTGATCTCCGGATTGACCATCAGGATCGCACGCGCCGAACCGGTGCGGATCATGTCTGATGCAAGCTGGATGCCGAAGGTCGCCGAAGAACAGGCGACGTTCATGTCAAAGGCGAAGCCCTTGATGCCGAGCGCCTGCTGCACCTCGATGGCGATGGCCGGATAGGCGCGCTCGTGATTGGAGGCGGCACAGATGACGGCGTCGATGTCCTGGGCGGCGAGCCCGGCCTTCTTCATCGCTTTGTCGGCCGCCTTGACCGAAATCTCGGCCATCAACGACAGCTCGTCCTCGGCGCGCTCGGCCAGAACCGGGTGCATGATGCCAGGATCGAGGATGCCGAACTTGGAGACGACATGGCGGCGCTCGATGCCTGATGCCTTGACGATGAATTCTTCCGAAGACATCGCCATCGGCTCGCGCTCGCCGGCCTCGATGGCGTCGGCGTGCAGCCTGTTCTGGCGGTGGGCATATTCATTGTAGGAGGCCACCAACTCGGCGTTGGTGATGACTTCCTCCGGCGTGAAGATGCCGGTACCGCTGATCGCAACCTTGTGCATGGCGTCCCCTATCGGTCTTGCATCATTGGAATAGGGTTTGAGGCCAGCCGGTCAAGCTCCACAGCCTCGATTCAACGCCGAATGCGCGGTTACCTCGCGGCAGAAACGCTCAAATGCAGCGCCCGCCGTCCACTTCCATGGCCACGCCCGTGATCAGCGCGGCTTCGTCGGAGACGAGGAACAGGGCAGCATTGGCGATGTCGAGCGGCGTCGAGAAGCGGCCGAGCGGGATCGACGAGCGGAATTTTTCGCGGATCTCCGGCGTGTCGGCACCCATGAATTTCTCCAGCATGCCGGTCTCGCCGGCGACCGGGCAGAGGCAGTTGACGCGGATGTTTTTCGGCGCGAGCTCGATAGCCATCGACTTGGTGGCGGTGATCGCCCAGCCCTTCGAGGCGTTGTACCAGGTGAGACCCGGTCGCGGCCTCAGCCCCGCGGTCGACGCCGTGGTCAAAATCACGCCGCCACCCTGCCGCTCCATGATCGGCACGACTGCTCGGGCAGCGTGGTAGATCGCCTTCATGTTGACGGCGGTGATCAGGTCGAAGACCTCCTCCTCGACATCGATCATGTCGCCGTTGCGGTGGGTGTAGCCGGCATTGTTGACCATGATGTCGATGCGGCCGAAGGCGCTCTTGG
This sequence comes from Hoeflea sp. 108, assembly GCF_000372965.1. NCBI lineage: Bacteria > Pseudomonadati > Pseudomonadota > Alphaproteobacteria > Hyphomicrobiales > Rhizobiaceae > Hoeflea > Hoeflea sp. 108. The sequence goes on along the minus strand of NZ_KB890024.1, from coordinate 1,007,879 downwards.
CGGCGTAGACGAGTTCGTCGAATTCGGGCTTGAGTGAGACGTCTGTCGTGACCGCGATCGCATTGTCGCCGATCTCGGCGGCAACGCGTTCGGCTTCCCTCGTGTTGAGGTCGGCGACAACGACCTTGGCGCCTTCCTCGGCAAAACGCTTGGCCATGCCCTCGCCGAAACCGGCGGCTGAACCGGTGATGATCGCAACCTTGTCTTTCAGACGCATCGTCTTCCGCCCCATCTCGTTCTTCGCTTCCGGTCTAGCCGCCACAGCTACAAGCGGCAATGCTTGCCCCCGGTCAGCCCATGACAAAGGATCGGACCAGTGGCTTCTCCTTTGGATTTTGGCGCGCCGAAGCCCTATGTTCGGCAAGCCATTCGCGGAGCCGAAAACGAAACTGTGAACAGCGTGGTGCCGGCTTTTGCACTAGCGCTTTTAAATCGATTAGAATATATCAGGCGGCGACGCGAAAATCGTCTTGAAATTGGAACGATCATGACCAGCCAGATCATCCCCGTCGATCCTTTCGACTTCATCATTTTCGGGGGCACCGGCGACCTGTCGGAACGCAAGCTCTTGCCGGCGCTCTATCACCGCCAGCGCGACCACCAGTTCTCCGAGCCGACACGCATCATCGGCGCGTCGCGCACCAAGATGGACGACAAGGAGTTCCGCGCCTTCGCCAAGAAAGCGATCTCCGACCACGTGAAGCCAGAATACATCGAGGAAAAGGAACTCGCGACTTTCCTCGACCGGTTGAGCTACGTCACAGTCGACGCCAAGTCGGGCGACGGCTTCGAGGACCTCAAGAAATCGGTGGCCGACAGCAAGCGCATCCGCGTCTTCTACCTTGCCGTCTCGCCCAGCCTGTTTGGCGATATCTCCGACAATCTCAAGCAGCACAAGCTGATCACGCCGGATTCGCGCATTGTCGTCGAGAAGCCGATCGGCCGCGACCTCGAATCGGCGAAGGCGCTGAACGACACCATCGGCGACGACTTCGGCGAACACCAGATTTTCCGCATCGACCATTATCTAGGCAAGGAGACGGTGCAGAACCTCATGGCGCTGCGTTTCGCCAACGCGCTCTACGAACCGCTGTGGAACTCTGCCCATATCGACCATGTGCAGATCACGGTTGCCGAAACCGTCGGCCTCGAAGACCGCGTCACCTATTACGACAAGGCCGGCGCGCTGCGCGATATGGTGCAAAACCATATGCTGCAGTTGCTCTGCCTCGTCGCCATGGAGGCGCCTGCCTCGATGGAGGCCAATGCGGTGCGCGACGAAAAACTCAAGGTGCTGAACGCGCTGAAGCGGGTCAACGGCAACGAGGCCCCCAAGCAGACGGTGCGCGGCCAATACCGCGCCGGCGCCTCTGCCGGCGGCCCGGTCAAGGGCTACATCGAGGAGCTGGGCGCCGAGAGCACCACCGAGACTTTCGTTGCCATCAAGGCCGAGATCGCCAACTGGCGCTGGGCCGGCGTGCCGTTCTACCTGCGCACCGGCAAGCGGCTGGCCTCCCGCGTCTCCGAGATCGTCATCGAGTTCAAGCCGATCCCGCACTCGATCTTCGGCGAGAGTGCCGGGCCGATCTTCAACAACCAGTTGGTCATCCGCCTGCAGCCCGACGAGGGCGTGAAGCAGTACATCATGATCAAGGATCCGGGCCCGGGCGGCATGCGCCTGCGCCAGATCCCGCTCGACATGAGCTTTGCCCAGTCCTTCGACGGCCGCGCACCTGACGCCTATGAGCGCCTGATCATGGACGTGGTACGCGGCAACCAGACGCTGTTCATGCGCCGCGACGAGGTCGAGGCCGCGTGGAAGTGGATCGACCCGATCCAGCACGCCTGGGAAGGCAGCCGCCAGGAAGCCCAGGGCTACACCGCCGGCACCTGGGGCCCGTCGGCGTCGATCGCGCTGATCGAGCGCGATGGCCGCACCTGGCACGAGAGCAATTGAGCGCCATGGCAGCCCCTCGCTGGAACGAATTCGAGACAAGGGACGAACTGGCGGCAGGCCTTGCCGCCAAGGTGGCCGACACCTTGAAGGCTGCAATCATCAGTCGTGGCACGGCATTCCTCGCCGTGTCGGGCGGCACCACGCCCGGCCGCTTCTTCGCGGCCCTGTCGAAACAGGTGCTCGACTGGAGCAAGGTCACGGTGACGCTGGTCGACGAACGGTTCGTGCCGGAAAGCTCGCCGCGCTCCAATGCAGCACTTGCCAAGGCCAGCCTGTTGCAGAACGAAGCGGCGGGCGCGCGCTTCGCGCCGCTGTTTCATGAAGCGGCGTCAGTAGAAGAGGGCGCGGACCTCGCCGATATCAAGCTGAGGTCCCTGCCCTGGCCGCTCGACGCCGCGATCCTGGGCATGGGTGCAGATGGCCACACCGCCTCGTTCTTTCCCGATGCCCAGGGGCTTGAAGCCCTGCTCGACCCGGCATCATCGCGGCTTGTCATGCCGGTGCATTCCGAAAGTGCCGGCGAGACGCGGCTGACGCTGACGCTGCCTGCGCTCATCGGCGCCGGACTTGTCATCGTGCACATCGAAGGCGCTGAAAAGCGCAACGTCATCGAGGCAGCACTTGCCGCCGAAAGGCCGTTGCCGATCCGCACCGTGCTCGACCAGGCGCCACGCGCCGCCGAGATCTACTGGGCGCCCTGACCGGGCGCCTCCAAGCGTCGCGCATCCTCCGGGACCGCTGCGCCTTGAATGCCGAAATCGAGCATGGCCTGGCGCAATCGGCTGCGCCGTATTCCGGTCCGTGCGCCAGCCCGAAGCTCCCCCCAATTCGGGCTCCGAGTTGAAAGGACAGGCCATGACCGCCAGGAAAGACATCCAAGCCATCACCGAGCGCATCCGCGAACGCTCGAGGGTCAGCCGCGAGATTTATCTCGACCGCATCACCAGTGCCGCAGGCAAGACCGCCAACCGAGGCGTTCTGTCCTGCGGCAACCTCGCCCACGGTTTTGCCGTCTGCAGCCCTTCGGAAAAAGTCGCTCTCGGCGGCGACAAGGTGGCCAATCTCGGCATCATCACCTCCTACAACGACATGTTGTCGGCGCATCAGCCGTTCGAGACCTATCCGCAACTGATCAAGGACGCAGCGCGCGAAGCCGGCGGTATCGCCCAGGTGGCGGGCGGTGTGCCGGCGATGTGCGACGGCGTTACCCAGGGCCAGCCGGGCATGGAGCTGTCGCTGTTTTCGCGCGACGTGATCGCCATGGCAGCCGCCATCGGCCTCAGCCACAACATGTTCGACGCTGCGGTCTATCTCGGTGTCTGCGACAAGATTGTGCCGGGCCTGGTGATCGCGGCCCTGACCTTTGGCCACCTGCCCGCCGTGTTCGTGCCGGCCGGACCGATGACCTCGGGCCTGCCCAATGACGAGAAGGCCAAGATCCGCCAGCTTTACGCCGAGGGCAAGGTCGGCCGCGCCGAGCTGCTCGAAGCCGAGTCCAAGTCCTATCACGGCCCGGGTACCTGCACCTTCTACGGCACCGCAAACTCCAACCAGATGCTGATGGAGATCATGGGCCTGCACACGCCGGGCGCTTCCTTCGTCAATCCGGGCACGCCGCTGCGCGACGCGCTGACCCGCGAGGCGACCCGGAGGGCGCTGGCGATCACTGCGCTCGGCAACGCCTACACGCCGGTAGGCCGCATGATCGACGAGCGTTCGGTGGTCAACGGCGTCGTCGGCCTGCATGCGACAGGCGGCTCGACCAACCACACCATCCACCTGATCGCCATGGCCGCCGCAGCCGGTATCCGCCTGACCTGGCAGGACATTTCCGACCTGTCGGATGCGGTGCCACTGCTCGCTCGTGTCTATCCGAACGGTCTATCAGACGTGAACCATTTCCAGGCGGCCGGTGGCATGGGCTTCCTGATCCGCGAGCTGCTCGACGCCGGCCTTGTACATGAGGATGTGCAGACCGTGTGGGGCGAAGGCCTGCGGCCCTATGCCGTCGAAGCCAAGCTCGGCGCCGACGGGTCCGTCGTGCGCGAAGCGGCTCCCAAGGAGAGTGGCGACGACAAGGTGCTGGCACCCGCCACAAAGGCCTTCCAACCCACGGGTGGGCTCAAGGTGCTCGGCGGCAATCTCGGCCATGCCATCATCAAGACCTCAGCCGTGAAGCCCGAACGTCGCATCATCGAGGCGCCGGCGCTGGTGTTCGACAGCCAGCAGGGACTCAACGACGCCTTCAAGGCTGGCCTGCTCGACCGCGACTTCGTCGCCGTCATCCGCTTCCAGGGCCCCAAGGCCAACGGCATGCCGGAACTGCACAAGCTGACGACCGTTCTCGGCATTCTGCAGGACCGCGGCCACAAGGTGGCGCTGGTCACCGATGGCCGCATGTCGGGCGCCTCAGGCAAGGTGCCCGCAGCTATCCACGTTACGCCGGAAGCGCTCGAAGGCGGGCCGATCGGCCGCGTCCATGACGGCGACATCGTCCGGCTCGACGCAGAGACCGGCACGCTGGAAGTGCTGGTGCCGGCGGCCGAACTCGCCGCGCGGCCAAAGCCCGTCTGCGACCTCTCGGACAACGAACACGGCATGGGCCGCGAGCTGTTCGCCGGCTTCCGCCAGATGGTCGGCCGTGCCGACCACGGCGCGAGCGCGTTCGGGACGGCGTAATTCTGTCTAATGCAGAAGCTCGACCGAGAGGCCGAGCTTCCTTCTACTTCACCGCCTCGCACGACAGCACCGCCGGAGCGTCCTCGCCCTTCATCAGGTCGTAGAGGTCGGCGTTGTCGCCCTTAGTCCACCAGACATATTGCTGACCGGCATATTTCGCACCGCTGCCGCTCAGCACGGTGACGGCCACGACGGTCTGGTCGCCGAGTGTCAGCACCACGAGCGAATTGTCGCCGGCATTGACGTATTCGGCCTTCACGGCCTGGTCGCCGCATTTGTAGCTGACGGAGTTGCGCTCGACCGGTGCACTGCCCGGCAGTTCCAGCGTCACGGTCGAGGCCATTGCCGCGCTGGTCACGGCAGCGAGGATGATCGCAGTGAAGCTCAAGCGCATGACGGTCTCCCGAATTGCTCGTCATGCCGACGATAGCACGGCGAAACAGACTACCGAAGCCGAAGCTCCGGCAGTTTTTTTCACGCCAAAGGCTAGGCGCCGTTTCTTGCCACGTCGGTGAAGAAGCCTTCCGGGCTCTCCACCTCGACCAACCTGCGTTTCTCGATCTGCCAGAAACGGTTGCCTGTGGCGCGGACGAAGCTGCGGTCGTGCGATACAAGCAGGCAGCTCGCCTCGTGTTTCAGAAGCTCAGCCTCCAGCGTTTCCTGCCCATCGATATCCAGATGGTTGGTCGGCTCATCGAGCAGGTAGAAGTTGGGGTTGGTCAGTCTGAGCACAAGCATGCCGAGGCGCGCCTTCTGGCCGCCCGACAAACGACCGATCGGGTTCGACTGCATCTCGACGGTCATGCCCGCTCCGGCGAGCAAGCTGCGGGCGCGCTGCTCGCCGAGCTCGAAACGGCGCGTCAGCACGTCCATCGGCTTGTCCTTGTCGGCAAGGTCGGACAGCCCCTGATCGCCGTAGCCCAGCACCAGCGAGGGCGTCGCCTTGATGCCATTAACAGCGACGTCCGGCTGGGCGATGGCGCGCCTGAGCATATTGACCAGCCGCGTCTTGCCGGCACCGTTGCGGCCCAGCAGGACAACGCGGTCGCCCTGGCGTATCCACAGCTTGCCGGTCCTGAACAGCAACGTACCGTCGGGTGTGGTAACAGGCGCATCGTCGAGCGCCACCAGCACCTTGGCATGCGTACCGCGGTTTGCCAGCCTGATGGTTCCGGCGGATCGTTCGAGATGGGCCGGACGCGCGCTGTCTTCGATCCGCTCGGCCCGCTCCTTCAGCTGCTTGGTCTTCACGACAAGCAGGTCGCTACCGGAGTTGATGCCGATATTGTTCAGCTTTGCGGCCTGCCGGCGCAGTTGCTGGGCCGTCTTCATGTCCTTTTCGAAACGGCGGGCGTCCGAGGCGTCGATCTCATCGAGCGCTTCGCGCGCCCGCGAATAGGGCAGCGAGAAGCTTTGTGAATTCTCCGGCCGGAGGAACAGCGTCTTGTTGGTCACCGCGTCGAGGAAGGCGCGGTCGTGGCTGCAGATGACAACCGGCACATCGCGCGGCAGGGCATTCAGCCACCCTTCCAATTGCCCGATGCGGGTTAGGTCGAGATGGTTGGTCGGTTCGTCGAGAAGCAGCATATCGGGCTCGGTTACCCAGACGCGCGCCAAAAGCGCAAGGCGCTGCCATCCGCCGCTCAGCTTCGACAGCGGCCTGTGAACCAGTTCCTCCGGAACGTCGAGTTCACCAAGCACGACGTCGACCCGCCAGCTCTCGCTTTCGGCCTGATCGGCCGGCAGAGCCTGCAGCACGGCATCGTAGAAGGTCGCGTCCAGCAGGGTCGCCGGCACGTCCTGCTCGACATAGCCGACCCGCAGCCCGCGCGAACGGGTGATGTCACCCGAGGTCGGTTCGAAGCTGCCCGAGATGGCGCGCAGCAAGGTGGACTTGCCACGGCCGTTGGCAGCGACGATGCCCAGGCGATCGCCCGGCTCGACCGACAGGTTGAGGTTGGAGAAGAGCGGCGCACCGATGGTGACGCCAAGCGACCGCAGATTGATCAAAGCCATTTTCGTTCTCTGGTCTGTCCGGACCGTCGCCCGCACCATCAAGGGTGCACAAATGGGGAAACCGGGTCCGGCGGAAAGCTCACGATGCAGGCGGACGAGCAACATGCTCAGCACTGCATCATCACGAAGGGCAGACCGGAAAAGAGAACAGCTTCATAAGTCTCGCATCGTGCCACTGAGGCAGATGCGGCTGGCATCTCGTCTGTGGTCAGCCCTGCAAACGCATTTGCAGGGCATGGACGGGGCCGCGCTGACGGTGGTGACGAAAAAACGTATGCACGCAGCCCTCCTTTGTTGTTCGAGTTGCGCCGCCTTCATAACCGCATGCGCGGCGGCTGGCAATCCTAGTCGATCTTCAGCTCAGTGCGCTCGCCGGCATTGACCCTTGCCGTGCCGTCCTTCTTGCCGGCGTCGCCGCGGTCGACTTCGACAGCATATTCGCCTGTCGGCAGCGTCGTCTGGTGCTTCTGGTCGTAGGCGTAACCAAACTCCTTGCGGTTGCCCTGGATGTCCTTCTTTGCCGAATAGACGCGGATCTCCTTGGCACCGGGAGCGTCGATCGCCAGCACGCCGGCATCGAGCACAGCCGTCACGTCGCCGGCTTCGCCGACGCGGATGTTGAAGGGCTGCTCGACCTCGGCCTGGTCCATGCGCACGACGGCCACATAGTCGCCGGCGGGCAGGTCGAACTTGCCATCCGGGCCAAAGCCGAAGGTCACCTGCTCGCGCGTTCCGTCGATCTTCTTCCTGGCCTTGAAGATCTTCACGTCGAGACCCGAAGCATCGACCTTCTCGCCGCCTTGCGCATAAAGCGCATTGACCACGACACGGCCGACGCCGGCGACGATGTCCTTCTCGACGGTCTGACCCGCGGCGAGCTGGATGGTCTCGCTGGCTTCGCCCTGGCCGATGGTGACCTTCACCTTCTGCTCGCCCGCCGGCAGGACCACCTTGGTCTGGCCGTAGTAGGTCGCCGGATGGTCGGCGCCGGGGAAGTCGAAGACGACAGTCGCACCCGTGTCGATGTCGCCGCCCTCGCTCGGGCGCGGGCGGATGACCAGCGTGCCGGCATTGAGCACGAAGGTCGGCTTGTACACCTGGCCGGCCTCGACCTTGAGCGGCTGTTCGACGCCGGCTTCGCCGAGCGTGGCACGGATGACGTAGTCGCCCGCTTCAAGCGAGCCCTTGTAGTTGTTGTATTCGGTGGTCAGGCGTTCGCCCTTGGAACCGTCGGCGGCGGCCTTGTAGATTTCCCAGGCATTGCCCGCATCCTTCAACGGGTCGCCGCCCTGCGCCATCACGAGTTCGGGCACGAAGTTGAATTCGGGCTTGGCTGGCTCGGCCACAGGCGCGGGAGCCGGTGCCGGCGCAGGGGCGGCAACCGTCTGGGCCAAGGCTTCTTCCAGCCCCTTGGCGTCGGAGGCCTGGATGTATTTGCCGCCGGTGTTTTCAGCGAGGCAGGCGACTTGCTTGCCTTCGTCCGCAGTCAGGCCGAAACCAACGACATGGGCGGTGAAGTCGACGCCGCTCTGCTTCAGCTCCTTGCCAAGCGCGCAGGGGTCGGCGTTGCAGGTCTCCAGCCCGTCGGTGATGAGGATGACGGTCGCCTTCTCTTCGGTGTATTTGAGGTCCTCGGCCGCCTGCTTGACCGCCGCCGTCAGCGGCGTCTTGCCGAGGAACTTCATGCCGTCGGCAGCAGCCGTGATGGCACTTGCCGAAGCGACAGCGGGCGGCACCACCAGTTCGATGTCGGAGCAGCTGCTCTTCTCGCGGTGGCCATAGGCCATCAGCCCGAGTTCCGTGTCGGCGGGCACCGTCTTGAGCACGGAGCGCAGCGCCTCGCGTGCGATTTCGAGCTTCGGCTTGCCGTCGATCTGGCCCCACATCGAGCCCGAGGCGTCGAGCACGATGATGGCGCGGTCGGCGGCGTGCGCCGAGGCCGCCGTCAGCATGACGATGGACGCCAGGAAAGTTCGCGAAAACGCCTTCATGCTGTCCCTCGCCGATTCAGACCGTCTGTCTGGCGAAGCTAAACTTGAGGCCTGCTGCTGACAACCCTGGCAGCGATCAGTAGGTCGTCCGTCGCTCTTCGCTCGGTGGGCGACCGAACTGAAGGCGATAGCTCTGGGCGAAGTAGGAATGCGAGGTGAAGCCGGTGGCGATGGCCACGTCGAGGATCGGCATGTTGGTCTGGCGCAGAAGCTCGCGCGCGCGCTCCAGCCTGAGGCGCATATAATAGCGCCCCGGTGTGACGTTGAGATGACGCAGGAACAGGCGCTCGACCTGGCGCACCGACAGCCCCGCGGTTTTTGCGAGCTGGACCGCCGACAACGGCTCGTCGAGATGGTCGGCCATCAGTTCGACGATACGTTTGAGCTTGTCGGACTTGCCAGTGAGGTCGCGCTCGGGGCCGACGCGCTGGCGGTCGCCGGCCGAGCGGATGCGCTCGTGCTGGAACTGGTTGGCCACCTCGTTGGCAAGGTTGGAGCCGAAGTCCCGCTTGACGATTTCCAGCATCAGGTCGATCGAGGTGGTCACGCCGGCGCAGGTGTAGCGCTTGCGGTCGATCTCGAAGACGTTGTTGGTGCATTCGATGTCGGGAAACTTCTCCATGAAGCCGGCGCGGTTTTCCCAATGGATGGTGCAACGGTAGCCATCGAGCTGGCCGGCCTCGGCCAGAAGATAGGAGCCGACCGACAGCGCACCGAGCGAACCACCCCGGCGGCCCCAGGCGCGCAGTGCCGCCAGTACCTTGCTCTTGCCGGGGAATTCTGTGGCAACGCCGACGCAGACAAAGAGGATGTCGACCGGCGGCACATCGGCGACGCTGTAGTCGACCTTGAGCGGTAGGCCGTTGGACGCCATCACCGCCTCGCCGTCGGGCGACACGGTGGTCCAGCTGTAGACGTCGCGACCGAGCAGGCGGTTCGCCGACCGACAGGTGTCGATGGCGGCAACGAGCGAGAACATCGAGAACTTGTCGACCAGCAGGAAAGCGAACTGGCGGCCGACGGCATGGGGCTCTGACATGGAGGCCAAATCTACAGAATGCGTTGACTTGGGCAAGGAAGCTGCGTCGATCTGGACAACACCGCCCGCCTTCAGAAAGCTGGTCGTTCGAAGCCCGCGTGGCGGTAGGCCGACACCAGCGTGTTGGCCATCAACATGGCGATGGTCATGGGGCCGACACCGCCGGGCACTGGAGTGATGGCGCCGGCATTCTTCTCAGCCGAGGCAAACTCAACGTCGCCGACCAGTCGCGATTTGCCCTCACCCTTCTCGGGGGCCGGGATGCGGTTGATGCCGACATCGATAACGGTGGCGCCCGGCTTGACCCAGTCGCCCTTGACCATTTCCGGGCGGCCGACGGCAGCGACCAGGATGTCGGCGGTGCGGCACAACGCCGGCAGATCCTTTGTACGGCTATGGGCAATCGTCACCGTCGCGTTGGCGGCGAGCAGGAGATTGGCCATCGGCTTGCCGACGATATTGGAGCGGCCGACGACGACGGCGTTGAGGCCCGAGAGATCCTTGCCGTGGCAGCGCTCGATGAGCAGCATCGAGCCGAAGGGCGTGCACGGTACCAGCGCGGATTCGACCTCGCCGGTTGCGAGCTTGCCGACATTCATGAAGTGGAAGCCGTCGACATCCTTGTCGGGAGCGATGGTCTGGATGACCTTGCCGGCGTCAATATGGCCCGGCAGCGGCAGCTGCACCAGGATGCCGTGGATGGTAGGATCGGCGTTGAGTTGTTCGACCAGCCCCAGCAGATCGGCCTCGGAGGTATCGACCGCCAGCGTATGCTGGACCGAATGGAAGCCGCATTCCTTGGCCATGCGCGACTTGGAGGCAACATAGACCTGGCTGGCCGGATCCTCGCCGACGATTACCACCGCAAGACCCGGCTGCACGCCACGCGCTATCAGCGCCGCCGCGGACTTCTTGACGCCCTGGACGACCTCGGCTGCGACACTCTTCCCGTCGATAATTTCAGCCATGGTCAACTCCTGTCTGCTGCTACGCCTAGCGTGGCATTGTCATCAAATTTTCGACCTGCAACCGCGCCATAACGGCGTCGGGTGCCGTAAACTCGAAACCGTGGCAACGAAATTTCAGAAGTAGCGCCGCGACCGCCGCTCCCTGAGCTGGTTCAGCTCCTTGCGTACCTCGCGCAGGCTGGCGCTGATCTCTTCGATCTGGCTGGTCGGCACCTGCGGTTCGTGCTGCATGGCCGGTTGCGGCGCCTGCGGCCAGGGATGATAGGCGGCCCCTGCCGGCGGCTGTGGCGGATAAGGGTATGACGCGCCATAGCCAGCCTGCGGCAAAACCGGCGCGAACCCCGGCTGCGGCGGATATGGCGACGCCATGCCGCCATATGGCATTGGCGGCGGGGCCGGCTGCTGAACGGGTGCAGGCGCTGTTTCGGTAGCCACTTCGACCGATTCGGCAACTTGCGTTGATCGAGGTGGCACTACGGGTTCGGCCCGCGCGCCGCTTGTCCCCTCGCCTGATACATTGCGGCGCCTGTTCTCGCGCGTGCGGCGCGCGGCGGTTTCCCTCAGGCTTTCCAGGGCACCGCGCATGCCGCCGATGCCGACGCCGGCGGCAAAGCCTAGGAATGCTCCGGCAAGCGAGATCATGGCGCGCGACGGGCCGGTCGATTCGAGCGGTGGCGAGGCCACCGAGATCACGCTGGCATTGGCCGGGTTGATGTCGCGCTGCTCGCCAGTCTCGCGGGCTCTAAGCAGGAAGGCTTCATAGACGGAACGCTTGGCCGCCACGTCGCGCTCGAGTTCGCGCAACGTCACCAGCTCGTCGCCGACGCTGCCCTGGCGCACCTTGAGCTGGGCAAGCCGTGCCGCAAGTTCCTGTTCGGTCTGGACGGCGCGCTTGAGTTCGACCTGGATCGAGCCGGCAACACGCTTGAGTTCGGTGGCGATGCGCTCGCGCGCGCCAGAAAGCTGGGCTTCGACTGCCTGACGCTCTGGATGTCGCGGCCCGAGCCGGACCGAAGCACGGTCGGCCTCCTGGGTCAGCGCCGCATACTGCGCCCTGAGCTCGGTGATCGCAGGCGAATTGATGGCTTCCGGCAGCGCGCCGGTTAGCACGGCATCGACCCCGACACTGCGCGTCGACGACGCGCGGGCGTTGAGTTCGAGCGTGCGGGCACGCGCGGCGGTCAGTTGGTCGTTGACGCGCTGAATCTCGTCGTCGGTGATCAGCCGGCCCTGCGGATTGATGAGGTCGTTCTCGGCCTTGAAGCTCTCGACCTTGCGCTCGGCCGCCTCGACCGAACTGCGCAGCTCGTTGAGACGGGCGTTAAGCTCGTCGGTGGCGCGGCCGGCGGTGCCGGCCTGCAGCTCACCATAGGTCTGCATGAAGACCTCGGTCATGGTGTTGGCGATGAGCGCCGACTTCTCAGGCTCACGCGTCTTGGCACCAATCGAGATGACGAAGGTCTTGCCACCGCGCTCGACGGTCAGCGCCTGGGCCAGATGCTCTGTGGCAAGCGTATGCCGACGGCCGGCATCGTCGCCACCGGCCTCGCCCGCGCCGAGCAGCGACTTGACGAAGGCGCGCGGGCTGAAGCCACCACTGCCGGCCTTGCCATTGAACTCGGGATCGTCGGCCAGATTGAGCTTGTCGACCACCTTGGTCAGCACCGAGCCCGACGTCATGACGCGGACCTGATTTTCGACGATGGCCAACGTCGCGTCCGACGGCAGGCCGGTATCGGTCAGGTCGCGGTCGGTCAGCTTGAGATTGCGCGGATCGACGATCATCTCGGTCCACGCCTGGTACATCTTCGGCGTCGACAGCGCGATCGCCACACCGAGCAGCGCACCGACCAATGTTGTTGTGGTGATCAGCCACTTGGAGCGGGTGATGCCGCCGATCACCTTCATCGGATCGATCAGAGGGCGCCAGCGGGCATCGTCGCCCTCATCCTCGTAGACCGGGGCAGGCTCCGGCACTGGAGGCTCGGCGGCAGCCAAGGGTGGAGGTGTCGAGCGGGACAGCCGGCCGCGCCAGCCGCCGAGCATCGACGTCCTGTCCGCAACGTCATTGGCTTCAGGCCGGGGAGCCGGGGCAACTATCGTGGCCGGAGCGCTCTGCGCTTGGATCGGCCCAGTATGCGGCTGGGCTTGCGCCGGAGCCGCCTCGGCAATCGCCTCGTCGCGCGCGGCCTGCTCGGCCTCGCGGCGGAAGCGCGCCAGGCGATGGCGCGCCGCTGCATCCTGCACGTCGTCTTCGGAGTGGACATCTTGATGATGATCGTCGGCGGCAACCGACAGCAGCGAGCTGCCCCGAACCTTTGGGGCCGCATCTTCCTGGCCGAGCGCTAGCAGCGAGTGCTTGCGCCTCCAGTCATCGCGGTTTCCGGATTCGGCCATTTTTGCGGAGCTGCTCTCAATGCGTCGCGCCGGATCAGACATCCGGTCGTTAACGCAAGCTAAGCAGGCATGGAAAACAAAAGGTTAATTGTCGGCAAATCCCGCCCCCAAAATGGCCGGGCAGAACGGCACATTAAGCTTTGCGCCCTATCGTTCATCCGGATCATGACCCAGGCCAACGACATAGGGCGCGTGCCACTGCGCAGCCGCATCGGCAGTCTGCTGTCGCAACAGCGGACACTGCTGCGCGATTACTTTTCGGCCATCAGCGGCTCGGCCGGACGGCTGATCTTCTCGCTCGTCTATTTCGTGGCGCTGGCCAACACGCTGTCGATCGCCGATTTCGGCCTGTTCGCCACGGCTTCGGCCGCAGGCGTCATGCTGTCGCGCACGCTTGCCTTCGGCTTCATCTCCGCGCTCTACCGCACCGCAACGATCCGCCCCCGGCTGATCGGCACCTACACAGCCGGCTTCCTGATGCTGGCATTGCTGTCGCTGCCGCTGCTTGCCGCCGCTTCTGCCCTGACCTGGTGGCTGTTCTTTTCCGGCACATTGGCCGCCGGCATTTTCGCAACCATCATCGTCGCCGAGGCTTTGCTCTGGCGCCCCGTCGAAGTGGCAATGATCGTCAACAACGGTCTTGGTCATTTCGGGCGCGCCGCAACGCTTTTGATCATCACGGCGGCGATCAAGGCAGCAGCAGCAGCTCTGTTCGCCGTCTGGCCGAGCCACTCGATCACCGCCTGGGCGGGCTTCTATGTCGCCTGCAATCTCGTCTCGCTGATTTTCGCTTTCGGCTTCTTCTATCCGCGCCAGCGGCTGCGGCTGGTGCCCGATCTCTATTGGCGCCGTCTCACCGATTCCATCTATGTCGCGGGATCGGAGGTTCTGTTCTACCTGCAGATGGAATTCGACAAGCTTCTGGTGCTTGCCATGGGCGGACCAAATCTCGCCGGCATCTACGCCATCCTGATGCGGCTGGTCGACCTGACGGCCATTCCGATCCGCGTCTTCTCGATGATGCTGGTGCGCAAGATGATGCGTGCGCCCGAAATGCTGTCGCGGCTGAAGATCAAGGTCGGCATCGAAAGCGGCATCTTCTTCGTCTCGACGGCGGCGCTGCTGGCGCTGGTCGTCGCCCTGCACTTCTTCCCCAACATTCTCGGCCGCAACGTCGCAGAAGCCGCGCCGCTGATCGGTCTCGCGCTTTTGATCCCGGCCTTGCGCAATCTCGTCGAATACCACGCCGAACTGCTGTTCGCCCGTGGCCAGACGCTGGTCCGCGCGATCAACCTGGCCATGCTGGCGGCCCTCAAGGCGGGCCTGCTGACGCTGCTACTGAAGGAAGTCACCGACACCGAAACACTGGTCTGGCTGCTCAACGGAATGTTTGGGCTGCTCTACCTGGCATCAGCGCTGGTGACGTATTCATTCCTGCGCCGGCCGGCCAAGGCACGGTAGATCATCGTCTGCCGCACTTCGGACGGAAAGCCGCCTCGCATTTCCTCTGGAATTGTCTGCGTCAGGCCCTGACGAAACGACGAATGCGGCCGAGGTCGGTCCCGATGAAGGACTGCATGCCGATCGCCACCTGCTCATCGCCCATGTCGCGGATGAAGGCCTCGAACTCGGCGTCGGACATAGCCTCGCCCGTCCAGTGAACCCGGCAGAATTCCTGCGATCCCGGGAAATGCCCCGACCTGCCCGCCACGTCATCGACGAAGCGGCCATAGATCATGCATTCGGAAAACTTGCGCCTGCTGCACACGGTCTCGACCCATTGCCGGCCGCTGACTTGGGCTATGCGGGCAAGCATGGCCAGCACGCTCGACCGGCGCCAGGCAATCAGGGTCGAAATATAGTCGTGCGATGACGTATTCGACGCAGGAATGCCAAGGACCCGTGCCGCGTTTTGCGACCAGATGCGCTGGTTTTCATGCCCCGGTTTGAGCAGGGCATCATCGCGCCGGAACAGCCGCAGCCTGCCGTCGTGCCAGAACCGTCGACAGTCGAACGGCTTCACGAAGGCGACGTCCGAATCGACATAGACGAGCGTTTCCTGCGCGATGTGCTCGGCAATCGCCATGCGCCGCAGCTGCTGCACGTGCCAGCCTCGCAACGGCGGCGCCTTGAGGCTCAGCCAGATGCGGCGGCGAAACAGGCTCGCCGGGTCAGGGATGTCGCGCAGCCATGACGGCAGGATGTCGCGCTCGTCGACAACCGTGCGGTGCCTGGTCTCAAGCTGGCGAAACAGCGCTACGTCGCGATGCTCCACCAGCAGATAGTGGTGCGAGGCGCCGCTGACATAAGCGTCGACCGTTTCGCACAACAGTCTGCAGCGCTCGAAGTCGCCGGCATAGCTGGCCGTCAGCAACGCCGCGTCGGGAATGGACGGACTGCCCGCGTTCACGGGCGCTCCTCCACGTTGCGACCAAAGAGCTTCTGGCGCAGTACCCGGATGAGGAAGAGCGGGTTGCCGACGATGTAGCGCCGCCACAGACGGCCGGGCTCGAGCACCAGCCGAAACAACCATTCGAGCCGGAGCCGGCGCATCCACATCGGTGCCCGCGGCGTCGAGCCGCTGAGGAAATCGAGCAGCGCACCGACGGCAATCGGCAACGTGCAGTGTTCCGGTTTCAGGTTGCGTTCGATCCAGAGTTCCTGGCGCGGCACGCCCATGGCGACCAGCAGGATGTCGGGCCGCAGTTCGCCGATCTGGCCAACAATTTCGGGCTCTTCGTCGGCGCTGAAATAGCCGTCGTGGATGACGACATAACGGTGCTGCGGCGCGAGTTCGGCAAGCCGTCCGGCCGCCAGGTCGACGCTGGCCTGCTTGGCACCCAGCAATGCTACCGTCAGAGGCGTATCGGTCGCCTTGAGCAAGGCCGGTACGAAGTCGGTACCGTTGAGATTGTCGGGGAAAGGCTGGCCATAGAGCCAGCGGGACGCGATATCGACCCCGATCCCGTCTGCCAGCACCAGGAAGTCCCCGAGTGCCGCGGCGAACTCCTTGTCGGAGCAGGCGATGTTGGCGTTATGGGCGTTGAGGAAGCTGATCTTGGTGAAGGTGCGGCTGGCGAGATGCGCCGACAGCAGCGACATCGCCTCGTCACGTTTCAGACTGGCAACCCGGATGCCAAGAATACGCCGGAAGGCGACGCCGCTGACGAAGGACTGGGCTTTCAACATACTCACGCCGCGGCCTCGCGAGCGTTTTCGCCCAGCTTTTGCAGGCCGAGGCGGACGGCCTTGTCGAGCGCAGCCTTCTGCCTGGCATGGAAATCAGCGCCATCGACATCGCCGACGCGCTGATCGACGGCCCGCTGCAGAGCTCTTGCAAAGGCAGCAGGATCGTCGGTCACGACGCAGTTTTCCGGCTTGTGGGCAATGCCGCGCAGCGAATGCGCTGTTGCCACCGACGGGAGGCCGAGTTCAAAGGTTTCGATGGTCTTGAGCTGAACACCGCTGCCCGAAGTGCTGACCAGCGGAATAACGGCGGCGCTACGTACGAAATCGATCGCATCGGGCACGCGGCCGACGAACTTCACTCCGGGATGCGCCGAAGCCATGCCTGACGGGGTGCTGCCGGCGATGTGGATACGGAAATCCCTGCGCAGATGCGGCACGACCTTGCCGAGAAACCAGTCGAGGCCGATCCTGTTGGGTTCCCACGTCCAGGTACCGATCAAAGCAGCATCGCATTCGATGCGGCGACTGCCCGCCATGGCCGGAAGCGCGGACCGCGTCACCAGCGGGAGTGCTGCCGAACGCGAGTCAGCATCGACGCCGAGTGCAGCGCGATCTTCCTCGGCCAGCGTGAAGACGAAACGGGCATTGCGGCACAGCCGCTTTTCGATGATTTCGAGCAGCCGCGCCTCGCGACGGAAAAGAGCGCGCTGGAAGGTACCGTCGGCGGCGCGGGCATTTTCGGCTGCCGAGCGGAACTCAACATTGTGAGCAACAAAGATCGACGGCTTGTCCTGGAAAACCGGCTCGAACGCTGCAGCCATCTGCACCGAATTCAGCACATAGCCGTCGACGGGACCGGCAGCCTTGATCGCCTGCCTCACCGTCTCTTCTGAGACGATGCGCAGTTTGGCCGAGGCGAAGGTCAGGCCCGAGGAGACCGCGCTCGCCAGCCAGGCCAGCTTGCGCGGCAAAGGTGCGGCATCGGTGCGCACGTCGACGGAGCCGAGCAGGATGGTGCTTTCAGGTTCCGACGGCGCCTTGCCGGGCCAGCCAAATCCGAGCACGGTTACGCGAACGCCGCTGCGCCGCAACGCGTCGATGATCGCCTGGTTGGCGATTTCGTAGCCCGAGGACAGGGCGCCATCGGGCACGATGGATGTGGCAAACAGCAAATGCATCACGACAAATTCCTGGTCACCGCCATAACAGGGCGCGGTTAACCCTTCATTGTGCAGTCCGGCTCCGGCATCAATTCGAGCCGTCGAACCGGCTCAAGGCGCGCCTTTGTTTAACCGACCGTTATCGGCGCGGTGTTAGTGAAAGGCTTCGAAAAACGGCGCCCGACATGACTGCACTGCCTCCACTTCGATCCGTGACCGTTGCCGGTCAGTCGCCCGCCCTGGCAGCGGATGCGGTGGACGTGGTGGTGACGCTGCCGACATTCCGGCGCCCGGAGCAATTGCTGGCGACACTCGATTCGCTCATTGGCCAGAAGACGATGCGCCGCTTCGCCGTCATCGTCATGGAGAACGATGCGGAGGGTGGCGAAGGCGTCCGGGCCGCGCTGCCGCTGTTCGAAGCGGGCAAGATCGACGGGATGGTCATCGTCGCCCATGAACGTGGCAACTGCAGCGCCTACAATGCCGGCTGGCACACCGCGCTGCTGCATTTTCCCAACTTCAGCCAGTTGCTGGTGATCGACGACGACGAACTCGCCGACCCACTCTGGCTGGAGACCATGTGCAAGGCGCAGGTGCGGCTTGGCGTCGACATTGTCGGCGGTCCTCAGGTTCCCGTCTTTGCCGAGCCCGCGCACCAGCGGTGGGCGACGCATCCGGTTTTTGCGCCGCCCTACACCACCACGGGCCGGGTCTCGGCACTTTACTCCTCCGGCAACCTGCTCATCAGCCGCGAGGTGCTGCTGGCGATGGGGCCGCCCTTTCTCGACCTGCGCTTCAACTTCATGGGCGGGGGCGATTCCGACTTTCTCAGTCGGTCGGCCCAGAAGGGCTTCAAGCTCGGCTGGTGCGCGGAAGGCAAGCTATTCGAGACCGTGCCGGCTCGGCGCGTCGAGCCGGACTGGATCAGGGCGCGCGGCCTGCGCAACGGGGTGATCTCGACGCTTGTCGCCAAGAAGAAATATGCGGGCACCCCGTTTGCCAACACGCGGGTGTTCCTGAAGAGCCTGGCGCTGCTTGCCGCATCGCCGCTGCGGGCCGCAAAACGCCTGATTTCAACGGGTTCGCTTTCGATCGCCGCCTATCCGATCCATGTTGCACTTGGCCGCGTACTGGTCGAGTTCGGTTACGCCAATGAGCAATACCGGCAGCCTGAGAAAAACTGAGACCGCCCCGCTGACGGCGGCCTTCACGCGGTCGGGCATCGCCACCGCGATCGCAACCGCGTTGCTGACCATCGTGATCATGTCGTTCCGCCCCTTCCAGCCGGCGGGCGCCGACGTGACCGGCGGTGGCGGTGACATCGTCAACCAGCTCGGCTTCGGCTCGCTGGGTGCTGCGTGCATCTTCGTGCTGCTGACTTTGGTGGAGCCCTCGCGGCTACGTGCCCTGGCCGGATTGCCATGGGCAATCCTGGTCGGCTTTTTCCTGATGTCGGTTGCCAATGCCATCGATCCTGCGGCGGCCTTCCGTGCCGCATCGTTCACACTGATCGGCATTCTCGCCATGTCGTGCGTCCTGATGCTGCCGCGCGACGCCGATTCCTTTTCGCTGGTGCTCGCTGTCGCCGGCTTTATCATTGTCGGCGTCAGCCTTGCCGGCGTCGTGGTCTATCCCAGTGTCGCGATCCACGGTGCCGACGGCGTCGAACCCGAGCATGCCGGGCTGTGGCGCGGCGCGTTCACCCACAAGAACATTGCCGGGCCGATCATGGCCTGCTTCAGCTTCGCCGGTATCTACCTATTCCGCCGCAACTGGCGCTGGAGCGGTGGCGCGCTGTTTCTCGCTGCCATGTTCTTCATGGCGCATACGGGATCGAAGACGACAGCCGGCCTGGTGCCACTGTCGATCATGTTCGTGATGCTGCCTGGGATCGTCGGAATGCGGCTGGGAACAGCGCTGCTGTTTGCCGTTGCGATCCTCGGCACCGCATTGGCGACGCTGGGCATCGTCTTCATCGATCCGCTGAAAGAGCTCGCTGCCTACTATTTCCCCGACCTTACCTACACCGGCCGCACCACGATCTGGGCCTTTGCCGGCGAGATGATCGCCAAGCAACCATGGTTCGGCTATGGCTATGAGAGTTTCTGGGGCATGCCTGTCGTCACCAACACCGACACGTCGTTCGACCAGGACTGGGACATCACCGGCATCGTTCACGGGCACAACGGTTATGTCGACCTTGCCGTGCAGATGGGCTTGCCGGCACTGATGGTAGCCGTCTACGTTTTCCTGATTGCCCCCCTGCGCGACTACATGCGCATCCCGCTCTACAAGGAGAACGTCTATCTCGGCGACTTCTTCATGATGGTGTTGCTGTTCACCTCGCTCAACGCGTTTCTCGAAAGCTTCTTCTTCCGCCGCGCCGATCCTGTGTGGATGTTCTTCGTCTTCGGCGTGCTCGGGCTGCGGCTGGCCTCGCGTATGGTGATCAGCAAGTCGGCCCCTTGATCGCCCGATGTGGCCGGGACATTGTCGCGCCATGGTTCATGCCCTCTCCCGACGACAGCTCCTCCTCCAGGCCGCCGGCGCCGGCGCGGTTTCTGTCCTCGGACTGCCCGGCGCACGCGCCGCCGCCTGGCCGAAGATCGAGGCGACATTTCTCTTTGCGTGCGACATCCACGCCTGCCGCATGGCAAGCGGGCTTAGTCCGCATTGCCTCGAGGAAGGCAAGACCGATGACAATTTGCGCCGCCATATCGCAGCGCTCAACAGGGTCGGCGAGTTGAACTGGCCGAGCGAGATCAATGGCGTACCGACCCAACTGGCCGGTTCTGGCAAGCGCATCGGGGCATCGCTCGGGCTGGTCATCGGCGGCGACATGACCGACGACGGCGGCGGCCAGGTGACCTTGCCGCATGAAGGCACGCAGCTCCTACAGTTCAGCCAGCGCTACCAGCAGGGCACCGGTCCCGACAGGGTCCATGTGCCCGTCTATGTCGGGCTCGGCAACCACGACCTCGACCAGGACGGCCCCCCCCCGCATGTCGACTGGTACCGCCGCGAGATGCGCGACTATGTCGAGATCAATCACCGGCCCAGCGTGTTCTTCAAGCCGCCGGTGCCCGCCGGCAATTACGACATGCTGTCGGACAGCTACTCCTGGGACTGGGGCGGGCTGCATCTGGTACAGACGCACCGCTTCGCCGGCGACACGGCCAAGGGAGCTGTAAGCGCGCTGGACTGGTTGAAACAGGACCTGAAGGACAATGCCGGAGACGGCCGTCCCGTCGTGCTGTTCCAGCATTATGGCTGGGATCCGTTTTCAACCGAGGCGTGGGATGCGGCCGCAAACACCTTCGACGACAGCGGCAGCGGCCAACCCCATTGGTGGAGCGACGACGACCGGAGAGCCTTGCTCCAGGCGATCGGCGGCTACAATGTCATCGGCATATTCCACGGCCACGAACACAAGGTACCTATGGCCTACAAGCGCAACGGGCTGGACCTGTTCAAGCCGATTGCCGCCTTCAAGGGCGGCTTCGCAGTGGTGCGCATCACCGACGCGTTCATGGACGTGGTTCTGGCAGAAGCAGGCCAGCAAGGCGACATTACCTTCACCAACGCCTTCACCAAGAAACTATCTGGCACACCCTGAAGCTGCGCTTCGCCCTTCCGCATAGCGGCAAGACCGTCTATGTCAGGAGTGTTCGGAGGCTTTGAATGACCATCAGACTGATCCTCGCCGGTTGCGGCAACATGGGCTATGCCATGCTCAAGGGCTGGCTGAATTCAGGCAAACTGGCTGCGGCGGAAACCTTCGTCGTCGAGCCCAATGCCGAGCTGCGCGCCCGTGCGGCCGAACTCGGCAGCCGCGTCGCATCGGAAGTCGGCGGCATCCCGGCTGACGCCGAGCCCGAAATCGTGGTGCTCGCGGTCAAGCCCCAGGTCATCAAGGATGTCACATCAGGCTACCGCCGCTTCGGCGATGGCCGCACGACCTTCGTCAGCGTCGCAGCAGGCACACCTGTCAGCACTTTCGCCGAAATCCTCGGGGCAAAGACGCCGATCGCCCGCTGCATGCCCAACACACCCGCGGCCATCGGCAAGGGCATGATGGTGGTCTATTCCAACGAGCATGTAACCGACGCGACCAAGGCTATGGTCGGCGACCTGCTCTCGGCCAGCGGCGAAGTTGCCGCCATCGCTGACGAAGGGCTGATGGACGCGGTCACCGCGGTGTCGGGTTCGGGCCCGGCCTACATCTTCCACTTCATCGAGAGCCTGACGGCTGCGGCAGAACATGCCGGCCTGCCGCCGGAGACGGCATCGCTGCTCGCCATGCAGACGGTCTATGGCGCGGCAAGCCTCGCCGCCGAAAGCCGCGAGGACCCGGCCGTGCTGCGCCGTCAGGTCACCAGCCCGAACGGCACCACGGCAGCGGCGCTCAACGTGCTGATGGGCGAGGACCGCCTGAAGAACCTGCTCACCGAAGCCGTCGAGGCGGCCCGGCTGCGTTCCATCGAGCTCGGCAAGTAGCTATTTCGCTTCGGCCTCGGCCTGCAGCGCCCGGATGTGGGGTGCTGCCGCCTCGTTGACGGCGCGCTCCATATCGCGGAACTGGCGCACGACCTGTTCGCCGACAAGCGTGAGCTCGGCGCCACCGCCATGCTTGCCGCCGGTCTTGGCCGCAACCAGCGGCTTTCCGAACATGTCCTTGAGCTCTTCCACCAGATCCCAGGCGCGCTTGTAGGACATTTCCATGGCGCGAGCCGCAGCCGAAATCGAGCCGGTGGCGGCGATCTGTTCGAGAAGCTCGACCTTACCCGGGCCGAGGCGGCCCTTGGGATCGAGATACAGGCGCAGGGTCAGGGATGGCATCGGCTACTCCAGTCTTCAGCTGGTTAGCACAAGCGGCGCACCCGGAGAAAGATTGGCGCGGTCGAAGGCAACAGTCTTGATGACCGCAAACACGTCGCGCCCGATGGCAAGATGCAGCGCCTCGAAAGACTGGCGGGTAATGCGCGACACCAGCAGGTCGCCATGGCAATCGACCTTGAGATCGACCTGAGTGCCGTCGACCTGATTGATCTCGGCGATGCGGCCGGCCAGAATGTTGAGCGCGCTGAGGCCTTTCGGCCGCTCGGTAGCGATCATCACGTCCCGCGCGCGGATGCGGACGCGCACCGTCGCACCTTCGTGCCTGTCGATGCGAGCTACGCGCATTTCGCCGGCCGCTGCGCCCAGCACGGTCATGCCAAAGACCTCGTCATGGGCCAGCACCTTCATCTCGAGGACTGCACCGCCCTCGCCCACCTCTTCCGGCGGCAGAAGGTCGAGGCGGCGCATGATCTCGCCGGTCGGCCCGGCAGCGGCCACCTTGCCGTTGCCCATGACGACGATGTCGGTGGCAAGCCGCGCCACCTCCGAGATCGAATGGCTGACATAGACGATAGGGATCCTGGTCTCGTCGCGCAACCGCTCGAGATAAGGCATGATCTCGGCCTTGCGGGCATCGTCGAGAGAGGCCAGCGGCTCGTCCATCAAGAGCAGCTTCGGGCTCGCCAGCAGCGCCCGGCCGATGGCAACCCGCTGCTTTTCGCCACCTGACAGCAGCGACGGCCGACGCGCCAGCAGATGGCCGATGCCGAGCATATCCACCACGCGGTCGAAGTCGGCATAACGCTCGGCGCGCGGCGTGAACCAGCGGCCATAGGTCAGGTTGGAGCGCACCGTCAGATGCGGGAACAGCCGGGCGTCCTGAAACACGAAGCCGACGCGCCGCTTGTGGGCAGGCACGAAGCTGCGCGTGGCGGTGTCGACCAGCGTACGCCCGTCGATGACGATCCGCCCGGCATCCGGACGGATCAGCCCGGCGATGATGTTGATGAGTGAGGTCTTGCCCGAGCCCGACGGGCCGAACAGCGCAGTCAGATGACCGCTGCTTTCGAAGCGGGCTTCGAGCTGAAGGGCGCCGAGACGGTGGCTGACATCGACCGAGAGCGTCATTCGACATCCATACGCTTGCCGATGCGGCGCGCCAGCATTTCCGAGACGACCAGTGCCGCCATCGAGATGATGATCGAAATCAGGGTCAGGCGCATGGCCCCGGCGTCGCCGCCCGGCACCTGGGTGAAGGTGTAGATTGCCGACGGCAGCGTCTGGGTTTCGCCCGGGATGTTGGAGACGAAGGTGATGGTGGCGCCGAATTCGCCCATGGCCTTGGCGAAAGACAGGATCATGCCGGCGACGATACCCGGCAGCACCAGAGGCAGGGTGACAGTGGCAAACACCCAGAGCGGGCTCGCGCCCAATGTTCCGGCCGCGGATTCCAGGCGGCGGTCGACCGCCTCGATGGACAAGCGGATAGCGCGCACCATAAGCGGAAAGCCCATGACGGCGCAGGCAAGTGCTGCACCAGTCCAGCGGAAGGAGAAAACAATGCCGAAATTGTCGGCGAGGAAGGCGCCTATCGGTCCACGACGGCCGAAGCTGAGCAGCAGCAGATAGCCGGTGACGACAGGCGGCAGCACGAGCGGCAGGTGAACGATGCCGTTGAGCAGCGACTTGCCCCAGAAATTCTTCCGCGCAAGCACCAAGGCAACAAGGATGCCGAGCGGCAGGCTGCCCACCATCGCCCACAGCCCGACCTTTATCGACAGGTGGACCGCATTCCATTCGTCAGGAGTGAGGTCCAGTATTCCCAAGTCGCATTCCCTCAAAAAACCTGTCCCACCCCGTCATCCGGGATGGGACGTTTGTCCCCAATAGCGGGAGCTTAGCTGCAAAGCGGTAAACCAGTCGCTATTTGGCTAGCACGGTGAAGCCCTGGGCTTCGAACAGTTCCTTGGCCTTGGCGGACTGAAGATACTTCACGTATTCGGCAGCGTCCGCGTTCTTGGATTCTGCCGTCACGCCGACCGGATAGACGATGGGAGGATGCGAGTCTTCCGGGAAGACGCCGACGATCTTCACGCCCGGCTCGGCCATTGCGTCGGTCTGGTAGACGATGCCGAGCGGCGCTTCACCGGTCGAGACCAGCTTGAGGGCGGCACGCACGTTTTCAGCCTGGGCGACCTTGCCCTCGACCGACGACCAGACGCCGAGCTTCTCGAGCGCCGCCTTGCCATATTTGCCGGCAGGTACGGCCTTGACGTCGCCCATGGCGAGACGGCCTTCGCCGAGCAGTCCGGCGAGGTCGAAATTCGCGGCGATGTCAGCCTTGGCGGCCGAATCCTTCGGCGCAACGAGCACGATGCGGTTGCCCAGAAGCTTCACGTCGGAACCTTCCTTGATGAGCTTCTTGTCGGCGAGGTACTTCATCCAGTCGAGATCGGCCGAGATGAACACGTCGGCAGGCGCACCTTCCTCGATCTGCTTGGCCAGCGCCGAGCTTGCCGCATAAGACGCGGTCGCCTGCTTGCCGCTCTCGGTCTTCCAGGCTGCGTCGATGGCGTCGAGCGCGTTCTTGAGGCTCGCCGCTGCAAACACGACAACATCGCCTTCGGCCCGTGCCGACGGCATGCCAAACGACAGCGCGACGGCCAGGCCGCCTGCCATTGCGGCAAGCCGCAAACCAAATCCCCTACGTGTGAACATGATGATCCCTCCGTCATTGTCGGCCGATTTGCGCCGAGTTCGTTATATTCATATGGATATAGCAGTGGGCAGGCAACTACCCATAGAGGTGGTTTTGGTAGAAAGAGTTGCGGCAACAGCAGCGGCTATGGGGCAGCGGTTACGAGCCTGGGTTGGCACTGCAATCCGGGGGAGACTGGCCCCCATGTTCGTGGCATATGTGACTGGCTTACCATGGGGGATGGGAGCCTTGGCGGCCACGCCGACGCATTCTCCCCTTTCGTCACCGCAATAAGAGTTCCCCCTGACATGTCCGGCATCACCACATTCGACCTCATCTGGCTCGCTATTGCGCTTCTTGGCGCGGGTGCCATCACCGGCCTGCTCGCCGGCGTGTTCGGCGTCGGCGGCGGCACCGTCATCGTGCCGGTGCTGTACGAACTGTTCCAAGCTGTCGGGGTTCCTGAGGAGGTACGCATGCCGCTCTGCGTCGGCACCTCGCTCGCCATCATCATCCCGACCTCGATCCGCTCGTTCAACGCCCACCGCGCCAAGGGTGCCGTCGACATGGCGATCCTCAAGCAATGGGCCATACCGGTGGTGGTCGGCGTCATCATGGGCAGCGTCATTGCGCGCTATGCGCCCGCCGACCTGTTCAAGGCCATCTTCGTCATCGTCGCCGGCATCTCGGCGATCCGCCTGCTGTTCGGCAAGGATTCCTGGCGCCTCGGCCTGGAGATGCCGGGCAAGCTGGTGATGAACGTTTATGGTTGGATCATCGGCGTGCTGTCGAGCCTGATGGGCATCGGCGGCGGCCAGCTGTCCAACCTGTTCATGACCTTCTACGGCCGGCCTATCCACCAGGCGGTGGCGACCTCGTCGGGCCTCGGCGTGCTGATCTCGGTGCCGGGCGCTCTCGGCTACATCTATGCCGGCTGGCCGCGCGCTGCCCAGTATCCCGATGTGGCCGCGCTGCAGTTTCCGCTGTCGCTCGGCTATGTCTCGCTGGTCGGCCTGATCCTGTTCGTGCCGACCAGTGTGCTGACAGCACCGTTGGGCGCAAAGCTTGCCCATGCGCTGTCGAAGCGGAAGCTTGAGGTTGCCTTCGGCATATTCCTGCTTCTGATCAGCTTGCGCTTCCTGTTCAGTCTGTTCGACTGATGCCTTTGCCCAAATGAAAACGCCCGGCAATGCCGGGCGTTTGCACATCAGAGAAAGAAGTCGGTCACGCCCTTTCGAGCGCGACCGCGATGCCTTGGCCGACGCCGATGCACATGGTGGCCAGCGCCAGCTTGCCACCGCGCAGGCCAAGCTCGAGCGCTGCGGTGCCGGCAATGCGGGCGCCCGACATGCCCAGCGGATGACCGAGCGCGATCGCCCCGCCATTCGGGTTCACATGCCCGGCGTCCTCGGCAATGCCGAGCTCGCGCAGCACGGCGATACCCTGCGAGGCGAAGGCTTCGTTCAGCTCAATGACATCGAAGTCGGAAGGCGAAATGCCCAGCCGTGCGCACAGCTTGCTGGTTGCCGGCGCTGGGCCGATGCCCATGATGCGCGGGGCAACACCGGCGGCTGCACCGCCAAGCACGCGCGCGATCGGCGTGAGGCCGTATTTCTTCACTGCGACCTCGGAGGCAACGATCAGCGCGGCAGCACCGTCATTGACGCCGGAGGCATTGCCGGCCGTCACCGTGCCACCCTCCCGGAACGGCGTCGGCAGCTTGGCCAAAGTCTCGATGGTGGTGCCGGCGCGCGGATGCTCGTCCTTGGCGACGACTGTTGCATCGCCCTTGCGCTGCGGGATCGTCACCGGCGTGATCTCCTTGTCGAGGCGACCGCTCTCCTGCGCTGCGACAGCCTTGTTCTGGCTGCGCACGGCAAAGGCGTCCTGGTCGGCACGACTGACCGAGAATTCCTCGGCCACGTTCTCGCCGGTCTCCGGCATCGAATCGATGCCGTACTGCCTCTTCATCACCGGGTTGACGAAACGCCAGCCGATGGTGGTGTCGTGGATTTCGGCGTGACGCGAAAACGCTGCATCTGCCTTGGGCATGACGAAGGGCGCGCGGCTCATGCTCTCGACGCCGCCTGCGATCATCAACTCCGCTTCGCCGGCCTTGATGGCGCGAGCAGCCGCAATCAGCGCGTCCATGCCCGAGCCGCAGAGGCGGTTGATGGTCGTGCCCGACACGTCCTGCGGCAGTCCGGCCAGAAGCAGCGACATGCGCGCGACGTTGCGGTTGTCCTCGCCGGCCTGGTTGGCGCAGCCGAAGATCACGTCGTCAATGGCGGCCCAGTCGACCGAGGCGTTGCGCGCGACCAACGCCTTCAGCGGGATGGCGCCGAGATCGTCGGCGCGCACCGAAGACAGCGAGCCGCCAAAGCGGCCGATCGGCGTGCGGATGTAGTCGCAGATATAGGCCTCGGCCATTCATGATCCTCCCTGTACAGATGCCTGGCCGCTATGGGCGGCGTCGGTGCGCGCCTTTAAATCACGCAGCGTCTGCAATTCCAACCGGCTTGGCTCGGCTGTTTCGGCAAGCGTGTCGGCAAACTTCACCGTCCAGCCGCAGGTCTCTTGCACATGATCGCGGGTGACGCCGGGATGCAGCGAGACGACGGTGAATTCCTTGGTGACAGGATCCGGCTTCCAGATCGCCAAATCGGTGATCAAAAGCGTCGGGCCCTTGGTGTCGATGCCGAGGCGCTGGCGGTGGTCGCCGCCGTCGCCATGGCCGAACGAAGTGTAGAAGTCGATCTTCTCGACCATGCCGCGCCTGGATTGCGCCATGGTGACGTAGATCTCCTTCGACGACGTCGCGATCTCCGGCGCGCCACCACCGCCCGGAAGACGGGTCTTGGGGTGGGCGTAATCGCCGATGACAGTGGTGTTGATGTTGCCGAACCTATCGAGCTGAGCGGCGCCGAGGAAGCCGATGGAGATGCGCCCGCCCTGCAGCCAGTAGCGGAACATCTCCGGCACCGACACGGTGGTGACGGCAGTGTCACACAGTTCGCCGTCGCCGATCGAAAGCGGCAGCACGTCGGGCGCCGTGCCGATGGTGCCGGATTCGTAGATCAGCGTGATGTCGGGCGCATGCGTCAGCCGCGCCACGTTGCAGGCAGCCGACGGCGCGCCGATGCCAACAAAGCAGACATCGTCGCCCTTGAGCGCGCGCGAGGCGGCAATGGTCATCATTTCGTTTGGGGTGAAGCCGAGTTCGCTCATGCCACGTTCCTCAGCTGTTCGACGCGGGCCGCGAAATCGTCGGCGGTCTTTTCGATGACGTTCTTCTGCATCCACTCGCGGAAGCGGTCGCGGTCGGCTGATATTTCGTCCCATTCGAGATAAGACGCATTGTCCCTGACGTAGTAGCCATGGGCGTAGGATGGATGCGCCCCGCCAGGTACGACCGAGATGGCCGTTACCGACCAGTTGGGCAGCACCGTCAGGTTCGGATGCAGGTCGTCGAAATTATCGACCACCTCCTCGACGGTCACCACGGCGCGCCTGGCGGCAAGGGCCGCCTCCTTCTGGATGCCGATGATGCCCTCGACCAGCACATCGCCCTTCCTGTTGGCCTTCTGCGCGTGGATGAATGTGACGTCGGGCCGAACCGAAGGAACGGCCGCAAGCACCTCGCCTGAAAACGGGCAGGTCACCGACTTGATGTTGGGGTTGACCCTGGCAAGTTCGGCGCCGCGATACCCTCGAAAGATGGCGCAAGGCAGACCCGCAGCACCCGCCTCATAGGCATTGGCCATGGCGGCGTGGCTGTGCTCCTCGATCTCCAGCGCATGCGGAAAACCGTTCTCGACGGCATCGCGCAGGCGGCGCAGCAGGCCGACGCCAGGATTGCCGGCATAGGAAAAGATTGCCTTCTTTGCCATGCCCATGCCGATCATCTGGTCATAGACCAGGTCAGGCGTCATGCGCACCAGCGTCAGGTCCTTGAAGCCCTGGCGGATCGCCTCATGCGCGGCCGCAGTGGGAATGAGATGGGTGAAGCCTTCAAAGGCCACCGTGTCGCCGTTGTTGAGATTTTCGGCAACTGCCTTCGACAGGGGAAGAAACTTGGCCATCGCAATTTGCCTCGGTCACCAAAAGTTCGCATTGCGAACAATTGTTTTATATGCGATACATTTTTGATGCAGGATGTCGCCGGTGTCAATGGCTCTGGCGTCTGACACTATCGGAAGGGGCCGCCATGGACGGCGATGCGGACAGCAGGCGCGACCACGTCACCTCACTCGAGCGCGGACTGGGCGTGATGGAGATTCTCGCCGCGCACCCGACAGGCCTCACGCTTTCGGAAACGGCCGACAAAGCAGGGCTGACGCGCGCAGGCGCGCGCCGCTTCCTGCTGACGCTGGTGGCGACGGGATATGCGGTGCAGACGGGACGCCATTTCTCGCTGTCACCAAGGCTTTTGACGCAGGCGCGTACCTGGCTTCAGGGTGTGCCGTTGTGGACCTTCGCCGAACCCTTCATGAAAGAGACGGCAGCGACGCTGAACGAATCCTGCTCGGCAGCGATCCTGTCGGGCGAAGACATGGTCTATGTCGCGCGCGTGCCCGGCCCCCGCATCATTGCGGTTGACCTGCAGGTCGGAGCGCATTTGCCTGCCTTCTGCACGGCGATGGGGCGTGTGCTGCTGTCGGGACTTGCCGATGCCGAGCTGGAAGTCTTTCTGGCGCGGGCAACTGTCGCCCGGCGTACGCCAAAGACCGAAACCGACAGGGCAAAGCTCGTGAACATCATCGCCGGGGTACGGAGGGAGGGCTTTGCGCTGGTCGACGAAGAACTGGAGATCGGCCTGCGCTCGATCGCCGTACCGTTGCGCGACCGGTCGGGCGCAATCGTCGCCGCAGTGAACGTGTCGACACAATCGGCCCGCCATACGCCGGCCGAGATGGAAGCCCAGATTCTGCCGATCCTGAGGACGACAGCCGCAAGGATCAGCGACTTCTTTGCCGTTCAGTGATCAGGGCCGCATCGAGCCTGTGTCGACGTAGCGCTGGTGCCAGGACAGAGCCTCGTTGAGCAATGACGGCGACTGCAGGCCATAAGAGCCGCGCATCGCCCGCTCAAAATAATCTGACAGTGCCGGACGATAGTCCGGATGAGCACAGTTCTCGATGATGAACCGCGCCCGCTGCTTGGGCGACAGGCCACGCAGGTCTGCGAGGCCCTGCTCGGTGACGAGCACCTGCACATCCTGGTTGATGTGGTCGACATGGCTCGCCTGCGGCACGATGGCCGAGATCTTGCCGCCCTTCGCCGTCGACGGCGTCATGAAGATCGAGACATAGGCATTGCGGGCGAAATCGCCGGAACCGCCGATGCCGTTCTGGATGCGCGAGCCCATGATGTGGGTCGAGTTCACATTGCCGTAGATGTCGGCCTCGATCAGGCCGTTCATGGCGATGCAACCCAGGCGCCGGATCAGCTCCGGGTGATTGCTGACCTCCTGCGGGCGCAGGATCATCTTGTCGCGATAGCGGCCCAGGTCGGCGTTGAGGCTTGCCGCAGCTTCCGGGCTCAACGAAAAGGCAGTGGCCGAGGCCATGCGCAGCTTGCCCGAGTCGATCAGGTCGAGCATGCCGTCCTGGATGACCTCGGTGAAGGCCGTCATGTTCTCGAACGGCCCGTCGACAAGCCCGGTCAGAACGGCATTGGCGATGTTGCCGACACCCGACTGGATCGGCAGCAGCGACGCCGGCAGCCGCCCCTTCTTCACCTCATGGGCGAAGAATTCGAGCAGATGGCCGGCAATGGCATGGGCCGTTTCGTCGGGCTTGGAGAACGGCAGGTTGCGATCAGGCGCATCGGTCTCGACGATGGCCACGATCTTTTCCGGGTCGCAGCGGAAGAAGGTTTCACCGATGCGGTCGTCCGCCTTGACCAGCGGGATCGGCACGCGATGCGGCGGAAGTGCCGTGCCGTAGTAGATGTCGTGCATGCCTTCGAGCTCGGCATTCTGCCAGCGGTTGACCTCGAGGATCACCTTTTCGGCCCGGTCGAGCCAGGTCTTGTTGTTGCCGACCGACGACGACGGCACCAGCGAACCGTCTGGCCGGATAGCCGAAACTTCCACGACCGCGGTGTCGAGCGGCCCGAGGAAACCCTGCCAGGCGACTGGCGCCACCTGGCTCAGATGCATGTCGAAATATTCCATCTCGCCGCGATTGATCTTGTCGCGTGCGATGGGATCGGAATTGTAGGGGAGACGGAATTCGATGCCGTCGGCCTTGGCCAGCGCGCCGTCGAGTTCGGGGCCGGTGGAAGCACCGGTCCAGACGCGCAGGGAGAACGGATTGCCCTTGGCGTGCTCGGCCTCGATGCGGGCGGCAAGCGCCAGGGGGACGGTCTTGGGATAGCCGGAGCCGGTAAAACCACTCATGCCGACGGTGCTGTCGGGCCTGATCAGGGAGGCCGCGTCCTCGGCGCTCATCACCTTCGAACGCAGGCTTTCGCAGCCAATCCGTGTCTGAACCATGCTCGCCTCTCCAGCGCCTGTCGTTTCGTCCCTCTCCCACAGCCGGCATGTTTGCCGGGTCCCGTTTTTACGGAGGTGATATGGCAACCACCTGCGCACGCAAGGGGCAATAATGACGCGCCGGCCTTACGCTGGGGCCGTTTCAGGCGGCAGCGGCCATGCCGCCGCGCTTGCCGCTCAGGCGGATCACGGCCCTGATCGGCAGGTGATCGGAGGCGATGCGGGCGAGCGCGGTGTCATGCGCCTGCACATCGGTGAGCAGGTTGTGCGGGCGGACCATGACACGATCAAGCGCAAGCACGGGGAAGCGCGACGGGAAGCTGGGAACGATGGCATGTGCCGGGCCGAAGGCCGGCTCCAGGCTGCGCAGCGACGAACGCTTGCCCAGCCGCCACTCGTTGAGATCGCCAACCAGCACGGTCGGCTTGTCGCTGTGCAGTTCGGCCGCAGTCAGAAGCGTGCCGGCCTGCAACTTGCGCGAATGGCGCAAAAGCCCGAAATGCGCGGCGATGACGCGCAGCGGGCCGGCCTCCAGTTCGAGATCGACAATGACAGCGCCGCGCGGCTCGGCACCCGGCAACACCAGCTGCCTGGCCGAGGCGACCGAGCCCTTCCTGAACAGGACGACATTGCCGTGCCAACCATGGCTCTTGAGACGTCCTGCAAGCGGCACCGGGATGAGGCCCGTCTCGCGCTCGACGGCGGCAAGGTCGAGCAGGCCGGCGCGGTCGCCGAAGCGCTGGTCGGCCTCCTGCAGGGCGATGACGTCGGCGTCGATCTCGGAAATGACCTGCATCGTCCGCACCGGGTCGAAGCGACGGTCGAGCCCGACACATTTGTGGACGTTGTAGGAAGCAACGACGATTTCGCTGTGGGTGCCTGTTTCGGAAACGGAATCGCCATCGTGATGGCGGGGGGCGACAGGATGGCGCGAGGCACCTTCCTTGTCCCGAATCTCCAAGCCTTGTCTGCTAGCCATCACGCGTCTGGAATCTCTGGGAAATTCATGTTCAGTTGCGGCATGCGTCGCCGTTCAGTCTAACCTATATGGTTGCAGTGTTCGAGTTTTTCCACATCGGCCAGCAGTGCCATCCACCGCATTGGCGTGGCAAACTTATGGCTATGGGAGGCTGGCGGCTCGGCGCATGAAGCTCATCGGCATCGTCATTGCCGTTACTGGCATCCTGGTCATCGCTTCGCTGCTGGCGGTCTATGCCTATGGCCGCTTCGCCAGGCGCGCGCGCGGCGAGCCGTCGCATGCGCTTACCAAGACGGGCACGGCCGAATTCGACACGCTGGTCTCGCAGCTCACCGACAACCACACCGGCCAGAGCGGCCTTGCCTTGCTGTCCAGCAACCTGCATGCCTTTGCGGTGCGCGCCTATACCGCCCGGCACGCACAGCGCAGCCTCGACCTGCAATATTACTATTGGAAGGACGACCTGACCGGCGGCCTGCTTTCCCGCGAGGTGCTCGGGGCTGCCGACCGTGGCGTCCGCGTCAGGCTGATCCTCGACGACATCAATGCCAGGGGCTATGACCCCAACTACCTTGCGCTCGACAGCCATCCCAACATCGAAGTCAGGCTGTTCAATCCGAGCTGGGCGCGCGCCTTTGGCCTGCAGCGCGGCATCGAGCTCATCCTGCGGGCCGTGCGCACCACAAGGCGCATGCACAACAAGGCCTGGATCTCGGACGGCAGGCTGGCGATCGTCGGCGGTCGCAACATCGGCGACGCCTATTTCGACGCCTCGGAAGAATCGAATTTCCGCGACATGGACCTTCTGCTCGTCGGCCCCGCCGTCGAACAGGCCGAGAGCATCTTTGACCGCTTCTGGAACAGCGAAGCCGTGCTGCCCATCCGCCACGTCACCGGCATGGCCAAGGGGGACCTGCCAGCCTTGCGGGCCCGGCTCGAGAAGGTCGCGACCATGGGGCTTGCCGCGCCCTACATCCACCGCGTCGCCGCGGAAAGCCGCGAATGGTCTACCGCCGGCACAGGCAAGCTGCGCTGGACAAGCGAGGCGGTGGTCGTCTCCGACCCGCCGGAAAAGGCCATGGGCGCAGGCGAAGACGGCTGGCTGATGACAGCGCTTCGGCCGGTGCTGTTCTCGGCCAAGCGCGAACTCAAGATCGTTTCGCCCTATTTCATCCCCGGCGAGGGCGGCACGCGCCAGCTTTCGGCGCTTGCCGAACAGGGCGTCAAGGTCACCGTGCTGACCAATTCACTGGCCGCCACCGACGTGGCCGCCGTGCATGGCGCTTACGCGCGCTATCGCAAGCCGCTGCTTGCGGCCGGTGTACACATGTTCGAACTCAAGCCCGAGGATGAGCGCACTGATCTGTCGCTGTTCGGCTCCAAGGGTGCCAGCCTGCACACCAAGGCTTTTGTCGCCGACATTTCGGCCGGCTTCGTCGGCTCGTTCAACTTCGATCCGCGCTCGGCTTCGCTCAACACCGAGATGGGCGTGCTATTCAGGCAGGAGGAACTGGCCAGCGAGGTCGCGGCTGTGATCGCCTCGCAGATATCGCCGCACTGCGCGTTCCAGCTGGCACTCGACGACGGGCGTATCAGCTGGACGGACACGGATTCCCACGAAGCCGACGAACTCGGCCACGAACCGCGCGCAAGTCTGCGGCGGCGGCTCATCGCCTGGCTGATCGGCTATCTGCCGATCGAATCCCAACTGTAACCGTTTCACACCCTTCCCGCCCTGGGTGCAATGCAGGCGTAACCCAATGGGCCCTTTAGATGTGCCGCGCCGGTCGAACGACCGGGGCAAATCAGCTTGAGGGGTGCGCCCGTGCGTCACGAATGGAACCCGGACCTTGGCCGGCAGCAACCGGATTCGGCCAACACTCCGGCCGCGCGCGGCGGCTCGGTCGCCTGGCAGGTGCTGAGCCTCGGCAGGCGCCTGACGCTCAAGCGCTCGCTCACCTTCTGCCTTCGGCTGGCGATCCGCCCCGCGACCACGCTGCGCTGGCTGCGCTTCGTCGGCGACTTCGGCGCGGATCAGGGGCTCGGCCGTCCGCATGACGACCTCCTGCGCAAGTCGACTGCGGCGTTCTTCCTGCATGGAGCGCCAAGCCGCTGGCGTCTCGACCTCCTCACCGACAGCTTCCGCATCGCCGCCGAATTGATGGCCCAGGCCGATCTGGCCACGCTTTGGCAGGGCGGCAGACTTGTTCTCGGAACGGTCGCCGGCCGCACCGACAGCTATCTGGTCGAGATGCGGCTCGCCGACCATTGCGGCTGCCGGCACGAGGGCGCCTTTTCCCTGCGCCTGCGTCGCACCAGCGACGACTACCTTTTATGGACAGCCACCTTCATCTTCACCGAAAACAGCGGCAATACCGCCGCCATCGGCGGCATGCAGGGCCCGAAGGGCGATGCCGCCAAGCGCGCCATAATTGCGGCGACACGCTGCATGGGCGGGCTCCGGCCAAAGGATGCGATGCTGCTGGTTTTCCAGGGCCTCGCCACGTCGACCGGCGCACCGCATGTATTGGCGGTGTCCAACGCAGGCCATGTCATCAACCAGCGCCGCGCCAAGCGCCGGGGCATGATGCAGGCCGACCTCGACGACTACTGGGCCGAACGCGGCGGTCTTGTCGCGGCGCCCTTCGGCTACAGGATCCCCTGCCCGCCCCCGGCGCCTGCCGACGAGGGCCGCCGGCGCGACTACAGCAAATCCGCCTTCTGGCAGATCGGCCGCCGCATCAACCGGGCCTGCCGCTGATTTTTCCGCTACACTTGCCGACGAAACAGCCATGCCGGGACGATATGCGGGAACGATTGGCCGACCTCCGGCTTTAAGCCCCCATGCCGCGCAGTCGGCAGCAAGGGGGTGTCGGTGGCAGATGCAGGTTTGAACAACAGCGAATCGGGCTCACGCCTGTCATTGCAGCCGGGCATGCGCACGGCGCTCCCGACATTTGCGGCAACCGCAGCGACCGTTGCGATCCTCTATTTCGCCCGCGACGTCTTCCTGCCACTCGCCATCGCGGTGCTTTTGACCTTCGCGCTGGCGCCGATCGTCTCATGGCTGAGACGTCTCGGCGTGCCGAAGCTGCCTGCCGTCATCGCCTGCGTCATAGCAGCCTTTGCGGTGGTTTCCATATTCAGCTTCGTCGTCGCCACGCAGGTCGCGCAAGTCGCCGAAAACGTGCCGACCTACCAGGCCAACATCGTCGAGAAGATTCGCTCGCTCAAGGAAAGTGGCAGCGGCAATGGCATCATCGAGCGGCTTGGCCGCGTTGTCGAACGCATCGGCCAGGAGATCGACAAGCCTGAAGGACCGGCCGCAAACACCTCGCCCGAGCCGGCACCTGCACGGCAACAGCCTTTGCTGGTCGAGGTCTTCAATCCGGAAAAGCCGATCGAACTCTTGAAGAACCTGATCTCGCCACTGATCGGTCCGCTGGCCACAGCAGGTCTGGTTATCGTCGTGGTCATCTTCATGCTGCTCGAACGCGAAGATCTGCGCGACCGCTTCATCCGCCTCGTCGGCTATGGCGACCTCAACCGCACCACCGAGGCGCTGCAGGATGCCGGCAGCCGCGTCGGCCAATATCTGCTCATGCAACTGGTGGTGAACGTCACCTATGGCGTGCCCATAGCCATTGGCCTGTGGGCGCTCGGCATCCCCAACGCGCTGCTCTGGGGCCTGCTGTCGATCGTCCTGCGTTTCGTGCCCTATATCGGCCCGGCAATCGCGATGATTCTGCCGCTGTTTCTGGCGCTTGCCGTCTCGCCGGGCTGGTCGCTGGTGCTGTGGGCGGCCGCCCTGTTCCTGGTCATGGAACTCATCATCAACAATGTCGTCGAACCCTGGCTCTACGGTTCCAGGACAGGGCTTTCGCCGCTCGCCATCATCGTTTCCGCGATCTTCTGGACCTGGCTCTGGGGGCCTGTCGGACTGGTGCTGTCGACGCCGCTCACCGTCTGCCTCGTGGTGCTCGGCAAGCATGTGCCGCAATTCGAGTTCCTGGAGGTGCTGTTCGGCAACGAACCTGTGCTCGACCCCAAGGAACGGCTCTACCAGCGCCTGCTGTCGGGCGATTCGGACGAACCCACAGACCAGGCCGAAGAAATGCTTGAGACCATCTACCTCGCTGATTTCTACAGCCAGGTGGCGATCCCTGCCCTTCTGCTCGGCGAACGCGACCGGGCGCGCGGGGCGATGAACGACGAACAGAGACTGCGTGTCGCCGGCAGCGCCCGCATGCTCGTCTCCAATCTCGAGGAGATCGCACGGGAAGAGGCGGAGGAGGAAGACGACGACGAAACCGCCGCCGACGAAGGGGGCAACGGTGAAATAGACCTGCCCGACGGCACCGGCCGCTCGGTGCTGTGCATTGGCGGGCGCGGCGACCTCGACGATGCGGCGGTCACCATGCTCGCCCAGGTGCTGTCAGTGCAGGGCGCCGATACGGCAACGGCCAGCCATGCCGACGCCGAACCAAGTCGCATCCGCGATTTGCCACTCGAAGGCCGCGACACGGTCGTTGTCGGCTTCCTCAACGCCGATTCGCTGAACCACGGCCGCTTCCTGGTGCGGCGCCTCAAGCGCACAAGACCGTCGCTCCGTGTCGGTGTCGTGTTGTGGAGCGACCAGCTGCCCAACCGCGACGCGGACGAACTGGCGAGCGAACTCAACGCCGACTTCATCGCTTTCGATCTTGCAGGCGCCGCCGAAGGCGCGTTGGCCAACACGCCTGCCGTCCCGCCCAAGGCCGCCAAGCGCATGGTCCGACGCCGTGCACCGGCCAAGCGGAAGGCGAGCGGAAAGGCGAAAGCTACGATGTAAGCGAGCTTAAGAGCACTTCGCGTCGACAGACTACTCAGGTGCCATGGCCAGGGTCGGTCAGGACTGCTCCCAATCACCAAGCACCCGCAATATGCCTAGCTCCTTCGGTCATCTGTCAGGCGCCAGGAAGCTGGCGTAGCATCGGGGATGTTGTTTGAGGCGTAGAGGGCATCATGTGCGTGGAGCGGCTTCGTGGCGAAGGCGCAGCAGATGCAAATTCCCTTGCATGGCTGATGACGATACTCGCGGTCCCGGCGCTTTTGGGGGCACAGGCAGGCGCGGCCGAGGTTGACGCGGCGATTGTATTTGCAGTCGATGTCTCGGCATCCATCGACCCCGCAACCGCCGACCTGCAACGTGAAGGCCATGCCACCGCAATCTCCTCGCCCGAGGTCATAGCGGCCATTACTCGCAACCGCGCCGGCTGCATCGCGGTCACCTATGTCGAATGGTCAAGTCCCGGGAAGATGCGGTCGGTGGTGCCTTGGACAAGCGTCTGCGGGCTCGGGGACGCACAACCCGTGGCGTCGTTCATCAGGGAAAACGGCGACAGAGGCTACGGATGCGAGGACTCCTGCGGAACTTCCATTTCCTTCGCCATCAATCTGGCCAGTTTGCTACTGGACAAATACGCTGGCAATGCCTCCACCAAGATCATCGACATCTCCGCCAACGGCACCAACAACGACGGCTTGCCTTTGCACGACAGCCGACAAAAGGCGATTGCGAAGGGCTACACGATCAACGCAATCGCCATTCCCGGGATGACGCGCGGCGTCAAGTACGACCTCACCCAATACTTCGCTGACAATGTCATTGGCGGTCCGGGGGCATTTGTCATTGCGCCGGATACACCGGACGACTACGCGGCGGCGCTCCGCCGAAAGCTGGTGACCGAGATAGGCCTCTCCACCGAGAGAATCACCAGAGAACTGATCGCACACGAATAGCGTTGTTTTGCCGTACGCTTCAGACGCAGCACTACCGCTGCGGACCAGCGCCAAGGTGAAGCGCAGCACAATGGGTCAAGCCAATCCGACACGCGACCCTAAAGCCACCCCGCCAGGTGCTGCGGCTATACCGGTCGATACGGTCGAGTTCGAAAATGGCTGGCAAGGCGACACGAACGCCCCTGTGCACCATCAGGGCGGCGGAAAAGCCAACAAATCCAGAATGTTGTTTGCCATCAAGGAGATGGAATGGTGCTGCCAGAGAGGATTGAACTCTCGACCTCTCCCTTACCAAGGGAGTGCTCTACCACTGAGCTACGGCAGCGACCGTGAACGGGGCGGCTTGTGCCACATGATTCCCGGAAGCGCAAGTTATGAGTTGAACCATTTTTCAGAAGATTTTCCACAGGCCCGCTTACGCCACAATACTGGCCATTTCCGTTGCCAAGCCGCTATGAACGAACGACAAGCGGGGACCACCACATGTCGTCGACCAAGAAACCACCCTTAGCTGACGCCGACCTACGCAAGGCGCGGCTGGCGGCCGAGCTGCGTGCCAACCTGATGAAACGCAAGGCGCAGGCGCGTTCGCGACGTACAGGCGAGGCCGATACGCGGCCCGATGGCCTTGCAGCGGCCGAGGGTGGCCGAGAGGGTGACAAAGAGAAACCCGAGAAGGCCTGACCGGCGACGGCAGGCGCTTGGCGCCCAAAGACCGCAAATCCGGCTTTCTTGAACCAGAAAGCGCGATGGTCTAGACGGGCGGCAAGAAAATTTCTCGCCAGAACCGGGATCCCCCCGGAGAAACGACGGCCAATGGATCGCATCAGAATTGTCGGCGGCAACGAGCTGACCGGAACCATCCCGATCTCGGGCGCGAAGAACGCGGCCCTGCCGCTGATGATCGCCTCGCTGCTGACAGACGATACGCTGACGCTCGAAAACGTGCCGCACCTGGCCGACGTCGAGCAACTGATCCGCATCCTCGGCAATCACGGCGTCGACTATTCCGTCTCCGGCCGCCGCGAGCGCCAAGGCGAAGGCTATTCGCGCACCATCTCGTTCACCGCGCGCAACATCGTCGACACCACTGCTCCTTATGAGCTGGTCTCCAAGATGCGCGCCAGCTTCTGGGTCATCGGCCCGCTGCTCGCCCGCATGGGCGAAGCCAAGGTGTCGCTGCCGGGCGGCTGCGCCATCGGCACGCGCCCGGTCGACCTGTTCATCGAGGGACTGCAGGCGCTCGGTGCCCAGATCGATGTCGACAATGGCTACATCCTGGCCACCGCCAAGAACCGGCTTACCGGCAATCGTTACGTCTTCCCAAAAATCTCTGTCGGCGCCACGCATGTGCTGATGATGGCGGCAACGCTCGCCCGCGGCGAAACGGTGCTTGAAAACGCCGCCCGTGAGCCCGAGGTCGTCAACCTCGCCGAATGCCTCAACGCCATGGGCGCCAGGATTTCAGGCGCCGGCACCTCGACGATCACCATCGAAGGCGTCGATTCGCTGTCGGGCGCACGCCACCGCGTGATCCCCGACCGCATCGAGACCGGCACCTACGCCATGGCCGTTGCCATGACTGGGGGCGATGTGCTGCTGGAAGGCGCGCGCGCCGACCTTTTGCAGGGCGCACTCGACGTGATTTCCCGCACCGGCGCCGAAATCATCCCGACCAATTCCGGCATCCGTGTCATGCGCAACGGCTCGGGTATCTCGCCCGTCGACGTGGTGACCGAGCCCTTCCCCGGCTTCCCCACCGACCTGCAGGCGCAGTTCATGGGCCTGATGACCATGTCGAAAGGCAAGTCGAAGATCACCGAGACGATCTTCGAGAACCGTTTCATGCACGTGCAGGAACTCGCCCGCCTTGGCGCCCACATCACGCTGTCGGGCCAGACGGCGATCGTCGAGGGTGTTTCCAAACTCAAGGGCGCACCGGTCATGGCGACCGACCTGCGCGCTTCGGTGTCGCTGGTCATTGCCGGCCTCGCCGCCGAAGGCGAGACGACCGTCAACCGCGTCTACCATCTCGACCGTGGCTTCGAGCGACTGGAAGAAAAGCTGTCGCGCTGCGGCGCCATCATCGAGCGCATCAGCGGCTGAGCCGCCGCGCCTAGGGAACAAGGCAACGGGCGGCAAGTGACTTCTGCCCCAATGCCTTGGTGCCCTATTCCGCTACTGCCTTCCGGCTCGGTTGCGCGCTGCATCAAGACCGCCTAACAAGGCAGGAAGCATATCGTTTCCAAGCAGGCTGCCGATCCCACATGACCCAGCTCAAGCTAGTCGCACTCGACGAACAGGATCTGGAGATCGTCTCTGCGCATGTGCAGGACGCGACCGTCAAGGTCGGCGACTTCGAGTATCAGCCGGCCGCCAAGCGTTTCGCGCTGGCGATGAACCGCTTCGCCTGGGAAACCAAGACCGGCTTCTTCCGTCCGAAATATGAGCGCCGCCGCTCGATCCTGCATTTCGACCGCGTGCTTTCGGCAAAGCTGCACGGCATTTCGCGCGACAAGAAGGACGACGTGCTGGAGTTGCTGGCGGTGCGCTTCGCCGCGGCGCAGCAGCCGGTGGGAACCATCGAGCTCACCTTTTCCGGCAACGCAGCGATCCGCCTCGAGGTCGAGGTCATCGAGGCCCGGCTGACCGATACGGGAGCTGCTTGGCAGGCCTCCTCCCGCCCCATTCACAAGACCTGAGCATTCGACCATGGCCATCACGCTTCGCCAATCCGACGCCGACTTCGAGAAGCGGTTCGCGTCGTTCCTGACCACCAAGCGCGAAGTCTCGCCCGACGTGGAGGCGACGGTGCGCGCCATCATCGACGACGTGCGCGAGCGCGGCGACACGGCACTGATCGACTATACGAAGAAATTCGACAGGGCCGACCTCGGAGCTTTGGGCATCGCGGTGACGCGCGCTGACATTGACCAGGCCTACAAGGACGCCGATCCGGCGACGGTTGAAGCGCTGCGCTTTGCCCGTGATCGCATCCGCTCGCATCACGCGCGGCAGATGCCCAAGGACGACCGCTATACGGATGCCATCGGCGTCGAACTCGGCTCACGCTGGACGGCGGTCGAGGCGGTCGGGCTCTATGTTCCCGGCGGCACGGCCAGCTATCCGAGCTCAGTGCTGATGAACGCGGTTCCGGCGCAGGTCGCAGGCGTCGAGCGCATCGTCATCGTCGTGCCGGCCTCGGGCGGCGCCATCAACCCGCTGGTTCTGGTCGCAGCCGACCTAGCCGGCGTCTCCGAAATCTACCGCGTCGGCGGCGCCCAGGCAGTGGCAGCCCTAGCCTATGGCACCAACACCATCCGCCCGGTCGCCAAGATCGTCGGCCCCGGCAACGCCTATGTAGCAGCGGCCAAGCGCCAGGTTTTCGGCACTGTCGGCATTGACATGATCGCCGGGCCTTCTGAAGTGCTCGTCGTCGCCGACCGCGACAACGATCCGGAATGGATTGCGGCCGACCTGCTGGCCCAGGCAGAGCACGACGTCTCGGCCCAGTCGATCCTGATCACCGACGACGCCGAATTCGGCAAGGCGGTGGAAGCCGCCGTCGAGCGACAGATCAAGCTGTTGCCGCGCGGCGAGACCGCCGCCGCCAGCTGGCGCGACTTCGGGGCAGTCATCCTGGTCGACGATTTCGAGGCGGCCCTGCCACTGGTCAACCGCATCGCCGCCGAACATCTCGAACTCGCCGTCGCTGATCCCGAAGCGATGCTGCCAAAAATCCGCAATGCAGGCGCGATCTTCATCGGACGGCATACGCCCGAGGTCATCGGCGACTATGTCGGCGGCTCCAACCACGTCTTGCCGACGGCGCGCTCGGCGCGGTTCTCGTCGGGACTGACGGTGCTCGATTTCGTCAAGCGCAGCTCGATCCTGAAGCTCGGTCCCGACCAGCTGCGCGAACTGGCACCCGCTGCGATCGCGCTCGCCAAGGCGGAAGGCCTCGACGCGCATGCCCGCTCCGTTGCCATCAGATTGAACATGTAGGGCGACCATGTCCGACAAAGGCCACGCACGATCCCGCCTGGTCGACGTCGAACTCGACGAATCGATCGGCCGTTCGACGCCCGATGTCGAGCATGAACGGGCGGTGGCCATCTTCGACCTGATCGAGGAAAACAGCTTCCACCCGATCAACGACGACGGCCACGGCCCCTACCGGCTCAAGCTGTCGCTTGTCGATTCGCGATTGGTCTTTGCCATCGCGCGCGAGCATGGCGACCCTGTCGTTACCCACATCCTGTCGCTGACGCCGTTCCGCCGCATCGTGAAAGACTATTTCATGATCTGCGAGAGTTATTACGAAGCGATCCGCTCGTCGACGCCGAGCCAGATCGAGGCGATCGACATGGGCCGGCGCGGTCTGCACAACGAGGGATCGCAAACCCTGCTCGACCGGCTTGCCGGCAAGATCGAGATCGACTTCGACACCGCCCGGCGCCTGTTCACGCTCATCTGCGTATTGCACTGGCGCGGCTGACATATGGCGGACGCTAAACCTCCGCGCTCTGTCTTGTTCATGTGCCGGATGAATTCGGTCCGCTCGCCGATGGCCGAAGCGATTGCCCGCCACAGGCTGCCCCAATCGATCTTCGTGGCGTCGGCAGGGGTGCGCGCCGGCGACCGCGACCCGTTCGTTGATGCGGTGCTTGCCGAAGAAGGTATGGCGATGGAAGACCACCAACCTCGCACGGTGGACGATCTCGAGGACGACTATTTCGACCTGATCGTGACGCTGGCGCCCGAGGCGCATCACGCAGCGCTCGAGTTCACCCGCTCGATGGCCGTCGACGTCGAATACTGGCCGACGCCGGACCCAACCGTCATCTCGGGAACGCGCGACCAGATCATGACGGCCTACCGCGACGTGCGCGAGCGGCTGAAGGCCAGAATGGCCGAAAGATTTGCGGTGGGAACGCCGGAAATGGACGCCGATTAAGCGTGTTCACAAAGCGCGGATTATCATATAGGTTCCGCGCAACTTCCGGCCGGGGCGCCGGAGCAAGCCACCCAAACCAAAGGTACCTAATGCCGAAGGAAGAAGTCCTCGAGTTTCCGGGCACCGTTACGGAATTGTTGCCGAACGCGATGTTCCGGGTCAAGCTCGAAAACGAACACGAAATCATCGCCCACACTGCCGGGCGCATGCGCAAGAATCGCATCCGCGTGCTGACCGGTGACAAGGTCCTCGTCGAAATGACGCCCTATGACCTGAGCAAGGGCCGCATCACCTACCGCTTCAAGTAAGTTCGCCCGCGACCGCGAGCGCAAAGAG
The DNA here is from genome assembly GCF_000372965.1 of Hoeflea sp. 108. Taxonomy (NCBI): domain Bacteria; kingdom Pseudomonadati; phylum Pseudomonadota; class Alphaproteobacteria; order Hyphomicrobiales; family Rhizobiaceae; genus Hoeflea; species Hoeflea sp. 108. Next base: position 964,394 of record NZ_KB890024.1, on the reverse strand, counting down.
CGTCTTTTACCGACAGGATTCTGGTTTGAGCGATCTGCAAAAGCTTGTGCTTGCTTCGGGTTCGCCCCGCCGTGTTGAGCTCTTGCAGCAGGCCGGCATCGAACCCGACCGGCTGTTCCCGGCCGATGTCGACGAGCGGCCGATGCGCGCCGAGCATCCGCGCTCGCTGGCCAAGCGGCTGTCGGTGACCAAGGCCGAGAAGGCGCATTCGGTGCTGGCCAGCGACGACGAGGCAACGAGCTTCATCCTGGCGGCCGACACGGTCGTTGCCGTCGGGCGCCGGATCCTGCCCAAGGCGGAAACGTCTGATGAGGCGCTGCACTGCCTGCAACTGCTCTCCGGCCGGTCGCACCGTGTCTACACCGGCCTCGCGCTGATGACGCCCTCAGGCAAGCTGCGCCAGCGACTGGTCGAGACGCGCGTGCGCTTCAAGCGCCTGTCGCGCCAGGACATGGACAACTACCTCGCTTCGGGCGAATGGCGCGGCAAGGCCGGCGGCTACGGCATCCAGGGCCTCGCCGGCACCTTCGTGGTCAAGCTTGTCGGCTCCTACACCAACGTGGTCGGCCTGCCGCTCTACGAGACGACCTCGCTTTTGTCCGGCGAAGGCTATCAGGTCCAGGCCAGCTGGAAGAACGGCGCCTCCGCGTGAACGCCAAGGACACCGTCACGCCTCTGCGCGCCAAGGTCTCCTGCCCCGAATGCGGCAAGCCGTCAGTGCGCGAGTCCTATCCCTTCTGCTCTCCGCGCTGCAAGGCGGTCGACCTCAACCGCTGGCTTTCAGGCTCCTACGCCATCCCTGTTCGCGACGACGAAGAGGAAGATTCGACCGGAAATTCGGACGCCGGCGAAGGACGCTGAAGGCTTTCCCGACCTTCCCCTACGGCCTGTGATTTCTTTCAAGAAAAACGCATCGGGGCGGCTGGACAGGGGAAAAACTCGTGCTATAACCCACCCGCTTTCAGGGGTGCAGCGCACCTCCAGGAAGCCCGGATCGAAGCCCTAGCGGCCCGATCGAGGACAGTTGCCCGGATAGCTCAGTTGGTAGAGCAGCGGATTGAAAATCCGCGTGTCGGTGGTTCGAATCCGCCTCCGGGCACCACTCCCCCAGATCTCAAGTGGTTAGAAGCGTTTCAAGAGGCGACGTACTGAATTGCCTTCAGCGCACTGGCTCACAGTCGCCACGTTCAGCCCCGGCTAGCCGCCGGGACCTTGAGTGCACACTTGCCGCTCGTGGTGAACGGGAGCGTTATCTCGGACGACAGCGTCGGTTCGCTCCTACGATCCGACGGTGACGACGAAATGCTTCGTCACTGGCTCGATGATCTTCCAGGTGCCCTTGAAGTCCGCTTCCACAACAAACGCGTCGCCCGGCCCGACCTCGACCGGCTCACCACCGTCTGGCGTGATGATGATGCGGCCTGAAATCATGTGGACGAATTCGTAGTCCGTGTAGCTCGCGTGGTAGGTGCCCGGGGTTGCCTGCCATGTTCCCGAGAGGACCTTGCCGTCCTGGGTCGTGTGCTGGACGGCCGTCTTCATCGACGGACTTCCTTCCACCACCACCCAGCCCGGCAAATCGCTGGGGTCGGCACTTACCGGCCGACCGAACTTGAGGATCGTATTGCGGGTCATTTTCAGTCCTCCCATTTTCATCAGACACGTCTTGAATACCTGACCCATCACCCATGGGCAACTTAGTTTCCCATAGATGAATGCCAGACAGCTCGCGTTCCGGTGACATCGTGACTTTTCATGTCGCCGCTCCTTGTCCTCGCATATGAAACTGCGCGACCCTGCAGATCGGCCGCGCCTCCGGGGCGGTGGTGTGTGCAAGACCAGGGGCGGAAACGAGGAAGCGAGAGTGACAAGTGTGACGAGGTCCAGGAAACGTCGCAGCTTTTCATCAGGCAGCGAAAGTTCTTTGTCGTCCCGACTCCAGCCCATTCCTGACGGAAACCCCGCCTTTCCTGGAAATGCCTCATGGACTCGCTGATCACTGCCGCGGCGCGCGCACTCGCCACTGGGGACCTGCTCGGCGCGCTCAAGCGGGTTGCCCTGCGCGACGACCCGCCCGCACTGGCGCTGCGCGGCATCGCCATGGCCCAGCTTGGCGATCTCGTTCGCGCAAAAGCCTTGCTCACGAGTGCCGCCAAAGCCTTCGGCTCAAGAGAGGCCGTCGCCCGCGCCCGCTGCGTCGTCGCCGAAGCAGAAATCGCACTCGTGTCCCGCGACCTGAATTGGCCGACCAAGGCGCTCGACGCTGCAAGGGCAACGCTCGAAGCGCATGGCGACCGCCTGAACGCTGCGCATGCGCGCACACTGGAAGCTCGGCGCCTGCTGCTTATCGGCCGGCTGGATGAAGCCGCGCGCGTGCTTTCGGCGCTAGACACCGCCGGACTGCCAGCCCCGCTCAGGACCGGACACCAACTGGCCGCGGCCGGCCTCGCCATGCGGCGCCTGCAGACGAAAGCCGCCAAGGCAGCGTTGGCGCACGCGCAGGAGGCGGCGCGCGAGGCCCAAATTCCCGCATTGATAGCCGAAGTCGATGGCGTGGCTCGAGCCATGGCAGTGCCTGCGGCACGGCTGATCGCGCAGGGCGAACGGCGCATGCTCCTTTTGGAAGAGGTGGAGGCGCTTTTCGCCTCCGACACACTCGTCGTCGATGCGTGCCGAAACGTCGTGAGGCAGGACCAAACCGTGGTGCCGCTGGCAACCCGGCCGGTGTTGTTTGCGCTTGCCCGGAGCCTAGCCGAGGCATGGCCGGAAGACGTCTCCAGAAGCACGCTGATCGCTCGTGCTTTCCGCGCCAGGCATGTCGACGAATCTCACCGTGCCAGGTTGCGGGTCGAGATCGGGCGTCTGCGCGCCGAGCTCAAGGATCTGGCCGACATCGGTGCGACACGAGAAGGTTTCGCGCTGGCGCCCAACCGTTCGCGCCAGGTCGTCGTGCTTGCGCCCCCTTCCGAAGGGCAGCATGCTCAGGTGCTGGCCTTCCTTGCCGACGGGGAGTCCTGGTCGAGCTCGGCGCTGGCGATTGCACTCGGCGCCAGCGCGCGCACCGTGCAGCGCGCGCTCGAGCAGTTGGCCGCCGACGGCAAGGTGCAGTCGTTCGGTCGCGGGCCGGCGCAACGCTGGGTCAGCCCGCCGGTGCTCGACTTCCCGACAGTGTTGTTACTCCCGGGACCACTGCCGAGCGACTAGGGTAAGGTCAGTGCCAACGAAGCCAGGGGTCGAGCCATGAAACACGCAGCTGCCGAAATCATCAGGGAATACGGCCCCTTCCCCGGCGTCTCCAAAGTCGCCGGTGTCACCTTCGACGGCAAGAAGGTCTGGTTTGCATCGGAAGACAAGCTGCAGGCCTTCGACCCGGACAGCGGCGACACGGTTCAGACCATCGACGTCGCCGCCCATGCCGGCACGGCCTTCGACGGCAAACATCTCTACCAGATCGCCGAGGACCGCATCCACAAGATCGACCCCGAGACCGGCCGGATCCTCGCCACGATCCCCGCTCCCGGCGGCGGTGGCGATTCCGGCATGGCCTGGGCCGAGGGTACGTTATGGGTCGGTCAGTATCGCGGCCAGAAAATCCACCAGATCGATCCCGAGACCGGAACCATCCTGCGCACCATCGAGGCCAAGCGCGTCGTCACCGGCGTCACCTGGGTCGACGGCGAACTGTGGCACGGCACCTGGGAGGGAGAGACCAGCGACGTCAGGCGTATCGATCCTCAGACAGGTGCGGTGCTCGAACAGCTCGACATGCCCGTGGGCATGGGCGTTTCGGGGCTCGAATCCGATGGCGGCAGCCGCTTCTACTGCGGCGGCGGCAACAAAGGCGTGGTCAGGGCGATCCGCCGCCCGGCAAGATCAGCGGTCCGCTAGTTGCCGTTTCCCGTCAGCACCGGGCGCGAACGTTGGCGACCAGGGCCACCAGTTCGGCCTGCCTGCCGGTGTCGGTCTTGGTGAAGATCGAACGCAGATGTGAGCGCGCCGTCTCGTAAGCAATCGATTTCACTTCGGCGATGTCGCGCAGGCGCATGCCGCGGCCGAGCAGCACCATAATCTCGGCTTCTGTCGGGGTCAGGCCGAACATCTGACGGAGCAATTGCGGTTCGGACCTCGCCACAGCTTCGGAATCCTCGACCAGGCAGACACCGACCGAATGGGCGAAGACGTCGGGGAAATTGCCGCCCAGCCGCTGGAGGCGCAGCACGAGCGGCCGCAGGCCCGGACGCTCTATGAAGACCGGCCCATGGGCTGCGCCCTGTCCCAGCCAATCCTCGCTGAGGACGGCGCGCATCCGCTCCTCGATCAGTCTGGTTTCGTTGCGGCGAGATGAGCGCAGCTCACGCTCTGAAACCTGGAGGTCGCCTCCCAGCAGTCTTTCCGCCGGGCCGTTCACCGTCGTCACCTTGCAGAACCTGTCGAAGAAAATGGCCGCGAGCCCGGCCATCTCGAAGGCCTCGGCCATGCCGGCCGTTTTCTGGCGCGAGGCGGCGCGCATGATCGCCGACGACATCATCAAGCGATCGCGCATTGCGCCCAGGACAGCGACCTCTTCCTCGTCGAAGAAGTCCTGCTCGAGCTTTCGGTTGAGCGTCAGCACGAGCATGTCCGAGGGCATAGAGAAGCCGATCATGCAGCTACGGCCAATGCCGTGCTTGGCAAGGAACCTATAGTAGGCGTGCTGCTCAAACTCGTCGCGGGAAGTGTATTGCGGATCGCAGGCAGTGCCGTCGCGCAGCAGCAATGGCAAGGCGCGGAGCCGCAAGTCGTTCTCATGCCAGCCATCGCTGAAATAGTCGTCGAACACCCCGCCCAGACTGTCGCTGGCGATGATCAGCCCCGGCGCACGCTCCGTCACCGGGATGATGTTGGCTCCGTACGACCCGGTTGCCCGGGCGATGTCCTCGACGACGCCATGCCACAACGAGCCGTCGATGGCCGCTTCGATGGCACCATCCAGGGCCTGGTCGAGTTTCTGGATATCGATCTTCAACGTGGGCCCCCCTTCCACGATCTCAGTGATAACACTCCGCATCCGATGCTATTGCAACGCCAATCGACCCGACACTGCCGCGTTGGAACAAACTGTCCCAAAAAAGGAACGATTTGTTCGCTCTGCCTGCAGGCCGCGTTTATTTCTTTGGCCGGCGTTCCATCTCGAATTTTTATGCGCTTCCGCCCTATCCTGATGCCGGAACCATGCGAGGTCGCCCATGGACGCGGCACAACTTCAGGATCTGGCAGAGAACCTGGCACGAAATCGGCGCGCCGGGCTGGTCACCGACCTGCCGATGTCGCTCCTGGAGACTGAAGCCGATGCGCTGTCGGCGCAATCCGCAGCACTCGACCTCTTCGACGACGACTTCAGGGGCTACTCGCTTGTGGCGACCAACCCCGCGGTGCAACGGTCGCTCGACCTTGGTTCGCCGATCTTTGCGCCAATTGCCAGCAGGTCGTTTCACGACGGTCTTGAGCACATCACCCTGCCCCGGGGCATGCTTGGCGCGCAGTGCGAACTGGCGCTGACCATCGGCGAAACTTACCCGTTTTCGATCGACCCGATCGACCGCCAGACGGCCGCGGGCATCGTCGTCGCCTGCCAGCCGGCGATTGGGCTGCTCGGGCGCCGCAGCCGCCCAACCGGGGTGAGCACCCTGATGGCGATCGCCGATTTCGGCCTGCATGTCGCGACGATCCGCGGCGCTTCGCACCATCATATCGACCCATCGCAACTCGATCGGCTGGAGGTGACGGCACGGCTGAACGGCAACGTCGTCGCACGCAGCACGGCAGGCACCATCCTCGGCCATCCGCTCGAAGCGGTCGCATGGCTGGCACGGAAGCTTGCAAGCGATCATCGGCAACTCAATGCCGACGATGTCGTCTTGACCGGCTCATGCCTGCCGATCCTTCAGATACTTCCGGGCCAGACCCTGTCTGTCGAGTTCGGAACACTGGGCTCCGTGTCCTGCCGGTTCGAGTGAACTTCGACGTCGAGCGCGCGCCAGCCGAACCTTCGTGAAGCAATCCGCCGCATCGCCGGTCATGGCGACCTATGCTTATGTGGCACGGGCGAACGGCTGAGGGGGCGAGGGATGGGATTTATTGGCAGGCTAACGAAAGCCGTGGCGGCAGTTGCGGTGGCGATTGCCATATGGGGGGCACCGACTGCCTCGCTGGCCGACAAGATGGTGGTCGTGCCTGCCGGCAACCGGTCGGCCAGCCAGCCAACCATCCCGGATGCTTCGGCGCGGCGCACCAGCGCCTTCAACACGACCTACGACGCCAAATACCAGCAGATCGTCGCGTTGCTGCAACGCGAAAGGAAGCTGATGGTCCAGATCAGGAAAGCGGCGGCGGCCTATGACGTCGCACCCATTCACATCATCGGCGCGCTTGTGGGCGAGCATACCTACAACGTCAGCGCCGTCGGCACCGCCCAGACCTATTACGTCAAGGCCTTGGCTTACGCCAATGCTGACTTCTCCTTCCGGTACAAGGGAAAATCCGTCCAGGAATTCCTGACGCGGCCGGAGTTTGCCAACTGCTCCGAGGACAAGGGCAGCGCCATCCTCTGGAGCTGTCGCGACCAGGTCTGGGAGGATGCCTTTCGCGGCCGAACGGTCGATGGCGTGACCTATGACGGCGTGACCATGCAACGCGCCTTCTTCCAGCCGTTCTATGCGGGCCAGACATTCGGCCTCGGCCAGATCAGCCCGCTCACAGCGCTTCAGGTGACCGACCTCGTCAACCGAAACAGCGGCTTTGCCAAGCTCACCCCGGACAAACCGCAGGCCATCTATCGCGACATCATGGATCCCGACCGGGCGATCATCTACATAGCGGCCATCGTGCGCGACGCAATCGACGCCTATGCCGACCAGGGCTTCGACATTTCCGGCAATCCCGGCATTACCGCGACCCTTTTCAATGTTGGCCAGCCGCGGCGGCGCGCAGCCGAACTGAGGCAGGCCGTGGCGAGCGGCAGTGGGCGGAAGCTGCCCGTCGAAAACTATTATGGCTGGCTGATCAACGACAGGCTGGCCGAGTTGCAGGCACTTCTGAGCGACGACTAGGACATTGGCGCACTTCTTCGAGAAACGCATTTGTTTCTTGCGCAGATCGGCACGGCTTCGTTTCGCCAGCCACGCGATGCGGGCTCCGCGCTTGAACTTCCTACTTTAGCATCGCTTCTGCGTATCACCCGACAAAGGATGGCCGGTTGTTTCCATATGTCGCCGACTTGGGCCCATACGCCGCCGCGGTCGGCGAATTTATCCAGGAAGCCGAAGGCTGGCTTACCACGATCGCCTTCATACTCGCCTTCGTGAAGTCCCTGCCCTTCATACCGCTGCTCATTCCCGGAACAGCACTTCTCATCGGCATCGGTTTCTCGATCGGCGCGAGCGGCGTCGACATCACCCCGGTATGGATCGCGATCAGCGCCGGCGCGGCACTCGGCGACTGGGTGTCCTATTGGCTCGGCAGGCGCTTCGCACATGTCGTGCACGACTCCCTGCTGGCCAGGCGCTACCCTGATCTGCTGCCGCGAGGCGAAGCGTTCTTCCAGCGCTGGGGAGCGCTCAGCATCGTGCTCTGCCGATTCTTCGGCCCCTTGCGGGCAACCGTTCCATTCGTTTCCGGGGTATGTGGACTGAGGGTCGTGCCGTTCCAGGTCGCGAACTGGTTCTCAGCATTCCTGTGGTCGGCTACACTTCTGTCGCCCGGCATCTTGGCCATGAAACGCTTGTGACCGAGAACATCCAAGCGAGCATCGCCACCGTTTCGTGCGCCACACTTCGAATAGCGTCGATTGCAAATTCATCATGGATCTAATCTAAAATATATACAGCATGTATCGGCATTTCGATTTTGGCATGGCTTGACGGCGCAAATTTATCATCTGCGACGTCTAGAGATTTACATCGATTTCACTATTGCCGCCTAAGTTTCCGGCCGGAGGAATTCTGAGCTGGTTCTAGGGGGAGAACGGCATGTCACCGGACAAGCGGCTTCGGCCAAGTTCGGAACACCAGTTGCTCGCGCATGGTCTGATGCGCAAGACCAGCGCGTCCTATGCGGGCGCGCTGCTTTTGGTGGCGTCGCTGGCGACCGCCAGCTTCTTCCTGCTCAGTTCGGTGATCTCTGCCAATGTGCAGAAGGGTGCGCTGATCGAGATTGGGGCCCGCCAGCAGATGCTGTCGCAACGCATCCTGCTGTCGGCGACCGAAGCCTACATGGCCCACGGCCAGTGGATGCGCACCCAGGCGCGGCAGAACCTGCACCACGCACTGACCGAGTTCCTCAACAACGAGCAGCTGATCCGCGAAGGCTCGACCAACCCAAATTCGCCGCTTTACCGCCTGGAGCTCTCCGAGGACGCCGTGCGGCTGTTCGAGCAGGCGCCGGGCCAGCTCAGGCAATCGACCGAAACCCTGGCGCAGACGGTCTACGCCTTCCAGGACGCGCTGCCGCTCAACGTGTCGGCCAGCATGCCGTCGGAAGCGGTCACCCACTTCACCGCGCTGAGACTCTATGTCGTCGAGAAGGCCCGTCGGGAATATGAGACGCTGACGCGGCTGTTTTCTTCCGAGGCACGCGGAAAGGGCCTGGTCGTCGAGAAAGTCCACCTGACCGTCTTCATCCTGACGATCCTGCTGCTGATTGCCGAAGCCTTGCTCATCTTCCGCCCGCTGGTCCGCAAGGTGGTCGCCACCACCAGCGAGTTGCTCAAGGCGCGCGACGCGATGGCGTTTGCCGCCAACCATGATGCACTGACCGGCCTCTACAACAGGGCCTTCCTCAACGACTACATCGAGACGGCGGTTGCCAGCGCCAAGCGCAAGGGCGAAACCCTAGCAATCGTCCGTATCGACCTCGACCACTTCAAGACGGTCAACGACACGTTCGGCCATGCGGCGGGCGACGCCGTCCTGGTGGAGACGGCGTGTCGATTGCTGACGACCGTCCGCGAGTCGGACGTCTGCGTTCGGCTGGGCGGCGACGAGTTCACCATTGTTCTCAACGACGCCGGCTCCGACATGGATGCAGGCCGGGTGGTGGCGCGCATCGTCGACGCGCTCAAGGCACCGATCGAGTTTGCCGGCACCTCGATCAAACCGAGCGCCAGCGTGGGTGCCGCCCTGTTCAGCGAAGACAGCGTCGTCGACGACGTGATGGTCAACGCCGATCTGGCGCTCTATCGGGCGAAGGCCGAAGGCCGGGGCTGCTACAAGCTGTTCACCACGACCCTACGCGACAAGTTCGAGGAGCAGACGAACCTCGAACGGGCGCTGCGCAAGGCAATCGCCGAGGAAGCGTTTACGGTTCATTTCCAGCCACAGGTTTCGCTCCGAGCGGGCGAGGTCATCGGCGTCGAAGCGCTGGTGCGCTGGCAGATTGACGGGCGCTCCGTTTCGCCCGGCGAATTCCTGCCCGTGGCCGAAAAGGCTGGCCTCATGCCGGCCATCGGCCGGATCATCTATGCGAAGGCCATCGCCACGGCCGCCTCCTGGCATCGTTCGGGCCTCGCTTTCGGCCGTCTTTCGCTCAATGCCTCGGCCCAGGAACTGCGCGAGCCCGGTTTTGCCAGCCATCTGCTCTCACTCCTGCGGCGCGAGGGCCTGCCGGCGCGTCTGGTTGCGCTCGAGATCGTCGAGTCGGTGATGCTCGACGACGAGCACAGCGGCATCGGGCTTGCGCTCACGCATCTGCGCCGGGCCGGCATTCGCATGGAACTCGACGATTTCGGCACTGGCTACGCCTCGCTCGCGCATATTGGCGACAACGAGATCGACAGGCTGAAGGTCGACCGCCGCTTTGTCAGCGGCATCAACAAGAAGCCGGCCAATGCGAAGATCGTCCGGGCCATCGTCGAGCTGGCGCGCGGTCTCGGCATCTCGGTCGTGGCCGAAGGAGCCGAAACCGACGCCGAGCTGTCCTGCCTGCAGGAACTCGGCTGCCCAGCCGTCCAGGGCTATGGCATCGCCCTGCCGATGCCTGGCGACCAGACGGCGTTGTGGCTGTCGATGCGCAGATCGGCCACCGCTGTGGCGAGCAACGTCGCCTGAACGTCCTCCCCCGGGTTCGCGTCCCTTTCCCTGCAAGAAAAGGCCCCGCGTTTGCGGGGCTTTTGGTTGTTGGCCAGAGGTTTGTTTGGCTTAGGACCGCGGGCGTTCCTTCTTGGGGTCGTAGTGGGCGAAGGGCACGATTTTTGCCGGCAGGCGCTTTTGCTGGCCGTCGAGCTTGCCGACCTCGACCTCGGTGCCGACCTCGGCATGGTGTGCCTCGACGCGGGCGAGTGCGATGTTCTTGTTGAGGATCGGCGAGCGCATCGACGAGGTGACGATGCCGATCTGGGCGCGGCCGATATGGACGCAGTCACCATGGCCGACAGCGACATTGGCGTCGATGTCGAGGCCGACAAGCTTGTGGATCGGATTGTCCTTGCGCTTGATCAGCGCGTCGCGGCCGATGAAGTCGTCGGTCTTGGTCTTCAGCGGCACGGTGAAGCCGATGCCGGCCTCGAACGGGTCGGTCTGGTCGGAGAACTCGTAATTGGCAAAGATCAGGCCGGCCTCGATGCGCACCATGTCGAGGGCGGCAAAACCCATCGGCTTCAGCCCATGCGGCTGGCCCGCTTCCCACACCGCGTCGAAGACCTTTTCGGCATCGCGCGGATGGCACCAGACCTCATAGCCGAGTTCGCCGGTGTAGCCGGTGCGGGAAACGACGATGGGCACACCCGTCGCATCGCCGATGCGACCGATGGTGAAGCGGAACCATTCGAGTTCGGACAGTGCCGGCTGGTGCGGCGGCGTCCAGACGATCTCCTTCAGGATATCGCGGCTGTTGGGACCCTGTACCGCGATGTTGTGCATCTGGTCGGTGGAGGAGCGGACAAGCACCTTGAGGCCGAGCTTCTCCGCCACCTCGCGCAGCCACACACCGGAATAGTCGTCGCCGCAGATCCAGCGGAAGTTGTCCTTGCCGAGCCTGAGCAAGGTGCCGTCGTCGATCATGCCGCCATGCTCGTAGCACATGGCGGTGTAGACGACCTGGCCGACGCCGAGCTTCTTGACGTCGCGGGTCAGCGTGTACTGCATCAAAGCTTCGGCGTCGGGGCCGGTGACCTCGAACTTGCGCAGGGCGGAAAGATCCATCACCACCGCCTTGGTGCGGCAGGCCCAGTATTCCTCGATGGCGCCTTCCTTGGCGAACTCCTGCGGCAGCCAGAAACCCTTGTATTCGATGAAGTTGCGGGTGTGCTTGGCAAAGCTCTGATGGAAGGCGGTCTCGCGGGTCATCTTGGGTTCGGCCTCCGGGGTCGTGCGTCGGGCGATCGCGCGCTGGAATGTGTTGGCGCCGGAATAGGTCCGGACGTGGATGTCGGTGAGGTTCCAGCCATTGGATGGCGTGGTGTCGTCGGGGCAGGCGGAGGAGACGCAGACGATGTCGGTCAGGGCGCGCAGCAGCACATAGTCGCCCGGCCGCGACCAGGGTTCGTCCGAATACATCACGCCATGGGCATCGATGCCGGTGTTGAAGAAGAAGTTGACCGCCATCCAGCCAGCGCGGGCATTGACCCCATGGGGCGTGAGTGCGCCGTTGAAGTTCTCCGAGCAGTTGACGTGGCCGGGATAACCGATGTCGTCGTAATATTTGGCGTAGCAGGCGAGCGCAAACGCATCATGGCGGCCGCAGGTGTCCTGGATGACCTCGACCAGCGGCTCGAAATCCTGATCATAATACTTCGCATGCAGGCCCGGCATCGGATAGGCATGGCCCATCAGCGAGCGGGTGGCGGTGACGTCGAGCGCGAGGTCGCGGCCCTTGTCGAGCTTGCGGGCCGAGAAGCACTGGAAGTCGGTGCACTGCGGCCGTCGACGTCGATGATCTGGATGTAGTCGCCGGCCTTGACGAAGAAGCTCTCGGCCGTCTTCGACTTGACCCTGAGATCGAGCACCGGCTCGGCGAGCGGATCGGGCAGGTCGGAACGGCCGGAGGCGGCCCGCACCGTTGCCCGCTTGATCATCACCACCAGCGGCGTCGAGGTGTCCTGGCCGTCGACCGCCATCGGGCTGCCGGGCGCGGCAACCACCAGCGACCCCGGGCGTGTGACGACAAAGCTCTCTTCGGTGCCGGCGGGCGTCGAGCCATCGAAGAAGCGCACCGCTTCGGCCCGGCCAAGCTCGAGCTTGCGGCGGGCGAGACCCAGACGGAACTTCTGCAGGCTGTCGTCGCCATCCACAAGCAGCGCCTTCAGGCCCGCGGCATCGCTGTTCGAACGCGTGCCCAGAATGCCCGGATCGGCGCGGCCGGCAGCGTCGAACGCCACCAATTCGCAGGCCTGGCCGCCCTCGAGATTGCGCACGCTCACGCGGTCGCCCGCCTCGATGTCGATCAGCGCCGCCCCCCGACCCGGCACATGATAGCGCTCCATGCCAGGCAAAAGCAGCCCTGGCTGAAGGATCAAGCTCGGTTGCGGTGGACCCGAGCGTACGGCGGGGTAGTCTGCAAACATCGTCACCACCTCGTCTGAATTTGCCTGTGTGTAAAGTAATTTCAGTCTAGAGAATACCTGCTTTGACGACGCTGGCAAGGCTTCCTTTCATGCCAGTAGCGAAAATCGATGCCACAGGCAGGCGTCGCTGCCCGTCTGCCCGCGTCTGCGCCAAACGCTTCGACGACGAAGCTTGTTGACAGCGACGACGGTCCATTATTATCATCCCAGTGAAATTTCTTTCGTCATGGAAAATTACTGGGAGGTAGTTCCGCATGAAAGCGCGTGTCGCCGTGATTGGAGCCGGGCCATCAGGGCTCGCACAGCTGAGAGCATTTCAATCCGCCGCGGCGAAGGGCGCCGACATCCCGGAAATTGTCTGCTTCGAAAAGCAGGCCAACTGGGGCGGCCTGTGGAACTACACCTGGCGCACCGGCCTCGACCAGTATGGCGAGCCCGTCCACGGCTCGATGTACCGCTACCTCTGGTCAAACGGCCCCAAGGAGGGCCTGGAGTTCGCCGACTATTCCTTCGAAGAGCATTTCGGCAAGCAGATCGCCTCCTATCCGCCGCGTGCGGTTCTCTTCGACTACATCGAAGGCCGCGTGAACAAGGCCGGTGTACGCAAGTGGATCCGCTTCGAGACCGCGGTGCGCATGGTGACCTGGAACGAAGAGACCAAGAAATTCACCGTCACCGTACAGGACCTGCCGAAAGATCACTGCTATTCTGAGGAATTCGACAACGTCATCGTCGCCTCGGGCCATTTCTCGACCCCGAACGTTCCTGAATTCCCCGGTTTCGACCGTTTCAACGGCCGCATCCTGCACGCCCACGACTTCCGTGACGCCCGCGAGTTCACCGGCAAGGACATCCTGATCGTCGGCACCAGTTACTCGGCCGAAGACATCGGTTCGCAGTGCTGGAAATACGGCGCCAAGTCGATCACCAACTGCTATCGCACCGCGCCCATGGGCTTCAAATGGCCCGACAATTGGGAAGAAAGGCCGCTGCTGGAGCGGGTCGACGTCAACACCGCCACCTTCAAGGACGGCTCGACGAAGCGCATCGATGCGATCATCCTGTGCACCGGCTACAAGCACCACTTCCCGTTCCTGCCCGACGACCTGCGCCTGAGGACGGCCAACCGGCTGGCGACCGCCGACCTCTACAAGGGCGTCGCCTACGTTCACAATCCGGCGCTGTTCTATCTCGGCATGCAGGACCAGTGGTTCACCTTCAACATGTTCGACGCGCAGGCATGGTGGACACGCGACGTCATCCTCGACCGCATCAAACTGCCCGCGACCAAGCAGGAAATGATCGCCGACGTCGAAGACCGCGTGGCCCGCGAGGACGCAGGCAAGGACGCCCATGACGCGATCGAATACCAGGGTGAGTACGTCAAGGAACTGATAGCCGAGACCGACTATCCGAGCTTCGACGTGGACGGCGCCAACCAGGCCTTCTTCGAGTGGAAGGAACACAAGAAGAAGGGAATCATGGAGTTCCGCAACCACTCCTACAGGTCTGTCATCACCGGCACGATGGCGCCGGCGCATCATACGCCATGGAAGGATGCACTTGACGACTCGCTGGAGTCCTACCTGCGCACCGCCGAAGCAGCGGAGTAAGACCACGGTCCTCCGGACTGCCCGACATCATCAGATGCCGCCCCACCAGGGCGGCATTTTTGCTTTGGGCTTGTCGGCTGGAAAGATGAAGCTGCGGAAGGATATCGACTTCCCTCGCCTCGACTTTTGGGAGGGCTACTCAGTCAACCAGGGCGAACCAACGGCTCGCCAAAGCCCCTCTCCGTCACGGCTTCGCCGTGCCACCTCTCCCCCACCTCGCGGGGCGAGGGACCCGCGTTCTGCCAAGTCCCGCCCGCAAGACGGACGTATGCGGTGGTCATCGGGATCTCAGTGACCGTACCGCGAATTGCGTGGCTCGCGTTTCCTCGCCCTCACAAAGTGGGAGAGAGGTGGCACGGCAAAGCCGTGACGGAGAGGAGGAAGGCAGGCGACGTGATACGCGAAAGGTGCGAGATCAGTCTCACACCCAGCCGAGTTGCCCCACAGGAACAACTCATCCCGGTTTAACTCAGGCTCGGACCGCGGTTCCTCTCGCTGGCATAGAGCGCCACGGCCATCGCGCGGTTGCGTACGTCGAGTTTGTCGTAGAGATTCTTGAGGTGGTATTTCACCGTGTTCTCCGAAATACCGGTGCGGGCGGCGATCTGCAGGTTCGTCCAGCCGTCGGCGAGCACCGACAGCAGCTCGCGCTCGCGCGTCGTCAGGCGAGACAGCGGCGTGTCGTTGATCTTGGAGACATCGACGTAAGGAATGCAGATCCGGCCATGGCCGACGGCGACCAGCGTGTCGAACAGGATTGCCGGATCGTCGAACTGATAGCAGAAGCCCTGCACGCCGAGCCGCACGCACTGCTTGAGGATCGCCACGTCATGGTCGTTGGAGAAGATGACGACGCGGGCATGCAGGCCCTGGCGCTGCATCTCGGAAAGCACCTCGCCGCTGTCCATGTCGGAGAGCTTCCAGCCCAGCACCGCCAGATCAAAACCCGTCTCGGCACGGGCCGCGGCCTGCAGAAAGGCCTTGCCGCTCTGCAGGCTTTCGACGAGCTCGAAACGGCTGTCACGTGTGATCATGTCGCCCAGAGCTGCCACGACGAGCGGATTGCGCTCGGCAATCAGGACCCTGAATTTGCTCTCTCTTGCCACCGGCACCACCTCAATTCCGATGCCCTGGCGCTGACCTTTCCATGCGGCGTTCATGTTCCTCCCGCCTATGTTATCGCGCCCACCTCTTGCCGAAACGTCCTTGATTTCAGGCCGATCATTCCTCCCGATACGGCCATAGAGATCAATTCATATCATGAATTAATTTTTCATTCCAGTGGATGCGTCAAATTAGCCGCCGAACAGGCGTCTGGAACCGGAAAAACCGCTGAAGCCCGGCGCTCCCACCCGTTCGGGTAGGGTGATTTCGTCCATGCAGGCACGACACCACTGGCCGATCATCCAGGCAAGCTTCCGTTGCGCGATGTTTCCATTAGCCGTGCGACAAAATGGCTTGACGGCGCATCGGATTCGGACAAACTTCACTTTGAGGAAAAAAAGAAGCCTAAGCGGAAAATGCTCGCGTACCACGAAACCGAAAGTCGGCGTGGGCGAACGGCACTCCTATAGCCAAATGGGGAATTGAACCAATGAGCGCTGTAACTGATGTCAGCACGGCGGAATCCGCCGGGCAACTGCATCGAACAATCGACTGGCGAGGCGCCTTCTGGGTTGCCAGCGGCGTGCCGCCGCTTGTCCTGTTTTCCATCGGCGGCATCGCCGGCACGACAGGCAACATCGCCTTCCTGATCTGGACGCTGTCCATCATCATGGGCTTCATCCAGTCGTTCACCTATGCCGAGATCGCGGGGCTGTTCCCCAACAAGTCGGGCGGCGCCTCGGTCTATGGCGCGACTGCCTGGCTGCGCTATTCCAAGTTCATCGCGCCGCTGTCGGTATGGTGCAACTGGTTCGCCTGGACGCCGGTGCTGTCGCTTGGCTGCACCATCGCCGCCGCCTACATCCTCAACGCGCTGGCGCCGATCCCCGGCTTCACCGAAACCTCGCCCGAGGTGCTGCAGTACATGGCAGCCAATGTCGGCACGAGTGCTGCCGACGCCGTCGCCGCCGTCACCACGGCAGCAACTCCCGGCATCCGTACCTGGACGCTCTACAGCCACACGCTGGGTCCGGTCGGTTTCTCGCTCAACGCCACCTTCTGGATCGGCGCGATCCTGATGCTGATGACCTTTGCCATCCAGCATCGGGGTATCCTCGGCACCGCCAATGTGCAGAAGGTCGTCGGCCTGCTGGTCATCGTGCCGCTTTTGATCGTCGGCATCGTCCCGATCATCACGGGCCAGATCAACTGGGACAACTATTCACCGCTGGTGCCGCTGGCTGCTGCCTATGCGCCCGAGCCCGGCTCTTGGAACGTCGCCGGCTGGACGCTGGCGCTGGGCGGCATGTTCATCGCGGCCTGGTCGACCTACGGCTTCGAGACCGCAGTCTGCTACACCCGCGAGTTCAAGAACCCGGCCACCGACACGTTCAAGGCGATCTTCTACTCCGGCCTGCTGTGCATGCTGCTCTACATCCTGGTGCCGTTCACCTTCCAGGGCGTGCTCGGCATCAGCGGCATGCTGGCAACGCCGATCGTCGACGGCTCGGGCGTCGCCGACGCCATGGCCACCATGGTCGGCGGCGGCGGCCTGGTGAAGACGCTTCTCGTCATGCTGATGATCCTGGCGCTGCTGCTGGCCATCATGACGGCAATGGCCGGTTCGTCGCGCACTCTCTACCAGGGTTCGCTCGACGGCTGGCTGCCGCGCTACCTAAGCCATGTCAACGAGCACGGCGCGCCCACCCGCGCCATGTGGACCGACCTGATCTTCAACCTCTGCCTGCTGGCGATCGCCTCCACCGACGCCACCAGCTTCTTCTTCATCCTGGCCGTCGCAAACTGCGGCTACATCATCTTCAATTTCCTCAATCTCAATGCCGGCTGGATCCATCGTCTCGACAACGGCCACATCCACCGGCCGTGGAAGGCCCCGACCTGGCTGCTCGCAGCCGGCACCATCTTTGCCTTCGTCAACGCCGTCTTCATGGGCGCGGGCGCCAAGGTGTGGAACCCGATGGCGCTGTGGGCAGGCCTGTTCACCGTCGCGCTGATCCTGCCGGTGTTCTGCTTCCGCCACTACATCCAAGACGGCGGCAAGTTCCCGGATCACATGCTCGAGGACCTCGGCATGAACGAGGCCGACCTGAACCGCAAGAAGGCGGGAATCCTGCCCTATGTGACACTGATCGCCGGTCTTGCGGTGGTGCTGATTGCCAACTGGTTCTTCGTGCTCTGACACGCCGGACCCAACAACAAACCCAAACGGTCCCGTGTCGAAAGGCGCGGGACCTTTCGACCAAGTCGGGGAACTGAAATGAGCGCAACAACAATGACAACCGCAGAGGCCGGCGACGGCCTTCACAGAACAATCGACTGGCGCGGCGCCTTCTGGGTCGCCAGCGGCGTGCCGGCTCTGGTGCTGTTTTCCATCGGCGGCATCGCCGGAACCACCGGCAACATCGCCTTCCTGATCTGGACCGCCTCGATCATTCTCGGCCTGATCCAGTCCTTCACCTATGCCGAGATCGCCGGCCTGTTCCCGTCCAAGTCGGGCGGCGCCTCGGTCTATGGCGCCACCGCATGGCTGCGCTATTCCAAGTTCATCGCGCCGCTGTCGGTGTGGTGCAACTGGCTCGCCTGGACGCCTGTGCTGTCCCTCGGCTGCTCGATCGCGGCCGCTTACATCCTCAACGCCCTGGCCCCTATCCCCGGCTTCACCGACACCTCGCCCGAAGTCGTCGCATGGCTCGCAGATCCGGCCAATGCCGGCAAGGCAGCGGCTGACGCCATCGCGGTGCTGAGCGCCGCCGCCACGCCGGCGATCCGCACCTGGACGCTTTATCACGGCTCGCTCGGCCCGGTCAGCTTCTCGCTCAACTCCGTGTTCTTCATCGGCGTGATCCTGATGCTGGTGACTTTCGCCATCCAGCACCGCGGCATCCTCGGCACCGCCAATGTGCAGAAGTACATCGGCCTGATCGTCATCGTGCCGATGCTGATCGTCGGCGTCGTTCCGATCATCACCGGCCAGATTAACTGGGCGAACTACTCGCCGCTGGTGCCGCTCGCCGCCGCCTACGCGCCCGAACCCGGCTCGTGGAACGTCGCCGGCTGGACCCTTGCCTTCGGCGGCATGTTCATCGCGGCATGGTCGGCCTACGCCTTCGAAACGGCCATCTGCTACACCTCGGAGTTCAAGAACCCCGGCCGCGATACGGTGCGGGCGATCTTCTACTCGGGCCTGCTCTGCCTAGCGCTCTACACGCTGGTGCCCTTCACCTTCCAGGGCGTGCTCGGCCTCAACGGCATGCTGGCAACCCCCATTGTCGACGGTTCGGGCGTTGCCGAAGCCATGGCCAAGATGGTCGGCGGCGCGGGCTTCGTCACCTCGATCATGGTGATGCTGATGATCATGGCGCTGATGCTGTCGATCATGACGGCCATGGCCGGTTCGTCGCGCACCCTGTACCAGGGCTCGGTCGACGGCTGGCTGCCGCGTTACCTCAGCCACGTCAACGGCCACGGCGCGCCCACCCGCGCGATGTGGACTGACCTGATCTTCAACGTTTTCCTGCTTGCAGTCGCCGCCGCGGACGCCACCAGCTTCTTCTTCGTGCTGTCGGTGTCGAACTGCGGCTACATCATCTTCAACTTCCTCAACCTGAATTCAGGCTGGATCCACCGCATCGACAACGGCCACATCAAGCGGCCGTGGAAGGCACCGACGATCCTGATCGCCGTCGGCGCCCTGCTTTCCTACGTCAACGCCATGTTCATGGGTGCCGGCGCCAAGGTGTGGAACCCCTGGGCCCTGTGGGCCGGCTTCATTGCCGCCGCCCTCATCATCCCGGTGTTCTGCTACCGCCACTATGTCCAAGACGGCGGCAAGTTCCCTGTGCACATGCTCGACGACCTCGGCATCAGCCAGGAGGATTTGAAGAACCGCAAGGCCGGCATCCTGCCCTATCTGACGCTGATCGCGGGCGTCGCGGTGGTGCTGCTCGCCAACTGGTTCTTCGTCATCTGAGCGGAGCTAAATGAGATACAGGCAGAGGCCGGCGCACGCCGGCCTTTTGCTTTTGAGGCAACGCTCGTCGCGCGACTTCACTCTCCGGAATGCAAATCGCCGATATTTCTCTTCATGAAAGATTTTTGCATTAAGGTTGACTTTCAGGCATGCCGCCTGCTATAGATTCAGACGGGAAAATTCAGCGCGAAAAGCGGGCCGGGTGTTGTATCCGGAGCTGGAAACCTGCGGTATCTGCCGTAGGAATGATCGCGCTTGCCTGGGAGGAAGTGCACAGCATGACGACGGTAATCGATGGCAAGGCAGTTGCCGCCGATGTGGTGGCCAAGGTCCGGACAGCAGCCGAAACGCTGATCGCCGAGACGGGCGTGGTTCCTGGCATCGCGGTCGTCATCGTCGGCCACGACCCTGCCAGCCAGGTCTATGTTTCCTCCAAGGGTAAGAAGGCCAAGGAGTGCGGCTTCCATTCGGTCGAGCATGCATTGCCGGCTGAGACCACCGAGGCCGACCTAGTCGCGCTGATCCGCAAGCTCAACGCCGATCCGGCGATCCATGGTATCCTGGTGCAGCTGCCCCTGCCCGACCACATCGACGCCGGCAAGATCATCCAGACGATCTCGGCCGACAAGGATGTCGACGGCTTCCATTTCACCAATGTCGGCAAGCTCGGCACCGGCGAACTCGACACCGCCTTCGTGCCCTGCACGCCCGCCGGCTCGATGCTCTTGATCGAGCGCGCGCTCGGCGGCGACCTCTCGGGTCTCAGCGCCGTCGTCGTCGGCCGCTCCAACATCGTCGGCAAGCCGATGGCCAACCTTCTGCTCAACGCCAATGCCACCGTCACCATCGCCCACAGTCGCACCAAGGACCTGCCGGCGCTGTGCCGCACGGCCGATATCCTGGTCGCAGCCGTTGGCCGTCCCGAGATGATCAAGGGCGACTGGGTCAAGCCGGGCGCCACCGTCATCGATGTAGGCATCAACCGCAGCGAAGGCGCCAACGGCAAATCGAAGCTGGTCGGTGACGTCGACTATGCGAGTGCAGCCGAACAGGCCGGCGCGATCACGCCGGTACCCGGCGGTGTCGGGCCGATGACGATCGCGCTGCTGATGGCCAACACTGTCACCTCAGCCTATCGCGCGGCAAACAAGGCGGCACCGCGCTTCTAGTTTCGGGCGCCGTCGGGCGCCCTGGAAAATCGAACCAAACTCAAGGGAAGAGAGTCATGGCCGAATTCAAGACCGATATCCAGATTGCGCGTGGCGCGAAGAAGAAGCCGATCCAGGAGATCGGTGCGAAGATCGGTATTCCGAACGAGCATTTGCTGCCTTATGGCCATGACAAGGCAAAGATCTCGGCCGAGTTCATCGCCGATGCGCGCAAGAACAAGGACGGCAAGCTGATCCTGGTCACCGCCATCAACCCGACGCCGGCCGGCGAAGGCAAGACCACGACCACGGTAGGCTTGGGCGACGGCTTGAACCGCATCGGCAAGAAGGCGATCGTCTGTATCCGCGAAGCCTCGCTCGGGCCGAACTTCGGCGTCAAGGGCGGTGCCGCCGGCGGCGGTTATGCCCAGGTCGTGCCGATGGAGGACATGAACCTCCACTTCACCGGCGACTTCCACGCCATCACCACCGCCCACAATCTTTTATCGGCGCTGATCGACAACCACATCTACTGGGGCAACGAGCTTAACATCGACACCCGCCGCGTCGTCTGGCGCCGCGTCATGGACATGAACGACCGGGCGCTGCGCGAGATCAACTGCTCGCTCGGCGGCGTCGCCAACGGTTTTCCGCGTGAAGCCGGCTTCGACATCACGGTTGCTTCCGAAGTCATGGCGATCCTGTGCCTGGCCACCGACCTCAAGGATCTCGAAAAGCGCCTCGGCGACATCATCGTCGCCTATCGCCGCGACAAGAGTGCCGTCTATGCCCGCGACCTCAAGGCCGACGGCGCCATGGCCGTGCTTCTGAAGGACGCCGTGCAGCCGAACCTGGTGCAGACGCTGGAAAACAACCCGGCCTTCGTCCATGGCGGCCCCTTCGCCAACATCGCCCATGGCTGCAACTCGGTGGTCGCCACCACCACCGCGCTGAAGCTTGCCGACTATGTCGTCACCGAAGCCGGCTTCGGCGCTGATCTCGGCGCCGAGAAGTTCTTCGACATCAAGTGCCGCAAGGCGGGCCTGAAGCCGGCAGCCGCCGTCATCGTCGCCACCGTGCGCGCCATGAAGATGAATGGCGGCGTCAAGAAGGAAGACCTCGGCAAGGAGGACGTCGAGGCGGTCAAGCGCGGCTGCGCCAATCTCGGCCGCCACATCGAAAACGTCCGCCAGTTCGGCGTGCCGGCGGTGGTCGCCATCAACCACTTCTATTCCGACACCGACGCCGAGATTGCGGCGATGAAGGACTATGTCGCCAAGATGGGCGAAGAGGCGATCCTGTGCCAGCATTGGGCCAAGGGTTCGGCCGGCATCGAGGATCTCGCCAAGAAGGTGGTCAGCCTGGCCGAAAGCGGCGTCTCGCAGTTCGCCCCGCTCTACCCCGACGACATGAAGCTGTTCGACAAGATCGACACCATCGTCAAGCGCATCTACCGCGGCTCGCAGGCGATCGCCGACAAGAGCGTGCGCGACCAGCTGCATGCGTGGGAACAGGCGGGTTACGGCAACCTGCCGGTGTGCATGGCCAAGACGCAGTACTCATTCTCGACCGACCCCAACCTGCGCGGCGCCCCCGTCGACCATGTGGTGCCGGTGCGTGAGGTCAGGCTGTCGGCCGGCGCCGGCTTCGTCGTCGCCATCTGCGGTGAGATCATGACCATGCCGGGCCTGCCAAAGGCGCCGTCATCGGAAAAGATCTTCCTCAACGAACAGGGACAGATCGAAGGCCTGTTCTGAGAACCGATCGGCCCGACGAACGATTTCGATCTTCGGAAAGGGTCAAATGACTGGGAATGCCGCGCGTCACCAAGGCTCGCGGCACTCCGAAGCGAGCTTCACTCTCCCAAGGCGCTCCTCCCCACCCACCTGTCCCCCAGGCCTGGAGCGCCCTTCAAGGCCTGGCACCTTGTGCCAGGCCCTTTTTTTTCCAACGGCATCGTTGGCGGGCACCTCGTGCCGATCTCTTCTGCCGTTCCCGCCGAAGGTACGGCGTCTCCTGCCTGCGCTGCGCCGATAGTCGAGCCAAGCAAAACCAGCCCAAGAAAAGTTGCCTGTAAGTAAAATTTCTTGCACTTGGATATTGCCCTGGGGGCAAGTTTCGGTTCAATATGTCCCCAACAATGTCCGCCTGAAGGCAGGATCGCCAACATAGGCGGAGTGGAACAAACGGAGGAGAATTACCGATGACAGCTTCTTGGCGTTTCTCGACCCTGGCCGACCGCCACCGCGCCCTTGGCTCCAAGCTCGAAGACTGGAGCGGCATGGGCACGGCCTGGTCCTACGACAAGGACGCGGACGAAGAGTATCTGGCGATCCGCACCAAGGCCGGCCTGATGGACGTGTCGGGCCTCAAGAAGGTCCACATCACCGGCGCGCACGCCTCGCACCTCATCGACCTCTGCACCACCCGCGACGTCGAGAAGATCTATCCAGGCAAGTCGGTCTATGCCTGCATGCTCAACGACGCCGGCAAGTTCACCGACGACTGCGTCATCTACCGCATCTCGACCAACTCCTGGATGGTCGTGCACGGCTCGGGATCGGGCCATGAGGAGCTGACCCGCGCCTCGATCGGCCGCGACGTCTCGGTGCGCTTCGACGACAATCTGCACGACCTGTCGCTGCAGGGCCCGCTCGCGGTCGACTACCTCGCCAAGCACGTGCCCGGTATCCGCGACCTCAACTACTTCCACCACATGCAGACCCAGCTGTTCGGCCTGCCCGTCATGATCTCGCGCACCGGCTACACCGGCGAGCGCGGCTACGAGATCTTCTGCCGCGGCCAGGATGCGCCGAAAATCTGGGACACCATCGTCGCCGAAGGCAAGTCGATGGGCATCATCCCGACGCGCTTCACCACGCTCGACATGCTGCGCGTCGAAAGCTACCTCCTGTTCTACCCCTACGACAACTCGCAGAAGTATCCCTTCGCCAATGAAGGCCCCGGCGACACGCTGTGGGAGCTCGGCCTCGACTTCACCGTCAGCCCCGGCAAGACCGGCTTCCGTGGCGCCGAGGAGCACTACCGCCTAAAGGGCAAGGAGCGCTTCAAGATTTTCGGCGTGCTGCTCGACAGCGACAAGGCCGCCGACGAAGGCGCCGAGATCTGGCGCGACGGCAAGAAGGTCGGCGTGGTAACCTGCGCGATGTATTCGCCGCTGGTGAAGAAGTCGATGGGCATCGCCCGGCTCGACGTCGACTGCGCCATCGTCGGAACCCCGCTCGAGATCCGCAACGCCAGCGGCACCGTGAAGGCCACCGCCCAGTCGCTGCCCTTCGACGATCCCAAGAAGCTCAAGCGGACAGCGAAGGGCTGAAACCTTGGAAAGTGCACCGGTGAAGACGATCCTCAGTCGGCCGGTCTACGGAACATTGTCACCGCAGGCCGGTAGCAGCCATCTTCTCGTAGCGGACGCCGAAGGGGCGTCCGCGATCCTGGACCTGGCGCGGCAGGCGCCCGAAGGCTTCTTCGCCAGTGCCCACATCATGTTCATACCGGGCCGCACCGAAAACCGCTTCCAGGACAGCCTGAAGGCGCTCAAGCCGACCCAGTACTACGAAGGCCCGTCAGTCGCGGCAGCCATGCCGCGACTGAAATGGACCCTCGCCAACGCCCATATGGGCCTGCGCATCTATCTGGCAGGCACCGAAGGGCTGATCGGCCAGGTGATGCAGGCAGCGCTCGAGGCTGGCATCGACCACGCCTCGATCCAGACCGAGCAGCGTGGATCGCTGGCCCGCCGCATGCAGTGCGTGCATTGCAAGGGCATCACCGAAAACGTCACCACCCAGCCCGCCACCTGCTCGCATTGCGGGCTGCTGCTGCTCGTCCGCGACCACTATTCGCGGCGGCTGGCAGCGTTCCAGGGCGTCTGCATCAACGCCGAGGATCCGACCGAGGTGCCTCACAAGGAGGAGATTTTCCGGTGAGCGCGGGAACGACAAAACTCAACGTCACCGTGACCGACGTGGTCGCGGTCAACGAACTGGTCAAGCGCTTCCATTTCGAGCGCACCGATGGCGAGAGCCTGCCAACCTTCTCAGGCGGCGCCCATGTCGTGGTCGAGATGCGCGACGGCGACCGGACCAGGCTCAACCCCTATTCGCTGATGAGCTCGCCGCTCAACACGCGCGACTACACCATCAGCGTGCGCCGCGACGATTCCGGTCGCGGCGGCTCGCTGTTCATGCACAACCGCGTCAAGCGCGGCATGGAAATGGTGATCAGCTATCCGGTGAACCTGTTTTCGCTGGACCTGCGCGCCAGGAAGCACCTTATGATCGCCGGCGGCATCGGCATCACCCCGTTCCTGGCACAGACAGCGCAACTCGCTGCTTCCGGCAGCAATTTCGAGCTGCACTACACCTGCCGCAGCGAAGCGCTGGGCAGTTACACCGACATGCTGCGCGACCGCTACGGCAATCGCGTCAACCTCTACTACGACGACCGCAACGAGCGCATTCCGCTCGACCGTCTGCTGGCAACCCAGCCGCTTGGCACGCATCTCTATGTCTGCGGCCCGGCCGGCATGATCAAATGGGTGCGCGACACCGCGGCCCAGCACGGCTGGCCCGACGAAACCGTGCATTTCGAGCATTTCGCGGCCCCTCAGCCCGGCAAGCCGTTCGACGTCACGCTGGCCGTATCCAAGAAGGACATCCATGTCGGCGAGCAGCAGAGCCTGCTCGAAGCGATGGAAGCAGCCGGCATAGACCCGCCCTATCTCTGCCGCGGCGGTGTGTGTGGCCAGTGCGAGACCAACGTTGTCTCTTATGACGGCACGTTCAAGCACAACGACCACTGGCTGAGTGCCGAGGAGCACTGCTCGGGCAAGAAGATCATGCCGTGCGTGTCGCGTTTCGAAGGACGATCGCTGGTTCTCGAACGCTGACATCAGGCCGGAACAGGGAGGATTTCATGGGTATCAACTTCAGGAAAGAAACGTTCCGCGACGACTTCAGCTTCAAGAACAGTCCGGAGCAGGTCAGGCGGTTTCCGTTCCCGTTCAACGAAGACGCATACATGTATGCGGTGAACATCGAGCCGCATGTGCCGGGTCCGCGCAATAGCGTGTTCGAGCATCTGATCGACGTCGACGAGCACTACATCTCCGAGATGGAAGACCGCGCACTGGTGTTGGCGGAAGATCCGCTGCGCTGCCAGTCGCTGCCGCACATGACGCTGGCCGGCTGGGACCTGCTTGAGCTCCTGATGGTCGAGAAAGCCAAGAGCTATCCCGAGCATTTTTCGCTGACCCGCGACGGCGACCGCTGGCGCTGGATCAATCGTCCGCTCGGCATCGACGACACCTTCACCTTCGGCGACGTCTCCACCCTGCCCTATGGGCCGATGGAATACATCACCCGCCAGAGCCAGGGCGATTTCGCCATCCTCGACCAGCGCGATGGCAATCTCTGGATGGACGCCGGCATGGTCACCACCCAGGCCGACTGGTCGCTCGACTTCGACATCGGCATGAACTTCTTCGAGTGGCACGCACCGGTGCCGCTGGCGCATGAAAAGGGCATCTTCACCCGCGCTCTGAAGTTCCTGACCAACATCCAGCAGGGCCAGCCGGCGCGCCGCCTCAACTGGACGATGACGATCAATCCGCGTCTCGACACCAGCCCCGAGAATTTCCACAAATGGGGCACCGACCGGCTGACGGTGACGCCGGAGAATGTCGGTAACAAGGTGCATCTGCGCGTCGAACTGCAGAGTTTCTGGCGCCTGCCGCGTTCCAATGCCCTGGTGTTCCCGATCCGATGCTACCTGATCAAGATGGATGAACTTGTGGCCCAGCCGAAATGGGCGCGCCGTTTCCATCGCGTGCTGCGGGACCTGCCGGTCGAGCTTGCCGATTACAAGGGTCTGACCCGATACCGGCCGACAGTGGTCGAGTGGCTGTCGAAATATGATGACGGCGCACCGACTTCGCCCGGCTTCGGCCCTGACTAGACGCCAGAATACACAAGGGCGGCTCCGCGTCTCGGCGGGGCCGCCCTTGCTTTTTTGAAGGCGTGGCCGCGCCCCCACGGGCACGTCGCAGGAGGTGACGATGAACGAACCGCTGCAACCCGCGCGACGCTCGCTGTTTGCCGAACTCGGCGGCGAAGAAACCATCCACCGCTTGGTCGAGACCTTCTACGACATCGTCGAGCAGGACGAGGACGCGGCGCTGCTGCATCGGCTGCACCTGCGTGGCCATGGCGTTGCCCATTCGCGAGAAGAGCAGTTCAACTATCTCTGCGGCTTCTTCGGCGGCCCGAGCTATTATGTGCAGAAGCACGGCCATTCCCGCCTCAAGGAAATCCACGAGCATGTCGAGATCGGGCCGGTCGAGCGCGACCTCTGGCTGACATGCATGCGCCGTGCCGTCGAGAAGGCCGATATCGCAGAAAACTGGCGCGAGATGGTGATGCGTCATTTTGGCTTTGCCGCGGAAACCGCGCGCAACAAGGACTGATCCAGCCCAATTCCGATCTGCTGACTGAAGGCTATTCGCCCGAATTGCCCTGCGGATAGGAGATGATCGAGAGGTATTTGATCGGCAGCGTGGTCAGCTCTTCCGGTCCGTGCGGCGCATCGGCATCGAAGAACAGACTGTCGCCTGGGGTCATGCGGTAGAGGTTGGTGCCGTGGCGGTAAACCACCTCGCCTTCGAGCATGTAGAGGAACTCCATGCCCTCGTGCTGGAAGGTCGGGAAGATGTCCGAATCCCCCGAAAGGGAGATGAGATAGGGCTCGACGGTCACGCCTGCGGTGTTCGAGCCGATATGGCCGAGCAGATTGTACTGGTGACCGGCGCGGGTGCCGCGGCGCTCGACGTCGACACCCTCGCCAGACTTGACGAAGACAGCACTGCGCTCTTCCTCGAAGCGGCGAAAGAAGGCGGTCAGCGGCACGCCCAGCGCCCGCGACAGGGCCTGCAATGTCGTCAGCGACGGCGAGGTGATGCCGTTCTCGATCTTGGAGAGCATTCCGAGCGAGATGTTGGTCATCGCCGCCAGATCGGCGACGGTGATGCCGAGCTTCTTGCGGAAGGCCCGTACCTCATGACCGAGCGCGACCTCGAGCACCTTCTCGGGCGTGTCGCGGATGGCATGCGGGTCCTGGTGAAGCGGTGCCGGCTGAGCCTTTGTCGATACCGGGGCCGGCGCCCTCTTGCCGTCGGCAGTCATCACGGCTGACAAACGGTCCTCTTTCACGCAGCTATCCCTCGTTGCGGCAACTCATAAAATGATCAGTTCACCCATGGTAAAATTTCTTTCCAATAAATTCAAGGGGTAGCCGATCAAAGTGTAGGCAAAATGCATACCGAAAAGGCAGGCCACCGCGAAAAACCATTCCGCGACTGGGCTTTGCAGCATTTTTGTCGTGAAGCGTGATCGCCACCCGAGCCCAACGCTCCCTCCCCCATTCGATTGATTTACAGCAGCGGCGTAGAGCGCGAGACTTCGGGATCGTGCAGTTGATTGCAGTGCTTACCCGACAACACAATCGGAGGAGCTGTCATGAAGTCTGCAACATTCGCCGGCGGAGCCATCATTGCCCTGGCTCTCATCTGGAATGTGAACCCGGCCATCAATTCCGCCAAGGCCGAAGAAGCCAGCAAAGCCGATCTCGACAAGGCCCGCCAGGCCTTGGCCAAATACCAGGACCCGTATGTGGCGGTCCGCGACCTCTATCTTTCGACGGTCGGCTGCGTCCATTACAGTGGCAAGAAGATGGAAGGACGCATGGAGTATCCGAAGGGGGCCATGGGCGTCCACTTCGTCAATCTCACGGTGAAGGGCCCACCCGACCCCAACAAGCCGAATGTGCTGATCTACGAACCTCACCGCGGAAAGCTGCGCCTTGTTGCGGTCGAATGGCTGGTTCCGCTTGAAGCAGCCAAGGAGCGGCCAAGCCTGTTTGGCCAGCCCTTCCAGGGGCCAATGGAGGGCCACGAACCCCTGATCCCCAGAGAGTTCGTCCACTACGATCTGCATGCCTGGCTGTTCAAGGACAATCCAAACGGGATGTTCAGTCCGACCAATCCGGACGTCAAATGCGACAGCTACGCATTCACCCTGCTGGAGGAGCCCACCAAGATGGTGCATGCCAACTGAGCCGGCCGGTTCGCCGGGACGCGAATTCACGCGGCGCATTGCCTAGTGCGCCGCCACTTCGCTCGCATCGATCTCTGCCGGGCTGACGAGCGCGCCATGATGGCCGATGACGGCGGCTGCCACGCCAGCCGCAAATCTCGCCGCGCCAAAATGATCGCCGGTCTGAAGGTAATTGGCGAGGAAGGCGCCGTTGAAGCTGTCGCCGGCGCCTGTCGTGTCGACGATTTTTTCCGCTTGTGTGGCGGGCACGAAAGACTGGCTACCGTCGAAGCTGAGCGTGATGCCGGCCGCGCCGTCTTTGACGACGAGCTTTTTCACCCCGAGCCCCGCATAGCGGGCAATCGTCGCGTCCACTGAAGTGTCGCCGAAATGCGTCTGCTCGTCCTCGAAGCTGGGCATTACCATGGACGAGGCTTCGGCGCCCGCTGAGATCGCCTGACGCATCCTGTCGGCATTGTCCCACAAGCGCGGGCGGATGTTGGGGTCGAAGGCGACGAGCTTGCCGGCAGCCTTGGCGCGGCCGATCTCGGCCAACAGCGTCGCAAGCGCATCGGTCGCCAGGATCGCGAGCGTGATGCCGGAGAAGAAGATCGTGTCGGAGGCGTCGATCGCCACCCGCAGTGACTGGGGATCGTCGGCCAACAGCCGCGCGGCGGAGCACGAGCGCCAGTAGGAGAAGCTGCGTTCACCGTCCTTCAGATGGATCATGTAGAGGCCGGGCGTGCGCTCCGGCAGGCGGCGGATAAAGCCGGTGCCGACGCCGGTGCCCTCGATGAAGGCGCGCATCTCGTCGGAGATGGCATCGGTACCGACAGCGGTGAAATAGTCGACGGGCCAAGCCTCCGGCAGGAAGCTTCTGAGATAGTAGGCCGTATTGAAGGTGTCGCCGGCAAAGCCCTTGCGCATCAGGCCGTCGCCGGCCTGGCGAAGTTCGACCATGCATTCGCCGATCAGGAGTGCGCGTCCGGCCATCGTGTATCCAGAATGTTGTGTGCTGCTCAGCGCCGACCGACAGCTCGGGCGGCGCCCGGTGCATGCTCGTCGGCAACATGCCCGAGGCGGCTCGACAGGTCGGCCGCAGCGTTCAGCAGCGTCTTGAGGTAGCTGGCGTGGTTCTTGAGACCATCCTCGCGCGGCGCAACCAGGCACAGCGTGGCGACACAGATGTTGTCGGCCTGGTAAACCGGCACGGCGAAGCAGTGGGTGAAGGTCTCGACCGCGCTGTTGAAGGTGTAATAGCCGACCCGCGTCGCCTCGCGCACCTCAGCAATGAAAACAGCCGGATCGAGCCACTCGCCGTTGGGCAGCTGGAAATCCTCCTTCGGGATGAAGTCGAGGATTTCCTGGTCGCTCATATGGGCGACAAGCAGGCGGCCCGACGCGGTCCAGGCAATAGAGACGGGATCACCAACATTGGACGAGATGCGGAAGGGACGCGAGCCCTCCTTCATCTGGGCAACGGTGTATTTGTTGCCTTCGAGCAGACACATCTGCGCGGTCTCGCGCGTCTCTTCGGCGATGTGAGTCAAAAGCTTGTCGCACTCGCGCATCAGATCGAACTGCTCGGCATAGGCCATGCCGAGGAAATAGAGCTTGCGGCCGAGAAACACGCGGCCGTCCTCGCCGCGATATTCGAGCACGCCCTGCCGCATCAGAAGGTTGACCAGCTCATAGACCGAAGATCGCGGGGCACCGATGCCCGACGCAATCTCGTTGGGGCGCAAGGGCGTGCGCTTGAGACGCAGATAGGTCAGGATCTCGAAAGCGCGATCGAGACCGCGCGCCCGCCTGCTTGTCACATCGTCCTGTACGTCGTCCATGCGCCGCCTTTTCCTCGCATCCGCTACCTATTCACGGCGCCTTGTAGGCGACGCAGTCGATTTCGACCTTGCAATCGACCATCATACTCGACTGCACGCAAGCGCGGGCCGGCGGATGGCCACCGAAATACTCGGCATAGACGCCGTTGAACGACCAGAAGTCACGGGGGTCGTCGAGCCACACGCCGACGCGCACGACATGCTCGAGGCCATAACCGGCCTCATCGAGGATGGCGATGACGTTTTCCATCGTCTTGCGGGTTTCGGCGATGATGCCGCCGCCGACGATCTCGCCGTTTTCCATGGCGACCTGGCCGGACACGTAGAGCCAGCCATTGGCCTCAACGGCACGGGCGAAGGGCAGTGCCTGCTTGCCTGCTCCGGACTGGCCGGTGCCGTAACGCTTGATCGTCATGCAATTCTCCGAATGCTAGTTGAAGGTTGAAGTCTTGAGGAATTCGGCCAGCCGCTCGGTCTGCGGCTTCAGGAACATCTCGCGCGGATTGCCCTCCTCGCCGATGCGGCCCTGGTTCATGAAGATGACGCGCGACGACACTTCGTAGGCGAAGCGCATCTCGTGGGTCACCAGCAGCATGCTCATGCCGTCGCGGGCGAGGTCCTTGATAACCTGCAGCACCTCGTTGACCAGTTCCGGGTCGAGCGCCGAGGTGACCTCGTCGAACAGCATCAGCTTGGGGTTCATGGCAATCGCCCGCGCAATCGCAACGCGCTGCTGCTGGCCGCCGGAAAGCTGGCCGGGGAAGCGATCGCGGCGCTCTGCCAGGCCGACACGGTCGAGCCATTTCTCGGCGACGCCGCGCGCCTCGTCGCGGTTCATCTTCTTGACCTTCACCAGGCCGAGCATGACGTTCTCGGCAGCACTCATATGCGGGAACAGGTTGAACTGCTGGAAGGCCATGCCGGTCATCGCGCGCTGGCGAGCGATTTCCTTTTCCTTCTTGCGGCGGCGGGTGCCGCCCACGGTCTCGTAGCCGATGTCCTCGCCGTCGATGCGGATCGAGCCGCCCTGGAACTCCTCCAACATATTGATGCAGCGGAGCATGGTCGTCTTACCCGAGCCGGATGAGCCGATGATGGAGATGACGTCGCCCTGGGCCATGGTGCAGTCGACGCCCTTGAGGACTTCGATATCGCCGTAGCGCTTATGCAAGTCGCGGATTTCGAGAAGGTTGCCGGTCATGGATGCGGCCTCACGAGGGGATCGAGGTCTTGCGTTCGACATATTTGCCGAAGCGCTCGATGCCGTAGTTGATCACGAAGTAGAGGAAGCCCGCGAAGAGATAGAATTCGAGGCTCATGAAGGTGCGCGAGATCAGCTCCTGCGTCCTGAGCAGAAGCTCCGCCACGCCAATGATCGAAAGCAGAGTGGAAGCCTTGACCATCTCGGCAGCCGTATTGACCCAAGCGGGCAGCACCTGGCGCAAGGCCTGCGGCCCGAGCACATAGGCGAAGGTCTGCGGCAAGGTTAGGCCGATCGCCTTTGCGGCCTCGGTCTGGCCCTTCGGGATCGACTGCAGCGCGCCGCGCACGATCTCGCCGACATGCGATGAGCAGAACACGGCGAGCGCCAGCACGCCGGCCTGGAACGGTCCGAGGTCGATGCCCACCGTACCCAACACGTAGTAGCTCGCGAGAACCAGCACCAGCACGGGCGTGCCGCGGATGAAGTCAGTGTAGCCGCGCACCAGCCAGCGCACCGGCCCCTTGCCATAGGTCAGCGCCAGACCGACGCCGATGCCGAGCACGGTGCCGACGAGGATCGCCAGCAGCGAGATGGAGACGGTGACGCCGATGCCCTTGAGGATCGGGATGCGGGCGAGCCAAAGCGTTTCGAGGAATGCGACGAGTTCCATGTCGGTCACCTCGGAATGGACATGCGCTTCTCGAGCCGGCGCAGCAGTGCGGCCAGCACGGAGCAGGTGGCGACGTAGAGCATACTCGTGACCATCCAGGTCTCGATGACGCGGAAGCTCTCGACGTTGATCTTGCGTGCCTCGAAGGTCAGTTCCGGCACGGCGATTGCCGCGGCCAGCGAGGTGTCCTTGAACAGCGAGATCATCGTGCTCGACAGCGACGGCAGTACGTTGCGCAGCATCAGCGGAATGACGATTGAGCTGCGTATCTGCGCCTGCGTCAGTCCGATGGCGAGACCTGCTTCCTTGAGCCCGTTGGGCACAGCCAGAAGACCACCACGGAACACTTCGGCGAGATAGGCGCCAGAATAGATCGCCAGCGTGGCGACAAAGCTTTCGACCTTGCCGAGGCGAATGCCCATCTGCGGCATCGCAAAGAAGGTGAACAGCACCAGCACCAGGATCGGCGTGTTGCGGATGATCGTGACATAGACTTGCGCCAGCCGGCGCAGAAACGCCTGCTTCGACAGCAGCCCGAAGGCCGTGACGAGGCCGATGACGCAGCCGATGGCGATGGCGACGAAGGCCAGGCCGAGGCTGAGCCCCAGGCCCCACAGCAACTGATCGAAGCTGCGCCAGACCGCCGAGAAATTGAGGGTGTAACCCATGGTGCCGTCCGAGTGAGAGATGTGGCGCGGCCGAGTTCAGGCCAGGGGCCGCGCCACTATTGGCGAGCTTACTTGTACTCGACCGGGAAGCCGATCTGCGGCGGAGCGAGTTCCTTGCCGAACCAGGTCTTGTAGGAGTTGGCGTAGAAGTCGAACTCGACACCGGTCATCGCTTCATGCAGCGCGGTGTTGACGAAGTTCAGCCAGTCCTGGTCGCCGCGCTTGACGCCGCAGGCATAGGTCTGCGGGTTCCAGCCGTAGCCCGCGTCCTTGTAGCGGTCCGGGTTCTGCTTCATGTACCAAGCCAGCGACGATTGGTCGGTAGCGACCGCATCGGCCCGGCCAGATTCCAACGCCTGGTAGATCAGGTCGACGGATTCATACTGGTCGACCTTCGCCTCCGGCAGGGCGGCATGCACCATGGCCTCGGCGTAGACGTTCTGCAGCACCGAGATAGTCACGCCCGAGCCGGCGGCCTTGAGCGCGGCATAGTCGGCATATTTGCTGTCGCCCTTCAGCATCAGGCCGACGCCTTCGCGGTAGTAGGGAATGGTGAAGGCGATCTGCTGGGCGCGCTCGCCTGTCACGGTCATGAACTGGCAGGTCAGATCGACCTTGTTGGTGGTAATGTTCGGGATGCGGGCATCCGAAGACTGGTT
The DNA here is from genome assembly GCF_000372965.1 of Hoeflea sp. 108. Lineage (NCBI taxonomy): Bacteria > Pseudomonadati > Pseudomonadota > Alphaproteobacteria > Hyphomicrobiales > Rhizobiaceae > Hoeflea > Hoeflea sp. 108. The sequence continues at coordinate 930,850 of NZ_KB890024.1, read as the reverse complement.
GACGTATTCGATCTTGTCCGGATCGCCGAACAGCGCCTTGGCGACGATGCGGCCCATGTCGACGTCGAAGCCCTGCAGCTTGTCGTCGGCGCTCTTGAAGTGCCACGGCGCGTTGGTGCTGCCGGTGCCCATGACCAGATGGCCACGTGCCAGAACCTCATCGAGCTTGCTTTGTTTTTCCTGTGCGCCGGCAGGCGTTGCCGCCATCAGCGCGAGCGCGGCGACAGCCGCGGAAAGTGCGATCTTCATCTCGCCGTTCCTCCCAAAAGAACTCTCTAATGCAATGTCCATTATTACGGACATGTGTCCTGAATAATGGATTGACGTATAAGGCGACAGGCGGCATTGTTTGTCAAGCGCTTCGGAGGCAAGGTCCGCGGCGCTCGTGATTTGGAGGCGAGGCAAAGGCATGTTCGACAAGATCCAGACGCCCGCCGTGTTGGTGGACATCGATGTGGCGAAGCGGAACATCGAGCGCTTCCAGGCCTATGCCGACAGCCACGGGCTGAAGGTCCGCCCGCACATCAAGACGCACAAGCTACCCCGCATCGCCGAGATGCAGCTCGACGCGGGTGCCGTCGGCATCACCTGCCAGAAAGTGTCGGAAGCCGAGGCCATGGTCGCCGGCAGCGACCGGCTGAACGACGTGCTGATCACCTACAACATCCTGGGTGACGACAAGCTGCACGCGCTCGTGGCGCTCGCCCGCAAGGTCAAGCTTGCTGTTGTCGCCGACAATGCGACCGTGATCGACGGGCTCTCGGCCGCCTTTGCGGCCGCCGGCACAACGCTCAGCGTTTTCGTCGAATGCAACACCGGCGCCGATCGCTGCGGCGTCGGCTCGCCGCAAGAAGCAGCCGAACTCGCTGGCCGCATCCATGCCGCCCCGGGCCTGCATTTCGCCGGCCTGATGACCTACCCGCCGGTCGGCGGCGCAGCCAAGGTGCAGGCCTTCATGACCGAGGCCAAGGCGCTGATCGAGACCAAGGGCATTGCCGTTCCCGCCGTCACCTCGGGCGGCTCGCCCGACATGATGCTGGCGCATCTGGCGCCTGTAGCCACCGAATTCCGCCCCGGCACGTATGTCTACAACGACCGCTCGCTGGTCGCTCGCGGCGTCACCAGTTGGGACGATTGCGCGCTGACGGTGCTTGCCACCGTCGTCTCGGTGCCGGCACCCAACCGCGCCATCATCGACGCCGGCTCAAAGACGCTGACCTCGGACCTGCTCGGCCTCGTCGGTCACGGCCATGTGCTTGGCCGGCCCGACATCTTAATAGATCAGCTGTCGGAAGAGCATGGCCGCCTGCGTTGCGACGGCGACATCAACCTCACAGTCGGCCAGCGCATCCGCATCGTGCCCAACCACGCCTGCGTCGTCACCAACATGGTCGACGGCGTCTATGTCTACGGCAAGGACAAGGCGGCGGAGCTGTGGCCGGTGCCGGCACGCGGCAAGATCATCTGAACAGCACAAACGAGCAAGAAAGGCCTCCCCGACGCCGGTCAGGGAGGCCTTTTCTCATTCAGGCCGAAGCTCTTGGAGAATTCCGCTTTCCTTCGAATCGCGGAACCCCTCGATCTCTTTGTTTTTGCGCAATTCCGGACGGAAAAACCGCTGCGCACTCTTCCTGGAATTGCTCTAGCGGACGACCAGCACCGGCACCTTGCTGTTGGTCAAAACATCCACAGTCTGGCTGCCGAGGATCAGGCGTCCCAGGCCACGGCGGCCATGCGAGGCCATGACGATGAGGTCGCAGCCCTTGTCCTGGGCGATCTGGTTGATCGCCTCGGCGGCCCACATCTCCTCGACATGGATGGTGTTGGCGTTGACGCCCAGTTTGTCGGCTTCGGCCTTGGCAGCCTTCAGCACCTTGGCACCGTATTCCTCACCAGCCTTCTGGTAGGACACGATGTCCTCGGCGGTCGCCACCGGGCCGTACATACCGGCAGAGGCAAAGATTGGCGCCGGCTCGGTCACGTTCATGATCGTCACCGTGCTGCCCAGGCCCTTGGCGAGGCTGAGCCCGTGCTCCAACCCCTTCTGCGCCAGTTCCGAGCCGTCGGTGGCGATGAGGATATGGGTGTACATGAATGTCTCTCCTTGGCTCACTGAACCTTTGAGGTTCACCTGAATCTCGACCCAGCCTTTCCGACCGGCGCCCATGGGTCAAGGCGAAGGCCCTGGAATCGGCTGGCACAGCCGCACAAAGCCCTTGACCGTTATATTCGATCAAACATAACAATGCGCCGCTCGTTATATTGGCATGTATATATCCAAACCCATTGTTCAACCCGAGATCGACAGCATGAGACGCCGCAACCTCTTGATTTCATTCTTGGCTGCCGCCACCGCTCTGGTCGGCTTCGCCTCGCTTGCTTCGGCTGAGCAGCGCGTCTTCACCGACGCCGCCGGCCGCAAGGTGGCGCTGCCCGAGAAGATCACCCGCGTCATGGCCGCCGGCCCGCCCGCTTCGGTGCTGCTCTACTCGGTCGCGCCCGACCGTATGGTCGGTTGGGTGCGCGAGTTCAAAGACGACGAGAAGGACTTCATCGCGGCTCCCTATCGCGACCTGCCCGTCCATGGCCGCCTGACCGGCAAGGGCGACACCGCCAACATGGAAGCCGTGCTGGCGATGAAGCCCGACATCATCCTCGATGTCGGCACGGTCAACCCGACCTATGCCTCGCTCGCCGACAAGGTGCAGGAACAGACCGGCATTCCCTATGTGCTGATCGACGGCAGTTTCGCCAACACGCCGAAGTCGCTGCGCGAGATCGGCGAACTCCTGGGCGAAAAGGAGCAGGCCGAAAAGCTCGCCGCCTACACCGAAGCTGCGATGCAGCGGCTCGACAAGGTCGTGGCTGAGGTGCCGGCCGACCAGCGCCCGCGCGTCTATTACGGCCGCGGCCCTGACGGGCTGGAGACCGGCCTCGCCGGTTCGATCAATATGGAAGTGCTGTCCGCCGTCGGCGCCACCAATGTCGCCGAAGCCGCAGGCAAGGGCTCGCTCGCCAATGTCTCGCTCGAACAGATCCTGTCGTGGAACCCCGACGTCATCCTGACGCTCAGCCCGAAGTTCCAGAAGTCGGTGCTGTCTGACCCTTCATGGGCCGGCATCAAGGCAGTGAAGGACGGTCGCGTGTTTCGTGCACCGGCCCTGCCCTTCGGCTGGTTCGATGCGCCTCCCGGCGTCAACCGCGCCATCGGCGTTTCCTGGCTCACCTCGGCGCTTTACCCTGGCAAGGCCGAAATCGACCTGAAGGCCGAGACCCGCGACTTCTACAAGCTGTTCTATCATGTCGATCTCACCGACGAGCAACTTGGCAAGCTGCTGGCCGACACCGGTCCGAAGCCCTGAGCTTCGAGCGGAAGCCGAGCACTTGCAGCAGCACCAGAAAGCCCAGCGCGCCGGGCCGATCGCCATCGGCGCGCTGGCGGTGCTGCTCATCGCCATCATCCTGGTGGCGATCCTGACCGGCAAATATCCGGTTGCGCCGCCTGACATTCTCGCCGTGGTCATGGCCAAGCTGTCAGGCGGCGCAAGCGGCGTCGCGCCCACTGTCGAGACCGTGATCTGGAATGTGCGCCTGCCGCGTGTCGGCGCCGGCATCCTCGTCGGCGGATCGCTCGCGGCCGCGGGTGCGGTCTATCAAGGCCTGTTCCGCAACCCGCTTGTCTCGCCCGACATCCTCGGCGTCTCCGCCGGCGCCAGCTTCGGCGCCGTGGTCGGCATTTTCCTGTCCTTGTCGGTGCTTGCCATACAGGGCCTTGCCTTTGCCGGCGGGCTTGCGGCCGTGGCGCTCGTCTACGCCATCGGCTCTATCGTGCGCGAGCGCGATCCGATCCTGGTGCTGGTGCTGGCGGGCGTCGCCATCGGCGCGCTTCTCGGCGCCTGCGTGTCACTGCTCAAGGTACTCGCCGATCCCTATAACCAACTGCCGGCCATCACCTTCTGGCTGCTCGGCAGCCTCGCCAGCATCAGCCGCGCCGATCTTGTGTCCATCCTGCCCGCTGTCCTTGTCGCGCTGGTGCCGATGGTACTGCTGCGATGGCGAATGAACCTGATGACGCTCGACGACGAGGAGGCGCGTGCACTCGGCGTCGAGACGCGCTGGATACGCATCGTCATTGTCGCCGCCGCCACGCTGATGACCGCGGCTGCCGTTTCCATATCGGGCATCATCGGCTGGATCGGCCTGCTCGTACCACATGTCGCGCGCATGTTTGTCGGACCCGACTTCTCGCGCCTGCTGCCGGCTTCGATGCTCATCGGCGCCGCCTACTTGGTCGGCGTCGACACGCTCGCCCGCAGCATCGCCGCGATCGAGGTGCCGCTCGGCATCCTGACGGCCGCCATTGGCGCGCCATTCTTCCTCTATCTGCTCCTGACGACCCGGCGAGGCTGGCAATGATGCTTCAGGCAACCGATCTCGCCTTCGGCTATGGCCGCGTCAAAATCGGCCACGGAGTGACGCTTTCGGTGGATCGTGGCGAGGTGCTGTGCCTGCTCGGCCCCAATGGCTGCGGCAAGACCACGCTGTTCAAGACCCTGCTCGGCCTGCTGCCGCGCCAGGGCGGCAGGCTGGAACTGAACGGCAAGGATATCGCCACCTTCTCGCGTTCGCAGTTCGCACGCCACATCGCTTATGTGCCACAGGCGACCGGTGCCTATTTCCCGTTCTCGGTATTCGACGTCGTCTTGATGGGCCGGGCCAGTCGCATCGACACCTTCGCCTCGCCCACCATGGCCGACCGGGCGATCACGCAGGACGCGCTTGCCGCGCTCGGTATCGGCCATCTCGCCGCCCGCCCCTTCACCGACATCTCAGGTGGTGAAAAGCAGATGACCTTGATCGCCCGCGCGCTCGCCCAGGAGCCCGAACTGATCGTCATGGACGAGCCGACCGCCAGCCTCGACTTCGGCAATCAGGCCCGCGTGCTCAGCCGCATCTCGAGCTTTGCCGGCTCTGGCATGGCGGTTGTCATCTCCACCCACGATCCCAGCCACGCATTCGCCTGCGCCAGCCGCGTCGCGCTGATGCAGGCGGGCGCACTCATTGCCATTGGAAAGCCGCAGGATGCGCTAACGTCCGAAGCGCTGCAGGCTCTCTATGGCGTCGGAGTTGCAGTTGCCTATCTCGAACAGGCCGGACGCCATGTCTGCACCCCAACCCTCATCGAAAGGAATGCACCATGAAGATCAGCGCCCGCAACCAGCTCAAGGGCAAGATCGTCGAAGTGACCAAGGGGGCGACCACCTCGCATGTCCGCATCGACATCGGCGGCGCCGTCGTCACCGCCTCCATCACCAATGCGGCGGTCGACGAACTGAAGCTTGCCGCCGGCAAGGAAGCCTATGCGGTCATCAAGGCCTCCGACGTCATGGTCGCGGTCGACTGAACGTGGTTCGCGAAAACGAAATCCGCGACGGCGAAAGCGCCGTCGCGCTACCGCTCCGATACGACGCCGAACTCTATTTCATCGGCCGCATCCGGACGCCCTGGGATTCGCGCCTCTTGACCCCGCGACAAGGCCGCGCCGACGGCCCGGTCTGCCAGATCGAGATTTTCGAGCCTTGGGTGGCGGCACTTGAGGGGGTCGCTCAATTCGCCCGCCTCGAAGTGCTCTACTGGCTGCACCTCTCCCGCCGTGACCTGGTGCGCCAGAGCCCGGCCAATGACGGCACGGCGCGCGGCACTTTCTCGCTGCGCTCGCCGGTCCGGCCTAACCCGATCGGCACCCAGATCGTCGAGCTGGTCGGCATAGACGGCAACGTGCTGTCGGTGCGCGGCATGGACTGCCTCGACGGCACGCCTCTGATCGACATCAAGCCAGACCGCACCCTGTTCACCCCCATCGCCCCGCCGCAGCCGGGCGACTTCCAGACCGGCTAATTCAGGCAGATCTCGGCCGCAAGACCTTCCGCGCTGCGCTTGGCCTCGGCGCCGACCGAATAGGTGGCGCATTCCAGCGTATCGGCCATCTTGGCGCCGCCGAGGTCGAACTCCATCGGCCGTGCCCCTTCGGGAAAGACCTGGCGTTCGAGAATCCAGGTCAGCTGGTTGTGCACAATCTCGGGATCCATGTCGGGCGAACGCCTGACCACCGCATCAACGCCGAGCTGGGGATTGGCGAGGCAATCATGCCAGGCCTGTCGCGTGATCGCCTGCAGCTTGCCGGCGAGACCAGTATCCTTTTCCAGCACCGAGTTCAGCGCCACCAGTGCGCCGGAATAGATGTCGAGCCCGTTGTCGGCGAAATAGAGGAAGTCGAGGCCGCTGGCGTCGTGGCCGCGCATCTGCATGGCAAATTTCAGCGTCGCATCGAAACAAGTCGCCGCCAGCACCGAGCGGGCCGCCACCAACCGGTCGCGCTCCTCCGGCTGGACACCGAGATAGGTGTAGCTGTCGGGTGCAAAGCCGTTGCGCTTGAGCAGCAGCGGCAGAAGCCGCGCCGAGGTGTCGCCATTCGGTCCGCACAAGGTGCTGCCGGGAACATCGGCGAGGGTCAGCCGCTTGCCGTCGGAGATGTAGCCCAGGCAGCAGGGCGTGTGCTCGTAGATCGGAACGAGACAGGAGATCTCTGTTTCGCCCGTGCGCAGCGCGCGCTCGAACACAGAGGATACATCACCGTATCCGATATCTGCCTCACCGCCAACCAGAGCGCGCGTCACAAGCGACGAGCTGAAGCCTTCGACGAAGGTACAGGAGAGGCCATGATCGTCGAAGTAGCCGGCGTCGACGGCATGCAGAAACGGCGAATTCTGTCCCTGAAACAGGTAGTTGAGCTTGAAACGCAGTTCCATTCCACAAAACCTCGAATTTTCGGAACGGCCGTTCTTGAGAAACAGATTCTCCAGAAACTATTGTATCCAAAATTGGCCGCCGTCCTTGGTGGCTTTAGCAATTTGCGATATAACGCAAACATTCTGTTTTCAAGCAGCCCATTAAAGGAGTGATCATGGGAATTGCGCGGACAGCCCTGCTGGCCCTCATTGCGGTTTTTGGCGTGAGCGCAGCAAGTGCACAGGATTACAAGGCCGCCCTCGTTGCGCCTGATACCATCACGGTCGGCACGTCGGGCTCGGCTCCGCCCTTCAGCATGACCAATGCCGCGGGCGAGCTTGAAGGCTTCGACATCGACGTCGTCAATCTCGTAGCCAAGCAGCTCGGCCTTGCCGCCAAGTTCGAGAAGCTCGACTTCGCCGGGCTCCTGCCCGGCCTCACCGCCGGCCGCTTCGACCTCATCGCCTCGGGCGTGACGCGCACGCCGGAGCGCCTGGCTTCGAAAGACTTCTTCCTGCTGTCGCCCTACATCGTCAACGGCGCTGCAATCACCCGCCGTGAGACCGACACTGACATCACCAGTTGGAAGGATGTCTGCGGCAAGACCATGGGTGCAGTGCGCGGCGGCGCTTTCCAGAAGGTCGCCAAGGAGAAGCTTCCGGCCGACTGCGTCACCAAGAGCCGCGAGTATCCCGGCGCGACCGAGCTGTTCCTCGACCTCGAGAACCGCCGCATCGATTTCGCCGCCCACGACTTTCTCGGCCCGAAATACCTCGCCAAGTCGGGCAAGCTGACCGGCGCGGTCACCCTCGACGATCTGCTGACGACCATCACCCAGAGCGTTGCCGTCAGCAACAAGAACAAGCCGCTGGCCGATGCCATCGACGCCCAGTTCGAGACCTGGCGCAAGGACGGCACCCTGCAGGGCCTGGCCGACAAGTGGTTCGGCGCCTCCATCGACTGGTCGAAGGCTCAGTAAAAAGGGCCTCCGCGAGGGACGGCGGAACATGGAAATCGTACTAGCCTGGCTGCCGCGGCTGTTGGTCGCGGCTGCCCTCACCATCGGGCTGTCGGCAGTGGTCTTCACCCTGTCGGCAGTCTTTGGCCTTTTATTGTCCCTCGTCCATTACGGCCGCGAGAAATCCTGGCTCAGGAACGGCATCGAAGCGTTCAGCGCCTTCTTCCGCTCGGTGCCGGAGCTCGTGGTCCTGTTCCTGTTCTTCTTCGGCGGGCCGCAGATCGGCATCGACTTCGGCCCCATAGGCTCGACCATCATCGCCTTTACACTGGTCGGTATCGCCTTCGACTATCAGGTGTTCAAGGGCGCACTGAAGGTGGTGCCGTTCGGCCAGTATGAGGCAGGCCTCGCGCTCGGCCTGTCCAAGCGGATCGTGTTCCTGCGGGTGCTTATCCCGCAGATCCTGCCTTTGGCGCGCAAAGGCTGGATCACCTACGCCATCGGCACGGTCAAGCGCATGTCTATTGCCTCAGCGGTGTCGGTCAGCGAAATCCTCTACGTCACCAAGCAGGGCATCGCCGCCACCAACGCGCCCTTCACCTTCCTGTCGCTCGCCGTCGGTCTCTACATCCTGATCGTCACGCCGCTGCTCGTCTTCAACGAGCGCAAGCCGAAACAGGCGGTGGCGCGATGAACATCCTGCTCGACCCGACCTACCAGCAGATGCTGTTCGACGGCTTGGTGATGACGCTGCTCATCTCGGTGGTCGTCATCATCGTGTCGAACCTGCTTGCGCTGCCGCTAGCCATCTACATGCAGCGGCCCAAGGGCACGTTTCGGCGCGTCATCATCGGCTACAGCTTCTTTGCCCGCGCAGCACCCGTGCTGGCGCTGCTATTTGCGCTCTACTACGGTCTGCCCCGCTTCGGCATCTATCTCGAGCCGGTGCCGTCGGCGCTGATCGGCCTGATCTTCGCCTCGACCGCCTACAATCTCGAATTCCTGCGCTCGGGTTTCGAAAGCATCCCATCAGGCCAGCTCGACGCCGCAAAGGCGCTCGGCCTGCGGCCGTTCGCGACCTACTGGAAGGTGATGATCCCGCAGGCCTACAGGCTCGCGGCACCATCGCTGTTTTCCAACGCCATCCAGATGGTCAAGGGCAGCTCGCTCGCCAGCCTCGTCGCCATCGACGAATTGACGGCGGCGTCGACCGTCATCATCTCGGAGACCTACAAGGCCATCGAGGTGCTGCTGGTGGTGTCGGTCTTTTATCTTGGCATCGCAGCCGTGATCATTGCCCTGCAATATCTCTATGAATCCAGGCAGAGCACGCGCCGACGCTAAACCAGCCGACTGTCAGCCCTTGTAGACCAGCCCCTCGGGGTCGATCTCCGGCTTCCGCCCACCAACCAGATCGGCGAGGAATTTGCCGGAGCCGCAGGCCATGGTCCAGCCGACATGGCCGTGGCCTGTGTCGAGATAGAGCCCCTTGTAGCGGGCGGGACCTATGACGGGCACCGAGCCCGGCATCATCGGCCGAAGCCCGGCCCAGAGCTCGGCCTTGGTCGGATCGAACGCGCCGGGGAACAACTCCTTGCCGGTCTCGAACATCCTTTCGAAATCGGAGGGCTTGTGGTTGCGATCGAAGCCGATGAATTCGGCGGTCGATGCAAGCCTGAGCCGGTCGCCGAGGCGCGAATAGGCCACCATCCGGTCTTCGTCGACACCGCCCATGGTCGGCCCCTTCGACGGGTCGTCCATGGTGACGGTCGCGGTGTAGCCCTTGACCGGATAGACTGGCAGGTCGACGCCGTTGCGGCGCCCGAGCAGGCCGCTCTCCGGCCCCATGGCGATCACCACGGCGTCGGCGTCCAGCCTGCCGGCGGAGGTCTTCACGCCCGTCACCCGGTCGCCTTCGACCATCAGATCCTCGACGGTGGTGTCGAACATGAACTTGGCGCCGAGCTTGTGTTCGGCATAGGCGGCCAGCGCCTCGACGAACATACGGGAATCGCCGGTCTGATCCATCGGCGAATAGACCGCGCCGGCAATGCTGGCCTTGGCGGCGGCGAGCCCCGGCTCAAGTTCGGCAAGCCGGTCGCGGTCGACAATTTCGATGTCCAGCCCATGCTCTGCAAGGAAGCCGTACATCTTGGCGCCGTGGTCGAGGCTTTCCTGCGAGCGGAAGAAATACATGATGCCACGGGCGCGCTTGTCGTAGCCGATGCCGGTCTCGGTCGAGATCTCGTTGATACAAAGACGCGAATAGAGCGCGAGCTTCAGCTTGGCCTTGGTGTTTTCGCGCACGCGGGCGTTGGTGCACTGGAACAGGAAACGGAGGCTCCAGGCGTAGAGATAAGGGTCGAGCCCGAGCCGCACCTTGATGCCGAGGTCCGGCGTGTAGAGCGACTTGATGAACATCTTCAGCGCCGCAGGCGAGGCCCAGGCGGTGGCATCGCCCGGCGACACCAGGCCGGCATTGGAATAGCTGGTGCCGCGCGCCGCCGTCTGATGACGCTCGACGACGGTCACGTCATGGCCGTCGCGAGCCAAATAGTAGGCTGCCGCGGTTCCCACCACGCCTGCGCCGAGAACGAGGATCTTCATGTCGCATCCTGGTCGACATCAGGCTCTGTCGGGAACCCTTTACCGTCGGGAGCCTGGCTCCTCACGGCTTCCTTTAGCGCTTGCTGCTGCAGATTTCGAGAGATGGCAGCGGAATTCCGCTGCCTGGTTCAATCAGGCGCCGGCCGAGTTCTTGCGCGTCAAGAGCCGCTCCCAGTTGAGCGCATCGCGCACGATGCCGTCGAGATTGTCATGAGCGGGCTTCCAGCCGAACTCGCGACGGGCGAGATCGGAATTTGCCACCACCGAATCCGCGTCGCCGGCCCGACGTCCGCCGGTCGACACCTCGAAGTCGCCACCATGCACCCGGCGCACGCTGTCGATCACCTCGAGCACGGAATAGCCGTGGCCGTAACCGCAATTGGCGACGAGGTTGCCTTCGCCCGCACGCAGGCGCTGCAAGGCCAGCCGGTGCGCCGCGGCCAGGTCGGAGACGTGGATGTAGTCGCGTACGCAGGTGCCATCAGGCGTCGCATAGTCGGTGCCAAAGACCTGCATCGACGCCCGCTTGCCGAGTGCAGTCTCGGACGCGACCTTGATCAGGTGCGTCGCGCCCTTGGTCGACTGGCCGGTGCGGCCCTTGGGATCGGCGCCGGCAACATTGAAGTAGCGCAGGGCCGTGTAGCGCAGCGGATGGGCGGCGGCCGCATCGCGCAGCATCCACTCGCTCATCAGCTTGGACAGGCCATAAGGCGACTCGGGCGCAAGGCGCGCGTCTTCGCGCACCGGCTCGACGCCCGCCGCCCCATAGACGGCTGCGGTGGACGAGAAGATGAAATGCTTCACCCCTTCGCGCACCGCCGTCTCGATCAGGCCGCGCGTCTTGCAGGTGTTGTTTTCGTAATAGCCGAGCGGATCGGCGACCGACTCCGGGACCACAATCGAGCCGGCGAAGTGGATGATGGCGTCGATGCCATTCTCGCGGATCAGCCGGCCCACGAGCTCCTGGTCGGCGACATCGCTCCTGACCAGCTTGGCCTCAGGCGCCACGGCCCAGTCGAAACCGGTCGACAGACGGTCGATCACCACGACTTCCTCGCCGGCGTCGATCAACTCCCAGACCATGTGGCTGCCGATATAGCCCGCGCCACCCGTCACCAAAACCGCCATGTCGTCCTCTCCGCATCGATTCCGCATCCTGTGTAGCCTGACACTACCGGTGAATGCGAGACAGGACTTTCGTAGCGTCATCACGTTGACCAATCGGTCGCAGCCGGATTTGATCCACATCAAGGGATGTTTTCGCCTGCCGTGATCGTTTGGAAAGGTCGAGGGCGTGGCATTTTGACCAAAAACGGTCGATGGACGCCGAACCGACCGTTGATTATGCTCAGCGGCAAAAATCGGGACGTCCAAATGAACTACCAGCGGTTTTTCGAAGAAGCGATCGACCAGATCCACGCCGAGCGCCGTTACCGTGTCTTCGCCGATCTCGAGCGCATCGTCGGAAAGTTTCCGCGCGCGATCTGGCGCGCCAACGGCAGGGCCCAGGAAATCACGGTCTGGTGCTCGAACGACTATCTCGGCATGGGCCAGCACCCCGACGTGGTGTCGGCCATGCAGCAGGCAGCGGGCAACATGGGCACCGGCGCCGGCGGCACCCGCAACATTTCCGGCAACAATCATCCGTTGGTCGAGCTCGAGCTTGAGCTCGCCGACCTGCACGGCAAGGAAGCCGGCCTCGTCTTCACCTCGGGCTTCGTCTCCAACGAGGCGGCGATCTCGACCATCGCCAAGCTTTTGCCGAACTGCCTGGTGCTGTCGGATGAGCTCAACCATGCCTCGATGATCGAGGGCGTGCGCCGCTCCGGCGCCGAGAAGAAGATCTTCCGCCATAACGACGTCGCCCATCTCGAAAGCCTGTTGCAGGCAGCCGGCCGCGAGCGCGCCAAGCTGATCGTGTTCGAGAGCGTCTATTCGATGGACGGCGACATCGCGCCGATCGAGGCCATCGCCGACCTCGCCGAGAAATACAACGCCATGACCTATATCGACGAGGTCCATGCCGTGGGTATGTACGGCCCGCGCGGCGGCGGTATCACCGAGCGTGAGGGCCTCGCCCACCGCATCGACATCATCGAAGGCACACTTGCCAAGGCCTTCGGCACGCTGGGCGGCTACATCACCGGCACCCGCGCCGTCGTCGACGCCGTGCGCTCCTATGCGCCGGGCTTCATCTTCACCACAGCGCTGCCGCCGGCAATCGCCGCAGCCACCACGGCCTCGATCCGCCACCTCAAGAATTCGCAGGCCGAGCGCGACGCGCAGCAGCGCCAGGCGGCCCACGCCAAGCATGTGCTTGCCGGTGCAGGCCTGCCGGTGATGGAATCGCCGACGCACATCGTACCGATCCTCGTCGGCGATCCCGAGTTGTGCAAAATGGCCTCGGACCGCCTGCTCGGCGTCCACGGCATCTACATCCAGCCGATCAACTACCCGACCGTGCCGCGCGGCACCGAGCGCCTGCGCATCACGCCCACCCCGTTCCACGACGACGCTCTGATCGAAACGCTGAGGGAAGCGTTGGTCGAGACCTGGAACGCACTCGGCATTCCCTACCGCACCGAAGGCCACACCGAGGTCGTCAAGAGCGAACGTATCGTGCCGCTGCTGGTGCCCAAGTCCGGCGGCTGAGCCGTAGGCATCCGAACCCAAAGAAAAGGCCCGGAGCAGATCGCTTCCGGGCCTTTTTCTTTCATCAAAGTTCCCGGATCCACTTCGCCAGGCGATGCGACGCCTCCTCGACCTGGTCGAGACGACGGTGGAAGCAGAGCCTGAGGAAGCCCTCCCCGCCGGCGCAGAAGGCCGTCCCGGGTGCGACGCCAACCGCTGCCTTGTCGACGATGTCGAAGGCGGCGCGCTCGGCATCCTTCATGCCGTCGACGGCGAAGAACAGGTAGAAGGCCGCCGGCGGCACGCTGAAACGCACCCGACCAGTCTCGCCCAAAACCCGGCAGACGATGTCGCGCGCCTGCCTGGCCCGCGCCACCTGCTCGGCGATAAAGCCGTCCCCCTCGTCAAGCGCCGCGATTGCGCCGCGCTGCATGAACTGCGCCACGCCGGAACTCGAATATTGTACCAGGTTCTCGAACATGCGGCTGAGCGAAGGATGCGTCTTCAGCCAGCCGACGCGCCAGCCGGTCATCGCCCAGTTCTTCGAGAAGGTGTTGACGAACAGAATCTTGTCCTCGGGATCCATGATGTCCATGAACGAGGCCGCGCGTCCGCCGCCATAATAGAACAGCGCATAGATCTCGTCGGCGACGATCCAGAGGTCGTGTTTGCGGGCCAGATCGAGAATTGCCTGCAGCGTTTCGCGGTCGGCGGTCCAGCCGGTCGGATTGGACGGCGAATTGACGAAGATGGCCCTGGTGCGCGGGGTGATCGCGGCGGCGATCTTTTCGACATCGCACGACCAACCATTGCCGGTCATGTCGAGCAGCACCGGCACCGGGTTGACGCCGGCCACGCCGGCAGCGCCGGCGAAATTCGGCCAGGCCGGCGCGAGATACAGCGCCTCGTCGCCCGCTCCGACAGTTGCCTCCAGCGCCATGGTGATCGCCTGCATGCCGCCGACGGTGACGACGAATTCGTCTTCACCGAAGGTCTTGCCGAAATGACGCTGGTGATAGCGCGCGATCGCCTGGCGCAGTTCAGGGATGCCTGCCTGCCATGTGTAGAAGGTTTCGCCATTTGCCAGCCCGCGAGCTGCGGCATCGCTGATGAAGGCGGGGGTCGGCATGTCGCCTTCGCCGGACCAGAGCGGGATCAGGCCGGCGCGGTCGCGCCCGTAATTTGCCACCGCCTCAATGCCGCTGACGGGGGCAAGGCGGGCTTCGGGGCGAACCAGATCGATAAGGCTCATGATCATCCCAGGTTGAGAGTTGACGTTGCCTCCAACTCCTAGCGTGCCCGCGACAATGAAAAAACCCCCGGCGGGCCAGCCACGCGGGGGTTTTTCTCAATGCCAGCGCGATTATTTCTTGGCCAGAAGATCGCGGATTTCGGTGAGCAGCACCACATCGGCCGCCGGCGGAGGCGGCGGTGCTGATTCGGCCTGCTTCTCAAGCCGCTTGCGCATCGTGTTCACACCCTTGACCATCAGGAAGATGATCCAGGCCAGAATGAGGAAGTTGATGACGACAGTGAAGAAGTTGCCGTAGGCAAACACTGCACCCTGCTTCTTGGCTTCTTCCAGCGTCACTGCGGTCACCGACGACGACAGCGGCAGGAAGTAGTTGGAGAAGTCGAAACCGCCGAAGATCGCACCAACGATCGGCATGATGATATCGGCCACCAGCGACGATACGATCAGGCCGAAGGCACCGCCGATGATGACACCGACGGCAAGGTCCATGACATTGCCCTTGGCGATGAATTCCTGGAATTCCTTTAGCATCGAACCCTCCTTGTCACGCATTCAAGCGGCGAATCGACCATTCGCTTCGACCGCAGGCCCAACACCAACATAGCAAAAACCTCCCGTTGCAAAACCCGGCAATGCAACGGGAGCGTACAAACCGGCCTCAGCGCACGAGAGCCTATAGGAGACAAGGATAATGGACTTGGCCCCGAAGCTATGATTGCCTCCGGCGGAAAGGCCCGGGAAGTGGCCTGACTTCGGAGAAAGCGTCCCACGTGCAAGGCCTGGCCATCGTCTTCATCGCCATCGCCTATGTCTCGCTCTTGTTCGCCATAGCGAGCATTGGCGACCGCCGTGCCGCGCGCTGGACGCCCGGTGGTTCCAGGCCGTTCATCTATGCGCTGAGCCTCGCCATCTATTGCACCTCGTGGACCTTCTTCGGCTCGGTCGGCCTCGCCTCCGAGCGCGGGCTCGAGTTCCTTGCCATCTATATCGGCCCGGTGCTGGTGTTCATGTTCGGCTTCCCGCTGCTCAGCCGCATCATCAAGCTGGCCAAGTCCGAAAAGATCACCTCGATCGCCGACTTCCTGGGCGCGCGCTATGGCAAGAGCTTTTCCGTCGCCTCCATCGCCACGCTGATCGCCACCGTCGGTGCGATCCCCTACATCGCTCTCCAGCTCAAGGCGATATCGGGCTCGGTCAGCCTGATGATCGAGCACTACACCGGCGCGCCACCATCCTTCGACCCGTTCGTCAGCGACATCTCGCTCGTCGTGGCGCTGCTGCTTGCGCTGTTCGCCGTGCTGTTCGGCACCCGACATGCCGACGCCACCGAGCACCAGAATGGGCTGGTGCTGGCGGTGGCGGTCGAATCGATCGTCAAGCTGGTGGCCTTCCTCGCCATAGGCCTGCTCGTCACTTTCGTCCTATTCGACGGCCCCGGCCAGATGTTCGAAAGCTTCGCCGCGAGCGATCAGGTCGGCAACGCCATGAGTTACGGCACTTCGCTCGGCACCTGGCTGGTGGTGACCTGCATCAGCGGTTTCGCCATCGTCATGCTGCCCCGGCAGTTCTACGTGATGATCGTCGAGAACCGCAGTGAGAGCGAACTGCGCAAGGCGACCTGGGTCTTTCCTGCCTATCTGATAGCGATCAACCTGTTCGTGCTGCCCATCGCCTTCGCCGGCCTCTCCGTCGTCGGCACGGCCACGACGGGCGACCTCTACGTGCTGTCGCTGCCGCTGCTCAAGGGCCACGACTTCCTCGCCATGATCGCCTTCATCGGCGGCCTGTCGGCGGCGACCGCCATGGTCATCGTCGAAAGCGTGGCGCTGTCGATCATGATCTCCAACGACCTGGTGATCCCGATTTTCGTGCGCCGCCTGGTCAAGCTCAAGGCCGGCGACACCGAGGACTGGTCGGCGATCATCCTCAACATCCGCCGCGCCTCGATCTTCATCATCCTGTTCGTCGCCTTCCTCTATTACCGCGAGAGCACCAACAACACGCGGCTCGCTTCGATCGGCCTGATGTCGTTCGCGGCCATCGCCCAGTTCGCGCCGGCCTTCATAGGCGGTCTGATCTGGCGCCGAGCCAACGCAAGGGGCGCAGCCCTTGGCATGGCGGCCGGCATTGCCGTGTGGTGCTACACGCTGCTTTTGCCGACGCTCGCCTCGCCAGACACGGCGATCCTCTCCGAGGGCCTGTTCGGCATCGAGGCGTTGAGACCGCAGGCCCTCTTCGGCACCGCCGCCGAACCGCTCAACCATGGCGTCCTGTGGAGCTTGGCGATCAACGCGCTGTTCTTCGTCTTCGGCTCGCTGTCCCGCGCCTCCGTGCCGCTCGAGCGCATCCAAGCCTCGATCTTCGTACCGCGCGATTCCAGCCCGATGCCGTCGCTGCGCCGCTTCCGCACGGCGATCACAGTCAACGATCTCAAGGATACGATCTCGCGCTACCTCGGCGTCGAGCGCACCGAGAGGTCGTTCCAGAGCTTCGAGCGCGACAGCGGCAGCAAACTCAACGGCAACGACCCGGCCGGTATGGACGTCATCCGTTTCTCCGAACAACTGATGGCAAGCGCGGTCGGCTCGTCCTCGGCCCGGCTGATCCTGTCGCTGCTGTTCAAACGCGGTGACAATTCGGCCAAGGACACGTTCCGCCTGCTCGACGACGCCACCGAGGCGCTGCAGCACAACCGCGACCTTTTGCAGATCGCGCTCGACCAGATGGAACAGGGCATCACCGTCTTCGACCAGGACTTCCGGCTTATCTGCTGGAACCGGCAGTACCGCACCCTGTTCGACCTGCCCGATGACATGGGCCAGGTTGGTGTCTCGATCGACCGCATCCTTGGCTATCTGGTGGCGCGAGGCGACATTCCGCAGACGTCGCGGCTGACCACGCTCAACCGCCTGACCAGCTTCGGCGGCCCGTGGCAAATCGAGTTGCAGACAAGCGGCCGCATCATCGAGATGCGCTCCAATCCGATGCCCGATGGCGGCATCGTCGCCACCTATACCGACATCTCGGCCCGTGTTGCCGCTGACCTCGCACTCAAGCGCGCCAACGAGTCGCTGGAGCAACGGGTGAAGAGCCGCACCGCCGAACTGACCCGCGTCAACGAGGAACTGGCGCAGGCGCAGATGCTGGCCGAGGAGGCCAATCTCGGCAAGACCCGCTTCCTGGCGGCCGCCGGCCACGACATCCTGCAACCGCTCAACGCCGCGCGCCTTTACTGCTCTTCGCTGATCGAGAAGGCCGGCAAGGGCAATGCCGGGGTCGCCGCCCGCAACATCGAGTCCTCACTGGAATCGGTCGAGACGATCCTGGGCGCCGTGCTCGACATATCCCGGCTCGACGCTGGCGCCATGAAACCGGCCGAGACCGTATTCCGGCTGGACGGCCTGCTGCGCCAGATCGGCACCGACTTCCAGCCGATGGCGCGTGCAAAGAAGCTGGAGCTGGTGATCGTGCCGTCGACGCTTGCCGTCGAGACGGATCGCAACCTGCTGCGCCGCCTGATCCAGAACCTGGTTTCCAACGCGATCAAATACACCCGCAGCGGCCGCATTCTAGTTGGCGTCAGAAGGCGCGGCGAACTCGTAGAGATACAGGTCATCGACACCGGCATCGGCATCGCCGCCGACAAACTCGGCACCGTCTTCAATGAGTTCACCCGTCTCGACGAAGGCGTGCGCGAGGCGCAGGGGCTCGGCCTTGGGCTGTCCATTGTCGACCGCATCGCGCGCGTGCTGAGGCTTGAAATCCGCATCCATTCGGAAAAGAACAAGGGCACACGCTTCTCGGTGATCCTGCCAGTGACGACGGCCCAGGAACTGCCCACCGCTTCCACCGCGCGGCCGCGCGTTCAGGCAGGTGCCGTGCTCAACGGGCTGTCGGTCATCTGCATCGACAATGACGCACGCATTCTCGAAGGCATGCGGCTGCTGCTCGAAGGCTGGGGTTGCGTCGTGCGCACCTATTCCGGCTCTGCCGCGTTCGAAGCCGAACCCGCTGCCGCACCCGATGTCATCCTCGCCGACTACCACCTCGACGGCGAGAATGGCCTCGATGTCATCAGGATGATGCGTGCCAGCTTCGGCGAAGCGACACCCGCCGTGCTCATCACCGCCGACCGCTCCAATGAGGTTCGCGCTGCTGCAGACGCCATCGACGTCGCCGTGCTCAACAAGCCGCTAAAGCCTGCTGTGCTGCGTTCGATGATGAACCGGATGCGACGCATGGCCCACGCCGCGGAATAATATTCACCCGCCGCTGCATTGCCGCGGGCACCACCTTTTCCAAGCTATTGCGAAATGCGCTACGCCACCGGGCGCGGCTCGCCGCCGATCTTGGAGAGCAGGATGACCGCCTGGGTGCGGCTGTCGACGCCGAGCTTCTGCAGGATCGCCGAGACATGCGCCTTGATGGTCGCCTCGGAGACGCCGAGCTCGTAGGCGATCTGCTTGTTGAGCAGCCCTTCGGCCAGCATGCCAAGCACGCGCGTCTGCTGCGGCGTCAGCGACTGCAGGCGCTTGATAAGATCCGAAATCTCGGGATCGCGTTCGACGCCGAGGTCGATGTCGCCGGGTGCGGTGATCTCACCCGACAGCACGGTCTCCACCGCTTCGCGGATCTCGTCCATGCTCGCCGATTTGGAGATGAAGCCCGACGCGCCGAGTTCGAGCGCCCGCCTAATGGTCTCGGGGTCGTCATGGGCCGAGATGATGACCACTGGCACGGTGGCATGGATGCCGCGCAGCGAGATCAGGCCGGACAGGCCGGAGGCGCCAGGCATAGACAGGTCGAGCAGCACGATGTCGAGATCTTCATTGGCGGCGACGATCGATTTCACGCTCTCGAAGTCGCCGGCCTCGAGCACGCTCGATACATCCGCCAGCCCGGCAATCGCCTGCTTGAGCGCGCCGCGAAAAAGCGGATGGTCGTCCGCGATGACGAACTTGTGGCCAGCCGACAAATATCCCTCCCGAGGCTCCGACTGTTCTGCGCGCCGATACCTTCGACCGCGATTATGCGGGCCGGTGGCGTCTTTTCAAGCAGTTATACAGAAATCCGGCACGACATGACGGGTCATGCGCAACTTTCAGGCAAAAGCGCCGCAATTCCCGTCAGGTGCGGTCCGGCGCAGGACCCGGCGCCGGCTTCTCGGCTTGCTCTTCCTTTTCGATATCCTTTACAACGCCCATGAAGCTGCGGAAGAAGCGCTCCATGTAGCCAAGGCTCTTTTCGAACTCCTCGTCCGTCGGCAGCTTCGATTCGAGCTTCTGGGAGAGCGAATTCTCAAGCTTGACGACGCGCTGGTCGAGCGTCTTCAGCTCCGTCTGCAGCCGGCCAAGCTCGTCCTGCAGCGCCGAACGTTCGTCAGCAGCCAGCTTGCAGACCAACTGGCTGTCGCGCTCCTCGCAGATCGACATCTCGCCGGTCTGGGTGTCCATGCGGACATAACCCTTGTCGGTCTTTTCCATCTGGTAGCGCTGGCCCTCCGCGGCAGCAGCAGCGCCGAGGCCGAGACCGGCAACGAGCGGAACCAGAAGGATGGCGTTGCGACGCATGGCAATCTCCATTTCGACCGGCGCAAGTGTCGCGCCGTAATGGGCCCAAATTGCGGTGGGGCAAGCCCTGCCGCCCTTCCCCGCATGATGCTTTCAGCCTATAGCGCCCGTATGACGAAAACCATCTACAAGATCTGCCCCGAAGCTATGTGGCGCGAAGCCGAGCGCACCGGCACCTTCGCAGGCGCTCCGATCGATCTCGCCGACGGCTACATCCATTTCTCGACGGCAGCCCAGGTGGTGGAAACCGCCGCCAAGCATTTCGCCGGGCAAAGAGATCTGGTGCTTGTCGCCATCGAGGCTGAGAAGCTCGGTTCCGCGCTGAAATTGGAGGTGTCGCGCGGCGGCGCACTTTTCCCGCATCTCTATGCGCCACTCCAGGCGACGACCGCCAAATGGGTCAGGCCGCTGCCACTCAAGGCCGACGGCGCCCACGATTTTCCGGAGCTTGACCAGGAATGAACGCTTTCGACCGGCTCGGACGCCACCTGCTGTTCACCTTCGATCCAGAGGCCGCGCACGGCCTGTCGATCAAGGCGCTGCGCTGCGGCCTGCCGGTCGGCGGCCGCGCGCCCCGCGATGCGCGCCTGCGTGTCCGTGTCGCCGGGCTCGAATTCCCCAACCCGCTGGGTATGGCGGCCGGCTACGACAAGAATGCCGAGGTGCCCGATGGCCTGCTCGGCCTCGGCTTCGGCTTTGCCGAGATCGGCACGGTCACGCCCTTGCCCCAGGCCGGCAACCCCAAGCCACGCATCTTCCGCCTCGTCGAGGATGATGCCGTCATCAACCGGCTCGGCTTCAACAATGAGGGCCACGACGCAGCCGAAAAGCGGCTCATCGCCCGTGCCGGTCGGCCCGGTATCGTCGGCGTCAACATCGGCGCCAACAAGGACAGCACCAACCGCATCGGCGACTATGTGCGCGGGGTGAAGCGCTTCGCCCGCCATGCCTCCTACCTGACCGTCAACATCTCGTCGCCCAACACGCCGGGCCTGCGCAACATGCAGGCGCGAGAGCAGCTTGCCGAGCTTCTGGCCAGCGTCATGCTCGCCCGCGCCGAAGCCGGCCATGCCGTTCCGGTCTTCCTCAAGATTGCGCCTGATCTCCACGAGGCCGAGCTCGAGGACATCGCCGCCGAGGTGACGGCAAAGATGGTCGACGGCATCATCGTCTCCAACACCACGATCACACGGCCGACGCTGCGCAGCTCGGCGAACACGAGCGAGACCGGCGGGCTCTCGGGCAAGCCGCTGTTTGCGCGCTCGACGGCGGTGCTTGCCCGCATGCGCAAGCTGGTCGGCCCCGAGCTCGCCATCATTGGTGTCGGCGGCGTCGATTCAGTGGAGACCGCGCTCGAAAAGATCCGCGCCGGCGCCGATCTCGTCCAGCTCTACACCAGCATGATCTATGCCGGCCCGTCGCTGCCCGCCCGCATCGTCAGCGGCATGGCCGATTTCGCCGCGCGCGAAGGCCTCAAGAGCATTTCGGAGCTGCGCGACACAAGGCTCGATCAGTGGGCGGCGACGCCGCTCTGAAACGTCGCCCTGGCGCGCGACCTCAGCAGCAGCAACAGGCATAGACCGCGCGCTGCCAGCAGCAGGTGCAGCGATGCCCACAGCCCGGCATTGCCATAGGCGGCAGGCAGCGTCATCAGCGCCGCGATGAACACCAACAGCGACAGCACCATCATGTTTCGCATGTCGCGCGACCAGGCAGCACCGATGAAGACGCCGTCCATCTGGAAGGCAAGCACCCCGCTGAGTGCGGTGAATGCCGCCCATGGCAGGAACGCGATGGCGATAACTCGCACATCCTCTGCAGTCGAGATGAGCTGGATCAGGTCGACGCCGAAGACCAGCAATGCAGTGGTCATGCTGCCGGCCAGCGCAAAGCCCCAGATCGAGCAGAGATAGACCGCCTTGCGGAAAGCCGGCTCATAGCGGGCGCCAACGGCACGGCCGGCCAGTTGCTCGGCGGCTGCGGCAAAGCCGTCGAGGAAGAAACCTGCAGCAATGAAGAAGTTCATCAGCACCGCATTGGCCGCCAGCGTCACCGTTCCGAACTGCGCGCCCTGACGCGTAAACAGCGCGAAGGCGACCAGCAGCGACAGCGAGCGGATCATGATGTCACGGTTGAGCACGAACAGGCGCTTGAACGCGGCCGCATCGAAGACACGCCCCCATGCCAGCTTCGGTTCGCGCCCGAAGCGCCGCAAAAGCACGGCAAGGCCGATGGCCATGCCGGCTGCCTCACCGGCAACCGCTGCCCAGGCAACACCTTCGACGCCCAAGCCCATATGCAGGCCCAGCCACAGCGAAATTGCAATATTCACGCCATTAAGCGTCGCCTGCAGGAACAGCGCGAAGCTGCCCTCTCCCCGCCCCAGTATGTAGCCTAGGATCGCATAGTTGATCAGCGCGAAGGGCGCACCCAGCATGCGGATGCGGACATAATGGTCGAGCGTCTCGCTGACGCGCGGCTCGGCCTGCATGAACCATTGCCCGGCGAGCGAGGTCAGCGGCGCGGTCAACGCCAGCACGATGCCGGCGATCAGCGCGATCACCACGGCACGCCAGAACACGGCCTGTTCTTCCGCCGCATCGCCGCGACCGAAGGCCTGGGCCACCAGTGCCGTGGTGCCGGCGCGCAGGAAGTTGAAGCTGGTGAAGACCACATCGAAGGCCACCGCGCCTGCCGCCAGTCCGCCGAGAAGGGCCGCGTCGCCGAACTGGCCGACAACAGCTGTGCCGACAAGCCCGATGAAAGGCGTCGTCAGATAGGCCAGCGTCATCGGCACGGCGATCGCCAGCACCGAGCGGTTGGTGACGGCAAAAGGCACGGCGCGGCCCTCTGGCGATGCGTATTCCAACGAAAGTCCTCCCGGCTTGCCAAATCTCCCTAGGGCACATGCCCCGGTTTCCCCAGCGCCCGCAACCATTTAAGTTGCGGGTCAATCGATTTCACCTGCCTGGTTCAGCCTTCGTTCAATGCCGCTTCAGATCGCCAGCCACCCCGACTATGACGCCGGCTTCGCCGCCGACCATCGCTTCCCGATGGGCAAGTACAGCCAGTTGATGGCACGGCTGGACGCGCTCGGACTGTCCGGCGGGCTCAACCGACCCGAAGTCATCGCGCCCGCGCATCTGCGCCTCGCCCATGAGGCTGATTATGTCGACCAGGTGCTGGCCTGCACCGTGCCACCCCACATCGAGCGCGAGATCGGCTTCCCTGTTGGCGAGCGTGTGTCACGCCGCGCCCAGCTCGCGGCTGGCGGCACCTTGCTTGCGGCCAGGCTTGCGCTTCGCCACGGCATCGCCTGCAATGCCGCAGGCGGCAGCCACCATGCCCGCCGGGCCCAGGGCGCCGGGTTCTGCACGTTCAACGACGTTGCGGTGGCGGCACTGGCGCTGCTCCAGGCCAAGGACGTCGAACGCATCCTGGTGGTCGATCTCGACGTGCACCAGGGCGACGGCACCGCCGAGATCCTTGCCGGGAACCCCGGCGTCTTCACCTTCTCGATGCATGCCGAAAAGAACTATCCGGTGCGCAAGGTCGCCTCCAGCCTCGACATCGGCCTGCCCGACAAGACCGGCGACGACACCTATCTCGAGACCCTGGCCGAAGCGCTGTCCCATCTGACGCGTCGCGGCCGATGGGACCTCGTCTTCTACAATGCGGGGGTCGATCCCCATCGCGACGACCGCCTCGGCCGGCTGGCGCTGAGCGACGACGGCTTGCGCCGGCGCGAGCGCCTCGTCATCGAGCATTTCCGCAAAGCGGGCGTGGCATTATGCGGCGTGATCGGGGGAGGCTATTCCACAGACGTTGCAGCGCTGGCCGCCCGCCACGCAATCCTGTTCGAAACCGCAGCCGCCTTCGCCTGACCAAACGCCCCCGCGGCCTGGCCGGACGCGTTCCTGGAAGCCGCGCCATGCCCTCCAAAGCCAAGCTTTGGTACAGCTCTCTCAGGAAAGCCTATTTGCGATAGCTGAACAGCCTGAGGATGATAAAGGCTGGCACCACGATCGCCGCACCCAGCATGAAATAGCCGAGGAAACGGTGGAAGGCGCTGAAGCCCATGCGCCAGATGTCGACGAAGAAATCGCGGATACCGTAGAGCACGTCGAAGGGCGACCAGCCGAACGCGCTCATGACGATGCCGACGAGGAAGGAGATCACAAGCAGCTTGAGGAACACCCGCAGCGGCGTGTCGCCGAGAAAACGCGTCAGTCCGTTCAAGCCCATTCTCCTGCGATTCTAACCTTTCCTGACATATCGCGATTGTCGACGGCGGTTCAAGGTGTGGGCGAGCGCCGCCGCTACACGGCCTGGCTTACCATCCGTGCCTCGCTTACGGGATGCAACAGTTGCTGGAAGTAGGCAACCGTAAGAGGCAACCCATCCTTGAGGCTGGTTTTAGGGCCCCAGCCCAGCGCCCCGGCAAGCGAGATATCCGGCTGCCTTTGCTTCGGATCGTCCTCAGGCAGCGGAAAGCGGGCCACACGCGAGGAACTCCTGGTCACGCGCAGCACTTCGTCGGCAAGTTCGATCATGGAGAATTCTTGCGGATTGCCGAGGTTGACTGGCCCGGTAAGACCGTCCGGCGCGGCCATGAGCCTGATCAGACCATCGACCAGATC
The DNA here is from genome assembly GCF_000372965.1 of Hoeflea sp. 108. Lineage (NCBI taxonomy): Bacteria > Pseudomonadati > Pseudomonadota > Alphaproteobacteria > Hyphomicrobiales > Rhizobiaceae > Hoeflea > Hoeflea sp. 108. The sequence continues at coordinate 906,400 of NZ_KB890024.1, read as the reverse complement.
GTCGACATAGCAGAAGGACCGTGTCTGCGAACCATCGCCATAGATCGAGATGTCCTTGCCCTGCAAAGCCTGGACAATGAAGTTCGAGACGACGCGCCCGTCGTCGGGCTGCATCCTTGGCCCATAGGTGTTGAAGATGCGGGCCACCTTGATCTTGAGTCCATACTGGCGGCGATAGTCGAAGAACAGGGTCTCAGCGCAACGCTTGCCCTCGTCATAACAGGAGCGCGGGCCGATCGGATTGACGTTGCCCCAATAACTTTCATTCTGCGGATGCACAGTGGGGTCGCCGTAGACCTCCGACGTCGACGCCTGAAGCACCTTCGCCCCATTGCGATGCGCCAGATCGAGCACGCGGATTGCACCAAGCACGCTTGTCCTCGTCGTGTGAACGGGATCGCGTTGGTAGTGAACCGGAGAGGCTGGGCATGCGAGATTGTAGATCTCGTCCACGTCGATCTCGAGCGGCTCGCAGACATCCTGCTCAATCAGTCGGAACGCCGGGTGACCAGCCAGATGCGCAATGTTGGCGTGAGAGCCGGTATAGAAATTGTCGAGACAGGTAACGTGAGCACCGCTAGCCAGCAGCCGGTCGCAAAGGTGAGAGCCGAGAAATCCGGCGCCGCCGGTGACGAGAATCTGTCGCTTGCTGGTCATACTGCACCTGAACGAATTCACTTGCCTTATGAGCTTCTAGCGGGCGATCATCATTTCGCCAATAGGTTGCACAAGCATGAACATAGACTACTTTGGCGGAAAGACGTCGCGCCGCTCTGCAGGACGGGAAACACCCGAGGCAGGGACCGTCCCTCGCGCACCGCTTACGATTGGAGGACATGAGATCGACGTTCTTGCCGGTGGCGCGCTTCAACCGCCGTTGGTCAGCTTCGTCGTGATCGCATGGAACTACGGGCAATATGTCGGCGCAGCAATCGACTCGATCAAACGGCAGGACTACCCGCATTTCGAGTGCCTGGTGATCAACAACGGATCGACAGACGACAGCGCCGAAGTGATTGCCAGGCACGTCGCAGGCGACAGCCGGTTCCGCGTGGAAACACTACCGGACAATCGCGGTCAATTGGGTGCCGCACTTTGGTCGATCGACAAGCTTAACGGTGGTTTCGTCACATTCGTCGATGCCGACGACGTGCTTTTCGCAAACTATGCCTCGACCCATCTGCAGGTGCACATGGCGCTGCCTCACGGCGTCGGCTTCACCTCATCCAATGTGGCGGAGATGAATGCTGCCGGCGGCGTGCTGACAGCTGAATCGGTGCACGTAGACATCACGCGTGTCGGGCCGCCCCTTGGCTTGCGGCCTGCGAACGGGACGCTCCGCCTTCCCACAGTTTCAGACGAAACCTATCAGGCTCTTTCCTCTGCTACCGCAATGGTGCCGCATAAGAAGAAGGGCTGGTTCTGGGGGCCGGGAACGTCGAACATGTATCGAAGTTCCGTGCTCCGTCTCATCCGCTTCGAAGACGGAAGCCGTCCTTGGATGCGCGCCGCCGACGCCTACCTCAATACTCTTTGTCACGCCTTTGCCGGCAGCGCTCTCATCGGCAAGACCCTGTCAGGCTATCGCCTTCACGACAACAACTACTACGCTACGCGAGAAACGTTGCCGTCACTGCAGTCAGGCACGTTCGCCTATGTCGACAAGGCAAAGGACCACAAGTACCGCGACATCGAGAATCTGCTGCTCCATGCCGGCCAACTCAGTTGGGTTGCCCAACGGAATTTCTGGGACGTTTTGGACCACGCCACGCGTCAGCCCACCACCAAGTTGCACAGGTTCTATGGCGAGCCACGTGTGGTCGACCTCTTCGTACAGCATGCGCCGACCTTGGTCGAAGCCTTCACCGCCAAGTCCTTTTCCAGAGAGGTAGCCATGCGCTTCTCCGGCAAACAAGCCTGGACGATCCTGCAAGCCGGGCTGGGAAAAGGCTCCACGCTGCACGTCGCTACCGGAACGCTGCAAGGCCGGCTGTGGCGGCTGCGTTTCTGGTTGCGCCGGAAGAAAGTCTAGGCCGACAATTCATCTACACATCCGCAAGCGAACTTTGCATCTTCCCGATTGCCGCCGCACATCCGCAATGCTAACCAAGTGCCCGCGCGGGTATGATGTAATGGTAGCCTGTCAGCTTCCCAAGCTGAACGCGCGGGTTCGATTCCCGCTACCCGCTCCAGATCTCCAGCAAAATCCGTTGAGTTCAAAGGTCGGCGCCGGCTCGCCCGAAGGGCGCCGCTCGGTCTCGGGCAGGAGAGCCGAGCGGCATTCAGGAACCTCCCCCCGCAGAAAGGTCCTGAAGAACTCAAGGCCGGCGATAGGCGCTTCGAACGGGCCGAACCAGCAGAACACTCGGATGTATCTGCAGCATAAGAGATGACATCAGTTGCATGACTTGTCTCTCCTCCAATTGGGTGACCAAGCAATCGGCACGGCTTTAACTGCGACAATCTACGGTTGTTTAACTTCATCATAGGAACAACAGCACGAATTCACGCCATGCCCTTCAGAGGAGCTCGGAACCGGCAGCGGCATACAGGCGAACGCATTCAATCCGCGATTGCTCCAGCCAATACTGCGGGTTGCAAGGTTGCTGCTCGCGCTCGGAGTGCCTCGGCAAATGGCTATCTGAATGGCTGGCCGCTCCCACGGCTGCCTCTGCCCCAAACGACATGACCACGCGTCTCATCTTCATGATCGCGCGTCCCAAAGTTGTCCGATTACCTCATTCGGGGCAGTGACAGAATGGCTCCGTCATGGGAAGGCAGTTGCAGCAGTTCACCGAAATGCTCTGCTGGTTGGCCGACGCGCGCGACATATCCACTGGCGTGGCGTCGGCCTCTCGCACCCCGCTCGGCAACGCGGCATTCGAACTACGAGACGTCGCGACGGATGGACAATCGGTGGGCTCGAACACGCCTTCACCGACAATGCTATCGGCCTGCCGACCGCGGCGACGACAAGCATCCCGCGCCTGACACCAGCCACATCAAGCCTCTCGACCCAAGGCTCCCGCCAAGCCATCGCTTGCAAGGTCTAAGCCTTGTCCCGGCCTAAGCTGAGCTAGCGCCTGAATTCGTGCTCGCGCAGGTAGCGCAGATGGTGGCCTTGGGGTCCGGTCGCGTAGCCGAACTTCAGGCCATAGTCGTTGTAGTAGTTGGGCTGGAAGTCGCTGACATAGCCGTAGTTGTCCGACATGCAGCCTGACAATGGCACTGAGAGACCGATCGCAAGCGAAACGAAGATGTAGCGCATGGCTTGTTACCTCCGATCGAGGAGATAGTGCGCCCGATCGGCCGGATCCGCCAGTGGATCCGGGTCAACTCTCCGATATCGGCGCGGCCGGACGCCAATGACGCCCGGCCGGCCTGTTCGATGCTGCCGATCAATCCTTGCCGTAGATGTCGAAGTCGAAATATTTGGCGTTGATCTTGGCGTAGGTGCCGTCCTTGACGATGGCGTCGATGGCGGCGTTCAGCTTCTCGCGCAGCGGGTCGCCCTTGCGCACGGCGATGCCGGTGAGAGACTCCGTGTTCTTGAGATCGCCGACCAGCTTGCAGCAATCATTACCGGTGGTCTTGAGCCAGTCGACCAGCACGAACTTGTCGGATACCACGGCGTCGAGGCGGCCGTTGGTAAGGTCGGCCATGGCCTCATCCTGCGTCGGATAGAGCTTCACGTCGGCGCCGGCCTTGGCGTAATGATCCTCGGCATAGATCGCCTGTGTGGTCGATCCCTGGGCGCCGACAGTCTTGCCCTTGAGGGCATCGGGCTCGGGCGAAGTCAGGTCGGTGTTCTTCAGCGCCACCAGCGCCAGCGGCGTGGTGTAGTACTTGTTGGTGAAGTCGACCTGCTGCTTGCGCTCGTCGGTGATCGTCATCGAGGCGATGATGGCGTCGAACTTGCCACCCTGCAGCGCCGGGATGATGCCGTCCCAATCCTGCGTCACCCACTCGCATTCGACTTTCATTTCGGCGCACAGCGCGTTGCCGACATCGATGTCGAAGCCTGCCAGCTTGCCGTCGGAGGTCAGTGTGTTGAAGGGTGGATAGGCGCCCTCCGTGCCGAGCTTGAGCTTCGTCTGCTGCGCCGAAGCGCCTCCCATTGCAAACAGAAGCGCCGCAACTGCGGCCGAATATGCGAATTTTCTGGAAATCTGCATTGTCGTCTCCGTTGTCGGGTACTCTTTTTCGCGAGTATTTCCCCGACCACAGCCAATCACAGCAACAGCTGTTGGACAAGCAGACTAACGGCTAGGCGCAACTGACCAAAGGTCAGCTCATGCGAAAATGCTTGGAGAGCTTGAGGCCCTGGGCCTGATAGTTGGAGCCGAGGTCGCTGCCGTAGAGCGCCTTGGGCCGCGCCAGCATGTGTTCGTAGACCAGGCGCCCGACGATCTGGCCATGTTCGAGGATGAAGGGTACCTCGTGACTGCGGACCTCGAGCACGGCGCGACTGCCGGTACCGCCGGCGGCCGAATGGCCGAAACCGGGGTCGAAGAAGCCGGCATAGTGGACGCGGAATTCACCCACCAGCGGATCGAACGGCGTCATCTCGGCGGCGTAGAGCGGCGGCACATGGACCGCCTCGCGGCTGACGAGGATGTAGAATTCGTCGGGGTCGAGCACCAGTTCCTCGGCGCCGTGGTTGTAGATCGGCTCCCAGAAATCGACGACAGAATGGGCGGCGCGCTTGTCTACATCGACCAGTCCGGTGTGGTGCTTGCCGCGATAGCCGACGATGCTGCCCACCGCGCCGGCGAGGTCGATCGACAGCGCGATGCCGCCGCCCGAAATGTTCGGCGGATCGATCGCGACCAGCCGGTCGGACAGGTGCAGCGCGTTGAGTTCGATCTCCGACAGCAGCGCATGGCCCTTCCTGAAACGGATCTGCGACAGGCGCGAGCCGGCGCGCACCACGATCGGGAAAGTGCGCGGGCTGACTTCGAGATAGAGTGGACCGCTGTAGCCGGCTGGGATCTTGTCGAATTCCTGGCCGCGGTCGGTCATGACGCGGGTGAAGATGTCGAGGCGGCCGGTCGAGCTCTTCGGGTTGGCCGAGGCCGAGATGTCGGCCGGCAGGTCGAGCGCCTCCTGAAGCGGCACGATGTAGACGCAGCCCGTCTCCAGCACCGCACCGTTGGCGAGATCGATCTCGTGCAGCTTGAGGCGGTCCAGCTTGGCCGAGACCAGCGAATTGGGACCAGGCAGGAAGCTGGCGCGCACGCGAAAAGCCTTGGCGCCGAGACGCAGGTCGAGGCTCGCAGGCTGGATCTGGTCGGCGTCCAGCGGCGGCGCCTTGAGCGCACCGGAAGCAAACAGCGCCGCGATATCCTGATCCGGAAGAATGCCCGACTGCCGCAATTGCCTCACTCCTTTACAGCGCCGCCGATCCGAACGGATATCAGAGGATCGCTGGACCCCGGACCTCGTCCAGGCTCATATGCGTGGCCCAAGACGTTTAGTCGACCCCGCGATTGACGCAAGCCGGCCTTGGGTCTAAAGGACCTTTATCCCGTGGTGATTTGGCCGGTCGGCTTGCAGCCACGTTAAACAAGTCGCTAAAGGGCCGCGTTGTGGACCGGTTGCGACTTTTCGCGACCGGTTTTTTTGTATTTGGATTTGGCCATGACCTCCGACACCAAGCGCAACTGGAACCCGCAGACCACGCTCATTCACGGCGGCACGCTCCGCTCCGAATTCGGCGAAACTTCGGAATCGATCTTCCTGACCCAGGGCTATGTCTACGAAAGCGCTGAAAGTGCGGAAGCACGCTTCAAGGGCGAGACCCCGGGTTTCATCTATTCGCGCTACGCCAACCCGACCGTCGACATGTTCGAAAAGCGCATGTGCGCGCTCGAAGGCGCTGAAGACGCCCGCGCCACCGCGTCGGGCATGGCCGCGGTTTCCGCCGCTATCCTGTGCGGCCTGAAGGCCGGCGACCACATCGTCGCAGCGCGTGCCCTGTTCGGTTCGTGCCGCTGGGTCGTCGAGACGCTGGCGCCGCGCTACGGCATTGAAGCGACGTTGATCGACGGCACAGTCACCGAGAACTGGGAAAAGGCTGTCCAGCCCAACACCAAGCTGTTCTTCCTGGAGAGCCCGACCAACCCGACGCTCGAAGTGGTCGACATCGCGGCGGTTGCGGCAATTGCCAATTCGATCGGCGCGCGCGTCGTCGTCGACAATGTCTTTGCCACGCCGATGCAGCAGAAGCCGCTCGAACTCGGCGCCCATATCGTCGTCTACTCGGCCACCAAGCATATCGACGGCCAGGGTCGCTGCCTGGGTGGCGTCATCCTTTCCGACAAGAAGTGGATCGACGAAAACCTGCACGACTACTTCCGCCACACCGGCCCGAGCCTGTCGCCGTTCAACGCCTGGACGCTGCTCAAGGGTCTGGAGACATTGCCTCTGCGCGTGAGCCAGCAGACCGAGACCGCCGGCAAGATCGCCGACTTCCTGGCCGAGAGCCCTGAAGTGTCACGGCTGATCTACCCCGGCCGCGCCGACCATCCGCAGGCCGACATCATCAAGCGGCAGATGAAGGGCGGCTCGACGCTGATCTGCTTCGACGTCAAGGGAGGCAAGAAAGCGGCCTTCGCCTTCGAAAACGCGCTGAAGATCATCCTGATCTCCAACAATCTCGGCGACTCCAAGAGCCTGATCACCCATCCGGCAACGACGACGCACAAGAACCTGACCGACGAGGCGCGTGCCGAGCTTGGCATCGACGACGGCACGCTGCGCCTGTCGGTCGGCCTCGAAGATGCCGACGACCTGCTCAACGATATCGGCGATGCGCTGAAGGCGGCTCGCTGAGGCAATCGACTCATGCGGCGTCCGGCATCACCGGGCGCCGCATGTTCATCACATTCGCTGTGAACAATGCGAACGGCAGTTGACCCGCCGCGACAAGCGGCGGACCCTGTCACGCAGGGCACCATGCGCCGCCACGCCGGTTTCATGAGGCCTCGTGATCGCCGCCAGCCAGCCACGGCCTGGACGCCGAACGCAGCATCAGACAGTTCGTCGCCCGGCTTTCTCCAAGCCCCGGCGACGCAGGAGCGCCGCATATGTATCGCGCCATCACCCGCAACATCGCAGTCGAGGTCGAGCCCTTCTATCTGGAAGAGCGATCCGACCCGTCTGAAGGCCGCTATGTCTGGGGCTATCGCGTGACGATCGAGAACAATTCGGAAGATTTCGTCCAGCTTTTGTCGCGCTACTGGCACATCACCGACGCGAGCGGCAAGGTCGAGGAGGTCCGCGGCCCGGGCGTAGTCGGCGACCAGCCCGAGCTCAATCCCGGCGACAGCTATCAGTACACGTCGGGCTGCCCGCTCTCGACGTCATCGGGCATCATGGTCGGGCGCTACACCATGCGCAACGAGGCCGGCGAGATGTTCGACATCGCCATCCCCGCCTTCTCGCTCGACCTGCCGGGCATGCGCCACCGGCTCAACTGAGCCGGCAGCGTCATTGTCGGATCATTGGGCCGGGGCGAACTCGCCCGGATCGAACTCGTAGGCCTTCGAGCAGAACTCGCAGTTGACGCGAATGCGGCCGTCCTCGACGCTGCCCGTGATCTCTTCCGCCGAGAACCCCTGCAGGATGCCACGAATCTTGTGATCCGAGCACGAGCACTGGTCGGCGACATGCACGCCCTCGTAGACGCGCACGCCATGTTCGTGGAACAGGCGATAAAGCAGCCGCTCGGCGCCCACGGTCGGATCGATCAGCTCGGTCGGCTCGATGGTCGCCATCAGCGCCAACAGCTCCTGCCAGGCATTGTCCTCGGGCCCGACAGCGACATCACGCTTGTCACCGTCGCCACCATGCATGTCCTGCACGCGTCGACGTTCGGGCGAATCCGGCAGGAACTGGGCCAGCAGACCGCCGGCGCGCCAATGTTCGCCGCCGCCCTCGCCCGGGAGCACGAGCTTGGCGACCGACAGGCGCAGCTCGGTCGGAATCTGTTCCGACTGGCGGAAATAGGTGCGCGCCGCTTCCTCGAGCGAAATACCGTTGAGTTCGACGATGCCCTGATAGCGCTGGGTATGGGCGCCCTGGTCGATGGTCAGCGCCAGCACACCGGTGCCGAGCAGGTCCTCGGGCGCGGTCATGCCGGCCTTGATTGCCTCCTCGACGCGGCCGGCGTCGAAGCGGGCATAAGCGCGCAGCGAATGCGGCGTCGTGAAGTCGGCAACCAGCATGTCCACTGGCCCGTCAGTGCGGGTCTGGAGGATGAACTTGCCCTCGAACTTGAGCGAGGTGCCCAACAGCACGGTCACCACGCAGGCCTCGGCCAGCAGGCGCGCCACCGGCTCCGGATAGGCATGGCGATCAAGTATCTGGTCGAGCAAAGGTCCGAGCTGCACGGTACGGCCGCGCACGTCGAGCGGCTCAACCGCGAATGGAACGACATGGTCGTCGCCGGCGAACCCGAATTCGCCGAGCTTGCGTTCGGTCTCAGTCACTGAAACGTATCCCATATAACGAATTCTGCGACCCTTCGGCCCGCCGACGGTCGCAGAACAAGGCTTTGATGACAATAGATTGATCCCGCCCCAGATAGGGTCGCGGGATCAGTCATTCAAGCGCCGAGGCACCAGGCCAGCACAGCCTTCTGGGCGTGCAGGCGGTTTTCTGCCTCGTCGAAGACCACCGAGTGCGGGCCATCGATCACTTCGTCGGTCACTTCCTCGCCGCGATGCGCGGGCAGGCAGTGCATGAACAACGCGTCAGGCTTGGCGTGTTTCATCAGCGCCGCGTTGACCTGATAGGGCAGGAAGACGTTGTGGCCGCGGGCGCGGTGTTCCTGACCCATCGACACCCAGCAGTCGGTGACGATGGCGTCGACGCCACTGACAGCCTCCTCGGCATCGCGGGTCAGCATCACCTTGCCACCGTTGGCTTGGGCCCAGTCGACGTATTTCTGCTCCGGCTCACTGCCCTCGGGCACGGCCATGTTGACGTTGAAGCGGAAGCGCGCCGAAGCCTCGAGCAGCGAGTGCAGCACGTTGTTGCCGTCGCCGGTCCAGGCAAAGGTCTTGCCGGCAACCGGGCCGCGATGCTCTTCGAAGGTGAGGATATCGGCCATCAGCTGGCACGGATGAGTGTCGTCGGTGAGGCCGTTGATGACGGGGATCGTCGCGTTCTCGGTCAGTTCCAGCAGGCGGTCATGCGCCGTGGTGCGGATCATGATGGCGTCGACATAACGCGACAGCACCTTGGCGGTGTCGGCGATCGACTCCGAACGGCCGAGCTGCATTTCGGTGCCGGTCAGCATGATGGTCTCGCCGCCAAGCTGGCGCATACCGACGTCGAAGGAGATGCGCGTGCGCGTCGACGGCTTGTCGAAGATCATCGCCAGCACCTTGCCCTCAAGGGGCTTGGATCGTTCGCCAGCCTTCAGGCGCGCCTTTCGCGCGGCCGCATCGTCCAGAATCCCGCGTAGGTCGCTCCCGGACATGGCCGAGAGGTCGGTGAAATGGCGAATTCCGCTGGTCATTTAACGTCCTTGGTTTACCCGCCGTTGGCGGCGGCCTTGGAGAGGCTGGCAGCACCGGCGCGAATGCGCGCGAGCGCCTCTTGGATGTCTGCATCGGTCGTCGTCAGCGGCGGCAGCAGACGGATCACATTGTCACCGGCAGGCACCGCGAGCATCTTCTGGTCGCGCAGCGCCATATTTACCTTGGTGTTGGGCATGCTGCATTTGAGACCAAGCATGAGGCCCGTGCCGCGGATTTCGGCAATCACGTCGGGGAACTCGTCGGCGATTGCAGCCAGTCCCTGCTTCATCAGCAGCGCCTTGCGGCTGACTTCGTCAAGGAACCCCTCTTCGAGCACTACGTCCAGCACGGCATTGCCGACCGCCATGGCGAGCGGGTTGCCGCCGAAGGTGGTGCCATGGACACCCGCAGTCATGGCGCTTGCGGCCTCCTCGGTGGCGAGGCAGGCGCCGACAGGAAAGCCGCCGCCGATACCCTTGGCAATCGCCATCAGGTCGGGCGCAACGCCGGTCCACTCATAGGCGTAAAGCTTGCCGGTACGGCCGATGCCGCACTGGACCTCGTCGAAAATCAGCAGCAGGCCGTGCTTGTCGCACAGCTCGCGCAGACGCCTCAACGAGGCATTCGGGAACGGACGGATGCCGCCCTCACCCTGCACCGGCTCAAGCAGGATCGCCGCCGTCTCAGGCCCGATCAGCTTCTCGGCTGCGTCGATGTCGTTGAAGGCCACCTGGTCGAAGCCGTCGACCTTGGGGCCGAAACCTTCCAGGTACTTGGCCTGGCCACCGGCGGCGATCGTCGCCAGCGTGCGGCCGTGGAAGGCGCCCTCGAAGGTGATGATGCGATAGCGCTCGGGATGGCCGTTCTTGTACTGGTAGCGGCGCGCCGTCTTGATCGCGCATTCCAGCGCCTCCGCACCTGAATTGGTGAAGAAGACGCGGTCGGCGAACGAGTTCTCGGCGAGCCTTTCGCCCAGCCGGCTCTGCCCGGGGATCTCGTAGAGGTTCGAGACATGCCACAGCTTGGCGGCCTGCTCGGTCAGCGCCTGGACAAGATGCGGATGGCTGTGGCCGAGCGAGTTGACGGCAATGCCGCCGGCAAAATCGAGATATCGCTCGCCATTCGCGGCAACCAGCCAGGAACCCTCACCTCGCTCGAAAGCCAGGGGTGCGCGAGCAAACGTCTCGTAAAGCGCCGAACCGCTCATTATATGCATCTCCGGAACCGGAAAATCAAAAAGCCGCCTCAAGCGGCGGCCCCCGCGGGTATATCAGGTTTTTCGGACATGAAGTCAACGAAAACGTCGGCAGGCCCAAGCGATCCGGGCTTGGTGGCCAGCGCCGCAAGGTCAGCCTCAGGCAAGTTGGGGAAAACCGAAAAAACAGAATCACTGTTGCAGGTCGGACTCTTGTCACGGAGTCGGCGCGTCGATAATTGTAATTGAGAAATAACTAGATTTCGTGCGGCGGACAAACTCACCGAATAGATGTGGTGCCCACCCGACTCCCAGGGGTGGCGAAGGATTCCGAATTCTGCGCGTTAAATCAGGAGCACGGTCTCATGAACTGGACTGACGAGCGGGTCGAACTTCTCAGGAAGCTTTGGTCGGAAGGTCTGAGCGCAAGCCAGATCGCAGCACAATTGGGCGGCGTCAGCCGCAACGCCGTCATCGGCAAGGTACACCGCCTCAAGCTGTCGAGCCGCGGCCGCGCCACGGCTGCGCCCGCCCGCCAGAAAAAGACGACGACAACGGCCGTCACCTCGGCGACCAAGAGCGTACAGCGCACGGCTACGGTCACCCGTACCGTGACCGCAAGCATCGGCGCCACGGCGCTGCAGGCCCAGTTCGACGTCGAGCCGGTCGCCCGCCAGTACATTCGTCCGGTGCAGAACGTCGTCGTTCCAATCTCGCGCCGCCTGCAGCTGGTGCAGCTCAACGAGCGCACCTGCAAGTGGCCCAACGGCGATCCGCTGAGCGAAGACTTCAACTTCTGCGGCAACGAAGCCGGCGAGAGCGGCCCATATTGCGGTTACCACTCGAAGATCGCTTTCCAGCCCGCTTCGGAGCGTCGCCGGACGCGCTGAGCGAACAGCGGGCAGTAAAAATCGAAAGGGCCTCGGAGCGTCAACCTTCCGAGGCCCTTTCTCTATTCGCTACTCTCTATTCGCTATTCGCTCCTGCCCTGCTCACAGCCATCCGCTCTTCCTGAACCGCCAGTAGAGCACCGAGCAGATGGTGGCGATCGCCGCCAGCACGGTCGGGTAGCCATAGGCGAAGTGAAGCTCGGGCATGTCCTGGAAGTTCATGCCGTAGATGCCGGCAAGGGCTGTCGGCACGGCAAGGATGGCCGCCCAGGACGCCAGCTTCTTGGCAATCGCCGTTTCCTGGCTCTGTCCCACCAGAAGGCTGGCCTCGAAAGCGAAAGCCAGCACCTCGCGCAGCGTGTCGACCTTTTCCAGCACGGTGCGGATATGGTCGCCGACATCGCGGAACAGCGGGTGCATCGCCGGCCGCAACTGCGGCAGGTCGGCGCTGGTCAGCCGCCGGCACACCTCGACAAGCGGCCCGGCTGCATTGCGCAGCCGCAACAGATCGCGCCGCAGCATGTAGAGCCGCTCGATGTCGCTCGTCGTCATCGGCCGTGCCAGCACACCATCCTCGATGGCGTCGACCTCCTCCTCGATCTGCTCCAGCACCGGCATGTAGTTGTCCACGATGAAATCGAGGATGGCATAGAGGATGAAGTCCTCGCCCTTGGCGAGCGCGCTCGGGCAGCTCTCCCAGTGCTGGCGAACGGCGGCATAAGACGTCGACACGCCATGGCGAACGCTGACGATGTAGCCCTTGCCGACGAAGATGTGGGTCTCGCCGAAATCCACCCTGCCCTGGATGAGCTGGGCTGTTCTGGCGACGATGAACAGCGCATCGCCATATTGCTCGATCTTGGGACGCTGGTGCGGATGCTCGGCGTCCTCGATGGCGAGATCGTGAAGATGAAACTGCCGTTGCACCCGCAAGAGCAGGTCGCGGCTGGGCTCGAGCAGGCCGATCCAGACGACATGGCCCTCGCGGGAGGCCCAGTCGCCGGCTTCTTCCAGGGAGATATCGGCTATGCGGCGGCCGCCGAGATAGACGCTGGAGGCAACGATGCCAGGCTCCAGCTCCGGGCTCTTGTCGAACTTCGTGGCATGTTCGGTCATGCTTCACCTGAAGAACGAGGGGCCTGTTCGATCAGGATCCCAGTCTAGAACCTATTGGGATCAAAGGGAACGGCAGTGGCCGGTCGCGAGCGGCGGCCAGCCCCTCGTCAATCCGAGTTGGTTTCGCCCGCCGTCGTCACCCGATGGCTCTTGTCTTCCTTTGGACGCTCCGGCGGCATCTGCTCGCCGGTGACGATGTAATAGATGGTCTCGGCAATGTTGGTGGCGTGGTCGCCGATACGCTCGATGTTCTTGGCGACGAACAGCAGATGCGTACAGGGCGTGATGTTGCGCGGATCTTCCATCATGTAGGTCAGGAGCTCGCGGAACAGCGAGGTGTACATGGCATCGATCTGCTCGTCGCGGTCACGGACGAAGCCGATCTTGTCGACCGAGCGCGACGCGTAGACGTCGAGCACCTCCTTGAGCTGGGTCAGCGCAAGTTCGGCCAATGCCTCCAGCCCGCGGAACAGGCTGGTCGGCTGCCGCCCCTCGGCCACCGCGGCGACACGCTTGGCGATGTTCTTGCCGAGGTCGCCGACGCGCTCGAGATCGGCGGAGATGCGGATCGCGCCGATGATCTCGCGCAGGTCGGTGGCCATCGGCTGGCGGCGTGCGATGATCAGGATCGCCTTGTCGTCGATCTCGCGTTCAGCCTCGTCGAGCACGAGATCGTCCTGGACCACCCTCTGTCCAAGTTCGGGATCGCCATTGACCAGGGCAGCGACCGCCTGATCGACCATACGCTCGGCCTGGCCGCCCATGGCCGCGATCTTGCGGGCGAGGAACTTCAGCTCCTCGTCATAGGCGCTGACGATATGAACGGACTGCATTTTAAGCTCGGGCCTTCCTGCAAAAAATACGGATGAATCATGCTTCTGAATCCGCAAGCCTAAGCTAGCCTGATGACAGAAAAAAGAAACGCTCGGGGGAGTTTACAATTTTGCCGGCTTATCGCGCCGGCAGGTGCACCGTAAAGGCCGAACCCTTGCCCAATTCCGACTTGATGGTCAGGCGGCCATTGTGCCGGCTCAATATATGCTTGACGATCGACAGCCCGAGGCCCGTGCCCTTCTGGGCGCGGCTGGTCTCGACATCGACCCGGTAGAACCGCTCGGTGACACGCGGAATATGCTCGGCCGGGATGCCTGGGCCGAAGTCGCGCACGGTGACCTCGACCTCCGGCTCGCCGGTCTCGGTGGAGAGGCGCATGGAAACGATCACCCGGCCACCCGACTGGCCATATTTGCAGGCATTCTCGAGCAGGTTCTGGAACACCTGGAACAGCTCGTCGCGATCGCCGTGCACCTCGATGGCGCCTTCGGGGAAATCGCGCTCGATGGTGACACCGATCTGCGTTGCGAGCGGGGCGAGCGATGCGACGACCGCCTCGATCGTCTGGCGCAGCTCGACCTTCACGCCCGGCTTGACGTAGGGTTTCATCTCCAGCCGGGAGAGCGACAACAGGTCGTCGATCAGCCGCGCCATGCGGCCGGTCTGGTTCTGCATGATCTGCAAGAACTGGTCGCGCGCGTTGGGATCGTTCTTGGCAGGCCCGCGCAACGTCTCGACAAAGCCGGCGATGGAAGCCAGCGGCGTGCGCAGTTCGTGGCTGGCATTGGCGATGAAGTCGGCGCGCATGCGGTCGATGCGGCGCGACTCGCTCTGGTCCTTGAAGGCCAGCACGAACAGGCCGGTGCCGCGCCCGACTGCTGAAGCGGTAACGCGATAGACGCGCTCGAACGGCACGCGCTCGACATATTCGGCGGTCTGGGCATTGCCCTCGCCGGCCAGCACGGCCTCGATCAGCTCCTGCATCTCGGGCGCGCGGAATTTCAGCAGCAGCGGCATTTCTGATCGGATCGCGCCGAAGGCGGTCTCAGCTGCCTCATTGGCATGGACCACGGCGCCGCCGCGATCGAAGATGATCAGGGGGTCGGCGACTGCCGCCGCCAGCTTCTCGCCCGACAACCGGTCGAGCGGCGAGCGTTCCGCCCTCGCCGCTTCCTCGGCCAGGCGACGTGCAGCCTGCGTGCGCGGAGCAACGAAGGCAAAGAGGATCAGGACAACAATGACGACGGCCGCGAAGGCTGTCGAAGCACCGCCCAGATAGTGGACAGCGAGAACGGCAAGGATCGCAGCCGCCAGCATCCAGCGATTCTGGTAGAGCCGGCCCGCGCTCAGCCGTGCCGTGCGCTTTGCCCTTGTCTGCGTGCTGGTCTCTGCCATGCGAATGCCCAATACGACGGCGCCTTGAAGAAGCCTCTGGACCGCTTCCTGGCCACCCAATAGCATGCTTCGCAAAGCTGGAAAGGTGCCGATCCCATGAAAAAGGACAAGGAAAGCAAGAAGGATATCGCCGCCCCGGCCGCAGATGCGGCCGATCCTGCGGCCCAGAACGGGCCAGTCAGGATAAAGGTCGGCAAGGAGGAGCGGACCTTCGACATCGACGATCCTGTGTTGCCCGACTGGATCGACAAGAAGGCACTGAAGTCGGGCAACTACCCCTATGACGACAAGCTGCCCCAGAAGGAATACGAGCAGACACTGGAGACGCTGCAGACGGAGCTGGTGAAGCTGCAAGCCTGGCTGCAGAAGACCGGCAAACGCGTATTGTCGGTGTTCGAGGGCAGAGACGCCGCGGGCAAGGGTGGCACCATCTTCGTGGTGCGCGAATACATGAACCCGCGTACCGCGCGCAATGTGGCACTGACCAAGCCGACAGAGACAGAGCGGGGCCAGTGGTACTTCCAGCGTTATGTCCAGCAGTTCCCGACTGCCGGCGAATTCGTGACGTTCGATCGCTCATGGTACAACCGCGCCGGCGTCGAGCCGGTCATGGGTTTCTGCACGCCCGAGCAGCACCGCCAGTTCCTGGCCGAGACGCCGCATTTCGAGAAGATGATCGTCAACGAAGGCATCCACTTCTTCAAGTTCTGGCTCGACATCAGCCAGGAGATGCAGCTCAAGCGATTCCACGACCGCCGCCACAGCCCGTTGAAGAACTGGAAGTTCTCGCCGATGGATGTCGCGGGCATGTCCAAGTGGGACGAATACACCAAGGCGATCGAGTTGATGGTCGAGAGCACGCACACGCCCTATGCGCCCTGGGAGGTCGTGCAGGCCAACGACAAGCGCCGGGCGCGCATCGCCGTCATCAGGCATGTTCTCAGGGCACTGCCCTATGACGGCCGCGACCTCGACAAGGTCGGCCGGCCCGACGGCAAGATCATCCACGAAGGCATGAAGTTCCTGAAGGATTGAGCCAGCAGTTCGGCCTGGAAGGTCAGGCCATGGAACTCAGCGCGCGCGGCAAGCGTCAAACGCTCTTCCTTGGAATTGCTCAGTAGGTCGAGGACGAGACGCAGCTCGACCATGTCGGACAGGGCCGATCCATGGAGGCTCAGACTGTTGTCGTTGGCTTCTTCGGGGGTGGCAGGATCAGAGGCGTCAGCGCCAAAAAAAGAGGGGCGGATGGTTGCGTGACTGGAGTCGAGCGCAACCATCACGCACCCACGGCCTGCGAGCCGAAAATTTGGATACTTCGACAGTCGATGGACCAAACGCTACCGACTGCTCCTCGCAGCCCGCACGCTTGCGCGCGTCCTCCCCACGGCGGTTGGTCCAGTGTCATTGCAACATCCCCAGTGCTGCAACTCCCGATGCCAATAATGCATATCACCTTTGGGTAAGCCATGCCCCGAATGGGTGAGACACCACCCGCATCAATATATCAGGATATGCATTCCACCCAGCTTTGTTCGCGGCCCGTGCAATTGTGCATATTGGCTTTGCCTCCGGGCGATCCGAACGGTAAAGCTTTGCCTCGATATCAGGAAGCAGCGCGCCTTCAGGACGGTGCGAATCGTGCAAGTCATTGAATCCATGGGTCGTGCCGCGAGGGGAGCTCTCCAGCCGACTCCGCAGCCGGGGACCGGAGCGCAGCCATGAAATCCGCACTGATGCTTGCGATTGCCGTGTCGCTTGCAACGCTGCTCGGCCCGGCGCGCGCCGCCGAACCGCAGGTGCCGGTGCTGTGGGACAGCAAGGAGCGGCTGCCCAAGCCGGATCTTTCGACGCTGCCGCGCCTGCGCTTCCTGACGACGACGGACTTTCCGCCGTTCAACTTCATCGACAAGAGCGGGCGCCTGTCCGGCTTCCACATCGACCTCGCCCGCGCCATCTGCGCCGAACTCGGCATTGCCGAGAAGTGCCAGATCCAGGCGCTGCCCTGGGCGGAACTGGGCGATGCGCTGAACAAGGGCGAAGGCGAGGCGCTGATCGCCGGTATTCCGGCGACCGCCGAGACCCGCGAGACATACGCCTTCTCGCGCCCCTATCTGCAATTGCCGGCGCGCTTCATCATGAGCAAGGCCCAGGCCGTCACCGAGCCCATGGTCGACAAGCTCAGCGGCAAGCGCGTCGGCGTCCTTGCCGGCTCGGCGCATGAGCGCGTGCTCAGGGACTATTTCGGCGACGTGAAGGTGGTCACCTATTCGCGGGCCGACTGGCTCAACCAGGACCTCAAGGACGGCAAGCTCGACGCCGTCTTCGGCGACGGCATGCGCCTGTCCTTCTGGCTTGCGGGCACGGATGCGGCAGGCTGCTGCCGCTTTGCCGGCGGTCCGTATATCGCCCCCGAATATCTCGGCACCGGGCTTGCCGTCGCGACCAAGGCGGACAATGCAGCACTAGCCGCAGCCTTCGACTATGCGCTGCACGAGATCTCGGCCAAGGGCACCTTCGCCGAGCTCTATCTTCGCTATTTCCCGGTCAGCTTCTACTGACCAGTCGACAATCAGGTCAGGGTGCGGTGGCGGGCCTTGGTCGCCCGCTCGATCGCCGCGATGGTCAACGGATCGACATTGAGGTGCTTGCGCAGAAGCTGCAGCACACGCAGTTCCTCCATCCGCATCTCGAGGTCGACCGACGCCACCTCGAAGGCCGCGGCATAGGCCGTCTCGTGCAGCCGGTCGGGAATTGCCCGGCGGGCGAGCTCCAACACGCCTTCGAGCCCCGCCTCGGCATGCAGCAATTCCTGGCAGTCCTGAGCAATCGAGATCAGCCGCTTTTCGTTGAAATCCTCAAAGATCGGCCAGGTCTTGACCACCACGCCGATGCGCGCCAGCTCGACATCGGTCATGTCGCGATCGGAAGCTGAGGTGATGACCATCAGATGGATCAGCGCCTCGTGGGCGGAAGGCAGGGCCATTGAGTTCTCCGGAAGGGTTGTTTGCCACGCGAACTTAGGAACGCGCCTGCCTGTCTGCAACGAAAAATGGCCGGAATCGTTGACGCCCGCGGCATGCGCGCATAGAGCATGGCCGTCTTCGGCGGAAATTCCGCCCAACAATCAAAGGGCTCTCGACATGACGAGATCAAACATCATCGATCTCAACCCCGAACTCCTGGCGGCTGCGGCTGAAAGCAAAGCCTGGCCGTTCGAGGAAGCCAAGAAAATCGTCGAGCGCTACAAGAAAACGGGCTTGCCCGAGACGGTTCTGTTCGAGACCGGCTACGGCCCGTCGGGCCTGCCGCATATCGGCACCTTTGGCGAGGTGGCGCGCACGACGATGGTGCGCCACGCCTTCCATGTCCTGACCGAGAACAAGGTCAAGACCAGGCTTTTGTGCTTCTCCGACGACATGGACGGAATGCGCAAGATTCCGGAGAACGTGCCGGATCGCGCAGCGCTCGAGCCCTATCTGCACATGCCGCTGACCTCGGTGCCGAACCCGTTCGGCGGCGACTACGAGAGCTTCGGCCATCACAACAATGCGATGCTGCGCCGCTTCCTCGACACCTTCGGCTTCGACTACGAGTTCGCCAGCGCCACCGACTACTACAAGTCGGGCAAGTTCGACGCGATGCTGCTCAAGGCGGCCGAGAAGTACGATGACATCATGAAGGTGATGTTGCCGACACTGGGCGAGGAACGCCAGGCGACTTACAGCCCGTTCCTGCCCATCTCGCCCAAGAGCGGGCGCGTGCTCTACGTGCCGATGAAGAACGTCGACGCCAAGGCCGGCACCATCACATTCGACGACGAAGGCACCGAGACCACGCTGTCGGTCACCGGTGGCAAGGTCAAGCTGCAGTGGAAGCCCGATTTCGGCATGCGCTGGGCAGCGCTCAACGTCGATTTCGAGATGTTCGGCAAGGATCACCAGACCAATGCGGCGATCTATGACCGCATCTGCGTCATTCTCGGCGGACGCGCGCCCGAGCATTTCGTCTACGAGCTGTTCCTCGACGAGAACGGCCAGAAGATCTCGAAGTCCAAGGGCAACGGCCTCACCATCGACGAGTGGCTGACCTATGCGCCGACCGAGAGCCTCGGGCTCTACATGTTCCAGCGTCCGCGCCAGGCCAAGAAGCTCTATTTCGACGTCATCCCCAAGGCCGTTGACGAATATTACAGCTTCCTGGCCGCTTACCCGAAGCAAGACTGGAAGAACCGCCTCGGCAACCCGGTCTGGCACATGCATGACGGCAACCCGCCTGCCATCGACCTGCCGGTGCCGTTCTCGCTGCTGCTCAATCTCGTCAGCGCCTCCAACGCCCATGACAAGAGCGTGCTGTGGGGCTTCATCTCGCGCCATGCGCCCGGCGTGACGCCCGAGACGCATCCCGATCTCGACAAGCTGACCGGCTACGCCATCCGCTACTTCGACGACTTCGTGAAGCCGACCAAGGTATTCCGCGCCCCCGACGACGTCGAGCGCGAGGCACTTGCGGCGCTCGAACAGGCGCTGGCAGCTCTTCCGGCCGGTTCGGACGGCGAAGCGATCCAGAACGCCTCGCTCAACGTCGCCCGCAAGATCGAGCGCTACCAGGATCACACCAAGCAGAGCCCGGAGGGCGGCCCCGGCGTGTCGGGCGCTTTCTTCCAGATGATCTACCAGATCCTGATCGGCCAGGAACGCGGCCCGCGCTTCGGCTCGTTCGCGGCACTCTACGGCACAGCAGAGACCTGCGCACTCATCCGCAAGGGGCTCGAAGGCAAGCTGGCGGCCTGAGGTGGCAATCGCCGACGCGAATGCGACTTTAAGCTTCGCGCCGGCCCGGGAAGCCGATTTCGAACGCCTTTTCGAGATCAGGTTGCTGGCGATGCGCCCGAGCCTCGAGCGCATCGGCCGTTTCGATCCCGAGCAGGCGCGAGCCCGTTTTCGCGACTCGTTCAGGCCGCAACACACACGCCTTGTCCTTGCGCCGACAGAACAGCTGATCGGCTGCGTCGCCTTCGGCCCGCAGGACGGCGCACTTCTGCTCGAGCATTTCTATCTCGTGCCGGAAGCGCAGGGCCATGGCATCGGCAGCTCGGTTCTGCGCCAAATGCTGGCGGAGGCGGATGCCACGGGCTTGCCGATCCGGCTCGATGTGCTGCGCGAGAGCGACGCCAGGCGCTTCTACGAGCGCCACGGTTTCGCCGAGACCCATCGCGACGAGTTCGACATTTACATGGAACGCTTGCCCGACAACGCCTGAATTACTGCGCCGGCAGTTCGATCGCGGGCTCGGCCGGTGGTGGCTCGGTGGCAGGCAACGTCGAGCCCGCCGGCGTCAAGGTCATCTCGACACGCTCTGGCGGCGCGCCATAAATGCCTTTGCCGTCGCTCTCCGCCTTCTTGCCGGCATCCTCATAGGGTCCACCGGCCTCGGCCCTGGCCCAGCCATTGGCGACCAGCCATTCGCCAACATCCAGCTTGCCGATCCGGCACCGGGCGACCACGTCACCCTGCGCGGCATCCGCCGGCATGTCGCAGACCACGGCGCGGCTGCGCAGCAGCCCGCGGAAGGCCGTGCGCGCGCGTGTACCGCAATTCCACTGTTTGCCTTCGAAGCTGCAACTTTCCTCTGATGCCAGCGGTGCAACGCCTGAAATGGCAACGCGCACGCCCTTCGCCTCGATCCGACCAGCGGCAGAGGCCACCGGCTGGAACAGCGTCGTGCCATCCCATTCGGCGGTTACCTTCGGCTTGGGCGGCAAGGCTAGGCTCAGATCGCTGAGCGGCGCGCGCGGCGCCTCGCGCTCCAGCCCGCTTGGCTCGACGGCAGGCGGCACGAACTCACCCTGCGCCACCGGGCGCACGGCTTGCGTCGTGGGTTCGGCGGCCGGCGCTTCCGGCATGGCGGGCTGCTCCGGCAGAGCTTCGGCAGGGTTTTGCTGATCTGTCGCAGCGGGATTGTCGGTGATGGCTTCGCCCATGTTGTCGTCGCCGGTCATGTCGGCCGGCAGGTCGCTTTCGTCGATGATATCGACGGTGGGACTTTCCAGCGCAGTCAACCTGTGGCCGCCGGCGGAAGCGACCAGGAAGGCGATGCCGAAACCGGCTGCGGCCACTGCCAATGCTGCTGGTTTCATCGCGCCACTACTGGCTCGCCCAGACAATGCGCGCCACCCATTCCACCTCGGTGGTGGGGAAGCGACGGTTTGGATGCTCGGGATTGAGCGACAAAAGTTCGATGACACCCTGCCCCTGTCGCTCCAACACCTTGGCCATCACTTCGCCCGAGATGGTTTTGACCACCACGCGGTCGCCCTTGCGCACGGTCGCGCCCGGCTCGACGATCAACACATCGCCGTTGCGATAAAGCGGCAGCATGGAGTCGCCCTGGACCTGCAGCGCATAAGAACTGTCAGTCGTGCGCGCCGGAAGCTCGATCAGCTCCCAGCCCTGGCCGGCCGGAAAACCGGAATCGTCGAAGAAACCGCCGGCACCCGCCTGGGCAAAGCCCAGCAGCGGCACACCCGCGGCCTGTCCCCCGGCCTTCGCCCGGCTGCCGGCCCTGCCCGGCTCGACGAATGCAAGAAACTCCTCCAGCGAGGAATTGGTCGCCTCGATGATCTTGGCCAGCGACTCCGTCGAGGGCCAGCGCGGCCGCCCGTCGACCGACTGCCGTTTCGACTTGTTGAACGCCGTCGAGTCGAGCCCGGCCTTCTTGGCGAGGCCCGACGCCGAAAGCGAATAGCGCTCGGCAAGAGCGTCGATCGCGGCCCAGACACGTTCGTGCGAGAGCATGGCGCTCCCCTCAAGACAGGAAAAAATACCTTTCGGCATTTAACCACGCGTGCGGGGAATGTCCAGTGTGTCGCGCCTTGCCATATCGGCAGCGGCGCGACGGTCGGGCGTCACGTCTTCTGCATCATCAGCTTGAGGCCGGCGCGCAGGTCGTTTGCGTCCATCACCGGCGTCATGGAGATGGCAGCCTCGAAGCCGAAGAAGAACGGCTCGCAGATGCTGGGGATCGCGGTGATGTCCTTGACGTCGACGAATATGAAGGCGGTGCGTTCCCCCTTGTCGAGGGTGAAGTAGGCCGCTTCCGGCTTGAGCTCGGCAAGCGACTTTTCCATGATCGAGGCAAGGCTGCCGTCCTTGATGGCGCGGTTTCCCTGGGCGGCGGGAATGGAGATCTTGAGAAGCATGCGCATGGCAACATCCTTCCGGCGAATGCCATTATTAGAACATACTGATATTACCATTGCCGCTGGTTGCGAAAAAGCCGTCCGCCCCAAAGTCGGGCACGAATGCCGCCTCAGTCACCTGATTTGGCGAGCATCCTCAAACCCTTGTGCGAAGCAATGAAGATGCGCTCTTCCTCGCTGACGTCCCGGGGCGCTGCGCCGTCATAGCCCAGTTCGCGCACCAGGTCGTCGATCTGGACGAAACGGCGGGTGGCCCGGTCATAGACGCCGGCACTGGTCATGATCAGAGCCGCCGTCTCGCCATTGTCGAGCACGAAGCGGTGCTTGCCGATCACCTCCGAGCCGTTCCAGGTCTCCACCGAGGAGACGACGTCGAAGCGCTTCCACAGCCTGATCTCGCGCACGAACACAGTCTGCAGGCCACCCAGCATCGGCGCCCAGCCGCGCTTGCGGGCAAGCTCGATCAGACCCGAGCGCATGAAGATGTCGATGCGACCGACATCCGCCAGCATCATGTAGCGTGCATTGTTGAGATGCATGTTGAAGTCGATGTCGGTCGGCAGGCAGCGGAACGACAGCCGGCCTTCATCGCCAAAACGGTAAGGGCCGCGACGAGATTTCGTCGCGGCCATACGAGCCAGTCTTGCCCAGACGTACATGCTTCGTCAGGCCGCCTTCTTTTCCTCAGATTTCGCGTATGGATCGAAACGCTGGTAGAAGGTCTCGCCCTTGTCGGCCATGTCGATGAGAAGCTTGGGTGCCTTGAACTCGGCGCCATATTTCTTCTGCAGATCCTTGGCGATCTTGACGAACTTCTTGGCGCCGATACCGTCGATGAAGGACAGCGCGCCGCCGGTGTAGGGCGCAAAGCCGAAGGCCAGGATCGAGCCGACATCCGCCTCGCGCGGGTCGGTGACGATGCCCTCCTCCATCACTCGCGCCGCTTCGAGCGCGATGACCGACAGCAGACGCAGCTTGAGCTCCTCGACGTCGACCTTCTCGGGCGCCTTCTGCGGATAGAGGTCCTTGAGGCCCGGCCACAGCTTCTTCTTCGCCGGCTTCGCCGGATAGTCGTAGAAGCCCTTGGTGTTCTTGCGGCCGAGGCGGCCATGGGTGTCGACCATGGTGTTGATCAGTTCCATCTGGCGCGGATCGACGGCCTTGTCGCCGAGATCCCTGATGGTCTGCTTCATGATCTTCTGGGCAAGGTCGACGGCCGTCTCGTCGGTCAACGCCAGCGGGCCGACCGGCATGCCGGCAGCCTTCGCCGCATTCTCGATCATCGCCGCCGGAACACCCTCGATCAACATCTTGAAGGCTTCCGACATGTAGCGCAGCACGCAACGATTGACGTAGAAGCCGCGCGTGTCGTTGACGACGATCGGCGTCTTCTTGATGGCGCGTACAAAGTCCATCGCCACCGCAAGCGCCTTGTCGCCGGTCTTCTTGCCCATGATAATCTCGACCAGCATCATCTTGTCGACGGGCGAGAAGAAGTGGATGCCGATGAAGTTCTTCGGGCGGACCGAGTTCTTGGCAAGCGAGGTGATCGGAATGGTCGAGGTGTTCGAGGCAAACACCGCCGACGACTTGAGCGCGGCTTCCGCCTTCTCGGTCGCGGCCTTCTTGACTTCCGAATCTTCGAACACCGCCTCGACCACGAGGTCGCAGCCGGCAAGGTCGGCATAGTCGGCGCTCGGCGTGATCAGCGAAAGCAGCTTCTCGCGCTCCTCGGGCTTGGCGCGGCCCTTCTTGACCTGGTCGGAGATCAGGCTGTCGGAATGGGCCTTGCCCTTCTCAGCCGACTCCTGGTCGCGGTCGATCAGGACGACCGGAATGCCCGCCTTGGCCGTAACATAGGCGATGCCTGCGCCCATGAAGCCGGCACCGATGATGCCGATCTTCTTGAACTTGGTGTCGGCAATGCCCTCGGGGCGCCGGGCGCCCTTGTTCAACTCCTGCAGCGACACGAACAGCGAGCGGATCATCGCCGCCGCTTCCTTCGACTGCATGATCTCAGTGAAGTAGCGCTGCTCGATGCGCAGGCCGGTGTCGAACGGCACCAGCAGGCCCTCGTAGACGCATTTCAGGATCGCGGTCGCGGCCGGATAGTTGCCATAAGTCTCGCGGCGCAGGATGGCGATTGCCGGCGGCCAGAGATTGGCGCCCGCTGCCGAATAGACCGGGCCGCCGGGCAGCTTGAAGCCCTTCTCGTCCCAGGGCTGGACCGGCTTGAGGCCAGCCGTGATCATGGCCTTGGCGGCTTCGATCAGCTTGGCAGGTTCGACCACCGCATGGATCAGACCCATGCCCTTGGCCTTCTGCGGCGTCAGCGTCTGGCCGGAGGTCAGCATCTGCAATGCCGATTGCGGGTCGGCAAGCCTCGGCACGCGCTGGGTGCCGCCGGCGCCCGGGAAGATGCCGACCTTTACTTCCGGCAAGGCCATCTTGACCTTGTCCGAGTCAGCCGCGACGCGACCATGGCAAGCGAGCGACAGCTCGAAGGCGCCGCCCATGCAGGTGCCGTTGATCGCCGAAACCCACGGCTTGCCCGAGGTCTCGAGCTTGCGCCACAGCGCGCCCATGCGGCCGGCATTGTCGAAGAGCAGCTTGGTCGCCTTCTCCGGGTCCTTGGCCTTTTCCTTGGCATAGATGCCGAGCATCTTCTGCAGCATGGTGAGGTCGGCGCCGCCGGAGAAGGTCTCCTTGCCCGACGTGATGACGGCACCCTTGATGCCGGCGTCGGCGACAACCTGGTCGATGATCTTGTCGAGTTCGCCCATCACCTCTTCGGTGAAGACGTTCATCGAGCGGTCGGGCATGTTCCAGGTGACGAGCGCGATGCCATCGGCATCGGTTTCGACCGTGAAGTTCGTGTAGCTGGTCATAGTTTCGTGCCCCCTCAGTAAAGGATGGGTTCGATTTGCAGGGAAGCCTCGAGGCCGCCCCGATAACGTTGTTTGGTGGTGTTGATGGCAATCAGCCGGCCGTTGCGCTCGAGGCGCACACTGAAGCCAGGATCGTAGGCGCGTGCCAGCGAGGCGCGCGGCACGACCATCTCGAACGGCACCACACGCTGGCGGCCGTTGCTGCGCACAGTGGTTTCGGCAATGCGCCGGGCCGCCTTGTCCATGATGCCCTGCTCCTCGAGCCGGACCTTCAGGATACCCACCGGCATCGGACCGCTTGCCGTCGAGCGCACCATGCCGCGCAGGCGGAAGGCGCCACCTGGCGCGGCTTCGACCGAGACGATGCCGACGGTGGCTGCGACAGCGCCGCCACCGATCAGCGCCAGAAGCGCACGTCGGTTGAGTTCCGCCATGCTCACACCCTCTCGATGATCGTCGCGGTGCCCATGCCGGCGCCGATGCACAAGGTCACGAGGGCCGTGTTGAGATTGCGGCGCTCGAGTTCATCGAGCACGGTGCCGAGGATCATTGCGCCGGTGGCACCCAGCGGGTGGCCCATGGCGATGGCGCCGCCATTGACGTTGATCTTGTCGTGCGGGATCTCGAAGGCCTGCATGTAGCGCAGCACCACCGAGGCGAAGGCCTCGTTGAGTTCGAACAGGTCGATGTCCGAAAGCTTCATCTTGGCGCGC
The DNA here is from genome assembly GCF_000372965.1 of Hoeflea sp. 108. Classification (NCBI taxonomy): domain Bacteria; kingdom Pseudomonadati; phylum Pseudomonadota; class Alphaproteobacteria; order Hyphomicrobiales; family Rhizobiaceae; genus Hoeflea; species Hoeflea sp. 108. Next base: position 880,644 of record NZ_KB890024.1, on the reverse strand, counting down.
TTGAGCAGTTTCTCGGTGACGTCGACCGGGCCGGTCAGCATCATCGCCGGCTCCGAGCCGATGTTGGAGAAGGCGCGGATGCGCGCCCGCGGCTTCAGGCCCATCGCCTTGCCAGCCTTCTTGGAACCGAGGAGTACCGCTGCCGCCCCATCGACGATGCCGGACGAATTGCCGGCATGGTGGACGTGGTTGATCTCTTCCAGTTCCGGGTAGCGCTGGACGGCGATCGCGTCGAAACCGCCCATCTCGCCGGGGATGACGAAGGACGGGTTGAGCTGACCGAGCGACTGCATGTCGGTGGTCGGGCGCATATGCTCGTCATGGGCGAGGATGGTCAGGCCGTTCTGATCCTTGACCGGCACGACCGACTTGTTGAAGTAGCCCTTCTCCCACGCCTTGGCGGCGCGCTTCTGGCTCTCGACGGCGTAGCCGTCGACGTCGTCGCGCGAGAAGCCGTATTTGGTGGCGATCAGGTCGGCGGAAACGCCCTGCGGCATGAACCAGGCCGGAATGCCGACCGAAGGGTCCATGAACCAGGCGCCACCGGACATCCCCATGCCGACGCGCGACATCGATTCCACACCGCCGGCAATGACGATCTCGTCGGCGCCCTGGGCGATCTTGGCCGCACCGAAATTAATGGCATCGAGGCCGGACGCGCAGAAGCGCGAGATCTGCATGCCCGGTGCCTTGTTGTCGTAACCTGCCTCGAAGGCGGCCGAGCGCGGGATGACAGATCCGGCTTCGCCGACAGGGTCGACGCAGCCGAAGATGATGTCGTCGACCTGGGCGGTGTCGAGACCGTTGCGGTCGCGCAGCGCTTCCAGCACCTTCGCGCCGAGGCGTACCGCCGGCACTTCGTGCAGCGATCCGTCCTTCTTGCCCTTGCCGCGCGGCGTGCGCACGGCGTCATAGACAAAAGCGTCAGCCATTTTTCTTGCTCCTTGGTTTTCGGATCGGCGGCTCAGAGCGAACGCGCGATCAAAAGCTTCATGATCTCGTTCGTGCCGCCGTAGATGCGCTGCACGCGGGCGTCGCGATACATGCGGGCGATGGGGTATTCGTTCATATAGCCATAGCCGCCGAACAGCTGCAGGCATTCATCGACGATCTTGCACTGCAGGTCAGACAGCCAATACTTGGCCATCGACGCAGTTACCGGATCGAGCCCACCGGAAATGTGACGGGTAACGCAGTCGTTGTAGAAGACCCGCCCGATGGTTGCCTCGGTCTTGAGTTCGGCCAGCTTGAACTGGGTATTCTGGAAATCGAGGATCGCCTTGCCGAAGGCCTTGCGCTCCTTGACGTATTCGATGGTCTCGGCAAGCGCACGCTCGATCATGGCAATCGCGCCAGTGCCGATCTGCAGCCGTTCCTGCGGCAATTGCTGCATCAGCTGGACGAAGCCCTGGCCTTCTTCGGAACCGAGCAGGTTCGACGTCGGCACGCGCACGTCGTTGAAGAACAGCTCGGAGGTATCGTTGGCCTTGAGCCCGATCTTGTCGAGGTTGCGGCCACGCTCGAAGCCATCGACCTCGTCAGTCTCGACCACTATCAGCGAGGTGCCCTTGGCGCCCTTCGACGGATCAGTCTTGGTGACGACGATGATCAGATTGGCGTGCTGGCCGTTGGTGATGAAGGTCTTCGAACCGTTGATGCGATACTGGTTGCCGTCCCTGTCGGCACGCGTCTTGACACCCTGCAGGTCGGAGCCGGCGCCCGGCTCGGTCATGGCGATGGCGCCGATCAGCTCGCCGGTCGCCATCTTCGGCAACCACCTCTTCTTCTGCTCCTCCGAGCCGTAGTGGAGGATGTAGGGGGCAACGATCGAGTTGTGGAGGGCAATGCCGAAGCCGTCGACGCCAACATGGCCGATCGCTTCGATGATGGCGCTCTCATGGGCGAAGGTGCCACCCGAACCGCCATATTCTTCGGGCATGGAGGCGCAGAGCAGGCCGGCGGCGCCAGCCTTTTCCCAAGACGCGCGGTCGACCATCTCGTTCTTTTCGAACTCGTCGTAGCGCGGCAGGATTTCTTCCGACATGAAGCGATGCGCCATGTCGTAGAGCATGGCGACGTCCTCGCCGGCCCAGGCGGGCCTGGGCAGCCCCAGAACATCTGCAGGAATTGTCGCCACGATCTCCTCCGCGTTTCGACGCCGCAAACAAGGGGACGGCCGCGTGCGGCCGCCCGGAAATTCGGTCAGAACGCCTCCGCCGGAAGCGCCATCATGGTCGCCGAGCCGGTCGAGATGCGGGCGAGATGCGCCGCGGTCTCTGGCATGACGCGCTCCATGAAGTAGCGGCCGGTCACCAGCTTGTTCTCCAGGAACGTCGCCTGGTCGCCCGCGCCATTGGCCAACTTTTCCTGCGCCGTCTTCACCATCCGGCCCCACATGTAGCCGAGCGCCACAAGGCCGAAGAGATGCATGTAGTCGGTCGAGGCCGCACCCGCATTGTCCGGATTGGTCATGCCGTTCTGCACCAGCCACATGGTCGCAGCCTGCAGGTCGTTCAGACCCTTCTTCAGACCCTTGGTGTAGGGCGCCATGGTTTCGTCGCCGCGATTGGCTTCGCAGAACTCGCCGACATCCTTGAAGAAGGCCTGCACGGCGCGGCCGCCATTGAGGCCGAGCTTGCGGCCGACGAGGTCGAGCGCCTGCACGCCGTTGGCGCCTTCATAGATCATGGCGATGCGGGCATCGCGCACGAACTGGCTCATGCCGTGCTCTTCGATGTAGCCGTGGCCGCCGAAGACCTGCTGAGCCATCACGGCATGCTCGAAGCCCTTGTCGGTCAAGACGCCCTTCACCACAGGCGTCATGAGGCCCATGTGATCCTCCGCCGCCTGGCGTTCACCGCCCTCTTCGGAGCGGTGGGCGACGTCAGAGTTGATCGCGGTCCACAGAACCAGCGCGCGGCCAGCCTCGTTAAAGGCCTTCATGGTCATCAGCTTGCGGCGGATGTCGGGGTGGACGATGATCGGGTCGGCCTTTTTCTCGGGCGCCTTGGCACCCGTCAGCGAGCGGCCCTGGATGCGGTCCTTGGCGTAGGCAACGGCATTCTGGTAGGCAATCTCCGAGACTGCCAGACCTTGGAGGCCGACGCCGAGGCGGGCCTCGTTCATCATCGTGAACATCGCCTTCAGGCCGCCATTGGCCTCGCCGAGCAGGAAGCCCTCGGCCTCGTCATAATTCATGACGCAGGTCGAATTGCCATGGATGCCCATCTTCTCCTCGATGGAACCGCACGACACCGCGTTGCGCGCGCCGGGATTGCCCGAAGCGTCGAGCTTGAACTTGGGCACGATGAAAAGCGAGATGCCCTTCACGCCCTCCGGCGCGCCCTCTATACGGGCCAGCACCAGATGGACGATGTTATCCGACATGTCGTGCTCGCCAGCCGAGATGAAAATCTTCTGGCCCGAAATCTTGTAGGAACCATCGCCGTTCGGCACGGCCTTGGAGCGCAGCAGGCCGAGATCGGTGCCGCAATGCGGCTCGGTCAGGTTCATGGTGCCGGTCCAGGCGCCCTCGACCATCTTGGGCAACCAGGTCGCCTTCTGGTCTTCCGAGCCGTGCACGAGGATCGCAGCCATCGCGCCCTGGGTCAGCCCGGGATACATCATCAGCGCCATGTTGGCCGACGACATGTATTCGCCGACCGCCGAATGCACGGTGTAAGGCAGACCCTGGCCGCCATGCTCGGCCGGCACCGCCAGGCCCATCCAGCCGCCTTCGCGATACTGGTCGAATGCTTCCTTAAAACCCTTGGGCGTGGTCACCGAGCCGTCGTCGTTGCGGATGCAGCCTTCCATATCGCCGACTCGGTTCAGCGGGTGCATGACGTTTTCGGCGAGCTTGGCGCCCTCGGCGAGAATCGCCTCCAGCACATCGGCGCTGGCATCGGAAAAGCCGGCGAGGTTGCTGTGACGCTCGTAGCCGAGCACGTCGTTCAGCACAAATAGGGTGTCCTCGACCGGGGCCCGGAATATCGGCATTGCTCTTCCTCCAGCATGGTTTGTGCCGGTTCCGGCCAGACGGTATGCGACGGGGAACCGCTTGTCGAACGTCGATTAGCAAAAATTGACGTTTGCGTAAACGTCAATTTTTGTGAATCCGCATTCCGGTGGATTTCTCAACGCCTTAGGTCGGGAATCCATGCCAGGACGACGGCGAAAGCGAGCCGGGGCCAAAATGCCCCTCGCGCCATGAATGACAGGCCGCTGGGCCTAGGCGCCGCACGTGCCAGTCGCCCCCCTTAGACGGCGAAGAGCCCCCTCAAACGCAAAACGGCCCGGCGAGGTCTCCCCCGCCGGGCCGTCGATCAGATCACCAGGGATGATCAGCCGGCAGCGCTTGCCTGCACTGCGGTGCGCTCGGCCAGCAACTGGCGAACGGCCGACATGTGATTGCTCAGTTCGTCGATCGCCTCGTCGAGCAGCTGGCGCTGCTTCTGGAGGCGACCGAGCTGCTTTTCCGACTTGTCGATGGTCAGGCGCAGCTGTTTGGCGTTGGTGCCGCTCGGATCATAGAGGTCGATCATCTGCTTGACGTCGCGCAGCGAGAAGCCAACCTTCCTGCCGAGCAGGATCAGCTTCAGGCGGGCGCGGTCGCGGCGTGTGTAGAGACGGGTGGCGCCTTCACGCTTGGGGTTCAGCAGCCCCTTGTCTTCGTAAAAACGTAGCGTCCGCAGCGTCACGCCGTACTTCTTCGCCATCTCGCCGATGCGAACAAATTCTTCGCCGGTAAGATTGTTTTCATTGGCCGCAGCATCGGCGACCGATACGAGTTTCATCATCTGCTTCCGATATCCCCAATTGCGAGCGGCGGCGGCATCGCCAGCCGTGCTCTGACTGGAAGCCGAAGGGGGCGGGCTTCCGATCGTGGTTTCTATGTAAATGCACTCAAGACGGCGTTCTGCACACGTCTTACGTTTACGTAAATGCTATAACGATCAGCCCTACCCTACGCAAGGGAAATCTGGTCGCAGCCACAGCCCGGAGGGGTAACACAACGTCGCACATTCTTAAGCTTGGTTAAGAGGTTATTTACCACGTTCGGGGAAATGTGCGCATGTCGGTTCTCCCGTGGTCATCATGTACCGAATTGTTCACGGTTTCGGAGGGCGGCGAATAGCCCGGGAAGCCATGTTTCCGCAAGGCGCTTCGCAATCCCCGATCCCGGCAAGGATTTGAGACTCTGGTCTTCTGCCAGCACTCTGACCAACGGGCGTTTCGATGAACAACAAGCGGTCTTATCTCGACAGCCTCAATGACGGCAGGCAGCGCCGCCAGCATGCCTCGCTCGAGGAGCTCAATCGCTCGCTCGAAAACCTCGAGGCGCGGCTGGACCGGACACGCGAGGAAACCGCCGAACCGCAGCGGCCCTCAATGCGCCAGGCGCCGGCGACAGGCTACGTGCCGCGTGGCGAATTTGGCCGTACCAAGCCTTATGAGCGCCCTTATCACGCCATCGCCCGCGACATCGACCGCGTCCGCGGCCAGGAGGACGGCGTCGCCGCCGTCGGCAAGATCGCCGGCGAACTGCGCGCGTTGCGCGAAGAGATGCGCCACCAGATGACATCGGGCCTACAGCGCGAATTCGACCAGCTGCGCCAGGACATCGACCGCGCCAACCGCGCAGGCGCAGCTGGCGCCACCGGCGCCGAACTCGGGCTCGAACTGGAGCGCCTGTCGGGCGCCATCCATTCGCTCGCCGAACGCAGCGACGACAAGAGCGTCAGCATGCTGCGCCTCGAACTCGAACAGGTCCGTCGTTCGCTGACCGACCTGGCGCGCGAAGAGACGGTGCTGTCGGTCGATCGCCGCTGGGACGACTTTGACCGGCGCTGGACCGATTTCGCCGACCGCATGTCGGCCAATCAGGGTCAGCGCAGCGAAGACCCGGCACTCGCGGCGCTTGCCGGCCGGCTCGAACAGATCAATGAGGCCGTCAACAGCCTGCCGGAATCGCTGTCGCTGCGCACCATCGAGGACAAGGTCCGCACGCTTGCCGGCGCCGTCGACCAGTTCGTGCGCCAGCGCGACAGTCATGGCGACGAGATGTTCGGCCTGATCGACGAGCGCCTCGACGAGATTTCGCGCGCCATCGTCGCCTCGACGGTCGCAGCCCAGACACCACATTTCGACCCCGCGCCGTTCGAACGCATCGAGCTGCGCATCGCCGCCCTCGCCCACCAGATCGAGGAAATCACCGCTGACCAGCAGCCGACAGCCGAGATCATCGACCGGCTCAATGTCCTGTCTGATCGCGTCGACGGCATCGCTGCCCGCAGCGAAGTTCCAGGACAGGCCGTCGAGCGCCTGGGCCGCCAGATCTCGCTGATCGCCGACAAGATCGAACGTGCGCCTCAGGCACCCGACGCCAGCCTGGTCTTCCAGGGCATCGAGCAGCGCTTCGACGCGCTGGCCGACGTGTTCGAGCGCCGCCAGGGCGACGCCATCGAGCATGGCAACACGTTGTTCCGCGACCTTGAACGCCGCCTCGAAGACCTCGGCGACCGGCTCGACCGCCAGTCGGCGCAGCCGGCGGCCGACAACCGCGACATCATGGAGGCCATCGACGCGCGCTTCACGGCCTTCGCCCAGCGCCTCGAAACCAACCGCCCTGACACCGCCACCGAACAGGCAATGCGTGGTCTCGAGGCCCGCCTCGAAGACATCTCGACCCGGCTCGAAATCTCCTCGGCGCAGGTGGCCAGCATCGATCCCGGCCTGATCCGCAGCCTCGAGGCGCAGGTCAGCGGACTGTCGGAACACCTTGCCCGCCCTGGCGCGCCGCTGCCGGAGCTCGAAGACATCCGTCCACGCCTCGACGAGATCGAGCGCTCGATCATGGGCAACCATCAAGCCCTGGTCGAAGCCGCCCGCAAGGCGGCCGAGGATGCCGTACGCAACTTCACCGGTACCGCACCCGAATCCGTCGCGGTCGAAGGGCTGGCGCAGGATCTCAAGACACTGGAAGCGCTGACCCGCCGCTCCGACGAGCGCAACGGCAAGACCTTCGAGGCCATCCACGACACGCTGCTCAAGATCGTCGATCGTCTCGGCTCGATCGAAACCAACGCCCCTGCCGCGATGCCGGTCCAGCCCAAGGCGCCGGTCGAGACGCCTCCGGCATCCGTCGCCGAGCTCCTGACCCCGCCGATTGCCGAGGCAGAGCCTGTGCGCGCCGTGCTCGATACCCCGTCGCTCGCCCCCGAGGAGCCGGCGCCGCTTCCCGAGGCCCATGCCACCTTCGGCCGTCGCGGCTCCGATCACGCCGCCGCCGATGAGCGGACGTCGCGCAGCCCGGCCCAGGCCGCAGCGGAAGCCGCGGCAGCCGTTGCCGCACTCGACGGCGTGCGCACCGACAAGAAGGAACAGGCGCCCGCTAAGGGGTCGATGTTCGGCGGTCTCGCCCGCGCCTTCTCGCGCAAGTCCAAGGAACAGGAGCCGGTATCAGTCGAAGCGTCCGAGCCGGATGTCGTGGCCCCGACAGCCGAGGTTTCGCTCGATGCGCCGCTCGATCCCAAGATCGCCAACCGTCCGCTCGAACCCGGCTCGGGCGCGCCTGACCTCAACGCCATCATGCGCCGCGTCCGCGACGAACGCGGCCAGCCGGCGCGCGGCAACGAGGCTGACGCAGCCAAGGCGGACTTCATCGCCGCCGCCCGCCGCGCCGCCCAGGCAGCCGCCGCCGAGGCTGACGCGCTGAAGCGCAGCTCCGACCTCAAGGGTCCGGTGCGCGCGCTGCGCATCGGCGACCTGATCAAGGCCCGGCGCAAGTCGGTGCTGATGGCCGTCGGCGCCGTCATGCTGGCGCTTGCCGGCATGCAGCTCGGCAAGGCGTTCCTCAGCGATCCGGTCGAAACCGCAAGCATCACGGTTGCCCCGGTACCGGCTCCCGTCATGCCCGCGGCGACCGCCCCGGCAAAGGCCATCGACGAGGCCGCGGCTCCGGTCCGCAACGTCGACAAGCCGGAACTGGCAAACACGGCTGTCGACGAGCCGGCGCCTGACGCACTGGCCGATGCCAGCGACTATTCCGAGCCGGTCGAGGTCGCGCTTGACCGTCGCAGCACGCAGTCGATCCTGGCAGCCCCTGCCGTGACCGAAACCATCAAGCCCGCTATCGAAGCTGCAGCACCCATGCTGCAGGCGACCTTCGGACCGGAGCCGCTGCGCCAGGCGGCGAACGCGGGCGACGCCAAGGCGCTGTTCGAGATCGGCTCGCGCTACGCCGAAGGACGCGGCACCCAGGCCGACATGAAGGCCGCTTCGCAGTGGTACGAGAAGGCTGCCGAACTCGGCTTTGCGCCAGCGCAGTACCGGATCGGCAACATGTTCGAGAAAGGGCTGGGCGTCGATCGCGATGCCGCCAAGGCCAAGACCTGGTACCAGCTCGCCGCCGCACAGGGCAACGCCAGCGCCATGCACAATCTGGCGGTGTTGTTTGCCATGGGCGCAGACGGCACTGTCGACAACGAGTCCGCCACACGCTGGTTCGTCAGCGCGGCCGATCTCGGCGTCAAGGACAGCCAGTTCAACCTGGGCATCCTCGCCGCCAAGGGCGTCGGCATGAAGCAGAATCTGGAAGAGTCCTACAAGTGGTTCGCACTTGTCGCCAAGCAGGGCGACACCGACGCAGCCGCCAAGCGCGACGAGATTGCCAAAGCGCTCAACCCCGAGCAGCTGAAGCGCGCCAAGCAGGCCACCGACCTGTGGCAGGCCAAGACACTCGACCCCGCATCCAATTCGGTCGACGTGCCCGCCGCCTGGCAGGACGCGCCCACCGCCGTCGACATGAAGAAGGCGATCCACAACGTCCAGGCCATCCTGACCAAGAACGGCTACGACACCGGCAAGCCCGACGGCATGATGGGCCAGAAGACCAAGGACGCCATCGCCGCCTTCCAGAAGGACAATGGCATGGCGCCCACCGGCGATGTCGACACCGCCCTGGTCGAGGCACTGATCGCCCGCAAATGATGGCATGCGGCGGCCGATTGCGCCGCCGCATTCGCCTGCCGACCGGCCCCGCCGTTAACAGCCCAGTTAACTAGTTGAGTTATTTTCCGTTTCGAGCGCGGTGTGTTTGACTTCGCCGCAATGTCGGCGCAAGTAGCCGTTAGGTAACCGGCACCCCGAAACGGGTGGCGGCAATTTCTTTTTGTAGAGACTGACGGGTGGGCATTTATCTCCCGATAGCTGAGATGTCGGTCAATGTGTTCGTGCTGCTGGCGATGGGCGCGGCGGTCGGCTTCCTGTCGGGCATGTTCGGGGTCGGCGGCGGCTTCCTGATCACCCCGCTGCTGATCTTCTACAACATCCCGCCCGCCATTGCGGTTGCCACCGGCGCCAACCAGGTCATCGCCTCGTCGTTTTCGGGCGCGCTCGCCCATCTCAAGCGCGGCACGCTCGACTTCAAGCTCGGCACGGTGCTGCTCATCGGCGGCATCGCCGGCTCCGCTGCCGGTGGCGTCGTCTTTGCGCTGCTGCGCTCCATCGGCCAGCTCGACCTGTTCATCTCGCTGCTCTACGTCGTCTTCCTGGGCACCGTCGGCGGCCTGATGCTGGTCGAAAGCGTCAATGCGCTGCGCCTGACCAAGGGCGGCGTGCCGCCGGCGCTGAAGAAGTCGGGCCAGCACAACTGGATCCACCGCCTGCCCTTCAAGATGCGCTTCCGCACCTCCAAGCTGTTCGTCTCGGTCATCCCGGTGCTCGGCATCGGCGCCGGCATCGGCTTCCTCTCCGCCATCATGGGCGTCGGCGGCGGCTTCATCATGGTGCCGGCGCTGATCTATNTGCTCAAGGTGCCGACCAACATCGTCGTCGGCACCTCGCTGTTCCAGATCGTCGTCGTCTCGGCTTTCACCACTTTGGTGCATTCGACCACCAACCAGACCGTCGACATCATCCTGGCGCTGGTCTTGATGATCGGCGGCGTGGCGGGTGCGCAATACGGCGCCAAGGCCGGCCAGAAGCTGCGCGGCGAACAGCTGCGCGCGCTCTTGGCGCTGCTGGTGCTGGCCGTTGCCCTGCGCCTCGGCTTCGACCTGTTCGTCAAGCCGCAGAACCTCTATTCGCTGACCGCCCCGAGCGGAGGCACGCTGTGAGGCGCCTGGCTGCCCTTGCCGCGGCAACCCTGTTGGTCGTCCTGCCCGCAACGGCGCAAGACGCGGTGCCGCTGCCCGAAGGCATCCAGATCGGCCTGTCCACCGACCGCGTCGCCATCACTGCCGACTTCTCCGGCGCCGACCTCACCATCTTCGGCGCGCTCGAAAATCCCGACCCGCTGGTCAGCCGCCAGGGCCGCTACGACGTCATCGTCGTGCTCGAAGGTCCGGCCCGCCAGGTCGTCGTGCGCCGCAAGGACCGCATCCTCGGCATGTGGATCAACACCCGCTCGGAAACCTTCGTCAACGTGCCGGTGTCCTATTCCATGGCCACCACCCGGCCACCGCAGGACGTCACCACCCCCGACAGCTACCGGCAGCTGTCGCTCGGTCCGGCCAACATCTATCTCGAACCCGAGGAGAAGCGCGCCAGCCCGCTGACCATCCAGGAATTCACCGACGCGCTGCGCGAGCGAAAGGAAGGGCTGGGCCTCTACTCCGACAACATCGGCGGCGTCCAGTTCCTGTCGGCCAACCTGTTCCGCGCCACCCTGCACCTCGCCCCCAACGTGCCCGTCGGCACCCACAAGGCGCGCGCCTTCCTGTTCCGCAACGGCCTGTTCATCAAGGAAACCTCGACCCAGCTCGCCATCGTCAAGTCCGGCTTCGAGCAGACCATCTTCCGCTTCGCCTCCGACCACGGCTTCGGCTACGGCCTCTTTGCCATCGGGCTGGCAATGTTCACCGGATGGCTCGGAAGGATCATCTTCAGGAAGGATTAACGCGGCGGCGATCCAGCCCGGTCGCGCTTAAGCGTCGATCTCCGGCACTCGGCGATTGAATGGCCGTCACGTCGGAAATCACCCCGGCCTGAGCAGCGACCCGGCAATCGGGTACACCCGGCTCGTCCCGATCATATACGCGGTTGGCGCGCCATCGCGGAACATGCCGCGATAGGCCCGGTCGAGCACGTTGAGCGAACCGGTGAAGGCGCCGAAGGCCGGCATCACCAACCGTTCGCCATCGCTGGCAAAACAGCGGCGGCGGACCGAGCGGCCGCGCTGGACGATGCGCGCGCAAGGATGCAAGTGCCCCGCAATCTCGCCCGCGGCGTGGCCCTTCGACGGCTCGTGGCGAAAAACCAGGCCTGAGACCGCCAGTTCCTCGACCGTCTCGCCGGGCAAATCGGCCGGCGCGTCGGGATCGTGGTTGCCCGCGATCCAGAACCAGTTCCGGCCCTTCATCATCGCCGTCAGGCTGTCGCGAAACGGCTCGGGCAAGCGCGCTGCACCCTCACCGTCGTGAAAACTGTCGCCGAGGCTGACGATGATGCGCGGCGCGTAGTCCTCGACCACCTCGGCCAGGCGCTGCAGCGTCGCTGCCGTGTCGTAGGGCGGGATCAGCCGACCACGGCGGGCGTGCGACGAGCCTTTCTCCAGGTGCAGGTCGGAGACGACGAGCAGGTCGAGTTCTGGGAAATTCACCACGCCGCGCCAGTCACAAGCGGCGCGCACGCCAGCGATGGCGATGGTCTCGCAGCCTTCCCTGGTCAGATCGCGCGCGGCTATGTTCATGCGCTTCCCATCGCCTCTTCGATCAGGTCCGCTGCCTCGAGCAGCAGGGAGTCGTGCGCCTCGCCATTGACCGGCTCCTTGCCGATCTCGAGCATGACAGGCACCGCCAGCGGCGAAATCTGGTCGAGCATCTTGTGCACGATTCGCCCGCGGATGCGCGAGAGCATCTCAGCCAGTCTCCTGACATCGAGCAGCCCGCTCGCGGCATCCGCCCGTGTCGCCTTGAGCAGGATGTGGTCGGGCTCATGGCTGCGCAAGACGTCGTAAATGAGGTCGGCCGAAACCGTCACCTGGCGTCCGTTCTTTTCCTGGCCGGGGAAACGCTTCTCGATCAGCCCCGAAATCACGGCGCAATTGCGAAAGGTCCGCTTGAGCAGCCAGCTGTCGGCGAGCCAGGCCTCAAGATCATCGCCCAGCATGTCCTCATCGAACAGCTCGGCCAGCGACGGTTTTTTGGCCTTGAACATCGCGCCCAGATTGCCAAGCGCCCAGATGGCCAGAGAGTAGTCGGTGGCGACGAAGCCCAGCGGCCGCGCGCCCATGCGCTCCAGCCGGCGGGTCAACAGCATGCCGAGCGTCTGGTGTGCCAGACGGCCCTCGAAGGGATAGGCCACCATGTAGAAGCGTTCGCCGCGTGGGAAAGTCTCGACGAGGAGATCCTCCTTGCGCGGCAGCACCGACTTCTCCTGCTGGATGCGCAGCCAGTCAGCCACCTGCTCCGGCAGCGCCTTCCAGCGCGCGGGGTCGGCCAGCATGCCGCGCACCTGGTCGGCGAGATAGGTCGACAGCGGGAACTTGCCGCCGGCATATGACGGCACCAGCACGTTGCCGCTGCCGCCCGTCGACACATAACACTCGTTCTCGCGGATGCCCTCGAAGCGCAGCACCTTGCCGGCGAACATGAACATGTCGCCGATCGACAAGGTCTCGACGAAGTACTCCTCGATCTTGCCGAGCACCGGCCCGCCGCGCAGCGTCAGCGCGGCTGCGGTGCCCGCGCCCGATTTGCCCTTGGCGCGGGTGTAGCGCACGTTCAGCATCGGCGCTTCGATGATTGTTCCGACATTCAACCTGTATTGCTGGGCGATGCGCGGATTGGACACTCGCCACTTGCCGTCCTTGGTCTTGCGAATGCGGGCGTAACGTTCGTAGCTGCGCAGCGCGTAACCGCCGGTGGCGACGAAATCGACGACACGGTCGAAGCTGTCGCGGTCGAGCCCGGCATAGGGGGCGGCGCCCGTCACCTCGGCATAAAGCTCGTCGGCGTCAAAGGGTGCGCCACAGGCGCAGCCCAGCACATGCTGCGCCAGCACGTCGAGCGCGCCGTCGATCAGCGGCGGTGTGTCCTGCGCGCCGAGATAATTGGCCTCGAGGGCCGCCCGGCACTCCAGTACCTCGAAGCGGTTGGCGGGCACCAGGATCGCCCGGCTGGGTTCGTCCATCCGGTGGTTGGCGCGGCCGATGCGCTGGGCCAGACGGCTCGCACCCTTGGGTGCGCCGACATGGACGACCAGGTCGACGTCACCCCAATCGATGCCGAGATCGAGCGTCGAGGTGGCGACGACGGCGCGCAACACATTGTCGGCCATCGCCTTCTCGACCTTGCGGCGCTGGCCGACGTCGAGAGAGCCGTGATGCAGAGCGATCGGCAGATTGTCGTCGTTGACGCGCCAAAGTTCCTGGAACAAAAGCTCGGCCTGGCTGCGGGTGTTGACGAACAACAGCGTCGTCCGGTGCCGGCGGATCGCGTCATAGACATCGGGGATGGCATAACGCGCCGAATGCCCCGACCACGGCACGCGTTCCTCGGAATCGAGGATTGTGATCTCGGGCCTGGCGCCGCCTGAGACAGTGATGAGGTCAGCCATCTCGCCTGGCGGGTGCTGCCGCACCAGCCAGCGCCGGAGCTCGTCCGGATCGGCCACCGTCGCCGACAGCCCGATCGTCTGCAGGTCGGGCACGAAGGCCCTGAGGCGCGCCAGCCCGAGCGACAGCAGGTGCCCACGCTTGGAGGTCACCAACGAATGCAGCTCGTCAAGCACGAGATAACGCAGGCCGTTGAAGAAGCGGTCAGCGTCGGGCGAAGCGATCAGCAGCGCCAGCTGCTCCGGTGTCGTCAAAAGGATATCGGGCGGCGACAGCTTCTGGCGAGCGCGCTTGTGCTGCGGCGTGTCGCCGGTGCGCGTCTCCATCGTGATCGGCAGGTTCATTTCGTCGACCGGCTTGCCGAGATTGCGCTCGATGTCGACGGCGAGTGCCTTGAGCGGAGAAATGTACAGCGTATGCACGCCGCGCTGCGGCTCGCCGGGACGTTTCTTCGGCCGCATCGCCAGATTGGCCAGCGCCGGCAGGAACCCGGCCAGCGTCTTGCCCGCGCCAGTCGGCGCGATCAGCAGCACCGAATTGCCCTGCTGGGCGCTGGCGAGCAGGTCGAGCTGATGGGCACGCGGCGACCAGCCGCGCTCAGCGAACCATCGCACGAATGGTTCCGGCAGCATGGCGGCGGTCGAATTCGTCTCCAGTCGCGCTTGGCTCGTCACGCCCCATGCCTAGCGCGGGGAACAGGTTACGCCAAGCGAAATCTGGAACAAAAAGGGATCAAGATACCCGGATCGCGGAGCAACAGGCTTGCATCCGAAGCACTGCCGTATCAGATGGGAAGCCAAATTCAGGACCACCCGCATGACCGACGCAATCTCCCACGAAGCCCGCATCAGCGAGTTGGAAAAACTCGTCCGCGACCTTCAGGCCCAGTTGGAAGCCTTGCAGCAACAGGTCTCCCCCACCGCCAAGCCGGCGGAAAAGCCGCTGCGCTCGCGCGGCATGCTGGGCAGCCCGAGCAGCAGCCGGCGCTAGGCCACCCGCTCGGTCACCACGATCAGGCCCTCGACCGGCTCGCGGCGGTCCTGACGGATAATCGCGGCGTCCAGCGACACCAGCTTCAGCCCGGCAGCGGCGATGAGGCCATGCACATAGGCTTCGGAATGGGCATAGCGGCGCGAGGCCTGCAACTCGAACGGCCCGGCACCCGAAAACTTCTCGACCGAAAAGGCAAAGATGCCCCCCGGCGCCAGCATCTTCATGACGCTGGCAAACACCCGGTCGAGCGCGCCGAGATACATGAAGACATCGGCCGCAGTGACGAGATCGGCCGTCTGCCCCACTGGCTCCAGCTCCTGCAAATCGGCCTTGATCAGATTGTCATAGACGCCCTTGTCACGCGCCTTGCGCAGCATCTCGGCCGAGATGTCGTAGCCGTCGAGGCGCTCCGCCACCGGCCGCAGCTTGACGCCCATCAGGCCTGTGCCGCAGCCGAGATCGACCGCATGCGCAAACGTGTTGTGCCCCGTAGCACCGATCGCCGCCGCCAGCAGTTCCGGCACGCGGTAATGCAACGTCTCGACCAGCGCGTGATCGAATTTTTCGGCGTACTGGTCGAACAGCGTTTCGACAAAGGCGCTCGGTGGGCTGTCGGCAGCCGCGGCTGCCCCGATCAGCTGCAGCTTGAGCGTGGCACCTGGCCGGTCGGCCGGCTCGAGCTTCAGTGACATGCGCCACGCCTCGGCGGCTGCCTCCTTCTGGCCGGCCGCTTCCTGCATCTCGCCCAGCCGGAACCAGCCCATCGCCCAGTTCGGCGCCAGTTCGAGCGCCCCAAGCATCAGTTCGGCGGCGGCGGCATGGTCGCCCGAACCAAACAGCATTTCGGCATAGTCCGCCCGCCGGTCGGCAAGCAGGTCGTTGGAAGAGAGCTGCAACGGCGTCAAGCGCGGCATCCATGATGAGGAGGGTGGCGCGCATTACTGCCAAACCGGGCTTCCACGCAAGCGGCAAATGCCTATCTTGAGGGGATGCGGCCGAGTGACCTCCTCCATTCCCGTCCCGAAGGGCTCTACTGCTCGCCGGGCGATTTCTACATCGACCCGGTGCGGCCGGTCGACCGCGCGCTTATCACCCACGGCCATTCCGACCATGCCCGCCCGGGTCACGCCAAGGTGCTCGCGACGCGCGAGACGCTCGACATTATGGCGATCCGTTGCGGACCGGATTTTGCCGGCGCCAGCCAGGCGATGCCGCTGGGCGAGAAGATCAGGCTCGGCGACGTCACCGTATCGTTCCACCCGGCTGGCCACGTGCTCGGCTCGGCCCAGATTTCGGTCGAGCGCAACGGCATGCGCATCGTCGCGTCAGGCGACTACAAGCGCGCCAAGGACCCGACCTGTGCTGCCTTCGAGGTCGTGCCCTGCGACGTGTTCATCACGGAGGCGACCTTCGCCCTGCCCGTCTTCCGCCATCCTGACGCCTCCGACGAGATCGGCAAGCTTCTGAGGTCCACCAAGCAGTCTCCCGAACGCGCCCATCTCGTCGGCGCCTATGCGCTCGGCAAGGCGCAGCGCGTGATCAGGCTGTTGCGCGACCAGGGCTACGACAAGCCGATCTACATCCACGGGGCAATGACCAGGCTCAGCGAATATTACCAGAGCCAGGGTGTCGACCTCGGCGACCTCCGACCGGCAACCGTCGAAGACGCTGTCAAGGCCGATTTCGCCGGCGCCATCGTCGTCGCGCCCTCGTCTACTTTCGCCGACCGCTGGTCCCGCCGCTTCCCCGATCCGCTCGCCGCCTTCGCATCCGGCTGGATGCGCATCCGCCAGCGCGCCAAGCAAGGCGGCGTCGAACTGCCGCTCGTTATCTCCGACCACTCCGACTGGGACGAGCTGACCGCCACCATCACCGAAACGGGCGCCGGCGAGGTCTGGGTCACCCATGGCCGCGAGGAAGCACTGGTGC
Organism: Hoeflea sp. 108; assembly: GCF_000372965.1. Classification (NCBI taxonomy): domain Bacteria; kingdom Pseudomonadati; phylum Pseudomonadota; class Alphaproteobacteria; order Hyphomicrobiales; family Rhizobiaceae; genus Hoeflea; species Hoeflea sp. 108. The sequence continues at coordinate 864,164 of NZ_KB890024.1, read as the reverse complement.
GCTGGTGCGAACTCAACGGGATCGCGGCACGGCCGCTGCATCTGGTCGGGTATGAGGATGAGGGAGATTGATGGTGGACAAGCTTGCGCCTCTGCCTCCACGCCCCTGGCCTGTCGCGCCCGGCTGGGTTGCTCGAATTGTAGGAAGCGGCCAAACGGAAGACATCGCGGGACAGCGTCCCCCTCTGGCCTGCCGGCCATCTCCCCCACAAGGGGGGAGATCACGCTGTCATCGCCCGACCAGCCAATCACCGGCGTTGCAAGTTTTTTCGCTGCAGCGTCGCAAGACGAGCGCCGCCGGCGACGAGACTGATCTCCCCCCTTGCGGGGGAGATGGCCGGCAGACCAGAGGGGGGTGGGACGAAGCTCGCGCCTCAAGGCGAGCCTTCACCCCATGAACCGCTTCGCCGAACTCCTCGACCGCCTCGTGCTGACGCCGTCCCGCAACGGCAAGCTGAAGCTGCTCACCGACTATTTCCGCACCGTCGAAGACCCCGACCGCGGACTGGCCCTTGCCGCCCTTACCGGCGAGCTCGACATTGCCTCGGTCAAGCCGGCAATGCTGCGCCAGCTTGTCTCCGAACGCATGGACCCTGTGCTGTTCGGCTATTCCTACGATTATGTCGGCGACCTTGCCGAGACGGTATCACTGGTCTGGCCTGAGGCACCCGAAACCCGGCCCAACCACGACATCACGCTCGCCGAGGTCGTGCAAAAACTGCAATCCGCCAGCCGCTCAGACGGCCCGGCAGTGCTTGCCCGGCTGCTCGACCAGGCCGGGACCTCGGCCCGTTTCGCCATCATCAAGCTCGTCACCGGCGGGTTGCGTATCGGCGTCTCAGCGCGCCTCGCCAAGCAGGCGCTGGCCGACCTCGGCTCCGTCGACGTCGCCGAGATCGAGGAGCTGTGGCATGGCCTGACGTCACCTTACACCGGCCTGTTCGCCTGGCTGGAAGGCGCGGCACCAAAACCCGAGAAGGTGGCAAAGGCGCTGTTCCGGCCGGTCATGCTGTCCAACCCAGTCAGTGACGGCGACCTGGAAAAACTCGCCCCCACCGATTATGCCGCCGAGTGGAAATGGGACGGTATCCGCGTCCAGGCGGTGTCGGAGGGCGGTATCCGCCGGCTCTACTCGCGCACCGGCGATGATGTTTCCGGTTCCTTTCCCGACGTGGTGGCGGCGATGGATTTCGATGCCGCCCTCGACGGCGAGCTGCTGGTCGGTGTACCGCGCCAAGCGACCGGCACCTTCTCCGACCTGCAGCAGCGGCTCAACCGCAAGACCGTGTCAGTCAAGATGCAGGACCGCTATCCCGCCTTCGTGCGCTGCTACGACCTGTTGCAGCTCAATGGCGAAGACCTGCGCGAGCTGCCCTTTACGACGCGCCGTGAGCGCCTCGAAGCCTTCATCGCCGCGCTCGACCCCGACCGCTTCGACCTGTCGCCGCTGGTCGCCTTCGACAGCTGGGATCAGTTGGAGGCGATGCGGCGCGAACCGCCGCATCCGATCATCGAAGGCGTCATGCTCAAGCGGCTGGATTCGCCCTATCTCGCCGGCCGCCCCAAGGGCCCGTGGTTCAAGTGGAAGCGCGATCCGCACACGGTCGACGCCGTGCTGATGTATGCCCAGCGTGGCCATGGCAAGCGCTCGAGCTTTTATTCCGACTACACATTCGGCGTCTGGTCGGGCGCGGAAGGAGCGGAAGAGCTGGTACCGGTGGGAAAGGCCTATTTCGGCTTCACCGACGAGGAACTCAAACAGATCGACAAATATGTCCGCGACAACACCGTCGAGCGCTTCGGGCCGGTGCGTTCGGTGCGCGCCGACAGGTTGAACGGGCTGGTGCTGGAAGTCGCCTTCGAGGGCCTCAACCGCTCGACGCGCCACAAATCGGGCGTCGCCATGCGGTTTCCGCGCATATCGCGCCTGCGCTGGGACAAGCCGCCGGCCGAAGCCGACCGCATCGAGACGCTGCAAGCGCTGCTCGACTGAGTCGCGCAGCAAGCCTATTCGGTGACCGAGACCCTGATCTCGTAGATGTCGACGGCCTTGCCTTCCTTGTCGATGTCGGCGTTGATGGCGATCGAGCCGCCAGCGCCCGGCTGCTTGTCGGGCACGTCCATCTCGAACAGGTATTCGCCACGCTCGTAGCCAACGAGATAGCGCTTGCGGCCACAGTCGCCGAGCTCGCCGAAATTGCAGGCGACAGCCATCTGGGTTTCCTTGCCGTCCTCGGCGCGGGCGACGATGTCGAACACCGCATGCTTGCCGGCGATCTTTTCGAGAACGCCCTGGCCGATATCGAAGCTTATGGCCGAGCCTGTCGTGCCCGAACTGATGCGCAGGAAGCTGCCGGTGTCGTCCTTGGTCACTGCCGCAGTGGTGCCGTTGGGGGCGCTCACGTCGGCCGCGTCAGCAGGCGAGAAGACGGTGATCCAGTTGCGCGACGCGTCGACATCGCCGGGCTTCGCCGGGCCGACGCTGCCGGCGTTCGGCGAAAAATCTTCGCTCTCTAGCTGCTTGGGCGGATTGTGCACCGACGTGTCACGCTCTGCGGCCGACTTGAACAGGTCGGTCTGCACCCCCCACCAGACACCGATCGCGGCCATGGCCAGCACCGTCACGGCAAAGAACATCGCTGCAAACGGTCTGCGCCGCTCGGCACGACGGGCCTCGCGATCAGCCTTGCGGCGTTCGCGCCGGCTCAACTTTTCCATGGGTTTCGCCGGCGACGGCATCGGCGCATCCGGCATGATGTCGGGAACGACTGGCGTCACCCGGCCGCCATTGCCGCCGATCGAAATGCTGGGAGCCCGACCGCCATTGCCATTCACTGCGACGTCAGGGGCCACATGCGGCGGTGCGACCGGCATTTCGGGTGCTGCGGGCGCGGCCGGCTGGAACTCCGATTCGATCTCGGCGATCTTCGCCTGCAGTCCCCTGCGGCGGTTGATCGCCACCTCGACCGTCATGGCCGGATTGGCCTTGAGCGCACGATCCAGCGCGGCAAAGGCCGCGCGGTACACCTTCTCGCGATATTCGCGGTTCTCGGGATCGCCCTTTTCGAAAGCGTTCCGGATCGCCTTTTCGATCGAATCCAACCGAAGTCCCTCTGCGCGGCGCCTGTTTCGCCGATGGTTAGCGACACAGACGGCATCAATCAACGGCGGTGCAGGCGTTTTGTCGCGAAACTGAATACAATGATGCCAATGGGGATGCTAACGGGGATGCCACAGATGATGCCAATCCGGATGCCGCCGAGCATTCCCCTAGTGTTCCGGCATTGCCCGTGAGCCTCCTGTTCGCCCCGTCACCGTCGGCGCGAACCGGCGCATTGCCGCCCCGGCACGATCTGGTATAGAAGTGACGTTTACGGAAACGTCAAAATGACGGGAGCGACACGTGGCATTGCCTGACATCCTCAAGGAGAAGCTGCGCGTTCCCGTTGTCGGCGCGCCCCTGTTCATCATATCGCACCCGCCGCTTGTGCTGGCGCAATGCAAGGCCGGCATCGTCGGCTCCTTCCCCGCACTCAACGCCCGCCCCGAGGCGCAGCTCGACGAATGGCTGGCCATGGTGACGGAAGACCTTGCCGCTCACGATGCTGCCAATCCGGACCGGCCGGCAGCGCCCTTCGCCGTCAACCAGATCGTCCACCGCTCCAACACCCGGCTCGAACACGATCTGCGCCTGTGCGTGAAATACAAGGTACCGATCGTCATCTCGTCGCTGGGCGCTGTCGAGGAAGTCAACCAGGCCGTCCATTCCTATGGCGGCATCGTGCTGCACGACATCATCCACGACCGCCACGCCCGCAAGGCGATCAAGATGGGCGCCGATGGCCTGATCGCGGTCGCGGCCGGCGCCGGCGGCCATGCCGGCACGCTGTCACCCTTTGCCCTGATCCAGGAAATCCGGCAGTGGTTCGACGGCCCGCTGCTGCTGTCAGGCGCCATCGCCAATGGCGGTGCAGTGCTCGCTGCCCAGGCCATGGGCGCCGATCTCGCCTATATCGGCTCGCCCTTCATCGCCACCGAGGAGGCCCGCGCCGCCGACGCCTACAAGCAGATGATCGTCGAATCCAAGGCGGCCGACATCGTCTACTCCAATCTCTTCACCGGCATCCACGGCAATTATCTCAAGGGCTCGGTCCGCGCCTCGGGCATGGACCCCGACAACCTCGCCGTCGCCGACCCTTCCAAGATGGATTTCGAGGAAGCGGCCAAATACAAGGCCTGGAAGGATATCTGGGGCTGCGGCCAGGGCATTGGCGTCGTCGACAAGGTGGTGCCGGTGACCGAGCTGGTCGACCGTCTGGCCCGGGAGTATGCCGAAGCCAAGGCCAGACTGACGGCCTGAACCGACAGCCGAATGGCCTGATAAGCGACGGATTGCGGCGCCCTGCCCGTCATGGCCAGGGCTCCATCAGGAGCATATTCTGGCCCGCCGAGCACAATGCCAAATCGAGACGGGCCGCGCGTTTACGCCGTCTGACAAAAGGCTCAGAAGGCGTCTTGCAATCGCGGCGCTTTGAAGTTATCAGGCACACATCGTCGCGCGGCCAAAAGGGTTGCGCTGCCTGGAAGCCGCTTTAGCTCAGTTGGTAGAGCACATCATTCGTAATGATGGGGTCAGGTGTTCGAGTCACCTAAGCGGCACCAAAATCTCTCAAGAAAATTAGAAGCTTGCGAAGCTCCACGCTGGACGTGTCATTGGTCGCGGAGCCAAGGCTGCGGTCCGGATGTGCTGGGCGCTGTCAGGATGAAGCGTGCCCAGGCTGATCGTGATCGCCCTGCGAACATCACGACACACCGCCGATCGGCACGCCCTGGGCACATTCATGACCGGGTGAGCGGACGGCGGCGAGAGCCGCGACCCAGAATTGTCGCCTCAATGGCCGGCGCGGGTGAAACGGAGGGCCGAACGGCACCCGTCTGCTCGCACCTGGACCCACATGGGTTGACATTACATTAATCAGGGGTGAACCCGACAGTCGGGGTGCGCTGGATCGCCCTAGAGGAGCGTGTGAGATATGAAGACAAGGTTCCTGGCCGTGTTGATGCCCGTTGCGCTAGCGGCATGCTCGACACCGCAGCCCTCCGAGTATGCCGCTTCGCTGTCTCCGCAAGATCCGAAATGGCGGTCGGCGGAATGCGTGAAAATCCGTGCTGCCGCCCGCGACTACGAGGCCGGGGAAAAGCAGACCTTGAGCTTCTCGGCTGGCATGCTCGGCGGGCCCTACGGTCTGGGCATCGCGCTGGCGGGCAAAGAACATCAGGCGAAAAAGCGAAAGCAGCTGGCCCGGGACATGCATCAAAATTGCTCAAGCCTGCCGCTGCCGAAGAGCCTTGAATAGCCGACGCAAGCTGCGGCTTGCAGGGCGTGGCTACCCACCACCATTCGGCCGACAATCGATACTGTTCCGTAGCGCCTTGCGCCGGCGTTTGTTCTCAGTGTTCTCCGCCGGTGCCAGACTGCCCCTTTGCTGGAAACCGGTCCCCGATCGCGCTATTGTCCGGCCGGTACCACAGGGAGATGGTGCAATGGCATACAGGCCGAAAATCCCCGAGATGCTCACAGATCATGCTGTGCCGGATGGTGCACAGACGATGGGTGACGATTGGACCGAGGAGTCGGCTCCGGTTTCCGGTGGTGAGCCGGCCTATCAACCACCGCCACCGCCGGCTGGATCGCAATATCAGGCGTATTGCTGGAAATGTAAGGAGTTGGGCATTTTCGAGGGCGAATGGACCGGAGAGCCACGCGCCTACAAAGCCCAGGCCGAGGCGGATTCAACCCAGCACTATGCCGACTTCGGGCATTACGCCGAAGTAGGCACGGTCTAGCGCCGCCTGCCCTGCCCAATCCATCGAGCTAATTGACCCGCTCGTTCGGCGGGCGGACAATCGTGACATGTGGCGGGTGCATCCGGCCGGCGCAAATCCGCAAATCGAGTCTCTGAGTGTTGCGTCGACCCCGCCCCTGTCCTCCCGCGACGCGACATCGGGCGGCCCGCTTGCACGCAGCGGCAAGCGGTTCGCCTGCGCAAAGCCGATCGGCTTCACAATCAACAATTCGAGTTGGCAAATTGCCGGGCGCGGAGCGGATGCGCTTCAACGTCGTCTCGACGCTGCTCTCCCCACGCTTGCCGCCCGGTCCCGCTTCCGCCATGCTTGCGCTCCAGTTTCGGTAGCGATGTCAGTCGCGCCGGACCCGAAAGGAGCTCTCATGCCCAAGTCGATCGCCGTCGTTTCCACCGAGCACGCCAGCCGCTACCTGCAGCAACTGTGCAAACACTGGAGCCACAAGTTCGCGGTGGAATTCTCGTCCGTTCGCGGCCAGATCGATCTCGGCGAGGGCCGCATCGTGCATATGACGGCGGACGACAGCGCGCTGACCGTCGAGGTCGAGGCCGGCGACCTTTTGCGTCTCGAGCAGGTGGTCGCCGACCACATCGCACGCTTTGCGTTTCGTGAAGAGCTGGAGTTCGACTGGGCGCCGGCCGACTGACCGGTCCCGCCTGCGCCGACATTCTTTGCGATGCGTGCCGAAAGCGGGCAGGCCGCCGTCGCTTCATGACGGGATGTCCGAGAGGATCGCGGTCCCACCCAGATCGAAACCACCCGTCCGCGACAGCGGCCACCGCCCAGCCAAACCTCGCATCGCGTCATTACCGCGACATCGCCGCCACCATACCGTTTCGTAAGGTCGACTATCTTGGCTGCCATCGTTGTTTCTTACGAAACCGTAAGCCGTCAGACAGGACCAGTAGACTTCGGCCCCTTAGACATTTCGGCGCCGGACTGGTCCACATGAGTCGACCATCCGCACGTCTGAAGAGCCGCCGGATCTTCCGGCATCCAACGGGATGATGGATATGACGAAAACCCTTGCTGTCACAGCCTTTGCAATCGCAACCACCTTCGCTTCGCTCTCCGGCCTCGCCCACGCGGCCGGTCCGGTTCCCTGCGAGAAAATGATGGGCGACGTCAACGCCGCACTGAAGGCCACCAAGGTCGGCGACGCCGAAAAGGCCAAGGCCGCCGAGCTCAAGGGCAAGGGCCTCGAACGCTGCAAGGCCGACGACGACGCCGGCGCCGACGCGTTCTTCGAACAGGCCCTGAAGGTGCTGGGCGCCTAGAGCGCCACGCGTCCAGAAGGACGCTGCTTCAACACGCTGGAGCGTCTTTTGTGCGTTCCGCAGGATGCGCGGCGCTCCAGCGCGTGGTCACCAGGCCTCTCCCGAGACAGTCCCTGCAACAAGGAAGAGAACGTCATGATGACGCTGTTTAACCGTGGGCAGACGCAGAATAAGGTCCCCGCAGTCACCTTTGACTTCTGGTTGATCAAGCTCCTGGCAGTCACCGTCGGTGAAACCGCCGCCGACTACATGAACCTGGACCTCGATCTCGGACTGGCGACGACCTCATGGCTTCTGAGCGGGCTTCTGATTGTGGCGCTTGCCCTGCAGTTCGCCCAGATTCGCTACATTCCCTGGATTTACTGGGTGACGGTCGTCTTGATAAGCGTCGTCGGCACACTGGTAACCGACAACCTCGTCGACAATTTCGGCGTCAGCCTGGAAGCGTCGACGCTGTTCTTCTCGGTCGTGCTCGCCGCCACATTCGCGCTCTGGTACGCGTTCGAGAGGACGCTCTCGATCCACTCGATCACCACTATGCGGCGCGAGACGTTCTACTGGCTCGCGGTGCTGTTCACCTTCGCGCTTGGCACGGCGGCCGGCGACCTTACCGCCGAAGGCCTCGGCCTCGGCTATCTTGAGACCGGTGTCATCTTCGGCTCGATCATCGCCGCAATCGCGTTTGCCTACTATGCGCTCAACCTCAATGGCATCCTTGCCTTCTGGCTGGCCTACATCCTGACCAGGCCGCTTGGCGCCTCGTTCGGCGACCTGTTCTCGCAGCCCGCGCAATATGGCGGCCTCGGGTTCGGCGCCACCACCACCAGCTTCATCTTCCTCGCCGGCATCGCAGCGCTGATCCTGTTCATGACGGTGACCCAGGCCAGCCGGGCCGCAACATTGCCAGGCGAAACGGCCGCGGATTGAAGCCGTCACGGTTCAAAATCTCGCCGGCGGAGCGATGCCCGCCGGCAAAAGCCCCCACTCGCAACAAGGATGCCCGCAGATGGCCACTTCGGCGACCAGCTACTCGAAACTTCAGATCGCCCTGCACTGGCTCATCGCCACATTGGTGGTGTTCCAGCTTCTGGCAGGCGAAAGCATGACGGCGACCGTCGACGCGCTTGCCGATGGCGGCCAGCCCTCGCCCGCCGACCAGACCCTTGCTACAGTCCACTACTGGATCGGCCTTTCAATCCTCGTGCTTGCCCTTCTCCGGCTCGGCCTGCGCGCCACGTCGGGAACACCCGTGCCCGATCCGGCAACGCCCAGTTGGATGGCACTGGCGGCGAAGGCGATGCACTGGGCCTTCTACGGGCTCTTGTTTGCTACACCCATCACCGGCCTGCTCGCCTATTATTTGTGGGACTGGATGGGTGATGTGCACGCGCTTGCCAAGCCGGTGTTCATCGCCTTCATCGGCATCCACGCTGCGGCAGCACTGTTCCACCACTTCGTGCTCAGGGACACGACCCTGCGCCGCATACTGGTGCCCTCGCCCGCAGCGCCCCACACTTCCACGGCTCGCATCTCTCCCACCCCCACCTCCACGGAATGACCACGAAGTGGTATTAAGGCACATGGCAACCGGCCGGCCGGAAACGGCGCCGAGGCAACGCGCAACGGGGCGAGGCAGCATGCGCATTCTTGTCGTTGAGGACGACAACAAGACCGCGGATTACACAGCGAGGGGTTTTTCCGAGGCCGGACATGTCTGCGACGTCATCGTCGACGGACAGGACGCACTGTTCCAGGCAATGCGGACATCCTACGACGTTCTGGTCATGGACCGCATGGTGCCCAATCTCGACGGCCTGTCGGTAGTCAAGGCGCTCAGGGCGGCGAACGTCAAGACGCCGGTGCTGTTCCTCACTTCCATAGGTGGTGTCGACGACCGGGTCGAAGGCCTGGAAGCCGGCGGCGACGACTATCTGGTCAAGCCCTTCGCCTTCTCCGAGCTTCTGGCGCGGGTCAATGCGCTGTCGCGACGTCCCCCGGTCCAGGACCAGAAGACGGTGCTTGCGGTTGCCGACCTCGAGCTCGATCTCGTCAAGCGACGCGTGACCAGGCGCGGCCAGCCCATAGACCTGCAGCCGCGCGAATTCACCCTGCTCGAGATATTGATGCGCAACGAAGGCAGGGTGCTGACCCGCACCATGCTGCTCGAACGCGTCTGGGACCTGCATTTCGACCCCAAGACCAGTGTCGTCGAAACGCATATGAGCCGGCTTCGCGCCAAGATCGACCGCCCGTTCGACACGCCGCTCCTGCATACGGTGCGCAATACGGGCTACAGCCTGCATGCTCCGCACTAGCCTGTTCCGCAGCACGCCGTTCCGCCTCGCGCTGGGCTTCGGCACGCTTTTCGTCAGCGCATTTTTGGCCATGGGCTTCGTCGCCTATCAGTTGATGCGGGCCGAACTTACGGCCGAACTCGACAAGTCGGCACGCGAGATCTGGGCCATCGTCGCCGCCACCGATACCGACCGCGAGCTCGAGGATATCGTCGCCGCGGTCGACACCTATTCGCGCCTCAGCAAGCGCGAGGACCGCATCTTCGTCCTGCTCGATCCGTCCGGACGGCGCCTTGCCGGCAACTTCTCCAAGCCGCCGACCTCAAGCGGACTGTCGCTGCTCTCGGCTGAAGACGCCGGGGTCGACGGCAATGCCAACTACCGCGTCGTCTCGGGCAAGGTGAACGACAACTGGCTGTCGATCGGCCTCAGCCTCGCCGAAACCGACCGGCTGGCGCTGATCGCGCTCAAGAGCATGGGCTGGGCGCTGGCTATCGTCACGGTAACTGCCTTTGCGCTCAGCGCCATGCTTGCGGCGCGCATCCGCAAGCGCCTCGACAGCATCGCCGATACCATGGTCGACGTCTCCAACGGCAAGCTCGGCGCGCGCATCCCGCTCACCGGCAATGGCGACGACATCGATGCCGTCTCGTCTCAGGTCAACAGCGCGCTGGAACGACTGGCAGCACTTGTCGAGGGCATGCGGCAGGTCAGCAGCGACATCGCCCACGATCTCAAGACACCGCTCAACCGTCTCAAGATGACCATCGATACGGCGATCGGCAAGAACGACAAGGGCAAGCCGGTCACCGACGAACTTGCCGAGGCCCGGGTGGAGAGCGACCGCATCAACGAGACCTTCGATGCTCTCCTGCGCATCGCCCAGATCGAGGCGGGAGCCCGCAAATCGCGTTTCGCCGCAATCGACCTCGGCGAGGTTGTGGGCTCGATGGCCGAAATCTACGCCGACGTCGCCGACGACGACCGCAAGTCGCTTGTGGTCAAGGGCAGCCTGTCGAATCTCCATGCGATAGCGGGCGACCGCGAGCTCCTTGTCCAGATGTTCGCAAATCTGATCGAGAACGCGATCCGCCACTGCCCGGAGGGAACGCGGATCGCCATTTCGGCCGCCAATCTCGGCAATCTTGTCGTCACCGAAATCAGCGACAACGGCCCGGGCATTCCGCCGGCCGAACGCGACAAGGTATTCCAGCGCCTCTACCGCACCGAGAAAAGCCGCACCACGCCGGGCAGCGGCCTGGGGCTGGCACTGGTGCGCGCCGTCGCCGACCTGCACGGTGCCGCACTCACGCTCGACGACAACCGCCCCGGCCTCAAGGTTCGGATCGAGTTTCCCGTTCGCAGCTAGCAGTTCGCCAACAGGGTGCTTATCCCGAGTAACATCAGGCCTCTCACCACAAGCGGGAACGAACAGCCAGATCACGACGTTTCTACGCACGAAGGGAGGCCGGCCATGCAGGACCCTGCTGCAGTGCAAGTCCGAACCGGAAGCTGTCTTTGCCGCGGTGTCACCTTTCGCGTCTGCGGCAATCCGCTTCGCGTCGGCATCTGCCACTGCGCCGACTGCCGAAAGAGCAGCGGCGCACCCTATGCGGCTTACGCCGTGTGGCCCATCGAAGCCTTCAAGCAGGAGACCGGCTACACCAGCACCTATGCCGCCCGCAGCTTCTGCACGACCTGCGGCGGCCGCGTTGCGTGGCTAAGCGCAGGCGAAGCGGAAGTTCCGATCGGCAGCCTGGACGAGGTCCCAACCGACCTCGCGCCAAGCTACGAACTCTGGGTCAAGCGGCGCGAGCACTGGCTCGGTCCGCTGACCGGAGCTGCCCAGTTCGATCAGGACAGGAAAGATGTTGCATCGACAGCCGAGGCCGTGCCGGCGGGATAGCCCTTCACGGTTGTCGATGCCAACGCCATGTGTCTCGGCACTAAAGAAAAACCCCGGCCTGTGCCGGGGTTTTTGTCGTTCGCCGTACAGCTAGGCTTGCTTCACCAGCCTCAGCAGTACGAGCAAGATCACGGCGCCTATGGTGGCATGGATGATGGCTGCGATGATGCCCGAGCCCAGGCTGATGCCGAGTGCAGGGAACAGCCAGCCGGCGATGAGCGCGCCGACAATGCCGACAACGACATTGCCGATCAGGCCGAAGCCATAACCCTTGACCAGTTGGCCGGCGAGCCAGCCGGCGACGGCGCCGATAATCAGGAAGATGATCAGGCTTTCGATACCCATGGGATCCCTCCAGGTTCAGGCGCATCGGCCGGATCGCGTCTGGTCGCGATGCGCAGTTTCAACGACGAGCAGGGCACGATCCCGAAAAGTGGTCACCGGTGTCGGACAAGATCATGCCCAATCAGGAACTGGCGGCGGGCCGGCAGGCGGCCCGCCCCGGAAATGCAATCAGGCGACCGCCGTGGTCTGGTCTTCCACCGTTGCAGCCGGCGTATTCTTCTTGATCGACTCGATTGCCTTCAGCGCCGATGCCTTGGCCGAATAGCCTTCCGAACTGAACATCACTTCGCCGTTGGACGCCCTGAAGCGGAACCGGAATTCGCCGCCCTTGTCCTTGTAGACCTCGAATTTGTACATCGCATTTCCTCGTTTCTGCCGGACGCGACTCAACGCGACCGAGGGAATCGTCGCACGAGCAAGCGGCCTAAGTCCATCGCGGTTGCAGGCCCGGCCACTCTGCACGCAGGCGAGCGCCCCCAGACATCGAAAGATGATCTCAGGCGTCGCGGTCGGTCAGACAGATGTGGCAGCAGCCGTTGCCGTGGCCGGGCGTCCAGGTGACGTTGTCGAAACGCACGCCCGTCGCCTCGAACAGGCCGCGGTCGAACGCACTGGCAATCCGGCACAGCGTCGTCAGCGTGCCGTCGCCTACGCCCGCCCCCACCCAGGCGTCCTTCAGTGGGCAGCGCTTGACCTTAAAGGCGATGTGGGTGTCGCTGCGCTCGACGTCGGTCGGATACATGCGCCCGCCATCAGGGCTGACGGCGAGAAAGGCCTCGCCGATGGCGCGGGCATCGTTGGGACCGAACCGGGCAAAGGCAACTTCCGCCACTTCCCGGCCGCGCTTTTCGATCGCCCGCACCAGCAGCTCCTCGGCCTTCGCCTCACCAAGCTCGGCCGACAGTTCCGCGAGCATCAACCGATAGAGGTCGGCTCGATTGCGGAAGGCAGAGTCGAGTTCGGCGGCGAGCTTTTCGGCCCGTATGGCATGTTCGGTCACGAGGCAGTCTCCTTGATAACAGGCAGCTCCGGCGTCGCCGCCACCAGCGCCCTACCGGTAACGGAGGCCGGCGCTGCAATCACCGCAGCCGCCGCGCCCTGCTCGACGATGCGGCCTGCATCCATGATGGCGATGCGATGGGCGATGGCGCGCACCGCGCCCAGATCATGCGAGATGAAGAGGTATGCGATGCCCTCTTCGGCCTGCAGTTCCCTGAGTAGCCGCAGGATATCGCCGCGCACCAGCACGTCGAGTGCCGCCACCGCTTCGTCGAGCACGATCAGCCGGGGCCTTGCCGAAATCGCCCGGGCAATCGCCACGCGCTGGCGCTGGCCGCCCGAGATCTCATGCACCCGGCGACCGGCGAGTTCGGGCGAAAGCCCGACACGCGCGAGCAGCGCTGCGATTGCCCGAGGCCGCTGCGCGCGACCGGCCAAGCCGTGGATGCGCAACGGATCGTCGATCAGCCGCGCCACCGTGGCGCGCGGATTGAAGGCTGCAAGCGGGTCCTGGAACACCATCTGCAGCTTCGGCCTGACGGCGCGAAGGGCTTCTCCGCGGAGGCCGAGCAGGTCCTCGCCATCAAAGCGGATTTGGCCTGCATCAGGCTCGACCAGTCTCAGCAGTATGCGCGCGATCGTCGATTTGCCCGAGCCCGATGGACCGACCAGCGCCAACGTCTCGCCGGTTGTTATGTCGAACGATACGCCGTCGAGTGCAGCGAAATCCCTGTCGCCGCGCCGGTAACGTTTCGACAGCCCCTCGACCTGCAGCAAGGCGCTCATATCCGTGCCTCGGCATGGGCATCGAGCCCGAGATGCGCGGCAAGCAGCGCACGGCTGTAGTTGGTCTTCGGCCGAGATACCAACTCCGCCGTCATAGCCATCTCGACCATGCGGCCATGGCGGAAGACAGCGATGCGGTCGGCATGGTTGGCGGCGAGTGCGATGTCGTGGCTGACGAAGATCAGCGCCATGCCGTCCTCAGTCACCAACTCGCGGATCAGCGCCACGATCTCGGCCTGCACGATGGTGTCGAGCGCGCTCGTCGCCTCGTCGGCGATCAAAAGTCGTGGCCGCGCAGCAATCGCGGCCGCAATCGCCACGCGCTGCTTCTGCCCGCCAGAGAGCTGGTGCGGATAAGAATGCGCAAGTACCGCCGGCTCCGGCAGTTGCACCCGGTCGAGCAACTCGACCGCCAAGCGGCGCGCGGCGCGCCAATTCAGGCCGAGATTGGCATGCGCCACTTCGGCCACCTGATCACCGACCGACATGACCGGGTCGAGGCTCGACGCCGGGTCCTGGAAGACGAAACCGATGTCGCCGCCATTGCGCGCCGGCTGATCAAGCCCCGGCCACGCGAGCGTGCCTTGAAGTGTGGCCGTTTGCGGCAACAGCCCGGCCACGGCACGCGCCAGCGTGCTCTTGCCCGAACCGCTTTCGCCGATGATCGCCAGCCTTTCGCCGGCTGCGAGATCAAGGTCGACGTCTTCAAGTGCGGGCGTAGCAGCGCCCCTGTAGCGCACGCCAAGTCCGCGCAGGGACAACAGCCGCGTCATGCCTGCCCCTCCCGAGCCGCCGAGCTTTCGACCACGCCCTCGCCGGCGAGGTAGACGCCGAGCACCGCCAGCACCAATGCGATGCCGGGGATGACGGAAAGGTAAGGCGCCGAACGCAGCACCGCCCTGCCCTCCGCGATCATGCCACCCCAGGTCACGCGGTTGGGGTCGCCGAGACCGAGGAAGGACAGCGCTGCCTCGGTCAGGATGGCGGCGGCCACGATTACCGACGACAGCGCCAGTACAGGCGGCAACGCATTGGGCAGCACCTCGCGGAAGGCGATCTCGACCGGGTTCATGCCGATGACCCGTGCCGAGGCGACAAAGTCGCGCTCGCGGATCGACAGCACTTCGGCACGGGCAATGCGTGCCGGTCCGGTCCAGGCACTGAGTGCAATCGCGACCACCACCACTGTAAGCGACGCCCCGACAACGCTGACCAGCGCCAGCGACAGCAGGAAGCCCGGAACCGTCTGGAAGGCGTCGGTGATGCGCATCAGCACCTCGTCGACCAGCCCACCAGCAAAGCCCGCCACCGTACCGACGATGCTGCCGACGAGGATCGAGGCAGCGGCGGCGGCGAGCCCAACGGCCAGCGACGTGCGGGCACCATGGAACAGCCCCGCCAGCACGTCGCGGCCGAGACGGTCGGTGCCGAGCGGCAGCGCCCAATCCTGGAAAGGCCGCAGCAGCGGCTGACCGGCAATCGCCAGCGGATCGCCGGGGAACAGCAACGGGGCGGCCAGCGCCATAGCGGCAAGCAGACCGAGGATGGCGAAGCCGGCAACGGCCTCAGGCAAACGCAACAGGCGACCGAGATTCATGCGTTCGCCTCGCTGGCGCCGACGCGCGGGTCGAGCGCGGCATAGGCGATGTCGACCAGCAAGTTGATGACGATCACCAACACGGCGCTGACGAGAATGATGCCGATCAGCAGCGGCGTGTCGCGCGACCCCACCGCCTCCTGCGCCAGCCGGCCGAGGCCCGGCACCGAAAACACGCTTTCGATCACCACGCTGCCGCCCAGCATCTGTGCCGACTGCAGGCCCAGCATGGTGACCAGCGGTAACAGCGCGTTGCGGGCGACATGGCTCATCACGATACGCCGCCTCGGAATGCCGCGCGCACGGGCCGCCAGGGTAAAATCCATGCGCCAGACCTCGGCCATGCACGCCCGCATCATGCGGAGATAGAGCGCAAGATAGATCAGGCCGAGGCTCGTTACCGGCAGCACCATGTGCCAGGCGATGTCGAGCGCCCGGGCATGGCCGGTCTTGCCTGATGCAATGGTCTCCATGCCCGAAAGTGGCAGCCAGCGCAGCTCGACCGAAAAGACGATGGTCAGCACCAGCGCCAGCCAGAAGCCGGGCACGGCGTAGAGCGCCAGCGAGCCGATCGACAGGAAGCGGTCGCGGGCGCTGCCGGGCCGCGCCCCCGCTATGATGCCGAGCGCTGTTCCAAGCGCGAAGGACAACGCGGTTGCCGCCCCCATCAAGAGCAGCGTGTTCGGGAGCCGCTCCAGAACGACATCCAGCACCGGCCGGGAGAAGGCGACCGAATGGCCGAGATCGAGATGCAACAGCGCCCAGAGATAGGCGACAAGCCGCGTCATCGGCGAGGCATCCAGCCCCCAGCTCTGCCGCAGCGCCTCGATCATGCCGGCATCGCCGCCGACCGAAGCGACATAGGCGTCGACCGCGTCGCCGGGGGCGGCTTCGAGCAGCAGGAACGAGCCTATGACCACGATCAGCAGCACCGGAATGCTGCCGACCAGCCGGCGTTTCAGCAGGCGCCAGGCGCGGTTCATCTGCCTACCCTCCCCTTGTGGGGAGGAGTTGCCGAGTGCGGGTGGAGGTTGTCGGAGCACGGCAGTTACCCCCACCCCTAGCCCCTCCCCAAAAGGGGGAGGGGAATTCCGGCGCTACCACCTCTGTCAAAGCGAGCAGCCCAAACGAAGGGAGCGCAACTGGAGGGCGCACGACATCAAATCCCCCTCCCCCTTGTGGGGAGAGGTAAGGGTTGAGGGCATGTTCAGGCACTGCTACGTCCAGAGGCATACTCAGTAACGGATCATCATCCCAGCTCAGGCGATGATGTCACGTTTCGACATAGGTGTCCGCCCAGTTCGAAACCGCCCAGCGCGGGTTATTCGACACGTTCTTGACCGTGTCACGCGCCACCGTGATGAAGCCCCATTCGGCGACGTTGATCAGCGGCAGATCGGCCGCCACCTTCTTCTGGAACTCCTTGTAGAGCTCGATGCGCGCCGCGGGATCCAGCGTCTCCGCCGCCTTGGCGATCAGCGCGTCGAGCTCGTCGTTCTTGTAGCCGCCCTGGTTGGAGAACGGCACGCCGTCGGGGATACCCGACTGTACCAGGATGGTGGTCGAGATCGCCGGGTCGCCGCGGAACACCGGCGGCGCAATGGCGATGTCGAAGGCATGGTCGGTGTAGACGGCTTTCTGATGCGCGGCCGAGTCATTGTTGACGATCTCGGCTTCGATGCCGACTGCGGCCAGCGCCTGGCGCAGATAATCGCCAAACTGTTTGGTCTCGTTGAAATAGGGCGCCGGCAGAAGCTTCAGGGCAAAACGCTTGCCGTCGTCCTTCCTGGCGTAACCGGCTTCGTCCAGCAGTGCATTTGCCTTGGCGACGTCGAAGCCGTAGGTCGCAACGTCGGGCGTGTAGAACTGCTTGTCATTCTGCGGCACGATGCCGGTCGCCGGCTTGGCGTAACCCAAGAACACCGTCTTGACGACGAAGTCCCTGTCGATGGTATGCGCGATCGCCTGGCGCACCTTGAGGTCTGCCAGTTCCTTGCGGCGATGATTGATCTCGACCACCAGTTGGTAAGTCAGCGCTTCATAGCCTTCTGATATCACCTTGATGCCAGGCACCTTGGAGATGCGTTCGAGGTCGGCCAAGGGCACGGCCGAGAAGGCCGCGAGCTGGATCTCTTCGGCCTCCAGCGCGCCGGCCGCCGCTGCCCGGTCGGGCAGCACACGATAGATGATCTCGTCGAGCGCGGGCTCGTTCTCGCCCCAATATTTGTCGTTGCGAGCGAGCCGGTAATATTCTCCCGGCTTGTGCTCGGCGAACGTGAACGGGCCCGTGCCGACAGGCGCGTTGTTGGCGGGGTTCGCGGCGATATCGCTGCCTTCGTAGATGTGCTTTGGCACCACCGACGTCAGCGCCGGCAGCGCGTTGCGGATCAGTTGCAGCGGCGTCGGCTTGGAGAACTTGAAGACGGCCGTGTGCGCATCAGGCGTCTCGACCGCCTCCAGGTTCTTGAACACGACGCGACCGAGATTCTGCAACGGCTTCCATATGTTGAGCGCCGAGAACGCCACGTCGGCCGAGGTGAACGGCTTGCCGTCGTGCCAGGTCACACCCTCGCGCAGCTTGAAGGTTACCGACAGGCCGTCCACGGAGCCTTCCCAACTCGTCGCCAGCCGTGGCGCGAGCCCGCCCTCGCCGTCGAACGAGGCTTCTGCAAGCGGTTCGATCACCTTGCTCGACACGAAGAACACGCCGTTGGAGGCAACGATGGCCGGATTGAGGTTACGCGGCTCGGAATCGGCGGCGACAACCAGCCGTCCACCCTTTTTCGCTTGGCTCCAGCCGATCGACGGCAGGGCCGTCGAGGCCAGGAGAAACGCCGACCCCGCCAAAAGCTTGCGCCTGGAAATATCAAAACCCGCCATATCCGCCTCCATGCATCAGGCCCGGCATCAGGGCCGATCCTTCAAATCGATGCCGCGGATTATGATCGGCGCCAGAGCTTTTGCGAGAGACGAAATTGGCGTTTTGGGGCCGTGGCCCAAAACATTGTGCTCATTGTGCAAACAACAGCGCGTCACGCGCCGCTGAAAATGCATCGGCCCGGAAATCGAAATCGATCTCCGGGCCGATGCATCAAGCCGTCAGTGGAAGATGGGTGCCGTCAGGCAGCCTTCTTCCTGGCGAGGCGGGCGCGGATGCTTTCGACATCGGCGCGCGGCGTCGCGGCAAACAGGGTCTTGGTGTAACTGTGCTTGGGATCGGCAAACACCTCGTCGCGGCTGCCATATTCGACCGCCTCGCCGAAATACATCACCATCACATCGTCGGCGATGTAACGCACGACGCTGAGGTCGTGGCTGATGAAGACGTAGGTCAGCTTGAACTCGTCCTGCAGGTCGGCAAGCAGGTTCAGCACCTGTGCCTGCACCGACAGGTCGAGCGCCGAGACCGGCTCGTCCAGTACCAGAAGCTTCGGGTTCAGCATCAGCGCGCGCGCGATGGCGATGCGCTGGCGCTGGCCGCCCGAAAACATGTGCGGGTAGCGGTTGTAGTGCTTCTCCTCGAGGCCAACCTTCTTCAACAGCGTCATCGCCCGGTCGCGACGTTCGTCGGCAGGGGTGTTGGTGTTGATGACCAGCGGTTCGGTGAGAATGTCGCCGATCTTCTGGCGCGGGTTGAGCGAGCCATAGGGGTTCTGGAAGACGATCTGCACCTTGCGGCGCATCTCCGCCGTCATGTCGCCCTTGGCGATGTCGATCTTCTTGCCTTCGATCAGCAGGTCGCCCGACGTCGCCGGGTCGATCAGCGTCAGGATGCGGCCGAGCGTGGACTTGCCGCAGCCGCTTTCGCCGACGATGGCAAGCGTCTTGCCCTGCTCGACGCTGAAGCTCACGCCCTTGACCGCGTGCACGGTCTTGGCCTTTTTCAGCAGGCTGCCCGGCACATGATAGTCGCGCACGATGTTGCGTGCTTCGAGAATGACGCTCATCGTGCTGCCCCTTCCATCTGGTCGTCGACAAACAGCTCGGAGATCGTCGGCAGACGGTCGCCGGTCGCGTTGTCAGGCAAGGCGGCGAGCAGAGCGCGCGTGTAGTTGCTCTTCGGATTCTCGAACAGCGTCAGCACGTCGGCTTCTTCCATCTTGCGGCCCTTGTACTGCACGACCACGCGGTCGGCAGTCTCGGCCACGACGCCCATGTTGTGGGTGATCATGATAAGGCCCATGCCATGGTCGGCCTGCAGCTTCATCAGCAGGTCGAGGATCTGCTTCTGGATCGTCACGTCGAGAGCCGTGGTCGGCTCGTCGGCGATAAGCAGCTTCGGATTGCAGGCAATCGCGATCGCGATCATCACGCGCTGACACTGGCCGCCCGACATCTGGTGCGGATAGGAGCCGAGACGCTCGGCCGGGTCGGGAATGCCGACAGCATCGAACAGTTCGATCGCGCGCTTGCGGCGCGCGGCCTTGTCGAGGCCCAGATGCACACGCAGCACTTCCTCGATCTGGAAGCCGACGGTGAAGCACGGATTGAGGCTCGCCACGGGCTCCTGGAAGATCATGGCAATGTCCTTGCCGATGATCTGGCGCCGTTCGGCTGGTGGCATCGACAGCAGGTCGCGGCCATTGAAGGTCAGCTTGTCGGCCGTGACGTTGGCCGTCCAGGGCAGCAGGCCCATCGCTGCCAGCATCGACACCGACTTGCCCGAACCGGACTCGCCGACGATGGCGAGAACCTCCCCCTCGTGCACCTTCATCGACACGCCGTTGACTGCCCGGAACGGGCCGCTGGCCGTCTGGAACTCGACGACCAGGTTTTCGATTTCAAGAAGCGCCATCTCAGGACCTCTTCAGCTTCGGGTCGAGCGCGTCGCGCAAGCCATCGCCCATCAGGTTGATCGCCAGCACTGTGATCAGGATCGCCACGCCCGGAAGCGTCACCACCCACCACTTGCTCTGGATGAACTCGCGGGCCTCGGCCAGCATCGTGCCCCATTCCGGCGTCGGTGGCTGTGCGCCCATGCCGAGGAAGCCGAGTGCGGCGGCGTCCAGAATAGCGCTCGAAAACGACAGGGTCGCCTGGACGATCAGGGGCGCCATGCAGTTCGGCAGGATCGTCTTGAACATCAGGCGCATGTTGCCTGCGCCCGCCACCTTGGCGGCAACGACATAGTCGCGGGTCTTTTCGCTCATCACCGCGGCGCGCGCCAGGCGCACGAAATGCGGCTGGTAGACCAGCGAGATGGCGATCATCGCGTTGACCAGGCCAGGCCCGAGGATGGCGACCAGCACAAGGGCCAGCAGCAGCGACGGGAAGGCCAGGATGATGTCCATGACGCGCATGATGGCCGTGTCGACCCAGCCGCGGAAATAGCCGGCGATGACACCGAAGATGACGCCGACGACGAGCGACAGCGTGGTCACGATGACGCCGACAAACAGCGAGAACTGGGTGCCGAAGATCAGGCGCGAAAGCATGTCGCGGCCGACGGCGTCGGTGCCGAGCAGGAAGTCGGTGCGGCCGCCTTCCTGCCAGAACGGCGGAACCAGAACCGCGTCGCGGTATTGCTGGGTCGGATCGTGCGGCGCGATCAGCGGCGCGAAGATCGCCAGAAGCACCAGGAAGATGAAGAACACGAGGCCGATAACGGCGCCGCGGTTTTCGGAAAAATAGTACCAGAATTCGGCCAGACGCGCCCTGCGGGACGGGTCAGTCGAAACGGCGCTGGTTGCAGCAGCTTGAGACATGACGCCCTCCTAGTGCCGGATACGCGGATTGATGAGGCCGTACAGCAGGTCGACCGCGAGGTTCACCAACATGATGACGGCGGCGATCAGCAGAAGACCACCCTGGATGACGGCGTAGTCGCGCCGCGATACGGAATCGACCATCCACTTGCCGATGCCCGGCCAGGAGAAGATCGTCTCGGTCAGGATCGCGCCGGCGAGCATGACACCCACCTGCAGGCCGACAGTGGTGACCACCGGGATCATGGCGTTGCGCAGCGCATGGATGCCGACGACACGGAAGGTCGACAGGCCCTTGGCGCGCGCGGTGCGCACATAGTCTTCCGACAGCACTTCGAGCATCGCCGAACGCGTCTGGCGCGCAATGACGGCCAGCGGAATGGTGCCCAAAACGATCGTCGGCAGGATCAGGTGGCTGACGGCCGATTTGAACGCGCCGGCCTGGCCGGACAACAGCGAGTCGATCAGCATGAACCCGGTGACGGGCGGGAAATAGAACATCAGCGAGATGCGGCCGGAGACGGGTGTCCACCCCAGCATGCCGGAAACAAGCATGATCAGCAGCAGGCCCCACCAGAAGATCGGCATCGAGAAGCCGACGAGTGCGGTGCCCATCATCGCCTGGTCGGCGAAGGAACCGCGCTTGATGGCGGCGATCATGCCGGCGGGAATGCCGAGCACGACAGCAAAGATGATGGCGCAGAGCGAAAGCTCGACGGTCGCCGGGAACAGCTCGAAGAACTGGTCGATGACAGGCCGCTTGGTGACGATCGAGGTGCCGAAGTCGCCTTGTACGACACCCCAGAGATAGTCGAGATACTGGACGACGATGGGCCGGTCGAAGCCGAGCTGGGCAGAGATTTCCGCGTGGCGCTCGGGAGACATGACACGTTCGCCCGAAAGGAGGGCTACGGGATCGCCGGGAAGAAGCCGGATGAATGAGAATGCAATGATGGAAACCCCGACGAATGTCGGGATGAGGACGGCTAGCCGTCCCAACAGGAACCGGAGCATGTCGAACCTTTAAGTGAATGTTCCGAGAAAGGTAAGGGTAGCACAAAATGTGCATTGGGGCGCTTGTCATCCAAGCGCCCCAACCCAGGTTGGCCTTGTTTAGGCAACCTTACTCCGTGATGTCAACACCGTCGAAGGCGAAGTCGCCGAGCGGGCTCTGAACGAAGCCTTCAACGCCCTTGCGCATCGGCACAACCGACAGCGAGTGGTCGAGGGTCGCCCAAGGGGCCTGCTTCTTGAACACGACCTGGGCCTCTTCGTAGAGCTTGGTGCGCTCAGCTACGTCGGTGGTGTCCTTGGCCTTCTTCACCAGAGCGTCGAAGTCCTTGTCGCACCACTGAGCGCGGTTGTTGCCGCCAACGGCCGTGCAGCCGAGCAGGGTGTCGAGGAAGTTGTCCGGATCACCATTGTCGCCGGTCCAGCCGAGGATGACGGCGCCGTCACGATCCTTGGCCTTCGACTTGTCGAGGTACTCGGCCCACTCGTAGGAGACGATCTCGACCGTGACGCCAACCTTGGCGAAATCGGACTGGATCAACTCGGCAGCGCGGCGGGCGTTGAGCATGTAGGGACGCGAAACCGGCATCGCCCATACCTTCATCTTGAGATCCTTGACGCCAGCGGCTTCAAGACCCTTCTTCGCTGCTTCCGGATCGTACTTGTCGTCTTCGACGGCCTTGTTGTACGACCACATGGTCGGCGGGATCGGGTTGGTTGCAGGGGTAGCTGCACCCTGGAACACGGCGTCGACGATGGCCTGCTTGTTGATGGCCTGGTTCAGAGCCTTGCGGACCTCAACCTTGTCGAACGGAGCCTGGGTGGTGTTGTAGGCCAGGTACGAGACGTTCAGGCCTTCCTGCTCCATCACCTTCAGGTTCGAGTCAGCCTTCATCGCAGCGACGTCGGCAGCGTTCGGGAACGGCATCAGGTGGCATTCGCCGGCCTTCAGCTTCTGGAAACGAACCGATGCGTCAGGGGTGATCGCGAAGACGAGGTCGTCGATCTTCTGCTTGCCGCCCCAGTAATCCGGGTTGGCCTTGTAGCGGATGATGGCGTCCTGCTGGTAGGCGACGAAGCTGAACGGACCGGTGCCGAGCGGCATCTGGTTCAGCTGGTTCATCTTGCCATCGGCCTGCAGCTTGTCGGCATATTCCTTCGACATGATCGAAGCGAACGGCATGGCGATGTTGGCCAGGAACGGTGCTTCCTTGCGGGTCAGCACGAACTTGACGGTCATGTCGTCGACCTTCTCGACCGACTTGATGACTTCCGGGAAGCCCATGCCGGCTGCGTATTCCCACGAAGCGCCGGTCACGTACTTGTTCCAGGGATTGTCGGCCTTGAGCTGGCGCTCATAGGAGAAGACGACGTCGTCGGCGTTCAGCTCACGCGAAGGCGTGAAGAACTCGGTGGTCTGGAACTTGACGCCCGGACGCAGCTTGAAGGTGTACTCCAGGCCATCGTCGGAAATCGTCCAGCTTTCGGCCAGGCCCGGCTCGGTCTCGGTGGTGCCCTTCTTGAACTCGAGCAGGCGGTTGTAGACGGTGTGCGCAGACGCGTCGAACGTCGTACCGGCGGTGTACAGACCCGGATCGAAGCCCTCCGGCGAACCTTCCGAGCAGTAAACGAACGTCTTAGCGCTCGCCGCACCGCTCAGGACGGTTGCAGCCAGCAACGCGGCCGCAAAGGTCGTTTTTTTAATCATTGAACACTCCCTAATGATTTCCCAAGCCCCTACCTGACAGGCTCGCAGGCGCGCATATAAGCACCGTTCATTCAGCTTTGGAACTCCCCACCTACCTGCCGTTTGGTAAGCAGAATAATTTACCCACAACCGGCTTCGCCATAGTCGTATATTGCAGCATTGATTGTGCTTTGCCCGCGTTCGACTTCGGCCGCGCTTTCACAAGAGCATGCTTAATCAAATCCGACCGCGACAATTCACAACCAACGGCGGTCGACGGGGCCGTTTTCAACATTCTAGATTTCATCGGGAAAGCTGACGCTGGGTGATACTTGCCGTTAACGTCAGCTGGCAATACAAACAATCTACAACATGCCCCAACGCGGCACTGTTCTTGAAGCGCTGCGACCAAAAGGGGGCTCCGAAAAACCGGCGACCATCAGGCCGGAAACACAAGAACAGCCAGGGAGGCGCAATTGGCAAAATCGTCGGGCAAGGCGAGCACCCCAAAGACCACCGCTACGAAAGCGGCGGCCAAGCCGGCCGAAACAGCCAAAACGGAGACCAAGGCCGCTCCGAAGGCCGTCGCCAAGCCGGCTGCAAAGCCTGTCGCCGAAAAGGCCCCGGCCAAAGCCGCCGCGAAGGCTACGGGAGCGAAGGCCGCAGCGCCCAAGGCGCCTGCTCCAAAGACTGAAGCCAAGGTCACCGCGGCCAAGCCGGCAAAGGCTGCGCCTGCCAAAGCCGCTGAAGCAAAGCCTGCTGCAAAGACTGCCCCGAAGCCTGCACCAGCGAAGAGCACTGCTGCTCCTGCCGCCGCCAAGCCCGCAGCAGCAAAGAGTCCGGCAAAGAACACTGTTGCTCCTGCAGCGAAATCCGCCACCAAAGCGGCCAAGGTCGCGGCATCAGCAACAAAGGCTCCTGCGGCGAAAGAACTGAAGCCGGCCGCGCCCGCAAAGGTCGCCGCTCCGGCAAAGGCCGAGGCCAAACCTGCAGCGAAGAAGCCGGCTGCCAAAAAGGCTGCATCCCCGGCGAAAGCCGCCCCCGCCGCGCTGGCCGCAATCACACCGGCCAAGATGAACGGCTCGGCAGCCAAACCCACCGCAGCCACATTGGCCAAGCCGGCCGCCAAGGCCGACCCAAAGCCTTGGCTCAAGAGCTACCCCGCCAACATGGCGAGCGAGATCGCGCCGCTGGCCCATCAGTCGATCGGCGACCTGCTCGCCGCTGCCTGCCACCAATATGCCGGCCGGCCGGCGTTCTCGTGCATGGGCAAGTCACTGACCTATGGCGAGCTCGACCGCATGTCGACCGCCTTTGCCGCCTGGCTCCAGTCGAAGGGCCTCGCCAAGGGCGCGCGCGTCGCGATCATGATGCCCAACGTGCTGCAATATCCCGTCGCGATGATGGCGGTGCTGCGCGCCGGCTACACGGTGGTCAACGTCAACCCGCTCTATACGCCGCGCGAACTCGAGCACCAGCTCAAGGATTCGGGCGCCGAGGCAATCGTTATCCTCGAGAACTTCGCCACCACGCTGCAGGCGGTCGTCGCCAAGACCAATGTCAAGCATGTCGTCGTCGCCTCGATGGGCGAGATGCTCGGCGTCAAGGGCATCCTGGTCAACCTGGTGGTGCGCAAGGTCAAGAAGCTGGTGCCGGCCTGGTCGCTGCCGGGCCACGTCAAGTTCATGGCCGCCCTGCACGAAGGCCAGGCCAGGCAGCTGAAGCCCGTCGAGGTCGCCGCCACCGACATCGCCTTCCTGCAATATACCGGCGGCACGACAGGCGTCTCCAAGGGCGCGATGCTGATCCACTCCAACGTGCTCGCCAACGTCGCCCAGCTGGCGCTGTGGGTGGAAGATGCCTACACGGTTCGGCCCAAGCCGCCGCATCTGACCTTCATCTGCGCGCTGCCGCTCTACCATATCTTCGCACTCACGGTGAACGCGCTGATGGGCATGCAGCAAGGGGCGCTCAACGTGCTCATCCCCAACCCGCGCGACATCCCCGGCTTCGTCAAGGAGCTGAAGAAGTTCAACTTCAACATCTTCCCGGGCCTCAACACGCTGTTCAACGCGCTGTGCAACAACGAGGACTTCCGCAAGCTCGACTTCTCGGGCCTGATCCTGTCGCTCGGCGGCGGCATGGCCGTGCAGCGGGCCGTGGCCGAGCGCTGGAAGAAGCTCACCGGCAACCACATCACTGAGGGCTACGGCCTGTCGGAAACCTCGCCTGTGGCGACCGCCAACAAGTGCTCGTCGCCCGACTTCACCGGCACCATCGGCCTGCCCCTGCCCTCCACCGACATCGCCATCCGCGACGAGGACGGCAGGGATGTTGCGCTCGGCGAGGTCGGCGAGATCTGCATCAAGGGCCCGCAGGTCATGGCAGGCTACTGGAACCGCGCGGACGAAACCGCCAAGGTCATGACCTCCGACGGCTACTTCAAGTCGGGCGACATGGGCTTCATGGACGAGACCGGCTACACCAAGATCGTCGACCGCAAGAAGGACATGATCCTGGTCTCGGGCTTCAACGTCTATCCGAACGAACTTGAGGACGTCGTCGCCCAGCACCCCGGCGTGCTCGAGGTCGCAGCCATCGGCGTGCCGGACGAGCATTCGGGCGAAGTGCCCAAGCTGTTCGTCGTGCGCAAGGATCCCGACCTGTCGGCCGAGACCCTGCTCGCCTACTGCCGCGAAAACCTCACCGGCTACAAGCGCCCGAAATACATCGAGTTCCGCACCGAACTGCCGAAGACCAATGTCGGCAAGATTCTCAGGCGCGAACTGAGGGGATAGTCGGGTTTCGACCGTCATCATCAAGAGCCCGCCATCAGGCGGGCTTTTTCTTTGCCTGGCACACCGCCGAGATTCCAAGTCAGACCGGCCTCACCTGAATCTCATAGCGGCAGTTCCGACGTCCGCTTGATGATCTGGCTCGGCACGTCGGTCTTGACGTTCTGCACGCCCTTGATGCGGCTCAGATGTTCCGACTGGAAGCGGCGATATTCGTCGATGTCGGCGGCAACGATGCGCACCATGGCGTCGCAGTCGCCCAGCATCAGGTAACATTCCAGCACCTGGGGAAAGCGCGAAATCTCGCGGGCGAAGTGCTCGATCGTGTCCTCATCCTGCGCCTGCAGCCAGATGCGGGTGAAGAAGGTCTGCCCCTTGCCGATCTTGCTCGGATTGACCAGTGCAACATAGCGGTCGATCACCCCTGCATCCTCCAGCAGCTTGACCCGCCGCAGGCAGGGCGACGGCGACAGCCCGACCTCGCGCGCCAGTTCATTGTTGGGCAGCCGCCCGTTGCGCTGCAGGGCACGCAGGATGCGTCGGTCGATATCATCGAGCTGGATTGGCATCAGATTTCATCCCGAAAGTACATCTTGGTCCATTCTGCCAATTTTTCTCATTTCGCTGCCATATTCGCAACCCGATTGCGACGAAATCAGCATACTCATTCAGCCATCGATCCCGCAACGAACCGCCCTCAACGAACCGAAGGACGCGCGCGCCGCCGGCGCGCCGACGCTGTCGCATGACCATCATCCAAGCCCCCGCGCTGGCGGCAAATGCCGGCGCCACCACCGGATCGGAGTTCCGGCGCGGCATCGCCGCCTGCATGCCCGTGTTGCTCGGCATCGTGCCCTACGGCCTGGTTCTCGGCGCGCAGGCGGCGCGCAAGAGCCTGAGCGGCCTCGAAGTGCCATTGATGACCGGGCTAAACTTCGCCGGCGGCTCGGAGTTCGCGGCCATCCAGCTTTGGAGTTCGCCGCCCCACATCCTGCTGATCGTCGCCGTCACGCTCCTGGTCAACAGTCGCCACCTGCTGATGGGGGCGGCGCTCGCGCCCTATCTACGGCACCTTTCGAAACGCAAGGCCTTCGCCTCGCTGTTTTTCATGTGCGACGAAAGCTGGGCAATGTCGCTCGCAGACAGCAAGGAACGCGCCGCCACCGGCACGTCGCTGCCTGCCTTCAGCCTGCCCTACTACATGGGCGCGTCGCTCGCGGTCTATGTCGCCTGGGTTGCCTTCACCACCGCAGGCGCCTTGCTCGGCCCTGTCATGGGCGACATCGACGCGCTCGGCTTCGACATGGCGTTTCCCGCCGTGTTCCTCGTGCTGATGCGCGGCATGTGGACGACGGCGGCTGCGGCTCGCCCCTGGCTGGTCAGCCTCGTGGTCGCAGCCGTCACCCACCTCGTGCTGCCCGGCGCCTGGTTCATCGCCGCCGGCGCCGCCTCCGGCCTGGCCGCCGCCTACTACCTCGCAGGTGACGCATGATCGATCTTCTGAACCTCGTGACCATCCTGCTGATGGCCGCCGTCACCTATTTCACCCGTGTCGGCGGCTACGTGCTCCTGCGCAACCGCACCCTCAGCGCCCGCGCCACCGCTGTCATGGAGGCCGCACCCGGCTGCGTCCTCATCTCTGTCATCGCCCCCGCCTTCGTCGCCGACCGCCCCGCCGACCTCCTCGGCCTCGCAGTTACGGTGCTTTGCGCAACCCGCCTGTCGATGCTGCCGACAGTGCTGCTGGGCATCGCCTCGACCGGTGCGGCGAGGTACCTGCTGGGATAGTCGTCACTTCAACACGGACATTCTTCATCGCCGAGCGGTCAACCGAGCGCGCTGGCACCCGGAGACTGCTCCACTCGAAGCAGAAATACGACAGATGACGTATTGCCCGTTCGCGGCTGCCGAAAGATCACCTGCGGGTCAAGGATCAAGTCGATCCGAAGGCGCAAGCACACTGAGCGATCGCGCTTCGAACAAACCGCTTCACGCTTCTCGCGCTGGAAGCCTTCGCATCTCAAACCCCGTCTTCGTCGTCTGGAACCCGGCGTTGCGATAGAACCCCAGCGTCGCCGGTTCCTTCGAGCCGGTGAGCAGCATCACCTTGTAGCAGCCGAGCGACCATGCGGCGTCCACGGCCGCAAGCAGCACGGCCTTGCCGTGGCCCCGGCCACGGAAGTCGGCATGCGTCACCACATTCTCGATCAGCGCGTAGTTGGCGCCGCTGCGGACGAAGTTGGGTACCACCACCAGCGTGCAGGTTGCCACCTGCTCGCCATCGACCAACCCGAGGAAGATGCCGCTCGGCCCGTAATGCGAGAAGCGTTCCCAGATGTCCTCCGCCTGCTCGGTACCGACCGGCATATCGTCGGGCACAAGATGGCGATAGAGTTGCACCAGTTCGGGCAGGTCTTCGCGGGTCGCCCGACGGATGGTCAGCTCATCAGCCATTGGAGTGTCCCTGGGAGCAGGTCGATGAACGCGGCAGGCCCCTCAGGCCTCGCGGGCGAGGAAGGCCGGCAGGTCAGCGATTGAATCGAGCACCACATCGGCCATCGGCGTCAGCGATTCCCGCGTGCCGGTGCCCGACAGCACGGCGATCGCCAGCGCACCGCCGGCCCTCGCCATTTCGAGGTCGTGGCGATTGTCGCCGACCATGGCGATCTCCGACGGCTTCAAGCCGGTGAGGTCGGAAAAGGCGTGGATCGCATCCGGTGCCGGCTTGGGGTTGGCGACCGCGTCATAACCATAGGCAGCGTCGAACATCTGGGCGACGCCCAGCGACAGCAGCGTCTTCTCGGCTCCACCGGTCGAATCGTTGGTGGCGACGCCAAGCTTGAAGCCGGCGCTGTGCAGGCTTGCCAGCGCGTCCTTGCTGCCCGGCAGCGCCACGGCCTTGGCCGCGCCTTCCTCTGCCGTCACCTGGTCGAAATGCTTGACCATCGCCGCCCGCTCGGCATCATCGACCTCGGGATACCAGAGCTCGACGATGTCGGCATTGGTGCCCGCGGCAAACACCGAGTCGGCCTTGAAGCAATGGGCATCGAAGTCGTAGCCGGCTGCCGTCATCAGCGCATCGGCGCGCTTGCGGTCGCCGCCCGCAGCCTTCATCGCCATGTGGTCGCCGATGGCGAACCACGTCGCCTGGAAGTCGACGAGCGTGCCGTCCTTGTCGAAGAGGATGCCCTTGATGCCCCGCAAATCATTTACTCCCTGCGCATCGCGCCCCGGATCTTCGGAACACACGATGCGGATCTGAAATTCTGCGCCGCCCCGAAAATCCGTTTCGATTTTCGGGGCGGCGCGTGGGTCTAGAAACCTGGAGCGTTCTTCAAGCGTCCGACTGGCCGCTCGATGCCCTTAGCCGGTGAATATGCTCCACCAAGCCGGCTGTCGAGGCGTCGCTTCGCGCGGCATTTTCCCGCCCCTGGACGACAGGCAGCAGTCCGGTGGCCAGTTCCTTGCCCAGTTCTACGCCCCATTGGTCGAAGGCGTTGATCCCAAACAGCTGCGCCTCGACGAAGACGCGGTGCTCGTAGAGCGCAATCAGCCGGCCAAGCGTGAACGGGTCGAGCTTGCGGTAGAGAATGGTCACCGACGGACGGTTGCCCGAGAAGACGCGATGCGGCGCGATCTTGTCGACCTCTTCGGGCTTCATGCCCTTGGTCAGCATCTGCCGCCGCGCCTCTTCGAGCGTGCGCCCCTTCATCAGCGCTTCCGATTGCGCCAGGCAGTTGGCGAGCAAGAGGTCGTGATGCTCCTGGAGGTCCGGCTCATGGCCTTCGGCCGCCGCCAGGAACTCGACCGGGATGAAATCGGTGCCCTGGTGCAAAAGCTGGAAGAAGGCGTGCTGGCCGTTGGTGCCCGGTTCGCCCCAGACCAGCGGGCCGGTCGGCGTCACCACGCCGCCGCCGGCCAGCGTCACGCTCTTGCCGTTCGATTCCATGTCGAGCTGCTGCAAATAGGCCGGCAGCCGCGACAGGCGCTGGTCATAGGGGATGACCGCGCGTGCCGGATGATTGCAGACCACCCGGTTCCAGAAGCCGACGAGGCCCATCAGCACCGGGATGTTCTTGAGCAGCGGGGCCTCGACGAAGTGCTTGTCCATGGCGTGCGCGCCGGCGAGGAATTCGCCGAAATTCTTCGGGCCGACCGCGATCATGATCGGCAGGCCGATCGCCGACCAAAGGGAATAGCGGCCGCCGACCCAGTCCCAAAAGCCGAAGACGCGGTCCTTTTCGATGCCAAAGGCAGCCACCTTGTCGAGTGCGGTCGACACGGCGGCGAAATGCTGGCCCACGGCGTTGGCGCCCAGTGCTGCCTGCACCCAGCGTCGCGCCGTCTCGGCATTGGTCATGGTCTCGACGGTGGTGAAGGTCTTCGACGCGATGATGAACAGCGTCGTCTCGGCATTCAGCCCCTTCAGCGTGTCGTGGATGTGGGCGCCGTCGACATTGGAGACGTAATGCGAACGCGGTCCGTCATGGTAGGGCGACAGCGCCAGCGTTGCCATGGCCGGGCCGAGATCGGAGCCGCCGATGCCGATGTTGACGACGTCGGTGATCTTCTTGCCGGTGGCGCCAGCGGCCTTGCCCGAGCGGACGGCATCGGCAAAGGCCGACATCGCGTCGAGCACGGCATGAACGTCAATGGTCACGTCGTGGCCGTCGAGTATGACCGGCTCACCCTTGGGATTGCGCAATGCGGTGTGCAGCACCGCGCGGTCCTCTGTTACGTTGATGCGGTCGCCGCGGAACATCGCCGCGCGCCGTCCGGGCAGGTCGACGACAAGCGCCAGTTTTTCCAGCAGCGACATGGCCTCGGCATCGACAGCGCATTTCGACCAGTCGAACAGAAGGTCGCCGTCAGTGACCGAAAAGCTCTTGAAGCGCCTGGGATCGGAGGCAAACGCCGCGCGCATGTTCATCTGCGCGTCCTGATGGTGGTTGCGAAGCGCGGCCAGTGCCGCCTTGAAGGGTTGGTCGATCACCTGGGACCTCCGGGGATTGTCAGCTGCTGGCATCATCCTAGCAGACCTGGGGACTCATTGAGAAATGCCGCGGCGGACTATCGTGGCAAATTTCAATCGGTTCAACCGAAGACTTCCGCAACTGGAACCGGAAAGTTCACTGGCATAAATCCCAAGGATTAGAAAAATTGATTGGTGCAAGACGTTGAGCCAAGGATAGCTTTCTATGGTCCAGCAAAATCAAAAAGACTGGACATGCAGGAAACGTCACTATGCCACAGCGAAACGACACGGCGATCTGGTCCGGCCTCTTCAGGATCTCGGCGGAATCGGGCCAGACCCTTCAGGCCCAGATCCGGCAGGCGATCGTGGCGGCCATTCTCGACAGGCAGATCGCGGCGTCAATGCCGCTGCCATCCTGCCGAATTCTTGCCGAAAAGCTCGGCGTGGCGCGTGGCACGGTGGTGCTTGCTTTCCAGCAACTGGTCGATCAGGGCTTCCTCGTGGCGCGCGAGCGTCGCGGCCATTTCGTCAATCCCGAAGTTCTGGCGACGCCGGCCAAGCCGCAGCAGAAGGCCCCCGACCAGGCCAATGAAATCGATTGGAAGGCGCGTCGGCAGATCGCCGCCTCCGACATGCAGCCGCCGGCCAAGCTCGACAACTGGATCAAGTCATCCTATCCGTTCGTCTACGGCCAGTTCGACCCGACCCTGTTTCCGACCGCCGAATGGCGCGAATGCAACCGCATGGCGCTGGCCGTGCTCGAGATCCGCAACTGGGCGGCCGACATGGTCGACCGCGACGACCCGCTTCTGATCGAGCAGATCCAGGCGCGACTGCTGCCGCGTCGCGGCATCTTCGCCAATCCCGACGAGATCATCGTCACGCTGGGTGCCCAGAACGCGCTCTACATGCTTGCCTCGCTGCTGATGACCAAGGGGTCGAAGGTGGCGATGGAGGACCCGGGCTACCCGGATGCGCGCTCGATCTTCCGCCTCGCCGGCGCCGATATCGAGCCCGTGCCGGTGGACCAGCAGGGCATCGTCACCTCGGCCATCCCGTCGGATGCGGGCTTTGTCTTCGTCACGCCGAGCCATCAGTGCCCGACCATGGTGCCGCTCAGCGCCGAGCGCCGGCAGGATCTTCTGGCGCGCGCCATGCGCAACAACCAGATCATCATCGAGGACGGCTATGACAGCCAGTTGCTCGACGAGGCACCGCAGCAGGCGCTGAAGAGCCTCGACCGCTCGGGCCGCGTCGTCTATGTCGGCTCGATGTCGAAGACGCTCGCCCCTGGCCTGCGCCTTGGCTACATCGTCGCCTCCGCCGGGCTGATCTCGGAGCTGCGCGCCCTGCGCCGTTTCATGCTGCGCCATCCGCCAGCCAACAACCAGCGCGCGGTCGCGCTGTTCCTGTCGCTCGGCCATCACGAGGCGCTGGTGCGCCGCCTGTCGACCGCATTCGGCGAGAGGCGCAAACGATTGGTCCAGGCTATGTCAGCATTCCTGCCAGATTGGCAGGCGACCGATGCCGCAGGCGGCACGTCGCTGTGGCTGGAAGGACCGCGCGGAACCGACTCCCGCGGCCTTGCGGCGGCGGCTGCGGCACGCTCGGTCATCATCGAGCCGGGCGAGCGCTTCTTCGAGCACAGCGACAAGCCTACACGCTTTATGCGGCTTGGCATTTCCTCGATCGCCCTCCAGCATATCGAGCCCGGAATCCGCGAGCTTGCGACCGCTGCCGGACGTCGTCCCGCCGCCGCCTGAAACCTCTTCCGATCTTGTTTGCCGGCGGTCCTTTCGGGCCGCCGGTTTGCATTTGTATCTGGCATATCTCGCACAATCCGCTGGCCCATGGCTTGGGCCAATGGACGCGGCATAGTCGTCTCCAGGGAACGAGGCTGAACGACGGTGGCATAATCACTGCGGGCCAGCCTCACAAAAATCGGAGGATATGCATGCCAGCAGTCGCGGAAACGCATGACGCATTGGCAGACCAACGCTCACGCCGATCCGGCGGGCGCGAGGCGCGACGAGCGCTGCGTTCAGCACCCCTGGCCGAGGACATACGCCCTGTCCGCGCCGGCCTCGAAGGCGGCCATTTCAAACCGCTCGGCCAGAACGAACTCGAGCGTATCCACGAGGCGGTGCTGACGCTGCTTGAAACCGTCGGCTTCGCCAACGCCATCCCGAGTTGCATCGAGGCGCTGAAACGGGTCGGCGCCACCTACAGCGATGACGGCCGCATCCGCTTCCCCCGCGCGCTGGTGCTGTCCACCATCAGGAACGCCGCCCGCAACTTCACGCTTTGCGGCCAGGACTCCAAGCACGACATGGTGATCCAGGGCAAGCGGGTCCATTACGGCACGGCGGGTGCCGCCGTTCACCTCGTCGACGTCGAGAAGCGCGAATATCGCGAAAGCCTGCTGCAGGACATCTATGACGCCGCCCGCATCGTCGACGGGCTCGACAACATCCACTTCTTCCAGCGGCCGATGGTGCCGCGCGACATTCCCGATCCGCTGGAGATGGATTTCAACACGCTCTACGCCTGCGTCTCCGGCACTTCCAAGCATGTCGGCACCAGCTTCACCGTGCGCGAGAACGTCGCGCCGGCACTGGAGATGCTTTACGAAATTGCCGGCGGCGAGGAGAACTTCCGCGCCCGGCCCTTCGTCTCCAATTCCAACTGTTTCGTCGTGCCGCCGATGAAGTTCGCCGAGGATGCCTGCGGCGTGCTCGAAGCTTGTGTCGAAGGCGGCATCCCGATTCTTTTGCTGTCCGCCGGTCAGGCTGGGGCTACGGCACCGGCGGCAATTGCCGGCGCTGTCGTCCAGGCAGTGGCAGAAGTTTTGGCCGGCCTCGTCTATGTCAACGCGCTGAAACCGGGGCACCCGGCAATCTTCGGCACCTGGCCCTTCGTCTCCGATTTGCGCACCGGCGCCATGTCCGGCGGCTCGGCCGAGCAGGCGCTGCTGACGGCCGCCTGCGCCCAGATGGCCCAATTCTACGACCTGCCCGGAGGCTCGGCCGCCGGCATGGCCGACTCCAAGCTGCCCGATATTCAGTCCGGCTACGAGAAGGGCATCACCAATGTCATGGCGGGGCTGTCGGGCCTCAATCTGGTCTATGAGTCCGCGGGCATGCATGCCTCGCTGCTCGGCTTCTGCCTGGAGAGCCTGATCATCGACAACGATATGCTGGGCCAATGCCTGCGCTGCGTGCGTGGCATCGAGGTTTCGGACGAGGCGCTGTCAATCGCCACCATCTCCGAAGTATGCCTCAACGGCCCCGGCCACTATCTCGGCAACGAGCAGACGCTGAGGCTGATGCAGACGGAGTATTTTTATCCCGCCGTCGCCGATCGCTTCTCGCCCAAGGAATGGAACGAGAAAGGCAAGCCCGACCTGCTCGGCAAGGCCATTGCCGAAAAGAAGCGCGTGCTCGCCGAACGCTTCCCAAGGCATGTTTCGAAGGCGACCGACGACAAGCTCCGCGCCCGCTTTGGCGAACTCATCCATCTGCCGCGCAGCGGCATGGGCGGGTAGTCGCACAGGCACACGGCGGCCCTTTCGTACGCTGCAGCTACGCCGCGCGTGAAGCCTCGATCGGTCGCGCGGCGAGCGACTTCGCGAGAGCGACCATGTCGAAATCGGGGGCACATACCGCGTCCACTCCGAGTTGGACGCCCGCATCGAGAATGCGCCGCGCAGCCACATGAATGCGGTTGGCGTTGATCGTCTCGACTGCAGCGAGTTCGCCGTTGCGGAAGCACAACGCGACGTGGCCGCCGTCGGCCGTTAGCGTCCGCACCACGTCGTCAGGCTGCCGCAGTCCGACCATCTTCAGCTTGAGATCGCCAATGTCGCTCCAGAACCACGGCGTCTCTGCCGCGGGCGCCGGTCTACCGCAGAGCCGGGCCGCAATGCAGCGGGCCTGAAAGGTTGCATTGGCGACGCTTTCCAGGCGCGCAATGCCCCGAACTCGCACGCAGTCGCCGATGGCCGATATGCCGGCCGCCGAGGTCGCCAGCGCCGCGTCGACCAAGACGCCGTCGTCGACCTCGACCCCCGCATGCTGGGCCAGCTCGACATTGGGCACGGCCCCTATTCCGATGACCACCAGGTCCGTCTCGTACAGGCTGCAGTCAGCGAACCGCACTCCCGATATCCGCCGGCCATTGCCTTCGAAGCCGGAAATACCGGCACCGACAATCGTCTCGATGCCCATGTCCCGCAGCGCCGTCGCCAGCACGCTCGCTGTATCAGGGGACACCGACCGCCCAAGCGGCAGCGGACGCGATGCGGCGACAGTGACCTTCACGCCCCGCTTGGCGAGGGCAGCCGCCACTTCAAGACCGAGATAACCTGCGCCGACGACGAAGGCCCTCGTGCCGATGACGACGGATGTGGCCAGCCGGTACGCATCGCCGAGATTTCGGATCGAGACGATGCCGCTCAGCTCTTCGCCCGGAACCTCGAGCCTGCGGTTGCGGGAGCCTGTTGCAAGGATCAACTGGTCATAGGCGAGCTGTTCGCCGGTGCTCAGCGTCAGGCGCTGTTCGCTGGCGTCGATCTCCTCCACCACCGTGGCTCGCCGCAGACTGATGTCTTGCGCCGAATAGAAGGCCGCCGGCCTGAGCGCGATCGCCGCGTCGGTCAGCCCTTCGGCAAAGCGTTTCGACAGCGGCGGGCGATGATAGGGCAATGCATTTTCCGCGCTGACGAGCTCGATCGCTCCGCTAAAGCCTTGGTCGCGCAGCGAGGCAGCCGCCTGGACCCCGGCATGGCCGGCACCGACGATGACGATGCGCTGCATCAGGCTGCTCCCGGCAGCGCCACGCTGAGCCCGTTAAGTTCGGGCACCAGCCTGATCTGGCAGGCGAGACGGCTCTGTTCGGTCACGCCCTCGGCCAGCGACAGCATGTCGGTTTCGTCGTCGGCCGGTGCGGGCAGTCTGTCAGTCCATTCACGGGCGACATGCACATGGCAGGTGCCGCACGAACAACCGCCGCCACATTCGGCGACGATGCCCTTGATGCCGGCGCCGAGTATGGCATTGAGCAGCGTGCCGCCGGATTCGGCGCTCAGGGTGCGCGTGTTGCCATCGGCCTCGGTGAAGCTGATTTCGATCATGTCACACCTCAGTAAAGCGTCCGCTGGTCGCCCACGCGGATCCATTCGATCATCTCGTCTTTGTCGAGACCGGCGATCTGGTCGGCCAACACCGCGCCCAGCGGCGGGAAATCCTCGCGCTTAGCAAAGGTTGTCGGATTCCAGACCTTGGAGCGGATGACCGCCTTGGCGCAGTGGAACAGCGCCTCGCGTATCCTTATGCGGATGGCGACCGGCGGTGTCTTGCCCTGGAAGGCGAGCTGCTCCAGTTCCGGCCCGACGACGAGGTCGGCCTCGCCATTGATGCGCAGGATTTCGCCCAGCCCAGGAACCAAAAACAGGCAGCCGACGCTCGGGTTGTCGAGGATGTTTTCCATCGTGTCGAGCCGGTTGTTGCCGGGCCGGTCGGGGATCAGGATCGTCTGCCTGTCGATCGCCTTGACGAAACCGGCCGGGTCGCCGCGCGGCGATACGTCGGCGCCGTTGTTCCCTTGCGTCGCGATCAGCAGGAACGGCGACAGCGACAGGAAATGCAAACAGTGCTTGTCGAGCCGGTCCAGCACCTTCTGCACCACCAGGTCGCCAGGCGGCGCAAACATCTCCCTCAGCTTCACGCGGTCGATCGACTGCATCAACTTTTCCTCCTTCGGCCTGCGACCCGTCCCCATGGCGAGCCTGTTCGATCCGCCGCGAGGCTAGAGGAAGCCACTCCGGAGTCAATAAAGAAATTTCGTTGTTTTACTTTTATATGCTAGCGAGACCGGAATCGAGGGAGGAAACATGGCCAACGGCAATTCGGCGACTCTCACCCGGCGCTACAACCGCACCGTCGTGCTCGACGCGTTGCGCCGCCACGGCAGCCTGTCGCGCGTCGAGCTGGCGCGGCTTTCCGGCCTCACCCCGCAGGGCATCCGCAACATCATCGAGGATCTGATCGACACCGGGCTGGTGCGCGAGACCGGCCGCCGTCGCGGCCAGCGCGGCCAGCCGCAGATCGACATCGAGATCAATCCGGGCGCCGGCTATTGCCTCGGCCTGCATGTCGCGGCCGGCCTCTGCCACGCCATCGCCACCGACCTCGCCGGCAATGTCCTGGCGCGGCCCGAGGCGCGTGCCTTCGACGGCGATCATGGCCAGCGAGTGGACGCGCTCAAGGTTATTTCGCGCGAGATTGATGCCGCGGCTGGCCGGCTGTCGCGGCTCGGCACTGGTGTCGTCGTCTCGCGTCCACTCGCCAGCCGCTGGTCGGCCACAGGCGGTCTCGCCGATGCGCAGGCGGAGTTCGCCAAGCCGTTCGAGGCGTTGTTTGCGTCGGCGCCCCTGGTGTTCGAAAACGACGCCAATGCCGCCGCCATGGCAGAATACACCCATGGCCAGGCCAAGGGACGCGGCGATTTCCTCTATCTGTTCCTCGGCGAAGGCGTGGGCGGCGCCATCGTGCAGGGCGGCGTGCCGGTGCATGGCGGGCGTGGTAACGCCGGCGAGTTCGGCCACATCCTCATCGATCCCAAGGGACCGAAATGCCATTGCGGCAACCGCGGCTGCCTGCACGGCTATCTGGCACTCGATGGGCTTCGGCACCTTCTGCCGGCGGACGCACCGCTTGCGCCGGAAACCTTGCCGCAGGCCTGGCTGGATGGCGCGGCGTCAGCGCTGTCGCGGGCGCTCGTCAGCCTTGAGAATATCTTCGATCCCCAGGCGATCGTGCTCGGCGGCACGGCACCCGTCTGGCTGCTGCACAAGCTGCTGGAGCGCATGGGCGATCCCGGCCCGTCGGTCCGCTCGGACGCGGCGGAGACACGCGTCGAAGTCAGCGGCCTCGGCCAGAGCTGCGCCCTCATCGGCGCCGCCGCCCTGCCCTTGCTCGCGCTCACCAGTCCCGACCCGGCGACCTTGATGAAAGAACCGTCGGTCGAAACGTAAGGTTAGCCCGCGCTGAGCCCGAAGCGCTCGACGACGTCGGGATTAATGAGTTTGGCATGCAGCGCGAGCAGGATGATCTGGGCGTCGAAGCCTTCCTCGGCCTCAAGTGCTGCCTCGATGCGGTGCTCGACGCGCTGGGTCATGTCGCCGCCATTGGCGTCGGCAAAGGCGTCCGCGCCAGCAATGCAGTAGCCAAACAGCTGGGCGATGGGCGCATAGGCCGAAACCGGCGGCTCGTCCGGCCAATGGTCCTTCATCAGGTTGACCATAGTCAGCTTCACCCCCTCCGGCACCAGCGCCGGATGCAGGTCGACCGCGCGCAGCGCACCATCCAGTTCGCGCAGGTCGCTGGATCGGCCGAACAGGCCGAGGAAACCGAGGGAAGAACGTCGTCTGGCCATGTCTGCGTCCGTTGCTTTGGTTTCCAGTTAGGCCACGCCGGTGCGGAATTCAAACACCGGCAGAAATACAGTCGGCGGATTTTCCGCCAGCGATGGAATAACCGCCAATGCCTCCCGTTCCTCCCCGGCAATCAGCAAGATTGTCGAACAGGAGATGACAGATGAAAAAGACCCTCGCCATTCTTGGTGCGCTGATCTTTGCAACACCACTGGCGCAGACGCCTGCACACGCCGATGACGACATCGGCCGCTTCTTCAAGACGGTTCTTACGGGCGGCAAGAAATCCGATGGCAAAAGCTGGTCGAACAGCTCGTCGAACTCGTCAAGCAATTCGAGTTCCAACCGTTCGTCAAACTCCTCGTCCAACTCCAGTTCCAACAGCTCGTCCAACTCCTCCAGCAATTCGAGCTCGAATTCCTCGTCCAATTCCAGCTCGAACTCGTCGTCCGACAACGATTGATCTCGGCGGAAGCAAGGAAAAAGGGCCGGTGGTTCGCCGCCGGCCCTTTTTGTCGTACCTTGAAAAGGCGTCTCAGCGCTGGGCGCGGGCGAACTTTCGGTACCATCCCTCGGCGGAGATGGTGTTACGGAAGACACGGGTACGGTCCTGCTTTTCGTCCTCGCTCTCGGCGCATATGTCGGCCGAAAGCTCCAGTGCCTTGCGCTCGAAGGGGATGACCTGCGCGATCGGCGCGCCCTTTTCGATGATGTGAAGCCCATCAGTGCCGGTGGCGAAGAACGGGAAATGGATGTCGGCCGTGTAGCTGTCGGTGTCGACAACACCCGAGACGATCTCGAAGATGCCGTTGGGGCGGTTCAGCGGCTGCACGAACAGGCAGCTCCAGCCCGGCGGCGTGCGGATGCTCCAGTAGTTGTGAAACTTGCAGGGCGGCAGCGGCGCGCGCGGGTTGCCGGCCACCTGGTGGGCGCCGTGGTTGCTGACCAGCGTGCGGTCGAAATCCCAGGCGGTGTCGACCTTCGCGCCGCCGTTCGAAATCTCCATGCGCACGGTTGCCGCGAGCCGGATGATCCAGCCGGCGGTCATGGCGTCGAGAAACGGCATGCAGCGCTTGACCGTCAGCCCGCTGTCGCCGGTCGACAGCTTCTCGGGATCGACCGCCGGCAGCTTGCGGAACCAGTCGGGCATGAAGGTCTTGGCCGGAACCGGCGGCGGGATCACGCCATCGTCCTCAGAGCGGCAGCGAAAGCGTATCGAGCGCGGCTTGGGCGTCAGGAACATTTTTGTCTCTCCTTGATGATGGCAGAGTGAACGGGCGAGGCGGGCCTCTATTCCATCGCGCAGGGCTTCTGCACCGCCATTGTGCGGCGTTGGTAGCGCGTGACTTGACTCCACTCCGCCCTAGCAGTATTTAACAATTACGTTAATTAACAAGTTTGCTAAATAAATGACCGAAGATCGCCTCGACGCCACTTTCGCCAGCCTCGCCGACCCCACAAGGCGAGCCATCCTCGCCCGGCTTGCCCAGGGCGAGGCGACGGTCAACGAACTGGCCGAGCCGTTCGAGATGAGCCTGCCTGCGATCTCGCGCCATCTGAAGGTGCTGGAGCGTGCCGGTCTCATCAGCCGCGGTCGCGAGGCGCAGTGGCGCCCGTGCCGGCTGGAGGCCGGACCGCTCAAGGACATTGCCAACTGGGTCGAGCACTACCGCCGCTTCTGGGATCAGAGCTTCGACCGCATGGCCGACTATCTCAAGGAACTGCAGACGCCCAAGGGAGATCCGGATGACCGCAAGAACTGACACTGTCGCCGCCCAGTCATTTGTCCTCGAATTCTCACGCGTCTTCGAAGCGCCGCCGGCGCTCGTCTTCCGCATGTGGTCGAGCCCCGAGCATCTCTGCCGCTGGTGGGGGCCGAAAGGCTTCACGTCGAGTTGCGAGACGCACGAGTTCCGCAAAGGCGGCAGCTATCATCTCCTGATCCACGGCCATCTCGACAACGGCATGTCCGGCTCCTTCCGCGAGATCGTCGAGAACCAGAGGATCGTCTTCACCTTCGCCTGGGATCACGACCCCGATTGGCAGACCCTGGTAACGGTGACGCTGAAGGCCGAGGGCGACGGTACGCGACTGACCTTCCGCCAGGAGCCGTTCCTCGACGTCGAAACCCGCGACTCGCATCTGGGTGGCTGGGGCGAATGCCTCGATCGCCTGGCCGATGCGCTCGCCGGCCGGCCCGTGGTTTGACCTTTCGCGCGCTGGCTGAAGCCGCCGGCGCACCGATTGTCCGATTGAAACAGCTGTCACCGATGATCGTTGTCGATCATCGGAACGACGCGCCATGCGAGGAGAAACGAAGATGCTGAAATCCTATCGCGGCAGTTGCCACTGCGGAGCCGTGCATTTCGAATGTCAGCTCGATCTGGCGCCCGAGGGTCAACGCGCGAAGCCCGAGCTTGACGGCGTCTGGTGGACGTCGAGCTTCCGCTGCAATTGTTCCTGGTGCGCCAAGACGCGGTTCTGGAAGAATTTTGCCCGCCCCGCCGGCTTCCGAGTCGTCACGGGTGCCGAGATGCTGACCGAATATCGCTTCGGCACGTCGGCCATCCGCCACAGATTCTGCAGCCGCTGTGGCGTCCATCCCTTCGCCTCGGCCAGCTTCGAAATCATGGGCGGCGATTTCTACGCCGTGAACATCGCTTGTCTCGACGACATCTCTGCCGACGAACTGGCCGCCGTGCCAATCATCTATGAGGACGGCAAGAACGACGCCTGGGACCGGCCGCCGGCAGTGACCGCTTACCTTTAGCCGCAAGCATCGAACTTCGAACCGTGCATGACGGCCACCATCCGGCGGCCGATTGGAAACCTGTGTCCAAACGATGGAGAGTGACATGCAGCATGAAATCGTATCGCGAGGCGAGTGGATTGCGGCGCGTCTGGCGCTGCTCGCCAAGGAAAAGGCAATGACCAGGGCGCGTGACGACTTGAGCGCTGAACGGCGCGAACTGCCCTGGGTCAGGATCGACAAACAGTATCATTTCGACGGTCCTGAGGGTCGGCTGTCGCTATCCGACCTGTTCGACGGCCGCAGCCAGCTGTTCGTCAAGCATTTCATGATGGCGCCGGGTCAGCAGCACCACTGCGTCGGCTGTTCGTTCGAGCTCGACAACGTCGACAGCGTGCTTGTCCACCTCGAGAACCACGACGTCAGCTACGTTGCGATCACCCGTGCGCCGCTTGCCGAAGCCGAGGCGCTCAAGGCGCGCATGGGCTGGAAGGCGCGCTTCGTCTCGTCCTTCGGCAGCGATTTCAACTACGACTTCAACGTCTCCTATACGCCCGAGCAATTGGCGGCGAAGAAGGCCATCTACAATTTCGCGCCGCTCGACTTCCCTATCGAGGATCTCTCCGGCGACAGCGTCTTCTACAAGGACGACGACGGCCAGATTTATCAGACTTATTCGACCTTCGGTCGCGGCGCGGAGCAGTTTCTTGGCATCTATGGTTTTCTCGACGTGATGCCCAAGGGCCGCGCCGAGAACGGGCCGTTCCACCTGCTCGCCGACTGGGTCAGGCCGCACGACATGTATGGCAAGGGCGGCATGGTCGAGATGACGGGACGCTACCATCCGGCCGGCTGCGGCTGCGGCAAGCACGGCTGAGCAGGCTATGTGCTGTGCACTCGGAGCTCTGATCGTCGCTGTGTTGGCAGTTCGGCGCCGCTTGCTGAGAGCGGCGCCCGGTTGGCATCGTTGGGTCGCGGCATTTGCCGCGGCCCTGGCTCTCGGCATTGGGGCCGCCGCTGCTGCGCAGCATCTTGGTCACTACGCCGCGCACGCCGAGATCAACCGGCACAGCATCCTCGCAGAAACTCTGGACCAGCCGGTCTGCTCCGGCAAAGCCACAAATGCGGCGGGCGATTAGCTCGGGTGTTTGTGCCCCAGTGCCCCGCATAGCAGCGGGGCGGCGATGCTCAGATACTGGCGCTCTGCCGCCTTGAGCCCACGCGCTTAGTGATTGTCGCGCGGAACACCCTTGCTTTGAGCGACTCGCTGGTACTTCACTGCCGGCTTGAGCACCATGCCTTCAGACAGCTGGTCGACCATGCCGCGCTGGATCTCCTGCCATGGAGTCTGGTGATCGGGGTAACGATAACCGCCATTGGCCTGCAACTCGGCGCGGCGGCGGGTGATCTCGTCGTTGCTGACGAGGATGTCGGCCGTCCCTTTTCTCAGGTCGATGCGCACGCGGTCGCCCGATTTCAGCAGCGCCAGCCCGCCGCCGACAGCGGCTTCCGGCGAAGCGTTAAGGATCGACGGTGAACCCGAGGTGCCGGACTGGCGGCCGTCGCCAATGCAGGGCAGTGCATGAATGCCGCGCTTGATCAGGTAGGCCGGCGGCTGCATGTTCACTACCTCGGCAGCACCAGGATAGCCGACAGGACCGGTCCCGCGCATGAACAGGATAGTGTTCTCATCGATGGCCTCGGCCGGATCGTCGATGCGGGCGTGATAATCCTCCGGTCCGTCGAACACCTTTGCCGTGCCCTCGAAAGCTTCGGGATCCCCAGGATTCGACAGATAGCGTTCGCGGAATTCGCCTGAAATCACGCTCGTCTTCATGATCGCGCTGTCGAACAGATTGCCCTTCAGATTGATGAAGCCGGCGTCCTTCTTCAGCGGGTCGGCGACCGACCGGATGACCTTGGTGTCCATGTTCTCGGCCGCAGCGCAGTTCTCGCCCATCGTCCGGCCATTGGCAGTGATGGCATCCGGGTGCGGCAGGAGCCCGGCCTTCATGAGCTCCGCGACAACGGCCGGCACCCCGCCGGCGTGGTGGTAATCCTCGCCAAGATATTCGCCGGCCGGCTGCAGATTGACCAGCAGCGGCACATGGTGGCCCACCTTCTGCCAGTCGTCATTGTCGAGCACCACGCCGAGATGGCGGGCGATGGCGTTGAGATGGATGGGCGCATTGGTCGATCCGCCGATGGCCGAGTTGACGACGATGGCATTCTCGAACGCCTCGCGCGTCATGATGTCGGAAGGCTTCAGGTCCTCGCGCACCATGTCGACGATACGCTTGCCGGTGTCGTAGGAGATCTGGCCGCGCTCGCGATAGGGTGCGGGGATCGCGGCCGAACCTGGTAGCTGCATACCCAGCGCCTCGGCCAGGCTGTTCATCGTCGTTGCCGTGCCCATGGTGTTGCAATAGCCGACCGATGGTGCCGAAGAGGCGACGATGTC
Organism: Hoeflea sp. 108; assembly: GCF_000372965.1. NCBI lineage: Bacteria > Pseudomonadati > Pseudomonadota > Alphaproteobacteria > Hyphomicrobiales > Rhizobiaceae > Hoeflea > Hoeflea sp. 108. The sequence goes on along the minus strand of NZ_KB890024.1, from coordinate 820,281 downwards.
CATGAACTGGTCGTAGTCGATCTCGCCGGCCGACAGCTTTTCGCGCGACTTCCACACGATGGTGCCCGAGCCGGTGCGTTCGCCCTTGTGCCAGCCATTGAGCATAGGCCCCACTGACAGCGCGATGGCCGGGATATTCACAGTGGCGGCTGCCATTAGCAGCGCCGGCGTGGTCTTGTCGCAGCCGACGGTCAGCACCACGCCGTCAAGTGGATAGCCGTAGAGCACTTCGACCAGGCTGAGATAGGCGAGGTTGCGGTCGAGCGAAGCGGTGGGGCGTTTTCCCGTTTCCTGGATCGGGTGGCAAGGGAACTCGAATGGCACGCCGCCCGCTGCAACGATGCCGTCGCGAACACGCTTGGCGAGCTCGATGTGGTGGCGATTGCATGGCGACAGGTCGGAGCCGGTCTGGGCGATGCCGATCAGTGGCTTGCCCGACTGCAGTTCCTCGCGGGTCAGGCCGAAATTCAGGTAGCGCTCGAGATAGAGCGCGGTCATGCCGGGATTGTCGGGATTGTCGAACCACTCCTGCGAACGGAGCTTCTTCGTCGTCTTAGTGCCGGCCATCAATTCCTCCCGAAATCCGGACTTGCATCGTTATGGCAAGGACCAAACCGCTGCAAGAGCGACGACGGCATGGCGCGTGAACATCGCGCAATGCCGCTTCTGTCGGCCCGCATCTGCCGCCTGCGGGGCTTTTATCGCAGCGCCCCGATGATAAGAATGCGCCGCCAGTCACTGGCCCGAAACCCCGAACCTGCTTTTCGGGCCGATGCGCAATTTCACATGTCAAAGCGAGCAGTGCCTTGATCGACGACCGTCTCTACATCGACCCCGAACTCGTGCAGTTCTACGACCTCGAGAACGAAGGCGGCGACGATGTCGACTTCATCCTGCAGTTCACCGGCGACGCCCGCAGCGTGCTCGACCTCGGCTGCGGCACCGGCGCCCTGACGGCAATGCTTGCGCCCGGCCGCACAGTAACCGGCGCCGATCCGGCGCCGGCCATGCTGGATGTCGCCCGCAAACGACCCGGCGGCGACCTGGTCGAATGGGTCGAGGGCGACGCCCGCAAGCTTCGCCTCGGCAAGTCCTTCGACCTGGTCATCCTGACCGGTCACGCCTTCCAGGTATTCTTGACGGCGGAGGAGCAACAGGCGGCGCTGAACACCATCGCGGCCCATCTCGCGCCCGGTGGGCGCTTCATCTTCGACACCCGCAATCCGCTGGCAGAGGCCTGGCTGGGCTGGGGTCCCGGCGACTCGCAACGCAGCGTCGAGCATCCCGTCTACGGCCCGGTGGAAGCCTGGAACGATGCCGTGCAGGATGAGACGACAGGCATCGTCACCTACGACACCTTCTACCGCGTCCCGGCAAACAGCCGGTTGTTCCATGCTCAATCGCGCATCGCCTTCCCGGCGCAGGAGCCACTCGCCGCGATGATCGCCACTGCGGGCCTTGTCGTCGACCGCTGGCTCGGCAGCTGGCAGGGCGCAGAGTTCACGCAAGCGTCGCGAGAGATCATCCCGATCGGCCGCAAGGGCTGAGGGGGCGGCGAACCCCAGGCTTACGCAACCTCCAGCGCGTCTTCGATAACGACGGTGTTACGGCCGCGGCCCTTCGCCTCGTAGAGACAGCGGTCGGCGCGCCGCATCAGTTGCGAGGTCGGCTGCTGCCCGATCGAAAGCGCGATGCCCACGCTGATGGTCAGCGGATGCCTGATGCCATTCGGCAAAAATTCGAGGCGCTCGACGGCAAGCCTGATCCGTTCGGCGATCTCGGCCGCCTCGCTACGGCCGACGGCCGGCAGAAAGACACAGAATTCCTCGCCGCCGATGCGGCCGACGACATCGGGCTGGCGCGTGGTGGCGTCGATCGCTCCCGCAATCAGCTTCAGCGCCTCATCGCCGACAAGGTGGCCATAGGTGTCGTTGATCTTCTTGAAGTGATCAGCGTCGATAAGCAGAAGCGCTCCTTCGTCAGTCTTGCGACGCACTTGCTTGAACCTTTCGAAGAAGGCCTCGCGATTGAGGAACCCGGTCATCTGGTCGCGATTGGCCTTGGTCTCCAGCTTGGCATGGAGCACCGAAAGATCGTCCAGCGCCCGACGCAGCTTGGCATTCTGCCAGAACACATAGAGGCCGGCCGGAAAGGCGGTGAGCATGGGCAGGAGCGAGTTCATCATGAACACGAACCAGGTGAAGGGCTGGCCAGCGACATAGCGGCCGGCAAACGAAACCACCTGGCTGACGGCGATGACAGCGGCCGTGATGGCGCTGGCCTTCAAAATGATCTTGAGCACGTCGCCCTCGCAAGTATTCAGGACCGGTCATCCCATGCGGGTCTTAACAAGCGGTAAGAGTATGGACAGATGTGTCCGGAACCTCGGTGCGATAGACAAGGCCTGCGTCGTCCGTTACCCCTTTTGGAAACAGGTCAGTCGGGAGGACGTCATGGCTCTGGTGATCGAAGGCGAGGAAAAGATCGCGGCCCCCATCGATGTGGTCTGGAAGGCGCTGAACGATCCTGAGATCCTGAAGGAAAGCATTCCCGGCTGCGAGAGCCTAGAGATGTCGTCGCCCACTGAAATGGCCGCCAAGGTGGTGCTCAAGATAGGGCCGATCAAGGCAACCTTTGCCGGCGAGGTCACGCTCAAGAACCTCAAGCCGCCGCACTCCTACACCATCGAGGGCGAGGGCAAGGGCGGCATCGCAGGCTTCGCCAAGGGCGGCGCCGATGTCACGCTCGTCGAGGACGGACCCGAAGCGACCATCCTGAAGTATGCGGCCAAGGCCGATGTCGGCGGCAAGATCGCCCAGCTCGGCAGCCGGCTCATCACCTCGACCTCGAAGAAGCTCGCCGGACAATTCTTCTCGACCTTCGGCGAGAAGGTGGGCGGAGGATAGTCCGCCCCTCTCCCGGCTGAGTCCCCTTACCTATTCGAACACGATGGTCGGTGTTGTCGCTTCGGCGGCGCCCTTTTCCTCCTGCAGGCGCTCCCAGACTTTGGCGGCAATGGCGCGATAGGTTTGCGCCTGGGCGCTGTCGGGCTTGGAGACGGTAACAGGCGTTCCGGCATCGGAGCTTTCGCGGATGCCCATTTCCAGCGGCACTTCGCCCAGGAAGGTGACGCCGAGGCGTTCGGCTTCCTTCCTCGCGCCACCATGGCCGAAGATGTCGTAGCGCTTGCCGGTGTCGGGGGCGACGAAATAGCTCATGTTCTCGACGATGCCGAGCAGCGGGACATCGACCTTCTTGAACATGTTGAGACCCTTGCGGGCATCGATCAGCGCCAGATCCTGCGGCGTCGAGACGATGACCGCACCTGCCAGCGGCACCTGCTGGGCCATGGTCAGCTGGGCGTCGCCGGTGCCGGGAGGCATGTCGACGACGAGCACGTCGAGCGGCCCCCATTCGACCTCGCGCAGCATCTGGGTCAGGGCCGACATGACCATCGGCCCGCGCCAGATCATCGGCGTTTCCTCATCGACGAGGAACCCCATCGACATGACCTTGAGGCCATAGTTCTGCATCGGCTTCAGGATCTTGCCGTCAACCGTCTCGGGGCGGCCATGAATGCCGAGAAGCTTGGGCATCGACGGGCCATAGATGTCTGCGTCAAGCACGCCGACCTTGAGGCCGTTGGCGGCGAGGCCGAGGGCAATGTTGACCGCCGTCGTCGACTTGCCGACACCACCCTTGCCGGAGGCGACCGCGATGATCGAGGCGATGCCGGGCACACCGCGCTTGCCCTGCGACTGCGAGGCGGGCGCATGCTGAGCCGGCCGTGCCGCAGGTGCGGTCGCTGGGCGGGGTGCCGCGGGCTTCGTCGGCACCGGCGCTTCCATGCCGCCGCCCTTCTTCTCGGCGGTCAGGGCGACAACGGCACCGCTGACGCCGGGAATGGCCTTGACGACGCGTTCGGCTGCGGCGCGCAGCGGCTCCATCTCCTGGGCGCGCGCGGCAGGTACGGTGATCGAGAAAAACACCTTGCCGTCAGCGATGAAAACTTCCGAGACGAGCCCGAGCTCGACGATGTTGCCTGAGAAATCCGGGCCGTTGATCGTCTTGAGACGCTCCAGGACGGTTTCTTTGGTGACTGTCATGTGAAGAACCTGCTGCACTGTGATGGGCATGAGATAATGCAGTTTGGCGGAAGAACCAAGCTACCCGAAATGGCAGTCGGCAAAGGCCTATGGCAAAGAGCCAGGCCGCCCCTTCTGTTGGGGACAAGGTTTTTTCGGCGGGCATGTCGGGATCGACCAGGCTGCTGCGTCCTTGCAGCAGACACCAACGAGGCACCACATCATGCATTCGGCAATCGAAACTCCCGCCATTTCCAATTCCGCCCTGTGGACCGGTCGCGTTTTTAGCGGCCTGGTCATCGCCTTCCTGATCTTCGATGCAGTCATCAAGCTCGTTCCGCTGCAGGTGGTGATCGACACCACCGCAGCCCTCGGCTTTCCGCCGGAACTGGCCCGCACGCTGGGAGTGCTGACGCTGGCCTGCACGGTGCTCTATGCCTGGCCGCGCACCGCCGTGCTCGGTGCGATCCTTCTTACCGGCTATCTCGGCGGCGCCATCGCCATCCATGTGCGCATCGGCAATCCGCTGTTCACGCACACGCTGTTCGGCGTCTATCTCGGCCTAATGCTCTGGGGCGGCCTCTACTTGCGCAACGAGCGGCTTCGCGCTCTGATCCCGTTCGTCCGCTAAGGCACGGAAGGCAACTGACATGACCATTCTCGCCATCATAGTCGGCATCATCGTTCTGGCGATCATTGCCATTCTGGCAATTGCCGCGACCAAACCGAACAATTTCGTCGTCCAGCGGACGATCGACGTCGCCGCCGCTCCGGAAACGGTCTTCGCGCTGATCAACGACTTCCACAAATGGCGCGACTGGTCGCCCTGGGAAGGACTCGACCCCGACCTCAAGCGCAAGATGAGCGGTGCGGAGTCCGGCCGCGGCGCGGTCTATGAATGGAACGGCAATAAGAAAGTCGGCTCAGGTCGCATGGAGATCGTCGAGGCGGCAGCACCGAACAAGATCGCCATCAAGCTCGACTTCCTCCGGCCGTTCGAGGCACACAACATGGCCGAATTCACGATGGTGCCCCAGGGACAGACGTCCCGGGTGAAATGGGCCATGCGGGGACCATCGACCTTCATGACCAAGGTGATGCAGACGGTCATGAACTTCGACAAGATGATCGGCAAGGACTTCGAAAAGGGCCTCGCCAATCTCAAGGCCACCGCCGAGCGGGGCTGAGCTTTTTTTGCCTCGTCCGCTGTGGCGGGCGAGGTTTCCGTCGGTGCAATCCAGTACCTTGCGAAGGAGGACGACATGCTTGGACACACCAACGCCATCGCCAACATCGCGGTCAGGGACCTCGGCCGCGCCAGGAACTTTTACATCGGCACGCTTGGGCTGTCAGAGGTCGAAGCCATGGGCGAGGAAGTTGCCGTGCTAAAGAGCGGCAGCTCGCTCGTCAACGTCTACCGCTCCGAATTCGCCGGCACCAACAAGGCGACCGCAGTCACCTGGGCGGTGGGTGGCGATATCGACCGGTTGGTCAAGGAGCTGAAGCTCAGGGGTGTCGTCTTCGAGCACTACGACATGCCGGACACTAAGCTCGACGGCGACGTGCACGTCTTCGGCGACCTGCGCGTGGCGTGGTTCACCGATCCCGACGGGAATATCCTGAACCTGATAAACCAGTAGGTTGGACCGCAGGTAGCCCTATCGGTGCCGGAGGCGCGATGAGATGGCTGGTGCGAATGCACGGCCGAATAGCTCGTATTGCACCGTTGCGGACATCATGAGGGCGCCACGGCATGAAGCGACGAGCGCTACAAGCACAGGCCTGCACCAACGCCTCCCGAACCGCCACACAACCCAGCACGGAACACACAAACCGCAGCGCAACCAGTCTGGCGCAAGGCGGCGGCTGCAGTTAGCTTGCCGGCATGATCGACAAGCTTGAATTCTTCATCGCACTCGCCAGAGAGCAACATTTCGGACGCGCAGCCGAAGAATGCGGCGTCACCCAACCGACGTTGTCGGCCGGGATCAAGCAGCTCGAGGACATCCTCGGCGTGATGTTGGTGCAGCGCGGGTCGCGCTTCCAGGGTCTGACACCAGAGGGCCGGCAGGTGCTGGAATGGGCCAGGCGCATCGTCGGCGACACGCGCGCCATGCGCGAGGAAATGCGCGCCGCGCGCCACGGCCTGTCGGGGCGTATCCGCATCGCGGCCATCCCGACCGCACTCGCCATGGTGCCGAAGCTGACCACGCCGTTTCGCGAAAAACACCCCGGCGTCACCTTCTCGATTCTGTCGCGCACCTCGATCGAGGTGCTGTCGCTGCTCGGCAACTACGAGGTCGACGCGGGAATCACCTATCTCGACAACGAACCGCTGGGTCGGGTGACCAGCGTGCCGCTCTATGCGGAGCGCTACCAACTGATCACGGCTGCCGGGAACGAATATTCAGATCGCGACAAGGTCACCTGGGAGGAAGTGAGCACGCTGCCGCTCTGCCTGCTCACGCCCGACATGCAGAACCGTCGCATCATCGACCAGCATCTCGCCGAAGCCGGCGTGCAGGTGCGCCCGACGCTCGAATCGAACTCGATGATCGTGCTGTTTTCGCACATCCGCACCGGCAAATGGTCGTCGATCATGCCGCTCAACCTGGCGGAAACCTTCGGTTTCGCCGAGCCGATCCGGGCAATCCCGATCATCGAGCCCGACGCCAGCCACACGGTCGGACTGGTGGTGGCAAAACGCGATCCGAACACCACGCTCGTGCAGGCGCTGCTTGACGAAGCCATGGCGCTAGCAGGCGATTTTCGCCGCCAGTCCTGATCTACACTGGCCCTGAAATCGTTACTCGATAGAAAATTTTTATCATGTGACGAAACAGCTTTATTGATTCCGGTCCTTCAGATCGGCTTCAATAGGGATATAGCGCCCAAGATGGCGCCAGTGTCAGGGAGGGCGCTGCGTGGTCATGCAGCCAGCAAGTACCGAACTCGCCGCAAGAACTGCGGCAGTGATCAGCGAAATGAAGAGCCTCGAGGGTCCGCTGATCCCGATTCTCCATGGCATCCAGGAAGAATTTGGCTACGTTCCGCAGGAAACCCTGCCGATCATCGCCGATGCGCTGAACCTGTCGCGCGCCGAAGTGCATGGCGTCTTCACCTTTTACCACGACTTCCGCCATCACCCGGCCGGCCGGCATGTGCTGAAGGTCTGCCAGGCGGAAGCCTGTCAGTCGATGGGCAGCGAGGCGATCGCCGCCCAGATCAAGCAGAAGTTCGGCATCGGCTTCCACGAGACGACCAAGGACGGCGCAGTCACGCTCGAGCCGATCTATTGCCTCGGGCTGTGCGCCTGCGCCCCCGCCGCCATGCTCGACGGCGAAGTGATCGGCCGCCTCGATGCCGACAAGATCGATGAAATCGCCGAGGAGGTCCGCTCATGAGCGTGACGATCTACGTCCCCGGTGATTCCGGCGCTCTGTCGCTCGGCGCCGACAAGGTCGCCAAGGCGATCGCAAATGAGATTGCCGCTCGCGGCATCGATGCGAAAATCGTGCGCAACGGTTCGCGCGGCATGTACTGGCTGGAGCCGATGGTCGAAGTCGCGACCGAAGCCGGCCGCGTCGCCTATGGCCCGGTTGCGGCCAAGGACGTCGCCTCGCTGTTCGACGCCGGCCTCGCCGATGGCGGCCAGCACAAGCTGTCGCTGGGCGACCCTGAGAAGCTTCCCTTCCTCGCCAGGCAGACGCGCCTGACCTTCGCCCGCTGTGGCATCACCGACCCGCTGTCGCTCGCCGACTACGAGGCCCATGGCGGCCTGACCGGCCTGCGCAATGCGGTGGCGATGGCGCCTGCCGACATCGTCAAGCAGGTGACAGAGTCTGGCCTGCGCGGCCGCGGCGGCGCAGGCTTCCCGACCGGCATCAAGTGGAAGACGGTTCTCGATACCGCGGCTGAGCAGAAATACATCGTCTGCAACGCCGACGAAGGCGACTCGGCCACCTTCGCCGACCGCATGATCATGGAAGGCGACCCCTTCGTGCTGATCGAGGGCATGGCGATCGCCGGCCTGGCGACCCATGCCACCAAGGGCTACGTCTACATCCGCTCGGAATATCCGCACGCCATCACCGCCATGACCAAGGCGGTCGAGGTGGCGCGGAAAGCCGGCGTGCTCGGCAAGAGCGTGCTGGGATCCTCGCAGGGCTTCGACATCGAAATCCGCTCCGGCGCCGGCGCCTATGTCTGCGGCGAGGAAACCTCTCTGCTGAACAGCCTGGAAGGCAAGCGCGGCGTGGTGCGCGCCAAGCCGCCGCTGCCGGCGATCCAGGGCCTGTTTGGCAAGCCAACCGTCATAAACAACGTCATTTCGCTCGCCTCCGTTCCAATCGTCATGGACAAGGGCGCCCAGCACTACAAGGACTTCGGCATGGGCCGCTCGCGCGGCACCATCCCGATCCAGATCGCCGGCAACGTCAAGCATGGCGGCCTGTTCGAAGTGGCCTTCGGCCTGACGCTGGGCGAGATCGTCGACGAGATCGGCGGCGGCACGGCGACCGGCCGTCCGGTCAAGGCGGTTCAGGTCGGCGGCCCGCTCGGTGCCTATTTCCCCCGCGCGCTGTTCGACACGCCGTTCGACTATGAAGAGTTCGCCAAGCGCGACGGCCTGATCGGCCATGCCGGCATCACCGTGTTCGACGACAGCGCCGACATGCTGAAGCAGGCACGCTTCGCCATGGAATTCTGCGCCATCGAAAGCTGCGGCAAGTGCACGCCCTGCCGCATCGGCTCGACGCGCGGCGTCGAGACGCTCGACAAGCTCAAGCAGAACATCGAGCCGGAAAAGCAGCTCGCGCTGGTGAGCGACCTCTGCAACACGATGAAATTCGGTTCGCTTTGCGCTCTCGGCGGCTTCACCCCCTACCCGGTGATGAGCGCCATCAACCATTTCCCCGAAGATTTCCGGCCGGCTACGGTCGCTCAGGCTGCGGAATAGGAGACAGAACATGGGTCTCGTACACGAAATCGACTTCGGCACCCCTGCCTCCCAGTCCGAAAAGCAGGTCACGCTGACCGTCGACGGCTTTTCGGTCACGGTGCCCGAGGGCACTTCGATCATGCGCGCCTCGATGGAAGCGGGCATCGCCATTCCAAAACTCTGCGCCACCGACATGGTCGACGCCTTCGGCTCTTGCCGGCTTTGCCTGGTGGAGATCGAGGGCCGCAACGGCACGCCGTCGTCCTGCACGACGCCTGTCATGCCCGGCATGGTGGTCCACACCCAGACAGGGCGTCTCAAGGACATCCGCAAGGGCGTGATGGAGCTCTACATCTCCGACCATCCGCTCGACTGCCTGACCTGCGCAGCCAATGGCGACTGCGAACTGCAGGACATGGCGGGCGCGGTAGGCCTACGCGACGTGCGCTATGGCTATGAGGGCGACAACCACGTTCGCGCCAAGAACAATGGCGTCGAAAACTTCAAGTGGATGGCCAAGGACGAGTCCAACCCCTACTTCACCTACGATCCGTCCAAGTGCATCGTCTGCTCGCGCTGCGTGCGGGCCTGCGAAGAGGTGCAGGGCACCTTTGCGCTGACCATCGAAGGCCGCGGTTTCGGCAGCCGCGTGTCACCCGGCGCGCATGAACTGTTCCTCGACAGCGAGTGCGTGTCATGCGGCGCCTGCGTGCAGGCCTGCCCGACGGCGACGCTGACGGAAAAGTCGGTCATCGAGATCGGCCAGCCCGAGCACTCGGTCGTCACCACCTGCGCCTATTGCGGCGTCGGCTGCTCGTTCAAGGCCGAAATGCGCGGCGAAGAGCTGGTGCGCATGGTGCCGTGGAAGGACGGCAAGGCCAATCGCGGCCACTCCTGCGTCAAGGGTCGCTTCGCCTATGGCTACGCCACCCACAAGGAGCGCATCCTCAACCCGATGATCCGCGAGAACATCACCGATCCGTGGCGTGAGGTCAGCTGGGAAGAAGCGATCGCCCACACGGCCAAGGAATTCCGCCGCATCCAGTACCAGTACGGACGTGGCGCCATCGGCGGCATCACCTCGTCGCGCTGCACCAATGAAGAGACCTATCTCGTCCAGAAACTGATCCGCCAGGGCTTCGGCAACAACAATGTCGACACCTGCGCCCGCGTCTGCCACTCGCCGACCGGCTACGGCCTCGGCCAGACCTACGGCACGTCGGCCGGCACGCAGGACTTCGATTCGGTCGAGCACACCGACGTGGCACTCATCATCGGCGCCAACCCGGCCTCGGCGCACCCGGTGTTCGCCTCGCGCCTGAAGAAGCGGCTGCGCGCCGGCGCCAAGCTGATCGTCATCGATCCGCGCCGCACCGAGATGGTGAAGTCCGCGCATATCCAGGCCGAGCATCACCTGGCGCTCAAGCCGGGCACAAACGTCGCGGTGGTCACCGCGATTGCGCATGTCATCGTCACCGAAGGCCTGTTCAACGAGGCCTTCATCCGCGAGCGCTGCGACTGGTCGGAGTTCCAGGACTACGCCGAGTTCGTGTCGGACCCGCGCCACAGCCCCGAGGAAGTCGAGAAGCTGTCGGGCGTGCCGGCCGAGACCATTCGCGGCGCCGCGCGGCTCTATGCCACCGGCGGCAACGGCGCGATCTATTACGGCCTCGGCGTGACCGAGCACAGCCAGGGTTCGACGACCGTCATCGGCATCGCCAACCTCGCCATGCTGACCGGTAACATCGGCCGCAAGGGCGTCGGCGTGAACCCGCTGCGCGGCCAGAACAACGTGCAGGGCGCCTGCGACATGGGCTCGTTCCCGCACGAACTGCCGGGCTATCGCCACATTTCGGGCGACGCCGTGCGCGACATCTATGACAGCCTGTGGGGCGTGAAGCTCGACGACGAGCCGGGCCTGCGCATCCCCAACATGCTGGACGCCGCCGTCGACGGCACCTTCAAGGGCATCTACATCCAGGGCGAAGACATTCTGCAGTCCGACCCCGACACCAAGCACGTCTCGGCCGGCCTGGCCGCTATGGAATGCGTCGTCGTGCAGGACCTGTTCCTCAACGAGACGGCCAACTACGCCCACGTCTTCCTGCCGGGCTCGACCTTCCTCGAGAAGGACGGCACCTTCACCAACGCCGAGCGCCGCATCAACCGCGTGCGCAAGGTGATGACCCCGAAGAACGGCTATGCCGACTGGGAGGTGACGCAGAAGCTCGCCCAGACAATGGGCCTCAACTGGAACTACCAGCACCCGTCCGAGATCATGGACGAAGTGGCCAAGACCACGCCGTCCTTCGCCAACGTCTCCTACGACTTCCTGGAGAAGATGGGCTCGGTGCAGTGGCCGTGCAACGACAAGGCGCCCGAGGGCACGCCGATCATGCATATCGACGGCTTCGTCCGCGGCAAGGGCAAGTTCATCCGCACCGAATATGTGGCGACGGACGAACGGACCGGTCCGCGCTTCCCGCTGCTGCTCACCACCGGCCGCATCCTCAGCCAGTACAATGTCGGCGCCCAGACCCGGCGTACCGAAAACGTTGCCTGGCATGCCGAGGACCTGCTCGAAATCCACCCGCATGACGCCGAAAACCGCGGCCTGCGCGATGGCGACTGGGTCAGGCTGGTCAGCCGTGCTGGCGAAACGACGCTGCGCGCAACTGTGACCGACAAGGTATCGCCTGGTGTGGTCTACACCACCTTCCACCACCCCGACACGCAGGCCAACGTCATCACCACCGACTTCTCGGATTGGGCGACCAACTGTCCGGAATACAAGGTGACGGCGGTGCAGGTGTCGCCTTCCAACGGCCCGTCGGATTGGCAGAAGGACTACAACGACCAGGCCCAGCAGAGCCGCCGCATCGCCGGCCACATGGAAGCGGCGGAGTAGGATCGTGCGCGGGACGCAAGCCTTTTCTTCCCCCCGTTCACGGGGGGAAGGTGGCCTGCAAGGCCGGATGAGGGGCTGTGCCAGCCCCGAAAGGTTTGCGCTGCCCCTCACCTGCCTGCCGGCATCTTCTCCCCGTGAACGGGAAGACGAACGATGACCGACCGTCCCGCCATCTCCGCGACCTCCCGCCTCGCCCGCCGGGCGAGCGGCACGTCGGTGGCCAACCGCATGGTGCCCGAAGAGACGCCGGTGGCGCTGTCTTATGGCGGCACCACGCATGCAGTGATGATGGCGAGCCCTGCCGATTTCGAGGATTTCGCCCTCGGTTTCTCGCTGACCGAAGGCATCGTCGGATCGGCAGCCGAGATCGAGGCCATCGAGGTGCTCGACGTCGAGGCCGGCATCGACATCCAGATCAGGCTGTTCGACAAGGCCAACACGCGCTTCGAGCAGCGTAGGCGCCGCCTCGCTGGCCCTGTCGGCTGCGGTCTGTGTGGCATCGAATCCATCGAGGAGGCGATGCGTTCCGTCTGCGACGTGCACCGGCCGGCATTGCATCTTTCCGCCGACGACATCGTGCAGGCCGTGAAAATGCTTTCCAAAATGCAGCCGCTGCATGCCGAGACCGGCGCGGTCCACGCTGCCGGCTTCTATGTGCCCGGCAAGGGCGTGGTCGCGGCGCGCGAGGATGTCGGGCGCCACAACGCGCTGGACAAGCTGGCCGGCGCTCTGAGCCTGGCCGGCATCGACGGCGGCTCAGGCGCTGTCGTGGTGACCAGCCGCGTCTCGGTCGAGATGGTGCAGAAGACCGCGGCAATCGGCGCCCCCTTCATCATCGCCGTTTCGGCGCCCACGGCATTAGCCATCCGTACCGCCGAACAGGCCGGTATGACGCTCGTGGCACTCGTGCGCGGCGACGATTTCGACATCTTCACCCATCCCGACCGCTTGAATACCGGAGCCGCGAAAAATGTCGCATGACGACGAAGACAGGATGAGCACCAAGCAGAAGCTCGTCTACATGGCGAACCAGATCGCCACGTTCTTCGATTCCAAGCCGCATGACGAAGGCGTCGCGGGCATTGCCGAGCACATCAACAAGTTCTGGGATCCGCGCATGCGGCGCCAGTTCTTCGAGCTGGTCGACGCCGGTGGCGTGGGCATGAAGCCGACCGTGATCGAGGCCTCCGTCACCATCCGGCGTCCCAAGCAGGACGCAGCCTGAAGCGACAGATTGGACTTCTGACACAGTGCGGCCGGGGCAAGACCCGGCCGTTTTCCTTTTTGCCCCCGCTACATTCGTTAGAAATCCAAGCAAGTGCTAAAGTAAAAGACGGAGGCCGCCCAACCCTTGAGGGAGAGCAGCATGTTCGTGGCACGTTGGAAGATCGACGCCCGCTTCGGGCACAAGCAGAGTGCAATCGAGCTCATGCGCCAGTGGGAGCGCGAAATCGGCCCGCAGGCGGGCACCGACAAGATGGCGATGCAGATATTGACCGGCTCGATCGGCGCCAAGGAAGCGACGATCGAGGCCAATCATCATGTCGAAAGCCTGGCGCAGCTCGAAGATTTCTTCGCCCGGATTTCCAAGATCGAGGCCCATGCTCAATGGGGCAAGAAGCTCGAGCCGCTGGTGGTCTCAGGCTCGTCCTATTGGAACATCTATCGCGTCGTGGAATGACACGGCATATCGCCCGGAGCGCGCCCTGACCTATCGGGGTTGCGCATCGTGCTCCCCGAAAACCGAGTCCGGTTTCGGGGCAGATGTTTCTGGTGCTTTTCGGGCGCTGTGGCGCAGCGCCAGCAGGAAGACGATCTCGGCCACCACGACGATGGCGACGATCCGGAAGCCGATCGTCACCGGGTCGTGGTCGCCGTCGCGCATCAGATAGCCGCCGAACAGGAACGCACCGTTCCAGAGGAATGCGCCGATCAGCGTGGCAAGGGCAAAGGGCACGAATGACAGCCTGAGCACGCCGGCCTCGAGCGCCAGATAGGTGCGCGCGACGGGAACTAGCTGCGCCACCAGCGAAGCCCGGAAATTGTTGCGGCGATAGGCCTGCGCCAGCCGCTGATAGGTTTCGTGCCGCAGGAACACGTAGCGCCCGAAGCGCTTGACGAAGGCATCGGCTCGTTCATGGCCGAGCCAGGTGCCGCCCGCATACCAGATCATCGAGCCGAGCGTCGAACCGACCGTGGTCGCGGCCATGAACTGGACGAGCGTGGGAATGTCAGGCGCGACCGTCATGCCGAGGAACAGCAGCAGCACATGCGACGGCGGCACCGGAGAGATCTTCTCGGTGAAGGCGAGGCAGGCCGCGCCGACAAGGCCGAAACCGAGAAAGGATGGGATCATACAAAGCGCCAGTCGTAGCTCTTGGCCGGCTTCATTCTGACAAGACGGTAGACAGAAGCCGGCGGTATGTTGCGGAAGGTGTGTCCAACGCGCGTGACCTCCAAGTCAAGCCTGTCGAGCAAGGACTGGTCGATCGGGCAGCGGAAGCCATAGGTGAACAGATACATGGCGCCGCCGGGCCGCAGGTTGGAGAACACGCCTTCGAGGATCGAAGACGTCTGGCGCGGGGGGATGGCCAGGAACGGCAGACCGCTGATGACAGCACCCAGTTCAGGTCCGTCGAACAGCGGCAGATGGCGCAGTGCCGCAGCGTCGATCTCGAGGATGCGCGCGGCGGGATAGCGGTGGCGCAGCAGATGGGCAAAATCGGAGTTGAACTCGATCAGCGTCAGGTCCTGCTCCCTGATGCCGCGCCCCAGCAGTGCCTTGGTGAAGACGCCGGTACCCGCACCAAGCTCGAGCACCTTGCCGGCGTCGGCGCCGATCTCGCGCGTCATCAACGACGCCAGGCTGGTGCCCGACGGAGCGATGGAACCTATCTTGAGGGGGGCCGAGGCCCATGCCCTGAGGAATGACAAAGTATCGCTTGCAGCCATTTCGACCCTCTTTTGCACATCATCCGGGAGCGAATCACTCGCCGGCATCCTGTGCTGGCTGTTTGCGGCCACAGGATTACACATGCATTGCGGGAAATTGAGCCGGCCATGGCATTTCGGCAGTTGTAAGGAGAGCCGTCGTCTTTTCGCAATGTATTCGCAATGTTACAGCGCTAGCCGGGCCGCACATCGCTTTGTAAAGACGTCCGTCGAGGGAAAGATGCGCATATTGCTGGTCGAAGACGAGCCGGAACTGGCTTCCGCGCTACGCACGGCGCTCAAGCGGCACGACATGGTGGTCGACCATGCGGCGTCCCTGCTCGAGGCCGGCGATTATGCCAACGAAGATGCCTATGACGCCATCGTGCTCGACCGCCAGTTGCCCGACGGCGACGGCCTGACACTGGTGCCCAAGCTGCGCGCCCGCGGCAACACCACGCCAGTGCTGGTGCTGACGGCGCGCAGCGATATCTCCGACAGGGTCGACGGGCTGGACATGGGCGCCGACGACTACCTGGCAAAACCCTTCGCCTTCGAGGAGTTCCTGGCGCGCCTGAGGGCGCTGCTGCGCCGACCGGCGAACATGCAGACCCAGGTCATCCGCGCCGGCGACCTGTCCTTCGACTTCGGCCACCGCGAGGTTTCGGTGCGCGGCGAGCCGATGACGCTGCCCAGGCGCGAGTTGCTGGTGCTGGAAGCCTTGTTCAGGCGCATGGGCCGCATGGTGCAGCGCACATCGTTGATGGAAGCCGTGTTCGGTCTCGATGACGAGATCCAGTCCAACGCGCTCGACACCCATGTGTCGCGCCTGCGCCGCAAGCTTTCGGAAGCCGAATGCGGCGTCGAGATCAACGGCGTGCGTGGCGTCGGCTACCTGTTGCGCGAGATCGCATGAGACTTTCGCGGCTGTTTCGCTCCGTCAAGCGCTTCTTCCGCCCGCTCTCGCTGAAATGGCGGTTGGTGTGGCGCCTTGTGGTGCTGCAGGTGGCGTTGCTGACGCTGATGATCTTCATCCTGCTCGGCGGGCTGACCATCGCCGGCGTGATCCCGGACAATTACGAAGGTCGGGCAATCGACGTGCTGCGCAAGACAGTGCGCAAGGACGACGCAGGCAAGTTGACCCTCAAGGAAGGGCCATTGCTCGCGGGATTGCGCGCCGAAGTTCCCGACCTCTGGTTCATCGTGCGCGATACCGACGGCCACTCGATTTCGGAAGGCAAGGTGCCGGCCCTGCTGACCGACATTCCGGCATCCCTCGACTACATCGACAACGCAATCTTCGTGAAGAAGCTGGGCGGCACGCAGACGTCGGCGACCGTGCAGTGGGCCGATACTGCGGCCGGCCGCGTGCAGATTTTCACCGGTGCCCAAGGCGAATTCCACATCATGGCGCTGGTGTCGGTGACGCCGGAGCTGTTTACCGATGTCATCCTGCCCGTAGGCGGCGTAATGGGACTGGCGACCCTGATCGTCATCCCGCTTGTGGTGCGCAATGCCTTCAAGGGTATGCGCCGGGCGGCGGCACTTGCCGAGCAGATCGACGTCGAGGAGCGTGGCGTCCGCCTTCCCGTCGACGGCATTCCCACCGAAATCTCGCCGCTGGTGAAAGCCGTCAACGGCGCGCTCGACCGCCTCGACAAGGGTTATGAGCGGCACAAACGCTTCCTGGTCGATGCCGCCCATGAATTGCGCACGCCGGTCGCCATCCTCAACACGCGCATCACCTCGCTGCCGCCAACACCCGATCGGGCGCGGCTGCTGCAGGACACAGCACGACTGTCGAACCTGACGGACCAGTTGCTCGACATTCAGCGCCTTGGCCGACAGTCGGAAACGCTTGTAAATGTCGAACTGGTGGCAGTGGCGCGCAGCGTGGTGTTCGATCTTGCCCCGCTGGCCTTTGCCGCCGGCTACGAGATGTCGTTCGAGCCCGTGCCCGGCAAGGTGGTGGTCAGTGGCGACCAGACGGCGATCGAGCGCGCCATCACCAATCTGGTCCAGAACGCTATCGAGCACGGCGGCAATTCAGGCCAGATCACCGTCAAGGTGACGCGGGCAGCCACCATCGAGGTGTCGGACCAAGGCGACGGCGTGCCGGCGGCGGAGCGCGAGACGATCTTCGAACCGTTCTACCGGCTGCGCCAGCGCGGCCACGGCGCCGGGCTCGGGCTCAACCTGGTGCAGGAGATCATGCAGATGCATGGAGGCCGTATCGAACTCGCCTGCACCGAGGACAAAAAGGGCGCGTGTTTCCGGCTGGTATTCCCAAAGAACAGAGCCTAGAGCGCTTCCGCTTTTCTTCAAAACGCAGCCCCTCTATCTCTTTGTTTTTGAGCAATTCGGACGGAAAGCCGCGCCGCTGTTTTCCTGGAACTGCTCTAGCCGGCGACGGTCAACTCGGTGCCCGCCGTTGCCAGCGCGTCGGTCAGGTCGGCGGGCGGCGTAATGTCGGTGACGAGTTCGCCAACCCCCTGAAAGCCACAGACCTGGACAAGCCCCTTGCGGCCGAACTTGGTGTGGTCCGTGACAACAACCGAGCGCTGGCCACGCGCCAGCACCGTGCGGGCAAATTCGGCTTCCTCGAGATTGTAGTCCATCACCCCGTTTTCGGCGTCGACGGCTCCGGCCGAGATTACCGCGTGGGTGACGGCGAAACGGCTGACGAATTCGATGGCCGAAACGCCGAAAGCAGCACCGCTGTCACTGCGCAACTCGCCGCCGGCCATGTAGACCTTGTTGCCGTTGACCGTGGCAAGGGTGCGGGCAATGTCGGACGAGTTGGTGACGACGGTCAGCCGGCGATGGCCAAGCAGTTCGCGGGCGAGGTAGCTTGTCGTCGTGCCGGTGTCGAGCATGACCGAGTCGCCGTCCCGGATGGTGGCTGCAACCACCCGGGCAATGGCGCGCTTGGCTTCGGCATTTTCGCGCATGCGCCGCTCGAACGGCGCCTCTCCGACCACCGACGGCAGACCGATGGCGCCGTGCATCTTCAGGATCGAACCATTTGCGGTGAGCGGCTTGACGTCGCGCCGCACGGTTTCCAGCGACACGCCGAGCTTGTCGGCGAGATCGGCGATGGTGATCGTGCCCTCATCCTCGAGCAGGCGCAGGATTTCGCTGTGACGCTTGGAGTGGTTCATCAGGCGGCCCCGCTCGAACGGCCTAAATGGCCGATTTTGAGATTTTCTCTGACTGACTCTATCGCATTCATGGCGAGATTCTCAACATATACGGTCAAAAGAACAGCAAAAACCACAACTCCGGATTGACACTGCCGCTGCCGCCGCGTGAGACTGCCCGATAACAAGACTGGGACGCAACCGGACCAGGGCGCGAGGGGAACGCGCCAAGACACAGCACGGAGGGGCTTGATGTCGAACAGCGAAGACCGCATCCACGCCCTGCCGCTGTGGCACGGCCCGGTGACGATTGCACCGCTCAAGGGCGGCATCAGCAATGAAAGCTGGCTGGTCGAGGACCGGACCGGGCGCCACGTCGTTCGCTTCGGCAAGGACTATCCCTTCCACCATGTGTTTCGCGACCGCGAGGTGATGGTGGCGCGCGCGGCCCACGAGGCAGGCTTTGCGCCCGAACTGCAATATGCCGAGCCTGGCGTGATGGTGAGCGAATTCCTCGGCGCCAGGACCTATGGCGCGGACGACGTGCGGGCCAACGCCGCCCGCATCGCGCTTCTGGTCAGGCGCTTCCACGAGGAGATGCCGCGGCATGTCTCGGGCGCAGGTTTCATGTTCTGGGCCTTCCATGTCATCCGCGACTATGCCCGCACGCTCCAGGCTGGTGGCAGCCGGATGGCTGCCGAACTGCCGCGCTACCTGACACTGGCGGAGGCGCTCGAAAAAGCCCAGGCGCCGCTGCCGGTCATCTTCAGCCACAACGACCTTTTGCCTGCCAACTTCCTCGACGACGGCGACAGGCTGTGGCTCATCGACTTCGAATATGCCGGCTTCTCGACCGCGATGTTCGATCTGGCCGGCACGGCGTCCAATGCCGGCATGACGGCGGAGGAGTCGGACGAGTTGCTGACCGTCTATTTCGGCGGCAAGCCCGACCAGGCAATCCGCCGCTCCCATGCGGCCATGCAATGCGCCTCGCTGCTGCGCGAGGCGATGTGGAGCATGGTCTCGGAATTGTACCTCACAGCACCCGGCAGCGATTACGTCGCCTACACCGCCGAAAACCTCTGCAAGTTCGAGGCGGCGCTCGAAACCTACCAGAACCAGTACGGGAAACTGTAGTCATGGCCCTCCCCTCGCACGCGCAGATCGTCGTCATCGGCGGCGGCATCATCGGCTGCTCGACGGCCTATCACCTGGCACGCGACCACAAGGCCGACGTGATCCTGCTCGAACAGGGCAAGCTGACCTCGGGCTCGACCTGGCACGCGGCGGGGCTGGTGGGACAGCTGCGCTCGTCGGCGTCCATCACGCGGGTGCTCAAATATTCGGTCGAACTCTACAAGGGGCTGGAGGCCGAGACCGGGCTCGCCACGGGTTGGAAGATGACCGGCTGCCTGCGGCTCGCCACCAATCAGGATCGCTGGACCGAATACAAGCGGCTGGCGACGACGGCCAAGAGCTTCGGCATGGACATGCAGCTGGTGTCACCTGATGAGGTCAAGCGGATGTGGCCGCTGATGGACACGTCGGACCTGGTCGGGGCCTCGTGGCTGCCGACCGACGGCCAGGCCAGCCCCTCCGACATCACCCAGTCGCTGGCCAAGGGCGCGCGCATGCATGGCGCCAGGCTGTTCGAGAATGTGCGCGTGACCGGCTTCGAAATGAAGGACGGCCGCATACTGAAGGTGAAGACCGACCAGGGCGACATTGTCTGCGACAAGGTGGTGAACTGTGCCGGCCAATGGGCACGGCAGGTGGGCGCGATGGCCGGCATCAACGTGCCGCTACAACCGGTGAAGCACCAATATATCATCACCGAGAGATTGCCTGGTCTCGCCACCGATGCGCCGACGCTGCGCGACCCCGACCGCCGCACCTACTTCAAGGAGGAGGTCGGCGGACTTGTCATGGGCGGCTACGAGCCGAACCCGCAGGGCTGGACGACTGGTGACGTGCCCAACGACTGGGAATTCCGCCTGTTCGACGACGATTTCGATCATTTCGAGCAGCACATGGTGCAGGCAATCGAGCGTGTGCCGGGACTGGCCGATGTCGGCGTCAAGCAGATGATCAACGGTCCCGAAAGCTTTACCCCCGACGGCAACTTCATCCTGGGCGTGGCGCCGGAATGCGCGAACATGTTCGTCGGCGCCGGCTTCAACGCCTTCGGCATCGCCTCGGGCGGTGGCGCCGGCTGGGTGCTGGCGCAGTGGGTGGTGGATGGCGAGGCGCCGCTGGACCTCTGGGTGGTCGACATCAGGCGCTTCTCGGGTCTGCATCGCGATCGCCAATGGGTGTCGAACCGCACGCTCGAGGCCTATGGCAAGCACTACACGATCGGCTATCCGCATGAGGAATATGCGAGCGGACGGCCCTACATCGTCTCGCCTCTCTATGAGCGGCTAAAAGCGCACCGCGCCGTGTTCGGCTCCAAACTCGGCTGGGAGCGACCCAACTGGTTCGCGCCGGAAGGCATGGAAGCCAAGGACGTCTACGCCATGGGCCGGCAGAACTGGTTCGAGCCGGTCGGCGACGAGCACAAGCATGTGCGCGAGGCGGTAGGCGTGTTCGACCAGTCGTCCTTCGCCAAATACGAGATGGCAGGCAAGGATGCTCAGAAAGCGCTCGACTTCATCTGCGCCAATGACGTGTCGAAGCCGGCAGGGCGCCTGACCTACACGCAGCTGCTCAACACGCGCGGCGGCATCGAGGCGGATCTGACCGTAGCACGGCTGGCGGACAATAAATTCTACATCGTCACCGGCACCGGCTTCCGCACCCACGACCTCGCCTGGATCGGCGATCACATCCCGTCGGGGCTGGACGCGAGACTGGTCGATGTCACCGAACAGTTCGGCACGCTATCGCTGATGGGGCCGAACGCACGCAAGGTACTCGAAGCGGTCACGGATGCGGACGTTTCAAACGCAGCCTTCCCCTTTGGCCATGTCCGCGAGATCGAGATCGCCGGGGCGACCGTACGGGCGCTGCGCGTCACCTATGTCGGCGAACTCGGCTGGGAACTGCATGTGCCGATCGGCGCCACC
Source organism: Hoeflea sp. 108 (assembly GCF_000372965.1). Classification (NCBI taxonomy): domain Bacteria; kingdom Pseudomonadati; phylum Pseudomonadota; class Alphaproteobacteria; order Hyphomicrobiales; family Rhizobiaceae; genus Hoeflea; species Hoeflea sp. 108. The sequence continues at coordinate 799,213 of NZ_KB890024.1, read as the reverse complement.
GGCGAGGTGTTCGATGCACTGATGGCGGCGGGCAAGCCGCACGGCATCCGCCCTGTCGGCTACCGCGCGCTGGAATCTCTGCGCCTGGAAAAAGGCTACCGTGCCTGGGGCTCCGACATCACGCCCAACGACACGCCGTTCGAAGCCGGCCTCGGCTGGGCGGTGAAGCTCAGGAAGGACACCGACTTCCTCGGCCGCAAGCCTCTGGAAAAGCTCGGCAACGCACCGCTGACCAAACGCCTTGCCTGCTTCACCGTCGACGACAAGAACGTCGTTCTCGTCGGCCGTGAGACGATCCTGCGCGATGGCCAGCCGGTCGGCTACCTCACCAGCGGCGGCTACGGCTACACGGTCGGCAAGAACATCGGCTTCGGCTATGTCCGCAATGCGGGCGGCGTCGACGATGCGTTCCTCACAGGCGGCAACTACGAGCTGGTGGTCGCCATGGAGCGCGTGCCGGCGACAATCCATCTCGAGCCGCTCTTCGATCCGGCGGCGACAAGGGTGAAGGCTTAGCGCGTCCAAGTGCGACCCTTGGCGCGTCCAGCCGGGCGTGCGGCACTCGCCAAAAAGCCATGATCTGCCTTATCAACGGTCGGCCAAGGACGGACGACGAAACAAGGACAAGATCATGGCGCGACTGACGGGCACGGTTATGCGGGCGACCGCCTTTGGGTCCCTGCTGTTCCTGGCCGCCTGCCAGACGGGGTCCAATGTCGCCGGCGATGGGGCCGGCGCGTCGTCGACAGGCATCGCCTATCTGCAGACGATCCGCTCCGAGAATGGCTTGCCGCCGCTGAGCCCCGACTCGACGCTGGAGCGCGCGGCTCTGCAGCAAGCGGCCTACATGGCGCGCAGCGGCAAAATGGAGCACACCACCGGCTGGGGCAAGGATTTCGCCGCGCGTATGAAAGACGGCGGCGTCGAAGGTGCGGCGGCCGAAAACATCGCCCATGGCGGCATGGAGCCGGCCAAGCTGTTCTCGATGTGGATGAATTCCGCCGGCCATCGCCGCAATATGCTCGACCCGCGCTTCAGCAAATTCGGCCTCGCCTATGTGCGCGAGAGCAAAGGCAGCGACAAACGCTACTGGGCGCTGGTGCTCGGGCGATAACCAAGACGCGCTGGCTTCGACCGGCTCCCTCTTGGCTGGTCCCCACTTCTTCGCCGAGGCGGGACTCGCCATCCGGCGCCCCGTATCTGGGTGACAACTCCGGCGCGGCCCACTCGAACAGATCACTGGGCCGGCGAATACCCGCGCAGCGCCCTCAGTGCACGCTGGTCGGCACTGTCTCGGGCTCGGCCTTATCCACCACCTTCTGGCGGTGGAAGATGAACAGGCCTGCAACGACGATGACCGCCGAGCCGAGCAGGATCTGTGCATCCGGATAGTCCCCGAAGAAGACAATGCCCATCACCACCGCCCACAGCAGCAGCGTGTATTGCAGCGGCGCGAGCAACGAGGCGGGTGCGAGCTTGAGCGCGCGGGTGATCATCAGATGTGCCGCGCAGGCGACGACGCCAAGCAGCAGCATGGCCGACCAGTCGACGGCACTCGGCGGCCTCCAATCGGCTGCGGCGAGGATGCCGCCCATGACCAGTGCGCCGACGGTCTGCCAGGTGACGAGCGTGGTGTCGTTGGTGGCACGAAGCTTACGGCTCAGGATCAGGCTGATGGCGAAAGACAGGCTGCCGACGACGGCGAAAAGCGATGGCCAGGACAGCGACGCCGTCGACGGGCGCAGCGCGATGACGACGCCGCAGAAGCCGAGCACGATGGCGATCCAGCGGCGCCAACCGACCTTTTCGCCCAGAAAGAAGTGCGAGAGTGCGGCGATGTAGATCGGGCCTGCCATGTAGAAGGTCATGACGTCTGCCAGCGGCAGATAGGCGACCGCAGCGTAGAAGAAAGCGGTGTCGGCGGTGGCCAGCACCACGCGCAGCACCTGCAGGCCCGGACGCTCGACCTTGGTCAGCGGCGCAAGCCCCTGTCGGGCCAGCATCGGCCCGAGGATGATGAAGGCGCCGATGGAGCGGATCAGCAGAACCTGCCCGACCGAAAAACTCTCGACCAGCCATTTGCCCATGGCATCGTTGAGAGCGAACATGAAGTCGCCCAAAAGCATGAGCAGCACGCCCGCGAGAACGAGATTGCTCTTGGGGAGAGCGAGGGCTTGTCGAAATGTCATGGTGTCAGCGTCCGCCGGGCAACGGGCCCGGATCGCGCCTATCTATGCCCGGAACTTCACCATGGCGAGGGCAAAAAGTCCTGGACCATGCGTTCCAGCGTCGCAGAACCAGCGGTTACGGCTTGGGCGGCACGACGACGGGGCGGTAGATCACCACAGGCCTGTTCCAGTCGTCGAACGCAGCCTGGCGGTCGCGGAATTCGGCGCGGCGGTCGAGATCGATGCGCTGCAGGCACTCGGCAAAAGCATCGTTGCGCTGGCTGAAGCCGTAGGAACGGCACTTTGCCTCGTCGCGGGCGCGCTGTTCTTCCGCCGACACGCAACCGGCAAGCACGACCGCAGTAAGCAGCAACAAGATGGTCCTGAGCTTCATGGCGACGCCTCGCATTCAAACTTGATTCCAGCTGGCGACTTTATGCTTCCAGCTGATTTTCAGAAAGAGCGGCCTTGACCGACAGTGCTGGGCGCGCCCATGCAGCCCCCTTCTCCGTCTCGCCACGTTCGGCACCTTTCCCCGGAGGAGTGACGTGGCCCGAGAGGCTGGGGAGGGGAGCCTCCAAATTGTCGCTGATCAATTCGCCTGGGGCGGCACCACATGGCGACGGTTGATGGTCGCCGGGCGGCCCTTGATCGACAGCGCCGTGTCGCGCTTGGGGCGCTGGGCCACGACCTTGCCCTTGGCCACGACACAAAGCCGCTCGGCGCGCAGGCGCACCGCCTCGATGGGATTGCCGGCATCGAGCACGACGAGGCTCGCCGTCTTGCCGACTTCGAGCCCGAGATGATCGAGGCCCATGATCTCGGCGTTGACCTTGGTGACCATGTCGAAGCAACGGCGCATGTCTGAAGGAGACGACATCTGGGCGACGTGCAGGCCCATGAAGGCAACGTCGAGCATGTCGGCGGTGCCGAGCGAATACCATGGGTCGAGCACACAGTCCTGACCCCAGCCAACGCGGATGCCGGCCTTCAGCATCTCCGGTACGCGGGTCATGCCGCGGCGCTTGGGATAGCTGTCGTGGCGCCCCTGCAGCATGATGTTGATCAGCGGGTTCGGGATCGCCGACACGCCGGCCTCCGCAATCAACGGCAAAAGCTTCGAGACATAATAATTGTCCATCGAGTGCATCGAGGTCAGATGCGAGCCGGCCACCCTGCCCTGCAGGCCGAGACGCTGGGTCTCGTAGGCCAGTTGCTCGATGTGGCGCGACAGCGGGTCGTCGGTCTCATCGCAATGCAGGTCGACCATCAGGCCGCGCATCGCTGCGATCTCGCAGAGTTCGGTCACAGACCGCGTGCCATCGGCCATGGTGCGCTCGAAATGCGGAATGCCACCGACGACATCGACGCCCATATCCAAGGCGCGAATGGTGTTGGCGCGTGCCGTGGGCGAGCGGTAGAGCCCGTCCTGCGGAAAAGCGACGAGCTGAAGGTCGATATAGGGCGCGATCTCCTTCTTGACCTCGAGCAGGGCTTCGACGGCGAGCAGCCTGTCGTCGCATGTGTCGACATGGGTGCGAATGGCGAGCAGGCCCATCGAAACGGCCCAATCGCAATAGGCGAGTGCGCGCTCCTTGACCGCCTCATGGGTCAGCAGCGGCTTTAGTTCGCCCCACAATGAGATGCCTTCGAGCAATGTGCCCGAGGCGTTGATGCGCGGCAGGCCGTAAGACAATGTCGCATCCATGTGGAAATGCGGATCGACGAAAGGCTGCGAGACAAGATTGCCTGAGGCGTCGACAACTTGGCCGGCAGGCGCGTCGATCTTCGGCTCGATCGCAGCGATCCTGTCGCCCTTGATGCCGATATCGGCAATGGTTCCATCTGAAAGGGTGCCACCCTTGACGATCAGGTCGAAGCTCATCTTTCGCCTTTCTGATATGGGATCATCAGCGCTTTCGGATAGGTGGCGCGGCGCGCCACCAGGATCAGGGCCAGGATCGACAGCGCATAAGGCATCATCAGGAACACCTGGTAGGGCACGATGCCGCCCGACATCTGCTGCAGACGAACCTGATAGGCGTCGAAGGCGGCAAACAGGATGGCGCCGATCAGCGCCTTGCCCGGCCGCCACGAGCCGAAGACCACAAGGGCGATACAGATCCAGCCGCGACCATTGATCATCTGGAAGAAGAACGAGTTGAACGCCGACATGGTGAGGAAGGCGCCGCCGACAGCCATCAGCGCGCTGCCGACCATCACCGCCCCCATGCGGATAGCGGTCACCGAGATGCCCTGCGCCTCCACGGCCGAGGGGTTTTCGCCGGCGGCACGGACTGCTAGGCCGACGGGCGTGCGGTAGAGCACCCAGGCGACCACCGCGACAGCGAGGAAGGCGAGATAGGTCAGCGGCGTCTGCGAAAACAGCGCCTCGCCGACAATGGGGATCTGCGACAGGCCGGGAATCGGCAGCGGCTGGAACGGCTCGATCTTGGGCGGCGAGGTCACTTCCGGCAGCGCCAGGCGATAGGTGAAATAGGTCAGGCTGGTTGCGAGCAGCGTGACGCCGATGCCGACGACATGCTGCGACAAGCCCAGTGGAACGGTCAGCGTCGCATGCAGCAGGCCGAACATCGCGCCTGCAAGAGCTGCCACCAGCACGCCGGTCCACAGGTCGCCGCCGGCATAGACGGTGAACCAGCCGGCGAAGGCGCCAGCGGTCATGATGCCCTCGATGCCAAGATTGAGCACGCCGGCACGCTCGCAGATCAGCTCGCCCATTGTGGCGAAGATCAGCGGCGAAGCGATGCGGATGGCAGCGACCCAGAAGGAAGCGGTGAAGAGGATTTCAAACGCGTCCATCAGAGGGCTCTCCGCCTTGATACTGCATTCATCAGCCGATGCCGGCGCTCTACGAGGCCCTCCTCCGGCCTGCCGGCCATCTTCCCCGCAAGGGGGGAGATCGGTGCCATCGCCGCACCAATTTCAGCGGCGTCGTCGCTCATATCGATGGACAGGGAGTTTCTGCTTCGTCTTGGGCGGTTGAGCGAGGCCATCATACGGGGCTGATCTCCCCCCTTGAGGGGGAGATGGCCGGCAGGCCAGAGGGGCGCGCGGAGGATCACAGCCATCACCTCCACCTCACCCTGAACCGCGTCAGCAAGATCGCCACCACCATCGTCAAAAGCGAGGTGGCGACCATGACGTCGGCGATGTAGCTCGGCACCTTGGCGACGCGGCTCATGGCGTCGGCGCCGACGAAGATGCCGGCAACGAAGATCGCAGAGGCAATCACCCCGAGTGGATTCAGCATCGCCAACATCGCAACGACGATGCCTGAATAGCCATAGCCCGGCGACAGGTCGAGCGTGAGGTTGCCCTTGAGGCCCGAGACCTCGGAGAAGCCGGCAAGCGCAGCCAGTCCGCCGGAAAGCAGCGCGGTCTTCATCAGCACGCGGTTGACCGGGATGCCGACGAAGCGTGCCCCTTCCGGATTGTGACCGACGGCGCGCATCTCGTAGCCGAGCACGGTTTTCTTCATGATGACCCAGACGACGATGGCCGAGACGATGGCTATGACGAAGCCGTAATGCAGGCGCTTGCCCTGGATGATGCGCGTCAGCTGCGCCTCGGCAATGACCTTCTGCGACTGCGGCCAGCCCAGCCCCATCGGGTCCTTGAGCACACCTTCTAGCAGCATCGACACGAACAGCAGCACGATGAAATTGAGCAGCAGCGTGGTCACTACCTCGTCGACACCGAAGCGGGTTTTTAGCACGGCCGGACCAAGCAGCAGCAACGCGCCTGCGGCCATGGCGGCGACCATGATCACGGGAATGAGGATGACAGAAGGCAACGGCAGCGCGCCGGTCCCGAGCACCACGGTGACGATGCCGCCGACATAAAGCTGCGCTTCGGCGCCGATGTTCCAGAGCTTGGCACGGAAGGCGACGGCGACGGCAAGCCCGGTGAAGATCAGCGGCGTCGCGCGCGTCAGGGTTTCGAGCAAGGCGAATTGCGAACCCGCAGCGCCCTTGGCAACGAGGTAGAAGACAGACAATGGCGAAGCGCCGGCGGCCAGCACCAGCAGCGAAGTGAAGAGCAGCGTGGCGACGACCGCCGCCAGCGGGAACAGCAGAGTGACAGCCAGCGATGGCGCGGGTTTGGGTTCAAGCCGCATGATGATGCCTTCCAACGGCTTGAGACGCTTTCAGATTGGCAGACGTTAGCGGGGCAGCGCCCCCCTCTGTCCTGCCGGACATCTCCCCCACAAGGGGGGAGATCATGCTATGGGCAGGCCAGCGCCAACCGCCAACGCTGCAAGAATGACGGCGAGGCGGGAGCTGCCAATCTCCCCCCTTGAGGGGGAGATGTTCGGCAGGACAGAGGGAGGCAACGTCGAGAGCCGCCCCAACAAGGATCAGCCCATCGCTCACGCCGCCTGCCCTTCTTCGCCATGTCCGGCCATCAGCTCGCCCAGTTCCCGAATGGTCCGCTCCCCGCGCGACGATGGTGCGGACAACCCTCCCTTGGACATCACGACGATGCGGTCGGACAGCGCCAGGATTTCCTCCAGATCCTCGGAGATCAACAGCACCGCCGCCCCGCGCTCGCGCGCGGCGAGCAGCATTCGGTGGACATAGGCGACCGCACCGACATCCAGGCCGCGCGTTGGCTGGCTGGCGAGGATGACCGCCGGCTCGGGGTCGAGCGCGCGGCCGAGGATCAGCTTCTGCATGTTGCCGCCCGAAAGCAGGCGGATACGCGTCTCCGGCGACGGGCATTTGACGTCGTAGTCGGCAATGATCTCCTCGGCGAAGCGGCGCGCCGCCTTCCAGTCGAGGAAACCCATGCGGCTGAAGCGCGGGCTGCCGTAGCGTTCGGCGATCACATTCTCGGTGACGCTCATATCGCCGATGGTGCCGACGGCGTGACGGTCCTCGGGGATGCGAGCGACGCCATGGCCGAGCGCGGCACGCGGCGACCAGTCGCCAACCGCTTGGCCGGCGACGGAGATTGCGCCGCCTGTCGGGCGCTGCGTGCCCGATATGAGTGCGGCAAGCGCCGCCTGGCCGTTGCCGGAAACGCCGGCCAATCCGGTGATCTCGCCGGCGTTGAGTGTCAGCGACACCTCGTCGAGACCGGCGCCGTTGTGGCGTGCAGTCGAGACGCGGTCGAGCACCAGCAGGGGCGCGCCGACCTGGACCGGGCTGACCTCGGCCGGCTTGACCTCCTGGCCGACCATCAGGGCTGCCAGCTCCTTGCGGTCGGTCGCCTTGGTTTCCCGCTCGCCGGCAAGCCGTCCGGAGCGCAGCACCAGCACGCGGTCGCTGACGGCCATCACCTCATTGAGCTTGTGGGAAATGAAGATGATCGACAGGCCCTTGGCAACGAGCAGCTTCAGCGTGCGGAACAGGGCGTCGGTCTCGGCCGGCGTCAGAACCGCCGTCGGCTCGTCGAGGATCAGCACATGAGCGTCGCGGTAAAGCGCCTTGAGGATCTCGACGCGCTGACGCTCGCCCACCGACAGAGTGGAAACGGTAGCTGCTGGATCGACGGCCAGGCCGAAATCGGCCGACAACTGCTCAATGCGGCCGCGTGCGGCTGTTCGGTCGAGACGCGGGCGCCACAGGCCCTGGGTGCCGAGCGCGATGTTTTCCAGCACCGTCATATTGTCGGCGAGGGTGAAATGCTGGTGAACCATGCCGATGCCGGCATCGAGGGCGGCGCGCGGATCGCCCGGCGGCAGCGGCTTGCCAAACGCCTCCACCGTGCCCTCGTCGGCGACGTAATGGCCGAAAAGGATGTTCATCAGCGTCGTCTTGCCGGCGCCGTTCTCGCCGAGCAGCGCAATCACCTCGCCGCGCTTCAGCTCGAAGGAAATAGCGTCGTTGGCCGTCAGCGGGCCGAAACGCTTGGTGATGCCGGAGAGGCGGAGGACTGGGGTGAGCTCAGTTGTCATGAAGCGGCGGCGGCTGGAGGTCGCTTCTCCCCGTTCACGGGGAGAAGGTGGCCAGGAGGGCCGGATGAGGCGCAGCGCCGACATTGGAAAGGCATTCGCTGCCCCTCATCTGCCTGCCGGCATCTTCTCCCCGTAAACGGGGAGAAGAACGCTATCATCAGCTCGACTTTGGCTCGGCGTCGTTGATCTCGACGGTGAACGATCCGTCCTTGATCGCCTTTTCCTTCTCGGCGATCTTGGCCTTGATCTCGTCGGGCACCTTGCCTTCGAAGGTGCCGAGCGGCGCCAGCGACGAGCCCCCATTTTTCATGAAGGAATAGACGCCGTAGTCCTCGGCCTTGAAGGTGCCCGCCTTAACCTCTGCAATCGCCTTGTCGAGCGTCGGCTCGAAGTGCCAGAGCGCCGAGGCAACCACGGTTTCGGGATAGTCGGCCTGGGTGTCGATGACGTTGCCTATGGCGAGCTTGCCCTTCTCCTTGGCGGCGTCGGACACGCCAAAACGCTCGGCATAGAGCAAGTCGGCGCCGCCGTCGATCTGGGCGAAGGCGGTTTCCTTGGCCTTGGGCGGATCGAACCACGAACCGATGAAGGCAACCTGGAACTTGGTGTCGGGAGCCACTTCCTTCACACCGGCCATGAAGGCGTTCATCAGGCGGTTGACCTCGGGGATCGGATAGCCGCCGACCATGCCGATGTTCTTCGACTTGGTCATGGCGCCGGCGACGAGGCCCGAGAGATAGGAGGCGTCCTGGATGTAGTTGTCGAAGACCGAGAAGTTCGGCACGGCGGCATCGGGCGTGAAGCTCGAGCCCATCAGGAAGGCGACGCCGGGATAGTCCTTGGCGACCGCACGGGCGGCGTCCTCGACGCCGAAGACCTCGCCGAGGATCAGCTTGTGGCCGGCCTCGCAATATTCGCGCATGACGCGCTCATAGTCGTTGTTGGCGGTGTTTTCCGAATAGACATATTCGATGTCGCCACGGTCCTTGGCGGCATTGGCCGCCTTGTGGATGCGGCTGACCCACTGCTGTTCGACCGGAACGGTGTAGACGGCGGCGACCTTGATCGGATCGGCGGCAAACAGGCGGACCGGCAGCCCCACGGTTGCAACCGCGGCGGACGCGCCGGCAGCCTTGATCAGGGTGCGTCTGGAAATGCCCGAATTGTTGGAATTGCTTTGCATTCTATCCACCTCTGGCTGGTTGTGCATGCTTTTTGGAAGACGTGTTTTTTATCGTTTGGTCAACGTAAGCGAAATCGTATATGGCAGCAATCGGCCCTGCCCGGCCTGTCCACCGCGTTCTCGCGGCTGTGATTGAACGTCCGATGCGGACGGCTGGCGGTTTCCGAAGGCCTGTCCGTCCCTTAACATATCCGCACGCACGACAGCGGCCCAGGGACCTATTGATTTGGCTCGATTTTTTCGTCCGACACAGAATCACCTGCTGATATGGAGATTGGTGCAGGAGTCGTTCCGCAAGCACGCATTCGGTTATGGCGTGGCTATTGCCGCGATGCTGGTGACCGCCGGCATGACGGCGGCCAGCGCGCTCGTCATGAAGCACATCACCGACGAGTTCGTGATCGGCAGGGACATCAACCAAGTCTACCTGATCGCTGCGGCCGTGGCGGCGATCTTCATCACCAAGGGCATCGCCACCTTCGTACAGGCGCTCTATCTCAGCCGCGTCGGCAATGCCATCATTGCCGAACGCCAGCGCCGGATCTACGACCGCATCCTGGCCCAAGGCATCTCTTTCTACCATTCGATGCCTTCGGCCGACCTCATCACCCGCGTCACCCACAACGCCCAGGCGGCGCGCGCGGTGCTCGACCTCGTCGTCACATCCTTCGTGCGCGACCTGTTCACCTTGCTCGGCCTCATTGCCGTGATGGTGTTCCAGCAACCGGTGCTGTCGCTCGTCGCCTTCATCGTCGGGCCGATCGCCATCTATGGCGTCAATCAAATCCTGCGCCGGGTGCGCAAGATCATGGAGGCCGAGTTCCTGTCGCTCGCCCAGATCGTCCAGGTGATGCAGGAGACGACGGTGGGCGTGCGCATCGTCAAATCCTTCAACCTCGAGCAGTTGATGCGCGGCCGCATGCACAAGGCCGTATCGGACGTCGAAAGGCGCGCCAACTCGATTGCCGCGCTGGAGGCCGGCACCAGCCCGATCATGGAAACGCTCGCCGGCCTCGCCATCGCCGGCGTCGTGCTGGTCAGCGGCTTCCTGGTCATCCAGGGCGGCCAGACGCCCGGCGCGATCATGGCCTTCATCACGGCACTTCTGCTCGCCTACGAACCGGCCAAGCGCTTGGCGCGCGTTCGCGTTTCGCTCGAAAGCGGCCTCATCGGCGTGCGAATGATGTTCGAGCTGGCCGACCGGCCGCTCACCCTCACCGAACAGCCTGGCGCCATGGCACTGGCCGCCGGCCCCGGACAAGTCGAGTTCAAGGACGTCAGCTTCTCATACCGTAACGGTGAGCCGGTGCTGCGTGAGCTCGACATCCTCTTTCCGCCCGGCAAGATGACCGCACTCGTCGGCCCCTCCGGCAGCGGCAAGTCGACGGTCATGAACCTGATCATGCGCATGTACGACCCCGACGGCGGCGCAGTTGCCTTCGACGGCCAGGACATCGCCCAGGCGACGCTGCATTCACTGCGTGACCGCATCGCCTATGTCAGCCAGGACACGTTCCTGTTCTCCGGCACGATTCTGCACAACATCCAGCTCGGCCGCGAAGGCGCCACCGAGGAAGACGCGATCGCAGCAGCCAAGGCCGCCAACGCACATAACTTCATCATGGAGCTGCCTAAGGGCTACGACACCCAGGTCGGCGAAAACGGCGCCTTCCTGTCGGGCGGGCAAAAGCAGCGGCTGTCGATCGCCCGCGCCATCCTGCGCGACGCCAACATCCTCCTGCTCGACGAAGCGACGAGCGCGCTCGACGCCGAGTCCGAGGCATTGTTCCGCGACGCGCTGGCCCTGTTGTCCGAGGGGCGTACCACCATTGCCATCGCCCACCGGCTTTCGACCGTTCATCAGGCCGACAACATCGTGGTCATGGACAAGGGCCGGGTCGCCGAGCAGGGTCGCCACACCGACCTCATCAAGGCCAACGGCCTTTACCGCAAGCTCTACGACTACCAGCTGATGGATTGAGCGAAACGCTTAGTCGATGCGGATGAACACACCCTTGGTGTTGAGGTACTCGTCGACGTGCTCGATACCGCCCTCTCGGCCGTAGCCGCTCATCTTGTATCCGCCGAAGGGCATGGCCGGGTCGATGGCGTGGTAGGTGTTGACCCACACCGAACCGGCACGCAGGCGGCGCGACAGCTGGTGCGCGGTCGACAGGTCCCGCGTGAACACCCCTGCCGCGAGCCCATATGGCGTGTCGTTGGCGCGCGTCATCACTTCGTCGAGCGTGTCAAAGGGCAACGCAGAGATGACCGGGCCGAAAATCTCCTCGCGTGCGATCGTCATGGTGTCGGAGACGCCTGCGAAGACGGCCGGGGCGACGAAATGGCCTTTTGCGAGCGCGCCTTGCGTTAGCCGTTCGCCGCCGGCGACGAGCTGCGCGCCCTCCTCCGCGCCCGAACGCAGATAGCCTTGCACCCGTTCGAACTGGCGCGCCGAAATCAGTGGGCCGATCTCGGTCGTGGGGTCGATGCCGTCGCCGATGCGCAGGTCCTTGGCATAGGCGGCGAGACGCTCGACGAAGTCGTCGTGGATCGGCCGGGCCACGAACAGGCGCGAGCCGGCAATGCAGATCTGGCCGGAATTGGCAAAGACCGACATGGCAGCGACCGGCACAGCCCGCTCAAGATCGGCATCGGCGCAGACGATGACAGGCGATTTGCCGCCGAGTTCCAGCGAGACACGCTTGAGGTTGCCGGCCGAGGCTCGGAGGATACTCTGGCCGGTTGCGGTCGAGCCGGTGAAAACGATCTTGTCGACATCCATGTGCTCCACCAGCGGCGCTCCTGCCTGCTGGCCCGTGCCAGTGACGATGTTGACGACGCCGTCAGGTACGCCCGCTTCTGCCATCAGTTCGGCAATCAGCAGCGGGGTCAGCGGCGCTTCCTCCGACGGCTTGAGCACGATCGTGCAACCGGTGGCCAGAGCCGGACCGATCTTCCAGACCGAGGCGGCCGTCGGCGCATTCCATGGAATGATGGCGCCGACTACGCCGACAGGTTCCTTCGTGGTGTAGGAGACAATGTCGCCAGGCAGTGAGTTCTCTATCGTCTGGCCATGGATGGCGGTGGCCATGCCGGCATAAAAGCGCAGCATGCCGAGCACCCGGTTGGCATTGGCACGCGCCCTGGCGATGGGCAGGCCCATGTCGGTGGTGTCGGAGACGCAGATTTCGTCCCAGTGCCGTTCGAACAGATCGGCGATGCGCAGCAGCAGCTTCTGCCGCTCATGCGGCTTGAAGCGGCTCCACGGTCCGTCGAAGGCAGTTCGGGCCGCAGCCACGGCGCGTTCGATGTCTTGCTTGCCGCCGCGCGGGACGGTGGCGATAACTTCGCCAGTGGCAGGATTGCGCGTTTCGAAACGCTCGCCTGAGGCCGCATCCACCCAGCTGCCGCCAATGAACATCTGGCGGTGACGCCCGTCGAGTTGATGGCGCATGGGCACGGGCGTAGGGACGACTGTCATGAACATGCTCCTCGCGAACGGGCGACAGTGTCACCCGTTCGCGAGGCTAAGCCAAAGCCTGCAATCGACTCAAGCCCTGGGCATGAGGCCAAACGATCAGGTGATGGGCGAACGCTCGAAATCGCCGGTTTCGCGATCCATGCTCCACAACTCGCCGGTGGAGATGTCGAACCAGGCGCCGAAAAGCTCCAGCTTGCCCTTCTGCTCGAGGATCTTCACGCAAGGGAAGGTGCGCAGATTGGCGATGGAATAACGGATCGAGATGCGCTCGAGCGCAGTCTGGCGTTCGGTCTGGGTCATCATCGAATTGCTGGCGACGTTCTCGGCGGCGGGCGCGACGAGGCTCATCCACTTGCCGATGAAGTCACCCGGAGACAGCGGCGCCATGTTGGGGTCGAGCGCAGCACGGATACCGCCACAGCGGCCGTGGCCCATGACGACGATGTTCTTGACCTTGAGCGCCTGCACCGCGAATTCGAGTGCGGCCGAGGTCGAGTGGAACTCGCCGTCGGGCGAATAGGGCGGAACCAGATTGGCGACGTTGCGGACGACGAAGAGTTCGCCTGGGCCGGCCTCGAAGATGGTCTCGGGCGCTGCACGCGAATCGCAGCACGCGATGACCATGGTCTCGGGGGTCTGCCCTTCGCGGGCCAAGGATCGGTAATGGTCAGTCTCGGCCGCATAACGACCGGTCATGAAGTTGCGGTAACCGGCGAGCAGTTTCTCTGGCAGGTGCAGCATGGGCTTGGCCTTAGACGGAAATCGCAACAACCGCAAATGCAAATGCGGAAGGGCTGAAACATGGCTCATGCATGGACATGCATGTACCTTTGTTCCGCACTCCGAAACATTAGGGTATGCTCAGCTTCGCTGCGCTGGCCGGTACACCTCAAAAAGCAACCGAACTGCCAGGCGTTACCTGCCCTGAACACACGGAAAGGAAAGCGAAATGCGCCTGCTGATCCTCGCCTTTTCCATCGCCGGCCTGCTTCCGGTCGCATCGCTTGCGCCCATCGCCAAGGCGCACGCACAGTCGTCGCAGGACTGCACCGGCGAGAACTGCCCGAAACCGAGTGGCCAGGGCGGCCGCGATTGCGAAAGCAAGGAAAACACGGTCAGCTGACGCAGGCCCGATGCGGCCAAACGCGCGTTTTCAGGCCTGAATGGGCAGCCACTTGCCCTGCGCGGTGCGCGCCAGCCGCGGCGAAGCGATGGCGCCATGGACATGCGAAACAAAACCGGCGTCGAATTCCGTGATCGCCTGCCGCCAGACATCTCCCTGCAGCATGCCGAAGACAGCCGCCAGCGGCCTGATGTTCGCCTTCTCCAACAGCTTCAGCACCGCCAGCATCGAGGTGCCGGAGCTTATGACATCGTCGACGACAAGAACCCGCCTGCCCTCGAGCAGCGGCAGCATGCGCGGGTCGAGATAGAGCCGCTTGGCGTGCTGCGGGCTGGTGATCGAACTCATCGGCTCCGACAGCTCCTCGCTGTACCAGAATTTTCTAGACGTCCCGAGCGCCACCATGCGCTCATGGCCGAGACGGCGGGCAACGCCATTGGCCAGCGGCAGGCCGAGCGTCGGCACGCCGATGACGATTTCGGGCGGATAGGCACCGGCATGCGCTGCCATCGCATCCGACAGCGCGTCCTCGACGGCAAAACTCGCCTGGTTGACGATCATCGAGGCAACCGCCCGGCTGCCGTCGCCCGGCAACACGCGGACGGGCAGCGCGATCTGGCGCCCGTCAGGCAGCAAGGCCGGATAGAGGTCGCTGAAGCCGTCGACAGGTGCGGCGTCGAATGTGCCCGCGGGAAAAACTGTCTGCCAGAATTGATGCGGAGCGAGTGGCACAACGGGCCTTTCTGTTGCAGAAGGGGACATGCGGCGCCGATGGCCCTGGGCGCTACGGATTGATGAGACGGGCCGAACGGAGTTTGCGTGATGACATCGACGGCCGGGCACGACAAGGGCGAAATCGAGATGCTGACGGCGCTGCGCCGCGACATCCACGCCCATCCCGAGCTTGGCTTCGAGGAGGTGCGCACCTCTGCCATCGTCCAGAAGATGCTGGCCGAAGCCGGCATCGCGGTGCAGGCAGGCCTCGGCAAGACCGGCGTCGTCGGCACGCTCAAGCTTGGCGAGGGCTCGCGCCGCATCGCGCTGCGCGCCGACATGGACGCGCTCGCAATGCCCGAAATGGCAGAGGAGCGCGCCTACAAGTCGACCGTATCGGGCAAGATGCACGCCTGCGGCCATGACGGCCACACCGTCATGCTGCTGGGCGCCGCCCGCGAGCTCGCCCGCCGCAAGAACTTTTCCGGCACGGTGCATTTCATCTTCCAGCCGGCCGAGGAAGGCCGTGGCGGCGCCAAAGCGATGATCGAGGATGGCTTCTTCAGCCAGTTCCCCGTCGACGCCGTCTATGGCCTGCACAACATGCCCGGTATCGCGGCCGACAGCATGGCTGTCGTGGCGGGTCCGCAGCTCGCCTCGTCCGACCGCTGGACCGTCACCTTCAAGGGCATCGGCACCCATGGCGCCAAGCCGCATCTCGGCCGTGACGCGATGACATCAGCCGGCCAGTTCCTAACCGCGCTCCACACCATCGTCGCGCGCCGTGTCGATCCGCTGCAGCCGGCGGTGGTCAGCGCCTGCGCCATGGAAGCCGGCAGCTTCGAAGCACTCAACGTCATCCCCGATCTGGTGAAGATCGGCGGCACGTCACGCGCCTATTCGGCCGCCGTGCGCGACCAGCTGGAAGAAGAGATCGGCGCGCTGGCCGAGGGCTCGGCGAAGCTCTACGGGATCGAGGCGGAGTACCGCTACTTCAGGCAGATGCCGCCTGTCGTGAACGACAAAGACGCGACACGCCGGGCGCTGGCAGCGGCCCAGGCGGCACTCGGCATCGACAAGGTGATGACCGAGTTCCCGCCGTCGACCGCCGGCGACGACTTTGCCATGTTCAGCCAGGAGGTTCCGGGCGCCTATGTCTGGCTCGGCAACGGCCCCGCCGTCGACGGCGCCCTCCACCACAACAGCCGCTACGACTTCAACGACGACGCGCTGGCGAGCGGGGTGAGGTTCTGGACGACCCTGGTGGAGCAGGAACTGGCGGCGTAGTTGCCGATCTTTGACGCGAACCGGCAGGGAGGCTGGGCGGGATTCGTTTTCCGAAAGCCCCTTACCGCTACGGCGAAGCCGTGACGGTAAGGGGCATTTTCGCCAATTGATGCGCGCTCCCTACTCCTCCTTCAGCCTGTCATAGAGCAGCTTCAGCACCGCAGCACTCTCGACCTTCAGCGCCACCGAAACCGCAGCGCCCTCTTCCGAAACCGTCAGCGCCCCAGCGTCACGCGTGGTGCCGGTGTCGACCGCGAGCTTCAGCGTCTCGCAGCCGAACAGCGCCTCATCCAGCGCCAGCAACATCACGCAGGGGTCGTGCAGCGGCCGGCTCTCGCCGCCCGTGGTCGACTGGAAATAGGCGTCGATCAGCGCGCCCGAGGCGACGGCCGCTGGCACATCAGAGGCCTGAAGCAGGGCGGTGTCGTCGCGGGTGGCGCGGACCTTGCGGGTGACGTCGAGTGGGATCAGCGTCATGTCGAGCCCGGCGGCGAAGACGATCTCGGCGGCCTCAGGGTCGGCGGCGATGTTGAACTCGGCGCGCGGGCCGATGTTGCCCGGCTCGTAGACCGCGCCACCCATGGCGATGACGCGGCCTATGCGCTTGGCCGCATCCGGATGCTCGGAGACAAGGCGGGCGATGTTGCTGAGCGGGCCAAGCGCAAGGATGTCTATGCTGCCAGCCTCGGCGGCCACCAGCGTGTCTCGCAGCCATGTTACGGCGTCGCCAGACACGGGCTGTGAAAGCGCATCGGGGAAAGCCACGCCGCCAAGGCCGTCATTGCCGTGGATGTCGGCGGTGTCGAAACCTTTCCGCGACAGCGGCCCGGAAACTCCGGCGACGACAGGCACGTCGACGCGGCCTTCGAGCGCCAGGATGCGGCCGGCATTGCGTGTGGTGGTGGCGATGCCGATGTTGCCGGCGACGGTGGTGATGCCGATGACGTCGAACTCGGCCGACTTCAGAGCCAAAAGGATCGCCACCGCATCGTCGATGCCGGGATCGGTGTCGATGATCACCTTGCGGGTAGGCTTCAGCTGCATGGCGCGACCTTTCATTCCAAATCGAGTCCGCTGGCTTCACATCATCGCATCGCAGGAATCAAGCCGAAATGCTTGCACCAGCGCCTCTCGATCAAACTTGCCTTATGCTGGCCCAGCGGAAACGGGTTCCGATTTCGAGGGCGATGCAGTAGAGGCGAGGCCATGACCACGACAGCTCCCCTGCCCGCCGATCTCCTCATCGATCCCGCCGACGAAATCCTGATACGTCAGGACCTTGTCCTCGTTGCCCTCGGCAAGCGCGAGGCCGACCGCCTCGTCCAGCTCGGCCGCGTGCTCGACGTGCACACCGGCACCTGGATGGACGATTGCGAGATCGCAATCCGCGGCCGCCGCATCGCTTACGTCGGTCCCGCCGGCAGCTTTTCGGGCACGGCGCGCGAGACCATCGACCGCACCCATCTTTCGGCTGTGCCGGGCTTCGGCGAGGTGCACAAGCACATCGAAAGCTCTCATTTGACACCAGAACACGAGGCCGCGCTGGTCATGCCGCGCGGCAACACCTGGACGTGCGAGGCGAGCCACGAATTCTCCAACGTCAACGGACCGAACAATCTCGAATTCTGGCTGACGGCGCGCCGCGCCGGCTCGCCGATGAAGATTTTCCCGCTGCCCGGCTCGGCCGTGCCGCCGACGGCCTATGAAGGCGGCGGCGGCCATTTCGGTTATGCCGAGCAGATCGGCTTTCTCGGCGAAAGCACCATGGTCGCCGGCCTCGACGAGGTCATGGACTGGCCTGCGGTGTGGAACCCCGAGAACCCGTCCTATGGCCGGCTCTGGGGCATGATCCAGGCGACCTTCGAGAAGCGCGGCGTCGTCGAGGGTCATGGCGCGGGCCTGCGCGACCTGCCGTCGATCAATGCGTTTTCCGCCGCCGGCCTGTCCTCCGACCACGAGGCATGGACGCCCGAGGAGGCGTGGGACAAGCTTCGGTGCGGCATCTTCGTCGAGATCAGGCCACATTCGATGCCCGACATCATCAAGGGCCTGCTCGAACGCGGCCTGCGCGACTGGAGCCAGGTGGCCTTCGCCACCGACGACCGCAGCGCCTCCGACACGCTGAAGATGGGCGCGACCGACCACAATGTCCGCCTCGCCATCGAAAGCGGCCTGGCGCCTGAAATCGCCTACCAGTGCGTGTCGATCAACCCGGCGCGGCACATGCGGCTGACACCCTTCGTCGGCTCCATCGCCCCCGGCCGCTTCGCCGATATGGTGCTGCTCGACAAGGCGGCGACCGTGTCGATCGCGGAGGTCTGGGCCGACGGCGAACAGGTGTCCGAGGGCAAGCGTTTTACCGGCAACCTGCCTGCCATCGACTGGCCCGACTGGGCAACGAAGACGGTCAATGTCGGCCGCAAGCTCACCGCCGCTGACTTCGCCATATCTGCCGAACCGGGCCGCGCGACGATGCAGGCGGCACTGCTGCGCCCGTTCCATTGGGACGACAATTTCATCACCACGGAACTTGCCGTTGCCGATGGCGCCGTGCAGCGCGACAGCAACCGCAACATCACCAAATTCGCCGTCGTCGACCGCTATTCGGGCAAGGGCCGCGTCGCAAAAATGTTCTGGCTCGGCTGCGGGCCGAAAACGCCCGACACGGCGGTGGGCTGCACGGTGGCGCACGATCAGCACAACATCTGGGTGGTCGGCTCGTCTGACGCGGCCATGGCCGAAGTGGTCAACCGCATCTCGGAAAACCAGGGCGGCTGGGCACTGGTGACGGGCGGCAAGGTGGTGGCCGACGTGCATTACGAGGTCGGCGGCCTGATGACCAATCGTCCCGCCGAGGCGCTCGATGCCGAGATGGAAACGCTCTACGCCGAAGCCAACAAGATCGACTGGCTCTACGAGCCGACGTTTTCACCGCGCTGGTTTCCCGGCTTTCCCGAGCGCCTGCAGTTCGCCACCCTCACCTGCGCGCCGTGGCGCTGGGTGCTGGTTGCGCCGACCGATGCCGTGCCCGAGGGGTTCGTGAACGTGCAGACGGGCGAGAGCCACAAGGTGGCTTGGTAGCGAACTGCGCTGCACCTCATGGTGAGCCTGTCGAACCATGAAGGCTACTGAGGCGGAAGCGCTCGAAAGCGCCCTCACCGTCAGGGATATCAGCGCCGCCCCTCATCCTGAGGCGCAAGCCCGTAAACCCCTTCATCCGGTCACGAAAACCATCGGCGGGCGAGCCTCAAAGAACGCGCCCGCCCGGCAACCTCAGCCCTTGTTGTCCGCAAACGCCGCGAGAATCCGCGCCCAGGAACGGATACCCTTACGGAAGCTCGACAGGTCGTATTTCTCGTTCGGGCTGTGGATGCGGTTGTCGAAGCGCGCGAAGCCGATCAGCAGCGAATCCATGCCGAGCTTTTCCTTGAAAGCGGAGACGATCGGGATCGAGCCGCCACTGCCGGCGACGGCCGCCTCGCGCTCCCATTCCTCGGTCAGCGCGCCGAGCGCCTTTCCGAGAAAATCGCCGTCGATCGGCATGACGGTCGCGGCACTTGCGCCGTGGTCGATGAACTCGACCGAGCAATCGGCCGGGATGCGGGCGCGGACGTGGGCGCGGAAGGCGTCGCGGATCTTCTGGGGATCCTGGCCGGCGACGAGGCGGAACGAGATCTTGGACTGCGCCTTGGCCGGGATGACGGTCTTGAAGCCTTCCTCGGTGTAGCCGCCGATGATGCCGTGGATTTCGCAACTCGGGCGCGCCCAGACCTGCTCGAGCACCGAGCGGCCGTTTTCGCCGGCGGGGATCGACAGGCCGATGTCGCCCAGAAAGCCCTTGTCGTCGAAAGGCAGGCGCTGCCACTGCGCCTTGATGGCATCGGGCAGTTCGCGGACACCGTCATAGAAGCCGGCGACAGCCACACCGCCGTCTGATGTCCGCAGGCTGGAGATGATGTCGGACAGCACCTGGAGCGGGTTGCGCGCGGCGTTGCCGTAGATGCCCGAATGCAGGTCGCGGTTGGAGCAGGAGATGACGATCTCCTCCTTCAACACGCCGCGCAGCATGGTGGTGACTGCGGGCGTCTCGGCGTCCCACATGTCGGTGTCGCAGACGAGTACGACGTCGGCCTTGAGCTCGGCGCCGGTCATGTCGAGGAAGGGCGGCAGGCTAGGGCTCGAAATCTCCTCCTCGCCCTCGAACAGCACCGACACCTGGATCGGCAAGCTGCCGGTGATGGCTTTCCACGCGCGGCACGCCTCGACGAAGGTGAGCAACTGGCCCTTGTCGTCGGAGGCGCCACGGGCAACGATGTGGGTCTCGCCGTCGGGCTGAGGCACCAGCTTCGGCTCGAACGGATCGGAGTGCCACAGATTGAGCGGATCGACCGGCTGGACATCGTAGTGGCCGTAGAACAGCACGTGCGGCCCTTTCCCCGTGCGGTCGTGGCCGACCACCATGGGATGTCTCGCGGTCGGACGCACCGAGGCGTCGAACCCCAACGAGCCGAGCTCTTTCGTCAGCCATTCGGCGGCGCGCTTGCAGTCCTCAGCATGCGCAGGATCGGTCGACACGGAAGGGATGCGGATCAGGTCGAAGAGACGCTCCAGGCTGCCGTCAATATTGGCGTCGACATTAGCGAGCACCTTGTCGAGCTGCGCCGAGGCTTCTGATCTGTTCATGATGTTGTCCTTCCCTGTATTTGTCGGACGCTCGTCCGCGGCTGATCAGCCCGCAGCGTCGATACGGGCCATCTCGGCCTTGAAGCTCTGCGCCACCTGCAGGGCGTCGCGCAGCACCTTCTTGCGTTCGAGGCTCAGCACCTCGCGGTCGCGCATCAGCCAGTCGCCGCCCACCATGACGTCCTGCACATCGGTCGGCATGGTGGCGAAGACCAGCGTCGAGTAAATGTCGTAGATCGGTTGCTGGCGCGGTGAGGCCAAGCTGACGCGGATGAGGTCGGCCTGCTTGCCCGGTTCGAGCGAACCGACTTTTGCGTCCAGCCCGAGCACCTTCGCGCCATCGCGGGTTGCCATGCGCACGACGTCGACCGAGGCCATCGGCTTGCGGCTGTGGCCCAGGAGCTTAGCGAACATCGACACCGGGGCGAACTGCGAGAACAGGTCGAGCGTGTTGCCGCTCATCGCGCCATCGGTCGAGATACCCACGGGAATGCCGGCCTTGCGCATCGCTTCAACGGGTGCGATGCCGCGCCCAGCCTTGCCGTTGGAGCGGGCGTTGTGGGCGACGCAGACTTGGGCATGGGCCATGCGCTCGATGTCCGATGCGTCGACATGCAGGCAGTGGGCGCAGATCAGGCCCTTACGCAGGAGTCCCGCTTTCTCCACCACCTCGACCGGTCGCATGCCGTGGGTCTTCTCAGCCCACTCCATCTCCTGGTCGCTCTCGGCAAGATGCATCTGCACGGGCACATCGGGATGATCGTCCGCCCAACGTGCGATGCGCTCCATGGTCGCCATGCCGGTCGAGTAGGGTGCATGCGGCGCGATCGAGGGGATGACTCTGTTGTGGCCGGAAAATTCGGCGACCAGCGCTTCGGTCAGCGCGAAACCCTCATCGACCGACTTGTGATCCGGCGGGTCGAAGTCGGCGATGGTCTGGCCGAGCACGCCGCGGATGCCTGATTGGGCGACGATCCGGGCGACCTCGGCCTCGAAGTAATACATGTCGGCGACCGACGTGACGCCGCCCTCGATCAGTTCGAGCGCCGCCAGGGCCGTGCCGGCACGCACCGCCTCGGGCCGCACGAACTTGCGCTCCAAGGGCAGAATGTAGCGGTAGAGCCGGTCATCGACGTCTTCGCCCAAACCACGGAACAGCGTCATCGCCATGTGGCAATGCGGGTTGACCATACCGGGCATAACGAGATCGCCGTCGGCATCGACGATTTCCGCGCCGGCGATCTCATGGGCATCGCCCCCGCCAACGGCCTTGATGATGTCGCCCTCGACGTGGACCCAGCCCCTGTCGATGACGGGCATGTCCTCGGTGCAGGGCAGTACGGTCGCGTTGGTGATGAGGATGGACATGGTCGCTCCTCGGCTCACTCCGGCTTCAGCACGCAGCACTGGTCGGGCACGGGCACAAGCTTGGCCTGGGCGCCCGGCTCCAGCGGCGCCGACAGCGAGCCGTTGGCGATCAGTTGGCCGGCAGCAGTGTCGGCCTGGTACTGGTAGGCGCGGCCAAGATAGGTGCGCAGACCGAGCGTCGCCGGGATGCCTTCGGCGTTGGCGTCGGTCGAGACGGACAGGCCGTCCGCGCGTGCGGCAAGCACGAACACATCGGGGATCGCGCCGAAGCGCTCCTGCGACAGCTTGAGCTGCGATCCGTCGCCGGTCACCGCCGTTACGGTCGCTCCGTCGCGCGCCGCAACCTTCATCGGCACCAGGTTCTCGAAGCCGACGAAGCGGGCGACGAACGCATTGGCCGGGCGCTGGTACAGCGTCTCGGGCGTATCGAACTGCATGATGCGGCCGGCATTCATGATGGCGACGCGGTCGGAGATCGAGAACGCCTCTTCCTGGTCGTGGGTGACATAGACCGAGGTGGTGCCGTTGGCGCGCTGCAGTTGGCGGATCTCGACGCGCATGTCGACGCGCAGCTTGGCGTCGAGGTTGGACAGCGGCTCATCGAACATCAGGAGCGGCGGCTCGATGACGAGTGCGCGGGCGAGCGCCACGCGCTGCTTCTGGCCGCCCGACAGTGCGCCAGGCAGGCGGTCGGCGAGCTGGGACAGGCCGACGCGTTCTAGCATCGCCTTGGCGCGCTTCTCGCGATCGGCAGGGGCCACACCGCGTTGCTTCAGGCCGAAGCCGACATTGTCGAGCACGCTGAGATGCGGGAACAGCGCGTAGTTCTGGAACACCAGGCCGATGTCGCGCTTGTAGGCGGGCAACCGGGTCAGGTCCTTGTCGCCGAGGCGGATCGAGCCGGAGGTCGGTTCGAGGAAGCCGGCAATGAGGCGCAGCGTCGTCGTCTTGCCACAACCCGAGGCGCCGAGCAGCGAGACGAGCTCGCCTTTGCCGACCGACAGCGACAGGTCCTCCAGCACCTTGGTGGCGCCGTAGTGAGCGGTGAGATTCTGGACAGTAAGTGCCTGGGTCATTGGTCTATTTCGCAAGGAAGGTGAGGCCGAGCGTACGCTCGACGATGGCCATGACTGCGACGGTCAGCAGCATCAGCAGCACCGACACCGACGCGATCGTCGGGTCGAAGAACTGCTCGACATGGGCGAGGATCTGGATCGGCAGCGTCGAAACGCCGGGACCGGTGAGAAACAGCGACGTCGACACGTCGTTGATCGACGTGATGAAAGCCAGGATGAAGGCGGCGATCACACCCGAGCGCACATTGGGCAGCACGATGGTGAAGAACGTCTTCGCCGGCGGGCTGCCGAGGCTGACGGCGGCTTCCTCGATCGAAAAGTCGAAAGAGGCGAGGCTCGCCGAGACGACACGCACGCAATAGGGCAGCACCAGAAGCATGTGGCCGACGAGCAGCGTCAGGAAGATCGGCGTCTGCATGCCCACCGCAACCGACTTCAGCAGCGAGAAGCCAAGCACGATCTCTGGCACCAGGATCGGCAGCACGAAGACTGTCGACAGCCAGGACGGCAGCTTGATGCGATAGCGGTTGAGCGCATAGGCGGCGGGGATGCCGACCAGCAGCGCCAGCCCGGTCGCTAGGAAAGCGAGTTCGAGGCTGGTGATGATGGTGCGCCGGAAGGCGCTGATTTCGAAGATGTTCTCGAACCAGCGCAGTGTCAGGCCCTGCGGCGGGAAGGTCAGGTAGGTGGTGTCGCTGACCGACGCGCCAAGCACGATGATCAGCGGCCCCATCAGGAAGATGTAGACCAGGACGGTGAACAGGATGAGCAGGGGATTGATACGGCTGGTCATCATGTCGCCATCGGGTTGAGACGCCGCGCAACGCGGCTCATGGCAAGAACCACGGTGACAGTGATCACCACCATGATTGCTGCGATTGTGGAGGCGCCGACCCAATCGAACGACACCATGGCACGCTGGTACATCAGCGTGCCCATCACCATCTGGCGCTCGCCACCGAGAAGCTGGGGCGTGGCGTAGGCGGTGAAGGAGCCAGTGAAGACGAGCACGGCACCAACGATGAGACCGGGTACGGCGAGCGGCAGGATGACCTGCCGGAAGGTCGCTGCCGGCGTGGCGCCAAGCGACGACGAGGCCTGGACGACGTCGTCGGGGATGTTCTCCAGCACGCCGACGAGCGTCAGGATCATCAGCGGCACGAACAGATAGACCATGGCGACGATGACCGAGCCCTGGGTGTAGAGCATCGGAAGCGGCTCGGAGACCGCGCC
Organism: Hoeflea sp. 108; assembly: GCF_000372965.1. Lineage (NCBI taxonomy): Bacteria > Pseudomonadati > Pseudomonadota > Alphaproteobacteria > Hyphomicrobiales > Rhizobiaceae > Hoeflea > Hoeflea sp. 108. The sequence continues at coordinate 774,971 of NZ_KB890024.1, read as the reverse complement.
GATGCCGACGAGGAAGTTGTTGAGGATGCCGTTCTTGCCCAGGATGATCAGCCAGGCGAAGGAGCGGACGACGACGCCGGTCAGCAGCGGGAAAACGGCGGCGATGATCAAAAGGCTCTTCAGCTTGCCAGGAGTCTTCGACACCACATAGGCGGTGAGAAAACCGACGACGAGCGAGATGGCGGTCGTTGCCAGCGAGATCTCGATGGTTCGCCAGAGCACGGTGCGGCGGAAGCCGCTGTTGAAGAATGCGATGTAGGGCGCAAAGATGCCGCCGTCCTCGCCGAAGGTCGTAGCAATGGTGGCGGCCACCGGCAGCACCAGGAATACCAGAACCGCCAGCGTTGCAGGCCCGGCGAGCCACCATCCGGCAAAGCGTTTCAGCATGAAGTTCCGATCTCTTCCAGTTTAGCCCGGCGCGCTCCAGACAGGGAGCAGCACTTTCGGGGCTTGCTAGCCTTCATTGCGCGAGAGTGAAAGGCGCAGAATGCCGCAAAGGGCCTGGCAGCGGGCAAAAGGGGCAGAATATTCAGTGATATGCACAAGAACGGGGAAAGGCAGACGCCCTTCCCCGTCGTTTGGTCTTACATACCGAAGACTTCGTTCCAGCGATCAACCCACTCGGTCTTGGCCGTGTTGAGCTTCTCGTAGTCGACCTGCTTCAGCGACGCGATCATGTCGGCGCCATAGGTCCACAGCTTGGCCTGCTCGGGCGTCAGCTCGACAGCCTTGACGACAGGCGCATCAACGCCGTTCTCGGCAGTCTTCTGCTGCACTTCCTTCGACAGCACGAAGTTGATGAACTCGTGTGCGAGTTCAACGTTGGCAGCGCCCTTCGGGATGTTGATGGTGTTCAGCGTGGCGATGGCGCCGTCAGAGAGATTGGCCCATGCGGCGGTCGGCACGGCAGCCTGAATCTGGGCGAGCGTGAAGTCCTGGGCGACAGCAGCCGAGATTTCGCCAGTCGAGAACAGATTCACCAGCTCGGAGCCGGTGTTGTAGTTCTTGACGACGTTGGGCTTCAGCGCCTCGACCGCCTTGAACGCGCCGTCGGTGTCGGCAAACGGGTCGACGCCGGCATGGATGCCAGCAATCATGACGGCCATCGGGCCGGCGGTGGTGGTGATACCCGGCAGCGACAGCGCGCTCTTGAAGTCTTCCTTCCAGAGGTCGTTCCAGGAGGTGACCGGCGTCTTCACCTTGGCAGTGTCGTAGATCACGCCGACGCGGCCAATGGTGTAGGCCGGGCCGAATTCGCCCTGGGGAGCCTTGGCGAGATCATAGAGGCCGTCGAGGTTCGGCACCTTCGACTTGTCGATCGGCTGGAACAGGCCTTCCTTGATGCCGATCTGCGAATAGGCGTCCGTGAAGTAGGCGACGTCGACGCCCTCGCCGTTGCGGATTTTGATCTTGTTCAGGCGGTCGGCGTTGTTGCCGGTCTCGAACACGATCTCGCAGCCGCACTTCTCCTTGAACGGCTTGATGATGTACTCGTCGAGCTTGTCGCCGTTGAAGCCCCACCAGGAGATGGTCAGCGTCTTGCCCTGGGCCAGAGCCGGCGCGGCGACGAGCGTCGTCGCGAGGCCGGCAACGCCAGCCGCGAGGAGGGTGTGAAATCGTGTCATTTGAAGCCTCTGCTGTTTCGACGCCCTGGCGCCGGCAGGGCGCGCGGAGGGACGAGCGAGCCTATTTTCGTGGCAGCTAACGTGCAACTCCAAATGTTGTGCAACGCACATCATTGTTGGTCAAACAACATGCAAAGGGAGAGGCAGCGCAACGCAACAGCCGAAAGCGAGGTTGGCTGGAAAAGAAGCGTCGGGAGAAGAAATGGCGCGCCCGAAAGGATTCGAACCTCTGACCCCCAGATTCGTAGTCTGGTGCTCTATCCAGCTGAGCTACGGGCGCGCAACAGGCCGTTTGGACGGCCAACACGCTCCGGCCGGTCGACCGCAGCGATGGGCGCTACCTAGCGGCTGGATTTGCGAATTGCAAGCGGCCGACAAACTTTTTTGGGGATGTGGCCGGCACCTTCGCGTCAACCGCCGCGCTCGCGGGCATCTGCCGAGAAACCGCGCAGCTACTTGACCGAAATTCCCTACCGGGGCCCGACGGCCTCAGGCACCGGTCTCCGGCAAGGGCATCGTTCCCTCACCCGGCGCCCGCCAACTCCGATAGTGCCAAACATGGAACGGCAGCCAGCTTCAACTGGGTTCGACGCTCGTGTACATCGCTGCCGAGAACACGTCTCACAACCCATAACTGGATGAAATCATGAAACAATTCAGCTTCGCCATTGCCTTGGCGACGGTCGTCCTCGCGTCGGCGCCTGCCAAGGCCGAAGATCTCGTCTTCACGCTCAAGAACGGCACCAAGTCGGTTCTGACGCGCTTCTATACCTCGCCGGTCGGCGTGGAAAGCTGGGAAGGCGACGTGTTCGGCAAGCAGGTGCTCAACCCGGGCGACAGCATCGAGATCACCATCGCCGACGGCCGCGACGTCTGCAAATACGACATGAAGTTCGAATTCGAAGAGGGCTCGGACCTCGACACGACCACCGACACGCAGGACCTCTGCGAGATGGGCTCGTACACGATCCACGAGTAAGCTCGGCGGCCCTCCCCTTCGACAGCCGGTCAGGCAGCCAGGGGGTGAAGATCGGCGGTTTCGCAGGCCTCACGGAAGGCTTGCGAAACCGCAGCCAGTTTAAGCGCCTGCCAGTGGCGGTAGGCACGGACCAGATCGGGCGAGATCCAGCAATCGCCCCGATTGCTTTTGTTCTTCCAGCCCAGGAGGCCAGTCTCCCTCGCCTGCGCGAACAGCCGCGCGGCGTGCGTTCTCGAGAGGCGGTAGCGCTGCGACAGCGCGTTGGGCGACACCTTTCCGACCCAGATCGGCGACATCATGTCCGACGACAGCGACGGCACGGCCTTGATCAGGTCATGCAGCACGCTGCTGCCTGAATCGGAACGCACGAATTTTGCGATGCTTTGTGGCGGCCTGTGCCACTCCTCCTGCGCCAGCAACAACCGCACGAAACGAGGCTGAGCATGGGGCAAAAGCTGCGGCGCCCGACAGGACAAGGCAAAACGCTGCCCGCTGTCGACCAGGTCGAGCGCCCTCAGGTGAATGTCGAAATAGCGCCGGATCAGTTGTTCGCTCATCTCGGTCGCCCGTGAATGCCTGTTGCGGTTGTCCAGGCTCGGCATCGGCACGACAAAACCGTAACGCTTCAACTCCTGCAGAAAGGAGTGGACCGTGTTGCGGCTGGCGATCCGCGTCTCCTTGAGAGCCCCGATCAGATTCTTGGGGGAAATCGGCGGCAACGCCGGATCGCGCTCATGCTCGAAATGCATGGCGACCGTCATCTGACTGAGCAGCCAGCGCTGCAGGTCGGCGACGTAATGGACCTCCCGGGGGAATGCGAGATGCGTCTCGAGCAGATCGCCCGCGGCCAGGGCAAGCCCGTTCAGGAAACCCTGCATCTGGGCCAGGCGGTCAGCAGTATAGGCATGCGGAGCAAAGTCAGAGGCGAAAGAATGCAATAGCGTAACCGGAAATGCTGCAATTTCAAAAAGCTGCCGTTTACGCCGCGGCAGGCATGCCGGCAAGACGATGGGCACCGATATCGCTAGGCCAGCCCCCTCGCGCAATCTTGGCGCGGGCGATGGATATCACGCGTCCCCGGACGGAACTCCAAGTTTCATGGTGTGCGGAAAGTCGCCCGTGGCGGTAGTCCAGTTCCACAGGCGTGCTGCCGCGCCCGAGCACAGCATTGTGGTGGGGGAGGCGCCGCATGCGCTTCAGGGACCAATGGCGAGCCCTGTGCGTAGCTGTGTTCCGGATTGGGAAAAAGAAATGGCGCGCCCCACCGGGTGAAGATGACAACTACGTTTACTCCATAGCCCTATAAATCAGGGACCGAGAATCGACCGGAAACCAATGGTATTACAATGGGTTTCCGGTCGATACGTTTTCACCATGTGTTTCTGCGGACCCGGCGCTAAAGCGCCGGGGCTTTGTCACTGGCGGCTCTCCGGCTCTCTACAGCGCAATGTGGTAGCGCGTTCGCCTCCGGGCCGGCGCGGCTGCCGCCGCGTCTCATCTGATCGTTACGAAGAAAATTGCTAAGGGCGTTGCCCTCGCGCGGCGCAAGAAAACTCTCCGGCCTTTCGCGGCATAAACGGCCCGCTCCCCGCAAGCGGGTCCCCTCCATTTATTCCACGGTGCCAAAGACTTCTCCTGCGCCTTGCTACCCGTGGCTCGCCGCCGGGCAAGGGTTCAGGAGCGGCGCTGCGCTGCTCTGAACCCCAAACCCGAGGATCAGAGACATGACCAACCTTTCCGACAGCAATCCCCGCATCTATGTCGCCTGCCTTGCCGCCTACAATAACGGCTATCTGCATGGGGCTTGGATCGAGGCGGATCAGGACGCGGACGAAATCAGGGACGAGATTGCGGCCATGCTCGCACGGTCCCCCATCGAGCACGCGGAGGAATATGCCATCCATGATTATGAGGGCTTCGAGGGCGTCACGATCAGCGAATATGCCGGCATCGACACCGTGGCACGCATGGGCGCTTTCATCGCCGAGCATGGCGCGCTAGGCGCTGGCCTGCTGGATCAGTGCGACGATGACATGGACCAAGCCGAAACCGCCTTGCGGGACTGCTATCACGGCCAGTTCGCCAGCCTTGCCGACTTCATGGAGGACTTGACCGCTGAAAGCGGCATGGCGATCCCCGAGGCGCTACGCTACTACATTGATTGGAAAGCAATGGCCCGCGACGCTGAAATGAACGGCGAGTTTTTCACAGTCGAAACCGCACATGACGAGGTGCATGTGTTTTCCAGCCAATGAAAGCCGGAGCGTCTTGCCCGCACTTTTGCGGGCGGGCGTCTCGCAGAATCATCGAAATAGTGTTAAGCAGAAAATAACCAAGAATGATCGGGCTGGCCGCTCAAGGTATCTGCTTTGAGCGGCTTCTATATTTCCAGCGATCTTTGAACCTCTAAGGGCTGGGCGCTGCCTTGCGCGCCCCGGCTTTGGGAGGTGACGCCATGCTTAGCATCGACTGGCGTTCGCCGGTGGCATACAGGCATGCGAAGCACATTTCGGCCGCCGGTTTCGCTTGGGAATATCTGCGCCGGAATGACGATTATCGTCAGGAGTTCCAGACCATCGCACTAACCGGAGGACCGTCCGGCCGTGACCTTGAAGCGTTCGCAGATCGCTGGGGGTTGCGATTTCCCGTGCGATCCCGACGCGCCGCATGACCGGCCGCCACCAATCTGGAGTCCGAGCCTTCAACCGCAAGCGGTGATGCTCTCGCCGGTCGAGCATAAGGACGGCGACACCGAACCGATATTGACGCTTGCCCATCTCGCCGGCCTCGATCTGCGCCGCGCTGCCGATGGCTGGCACGGCATCTGGCAGGTGGATGGCGTCGCACATCAATTCTGGCTTCCCGAGCCGGTGCCGGATGCCGCCGCCTTCTATGCCGTCACCCTGCCGATGGATTCCTTTCTGGAGCTTCGCGCACACGCTGCGCGCCGTTTCTGGCGGTCCCTCAACGGCCGCGCACCCGGTCCCGACTTCCGGGCCGTTCCCGCCCAGCTCCGGCAATGGCACACCCTTTCCCTCCGCGCGCTCGACGCCCGCCTACGCGACGAGAGCTATCGCACCGTCGCCGAAGTCCTGCTCGGCTTTCGCGGCACCAAGGAGGATTTCGAGAATGACCCGCGCAAGAACAAGGCCCGCCGTCTGGTTGCGCACGGCATCAAGATGATGTGCGGCGGCTATCGCCTGTTGCTCCACTACCCTATCAAGCCCGGCAAGCGTTGATCGTTAGCGAGCACCGTCTTGTTGCAAGTCGCAAACTTACTGCCAGTTGCAACAAAGAGGTGCGATACGAAAAGAGCCGGAAAGCCAGCCCTCGGGGAAATGTTGCGGACTTTAGAATACCTACGAGGATTTCAGCAAGAATGGAGTGGAGCTAACAGACTGCTTCATGTGTCAAGAACGGCAAGGCGGCTGCTCAACTGAATAACTCGTTGCGCAATCCATGGTTTCGCACGACCATGCCGGAAATTTATTTTGAGGAATGTTCCATGACCTTACTAAAGACGCTGCGTTTGATTCTCAGTCCTTGCGCCCCGGTGGATCGTGTTAACTTCATCCAGCTAGAGCTTGACCCAGAAGTGATGCGGTTTCTTAACAATGGTGCGGTTGATCATGACAGGATCGATTCGACGACCGCGCCATTTCTCATGCCACGAGGAACCGAGCCGAACGTCTGGACAGCGCGACGCAATGCGGATGACGAGTTCGTCGGCTGGTTCTGCTTGTTGCCGAAAGGGAGGGCGTTAGCTGAGATCGGATATCGACTGCGCCGGGAAGCTTGGGGTCAGGGGCTGGCAACTGAAGGAGCTTTGGCTCTTATCGGTTGGGGCTTCGAGGTCGCAGGATATGACAAGATTGTGGCCAATACAATGGCGGTCAACCAAGGGTCGCGCCGTGTAATGGAGAAGATTGGTATGAAACACACGCGGACGGATTTCTTGGATTTTCCCGACCCCATACCCGGCACGGAGCACGGCGAGGTAACGTATGAGTTGACCTGTTCAGAATGGGCCAACAATTGAGGGGCATATCAGCTTTTAGGACGCGTCAAAGCCACTCGAAACGTCAGCGATTAGGTCGATTCCTGTCGGTCAGATATCGTAAAATTCCAAAGCCTGCGAGGTGAAGTAAGCTGAAAACCGCCGATGCTCACGCCTTGTTAGCTGCCGCCTGTTCCAGAATCTTCCTATAGCCCTCATGCGAAAGCCATTGCGCGCGTTCGAGATGGCTTTGCCAGCAACGATAGGTCCGAAGTTCCTCGGCAGCCGGATTGCGGTGAAGCACGATCCGCGCGACTTCTTTCCAGTCCGCGCCCTCGGCCTTGGCATCCAGCAAGCGTAGATAGGTGACGTAGTGCCGTTCGTCATAGACGGTTATAGTGTCGCCGGTCGGCGCTTCGTCATCCACATCGGGATCGAGTTCGACAGGAACCCGCATAGTCATTCCCCGTATCTGAGAGAGCTTGTCTGCGGTGCGCCCCCGCAAACGATTCTCTCTGACTCTTGGTGATCGGGGAGTTAGTAACCGTCACGAAACGGCCCCATGGCCTTTAGCTCGGAAAGCCTGTTGTATACGCCACAGGCTCCCCGACCATAGGTCAAGGAGTTGGTGCCGTTCTGGCTGGCACCGGCCATTCGTGAGGGGTTACTACGCCCCAGAGCAGCGCGTCTGCTCCACCCACAATCTTAGCCGAGCTGCACGCGAATGTCTTTGCCTATTCGGCGCGGCAGGCATCGAGCCGCTGAAATCCCTCACCTATTGGCTGCGCGACGCCCCGAAGGGGGGTGCCGCCAGCGCGTAGGCGCAAATGCGGCACGCTACGCGCCGCCGATGCCTCGCCATGGTTCGCCACAGTCCGCTGCCGCCCCCGGCAGCCCAATCCCGACTGGAGGTGATCCATGCCCAACCCGCTTGCGGGCCTGCCGCCGCGCCTGTTGCGCACCAAGGAAGCCGCGCGCTTCCTCGGCATATCCATCCGCACCCTTGAGAAACATCGCACCTACGGCACCGGCCCGACCTATCGCAAGGTCGGCGGTCGCGTCCTCTACACCGTCCGCGATCTGGAAGACTGGAGCGCGGCCGGCGAGCGCAAATCCACCCGCGACAAGACCGCCGGCACCGTATTTCCCGCGCGTCCGCTCACCCCCGAAGAACGGGGCGACTGCTAGATGCTGCGCGAGGACGATCACGAGCCGGCGTTGCCGGGCGAGGACAGCGAGCGCAGCCGCCTAGACCCCTTCGTGGTTGCAACGGGCGACGCGCCGCCGCGCGACCAGCGCGATTTGATGGAACGGCCGTTCTTCTCGCTGGCGAAGACCCCGCGCACCAAGCCGATTCTCTACAAGACCGCCGACATAGAGGTGCAGGTGTTCGGGATGCCCGAGCACGGCATGGCGACCATATGGGACGCCGATGTGCTGATATGGGCGGCCTCGCAGATCGTCGCGGCCGAGAATGACGGCCTCACCACGTCGCGCTTTGTCCGGTTTACGCCTTACCATCTGTTGCGCGCCATCGGACGCCCGACCGGCAATCACCAATACCGGCTTCTGAAAGCCGCGCTGGCGCGGCTGCAATCGACCGTCATCGCCACCACCATCCGCAACGGCCCGCATTGGCGTCGCCGGCAATTCTCTTGGATCAACGAATGGGAGGAAATGACGACGCGCGCCGGCCGCGTCGAGGGCATGGAGTTCGTCCTGCCCGAATGGTTCTACAACAGCGTCATCGACCGCTCGCTGGTCCTGACAATCGACCCGGCCTATTTCCGGCTGACTGGCGGCATCGAGCGTTGGCTTTACCGCGTCGCCAGAAAGCACGCCGGGCACCAGCGCCACGGCTGGATTTTCGAGGTCGCGCACCTTCACCAGAAATCCGGGAGTCTCGCGCGGCCGTCCGACTTCGCGCTCGACCTGCGCCGGATCGCGGCCCGCCAGCAACTTCCCGGCTACCTGCTCCAGATCGAGCGGGAAGACGGCCGCGAGCTGCTGCGCATCCGCCCCGAAAACCTATCAACAGGCACTGTTGATAACCCTGTTAATGCCATCGGCAGATCAGGCGCACGGGGTATCGGCAGATCAGGCGCACCACTATCGGCAGATCAGGCGCACGAACCGCAGCTAACGCTTTGGCCTGAAAAGCGGAATCCGACCGCTAACTTATCTAACAGAGAATCTTCTTTAACTGTTTCTGTGGGTGTGAAGCACGCGCCCAGTGCCACCCGCGATCATCTTGCCAATGATCGTGCGCGTTCGCAACACGCTGCGAAAGAGCCATCCCGACCTGTCCGTCTTCCGTGGATTCCAGGCATCGAGCCGGAGGACACGCCATGAGCGGATCATCGACATCACCCCGAGCGGCTCACGCTTCTTTCCGTGGTCGATATCAGGATCGCCACAAGCAGGGATCGGAAGGTCGGGCGGCCAAGCTAACTCGCGTCCTCGCTGTCGCAAGGTGCGATGCGGACAAGAGTCTCGACGGTCTCACCCGAACCCTCGTCCCCTCGGGGGACATCTCTCCGCCGCGGCGGAACTCGCAACCTACGTCAGCCGGCATCCATGTGGATGACAGGCAGACGCCCTTAAACAGCGGGTATCGGCCTCTGCGCGATTGCCTGGCCGTCACCCGTTTTCCATATGAAGGTGGTTCCTTCGACCCAGATGCGGTGCATGAGCACGGCCATCCGGCGCGCAAGCGCGGTGACGGCCCGCTTGTGCCCCCGGTTCTTCACCAGCCGCATGCCCCATGCCTTGAGCGACGACCAGCGCTTCACACGGATGAGCAGGATGTGCGCGGCCTCGTAAAGCGCCGCCCGTGCCATCGCATCGCCGCTCTTGGAGACGCGCCCGGTCCAGTCGACCTCGCCAGACTGGTGAGCGCGCGGTGTCAGCCCAAGATGCGCCCCGACCGATTTGGAGCGCCGGAACCGCGAGGGCACGTCGATGGTCGCACGATAGGTCAGCGCCACGATGGGGCCGACGCCGGGAACGGTCATCAGCCGGCGGCACACATCGTCGTCACGGGCGAAGTCCGTCGCCGCCTTTTGCAGGTTGGTATATTCGAGAGCCAAGGCGCGTCTCGCTTTCAGCATCGGGGTGAGCGCCCGCATCAGCATCGCACGATCGCCGGCGAGTTCCAGAACGCGCGCTTCGAAGTTGCGCTTGGAGACCACGCCCATCTTCAGGCCGAAGCTGCGCAGCATGCCTCTGATCGCCAGTTCGATATCCATCAGCTTGCGCACCAGCGTCTGCCTGGCCACCAGCAGGAAGCGCAGTTCCTGCGCGGTCTGCGTCTTCACATGCACGGCGCGGAACCAGCCGGTGCGCATGATGTTGGCGATCCCGCGCGCGTCGTTGCGATCGGTCTTGTTCGGCATCGCCGACAGCGCCGCCTTGGCATGGCGCGTCTCGATGCACACGACCGGCAGACCGGCTTCGGCCATTCCTCCGTAAAGCCATTGCGACGGAGCGCCGGCCTCCAGGCCGATCCGCTTCATCGCCATACCGCATTGCCCGAAGAACGCGACGAGGTCGTCCGGCTCGGAAGCAACTTTCGCCTCCTTCATCCCGGCCCCGTCAGCATCCACGATGCAGATGCTTGTCATCTCAAGGGAAACATCCAGTCCTGCAAAGTAGTCCATCGTCTCTCTCCATTCCGGTTGGTGGTGGACCGGCATGAGCCGGTCAGATCACCGTTCACGGTATGGCAAGAGGCGCTTGCTCCACACGCGACGAGAACAGAAACAGTTACCCCAGCTAACTCTTTTTCTTTGACGCGCGCGAAGGCGAAGCGTGGTGCCGGTTCTGCCGGGAGCGGCGAGCCATGACGCCCGCCGTTGACGCAGCGCACGCGCGCGCACCCCACCAGCACATCGCCGGAGACGCACAATGACCCGCCGCGCCCACCGCAGCGCGCACGGCCGTCCGCTGCCGGACGGACCTGCGCCCTTTACCACATTGGTCGAGCTGACCTTCGAGAAACGCAAGGTCGAGCACTGGATACGCTTCGGCCGCAAGAGCTACGAGCAGATCATCGACCGCCGCCGCAGCGTCGTCGGCTTCGCGCCGGGCAGCGTCTTTGCCTTCGTGCGATGGGCGAGCGGCGAGCACGGCACTGTCGTTTCGCGCATCGACATTGTGCGCGCCATCGGCCGGGGCGAGCCGTTCCAGACATTGCCGTTCGTGCGCCCCGGCGGCGAAATCCTGTTGCGGCTCGATAGCTGGCCGAAGGTGCAGCGCGGTTTTGCCGCCATCGACGCCGTGGAATCGCTCGGCCTCGATCCGGCCGACGCCGCACCGGAGCACTGGCGGCACGTCCATAACCGTTTGACCGCCAATCTGGAGCCGCACGCCTACACGCCCGAGCGACATGCCGCGTGGCTTCACCGCCGAAGGATCGAGCCATGACGCGCCGCCGCACCCTTACGGTGACGGCGCTCGCCGCCATCGGCATCGCCGCCGCCAGCGCCGTCGATTGGCCCGTGAAACTCATCTGGAACGCCACGGCCAGCGCGCCAGTCGGGTTCTACACCGTCGAGCCGGCCGACCGGATCGACGTACCCGAGCTGGTCGCCATCATGCCGCCCGAACCGCTAGCCGCCTTCATGGTCGAGCGCGGCTATATCGCGCGAGGCGTCCCGCTTTTGAAGCGCGTCTTGGGCCTGCCCGGACAGGAGGTTTGTCGCACCGGCCGCACGATCACGGTGGACGGGATCGAGATGGGCGAGGCGCTGGAGCGCGACGGCCTCGGCCGCGATCTGCCCGTCTGGCAGGGCTGCCGCGTGATCGGCGACGACCAGCTTTTCCTCATGAATTGGGAAGTCCGCGACAGCCTCGACGGCCGGTATTTCGGACCCATCCCCGCAGCTTCCGTCATCGGCCGAGCGGTCCCGCTCTGGACCAATGAGGAAGGCGTCGGCCGCTACGAGTGGCGCGCGCCGACCCACTGAAACCACCCCCCGAAAATCAACCGCAGGAGATTTCCCATGGCAGAGATAGGCACCTTCACCCGCACCGAAACCGGCTATGCGGGCGAGCTTCATTCGTTCGGCCTCCACGAAAAGCTGTTCATCGTCCCGGCCAAGCCGAGCGACGTGAAGAACGCGCCCGACTATCGCGTGCGCCTCGATAGCGAGGACGGCCCGGACGCCGGCCCCGCATGGAAAGACTCCAGCGAGAACGCTGGCGAGTTCGTGTCGATGCGTTTGGAGGGGCCAATCTTCCCGTCCCCGATCCGCGCCAAACTGTTCCAGTCGAACGACGATCCTTCGGTCTGGACCCTGCGTTGGAAGCACGCGCGGAAGATCGAGGATGAGGAATGACGGCCGCGCGCGTCCGGCCCGCCATCCGGTCAAAGATCGGCATCCCTTTGTTCGCGAAAAAACCGTCTCATCCCTCCGTCCCGCTCGGCGACCAGACGGCCGGCGCGCGCAGCGAAGGTCAGGGGCGGCCATCGGCCGGCGCTTGCGCCTTGCCCTTGACCGCAGCGAGCACGCTGGCAGGCTGCCGTTGTTGCGGAGACAGGCCGGCATGGCATTATGCCGTCCTGCTGCTGGCCGGCGCGCTTTCCGTCTGCGCCGGATCGGGCGTCGCGGTCGCGCAATCCGTGCCGGTCGAGCGCCCGGCCGCCGCCCATCCTTACGCGGCGCACATCGCCGAGGCGTCGCAGCGTTTCGGCATCCCCGAGCACTGGATTCGCGCCGTGCTGCGCGCCGAGAGCGCGGGCGACGTGCGCGCGATTTCGTCGGCCGGGGCAATGGGATTGATGCAGGTGATGCCCGTGACATGGGCGGAACTGCGCGATCGCTATGGCCTCGGCCGCGATCCCTACGACCCCCGCGACAACATCTTGGCGGGCACCGCCTATCTGCGCGAAATGTTCGACCGCTACGGCAATGTCGCGGCGATGCTGGCGGCCTACAATGCCGGTCCCGGCCGCTATGACGAATACCTTGCGACCGGCCGCACGCTGCCGGCCGAAACGCGGGCGTATATCGCCGCGCTAGCGCCGATCCTCGGCGGCGCGGCTGCAACCGAACCGCCGTCATCGGCACCGCCACCGCCGCCCGATTGGCGCGAGGCACCGCTGTTCGTCATGCGTCCGGGCGACGCGCGGGCTGTCGCCGCGCCGCCGCCCGACGCACAATCCGGCGACGGCCGCGCGACCGTTCCGGCGCGCGATCCTGCCGGTGCGGAGCCGCAGGGCGACAGCATTTTCGTCGCCGACGCGAGCGGTTCGGGAACGCCATGAGGACGGCGTTCCCGCGCTCGGCGGCGCTCATTCCGGTGTCCAGTCGGGCAGGTTTTCGCCCGGCAGGCTTCCCGGCAGGAGGGGCAGAAAAGGCAGAAAGGGCGGAGGGCAAGATTAAAGAAGACGGCACCATATCGGGCCGCTTCTGGAAATTATTGTTGTCTGCACACTGGTTAGGTGGCCGGTTCCGGCACCATGGTTTTGAGGGGCCGCGTGCCGCGATTTTGCGCAAAGCCTTGGCTTTGCTGGGTTTCGAGCGGCACCATAGGCGCAGATCGGCCGGTTTCCGGGGGTTTTGGCCGGAGTCGCATCCTTGAGCGCCGACGACGAAAACCGCTTCCGTCCGAAGCCCGGCCGCATCCGATCCGACACGCCGAAGGCCGGCAAGACCAAGAGCTTTTTCACGCAGGTCAAGAAGATCACCCGGCAGCATCAGGCGGCAGCCTCCCGCGATCCTTCCATGCCGTCATCCGCCCGCCCGTCATCGCCGGGCCGGTCCCGTGCCGAGGTCGCCAGCGGCAAGGGCGTGAAGCGCGGCCGGGGCGCGAGCTTCGTGCGCGCTCGCAATATCTCCGGCCATTGGCATCATCGCCAGTCGGGCAGCCGCCGCGTGATCGTCAAGCAGCGCAGCGTCAGGGCCGCGTGGAAGGGCGGCCGTGCCCGCGCGCATCTGCGCTATGTCCAGCGTGACGGAACCTCACGCGTCGGCGAGCGCGGCCGGCTCTATTCGGCGACCGAGGACCGCGCCGATGGCGACGCCTTCCTTGATCGCGGCAAGGACGACCGCCACCAATTCAGATTCATCGTCTCGCCCGAGGACGGCGCGGAGCTATCGGACCTCACGGCCTACACCCGCGATTTCATGAAACAGGTGGAAGCCGACCTCGGCACGAAACTCGATTGGGTTGCCGTCAATCACTACAACACCGGCCATCCTCATGTGCATATCATCGTCAACGGCCGCGACGATACGGGCGTGGATCTAGTCATTAACGGCGACTACCTTTCCGCCGGCCTGCGCGAACGCGCCAGCGAGCTTGCCAGTCTGGAACTCGGCCCCGTCACCGAGATCGAGCAGACCCGCAAGCTGTCGGCCGAAATCGACCAAGATCGTTTCACCCGGATCGACCGCGCCATGACCGAGGAAGCCGATGCCCGTTTCCTCGACTTGCGCCATGAACCGGCAGAGCCGAGGCGGCAGTTCGAGCGGACGCTACGCCTGCGCCGTCTCGGCAAGCTGGAGAAGATGGGGCTGGCGACCGAGCACGCGCCCGCCGTTTGGGAATTGAGCAAGGACATGGAGCCAGCCCTGCGCGAGCTAGGCGAGCGCGGCGACATTATCCGCACCATGCAGAAGGCGCTCGGCCCGCAGGGCGGCGAACGCGATCCCATGAGCTTCCAAATCCATGACGGAGCGCCCGAGACGCCCATCATCGGCAGCGTCGTGGACAAGCACCTGTCCGACGAGTTGGGGGAGAACCTGACCGTTGTGGTGGACGGGATCGACGGCCGCACCCACCACATCGCGGGCATCGCGCCCGAGCGGCTGGAGGACGCCCGCATCGGCAGCGTCATCCAGATCGGCCCGGCCGAGGCAGCACCCCGGCCGTCCGACCGCACCATCACCGCCATCGCCGAGGACGGTATCTATCGGCCGAGCCGTCATCTGGAGCAGGCGAAATTCGAGGGCCGTGTTCCGGGCGGCGACTACGAGGGCTATGTCGATGCTCATGTGCGCCGGCTGGAGGCGTTACGCCGCGCCGGAATCGTCGAGCGCATCGACGCCGACCAGTGGCGCATTCCCGAAGATTTCGAGAGCCGCGCCGCCGCCTATGATGCCGGCCGCGACCGGCAGGCCAGCGTTCGCGTCGTCTCTCCCGTCAATCTGGACAGGCAGATCGGATCGGACGGCGCGACCTGGCTGGACCGGCGGCTGATCCATGGCGAGACGGCCGGCCCTGCGCCGACCGGCTTCGGCCAGCAGGTGCGCGAGGCGATGGAGCAGCGCCGCGAGCATCATGTCGAGCAGCGCGACGCCAGCCGAGCGCGGGACGGTCGCATCTTCTATCGGCGCAACCTTCTCGCTACGCTGCGCGAACGCGAGGTTGCTCGCATCGGCGCGGAGATGGCCGAGGGCAAGGGGTTGCCGTTCCGTGCCGCTACGGACGGCGAGAACGTCAGCGGCAAGTTCACCGGGACTGTTCAGCTAACGAGCGGCAAGTTCGCCGTGGTGGAAAAGAGCCATGAGTTCACGCTTGTCCCGTGGCGGCCGGTCATCGACCGCCAGCTCGGCCGCGAGGTCGCGGGTATCATGCAGGGCGGTTCGGTGTCGTGGCAGTTGGGGCGGCAAAGGGGCATAAGCCTCTAATCTGTTGTAGATGAACGCAGCCGCTCGAAACCCGCGATGAGGCTGTTGAGTCCGAAGTTGAACGCAGCATCCATGCCGTCTGTTTCCAACTCGTGAAACAGATCGTGCAGGAAGGACGACGGTGCTTGCTCGGACACATCTGGCCTGTCCGGAACTCTCTCATCGGCATCAGATGCCTGCTGCTCGAGAACGGAACCGACCACATAGTGACTGACCGCCCGGAGCGCCCAAACAGCGTGCTTCGGACCAAAGCCCGCCGCGCAGAGAAAGCGTATTTGTGTCTCGGCAGCGCCAAAATTCGGTTCTGTCGGTCGAGTGCCGGCATGGATGCGCGCCCCGTCGCGATAATAGAGCAACGCCGTTCTGAAACTCTGGGCGTTCTCTTTCAGGAATAGCCGCCAGTCTTCGTTCTCTTCGGGTAGCGAGCGGGTGTGGCGTTCCGTCAGCATTGCCTCGGCCAGTGCGTCAAGCAGCGCGCGCTTGTTCTGGAAATGCCAGTAAAGCGCAGGCTGCTGAACCTTGAGGCGTTCAGCGAGCTTTCGCGTCGTCAGGTTGTCCATGCCAACCTCGTTCAGCAGCTCCAGCGCCGCTGCGATCACGGTGCCCTTGTCCAGTTTGGTCATTCACGTTCCTTCGCCAACGCTTGACAATTTATCACCGATAAGTTCTATGTCTATGTCCTTATCATTGATAAAGTCGCTCGCATTGAGCGGCGCTGGAGTTTCAGGTGCGCAGCTCTGCCATCATCGCCCTGCTGATCGTCAGTCTCGACGCCATGGGACTCGGCCTCATCATGCCGGTCCTTCCGACGCTTCTGCGCGAGCTTGTGCCGGCGGAGCAGGTCGCTGGTCACTATGGTGCCTTGCTGTCACTCTATGCGTTGATGCAGGTCATCTTCGCGCCCGTGCTTGGACAATTTTCAGATGCTTACGGTCGGCGTCCGGTGCTTCTGGCTTCCCTTGCGGGAGCCGCAGTCGATTACACGATTATGGCATCAGCGCCGGTCTTATGGGTGCTCTATATCGGCCGGCTCGTCTCCGGCATCACGGGCGCAACCGGAGCTGTAGCTGCCTCAACCATTGCGGATTCGACTGGGGAAGGTTCTCGCGCACGCTGGTTCGGCTACATGGGGGCCTGTTATGGGGCAGGCATGATTGCCGGGCCAGCACTTGGTGGTATGCTCGGTGGTATTTCTGCCCATACTCCGTTTATCGCCGCTGCCCTTCTCAACGGCTTCGCGTTCCTGCTTGCCTGCATTTTTCTCAAGGAGACTCATCGCAGCCATGGCGGGACCGGAAAGCCGGTTCGCATCAAACCATTCGTTCTGTTCCGGCTGGATGATACATTGCGCGGGCTAGCTGCGCTTTTCGCAGTTTTCTTCATCATTCAACTGATCGGCCAAGTGCCTGCGGCTCTATGGGTCATCTATGGCGAGGACCGTTTTCAGTGGGACACCACGACTGTTGGTTTGTCGCTTGCGGCGTTTGGAGCAACACATGCGATCTTCCAAGCGTTTGTTACCGGCCCGCTTTCAGGCCGGCTTGGAGAGCGGCGTACGCTACTCTTTGGCATGGCTGCGGATGCGACTGGCTTCATTCTTCTGGCTTTTGCCACGCAGGGATGGATGGTGTTCCCGATTTTGTTGCTGCTTGCCGCCGGAGGTGTTGGCATGCCGGCCTTGCAGGCAATGCTCTCAAACAATGTCAGCAGTAACAAGCAAGGAGCTTTACAGGGAACGCTTACAAGCCTCACCAA
Organism: Hoeflea sp. 108; assembly: GCF_000372965.1. Lineage (NCBI taxonomy): Bacteria > Pseudomonadati > Pseudomonadota > Alphaproteobacteria > Hyphomicrobiales > Rhizobiaceae > Hoeflea > Hoeflea sp. 108. Next base: position 757,979 of record NZ_KB890024.1, on the reverse strand, counting down.
TCTAAGCTCTATCGCGGGACCGCTTGGCTTCACGGCACTCTATTCTGCTACCATAGGAGCATGGAACGGTTGGGTTTGGATTGTCGGCGCGATTCTCTATTTAATATGTCTGCCAATACTACGCAGACCTTTCGCAACTTCATTGTGATTGAGTCATGGCGAATTGGTATGCGTAGACTTACGAGGAATGACGGATTAAATCCGTTGAGCCATCATCTCCTCTCGGGGCGAGTGCCGATGATGACCTTAGTTCACACTCTCGCCGTCGCCGAATATCTGAACTTCCGCCACGCCGCCAATGCGCTCGGCGTGGCGCAATCCAGCGTCAGCGCCCGCGTGAAGGCGCTGGAAGAAGACCTTGGCATCGTTCTGTTCGAGCGCCATGCGCGGGGTGTTCGGTTGACCGAGGCGGGACGCCACTTCGTCGAGCGGATAGCCGCAGGCATCGACCAACTCGACCATGCGGTGAAGACCGCCGGCATGGCGGCAGCCGGAGAAAGCGGCCGGCTTCGCATCGGTATCCATGCCCTGATCCCTCGCAGCTTCCTCGCAAAGCTGATCGGCCAATACCGCGAAGACCACCCCGGCGTTGAAGTCGAAATGACCGAAGGTACGGCCCGCGATGCGGTCATGCAGCTTCGCGCCGACCGGCTGGACGTGGTGTTCGTGGCCGGCACGCCCGAGCTGCCCGACTGCCATTCCCGCCACATATGGACCGAACCGCTCGTGGCGGTGTTACCGGAGCGGCATCCGTTCGCCGAGCGGTCGGCCGTTACATGGGCCGATCTGGCGGGCGAGACGTTTCTTGTTCGGCATGGCGGCACTGGCCCGCAAGTTCATAGCCATATCGTGCTGCGCCATGCCGGACTCTGGCCCGCGCCGTCGATCCTGCGCTTCGACGTGGGGCGCGGCGCGCTGCTGTCCATGGTCGGACAGGGCTTCGGTATCACCATCGTCAGTGCGGCCACGGCGCTGTTGCCGTCAACCGGCATTGTCTTCTTGCCCTTCGCCGACGAGCCGGAGCCGGTCGCCTTCTCGGCTGTCTGGTCGCCGTCCAACCGCAGCGCGGCGCTTCGTAACCTGCTCAGTCTCGCCAACGACATGGGCCGGCAGGTCTGCACGAATTCGGTACTGCCACGGATAGCGAGGGCGTGAGCCGAAGTGGTCGCGGAAGCACCGTCCGGGACTGTTATTGCCATCGCCGGAAAGCGACACTTGCATTAACGCCGCCAAAGCCGAATCCGTTGGAAATGGCATGTTCCATGAGAATGGGCCGCGCAGATTGGTGAACTAGGTCGATACCTGCGGCAACAGGATCGGGGTTTTCTAAGTTTCTCGTGGGGGGAGCGATTTGATCCCGTAGGGCGAGTATCGTGAAGATTGCCTCAATACCACCTGCGGCACCAAGTAGGTGCCCCGTCGCCGATTTCGTGGCGCTTACGGCCACATCATGATTGCCAAACACGGATTTTATCGCGGCAATTTCTCCTCGATCTCCTACGGGGGTGGAGGTCGAATGAGCGTTCAAATGTTGAATATCGATTGCCTTCAACCCGGCACTCTGGAGTGCAATTTCCATCGCACGGGCCGCGCCTCGGCCGTCCTCTGGACCGGCAGTCATATGATGTGCATCGGCGCTTGTGCCGTATCCCACCAATTCCGCTATGGGCTTGGCACCCCGAGCGAGGGCATGTTCTAATTCTTCTATGACGATCAGACCCGCCCCTTCAGACATTACGAAACCATCGCGCTCGGTGTCGAACGGCCTCGACGCCAGTTCCGGGGTAGTATTGTAGCCGGTGGATAGTGCTCGCGCGGCGGCAAATGCCCCGAGACTAACCTTGTCAATACAAGCTTCTGCTCCGCCGCACAGAGCGATATCCGCCTCGTTGGAGCGTATCAGCCGCGCGGCGTCGCCGATGGCCTGAACGCTGGCAGCGCAGGCGGTTACAGGCGTGCCAATTGGGCCTGTAAATCCATACCTAATGGTAGCCTGTCCTGCCGCGAGGTTGGCGAGGAACGATGGCACGGTAAAGGGTGAGAGCCTCCGTGCTCCCCGTGTATCCGTTATGCGAACTGCCGAAGCGATTGCAGGAAACCCGCCTATACCAGAGGCGATAATTGTCGCCGTGCGCTCACGTTCGTAGTCGCTTGTGGGATGCCATCCCGCCGTTTCAAGAGCCTCCTTCGCGGCCGCAAGTGCAAACAGAATGAAGCGATCCATTTTTCGTTGATCCTTTGCGTCAACGATCAAATCGGGATCGAAACCGGCTTCGGAATCTTCAATCTGGCTAGGAACGATTCCCCCGATTTTCACCGGCAGATCGTTGGAGATTTCATCGGGCAAACTCCTAATTCCCGATTTCCCGTCAAGGAGTCTTTTCCAGCTTATTTCAGCCCCGGAACCAAGGGGGCCGACTAAACCCATGCCGGTCACAACAATTCGACGCATTGGATTATTCCGCTCCTTTTTCTGAGCTTATCCGCTTCACGCGGTTTATGACGCGCATCGTTTCTTCCGTTGCCGCTGGGCCTGCTAGAAGAACCGTGTTTTCAGGAGTGATTTTTTCTCCAGTATCCGCATCGACTATGATGGCGTTTCGTTCCCTACCGGTTGCTCTGTCGCCAAGGCGCATGGCTATTTCATTGGGCGCAAGGTTCCGGTTTCCCCATGCAAACAGGGCGATTGCTACCGGATAGAAATCTCGCCCCTTGTCGGTAAGGACGTATTCAAATCGAGGCGGATGATCATTGTATCGTTGCCTTTCAAACAACCCTTCGGCTGTGAGATGTTTCAATCGCCTCGCCAAAATGTTCGCGGAAATACCGAGATTCTTCTCGAATTCATCGAATTTGCTCAACCCTTGGAAGGCGTCCCGCAGGATCAGGATGCTCCACCAGTCACCGACGCTTTCCAGCGCTCGGGCTGCGGGACACTCTAATGACAGAAAGCTTGTTCGTTGCATGACACATCCATAATGGTGTAACTTCCATCATGCAAGTCACTTGTGCGTAGTAGGCGACATAGAGGGAGGGGGCAATCCAATGCGTCATTCTAAGGAAGCCAAGCAACTGCGTCCGCTACGGCGTGCAATGAAGGACTGTAGTGGCATTTGAGCGATGCGACGGCGGCGATCAGCACCGATGAATGGTTGCCCATGGGGCGTGCCGACCACGCTCGGCTCGCGCATCCCCCTCGCATCGCTGATCCAGACGCTTGCCGTCGCTGAGTATCTGAACTTCCGCCACGCGGCCAATGCGCTCGGCGTAGCGCAATCCAGCGTCAGCGCCCGCGTGAAGGCGCTGGAAGAAGACCTTGGCGTCCTCCTGTTCGAGCGTCACGCGCGCGGCGTCCGACTGACCGAGGCCGGACACCACTTCGTCGAGCGGATAGCGGCAGGCGTCGATCAACTGGACCATGCGGTGAAGACGGCTGGCGTGGCGGCGGCGGGAGAATGTGGCCGCTTGCGCATCGGTGTCCATGCCCTGATTCCGGGTAGCTTCCCCGCCGAGCTGATCGGGCAGTATCGGGAAGACCATCCCGGCATCGAGGTTGAGATTGCCGAGGGCACGGCACGCGATGCGGTCATGCAGCTTCGCGCCAACCGACTGGACGTGGCGTTCGTAGCGGGTGCGCCCGAACTGCCGGACTGCCATTCCCGGCGCATATGGACCGAAACATTGATGGCCGTATTGCCGGAGGGGCATTGCCTTGCTGGACAGCAGGCAATTACTTGGGCCGATCTGACGGGCGAAACGTTCCTTGTTCGTCATGGTGGCACCGGTCCGCAGGTTCACGATCATATCGTGATGCGCTTTGCCGGGCGCTGGCCTTCGCCGTCAATCCAGCGTTTCGATGTGGGGCGCGGCACTCTGTTATCCATGGTTGGACAGGGCTTTGGCATCACCCTCGCCGGAGCGGCCACGGCGCTATTGCCAACAACCGGCATCGTCTTCCTGCCCTTTGCCGATGAGCCAGAGCCGGTCGCCTTTACCGCCGTCTGGTCGCCATTCAGCCGCAGCGCCGCGTTGAAAAACCTGCTCAACCTTGCAAACAATATAAGGCGTTTCGGCGATTCGCCCGGCCAGTTGCGCAGCGGCGATCACCCGGCCGGGTGTCGGTGAAGGCAACCCGTCCTATTTGCCGCCGATAGTATCCGGCAGCCCTCCGGCAGCCTCTTTCCTGTTGCCCGTCCCGATTTTGCCTACTCTCTGATCGGCTCCGTCTCTTTTGCCGACTGGAGCCTGCATTGCGCGGAGGCCGAATCCTTTGGGGTCAGATCGCTGTCGTCTTCACCATCGTTCTGGTGATGACGTGGGCGGCGACGCAATGGGTAGCGTTCCGCCTTGGCTTCCAGCCCCAGCTTGGCAATCCATGGTTCGAGCTGGCGGGCCTGCCGATCTACTACCCGCCGGCCTTCTTCTGGTGGTGGTTTTCGTTCGACGCCTACGCGCCCACGATCTTCGTCGAGGGCGGCATCATCGCCGTATCGGGCGGCTTCCTCGCCATTGCCGCCGCCATCCTCATGTCGATCATCCGGGCACGGGAGGCGCGCAACGTTGCCACCTATGGCTCGGCCCGATGGGCCGAGCACAGAGAAATCCGCGCGGCCGGATTGCTCGGCCCCGATGGCGTCGTGCTTGGCCGTCATGCCCAAGACTATCTGCGCCATGACGGTCCCGAGCATGTCCTATGCTTCGCCCCGACGCGCAGCGGCAAAGGCGTGGGGCTGGTGGTGCCGACGCTGCTGACATGGCCGGCATCCGCCATCGTTCACGACATAAAGGGCGAGAACTGGACGCTGACAGCCGGCTTCCGCGCGAAGCATGGCCGCGTCCTGTTGTTCGATCCGACCAACCTGAGTTCGTCGGCGTACAACCCACTGCTGGAGGTGCGACAGGGCGAATGGGAAGTCCGCGACGTGCAGAATATCGCGGATATTCTGGTCGATCCCGAAGGCAGCCTCGACAAGCGCAACCATTGGGAAAAGACCAGCCATTCGTTGCTGGTCGGCGCGATCCTGCATGTTCTCTATGCGGAGAAGGACAAGACGCTGGCGGGCGTCGCCAACTTCCTGTCCGATCCCCGCCGCCCGGTCGAGGCGACCTTGCGCGCCATGATGGACACGCCGCATCTCGGCGAGGCCGGCGTTCATCCCGTCATCGCGTCGTCGGCCCGCGAGCTGTTGAACAAATCCGAGAACGAGCGGTCGGGCGTGCTCTCTACCGCCATGTCGTTCCTCGGCCTCTACCGCGATCCCGTGGTGGCGCGGGTAACGGCGCGCTGCGACTGGCGCATTGCCGATCTGGTCGGCAGCCGCCAGCCCGTCACGCTCTATCTGGTCGTGCCGCCGTCCGACATAAACCGCACCAAGCCGCTTATCCGCCTGATCCTCAACCAGATCGGCAGGCGGTTAACGGAGGAATTGACCACCTCCGGCAAGCGGCATCGGTTGCTGTTGATGCTGGACGAGTTTCCGGCGCTTGGCCGGCTCGACTTCTTTGAATCGGCGCTCGCCTTCATGGCGGGTTACGGCATCAAAGGCTTTCTGATTGCGCAGAGCCTCAATCAAATCGAGCGCGCCTATGGCCCGAACAACGCGATCCTCGACAACTGCCACGTCCGCGTCAGCTTCGCCACGAACGACGAAAGGACGGCGAAGCGTGTTTCAGACGCATTAGGCACCGCGACCGAGCTGCGCGACTCCACCAACTATGCAGGGCACCGCCTAGCCCCGTGGTTAGGTCACTTGATGGTGTCACGGCAGGAAACGGCCCGGCCGCTGCTCACGCCCGGCGAGATCATGCAGCTACCGCCCACCGATGAAATCGTCATGGTCGCGGGCACGCCGCCGATCCGGGCCACCAAAGCCCGCTATTTCGAGGATGTGCGGTTTCAGGAACGCATCCTGACCCCGCCCGATCTGGTCGCCGCTCCGCTGGCGCCCAGCCCATCCGCCGATGATTGGTCCGGCCGCGTGGTCGCGGCGGAAAGCGGTTCCGCGACCGACGCGGCAGACGGGACCGAGGACGATCCAGCCAATGCCGGCATCCGCCGCGAGCCGGAATTGCCCGAGCATGAGGAAGTCGTCGCCCCGCCGCCGTCGCCCGAACAGGAGTTCGAGTTTCTGGACGACGAGCCGGACGTTGACGCGGCCAAGGCCCGCGCCATGCGCCAGCGCATGAGGATGGTGGCGCGACAGGTGGCGATGAACCCCGATGATGGAATCGACCTTTGAGGAGACGCCCATGGCAACCAGAACCCGCCTGAATCTCTATTTCGACCCCGCGCTCATTCCGCAGATCGAAGCGCTGGCTTTACGCCGCTCGGTGGCGTTGCGCCGCAATGTCTCGAAATCCGCCATCGTGGAGGCAGCGGTCATGTCCTATCTGTCCGGCGATGCCGACGACCAGCTTGAGGCCGCCATGTCACGCCGCCTGGACAAGCTCGGCCGCCAGATCGACACGCTCGACCTGGATCTCGCCGTCCTCGGCGAGACGGTCGCGCAGTTCATCCATTACTGGATGACGATTACACCGCCTTTACCGGATGCAGCGAGACAATCAGCCCGCGCCAAAGCAGCAGAGCGGTTCGAGGGCTTCATGCAGAACCTTGGTCGGCGTTTGGCGACGGGAGACAGGTTCCTCAAGGAGCTGTCGCGTGACCTCGACTCACTTCCCGACGATCCGGTGCCGGAAGAGGCACAGACCAACGGCGATCAAGAGTAAGTATTCGGACCCATCCTATTTACCGCCGTTCGCCGCCGATCACCGCACAGAGCTAGATACTTGTTGAACCGGCCCAATTCCGGGCTTTCTTAATCGACCCCGATCCGGGGATAGCCTGTCGCGTCCCCGCCAGAAGCCGGGGCCGACATGACCACCAACCACCAAAGACCGGAAGCCATTGCGCGCGGCGCACGCATGTTGCGCACGGCATTGGGGCCGGCAATCGCGCGACTGCTCGAAGACCCGGCCGTGGTCGAGGTGATGTTGAACCCGGACGGGCGGTTGTGGATCGACCGCCTGTCCGAAGGGCTTTCCGATACGGGCGAGCGCCTGTCCGCCGCCGATGGCGAACGCATCGTTCGGCTGGTCGCGCATCATGTCGGTGCGGAGGTTCACGCCCGCAGCCCTCGCGTCTCGGCCGAGCTGCCGGAGTCGGGCGAAAGATTCGAGGGCCTGCTGCCGCCCGTGGTCGCCGCCCCGACCTTCGCCATCCGCAAGCCCGCCGTCGCCGTGTTCAGCCTCGACGACTATGTGGCCGCCGGCATCATGAACGCCGATCAAGCGGAAACGCTGCGCGAGGCCGTCACGGCCCGCGCCAATATTTTGGTCGCGGGCGGCACCAGCACCGGCAAAACGACTTTGACCAACGCGCTGCTCGCCGAGGTGGCGAAGACGGCGGATCGCGTCGTCATCATCGAGGACACGCGCGAGCTGCAATGCGCCGCGCCCAACCTTGTCGCCATGCGGACGAAAGACGGCGTGGCGACGCTTTCCGATCTGGTCCGTTCCTCGCTGCGCCTGCGCCCCGACCGCATCCCCATCGGCGAGGTGCGCGGATCGGAAGCCCTCGACCTTCTGAAAGCGTGGGGCACCGGCCATCCGGGCGGGATCGGCACCATCCATGCAGGCACCGGCATCGGCGCGCTGCGCCGTCTTGAACAGCTCATCCAAGAGGCTGTCGTCACCGTCCCGCGCGCGCTGATCGCCGAGACTATCGACCTTGTTGCCGTCCTCTCCGGGCGCGGTTCTGCGCGCCGGCTGGCCGAGCTTGCCCGCGTCGAAGGGCTGGGGCCGGACGGCGACTACCGCATCACCCCCGCCATCCAAACCAGCACAGGAGAATCTTCATGATCCGCACGATTCCGTGCGGCTATCGCAACCTTGCGACCGCCGCATTCACCGTTGCCGTCAGCCTCGTGCTCGCCCCGGCCGCCCATGCGTCTGGTTCGTCGATGCCATGGGAACAGCCCTTGCAGCAAATCCTCCAGTCCATCGAGGGGCCGGTCGCCAAGATCATCGCCGTCATCATCATCATCGTGACCGGCCTCACCCTCGCGTTCGGCGACACCAGCGGCGGCTTCCGTCGCCTGATCCAGATCGTATTCGGCCTGTCCATCGCCTTCGCGGCCAGCTCGTTCTTCTTGAGCTTTTTCAGCTTCGGCGGCGGGGCGCTCGTTTGATGGCGGGCGGCCTCGAACAGCTCGACGCGGTGCCGGGCTTCACGATCCCCGTCCATCGGGCGCTGACCGAGCATATCCTGCTCGGCGGCGCTCCCCGCGCCATCGCCATCATGAACGGCACGCTGGCCGGGGCCGTGGGCCTCGGCCTGCGCCTCTGGCTTGTCGGCATCGCCATCTGGGCCATCGGGCATTTCGCGGCCGTGTGGGCGGCGAAACGCGATCCCCAATTCGTCGAGGTCGGGCGGCAGCATATCCGCATCCCGGCTTTTCTGTCGGTGTGAGGGCGCGGCCATGATGAACCTTGCAGAATACCGCCGCACCGCCACCCGGCTCGCCGATTATCTGCCATGGGCCGCATTGGTCGGCTCCGGCGTCGTCTTGAACAAGGATGGGAGTTTTCAGAGGACGGCGAAGTTTCGCGGTCCCGATCTGGATTCCGCCGTGGCGGCCGAACTGGTCGCCGTCGCCGGCCGCATCAACAACGCCGTGCGCCGCCTCGGCTCCGGCTGGAGCATCTTCGTGGAGGCGCAGCGCAGCGAGGCGGCGACCTATCCCGACAGCACCTTTCCCGATCCCGCGTCGGCGCTGGTCGATGCAGAGCGGAAAGCCGGTTTCGAGGAAGCGGACGCGCATTTCGTGTCCGGCTATTTCCTGACCTTCCTCTGGCTGCCCCCGGCCGAGGAAGCCGCGCGGGCGGAAACATGGCTCTACGAGGGCCGCGAGAAGATGGGCGTGGACCCGTGGGAGCTACTGCGCGGCTTCATCGACCGCACCGACCGCGTGCTGGCGCTGCTCGACGGCTTCATGCCCGAGTGCCGTTGGATGGATGATGGCGCGACGCTGACCTACCTGCATTCGACGATTTCCACGAACCGGCATCGCGTGCGCGTCCCCGAGGTGCCGATGCACCTCGACGCGCTGCTCGCCGACCAGCCATTGACCGGCGGGCTGGAGCCTCGCCTTGGCGACAAGCATCTGCGCGTGCTGACCATCGTGGGATTCCCCACCGCGACGACGCCCGGCCTGCTCGACGAAATGAACCGGCTGCCGTTTCCCTATCGCTGGTCCACCCGCGCCATCCTGCTCGACAAGACCGACGCGACCCGGCTGCTCACGAAGATCAGGCGGCAATGGTTCGCCAAGCGCAAGAGCGTCGCGGCGATCTTGAAAGAGGCCATGACGAACGAGGCGTCCGCGCTTGTGGACACCGACGCCGCCAACAAGGCGCTCGACGCCGACATGGCGTTGCAGGAGCTTGGGGCGGACGTGGCGGGCATGGCCTATGTTACGGCCACCGTCACCGTTTGGGATGCCGACCCGCGCCTTGCCGACGAGAAGCTGCGCCTGGTCGAGAAGATCGTTCAGGGCCGCGACTTCACCGCCATGCCCGAGAGCGTCAACGCGGTTGACGCATGGCTCGGCAGCCTGCCCGGACACGCCTACGCGAATGTCCGCCAGCCGCCTATCAGCACTTTGAATCTCGCCCACATGATACCGCTTTCAGCGGTGTGGGCGGGGCCGGAACGGGACGAGCATTTCGGCGACGCTCCATTGCTATACGCTAGGACCGAAGGCTCTACCCCGTTCCGGCTAAGTCTCCATGTCGGCGACGTAGGCCATACCCTTGTCGTCGGCCCCACGGGCGCGGGCAAATCCGTGTTGCTTGCCCTCATGGCCTTGCAGTTCCGGCGCTATGCGGGATCGCAGGTCTTCGCCTTCGACTTCGGCGGCAGCATCCGCGCCGCCGCGCTCGCCATGGGCGGGGATTGGCACGATTTGGGCGGTGGCCTCACGGAAGGGGACGAGGCGTCCGTTTCGCTCCAGCCACTTGCCCGCATCCACGACACCTATGAACGCGCATGGGCGGCGGACTGGATTGCCGCCATCCTCATGCGCGAGGGGCTGTCGATCACGCCAGAGGTGAAAGAGCATCTTTGGACGGCGCTGACCTCGCTGGCGTCCGCGCCGGTCGAGGAACGCACCATCACCGGCCTCGCGGTCCTGCTGCAATCCAACGATCTGAAACAGGCGCTCCGGCCGTTCTGCGTCGGCGGTGCCTATGGCCGGTTGCTCGACGCCGAGACAGAGCATTTGGGATCGGCGGACGTGCAGGCGTTCGAGATCGAAGGGCTTGTCGGGACCGGCGCTGCCCCCGCCGTGCTCGCCTATCTGTTCCATCGCATCGGCGACCGGCTCGACGGGCGGCCGACGCTGCTCATCATCGACGAGGGCTGGCTTGCGCTGGACGACGAGGGATTCGCCGGCCAGCTCCGCGAATGGCTGAAAACGCTGCGCAAGAAGAACGCCAGCGTCATCTTCGCCACGCAAAGCCTGTCCGACATCGACGGCAGCAACATCGCGCCCGCGATCATCGAAAGCTGCCCGACGCGGCTCCTGCTGCCGAACGAGCGCGCCATCGAGCCGCAGATCACGGCCATCTATCGCCGCTTCGGCCTCAATGACAGGCAGATCGAAATTCTCGCACGGGCCACGCCCAAGCGGGATTATTACTGCCAAAGCCGCAGGGGCAATCGCCTGTTCGAGCTTGGCCTGTCCGAAGTCGGCCTCGCGCTCTGCGCCGCATCCTCCAAATCCGGCCAGACCGAAATCGCGCGCATCCATGCCGAGCACGGCCGCGCCGGTTTCCTCGCCGGCTGGCTACGCCATCGCGGCGTCGAGTGGGCGGCCGACCTGATCCCGAACCTCACCAATCTTGCCGACCAGCCGGAATCCGCCGCGCCGGCCCGGCTCGATACCCACCCCACACAGGAGATTCTTCCATGACCTATCCCAAGATCGTCGGGGCCTCGGCCCTCGCGCTGGCGCTCGCCGTGCCTGTCGCGCTTTCGCCCATGCTGGCAAGCCCGGCCCATGCGCAATTCGGCTTCGGCCGCATCGTCTATGATCCGAGCAACTATGCGCAGAACGTGCTTACGGCCGCCCGCACGCTGGAGCAGATCAATAACCAGATCACCAGCCTTCAGAATGAAGCGCAGATGCTCATCAATCAGGCCCGTAATCTGGCGAGCCTGCCGTATTCGTCGCTCCAGCAGCTCCAGCAGAACGTCCAGCGCACGCAGCAGCTTCTCGGCCAAGCGCAGAACATCGCGTTCGAGGTCGGCCAGATCGACCAAGCGTTCCAGAGCCAATACGGCAATGTCTCGCTGTCGGCGACCGACGCCCAGCTTGTCGCCGACGCGCGCGGCCGTTGGGAAAATACGGTTGGCGGTTTGCAGGACGCCATGCGCGTGCAGGCTGGCGTCGTCGGCAACATCGACAGCAATCGCGCCGAGATGGCCGCGCTTGTCGGCCAGAGCCAAGGCGCGACCGGCGCGCTGCAAGCCACGCAGGCCGGCAACCAGCTTCTCGCCCTCCAGTCGCAGCAGCTTTCCGACCTGATCGCGGTCATCTCGGCAAATGGCCGCGCCGATGCGCTGACAGAAGCGGAGCGCGCGACCGCCGCCGAGCAGGGCCGCATCCAGCGCGAACGGTTCCTGACACCGGGCAGCGGTTATCAGCCGGGCAATGCGCAGATGTTCAACAACGGCAACAACTGACCGGGAGGCTCGCCATGGACGGCAAGATGCTGGCCCGGCTCGGGGCCGTGGTGTTCATCGCCATCGCCGTCACGGCGACCGCAATCGACATGGCGCGGAAGGATGAACCTTCCGCGCCTCCCCCTGCGCCGGCCTTCCAGCCCCCGGCCGATCCCTTGCGCGAAACCCTGCGCCGCTGCCAGCAGCTCGGCGAGGCAGCCGCCAGCGATGCCGACTGCCTCGCCGCGTGGGCGGAATCCCGCGACCGCTTCCTCGGCCGTGATCGCAGCGAGGCGCGCTGACCATGGGCAACACGGGCGTCATCGACAATTTTCTCGGGGTCTTCACCTCCTACATCGACTCGGGGTTTGGCCTGCTCGGCGGCGAGGTCGCCTTCATCGCCACGACGCTGATCGTCATCGACGTGACGCTCGCCGCGCTCTTTTGGGCATGGGGCGCGGATGACGACATTATCGCGCGGCTGGTCAAGAAGACCCTGTTCGTCGGCGTCTTCGCCTACATCATCAGCAATTGGAACAACCTCGCCCGCATCGTCTTCGAGAGCTTCGCCGGCCTCGGCCTCATGGCGTCGGGCACCGGCTTTTCCGTCACCGATCTGATGCGGCCGGGCCGTGTCGCGCAGACCGGCCTCGACGCCGGCCGCCCGCTGCTCGATTCCATTTCCGACCTGATGGGCTGGATCGCCTTTTTCGAGAACTTCATCCAGATCGCGTGCCTGCTGTTCGCATGGGCGCTGGTGGTGCTGGCCTTTTTCATCCTCGCCATCCAGCTTTTCGTGACCCTGATCGAGTTCAAGCTGACCACGCTTGCCGGCTTCGTGCTGATCCCCTTCGGCCTGTTCGGCAAGACCGCCTTCATGGCCGAAAAGGTGCTCGGCAACGTAGTGTCGTCCGGCATCAAGGTCTTGGTGCTCGCCGTCATCATCGGCATCGGCTCGACCCTGTTCTCGCAATTCACGGCCGGTTTCGGCGGTGCAACCCCGAGCATCGACGACGCCATGGCGATTGTGCTCGCCGCGCTGTCGCTGCTCGGCCTCGGTATCTTCGGCCCCGGCATCGCCAACGGCATCGTCTCGGGCGGCCCGCAGCTCGGCGCGGGCGCAGCCGTGGGAACCGGGCTTGCGGTCGCAGGTGCAGGCGTCGCCGCTGGCGGCGGGGCCATGCTCGCCGCCAAGGGTGGTGCTGCTGCGCTGTCCGGCGGGGCCGCTGCCGTCCGCGGCGGGGCGACGGCCGCGGGCGCGGCAACCGCAGCCTATAGCGTCGGCGCGCTCGGCCAGTCCGGCGCGGCCGGTGTCGCTTCCGGCCTTGGCGGTGTTGCCCGCGCCGCAGGCTCGGCCGCCGTCTCTCCCTTGAAGCGCGCCGTCTCGAAAGCCACCGAAAGCGTCAAATCCAGCTTTTCCGGTGGCGCACGCGCCGCCTTCGGTGTGACCGGCGGCTCATCCACCGCAGGCACGGTCAGCGGCGGGAGCACCGCCCCCGCCACATCATCCGCATCGGCCGGCACCGCTCCCGCGTGGGCGCAACAGATGCGGCGCTCGCAGGCCATGAACCACGGCACCACCATGGCCGCCCATGCGGTGCGCTCCGGCGACAGCCACGGCTCCGGTTCTTCCATCAACCTTTCCGAAAGTGACCGCACATGAGCATATTCAAACGACCAGCCACCCATTACGGCAAATCGCCAGAACCCGAGACGCCCTATCAGAAGGCCGCGCAGGCGTGGGACGAGCGTATCGGCTCGGCCCGCGTGCAGGCGAGAAACTGGCGGCTCATGGCCTTTGGTTCCCTGATCCTGTCGGCGGGCTTCGCCTCGGCGCTGGTCTGGCAGTCTGCACGCGGGACCGTGGTGCCGTGGGTAGTGCAAGTCGATGATCTCGGTCAGGCGCAGACCGTCGCGCCCGCCAATGCCGACTATCGGCCGACCGATCCGCAGATTGCTTTCCATCTCGGCCGATTCATCGAGCAGGTCCGCGCGATCCCGGCCGACGCGATCATTGTCCGCCAGAACTGGCTTCGCGCCTATGAGTGGACCACGGATCGCGGCGCGGCGGCATTGAACGACTACGCCCGCGCCAATGACCCCTTCACCAAGGTTGGCCGCCAACAGGTCGCCATCGAAGTGTCATCGGTCATCCGGGCATCGCCGGATTCCTTCCGCGTGTCGTGGGTGGAGCGGCACTACGAGAACAGCCAGCTCTCCACGACCGAACGATGGACCGCCATCCTGACCATCGTGATCCAGACCCCGCGCGATGCCGAGCGACTGCGCGCCAATCCTCTTGGCATCTACGTCAATGCAATTTCGTGGTCGCGGGAGATGAGCCAATGAAAACTTCAGCTTGCATCAATCACCTCGCTGATCTTTCCCTCGGAGATCATGAAAAACGAGGTGCCCGTCATCTCGATCTCCTGCCCGGCCTTCCAGCCATTGGGCAGGTCGGTCTTGACCTTGGCGCGATAGCCGATGCGCACGGCTGCACGGTCGTCTATCGCGATACAGTCGAGGATCGTCTGTTCTCTTTCAGCAAACAACTGGACGCCCTGTTCCGCCAGCGCGCGGAATGCCTCGATCCCGTGCGTTTCGTTCGTCGTCTCTCCGTTCGATCTGTTGATAAACCGAACCTCGCCCGACAGGCAGTCGAGCATCGCCTGAACATTCATCCTGTTGTAGGCGTCGATATACCGGGCAACAATCGTCGGCACAGAATCCATTCTGTCGATTCCTCCTTACTGATCCTGAAGTCGCTAACCTATGCGATTTTTGCGACGGCGTTTGCAATTACTTTGGCAGGCTGCGCCACCAACCGGACGCCGCAATTCAGCTACGACGCCGATGTGCCGCCGCTGCCCGCCGTGCAGGCGGCAACCACCGATGACCGACCCCGGCCGCTGCATGTACCTCCGGCCTGGAACGTGGCGCGCGGCGGCACCGCCGCAGGCACGCCGACCGGCCGCGTCGAGAACGCCAATGCCGCCGCCCGCGTCGAGCCGCGCCGCGAGGGCTACTATAACGCGATCCAGATATATCCGTGGAGCGAAGGCGCGCTCTATCAGGTCTATGCCGCACCCGGCCAGATCACCAATATCACGCTGGAGCCGGGCGAAAGCCTCACGGGCGCGGGACCGATTGCGGCCGGCGACACGACACGATGGATCATCGGCGACACCGAATCCGGCTCGGGTGCGAACCGCCGTGTCCATATCCTCGTAAAGCCTACGCGCACCGACATTGCGACCAACCTTGTCGTGACCACCGACCGGCGCACCTACATGATCGAGCTGCGCGCGCGGGAAGCGCTCTACATGCCCTCCGTGGCCTGGGCCTATCCCGCGCCGCCGGCAGGCCAGCGCCAGAGCGTCCCGACCACGCCAGTCATTCCGGCCGAAGCCGCACGGAACTACCGCTACGCCTTGCAGGTGCAAGGCGACAGCCCGCCGTGGCGACCGATCTCCGTCTTCGATGACGGCAGGCGCGTCTATGTCGTCTTCCCGCGTGGCATCGTGCAGGGCGAAATGCCGCCGATCTTCGTTCTCGGCACGAACGGCGAACCGCAGATCGTCAATTCCCGCGTCCACCAGAACGTCCTGATCGTTGACCGCCTGTTCGGCGCGGCCGAGCTGCGCCTTGGCAGCGGCAACCGCCAGCAGGTCGTCAGGATCGTCCGCACCAACCCCGCGCAGGCCGTCGCCCAGCCGGTCAGCGCGACCACTGGAGGATCGTCCTCATGAGCGATACCGAAACCGCAGCCCCCATGCGCCTGCGCGCTGAATCGCCCCGCGTCACGCGCCTGTCCCGCAAGATGCTGGCAGGCGTCGGCGCGGTCGCGCTTCTCGGCATCGGCGGCGCGCTGATCTACGCGCTCCAGACCCGCGACGCAGGACCGGGCGGCAACGAACTCTATTCGACCGAGAACCGCCCCACAGCGGACGGCTTGTCCGGCCTGCCGCGAGACTATACGGGGCCGGTGCTTGGCCCCGCGCTGCCCGGAGATTTGGGCCGTCCCATTCTCGACGCGCAGAACCGGGGCCAGCCCATCGTGACGCCGGCCATCACGACACCTGCCGTCGATCCAGAGGAAGAACGCCGCCGCGCCGAAGAAGAAGCCGCGCGCTTGAGCAACGTGTTTTTCCAATCTGGCCCGCGCATGGGATCGCAGGCAGGGACGGCCATGCCTGGCCTTGCCGGTCTTGGCCTCGGTGGACAGCCGGACGGGGCGGCCGGGCAGAACCGTCATGCCGCTTTCCTCAACGGGCCGGTGGACCGGCAGACCGTCGCCCCGGATCGCGTCACGCCGCCGGCATCGCCCTGGATATTGCAGGCCGGGGCGGTGATTCCGGCCGCGCTCATCACCGGCATCCGTTCCGACCTACCGGGCCAGATCACCGCGCAGGTGACGGAGAACGTCTATGACAGCCCGACCGGCTCGCTGCTCTTGATCCCGCAGGGAACGCGCATCATCGGCCAATACGACGACGGCGTGACCTTCGGCCAGCGCAGGGTGTTGCTGGTGTGGAATCGCCTGATCCTGCCGGGTGGCCGCTCCATCGTTCTGGAGCGCCTGCCGGGTGCGGATGCCAGCGGCTACGCCGGCCTTGAGGATGGCGTCGATTATCATTGGTGGGATCTGATGAAAGCGGCTGGCCTCTCCACGCTGCTCGCGGTCGGCACGGAGCTGGCGACGAGCGACGAGGACCGGCTGATCCGCGCCATCCGCGACGGCGCTCAGGATACCGTCAATCAGGCGGGCCAGCAGATCGTCCAACGCCAGTTGCAGGTCGCGCCGACATTGACGATCCGCCCCGGCTTCCCGGTCAGGATCATCGTCACCCGCGATCTTGTGTTCGAGCCGGCAGGAGGTTGACCATGACGAAACTGAAACTCGGCCCGCTGCCCGACGACAAGCCTGTCAAGGTGACGGTGGAACTGCCCGCGCCGCTTCACCGCGATCTGATCGCCTATGCCGAGGTACTGGCCCGCGAGAGCGGCCAGCCCGTTGCCGATCCCGCCAAGCTCATCGTTCCGATGCTTCAACACTTCATCGCCACGGATCGCGGCTTCGCCAAGGCACGGCGAGCCGCCAACTGAGTCCCATCCCGGCAGGGGTGCCGCCAGCGCATAGGCGCAAATGCGGCACGCTACAGGCCGCCGACTGCCCTCCATGGTTCGCCTAATTCCGGGGCCTATAGCGCCCCGGAATCCACCAGAACCAAGGAGGATTCCATGTGCGCAGAGCGCCGCCGCGCCCGCAAAGGGCGACCGCGACAGTCGATCCCCGAACCACTTCCCGACGATCTTTTCGACTATGCCGACGATCCCACGCCGGACGGCCGAACGCGAGCCAGCGACGCGCCGCTTCTCGGCCCGGACGGACAGAGGATGCGCGTTATCGACGATTGGCCGGAGAACATTCCCGTCACCGAGGCTGAGATTGACGTGTTCGAGCGTTGGTTCGGCGATGTGTTCGACGAACTCCTGAACCCGAGAAAGCCGGATGATGGCTTGCATTTCCTATCTCAAACTGATAGGAAAAAGACTTGAGCGGGCATCGTGATCCGGGCCTCGATACGCTTCTGGACCTCGACGGACAGATGCTCTTTGTCGACCCCGAGGGCGGCCATTGGGTGAAGTTCATCGTCACCCGCGTTCCGGCCTCGCCGGAAAAGCCGCATGGCCTCGATTATTCGCTCACGCTTCACGGGCCTTCGGGCGAACGGCTGGTCGGCTTTGACAACGCCCACCCGGTCGGCCGGGGCAGACGCGGCGAGCCGATGGACCATCGGCACCGCCTCCAGACCGTGAAGCCTTACGCCTACGAGGATGCGGCCACGCTGCTGGCCGACTTCTGGCAGGCGGTGGACGCGGTGTTGAAGGAACGAGGTGCCCTATGACCACATTGAAAGTCGGGATTGCCGACTATGAAGAAATGAAGGCCCGCACCATGCGGATCGCGCGCGGCGAGGAAAAACCTGCGCCCAGCGATCCGAAGGTGTGGTTCACCTCGACCGAATCCTTTGCCAAGGTGCTGTCGGCCGGTAACCGCGAACTGCTGCGCATCATCGCCGAGAAAGCCCCGGCCTCACTGGAGGAACTGGCGGAAATCACCGGCCGGGCCGGCTCCAATCTGTCACGCACCCTGAAAACCATGGAGAGCTACGGTCTTGTGCGGCTTGAGCCGGGGCATGGGCGCAAGCTCGCACCCAAGGTAGTGCATGATCGCGTGGAACTGGCGTTGCCCCTTATCGACCGCCCCAAAGTGAAGAAAGCTATGGGAGGCCAAGCATGAACATGCACAGCCCAACCGTTACCGCCCGCGCCGCCCTCTACCTGCGCGTCTCGACCGCCCGGCAGGCCGAGCATGACATTTCTATTCCTGACCAGAAGCGGCAGGGCGAAGCCTATTGCGAGCAACGCGGCTACCAGCTCGTTGAGACTTACGTTGAACCGGGCGCAACCGCCACCAACGACAAGCGCCCCGAGTTCCAGCGCATGATCGAGGCGGGCACGTCCAAGCCTGCGCCTTTCGATATTGTCGTGGTGCATAGCTTCTCTCGTTTCTTCCGCGATCACTTCGAGATGGAGTTCTACGTCAGGAAGCTGGCGAAAAACGGCGTCAAGCTGGTGTCGATCACGCAGGAGATGGGCGACGATCCCATGCACCAGATGATGCGGCAGATCATGGCCCTTTTCGACGAATACCAGTCGAAGGAGAACGCCAAGCACGTCCTGCGCGCCATGAACGAGAACGCCCGGCAAGGCTTCTGGAATGGCGCGCGGCCGCCTATTGGCTATCGCATCGTTGCGGCCGAACAGCGGGGATCGAAGACCAAGAAGAAGCTGGAGATCGACCCGCTGCACGCCGACACCGTGCGGATGATCTATCGCCTGTTCCTTGAGGGCGACGGCACGCGCGGCGCGATGGGTGTCAAGGCCATCGCCACCTATCTCAACGAGCGCCGTTTCTTTACCCGCGACGGCGGCCGGTGGGGGCTGGCGCAAATCCACGCCATCCTGACCCGCACCACCTATATCGGCGAGCACAGGTTCAACACGCGGTCGCACAAGGACCGCCAGAAGAAGCCGGAGAGCGAGGTCGCCATCATGGCGGTGCCGCCCCTAATCGAGCGCGAGACGTTCGACGCGGTGCAAGCCCGCCTCAAGTCCCGCAATCCCATGGTGACGCCTGCACGTGTCTCCAGCGGCCCGACGCTCCTGACCGGCATTTGCTTCTGCGCCAAGTGCGGGGGAGCGATGACCCTTCGCACCGGCCAAGGCAGCACGGGCGCGACATACCGCTACTATACCTGCTCGACCAAGGCCCGGCAGGGCAAGACCGGCTGCAAGGGTCGCACAATCCCCATGGACAAGCTGGACCATACGGTCGCCGATTATATCGGGGACCGCCTGCTCCTGCCCAAGCGGTTGGAAACCGTCCTTGCCAGCGTCATCGACCGCCGACAGGAACGCACCGAACGCCGCCGCGAGCATCTTGCCGAGCTTCAAAGGCGAATCACGGAAGCCGACCAGCGGCTCGGCCGTCTCTTTGACGCCATCGAAGCCGGCATGGTGGACAAGGACGACGCCATGGCAAAGGAACGCATGGTGAGCCTCAAGGCATTGCGGGATCAAGCCGCCGCCGACGCGGAGCGCACGCAGCTCGCGCTCGATAGTTCAGGCAATCAGGGCGTCACCCCCGATATGCTCAAGGGGTTTGCCCGCAAAGCCCGTGAACGGATCAGGCTCAACGATGGCGGCTACCGCCGCGACCATCTACGCGCGCTGGCGCAGCGTGTCGAGGTTGCCGACGACGAGGTTCGCATCATGGGATCGAAGTCGGAACTGCTGCGAACGTTGGTCGCCGCTTCAAGCGTAGAAACGGCGGCGTTCGGCGTTCATAGTTCTGTTCTGAAATGGCGCGCCCGAAAGGATTCGAACCTCTGACCCCCAGATTCGTAGTCTGGTGCTCTATCCAGCTGAGCTACGGGCGCGCAACAGGCCGTTTGGACGGCCAACACGCTCCGGCCGATCGACCGCAGCGATGGGCGCTACCTAGCGGCTGGATTTGCGAATTGCAAGCCGCTGCCGGCAAAGTTTTTTCGTCAGGCCGGACGGCGCAGGTTGCTGCGGGCGTCGTCGAGCCGCACCGGCTGGTCGGGGATGGAGACGGCAAAGACCGTGCGGCCGCCAGCACTTTCGACCAGCTCGAGCATGCCGCCATGGGCGCGCACGAGCTCGTAGGCAATTGCCAGCCCGAGGCCGGTGCCGCCGCTGCGGGCCGAGCCGCGGAAGGCGGCAAAGAGGTTTTCGCGCGCCTTTTGCGGCAGGCCCGGGCCGGTGTCGGCAACCAGGATGCGGCTGACGCTGCCTTCCCTCTCCGCCTGGACCGTCAGGCGGTTGACGATGGCATTGTCGGAGACGCCAGCCATCGCCTGGACCGAGTTGCGGCAGAGATTGGTCAGAACCCGAAACAGCTGGTCGGCATCGGCATCGATCTCGAAATCCGAATCGATGGCGTTGGAGAATTCGATGCCCTGTTCGGGATCGAGGCCGAGCAGGCCATGGACGTCGTCGACAAGCTGGCGCAGCCGCAGGCGGCGGCGTGCCGGCGGCGGCTCCTGCGCACGGCCATAGGCCAGCACGTTCTCGGAATAGGCAACTGCACGGTCGAGCGTGCGCACCAGCTTGGGCGCAAAGGCCTGCACCGAAGGGTCCTTCACCACGCGCAAGCGGTCTGACATCAGCTGCGCCGAGGCCAGGATGTTGCGCATGTCATGATTGATCTTGGACACGGCGAGGCCGAGATCGGCCAGGTGCTTCTGCTCGCTCAGCATCTTCTGCAGCCGCGCCTGCATCATCGACAGCTCGCGTTCGGCGACGCCGATCTCGTCGGCACGCGGCTCGGGCACGATCACGCCTGCCGGATCGTCGGGTGCGCCGGAGAAGGTCAGCATCGAACGCGTCATGTTGCGGATCGGCCCGATCATGATGCGGTCGATGGCGCCATAGAGCAGCGCTGCGGTAAACAGCGAGATCAGCAGCGAAACGACCGCGATATAGCGCGCATTGGCGAGCATGGCCCTGTGCAGGCGATAGTCGGGCAGCACAAGCTCGAATTCCTTGGTGCTGTCGCCGACCGGACCGTAGACGCGCAGCATGCGGCTGCCGCCGAAAAGCAGAGTGTCGATCGCGGCCGGCATCGAGCCGAGCACCGTGGCGTTGGAAATGTCGATGTGCTCGTCGACCTGCGGCGGCATTTCCGAAACGACGAGCAGGCGCGAAACGCCGCCGTCACGTACGGCGATCGCCTTGGCGCCGATGGCCATCAGCACGTCATTCTGGGCAGAGCGCGACAGCGTCGTGGGGTCGCCCTGGACCAGGATGGTGGCGACGGCCGCCGCGGTCGCCAGCCGCTCCTCGAGCCAGCGGATACGGAACGAGGAGATCGACGGCAGGAAGAACAGGACTTCGGCGAAAAGCACGAAGGCAACGGTCAGCAACAGCAACTTGCTCGACAGGCCGCGCGACAGCGGGACCGAGCGTTCAGCCTGCTTGCCGGCATCGGCAACGGTATCGGCTGCTTCAGTCATCTGCGCCTTTGCTGCAATCCCGCACCGGGGGATGCCGGTTGCCTCTCAAGAAGGAACGCCGCTCGACGCGGAAACCTTCCCTTCACGGGCAAAGATAGGTTATCGCCGCGCACTTGCAAATTCCACGAACGACAAAGAAGATACAGAGCCGACCAATTCGCTGGCGCAGACGGCATGTTCATCGCACCGCCGGCAACCTGAAGTGGCGATCGGCAGCCGGATTGACTCCGCCACACCTTCTTTTTATAAGCCCGCTCACGCTCGGGCCCCGCTTCCGTCGCGGTTTTTGATCGCGTAGAAGCAAGCCGAGCCAAGCTCCTGTTACAAAGTGACAGAATCAAGAAGGGCCGCACCCCGCGGTATAAAAACAAATGAAGCGTACCTATCAGCCGTCCAAACTCGTCCGTAAGCGCCGTCATGGTTTCCGTGCTCGCATGGCAACCAAGGGTGGTCGTGGCGTCGTCGCAGCTCGCCGCAACCGCGGCCGCAAGCGGCTCTCCGCCTAAGCCATAGGCGGGAACCTTGCCCGCTGACGGCAAGCCAGAGGGGTCTGCTCCGCACGGACGCGGCCCCGAACGGCTTCTGAAAAGAAAACAGTTTCTGGCCGTCCGCCGCGGTGACAAGCGGCGCGGGCGGTTTTTTCTCGTCGAGGTTTTGGATCGCGACGACCAAGCGGGGCCGAGGGTCGGCTATACCGTCACCAAGAAGGTCGGCAATGCGGTTGTCCGCAATCGTGTCAAACGGCGCCTCAGGGAAGCCGTTCGTACACATGCCGCAGGTGACATGGCCGCCGGCAAAGACTATGTGATCGTCGGGCGCGAAGATGTGCTCACCGCCCCTTTCGGCCAGATCACGGCCGAACTTTCTCGGCGCATTCGCGGAACGCGATAAGGGCTTTCGATGGAAAACAACCGTAATTTCTTTATCACCATCGCCTTGTCGGTGCTGATCCTGACGCTCTGGCAGGTGTTCTACATGAACCCGCGCGTCGAGACGCAGCGCGAGGCAGCACGCGTTCAGGCCGAACGGGTCGCGCAGGAGCAGAAGGCTGCCCAGCCGGCCGGCACCGCAGGCAGCGTTCCGACCACCCAGCCGCAGGCAGGCGTGCCCGGCACGCCTGCAGTCCAGGGTGCAGCCCCCGCTGACCGTGCCCAGGCCGTCGCCACCTCCAATCGCGTCGCCATCGACACGCCGAGCCTCAAGGGCTCGATCAATCTCACCGGCGCACGCGTCGACGACCTCAGCCTCAAGGATTACCGGGTCACGGTCGAGCCGAACTCGCCGATCATCGAACTGCTGAACCCGCAGTCGCTGCCATCCGGCTTCTACGGCGAAATCGGTTTCGTCGGCAGCGAGGCGACCGGCACCGTGCCTGGCCCCGACACCGTCTGGACCGCCGAAGGCAACCAGACGCTGACGCCCGCGACCCCGGTCACGCTGACCTATGTCAACGACAAGGGCCTGACCTTCAAGCGTCAGATCGCGGTCGACCAGGACTACATGTTCACCATCACCGACACGGTGACGAACGCCGGCAGCGCCGACGTGTCGCTGGCCAACTACGGCCGCATCACCCGCTTCGACAAGCCGCTGCATGCCTCGACCTACGTGCTGCACGAAGGCCTGATCGGCGTCACCGGCACCGAAGGCCTGCAGGAACTGAAGTACGCGACCATCGAGAAGGACAAGCAGGTCCTGCCCGGCAAGTCCACCGACGGCTGGCTCGGCATCACCGACAAATATTGGGCAGCTGCACTCGTGCCCTCGGGCAAGCAGGCGTTCCAGCCGCGCTTCTCCTATTTCGACGACGGCCGTCCGCGCTATCAGTCGGACTACCTGACCGACCCGATCACGGTCGCGGCCGGCCAGTCGGCCACGGTCGAGACGCTGATGTTCGCCGGCGCCAAGGAAGTGGCCAAGATCAACGCCTATGAAAAGGACCGCCAGATCCGTCAGTTCAACCTGATGATCGACTGGGGCTGGTTCTACTTCATCACCAAGCCGATGTTCTGGCTGATCGACACGCTCTACAAGTTCCTCGGCAATTTCGGCCTGGCCATCCTGGCCACCACCGTCATCGTCAAGGCCATCTTCTTCCCGCTCGCCAACAAGTCGTACAAGTCGATGGCGAACATGAAGAAGGTGCAGCCGAAGATGCTTGAAATCCGCGAGAAATATGCGGACGACAAGATGAAGCAGCAGCAGGCGATGATGGAGCTGTACAAGACCGAGAAGATCAACCCGCTGGCAGGCTGCTGGCCGGTGCTGATCCAGATCCCGGTGTTCTTCGCGCTCTACAAGGTGCTCTACGTCACAATCGAAATGCGGCATGCGCCGTTCTTCGGCTGGATCCACGACCTGGCCGCACCGGATCCGACGTCGCTGTTCAACCTGTTCGGCCTGCTGCCGTGGGGCGTGCCTGCCTTCCTGATGATCGGCGTGTGGCCGCTCATCATGGGCGTGACCATGTTCCTGCAGATGCGCATGAACCCAACGCCTCCGGATCCGACCCAGGCCGCGATCTTCACCTGGATGCCAATCATCTTCACCTTCATGATGGCGGGTTTCCCTGCCGGTCTGGTGCTGTACTGGGCCTGGAACAACACGTTGTCGATCCTGCAGCAGGGCTTCATCATGAAGCGCCAGGGCGCCAAGATCGAACTGTGGGACAATCTCGGAACGCTGTTCAAGAAAAAGCCCAAGCCGGCCGAATAGCAGCCAAGGCAATCGAAAAGCCCCGGAACTTCCGGGGCTTTTTCTTTTGTGCTGTCAGGCATCGGGGCGCTGAAACTCTTTGCCGCGATGCCGCGTTATTGCCAGGTGCCTCCCAGGCTTGTTCTGCGGGGTGGCGGTCCGCCGGCCTCCCCCCGGCTGGCACAAAACCGTCTCGGCAAGGCCGGGGTCTTGCAGGTCCCTTGCGAGACCCCGGTTTCCCGGCCCCTCCCCTGCGCGAATGCCCACGAGACGCCCCCAATAGCCATCCGGCAAAGATGAACCGGTAGCGATGTCGGCATTGCGTCGGACCGCGCTATACTGCCATCCTGTTCGCCGTCACATGGAAGAGCTGCCATGCATGGACCCAACCCTTCGATCAAGCACCCGATGCCGATGCACAAGCGCGTCGGCTTCCTCAAGCCCCTCGTCGACGCCGGCAACATCGAGATCGGCGACTTCACCTACTATGACGATCCCGAAGGCCCGGACCTGTTCCAGCAGAAATGCGTGCTGCACCACTATCCGTTCATCGGCGACAAGCTGATCATCGGCAAGTTCTGTGCCATCGCCGAAGGCGCGCGCTTCATCATGAACGGCGCCAACCATGCGATGTCGGGCTTTTCGACCTACCCCTTCAACATCTTCGGACATGGCTGGGAAGACGGCTTCGACGTCGACACCTGGCGGCAGGAGGTGCGCGGCGACACGATCATCGGCAATGACGTGTGGATCGGCATGGAAGCGGTGATCCTGCCCGGCGTCCATATCGGCGACGGCGCCATCATTGCTGCGAAATCGGTTGTCAGCCGGCATGTACCGCCGTATGCGATCGTTGCCGGAAATCCTTCGGCCGTCGTCAAGAAGCGTTTCGACGACAAGACCATCGAGAAGCTGCTGGCAATTGCATGGTGGAACTGGCCCGTCGAAAAGATCGGTCGCAACCTGAACGCCATTCGCGGCTCGGATATTGCTCAGCTGGAGGCTGCGGTTTGAACGAACAGACTTTGACAAGGCCCCCGGTCGATACCGAGACATTCACCCGGCCGTGGATCTTCATCCGCGGTGTGCCGGCGATGAAGTTCCTGCCGCCAGAGGGGCCGCCCGAAATCGCCTTTGCCGGCCGTTCCAATGTCGGCAAGTCGTCGCTTATCAACGGGCTGGTCCGCCAGGGTGGACTGGCGCGCACGTCGAACACGCCGGGACGCACCCAGGAGCTCAACTACTTCGTGCCCGATGGCTATTCCGGCGCCGAGGGAGATTTGCCGCCGATGGCGCTGGTCGACATGCCCGGCTACGGCTACGCCAAGGCGCCGAAGGAGCAGGTCGACGCCTGGACCAAGCTGGTGTTCGACTATCTGCGCGGCCGCGTGACGCTCAAGCGCGTCTATGTGCTGATCGATTCCCGCCACGGCATCAAGAAGAACGACGAGGAAGTGCTGACCCTGCTCGACAAGGCGGCGATCTCCTACCAGATCGTGCTGACCAAGACCGACAAGATCAAGGCGGCCGGCGTGCCCAGGCTGATCGAGGAGACGCTGGCCAAGATCAAGAAGCGCGCCGCCGCCTTCCCGGTCGTGCTCGCCACTTCGTCCGAAAAGAACGAAGGCATGGAGGAACTCCGGGCAGCGATCGCCCTGGTGGTCAACGGCGGCTAGGCGGTCGCCGGCTTGAAGGTCAGCGCCAGTCCGTTGATGCAATGGCGTTTGCCGGTGGGTTGGGGACCGTCGTCGAAGATGTGGCCGAAATGGCCGCCACAGCGCCGGCAATGGACCTCGGTCCGGGTCATCAGCAGCGACGTGTCGGTCTTGGTGCCGATGGCATCGGGCAAGGCTTCCCAGAAGCTCGGCCAACCCGTGCCAGAGTCGTATTTGGCCTCAGACGAATAGGCGGCGAGATCGCAGCCGGCGCAGTGGAAGATGCCCTTGCGGTGCTCCTTGAGCAGCTGGCTGGTCCAGGGGCTTTCGGTGTCTTCCTGGCGCAGCACGGCGAACTGGGCCGGTGTCAGGGTCGCGCGCCACTGGTCATCGGTCCTGGTCACCTCGAAGCTCTCGGCCCGCGCCTGTCCGCCGAGCATCAAGCGCCTCGGCCCCAACGTGGCGAAAAGAACGGCGGATGCTGCGCCACCCAGCAGAAACGTACGGCGTTTCATCTGATATCTCCTGTCGCATCATAGGCTCCCGACGTCAGCCTGCGAAATCAACTGGGCTTGAACGATCAGCGCCCCGCCACGACTTGAAGCCGCAGGCGAGGCGCCGGGGTTGATTGCGCGGCATCTCGGGGAGCAACGATGCTGCGCAATCACACGGTCAGGCGAGCTCACATCTTGGGCAGCAACACCTTGTCGATGACATGGATGACACCGTTCGACTGAGCGACATCGGCGATGGTGACGTTGGCGACATTGCCGTTCTCGTCGGTAACGGTGACCTTGCCACCGTCGTCCTTGAGTGTCAGCTCGCAGCCGCCAGCAGTCTTGACCTTGTGGGCGCCGCCGTCGTCCTTGACCATCTTCATCACGTCGGCGGCCATCGCCTTGGCACCGACGACATGGCAGGTCAGGATCTTGGCCAGCTTGTCCTTGTTTTCAGGCTTGAGCAGGGTTTCGACAGTGCCCTTGGGCAGCGCGGCGAAGGCCTCGTTGGTCGGCGCGAACACCGTGAACGGGCCCTTGCCTTCCAGCGTCTTGACCAGACCGGCAGCCTTGACCGCAGCAACGAGCGTGGTGTGGTCCTTCGAGTTCACCGCGTTCTCGACGATGTTCTTGTTGGCGTACATGGCAGCGCCGCCGACCATCGGGTTTTCGGCATAGGCGAAGGTGGCGAGAGCAGAGAAGGTGCCGGCAAGCAAAGCGAGAGAGATCTTACGCATGTCGTAACTCCTTGGGGTTGTTTCCGCTGTGGAAAGACACAAGAAGATACGGTCCCGATCACGGGAAGTTTCAGGAAAATCAATTTTTTCTTAACAAAATCAATATATTAATTCATACAGACAGGAAGTAACGAGCAGCCGTCGGGCAAAGTTTCAGCCCGGCCCGACAAAACTTGAACGGTGGATCAGATGTTGCGCAGGTCGCCCGCGGCGACGACGGGGCCGGTTGGCAGGCCGGTGGGCGAACCACCCTGGGGCTCGAGGCTGATGGCCAGCACCGCCCCAGCAGCGAGTTTCTGACGCATGTCTTCCTTGACCGGCATCTTCATGGTGGTGCCGGTGGGGATGACGCCCATCGACACCGGCGCGTTGGTGCCCTCGATCATCCAGAGCTCGAAGTCCTTGCCCGCGCCACGCTCGCCGGCGACATGCGACAGGCCGATCTCGCCGGCCCTTTCGTCATACATGATCATGTATTTGACATCGCTGCCGTCGGCAGCCAGCGAAGCCACCATGCGCTCCTGCGGCGCAACCGCCGGCGGGGCCATGTAGGGCACGGCGACGTAGAGGGCGAGCACCGCCACGGCGACAGCGGCCAGCCCGCGCCAGAAAGCCAGGCTCGACCAGAGGCTCGACGAGGCAGCAGGCCCGGATGCCGTGATGGCCCCGGTGAACAGGCGGCGGTCGATGGCCGGTTTCACCGTCTCGGGCGGCGTAACTTCCGGATAAGCTGATGCAAGCGGCGACAGATGAACTTCCCAACGATCGACCAGCCGGGCAAAGCCGGGCTCGTTGTCGATGCGCGCGGCAGCCTGGCTCCGCTCGTTGGCGGTAAGCACGCCGAGAACATATTCGGCGGCAACGATATCGTCGCCTCCATGTTCCGGTCCGTTGTCTTCCGCCAGTGTCATCTTTCCAGACATTCCCTGAGCTTGATCAGGCTGCGGCGCAGCCAGGTACGCATGGTGTTGAGCGGCACGCCGTGGCGTTCCGCGAGTTCGGCATAACTCTCCCCCTTGAGATAGGCGCCGCGAACGGCGGCAGCCCGGTCCTGTTCCAGCTCATCCAGGCAGCCTCGTATGCGCCCGGCCTCGTCGCCCGCAACCGCGGCCGCCTCCGGCCCCGGCGTCGGATCGGCGATCTCCATCGCCTCGTCGATGGCAACGGTCGGCTGTCGCCGCGCCCTGATGCGATCGATCGCATGGTTGCGCGCGATGGCCACGAGCCACGAAATGGGGCTGAGATCGGATACTGCGAAGCGGTCGGCCTTCGTCCAGATCTTGACGAAGACCTCTTGCAGTGCCTCCTCGGCTTCTGCCCTGTCATTCAATACACGCAGGCAGACGCCGAAAAGTTTCGCACTCGTCTGCCGGTAAAGCAGATCGAAAGCTCCGCGATCCTTCATCGAAGTCCGCACTATCAGCTTGGTGATGTCCTGCGGCGTCATTGTCGCCAAGTTACGTTGCGCTAGCCGATTTGCAACTGCTGTTTATCGCGGCCATATCCTGCAACCCGAAGCAGCTTCGCCGTCGGCCGCTTTGGACCAACCGAACCATTTGCCCCCTGCCCGGTTTTTGGCTAAGACCGCGCAAAATCATCCATCTATCCGGGATCATGCCGATGTCGACGAACGTCGCCGCCAACGCCGAAATGCAGGCAGCCCTGCTTTCAGCAGCCCTGCCTTACATGCAGCGTTACGAGAACAAGACGGTCGTGGTGAAATATGGCGGCCATGCCATGGGCGACGTCACGCTCGGCCGCGCCTTCGCCCGCGACATCGCCCTGCTCAAGCAATCGGGCGTCAATCCGATCGTCGTTCATGGCGGCGGCCCGCAGATCGGCGCGATGCTGAACAAGATGGGCATCGAATCGAAGTTCGAGGGCGGCCTGCGCGTCACCGACCAGAAGACGGTCGAGATCGTCGAGATGGTCCTGGCCGGCTCGATCAACAAGGAGATCGTCGCCCTCATCAACGCCGAGGGCGAATGGGCCATTGGCCTATGCGGCAAGGACGGCAACATGGTCTTCGCCGAAAAGGCCAAGAAGACCATGATCGACCCCGATTCGAACATCGAGAAGGTGCTCGACCTCGGCTTCGTCGGCGAACCGGTCGAAGTCGACCGCACGCTGCTCGACCTGCTCGCGCGCTCGGAGATGATCCCGGTACTGGCCCCCGTCGCCCCCGGACGTGACGGTCATACCTACAACATCAACGCCGACACCTTCGCAGGCGCCATCGCCGGCGCGCTCAAGGCCTCGCGGCTGCTGTTCCTCACCGACGTGCCCGGCGTGCTCGACAAGGACAAGAAGCTGATTGACGAGCTGACCGTCTCCGACGCCAAGGCGCTGATCCGGGACGGCACGATCTCGGGCGGGATGATCCCCAAGGTCGAGACCTGCATCGAGGCTATCGAGCGCGGCGTCGAAGGCGTCGTCATCCTCAACGGCAAGACCCCGCATTCGGTGCTGCTCGAACTGTTCACCGAACACGGCGCCGGCACGCTGATCGTTCCGTAAGAAGCGCTATCGAGGCGAAGCCGAGCGATCGACTTCGCCTCACTGCATGCGCGCGGACGCTGCCTCAAGCTCCCGACAGGCGCGCCAGTTCCTTCTCCTGCAGCGCGAGCGCGTCCTGAACGAACCGCTCGATAACGCCGAGTTCCGTATCGCTGTAGCGATCTAGCATCGCAGCACCCGCTCTGGCGACCGGTCCGTAGTAGGTTTCGGCCAGTTCGCGCGCGGCATCGCCGCCTTCGACCATGACCTTTCGTCTGTCCTCGGCGCTGCGCGTCCGGCGGACCAGGTCCCGCTTTTCCAGTCTGTCGATCAGGGCCGTTACGGCGGCGGGCGTCAGCGCCGTTGCCGTCGCAATGGCACCTGCCGGCTGTGCCCCCTCCATCAGCAAGGCCAGCGCCCGCCGCTCGGCGATGTTCAAACCGGCACGCTCGCCGACGGCCTCGTCATAGGCCTGGGTCGCCTCCTGCCAGCGCATGATGGCCTGGGTGATCGCATGCATGCGGGCATTCCGTTCCACCCTTGACGAATTTAGTTCGATCATCTAAATATCAATCTATCGTATATTTCATCGACAGGCGAAATATGCGGCGAACCACATGGAAAATCAAGCTCATGCAGGAGGCAGACATGCCAACCGAACATCACGCTGTTCCGATGACGCGGGACGAAGAATGGAAATATGCGGAACGCTCCATGTCCTGGGACGGCTGGGGCTCGCCAATCGGCCTCGGCTTCATGCTGATCGCGCTCGGCATCGCCTCGCTGCTGCTTCGGTTCGCGATCGTCGGTTTTTAAGGTTGAAAGGCCGTGGTGCGCCCGCGCAATGGCCGCGGGCGCTACCGCTCCAGATGCGCGAGCGGCACGTGGCCCGGGCCCTTGATGTTCTGCAGCACGAGTTGCGTGTGCACGTCGCGCACGCCCGACAGCCGCATCAGGCGGTGCATGACGAAGCCGTTGAGGTCGTCGACCTCGGGCACCATGACATGCAGCAGGAAGTCGTAGTCACCGGTCATCGTCCAGCAGGCCGAGACCTCGTCCATGCGCTGCACGGCAGCGATGAATTTTTCCGGCGAGCCGTCGCTGTGGCTGACCAGGCGGACCTGTACGAACACTTCGACCATCAGGCCGACGGCGCGACGGCTGACCTGGGCCGAAAAACCCTTGATGATACCAGCTTCCTGCAACGCCTCGAAGCGGCGGGTACAGGGCGTGTTGGAAAGCCCGATCTCCTGCGCGATCTCCGAGATCGGCTTGCGCCCGTCGCGCTGCAGGATGTCGAGCATGCGGATTTCGTAATCGTCGAGATGAGGCATATTTCCTCCCAGTCCCTGCACTCAAGGTGAATATACCTCAATTTCAGCCAGAGTTCTCGCAATGAAGTGAACTCCACTCGGCACCAGGAGCTATCCTCTCATTATCGGAAACCATGTCCGGGGAGGAAAAGGTCGTGGGTGTCAGCGTTCAGGACTATGCGCGCGAATGCGCCGAACAGGGATTGCGCGGCGACTATTCGCTGTGCCGCTCGGACTTCACCGTCGAGCAGAAATATGACTACAGCGCAGCCGAGCAGGAGGTGTGGCGCACCCTGTGCGACCGCCAGACCAAGCTCACCGAAAGGCTGGCGCACCACTCCTATCTCGACGGCATGGAGGCCCTCGGCCTGACCGCAAAGATCCCCGACTTCCACGAGGTCAGCGACAAGCTGCGCAAGCTCACCGGCTGGGAGATCGTCGCGGTGCCCGGCCTGATCCCGGCACAGCCGTTCTTCGATCACCTCGCCAATCGCCGTTTCCCCGTCACCAACTGGCTGAGGACGCGCGAAGAGCTCGACTACATCGTCGAGCCAGACATGTTCCACGATTTCTTCGGCCATGTGCCGGTGCTCAGCCAACCGGCCTTCGCCGACTTCATGCAGCTTTACGGCGAGAAGGCCGGCGACTACATCGCGCTCGGCGGCGACGAGATGATCACCCGGCTCTACTGGTACGCGGTCGAATACGGGCTGATGCAGGCACCGGGCGAGCCGCTCAAGGCGTTCGGCGCCGGCCTGATGTCGTCCTTCACCGAGCTGCAGTTCGCGGTCGAAAGCCGCGACGCGCACCATGTGCCGTTCAATGTCGAGACGGTGATGCGAACGACCTACGAGATCGACAAGTTCCAGCGCGCCTATTTCGTGCTGCCGTCCTTCGATGCGCTCAAGGACGCGTTCCAGAGCGGCGACATCGCCGGCATCATCGGGCGCTTCAAGGACCAGCCGACGCTCGACCCATCGATGATCTAGGGCACTGCCCTCATCCGCCCCTGCCCGCGCGCGCCTCTCCCCCCTTCAGCGGGGACAGGGCAAGGGTGAAACCTGCAGCTAGCCGACCGCGAGCAGCACCAGGATGCCGCCGACGATGAGGATGCAGCCGGCGACCTCCAGCCGGTTGATCTTCTCGCGGAAGAAGAACACCGACGACGCAAAGGTGAACAACATCTCGATCTGGGCCAGCGACTTGACGATCGCAGCCTGTTGCAGCGTCATCGCCATGAACCAGCCGAAGGATGCGGAAGCGCCCACCAGGCCGGTGAACAGCGCCGGCCGCCAGGCCTTGGCGATGCGCGGCAGCTCGTCGCGCTCCTTCCAGACGATCCAGGCAAACATCAAGAGCGTCTGGAAGACGATGACCACCGCCAGCGTCACCGCTGCCTGCATCATGAAATTGGGACCGCCCAGTGCCAGCGAGGCGGCACGGTAGGCGACCGCCGAGATGCCGAAGAACGTGCCGGAGGCAAGGCCGATCAGAGCATTGCGGCTGGCGACCGAGGTCACCAGCGTCCGCACATTGAAGGCCATATGGGCGACCGAGATCAGCATCACGCCGAAGACGCTGATGGCAATCGCGGCAATGGCGCCTGTTGTCGCCCGCTCGCCAAGGAAGAGCAGACCAAAGAGAGCTGCCTGCGCCGGTTCGGTGCGCGAATAGGCGGTGCCGACGGCAAAGTTGCGGAACGAGAACAGGTGGATCAGCAGGAAGGTGGCGGCGATCTGGCCGAGGCCGCCGACCACCGCCCAGATGAAGAAGGTCCTGTTAAGCGCCGGCAACTCGTAGCCAACCGCGAAATGCAGCACGCCGACAAAAGCGAGAGCGAAGGGAAAGCCGAAGCCGAAGCGGACGAAGGTGGCACCCGTGGTGCCCATTACGCCCTTGAGGTGCTTTTGCACCACCGACCGCAGATTCTGCAGAAAGGCGGCAGCGATGGTGATGGGAATCCACAATGGCATGATCGTCAGTATCGGCTGGGAGGCGACCGGAGTGGCCGCACCTCCGCGTCTACAGCATCGCCTCGAAAATCGGAACGGTTTTCAAGGCGATATTGTAAGCCGCAGGAACCGGGCAGAAGGCGCTGCCGTTACATTTCCACGGGAAGCGGTTGCTGGCTTTCGACACGTTTGCCATGGCTGCCTTGCGGCGCTGCCGGCTTCAGGAAGAACACCATCGCCGCCACGAGCGCGAAGGCCACCATCTCGTAGACAAGCGCACGCTCCATAGCCGAGACAAAGGCGACATGCGGAGGCTGGCCCGCGCTGCCGTCCAGGGTCGAAAAGAAGATCTGCCCGGTGACGGCGATGCCAAGTGCGGCGCCGATCTGCTGAAAGGCCTGCACCGCACCCGACCCCGAACCGGCGTCGCGCGGCGGCACGGTCGACAGCACGGTCTGGAACAGCGACGAGATGGCGATGCCCATGCCGAAACCGCACATCAGCAACGGCAGGACGAAGTTCCAGTGGTCAACGGCATCCCCCACACCGGCAACGACGAAGCGCAGCCAGCCCATGCCAGTGCCCATGACGAGCGCTCCGGCGACGATGCGCCTGTGAGGCCAACGGCTGCCCAGCCGCCCCGAAAAGAGCGAGGCGATCAGCACGCCGATAGGGAACGGCACAGTCGTCAATCCTGATTGCAGCGGCGTCAGTCCAAACCCGGTTTGCAGGAAGACGGCCAGCACCAGGAAGAAGCCTGCGACACCTGAGAAAAACGTCATAGTCATCGCCGACCCAAGCAGGAAATTGCCGTTGGTCATCAGGGCCACCGGCAGCAACTGGCTCTGTTCGCGCTTCGCCCGCGCCTTTTGATGCGCAAAGAAGCTGGCCATCACGACAACTGCCAGTGCGATCATCACAAAGGTCCACCACGGCCAGCCATAGGCATGGCCCTCGATAAGCGGGAACACCAGCAGAAAGACCGCAGCGCTGGCGATCAGGATACCCAACGGATCCTGCGTCAGCTCAGGCCGCCCGGGCATGTCGGGGATAAGGGCCCGCCCTGCTATCACCGCCAGAATTCCAACCGGGATGTTGACCAGGAAGATCGGCCGCCAGTCGAGGCCAAGGATGTTGGCACTGATCAGCAGGCCACCGGCGAGAGGCCCAGCGACAGAGGCGAGACCCGCCGACAGACCGAAAAGCGAGAAGGCAAACCCACGTTCCTGCGGCGGAAAGATCACCTGGGTGATCGCCAGCACCTGCGGCATCATCATGGCGCCGGCCAGCCCCTGCAGCACGCGCGCGACGATCAGCGTCGCCATTGTCGGCGCCAGCCCGCACAGTGCCGAAAACACCGTAAAACTCGCCACGCCGATCAGAAACAGACGTTTGCGCCCGACCACGTCGCCGAGCCTGCCGAACGGCAGCAGGCCGAGCGCGAAGGCCAGCACATAGGCTGCCACCACCCATTCGATCTGGCTGCTCGTCGCACCAAGCCCGGATTGAAGCCGCGGCAGCGCGACGTTGACGATGGTCACGTCGATCAGGTTCATGAACCCGGCCAGGAGCAGGATTGCCATCGCAATCCAGCGTCTCGGATACGCCTCCTCGGGCGTGGCTGGCGAGCTATGGGTAAACGTCATTTCCGGTTCCTTTGACTGCGGTAGCTGAGCCCGGACCGTTCGGCACGGCCCTCAGAGAGAACCGTGGCCCATACAGTTTCCGCATTGAGATCGCATCATGCAGACCGATGTCGTTCCGAACCGCCTGATTTCGACAGCCCAGGAAAATGTTGCTCCAGTCACGTCGGCATCATCAGAGACCCGTTCGATGTAGGGCGAATCGTCCGGCTGTCGAAGCCCAACTTCATCTTTGGCACCGGATCGACCGGAATGTACCGCATTTTTCGTACAAGACTTTCGCCATGGCGAGCGGTATCGGCCAGATTCAAGTGCCAAAAGGGACGGCGGCAAACGCCACCATCCCGCATCAAGGCGATGCTTCCGATTCGAGCGCAGTCACGCCGCCTCGGGCATTTCCTTGTCGATGATCGTCAGGTTGCGGCCACGGCGCTTGGCTTCGTAGAGCCGCTTGTCGGCCGCCCGCATCAGTTCGGAGACATTGGCGTCGACAGCACAGGTGGTGCCGCCAATGCTGACGGTAAGCGGCACCGCGCGCTCGACGCTGGGCTGGAAGCGCAGCTGCTCGACTTCCTTGCGGACGCGCTCGGCGACCAGCTTGGCTTCCTCAGGCGTTGCGCCGATCAGGAAGGCGCCGAACTCCTCGCCGCCGATGCGGCCGAGAATGTCGCCGCTACGGACGCCGCGCGTGATGGCGGCTGCGATCTCCAGCAGCGCCTGGTCGCCGGTGAGATGGCCGAAACTGTCGTTGATCTGCTTGAAATGATCGGCGTCGATGATCAGCAAGGCGCCGCGGTCGGATTTGCGACGCGAACCGTCGAGAGCGGCAAAGAAGTTCTCGCGGTTGAGCATGCCGGTCATCTCGTCGCGGCTCGCCTTCTCCGACAGACGCCTGTGGGCGGCGGCGAGCTGGGCGTGGGCGCGGGTCAGGTCCTGGTGCGCCACCTCGAGCTTCATGCCCTGCCAGAAGGTATAAAAGGCCATCGGAAAGGCGATCACCACCGGGCAGACCAGGGTCAGGGTGTAGGTCAGATCGTCGATCTTGCCGCCGAGCATCGGCACCAAGGTGAGGACGAGCGCCAACGACCCGAGGACGGCCAGAACCGTGACTAGACCTGTACGGAAAAAGACTCGCTTCAATTTCTGCTCCCTGCCGGCTGATGGAATGCCAGCATCAACTGAAGTTCATCTTTCGCGGGTAGTTAAAATTTGACCCACCTTGCCGAATTTCGCCAAGGTCGGGGTCAATTGTGATGAAGTACGGGCGCTTCCAAATTCCACGAACCGTGCCATAAGGACCGCATGACCCAAGTTCCAGATCCCGCCCGCTTCGACCACGTCACCGACTGGGTGTTCGACCTCGACAACACGCTCTACCCGCACCACTCGAATCTGTTTTCGCAGATCGACGTCAAGATGACGG
This sequence comes from Hoeflea sp. 108, assembly GCF_000372965.1. Taxonomy (NCBI): domain Bacteria; kingdom Pseudomonadati; phylum Pseudomonadota; class Alphaproteobacteria; order Hyphomicrobiales; family Rhizobiaceae; genus Hoeflea; species Hoeflea sp. 108. The sequence goes on along the minus strand of NZ_KB890024.1, from coordinate 722,239 downwards.
GCTATGTGGCTGAGCTTCTGACGCTGTCGCGCGAAGATGCGCGCAAGCTGCAGAAGGAGCTCTACCTGGAATATGGCACCACGCTGAACGGGTTGATGAACCGCCACGGCATCGACCCCGACGCCTTCCTCGAGCATGTCCACGACATCGACTATTCCTGGCTGGTGCCCGATCCGGTGCTGGGCGCTGCCATCCACCAGCTGCCCGGCCGCAAGTTCATCTTCACCAACGGCAATCGCAGCCACGCCGAGCGCACCGCGCGCCAGCTCGGCATCCTCGAGCATTTCGACGACATCTTCGACATCGTCGCGGCCGGCCTGACGCCGAAGCCGGCGCGGGCGACCTACGAGAAGTTCGCCGAACTTCACAAGGTGGCCGGCCCCAACGCCGTCATGTTCGAGGACCTCGCCCGCAACCTCGCCGTACCGAAGGCGCTGGGCATGACCACGGTGCTGATCGTGCCGCGCAACTTCGAGCCGACCTTCTCGGAGATCTGGGAACGCGATGCCGAGAACGAGGACGACGTCGACTTCGTCACCGACGACCTCGCCACCTTCCTGACGACGCTCGTGGAAGCCACCTCGAAGTGAAGCGTTTCACCTCGGTCGAGGGGCGGATCGATGCCGCGGCGCATGCCGTGCTCGACCGCCTGCCGACAGGGGGTGTTTCGGGCGCGCTCGTCGAGTTCCTGGTCTTCGGCCTCAAGCAGGCCTGGGCCTGCCTGTTCGGCGGGCTGCTTTTGGCGCTGATCATGGCGACAAGACTGTGGTGGCCGGAACAGGCAACGCTGACGCGCTACGACTTCCTGTTCCTGTCGGCGCTTGCCATCCAGGCGGCGATGCTGGCGCTGAAGCTGGAGAAGCCATCCGAGGCCAAGGTCATCCTGATCTTCCACATCGTCGGCACAGCGATGGAGGTGTTCAAGACATCGGCCGGCTCATGGTCCTATCCGGAAGACAGCCTGTTCCGCATCGGTGCCGTGCCGTTGTTCTCCGGCTTCATGTACGCCGCTGTCGGCTCATATCTAGCTCGCGTCAGCCGCATCTTCGACATGCGCTATACCCACTACCCGCAGCTTTGGGCGACGGTGCTTCTGTGCGCGGCGATCTACATCAATTTCTTCGCCCACCATTTCACCGTGGACATTCGCTACGGCCTGTTTGCGGTGACCGCCCTGCTCTACCTCAGGACGGCGGTGCATTACCGCGTCTTTCGCTTCCGCCACCGCATGCCGCTGCTTCTGGGTTTCCTTTTGGTGGCACTGTTCATCTGGTTCGCCGAAAACATCGGCACCTGGTCGCGCGCCTGGATCTATCCCGGCCAGCATGACGGCTGGTCGCCGGTGTCGATCCAGAAGCTCGGCTCCTGGTATCTCCTGATGATCATTTCCTTCGTGCTGGTGACGCTGGTCCACCGGCCGCAGCCGCTGGACGCAACGCCAGCGAAGCGATCAAAGGCCGTAGAACCGGCTGATGATCTCCCAGGCCTCGTCGGCGGTGTCGACGAAGTCGATGATGTCCTGGTCGCCGGGCGTGATCGTGCCCTGGTCGGCAAGGAAATCGAGGTCGATCGCACGCTTCCAGAATGACTTGCCGAACAGGATGACGGGCACGCGCTCCATGCGCCCGGTCTGGATCAGCGTCAGCGTCTCGAAAAATTCGTCCAGGGTGCCGAAGCCCCCGGGGAACACGGCAACCGCCTTGGCGCGCATGACGAAATGCATCTTGCGGATGGCGAAATAGTGGAAGTTGAAGCACAGCTCCGGCGTCACATAGGGGTTGGGCGCCTGCTCGTGCGGCAGAACGATGTTGAGGCCGATGGAGGGTGCTCCGACGTCGTCGGCGCCGCGATTGCCGGCCTCCATCACGCCCGGACCGCCGCCGGTGACGACAACGAACTCGCGGTAGTAGGACGCGGCCGAGTGCTGCGAGCACAGGCGGGCGAACTTGCGCGCCTCGTCGTAATATCTGCTGTTGGCCTCGAGGTTCTTGCGCTGGGTCTCGTTCTTGGCCGCCCACGCCTCGCCGCCCGGTTCGGGAATGCGCGCGCCGCCGAACAGGATGACCGTTGAACGGATGCCACGCTCGGCGAGCGTCATCTCGGTCTTCAGCAGTTCGAGCTGCAGCCTGACCGGGCGCAACTCGCGCTGGGTCATGAAATCTTCGTCGTTCCAGGCGAGGCGATAGGTCGGGGCCCGGGTCTGCGGTGTGTCGGGCACGCTCTTGGCGCGCTCCAGATCCTGGTCGGAGTGCGGCAGCGGCGTCCAGCCAGTCTTGTCCATCGGATTCATATTCAACTCAGTGTCCAATTTCCCGTTTACCGCGGCATTCGATGTCGCCACCGCGATTGACCCCCACTACAGCCTGACATAGGGTCCGCGCGATTTTATGCCAGCTTAGAAGCCTTAGCCTTAACGGCTAGTAACGGAGATGTTTATGTCGAAGCCTGACGTGGCCAGCCTCGAAAAGATCATCGACCGGGCGTTCGAGGAACGCGACGGCATTTCGACATCGACGCGCGGTGAAATCCGCGACGCCATCGAGGCATCGCTCGACCTGCTCGACAAAGGCGCGGCACGTGTCGCCGAACGCCAGGACGACGGCAAATGGCACGTCAACCAGTGGCTAAAGAAGGCGGTGCTGCTGTCCTTCCGCCTCAAGCCGATGGAGCTGATCTCCGGCGCTCCGGGCGGCGCTTCCTGGTGGGACAAGGTGCCGTCCAAGTTCGACGGCTGGGGAGCGGTCGACTATGAAAAGGCCGGTTTCCGCTCGGTGCCTTCGGCCGTGGTGCGCAAATCGGCCTATGTCGCGCCGGGCGTGGTGCTGATGCCGTCCTTCGTCAATGTCGGCGCCTATGTCGACAGCGGCACCATGGTCGACACCTGGGCCTCGGTCGGCTCCTGCGCCCAGATCGGCAAGAACGTGCACCTGTCCGGTGGCGTCGGCATCGGCGGCGTGCTCGAGCCTATGCAGGCCGGCCCGACCATCATCGAGGACAACTGCTTTATCGGCGCGCGTTCGGAAGTCGTCGAGGGCTGCATCGTGCGCGAAGGCTCGGTGCTCGGCATGGGCGTCTTCATCGGCCAGTCGACCAAGATCGTCGACCGTGCGACCGGCGAAGTGTTCTACGGCGAAGTGCCGGCCAATTCGGTGGTTGTCGCCGGCTCGATGCCTGGCAAGCCGCTGCCGAACGGCGATCAGGGCCCGAGCCTCTATTGCGCCGTCATCGTCAAGCGCGTCGACGCCAAGACCCGTTCCAAGACCTCGATCAACGAGCTGCTGCGCGATTGATCTTTCATTGAAACCGAAGCAAGTTCCGGCGGCGTGTTTGTCGCGCCGGCGGACTGGCTTCGGAGGGTCGCGTGGACTGGAAGTACCTGCTGACGAGCTACAAGGGACGCATCAACCGGACCAAGTTTTGGGCGGGCGTTGCGGTCGTTATGGCGATCATGGGCGCGTACGCTGCGCTTCTCAGGACGCTTGGACTGAACGGTCTGGATCCCAGCTCCCACTTCACCCGATTCTTGGCCCGCAGCGCCACCACCTTTGTCTTCGGCCTTGCGGTGTACTACATAGCGCTCGCGGTCTTTGCCAAGCGCTGGCATGATCGCGGCAAAACAGGCTGGTGGAGCCTTATCGCAATCGTTCCGGTCATCGGCTGTGTCTGGATCCTGGTAGACCTGGGCATCCTAGAAGGCGACCGCGGCGCAAACCAATACGGACCGGACCCGCTTGCCTAACAACATCGATTTCTTCTGGCTGTTCTTCAAGTTTTCAGGCCGCGTCAACCGCGCCGCCTATCTGCTTGGCTTCCTGTTCATGCTGATGGTGGTGTCGTTCCCGCTCTACCAGTTCATGCGCGTGCACCCCGAGAGTTCGGCCGGGCAGGTGTGGTCGTTCCTGTTCGGCCTGATCTTCCTCGCCTTCCTTTGGGCGCATATCGCCTTCAGCGTCAAAAGGCTGCACGACATCGACAAGCCCGGCCTGTTTGCGGTCGCGCTTTTCATCCCCATCGTCTCGATCTTCGCCTTCGTGGCGCTGTGCATCTATCCGGGCACGCCCGGGCCGAACCAGTTCGGCGAGCACACCAACGCACCGCGCTAGTGGCAGAGGGGCGGGTGCGATGTCCTACAGAACACTCGATCCCGAAAAGATAGCAGAGACCGCGCGGTCGCTTGAGGCGCGCATCGGCGACCGGTTCCCGAATTCGGGCCTCGCCAGCGTCGCCTCCGAACTGGTCGTCATGTCACGCGATCTTGCCACGGCGGCCGAAAAGCTGGCGCGACCGATCTGGTGGCTCAGGATCCTCACCTGGTCGGTGATCGCCCTTGGCGCCGGCATGTTCGTCTTCGTCGGCTCGATCCTGTCCTTCGACCGCATCTCGACCGGCGCCTTCGACTTCGTGCAGGGCGTGGAGGCAACGCTCAACACGCTGATCCTCGGCGGCGTCGGCTTCCTCGCCCTCAATAGCGTCGAGCAGCGTCTCAAGCGCAAGCAGATCTTCAAGGAGCTGCATGGCCTGCGCTCGCTGATCCATGTCATCGACATGCACCAGCTGACCAAGGACCCGGCAGCACTCTCGGGCACGTTCACGCCGACTGCGCATTCGCCGCAGCGGATCAAGGACCCGACCGAGCTGGCCCGCTATCTCGACTATTGCTCGGAAATGCTGTCGGTCACCGGCAAACTCGCGGCGCTGTTCGCACAGGCCATCCAGGACGAGGTGGTCACGGGTGCCGTCAACGACATCGAGGATCTCGGCTCGAACCTGTCGCGCAAAATCTGGCAGAAGATCACGCTGATAGAGGCCACGCGACAGAGCTAGGCGATTGCCTCCGGTGCCAATCGCGGCGAGCCTGCTTTGGCCGCTTCGGCCGCGCGCACCAGCGCGATGACGCGTTCCGTGATTGGTACTTCGACGCCGGCTTTGCGCGCCAGCCTGACAACCGCGCCCTGGAGATCGTCGACCTCGGTGCGACGGTGGCGCACCAAATCCTCCCACATCGACGAGCGTGCTTCGGGATCGATCGCCAGCATACGTTTCGCCAGGCGCAGGAAGAGCCAGTCGGGCAGGCGCAGGACATAAGGCAGCAAGCCAGGCTGCACGGCGGCCACCTTGGCCGGCACGATGCCGTTGCCGCGCATCGCAGCCAGCGCCTCCGATATCTGGGCGGCCAACAGGCGGCGCCAGCGCCGGTCGGCCAGTTCGGTCGCCAGCGGCAGGTCGGACAGGGCCACCAGCGCATTGTTGAGGTTCATCAGGAGCTTGCCCCACTGCACGCCGGCCATGTCGACATGAGTAGCAACCGGGAATCCCTCGACATCGAGCAGCGCCCGCAGCGGCTCGTCACCGACCTCGATCAGGACAGTGCCGTCGCTGGCGCGGTGGACACGCAGCGGGCGCTCGCCTTCGCCCGACTGCACGACATTGAACGGCACCATGCCGGCAACGACACGTCTTTGGCCCACCACGGCGCGCAGCCGTGCCGGATTGTCGATGCCGTTCTGCAGGCTGACAATGGTTGCAGTGGCCGGGGCATGGCGGGCGATTTTTTCGGCCATGCCGGCGGTGTCGCCGCTCTTCACCGTTACCAGCACGATGTCGGCATCGGCAAGAACGGCAGGATCGGCGTCGACCGTCATCGCCCTGCCCGCGATCGCCGTACGACGACCATCTAGATCGCTGAAAACCAGCCCCTCGCGGTTGATCGTTTCAGCCATATGCGGCCGCGCCAGCAGGCGCACATCACGTCCCGCAAGAGCAAGGCACGCGCCGGCGTAGCAGCCGATACTGCCGGCACCCGCAACAACGATTGTCTGGTGGTCCTTGGCCATGGGCCCTCCCGGCAGCCACTATAAGCGACAGCAGACCCCGTCTGGCAATTCCCGATGCAATGCGGGACATGGCATCGTCAGTCGGCCTGAGGCCTCAGGCCGACTTTCTGATCTTGCTTGCGGCCATGGTCCGGTTGCGGCCACCGGCTTTCGCTTCCAGCAAGGCAGCGTCGGCCCGCGTCACAAGCGTTTCGACCGAACCGCCCGTTGGAGAGGCCGCCACCCCGACGGAAACGGAGACCGCGCCAAGAACCTGGCCGGCATGGGAGAGCGCCACGGCGCCGATCTTTTCGCGCAGCGTGTCGGCAAGCGCCACCCCGTCTGCCTCGCCGAAGGACGGCAGAAGCGCGGTGAACTCTTCCCCGCCGAAGCGGAAAGCATCGCCTGATGACCCACAGGCCTCGCGCAGCGACTGTCCGACGAACTGCATGACAAGATCGCCGGCATCATGGCCGAACTGGTCGTTGAAGCGCTTGAAGTGGTCGATGTCGATCATCAGACAGGCAACCGGCTCGTCCCTATGATCTCGGGCGTGCCGCTGCAGCGTCTCGTCAAGGAACCGACGGTTGAACAGGCCAGTGAGTGGATCGCTCACGGCGAGTGCCGTCAGCTTTTCCTGCAATTGCAGATTGGCAATGGCGAGGCCGACATTCTCGGCGATCAGTTCGAGGTAGAGCCGCGAACCCGCCGGCTCGAGTGCGCCATCTTCGCGCTCTTCGAGATACAGCAGCCCGATCATGTCGCCCTGGGCCGTCAGGGGAACGCAAAGCGTCGCCACGCCGGGCGGATTTACATGCTGGCACGGAACATCGGCGCCATTGACGCCGCTGTGATGTGAGCGGCCACGCCGCAGGCCCCAGCATGCGGCGGCCGGGAACTCCGCCGCCGAGTGCTCCGGATCGTGCCACAGGCCGACACGTGCCAGTGATGTCCTGCCTTCGTTGAGAACGTAGAGACCGCCAGCAAGGTCGGGGAATATCTGCGGCGCGAAGCGCACGACCACGTCGGTCAGTTCCCCCTGGTCGCGGCATGCCTGCACGCGGTGCATCATCTGAAGGATGAGGTCCTTCATATGCTGGTCGGCAAGTCGCTCGGCGTCGAGCTTTTCGCGCTCGATCAGATTGGTACGGAAACCCTCGATGGCGTCGCTCATCTCACCGATCTCGTCGGCCCGACGGTTGACCGGAACCTCGACGCTGTAATCCTGCTTGGCCAGGCGACTGACGATCCCGGTCATGTGCCGCAGTGGCATCGCCACCCGTCGGCTGAGGACGAAATAGAGCACGGCAACAAACAGCGCCCCTGTGGTCGCCAGCATGATCTTGGCGACAAGGCTCCACCAGTTGCTGCGGTCGCGCGCCGCATCGAGTGCTGCGGTCGTGCGTGCAGCGGTCAGGTCACGAAAATGGGCGACCGTCTGGAGGAGAGCGTTCTGAACCCTTTCATGCTCGGCGCCGAAAAGGGCTTCCTGTGCGGCTGCCTTGTTTCCATTCTGATAGGCCTGGATCGCGGCCGCTTCGAGCTTGTCCAGTTCCTCCGCCTGGCCGTCGATCGCCTGCAGCGCGGCGGCTTCCGCCGGCGCGGGATCGCGTGCGGCCAGTTCCGACGTGACAGCCTCCAGCCGCCGTTCGGCAGCCTCATCCGAACGGAATGCCTGGAGATGGCGCTCCTCGCCGCGCATCACGTACAGCCTCGCCTCGTCGCTGCGGACTTCCGCGCCAAGGGCTAGCTCTTCGCTCAGCGTGTCGAGCGTCAGATGTTCTTCAGCCGCGGCGCGCTCCTGAAGGGCGCTGTTGGACGACAACATGAACGAGACGCCGGAAAGCGCCGTCAGCACGACGGTGATGCCGTAGGCCCAATGGGTGATCGTGGCGATTCTCATACCGCTACAGTGCCAGTCGCTGCTTGCAGGAGACTTAAAATGCGACTTAAAAATCGCCGATGTCTTCGGCGGCCACTGGAAACCATGGGGCATCCCAGCACCCCGCCCGAGTGACGGCAGACCTCCCTGGCAACGCCAGCTCTCGCCGACCTCCACGAGACGTGCCATCCTCTGCCGTCGACATGCATCGTTGGGAGGGCTGATGCTCAGGAGGCTTTTGATCGGTCTGGTGGGGGCTTTGATCGTGCTAGCCGTCACCGGCTTCGCAGCCTTCCAGCTCAGCCCGTGGCCGGCGGCTGTCGTCATCCGCTACTTCTTCGACCGTGGCGGCGATGCGGCGGCGGCAGCGTTGCAGAAGCATGTGCCAGACGGCATCGCGGAAAAGCTCGATGTTCCCTACGGACCGGACGCGGCCAACAGGCTCGACGTGTTCTATCCCTCCGAAATCGAAGGCACCGACAAGGCCTTGCCCGTCATCATGTGGGTGCATGGCGGGGCGTGGATTTCAGGCAGCAAGGAGCACGTCGCCAATTACCTGCGCATCCTCGCAAGCAAGGGCTTTGTTGCCGTCGGCATCGACTATTCCATCGCGCCGGCTGCGAAATATCCCACGCCCGTCATCCAGGCCAATGAGGCGCTCGCCTTCCTGAATGCAAAGGCCGGGGAATTCCACATCGACCCCACGCGCATCTTCCTTGCCGGCGATTCCGCCGGCGCCCAGATCGCGGCGCAGCTCGCCAACGTCGTCACCACGCCCGGCTATGGACAGGGCATGGACATCGTTCCTGCCATCGGCGCCGCCCCGCTGCGTGGCATCGTGCTCAACTGCGGCGGCTACGACCCGCGACTCGTCAATTTCGACGGTGCCGCCGGCGGCTTCCTCCGCACCGTGTTCTGGTCCTATCTCGGCAACCGGGACTTCGACGGCGACCCGCGCATCCGGCAATTCTCGATCATGGACAACATGACCGCAGCCTTCCCGCCGGCCTTCATCACCGTCGGCAATGCCGATCCGCTGGAGGAACAGTCGCATCGGCTGGCCGAGGCCGCGCAGAAGCTCGGCGTCAAGACAGACACGCTGTTCTTCGCCAGGGATTACCAGCCGCCACTGCCGCACGAATACCAGTTCAACCTCGACGTCGACGCCGGCCGCACTGCGCTCGAGCGGACGGTCGCCTTCCTTCAAGCGAGGTCATGTCGCTTTAGCGAAGCTGGAGGCGGATGCCCCTGAGGCAACCGAACGTCGTGACAGGGGGCACCGATTCAATTATCGCTGTCGCCATGAAAATGCCGACAGACCCCTCCGAGAACCTCGCCGCCCTCATCCGCTGCCCGTCGGTCACGCCGGCCGAAGGCGGTGCGCTGACCGCACTCGAAGCGATGCTGAAGCCGCTCGGCTTCACCGTGGAGCGCCCGACCTTCTCGGAGTCCGGCACGCCTGATGTCGAGAACCTCTATGCGCGACGCTCGGGCAACGGGCCGCATCTGATGTTTGCCGGCCACACCGATGTCGTACCTGTCGGCGACGAGGCCACCTGGAAGCATCCGCCATTTTCGGCCGCCATCGACAATGGCGAGATGTACGGCCGCGGCGCCGTCGACATGAAGGGCGGCATCGCCTGTTTCATCGCGGCGGTCGCACGCCATGTCGAAGCCAAGGGCGGCCCCAAGGGTTCGATCTCACTACTCATCACCGGCGACGAGGAAGGCCCGTCGATCAACGGCACCGCCAAGCTGCTCGACTGGGCTGCCGGACGCGGCGAGAAGTGGGACGCCGCGCTGGTCGGCGAGCCGACCAATCCGGATCAGCTCGGCGACATGATCAAGATTGGCCGCCGCGGCTCGCTGTCGGGCACGATCACCGTTCATGGCCGGCAGGGCCACGCCGCCTACCCGCATCTTGCCGACAATCCGGTGCGCGGGCTGATGACACTGGTCGACGCCCTGCTCAACCCTGTCTTCGACAAGGGCACCAAGGATTTCCAGCCGTCGAACCTGGAGGTTACGACGTTCGATGTCGGCAACCCGGCGACGAACGTCGTTCCGGCCAAGGCGACGGCATCCTTCAACATCCGCTTCAACGACACCTGGACGGCCGAGACGCTGCAGGCCGAGATCCACAACCGTTTGGACAAGGCCAGCGGCCGCAAGAAGTACCGCAAGGGGCGCAAGGAGCCGATCGAGTTCGACATCGTCTGGCGCGATACGCCGAGCCACGTCTTCCTGACCCGCGACGACAAGTTGGTCGAAGCCCTGTCCGGTTCGATCAAGGCCGTCACCGGGCGCAAGCCCAAGCTGTCGACGACGGGCGGCACGTCGGATGCGCGCTTCATCAAGGACTATTGCCCCGTGGTCGAGTTCGGCCTTGTCGGCAAGACCATGCACATGGTCGACGAACGCGTGCCGCTTGCCGAACTGGAACAACTGACACAGGTCTACCAGCGCTTCATCGAAGACTGGTTCGGGTAACGGCTTAGGCAGATGTTGGCCAGCGAGGAAATCCAGCAGAGCCTGTCGGGTGCCTGGCGACTGATGCTGGGCAAGCCCGACGGCCTGCGCCTGCTCGACCTCAGCGCCGACGGTTTCTGGAACTCGTTCTTCGCCATCCTGGTCGCCGCGCCGGCACTCATTGTCGGCTGGGTGGGCCTGGCCAACGATTTCGCGGTGCAATCGGCGGCGTTCAATGACCGGCTGAGCACCGTCGTCAGCCTTGCCCTGGTCGACATCAGCGCCTGGATCGTGCCGCTTGTCGTCTTTGCGCTCGTCGCCCGCCGCGCCGGCGTCGGCGACCGCTTCGTCCACTATGTCGTGGCGAGCAACTGGACCTCGGCGATCATCGCCTGGCTGATGCTTCCGGCTGCCCTGCTGCACATGCTGGTGCCCGACGATGCCCAGGGCTTCGGGTCGCTGTTGTCCCTGGCCCTGTTCGGCCTGTCCATGGCACTGACCTGGCGCATGACCAACGCCGCCATCGGCAAGGGGGCAGCGATCGGTTCGGCCGTGTTCGCCAGCCTGTTTGTCGTGTCGCTGATCGCGCTTCTGGCAATGAAGTCGCTGCTCGGGATTTCCGTGCCCAACTGACCCGTCAATGCCACGCGGCGGCGGCTGCGACCAGCATCAGGGCGGCGGCCACCAGTGCCGATGCTGCGAACCCCAGGGCCTGATAGAGCGGACCGAATGCGGTCGTGCCGACAAAGACTGCCAGGTAGGTTACGGCGCTGTTCAGCCCCATGATGGTGCCCCGCCTGGCAGGATCGAGCGCCGACAGGCGCGTGACCAGAACGTTGAGCCCGAAATGGTTGATCAGCCCCCACAACGCCATGGACGCAATCAAGCCGCCAAAACTGCCCGATACCGCTGCCAGCAGCAGATAGACGCCGCCGGCGGCGAGATAGGCGATGGGCATGACGCGACGGGCTCCGAGCCGGTCGACGATCCCGTCGAGCAGTGCTGCCGCGCCGAAGCCGATGCCATAGGACACGGCCGCCAGGCCGCTGGCGCTGACCGGGCGTCCCAACGCCTCGTGCAGGTGATCGCCGAGATAGCCATAGACGCCGTAGAAAGCCGTCGTGAAGGCGCCGCAGGCAATCAGCAGCGGCACGATACCGGGCGTGCGCAGCGCCTCCAATGGAGCCGGAGCAACGCTACCGCTGGGCCTGTCTGACAGCGACACGGCCGCCACGCCCGCAACTGCGGCCAAGGCCAGCGCGGCGACGATAGCAAAGACGGCGCGCCAATGGATGAGATCGGCAATGACGGCCGACAGCGACACGCCTGCGACCATCGACAGCGTCCAGCCGGTCAGCACCACCCCGATGGTGCCGCTTTCGCGGCCGGGCGGGGCGATTGCCGCCGCACTTGCATAGATCGCCGGCAGCGCGATGCCGGCGGCAATGCCGGCAACAAGCTGCGCTGCGATCAGCACCGGGATTGTCGGCGCGAGAGCGCTGCCGGCTAGCGCCAGGGCCAAAAGGCCAAGCGCCCATTGCAGCATGCTTCTTGCGCCGAAACGGTCGATGTAACGGGCCAGAAATAACGCGCTCGCCGCCGTGCCGAGACCGAAGGCCGAGGCTGCGGCCATGACCAACGGAACCGAGGTGTCGAAGCTGCGGGCAACCTCAGGCGCGATCGGCCCCAGCACGAGCGAATTGGAGCCGATGACGGCGATGCAGGCCGTCAGCAGATAGGCCGACCTGGGGATGCGGGCCAACGGCTCCACGACGGCGGGAAAAGATTGATCGACGTTCGACATGGGCGCATATTCTCCGAATGATGTTCAGCTTCAACGGAGAATTTCCGCATGGACGAAGAAACAGACGGCATTCGGCAGAACCGGCCGCCGGAGCGCGCCATCGATGCGGTGGACCGAAGGCTGTTAAGCGCCCTGGTGGAGGATGCAACGGTCTCTTATGCCGAACTGGGCGAGAAGGTTGGCCTGTCGGCGCCGGCCGCGCATGAGCGAGTCAAGCGCATGCGCCGCTCGGGCGCCATCCGCCAGACAGTGGCGATGGCGGACCCGCGGGCCGTCGGCAAGCCGTTGCTGGCCTTCGTCCATGTCGACACGCGGGGCTGGGGCAAGACACCGGAACTGATGGCGGTTTCGTCATTTCCCGAGGTCGAGGAGATCCACACCGTTGCTGGCGACGCCTGCATACTGCTCAAGGTGCGGACGGAGGACACGCGCGCCCTCGAAGGGCTGCTGGCCCGCATCTACGACACGCCTGGCGTGACCTCGACACGCAGCTATGTGGTGCTGTCGACCTATCTCGAACGCCCGGTACAGCCTGAAATCACCCAGGAGTGGCCGGCACCCAAGCTCGGGACGAACCCGATCTACTAGAGCAATTCCAGGAAAAGTGCGCAGCGGTTTTCTGTCCGGAATTGCGCAAAAACAAAGAGATAGAGGGATTCCGCAATTCGAAGAAAAACGGAAACGCTCCAGCCGCTGCCGTCTAGTAGTCGACGCCGGTGAGGTAGAGGCCATCAGGCGGCGCTACCTGCCCGCAGGCGGCGCGGTTGCGCGCTTCGAGCGCGGCCTTGAGATCGTCCGCCGTCCAGCCGCCCTCGCCGACGCGCTTCAGGCTGCCCACCATGGAGCGCACCTGATTGTGCAGGAAGGAACGGGCGGAAGCCGCGATCTCGATCCTGTCGCCGTGGCGCGTCACCTCGAAGCGCTCAAGCGTCCTCAGCGGGCTGTTGGCCTGGCACTGGGTCGAACGGAAGGTGGTGAAGTCGTGGCGACCCAGCAGCACCTTGGCCGCTTCGGCCATGGCTTCGTGATCGAGGCGCTTGGGCACCCACCAGACCTGGCCGCGCTCGATCGCCGCCGGCGCGCGGCGGTTGAGGATGCGGTAGATATAGTGGCGTCCCGTCGCCGAGAAGCGGGCGTCGAACTCGTCTGCTACCTGCCGCGCGGCAAGGACGGCGACCGTCTCGCCAGCCGCCTGGAGATGCGCATTGACCGCGTCGCGGACCTTGTCGTCGGCCCAGGCCTTGGTGAGATCGACATGCGCCACCTGTGCGGTGGCATGCACGCCCGCATCGGTACGGCCGGCGCCGCGCAGCGTCACCTGGTCGCCCGAGAACTTCAGCACCGCCTGCTCGATCGCCGCCTGAACCGAATGGTTGTCGGCCTGCCGCTGCCATCCTGCATAGGCGCGACCGTCATATTCGATATCGAGGCGATAGCGCGGCATGCGGATGCTTGATCAGGCAGCGAGGGCTGTGCCGAAGGCCGAGGCGTAGACCAGCTTGCCGGTCTCAGGCGCATCGCCCCAGGCCAGAGCCTGCAGCGCATCGCACTGATAGTCGCTCTCGAACTTCGCCGCGCGCTCGCGATTGTAGCCGAAGCGGCCGTAATAGGCCGGATCGCCCAGCACCACGGCGAGCACTTCGCCGGCATCCTTGAGGCGGATATGGGCTTCGCGCACGAGCGCGCCGCCGATGCCGGTGCCATGGAAATCGGGCTCGACGGCCAGCGGCGCCAGCGCCACAGCCGGGAAGGTCTTGCCGCCGTTCTGCACATAGAGGCGCGAGAACAGGATATGGCCAACGACCTGGCCGTCTTCCTCCGCCACCAGCTCGACGATTGCGTCGCCATCGGCGACCAGCGCATCCACCAGTCCGGCTTCGGCCCGCTGACCGAATGCGTGTTCCTCGACGAGACGGATCGCCTCGCGGTCGCGCGGCGTAGCCGCCCTGATCGACATCATGCTCATGACAATTTCATTCCTTTTACGATCTTGGCACCGCGCAGAAATTCATCCGCGGTGACGGGTTTTCCCCCCGCCTTCTGCACCTCGACCAACCTGACGGCACCCTTGCCACAGGCTATCTCCAACCGGTCGTCGAGAGCCGTTCCCGGCTCTCCTTGTCCGGCGGTCAATCCGGAACGCAGCAATTTCAGCCGCTCCATCTTGCCGCCAAGCTCGAATTCGCACCATGCACCCGGGAAAGGCGAAAGGCCGCGAATGCGGCGGTCCACTTCCGGTGCGGGCAAAGTCCAATCGATGCGCGTCTCCGCTTTATCGATCTTTTTGGCGTAGGTCACGCCATCAGATGGCTGTGGCGCCGTTTCCAGCCTGCCGGCCTCGAGCTCGGCCAGCGCCTCCACCATCAGGGCAGCGCCGGCCTGCATCAGCAGGTCGTGCAGCTCGCCGGCTGTCATTTCGGGTGTAATCGCGACTTTTTCAAGTCGGGCCACCGGGCCGGTGTCCAGCCCCTCCTCCATACGCATGACCATCATGCCTGTCTCGGTGTCGCCGGCCATGATGGCGCGCTGAATCGGGGCCGCACCGCGCCAGCGTGGCAGAAGCGAAGCGTGGCCGTTGTAACAGCCGAGCCGGGTGCCATCGAGGATCGCCTTAGGCAGCAGCAGCCCATAAGCCACGACGACTGCCACGTCGGCGTTCAATTCACGAAACGCCGCCTGCTCGGCCTCGCTTTTGAGAGACAGCGGCGTGCGCACCTCGATACCAAGACGCTCGGCCTCACGCTGCACCGGCGATGGCGTCAATTCCAACCCGCGACGGCCTGCGGCGCGTGGCGGCTGCGAATAGACGGCAACGACTTCATGGCCGGCTTCGGCGATGGCGCGCAGCGTCGGCACGGAAAAATCCGGCGTGCCCATGAAGATGACGCGAAGGCTCATAAGATATGCAGTCCGGCAAACAGGCCCGGCCGGCGACAGCCGACCATTCAGGCATTTGCTTCAAACGGGTTTACGAGCCCGAGGTCAAGCCCGTCGAAGTCCCCGACGTTGCGCGTGGCCAGCTTAGCCCCATGAACGATGCAGATGGCAGCGATCATGGCGTCCATCGCGAGTATCGGTCGCCCTATGCTTTCCCTCAGTGCGATGATCTTGCCGTACGATACCGCCGCATTCAGGTTGAAGGACAAGATGCGCTCGGAATAATCTCCGATCAGCAAGGTCAGGCGGTGGGCGTCTTTCGCCTACCCGTTCGGGCAAGCATCTTTCCAGCCCCCGTGGCAAGTACGCTTCAGCCGGCCATGCGGCTCGGCGGGCGGTCCTTGGCGAGCTTCTTGAACTTCTTCATCACCATGTCGCGCTTGAGCTTGGAGATGTAGTCGATGAACAGCACGCCATCGAGATGGTCGATCTCATGCTGCAGGCAGGTCGCCAGCAGGCCGTCAGCCTCGACTTCGTGTTCCTTGCCGTTCTCGTCGAAATATTTGACCCGCACATGGGCCGGGCGCTCGACCTCGGCATAATAGTCAGGGATCGAAAGGCAGCCTTCCTCATAGACCGAGCGATCGTCGCTGCGCGTCAGAATCTCGGGGTTGATGACGGTCATCGGCGCCGGCTCCTCGCCCTCCTTGGCAAGGTCGATCACCAGCATGCGCAGCGGCTCGCCAACCTGGATGGCGGCAAGGCCGATGCCTGGCGCATCGTACATGGTGTCGAGCATATCGCGGGCGAACTTGCGAGTGGCGTCATCGATGCGCTCGACGGGCTTGGAAACCAGGCGCAAGAGCGGATCGGGCAGGATAATGAGCGGCTTGATCGTCATGTGCCTCACCTAAGATGTCCCGCGGAAACCGTCAACCGGCAGTTACGGCCAATGTTCTTGCTTTGATCTAACATCGGGCCGCGAATCGGCTATGTTGCGACGGATGAGCCCGCTTTCCACGATCCTCTCCGAACCAGTCGCCCAGCTTGGCGCCACCATTGTCACGCTCGGTCAGGCGCTGGCCTTCGGCGCACTGTTGATCTTTGCCCTGCTGCTGGTGCTGGTCGTAGCGCTGTGGCGCGCGGCCAAGGCGCGCTCGGTGGCCGCAGCAGAAGCCGCCGACCACGCCCGCGACGCCGAGGCCCGCATGGCCGGCATATTGCAGGCACAGTCCGAAATGCAGGGCCGACTCGGCACCGTCGCCGAGATCTTCGGCTCGCGCCAGGCGGAGCTGACCCAATCGCTCAGCCAGCGGCTCGACGCCATGACCGGGCGCCTCGGCCAGACGATGGCGGAGCAGACCCGGTCGACGCATGAAAGCCTAGCGAAGCTGCAGGAGCGGCTGGCGGTGATCGACACGGCGCAGGGCAACATCCAGTCGCTCGCCGGCCAGGTGGTGCAGTTGCAGGCGATCCTCTCCAACAAGCAGACGCGTGGCGCCTTCGGCCAGTCGCGCATGGAGGCGATCGTCGCCGACGGCTTGCCGCTTGGCGCGTATGAATTCCAGGCGACGCTGTCCAACGGCAGCCGGCCGGATTGCCTCATCCGCATGCCCAACGATGCGCCGTCGCTGGCCATCGACGCAAAATTCCCGCTCGAGGCATGGAATGCCATTCGCGCCGCCGAGGGCACCGATGCTCAGAAAGTTGCAGCCCAGTCCTTCCGGCGGGACATCGAGGTGCATATCCGTGACATCGCCGAAAAGTACCTGATCGCAGGCGAAACCCAGGACACGGCCTTCATGTTCGTGCCGTCGGAGTCTGTTTTCGCCGAGATTCACGAGAACTTCGAAGCCGTCGTGCAGCGTGCCCACCGCGCCCGGGTCGTCATCGTCTCGCCGTCGCTGCTGATGCTGTCGATCCAGGTGATCCAGGCAATCCTCAAGGACGCCCGCATGCGCGAGCAGGCGCATCTGATCCAAGGCGAGGTGATCCGGCTGATGGAGGATGTCGGCCGCGTCGACGAGCGCGTGCGCAAGCTGCAGACCCATTTCGGCCAGGCCTCCAAGGACATCGACGACATCCTGGTATCGACGTCCAAGGTCACCAAACGCGGCCAGAAGATCGAGGCGCTGGAGTTCGGCGCCGGCCAGGGTGGCGACGCCGAGGAAGCGCCACGACAGCAGGCGGCACGGGCCGCCGATTCCAAGACCGGCCAGCTGCGCCTGCGCGTCGTCGAAGAAGACTGAGCTAGGCCTTCTCCACCGTCTCCATACCCTCGAATTCCGGCTGCCAATGCAGGGCCGAGCGATGCCAGACCTGCTTGCGCGGCACAAGATGCTCGCGCTGGTCGGAGGTACCGGTCCTCAGGCCATAGACCTTCGGCCCCTCGCCCACCGACGTCGCAAACAGATGCGAGCCGCATTCGGGGCAGAAGCCCTGCGCGCGCTTGTTGCCGCTTTCGCCCGTCTTCACATAAATCTTCGGCGTGCCCGAAAACCGGATCTTGTCCTCCGGCACGGGCACGGTGATGCGGAATGCCGTGCCGGTCAGCTTCTGGCAGTCGGTGCAGTGGCAGATCGCGGTCTTCTCCGGATCGACCTCGGCCGTGTAGGTGATGGCGCCGCAGTGGCAGCCGCCTTCGATCTTCATCATTTTTCTCCCTTTTCGAGGTACGCCTCTAGGAGGCGCTGCCTTCCTCGATCTTCCTGCGGCGCTCGTGCCAACGCCCCGACGTCTGCGGCTTGACGAACACTGCCGTCACCTCGGGCACCTCTGCCTTGAGCCTGGCCTCAAGCCGCTCGACGCAGGTCTCGATGTCGGCCGCCGAGAGGTGGTCGACGAAATCCAGGCTGAGCCCGGCGACGATCTGCTCGGGGCCGAGATGCACGGTCAGCACGCCATTCGCCTTTTCCACCGCCGGATCGGCCTGGGCAATGACGAGAATCGCCTCCTGGACATCAGGCAGCGCCGGCTCTCCCATCAGCAGCCCCTTGCTTTCGACCGCCAGGAAGACGGCCGTTGCGGCGAGAATCAGACTGATGCCGATCGAAGCGGCCCCATCCATCCATGGCTGTTCAAAATAATGAGCTGCCGAAATGCCCGCCAAAGCGATGCCGAGGCCAAGCAGTGCCGCACTGTCCTCGAACAGCACGGTGTAGACGCTCGGGTCCTTGCTGCGGCGCACGGCCTGTATGTAGCCAAGATTGCCCTTGCTGCGGCGGAACTCCTTGAGCGCGACGAACCAGGAGCCGCCTTCGAAGACCATGCACAACCCAAGCACGACATAGTTGACCAGCGGGTTCTCTATCGGCTCGGGATGCAGGATGTGGACCACACCCTCGTAGAAGGCGACGCCGGCGCCGAGCGCAAAGACCAGCAGGGCGACGATGAAGCTCCAGAAATAGAGCTCGCGGCCATGGCCGAAGGGATGCTGTCTGTCCGGCGGCCGCGCGGCGCGGTGCAGGCCATAGAGCAGCAGTCCGCCATTGCCCGTATCGACAAGTGAATGCACACCCTCCGAAAGCATGGCCGAACTGCCGGTGAAGAAGGCCGCGACGAATTTGGTCGCGGCGATCAGCAGATTGCCGGCGATCGCCGCGAAAATGACAAATCTGGAGCCCGACTGCGCTGCCATCGATCCCTCGTCCGGATCAATGTAGCGGCCGCCCCGCGATGCTCAAGCGGTTTCCGCACCGGCCCCACTGCCATGTTTCCGCCCTCTTGCAAGCTGCGCGACTTCGCGTTTCACTCAGCATTCCAGAAGCGGGAGAAACGAATCATGGCCAAGGGTGCGATGAAGGCGGGCAAGGAAGCCCGGAAACCCAAGAAAGACGCCAAGAAGCCTGCCCCAGCGCCGGCTTTCAAGGCGCCTCCGGTGCAGGCCACCAAGCTCAAGGACAAGTAAAACCGCATAGCTGATATGCCCGGCAAGACTGCTGGCGCGGTTGCATCGGCTCTCGGAAGTTTCTATCTTCCAAGGTGCAGGGACGACCCTGCACCTCCCCCTTTACAGATCGGTCGGGACGACCCGCCAACTTGCTGGAGCGTTCCATGGCATGGACCTATCTCTTTTTTGCCGGCCTGTTTGAAATCGGCTGGGCCATCGGCCTGAAATACACCGACGGCTTTTCCAAGCCGATGCCGACGGTGCTCACCATCGCCTCGATGATCGTCAGCCTTGGCCTGCTCGGCCTTGCGCTGAAGACGCTGCCTGTCGGCACCGCCTATGCGATATGGACCGGCATCGGCACGGTCGGCACCGCGATGCTTGGCATCTGGCTGCTCGGCGAACCTGCGACAGCACTTCGCCTGGCCTGCATTGCCCTGATTGTGTCGGGCATCGTCGGCCTCAAGCTGGTCGCCTGAACATCATCGCACATATCTGCGGCCTGCCCTCACCGGCGGGCCGCAATTTCATCCAGCCAGCATGATCTGTACAACCGCAGCCCCATAGGCGTGCACAAGCGGCCCGCGACCGGAGCTTGGCATCTCCAGTGCGAGCCGTCATGAATTTCGGACTTGTTGTCTCACGCGTCAGCCCGAAAACCGAAAAGGCTTTTGGAAGGCTCGACTGGCAGACTCAGTAAGTCAAAGCGTCCTTCGTGCGTCCGTAGGGACGCACGGCACTCCGGCCTATCAGCCGTAGTTGGCCGAAGGAGGCATGCGCTTGCCGCGAGCCTTGCGCGCTGCGTAACGCGCATCGCGCTTGGCCTTGCGCTCCGCTTCGTCTGCGAGCAGGCGAGCGATACGGTCGCCTTCTTCTGCCTCGCGACGCGCGGCTTCTTCCAGCGCGGCTGCTTCGGCAGCGAGGCGCTCGGCCTCGGCCTTGGCTTCACGCTCGGCCTTCTCGGCCGCTTCGCGTGCCAGGCGTTCCTGACGGAGCTTTTCCTTCTCGGCTTCGCGGATGGCGCGAGCCTCGAGGATGGCCTTGCGTTCAGCCTGACGCGCGATCACTTCCGGATCGTCGGCAGCCGGACGGGCCTTGAATTTTTCGAGCAGTGCTTTCTTCGCCGCGCCGGCGGCATCGCGCCGCTCGCCGAAGTTCTTTTCCCTGTAAATTGCCAAGAGTCATTTCCCTGAAGTCAAGTGACGCCGCTTACATACGCAGCGAAAGCGCAAGTTCAAGCGCAAATTGCGCATGCCAGCCATGATTTCCCCGCTTGTTGCAGCTAGGAAACGTCATGACCGTTCATGAAGCGACAAAGATTGTTCACCGCCTGAAGGCTGGCGGCTGCCGCACCCTATAGCTACCTGTTGACGATAAAGCAAACCCAAGGACGCAGTGTCATGGAACTCGGTCTCTACACCTTTGCCGACGTCAGCCCCGAAGCCGGCCCCGGCGCCATCGCGCCGCACCAGCGGCTGCGCAATCTGATCGAAGAGATCGAATTGGCCGATCAGGTCGGCCTCGACGTGTTCGGCCTCGGCGAACACCACCGGCCCGATTATGCCGCCTCGGCCCCCGCAGTGGCACTTGCCGCCGGAGCCGAGCGTTCCAAGCGCATCAGGCTGACCAGTGCAGTGACGGTGCTTTCGTCGGACGATCCGGTGCGCGTGTTCCAGCAGTTCGCCACCCTCGACCAGCTCTCCGGCGGCCGCGCCGAGATCATGGCCGGGCGCGGCTCGTTCATCGAATCCTTCCCGCTGTTCGGCTACAATCTTGAGGATTATGACGACCTCTTCGCCGAAAAGCTCGACCTTCTGCTCGCCCTGCGCGACAGCGAACGCGTGACCTGGCAGGGCACCCATCGCGCGCCAATCAACGACCGCGGCGTCTATCCCCGCCCCTATCAGGACAAGCTGCCGATCTGGATCGCCATCGGCGGTACACCGCAGTCGGCGGCGCGCGCCGGCGTGCTCGGCCTGCCTTTGGCGCTTGCCATCATCGGCGGCGAGCCGGCCCGTTTCGCGCCGCTGTTCGATCTTTACCGGGAGGCTGCGCGCCGTGGCGGCCAGGACGTCACCAAGCTCGCCACCAGCATCAACGTGCATGGCTTCATCGGCGAGACCACCGAACAGGCGGCCGACGACTTCTACCAGCCACAGGCCGAAGTGATGAACCGCATCGGCCGCGAGCGTGGCTGGGGCCCGACGTCAAGGGCGCATTTCGACCAGTCGCGCGGCCCAAAGGGCGCACTGTTCGTCGGCAGTCCGGAAGTGGTGGCCGAAAAGATCGTCGCCCAGCACAAGCTGTTCAAGAACGACCGCTTCCTGCTGCAGATGGCGATCGGCATCATGCCGCACGCCAAGATCATGAAGGCGATCGAACTCTACGGCACCAAGGTGGCCCCATTGGTGCGCAAGGAACTGGCCGCCTCGCAGCCGGTGGAGCACACCGCGCCGGCAGCCTGACGCATCCGGCCAAGGCGGTCGAAAACGGCTGGACCAAAACTTACCTTCAACGGGAAGGTTTGTGGATGACCCCAGCGCTTCCTATATCCGGCGGGACAAATCCCGCCGGAGCCGCATCATGACCACCCTTTCCGTGCTCGACCTTTCGCCCGTCACCGAAGGCAGCACCGCCGCCCAGTCGCTCAAGAACACGCTCGACCTCGCCCGCCACGCCGAAAAACTCGGCTTCCACCGCTACTGGCTGGCCGAGCACCACAACATGGCCGGCATCGCCAGTGCCGCGACCTCCGTGGTGATCGCCCATGTCGCAGCCGGCACCAGCACCATCCGCGTCGGTGCCGGCGGCATCATGCTTCCCAATCATGCGCCGCTTGTGATTGCGGAGCAGTTCGGCACGCTGGCAGCTCTGCATCCTGGCCGCATCGACCTCGGCATCGGCCGCGCGCCCGGCACGGACATGCTGACCGCACGGGCGCTCAGGCGAAACCTCGAAGCAAGCGTGGACAACTTCCCTCAGGACGTTGTCGAACTGATGGGCTATTTCGAGCCAGCGACGTCTGACCAGCGCCTGCGCGCCGTGCCCGGCGAGGGCGAGCAGGTCGAGGTCTGGGTGCTGGGCTCCAGCCTCTACGGCGCCCAACTCGCGGCCATGCTTGGCCTTCCCTACGCCTTCGCCTCGCATTTCGCGCCGACCGAACTCGACCACGCGATCGAGATCTACCGCTCGCGCTTCCAGCCGTCGGAGAGGCTGTCCAAGCCGTATGTCATGGCCGGTATCAACATCGTTGCTGCCGACAGCGATGCGGAAGCGAAGCTGTTGTTCAGCTCGGTGCAGCAGGCTTTCGTCAACCTGCGCAGCGGCCGGCCCGGCCGCCTGCCCGCCCCCGTCGAAGGCTACGAGCGCGATCTCGACCCGATGTCGCGCCAGATGCTGTCTCAGACCTTGTCCTGCGCCATCGTCGGCTCAGCCGAAACCGTCCAGCGCGGCGTCGAGGCATTCATTGCCCGAACCGGTGCCGACGAGCTGATGGTGACGGCGCAAGTGTTCGACCATCAGGCACGCAAGCGCTCGTATGAGATCCTGGCGGAAGTCGGCGCCGGGTTGGCGAAGGCGGCTTAGCCACCCTTCCCCCACAAGGGGAGAAGGAAACTACCGCATCGCCTCGACGATGCCCTTGTCGGGAAAACACGTCGCCGGCCGGCCGTTCTTCGCCTGCCAGTCGCCGATCGAGCGGCGGGTCTTGAAGCCGGGCAGTCCGTCGGCACCGCCGACGTCGTAGCCGAGCTTTTGAAGCCCACGCTGCATGGTAGCGACGTCGGAGCGGTAGAGCCCGTCGACTTTGCCCCAGCTGCCCGAAAAACGCCTGTCGCCGCCGGAAATCCGGTCGGCACCGTGGCCGATGAACAGCGCGTAGACGTCGCTCTCGTTGTATTCCTTGAGCACGTAAAAATTGGGCGTGACGATGAAGGCAGGCCCGTTGCGCCCCGCCGGCATCATCAGAAAGCCTTCGGCACGCATCTCGCTTTGCGGGAACGGCTTGCCGCCGGTGCGGGTGATGCCCATGGCGGCCCAATCGGAAATCTTCTTGCCCTTATCGGGGCCTTCCAGCGCGCAGGTGACGTTGTCGGGCACCGACACCTCAAAACCCCAGTCGCGGCCCTTCACCCAACCATAGTGGACGAGATAGTTGGCGATGGAGGCCAGCGTGTCGGGCGTGGAGTTCCAGATGTCGGCGCGGCCGTCGCCGTCGAAATCGACGGCATGCTGCAAAAATGACGTCGGCAGGAACTGCGGCTGGCCGAGCGCGCCGGCCCAGGACGAGCGCATGTCCTTGCGGCTGACCATGCCGCGTTGGACCATTTCGAGGCCGGCCAGCAGCTCCTTGCGGAACATGTCCTTGCGGGTGGCAAGGAAAGCCTTGGTGCCCAGAACCTCGAAGGCATCGTAAGGCATCTTGGCTGCGCCAAAGCCGGATTCGCGGCCCCAGATCGCCAGCACCACGCCACCGGGCACGCCGAAGCGCTTCTCGATTGCGGCAAGCGTCTTTGCATTGGCGCCGGCGCGGGTGCGGCCGCCTGCGGTGACCGCGCCAAGGGTCTTTTCGGCGAAATAGTTGCCCGGCGATCCGAACTCGGCCTGATGCTGCTTTTTCGGGGTCTGCGGCTTCTCGCCCGGCAGAACCAGATCAGGCAGCTTGAGATTGGGCGAAACACCCTGGAACGCCGCGTCGAAGGTCGCCTTCGAAATCCCCTTGGCCTTGGCCTCCGGCCAAAGATCCTTGGCGAGCCAGGCTTGGAACTGGTCGTCGATGGGGGCGGCGGATGCGGGGGCGGCGAACGTGATGAGTGCTACGGCAAGGGCGGCCAGAACTGAGAGTTTGCGTTCCTTCGCCCCCCCCTCTGGCCAGAGGGGGGGGCGAAGGGACGAAAGCCGTGCAGAAAGTCTGTTCATCCAACCTCCCTGCAAGCCAATTGCGTCAAAAGGCTGTCCGCGACTTGAGCGCTGCCGCCAACGTTCCCTCATCTAGATAGTCGAGTTCGCCGCCGACGGGCACGCCATGCGCCAGCCTGGTCACCTTGACGTCGAAGCCGGAGAGCTGGTCGGTCAGGTAGTGCGCCGTCGTCTGGCCTTCGACAGTTGCGTTGACGGCGAGGATGATCTCGCTCACGCCGCCCTCAGCGACACGGGTGACAAGCTGCTTGATGGTCAGCTGGTCCGGACCGACACCGTCGAGTGGCGACAGCGTGCCGCCAAGCACATGGAAGCGCGCATTCATGGCTGCTGCCCGCTCCAGCGCCCAAAGGTCGGACACGTCCTCGACGACGATGATGGTCGACGGGTCGCGCCGTGGATCGGTGCAGATCATGCAGGGATCGCAGGTGTCGACATTGCCGCAGGTCGAGCAGACGCGAACCTTGTCGACGGCCTCGCCCATGGCAGCAGCCAGCGGTGCCAGCAGCTGCTCCTTCTTCTTGATCAGGTGCAGGGCTGCGCGCCGTGCCGAACGCGGCCCCAGTCCCGGCACCTTGGCGAGGAGCTGGATCAGGCGTTCGATCTCGGGACCGGCGATTCTCTTGGACATGTGAGGGGTATAAAGCGACTGGTGAATAGTGAGTAGCGAATAGTGAAGAAGCACGGCCGCCGCCGGGGCACACCCCTACTCACTATTCGCTATTCCCTGTTCACTCATTCATCGGCCGGTCCTGCGCAGCGATCAGCGCGCCAATGGCGTCGGCCTGCTTGGGGCTCGCCTCAAACGACATGGCGCTGGCCAGAGATGCATCGGTCGCCGCCGAGGCGACGGTGACGGGGCTGTTGTCGTTGATGCCGGGCAATGTTTGCTGGTCGGCTGAAGCGACGAGCATTTCCTGCTGATCGGGCGCACCCGGGAACGGTTTCCTGCGGCTGCGCTTCTCGTAGAAGGCGTTGCCGCCGGCAACAGTGGTGTAATGCATGTTCTTGTAGGGGAACTTCAGGCCCGCGGTGTGGAAGAACATGACGCTGGGCGTAACCTTTGGGTGGCGCTCGCCCTTGAGCACGGCGTCCGCCGCAGCCTGCACGTCCGGCAGTGCTGCGGAATTCATCGGCTTGGACAGCACCCCGGGCGCGAACTGGCCCTTCTGGCCGACGACGCCGCATACGCTGTCGCCATACTCGCCCGATTTCAGGCGGTTCATGACAACCGAGCCGACAGCCACAAGGCCATCGCGGCTCGAGCGATTGGATTCGAAGAACATGGCCCTGGCCAGGCATTCCTTGTCCTTGGCGCTGTAGCCATAGGACCTGACCGAGCTGGTTGTGACCCCGTCAGTCAACTTGCTTGTGGTGCAGCCGGACACGACAAACGGGGATGCGACGACGCCGACCAAAATCGGCATCTTCCATCTCATGGCGATCAAAAGCGCCCCTCTCCAAAGCCCGCCACGAACCCCGGAATGAGGCTAGAATCCCGCATTTTCGGGCAAAAAGATGGCCAAGCGCCGGGTGGCCGCCTGTCAGGGCTCGCGAAGGCCGGTCGCCGTGGTCTAGGATCGCCGGCAACGGCCGTGCAAAATGGCAGGCGAAACGGGAAATCGCGCAATGAAAGCAGTGCTTTTCGAGCAGTTCGGCCAGGCGCCCAGCGTCCAGCGGGTCGCCGATCCGACGCCGGCATCCGGCGGCGTGGTCATCAAGGTCGAGGCCTCCGGGCTCTGCCGCAGCGACTGGCATGGCTGGATGGGACACGATCCGGACATCGTTTTGCCGCATGTGCCTGGCCACGAGCTCGCGGGCATCGTCGTGGCGGCGGGGCCGCTGGTCACGCGCTGGAAGGCCGGCGACCGGGTGACGGTGCCGTTCGTCGGCGGTTGCGGCCGCTGCTTCGAATGCACCTCGGGCAACCACCAGGTCTGCGAGCACCAGTTCCAGCCCGGCTTCACCGCCTGGGGCTCGTTCGCCGAACATGTCGCCGTCGACTTCGCCGATACCAACCTGGTGCGACTGCCCGACAGCATGGATTTCGTCACGGCAGCCAGCCTCGGCTGCCGCTTCGTCACCTCGTTCCGGGCGGTCATCGATCAAGGCCGGGTCAAGCCGGGTGAATGGGTGGCAGTCCATGGCTGCGGCGGCGTCGGCCTGTCGGCCATCATGATCGCGGCGGCAGCCGGGGCGAATGTCATTGCCATCGATCTCTCCGATGACAAGCTCGACTTCGCCCGCAGGATGGGCGCGGTGGCCGCCATCAACGCTGCGCGCGAGACCGACGTGGTCGGCGCGGTGCGGGAACTCACTGCCGGCGGCGCGCATCTTTCGCTCGACGCGCTCGGCCACCCCGCCACCTGCTACAACTCGATCGCCAATCTCCGGCGCCGCGGCCGCCATGTCCAGGTCGGGCTGATGCTCGGCGACCACGCCGATCCGAAGATCCCGATGGGCAAGGTGATCGCCCACGAACTCGAAATCCTCGGCAGCCACGGCATGCAGGCCTTCCGCTACGAAGCGATGATGCAGATGATCGAGGTGGGCAAACTTGCCCCGCAGATGCTCATAGGCAGGCACATCGGCCTCGATGAGGTGCCTCTGGCGCTGATGGCCATGGACCGCTTCGAGGGACTGGGAATCAGCGTGGTGACGCAGTTCTAGGACCTGACGGCGCGGCAGGCTGGCCGGCAGCGCCTAGCTGTTATGCGCTGCCGACATCTCGGCGAACAGCCAAGTTCGAAACGCCAGCACCTCGGCGTCGCGTCGCCGTTCCGGGCTCACCACCAGCTGATATTGAAGATCCGAAACCGTGCTTTCCGAGAAGCAGCGCACGAGGTGTCCGGCGCGCAGGTCGGAGGCGACCAGCGAGCTTCGGACGAGAGCGAAGCCCTCACCTCCCCGGCACGCCTCCAGCATTTCCGCAAAAGTCGGGTAGCACGGTCCGCTGTCGAAATCCTCGACCGGCGCCGCCTGCAACCGGTCGTACATCTGGCCATGCCACCGCCCCCAGTCGAGGACGGTGTGACGCGCTCCGGCGTAGCGCAGCAACGGGGCTGCGGCGAGCCCGTCCTTCTCCGGCAACGTCCGGTCCAGAATCGGCGCGCAAACCACGAATTCCTCGTCGTTGGTCAGCGGCTCAGCGCCATGTTCCGCCACCGGTCCGGCCAGCCAGATCGCGACATCGACCTCATCGGCGGCGAACCGGGTCCGGCGATATTCGACCGTCACGCTCAGGTCGATATCGGGATGGGCAGCGCAGAATTGCTGCAGCCTTGGCGCCAGCCACTGCGACGAGAACTCGGGCGACGTCGACACCCTGAGCCTGCGGCTCGCGGAACTGCCTCGGCGGGCGCGCCCCAGAACATCAGACAGATTTTCAAGCAGCGAGGAGACGTCGGGCAGCAGCTCGTTGCCGAGCCTTGTCGGCAGGACGCCGGTCCTGTCGCGTGAGAAGAGAGGGGCGCCGATCCAGCCCTCGAGTTGTGCAATCTGATGGCTGACGGCGGTTTGGGTGACACCCAGGACGTCGGCTGCCTTGGTGAAGCTTTTCGCTCGCGCGACCGCGACAAACGCCCGAAGCGTCTGGAATGGAGGTATCTGACCCGGCGCAATCAGCATGAATTTTTCTCATGTATCTCGCTGAGGACACTTCATTTTACTGAACAAAAGCATGGCATGATAGTGCCCTTCATGAAAGCCATCGCCACAACCTTCATGAAGAGAATTGTTCACTACGTCAAAATTACAGTGCGCCGGCGCAAACCTCGGCGTTCTGTTCGCCCTCCATCAAGCCTATGGGAGGACATAGGGCTGCAGCCACAAGTCACCGCCCGCAGATGGCAGGAATATCTGTAGCGAACAGTCCAAAGAGAAATGGCGCCTGAAAACCAAGCGCCACTATTCCCTGTTCGCTATTCGCTCGTTTTTAGAACGGCAGCTTCATGCCGGGCGGGATCGGCAGGCCGGCGGTCAGAGCCTTGGTCTTTTCCTGCATCGCTGCCTCGACCTTGGCCTTGGCATCGTTGTGGGCGGCGACGATCAGGTCCTCGATGATCTCGCCCTCGCCTTCCTTGACCAGCGACGGGTCGATCTTCAGCGCCTTCATCTCGGACTTGCCGGTCAGCGTTACCGTCACCAGGCCGCCGCCGGCCTGGCCGGTCATCTCAAGCAGTGCGATCTCTTCCTGCATGGCCTGCATCTTGGCCTGCATTTCCTTCGCCTTGCCCATAAGGCCGAGCAGATCCTTCATGGTCTTGTCCTTTTCGTCTCAGAACGGGTCGTCATCGTCATTGTCGAACCCGATGCCCGGATCGGGCAGCGGTTCGGCGTCGGTATCCGCATCCACAGCCTCCGGCGTCGTCGGCAACCGTACGTCGATGATCTTGGCACCGGGAAAGCGCGCCAGGATCGCCGCCACTGTCGGGTCCGCCTTCGCATCGGTCAGGGCGACCTCGCGCTTGGTGGCCTCGATCTCAGCCAGCGTCGGTCCGCCCTCTTCCTTCGACAGCGACACCAGCCAATGGCGGCCTGTCCAGGCCTTGAGCTTGACCGTCAGGTCGTTGAGGAAAGTCCTGGGCGCATCGTTGGTCAGGCTGACTTCCATGTGCCCCGGCTCGATGCGGACCGGGCGCACGGCGCGGCGGATCAGCACCTTGAAGGCCATCTCGCGATTGGCCTCGGCCAGATTTGCAAGCTCGGTCATCGACCGCACCGGCACCGCGTCGACAACGGGTTCGGGCTGCGGCTGAGGCGCGGCAAAGGCCACCGGCGCGGGCGCAGCCTCGACCAGCCGCATCGCCTGGCCGCCGCCATTGGTCACCGGCATGCGCGCCTGCGACACGGCGGACGCAGCCGGACCGCCGTTGCCGCCGCCTGCCGGCATGCCGCCATTGCGCGGGCCACCTGCCGGCTGCGACGGCGCATCGCCGAGCGATCTCAACGCCTCGTCGAGGGTGGGCAGGTCGGCGGCGTGCGCCAGCCGGATCAGCACCATTTCGGCGGCACTCACGGGCCGGTTGGACGACTGCACCTCGGGAATGCCCTTGAGCAGCATCTGCCACGCGCGTGACAGCACGCGCACCGAGAGCGATTGCGCAAATTCCAGGCCGCGCTTGCGCTCGTCCTCGGACAGCGACGCATCGTCGGCTGCCGTCGGCACAAAGCGCAGGCGGGTGACGAGATGGGTGAATTCGGCAAGGTCGTTGAGCACGGCGACCGGGTCGGCGCCGGTGTCGTATTGCGCCCTGAGTTCATCGAGAGCCGCTGCGACATCGCCCTTCATGACGTTTTCGAACAGGTCGACGACGCGGGCACGATCGGCGAGGCCGAGCATGGCACGCACGGCCTCCGCCGTGACCTTGCCGGCGCCGTGGGCAATAGCCTGATCGAAGATCGACAGCGAATCGCGCGCCGAACCTTCAGCCGCGCGAGCGACCATGGCGAGCGCGTCGTCCTCGACCTCGATGCCTTCCTGGCGAGCGATGTTGGAGAGGTGGCCAACGAGCTTGCCGGCGTCGATACGGCGCAGGTCGAAGCGCTGGCAGCGCGACAGCACCGTAATCGGAACCTTGCGGATCTCGGTGGTGGCGAAGATGAACTTGACGTGGGGCGGCGGCTCCTCGAGCGTCTTCAGCAGGCCATTGAAGGCCTGCGTCGAGAGCATATGCACCTCGTCGATGATATAGACCTTGTAGCGGGCCGACACCGGGGCGTAGCGGACGCGCTCGATGATATCCCTGATGTCGTCGATACCTGTATGAGAGGCCGCGTCCATCTCGATGACATCGACATGGCGGCCTTCCATGATCGCCTGGCAGTGCTCGCCGGGAATGGTCAGGTCGACCGACGGACGGTCGATATCAGCCGTCTTGTAGTTGAGCGCACGGGCGAGGATGCGGGCTGTGGTCGTCTTGCCGACTCCACGGACGCCGGTCAGCATCCAGGCTTGCGCGATGCGGCCGGTGGCAAACGCATTCGTCAGCGTCTGGACCATCGGCTCCTGGCCGACGAGGGCCGCAAAATCTGCTGGGCGATATTTGCGCGCAAGGACGCGGTAGGCGCCGTTCTTGCTCTTATCGGTTTGTCCGGCTTCGCTCATCCGCCCCGTTCGCTCGCCTAGTGGTCCTGGCGCCCCTGCCCGACCGCCGTCGGGTCGATTCCGCGAAACGAGTTTCGCCCGCACGGCTGGACGCCGTCAATGACGCGGAGAAGGGCGAAGAGGCGGGAGGCTGGAACAATGACCCGTTCCGGGCTCGTTAGGGCTGCTTCCTTCCGGACCTGACCCGGTTGGCGAGTGGATCGTCCACCACCAACCTCCCAACCTCCATATCGGCAATTGTTCGCCCAATTGCAAGAGCCAGGCCGGCGATTGGAGGAGGTGCGCCGAACCGCCTCAGAAGCCCTGTGAATTGAGCGCCCAGAGATAGGCGACTGCCGCCGCACAGCCAAGCGCGGTGCGAACGGCATGCAAGGTGCCCCAGCGCATGATGAGAGTGCGCGAAGCCGTGCCGGCATCGTCGCTTGCTATCGCCTCGATCTGCTTGTTGGTGGGCAGGATCACCAGCAGCGTATAGGGCCAGTTGGCGAGCATCAGCAGCGCGCCGACGATCCAGCGCCAATCGGCCGAAAGCCAGACGGCGAGCAGGCCCAGCAGCCCCGACACGACAGCCAGGCTCGCTTGCATGACGAAGCCCCTAGCGTAGCTCGGCTTCCATTGCTCCAGCAGATTTTTGTCGTCGAGGCCTAGACGTGCGGGCTGTTCGGCAAAATTGATGTAGAATGCAGCACCGGCAAAGGCTGCGGCACAGGCAAGTGCGATCTGACCGGCCAACATCGCGACCTCCGTTCAGTGCATATCAGTGCATCGACACCATATCAGCATCACGGCACAGCATGGCATCGCAATCTCAATGATTCGCTTGCAGCCATTGCGGCCACGCTCTAGCTTTTGAAGAAACAAGGGAAACGCCAATGATGTCGGTGCTCAACACCGGGTTTGCGCTGGACTCGCGTCTGGACACCGACAGCGAGCCCTTGATGTGGCTCGGGTTGTGCGAGTTACGCATCATGAACGACAAGCGCTGGCCGTGGCTGATTCTGGTGCCGCAGCGCCTCGGCATCGAGGAACTGCACGACCTGACCCCGCTCGACCAGGCCATGCTGACCTTCGAGAGCAACATGGTGGCCAACGCGCTGAAACGCGTAACCGGCTGTACCAAGATCAACAGCGGCGCGCTCGGCAACATCGTGCGCCAGCTGCACTTCCACATCGTTGCCCGCTCCGAGGGCGATCCGGGTTGGCCCGGCCCTGTCTGGGGGCACGGCGTGCGCGAACCCTACCGCAGCGACGATCTCCACCGCTTCGCAGAGAGCATCAAGACTGCTCTTTAGCGCTTCATTTCACAGAGTTCTCAAATGCCCTTCAGCCTGTCCAACGCACCCGAACGGGAGGCGAGCCAGTTCATCGGCTTTGCCGGCAACCTCATCGACCGCCAGTCGGAGAAGCGCAGCGACGATTCCGCCCGGCTGGCGCTCGCCGAGCCCGCAACGCGCCTGCTTCTGGTTGCCTCCAGCCGGCTGGTCATCGACTTCGCCAATGATATGGCAAATCCCTACTTTCAATTGGCCACGGCAAGGATGCTGGGCGGTCGGCTGGACGATGCGGTACTGCTCGGCCGCACGGACGGCACAGCGACGCTCGCGGTGCCTGTCGGCATCGAACCGGACAGCGTGCCTGCACCGCTGAAGTCGGTCGATTTCCGCTCCGTGGTGACGCAGGCCATCGTCGACGAGGCAGCGCTTGGCGCGCTGGCACAGGGGGCTGCCCTGCTCGCCTGGCACGCCAGCCACCGTTTCTGCGGCCGTTGCGGCGCGCCTTCAGAGATGCGGGCGGGCGGCTACAAGCGGGTCTGCACCGCCTGTGCCACCGAACATTTCCCGCGCACCGATCCGGTGGCGATCATGCTGACGGTTGCGGGCGACAAGTGCCTGCTCGGCCGCAGCCGCCATTTCCAGCCCAACATGTATTCGGCGCTGGCCGGTTTCATCGAGCCCGGCGAGACGATCGAGGCCGCGGTACGCCGCGAAACCTTCGAGGAAGCGGGCATCCGCCTCGGCCGTGTCGTCTACCACGCCAGCCAGCCCTGGCCATTCCCCTATTCGCTGATGATCGGCTGCTACGGCGAGGCGCTGAACGAGGATATCGTCGCCGACACCGACGAACTCGAGGACTGCCGCTGGTTTTCGCGCGAGGAAGTCCTACAGATGCTCTCTGGCATCCATCCGGGCGAACTGAGGGTGCCGCCGCGCCACGCCATCGCCCATCACCTCATCCGCGCCTGGGCGGACGAGGCTTAGAGAGCGCGGAAGACCGGTCAGTCGGCGACCTTCCATTCGTCGCGGGAATCGCTCGCCGGGTAAACGCCGAGGATGCGCACTTCGCGCGAGAAGAAGCGCAGCTCCTCCAGCGCATGCGCAACGCCAGCATCATCAGGGTGGCCCTCGATGTCGGCATAAAACAGCGTCGCGGTGAAGGCGCCCAGTTGGTAGCTCTCCAGCTTGGTCATGTTGACGCCATTGGTGGCGAAACCGCCCATCGCCTTGTAGAGCGCGGCCGGCACGTTGCGGACGCGGAAGATGAAGGTCGTCATCATCTTGGCATCAGGGCTCGGACGTTCGACCCACTGCTTGTTCTTGGTCAGCACCACGAAGCGGGTAACGTTGGTGTCGGTGTCCTCGACATTCTCTTCAAGCATGTCGAGGCCGTAGAGCGAGGCGGCGAGACGCGGCGCAAGGGCCGCCATCGTCCGGTCCTTGACCTCAGACACCAGCTTGGCGGCGCCGGCGGTGTCGCCCGCCACGACCGGCTTCCAGCCGTTCTTGCGGATGTATTTGCGGCACTGGCCGAGCGCATGGATGTGGCTATGCACAGTCTTGATCTCCGAGCGCTGCACGCCCGGCAGGACCATCAGCTGGAAATGGATCGGCAGAAAATATTCGCCGACGATGTGCAGCTTCGATTCCGGCAAGAGATGATGAATGTCGGCGACGCGACCGGCGATCGTGTTCTCGATCGGGATCATCGCCAGGTCGGCCTTGCCGGTCTCCACCGCATTGAAAGCGTCCTCGAAGGTCGCGCAGGGCAGCGGCTCCATGTCGGGAAACATGTTGCGGCAGGCTGTGTCGGAATTGGCGCCCGGCTCGCCCTGGAAGGAGATCTTGTTGGTCGTCGTCGGCATGGCTGGCCTGTCTTTTCTATTTTGAAAGAAGTTCGCGGGCGCGCTCGAGATGTTCGGGCGTGTCGACGCCGAGCGGCACGGTGTCGACGATCTCGACGTCGATGCGCATGCCCGCCTCCAGCGCCCGCAATTGCTCCAGCTTCTCGCGCTTTTCGAGCGGCGACGGGCTGAGACTGACGAAGCGTTCGAGTGCGGCGCGGCGGTAAACATAGAGCCCGACGTGGTGGTAGAGCGGGCCGTCGCCCCACGGTGCCGTGGCGCGGGTAAAGTAGAGTGCCCTCATGCGCTCGGCCGACAACGGCGAGCCGATGATCTTGGGTACGTTCGGATCGACCTTTTCCTCCTGGCGCGTGATCTCCACGCCAAGCGTCGAGATGTCGACGACAGCGTTCTCCAGCGGCCTCAGCGCCGCCTGGATAATACCTGGATCGATGGTCGGCAGGTCACCCTGGACATTGACGATGGTCTCGACCTCACTCTTGGGATCGAGCTTGGTCAGCGCCTCGAAGATGCGGTCGGAGCCCGACTCATGGTCGGCTCGGGTCATCACCGCCTCGAAGCCTTGCGCCCTCACTGCCTCGGCGACGGCCTCGGTGTCGGTGGCGACCACGACACGGCCGAGACCGCTTTCTGTGGCGCGCGCTGCAACATGGACGATCATCGGGCGGCCGGCGATATCGGCGAGCGGCTTGCCCGGCAAGCGCGTAGAGGCCATTCTGGCGGGGATCAGGACAAGGGTGGACATTGATTGGTCGGCTGTCTCGAAGGCTGCTGGAAAGTGTCAAAAAGTCTCACTGGAAGCGCCCTTATATGTGTTGCAACCGGCAAGCAAAAGACCTAGTTTCCGCGCGATTTGACCCGGTCCGGCCGGGCTATAGACATTACCGACGCACGGCAGCGGTCGCAGAGGACAGCGAGCTGTCGGATAAGGGAGCCAGGGGCGTATGGACTCATTCGAAATGAACAAGGTGCTCGGCGGTCTGCTGGGCACGGCCTTCGTGGTCTTCTCGATCTCGCTGGTGTCGGATGCGATCTTCGCGTCGCCGGTTCCGGAAAAGCCGGGCTTCACCATCGAAGCGGCCGAAGAGGCCGGTGCTGGCGCCGGTGGCGGCGAAGCTGCCGCGGCGGCCGTGCCGATCGCCCAGCTGCTGGCCAGCGCCAACGCCGAGGCGGGCGCTGCCGTCTTCAAGAAGTGCACCGCCTGCCACTCCATCGAGAAGGGCGGCCCCAACAAGGTCGGCCCGGACCTCTGGGGCGTCGTCAATCGTCCGATGGCCTCGCATGAAGGTTTCGCCTATTCGGGCGGCATGAAGGAATTCTCGCAGGGCAGCACGGTTGTCTGGGACTTCGAGCACCTCAACCACTTCCTGACCTCGCCCAAGGCCTACATCAAGGGCACCGCGATGGGCTTCGCCGGCATCAAGAAGGATGACGAGCGCGCCAACCTGATCGCCTACCTGAACTCGCAGTCGGACAGCCCGGCTCCGCTCCCGGCCCCGGGCGCTGCTCCGGCTGCGACGCCTGCCGCCGCTCCGGCGGAAGGTACAGCTCCCGCGCCTGCCGGCGCCGCCCCGGCCCCAGCCGAAGGTGCAGCACCTGCTGCGCCGGCAAATGGCGAGGCCAAGCCTGCCGAGGGCGCGGCTCCGGCGACGTCCCACTGAACAAA
The DNA here is from genome assembly GCF_000372965.1 of Hoeflea sp. 108. Taxonomy (NCBI): domain Bacteria; kingdom Pseudomonadati; phylum Pseudomonadota; class Alphaproteobacteria; order Hyphomicrobiales; family Rhizobiaceae; genus Hoeflea; species Hoeflea sp. 108. The sequence goes on along the minus strand of NZ_KB890024.1, from coordinate 687,677 downwards.
TTGTCATCGAAGCATCTTGAAAAAGCCGGGTTCAGCCCGGCTTTTTTGTTATGTTCGGCAAACAAGCGACGACAATCGTCGGGCCCGCAGTTTCCATGCGCGGCGAATGAATTAGAGTGTCGCCAGATAACGATCCAAGGGGAGCTCCATGAAGGCATGCCTGAACAGGACAATCGCAGCAGCCGGCATGGCGGCTGTGCTTCTTTCGGGCGCCTGGATGCCGGCACATGCCGAGGACGGCGAGTGGCACACGAGTTCGGCGCTGATCGGCGCCTCGAAATATGGCGACGACTTCAAGCAGTATGACTACGTCAATCCGAATGCGCCCAAGGGCGGCACGCTAAATACGACGACATCAGGCACCTTCGACAGCTTCAATCCCTACATCGTGCCCGGCAATCCGGCAGCGGGCTTCGCCGGCTTCGGCGGCGGCCTTTTGTACGACACGCTGATGGAGCAGTCGGTCGACGAAGGCAGCGTCAGTCATCCGCTCGTCGCCGATGCCTACAAGTTCCCTGCGGACTTTTCCTCGGCGACCTATCGTCTCGACCCGCGCGCCAAATGGCATGACGGACAGCCAATCACCGTCGACGACGTCATCTGGTCGTTCAAGACGCTGAAGGCCAACAGCCCGCTCTACAACAAGTACTACGCCAATGTGACCGAGGCGGTCGCCACCGGCGAACGCGAGGTGACGTTCCATTTCGACCAGAAGGGCAACCGCGAGCTGCCCAAGATCATGGGCGACCTCGTGGTCCTGCCCAAGCACTGGTGGGAGGGCACCGACGCTTCAGGCAAGAAGCGCGACATCACCCGCCCGACGCAGGAACCGCCGCTCGGCTCGGCCGCCTACAAGATTTCGAGCTTCAAGCCGGGCTCGGAGATCGTCTGGGAGCGCGTGCCCGATTATTGGGGCGCGCAACTGCCGGTGAAGGTCGGCCGCGAGAACTTCGACAAGCGGCGCTACATCTATTTCCTCGACGACAATGCCGCCTGGCAGGCATTCACCAAGGGTGGTTTCCAGGATGTCCGCGCCGAGTCGAGCGCAAAACGCTGGGCGACCGAATATACATTCCCGGCCTTCCAGGCTGGCGACGTCACCAAGGTCGAGTATGCGACGACGTCGGGGCAGCCGATGCAGGCCTATGTGATGAACTCGCGCCGGCCGCAGTTCCAGGATCCGCGCGTGCGCAAGGCGCTCACCATGGCCTTCGATTTCGAGACCATGAACCGCAACATCTTCTTTGGCGCCTACAAGCGTACCGATAGCTACTTCGAAGGCGGCGAGCTTGCCTCCAGCGGCATCCCGCAAGGCAAGGAACTCGAGATACTCGAGCCCTTCCGCGACAAGCTGCCGCCAGAACTGTTCACCCAGGAATTCAAGCTGCCGCTCTACGACACGCCGCAGGCAGGCCGCGAAAACCTGCGCGGCGCCGTTCAGTTGTTCAAGGAAGCCGGCTGGGTGAACCGCGGCGGCAAGATGGTCAATGAAAAGACCGGCGAGCAGTTCACCATCGAGTTCCTCGGTAACGACCCCATCGACGAACGCGTGGCAACGCCGTTTATCGACAGCCTGCGCCGCCTAGGCATCGACGCGACGTTGCGTATCATCGACGAGAGCCAGTACATCAACCGTACCCGCTCGTTCGATTTCGACATGCTGGCGCTGTCGGGCTTCCAGCAGTCGCAGTCGCCCGGAAACGAGCAGCGCGACTTCTTCAGCTCCAAGGCCGCCGACACGCCCGGATCGCGCAACCTCGCCGGCATCAAGGACCCGGTCGTCGATGCGCTCGTCGAACGCGTCATCTTCGCTACCGACCGCGACGACCTGCTGGCCGCCACCCATGCGCTCGACCGGGTTCTCCTGTGGAACTACTACATGGTCCCGCAGTGGCACCTGGGGAAAGTGCGCATCGCCTACTGGAACAAATTCGGCATTCCCGAGAAGCAGCCAAGCTACATTGGCGTGGACCTCGATTCCTGGTGGATCGACAAGGACAAGGAAGCGGCGCTGGCCGCCAAGTACAAGGGCGTCAATTGAACACGCGCCTTCCCCGCAGGGAATTCCTGGCACTGGGCGCGGCGGCCATCGCCGCCCCGCTCATCCCGAGCCGCGTCTTCGCCGCAAGTCCGACCGGCACCGGCCTGCACGGGCTGTCCGCCTTCGGCGACCTGAAATACGGCCCTGATTTCACTCACTTCGACTTCGTCAATCTCGACGCGCCCAAGGGCGGCACGTTCAACTTCTCACCCGCCTACTGGTACTTCAACCAGAGCCCGCTCACCTTCAACACGCTCAACACCTTCGTTGCCCGCGGCGACGCGCCGCCGCGCATGGAAATGTGCTTCGATTCCCTGATGGTGCGGGCGATCGACGAGCCCGACGCGATCTATGGCCTTTTGGCGCAATCGGTAAAGATCTCCGACGACCGCAACAGCTTCGACTTCGCGCTGAGGCCCGAGGCGTGCTTCAATGACGGCACGCCGTTCACCGCCGAAGACGCCGCCTCCGCCTTCGATCTGTTCAAGAAGGACGGGCATCCCAGCCTGCTCCTGCCGCTCAGCCACCTAAAGGAGGCCAAGGCACTCGACCCGCACACGCTTCGGCTCAGCTTCGACGGCAAGCAGTCGGACCGCACCATCCTCGACATCGCCACCTATCCGATACCGGCCAAGGCCTTCTTCGAAACCAACCCCTTCGACGCTTCGCAGATGAAAGCGCCGCTCGGCTCCGGTCCCTACAAGGTCGGCCGCGTCTTTGCCGGCCAGGCGATCGAATATGAGCGCGTCGCCGATTATTGGGCCAGCGACCTGCCCGTCAGTCGCGGGCTCTACAATTTCGACCGCATTCGCATCGAATTCTACCAGGACCGGCAGGCGGCCTTCGAAGCCTTCAAGAAGGGTGACATCTTTTTCCGCCAGGAGTTCACCTCGCGCATCTGGGCCACCGGTTACGACTTCCCCGCCTTCACCTCGGGCAAGGTGGTGAAGCGGGAGTTTCCGAGCGAAAAGCGGCCGTCGATGCAGGCCCTGGCGGTCAACCAGCGGCGCGAACGCTTCCGCGATCCCCGCGTGCGGCGCGCCATTGCGCTGTGCTTCGACTTCGAATGGACCAACCGCAATCTCTTCTATGACGCTTACCAGCGCTCGCAGTCGACCTTCGAGCGATCGGACTTCCGCGCCGAAGGCCTGCCCTCGCCTGCCGAGCTGGCGCTGCTCGAACCCCTGCGCGGCAAGATCCCCGACGAAGCCTTCGGCGAAGCCTTGGTGCAGCCGGCCTCCGATGGCTCAGGCCGCGACCGAAAGATGCTTGCCACGGCCTCGCGGCTGCTGGCGGACGCCGGCTGGAGCCGCCAGGGCGGTAGCCTGCGCAACGCCAGGGGCGAGGCACTGACCCTTGAAATGCTGGTCGACGACGACAGTTTTGTCCGGGTCTTCTCGCCATGGGTCGAGAACATGAAGGCCATCGGCATAGACGCCTCGGTACGCATGGTCGATTCGACCCAGTACCAGGCGCGGCAGACGAGTTTCGACTACGACGCCATATCGGCTGCGGCATCGTTTTCTGCGACGCCGAGCCGCGACGAGATCGACGGGCTGTTCCACTCACGCTCGGCCAACCTGCAGGGCTCGACCAATCTTCCGGGCACCGCTGATCCCGCCATCGATGCGCTCATCGACGCGGTCGGGGCGGCCGGCGACCGGGCGGCGCTGATAGCGGCAATGCGTGCGCTCGACCGGGTCTTGCGCGCCCGGCTAGACTGGATTCCAAATTGGTTTTCGGCGAATCACCGAGCCGCCTTCTGGGACATGTTCGGCTACAAGGAGCCGAAGCCGGACTTCGGCTTTCCCGTCGAGGCCATGTGGTGGTTCGACAAGGACAAGGCTGCACGTATTGGCAAGACCTGAAATGACTGCTCCTGAAGCCCCGTTTGCACATGGGAGCATCGCCTGATGGGCGCCTATATCCTCCGGCGCATCCTTCTGATGATCCCGACGCTGATCGGCATCATGGCAATCTCGTTCGCCGTCATCCAGTTCGCGCCCGGCGGACCGGTCGAACAGGTCATCGCCAAGCTGACCGGCCAGGGCGGCGACGCCGGCGACCGTCTGTCGGGTGGCGGCGGCGACGTCGGCGGCCACACCAATTTCGACGTTGCCGGCGGCGAGACCACGTCCAAGTATCGCGGCGCGCAGGGGCTGGACCCCGAATTCATCGCCAAGCTCGAAAAGCAGTTCGGCTTCGACAAGCCGCCGCTCGAACGCTTCGGCATGATGATGTGGAACTACATCCGCTTCGATTTCGGCGACAGCTACTTCCGCGACATCTCGGTGATCGACCTGATCCTGGAGAAGATGCCGGTGTCGATCTCGCTCGGCATCTGGATCACGCTGTTGTCCTACCTGATCTCGATTCCGCTCGGCATCCGCAAGGCGGTGAAGGACGGTTCCACCTTCGACATCTGGACCAGCGGCGTCGTCATCGTCGGCTACGCCATCCCCGCCTTCCTGTTTGCCATCCTGTTGATGGTGCTGTTTGCCGGCGGCTCGTTCTTCGACTGGTTCCCGCTGCGCGGCCTGACGTCGGAGAACTTCAGCCAGCTGTCGCTGGGCGGCAAGATCCTCGACTATCTCTGGCACGTCACGCTGCCGCTCACCGCACTCGTGCTGTCGGCCTTTGCCACCACGACGCTGCTGACCAAGAATTCGTTCCTCGACGAAATCCGCAAGCAATATGTCGTCACCGCCCGCGCCAAAGGCCTGTCCGAGCGGCAAGTGCTTTACGGCCACGTGTTCCGCAACGCGATGCTGATCGTGATCGCCGGCTTTCCGGGCGCCTTCATCTCGGCCTTCTTCACCGGCTCGCTTTTGATCGAAAACATCTTCTCGCTCGACGGCCTCGGTCTGCTCGGCTTCCGTTCGGTGCTCGACCGCGACTATCCTGTCGTCTTCGCCAATCTCTACATCTTCTCCCTGATGGGCCTGTTCGTCAGCCTGATCTCTGACCTCACCTATACCTGGATCGATCCCCGCATCGACTTCGAGCGGAGGGACGTCTGATGTCCGCGACCGACACGATGACACCGCCGGCAAAGCGGGCCTGGCTCTCGCCGCTCAACAAGCGTCGCTGGCACAGTTTCAAGGCCAACAAGCGCGGCTACTGGTCGCTGTGGATCTTCCTCGTCCTGTTCGTGCTGTCGCTGTTCTCGGAACTCATTGCCAACGACCGGCCGCTTCTGATCCGCTTCAAGGGCGAATTCTTCTCGCCCATCGTCAGTGACTATCCGGAGGAGACGTTCCTCGGCGCGGACGGCTTCCTGCCGATCACCGACTACCGCATGGCCGTGGTGCAGGAGGCGATATCTGCCGATGGCTGGGCGATATGGCCGCCGATCCGATATTCCTACCGTACCACCAACAACGAGATTCCCGAGGCAGCACCGGCAAAGCCATCCTGGCTGTACCCCAAGGAGGTGCGCTGCCAGCGGTACCCGCAGGGCGTGGACGACCCCAACTGCACCGTCGGCAACTGGAACTGGCTCGGTACGGACGACCAGGCCCGCGACGTGCTGGCCCGCGTCATCTATGGCTTCCGCATCTCGGTGCTGTTCGGCCTGACGCTGACGCTGGGCTCGGCGGTGGTCGGCGTGACGGCCGGTGCCATGCAGGGCTATTTTGGCGGCTGGACGGACCTTCTGTTCCAACGCTTCATCGAAATCTGGTCGGCGATCCCAGTGCTCTATCTGCTGCTGATCGTGTCCGCCATCCTACCACCGGGCTTCTTCATCCTGCTCGGACTGATGCTGATATTCTCCTGGGTGGCGCTGGTGGGCGTGGTGCGCGCCGAATTCCTGCGCGCCCGCAACTTCGAATATGTGAATGCGGCGCGCGCGCTCGGCGTACCCAACCGGACGATCATGCTCCGCCACCTTCTGCCCAACGCGATGGTGGCGACATTGACCTTCCTGCCCTTCATACTCAACGGCTCGATCTCGACGCTGACCTCGCTCGATTTCCTCGGCTTCGGCCTGCCGCCCGGTTCGGCCTCGCTCGGCGAGTTGCTCAAGCAGGGGCAGCGCAACCTCAATGCACCGTGGCTCGGCCTGTCAGGCTTCGTGGTCATCTCGCTGATGCTGTCGCTGCTCATCTTTGCCGGTGAAGCGGTGCGCGACGCCTTCGATCCGAGGAAGACATTCAAGTGAGTATGTCCCCTCTCCTTTCCGTCCAGGACCTGACAGTCGCCTTCGCCCAGGGCGGTACGACGACTGTCGCCGTCGACAACATCTCGTTCGACATCGCCAAGGGCGAGACCGTGGCGCTGGTCGGCGAATCCGGCTCGGGCAAATCGGTCTCCGCACTTTCGGTGCTGAAGCTGCTGCCCTACCCGCCGGCGAGCCACCCATCTGGCCGCATCATGTTTGGCGGCCAGGATCTGCTCGCCCTGAACGAGAATGCGTTGCGCAAGGTGCGCGGCAACAAGATCACCATGATCTTCCAGGAGCCGATGACCTCGCTCAATCCGCTGCACACCATCGAGCGGCAGATCGTCGAAGTGTTGTCCCTGCACCAGGGCATGGGCGACAAGCAGGCGAAGGCCCGCACGCTCGAACTGCTCGAAGAGGTCGGCATCCGCGACCCTAGGAAGCGACTCGAGGCCTTCCCGCATCAGCTTTCGGGCGGGCAGCGCCAGCGCGTGATGATCGCGATGGCGCTCGCCAACGAGCCGGAGCTTCTGATCGCCGACGAGCCGACGACGGCGCTCGACGTCACCGTGCAGGCACAGATCCTCGAACTGCTCGCCAAGCTCAAGGCCCGCAAGGGCATGTCGATGCTGTTCATCACCCACGACCTCGGCATCGTCCGCCGCATTGCCGACCGCGTCTGCGTGATGACGCGCGGCAAGATCGTGGAAACGGGTCCAACGAAGGAGATCTTCGCCCACCCGCAGCACAGCTACACCAAGCACCTTCTGGCGGCCGAGCCGAAGGGCAAGCCGCCGGAGACGAATACCGGGGCGCAGACGGTCATGTCCGGCTCCGACGTAAAGGTCTGGTTCCCGATCAAGCAGGGCTTCTTCCGCAAGACGGTCGACCATGTGAAGGCCGTCGACGGCATCGACATTGCGGTCCGCGCCGGCCAGACAGTCGGCGTCGTCGGCGAATCCGGCTCGGGTAAGACCACGCTCGGCCTCGCACTGGCGCGGATGATCTCGTCGCAAGGCAAGATCGACTTCAACGGCCGCGAGATCGACAAGCTCAGTTTCAACGCCATGCGGCCGCTCCGGCGCGAGCTCCAGATCGTCTTCCAGGACCCGTTCGGCTCGCTCAGCCCACGCATGGCCGTGGCCGACATCATCGAGGAAGGCCTTAAGATCCACGAGCCCGGCCTCAACGCCGCGGCGCGCGACAAGGCGGTCGTCGACGTGCTGCGCGAGGTCGGCCTCGACCCCGAGACGCGCTTCCGCTACCCGCATGAATTCTCCGGCGGCCAGCGCCAGCGCATAGCCATAGCCCGCGCCATGGTGCTCAAGCCGCGCTTCGTCATGCTGGACGAACCGACGTCGGCGCTCGACATGAGCGTGCAGGCGCAGGTGGTCGATCTTCTGCGCAACCTGCAGGCCAAGCATGACCTCGCCTATCTGTTCATCAGCCACGATCTCAAGGTCGTGCGCGCGCTGGCCAACGAGGTCATCGTCATGCGCAACGGCAAGGTTGTGGAAACGGGCACGTCCGAGCAGATTTTCGAGCGCCCGCAAACCGATTACACTAGGGCGCTGATCTCGGCGGCGTTCAAGATCGAAACAGCGCCGTCGGGCGTGGTCAGCGAATAGCAGGACATTCAGGACAGCAGCATGGCAGCCAAGGGCAAGATACTTCTCGCAATCACCGGTTTCAGCCCGCAGCGCTGGTACGAGATGCTGTCGGAAGAGCGCGAAGTGGTGCTCGAACCAAATGGCGAGGCCGATCCCAGCATCGAATATGCGGTCGTCTGGAAGCAGCGGCCCGGCCTGCTGGCCAAGCTGCCGAACCTCAAGGCCATCTTCTCGATCGGCGCCGGCGTCGACCATGTCTTCGCCGACACGACCCTGCCAGACGTGCCGATCGTCCGCGTCGTCGCCGACAATTTGACCCAGCACATGGTCGAATATGTGCTGTGGCGGGTGCTAGACCATCATCGCCAGGGCCAGCTCTACCGGGCACAGCAGACCAAGAAGGTCTGGCACGAGCCACCGCAGCGGCCGGCCGAGGACATCTCCGTCGGCATCATGGGGCTGGGCAATCTTGGCCGCGCCGCCGCCAACGCGCTCAGCGCCATCGGCTTCCGCGTCAATGGCTGGAGCCGCAGGCCGCAGGATGTCGCAGGTGTCACCACCTTCGCCGGCGATGTCGGGCTGGTGCCGTTCCTCAACGCCACCGACATCCTTGTCGTGCTGCTGCCTCTAACCGACACGACCAAGGGCATGGTCAATTACGGGCTGCTCAAGGAACTGCGCCGGCGCAACGGGCTCGGCGGCTCCGTGCTCATCAATGCTGGCCGTGGCAAGCTGCAGCACGACGCCGACATATTGCGCGCACTCGACGACGGCACGCTGAAGGAAGCGAGCCTCGACGTGTTCGAGGTCGAACCCCTGCCCAAGACCAGCCCGCTCTGGGGACATCCCAAGGTCTATGTGACGCCGCACGCAGCCGCGACGTCCGACCCGGCGCATCTCGTCGGGCCAATGCTCAAGCAGATGGACGCCTTTGAACGCGGCGACCCCCTGGAAAACCTGGTCGACCGCGCGGCGGGGTACTGAGGCGAATTTCCTTCTCCCAGTTTACGGGAAAAAGGTGGCCCAAAGGGCCGGATGAGGGGCTGTACCAGGCTTCTAAGGTTTGCGCCGCCCCTCAGCTGCTTGCCGGCATCCTCTCCCCGTAAACGGGGAGTGGAAAGCAGTCATGGTCGCCTGAAACCTGTCGGCCCGCCATAGAGATAGCCGATACGGTCGATGGCAGCGCGCAGGCCCTCTCGGGCGACGGTCATGGTGTGGCCGTTGGCGTGAATCATGTTTTCCGTGTCGGTCATGATTGCGACATGGCCCTTCCAGAAGACGAGGTCACCGCGCTCCAGACGCGAGAAATCAGGACCGGCGTCGACCAGCGTGCCAAGCGACGCTTCCTGCATGTCCGAATCGCGCAGCACGTTGTTGCCGGCCATGCGCATCGACAGCTGGACGAGGCCCGAGCAGTCGATGCCGAAGGCGCTGAAGCCGCCCCACAGATAAGGTGTATCGATGAGGCGTTCGGCGACCGCAACGAAATCGTCGGCGGTGGTTCCCAGCGGCGCCAGATGCTGGAGCACGATCGCCTCGCCCGACGGCAGGATGCCGTAGCTCGTGCCGCGAGTCTCGGCAAAACCGGTGACAGCGACGCGCGACCCGATCGACAGCTGGCCGCTGCGCGGGAACTTCATATCAGGTCCCGGATAGACGAAGGTCCGGAGCGCCGTCACCAGATGCGTCGGCTCGAACGTGCGGGGCGCGAGATCGGCCGATGAGACATAGCCGACATAACCGTCGCGCTCAGCCTGTAGCCATGCGAAACCTTCGGCCTCGTCGAACACCAGCACGTCGTCGCCGTGAAGCAGCTGCGTGTTGAGACCCGAATCGGGGCGCCCGGCCTTGCGGACATCGGCGACGGAGGCCGTGATGCGTGCCGGTCGGCCGGCGACGAAGCGCTGGGCTGCAACCTGCCCCTCAAGGCGAGCATCGGCAAGGTCGGGGCGGAAGGCGTGAAGGCGGCTGTCGTGGATGGTCAAATCGGAAGCTCCAGTGCTTTGGCGATGATAGCATCGCCCAAACGCTCGACATAGAGCGCGCCTTCTACCGTGCGCCTGATCAGCACGTTGCGCTTGTCGAGCTCGTCGCGGTGGCGCGACACCAGCTTGAGCGCGCCCATAGTGTCGAGAGCGCGGGTGATGACGGGCTTGCTGACGTTCAGCTTGGCGGCAAGCCCGCGCACCGTGTGCGGCGGCGGTTCGAGATAGATGGTCAACAGGATCGCCATCTGGCGCAACGTCAGGTCGGGCGCGTCGTCACGCACCTCGGACAAGGCAAACTGCTGCAGCAGTTTCAGCGACTGGCTCGGGCGCAACGCGATCGGCATTCCGCCAGCATCCACACAATCTGTTTCGGTTCCGTTTCATTCAAGAAGATTTTGAGACGGTGGCAGGGCGAAGGTATGAGCCCCCGCCCCGCCGAACGATCAGCCGAAGCGCGCCGAAATGACCTTCTCCAAGGCACGGATGGCCTGCGCCTCGCCGCCAACGGGACCGTAAGGCCGATCGGTCGGGTTCCAGGCAAAGATGTCGAAATGGGCCCAGGACGACGTCTTGTCGACGAAGCGCTTGAGGAACATCGCCGCTGTGATCGAGCCGGCGAAACCGTCAGTGGTGACATTGTTCATGTCAGCCACCTTGGACGACAGCTTGGCGTCGTAGGGCTTCCACAAGGGCATGCGCCAGATAGGGTCCTCGACGGCGAGTGATGCCGCAGCCAGTTCTGCCGCCAAGGCCTCATCGTCGGTGTAGAACGGCGGCAAGTCCGGTCCGAGTGCGACGCGCGCGGCCCCGGTCAGCGTTGCCATGTCGACCAGCAGATGCGGCTGCTCCTCGTCGGCGAGTGTGAGCGCATCGGCCAGCACGAGACGTCCCTCGGCGTCGGTATTGCCGATTTCGACCGTCAGCCCCTTGCGGCTCTGGAGCACGTCTCCGGGACGGAACGCATCGGCGGAGATCGAGTTCTCGACGGCCGGGATCAGTACTCGGAGCCGAACCTTCAGTTTCGCGCCCATGATCATCGCGGCGAGGCCGAGGACATTGGCAGCACCGCCCATGTCCTTCTTCATCAAAAGCATGCTGGATGCCGGCTTGATGTCGAGGCCGCCGGTGTCGAAGCACACGCCCTTGCCGACCAGCGTCACCTTCGGCGCATCCTCAGCCCCCCAGGTCAGGTCGATCAGGCGCGGCGCATCGGCGGAAGCGCGGCCGACGGCGTGGATCATCGGGAAATTCTGGCGAAGCAGATCATCGCCGAGCGTGACCGCAACCTGCCCGCCATGCTGCTGCGCCAGCGCCCTGACAGCACCCTCGAGCTCGGACGGCCCCATGTCGTTGGTCGGCGTGTTGACCAGATCGCGAACGAGAAAAACTGCATCGACGAGCCGCTTCAGCCGCGCACTGTCGACACCTTCAGGCACCGAAAGGCCGAGTTCCCTGCCCGGCTTCTTGCCGTAGCGGGTGAAGACATAACCGCCGAGGACCGTACCGAGAGCGGCGAGTTCCGGATGGGCCGGCTGCCGGGCAAAGTGCCAGTTGGCCACAGGCAAGCCGCGGGCGAGCGCGCCGAAGCCAAGGCCGTTCTCGTCCTTGCCGGTACCGAACAGCGCGCCGGCCAGATTGCCGTCCACCCCGGGCACGGCAAGAACCTTGCCCGCCTCGCCGGCAAAGCCATTGGCTTCGGCCCAGGCACGTATGGCCGGCTGCAACCCGGCCTGCTCCAGGCCATCCTTGGCCACCAGGTGGATTGGCAGGGCATCGTCTGGCTTGGCATCGAGAAGTTCGACCGGCATTTCCTTATCCTTCGCTGTCGGATGTCACGTCACATCAGGACGCCCTTAACCATCCGTTAGGGTTAACAGATTATTTCTCCAAGGCGGGAAGATGGCCGGCGAACGGCCGCGGACGAATGGAGAGCTAGCTCCGATGTTGACCAATCGCTCGATGAACGCAACGGGAAAACGCCTTGCGAGAGCGGCCTTCGTGACGCTGTTGATGGCGGGCGTCGCCGGTTGCGGCACCAGCAAGATGACCACCGGCTCGATCTCGCGCTCGGGCGCCGCAGTCGACCAGATGTCGACCGGTTCGCTGCCCGGCTCCTCCACCGAGCTTGGGCGCAAATATGCCAGCGATCCCAACAACAAGCCGGTTGCCCTGCAATACGCAACCGCCCTTCAGGTCAAGGGCCAGACCGACCAGTCGCTGGCAGTGATGCGCAAGCTCGCCATCGGCTATCCCAAGGATCGGGACGTGCTCGCCGCCTATGGCAAGGCACTGGCAGCATCGGGCGAACTCCAGCCGGCGCTCAGCGCCGTGCGCCGCGCCCAGACCCCTGAATATCCCGACTGGAAGCTGGTCTCGGCGGAGGCCGCCATCCTCGACCAGCTCGGCCAGACGCAGGAAGCCCGCAATCTCTACCGCAAGGCGCTCGACCTGCAGCCGAACGAACCTTCGATCCTGTCCAATCTCGGCATGTCCTATGTGCTCGAGGGCGACCTGAAATCGGCAGAAACCTACCTGCGTTCGGCTGTCTCGCAGCCCGGCGCCGACAGCCGCGTTCGCCAGAACCTCGCGCTGGCTGTGGGACTGCAGGGCCGTTTCGACGAGGCCGAACAGATCGCCGGCCAGGAGCTTTCGCCCGAACAGGCCCAGGCCAACGTAGCCTATCTTCGTTCGATGCTGTCGCAGCAGAATGCTTGGAACCAGATCAAGTCCGAAGGCAAGTCGAAGAAGAACTGACCCTAAGGACAGCGACCGAATCAAAAAAAAAGCCGCGTCGACCGACGCGGTTTTTTCATTCCTCAAATAGCAGTCGCCCTACTCACTGCTGGCGTGCGGCTGGTCGCCGAAGAGACCGCGCTGGCTGATCTGGATGCCGGCCGGCCCCAGAATGATGGCGAACAGCACCGGCAGGAAGAACAGGATCATCGGCACGGTGAGCTTCGGCGGCAGCGCGGCCGCCTTCTTCTCGGCCGCTGTCATGCGCATGTCGCGGCTTTCGCTTGCAAGCACGCGCAATGCCTGGGCGACCGGTGTGCCGTAGCGCTCCGCCTGCACCAGCGCCTGGGTGACTGATTTCACGGTGTCCAGGCCGGTCCGGGACGCAAGGTTTTCATAGGCAATGCGGCGTTCGCTGAGATAGGACAGCTCGGCATTGGTGAGCACGAACTCTTCGGCGAGATCGACCGATTGGGAGCCGATCTCGTCGGCAACCTTGCGCAGCGCCGCCTCGACCGACATGCCAGATTCGACGCAGATCAGCATCAGGTCCAGCGCGTCGGGCCAGGCCTGCTGGATCGACTGCTTGCGCTTGGTGGCCCGATTGGAGACGTAGAGCACCGGCAGGTAGAAGCCGACATAGGCCATCAGGATGCAGACAAACAGCTTCATGAACAGCGGTTTGTCCGCGACACCGCCGAGCAGGAACACGTAGACCAAGCCGAACGCAAAGCCGACAATGGGCAACACCAGGCGGAAAAACAGAAAACGCGTCAGGGGGTTCTGGCCGCGGAAGCCCGCTACCTTCAGCTTGTTGAGCGTGCCTTCGTCGACAAGTGCGCGACGCAGGTCCAGCCGCTCGACGATAGAACGCATCTTGATCGATTGCTGCTCGCGGAGGCCGCGTTGCCTGCGGTCGGATTCGGCCGCAAAGCGAACACGCTGCTTGGCACGCAGTTCTTCGCGTTCGAGCGCCACGGCCTTCATGCGCGCCTTGAGCGGATTGCCCATAAGCGACGGCATGGCAGTGAAAACGGTTGCGAACACGGCGATGCCGACCAGCAATGCGATCAGGAATGACGGATCGGTGAGCGCCTTGACGACTTGATCGGTCATTCCCGCTAGACCTCGAAATTCATCATCTTGCGCATGACAAAGATGCCGATCGACATCCAGATGCCGGAGATGCCCAGGATAAGATGGCCCGTGCTCGTGACGAACAGGGGCATGATGTAGTTGGGGCTCGACAGATAGACGAGGGTCGCGACGATGATCGGCAAGGCGCCGATGATCGCAGCTGAGGCCTTCGCTTCCATCGAAAGCGCCTGGACCTTGGCCTTCATCTTCTTGCGATCACGCAACACGCGCGACAAGTTGCCCAGCGCCTCGGAGAGATTGCCACCGGCCTGGGCCTGGATCTGGATGACGATGCCGAAGAAACCCGCTTCGGGGCACGGCATGGTCTCTGTCATGCGCAAAGCGGCATCCGGGATCGAAACGCCCACTTGCTGAGCCTCGACCATGCGCCGGAATTCTCCGCGCACTGGCTCCGGCGATTCCGACGCGATCAGGCGGATACCGTCATTCAGCGGAAGGCCGGACTTCACCGCGCGCACGATGATGTCGAGGGCATTGGGAAACTCTTCGAGGAACTGTTTGACCCGACGATTGCGATGGAAGGCGACAAACCAGCGCGGCAGGCCGACCGCACCGACAAGCAGGCCGCCCGGCAGCAGGATCAACGGCGCACCGAGGATAAACAGCAGGGCAGTTACAGCAACGCCTGCCACAGCCGAGTAGATGTAGAAACGCTCCATGGTCACCTGAAGGCCGGCCTGGCGGATCTGCACCTTAATCGGAGGCTTCCTGATGTTGCGATCCTTGGCCTTCTGCTTCTCCTCAAGCTCCTTGAGGGAGTCCTGGACGGACTTGCGGCGCTTGGCTATTTCGGCGGTGCGATCACGCGAGGCCCTGACCACCGAACGGTCGGTCTCGGCCTGGCGAATGGTCGACAGCCGGCGCTCGGTGTTGCTCTCGCTCTCAATGCGCCTGTACAGGAACGCATAGGCGACCAGCCCGGCGCTCAGGCCGGCGAGGACGATGAAAAGCAGCATCGTGGGGTCGAGCCCGAACATGATGGACTAGCTCCCCGCGTGCCTGAGATCGGACTCCCGCATGTCAGGCAGCTCCTTTCTCCATGGCTTCCAACGCCGTCGCCAACCGCGATTCCTCGCCATAGTAGCGAGCACGCTCCCAGAAATGCGGGCGGCCGATGCCGGTGGAGACGTGGTGCCCCAACAGGCGACCGCTCTGGTCCTCGCCCTTGATGTTGTAGAGGACGAGATCCTGGGTGATGATGACATCACCTTCCATACCGATCACCTCGGTGATGTGGGTGATACGGCGCGAGCCGTCCCGGAGGCGGGCAGCCTGGATGATCACGTCGACGGAGCCGACGATGATCTCGCGCACGGTCTTCTGCGGCAGCGAAAAGCCGCCCATGGCGATCATCGATTCGATGCGGTTCAGGCATTCACGCGGGCTGTTGGAGTGGATCGTGCCCATCGAGCCGTCGTGGCCGGTATTCATCGCTTGCAGCAGATCGAAGACCTCAGGTCCGCGCACCTCGCCGACGATGATGCGTTCGGGACGCATGCGCAGGCAGTTCTTGACGAGGTCGCGCATTGTCACCTCGCCCTCGCCTTCAAGGTTGGGCGGACGCGTTTCAAGACGCACGACATGCGGCTGCTGCAGCTGCAGTTCGGCCGAGTCCTCGCAGGTGATGATGCGCTCTTCGCGATCGATATAGTTGGTCAGGCAGTTGAGCAGCGTCGTCTTGCCCGAACCGGTACCGCCTGAAATGACGATGTTGCAGCGGACGCGTCCAATGATCTTCAGCACCTCCGCCCCCTGCGGCGAGATGGCGCCGAACTTGACCAACTGGTCGAGTGTCAGCTTGTCCTTCTTGAACTTGCGGATGGTGAGCGCCGTACCGTCGATCGACAGCGGCGGAGCGATGACATTGACGCGGGAGCCGTCAGGCAGGCGCGCATCGCAGATCGGCGAGGATTCATCGACGCGACGGCCGACCTGGCTGACGATGCGCTGGCAGATGTTGAGCAACTGCTGATTGTCGCGGAAGCGGATGTTGGTCTGCTCGACCTTGCCGTTGACTTCGATATAGACGTTCTTGGCGCCGTTCACCATGATGTCGGCGATCTCGTCGCGCGCCAGCAGCGGCTCGAGCGGACCGTAACCCAGCACGTCGTTGCAGATGTCCTCGAGCAGCTCCTCCTGCTCGGCGATCGACATCGCGAAGTTCTTGATGGCGATGATGTCGTTGACGATGTCACGGATTTCTTCACGCGCACTGTCGGGATCAAGTTTGGCGAGTTGCGACAGATCGATGGTGTCGATCAGCGCCGAGAAAACCTGGCTCTTGGTATCGTAATAATTGTCGCTGCGCTCGCGCTGAGGCTTGCGTGGCTCGTGTGCGAAAGCCGGCGTGGACTCGACCATGCGACGTGGAGCGGCGACGGGCGCTGCCGGCGCAGGTGCAGCCGGGCGCGGCGCTGCCAGGGTGTCGGCGGGTGGTGCGGCGGGCGACGGCTGCGTCGCAAGCGGACGGAAACTCGGTGCCGAACGGCCGCCGTCGTCATTTCCTCTCTTGCCAAACATGATCGCCTGCTACCTCCGCCTGACGGCATCACTTCTTCCGGGACTTGAGCCGAGCGAGAACTCCACCCAATCCGGTCTGCTTCTTGACCTTTGCTTCCGAACGTCCGGTCAGCACATGTGCGATCTCGTTGATCATCTGCGTGACCGGGCTCTTGGCATCCATTTCGCCGATCATGCGGCCATTGTTGGCAGCATTGCCGAACAGCAGCGGGTCAAAGGGGATCACCGACATCGGAACGATGCCGAGCGGTTCGGCAAAATCGGCTGCCGATATCTCCGGGCGCTTGGGCATGCCGGCCTGGTTGAGGATGAGGCGCGGCGGTGGATCGTTCGGCCGCAGGCGCTTGAGCATGTCGACAAGGTTCTTGGTGTTGCGCAGGTTGGTCAGCTCCGGCGTCGCGGTGATCACCACCTCGTCGGCCCTGACGAGCGTGGTCTTGCTCCACCCGCTCCAGATATGGGGAACATCGAGCACCAGCAGCGGCGTCGTGCGCTGGGCGACATCGATGATCGGCGAGAAGGCCTCGGGATCGAAATCGTAGACCCGCTCGAGCGTCGACGGGGCCGCAAGCAAAGACAGGTGCTCCGCGCACTGCGCCAGCAGGCGGTCGAGATAGACTTCGTCCACGCGCTCGGGCGCGAACACGGCCTCGGCGATACCCTGCGCGGGATCCTGGTCGAAGTTGATGTTGGCAGTGCCGAAGGCCAGGTCCAGATCGGCGACGACGACTTCCGACTTGAACAGGCTCGACATCGCCCAGGCGACATTGTGGGCAATGGTCGAGGAACCGACACCGCCCTTGGCGCCGACGAAAGCGATCGAGCGGCCGATCGGCTCGGCTTCGGGGTCGACGAAGATGGAGGAGATGACGCTGACAATGTCGGCGGTCGACATCGGCGCCACGACATATTCGGACACGCCCGAGCGGATCAACTCGCGATACAGCGCCACGTCGTTGTAATGACCGATCACGACGACCTTGGTGGTCGGGTCGCAGAACTCGGAGAACTGATACAGCGCGTCGAGCAGGCCCTTGGGCTCACGGCGCGATTCGAGAATGATCAGGTTCGGCGTCGGCGAGCTGCGATAGACGTCGATAGCCGTCTCGATGCCGCCCATGTGCACCTGCAGATGGGCCTTGGCCATGCGCCGGTCTTCGCCAGCTCTTTCTATGGGCCCGGAAACGCTTTCGGTTTCGCAGAATGCCTGGATCGAAATACGCGGCACAGGCCGAAGCGCCTGCATCACAGCCATATCCTGCTGCGACAGCTCCGCATTCTCGGACTGGGAATCGTAGGCCAGGTTGCTCATTTTCCCGTTCTTCCCGTAACTGGCACGATCAATAAGTCACTTCCGACGCGTCGATGAATTCGCCTGTGATCGCGCGCTTGCGATAGACATCGATCACCACGCCACGGTTTTCGGCGTCGATCGCTGTCTGCTTGCGCGGCCCCAGCAGGTCGGCCGGATTTGCGAGCTGAGCGGCAAGGTTGTTCTGATACGAGCAACCGAAATTGGCGTAGTGCTTGTTCTCGGCCGTGTTCAAAACGTCCTCGGGCCAGCTGCCGCAGCGATCTGTCTGGGCGCGCATGGCGGTATAGGTCACGCGGATCGGCGACGCCGCGTCCGCATAGGCCGCCTGGTAACGGACGATGGAAATACGGTTCGACGGCACGCCGTTCTTGGCAGCTATGCGCATCAGTTCGCGCGAGACCGTCGTGGCGGCCATATCGTTGGAAGCGCCTGTTGGCGCCATGATGGTCAGAGCAGGCGAGGTGCGACGGTCATATTCGCTGAGATAGCCGACGAAGGTCTCCGCCTGCCCCCTGGAAATGCCGCGGTCTGTGTTGCCGACCGGAATGTCGATCGTCTGGTTCTTTTCGGCGATGACGATCGGATGGTTGGTGCGGTAGTCATCCGGAATGGAACCGACCACGACGCTGTCGCGATTGGTGGCGCAGCCGGCGAGGAGCGCAACCGCGGCGGCCGCAAGAAGCGGGCGGACGATGCGCGACATTTCCGATCCCTTGCGGGCGGTCTTCTGCGCGGCGTTGATTGTTGCCTGAGACATGCCCCGATCCCCGATCATTTGTAGATGAAGCCGACGACGCCGTGATAGCGGCCCATGGGCTTGTCCGTCTTCATCGTGCCGTAGACACGATTGACGCGGCCAAGGAACATGCCGGCGCCGTCGCTGGCGGCGTTGAAATTGTCGTCTGGCCTGGCCAGTTCGTTGCGCGCCACCGGGCGGGCCAGATAGGGCGTCACAATGATCACCAGTTCGGATTCATTGCGAACGAAGTCGCGGCTGCGGAACAGAGTGCCGAGCACGGGAATCTTGGACAGCCCCGGCAGGCCGTTGATGGCCTGGCGCATGTCATCACGCACCAGGCCGGCGATCATCATCGAACCGCCGGATGGAAGTTCAACGGTGGTATCGGCCAGTCGCTTGCGGATGGACAGTGCAGTCATGCCCGGCTTGTTGAAGGCGTCACCCCGCCTGAAGCCGCCGGAAAGACTGACCGAACCTTCCGTGGTCGGCTCTGAAACAGACGTACGGATCTTCAGGCTGATACGCCCCGGCGACAGCACGACCGGCTGGAACTCCAACCCGATGCCGTAGTCGATCTTCTCAATCTCATAGGTATTGCCGTCCTTCTGATTGGTGACGATATTGTACTCGCCGCCCACCTTGAACGTTGCCTTTTCACCCGAGATTGCCGTCAGCGTCGGCTCGGCCAGCGTCTTCATCACGCCGGCCTGTTCCATTGCGTTGACATAGGCGTCCAGCAGGGACGTACCGAGCGATATCTGCGAAGCACCCAGCGGCTTGCCGAGGCCAGGGATGCTGTCGCTGATCGCGCCCCAGCTGATGCCGTTCGCTTCACCCGAACCAATCATGTTGACACCAAGCTGCTTCATCACCGTGCGGCTGACTTCAGCCACGGTGACCTTGAGCATCACCTGGTCCTCGCCGATGATCTGCAGGAGGTTGACGATCTTGCTCTTCTGGCGGACCTGGTCGGGATTGTTGATATCGACGCCACCATTCTGCGAACCACCGGACGCGGTCTGCGAGTATTGGCCCGTAGTCGCTTCACCGCCTGTGACAAAGATCGTTGCCAGGTCTACCGCACGCTTGGAGTCAAGCGGCGTATCGACCGTGCCGGTCAGGACGACGTTGTCGTTGATCAGTTCGACCTTGATCTGCGAATTGGGAATGAAACGCTTGATGTAGTCCTCGAGGCCGGCGACGTCGCGCTCTACGGCCAGATCGAGGCTGACGATCTGTTCACCGTTGGGGCCGAAGACGAAGATGTTGGTCTGTCCGACGGCCTTGCCGAACAAATAGATGCGGCGCGCCGTGCGGGTGACGGCATCGGCGACCGTCGGGTTGGCGACCAGGATGTCATAGGCGTCCGACGGCAGGTCGATGACCACCGATTTGTTGAGGCCGAGCTTGACGCGTTGGCTCGCTGTGTTCGATCCCACCTGGGCCCGCGATGCAGCCTCGGCGGTTGCCGGTGCAAATGCCGCAGGCTCAGCTGCGAGGGTAGCGATCATCGCGACGGTCGTGGCGAGCAGTCTCGTGCAGGACTTCATTTCTGTACTCCCGATTCCGAGATTTCGCCCGACTTGATGAGGCGCACGGTGCCTCGCCTGCCGCTGCTGGAGACGAGGTAGTCGGCCTCTGTCAGGTCCTTCTGCTGAGCGTCTGCCACCGAACGGAGTGCCAGGGTCAATCTGTCGGCCATCTGCTGGGCGACGGTGATGATCTCAGCCTGCTGCGCCGTCAGTTCCAGCGTGGCTGTTTGGCCCACCTTTACCTTCTTCCCCTCCTCATCCTCCTGGATGGTCTGGTCGATCGCCAAAACCCGGATGTTCTGCAGGATTGTTTCGGTGGTGAAGCCGGCGCCGGATTTGGAAGCATCGTTTCGGCGCGTCATGATGACGTCGACATAGTCGTTCGGCAGGATGAAACCACCGGCCGACGTATCCGCCGAAATCGTTGTCGCAACTGCTCGCATGCCTGCCGGCAACACCGACGACATGAAACTCTGACCTTCGCCGACAAGCTTCGACTTGCGCAGCGGCTCACCGCTGTACATCGTCAGCCGCGCGACGGAACTTTTGAGCTTTTCAACCGCATCCGGGTCTGTGCTGCGGGTAATGAAGGCAGGATTGACCGCATCGCTCGGCCAGGGCTGCCAGGCGATGTTGCTTTCGATCACGCCCCCCATCGGCACGTCGCCTGTGAGCACGAGAACGTCGGTAAGTGCAATCTGGGGCTGCTGCTGCACGCTGGATTCGACAGCGGCCTCGGGCGGAGGTGGCGCGGACATGTTCTTGGCCACATAGCCAGCACCGCCCGCAGCGGCCACTGCCACGCCAAGTATCATCAGTCGCGATGCAGCCATTGTCCGAACCTCGCCCTGGCAACCCATGAAGCCAAGCCGGACTTTGACTAGACAAACGTCAAATTATGGTTAACGCGATGCTTATGGACATGATTAACGGACAGTTACCCGTCAGATCGCATCATTGTGCCGAAAGTCGCTCGATAGCCCAGACCATCAGCGGAGACGAGGGATAAGTGAGAAGACCGGCGATCCCCAGAGCGATCCCGTAAGGCACTCCACCAGCGTCCTTGGACAGATTCCTGAACACAACGCGCTGACTTGTGACGGCCGAAAGCATGGAGCTGCGATAGGCCAGGATAGCAAGTGTCAGAAAACCACCGAGCACGGCGGCGGTCAGCAGATATTGCATCAAGGGGATGCCGAACCCCATCCAAACCCCGGTTGCAGCAATCAGCTTGGCATCGCCGCCGCCCATTCCACCCAGTGCGAACAGCGAAAAGGTCACCAGCAACAACAGGCCGCCGGCGGCGAAATGCATTCCAACCTCGACCCAGCCCATGCCAGTGAGGGGCGCGACGACAAGGAAAACGCCGAGCAACAACAATGAGACACGGTTGGCAATAGTCATCGACATGATATCGGACAGCGCCGAATAGACCATGCAGAACGGAAAGACGACCAGGATCAGCGCTTCGAGCATCGAGAGACCCAATTGCTAGCTTGAGGAACAACTCTATGGCCAGCGGATTAATCTGACGTGAAGTCGCTCAAGCGCCCATAAATGCAAGAAGGCCGCCAAAGGCGGCCTTCTGTGCGCACCTAACAAGTACGCTGTTTGACAGATATTAACTTACGGGGTGGTGGTACCAGCAGCGTCGATCTTGCTCGAGATCGTCGTGAACTTCGTGTTCAGCGACGTACCGACAAAGCCGGCACCGGCGATGATGGCAACTGCGATGAGGGCGGCGATCAGACCGTATTCGATGGCGGTCGCGCCGGATTCGTCCTTCACAAAACGTGCGATGAGTTTCGACATCGTATGCTCCTTGCTCCGTGTTACAGCACTTCCGTCACGATTTCTTTTGTCGTTGATCGGATGACTGCAACCTATCGGGGAGCCGTTTCGATCGACTTAAGAAACAGCCTTAGCGAAACCTTTCAGAGTGCATTGCAGCCGCGTGGTTAACCGCCAGCTAAAGTAATCGGCGCGATTTGTGCGGGCAATTTGGATGGCTTCGCCGAGACCGGGCCAACTGAACTGGCCGCCCTCAATTCACCCAAGAGTTGAGGCCCCAAACGGCTTAACCCTTGGTTCACCAAAATCGTTCATCTTCCGTTGAGCAGCCTGTCCGTCCAGTCACCAGAGGCATTTCAATGGCAAGGTCGAGAACCCTCATTTGGGCATTCGTCGTCATCGCGTCGGCGAGCGCGGCCATTCCTGCGTTGGCTGGAGCCGGCATCGAAGTGACAATGAACCAGGCCAAGATTGTCCGGCTGGCAAGGCCCGCCGACACCATCGTGGTTGGCAACTCTGCCATCGCCGATGCCTCGGTCCAGGACGCATCGACGATCGTTCTCACCGGCAAAGGCTTTGGCGTCACCAATCTGGTTGTGCTCGACGCCGAAGGCACGCCGATCGTCGACGAGCAGGTGACCGTCAGCCGGCACGCCGCGTCGTCGGTTCGCATCTACAGGCGTTCCGAAGTGCAAACCTTGTCGTGTACGCCATATTGCGAAGGTGCTTTCAAGAGCGATGCCGAACGCATGTCGGAAAGCGAGATGAGCGGCCAATAAGGCTTGCGGCGTCCGACGACATCGACGGCCTTTCGTTAGCGCACGGTAAAGATATTCAGTGTAATTTTCCGTTTCATCCAAACTCGGCCTAAATGGCTTTCCGCTAATGTCCGCCGGGCAATGGGGCGGCCTGGATATGAACGGCACTGCAACTTCAATGAATCAGCACGAAAAAACCGAGCGACGGGGGTTCTTCGCGCGGTTCTTGCGTGACCGGAACGGTAGCGTCGCAGTCGAATTCGTCATGCTCGCGATCCCTTTTTCGATGCTCGTTTTTGCAATCCTTGAAAGCTGTATTGCGTTCGCCGGCCAGCAAGTGCTGTCGAATGCGGTCGACGAGGTAGCGCGCGAACTGCGTACCGGCCAGGTCAGCAGGAATGACGTCAACGAGATCGTGATCAAGCAGAAGATCTGCGGCCGTCTCGAAGTGCTCGTCGCCAAGGGATGTCCCGGCTTGTTGGTCGACCTGCGCAGCTACGCGACGTTTGCCGATGCGGCCAAAGAACGGATCAAGCTGACCAGTGACAGAGACATCGACACAACAGGCTTTGGCGTCGCACCAGGCCCGGCGCTGTCCAAGAACATGTTGCGGGTATTCTACAAATGGCCCGTCATCACCGACTTCATGCGCGCCTCCATGTCGAACCTGAAGGACAATTACACGCTGCAGTTCGCCACTGCCACATGGCAGAACGAGCCGTTCAATGACAACTGACCCGAACCTCGAGCCTGGAGAAATTCAGACAATGAAAAGGCGCGCATTCCTGGCCGGGATCGAGGCGATCGGCGGGTCTGTAACGGCATGGTTCAGGCACGCCGGAAAGCTGGCCTCCGATCGACGCGGCGTTGCAGCAATCGAGTTCGCGTTCGTCGCGCCAATCATGCTCTGCCTGTACTTCGTCACGATGGAAGTCTCCCAGGCGATCGAAATCAACAAGAAGGTCAGCCGTGTCGGCTCCATGGTTGCCGATCTGGTCACCCAGCAGCAGGATATTTCCGTTTCCGAGGTCAACGGCGTGCTGAAGATCGGCGAGTCGATCCTGCAGCCCTACAATCGCAGTTCAGGCAAGATCACCATCACCGCCATCGAGATGTCGACCGATGCCACCCCGACTGTAAAGGTCGCATGGTCGCGGAAACTCGTCGATGGAGTTACCAGCACGGCCCTCCCCAAGGGGACGCCGACCACCGTTCCGCCTGCCCTGCTGACCCCCGGCGGTTTCCTGATCCGAGTCGACAGCGATCTTGATTACAAGCCTGTCATCGCCTGGGCTGCAGAGGACAAACCGGTGCTGGGCCTTGCAGCGGCATTCGACACCATTCCCATGACCGAAACCTACTATCTGCGCCCGCGCCAAAGCGCTACCGTGCCCTGCGCTGACTGCTGAAGTCCCCCGGAAGACCGGTCGACTGCCGTCGGCCTCGGTTGGCGCGTGCCGCCCGATTGCCAAGTCAGGCAGCTGATCTTATGTCTGGACGAGAGCAATTCCGGGAAAAGTATAAAGCGGTTTTCCATCCGGAATTGCGTCAAGACAATGAGCCGGCAACCGGGAACCCGACATAGATGGCGCGTGCATTCCTGTTCGTACTGGATTCCTTCGGCATCGGCGGCGCGGCCGACGCCGAGCTGTTCGGCGATACCGGCTCCAACACGTTCCGCCACATAGCGAGCGCTTGCGCCGAAGGCCGCGGTGAACGTGAAGGCCTGCGCAGCGGACCTCTACATATTCCGAACATGACGGCGCTCGGCCTCGGCGAAGCGTCGAGGATCGCGACCGGCTTCAGGTTCGGCGGCGACACCGGGCTTGCCCCCGGCGCCGTCTTTGGCGCGGCACAGGAGATCTCCAGTGGCAAAGACACGCCGTCGGGTCACTGGGAAATGGCCGGCGTGCCCGTGACCTTCGACTGGGGCTATTTCCCGCAAGAAGTTCCGGCCTTTCCCGCATCGCTGACGGACGCGATCATCCGCGAAGGCGAGGTGCCCGGCATCCTCGGTGATTGCCATGCGTCGGGCATCGAGATCATTGAGCGCTTCGGCGAGGAGCATGTCCGCACCGGCAAGCCGATCTGCTACACGTCAGTCGACTCCGTCCTCCAGATCGCCGCCCATGAGACCCATTTCGGCCTCGAGCGGCTCTACGAGCTCTGCAAGGTGGTGCGCCGTCTCGTCGATCCGCTCAACATCGGCCGAGTTATCGCCCGCCCCTTCATTGGCGAGAGCCGCGAGACCTTCGAGCGCACGCCGAACCGCAGGGATTACGCCACGCCGCCGCCTGAGCCGACGCTGCTCGATCGCCTGACCGAGCGAGGCAGCAAGATGATCGCCATCGGCAAGATCGGCGACATCTTCGCCCATCGCGGCATCTCCGAAGTGCGCAAGGGCGTCGGCAACATGGCAATGTTCGACAAGGCGCTCGGTGCCATGGACGATGCCGGCGACGGCGATCTGGTCTTTGCCAATTTCGTCGACTTCGACACCGAGTTCGGCCATCGCCGCGACGTGCCTGGCTATGCCGCAGCGCTTGAAGCCTTCGACAGGCGCATTCCCGAAGCATTGGCAAAGCTCAGGCCCGGCGACCTCATCATCTTCACCGCCGATCACGGCAACGATCCCACCTGGCGCGGCACCGACCATACGCGCGAGCGCATCCCTGTCATCGGCCTGGCGCCTGGCCTTGCCGGCGGCGACGTCGGGCTCAGGCTCAGCTTTGCCGATATAGGTGCGACCGTCGCCGAACATCTTGGCCTGCCCGCTGGTCGGCACGGAACCTCATTCTTGAAATCGATCGACGCCCATGCCTGAACTGCCCGAAGTCGAAACCGTCCGGCGTGGTCTGCAGCCGGTGCTCGAGGGCGCGCGCATCGAGCGTGTCGAGACCCGCAGGCCAAACCTGCGCTACCCCTTCCCCGAGCGCTTCTCGGAACGGCTTGCCGGCCACCGGATCGCCTCCCTCGGCCGCCGCGCCAAATACCTGACCGCCGACATCGAGGACGGACCGCTGCTCATCTGCCATCTCGGCATGTCCGGCTCGTTCCGCATCGAGATCGAGGCGGACGGCACGGCGCCCGGCACGTTCCACCACGAACGCTCCAAGTCGGAAGCCCACGACCATGTCGTCTTCCATGTCGAGGACGCCAAGGGCGCACCGGCCCGCGTGGTTTTCAACGACCCCCGACGCTTCGGCTTCATGCTGTTTGCCGAGCGCAACGGCACGGAACATCCCATGCTCGCCGGCCTCGGCATCGAGCCGACCGGCAACAGCCTCGACGGCGCGCTGCTGGCGGAACTCTTCCGCGACAAGAAGGCGCCGCTGAAGGCCGCACTGCTCGACCAGCGGCTGATCGCCGGCCTCGGCAACATTTATGTCTGCGAGGCGCTGTGGCGCGCGGGCCTGGCGCCGACGCGTGCTGCCGGCAGCATCGCTGGATCGGGCAAGGCGGCCCGCGCGAAAGCAGAGTTGCTGGCGACGTCGATCCGCGACGTCATTGCGGATGCCATTGCCGCTGGCGGCTCGTCGCTGCGCGACTATATCCACACGGACGGTTCGCTCGGCTACTTCCAGCATTCCTTCTCGGTCTACGACCGGGAGGGCGAGCCCTGCACGCACAGCGGCTGTGCGGGCCATGTCGAGCGCATCGTCCAGAGCGGCCGTTCAACCTTCTATTGCCGCCAGTGCCAGCGTTAAGATAGAGCGGAGCCACATCTGGTTGCACCTACAGCGCCGCGCATCCAATTGGACGTGCAAAGGACGCTGTAGCATATTGAAATCTGTGCATGATCCTTTCCGAAAAACGATCCCGTTTTTCGGGGTCATGCACTAGGGAGAGCGGCATGGCCTTTGAAACCATCATCGTCGAGACACGCGGCAAGGTCGGGCTGATCACCCTCAACCGCCCGAAGGCGCTCAATGCGCTGAACTCCCAGGTGCTGTCAGAACTTCTCGCCGCAACCGCGGCCTTCGAGGCCGATCCCGCTATCGGCGCCATGGTCATCACCGGCTCGGAGAAGGCCTTCGCCGCCGGCGCCGACATCAAGGAGATGCAGGCGAAGTCCTATGTCGACGCCTACATGGAGGATTTCTTCTCCGGCTGGGAAGTCTTCGCCCGCAACCGCAAGCCGATGATTGCCGCGGTTGCCGGCTATGCGCTGGGCGGCGGCTGTGAGCTCGCCATGATGTGCGATTTCATCATCGCTGCCGACAGCGCCAAGTTCGGCCAGCCCGAGATCACGCTGGGCGTCATGCCCGGCATGGGTGGCTCGCAGCGACTCACCCGCTTTGTCGGTAAGTCGAAGGCGATGGACATGTGCCTGACCGGGCGGATGATGGATGCCGCCGAAGCCGAGCGCTCGGGGCTGGTGTCGCGCGTCGTGCCGGCGGGCGAGCTGATCGAGGAGGCGATGAAGGCCGCCACCAAGATCGCCGACTTCTCGCTGCCGGCCGTGATGATGTGCAAGGAGGCGGTCAACCGCACCTACGAACTCACGCTCGCCGAGGGCCTGCGTTTCGAACGCCGAGTCTTCCACTCTATGTTCGCGCTCGAAGACCAGAAGGAAGGCATGGCGGCATTTGCCGAGAAAAGGTCTGCGAATTTCCGCAACCGTTGACTTGAATCGCGTTGACGCGCCGGGCAAGCTGAACTATAAGCCGCACCAACCGAGGCGGCCTCAGGGACGCCCGAGCAGTTTTTGCGCTCCGCGGGAACCCGCTCGCGCCACCACAGAGATCAGAAGAGAGGCACAATGGCCAACACCTCCTCGGCCAAGAAGGCTACCCGCAAGATTGCCGCTCGTACCGCGGTGAACAAGAACCGTCGGTCGCGCGTCCGCACCTACCTCCGCAAGGTCGAGGAAGCCCTGGCTTCCGGCGACAAGGCCGCCGCTCAGGCCGCCTTCGTTGCAGCCCAGCCGGAACTGATGCGCGCTGCCACCAAGGGCGTGCTGCACAAGAACACTGCCTCGCGCAAGGTTTCGCGACTGGCACAGCGGGTCAAGGCGCTTTCCGCCTAAGCCCTGCAAGCAATTGGATTTCTGAGGAACCCGGCCTAACCAGCCGGGTTTTTCTTTGTCTGAAAAAGCCTCAAAAAGCAGTTCCAAGCAGGCCCTCCGGGACACCTTTGAGGCCTCAAGAAGTTTGCCGGCATATGCGGCTATTCTCATAAGTACAACTGCCACAAGCAGCCTCGCCCCAGACTCACCGTGGCAGAAATTCACCTTTAGATTCATATAGTTGTGAATGGTCATCCACAGCTTGTTCAAGTCCCTGCCGGACTCTGGGGGACAAGTTGGTGTCAAGCGGATTCTTTTAAAATTTTTTGCCACGGGCGCAGGTTTTTTTCGCGCACCGGAAAAGGTTTTGAATCACAACGGCTTTGGCTCCGCAGAGCCTCTTCAGGGCGGTTGAATCCACTCCAGACCAAACCAGATTCATTAAAAACGGGTTAGAGTCGGCCTTGCCCTGTCCACAGCGATTTTTGTAAGGTCCAAGCATCGAAGGGACGGGCTCTAGCCCTCTGCCAAGCCTTAAAAATCGGCGGCATTCTCGACGTGGATAGATTCCGCGTACGGGGGAGGTTTGCCTCCTTCGAGCTTATGGGGCGTGTGGGGATACACGGCATGGTGAGTGAGATGTGGCGCGCCGGCGTCTTCGCCGGACGGTTACGCTTTTGCCTGGCGCTGCTGCCCCCACAGCGCTGACGGTCCGAATGCGCCTCACGGCGCGGCGGGCGGGGACAGGGGGCTCGGCCGGAAACGGCATGCATCCCAGATGAATATTCCGGCGGAGGCGCAAGCGGCGCACCCCCGCGCGGACAACGAGGACCAAAGGTTAGGGATTGCGAGAATGCAAAGCGGCATCGAAAGCGAAGCAAAGGCAGGCTTTCTGTTCACCGGCGAACTGATCGAGGGAAATGAAGTGGCAGCTGTCAGCGCCGCAGAAAAGAACTTCGACCGCGTCAAGACGCAGCTCCAGGTGCGTCTGGGCAGCGAGGTCTTTTCGAGCTGGTTCGGCCGCATGAAGCTGGCGGAAGCCTCGAAGGGCGTTGTGCGCCTTTCGGTGCCGACGGCTTTCCTGCGCTCATGGATCAACAGCCACTATCTCGACCTCATTTCCGAGCTGTGGCGCCAGGAAGAGCCGCAACTGCTCAAGCTCGAGATCATCATCCGCACGGCGACCCGTGCTACCCGCGCAGCCCCAGAGAGCGAAGCTCCGGCGATGCGCAAGCCGGTGCGCCAGACGCAAACGGCCCTTTCCACCAGCACGGTGGCCGCCGGTCGCACCGAGCGCCCTGCGCCGGCCCGCAGCGGCGCTGCCGAGACCGAGTTCAAGCAGAGCGTGCTCGGCTCGCCGCTCGACCCGCGCTACACGTTCCAGTCCTTCGTCGAGGGCCCGTCGAACCGCGTCGCACTTGCAGCCGCCCGCGCAGTCGCTGAATCGAACTCGCGCTTCAACCCGCTGTTCCTCCACGCCACTGTCGGCCTCGGCAAGACGCACCTTTTGCAGGCGATCGCCGCCGAGTCGCTGCGCCAGAACCCGAAGTCGCGCGTCGTCTACCTGACGGCCGAATACTTCATGTGGCGCTTTGCAACGGCGATCCGCGACAACAACGCACTGACGCTCAAGGAACAGCTCCGCGACATCGACCTTTTGATCATCGACGACATGCAGTTCCTGCAGGGCAAGTCGATCCAGCACGAGTTCTGCCATCTCATCAACATGCTGCTCGACTCGGCCAAGCAGGTCGTCGTTGCCGCCGACCGTCCGCCGGCAGAGCTGGAATCACTCGAGCCACGCGTGCGCTCGCGCCTCAATGGCGGCGTGGCGCTGGAAATGTCGACACCCGACTTCTCGATGCGCCTGGGCATGCTCCAGCAGCGTTTCGCCGGTGCCAAGGCCGAAGACCCCAACCTGGTCATCGACTCGGAAGTCCTCGCCCATGTCGCCCGCACCGTCACCGGCAGCGGCCGCGAGCTTGAAGGCGCGTTCAATCAGCTGATCTTCCGCCAGTCCTTCGAGCCACAGCTGTCGATCGAGCGCATCGACGAAATTCTCGGCCACATCTATCGCTCGGGCGAGCCCAAGCGCGTCCGCATCGAAGACATCCAGCGCATCGTCGCGCGCCACTACAACGTGTCGAAGACGGAGCTTCTGTCCAATCGCCGCACGCGCACCATCGTCAAGCCGCGCCAGATCGCCATGTATCTGTCGAAGGTGATGACCCCGCGCTCGCTGCCGGAAATCGGCCGTCGCTTCGGTGGACGCGACCACACGACCGTGCTTCATGCCGTGCGCAAGATCGAAGATCTGTCGGGCGGCGACAACACGCTGGCACAGGAACTCGAGCTGCTGCGCCGCCTGATCACCGATCAGGCCTGAGCCTTTTGCCGGCAGCAGACCAAGCTGCCGCTCACTTATCCCCAGAACGCCCGCGCAACCGCCTCAAATGGCTGCGCGGGCTTGCCTTTCCGGGCTTTTTACTGTCAGACTCGCGTGAAATCCGATCGTGTTGCGGGCTTCCCCGGGCGCAGACCGAGCCCGTGAGCCCGCACCTTCATAGAAGCGAGCCTGTTTCGTCATGCGTGTTATCCTGGAACGCTCCAACCTGTTGAAGTCCTTGAACCACGTCCACCGCGTGGTCGAACGGCGGAACACCATTCCGATCCTGTCGAACGTGCTGCTGAACGCAAATGGCGCGAGCCTGGAGCTGAAGGCGACCGACCTTGACCTCGAGGTCTCGGAAGCGACGCCGGCAAGCGTCGAGCGCGCCGGTGCCACGACAGTGCCCGCCCACCTGCTCTACGACATCGTCCGCAAGCTGCCCGACGGCGCCGAGGTAATGCTCAAGACCGATGAAGACGGCAACGCCATGTCGGTGATCTCGGGCCGTTCGAGCTTCCGGCTCCAGTGCCTGCCGCAGTCCGATTTCCCCGAACTTTCGGCCGGCTCGTTCTCCCACATCTTCCGCCTCGATTCGCAGGCGCTGAAGGGGCTGATCGACAAGACCCAGTTCGCCATCTCGACCGAAGAGACGCGCTACTACCTCAACGGTATTTTCCTGCACACGATCGAGAGCGGCGGCAAACTGATGCTGCGTGCGGTCGCCACCGACGGCCACCGCCTCGCCCGCGCCGAGGTCGAGGCCCCGGCAGGCTCCGAGGGAATGCCGGGCATCATCATCCCGCGCAAGACCGTCAGCGAGATCCAGAAGCTGCTCGACGCTCCTGATGTCGCAGTGGCCACCGAGCTGTCCGACACCAAGATCCGTCTCACCATCGGCAGCGTCATCCTGACGTCCAAGCTGATCGACGGCACCTTCCCCGACTATCAGCGCGTCATTCCGAGCGGCAACGACAAGAAGTTGGTCATCGACCGCCAGAGCTTCGCCCAGGCTGTCGACCGCGTGTCGACCATCTCGTCGGAACGCGGCCGAGCCGTGAAACTGTCCATCACCGACGGCCAGGTAACGCTCGCCGTCAACAACCCCGATTCGGGCAGCGCCACCGAAGAGCTCGCCGCCGACTATTCGTCGGACCCAATCGAAATCGGCTTCAACGCCAAGTACCTGCTCGACGTCGCCGCCCAGCTTTCGGGCAACGAGGCGCGCTTCATGCTTGCGGATGCCGGGTCGCCCACGCTCATCCATGACACAGCCGACGAGAACGCTCTCTACGTGCTGATGCCGATGCGCGTGTAGCGCCCGGACGCCCGTGCAGGACTTCGAAACGGGGGAGACGCGGAAACGTGCCCCCTCGACGCATATCAGCAAGCTCACGCTCACGGACTTCCGCAATTACAGTTCGATCTCGCTCGACCTCAGGCCGGGCGCGGTGGTGTTCACCGGTGAGAACGGTGCCGGCAAGACCAACCTGCTCGAGGCGATCTCCTTCCTGACGCCCGGACGCGGCCTGCGACGTGCGCCCTACCCCGACGTGGCGCGCGAGGGCAGTGCCGGTGCCTTCGCCGTGCATGCTTCGATCGAAGGCCCATTCGGCGATGCCGAAATCGGCACCGGCACCGCACCAGAAGCGGCGGGTGAGGCGGGCCGGCGCGTGCGCATCAATGGGGCCACGGCCAAATCGGCCGACGAGATGCTCGAATGGCTGCGAGTCGTCTGGCTGACGCCGTCGATGGATTCGCTGTTCACCGGGCCTGCCGGCGACCGCCGCCGCTTCCTCGACCGACTGGTGCTGGCGATCGACCCGGCGCATGGCCAGCGCGCCCTCGACTATGAAAAGGCGATGCGTGGCCGCAACCGGCTACTGTCGGAAGACCGCCGCGACCGCAGCTGGTTCGAGGCGATCGAAACCCAGATGGCCGAGACCGGGGCAGCGATTGCCGCCGCCCGCGTCGAGATGGTGCGGCTGCTCACCGCCATGATCAGCAGGCTGCCTGAAACAGGCCCCTTCCCGCAGGCCGATCTTGCTCTCTCGGGAACGCTCGAAGAGAGCATCGGCCGCATGCCTGCGGTCGAGCTTGAGGAGCATTTTCGCCAGGCGCTGGCCCAGGGCCGTGAGCGCGACCGTGCTGCCGGCCGCACACTTGAGGGCCCACACCGCTCCGACCTGCTTGTCCGTCATCGGCCGAAGTCGATGCCGGCGGAACTCTGCTCCACCGGCGAACAGAAGGCACTTCTGGTCGGCATCGTCGTCTCGCATGCGCGACTCACCGGCGAGATGGCGGGGGCTGCACCGATTCTCCTGCTCGACGAGATCGCCGCCCATCTCGATCCCGGTCGGCGGGCGGCACTGTTTTCGATTCTCGACGAACTCAATTGCCAGGCCTTCATGACCGGCACGGAGGCCAGCCTGTTTTCGAGCCTTGCCGGCACGGCGCAGTTCCTCACCGTCGACCATGGCAGCGTCAGGCCTACGGACCCTTGACCTCGGCTCGCGCGCCTGATGGACGTAGCTCTGCAAGACGCCTGACAACGAGATATCGCAGCGATATGCTCGCGCCATGAACCAGGCTGCTCCCCTCTCCGCCGAAGAACTCGAACGCTACGCACGCCACATCGTGCTGCCCGAAATAGGTGGGCCGGGCCAGCAGAAGCTGAAGCGCGCGCGCGTGCTGGTGATCGGAGCCGGCGGGCTCGGAGCGCCTGTGCTCGAATATCTCGCCGCCGCCGGTGTCGGCACGCTCGGCATCGTCGACGACGACCACGTCTCGCTGTCCAATCTGCAGCGCCAGGTGATCCACGACACTCAGTCGATCGGCCTTTCCAAGGGGGACAGCGCCAAGGCCGCGATCGCCCGCATCAATCCGCATGTGACGGTCGAGCTGCACCAGCTTCGGCTGACCGAGTTGAACGCCGGCGATCTGGTTGCCGGCTACGACCTCGTCATCGACGGCTCCGACAATTTCGAGACGCGCTATGCAGTGGCGGACGCCTGTGCTGCCCGCGAAAGGCCGCTCGTGCATGCCGCGGTCGGCCGCTTCGACGGTTCGATCACCGTGCTGAAGCCGTTCGAGACCGGTCCGGACGGTCGCCGCAACCCTTCCTACCGCGACCTGTTCCCCGAAGCGCCGCCGCCTGGCCTGGTGCCATCTTGCGCGGTTGCAGGCGTGCTTGGCGCGCTGACCGGCGTCATGGGCACCTTGCAGGCGATGGAGGCGATCAAGCTCATCACCGGCGTCGGCGAGCCGCTGGTCGGCAGGCTATTGCTCTACGATGCGCTTGGCGCCCGATTCGACACAGTCCGCTACAAGGCGTCGTGACGATGACCGATATGACCATCTCCCGCCTCCCCGAGGATTTTTCGCGTTGGGACGAACTGCTCGGACTCATCCTGTCCGCCTTCGCCTATATGGACGGCGTCATCGACCCGCCATCCTCGGCGCATAGACTCACCCCTGAGAGCCTGCGCCAGAAGGCTGGCGACGAAACCTGCTTCATTGCCACGGTAGATGGCCGGCTCGCTGGCTGCATCTTCGCCGCTGAGCGCGACGACGTCCTCTATATCGGCAAGCTCGCGGTCCACGAGGCCTCGCGCGGTCTCGGCATCGGCCGGATGCTGATGCAGGCAGCGGAACGCCACGCGCTCAAGATCGACAAATCAGTGCTGGAGCTGCAGACGCGCATCGAACTCGTCGCCAACCACGCCACCTTCGCGCGCCTGGGCTTTGTCGAGTTCGTGCGCACCGCGCATGAAGGTTACGACCGACCGACCTCGCTGACCATGCGCAAGCGACTGAGCTGACCAATCATCCATCGAGATTTATGGGACAAAAATGGCCATCAAGAAATATGCAGGCGGCTGCCTCTGCGACGACATCAGGTTCGAGGCGCGGGGCCCTGCCGAGAAGCCGCACACCTGTTCGTGCCGCATGTGCCAGCGCCATAGCGGCTCGCTCACCCTTGCCTGGGTCGAATTCCCACGAGAATCGGTCAACTGGACCGGACCGGGCGGACGGCCGGCGACCTATCGCTCATCAGACTATTCGAGCCGTGCCTTCTGCGCGCGCTGCGGCAGCACACTTGGCGCTATCGACGACCAGCCGACAATCGCGCTCGTGGTCGGCGTGTTCGACAAACCGAAAGCGGCAGAACTCATGCCCGCCTATCACAGCTTCCGCAGCGGCCGCCCGAAATGGTGGTGCCTTGAGACGCGCCTGCCGGAGGCGGGCTGAGAAAGGTCGTTGCGACGCATCCTCACGGAAATCCGCGTCGCATTTTCCTGGATTTGCTCAGGTCCTGAGTGGCAATACGCGATCCGGCGGGCGATGTCCGTCGACATGGGCGCGGATGTTAATGATGACCTTTTCGCCCATGTCGATGCGACCTTCGATGGTAGCCGAGCCCATATGGGGCATCAGCACCACCTTGCCCTTGGCCGCCAGCTTGAGCAGCTTCGGATTCACCGCCGGCTCATGCTCGAAGACATCGAGGGCAGCACCCGCCAACTTGCCGTCCTGCAGCATCTTGACCAGTGCATCCTCGTCGATGATGTCGCCGCGGGCGATGTTGACCAGGTAGGCATGCGGCTGCATCAGCGCCAGCCGCCGGCCCGACAGCAGATGGAAGGTCGCCGGCGTCGACGGGCAGTTGATCGAGATGATGTCCATGCGGGCGAGCATCTGGTCGAGGCTCTCCCAATAGGTCGCCTCCAACTCGTCTTCCACCGACTGCAACACGCGGTGACGGTTGTGATAGTGGATCGACAGGCCGAAGGCCTTGGCGCGGCGGGCAACGGCAGTGCCGATGCGCCCCATGCCGACAATGCCCAGGCGCTTGCCCCAGATGCGGCGGCCGAGCATCCAGGTCGGCGACCAGCCCGCCCATTTCTTCTCGGTGGCCAGGATGTTGGCGCCCTCTGTCAGCCGGCGCGGCACCGCCAGCATCAGCGCCATGGTCATGTCGGCCGTGTCCTCGGTCAGCACGTTCGGCGTGTTGGTGACAGTGATGCCGCGCCGCGCCGCGGCGGCTACGTCGATCTTGTCGACGCCATTGCCGAAATTGGCGATCAGCTTGAGGTTGGGGCCGGCCTGCTCGATCAGGGCTGCATCGATCGTATCGGTCACCGTCGGCACCAGCACATCGGCTTCCTTGACGGCCGCGACCAGCTCGGGCTGTGTCATGGGCCTGTCGTCGACATTGAGCCGCGCATCGAACAATTCGCGCATGCGCGTTTCCACCGGGTCCGGCAGCTTGCGCGTGATGACGACGAGAGGCTTTTTTCGGCCGGTCATTCTTTCCTCGACGAAGATCCCGTTGAGACCTCTTTAACCAAGACCGGTGAAACTGGAAACCAATCACCGCGCGGTAATTCTGTGTAACAAGCAGCGCCGCCGAAGACAAAGAAAAAGGGGCGCCCCGTCAGGCTGAAAGCCCGAGGCGTCGAGTGTTGACAGAGGTTACGGAAGTGTCTGGTTTCGCGTCGCTTCGCCTGGCCGCCAGCGTGGCACTGGTGGGTCTTGCTTTCGTTTCGCCCGGTGCCGGCAATGTCGGCCAGGCAGTCGCTGCCCAGCAGGGCACGCTCGGACCGAGCGGCCTGCCGTTGCCGCGATTCGTCAGCCTGAAGGCTGGCAAGGTCAATTCGCGCATCGGCCCCGGCGCCGACTATCCGGTCGACTGGCTCTATCTCAAGCCCGGCCTGCCGATGGAGATCATCCAGGAATACGACAACTGGCGCCGTGTGCGCGATGCCGACGGCGCC
Source organism: Hoeflea sp. 108 (assembly GCF_000372965.1). Classification (NCBI taxonomy): domain Bacteria; kingdom Pseudomonadati; phylum Pseudomonadota; class Alphaproteobacteria; order Hyphomicrobiales; family Rhizobiaceae; genus Hoeflea; species Hoeflea sp. 108. The sequence goes on along the minus strand of NZ_KB890024.1, from coordinate 652,159 downwards.
GAAGGCTGGATCAACCAGACGCTGCTGTCGGGCCATCGCACGGCAATCACCGCCCCCTGGCAGCGCGGCAAGCCGGCACAGATCAGCCTGCTGGCCAAGCCCGATAAGGAATCCCGCACCGTCGCCTTGATAGAGCCCGGCGTCGTTGGCTCGATCAAGCGCTGCAACGGCGAATGGTGCGAAATGAGCTTTGCCGGAACCACGGGCTGGCTCACCCAGTCGCAGCTCTGGGGCGCCTATCCCGGCGAGACCATCGAGAACTGATGGGCGAGAACTGATGGGCGAGACCTGACGGGCCGGCCGAAGAGTCAAACCTTCGGCGGCCCATATCTTTGACTGCATCACCTTGCTTGACCGGCGAACTCAAGCCAGTGGACGCGTCCAGCCCGGCGACACGACAATAATTGGGAACAACGCGCCGGCTCAGGCCGTGCGCTTGGGCCTCAGCCTCACCACGATATCGACATTGGCGATCTCCATGCCTTCCGGGGGTTCCGGCAGGTTGGACACACAGACCGAATTCGACTCGATGTCGAAGATGCGGTTCTCACCCTCGATATAGAAATGGTGGTGGTCCGACGTGTTGGTGTCGAAATAGGTCTTCGAACCTTCAACGGCGAGAATGCGCAGCAGGCCCGCGTCGGTGAACTGGTGCAGGGCGTTATAGACGGTTGCGAGCGAGATCGGCACGCCAGCGCCGAGCGCCTCTTCGTGCAGCTCTTCGGCCGAGAGGTGGCGGTCTCCCTTGGCGAACAGCAGTTCAGCCAGCGCGACGCGCTGCCGCGTGGGCCGCAGGCCTGCGTCGCGAACGCGCGCTTCCACAACAATGCTTGCCTTGCGAGTGTCCACTCGTGCCTCGTCGAAGTTTGACTTCGCCCCATTCAAGACCCGCCGGGTACACCAATGGCGCGATATGCCGCCGGCAAGCTATGTCAGACATATATTCTGTAGCTCAAATGCGATCAATAGCGCGCATTGACCCGGACCAATGGTCGCGCTAAGCGCAAACGCCGGTTTCCGGCTTGAGACAGTCTGTGCTAGTGAGAGCACACAAGAAGGGCGGGCACCGCCCGAGAAACTTAGACGGGATGGTGTTCATGGCCGATCAGAAATCCAGCTACGGCTACGAGGAACTGCTGGCTTGCGCCCGCGGCGAGCTGTTTGGACCCGGCAATGCACAGCTGCCCGCTCCGCCGATGCTGATGTTCGATCGCATCACCGAGATCAGCGAGACTGGCGGCGAGTTCGACAAGGGCTTTGCCCGTGCCGAATTCGACATCAGGCCGGACCTCTGGTTCTTCCCTTGCCATTTCATCGGTAACCCCATCATGCCGGGCTGCCTTGGCCTCGACGCCATGTGGCAGTTGACCGGCTTCTACCTCGGCTGGCTCGGCGAGCAGGGCAAGGGCATGGCGCTCTCCACCGGCGAGGTGAAGTTCAAGGGCATGGTCACACCTTCGGTCAAGAAGGTCGAATACGGCATCGATTTCAAGCGCGTCATGCGCGGCCGCCTGGTCCTGGGCATCGCCGATGGCTGGTTGAAGGCCGATGGCGAGACCATATACAAGGCCACCGACCTTAAGGTCGGGCTTGCGAAGCAGGAAGCCGCGGCCGTCTGATTGGCCCCATACACTGGACCGGAGATTTTCATGAGACGTGTCGTCGTAACGGGCCTTGGCATCGTATCGTCCATCGGCAACAACGCCGACGAGGTGACGGCATCACTGCGTGACGCCAAGTCCGGCATCAGCTTCTCCAACGATTTCGCCGAGCACGGCTTCAAGTGCCAGGTCTGGGGCGCGCCCAATCTCGACACGACCGAGCTGGTCGACCGTCGCGCCGCCCGCTTCCTGTCGCAGGGCGGCATGTGGAACCATGTCGCCATGAAGCAGGCGATCGCCGACAGCGGCCTCGAAGAGAGCGTCATCTCCGGCAACCCGCGTACCGGCATCATCATGGGCTCAGGCGGCCCGTCGACCCGCACCATCGTCGAGGCCGCCGAGATCACCCAGAAGAACAACTCGCCCAAGCGCATCGGGCCGTTCGCGGTGCCGAAGGCGATGTCGTCGACGGCCTCGGCGACGCTCGCCACCTGGTTCAAGATCCACGGCGTCAACTACTCGATCTCGTCGGCCTGCTCGACCTCGGCACATTGCATCGGCAACGCCGCCGAGATGATCCAGTGGGGCAAGCAGGACGTCATGTTCGCCGGCGGCCACGAAGACCTCGACTGGACCATGTCGAACCTGTTCGACGCCATGGGCGCGATGTCGTCCAAGTACAACGACCGCGCCTCGGTCGCCTCGCGCGCCTATGACCTCAACCGCGACGGCTTCGTCATTGCCGGTGGCGCTGGCGTTCTGGTGCTCGAAGAGCTCGAACATGCCAAGGCGCGCGGCGCCAAGATCTATTGCGAGCTGGTCGGCTACGGTGCGACGTCTGATGGTTACGACATGGTCGCCCCGTCAGGCGAAGGCGCGATGCGCTGCATGCGCCAGGCGCTGTCGACGGTGAAGGGTGAAGTCGACTACATCAACACCCACGGCACCTCGACGCCGGTGGGCGATTCGAAGGAAATGGGCGCGATCCGCGAAGTGTTCGCCGGCAAGCTGCCGAACATCAGCTCGACCAAGTCGCTGACCGGCCATTCGCTGGGTGCGGCGGGCGTGCAGGAATCGATCTACTCGATCCTGATGATGCAGGGCGGCTTCATCGGTGAGAGTGCCCATATCGAAGAGCTGGACCCCGAATTCGAAGGCATGCCGATCGTGCGCAAGCGCATCGACAACGCCAAGATCGATACGGTGCTGTCCAACTCCTTCGGCTTCGGCGGCACCAACGCCACTCTCGTTTTCCAGCGCCTCTCGGCATAGGGACACCGACATGGACGGATTGATGAAGGGCAAGCGCGGGCTCATCATGGGCGTCGCGAATGACCACTCCATTGCCTGGGGCATCGCGCAGAAGCTCGCCGAGCATGGTGCCGAGCTTGCCTTCACCTACCAGGGCGAGGCCTTCGGTCGCCGCGTCAAGCCGCTGGCCGAAAAGGTTGGCGCCGAGATCCTGGTGCCTTGCGACGTCGAAGACAGTGCCTCGGTTGCTGCTGCCTTTGAGACGCTAAGGGAAAAGTGGGGCGGCATCGACTTCCTGGTCCACGCCATCGGCTTCTCCGACAAGAACGAGCTCAAGGGCCTCTACGCCGATACCACGCGCGAAAACTTCGTGCGCACCATGGTGATTTCGTGCTTCTCGTTCACTGAGGTGGCCAAGCACGCCGCCGCGCTGATGAATGACGGCGGCTCGATGATCACCCTGACCTATGCCGGCTCGGTGCGCGTCATGCCCAACTACAACGTCATGGGCGTGGCCAAGGCCGGCCTCGAGGCGAGCGTGCGCTATCTCGCCAACGACTACGGCCCGCGCGGTATCCGCATCAACGGCATCTCGGCCGGCCCCGTGCGCACGCTTGCGGGCGCCGGCATCGCCGATGCGCGTCACATGTTCACCTACCAGCAGCGCAACTCGCCGCTGCGCCGCTCCGTGACCCTCGACGAGGTCGGCGGCTCGGCGCTGTATCTGTTGTCCGACCTGTCGTCAGGCGTCACCGGCGAGATCCACTACGTCGATTCGGGCTATCACATCGTCTCGATGCCGACGCTGGATGAGCTCAAGCAGATGGATGGCGGGCGCGACTAGTGCCCGCCCCCGAAGATCGGAAACGGTTTTCGGAAAGGACCATGCACTGGTTCAAGACACATGAAGCGCCCTGCGCGTTCTCATAGACGCGCGGTGCGGCAACAAAGCCAATCCCTGCTAAAATTGTAGACAATCGCAGCAAGCGATCTTAACTCGCCAAACGGTAGAAAGTCCGCGCAAGTTAGGAACACTACGCATGCCCGCCGCCAAAAACCCCAGCCGGACGCCTCTGTTTCGGTTCGTCACCATAGCCACTTCGGGGCTGGGCAGTTTCATCCTGGCCGTGTGGGGCATGAAGCTCGCATTCGGCGGCCAGATCGCCGGCATGCCTGTCGAGAGCGTCGGAGCGATCATCGCCGCGCTTTGCGCATTGGCGGCCTCGGTGGCCGCCATGTCGTTCTTCGCCGGCGTCGACGAATCCGCTGATTACGTTTTCAACGAGACCAATTTCGACAAGCTGACCGGACTCTTTGCCCGCACCGCCATGGTCGGCAAGATCGCCGAAGCGGCATCCGCCACCGCGCGCACCGGCAAGCCCATATTCCTCATCGACATCGACATCGACCGCTTCAAGCAGATCAACGACGCCATCGGCTACTGCAACGGCGACGCCCTGATCCGTGCCTTCACCGCACGCCTCAGGGCAGCACTGCCGGACGACATCGTCCTTGGCCGCATCGGCGCAGGCGAGTTCGCCATCCTCTGCCCCGACCGGCAGGTCGACGGTTCGCTGGAAGCGCTGATCGACCGCATCGTCGAGGACGTCATGCAGCCCTACCCGCTGCCGTCGCACGTCCAGTCGGTCAACGTGTCCGTCGGCGTCGTCGCCATGCCCAAGGACGGCAACGACCCGGTGCAGCTGCTGCGCCGCTCGAACCTGGCACTTCAGAACGCCCGTGCCAACGGCATCGGTTCCTGGACAGTGTTCCATCCCGACATGGGCAAGGTGGCCGAGCATCGCCAGTGGGTCGAATCGGAACTGCACGTGGCGCTTGAGCGCGGCGATTTCGACCTGCATTACCAGCCGCAGCTCGACCTGACCTCGGGTCGTGTCGTTGGCTACGAGGCCCTGATCCGCTGGCGCCACCCGGAGCGCGGCATGATCCCGCCCGTCGACTTCATCTCGGTCGCCGAGGAAACCGGCATGATCGCCCCGATCGGCGAGTGGGTGCTGCGCAAGGCCTGCGTCGACGCCCAGCTGCTGCCGGACGATTGCTTCGTTGCCGTGAACATCTCGCCGGTGCAGTTCATGACCCGCGACTTTGTCGGCATCGTCGCCAAGATCGTCGAGGAAACAGGCATCGCGCCGAAGCGGCTCGAGCTCGAGCTGACCGAATCGGCAATGATGCAGGACCGTGACCGTGCCGCCGAAATCCTGAGGCAGCTGACTGCGATGGGCATTTCGGTCGCCGTCGACGATTTCGGCACCGGCTACTCCAACCTCGCCTATCTCATCGACTTCAGCTTCAACAAGCTAAAGATCGACCGCTCCTTCGTCAGCCGCATGGAAACCGACAGCAGCTCGGGCGCGGTGGTCTCGACCATCGTCGGCCTGTCCAGGGCGCTCGGCGTGCACACCATCGCTGAAGGCGTAGAGACGGAAAACCAGGCGACGCTGCTGCGCGCCGCCGGCTGCCAGGTCGTGCAGGGTTATCTGTTCGGCCGGCCGGCGCCGCTCACCCTCAACGAGATCCCCGCTGCGAGGGCCGCCGCCAGCATTCACTGACTGCCATGCGTCCTGCCGGACGCGCCCTTCCTATTGCAAGCACCTCACCCTTTCCGAAACCGCTCGCGGTATCCGACCGATAACGAGGATGGCACGCCGATCAGCGCCGTGCGGCCCAGATCCTGAAACCACCGTCGAGCGCCAATTCCTGATGCCAGGCGAATGACGCCGCCAGCACCGGCTGGTAGGGCAGATGGCGGTTGGCGACCATCAGCAGCCGGCCGCCGGGCTTGAGGGCGGCGGATGCGGCGCGGATCAGGCGCTGGCCGACCTCCGGGTCGCCTTCGCGATCCTGGTGGAAGGGCGGATTCATCACCACCATGTCGAAGCGCCGCTCCACCGGCTCCTTGAGCAGGTCCTGCCAGTGGAAGCGAGGTTCCACCAGCGCCGTCCGGACATTGCTCCTGGACGCCTCCAGGGCGTCGAAATCGGCCTCGAAAAGTTCGAGAGCCTTGAGTTCCTTGGCCCGAGCTGCAACTTCGGCCGCGACATAGCCCCAGCCGGAGCAGAAGTCGGCGACCTTACCCTTGATGTCATCAGGCAGATGCTCGACCAGCAGGCGCGAGCCGGTGTCGACGCGGTCGAAGGAGAACATACCCGGTGCTGTGCGGAACCGGTCCTCGACCAGCGTTTCGGGGTTGTCGGCGCGCAGCGCCGCCGCGGCAGCAAGCGCGACCTCGTCGCGGCGGAGCCACAGTACCGTGCCGTGGTATTTAGGCAGGTGATCGACGATCTCGATAAGGCCGCCCAGCCGCTTGCGCAGGCTGGCAATGCCGTCCTCCTTGCCTCCGGCGATGACGATCGTACCGCCCTCGCCTGTCCGCTCGATGGCGTCGGCGATGCGCAGTTCGTTGAGGCCGCGATGGCGGCCGGCAAGCACCAGCGCCAGGTCGTAGCCTTCGCCTTCGGCGCGCTGCACGACATGGTGGCCGGCGGATTGCAGCGAAACGAAATGGGGCCGGAAGCCCTGCACCAGCGTGAGTTCGGCACCGAAACCTTCAGGCAACCTGAAGCCCGGCTCTGCACCGAGAAACAGCGCCCGCGTCCCCTTCCCCGGCAATGACAGGGCCTCGGCTTCGAATGGATAGAACAGGGTTTTCAGTGCATCGCGCGACATGGCCAATCCTTACACATCGTATTTCTCCGCGCCCCCCTGGCCTGCCGGCCATTTCGCCAATATCCAACGTGGCAATTGGCAAAGGACCGCCAACGCCGGAGTTCCTGATCTTCCCTTGCGAGGGAGATGGCCGGCAAGCCAGAGGCGGGCGCGAAGAAACGCCTAGCCCGCAAACCGCACTCCGTCCGGCCGCCTCAAAACGAAAACGGGCGCGACCTTCCGGTCACGCCCGCTTCATATCAGCAGTTCAGCCTATCAGGCGGCGGTTTCTTCGCCTTCGGCCTTCTTTTCCTTGGCAATTTCCTTGCCGGTCTCCTGGTCGACGACCTTCATCGACAGGCGGACCTTGCCGCGCTCATCGAAGCCCATCAGCTTGACCCAGACCTTGTCGCCTTCCTTGACCACGTCAGAGGTCTTGGCAACGCGGTCGTTGGCAAGCTGCGAGATGTGGACGAGGCCGTCGCGCGGGCCGAAGAAGTTCACGAAGGCGCCGAAGTCAGCGGTCTTGACGACCGTGCCTTCGTAGATTTCGCCGACTTCCGGCTCAGCCACGATGGTGTGGATCCACTTCTTGGCCGCCTCGATCTCCTTGGCGTTCGATGAAGCGATCTTGACCGTGCCGTCGTCCTCGATGTTGATCTTGGCGCCGGTCTTCTCGACGATCTCGCGGATGACCTTGCCGCCCGAGCCGATGACTTCACGGATCTTGTCGGTCGGGATGTGCATGACCTCGATGCGCGGAGCGAACTCGCCCAGTTCCTTGCGGCCTTCCGACAGAGCCTTCGACATTTCGCCGAGGATGTGCAGGCGGCCGTCCTTGGCCTGGCCGAGCGCGATGTTCATGATCTCTTCGGTGATACCGTCGATCTTGATGTCCATCTGCAGCGCGGTGATGCCGTTGGTCGTGCCGGCCACCTTGAAGTCCATGTCGCCGAGGTGATCCTCGTCGCCCAGGATGTCGGACAGGACAGCGAAACGCTCACCTTCCTTGATCAGGCCCATGGCGATGCCGGCAACCGGCTTCTGCAGCGGAACGCCGGCATCCATCAGCGCCAGCGAGGTGCCGCAGACGGTGGCCATCGACGACGAGCCGTTCGACTCGGTGATCTCGGAGACGACGCGCAGCGTGTAGGGGAACTGCTCGGCGGCCGGCAGCATCGGGCGGACAGCGCGCCAAGCGAGCTTGCCGTGGCCGATTTCGCGACGGCCGGGCGAACCCATGCGGCCGGTCTCACCGACCGAGTAGGGCGGGAAGTTGTAGTGGAGGAGGAACTTCTCCTTGTACATGCCGGTCAGCGAGTCGACATACTGCTCGTCTTCGCCGGTGCCGAGCGTGGCAACGACCAGCGCCTGGGTCTCGCCGCGGGTGAACAGCGACGAACCGTGGGTGCGCGGCAGGACGCCGACTTCGGAGACGATCGCGCGGACCGTCGACAGGTCACGGCCGTCGATGCGCGAACCGGTGTCGAGGATGTTCCAGCGCACGATCTTGGCCTGGAGTTCCTTGAACACGGTGGCGACCTTGTCGGCCGACCACTTCGGAGCTTCTTCGCCTTCAGCGGCGAAAGCAGCCTTGACCTTGGCCTTGACCGCGTCGACCGCGGCGTAGCGGGCCTGCTTGTCGGTGATCTTGTAGGCGTCGCGCAGCTCGCCCTCGACGATCTTCAGCATCTCGGCTTCGAGATCGGAATAGTCGGGCGCGGTGAAATCGCGCGGGTCCTTGGCAGCCACTTCGGCCAGCTTGATGATGGCATCGATGACCGGCTGGAAGCCCTTGTGGCCAAACATGACGGCGCCGAGCATGACGTCTTCAGCCAGCTCCTGGGCTTCCGACTCGACCATCAGCACGGCAGCGTCGGTGCCGGCGACAACGAGGTCGAGCTTGGATTCCCGCATCTCGTCGATGTGCGGGTTGAGCACGTATTCGCCGTTGATGTAGCCGACGCGGGCGCCGCCGATCGGGCCCATGAAGGGCACGCCCGAGAGCGTCAGCGCTGCCGAGGTGGCAACGATCGACAGGATGTCGGGATCGTTCTCGAGGTCGTGCTGGACGACGGTGACGACGATCTGGGTGTCGTTCTTGTAGCCGTCGGCGAACAGCGGACGGATCGGGCGGTCGATCAGGCGGGAGACCAGGGTCTCCTTCTCGCTCGGACGTCCTTCACGCTTGAAGTAGCCACCCGGGATCTTGCCAGCGGCGTAGGTCTTTTCCTGGTAATTGACGGTCAGCGGGAAGAAATCGAAGCCCGGCTTCGGCTCCTTGGCCGAGACGACGGTGGCGAGAACAACGGTTTCGCCGTAGGTGGCGAGAACGGCAGCGTCAGCCTGGCGGGCGATCTTGCCGGTCTCGAGGATGAGCGGACGGCCGCCCCATTCGATTTCAACTTTGTGGTGATTGAACATGTTCTGTCCTTCGTAGCGGGAAAGGCCAGACACCGCTTGCGGCGCCCCTTTCCCTGGCTGTTTGACGCGAGGTCCCGGAAAGCCATGTGGCCTTCCCTGGGGTTGCGCGCCTGCTTCGGTTTGGCCAGCCACGGGCAAGACAACAAGAAGCTCGGCACCCATGCTTGCCGCTGATAAGCGGCTGGCCGAACGTCCTGCAATCCTGCCCCATGACCGTCCACGGGTGGTTCGGGCGCGTCATCATGGCGCTCCGGAACCGTTTTCGGTGCGACCATGCCCTGTGGCCTGGCCGGACCGATGGACCGCCGGATCGGCAGCCCGAATGCACGACCGGCGGGCTCCCTGAACAGGAACCCGCCGGTCAATTCATCAGCGGCGGAGACCGAGCTTTTCGATCAGCGTCTGATAACGTGCGTCGTCCTTGCGCTTGAGGTAGTCAAGCAGCGAACGACGCTGGGAGACGAGCGCCAGAAGACCACGACGGGAGTGGTTGTCCTTCTTGTGGTCCTTGAAGTGCTCGGTCAGGTTCTTGATGCGCTCGGAGAGGATGGCAACCTGGACTTCCGGAGAACCGGTATCGCCCTTGACGGTTGCGAATTCGCTCATGAGTTCCGACTTGCGCTCGGCAGTGATCGACATCGTGTTTTTCCTTTCGATCTTGAGGAAACGGGACGCCCACGGCCGGGATGTCGTCCAGCTGGGGCCGATGAACAAAGCGTCAAAAGGCGCAATGTTGCGGCGCATATAGTGGAATTTGGCAGCAAAAGCCAGCTATTTCGCAAGCCGGCTCCGGGGCGTCCTTCAAAGCCACCCGCGCCGCTTGAAAATGACCACCAGCGTAATCGCGACGAACGCCATGAAGCTGAGTGCCGCCGGATAGCCGTAGACCGACTTCAGTTCCGGCATGTTCTCGAAGTTCATCCCCCAGATGCCGGCAAGGAAGGTGAGCGGGATGAAGATCGCCGAAACGATGGTCAGGACACCGATGATCTCGTTGGTACGGGCCTGCGACAGCGACAGATGCATCTCGATCAGGCCGATCATCGTCTCGCGCTGAGATTCAACCGTTTCTGAAAGCCTGATCGAATGATCGAGCGTGTCGTTGAAATAGACCTTGGTCTCGGCCGAGATGAAGGAGGCATCCGCGCGTACCAGCGTCGTCAGCGCGTCGCGCAGCGGCCAGATCGTGCGCTTGAGCAGATTTGTCGCCCGGCGCAGCCCGTGCAGTTGGCTGATGTGGTGCTTCCTGGGGGCGGCCAGCAATTCGTCTTCGATGGCGTCAACCTTGTCGCCGGTGGCATCGACGATCGGAAAGTAGCTGTCGACCACGGCATCGATCAGCGCATAAGCGAGGTAGTCAGCCTTGCGGTGACGCAGGCGGCTCGGGTTCGACGTACGGATGCGCCGGCGCACCGGCTCGAACGGGTCGCCCTGGCGCTCCTGGAATGTGACCACGAATTTGTCGCCGAAGAAGAACGAGATCTGCTCGTAGCGGCCAGTCTTGGCGTCGTCGATCATCGACAGCACGAAGAAGGCATGCTCGTCGAAAAACTCGGCCTTGGGCCGCTGGCCGGTGTTGACCACGTCCTCCAGCGCCAGCGTGTGCAACCCAAATATCCGGCCGATATCCTCGATCAGGCCGACATTGGCGAGGCCGACGCAGTCGAGCCAGATCAGCGGCCACTGCTCGCAGGCAGCAGCGACATCGTCGAGGCTGGCATTGTCGACAAACTCGCAGGCTTCCGGGGAGATCAGCGTCAGGTTGAGCGCCGACTGGCGCGCCGCGGGGTCGGCGATAAGCGTGCCGGGCGAAGCGCCCACTGGCGCCCGTCTGATATGCCTATGCCCACGTTTCACGACAGTTTCAGCCTCTGCCATCGCATCTCGCTCGCGGAATCACCACGAGCGATCCTTTCGGAAATGGATGCGACCGACAAGCTCGACCTATGCCGTGAAGACACGCTTGGGCTTGAACATGCCCTGCTCGATGGCGCCGATGGCGACCAGGCGGCCGCGGGACAGGGCGCAGGCTTCCTCGGCTTCCAGCGGCGCATCGCGGCCACGCACGATGACGGGATTGCCGAGCCTTATCTTGGTCGCGGCCTCGTCGGTGACGTTGACCTGCGGCAGGCAGTCGAGCGCGGCCGAGGTATCGACCACGAATTCGTCGATCGCCTGGAAATCCCAGCGGCCCTCTTCGCCCTCCGGCTGGCCGGCAGCACGCGCGGCTTCCAGTTCGGCTATGGTGACGAAATCGTCCGCGGTGAACGGCTCGACCTCGATGCGGCGCAACTCAGAGATGTGGCCGTAGCAGCCGAGGTCGCGCCCCATGTCACGGGCCAGCGAGCGCACATAGGTGCCCTTGCCGCATTCGATCTCGAAAACGGTGCTGTCGGCGCTGTTCTCGACGATGTCGAGTCGGCCGATCTCGATCTCGCGTGCCGGAATGTCGACGGTCGCGCCTTCGCGGGCAAGATCGTAGGCGCGTTCGCCGGCGATCTTGATCGCCGAGAATTGCGGCGGCGTCTGCATGATGACGCCGGTGTAGTTCGGCATGATGGCGCGGATGTCGGCTTCATCAGGACGGTTGTCCGAGGTCTTTGTCACTGGCCCCTCGAGGTCGTCGGTCGATCGCTCTTCGCCCCAGGCGACGGTGAAACGATAGACCTTGGCGCCGTCCATGACATAAGGCACGGTCTTGGTGGCTTCGCCGAGCGCGATCGGCAACATGCCGGAAGCGAGCGGGTCAAGTGTGCCGGCATGGCCGGCCTTCTCGGCATTAAACAGCCACTTCACCTTGGACACCGCCTCGGTGGAGCCCATGCCCACAGGTTTGTCCAGCACCAACCAGCCGGAGACGGGCCGGCCTTTCTTCTTGCCGCGACGCGACATGTCAGTCTTCCTTGTCTTCTTCGCCGTCGAGGTCGCGCGCCACTTCGGGCGAGCGCAGCAGATCGTTGATCTTGGCGAAATTGTCGTAACTGGTGTCCAGCCGGAAACGGAATTCCGGCATGTATTTCATCTGCCTGAGAGCGAATGAAACACGGCCACGGATGAACTTGGCGTATTTGTTGAGGGCCTCGATGACCGCATTGGGGTCCTTGGCGCCGAGCGGCGACACGAAGGCTGTGGCGATCTTGAGGTCGGGCGACATGCGCACCTCGGTGATCGAAATGACAGTGGTCTCGATCACCGGATCGATGATCTCGCCGCGCGGCAGCATTTCGGACAGCGCATGACGCACCTGCTCGCCGACGCGAAGCTGGCGCTGTGACGGGCCTGTAGTAACTTTTTTATTCATTGTAACTTCTTCGCTTACTTTGGAGGTATCGAACCTCCCGTCTGCCCCATCTTCAGGCGACAGGCCGCATGTATAGATCTTTGTATGCTCGAACCTTGTGATATGCTGCGTGCATTTCACCCAAGGATCCGAAGGCGCTTTGCGGCACATACCAGCGTGTGTTGATCGCCTCAAACACTATCCCATACTTGAGACAGTATATTCGACGCACAGCGATCCAGGCCACTTCCTCTGACACGTAAGGCGTCCTGTTAGAGACACCCTGCTCCGAGATAGATGTAACAATCTCGATGGGCTCGAATGGCTCAACTTTCGTCCGCCGTCCAATAGCCTGGAGAAGCAGATACAGGCTGCAAAATAGTGCACCTAGCGAAACCGCAAGCGCGAACGGAAGCACCAGATTCAAAGCACTTACGGCGGCAACCGCGGCAACGAAAGCCCCTAAAACCGCCACCCCAAGGAAACGCACGGCGCTCATAAGTGTTCGCCGACGCTTCTTTCTATCGAACAGTTTGTAGGCGAACTCGTCGTCCCGCACCGAGAAGACGTATCGAAACTCCAGTTTATCCAATGCTGGAGTTTCGATCATCGCGATTCCTTACAGCCTTCTGGTCACCATCTCGACGCGGAAGCACTCGATGACATCGCCCTGGCGCATGTCTTCGTAGTTCTGGAAGGCCATACCGCATTCCTGGCCGACCGGCACTTCGGAGACTTCGTCCTTGAAGCGCTTGAGCGTCTTGAGCGTGCCTTCGTGGATGACCACGTTGTCGCGGATGAGGCGGACGCCCGCACCGCGTTCGACCTTGCCTTCGGTGATGCGGCAGCCCGCAACCTTGCCGACCTTGGTGATGTGGAACACTTCGAGGATCTCGGCATTGCCGATGAAGGTCTCGCGGCGTTCCGGCGACAGCAGGCCCGACATCGCATCCTTAACGTCATCCACAAGGCTGTAGATGATATTGTAGTAGCGGATCTCGATACCCTGTTGCTCAGCGGCGTGACGCGCCTGTGCATTGGCGCGGACGTTGAAGCCGATGATCGCCGCACCCGACGTTTCGGCGAGCGTGACGTCGCTTTCGGTGATGGCGCCTGCGCCAGCATGAACGATACGCGCACGCACCTCGTCGGTGCCGAGCTTGTCGAGCGCGGTAACGATCGCTTCGACCGAACCCTGCACGTCGCCCTTGATGATCAGCGGGAACTCCTTGAGACCGGACGACTGCAGCTGCGACATCATCTGCTCGAGCGAGCCGCGCTGGGTTGCGTGCTTGGCCACAGCCTTGTCACGCGCCAGACGCTGACGGTACTCGGTGATCTCGCGGGCACGGGCTTCGTTGTTGACCACGGCAAAGCGGTCACCAGCCTGAGGCGTGCCCTGAAGGCCGAGAATCTCGACGGGCATGGAAGGCGGAGCCTCCTCGACATGTGTACCGCGGTCGTCGACCAGCGCGCGGACACGGCCCCATTGGTTGCCAGCGACGAGGATGTCGCCCGGCATCAGGGTACCGGTCTGGACGAGGACGGTCGCAACCGGACCGCGACCCTTGTCGAGCTTGGCCTCGATGACCACGCCCTCGGCCGTACGGTCGGGGTTGGACTTCAGGTCGAGCACTTCGGCCTGAAGCAGGATGGCCTCGAGCAGCTTGTCGAGATTGGTGCCGTTCTTGGCCGAAACCTCGACGTCGAGCACTTCACCGCCCATCGATTCCACGAAGACCTCGTGGCGCAGCAGCTCGGTGCGCACCTTCTGGGCGTCAGCCGACGGCTTGTCGATCTTGTTGATCGCCACAATGATCGGAACACCAGCCGCCTTGGCGTGGTTGATGGACTCGATCGTCTGCGGCATCACACTGTCGTCAGCCGCAACCACCAGGATGGCGATATCGGTCGCCTGGGCGCCGCGGGCACGCATCGCCGTGAAGGCGGCGTGGCCGGGGGTGTCGATGAAGGTGATCTTCTGACCATTCTTCTCGACCTGGTAGGCGCCGATGTGCTGGGTGATGCCACCGGCTTCGCCCGACACGACATTGGCGTTGCGGATGGCGTCGAGCAGCGAGGTCTTGCCGTGATCGACGTGACCCATGATGGTGACGACAGGCGGACGCGACACCAGATCCTCGGTGCGGTCGGCAATGTCGAACAGGCCTTCTTCAATGTCGGACTCGGCAACGCGGCGGACCGTGTGACCAAACTCGCCAGCCACCAGCTCGGCCGTATCGGCGTCGATGACGTCGCCCGGCTTCAGCATCTGGCCCTGCTTCATGAAGAACTTGACGACCTCGACAGCGCGCTCGGACATGCGCTGCGCCAGTTCCTGGATGGTAATGGTCTCAGGGAGAACAACCTCACGCACGATCTTCTCGCGCGTTTCCTGATGCATCGCACGCTTGAACTTCTCCTGACGGCGACGCATCGCCGACAACGACCGCGAGCGCGCATCGCCATCCACAGACGACAGCGCCGTGTTGAGCGTCAGCTTGCCACGACGGCGGTCGTCTTCGGTCTTGGTCTTGGCCGGGCGTGCAATCTCAGGCGTCGCGATGCGACGCACCGGCGTTGCAGCGCTCGGACCAGCACCTGCTCCGATCCCTGCTCCACCGCCATTGCCGACGCCAGTGCGGCCGGCACCAGCGGTGCCGCCGGTACGGCCGCGCGGACGGGCGTCTTCTTCCTCGTCTGCGGCATTGGCCTGCACGGCGCTGGGCGCGCGACGGCGAGCCTCTTCCTCGGCGCGACGGCGGGATTCGGCCTCGGTCTTGAGACGGGCTTCTTCCTCGGCCTGGCGACGGGCGGACTCTTCGCGCTCCTTGCGGCGACGCTCATCTTCCTCGGCGCGGCGGCGCGCATCTTCTGCGGCGCGGGCGCGCTCTTCCTGCTCGCGGACAACCGAACCTTCAAGCGCGCGGCGGCGCGCTTCCATCTCGCCGCGCGACAACTCGTTCAGCACCATGCCGGAGCGCTCAGGCTGCGGACGCGGGGTCTCGCGCACCACGGGCGCCACGGTCACGGGCGCAACAGGCTGCGGCCGCGGCGCGACAGGCGCCGGCGCGGGAGCCGGGGCCTGCACCTGGACCGGCGCAGGCTCGTGCTTTTCGCCAGGCATGGAGAACTTGCGCTTCTTCGTCTCGACGACGACCTGCTTCGTGCGGCCGTGCGAGAAGTTCTGGCGCACCGTTCCCTGCTCCGCGCCCGGGCGCTTCAGCGTCAAGGTCTTCTTCGGAGTGACGCTCAACGTGTTGTCATCGCCCGATTTGCTATCGCTCATTCCATATCCTCTGCGGCATCATCGTCGTCGGCAATCGCCGCAATCATTGCCAGATCATCCGGGGATCCGCCCCGATATCGGTCAAGCGCAACCATGCGCTTTACGACCGCCTTGCCCGCGTCTCCCGCGAGAACGGCAGCATGTATCACATTTGTTGCCCCCAATGCCAAACCCAATTCCGCTTCGGAAAAAAGTTTGTAGGCGGGCGTGGCAGGCCCGCCCAGATAGACTGTCGCCCTACGGGCCTGGGTGATCTTGCGGACGCCATCTTCGGCGCCCTCATAAGCGTGAAGCACCAGAAGTGCTTTTCCGTCACGTACATTTGCATCGACCTTGGCGGCGCCGAGCACCACCAAACCGGCCTTGCGGGCAAGCCCGAGGGAGCCGAGCGCCGATTTTGCAAGCAGCGCATCCACCATGGCGCCCATATCGGGCGGCACGATGACAGGCATCTTGAAGGCGCGGGCAAACATGCCCTTGGCCGCAGCCTTGTCGACATGTAGGCGGTCGGCCGTCACCCAGCAACCGCGGCCGGGCAACTTTCTCTTGATGTCGGGAAAAACAGTCGAATCGGGGCCGACGACGAAACGGATCAGATCATCCGTTTCGCCGGCCTGGCGCGTGACGATGCAGGTGCGATCGTTCATGTCGTCCAAAGCTATCTCCGGCCCCGCCCACGTCACTCACCGGCGACGTCGGCGGCTTCTTCAGCCGCTTCGTCTTCGGTGATCCAGCCTGCCTTGCGGCGGGCGGCAACGACCATCTGCTCTGCATCAGCGCGCGACACGCCGTAATCGGCCAGAACGCCCGGATAGAACTTGGTCTCTCCGTCCTTGCGCTCCTTCCAGCCGACGAGATCGTCGGCGGCGTAGCCGGCGAAGTCCTCGACCGTCTTCACGCCGTCCTCGCCGAGCGCCACCAGCATCGCGGTGGTGATACCGGGGATCTCGCGCAGCTCATCCTGGACGCCCAGCGTCTTGCGCTTGTCGTCGTGCTCGGCCTCGATCTTTTCGAGGTATTCGCGGGCGCGGGTCTGGATTTCCGAAGCCGTGTCTTCGTCGAAGCCGTCGATCGATGCGATCTCGTCAGCATCGACATAGGCCACTTCCTCAACCGAGGTGAAGCCCTCGGAAGCCAGCACCTGGCCGACCATCTCGTCGACGTCGAGCGATTCCATGAACAGGGTCGAACGCTCGACGAATTCCTTCTGGCGGCGTTCCGACTCTTCCTGCTCGGTGAGGATGTCGATGTCCCAGCCGGTCAGCTGCGAAGCCAGGCGCACGTTCTGGCCGCGGCGGCCGATGGCCAGCGACAACTGGTCGTCGGGAACCACGACTTCGATGCGCTCTGCGTCCTCGTCGAGAACGACCTTGGCGACTTCAGCCGGCTGCAGGGCATTGACGATGAACGAGGCTGCGGAAGGCGACCACGGAATGATGTCGATCTTCTCGCCCTGGAGCTCGCCGACGACGGCCTGGACGCGCGAACCGCGCATACCGACGCAGGCGCCGACCGGGTCGATCGAGCTGTCACGCGAGATGACGGCGATCTTGGCGCGCGAACCGGGGTCGCGGGCAACCGACTTGATCTCGATGATGCCGTCGTAGATCTCAGGCACTTCCATGGTGAACAGCTTCGCCATGAACTGCGGATGGGTACGCGACAGGAAGATCTGCGGGCCGCGTTGTTCGCGGCGCACGTCGTAGACATAGGCGCGGACGCGGTCACCGTACTTGTAGTTCTCGCGGGGGATCAGCTCGTCGCGGCGGATGATGGCCTCGCCACGGCCGAGGTCGACGATGACGTTGCCGTATTCGACACGCTTGACGGTGCCGTTGACGATCTCGCCGATGCGGTCCTTGTATTCGTCATACTGACGGTCACGCTCTGCTTCACGCACCTTCTGGACGATGACCTGCTTGGCCGACTGGGCGGCGATGCGACCGAAATCCATGGGCGGCAGCTGTTCGGCGATGAAGTCGCCGAGCTGGGCATCGGGGTTGCGCTCGCGTGCCGAGGCCAGCGCGATCTGGGTGGCGTAGTCATCGACCTTCTCGACGACTTCCATCAGGCGCTGCAGCTTCATCTCGCCCGTGTTCGGGTTGATGTCGGCGCGGATGTTGGTCTCCTGGCCATAACGCGAGCGCGCGGCCTTCTGGATCGCATCGGCCATGGCGGCGATGACGATCGACTTGTCGATCGACTTCTCGCGGGCGACCGCATCGGCGATCTGCAGCAGTTCGAGCCTGTTGGCGCTTACAACCATTGTCTTTCTCCCGGAGCTTCCGGCCGGACCATGCCCAGCCACTCGGCTCTATCAATCTTCCGTTTCGGTTTCTTCGTTTTCGTCCGCATCGTCGGCGTCATCGCCACGATGCTTCTTGGCTTCCTTGCGAGCCCTGTTGTCCTTGCTCAAGGCATCGCGGATCAGGTCGTCGGTCAGGATCAGCCGGGCATCGGCAATCGTGTCGAAGGGCACGCGCACCGTCGGCTCCTCGCCGTAAGCGGCCTGGTCGCGCTGGATCAGGATGCCTTCGTCGTCGGCCTCGGCGATCTTGCCGCGGAAGCGCTTGCGGTCGGCGACCATCACCGAGGTCTCCATCTTCACGAGATGACCAACCCAGGCAATGAAGTCCGACTTGCGCACCAGCGGCCGGTCGATGCCCGGCGACGACACTTCGAGATGATACGCCTTTTCGATCGGATCATCGACATCGAGGGCCGGCGAAACCGCACGGCTCACCTCTTCACAATCCTCGACGGTCATGGTGCCGTCTTCGCGCTCGGCCATGATCTGCAGCGTCAGGCCGTTCTGCCCGGACAGGCGGACACGCACGAGACGGAAGCCAATGCCGCGAAGCACGGGCTGGACGATCAGGGCAATGCGGGCGTCGATGCCAGTCTCGCGGACGATGCGATCGTCGCCTGCCTGTTCGACTGCGTTTTCGGTCATAGAATCTCCAGACGGTCGGCAGGTAACAAAAAAGAGCGGGACCGGGTGGACCCACTCTTCGTCATACCGACCAAGAATTTGTCGCTGATATAACCGAAGGCGCCGCCCCTTTCAAGTCCCGAGGACGATGGCGCCCCCGGCGTCGGCCGGCGTCCACAGGCGATCATTTAACCGACCAATGCAGCAAACGCATGGCAAACATGCGCA
This sequence comes from Hoeflea sp. 108, assembly GCF_000372965.1. Taxonomy (NCBI): domain Bacteria; kingdom Pseudomonadati; phylum Pseudomonadota; class Alphaproteobacteria; order Hyphomicrobiales; family Rhizobiaceae; genus Hoeflea; species Hoeflea sp. 108. Next base: position 633,488 of record NZ_KB890024.1, on the reverse strand, counting down.
GCCGCCACTGGTAGTTCCCTTTGCGTCACCTATATTTGCTGCGTTGCACAAAAAATGATGCAGCGCGAAAGGATGATGAAGATGAACGCCCGCAAGCCCCTTGGACGCATTGGCAACCTGGTTCGCACGCTCGGCAGCGCCGTCGCCGCGGCTGCCGCGGTCGAGCGCGGTTACCGTCCTGACAACAAGGATCTGGTCATGCTGGGTATCGATCCCCGGCACTTCGACCGCATCCGCCGCTACTGATTTCACGACTTCAGGGTAGAGAGCGCCCACGGGATCGGGCTCGTCCTCACGGACAGCCGCAGATCCGACGTGATGCAACGTCTTTTGCACCTTTGAGATGCGGCGTTGCAGCAGCGCTCCGGAGCGGTGGTCCTGGCGGATTCACCGCTCTGTCGCCCTGGATCCCCCCACAGGCGGGGCAAAGAAAAGCCGAAGCGCGATCTCCCGTGCTTCGGCTTTTTGTCTCAAGGACTGAAAGTCTCAGTCTTCGTTGGCGCCGAGTTGGGCCAGCACCTTTCCGCGGCCGCGCGCCCTGAGATAGAGCGGCAGCAGCACAGCAGTTGCGGCCAGCAGCAGCAGCACGATCGCGATCGGCGAATGCACCAGAATCGACGGGTCGCCCTGGCTGATGGCGAGCGCGCGGCGAAGCTGCTGCTCGGCCATCGGCCCAAGGATGAGACCAACGACCACGGGCGCAATCGGATAGCCGAAGCGGCGCAGGCCATAACCGAGCAAGCCGAATGCCAGCAGCATGCCGAGTTCGAACGACATCGGCCAGGTGAACAGGCCTCCAACGTTGAGCTGAAAGACGGCCGAATTGGCGCCAATGGTACCAAGCGTCGCAAACAGCAGGATGCCGGCATAAAGCCACGGCGTCGGAATGGTCAGCAGTCGCACCCACACACCGATCAGCGGCAGGTTGAGCACCAGAAGCATCAGGTTGGCGACCAACAGCGAGGCAATCAGGCCCCAGACCAGCTGTGGGTTGGTGGCAAATAGAAGCGGACCGGGCTGCAAGCCGAACTGCTGGAAGCCGGCCAGCATGATCGCGGCCGTGGCCGTGGTCGGCAGGCCGAGCGTCAGGAGCGGCACCAGCGTGCCGGCAGCCGATGCATTGTTGGCAGCCTCCGGACCGGCAACCCCCTCGATCGCACCATTGCCAAACTCTTCCGGCTTCTCGGCAAGCTGCTTTTCCATCGAATAGGACAAGAAGGTGCCGATCTCGGCGCCACCAGCCGGCATCGCGCCGATGGGGAAGCCCACGGCGGTTCCGCGCAGCCACGGCTTCCACGACCGCCGCCAGTCCTCGCGGGTCATCCACACGGACCCCTTGATCGCCTGAATGGTCGACTCGCCACCTTTGCTTGCCGCGACTGTGAGTGCTTCGCCGACGGCAAAGAGTGCAACCGCCAGCGTCGTCACCTCGACGCCGTCGAGCAGGTCGGGGATGCCGAAGGCAAGGCGCGCCTGGCCGGTCTGCAGATCGATGCCGATGAGGCCGAGCGCCAGGCCGATGAACAGTGCGGTGAGGCCACGCAGCGTCGAGTCGCCGAAGGCTGCCGACACGGTCATGAAGGCCAGGATCATCAGCGCGAAATATTCGGCCGGGCCGAAAGACAGCGCCATCTTGACGACAGTCGGAGCAATGAAGGCAAGGCCGATGGTGGCAATCAGGCCGGCAACGAAGGAGCCGATGGCAGCGGTCGCAAGTGCCGGGCCGCCGCGTCCGGCGCGGGCCATCTTGTTGCCCTCGAGGGCCGTGACGATCGACGCGCTTTCGCCTGGTGTATTGAGCAGGATCGACGTGGTCGAACCGCCATACATACCGCCATAATAGATGCCGGCGAACATGATCAGCGATCCGGCAGGGTCGAGCTTGTAGGTGACCGGCAGGAGCAGCGCCACAGTGAGCGCCGGGCCGATGCCGGGAAGAACGCCGACGGCAGTGCCGAGCGTGACGCCGATAAGCGCATAGAGCAAGTTCATCGGCTCAAGAGCGATGAGCAATCCCTGCGCCAGCAGACCGAACGTATCCATTGAGATGCCAAGCTCCCTTGATAATCGCTCAGAACAGCAGGTGTTCGAGCGGGCCGGCGGGCAGCGAGAGCTGCAGACCCTTGGCGAAGATGATGTAGATGACGAAGGACAGCGCGATGCCGATCGGGATCGTCTTCCACAGCGGGCCGCGGCCGAATGCGCGCGCGGTGCAAGCGAAGAGCAGCCCGGTGGCAAACGAGAACCCGGCGTACTTCAGGAGCAGCATCTGGGCAGCGAGGCCGCCGACGATCCAGAGGATCGGGCTGAGTTCCTGGTGCTCGCGCTCGGGGAAGTCACCGCGCATCGCTTCGAACGCGGTCCAGATCGACAGGCCGAAGAAGGCGACTGCGATCACATAGGGGAAGGTCGTCGGCCCGACGCGGGCGTAGCTTCCGCCGGGGGCGTGGCTTGCCGTGCTCCAGGCGATCACGACAGCGACCACCATCAGCAGGGCGGCGATGACAAGCGCCGCCCGATCCGGGCGGCGCTTGTCGTTTTGCTGGGTATCCCGGCTCATTTCACCAGGCCGATGTCTTTCAGGATAGCGGCGGTAGCGTCGGTATCCTTCTTGAGCTGGGCTGCGAAGTCGTCGCCGGCGAGGTAGGTGTTGGCCCAACCCTTGTCGGCGAGGATCTTTTCCCACGAAGCCGACTTGACCATCTTCTCGACGTCGGCGAGCACGGCTGCCTTCTGCTCGGCCGAGATGCCGGGGGCAGCGGCGACCATGCGCCAGTTCTGGATGGCGACGTCGATGCCGGCATCCTTGAAGGTCGGGGCGTCGACGCCTTCGACCTTTGCGTCGGACGAGATGCCGAGGATGCGCAACTGGCCAGCCTTGATCTGCTCGGCGAACTCGCCGTAGCCGGAAATGCCGACAGTCACCTGGCCACCGAGGATAGCAGCAAGCGCTTCACCGCCGCCGGAATAGGCGATGTAGTTGACCTTGGTCGGGTCGACGCCGGCAGCCTTGGCGATCAGGCCAGCGGTGATGTGGTCGGTACCGCCGGCCGAGCCGCCGCCCCAGGAGACCGAACCCGGATCAGCCTTCAGCTTGGCGACGAGGCCAGCCATGTCCTTGATGTCGGAAGCGGCCGGAACGACCAGGGCTTCATACTCGCCGGTCAGACGGGCAATCGGGGTGACCTGCTCGAGCGTGACAGGCGAGGCGTTGGTCAGGATCGCTCCGACCATGACGTAGCCGCCGACGATCAGCTGGGCTGCGTCGCCATTGGCCTGGTTGACGAACTGCGCGAGGCCGATGGTGCCGCCGGCGCCCGGGACGTTGTTGACCTGAACCGAGCTGGAGATCTTCTCGTCCTGGAGTGCGGTCTGCATCGAACGGGCGGTCTGGTCCCAGCCGCCGCCAGGCGCTGCCGGAGCCATGATCTTGTAGTCGGCTGCAAATGCCGGCAGGGCGAGCGCGCCTGCGATGATGGATGCCAATACGAACTGCTTCATTGCTGTTCCTCCCTTGCCCGCATGCGCGGTGCAAAATGCTTGTCAGTTTCTCAGCCGGCACGTCAGGCGGAAACCCGGAAGCAGATGGGAAGGAGACCGGCAGCAATGGCCGATCATGCGCAACGTTCCAGCCCCTCTCTTCGGCGCTGATCGCGCCGCCGGGCAGCCTTTGGGGAACGTGTTTGAAGTCCTCCCGAACTTTCCGAGCCTCACCGCCTCCACGGACAGGCCAGAACTTCCCTATCGCAGCAACCTGACATCAGACTGACAGCGAAGCAACTGGTTGGGAACAAACCGATATCAGGGGCTGCGCAGCGCCTCGTTCCAGCGCTCGATGACGCGCGAGCGCTTGACCTGGTCGAGATAGACCATCAGACCCGGACTGACGGGCACCGGCCGCAATTGCCCGCCCAGCACCTCCTGCATGCGGTTGGCGGTGTTCTCCCCCGACACCTCCGGGTTGACTGCAGCGATATGCAGCTGTCGTGCCAGAACCGTCTGGCCCTCGGCCGACATGAAATATTCGAGATAGCGGCGGCCGAGGTCGGGTGAGCGCGCGGCGGCGGGTACAAGCCCGATGCGCGACATCACCACCGTATAGTCCTTGGGCAATACGATGCCGACATTGGGATCGCGCGCCGCCCAGTCGGCGGCGTAGGAGCCCAGGATGTTGTAGCCGAGCACGAAGCGGCCATCGGCGATGCGCTCGAGGATCGCGCCGCTGGTCGAATAAAGCTTCACGCCGGCTGCACCCATGGTACGGATGACCGACCAGATGTCGGGATATTGCTCCTGGTCGCGCGCCATGAACATGAAGCCGACGCCCGAGCGCTCGATATCGTAGGTGGCGATGCGGCCATAGACCCTGTCGCCCTGCGCCCTGAGGAAATCGACCAGCTGGCCACGCGTCGCCGGTGGCGGCGAATCCCTGAAGCTCGGCTTGTGGTAGACGAAGACCGCCGGCTCGAAGGTCAGCGCATAAGCGGTGTCGCGCCAGTTGGCCCAGCGCGGCCACAGATCCGACAGCGGCAGGCGGCTTTCCTGGGCATAGCCATCATTGGCAAGCTTGACCTGCAGGTCCATCGCCGACGAAAAGGCGATGTCGGCGGTGCCCCTGCCCTCGTCGGTCTCGGCAACGACGCGGTCGTAAATCTCGGTCGTCAGAAGATCCTCGTAGCGCACGGCGACATCTGGGTTGGCCTTCTGGAAGCCGTCGATCATCGGCTTCGCCAACGGTGCGTCGAGCGACGAATAGACAATCAGCGTACGCGCCTGCGTGTCGCCGTTGAGCGCCGGAAAGACGGTCACCTCGGCAAGTGCGGGCGATGCGAGACAAATGAAGGCGATGAGGACGGCAAGGCGCATGATGGCGCGACCATGCAACAGTAGCGCGCTGGGCACAACGGCGAAGCGTCATCAGCAGGCTGGACCTTTGCCCATCAAGTGGGCATCGTCGGTAAAGGAGCGGCAGGGAGAATTCGGTGCGCATTCTGGTGGTCGAGGACAATGCCACGCTGGCCGGCGGGCTGGCGGCGGTGCTCAAGGGCAGCGGCTACGCCGTCGACGTGGTCGGCGACGGCGCCTCGGCGGTCGCCGTTCTCGCCACCGAGCGTTTCGACCTCGTCATACTTGACCTCAACCTGCCGGAGATGGACGGCCTCGACGTCTTGCGCACCATGCGCGGCCGCCAGCATGACGCCGCCGTGCTGATCCTGTCGGCGCGCCACTCGCTCGACGAACGGGTCAAGGGCCTCGACCTCGGTGCCGACGACTACATGGTAAAGCCGTTCGACGTCGGCGAACTGGAAGCGCGGGTGCGCACTCTGTTGCGCCGCCGCGCCGGCCTCAAGGCCGCCACGGTCAGCTTTGGCGAGGTCCAGCTCGACCTCAACACGCGCAGCTTCTCGTCACGTGGGGCGGCAATCGACATCCCGGCGCGCGAACTGGCGCTGCTCGAAACGCTGTTCATGCGCGCCGGCAAGGTCGTCGCCAAGCAGGCGATCATCGAATCGCTCGCCGGCTTCGACGAGGATTTGAGCGCCAACGCCATCGAGCAATATGTCAGCCGCCTGCGCAAACGGCTCGCGCCCTATGGGCTCACGGTGCGCACGGCGCGCGGCATCGGCTACTATCTCGAAAAGCTGCCCAGCCCCTGATGATCAGGACCAAGACCTATTCGCTGCGCCGCCGGCTGCTGCTCTGGCTCCTGGTGCCGTTGGTAGCGCTCGGCCTGATCGCGCTGGCCGACACCTATAACGAGGCGGTCGACACTGCGAATGCCGTCTCCGACCGCGTGCTGGCCGGTTCCGCGCTTGCGATCGCCGAACGCGTCGTGGTGGCCGAGAACGGTTCGCTCGAAGTCGACATCCCCTATGTCGCGCTGGAGATGCTGACGTCGGCGGCCCAGGATCGCGTGTTCTACCGCGTCGACGGACCCGAAGGCTTCATCACTGGCTACCAGGCCCTGCCGGTCATCGACGGCCTGCATCCGGAAGAAAGCGGCTATTCGGATTCGAGCTTCCGCGGCGAACCGATCCGGCTTACCTCGCTCTCCCGCGCCGCCTCGACAGGCGCGACCTCGATTCCCTTCGTCGTCACCGTGGCTGAGACGACCATAGCGCGCACCCAACTGGCGCAAACCATCCTGCTGCGCTCGGCGCTGAGGCTCGCGATCCTGATCGGCAGTGCCGCGGCCATCGTCTGGTTCGCCGTCACCTTCTCGCTGCGTCCGCTCTATCGGCTGCGCGATGCCATCGCCGAGCGCAACCCAGACGACCTTCACCCGATCGAGCAGTCGGTGCCCAAGGAAGTGCGGGGGCTGGTCGACACCGTCAATTCCTTCATGGGCCGGCTTGGCTCCGCGCTCGGCGCCATGCGCCATTTCACCGGCAATGCCAGCCACCAGCTGCGCACGCCGCTTACCATCATGCGCACCCAGCTCGCACTTGCCTCGCGCGCGCATTCGCTGGAGGAGGCCCGCCGCGCCGCCCGCATCGGCGACGAGGCAGTGGCCCATGCCGAGCGCGTCATCGCCCAGCTTTTGCTGCTCGCCAAGGTCGACCAGGCAGCCTCCGAACGTCTTAAAAGCCTCGGTGCGGTCGACCTCACCGACCTTGCCCAGACGCTCACCGCCGATCGCGTCACCCACGCGCATGCCGCCGGCATCGACCTCGGTTTCGAGGGCGAAGAGGCGCTCTATGTGCGCGGCGAGCCCATGCTGCTCAGTGAGATGATCCGCAACCTGATCGAGAACGCGCTCGCTTATGCCGGCTCGGGCGCCGAGGCTACGGTCAAGGTATTGCGCGACGGCGACGACGTGGTGCTCGAGGTCGAGGACACCGGCCCCGGCATCCCCGCGGCCGAGCTCGAGACCGTGCGTCAGCGTTTCGTCCGCGGCCGTCTGGGAGACCAGCCGGGAGCTGGCCTCGGCCTTCCCATCGTCGAGGAAATCGCCTCGCTATTCGGCGGCCGGCTGGAACTCGCCGCCCGCACCGAGGGACGCGGACTGAGGGTGCGGGTGGTGTTTACAGGGGTCGAGGGCTGAGGATGCGCACAGCCCCTTCTCCCTCAAGGGGAGATGGGATCGCGCCTACCCTAAGCCTTGACGAATGTCAGATAGGCCGGCGTGCGGTTCTCACGGATGGCCTTGGCCTCGTAGCGCGTGCGGGTCCAGCCTTCGTAGGGCGTGTGCCAGTCGCTCGCGTCGGCCGCCTGCCAGTCGAACGCGCCATGCGCCCGGCAATGCAGCAGTGTCCAGTTGACATAGGTATCGATGTCGGAAGCGAAGCGGAACTTCGCACCAACCTTCAGCACCCGTGCAAAGCGGTCGAGATTGACCGGGCTGACGAAGCGGCGCTTCCAATGCTTCTTCTTCCGCCACGGGTCGGGATAAAACAGGTCGATGCCGTCGAGCGACGCCTCCGGCAGCCAGTCGAGCAGCTGCGTGGCGTCGTCGTCATAGAGGCGGATGTTGAGCTGCGGCGTCTCGTCGAGCACCGTCATCATCTTGGCCATGCCGTTGACGAAGGGCTCGACGCCGATGAAGCCGGCATCGGGATTGTTGGCGGCGATGTGGCGAAGATGCTCGCCACCGCCAAAGCCGATTTCGAGCCGCACATGCGACACCGGCGCCTCAAACAGGGTGCGCAGGTCGGCGGGTGCAGGTGCGGCGAGATCGATGCCGAAGCGGGCGAGGCCCTTTTCAAGGGCGACGGCCTGATGCGGACGGACAGGTTTACCGCGCCGCCGCCCGAAAAAGGCTTCGCTCATGCGGCTGCGGCGCGGTTCCTGTTCCATGACTACGACGGTCGCCTTACGCGGCGACCGCATCCTTGCTGGACACAGCGTCCTTGATGGCCTTCACCAGGTCGGTCTTCTCCCACGAGAAAGAACCGTCGCGGCCGGCCTTGCGGCCGAAATGGCCGTAGGACGACGTCTTGGCGTAGATCGGCTTGTTAAGGTCGAGATGACGGCGGATGCCCGACGGCGACAGGTCCATGACCTCGCGCAGCGAGTCTTCCAGAACCGCCTCGTCCACCTTGCCGGTGCCGTGCAGGTCGACATAGACCGACAGCGGCTGGGCAACGCCGATGGCGTAGGACAGCTGGATGGTGCAACGGTCGGCAAGCTTGGCCGCAACCACGTTCTTGGCGAGGTAGCGCGCGGCATATGCTGCCGAACGGTCGACCTTGGTGGTGTCCTTGCCCGAGAACGCGCCGCCGCCATGCGGGGCTGCGCCGCCATAGGTGTCGACGATGATCTTGCGGCCGGTCAGGCCGGCGTCGCCGTCAGGACCGCCGATGACGAACTTGCCGGTCGGGTTGATGTACCAGTTGCAGTCGTTGGCGATCTCGAGATCGCCTAGCGCCTCGCGGATGTACGGCTCGACCACCTTGCGGACCTTGCCCGAATCCCAGCTGCCGTCGAGGTGCTGGGTCGAGAGCACGATCTGGGTGACCTCGTGCGCCTTGCCGTCCTGGTAGCGCACGGTGACCTGGCTCTTGGCATCAGGACCAAGCTGGCCGGCGTCGCCCTTGCCTTCGTGGCGGGCAGCAGCCAGCAGCTCGAGGATCTTGTGGCTGTAATAGATCGGCGCCGGCATCAGATCGGGGGTCTCACGGCAGGCGTAGCCGAACATGATGCCCTGGTCGCCGGCACCCTCTTCGCCCTGGCGATCGGCGGCGCTGTCGACGCCCTGGCCGATGTCGGGCGACTGGCCGTGCAGCAGCACGTCGATGCGGGCGGTCTTCCAGTGGAAGCCGGCCTGCTCGTAGCCGATGGCGCGGATGGCCTTGCGGGCCACTGCCTTGAACTTGGACGGGTTGATGACCGGGTGGCCGGCGGCGTCCTTGAGGACCGCGCCGTTCTTGTCCTTCTTGAGAAGGGTGTCGGGAACACGAACTTCGCCGGCGATCACGACGCGGTTGGTCGTTGCCAGCGTTTCACAGGCAACGCGGACCTTCCACGGATCCATGCCGGTTTTTTTGGCTTCACGATAGACGAGATCGACGATCTCGTCGGAAATGCGATCGCACACCTTGTCCGGGTGGCCTTCGGAAACGGATTCGGAAGTGAAGAGATAGTTCTGCCGCGACACGGGATGTCCCCTCTTGAAAAGCGACCGGCGCGATGCCGATCATTTGGCGCGGCATGTGTTAGCGAAGCCTGCCGGAACTCGTCAAGCAGGCTTTTCGCCACGTAATGCAGGATATTGGAAAGGCGTTGCGACGGCGCATCGCCGTCGCAGCTGGTTATTGGTCTTCGTCGTCGGCCAGAACCTTAGCCAGCTCGATGACCTTGCGTCGCACTTTCGGGTTGGAAATGCGGGCAAAGGCGCGGTTGAGCTGCAGGCCTTCGGCGCTCGACAAAAAGTCGACCACGAAGTTTGCGGAGGCGTCTTCCGCGAGCCCTTTGTGCTCGCCTTCCTGTCCCGGTGCGTCCTCGAAGAAGAAGGAGACCGAAACGCTGAGGATCGAGGCGATGGCCTGAAGGCGACTCGCTCCGACTCGGTTTGTGCCTTTTTCGTATTTTTGGATCTGCTGAAAGGTAATTCCCAGACTTTCTCCGAGCTTCTCCTGGCTCATTCCCAACATGTTGCGTCGCAGGCGAATTCTACCGCCGACGTGTACGTCGGTCGGATTTGGTTTCTTCTTGTTTTCTTTTTCCACTGTCTTTCCTCGCCGGATTCTTCCAGCTTATTATTGGGCAGTCAGCCCGTTAGGGCAGTCTATGGCGCTCGGACAGAAACGCCATTTGGCACGACCTTTGAGCCGCGCGGCAGCATATGAGTTTCTAACAACCGCAGTGTCAATTCGCCCTGAGCCTCTGTCTGAGCTTCAAGCCACTTGCCGCAACGGCAACAAAGAACATGATCAGGAAACCGTTAACGCGCGAAAGCGGCATCAAGGCGGCGGCGGAGTTGGCCACCGGAAGCGAGAAATCGATGGTGCCGCGAACATTCATCGCAAGTGCATCCACAACTCGCCCGCTTGGGTCGATTATGCCGGAAATTCCCGTGTTGGCCGCGCGCAGGACCGGCATTCCATTCTCGACCGCCCTGATCTGCGACTGCCGGAAATGCTGGTACGGTCCCGGCGTATCGCCAAACCACGCGTCGTTCGTGACATTTACCATAATCTGACTTGACGCTGCGTCAACTGCCACCATGCCGGGAAAAATGATTTCGTAGCAAATAAAGGCTGTGGCCTTGAGCCCGCCGGGCAAAGCCAGCGGATGGCGGTTGGCGCCGGCGGCAAAATTCATCGGCCCGGCGACGAGCTGGGTAAGCCCTACGCGTGCCATCAGGTCGGCGAAGGGGATGTATTCGCCGAACGGCACGAGATGCACCTTGTCGATGGCATCGACGATTTCGCCCTTGTCGTTGATGGAAACGACGGAGTTGTAATAGAGCGGATCGGAGCCGCTGCCGCCCTCCTCGCGCACCACACCCGCCATCAACATCTGGCCGTCATCGAGCACTTCGCCGAGGGCGACGAGCGCATCTGGCCTTTCGGTGAACAGGAATGGCACCGAGGTCTCGGGCCAGACGATCAGGTCCGGCTTCTTCGCGCCCGGCTTGGGCGTTTCCCGCGACAGTTCCAGCATGGTGGCGAAGATGCGGTCGCGGACGCGTCCATCCCACTTCTCGCTGAGGTCGATATTGGGTTGGACAACACGGACATTGATGGTCCTGTCCGCCGGCGGCGCTGGCCGCGACAGCCTGTAATAGCCGAAGCCCGCATGGGCGGCGACCAGGATCACTGCAAGCGCTGCGCCCAGCCTGAGGTTTCGCCGGTCGGCCAGAAGTGCCGGCACTGCAAAGACAAACACCGCCAGCACGTTCATACCCACGACGCCGACAACAGTGACGCTCTGCATGAACAGCGGCATCGGCATCATGGCGAAACCGATGGGGTTCCAGGGAAAGCCGGTGAACAGGAAGGTGCGCAACCATTCGGTCAGTCCGAAGGCCAGGGCGAGCGCGAAGATGCGGCCGATGCCGTCGCTCCACAACAGCCGGGCAAGGGCTGCGGCAAAGCCATAAAAGAACGACAGGATCAGCGGAATGCCGACGACGGCGAAAGGCAGCGCCCAGGCAAAACTGTCGGCCTCGACCAGCAGCGCCCCGCCGATCCACCAGAGCCCTGCGAGGAAATAGCCGAAACCGAACCACCAGCCGGTGGCGAAGGCCGGCTTCAATCTGCGCAGAAAGCCGGCAGGACGATCGGCAACAGCGCCATCGAGCAGCCAGACCAGGACAGGAAAGGAGACAAATCCGGCGGCGAAGAAATCATAGGGCGCCTGTGCCAGAACAGCGATGGCGCCGGCGACAAAAGCAAGCAGCGCCCGCTTCCATCCCCACAGCAGGATAATCCGCCCGGCAAGACGCTCCATCCGCTCCCCTCGCCCCAGAATCACGGATCGAAGGTGTAGCAGGGCCGCGCGGCGGCACCAAATGGCAGGCCAGAGCGCCGGTCATCCGACCGGCCGCTCAAAGGCCGCTCCGGATCATTCAAATTGCGCTTCGTGCTGGCAGATATCGGCCCGGAAATCCGGGCCGACGCGCGAGCGCAGGCCCGGCTCACGCCTGTTCAGCCTTGGCGCGACGGCGGCGCTCGCTCTTGAGGCTGTGGACGATGCGGACGCGCTTGACGCGGCGCGGGTCGGCATCGAGCACGTGGAACTCGAAACCGGGGATCGCCTGCACCACCTCGCCGCGCGACGGCACGCGGCCGAGCGCGTTGAAGATCAGGCCGCCAATGGTGTCGACATATTCGGCATGCTCGCCCGGCGAGAACTCCTCGCCGAGGACCTTGGCAACTTCCTCGATCTCGGCCTTGCCGTCGACGACATAAACGCCGTCTCCAGCCTGGGTGATCATCGGTTCGTCGTCGTCGTGCTCGTCCTCGATGTCGCCGACGACCATCTCGACGATGTCCTCGAGCGAAACCAGGCCGTCGGTACCGCCATATTCGTCGATGACCAGCGCCATCTGGGTGCGTGTCGCCTGCATGCGCTGCATCAGGTCGGATGCGAGCATCGACGGCGGCACGAACAGAACGGTGCGGATGAGGTTGAGTTCACCGATCGTGCGGTTGAGGTCGACTTGGGCAAGGTCGAGCGGTGCGTCGGCGGATTGCGCCTTGCGCGACCTGCCTTTCTTGACGCGAGCGCCACGGGTAATGTGGGCCAGTACGTCGCGGATATGGACCATGCCTCTGGGATCGTCGAGCGTCTCGACATAGACCGGCATGCGCGAATGTCCCGACTGCTCGACAAGGCCCAGCAGTTCGCCCAGCGTGGTGCCGAGCTCGATCGCCTCGATGTCGGCGCGTGGGACCATGACGTCCTCGACGCGGACTTCGCGCAACCTCAGGATGTTGTTGAGCATCGCCCTTTCGCCGGGCGAGAAGGAATCGGCGTCGCTGCCTGTCTCGGCCAGCGCATCGGCGATTTCCTCGCGGATGTTGCTGCCGTTGCTGCGCTGCCTGAAAAATCGGCTCAGCCGCTCGATGAAGGACGGCCGCTCGGCCTGGATGTCATGCGCCGCGGTCGACGCCGCGGTCGTACTAGGCTCGTCTTCGGCCTGGTCGGAGGCCTTGGCCGCAGGTCCCGGCTCGGGAGTGGCGGCAGTCTCTTGCTTCTCGTTCATCTTCTTCCGGTCGATTGTCCGTCCCTGTTACGCGTAGGGATCGGGAATGGCAAGCCTCGCGAGCGCCCGCCGCTCCAGCGCTTCCATCTCTTCCGCTTCGTCATCGGTCTCGTGATCATACCCCAAAAGATGCAGGAGTCCGTGGATAATGAGGTGGGTGATGTGGTTTTCGAGCGGCTTTTGCTCAAGCTCAGCCTCGCGCACGACTGTCTCGTAGGCAAGGACGATATCGCCCAGCATCGGCGGCAACGGATCGCCTGGCTCGACGGGAAACGCCGGGAACGACAGCACGTTTGTCGGCTTGTCCTTGTCGCGCCATTCGGCGTTGAGCTTCTGGATCGCCTCGTCATCGGTGAAGACGAGGCTGAGCTCGACACCTTCGCCGCCCTCGACCTCAGCCTCGGCAAATGCTGCCGGCACGGCCCGCTCGACCAGCGCGCGCAGCGCCGCCTCGTCGGCCCAGCCGCCAGCCTCGACCATCACGTCGATATCCAGATCGACGCCGGCCGCGACCGGCGTTTGCTTGTCCGGGGTCATGGCAGCCTGTCAGTCTTCGCTGGCAAGGCCGCGTGCCATCTTGCCGTCACGGTCGTAGGCCCTGACGATTTCGGCGACAAGCGGGTGGCGGACGACGTCGGTGTCGTTGAAGCGCACCGTCACGGCACCCGGAATTCCATCGAGAATGCGCAGCGCCTCGACCAGGCCCGACTTGGTGTTGGGCGGCAGGTCGATCTGAGTCGGGTCGCCGGTGATGATCATGCGCGAGTTCTCGCCGAGTCGCGTCAGGAACATCTTCATCTGCATTGAGGTGGTGTTCTGCGCCTCGTCCAGGATGACGGCCGAATGCGCCAGCGTGCGGCCGCGCATGAAGGCCAGCGGCGCGATCTCGATGACCTCTGCGGCGATGGCGCGCTCGACCTTGTCGGCCGGCATCATGTCGTAGAGCGCATCATAGAGCGGACGCAGGTAGGGATCGACCTTCTCCTTCATGTCGCCGGGCAGGAAGCCGAGGCGTTCGCCCGCTTCCACCGCCGGACGCGACAGGATGATGCGCTCGACCATGCCGCGTTCGAGCAGCATGGCGGCGTGCGCCACCGCCAGATAGGTCTTGCCGGTGCCGGCAGGGCCGATGCCGAAGACGAGCTCCGAACGCTCCAGCGCCCGCATATAGGCGTCCTGGTTGAGTGAGCGGGCATAGATGGTGCGCTTGCGCGTCGAGATCTGGGCAGCCGCCATCTTGCCCTTGCGCTCCAGCGTCGGCAGCGTCAGCTGGTCGTCGGGCGCGACCGCCATGCGGACGGCGCCGTCCACGTCGGATTGAGCCACTTCGCCGCCTTTCTGCAGGATGGCATAAAGATGGTCGAGCGCCCGGCGTGCCTGCTCGGCGGCCTGCGCGCTGCCCTTGATGGTAAGCTGGTTGCCGCGTGAGCGGATATCGACGCCGAGTTTCTGCTCGAGCCGCGCGAGATTTTCGTCGAACTGGCCGTACAGCGCACTGGCAAGCTTGTTGTTGTCGAAGGTCAGTACGATGTGCGCCATGTCAGACGCCCCGGAGGGCAGGTTCTTGAGTTCAGCAGCGCTCAACCGTCTCTCCTCATCTGCCGTGCGGCCGATCAGACCACCTCGGCGAACAGGCTGTTGGTGCCTGTCTTCGTGATTCGTACTTCGATAATGTCACCGATTTCGCCGGCCTTTTCATCAACAATCACAGGCTGGAGCCAAGGCGAACGTCCGACGACCTGACCGGGCTCGCGGCCGGGCTTCTCGATCAGCGTCGACATGGTCTTGCCGACCAGCCCGTCGGCAAAGGCGTGCTGCTGTTTTGTGATCAGCGCCTGCAGGCGCTGCAGCCGCTCGTCCTTCACCCTCTCCTCGACATGCCCGCCCATCTCGGCGCCCGGCGTACCGGGGCGCGGCGAATATTTGAACGTGTAGGCCGAGGCGTAGTTGGTGGCGCGAATGATATCCATCGTCGCCTCGAAATCGGCATCGGTCTCGCCGGGGAAGCCGACGATGAAGTCGCCCGACATGGCAATGTCGGGGCGCGCGGCACGGATGCGCTCGATGAGCTTGAGATAGTCCGATGCCGTGTGCTTGCGGTTCATGGCTTTCAGGATGCGGTCCGAGCCCGACTGCACCGGCAAGTGCAGATAGGGCATCAGCGCCTCGAGGTCGCGATGGGCAGCGATCAGCTCGTCGTCCATGTCACGCGGATGGCTGGTGGTGTAGCGCAGCCGCGCCAGGCCGGGGATTTCGGCCAGGCGATAGAGCAGCCGCCCAAGACCCCACTCTTTGCCGTCGGGGCCTTCACCATGCCAGGCGTTGACGTTCTGGCCAAGCAGCGTCACCTCGCGCACGCCGGCCTCAGCCAGGCGCTCGGCTTCGGTGACGACCTGGGCCACCGAGCGCGACACTTCCGAGCCTCTGGTATAGGGCACCACGCAGAAGGTGCAGAACTTGTCGCACCCTTCCTGTACGGTCAGGAAGGCGGTGACGCCGCGCTTGGCGACTTCAGCCTTCCGCGGCTGCGGCAGATGTTCGAATTTGTCCTCGAGCGCGTATTCGGTCTCGACCACCTTCTGGCCGCCGCGTGCCTTCTTCACCACCTCGGGCAGGCGATGGTAGGTCTGCGGGCCGACCACGAGATCGACCGCCGAGGCGCGGCGCAGGATCTCGCGGCCTTCCGCCTGGGCGACGCAACCAGTGACGCCGACGATCAGCTCGCGACCGTTCTCGGCCCTCTCGGCCTTCAGCTTGCCCAACCGCCCGAGCTGCGAATAGACCTTCTCGGCCGCCTTCTCCCTGATGTGGCAGGTGTTGAGCAAAACGAGGTCTGCATCCTCGATGGTCTCGGTCGCCGAATAACCGTCGGCTGCGAGCGCATCATTCATGCGCTGCGAGTCGTAGACATTCATCTGGCAGCCATAGGTCTTGATGAAGACCTTGCGGGCCGCGCCCGATCCGGCGGCAACAGCCTCATCAGAGGCTGCCGGCATGATTTCAAACATATCGTCGAGTTCCATGCCGCGCCTATTAACGCCTTTCTGCGGCAAAAAACAGAGCTTTGCCTATCTGGGCGCTCAGTGCGCCGGATGCGGCTCGGCGAGTGATTGCAGCATCATCTCGCGCACCCGTTCCTCCATTAGCCGCGTCGCCTCCTTGCGGCTCGACTTGGCCGAGAAATCGATCGGCTCGCCAAAGCGGATTTCGACGTCGAGTCCACCTTCGGCAAGCAGCTGGCCGACATGCGGCACCAGGTCCATGTCGCCGATCCAACTGGCGATCGGGCGATGCTGACGGCCCAGCGGCAGTCCGTGGATGCGGGTATAGGCAATCGACACCGGCTGGATGACGACATGCTCGGCCGCCCCTTCGGCAATCGCCATGGAGGCAGCGCCGAACAGCGTGCTCTTGAACGGCAAAAGCAGATTGCCGTCGCCGGTGCTGCCCTCGGCAAACAGCACCATGGCGTCGCCGGCAGCCAGCCTGCGGGCGATCTCGCTCGCCTGGTCACCCGACTTGCGCTTGCGCTCGCGCTCGATGAACACGGTGCGCTGCAGCCGCGACAGGAAGCCGAAGATCGGCCAGCCATTCAGCTCCGACTTGGCAATGAAGGTCACGTCGAAGCGCGACCCGAGCGCCATGATGTCGGTCCAGGAGATATGGTTGGCAGCAATCATCAACGGCCGGGTCTTCACCATCTCGCCGACGACGCGGACGCGCATGCCAAGCGCCCACAACATGGCGCGATGCCAGATCTTGAGGATTACGGTTTCGGGCCACAGGCCTGTTTTCATCGAGATGAGCTGCAGCGGCACAAGCACCAGCGAGGCAGCGACCATCCATGCGAGCGCCAACCCTGTGCGGATCTTTCCGATCATGTAGCGCTCGATACCTTCAATCGGAGCACTTTTCTCGAAAGCGCTCTATCTCATTGTTTTGTCGCAGGTCTCACGAAAACCGCTTCACGGCCTCCTGGAAATGCTCCAGCAGGGCTTCTGGCTAACGAAGATCGAGCCGCATGACAAGCGCACCGGTAGCGCCCTGCGCCGACTGATAGTAGTTCGGGCGCTTGCCGACCTCATGGAAGCCGAACTTGCGGTAGAGACCGATCGCCGGCGCGTTGGTCTCGTCGACCTCGAGGAAAAGCGCCTCGGCGCGCTGGCCATGCAACTCGCGCAGCACCGCATCCATCAGGCGCCAGCCGAGCCCATGCCGGCGGTGGCTGCGCGACACGGCGATGGTCAATATCTCCGCCTCGCCCGCCGCCAGCCGCGCCAGCACGAAGCCGGCGGGTGCGGCAGCGCCTTGGCCTACTTCACGCACGGCAAAGCCGAACACCGTGTCCTGTTCGAGCAGCGACGAAAATTCCTCCGCCGACCAGGGGCGCACGAAGTCCTCATGGTGCAGCGGCGCGATGGCCGTGCTGTCGCCAATGGTCAGGAGTTCAAGCGCGTAATCCCGCTTCGGCCAGAAAGGCAGTCTCATTTGGCTTCCCTCGGCAGCACGAAACCGGCCTGCGGCTTGGCATCGGGCGCTCTCAGATAGACAGGCTTCGGCCTTTCACCAAGCGCCTTGCCAGCAGCAAGGCGCGCATAGGTTCCGATGTCGGCCGTCGCCAGCATCGGCCCGAACTGGAAAACCTTGTCGACGACAACGGCATCGGCAACCATCCGCGCCGCCGTACCGGCAAGCGCCACCGCACCAGAAGCGGCAATTGTCGCTGCTTCTTCAAGCGACAACACCGCAGGCTCGCGCAGCACCGCTCCGCTTTCGTCGTAGAGAGCAGCGTGAATTTCCGCGCGACCAGCATCGAGCGCGGCAAATACCGGGCGCTCGCCCAGAGCATCGCGCGTCTCCTGGGCCAGGGCCTCCAGCGTGGTGACGCCAACGGCCGGGATTTTCAGCGCCAGCGAAAAGCCACGAGCGGCGGAGACGCCGACGCGCACGCCGGTGAAGGAGCCCGGACCGGTGGAGACGGCAATCCGTCCGAGATCGGCATAACTTTTGCCAGCCTGCGCCAACGCCTCATCGATCACGGCCATCAAATGTTCGGCATGGCCCTTGCCGAGATCGCGCACGGAACGGCCGAGTTCTATGCTCGCACCGGCGTCATAGACAGTTGCGGCACAGAGGCTTGCGGCACAGTCGATGGCGAGCAGGATCATGATGCCCGGTACCTTGCGGAAATGGCGAGCTCTTTCGCACCCCCCTCTGGCCTGCCGGCCATCTCCCCCACAAGGGGGGAGATCGGCAGGTGCCGCCTACCGCCCGCTCTGTAAAGTCCTAAGAGGTCCCCTTTGCCTCGCGGTTGATTAGCTGAGGCGTGCATGAAGGCCTGATCTCCCCCCTTGTGGGGGAGATGGCCGGCAGGCCAGAGGGGGGCGGCGTAAAGCGCAGTCATAATCATCAGGCTGTCAAAATCTCACCGGGCATCATACCCGAGAAATCTAAACTCTTTCCTTGGCCTTGAGCTCGAGCCTGCGCTTGTGGAGCACCGGTTCGGTGTAGCCATTGGGCTGGGCGCGGCCTTCAAAGACGAGATCGCAGGCGGCGCGGAAGGCGGTCGACTGGTCGAACTCGGGCGCCATCGGTCGGTAGAGCGGATCGCCGACATTCTGGCGGTCGACGATGGCTGCCATGCGCTGCAGCGAGTCCATCACCTGGATGTGCGAGCAGACGTCATGACGCAGCCAGTTGGCGATGTGCTGGGAGGAAATGCGCAAGGTGGCGCGGTCTTCCATCAGCCCGACGTCGTTGATGTCTGGAACCTTCGAGCAGCCGACGCCCTGGTCGATCCAGCGCACGACATAGCCGAGAATGCCTTGCGCGTTGTTGTCGAGCTCGCGCTGGATCTCATCGGGTGTCCAGTTGGGACGGACGACAACAGGCACCGACAGAATGTCGTCGAGACGCGCCTTGGGCCGGCTCTTCAGCTCGGCCTGCACTTGGTGCACGTCGACCTTGTGGTAGTGGGTGGCATGCAGCGTCGCTGCCGTCGGCGACGGCACCCAGGCTGTGTTGGCGCCGGCCTTCGGATGAGCGATCTTCTGCTCCAGCATCGCTGCCATCAGATCGGGCATCGCCCACATGCCCTTGCCGATCTGGGCATGGCCCGACAGGCCGCATTCGAGCCCGGTGTCGACATTCCAGGCCTCATAGGCATTGATCCACGGCGCCTGCTTCATGTCGCCCTTGCGCACCATCGGGCCGGCTTCCATCGAGGTGTGGATCTCGTCGCCGGTGCGGTCGAGGAAGCCGGTGTTGATGAACACCACGCGTTCCTTGGCGGCACGGATGCACTCCCTAAGGTTGACGGTGGTGCGCCGCTCCTCGTCCATGATGCCCATCTTGATAGTCTTTCTGGGCATGCCGACCAGGCGTTCGACGCGGTCGAAGATCTCGACGGCAAAGGCCACTTCCTCGGGGCCATGCATCTTCGGCTTGACGACATACATCGAACCGGCACGGCTGTTCATGCGGCGGCCATGGGCGCCGACGTCGTGCAGGGCGATCAAAGCGGTAACAGCCGCATCCATGATGCCCTCCGGCACCTCGTGGCCGTCGCGGTCGTGGATCGCAGGATTGGTCATCAGGTGGCCGACATTGCGCACCAGCATCAAGGAGCGGCCGGGCAGCGAGACAGTCCTGCCATCGGCGCCGGTGTACTCACGGTCGGCATTGAGCTTGCGGGTAACCGGCTTGCCGCCCTTGTCGAAGGTTTCGGACAGATCACCCTTCATCAGGCCAAGCCAGTTGCGGTAGACGGCAACCTTGTCTTCGGCGTCCACCGCCGCAACCGAATCCTCGCAGTCCTGGATGGTGGTCAGCGCAGATTCCAGGATCATGTCGGAGATGCCGGCCGGATCGGACTTGCCGATCGCACTCTCCCTGTCGACCACGACCTCGACATGCAGGCCATTCTTCACCAGCAGCACCGCGTCGGGATTCTTTGCCTCGCCACGATAGCCGGCGAACTGTTTTGCGTCGCGCAGCGCAACCGCGCCTGAAGCGCTCGCAAGCTTCAGCTGCCCGCCCTCGACCGCAAGCCCTGTCACGTCCGACCAGCTGCCCTGTGTCAGCGGCGCGGACGCGTCCAGAAACGCCTTGGCCCAGGCGATGACCTTCTGACCGCGCCTGGGATTGTAGCCCCTGGTCTTCTCGGCACCATCGCTGTCGGGGATCGCATCGGTGCCGTAGAGCGCATCATAGAGCGAACCCCAGCGGGCGTTCGCAGCGTTCAGCGCGTAACGCGCATTCATCACAGGCACCACCAGCTGCGGGCCGGCAACCGTGGCGATCTCGGGGTCGACATTCTCGGTGGTCACCGCAAAGGCCGGACCTTCCGGGATCAGATAGCCGATGTCGGACAAAAACGCCTTGTAGGCGGCCATGTCGTGCGGGGCGCCGTGCTTGCGGTACCAGGCGTCGAGCTTCAGCTGGAAGTCGTCGCGCTTCTCAAGCAAAGCCCGGTTCTTCGGCCCGAGATCATGCACGATGTCGGCAAAACCCGACCAGAACGCATCCGCATCCACACCCGTCCCAGGCAGAGCCTCGGCAACGACAAAGTCGTGCAATTCCCGAGAAATCGAAAGGCCGTGAAGGTCGACGGTGTCGGTCATGACATGCGCTCCAGAATGTCCGGCGCCGCAGGGGCGTTCAAAACAAGGTTTTCGGGCGTTTGGCACGCAAAGCGTGCAGGGTCAATTCGTCCATTGTTGCAGGCGGCATTTCGCGTGCCGCCCATCGCCCGCAACGAAACGATTCAGCCGTCAAACGGCGATGCGGGGCCGGCCGCTGGCGGTCGCAACCACATGCGCCTCAATGAACATACGCTGGCTCTCGACCGTCGACGCCTTGATGTCGACAGCGACATCAATCTCGGCGGCATCGGTACCGGCGTCGCGCGCCTTGGTCGCCACGATCGCGCGCGCTTCAGCCTCGGCCAACGCCATTGCCGCAGCCTCGTCGGTGAAGTCGCGCAGGAGTTCGCCGACCGCGACGCGGAACAGGCCTTCCTTAGGCTGGCTGACGCGCGCCTCGGCCGTGACCCTGACCTGGCCGACCACCGCGCCTAGCGCATTGGCGACATCGGTATCCTCTGGAACCACGCATTCGTTGCCGACGAGCGGCGGCAGGCCGGCATAATGCAGCGGCGCCGAAGCACCCAGCCCGATCACCGGCCGGTCCAGCGCAACCGTGAAGCGGGCGATGCCGGGATGCGCGTCGACCGCGCGCTGCACCAGCGCGTGCGCGACGGTAGCGGCACCGTCGAGCCCGTCCTCGGCAAAGGCTGTTTCGAGGATTACTTCGGCCGAAAGGCGGGTGAGCGCCACAAGCACGCGCTCGGCCAAGATTTCCGGCGTCGCAGCGATCGGCTGGCCACGGCCGTCGCGCTTGCGGGCGAACAGCTCCGCACCCAGCCGTGCTGATATCTCGTCCCAATTGGCCTGGCGGCCCATAACATGCGCCGCATCCGACGGAGTGAAGCCTGCGACATGGACCAGCCCGCGCGACACCAGACGGTTGAGCGTGGCGTTCTGGGCGTTCGAGGTGAGCAGGCGGTCGATGGGCAGCGGGGTGGCGCCGATCTGGTCGTAGAGCTTGGCTTCTGGCGCGGTCAGCCCTGCCGCGAGCTGTTCCGGCACGCCGGTGCGCACGGCGAAGCGGCCGTCCATGCGACCGGGATTGGGGGCGCGCAGCTGCCGCTCCAGTTCGCCCGTAACTGCCTCGCCATGGATCATGCCGGCAAGCGCCAGCGGCACGACGCGGCGCGGCCCGAGCTTGATACGGGGTGTCAGCCCGCCTTCTTCCAGCGAAACCTCGGAGTCGCCGCCAAGACCGAAAGTGCGCATGGCGACAGCCTCGACCATGGTGCGGAAGCCGCCTACGGTAGCGCCCTCGGGGTCAAGTCGCGGACGACCATGATCGAGCACGGCGACGTCTGTCGTGGTCCCGCCGATGTCGGAGACAACGGCGTTGTCGAGGCCGGTCATGTAGCGCGCGCCGACGAGGCTGGCGGCGGGGCCGGAGAGAATGGTCTCGATCGGACGCTGGCGAGCGAACCCGGCCGACACCAGCGCGCCGTCGCCACGCACCACCATCAGCGGCGCATTGATTTTCCGAGCCTCCAGAAAGCCTTCGGTCGCAGCGACCAGGCGGTCGATCATTGAGATCAGGCGCGCGTTGAGCAACGTCGTCAGCGCCCGGCGCGGGCCGCCGAGCTTGGCCGAGAGTTCGTGACTGGTGGTGACGGGCAGGCCCGTGCGCTCGCGGATAAGGTCCCGCGCAGCGATCTCGTGGGCGGGGTTGCGGGTGGCGAAATAGGCGCAGACGGCAAAGCCCGAGACTGATTTTTCCAGCTCCGGCAGCGCGGCTTCGAGCGGTGCCAGGTCGAGGGGGCGAGCATTGCCGTGGACGTCGTGGCCGCCTTCGCACAGCACCAGCGGGTCGGTCCCGAGTGCTGTCTTGAGGCCGTCGCGGCCAAGGTCGGCCTCGGAGAACCCGATCATGACCAGCGCCACGCGCCCTCCCTGGCCTTCGACCAGCGCGTTGGTGGCGAGCGTGGTGGACATTGACACCAGCTTGATGGCGGCGGGGTCGACACGGGCCTTCTCCAGCACCGCATCGACCGCGCCCGAGATGCCCTCGGCCAGGTCGTGGCGGGTGGTGAGCGACTTGGCCTTGGCTATGACGGTACCCGAACCCCTGGGTTCCTCACTCCAGAGCACCGCATCGGTATAGGTGCCGCCGGTGTCTATGCCGAGGAAAAGCGGGGCGTGGTGGCTGGCGTGCATGCGCGGAAGTTCCAGAGTTCAAAAGCTCCGTTCCGCTTAGCCGATATCCCCGGGAAAGGAAAATTGGCCAGACAGACCATTCGACCGGCTCAGAAGCGACGGCCTGTCGTGCGGCTCCTTTTCCGAGGTCGGTGCCGCGTCTGCCCGTCATGCGACGAAGCCGATCTTCTTGTGCGAACCGTCGCAATACGGCTTGGTGGCCGAGTTGCCGCAGCGGCAGAGCCAGACTTTTGTCGCGCGGTCGACCGTGTGGCCTGTGCCGGTGACGATCTCGACATTGCCTTCCAGCTTGAGGTTGCCATTGGGCTGCGGCGTCAGCACCAGCGGGCCGTCACGAGCGGCGAGCGGCTGGCTCTCCTTCAGCGCCGGCTCGCCGGTCGCGGCAAAGCCGATCTTGCTGTGGCTGCCATCGCAGAACGGCTTGTTCTGGGATGCTCCGCAGCGGCACAAGGTTGCGCGGTGGAAGGTCTCGCCATTGAAGACGATCTCGGCATGCACGGCGAGCGGGCCGTTCTCGCGGATGCGCACGGTGTTGACGACGGGCGGCGCCTCCTGCGGGCCGCCATCCTTGCGACGATAGGTGATGGCGCCCGACGGACAGCTTTCGGCGATGGCGACGATCTGCTCGGCCAAAGCCGCATCGGGGTGGATCCACTCGCCCGGCGCATTCGGCTCGAACACGTGCGGATTGCCAAGCACACAATTGCGCGAATGGATGCAGCGGCGGCCGGAAAAGCCGACATCGATCTTCTCGCCTTCGACCACGCCCTTGGACATCTTTTCGTCGCGGCCTCCATGATCCCCTGACACAGCTTATTCCTCGGGTTGGCGCTGGCAAGAGGCCGCCTCCCGCGCTGCGCATTGGGCCAGGATACGGTCGCGCTCGGCGGCGGCCGGTGGAATGGCAAGGCCAACCGCTGGGGTCGCGATCCTTCGCGGCCCAACAAAGAAAATCCGGAACGTGGGAAGAAAACAGTCCCCGTCAGTGCTGGGAAATCTGCTCGTCCTGCTCGACGGTGAGCGGCTTGACCCCTGATGGCAGCGGCTCGACCACGGGCTGGGGCGCTGTGACGGGTGCTGGCGGCACCGGGACGCGGGCAGCGCAGGCGGAGAGGGTTGCCAGGGCAAGGAGGACGGCCAGGGATTTCATGGAACGGGCGTTAGGAGGAAGGTGTGGCGGTATCGCGGCGGCAGATGAACCCGCCGAAGAAGCGAGGTCAAGCCACCCTGACAGCTCCTGACAGAAGGTTGTCAGGAGGCATCGACTATTCTTCCTAGAACCGGAGGAGGATGACATGAGTGGCTTTGATGATTTCGACTTTGTGATCGGCGACCAACGAGCGCCTGCGCGAGCGGCTGGTGGGCTCAAGCGAGTGGGAAACCTTTTCCGCCTTTTCGCATGTCGAAAAGGTGATGCAGGCGCCTGACGGGACTTTTGGCGGCCACATCGACCAGATGGCGGTGCCCGAGCGCGGCTTCACCGGCATGACGCTCAGGCTCTACAACCCCGAGACCGCCCTGTGGTCGATCTACTGGAGCGACACCCGCAGCCACCGGCTGTTCCCCGCGATGGTCGGCAAATTCGAAAACGGCCGCGGCGCTTTTTTTGGCGACGATGTCGAGGGTGGTGTGCCGGTGCTGGTTCGGTTTCTCTGGCTGCCCGGCACAAGCCCGCGCTGGGAGCAGGCGATGTCGGCCGATGGCGGCGAAACCTGGGAGGTGAATTGGCTGATGCGGTTTGAGAAAGCCCCTTCAAACGTCTAAGGTCGCGTTCCACGTCATGACGGACAGGGCGCTTCCTGATTTCTTAACACCGACTTTGTGACGCTTGCTACAGCTCTCCCCGCCCTCATGGACAAACCCCGGCCCGTCCGTTCTACCAAGCCGCTGCTGGCGCGTACTGCATGAGTCGGGCGCGGGCGGCGTTTCAATCCTTGGGGAAGAACATGCGCATTCGGTCGATGATGATGGGCGCCGCCGCACTGGTCGCAGTTGGAGCGTTTGCGCAGCATGCGCAGGCCGACGGGTTCGAAAACATCGTGCTGTCGGCAAGCGAGGACGCCGAAGAAACACAAGCGGCATTTGCGCCTGACACGGCCAAGATTTTCCTCTCCGCCGACCTGACCGACGCCGTGGCCTCAGGGTCGAAGGTGACCGTGAGTTGGGTCTCGGTGAATTCGGGCGGCGTCGCGCCCGCGAACTACAAGATCGATGAAGCCAGCTTTGAAATCGGTATGATCGACAACCATGTCGATGCCTCGATCACCAAGCCCGACGCCGGCTGGCCTATCGGCACCTATCAGGCGCAGATCGCCGTCGATGGAACAGTGAAGGAAACGGTGGATTTTGCCGTGAAGTGATAGGGTAGGGTGGCGCCAGGAGTCCCCGTCACCCGGCCGCTGCGCGGCCACCCTCTCCCCGTGGGGGAGAGGAGGATTGAGGCGTTTGCGCCGCCCTCATCCGGCCCGTTGGGCCACCGCCCTCCGCTATGGCTCCTGGCGTTCGTCGCTCCAGTCGACAAATCGTTGTCGACTGGTCGGCCTTGGCCGAACGCTCCTCACCCCCGCAGGCAGGGAGAAGGAAGAGAAGGCGTCAGTTGTCGCCCATCTTGAGCGCCTGGATGAAGGCTTCCTGAGGGATGTCGACCTTGCCGAACTGGCGCATGCGCTTCTTGCCCTCTTTCTGCTTCTCGAGCAGCTTGCGCTTGCGGGTGACGTCGCCGCCGTAGCACTTGGCGGTGACGTCCTTGCGCAGCGCCGAGATGGTCTCGCGGGCAATGACCTTGCCGCCGATGGCGGCCTGGACCGGGATCTTGAACATGTGCTGCGGGATCAGCTCCTTCAGCTTCTCGACCATGACGCGGCCGCGCTTTTCGGCCGCCGTGCGGTGGACGAGCATCGAGAGCGCGTCGACCGGCTCCTCGTTGACCAGGATCGACATCTTGACGAGGTCGCCCTCGCGGTAGTCGGTGAGGTGGTAGTCGAAGGAGGCGTAGCCCTTGGAGATCGACTTCAGGCGGTCGTAGAAGTCGAACACGACCTCGTTGAGCGGCAGGTCGTAGACCAGCATGGCGCGCTTGCCGACATAGGAGAGGTCGGCCTGGATGCCACGGCGCTCCTGGCAGAGCTTGAGGATCGAGCCGAGATAGTCGTCGGGCGTGAGGATGGTGGCGCGGATCCAAGGCTCCTCGATCGAGGCGATCTTGACCACGTCGGGCATGTCGGCGGGGTTGTGCAGTTCCTTGGTCGAACCGTCGTTGAGGTTCATGCGGTAGACGACCGAGGGCGCGGTGGCGATGAGGTCGAGATTGAACTCGCGCTCCAGACGCTCCTGGATGATCTCTAGGTGAAGCAGGCCGAGGAAGCCGCAGCGGAAGCCGAAGCCGAGTGCGGCCGAGGTTTCCATTTCGAACGAGAAGGACGCGTCGTTGAGGCGCAGCTTGCCCATTGCGGCGCGCAGGTCCTCGAAGTCGGCGGCGTCGACGGGGAACAGGCCGCAGAACACCACCGGCTGAGCCGGCTTGAAGCCCGGCAGTGCCTGGGCGGTGGGGCGCTTGTCCTCGGTGATGGTGTCGCCCACGCGAGTGTCAGCCACTTCCTTGATCGAGCCGGTGAAGAAGCCGAACTCGCCAGGCCCAAGCTCGTCGACCTGGACCATCTTGGGCGTGAAGACGCCGGTGCGCTCGACCAGATATTTGGCGTTGGTCTCCATCATGCGGATGGTCTGGCCCTTCTTGAGCTTGCCATCGATGACACGGACCAGGACGATGACGCCGAGATAGGTGTCGTACCAGCTGTCGACCAGCATAGCCTTGAGCGGGGCGTCGATGTCACCCTCGCGCGGCGGCGGCAGCTGGGTAACGATCGCCTCGAGCACGTCGGGGATGCCGAGGCCGGTCTTGGCCGAGATGTAGACAGCCTGTGAGGCGTCGATACCTATGACTTCCTCGACCTGCTCCTTGATGCGCTCGGGCTCGGCGGCGGGCAGGTCGATCTTGTTGAGGACGACGACGATCTCATGGTTGTTGTCGATGGCCTGGTAGACATTGGCGAGCGTCTGGGCCTCGACGCCCTGCGAAGCGTCGACGACGAGCAGCGAACCCTCGCAGGCCGACAGCGAACGCGACACTTCATAGGCGAAGTCGACGTGGCCGGGCGTGTCGATCAGGTTGAGGACATAGTCCTCGCCGTTCTTGGCCTTGTAGTTGAGGCGGACGGTCTGGGCCTTGATGGTGATGCCGCGCTCACGCTCGATGTCCATGTTGTCGAGGACCTGTTCGGTCATCTCGCGCGCCTCCAGTCCGCCGGTGGACTGGATCAGGCGGTCGGCAAGTGTCGACTTGCCGTGATCGATATGGGCAACGATGGAGAAATTGCGGATGTGGTCGAGCGGTGTGGTCATGCGCCGCGCTTTAGCAGGGGCGGCAAGGGTTAACAAGCAGGGCGGTGCGGGTTTGCAAGGGCAAGGCTCACGCCCGGCCGGCGACCTGCATGGTGCCGAGGTCGCGCGCGCGGCGGCGGGCGGCCGCGCCGAAGAGGGCCGAGCACAGCAGGTCGACATCGGCGCCATCCTGCGGGCACCAGCCGCAACCGCAGGCATAGGGGCCGGAATGGGCGTCGGCCGCCTCGCGGTAGACGGCCCCTACGGCGCGCGCGGCAAGGCGCAGCACCACCATCGGCGGCAGGCCGGACTTGCGCATGGCATCCGAAAAGCCGTTCATGACGGCGGTGCGCAGGATGGCCTCGGCCTCGTCGGCGCGGCGATCGTGGTCGTCGAGATGGGCCATTGGTGTCTCCTGGCGGGTCATGGGTTGGTGGCCTCGTGGGCGGCGGTTCGCAGGGCGGCACGGGCGGCGTCGAGCTGGCGCATCGCCTCGAACAGCGCCTCTCGGTCGCTGCGGTGGAGGTCGAGCAGGGCCATGAAGGCCGAGCCGTCGCCGATCTCGGGCCGGGGTGCGGTGTTGAGCCGCTCCAGGCTGTCGGACGCGGCGGCGCGGGCCGAATTCACGCGCGCCTGCAAGGTTTCAACCCGGGCGAACAGCTTGATGTAGCCGGAGAGGCCAACCTCAGTCGGCGCCGCCGCGCGGGCGGGAGGGAAATGCATCATCTCTGCCTCCTTGTGTTGTTCGAGCGGCAGGTGCTGTCGCGCCCCGCCGTTTCATCGCTGCAGCACGACTACAAAACATGACTATAAATATCAAGTTTAAAATCGAGACTGCGGAGCGCGATGGCGGGCAAGGTTGACGCAGGCGGCATCGCGCGCTCCAATGCAGCTTGCGGTCGTTGCGACCGCTGCGAGGGAGGATGCCATGGCCGAGGAAGCCCTGCCCAGCGACGAGGGGCTGACAGCCCATGCGCGCCCCGCCACCAAGGACGACGCGGCGGTGCTGGCGCGACTGGTCAACATGGCCGGCGACGGGCTGCCGCTCTACCTGTGGACCAAGATGGCCGAAGGCGGCGACCCGTGGGAGGTCGGCCGGCAGCGGGCGTTGCGCGAGACCGGCAGTTTTTCCTACCGCAACTCGGTCGTGCTGGAGCACGGCAAGGTGCTGGCCTGCCTGATCGGCTATCCGATCGTGGCGTCCGTGCCCGATCCCGACACACCCGCCATGTTCGTGCCGATGAACGAGCTCGAGGCGATGGCGGTGGGCAGCTGGTACGTCAATGTCGTCGCCACGATGCCGGAAGCGCGCAAGCAGGGTTTTGGGTCGCGGCTGCTCGCCATGGCCGATGAGATCGCCGAGGCGACCGGCTGCCAGGGCACCAGCCTGATCGTCTCCGACGCCAACACCCGGGCGCGGCGGCTCTATGACAACGGCGGCTATCGCGAGATCGCAAGGCGGCCAATGGTGAAGGACGGCTGGGACAATCCGGGCCAGGAATGGGTTTTGATGGTCAAGCCGTAGCCGGTTCGGCCGACGCCTCAGGACGAAATTGCCGCATGCCCGCTGCCCCATGACATCATTCTGCGACGACACCGACATGGTCTATGACGCGTCGCGCCGGGGCTTTATTCCCGGCGAGGCGCTGACGTTCGACGATGCCTATCGCCTTGCCCATCTGCCGCTGGTAGCCCCCGGCCACGCCGAGATCATCGTAGGCAAAGACGAGACGGACTACCGCAACGGGCGCTACGAGGCGCCGAGATATTCGCTGGTCGTGCCCGTAGATGCGAGTGGGCTCTCCGCATCCGAGGCGTTTCGAGCATTCGAGGCGGAGCTTCGCTCGTTTTCGTTCAGCGACAAGATTGCGTGGGAGCTTGGCCGCAAGCGGACATCGAAGCTGCATGCGACCATCGTCGGCGGCCTGAGCAAAGCGGACGTCGAGCGTTGTGCGCAGGCCGCTGCCGGGGCGCTTGCCTCGCTGGGCCCTCTGTCAATCCGGCTCGCCGGGCCGTTTCTCGGCCGCATCAATACCGGCCGCATCTACCTGCCGGTCTACCCTTGTCGTCACAACGGCGAGGATGTGCTCGGGCTTGTGCAAAGCGCGTGCGGCGCGCGGCAGACGCGCTTCTACGTGGTCGGCATCTACCATTTCACCGCTGCATTGACAGTTGCCGAGACGGCCGACCTAGCCGCGCTGGCGGAGGGGTGGCGCCGGCAGACGCTGGCGGAATTGCCGGTGACGTCGCTGGCGGTGCTGGCGACCAACGACGACCTCGCTCTGTCGGCGCGGGTCGTTGCGACGATCCCGGCGGGCGGGCAGCTGATTTGATTTCGCAGGCGTTGTCGCGGGCCGCCCAGCGCGATCAGGCGGGCGACAAGGAGCTGGCGCATGGAGCGCCAGCTCCGGGGCCGTCGTGCCATTCATCGATGCCGTAACATTGCAGAAGGGCAAGACGGTCCAGATCTGGAATGAGCCGCAGCAACCCAGCGGTCAGAAGCCCAAAATGGCCGCCATGCCGCGATAGCGTTGGAGCGGGTCGCTGGCGTGCTTGACGCCGGGGCGGCATTCGGAGCAAATCGCGGGCACTCGTGGGAGCTTGCCTGAAAATGTCCGTTGTCGGCCTTTCGCTGCTTGGTTTTTCGACCGTCATATTCCTGATTGCCGCGATGGTGGCCAAGACCTGGGGCATCGAGCCAACCATCGGCAAGCTGGTGGTGACGCTGATCCTCTATTCGCTGGGCAATCTGATCATGCTGCGACTGGTGCGCGAGTTCGGCATGTCGGTGTCGTTCTCGCTGTCGGCGGTGATCCAGCTGATTGCCGTCAACCTCGTCGCCATCCTCTATTTCGGCGAGAGGCTGACCGGCATCCAGGGCGTGGGCGTGGGCTTTGCGGTGATCGCGGTGGCGCTGATCACGCTCGGGCCGGCACTGGCCGGGAAATAGGGCGTAGCTGGCAATTACCGCTCTTCCCGAGCTTGTAAGATCGGACACAGGTGCAAATCCTGCACCGATCCTGGTCCGTCGCCGTCTCAGCATGGATTCCCGACACTCTCCGCTCGTTTCACTGGCTCACGGGCCGGGAATGACGGTGGAAGGGGCACGCCACAGTCAACCTTCAAGGTTGCATCGCGTGCAGCATCAGCGCTTGAATCCGCGGCCAACGCGGCAACGCGCAAAAAAATGGGGGCCAACGGCCCCCATTGTCGTCACATAGGTTCTGTCCGGATCAGACGGCGATCTTGCCGCCGCCCTGCCTGGTAATGGCGACGACGGCAGGACGGACCGGCATGTCGGGCTTGAAGTCGGGCCAACGGGTCGAAAGGTCCTCGTAGTAGGACGGACGGCCGAAGCCTTCCCAATCCTCGCCGCCGTCGCCCGGATGCTGGACGGCGACGAAGGCCGTCTGGTCGTCAGGCGTGAACAGCGGGCCGCACATTTCGGCGCCGACAGGCACGCGGAAGAACAGCTTGGAGGTAGCGCGGGCATCACCCTCGGTGTCGACAGCCCAGAGACCGTCGGTGCGGCCGGTGGCCTTGGGCGAGTTGCCGTCGGTGGCGACCCAAAGGCGGCCGGCGGAGTCGACGGCGCAGTTGTCGGGCATGCCGAACCAGCCATTCTCAGTGGTCGAGGTCGAGAACGAGGCGCCTACCTCGGCGACCGAGGGGTCGCCGCATTTGAGCAGGATTTCCCACTTGCCCTTGGTAGCCGTGAAATCGCCTGCGTCTTCGACCAGCTCGATGATGTGGCCGAAGGCGTTTTCGGCGCGCGGATTGGCGGCGTCGACCTGGTCGGTCTTGCGCTTCGAGTTGTTGGTCAGCATCACATAGACCTTGCCGTTGACGCCGTTGGGCTGGATGTCTTCGGGACGGTCCATCTTGGTGGCCTCGAGCAGGTCGCCGGCGCGGCGGGCCTCGATGACCACGTCTGCCTGGCTGGCAAAGCCGTTTGCAGCCGTCAGCGGGCCCTCGCCCTGGACCAGTGGCAGCCAGACGAACGAGCCGTCTTCGGCAAACTTGGCGACATAAAGCGTGCCTTCATCGAGCAGGTCGAGATTGGCGGCGCGGTCGTTGGCGTTGAACTTGCCCTTGGTCACGAACTTGTAGACGTAGTCGAAGCGCTCGTCGTCGCCGAGGTAGAAGACGACGCGGCCGTCGCCAGCCACGATCGATTCAGCACCTTCGTGGCGGAAGCGACCGAGGGCAGTGCGCTTCTTCGGCACGGAGTTCGGGTCGTTGACGTCGACCTCGACGATCCAGCCGAAGCGGTTCGGCTCGTTCGGCTCCTTGGCAACGTCGAAGCGGTCATAGAATTTGTGCCATTCATAGGTGCCCTCGGGCACACCGACGCGCTTGTAATTGGCGGCCTCGGGGTGACCGGCGGGCAGTTCGCCGCCGAAATAGCCGTGGAAATTCTCCTCGGCCATGATGTAGGTGCCCCAGGGCGTGACGCCGCCGGCGCAGTTGTTGACGGTGCCGAAAACCTTGGTGCCGGTCGCGTCGGCATTGGTCTTCAAGCGGTCGCTGCCAGCGGCCGGGCCGGTAATCTGCATTTCGGTGGACGAGGTGATGCGTCGGTTGAGCTTGCCATCGCGGACGGGCTGCCACTTGCCGTCCTGTTTGCGGATCTCGACGATCGAACCGCCATGGGCTGCCATCTCGATGTCGACGCGCTTCTGGTCGGCAGGCGCAACCTCGACCTTGCCATCGACGAGCTTGACGATACCCGGGAACATCAGGTGCTCGTTGGTGTATTCGTGGTTGACCACGAGCAGGCCGTGGTCGGACGAGCCTTCGAGCGCGATGTAGCCGACATAGTCGTTGTTGTAGCCGAACTGTTTGGCTTGCGCCTCCGCCGACTGGTTGGTCGGATCGAACTCGGGAGCATCGGCAAAGATCGGATCGCCCCAGCGCAGAAGCACGTCGGCATCATAGCCTGATGCGACATGATGCTTGTCGTCGATGCCCGCCTCGACCTCGTCGAAGTTGAAAGCCGAGCCCGAAGCGGCGCGGGCGTCGTCGGCCAGGATGATGGCGATGGGGCTGACGGTGGCGGCAATGGCCGAGACGGCGAGCGAGCCCTTGAGGAAGCCGCGGCGCGAGAAGCGGGCCGCGATGATGTCGCCCATGGTCCGGTTGTCGGTCGGGTTGTGGCCGGGACCGTCATTGTCCTCGAGCATCGAGGTGCGGAACTTCTGATCGTAGGGTTGGTTCATGATGTCGACCTCTGGCTAGCATACGGCTTGGGGTTCGCCGGCACCGCTAAGGGGAGGAGATAACAACAGCATGACAATTTCGCCGAAAATCGGCCGCTCCACAAAGCGTGATCGGCGAGGCCGCGCGCAGCAGACTTTGGAGTGCCGCCTCGCACTCTTCGCAAACCGATTGTGGTTCTCGGGTTGATGCGCTGCGACCTTTTGCATGGGCGCCTTTTCTTTGGGAAAGGCTTCCCCACTTGTTGCGTAACAGCCGATTAGGAGCCATCCCGAAGACGAACGGCGAAACGGAAACGACAGGACGATGCACGACAGATTGTGGAACAGGATCGAGTTTTCGCTTTTGGCGGCCGGCATCATCATCGCCGGCGGCCTGTGGGGCTTCGTCGAGCTCTCCGAGATCGCGCGCGACGCCGCCCCGCATGCCTTCGACACCGACATCCTGCTGTTCTTCCGCGAGGCGGGCAACCCGGCCGACCCGATCGGCCCGCTGTGGATGGAAGAGGCCATGCGCGACATCACAGCACTCGGCAGCGCCTCCGTGCTGATCTACATCACCGCCATCACTATCATCTTTCTCGGCATGACCAGGCGCTGGGGGCCGGCGCTGTTCGTGTTCGTCTCGGTGGCGGGCGGTCAGGTGCTGTCGAGCCTGCTCAAGCTCGGCATCGACCGTCCTCGCCCCGAGCTCGTACCGCATCTGGCGCAGGTCTACACGATGAGCTTTCCGAGCGGGCACGCGATGCTGTCGGCAGTGACCTACCTGACGCTGGGTGCGCTGCTGGCGCGCTTCCTGCCGGGCCGGGCGACGACGGTCTTTGTCTTTTCCATCGCCATCCTGACCACACTCATGGTCGGCATCAGCCGGGTATATCTCGGCGTGCACTGGCCTTCAGACGTGCTTGCGGGCTGGTGCGCCGGTTTTGCCTGGGCGACTTTGTGCTGGCTGGTCAGCCGCTATCTGATGCGGCCAGCAGAGGGCGACGCGTAACATGGGGCATAGGCATCAATAATGATGCTTGAAACATCACTATGAATGTATGATACATTTATAGTGCGGATCGAGACGGGAACATCTCAGTGATCACAGCCGCACAGATGCGCGCCGCACGAGCGCTGGCAGGCATCGACCAGAAGACGCTCGCGGACCTCGCAGGCGTGTCGGTGCCAACCATACAGCGCATGGAAGCGAGCGAGGGCGTGGTGCGCGGCGTGGTCGACACGCTGACCAAGGTCGTCGAGGCGCTGAACGCTGCCGGCGTGGAGCTGATCGGCGAGAGCGACACCGGCGGCCGGGGCGTGCGGCTGAGGAAAAAAACCTGAGTTCCCTGACGATCCGCGCGATGTAGTCGCGACGCGACCGCCGACAGTTCTGCCGACGATCCCGCCGCGTTTGCCACGTGGTGGGATGATGGACGCAGGCAGCAATCCAGGACAGCACGGACCGCAGCACAGGCAGCCGAGCTTCGCGGAGCTGTTCACGCCGAAGCTGGTGACGGTTTTGCGCGAGGGCTATGGCACCAGGCAATTCAAGGCCGATGCTATTGCCGGGCTGACAGTGGCGATCGTGGCGCTGCCTCTGTCGATGGCGATTGCCATTGCTTCCGGCGTATCGCCGGACCGGGGGCTGTTCACGGCCATTGTCGGCGGCTTCATCATCTCGGCGCTGGGCGGCAGCCGGTTCCAGATCGGCGGACCGGCGGGCGCCTTCATCGTGCTGGTGGCGGCGACCGTGGCGCGCGAGGGCGTCGATGGCCTGCTGCTGGCAACAATGATGGCAGGCGTCATGCTTGTCGTCATCGGCTATCTCAGGCTCGGCACCTACATCAAGTTCATCCCCTACCCGGTGACAGTGGGCTTCACGGCTGGCATCGCCGTCATCATCTTCGCCAGCCAGCTGAGCGAGATGTTCGGACTGACCTTGCCGGGCAAGGAGCCGGGGCCGCTGCTGCCGAAGATCGAGGCGCTGGCGCAGGCAGCAGGCACGGTGAATACGTCGGCGGTGGCGGTGGCCGCGCTGACCATCGGCACGATCCTTGTGCTCAAGCGGCTCAGACCGCATTGGCCGGGCATGCTGATCGCGGTGGGCGTGGCGTCTCTGGCGGCAGCCTTGCTTGCCCTGCCAGTGGAGACAATCGGCACGCGTTTCGGCGGCATTCCGCGCAGCCTGCCCTGGCCCTCCTTGCCGACCTTCACGATGGACAAGGCAATATCAGTGCTGCCGGATGCGATGGCCTTTGCCCTGCTTGGCGCCATCGAGTCGCTTCTGTCGGCTGTCGTGGCGGATGGTATGACCGGCCGTCGGCACCGGTCCAATTGCGAGCTGGTGGCGCAGGGTTTCGCCAACGTCGCCTCGGCTCTGTTCGGAGGCATTTGCGTCACGGGCACCATCGCGCGCACCGCAACCAATGTGCGCGCCGGCGCGCACGGGCCGGTGGCGGGCATGCTGCATGCGCTGTTCCTCCTCGCCTTCATGCTGGTGGCGGCACCGCTTGCGTCATACATCCCCCTGTCGGCGCTAGCCGGCGTGCTGGCGGTGGTGGCCTGGAACATGATCGAAAAGCAGGCCTTCGCGACGCTGATCCGCTCGTCGCGCGGCGATGCGCTGGTGCTCCTGGTGACGTTCCTGCTGGTGGTCTTCCGTGACCTGACCGAGGGCATTGTCATAGGCTTCGCGCTGGGCTCGGTGCTGTTCATCGACCGCATGGCCAAGAGCGTGGCCGTCGAAACCGAGCTGCCGCTGGCGCAGGAGGACGTGGCCGATGACGTGAATGGTGACCGCCACGCTTATGAGTCACGTGATGCGGGAGACGCCGCGACGGTGATCTACCGGATCTCGGGAGCGTTCTTCTTCGGCGCCGCCTCGACGGTGGGTGCGGTGCTCGACCGCATCGCCGACCAGCGCCGCAACTTCATCCTCGACTGCAGCCGCGTGCCGCTGATTGACTCGACGGGGGCCAATGTGCTGGAGGGTGCGGCGCGCAAGGCCGCAAAAGCCGGCGTGCGCTTCTACATCGCAGGGGCCTCGCCGCAGACGCGGCGCATGCTGATGACGCATGGGCTCAGGCAGCCCGAGGTGACGTATGTCGCGTCCGTGGAGGAAGCGCAGGAACTGGTGCGGGCGGAGAAGGTGGAGGGACCCGCACTGGCAGGGTGAATTGCTCGTTTTGAACTGGTTTCCCTGCGCATGCCCCCTGCGACGAGCCGTTTCCGGCACCGTCATGGCGCGACAGTGCCACCGCCTCGACGGCGGCACTGCCACAAACTCATCAGCGAACTTCCGTCAGCCGAACTTGCGCTGGGCGTCGAGGGCGAGGCCCATGCCGACGGAGCCGAAGGCGTCGCCCTGGACGACCTTAGCGCCGGGAATCAGTTCGAGAATGCTCTGGCGGGCGAGCGGGATGGCAGTCGAGCCGCCGGTCAGGAAGACGGCGGTGATGTCTTCGGCGCGGACGCTGGCCTCGGCCAGCGTGTCGGCGACGGTCGCCGTCACCCGGCCAACCTCGGTGCGGATCGTGTTTTCGAGCTGCTGGCGTGTGAAGGACGCGGTGAATTGCGCGGCCGGCAGGTTGACCTCGACGGTGGCGCTGTCGGCGTCGGTGAGGTCGATCTTGGCCTTCTCCACCCGGGTGGCGAGCGCATGGCCGAAGCGCTGGTCGACCACCTCGATCATGCGATCGACGAGGTCGGGCCGGGCCGCCTCGAAGCGGATCGCGCGCATGTCGAGCTTGGCCTTGGGGGTGTAGAGCAGGTTGATGCGCTGCCAGGTCGCGAGATCGATGAAGTAGCCGGCGGGCAGGTTACGCTTGCCGTCCTTGGTCGCGCTGAGATAGCCGAGCTCGGGCATGACGTGGGCGATCGAGAGCAGGCGGTCGAAATCGGTGCCGCCGATGTGGACGCCACGGTTGGCCAGGATGTCAGCCTTACGATCGGCCGCCGCCGCACGCTCGGGCGAAACGCGGACGATGGAGAAGTCGGAGGTGCCGCCGCCCATGTCGACGATCAGCGCCAGCTCCTCGCGGCTGACCGTGCGCTCGTAGTCAAGCGCGGCCGCGATCGGCTCGAACTGGAAGTCGATGTGCTGGAACCCTTGCGCGCGGGCGGCTTTTTCGAGCTCACCCTGCGCGTCGGCGTCGGCCTTGGCGTCCTCGTCGACGAACTGCACGGGGCGGCCGAGCACGACGTTTTCGACCGGCTCGCCGACATGGTTTTCGAGCTTGTCCTTGAGGTGACCGACGAACATGCCGATAATGTCGGTGAAGGCGATCTGCTTGGCCTTGATGCGCGTCTTTTCATGGACAAGGGACGAGCCGAGCACGCTCTTCAGGGCGCGCATCAGGCGGCCCTCGGCGCCGTCGGTGTATTCGCCGATGGCACGGCGGCCCATGGCGGTGTTGTCGTCCTCGAAATTGAAGAAGATGGCCGACGGCAGGGTGACGCTCTCGCCTTCGAGCGCGACGAGGCGCGGGCGGCCATCCTCGATCACGCCGACGGTGGAGTTGGAAGTGCCGAAGTCTATGCCGCCGTATGCCGGTCGCATCATGTAGATCCTGAATTTTGCTGCGTGGGTCGGCGGCGCTCGACAGATCGGGCCGCGGCGGGGACCGTGCGGGTACACGAGCAGGCGGCGAATGTCGATGTCCGGGCACATTATTTCTGGAAATGTGATCGCTGGCCCAACGTCGCGACGTTCACAGGAAACCGCTTTCGTGGCATAGGTCGGCCGACCAACCGACAATCAGGCTGTTCCGATGACGCTTACAGGATTTCTCGCCTATAGCGGCGCACTCGCCATTGCCGCGGCCATTCCCGGCCCGGGCGTGACGGCACTTGTGGCACGCGCGCTCGGCTCCGGCTTCCGCTCGTCGCTGGCGATGTCGCTGGGACTGGTGGTGGGCGACCTCACCTATCTCACCGCGGTCGTGCTGGGGCTTGCCATGGTGGCGCAGACCTTCGGCATGGTGTTTCTCGCCATCAAGTGGCTCGGCGTCGCCTATCTCGCCTATCTGGCCTGGTGCTTCTGGAACAGCGGCATCACACCTGAGACGATCGAGGCGAAGAAGGGCAAGAGCGGGCTGTTTTCCAGCTTCCTCGCGGGACTTACGGTGACACTCGGCAATCCGAAGACGATGATATTCTACCTGGCGATCACGCCGACGGTCGTCGACCTCAGGACGGTGACATTGGCCGACTACGGCATCCTGGTGGCTATCACCATCGCGGTGTTGCTGGTGGTGCTGATCCCTTATCTGGCGCTGGCCTCGCAGGCGCGCTGGCTTTTGAAGACCCCGCGTGCGCTGAAGACACTGAACCGCACGGCAGCTGCCTTCATGGTGGGTGCGGCGGCAGCGATCGCCGCCCGCCAATAGGCCTCCGGACGGATTCTTTTTCCACTAATTTGGCCATTGCGGAAATACGTTTCCGTCAATGGTCGCCAATCAGCATGACGCCCACTCGGAATTTGCCCGGCGACACCCTATCTTCAGGGCCGAAAAAAGCATTATCCGGCAGGGAGCGAAACCGCATGAACAAGCCCGTCACCTCCACCCGCATTCCCGGCCGCGGACGCATCTACGGCTCGATCACCGAGACCATTGGCGACACGCCGCTGGTACGGCTCGACAAGTTCGCCAAGGACAAGGGCGTTGTGGCGAACATCCTCGCCAAGCTCGAATTCTTCAACCCGATCGCCTCGGTCAAGGACCGCATCGGCGTTGCGATGCTTGAGGCACTGGAAGCGTCGGGCAAGATCGAGCCGGGCAAGAGTACGCTGATCGAGCCGACTTCGGGCAACACCGGCATTGCCCTTGCCTTTGCCGCCGCCGCCAAGGGCTACAAGCTTATCCTGACCATGCCCGAAACGATGTCGATCGAGCGCCGCAAGATGCTGGCGCTGCTCGGTGCCGAGTTGGTGCTGACCGAAGGCGCCAAGGGCATGAAGGGTGCCATCGCCAAGGCCGAGGAGCTGGTGCAGACCATTCCGAACGCCATCATCCCGCAGCAGTTCGAAAACCCGGCCAATCCGGAAATCCACCGCCAGACAACGGCCGAGGAAATCTGGAACGACACGCAAGGCTCGATCGACATCCTGGTTGCCGGCATCGGCACGGGCGGCACGATCACTGGCGTCGGCCAGGTGATCAAGGCCCGCAAGCCGTCGCTGCATGTCGTGGCGGTCGAGCCCGAGGGCTCGCCCGTGCTTTCGGGCGGCCAGCCGGGCCCGCACAAGATCCAGGGTATCGGCGCCGGCTTCGCGCCGAAGGTTCTGGACACGACCATCTATGACGAGATCATCAAGGTCTCCAACGACGACGCCATCGCCAATGCCCGGCTGGTGGCGCGGCTGGAAGGCGTGCCGGTCGGCATCTCCTCGGGCGCAGCGCTGCAGGCGGCCGTCGTCGTCGGTTCGCGGCCGGAGAATGCCGGCAAGAACATCGTCGTTATCATCCCGTCCTTTGCCGAGCGGTACCTGTCGACGGTGCTGTTCGAGGGATTGGGCGGATAAGCCTTCCTTCTCCCCTTGCGGCAGAAGGTGCCCCGAAAGGGCGGATGAGGGGTGCGGACGGACCGGCTTTGCCGAGTTCGCTGGGATGGCGCCTGTTCTGCGCCCGCTCATCGCTTCCAACAGCCCTCATCCGTCTTGGCGCTGCGCGCCAATCCACCTTCTCCCACTAGGGGAGAAGGCACGGGCCAACGCTCACCCGGCCGCCACCCCTGCCCGCTTGCGCTCCAGAAATGCCCGCACGGCGGGATCGGTTTCGAGCCCGATGGCGAGCCCGTAGGCCTGGTTCGCCTCCTCCGCGTGGCCGACGAGCGACAGAAGTTCGGCGCGTGCCGCCCAATAGGGCTGGTACTGGTCGAGCCTGGGGTCGCCCA
Organism: Hoeflea sp. 108; assembly: GCF_000372965.1. Classification (NCBI taxonomy): domain Bacteria; kingdom Pseudomonadati; phylum Pseudomonadota; class Alphaproteobacteria; order Hyphomicrobiales; family Rhizobiaceae; genus Hoeflea; species Hoeflea sp. 108. Next base: position 594,564 of record NZ_KB890024.1, on the reverse strand, counting down.
TGGCATCGAGCAGGGCCAGGCCGTTGGCCGGGTTGCCGGCATAGGCGACGGCGACCGCGCGGTTAACAGCGGCGACCGGCGAGGCGGTGATGGTGGTGAGCGCCTCATAGAAGATGGCGAGCGCCGGCCAGTCGGTGCGGCCGGTCATCCGGCGGGCTGCGTGGACGGACTGGATCGCCGCCTCGATGTGGTAGCGGCCCATGGTTTCGAAGAAGCCGGCGCGGACCAGAAGCGCATCGGCCTCGGCGATAAGGCCGGCATCCCAGAGACGGACGTCCTGCTCGGCGAGCGGCACGAATTTGCCCTCCGTGTCGCGCCGGGCCGGGCGGCGCGCCTCGGCGTGGAGCATCAGGGATAGAAGACACAGTGCCTCGGGCTCGTCGGGCATCAGCCGGGCAACGAGTTGGCCGAGCCAGATGGCTTCGGAGGCGAGGTTGCGGCGACGGGATTCTGTGCCCCCGGCATCGGCCCAGCCTTCGGAAAAGGCGGCGTAGATCGCTTCCAGTACGGCCGAAAGCCGCTCAGCCATTTCAGGCCTTTCGGGCACGCGGAAAGGAATGCCCGCCTGGCGGATGCGTGTCTTGGCCCGCACCAGGCGCTGGCTCATGGTGGCGGGCGAGACCAAGAAGGCGGAGGCGATGGTTGCCGCGTCGAAGCCAAGCACGGTCTGCAGGATCAGCGGCGCGCGCACGCTCGCATCGATGGCCGGATGGGCACAGGCGAAAAGCAGGCCGAGGCGCTCGTCGGGCAATTTTTCGCGCACGGCCTCCTCCTCCAGTTCCTCGCCGATCAGCCTGAGATGCGGCAGCGCCGCCTCACGGACTGCGTGGCGGCGATGCCGGTCGGTGGTGCGGCGACGCGCGACCGTGAGCAGCCAGGCTTCGGGATGGGTGGGCACGCCCGTCTGCGGCCAGCGGACAAGCGCCTCGGCGAAGGCGTCAGCCAACGCATCCTCGGCGCCCGCGACATCGCGTGAGCGGGCGGCGAGGAAGGCAATGAGCTTGCCGTAGCTTTGACGGGCGGCGGCTTCGGCTGCCGCCCGGGCGCTGTCGCCGATGTCAGGCACCGTCAGCGTGTCTTCCAGATCGGCCTGACCTCGATGGTGCCGGTGCTGGCGCCAGGGCAGCGCGCCGCCCAGTTGATCGCGGCGTCCAGATCGGGAGCCTCGATGATGTAGTAGCCGCCGAGCTGTTCCTTGGTGTCGGCGAAGGGGCCGTCGAGGACCTCGGTCTTGTCGCCACGGACGCGGATGACCGTGCCGGTGGACGACGGGGTCAGCCTTTCGCCGCCGACCATGGCGCCGGCTTTGATCAACGCTTCGTTATAGGCCATGTAGGGTGCGGCCATTTCATAGGCCTTGTCAGCGGGCGTTGCGGCCATCGCGGCCTCGTCGACGTGGATGAGAAGCATGTACTGCATGGTCGTCTCCTGCGTTTGCCAGCACCGCATCATCGCGGGCTGAACTGATGTCGCGCTGGCCGAGGCGATTTCGACAGCCGTTCGAAACTTTTTGCAAGAGAGCGGCAATGGATCGGCTGGCCCGGTGAAAATAGCCGGCTGGCGAGTGCATGCCACGCTTGAGCAGCCTGCGTCGGGCGTGCCAACTAGAGCGCAGTGCGTCCGAACGGACGCACCAGGGACGCTCGAAATGTTTGGATCTGTGGCATCGTGCTTTCCGAAAATCGATTCCGATCTTCGGGCCGATGCGCCAGGATCGCCGGCTAAGATGCCGGAAAGGGGGAATGAGAATGTACCAGCTCTACACGCGCGCCGGCAGCGGCGGTTTTGCGGTCGAAGCCGCGCTGGAACTGGCGGGGGCACCGTTCGAACGCACCAATGTCGTCAAGGGCGTCGATCCCGACACGCGGTTCCGCGAGATCAGTCCGCTCGGCCAGGTGCCGGCGCTGGTGCTGCCGGAAGGCGGAGCGATGACCGAGTCGGCAGCGATGTGCCAACTGATCGCCGAGCGTTACCCGGCATCGGGACTGGCGCCAGCAGCCGATGCACCCGACCGGCCTGACTTCCTGCGCTGGATGACGTTCATGACTTCGGTGATGTATCCAGCGCTGCTGCGCATCTATTACGCGCCGCGCTACACGGCCGATCCCGACGGCATCGAGGCGGTGAAGGCGGCGGCGCTGGCCGAGGTCGATCGCGGCTTCGGCATCGTCGACCAGGCGCTGGAAGGCAAGCTGTGGCTGGCAGGCGAGCGCATGTCGATCGCCGACATCTATCTGCTGATGCTGGTGTGCTGGCATCCCGAGCCGCGCAAGGCGGAGGGGGCATGGCCCGAAATCGCCCGCGTCTCGGCCATGCTGCGCGATGTGCCGGTGATCAAGGACCTGAACGTCCAGCACGAGATGTGGTGAGACAGCGATCCGAAGGCCCGTCGGGCTTTCGGACTGACGCGCCAAGGCGCTGCCGCTGGCCGGAATTGGAGTTCCGGCAGGCGGCGGTGCAGCGATGTGGGGGCGTGGACGCCGGACTTTCGCCGCGGCAGGGTTCAAGGTGTGCAGCGTCTTTGCGCGTCCGATTGGACGCGCGGTGCCGCAAGACCTTTAAAGGCGGGTGGACAAAGCGCGGCGTTCGCCGCGCAGCGTGGTGCTACGGTGGTCGGTTGTCGGCCGCGATTTGCGGCTTTCGTGGCGCGAGGTGACGGTCATAATCAGTGGATCGTCACGCGGGTATGAAGCTGGTGCTCGCGACGGGCACAAGCCGGGCCCGGGCCGCGCATGTAGTGGCGCTCGGGGCGATAGGTCGGGGCGATGAATTCGCGAAACGCCACAGCGGCGTGAGTGAGTTGGTTCCAGATAGCCATTGTTCTTATCCCTGTCCGCCCGGGGCTCGTCCCGAACGTGAAAGCGATCATAGCCGGCGGTTGTGAATCTTCGGTGAACGCGATGTTAATCTTCGTGTGAAAATGCGGCCGATCGCGGCTGAATAGTGTTTTTTTCTAGGCATTTAGGCCGGATCAGGCGGCATTGGTTAAGATGTGCCTTTTGGACCACACAAGTAACGGTGCATTGTCGCCGAACTGTCCACAGGTTTCGGCGCACGGTTACATCGACAGAGGTGGTTGACAGGCTACGGCGGCAGATCCGGCTTCAGGCGAGGAAGAGTTTCTCGAAGGCCTTGCGTCCGGGCGGGGTGAATTCGACGACGCGGCTGCCGGCAGGGCGGCGCGCCCATTTCTCTGCAAGAATCTTGTCGAGGATGGCGGTGCCGAGCGAGCCTGCCAGGTGCGAACGCCTGACGCTCCAGTCGAGGCAGGCGCGGCACATCGGCCGGCGCGATCGGCCGAGGCCTGAGGTATCGATGCCGATGGCGGCGAAGAAGCCCGGGCCGGCCGGCCCGAGCCGGGTTTCCTCGCCATTGCGGACGATGATCTCGTCGACCAGGAAACGGTCGAACATCGCCACCGCATGGTCGCCGGCAAGGTGGTCGTAGCAGACGCGGGCCTCGCGCATCGACTTGTCGCGCGGGCCAGGACGCGCACGCTTCGGTCCGGAATGGGCGGCGACGCCGCTGATCGCCTCGATCATGTTGGCGACCTCGGTGCCTGACAGCGCGTAGTAGCGATGCCGGCCCTGGCTTGCCACCGTCAGCAGCTTGCCGTCCATCAGCTTGGCGAGATGCGAACTGGCCGTGGGCAGCGAAACGCCGGCTTCGAGCGCCAGTTCGCTCGCCGTCAGCGCACCGCCATCCATCAGAGCGGTCAGCATGTTGGCGCGCGCCGGATCGCCGACCAGGCTGGCGATGCGGGCGATGTCGGGACCTTCCTTCATAGCACGGCTACCTCCATGGTTCGATGCTAGTCGAAGCATTCTCGTCAGGCAAGGCGTAGTCTCCGGCCAGACAAAGGAGTTCGCCATGCCGACGAAAACCGAATTCGCCACCGCACCGAAGCGTCTGCCGCTCGGCGTCTTCGGCCGGGTGCTTACGTTTCTCTGCCGCGGCTACGACCGGCATCTGCAACGGCTCGACCTTTCCGAGTTGACCGACGACCAGCTCGACGACATCGGCCTTTGCCGCCGCGACGTGACGCATGAAGTCGCAAAACCATTCTGGCGCTAGCACGTCTTTTCGACCCGACGCTTCGATACCGATCGAAGCGTTGCCAACATTTCCGGAGACCAAGATGACCATCACCTGCTTCATCCGCTATCAGATCGAACCGTTCGGCAAGGCGGCGTTCGAAGAGTATGCCCGCAACTGGGGCCAGGCGATCCCGCGCTGCGGCGCCGACCTGATCGGCTATTTCGCGCCGCATGAGGGCTCGGCGACAACGGCCTATGGTGTGTACAACATCGACAGCTTGGCGGCCTATGAGGCCTACCGGGCAAGGCTGGCGGCGGACCCGTTGGGTCGCGAGAATTACGAGTTCGCGCGGCGGGAGAAATTCATCCTCAGGGAGGATCGCGTGTTCCTGAAGCTGGCCTCGGGACCGCATGCGGCCTTGCATGACCCCGAAAAGCTGCAGACTTTTCGGACGGGGATCATGCAGCAACAGGAAAGCGTGAAGCCATGATCGCCGTGATCTTCGAAGTGGAACCGGCGGAAGGACAGCGTGATGCCTATCTCGGCATCGCCGCAGACCTCCGGCCGCTGCTCGATGGCATCGACGGCTTTCTTTCCATCGAGCGCTTCCAGAGCCTCGCCTACCCCGGCCACCTGCTGTCGTTGTCGTTCTGGCGCGACGAGGAGGCGGTTAAGGCATGGCGCACGACCGAAGAGCATCGCCAGGCGCAGAGCGCCGGGCGCGGCGGGGTGTTTGCGAGTTACCGGCTGCGAATTGCGCATGTGGTGCGGGATTATGGGCTCACCGAGCGGGCGGAGGCGCCTGCAGACAGCAGGGTTGCGCATGGATAGGTCGCGTTCCTTTGCGCCCCTCTCTGCCCTGCCGGGCATCTCTCCCTCAACGGCGAGATCATGCCGCCATTGACTTCGCGACAATCACCAACGTGGCAAAGCCCATGACCTTGCAGGTCAAATGCCACCGGCGATGAACCCCATCTCCCCCTCGAGGGGGAGATGGCCGGCAGCCCAGACGGCGATGCCGTGCCCGCTAAGCGTTGCCGATCAGCACGCCAGCGGCAAAGACCAATGCGCCGCCGAGCACGACCTGGAAGGCGGCGCGGAGGAAGGGGGTTTCCATGAACCGGTTCTGGATGAAGGCGATGGCCCAGAGTTCGAAGAACACGACGATTGCCGCCACCGTGGTGGCGGTCCAGAAATGCGGGATGAGATAGGGCAACGCGTGGCCGAGACCGCCGACTGCGGTCATGATGCCCGACGCCAGGCCGCGCTTGAGCGGAGAGCCGCGTCCCGACAGCTTGCCGTCGTCATGGGCGGCTTCGGTGAAGCCCATCGAGATGCCGGCGCCGACAGAGGCGGACAAGCCGATGAGGAAGGTCTGCCAAGTGTCCTGGGTGGCGAAGGCGGCGGCGAAGATCGGCGCCAGCGTCGACACCGAGCCGTCCATCAGGCCGGCGAGGCCCGGCTGGACATAGGTCAGGATGAACTGGCGGCGCTCGCCCGCCCTCTCCTCGTCCTTGACGTTCTCGGGCACGAGCTTGTCCCCCAGCCGCTGGGCGAGCGACTCGTGGCCCTGCTCGGCGGCAGCAAGGTCACCGAGCAGCTTGCGGGTCGAGGCATCGCTCGTGCGCTTCATCGCCTCGACATAGAAGCGATAGGCCTGACGCTCCATCTCCTCGGCCTGGTCGCGGACCTTGTCGATGCCGAGCGGACGCACGAGCCAGTCGGGCTTGCGCTCGTAATAGCCGCGGACATGCTCGCGCCGGATCAGCGGGATGCGCTCGCCGAAGCGGGCGCGGTGCAGTTCGATGAGGGCGGCGCGGTGGCCGTCCTCCTCCTCGGCCATGGCGTCGAACACCTTGGCCGATTGCGCAAACTCGTCGCGCAGGCCATCGGCATAGGCGCGGTAGATGCGGGCATCGTCTTCTTCCGAGGAAATGGCGAGCGCGAGGATCTCCTGTTCGGACAGGGACTCGAAGGCGCGGCGGCCGAAGCCGAAGACACGGGAGAGCATGCTGATTCCTCAGTTTAGAATAATTCTAAACTAGAAGCTGAGGATGGCGCGGTCAACAAGCAGGAACGCCTTCCGCATTTTTTTGCCGCAGGCGCAGATATCGAGGATCGCCTTCCTTGTTATAGGGCAATGTTCGCCTATATTGCCTAACTTCACAGGATAGAGGCGATCATGACGGCAAAGCAGAAGACCCCGCAATTCGATACCAAGCCCGTGCTCGAGCTGATCGCCAGCATCGAAGCCGATCTGCAGCGCCTTAAGGACATGCTGCGGCAACCAACCGAGATGTTCGACCCGGCTAACCCACACAACAAGGGTGGCGACGGAAAACTGACTGAACAGGGCGTCGAATGCTGCTACCGCATGTTTGACGAGGGCAAGTCGCGCTACTCGGTGGCGCGGGCGATGAAGATCTCGTTCGCCGCGGCCACGCACCGCTTCAACGCCTGGCGCAAGGCCGGCGGCAAGAAGCGGATACGATCGCTGCTGGGGTGATCTCCGGGCGTGTTGTCTTCCCCTTTGCAGGAGCGTCATGCATCGTCTTCAGACGTGGCGCGTGCAGACGCCCGCCCCTGCACCCTTCCTGCAAAGCGCAAGGAGACGCGCGCAGCACCCCGTCTCCACGATCCCAGTAGCTTCGGATTCATCGGTCGAAACCCAACCAAGATCCGCTTTCCCCTCGCGGGGAGGATCAGGGTGTCTGACAGGCACCACGCAGGCAGCTCTATTTCCGTGCCTCGTTCCCCGACAACACCTGGGCCGCGCCGCCGAGGCCGTTGCGGAAGGCATCGTCGAAGCCGACGCCTGATGTGCTCCAATCCGTGGGCTGGCCGGCGATGTGCCATTCGGCGACCCAGCCGAGCGCCTTGTCGTTCCAGACGAGCGTGCCGACCAATGTCATGTCGCCACCGGCCGCACGAGCAAGGCTGGACATCGTCACGGGATCGGCTTTGGGCAGCTTGCCGATATCAGCATGGGCCGCGACCAGCGCCGCCTGGCTGGGGAGCACGAGTTCGAGCCCCTGCCTTTCGGCGGCGGCGGCAAGGGACGTGCGCATGTCCTGGTCCCGTGGAGCGACGGCATCGGCGGCGAGCAGGCTCTCGGCGCCCTTCATGTCGCGGATGCCGACCATAGCGACCAGGCGCGGGCGTTCGAGCCATGGCTTGCGTCCCAGCGTCGCCAGGAAGGCGTCGAGCTTTGCCTGGTCGAAGACACAGGTGAGGTCGTGCGGGCGGTCGTAGCTGCCCTGCTCGTCATGCATGGGCACGCCGGAAAGCCGGTCGCGGAAGGCGAAGGTTGAAATCAGCTCCCCTGCCCTGCCAGCCTCGATCGCCACCGCAGGTTCGGCCAGCACGCGCTGGTCGCCCGACACCTTGACCAGTATGTCGCGGAAGCAATTGCCGAAGCCCAAGGCGCGGCGCTCGGGTGCGGTGCCGCTGGTGACCGTGACGGTGGTGTAGAGATCGGAACTGGACGCCGCTGCGCCGCCAAATGAGACGGCGGCGACAAATGCTGCAGCAACCAGTGCCATTACCCTGCGCGACATCCTGCCAGCTCCCCTGGTATGCGTGAAGCCAAAGGGGCGGCATCCTGACGAATGCAACTCAACCGCTTCAGCTGCCATTTTTCAGCCGCATCCTGCGACGTCATGTTTCAGCCTGGCTGCCGAAGGTTCCAGCAGACCGGTCGCGGGTGCAAGAGCTCAGTCGAGCGTGCGGCGGAAGCGGAACAGGGCAAGGGCGGCAAAGACCACGACGAAGACACCGAGGATGGCGATCTCGCCGGCGACGGCGGGCAGTTCGGCGCCCTTGAGCATGACGGCGCGGATGATGCGCAGGAAATGCGTCAACGGCAGGATTTCGCCCAGCGCCTGGGCCCAGTCGGGCATGCCGCGATAGGGGAACATGAAACCCGAAAGCAGGATCGACGGCAGGAAGAAGAAGAAGGTGAGCTGCATCGCCTGCATCTGGGTGCGGGCGACCGTAGAGATGCTGTAGCCAAGCAGCACCAGCGCCATGACGAACACCAGGATGGCCGACAGGAGCAGTGCCAGCGAGCCGACGAAGGGGATGGCGAACATCAGCTTGGAGGCGACCAGCACGACCGTCACCTGGACCGCGCCGACCACGAGGTAGGGCAGCACCTTGCCGAGCATGATCTCAGCCGGGCTCGCCGGCATCGCCAAGAGGTTTTCCATCGTGCCACGCTCGGTCTCGCGCGTCAGCGCCATCGCCGTCATCATCACCATGGTCATCTGCAGGATGACGCCGAGCAGGCCGGGCACGATGTTGTATTGCGAGATGCCCTCGGGATTGTAGCGGCGATGGACGACGACCTGGAGCTGGCTCTTGGCCTGCTCGGCAGCGGCCGCCTGCATACCCTGGGCCCTGAGCAGCGCCTGGCTGGCGACCGTGCCGAGCGTCGACACCGCGCCTGAGGACGCGGAGGGATCGGTGGCATCGGCCTCGATGAGGATCTGCGGCTGGTTGCCGGAAACCACCCGCCGGCCGAAATCGGCGGGGATGGTGACGACGAAGGCGACCGCGCCGCTGGCCATCAGTTCCTCGGCCTCGGCGGCAGTCTTTGCCACATAGTCGAAACGGTAATAGTCGGTGTTCTGCAGCGAGGCGACGATGGCGCGGGTGTACTGGTCGTTGCTCATCGTCAACAGCGCGGCGGGCAGACTCTTGGGGTCGCTGTTGATGGCGAAGCCAAACAGCACCAGCTGCACCAGTGGCACGCCGAGCATCATGGCGAAGGTGATGCGGTCGCGCCGCATCTGGATGAACTCCTTGGCCAGGAGCGCACCGAGGCGGGCAAAGGAGAACAGGCCATTGGCGATGCTCTTCATGACATGTTGTCCTTCGAGCCGGCCATGAACTGGATGAAGACATCCTCCAGGCTGGTCTCGCCCGGCTCGACTTTGATGTCTTCGCGGCCCGCGAGATCGGCGAGCGAAGCTTCCAGCGCGGCCCTGTCAGAGCCGACGACATGGAGCGTGTTGCCGAAGGGCGCGACCTGATCGACGCCCGGCCGGCCCTCGAGTTCTGCAGCTACCTGGTCAAGCCTTGCACCGGAGACGACGAAGGTGGTGAGGCCGGCATTGCGCACGACCTCGTCGACCGTGCCGGTTGCCAGGAGCTTGCCATAGGAGATGTAGCTGATGCGGTGGCAGCGCTCGGCCTCGTCCATATAGTGGGTGGAGACCAGCACGGTGAGACCGCCACGCGCCAGCTTGTGGATCTCGTCCCAGAACTCGCGTCGCGCCTTGGGATCGACGCCGGCGGTGGGCTCGTCGAGCAGCAGCAGCTTCGGCTCGTGCATGATGCAGGCGGCGAGCGCCAAACGCTGCTTCCAGCCGCCCGACAGCGTGCCGGCGAGCTGGTTACGGCGCGAGGTCAGCCCAAGCTCCTCCAGCGTGCGGGCGACATAGGTCTCGACCGGGCGGAGCTTGTAGAGCCGGGCGACGAATTCGAGATTTTCGCCGATCGTCAGGTCCTCATAGAACGAGAACTTCTGTGTCATGTAGCCGACTTCGCGCTTGATCTTCAGCCCTTCGTTGCGCAGGTCGTAGCCAAGCACCTGCCCCTCGCCCTCGTCGGGAGTGAGCAGGCCGCACATCATACGGATGGTGGTGGTCTTGCCCGAGCCGTTGGGGCCGAGGAAGCCGACGATCTCGCCTTCGGCGACCGACATCGTGACATGGTCGACGACGGCGCGGCCGCCATAGCGCTTGACGAGATTCTTGACGTCGATGGCGTTCATTGGATGCTGCCTCTGGCAGCGGGCGAATAGGGAATAGCGAATAGTGAGTAGAGAATGATTGCCATGACCTGTTCCGACCTAGACCCGCCCTATTCGCTACTCACTATTCGCTATTCGCTCTTTTCCAACGCCACATCCACGATCTGCCCCGGCTGCAGCACCGACACGGGATCCACCGGCCGTGCCTCGACGAGGTAGACGAGCTTCTGGCGGTTCTCGAGCGAATAGATGACGGGCGGGGTGAATTCGGGATCGGGCGAGACATAGCTGACGCGTGCCTTGAGATCTGGAGCGCAGCCGTCACAATTGACGCTGAGCAGCGAGCCGATCCTGACCGACGAGAAATCGGCCTCGGGCACATAGACCGTCAGCTTGACCGCACCGTCGGGCAACATCGACAGTACAGGGGCCGACGGGCCGGCGAGATCGCCGGGGTTGCGGATGACGTCGGTGATGCGGCCAGGCGCCGGCGCGGCGATGGTGCGCTGCGAGCGGCGCCACTGGGCCTGGCCAAGCTGATGTTCGGCGACCTTGACGGCATTCTCGGCCGCTTTGATGGCTTCGGGGCGCGCCGGCAGCTTGCCGACGGCAAGATTGGCCGATGCCTGGCCGATGGCTGCCTGGGCGAGCTCGAGCTGGGTGGTGGCATCGTCGAGCTGGGCCTGAGTGGCGACGCCTCTCTTGGTGAGGTCCTGGGTGCGGGTCAGCGTGCGCTGAGCCTCGTCGGCCTGGGCCTGGGCCGAGCGCAGCGTCGCCTCGAGCACGGCGATTTCTTCCGGGCGCTTGCCGATCCCGAGGTCGGCGAGCTGGGCCTGCGCCTGGGCCAGGGCGGCTTCCGCCTGGGCAACGGCGATGTCGGTGTCGGCGGCTTCCATCATCGCCACCGGCTTGCCGGCCTCGACGCGGTCACCGCGGCGGACGGCGATGGAGTTGACCTGCGCCACCTCGATGGGAGCGAGCAGTACATAATCGCCCTCGACATAACCAACGGCGAGCGGCGCGGGCCCCGCGCACGCGGAAAACAGCGAGGCGGCGAACGGGATGGAACAGAGGATGCTCATGGCTTTCCTGCCTTCCGCGCGGCGATGATGGCCGCGACGTTTTCCTTGGCGATGGCGATGACTTTGGCCGCTTCGGCCGGGCCGATGTCGGGCCATCCCATGCGCCTGACGACGGCGGCGCGGGCGATGCGGAAATAAACGACCTGGCCGATCATCATGAAGACGGTGATGCGGGTGTGCTCGCTTTCGGCCGTCTCGCCAGTCGAGGCGGCCCACAGCCGGCACAGGCGCCTGTGCACCGGCTCGAACACGCCGGAATAAATGCGGTCGAGCGCATCGGTCGGCGTCGACAGTTCACGCAGCACGAACTGGACGATCTCGCCAGCCTCGGGACGGGCGATCATGAAACCGGCCATGCGCTCGACAGCGGCCTCTATCTGCGCCTCAGCCTCGGCGGGGCTGGCGGGATCGGGCTGACTGAGCGTGGTGCTGCCCAGAGCCTGGGCGGCGACTGCCTGAATGGTGTCGACGATGTAGTCGACGGCTGCCAGCCTGAGGCCTTCCTTGCTGCCGAAATGATAGGCGATGGAGCCGATGTTGGCATTAGCCGCGGCCGCGATCTGGCGCGTCGAGGTGCCGTCGAAGCCCTGGCGTCCGAACAGGCTGAGCGCCGCCATGACCAGGGACGTGCGGGTGGCGTCGGCGGCGGAGACCGCCTGCTGGGCGACGTTGCGCGGCTTGTTCATGCCATTATTTTTAATCAATCGATTGATTAATGTCAAGATCAGTGTTGCGTCGCGCCCCGCCACACGCTTTACTGCCGCCCATGGCCAAGGAGATCGAACGCAAGTTTCTGGTAAATGGACCGGAGTGGCGCACCCTTGTGTCGGACAAGCTCGAAATCCGGCAGTTCTATCTGGCGTCGCACAGCGGCCGCAGCGTGCGCGTGCGCGTCACCGACGGAGTCAAGGCCAAGCTGACGCTGAAATTCGGCGAGCAAGGCCGCGAGCGCGACGAGTTCGAATATCCGATCCCGCTGTCGGACGCGGCAACGATGGAAGAATTCGCCATCGGCAATGTCATCGAGAAGACACGCCATCATGTTAGCCACCGGGGCCATCTCTACGAGGTCGATGTTTTCCATGGCGCGTTGTCGGGGCTGATCATCGTCGAGCTGGAGACGCCGGAACAGGTTCCGGCCGCCATGCTGCCCGGCTGGCTCGGCCGCGAGGTCACCGGCGAGGCGGAATACTACAACTCGTCGCTGGCGCTTGGCGACGTCCCGGAGGCGGTTGCATGAGCTTTCGCATCGATCCGCGCGCACCTCTCACAGTCGAGGTTCGGCGTATCGCGCATGAAGAGCTCGACAAGATCGCCGCCTATCTCGACGCCGCCCGCGACGACCCCGACAAGGCTTTGCACAAGGCGCGACGCCGGCTGAAGAACCTCAGGGCGCTGCTGCATCTGGTGCGCCCAGGGGCGGAGGCTTTCTGCCGAGGCGAGAACGACCGTTATCGCGACATCGCGCGCTCGATTGCCGGTCCGCGCCAGGCCAGCGCGCTGATCGAGACCGTCGACAGGCTGGCCGACGATTTTCCGGAGGAGGCGAAAGCAGCCGGGCTTGGCGCGATCAGGCTTTCGCTGGTGCGTCACCGGGCAGAAACGACCTATGGCGAGGCAGGGCTTGCCGCCACCCTCGACGCCGCCCTTTCGGAATGCACGGTGGGCCGGATCGCGCTTGAGACGCTCACCTTGCCCGACAGCCCCGAAGCTGCCGCCGACGTGCTGGCCGAGGGCGCGCTCGGCACGCTGCGCCGCGCCCGCAGAGGGCTTGAGCAGGCGCGCGAACGCGGCGAGGCCGAGGACTTCCATGAGCTGCGCAAGGCGGTGAAGACCCATGGCGCGCATCTGTCGTTGCTGCGCAAGCTGTGGCCATCGCCGGTCAAGCCGCGGCGTGAGCGCATCGACATGCTCGGCGAGAGCCTTGGCGAGTTGCACGACATCTTCGTGATGCGAGCACTGATCGAGGCGCATGAGGCACCGTTTGACGAAGCACCCGAGCAGAAGTCGCTGATGAAGGTCATGAAGCGCTCGGAAAAGGTGCTGCGCAAGCTTTGCCTTACCAGTGCGGAAGACCTGTTCGAGGAGAAGCCGAGGCGCGTGGCGCGGCGGCTTGCCCACAAGGCCCGCGACGGATTGGCGGAGGCTGCAGCCGACGGCAAGGCGGAGCCCTCGACGGGAAAATAGCCGGCTCAAGAAGAGCCGTCGACGCTGCTGGCCTCGCCGGCCTGCCCCGTGCTACGTCCTTCGCTCATGACGCAGAAGACGGACACATTGCTCGACCGGCTCGGGCGCCGGGTGGCGGCGCTGCTGCAGGCCGAATCCTCCGGCTACCAGCCCTACACGCCATCCGATCCCGAGACGCTGCGGCGGACACTGCAGCCTGGCGACATCCTGTTGGTCGAAGGCAACCAGCACATCTCAGCGGTCATCAAGTACCTGACCCAGTCGACATGGTCTCATTCAGCGCTTTATGTCGGCGATGCGCTGCCCGAGCCCGCCGACGGCTCTGAGCGGCCGCGACTGATCGAAGTCAATCTCGGAGAAGGCTGCGTTGCGGTGCCGCTGTCCAAGTACCGCACCTACAACACCCGCATCTGCCGGGCCAACGGCCTGTCGCCGGAAGACCGCCAGAAGGTGGTCGACTTCATGCTGGCCCGGCTCGGGCTGAAATACGACATGAAGAACATCTTCGACATGCTGCGCTATTTCATGCCCGCGCCACCGGTGCCGGTGCGCTGGCGGCGCCGGATGCTGGCCTTCGGCTCGGGCGACCCGACACGCGCCATCTGCTCGACGATGATCGCCGAAGCCTATGGCGAGATCCGCTATCCGATCCTGCCCGAGATCACGCGTGCGCCCGGCCGGGCGTCGGCCCAGTCGAACTACATGCGGCGCGAGATCATGCACATCCGCCACCATTCGCTCTACACGCCGCGCGACTTCGACCTGTCGCCCTATTTCAGGATCGTCAAGCCGACGCTGGAATATGGCTTCGACTACCGCCAGATCACCTGGGGCGAGGAGGCAAAGAGCGGCGGCGACGGGGAAAAGACCGGAAGCGCCTGAACCTCAGGCCTGCGAAAAATCCTCATCGAGGCGCTTTTCGAGATCGACTAAGTCCTTGGGCAGCGGCAGGCCTTGCGCGCGCAGTTCGGCGAGCTTTTCGCGGATCTGTTCCTGAAGCTCGTGGGCGTCCTCGGGCTGGTTGACCATCTCCTGAAACAGGACCGCGATCTGGGCCTTGATCTGTTCGAGCGCCATCTGGGCCTCCCTTGGAACGCCGTTTGCCCAACCCTGTCGAGAGTGCGCAGAGCACTTTCCGAAACCTGCGGCGGTCTGGCTCGGCGCGGACTGGGCAGTCAGCGCAGCATGCGCGAAATCAGCTGCGCCGTATAGTCGACCATCGGCACGATGCGGGCATAGTTGAGCCGGGTCGGGCCGATGACGCCGAGCGCGCCGACGACGCGGGCATCCTTGTCGCGATAGGGCGCGACGACAAGCGATGAGCCCGACAGCGAAAACAGCCGGTTCTCCGAGCCGATGAAGATGCGCACGCCCGAGCCTTCCTCGGCGAGGTCGAGCAACTGGATCAGCCCGTCCTGGGTTTCCATGTCCTCGAACAGGTGCTTGAGAAGTTCGATGTCGGCCTGGGCAGTGACGTTTTCGAGCAGGTTGGCGCGGCCACGCACGATTAGGCGCGCCGGCAGACCGCTCTCGGCGCCGGCCCAGACGGCGAGGCCCTTTTCGACCAGCTGCTGCGACAGCGTGTCGAGCGCCGCCTTGGTCTCGTCCTTGATGCGGGCAATCTCGAGCCGCGCCTCGGCGAGGGTGCGGCCGCGGATATGGGCATTGAGAAAGTTAGACGCCTCATGCAACTGGGAGACGGTGACGCCGAGCGGCAGCTCGACGACGCGGTTTTCGACATCGCCATTCTGCGAGACGAGCACGGCAAGCGCCTTGGTGGGTTCGAGCTGGATAAACTCGATGTGCTTGAGGGCGACCTCGTTCTTGGTGGCGAGCACGAGGCCGGCGCCGCGCGACATGCCCGACAGCATCTGGCTGGCTTCGGTCAGCATATGTTCGAGCGTGGCGCCCTCGCCCGAGGCCTTGACCTGGGCATCGATGGTGCGGCGCTCCTCGTCGGAGAGATCGCCAAGCTCCATGAAGGCGTCGACGAAGAACCGGAGCCCCTTCTGCGTCGGCAGGCGCCCGGCGGAGATGTGCGGCGCGTAGACGAGACCGAGATGTTCGAGGTCGCTCATGACGTTGCGCACGGTGGCCGGCGACAGCGACGAGGGCAGCATGCGCGACAGGTTGCGAGAGCCGACGGGTTCGCCGTCGCGCAGATAGGAATCGACGATGCGCCGGAAGATGTCGCGCGAGCGCATGTCGAGGGATTGCAGGCTGGGGTCGGTAACCGCTTTGGTCATGTCTGTTCGTGGTCTCCGCCTCAAATGATATAGACAGCGCCGGGCCGAACACAACCGCCTGGGCGCTGCGACCCGTTTTCCTTTGCGCTGCACCCGGCATGGGGCTACAAGCCGGCAACGTTTACGATTTTCCCTGGAAAGAACCCGAATGCGCCCCTCAAAACGCCAGTTCGACGAAATGCGCGCCGTTTCCTTCGAGCGCAACATCTCCAAGCACGCCGAAGGCTCGTGCCTCGTCAAGTTCGGCGACACCCATGTGCTGTGCACGGCAAGCCTTGAAGAGAAGGTGCCGGGCTGGATGCGCAACACCGGCAAGGGCTGGGTGACGGCCGAATACGGCATGCTGCCGCGCTCGACCGGCGACCGCATGCGCCGCGAGGCCTCCTCTGGCAAGCAGGGCGGCCGCACGCTGGAGATCCAGCGCCTGATCGGACGCTCCTTGCGCGCCGTCGTCGACATGCAGGCGCTGGGCGAACAGCAGATCACCGTCGACTGCGACGTGCTGCAGGCCGACGGCGGCACCCGCACTGCCTCGATCACCGGCGCTTGGATCGCCCTGCACGACTGCCTGCGCTGGATGGAAGCGCGCCAGATGGTGAAGGTCGACAAGGTGCTGAAGGACCATGTCGCCGCCATTTCCTGCGGTATCCATGACGGCCAGCCGGTCATCGATCTCGACTATCTCGAGGATTCGTCTGCCGGCACCGACGCCAATTTCGTCATGACCGGCAAGGGCGGCATCGTCGAGATCCAGGGCACCGCCGAAGGCACGCCGTTCTCCGAGGAAGAATTCCTGCAGCTGATGGGCCTCGCCCGCAAGGGCATTGCACGGCTGGTCGACCTGCAGCAGATGGCGGTGGCGTAAGCCGCCGCAAGGTTGGTCATGCTCGCGCTGTGGTAGCTGTTCCGGAGGCGTTCTAGATGCAACCCTCGGCCATCCTCGAATCCGCCCTTTACGTTTGCGACCTCGATGCTGCGGAGAGATTCTATGGCGAGGTGATGGGGCTGGAGCGGATCGCCAAAGTGGAGGAGCGGCATGTGTTCTTCCGCTGCGGCCAGGGCGTGCTGTTGCTGTTTTACGCCGAGGCGACGCGGCAAGCGCCGAAGCCGGGCGCAAGGCTGCCGGTGCCGCCGCATGGCGGGTCGGGTCAGGGGCATCTGTGTTTTGCCGGCACTGCAGCCGAGATCGATGACTGGAAAGTCCGGCTCGAAGGCCAAGGCATTGTCATCGAAGCCGATTTTGAGTGGCCGAACGGCGGCCGCTCCATCTATTTCCGCGATCCCTCGGGCAATTCGCTTGAAATCGCCGAGCCGAGGATATGGGGTATCTGATGCGTGAACTCGCCGACAAGAAGATCGTGATCGCCAGCCACAATGCCGGCAAGCTGCGCGAATTCGCCGACCTGATGGCGCCGTTCGGTTTCGAGGCTAAGTCGGCCAAGGAATACGGCCTGCCCGAGCCCGACGAGACCGGCACGACCTTCGAGCAGAACGCCTACATCAAGGCACTGGCTGCAGCACAGGCGACCGACCTGCCGGCACTGTCGGATGATTCCGGCCTCGTGGTCGACGCGCTCGACGGCGCACCCGGCGTCTACACCGCCAACTGGGCCGAGAAGGAAGACGGGACGCGCGACTTCGCCATGGCGATGCAGCGCACCGAGGACGCCATGCAGGAACGCGGCGCAAGCTCGCCGGACCAGCGCAGCGGCCGCTTCGTCGCCGTCATCTGCCTGGCCTGGCCCGACGGGCACGCCGAATATTTCCGCGGCGAGGCCGAAGGCAAGCTGGTGTGGCCGCCGCGCGGTGAAAAGGGTTTTGGGTACGACCCGGTGTTCATGCCCGAAGGCTTCGACAAGACCTTCGGCGAGATGAGCGCCGACGAAAAGCACGGCTGGAAGCCGGGCCAGGCCGATGCCCTGTCGCACCGGGCGCGCGCCTTCCAGAAGTTTGCGCGCGCCAAGCTTGGTTCGGCCTGAGGAATGTCGTTGGAACGCAAGCGCCGCCCCGCATCCCTCTGCCGGGATCTTCTCCCCGTAAACGGGGCGAAGGAGGCTGGCCGCGACGCCGTAGCTTCGTCCTTCTCCCCGATCGCCGGGCCCCAAAGGACGAGGCGAGACCCGAGAGCCGCCCCCGTGTGGCGGCGGCCGAATGAGGGGCAGCGCCAGTCTTCGAGGGCAGCCCTGTGACCTTCGACCGCTCCCCCGGCTTCGGCGTCTATGTGCATTGGCCGTTCTGCGCGGCCAAATGCCCTTATTGCGATTTCAATAGCCATGTCCGTCACCAGCCTGTCGACCAGGAGCGCTTTGCCCGCGCCTTTGCGACCGAGCTTGCGACGATGCGCGCCCGCACCGGACCGCGCGAGGTGACGAGCGTGTTCCTCGGCGGCGGCACGCCGTCGCTGATGAAGCCGGAGACCGTCGGCGCGGTGCTGGAGGCGATTGCCGCCAACTGGACAATTGCAAACAACGCCGAGATCACGCTGGAGGCGAACCCCTCGTCGGTGGAGGCCGAGCGCTTCCGCGGCTATCGTTCGGCCGGCGTCAACCGAGTGTCGCTTGGCGTGCAGGCACTGAACGACGCCGACCTGCGTTTCCTCGGACGGCTGCACAATGTCGAAGAGGCGCTGCACGCCATCGGCCTTGCGCGTGAAATCTTCCCACGCCTGTCGTTCGACCTGATCTATGCCCGGCCGGGCCAGATACCCGATGCCTGGGCGGCGGAGCTGAAGCAGGCGATCGGCTATGCCGTCGACCACCTGTCGCTCTACCAGCTGACCATCGAGGAAGGCACGCGCTTCTTCCAGCTCTACAATGCCGGCAAGTTCCAGATACCCGACGGCGAGCACGCGGCTGAACTCTATGCGATCACGCAGGAGGTGACGGCGGCCAACGGCCTGCCGGCCTATGAGATTTCCAACCACGCCAGGCCGGGCGCCGAGAGCCGGCACAATTTGACCTACTGGCGCTACGGCGAATATGTCGGCGTCGGTCCCGGCGCGCATGGCCGCTTCGTCGAAGGTGGCAGGCGCATCGTCACCATTGCCGAGAAGATGCCGGAACGCTGGGCCGATCTGGTCGAAGAACGCGGCCACGGCGTCACCGGCGGCGAGACGCTGAACCGCTCGGAAGAGGCCGACGAGTTCCTGCTGATGGGGCTCAGGCTGGTCGAGGGCATCGACCTCGCCCGCTACGAGCAGCTTTCGGGCAAGTCGCTGTCATCGGCGCGACTGGCCATCCTGCAGGGCGAAGGACTGGTGGCGCCGATCGGCAATTCACGCCTGCGCGCCACGGCGGAAGGCATGATCGTGCTGGACGCGGTCGTAGCGGATCTGGCGCGGTAGGCGCAGGCTGCAGTGAAGAACGTTCTCTTCGTCTGCAGCCAGAACAAGTTGCGCAGCCCGACGGCCGAGCAGATATTTTCCGGTCGCCGCGACATCGAGGTCGAGTCAGCCGGCACCAACCACGACGCAGAGAACCCGCTGACTGCGGAGCTGGTTGCCTGGGCCGATATCATCTTTGTCATGGAAAAGGCCCACCGCGCCAAGCTGCAGCAAAAGTTCCGCAAGGCGCTTAAGGCGCGTGTCGTCTGCCTGGACATCCCCGACGACTACGCCTTCATGGCACCGGCGCTGGTCGGTCTGCTGGAAGAGCGGGTTTCAAAGCACCTGCACTGATCAGACCACCTGCTGCTTCATCGCAAAGACGTTGAGACCTTCGACGTCGTCTTCGATGCGTCGCCAGCCCATGGCTTCGTAGTAGCCTGAAAGATGAGGCTTGGCACAGAGGTAGACGGTGTCGTGGCCGGCGGTGAAGGCGGCTTGCGCCGTGGCAAGCGCAAGCGCGGTGCCCACTCCCATCTTGCGCGCTACCTCGTCCACCCAAAGAGCGGCAACCCAGGGTGAATACTGCGGCCGGGATTCGAGGTCGTTTTCGATCAGGTGGGCGGTGCCGAAGAATGTACTGCCGTCATGGGCGACGAGCGCCATGGGCAGGTCCGTGGAGGCAAAATTCTCGTTCACGAGACCCTGGATGAAGTCGAGTTCGTGGCCATCCGCGCGCCACCACGCATTCCAGATGCGGTCGGCGACGGGTTCGGCGAATTCGGGCCTGTCGCGAAGGTCGGAGATGGAATAATTCTTGTCCTTGATGTTCGCCATCGCGCCTGCTGCCGTGCTGGAATTTCAGAAATCTGGCGACCGATAAGGGGCGGGCAAGCAACTATCCAGCAGCCAATAGCTCAAATCCACGGAGCCAACATGAACACCGCATTCGAATCCTGGCAGTTCTGGGCGGTGCTTTCAGCCGTCTTTGCGGCGCTGACGGCGATCTTCGCCAAGGTGGGCATCGAGAACATCAACTCGGATTTCGCCACGCTGATCCGCACCGTGGTGATCTTGCTGGTGCTGGCCGGCATCGTGACCGCCACCGGCCAGGCACAGGCGCTCGGCACGATCTCGACCAAGACCTACACCTTCCTGATCCTGTCGGGACTGGCGACCGGTGCGTCGTGGCTGTGCTATTTCCGCGCGCTGAAAATCGGCAATGCGGCGCAGGTGGCGCCGATCGACAAGCTAAGCGTCGTTCTTGTCGCGGTGTTTGGCGCCATCTTTCTGGGCGAGCGACTTGGCCCGGCGAACTGGCTCGGCGTCGCGCTGATCGCGGCGGGAGCGGTGCTGGTCGCCTACAAGGCGTGATGGCGGAGCTGCCTTGGTGGCGGCGTCGAGACGGGAGATGAAGGCGTCGAAGCGATGAGGCATGGCCCGTACTTTGCCGTTGATCGCGAATCTCAGGGGTTCTGATCCGCGCCGCGATTTCTGTCCCGCACTGTGGCAAAGCCAAGGCAATGGCGATCACATGTTTTGCAACCAGGCACCGGTCGTGCCAAACAGGCGCTGAAAGTGAGGCGGCGTGCAGAACAACGACAACAGGCGGGTTTATGTGATCGGGCAGACCGAGGTTACGGCGCGGCCGCTCGATCCGGCGCTTTATCTGGTGGCGACGCCGATCGGCAATCTCGGCGACATCACGCTGCGCGCGCTGGAAACGCTTGCCGGCGCCGACATGGTGGCCTGCGAAGATACGCGCGTGACACGCGTCCTGCTCGACCGCTACGGCATCCGCCAGCGGCCGACCGCCTATCACGAACACAACGCCGCTGAGGCCGGGCCGCGACTGATCGAGGCGCTGGAGAACGGCCGCAGCGTCGCGCTGGTGTCGGACGCGGGCACGCCGCTGGTTTCCGATCCCGGCTTCAGGCTGGTGGAGCAGGCGCAGGCGCATGGCATCCGCGTGGTGCCGATCCCCGGTGCTTCCGCCGTGCTCGCTGCACTTACCGCCTCGGGCCTGCCGTCGGATGCGTTTTTCTTTGCAGGCTTTTTGCCCGTGAAGGACGGGCAGAAGCGGACGCGCCTTGGCGAACTGAAGGCCGTGCCCGGCACGCTGATCTTTTTCGAATCGCCACGCCGGCTGGCCGATACGCTCGAGGCCATGGCCGACGTGTTTGGCGCGCGCCAGGCGGCGATCGGGCGCGAACTGACCAAGGCCTTCGAGGAAATCCGCACCGGCACGCTGGCCGAGCTCGCAGCACATTATGCCGAGGCGGACACGCCGAAAGGCGAGGTCGTGATCTGCGTAGCACCGCCGGAACAGCGGCCCGAAACGGCTGACGATGTCGACAAGCTGCTGATTTCGCTCGCTAGCGAGATGCCGGCATCGAAGGCCGCTGCGGAAGCCGCGCGCATGACCGGCCAGCAGAAGCCCGCACTCTACCGCAGGCTGCTGGAGCTCAAGGAAGGATCAGGTGACTGACCGGCTCGCCCGGCAGAAGGCACAAAGCCGCGGCCACCGCGGCGAATGGCTGGCCGCGCTCGCGCTGATGCTCAAGGGTTTTCGGATCGTTGCCCGGCGCTACAAGACCAGGCTCGGCGAGATCGACCTGATCGCGCGGCGCGGCAATCTGGTGCTCATCGTCGAAGTGAAGGCGCGGAAAACGCTTGTGGAGGCGATGGACGCGGTAGCCTACGGTTCGGAACGGCGCATCGAGGGCGCGGCCGATCTGTGGCTGTCACGTCAGCCTGACTATGGCAAGCTTTCGGTGCGCTTCGACATGGTTGCGGTGTTGCCGAGGCGCTGGCCGGTGCATGTCGAGAACGCGTTCCAGGGGCGGAATTGAGGCTGGCCCTTTACGCTGGGCGCCAATGCCCTTAACAGGCCTCGCAAAGCCCGCGATGCGGGCAACGCTGACTGCGCCCTGCAGGGCGCCTGAATTCCCGGAGTGAGCAATGACCCTTCCCGACCGACTGAGCATCGACCCGCGCAGCCCCTTCTTCGACGGCGAAGCGCTGCAGGCAGGTGTCGGCATCATGTTCAACGGCAAAGAGCGCGAGGATGTCAGCGAGTATTGCGTCAGCGAAGGCTGGATCCGCGTGCCGGCAGGCAAGTCCAAGGATCGTTACGGCGACCCGGTCACCATCAAGCTCAAGGGCACTGTCGAGCCGTTCGTGAAGCCTTAAGGCGCCTCCGACCTGCCTCAGCCTGTGATGTCGAAGCCTGAAGGCGCGTCTGTCGGATCGGCCGTTTCCGGCACGACGCTGCGGACATTGGCGCCGCGCGGCCCCTGCCATAATGCATCGAGCATCGAGGCCACGGCGTCGTCGGCCCCCGAAATCAGGGCGCTGACGGAGCCGTCGCGCTCGTTGCGGACCCAACCGTTGAGGCCGAGCCTTTCAGCTTGACGCTTGGTCCAGATGCGGAAGCTGACGCCCTGGACGCGGCCGGTGATGCGGACGAGGACGGCTTTCTGGTCTGGCATCGACATCTCCAAGTCCGTTAGAGGCGGCGCTGCCCCTCCCTTCGGGGGCGGGCCAACGGTCTCCCCCAGTCCTCGCTTGGGGGAGGACGCAGCGTCAGCGCCGTGTCACTCGCATCGGCAAGCCGCCTTGCGGCTGGGTGGTGAGTTTCTGCACTGGCCATGGCCTTGTCTCAGCGACGGTGTCGAAGCGGAAGCGGGAGAGCAGGACGGCGAGCGCGATGATTGCCTCCTGCATGGCAAAGCTCATGCCGATGCAGACACGCGGGCCGGCGCCGAAGGGCAGATACTGGTAGCGGTCGATCCTGTCGCGGTTTTCGGGATGGAAGCGCTCGGGCAAAAAGGCTTCGGGCTTGTCCCACAGCTTGCGGTGGCGATGCACCGTCCAGGGCATGACCAGCACCTGGGCCTTGCGGGGAATTTTCAGCCCCTTGTACTCGTCATCGGCGATGGGTTCGCGGTTGATCGACGGCGCCGGCGGATAGAGCCTGAGCGCCTCCTCGAAGACAGCGCGGGTATAGGGCATGGCGTCGAGCCATTTGACAGGATCGGGTTCGCGCCTCAGCACCGCGTCGATCTCGCGCTCGACGCGGTCGCGCTCCCAGGTGGCCTCCGCCAGGCAATAGATGGTCCAGCCGAGCGCTCGTGCCGTGGTTTCGTGGCCGGCGCCGATGAAGGTGATGATGTTGTCCTCGATCTCCTGGCGTGACAAGCCATCGGGGCCTTCGGCGCGCAGCAGCAGCGTCAGGAAGTCCTCCGGCGCACCGTCGGGATCGCGGGCCAGCTTTTCGCTGCGCATCGCCACGGTGTCGGTGACGATCTTGCGGAAATAGGCCATGGTCTTGCGACCACGGAGGCGGGTGATGCGCGGCAGCCATTCGGGCGCGCGCAAGAGGTCGAGCGGATCGACGCGTCCCATGGTCTCGAACAGCCGGTCGATCTCGTGGGCGAAGCTGCCGGCCTCGCCGGCGATCTCACCCGAAAACAGTGTCTCGGCCAGGATCTCGTAGGTCAGCATGGTCATGTCGTGGGCGACGTCGACAGCGCCTGCGGCATCGTCGTAGCGCTTGACGAAATCGAGCGTGCGGGAAAGCATCGGCCGGGCGAAGCCGAAGATGTGGCGCGGCGTGAAGACCGGCGCCATGGCCTTGCGCGAGCGCTTCCAGACATCGCCCTCGGCGGTCAAAAGCCCGTCGCGCAAGATCGGCCTGAGGATCATCTGGCGGACGGTCGCCATTTTGTAGTTCTTGGCGTTGTCGACCAGCACGTGGCGGATAAGGCCAGGATCGTTGGCGATGACCAGCGGGCCGCCGATGCCGTTCACCGAAATCCACGGCTCGTTGTAGGACGGTTCGCCCCACAATTCGAGCGGGTTGCGGTAAACGATCCGCATCATCTCCAGCGTCGACGGCGGCGAGGTGCGCGGCGTCGGCGCCGGCGGTATGAAGGGTTCGGGCCTGCTGTCCATCAATTCTGCCTCCCTGTGCAATGTAGGTGCGGGGGAAGCAGCCGTCCATGCGACGGATGGATTAACCTCAGGCGCTCCAGCCGAGCTGGCGGGCCTGGACGCTACTGTCGCGCACGCCCCAGCGCTCGACGATGCGGCCATCGACGACAGTGAACCATTCGATGGCTGTCACCTCGAAGCTCTTGCCGGTGGCCGGCATGCCGCGGAACGGCGCGATCGACTTGCCGGTCTCGCGGAAGCGGACGACGACGCTTTCGCCCTCCTCGGCCATGTCGGTGATCTCGAGGCGCATGGCCAGGCACTCGTGCAGCTCGCGCCAGATGGGCAGGGCGACCTCGAGCGAACCATGGCCAAGCACCCCATGGATGACGGCCTCGGGCGCGAACAACGAGGTCAAGGACGCGAAATCGCCTGAGTTCATCGCCTCGACATAAGCGCGCACGACAGCCTTGGCGGGTGTGGGGTTCAGCATGTGACGGTCTCCAGGGCAAGCATGGCGTGACGGCATGGCGGTTGAGTTTCTCTGCGGTTCGGCGCCGGTTTACCGCGACGGCCGATGGTCAGGTAACTGCGCCCCTTGCCGAACGGTTCTGCATAAGTGCAGAATAGGCGATGTTCGACTGGAACGACCTGCGCTACCTGATCGCCACTGCCCGCCACGGCTCGACGCTGAAGGCTGCCGGCGCGCTCGGCGTCAACCAGACCACGGTCGCCAGGCGCATCAAGGCGCTTGAGGACGCGCTCGGCATCGGGCTATTCCATCGCAGGCAGTCGGGCTACAGCGTGACCGGCGAAGGGCGCGCCGTGCTCGACCTCGCCCGCGCCACGGAGGAGGCCGCGGCAAGGCTGGAAGAGAGGGTAGAAGCACGCAAGCGCACGCTGTCGGGCAAGGTCAGGATCACCGGTACGGAGCTGACCGCGCGCCTGTTGCTGGCGCCGGCGATTTCGCGGCTGCGCGCGACCTATCCTGAAATCGCTACCGAGATCATCGCCACCGACAAAAGGCTCGACCTCGGCAAGGGCGAAGCCGACATCGCGCTTCGCGCCGGCGGCGCCGACGAGCGCGACGACATCGTCAGGCGCAGGCTGCCGGACTCCGTGTGGGCGATCTACATGGCGAGATCGCTGGCCGAGACCTCAGGGATGCCAGAGAACGAGGCCGACATCGCCCGCTTTCCCGTCGTTGCCGGCGAAGGCGCCATCGCTGTCGCGGGACCTGTAGCGCTGCTGGAAAGGCAAGCCGACCCGGTACGGATCGCGCTGCGGTCCAACTCGCTGCCCGGGCTTTTGGCCGCTGCCGAGGCCGGTCTCGGGCTCGCCGCGCTGCCGGCGGTGGCGGTGCATGGTTCGACCCTTCTCGTGCGCTGCGAAGCGCTCGGCAGCTTTCCGAGCCCGTTCTGGATGTGCTGGCACGAAAGCCGGCGCAACGACCCGCTGATCCGGTCGGTGGCGGATTTGCTGGTGGCCGAGATCACCGCCAAGCAGGCGCTGATCAGCAGGGCGATTACCAAGATGTGATGCGGTTACCTCCAGGTGCCTCCTTGCCACTGGAGGGTTTGGGCGACTATGTCCCGCCAGTCACCTTTTGATACCGCCCCCCCCCGAACTGCCCAAGGACTGAAATCTTGAAACACCAGCTCAACATCGTCGTGGCCAGCACCCGCCCCGGCCGCGTCGGACCCGTTTTCGCCCGTTGGCTCGAAGCCTATGCATGTGAACACGGCAAATTCGAACCCGTCATCACCGACATCGAGGCATTCGGCCTGCCGATCTTCGACGAACCCAAGCATCCGCGTCTCGGCCAGTACGAGAACGAACACACCAAGAAGTGGTCCGAGGCGATCAAGGCCGGCGACGCCTTCGTGTTCGTGAC
This sequence comes from Hoeflea sp. 108, assembly GCF_000372965.1. Lineage (NCBI taxonomy): Bacteria > Pseudomonadati > Pseudomonadota > Alphaproteobacteria > Hyphomicrobiales > Rhizobiaceae > Hoeflea > Hoeflea sp. 108. Next base: position 569,105 of record NZ_KB890024.1, on the reverse strand, counting down.
GCCGGAGTACAATTTCTTCGCGGCGCCCGCACTGGTGAACGCCGTCAACTACCTGGCGCGCGAGTGGAACTACAAGCCGGCCGGCTTCCTGAGCTATGGCGGCGTCTCGGCCGGCCTGCGTGCCGTGCAGTCGGAAAAGATGCTTTTGACGACGCTGAAGATCATGCCGATCCCCGAGGCGATCGCGATCCCGGCCTTTGCCCAGCACCTCGACGAGGGCGGCGAATTCAAGGCCAACGACCTGGTCAAGGACAGCGCCAGGACGATGCTGGACGAGCTGCACCGCTGGAGCGAAGCGCTGAAGCCGCTGCGCGCCGCCTGATACGCCCTTGCCGCCCCGGTGCATCATCGGGGCGGCAACCGGCCACCCGGAAGACCTTGCCTGCCGTGTCGGTGACGGCATCGTTTTCACGGCCCGCAATCATTGCCCGCACGGTGATCGCGACTGGCCCGCAGGGAGCCCATTATCCCCGCCCAAAAGCCCGGTAAAACTTGGAAAAACCACACTTAACCCCTATATCTTGGGGACCAACGGGCGTGCGATTCGGGGCCGATTTTGCCGCGTCCTCCTGCGGCAGTCAGACGAAAGATTTTCATGAGCGACCAGTCCGAGAACCTTCCCGGCGCCGAGGCCGAATACGGCGCAGATTCCATCAAGGTTTTGAAGGGCTTGGATGCCGTCCGCAAGCGTCCTGGCATGTATATCGGCGACACCGACGACGGCTCGGGCCTGCACCACATGGTCTATGAGGTCGTCGACAACGCCATCGACGAGGCGCTGGCCGGCCACGCCACGCTGGTGACGGTGTCGCTCAATCCGGATGGCTCGGTGACCGTGACCGACAACGGCCGCGGCATTCCGACCGACATCCACCCCTCGGAAGGCGTTTCCGCCGCCGAGGTGATCATGACGCAGCTGCATGCCGGCGGTAAGTTCGACCAGAACTCCTACAAGGTTTCGGGCGGTCTGCACGGCGTCGGCGTGTCCGTCGTCAACGCGCTGTCCGTGTGGCTGAAGCTCAGGATTCGCCGCAAGGGCGAGATCCACGAGATGACCTTCAACCACGGCAATGCGGTCGCGCCGCTGAAGGTGGTCGGCGAGGCCGGCGACGAGACCGGCACGGAAGTGACCTTCCTGCCGTCGTCCGAGACCTTCACCATGGTGGATTTCGACTACGGCACGCTGGAACACCGCCTGCGCGAGCTGGCCTTCCTGAACTCGGGCGTGCGCATCGTTTTGTCCGACAAGCGCCATGCCGACGTGAAGGTGCAGGAGCTGCTTTATGACGGCGGCCTGATCGAATTCGTGAAATATCTCGACCGCGCCAAGAAGCCGCTGATCGACAAGCCAATTGCCATCAAGGCGGAGCGCGACGGCATCACGGTCGAAGTGGCGATGTGGTGGAACGAAAGCTACCACGAGAACGTGCTGGCCTTCACCAACAACATCCCCCAGCGCGACGGCGGTACCCATCTCGCCGGCTTCCGCGGCGCGCTGACGCGCCAGGTGACGGGCTATGCCGAAACCTCCGGCACCTCCAAGAAGGAGAAGGTTTCGATCATCGCCGACGACACCCGCGAGGGCCTGACGGCGGTGCTCTCGGTCAAGGTTCCCGATCCGAAATTCTCGTCGCAGACCAAGGACAAGCTGGTGTCCTCGGAAGTCCGCCCGGTGGTGGAGAGCCTGGTCAACGAGGCGCTCGGCACCTGGCTCGAAGAACATCCGGCGGAAGCCAAGACGCTGATCGCCAAGGTAGTGGAAGCCGCAGCCGCGCGCGAGGCGGCACGCAAGGCACGCGAACTCACCCGCCGCAAGGGTGTGCTCGACATCACCTCCCTGCCCGGCAAGCTTGCCGACTGCCAGGAACGCGACCCGGCCAAGTCCGAAATCTTCATCGTCGAGGGTGACTCCGCCGGCGGCTCGGCCAAGAGCGGGCGCTCGCGCCAGAACCAGGCGATCCTGCCCTTGCGCGGCAAGATCCTGAACGTCGAGCGCGCCCGCTTCGACCGCATGCTGTCGTCCGACATGATCGGCACGCTGATCACGGCGCTAGGCACGTCGATCGGCAAGGACGAGTTCAACGCCGACAAGCTGCGCTATCACAAGATCATCATCATGACCGACGCCGACGTCGACGGCGCCCACATCCGCACCCTGCTGTTGACGTTCTTCTTCCGCCAGATGCCGGAGCTGATCGAGCGCGGGCACCTCTATATCGCCCAGCCGCCGCTCTACAAAGTGACGCGCGGAAAGAGCTCGCAATACCTCAAGGACGAGACCGCGTTCGAGGACTATCTGGTCGATGTCGGCCTAGACGAAGCCACGCTGACGCTTGCCTCCGGCGAAGTGCGCAGCGGCCAGGATCTTCGGGCGGCGGTGACCGACGCGCTCGGCGTGCGCACGCTGATCGACGGTCTGCACACGCGCTATTCGCGCCCGGTGGTCGAGCAGGCGGCAATCGCCGGCGCGCTCAACCCCGACATCTTCAGCGACCTCGGCCGCGCCAAGGCGATGGCCGAAACGATCGCCCAGCGCCTCGACCTGATCTCCGAGGACATCGAGCGCGGCTGGACCGGCCATATCTCGACCGACAATGACGGTTCCGGCGGCTATGTGTTCGAACGCACGCTGCGCAGCGTCAAGGAAAGCGTCCATCTCGACATGGCGCTGATCAACTCGGCCGACGCACGCGCGCTCGACCGGTTTGCCGGCCGTCTCACCGAACTCTACGCCCAGCCGCCCTTGCTGCGCCGCAAGGAAAATTCGGAGACCCTGGCAGGGCCGCTGGCGCTCTTGAACGCAGTGTTTGCTTCAGGCCGCAAGGGCCTGACCATGCAGCGCTACAAGGGTCTGGGCGAGATGAACGCCGAGCAGTTGTGGGAAACCACGCTCGACCCGAACGTGCGCTCGCTGCTGAAGGTACAGGTGACCGACGCGACTGACGCCGACTCGCTGTTTGCCCGCCTGATGGGCGACGAGGTCGAGCCGCGACGCGACTTCATCCAGGAAAATGCGCTGAGCGTGGCGAACCTGGACGTCTGATCGCAGCAAACTGAACATCTGATCTTTCGCCCCTTTCGCTCAGCGGAGGGGGCGATTGTGTTTCTGAGGTCTGGTGAGACACGGGGCGCGAGATCGTGTGCGCTCGAAATCAACGGCTCGCGCTTGGGTTCTCTCAGGTTGCAATCCGACCAATTGCCCTAACAATATCCAAGCAAATGCTTATGCCTCTAGAATGGCAAGCATAGCTTCTTGCTCATCACCGTCGACGGTCCCGTCAATTATGTCTCCAATCTGGTCAAATCGCCCGATGATTTGCACGATCAATTCTTCGTCGACCGCATCGTAGTCGATGTCAATTGGGTACGCCGCACCGCTGGTATTCCCCGATACGTAACCACGCCGAACAAATGAAGCCCATCGCTGGACATCATCGGCACCAAAACGACCACTCCGCCAGTTCTTCAATACCCTGATCAAGGCGGATCGCGAGATAATTAACGGAGGCAGCGTTGCTGCAGCACCCAATAAATCCGGGTGGCTGGCTGCCCGGATCGTAGAGAGCCCGCCTAGTCACCTACCACAACGGCTGTGATCGCCGCTGCTAACGTCTTCATTTAGGCTCTCCATGCACCCAGTTTCATTCCATCAAGCCATTGGGATGTAAAACTGTTTGGTCCTGGCTTCTGATAGTACATTATCGCTGTAGCTTAGCACCGTAGACAGCAGGAACAGTTCGATTGACCCTCCGGCGCGGCATCGCCATCATCACCGCAATCGCTGCCTGGGCGTCGCTCGGGCTGCAGTTCGTGCTGCTTGTCGCCCAGATGACGAGCAACGGAACATCGCTCATCGAGGCGGTCTGGCGGTTCTTCGGCTTTTTCACCATCATCATGAACCTGATGGCCGCGGTGGTGGCCAGCGCCATGGTGACGAACCCAACCAGCCACCTTGCCGGACCGCGGTCGCGGCTGGTGACGGCGGCGGCGATTGTGTTCGGTGGCCTTGTCTATTCGGTGGCGCTGCGGGCGATCTGGCAACCGACCGGCTGGCAGGCCGTCGCCGACCATGGGCTGCACGACGTGACGCCGGTGCTGTTTTTCCTGACCTGGCTCGTGTGGGACCACGGCAGGCTGCGCTGGCGCGACGCGCTGTGGGCAGCAGTGCCGCCGCTGGCCTATTGCGCCTATGCCTTTGTCAGGGGTGCGGCCGACGGCTGGTACGCCTACTGGTTCCTCAATCCCGAGACGCTGAGCAGCCAGCAACTCGTCACCAGCATCACGCTGCTCGCCCTTGCCTTTATCGTCGTGGCGATCATGCTTGTCGGCATCGACCGGCTGCTGGCAAGCTGGCGCGGTGTTGCGCGGACCACGGCCTAGATCGCTCTTCCGAAATCCAGACGGAAAGCGCTTCACACCTTTATTGGAACTGCCCTAGTCGGGCTCGCGCAGCCTGTAGCCGACGCCGGTCTCAGTGGTGATGTATTGCGGCTCGTCGGGTGTCTTTTCGATCTTCTGCCTGAGCTGGCGAACATAGACGCGGAGATATTGCACATCGGCGCCTCCGCCCCAGACCTGCTCGAGCAGAAAGCGGTGGGTGAGCACCTTGCCGGCATGCTGCACCAGTGCGCGCAGGATGTCGTATTCCTTGGGCGACAGCTTCACCTCCTGGCCGGCCAGCCGGACGATGCGCTTGACCAGGTCGACCGACAATTCGCCGGTCTGGAACACCGGCTTTTCGCCCTGCTGCTGCAGCCGGTGGCGCAAGGCCGTGCGGATGCGGGCGATGAGTTCGTTCATGCCGAAGGGTTTTGTGACGTAGTCGTCGGCACCGAGCTCCAGCGCCTTGACGATGCCGGCCTCGTCGGTGCGGCTCGACAGGATGATGACGGGCACCGAAAGCCCTTCCGCCCGCCATGCAGCAAGCAGATCATGGCCGGCCATGTCGGGCAAACCAAGGTCGAGCAGGATGAGATCGGGCTTCTCGGCCTTGGCGATGACCAGCGCCGGCTTGGCCGCCGGCGCCTCGATGATTGTGTAGTCCTGCGTGCCGAGCCCGACGCGCAGCAGCTTGCGGATGGGGGGCTCGTCATCGACGACGAGGATCTTCACTCCGGCGTTGCTCATGCCAATCCTTCGAGCCTCGATGCCTCCGGCGGCACCGGCATGGTGATGGTGAACACCGCGCCCGGCCGGTCCGTCCTGTTGGAGGCGACGATGGTGCCGCCCATGACCTCGACGAAACCACGGCAGATCGACAAGCCGAGACCGGTGCCTGCACGGACATGGTCGCCCTTGCGGACTCTGTAGAACGTATCGAAGACCCGCTCCAGATCAGCCTGAGGAATACCGGGGCCCTCGTCCATGACCTGGAGGGCAACCGAGCCATGGTCGGCCCAACCGCGAATGCGGATCAGCGAACCCTCGGGCGCATATTTGGCGGCGTTGTCGAGCAGGTTGAACAGCACCTGCTCGAACAACACAGGGTCGACCTTGAGCATCGGCAGGTCGGTTGGCATGTCGACCTCGGTCTTGTGCTCTGCCGTAATCTTGGCGGCGCGGCGCAGCGCCGAGCCGACGATGTCGCCGGCATAATGAAGCGCGTAGTTGGGCTCCATCGCACCCGACTCGAGCTTGGTCATGTCGAGCAGGTTGGCGATGAAGCGGTTGAGCCGCTCGGACTCGTCGACGACGGTCGTTACCAGCTCCTCCCTGCCCTCCTCCGGCAGCGCGCCGCCGAATTCACGCAACGTGCCCGCCGCCCCCATGATGCCGGCGAGCGGCGTCTTGAGATCATGCGAGATCGAAGTGAGCAGCGCCGAACGCAGCCGGTCGGCCTCGACGGCGAGCTTGGCACGGTCGACATCGGCGACGAGTTGGATGCGCTCGATTGCAACGGCGGCCTGATCGGCCAGCGCGTCGAACAGGCGCTGCTGCTCGGGCGTCAGGATCGGACCCTGGCGGTCATTGTCGAGGCCGACGACGCCGACGGCCATGCGGCCGGTGCGCAGTGGCAGATAGAGCCGCTTGGCGCCTGGCAACGTGTCGGCGCCGCGGCCGGCGGCGCGGTTGTGCTCCCAGGCCCATTTGGCGGCGGCAATGTCGGCATCGACAAGCGTATCATCAGGTGGATAGCCGGCCTTGACGGCGATGGTGCCATCTTCCGGCAGGAGCAGCACGACGCGGACTTTCAGCATCGAGGCGATCTGGAAGGCGGTGGCCCACAACACGTCGTCGAGCGTGCCGGTGCCGGCGAGCTTCTTGGCGAAGAGATAGAGGTCCTCGGTCATGCGCGCCCGCTCGCGCGCGGCGGCGGCCTGGCGCTGGACGCGGCCGGTGAGGTTGGAAGCAATCACCGCGACGATGAGGAAAAAGAGCAGCGCCACCACGCTTTCGGGATCGGCGATGGTGAGCGTGTAGAGCGGCGGCAAGAAGAAGAAGTTGTAAGCCAGGGCGCTGAGCACCGAGGCATAGAGTGCCGGCCACAGCCCGAGCGTGACCGCCGAGGTCAGCACCGCCATGAGGAAGACGAGCGCGATGGAGCGCACATCGAGGAACTTGTCGAGCGCAAAGCCAACGGCCAGCGCACCGGTCAGATGAAGAGTGGCAAGGACATAGGGCCAAGGGTCGAGGCGGCGTCCCTGGGCTGCGGTCTTGATGTTGCGGGCGGCAAGGGCGGCATCCTGCTCGGCGCCCGAGGTGACGTGGACCGAGATGTTGCCGGCCTGGCGGATCAAGTCATGAGTGACCGAGCCCTCGAACAGCTCGCGCCAGCGTGATTTCGAGGGCCTGCCGACGACGATGTGGGTGAAGTTGTGGGTGCTGGCATGACGGACGATGTCTTCGGCGACCGACTGGCCGGGAATGGTGACGGCCTCGCCGCCGAGCTGTTCAGCAAGCCGCATAGTGGCAGCCAGCCTGTCCTTGTCGGCGTCGCCGAGATTGGCCGAGCGCGAGGTCTCGACATGGAGGGCCGCCCATGGGCAACGCAACCGGTCGGCCTGGCGGCGGGCGAAGCGCACCAGCGAAGCACTTCGGGGATGCTCATCGACAGCGACCAGCAGACGGTCGCCAGCGGCCCACGGCCCCTCGATGGCATGGGCCTGCATGTGGGTGAGCAGCTGCTCGTCGACGCGCTGGGCAGTACGCCGCAAGGCCAGTTCGCGCAGCGCCGTCAGGTTGCCGGGCGAGAAATAGTTCTCGATGGCGCGTCGCGCCGTGGTCGGGACATAGACCTTGCCCTCGTGCAGGCGCTTGATCAGGTCGTCGGGCGTCAGGTCGATGATCTCGACGTCGTCGGCACGGTCGATGATGAGGTCGGGCACGGTCTCGCGCACGGTGACGCGCGTGATCTGGGCGACGATGTCGTTGAGGCTCTCGACATGCTGGATGTTGAGAGTGGTGTAGACGTCGATGCCCTGCCCCAACAGCTCCTGGACATCGAGGTAACGCTTAGGGTGGCGGCTGCCCGGCGCATTGGTGTGGGCGAGCTCATCGACCAGCACCAGCTTCGGCCGACGCGCGATGATAGCGTCGAGGTCCATTTCCTCGAGCGCGCGGCCCTTGTAGTCGACCGCCTTGCGTGGGACGATCTCGAAGCCCTCGACCAGCGCCTGGGTTTCGCGCCGACCGTGGGTCTCGACCACGCCGATGACGACATCGGTGCCATCGGCAAGCCGGGCGCGGCCCGACATCAGCATCTCATAGGTCTTGCCGACGCCCGGTGCTGCACCGAGGAAGATCTTGAGACGACCACGGCCTTCTCGCTGGGCTGTTTCGAGCAGCGCATCCGGCGAAGGCCTGGCCTCCTTGTCTCTGCTATCGTCTGGCATCTATGCCTGCATCAGTGGGTGCGCCGGAGTTCGCAGCATTGTTAGAACCCCAGCGCTTACTTGTCAGCGTGCAATCGCGGCGTCGAGCGCAAGGTTGAGCTTGAGCACATTGACCACAGGTTCGCCCATGAAGCCGAGCTCGCGGCCCTCTACATGCTGGTCGACGAGGTTGCGGACGAAGGCCGGATCGGCGTTGCGCGCCTTGGCCACGCGGGCGACCTGGAAATAGGCCGCCTCGGGCGAGATGTGCGGGTCGAGGCCGCTGCCCGAGGTGGTGACCATCTCGATCGGCACGGGCGTGCCGGGATCGGTCTGCTTCAGCTTTTCAGCATCGGCTTTGATACGGTCGATGAGCTTGGCGCTGGTCGGGCCGAGGTTCGAGCCCGACGAAGCGGCGGCATTGTAGCCGTCGCCGGCGGCCGACGGACGGCCGTGGAAGTACCGGTCGCCTGTGAAGGCCTGGCCGATCAGCTCGGAGCCGATGACCTTGCCGTCCTTTTCTATCAGGCTGCCATTGGCCTGCCTGGGGAACAGCACCTGGGCGATGCCGGTCATGCCGAGCGGATAGGCAAGGCCGGTGATGGCGGTGAGCGCTACGATCATGACGAGCGCGGGTCTCAATTGCTTCAACATGGAAGACGTCCTTATGCGAGGCCGATGGCGGTGATCGCCATGTCGATGGCCTTGATACCGATGAAGGGCACGACGATGCCGCCGAGGCCGTAGATCAGCATGTTGCGGCGGAGCAGCGAGGCAGCACCGACAGCGCGGTATTTCACGCCGCGCAGCGACAGCGGGATGAGCGCCACGATGATCAGCGCGTTGAAGATGATGGCCGACAGGATGGCGCTTTGCGGGGTGGTGAGCCCCATGATGTTGAGCGCGCCGAGCTGCGGGTAGAAGGCCAGGAACATCGCCGGGATGATGGCGAAATACTTGGCGATGTCGTTGGCGATTGAGAAGGTGGTGAGCGCGCCGCGGGTCATCAGCAACTGCTTGCCGATCTCGACGATCTCGATGAGCTTGGTGGGATCCGAGTCGAGGTCGACCATGTTGCCGGCCTCGCGGGCGGCGACCGTGCCGGTGTTCATCGCGACGCCGACGTCGGCCTGGGCGAGAGCAGGAGCGTCGTTGGTGCCGTCGCCGCACATCGCAACCAGCTTGCCCTTGGCCTGCTCCTCTCGGATCAGCGCCAGCTTGTTTTCGGGCGTCGCCTGGGCGAGGAAATCGTCGACGCCGGCTTCGGCTGCGATGGCCGCTGCCGTCATCGGGTTGTCGCCCGTGATCATGACGGTGCGAATGCCCATGCGGCGTAGCTCGGTGAAGCGCTCCTTGATACCGCCCTTGACGATGTCCTTGAGGTAGATGATGCCGAGCAGGCGGGCATCACGCACGACGGCCAGCGGCGTGCCGCCGAGCTTGGCGATCTCGTCCGAAATCGCCTGGACGTTGCGAACGGCCTCGCTGTCAGCCGGCGTGCCCGAGGCGGAAGCCGCGATCGACTTCACATGGGCAAGCACCGAATCCACCGCACCCTTGCGGATCGATGAGCCGTCGAAATCGACGCCGCTCATCCGGCTCTGGGCAGTGAAGGGCACAAAATGGGCGTGCAGCGAGCCCATGTCGCGGGCGCGGATGCCGTACCGCTCCTTGGCGAGCACGACGATGGAGCGTCCCTCCGGCGTTTCGTCGGCGAGCGAGGCGAGCTGGGCGGCGTCGGCCAGTTCCTGCTCGCTGACGCCCTTGACCGGACGGAACTCGGTGGCCTGCCGGTTGCCGAGCGTGATGGTGCCGGTCTTGTCGAGCAAAAGCGTGTCGACGTCGCCGGCGGCCTCAACGGCGCGGCCGGACATGGCGAGCACGTTGAAGCGGACGAGACGGTCCATGCCGGCGATGCCGATGGCCGACAGCAGCGCACCGATGGTGGTGGGGATCAACGTCACGAACAGCGCGACCAGCACGATGACCGGAATGTAGCCGCCGGCATAGGTGGCGAAGCTCGGGATCGTGGCGACGGCCAAGACGAAGATCAGCGTCATGCCGGCGAGCAGGATGTTGAGCGCGATCTCGTTGGGCGTTTTCTGGCGCTCAGCGCCCTCGACCAGGGAGATCATGCGGTCGAGGAAGGTCGAGCCCGCAGCGGCAGTGATGCGCACGCGGATCCAGTCCGACAGCACCTGGGTGCCGCCGGTGACAGCCGAACGGTCGCCGCCGGATTCGCGGATGACCGGTGCGGATTCGCCCGTGATGGCGGCCTCGTTGACGGAGGCCACGCCCTCGATGACTTCGCCATCGGAGGGGATGATGTCGCCGGCCTCGACGAGAACGACCTGGCCGACCTTGAGGCTGGTGCCCGGAACCATCTTCCAGGCGGTACGGCTGTCGCCGTCAAGCAGCTTGGCCTGGGTTTCGGTACGTGCCTTGCGCAGCGAATCGGCCTGGGCCTTGCCGCGGCCTTCGGCGACAGCTTCGGCGAAGTTGGCGAACAGCACGGTGAACCAGAGCCAGATGATGATCTGGAGCGAGAAGCCGAGGCCGCCGGCGCCGGTGGCGAGGTCCCTGACGAACAGGACCGTGGTCAGAGCCGAGACGACCGCGACGACGAACATGACCGGGTTCTTGGCCAGGCTTCGCGGGTCGAGCTTCCTGAAGGCATCGCCGATCGCCGGAAGGAGGATGCGGGTGTCGAGAAGGCCCGCTGGTTTATGGGTGCTCATGTTGAGACTCCGTATTTTTCTCTGGCGACCGCTTCAGAAAACCTGGCCGACGATCATGGCGAGGTGTTCGACGATCGGGCCGACGGCGAGCGCCGGGAAGAAGGTGAGGCCACCGACGATGAGGATGACACCGGCGAGCAGGCCGACGAACAGCGTGCTGTCGGTCGGGAAGGTGCCGGCGGAAGCGGGAACCGTCTTCTTGGTGACCAGCGAACCGGCAATGGCAAGTGCCGGGATGATGACCAGAAAGCGGCCCATCAGCATGGCGAGGCCAATGGTGATGTTGTACCAGGGCGTGTTGCCGGTGAGGCCGCCGAAGGCCGAGCCGTTGTTGGCTGCACCCGAGGTGTAGGCATAGAGGATCTCGGAGAAGCCGTGCGGGCCGGGTGTGCCGACGGACGCCACGGCGCTGGGGATCAGCACTGCAATCGCGGTGAAGCCGAGCATGGCAAGCGGCAGGCACAGGATGGCAAGCACGGCCATCTTGACCTCCTTGGCCTCGATCTTCTTGCCGAGATATTCGGGCGTGCGGCCAACCATCAGGCCAGCGACGAAGATGGCGATGATGACGAACATCAGGATGCCGTAGAAGCCGGCGCCGACGCCGCCGACGATAACTTCGCCGAGCTCCATGTTGATGAGCGGGATCATGCCGCCGAGCGCGGTGAACGAGCCGTGCATGGCGTTGACCGCACCACAGGAGGCCGCCGTGGTGACGACGGCGAAGAGCGACGACAAGGCGATGCCGAAGCGGACTTCCTTGCCTTCCATGTTGCCGCCGTCGATGCCGAGCGCATGGACGAGCGGATTGCCGGCAGCCTCGGCCCAGTAGGTGACGACGACGCCGGCCAGAAACAGGATGCCCATGGTGGCAAAGATCGCCCAACCTTGGCGCTGATTTCCGACCATGCGGCCGAAGACATTGGTCAGCGCTGCACCAAGCGCGAAGATCGAAACCATCTGGAGGAAGTTGGAAATGGCGTCGGGGTTTTCGAACGGGTGCGCCGAGTTGGCGTTAAAGAAGCCACCACCATTGGTGCCGAGCATCTTGATGGCGAGCTGCGAGGCGACCGGTCCGAGCGCGATGGTCTGCTGGGCACCTTCGACAGTGGTTGCGGTGACATAGGCGCCGGTGGTCTGCGGCACGCCGAGCCAGACATAGGCGAGCGTGAGTGCGATACAGAGCGGCAGGAGCACGTAAAGCGTGGCTCTTACGAGATCGACCCAGAAATTGCCGATCGACTTGCCCGAGGCACGGGCGAAGCCGCGGATCAGCGCCATGCCGATGGCGATGCCGGTAGCGGCGGAGACGAAGTTCTGTACGGTCAGGCCGGCCATCTGCACCAGGTAGGACATGGTGCTTTCGCCGCCGTAGTTCTGCCAATTGGTGTTGGTGACGAAACTGACGGCGGTGTTGAAGGACAACTCAGGCGGGACAGCGGTCATGCCGGCTGGATTGAACGGCAGGTCGCCCTGGATGCGCTGCAACATGTAGAGCAGCAGGAAACCGGCGACATTGAAGGCCAGCATAGCCGCGGCGTAGCCGGTCCAATGCTGGTCCTCGCGCTCGCTGGTGCCGGCGAGGCCATAGAGCAGACGCTCGACAGGGCCGAGGATGGGGGAGAGGAACGTGCGCTCGCCGCTGAAGACGCGGTACATGTAACCGCCGAGCGGCTTCACGAGCAAAATGATGATCCCACAGAAGACGAGGATCTGTATCCAGCCATTGATTGTCATGACAAATGCTTTCCGAACATGCGCGGGACGGTCTTCAGAACCGTTCAGGGCGGATGAGCGCGTAGGTCAGGTAGGCGAGCAGGAACACGGTCACTGCACCACCGAGAATGTAATCGAACAACATCGGACGCTCTCGCTTGTTGAATTTGCGCATCGTGCTTTCCGAAAATCGTTTGCGATTTTCGGGCCGATGCTCAGAGGATGTCGCAGGCTTTGACGTAGGCGAAGCACATGGCGAAGAAGACGACGCCTATGGCGAGTACGAAGATGTCCATCTCCGGGGTCCTTTCCTGAAATCGTCCCGGCAGGCCGGGCGTTAAGTCGATGCACGACGCGACGACGCCAGCGGTGCGGGCGTCGTCGGCAGAACTGTCGATGTCAGGGAGAATCTGGGGCAGAACCGCATTAAGGTTCGAGAGCGCGGCGGAACCAAAGAAATAGGAATTGCATAAAGAAAACGGCCCTCTGGCGGGTGCCGGAGGGCCGTCTGGTCATCAGGTATGAGGTTGCCGCCTCAGGCGAGACGGCAACAGTCAGGCCGGGTTCAGGCCAGGCCTTCGGCGCGCAGCGCCTTCTGCACTGCCGGGCGGGCCGCCACGGTGCCAATGTAGCGCTGGATGTTGGCGAAGGACGAGAGGTCGATGCCGACATGCTTGGCCCAGCCGAGGATCGTCCAGAGATAGGCATCAGCCGCGGTGAAGGCATCGCCCATCAGGTAGGCGCGGCCGTCGAGCTTGCCGTCGACATAAGCGAGGCGCCTGGCCAGCAGCTCGCGGTTGATTTCCTTGGTGGCGTCGGGCGTGTTGGGCTTGAAGAAGGCGCCGAAGACCTTGTGCAGCTCGGTGGCGACGAAGGCCAGCCACTGCTGGACGCGGTAGCGCGCCATGTCGCCGGCCTTGGGCATCAGGCCGCTCTCTGGCTTCTGGTCGGCGAGGTACTGCACCAGCACGGAGGATTCGGTCATCAGCTCGCCGTCGCCGAGAACCAGCGCCGGCACGTAGCCATTGGGGTTGGTGACGAGGAAATCCTGCTGGGTTTCGGTGGTCTTGGTCTTACCGTCGACCTTGACGAGCTCGAGGTCGATGCCGACTTCGTTGGCAACGATGTGCGGAGCCAGCGAACAGGCGCCGGGCATATAGAAAAGCTTCATGTCGTAGAAAACTCCAGATGGTGGTCGGCCCTCCCCTCGCACGCGCGGGCAAGGCGGCCAAGCCACCATCCGGTGAACACTATGTTCGCCGCCGCGATGGGGCAGCGCAACGTTTGGTCAGACGGTGACGGTGCGGAGCCTGTCGGCGATCAGTTGTGCAAGACGCTCGGCGACCTCTTCCTTGGGCAAATCGGGCCATTCGTCGACGCCTGATTTGCTCACGATCTTCACCCGGTTGCGGTCGCCGCCCATGACGCCGCCCTCGTGGCTGACATCGTTGGCGACGATGAAATCGGCGCCCTTCCTGGCGAGCTTGGCCTGCGCGTTCCTGAGCACGTCCTGGGTCTCGGCGGCGAAGCCGACGACAAGGTACGGCCGCCTGGCGTGATGGCCGATGCCGGCAAGGATGTCGGGGTTCTCGACCATCTGCAGCGCCGGCGGCCCCTCGCCTGCCACCTTCTTGATCTTTTCGTCAGCGGAGGCTGCGGTGCGCCAATCGGCGACGGCGGCAACGAAGATGGCGGCATCGGCCGGCAACAGTTGCTCGACGGCGTCGCGCATCTCGCGCGCGCTCTCGACATGGACTGTCTTGACCCCGGCGGGATCGAGAATGGTGACCGGGCCGGAGACGAGGCGGACATCGGCGCCGAGCCTGGCGAGCGAGGCGGCAAGCGCGTGTCCCTGCTTGCCTGACGAGCGGTTGGCTATGTAGCGCACGGGGTCGATGGGCTCGTGCGTCGGACCCGAAGTGATGATGATCTTGCGGCCCGACAAGGGCTTCGGCCTGATGTCAAGCAGTTCCTCAATGGCGCCGACGATCTGCAGCGGTTCGGCCATGCGGCCCTCGCCTGCTTCGTTGTTCTCGGCCATCTCGCCCTTCATCGGGCCGATGAAATGGATACCGTCCTTTTCCAGCGTGGCACGGTTGCGGCGCGTCGCCGGGTTCGACCACATACGCGGGTTCATGGCCGGCGCAAACAGCACCTTCTTGTCTGTGGCGAGCAGCACGGCGGAGGCGAGGTCGGAGGCATGGCCGTTGGCGAGTTTGGCCATCAAGTCGGCGGTAGCGGGCGCAACGACGATCAGGTCCGCGTCGCGCGCCAGCCTGATGTGGCCGACATCCTGCTCGTCCTGGCGGTCGAAGAGATCGGTGAAGACGTGGTCGGCGGTGAGTGCGCCAACCGACAGAGGCGTGATGAACTCCTGGGCGGCAGACGTCATGACCGCCCGGACCGATGCGCCGCGCTCGCGCAGCCTGCGGATCAGGTCGAGCGACTTGTAGGCCGCGATGCCGCCGCCGATGATAAGCAGGATGCGCTTGCCGGAAAGGAACATGCTTGGCCCTCAGACCGGCTTCAGCGCCGGCTCGATGTCGGTATGGATGAAATCGTCGCTCTTGAAAAGCAGCCGCAGGATCCGGGTTTTTGCCAGCGCATAGGCGAAACAGTCGTTGAGATTAGCCCCGAACCGCGTCCGAAGCGGCGATGCGTGGCTCCTAGCTTACCCTAGAGATATCGCCGACGGACAATCCATTCAATGACAGCGCATTCAATGACAGCATTGCTGGCAATGCTGTCATGCCCAATCAGAGCAGTTGCCAGGCGATGTAGACCAGCGTCAGCGCCATGACCCACAGAGCGATGCGGCCGGAGCGGGTGTGGCGGGCTTCGGCCTTGCCGATGGCACGCGCCGTCGCCTCATCGAAGCGCAGGCCATTTTCGGCCATGGCGTCAATCTCGCGCGACAGGCGCTCGGCGCGGGCGGAGAGATCAGGGGCCTGACGAGCGAGCGACAGCAAGGCGCCGACGCCGTCGCGTGCGTCGATCAGCAGACCGCGCGGGCCGAGATTGCCTGCGATCCAGTTGCCGACCACCGGCTCGGCCGTCTTCCACATATTGAAGGCCGGGTCGAGCGTGCGGGCAACGCCTTCGACCACGACCATGGTCTTCTGCAGCAGCACCAGTTCGGGCCGCGTCTGCATGTCGAACAACTCGGTGACCTCGAACAGCAGGGTCAAAAGCTTGGCCATCGAGATGGTTTCGGCCGGCTGGCCATGGATCGGCTCGCCAATGGCACGGATGGCCTGGGCGAAGGCCGCGACATTGTGGTGGCGCGGCACGTAGCCGGCCTCGAAATGCACCTCGGCGACGCGCATGTAGTTGCGGGTGATGAAGCCGTAGAGGATCTCGGCGAGGAAACGCTGCTCCTTCTTGCCGAGGCGGCCGGAGATGCCGAGATCGACGGCGACGATGTCGCCATTGGCATCGACGAACATGTTGCCCGGGTGCATGTCGGCATGGAAGAAGCCGTCGCGCAGCGTATGCCTGAGGAACGACTGGACCAGCGTTGCGGCAATCGCCTTGAGATCGTAGCCCCCGGCGCGCAGCCCTTCGATATCGTTTAGCTTGACGCCGTCGATCCACTCCATGGTGAGCACATCGCGGCCGGTGCGCTCCCAGTCGACCTCCGGCACGCGGAAGCCCGGATCGTCCTTGGTGTTTTCGCCGAGTTCGGAATAGGCGGCCGCCTCGAGACGGAAATCCATCTCGATCTTGGTGGTCTGGGCCATCGTCTCGGTGATCTCGACCGGACGCAGCCGGCGGCTCGACGGGACGAAACGTTCCTGCAGCCGGGCGGCGAGGAAGTAACTCTCTAGATCCTGGAAGAAGCGGCGGCGCACACCGGGGCGGATGACCTTGACGGCGACCTTGCGGGGACCGTTCGGAGTGGCGACCTCGGCGGGGTGAACCTGGGCGATCGAAGCGGCTGCCACCGGGGCGTCGATGCTGGTGTAGAGATCGGCGACCTTGCGGCCGAGCGAGCCTTCGATGGCCTCGACCGCTTCCGCCATCGGGAAGGTCGCCATGCTGTCCTGCAGCAGCGCCAGGTCAAGCGCGATCTGGTCGCCGACGACGTCGGGACGGGTCGCCAGGAACTGGCCGAGCTTGACATAGGACGGACCGAGCCGGGCAACGGCATTGGCCAGCCGGTCGCTGCGGACGCTTTTGCGGGCCCGGCGACGTGTGAGCAACCTGGCCACGCGCCAGCCGAATTTCGGCAGGCCCGACAGCTGGTCGCCCGGCAGAGCCGCGACCACGCCCTCACGCACCAGAACCCAGCCCGCCCGCGCGAGCCGGAAAGACGCCCCGATACTGCTCATCGCGCGCCGTCCGTCAAAGCTTCCAGCCCGAGTGGAGGGCCGCGATGCCGCCGGAATAGTTGCGGAAGGTGACGCGGTCGAAACCGGCATTGGTCATCATTGCCGCGAAGTTCTGCTGGTTGGGGAACTTGCGGATCGATTCGACGAGATAGGCATAAGGCTCGCCGTCGCCCGTCACGGCCTGGCCGATGCGCGGAATGGCGTTGAACGACCAGGCCTCGTAGACCTTGTCGAGCAGCGGCATGTCGACCTCGGAGAATTCGAGGACCATGATGCGGCCGCCGGGCTTGAGCACGCGATAGGCTTCCGAAAGCGCGACGTCGATGCGCGGCACGTTGCGGATACCGAAGGCGACCGTGTAGGCGTCGAAGGTCTCGTCGGCGAAGGGCAGTTCCTCGGCATTGGCCTCGACGAAATCGGTCTTTTGCGCCAGGCCGCGCTTTTCAGCGCGCTCGCGCCCGACAGCCAGCATCGACCCGTTGATGTCGAGCACGGTCGCATGGGCGTTGTCATGCGAGGCCTCGACGATGCGGAAGGCAATGTCGCCGGTGCCGCCGGCCACGTCGAGCACCTTCCAGCCTGCACGGCGCGGCGGATTGAGCCAGGCGACCAGCCCGTCCTTCCAGACGCGGTGCATGCCGGCGGACATCAGGTCGTTCATCACGTCATAGCGGTTGGCGACCTTGTGGAAGACCTCGTTGACCAGGCCTTGCTTCTCACTCTCGCCGACATTGCGGAAACCATACGAAGTTTCCATGCCGCCGGCGGCGGTCGTCCGTTGTTCTGACATTTTCTTGTCCAATCAAATCCGGCGGGACCATAGCCGATCACACCAGCCGGCGCTATTGTCTGAGGCGCGGTTTTCAGCCGCGCCCGCGCCGACATGACGAGGAAGACCATATGCCTTTGAAAGCCGAGCTGCACTGTCACATAGAAGGTGCGGCGGCGCCTGAACTGGTGATCCGCCAGGCGCAGAAATACGACAAGGACCCCACGCCGTTCATCCAGAACGGGACTTTCGTCTGGAACGATTTCACCTCGTTCCTGGCAGCCTACGACTTTGCCGCCGACCTGTTCCGCACCGAAGAGGACTATGCGCGGCTGTCGGAACATTATCTCACCAGCCTTGCCCGCGATGGGGCGATCTACTCCGAAGTGTTCACCTCGCCCGACCACGCCATCAAGGCGGGCCTGTCGCCCAAGGCCTATACCGACGCGCTCGGCGAAGGCATGGAGCGGGCCAGGGCCAAGACCGGCATCGAAGGCCGCATGATCGTCACCGGCGTGCGCCATGTCGGTGTCGAATCGATCGAGGCGGCGGCGCGTTTCGCGGCCAAGTGCAACCATCCGCTGGTGACCGGCTTCGGTGTTGCCGGCGACGAGCGCATGGGCGACTTCGAGGATTATGTGCGTGCCTTCGAGATCGCCCGCGAGGCGGGCCTCGGCATCACCATCCATGCCGGCGAGCTGCTGGGCTGGGAAAGTGTTGCGGCCGCACTCGACCACATCAGGCCGTCGCGCATCGGCCATGGCGTGCGCGCCATCGAGAACCCCGACCTGGTCAAGCGCATCGCCGACGAAGGCATCGTGCTGGAGATTTGCCCCGGGTCGAACATCGCGCTGAAGGTGTTCGATAGTTTTGGCGAGCACCCCTTCCGCAAGCTGCGCGACGCTGGCTGCAAGGTGACGTTGAACTCCGATGATCCGCCCTATTTCTGGACCAGCCTGAAGCGCGAATATGACATCGCGACAGAGCATTTCGGCATGGACGACAAGGCGCTGATGGCAACAACGCGGACGGCTATCGAGGCGGCCTTTGTCGACCGGAAGACGAAATCGGCGCTGCTGGCCCGGCTGGACGGCTACAAACGCTGATTTCAGCCGACAAAACTGTGGTTCAAGGCTGGCGCGTCATTGGTCGACGGCGCGCCAGTCGATAGAATGGCGCCAATTTTCTGAGTTCCAGGAGCGTAAGCCATGACCGTAACCGTCGTCGACCATCCGCTTGTCCAGCACAAGCTGACCATCATGCGCGACAAGGAAACCTCGACGGCCGGCTTCCGCCGCCTGCTGCGCGAGATCTCGCTGTTGCTGGGCTACGAGGTGACGCGCGACCTCGAGCTGACCACCAAGTCGATCGAGACGCCGATAGAGACCATGGAAGCGCCGACGCTTGAGGGCAAGAAGCTGGTGTTCGCCTCGGTGCTGCGCGCCGGCAACGGCCTGCTCGAAGGCCTTCTCGACCTGGTACCGGCGGCGCGCGTTGCCCATGTCGGCCTCTATCGCGACCACGAGACGCTGGAGGCGGTGGAGTATTTCTTCAAGGCGCCGAGCGACCTCGCCGACCGCCTCGTCATCGTCGTAGACCCGATGCTGGCGACCGCCAATTCGGCGATTGCGGCCATCGACAAGCTGAAGGGCCGCGGCGCCACCAACTTGCGCTTCCTGTGCCTGCTCGCCTCACCCGAGGGCATCGAGCGCTTCACCAAGGCGCATCCCGACGTACCTGTGTTTACCGCCTCGATCGACCGCGCGCTGAACGAGAAGGGCTACATCGTGCCCGGTCTCGGCGACGCCGGCGACCGCATGTACGGCACCAAGTGAGCGGTTAACCCCGGGTTTACCGCAATCGGCAGTCGGCCCCGGCCGTTAAAGCCGCGAACACCATGAGCCGGCTAGCGTGACGCCTGGAACAAGAGGCGTCACATGCTGCGTAAAGTCATCATCTTCGGCGTATTTGCTACGGCTTCGGCGTCGCTGCCATCGCTTTACGAAAAGCACGGCGGCACGGTGCAGACGCTGCTCGGGACGAGTGCAAGCAGCACTGCGCCCGACGCTAGGCCGATCGAGGTGAGTGCAGCCACCGCCCCTGCAGCCGGTCGCCGGGTGGTGATCGACCAGGACATGCGCGGCCACTTCACCGCGACCTTCAAGCTGAACGGCCGCTCCGTCGACGCCATGGTCGACACCGGGGCGACGCTGGTTGCCATGAACCTTTCGACCGCGCGCCGGGCCGGCGTGAATGTCGCGCCAGGCGACTTCACCCAGGAGGTCAACACCGCCAACGGTGCGGCCAAGGCAGCAGTGGCGCGGATCGGGCGGATGGAGATCGGCCGGATCACCGTCGAGGACGTGCCGGTTGTCGTGCTCGAAGACAAGGCGCTGTCAGGCACGCTGATCGGCATGAGCTTCCTGTCGCGACTGAAGAAGTATCAGGTCGAGAACGGCGCGCTGCTTCTGGTGCAGTGAGTCTCAGTTGCCCTGGGCCTGATCCCAGGCCCTGAAATGCCCCGGCGGCTGGCCGATGACGCGCTTGAAGGCACGGCTGAAGGCCGCCTCGGAATCATAACCCAGCCGCGAGGCGACGACCGAAATCCTCAGGCGGTCGCGGACGAGCCACTGCCTCGCCTGATGCATCCTGACCTGAGTGACGTAGCGCGCCGGCGTTTCGCCGACGATTGACGCAAAGCGATCGGCAAAGCCCGAGCGCGACGCGCCCATCATGCGGGCCAGCGCCTCGACCGTCCAGTCGCGGCTCGGCTCGAGATGGATGGCAGCCAGCACCCTGCCTATCTTGGGATCCCGGATGGCAGCGATCCAGCCGCTCGCATCGCCGCAGCCGCGCTCGACCCAGCCGCGGATGATGACGGCGGCAATCACGTCGGCCAGACGCGCGACGATGCCGCCGGAGCCGACACGCTCGAGCCTGACCTCGCGCGCCATGGTTTCGAGCAGATGGGTAATGCCGGGATCGTGGGCCTCGAGCTCGGTGGTGCGCATGACGTCGGGCATCATGCCGAGCAGCGGATGGAGGCCGTCGAGATTGAAATACATGCTGCCGCAGAAAAGCAGCGTGCCCGGCTGGCAACCCTCACTCGACAGACAGAAGACCTTTTCGCAGATCTGCTTTATCTCGTAGCCGTTGATCGGCGACGACTTGGCGCCCGGCTCGCTGGCCAGCGCGTGGGCAACGCCGCGCGGCAAAAGCACCGCGTCGCCGCAGCGAAGCTCCACCCACTCGCCTGATGGCTGGCGCAGCCAGCACGCCTTCTGGCCGACGAAGTAGAATCGCGCCGTGGCCTGGGCTGGAAACTCGATGTTCCACGGCTCCTTCAGCTCCCAACGGCCGTACTCGACACCTTCGAGGCGCAGGCCCCTGAGGATGTCAGTCAGCGGGTCGCCGACAAGTTTGGACGAATGGTCATTCATGCTGGCGTTTCTAGCATGGAAACGCCAATTCGCCAGCCCCATGTTGCACCGCACCGCAATCGGAGAGCCATCATGAACGATATCGCGACCGCAACATTGGACGGTATCCCGCTCCAGCAATCAAAACCCGAGGAGCGCGCCGAACCCCTTTGGGGCGCCGTCGTATCGCTGTCGCTTGGCGTGTTCGGCCTGGTAACGGCCGAGTTTCTTCCGGCAAGCCTTTTGACGCCGCTGGCACAGGACCTCGGCATCAGCGAAGGCACCGCGGGCCAGGCAGTGACGGCGACCGCAGTCGTCGCGGCAATCGCAGCACCAACCATGGCGATAGCGACGCGGAAGATCGACCGGCGGCATGTGATGGTCGGACTGTCGCTGCTGCTTGTCGTTTCGAGCCTGCTCGCGGCCGTGGCCTGGTCCCTGCCGTCGCTTTTGTTTGCCCGTCTGCTGCTCGGCATCGCGCTCGGCGGCTTCTGGTCGATGTCAGCGGCGATCGCCATGCGGCTCGTGCCCAGCCATGTCTTGCCGCGTGCGATGTCGATCATCCTGACCGGCGTGTCCGTGGCCACCGTCTGCGCCGCCCCCGTGGGGGCCTATGTCGGTGACGTCTGGGGCTGGCGCAGCGCCTTCATCCTTGCGGCAGGCGTCGGCGTGGTCACGTTGATCGTGCAGTTCGCCACGCTGCCCAAGCTGCCGCCGGTTGGCATCGCCAGCTTCGGCGCCCTGTTCGACGTCTCGAAGAACCCGATGATCCGGGTCGGCCTGCTGCTGGTGATCCTGACCGCATCGGGCCATTTCGCCGGCTTCACCTACTTCCGCGCCTTCCTCGAGCAGGTGCCTGCGCTCGGCATCGAAACCATCTCCCTGGTGCTGTTGGCGTTCGGCATCGGCGGCTTCTTCGGCAACCTCGCCGGCGGCTTCCTCGCCGAGCGCAGCCTGAGGTCGGCCGTAACCTTGGCTCCCCTTTTGATGGCCGTCTCGGCGTTGGCGCTCCTGCTGGCCGGGTCGTCCGCCGGAGTGGCAACCGTCGCCATCGCCGCATGGGGCTTCGCCTTCGGCGCGGTGCCTGTCGGCGTGCAGACCTGGATGGTGCGGGCAGCACCCGAGCAGGCGGAAAGCGCCGGCGGCCTGATGGTCGCGACCTTCCAGGTGGCGATCGCGCTGGGTGCGGTGTTCGGCGGCGTGCTGGTGGACAATGCCGGCGTCAACAGCGCCTTCATCTACAGCGGTGCGGCGACGCTGCTGGCGGCAATCGCGGTGGCCTGCTTCGGCCGCAAGCACGCTCACTGATTGAAGCGAACCGTCGCGCCGCGTCGGCTGATCAGCCGCGCGGCGCAATACGTTTGGCGATGACCTTGGCGGCTGCTGGCTTTGTCTCGGCCATCGTGTAGGCCGACAGTACAGAAGCGGCGGCAACCTCGGCTGCAAGCGGGCTGCGTGCATGGACGACAGCCAGGGCATCGCCCGCCCGCACCTCGGCTCCGACAGGCAGCAGGCCCGTGATGCCGACGACATGATCGACCTTGTCCTCGGGCCGGGTGCGTCCGCCACCGAGCGCGACGACGGCGAGGCCGATGTCGCGGGTGGCGATGGCGCTGACATAGCCGGATCGCTTTGCCTTCACCGCAACCTCGACATCAGCTTTCGGCAGATACTTTTCCGGGTCGGCGACGAAGTCGGCGGGACCGCCCAGGATGGCAACCATGCGGCCAAAGATGTCGGCAGCCGTGCCGTCCTCAAGTGCGATGCGCGCACGCTGAAGCCCCTCGCGCTGCGTACCGGCACGGCCAGCGGACAACAGCATCTCGGCGGCGAGCGCCAGCGTAACCTTCTCCAGGCGCGGATCGCGGAAGCGGCCGGTGAGGAAATCGACCGCGTTGCGGACCTCGACGGCATTGCCGGCGGCGGAAGCCAGCGGCTGGTTCATATCCGTGATCAGCGCCGTCGTCTTCAGGCCGGCGCCATTGGCGACCTCGACCAGACTGGTGGCAAGCGCCGTGGCATCGCGCGCGCTTTCCATGAAGGCACCGTTGCCGATCTTGACGTCGAGCACCAGCGAGCCGAGGCCGGCGGCGAGCTTCTTGGACAGGATCGAGGCGGTGATGAGCGGCACCGATTCCACGGTCGCGGTGACGTCGCGAACGCCATAGAAGCGCTTGTCAGCAGGCGCGAGGTCCGAGGTCTGGCCAATGATGGCGCAGCCAGCCTCGCGCACGGTGCGGCGGAACAGGGCAAGGTCGGGCTGGCTGACATAACCTGGGATCGAATCCATCTTGTCGAGCGTGCCGCCGGTGTGGCCGAGGCCACGGCCGGAGATCATCGGCACATAGGCGCCACAGGCAGCGACGATAGGCGCCAGCATCAACGAGACATTGTCGCCGACGCCGCCGGTGGAATGCTTGTCTGTCGCAGGGCCCGGCAGGTCGGACCAATCGAGCACGTCGCCGGAATCGCGCATGGAGGTGGTCAGGGCAACAGCTTCGTCGCGGCCCATACCGTTGAAGAAGACGGCCATGCCGAAGGCAGCGATCTGTCCTTCGGAGACGGCGCCGGAGGTGATGCCTTGAACGAAGGCCGCGATCTCGTGGGCGGACAGCGCCTTGCCGTCACGCTTGCGGCGGATGATTTCCTGCGGGAGCATCAGAAGTCGCCTGCTGTGCTTGAGGGCTGGCGCTCGACGGAGGAGCGAAGGAGCGCAGCGTTTCCCGTTTGCGCCACCCACTGCTCACGCATCGAACGAGCCCTGTTCAAACGCTTTGCGAAGAACCGAGGCCAGGCGCGCACCGCCGATGGGGGCCATGTCCTTGGTCTCGCGATGCGACAGTTCAGCGCCGGTCATGCCCGCGGCAAGGTTGGTGATGACCGAGCAGGCCAGCACCTTGAGGCCGAGGAAGCGGGCGATGATGGCCTCGGGCACGGTCGACATGCCCACAGCATTGGCGCCGAACATGCGGGCCATGCGGATTTCGGCCGGCGTCTCGAAGGACGGGCCGGAGAACCACATATAGACGCCCTTGTGCAGCTCGATGCCGGCGTCGGCGGCGGCAGCCTCGAAGGCGCGGCGCAGGCCGGCGTCATAGGCCTCGGTCATGCCGACAAAACGGCGGTCCGTCGGCTCGCCGAACAGCGGGTTGGTGCCGGCGAAGTTGATGTGGTCCTCGATCAGCATGATCGAGCCGGGCAGCATTTCCGGATCGACCGAGCCTGCGGCGTTGGTGAGCAGCAGCTTGCTGACACCGATGCCGGCGAGCGTCTCGATTGCCGGGCGCATGACCGATGCGTCGCCATGTTCGTAGAAATGGGCACGGCCGGCCATCATGATGATGGGGCGGCCGCCGAACAGGCCGGCGACGATCTCGCCGGCGTGGCCCGTCACACCGCTGCGCGGAAAGCCGGGCAGGTCGCCATAAGGAATGCGGACAGCGTTCTCGACCTCGTCGACGAGCGTGCCAAGACCGGAGCCGAGCACGAGCGCGGTCGACGGAGCGAGCCCGCCGAGGCTCTCGACGAGACGATCGACGGCTTCCTTCATTTCAACACCTCGGCCTCGAAACCCAGCGGGAAGATGTCCTTCAGCAGGACGGTCTCGACGACGCCGTTGTTGTCGCAAAGATGCAGCGGCGTGTCGGGGCCGGCAAATTCTGCGAGGCGCTGGCGGCAGCCGCCGCAGGGCGTGCACTTGGCCTTCTTCTCGGCGATGACGGCGATCTCGGTGATCTTGCCGCCACCGGCCATGACGTAGTGACCAAGTGCCGTGGTCTCGGCGCACCAGCCCTCCGGATAGGAAATGACCTCGATGTTGGCGCCGGTGAAGACACGGCCATCGTCGCAGCGGATCGCGGCCCCCACGGGGAATTTCGAATAGGGCGCGTAGGCCTTGGCCATGGCGCTCTGGGCGGCTTCGAACAGATCGTGGGACATACTCACCGCTCCTTCACGTAAGGCACGCCGCCGGCGCGCGGCGGGATGGCTTTGCCGATAAAGCCGGCAAGCAGGATGACGGTGAGAACGTACGGCAACGCCTGCATGAACTGCACGGGCACCTTGCCGATGACCGGCAGCGGCGTGCCCTGCAGGCGGATCGACAGCGCGTCGAGGAAGCCGAACAGCAGGCAGGCAAACATCGCCGGCACCGGCTTCCACTTGGCGAAGATGAGAGCGGCGAGCGCAATGTAGCCGCGGCCGGCGGTCATGTCCTTGACGAAACCGGCATTCTGGGCGAGCGCCATGTAGGAGCCGGCGAGACCGGTGAGGATGCCGGTGCAGATGACGGCGCGGTAGCGCAGCCAGGCGACCGAGATGCCGGCCGTGTCGACCGCAGCCGGGTTTTCGCCGACGGCGCGCAGGCGCAGGCCGAAGCGTGTGCGGAACAGCACCCACCAGGTGAAGGGCACGGCGAGGAAGGCGACGTAGGTGAGCAGCGAGTGCCCCGAGAGCAGGCCCGAATAGATCTGGCCGATGACGGGCACGTCGCGGAGCGCATCGGCGCCCGGCAGGTCGATGGCGCCGAAGCGCGCCTCCGGCTCGAGCGAGGGGGTGCGGCCGCCCTGCTGGAACCAGGCCTGGCCGAGGATGATGGTGGAGCCGGCGGCGATGAAGTTGATCGCCACGCCCGACACGATCTGATTGCCGCGATGGGTAATCGAGGCGAAGCCATGGACCAGCGACATGCCGATGGAGACGAGAACCGCGACCGAAAGGCCGATCCAGGCGGAATCGTAGACGGCGGCGGCGGCAGCGCCGGCAAATGCGCCGGCGAGCATCTTGCCCTCGAGACCGATGTCGAAGACGCCGGCACGTTCGGAATAGAGGCCGGCCAGGCAGGCGAGCAGCAGCGGAACCGACAGGCGAACCGTCGAGTTCAGGACATTGATGAGCGTGTCGATGAATTCCATGTCAGGCACGCTCCCCTTTCGCGGCGGCAATGCCGACGGATCTCGGACTGAAGCTGGCGAAGATGCCCTGGATGGCCGGACGGAACATATGTTCGAGCGCGCCGGCAAAGAGGATGACCAGGCCCTGGATGATGACGATCATGTCGCGGCTGATGTTGGGCATCTCGAAGGAGAGTTCGGCCCCGCCCTGGTAGAGCATGCCGAACAGGATGGCGGCGGGCACGATGCCGGCGGGGTGCGATCGGCCCATCAGCGCCACCGCGATGCCGACGAAGCCTGCGCCGCTGACGAAGTCGAGCGGCACGTTGTGCTGGTCGCCGAGGATGGGGTTGAGCGCCATCATGCCGGCGAGCGCGCCCGAGATCAGCATGGTGATGATGGTGATACGGGAGGCCGAGATGCCGGCATAACGCGCCGCCTTCGGGCTGAAGCCCATGGTGCGGATCTCGTAGCCGAGCTTGGTGCGCCAGATCAGCACCCAGACCAGGAAGGCCATGACCAGCGCCAGCAGGAACGAGATGTTGAGCGGCGCCGACGGGCGGACCTTGAGGCCGAATTCGGCCAGCAGCCAGCCGAGCTTGGGCAGTTGCGCGCCCTCAAGGAACTGGCGGGTCTGTGGCGCCATGGC
Source organism: Hoeflea sp. 108 (assembly GCF_000372965.1). Lineage (NCBI taxonomy): Bacteria > Pseudomonadati > Pseudomonadota > Alphaproteobacteria > Hyphomicrobiales > Rhizobiaceae > Hoeflea > Hoeflea sp. 108. The sequence goes on along the minus strand of NZ_KB890024.1, from coordinate 542,780 downwards.
GCCGACCGGCTTCAGCACGTTGACCAGCATGTAGACCATCACGCTAGCCGCGATGAAATTGAACATGATGGTGGTGATGACGATGTGGGAGCCGCGCTTGGCTTGCAGATAGGCCGGGATCAGCGCCCAGAGCGCGCCGACAAGGGCCGAGGCGACGATCGCCAGCGGGAAGGTCAGCCACCACGGCAGCACGCTGTCGAAGGAAAGGGCGACGATGGCGATGCCGAGGCCGGCGATATAGGCCTGGCCCTCGCCGCCGATGTTGAACAGGCCGCAATGGAAGGCGACGGCAACGGCAAGGCCGGTGAAGATGAAGTTGGTGGCGTAATACAGCGTGTAGGCGAGCCCCTGGCCGCTGCCGAAGGCGCCATCGACGAGGATGGCGGCGGCGCGGAACGGATTTTCACCGACGAGCAGCACCACAAGGCCTGCAACGATGAAGGCGACCAGCAGGTTGATCAGCGGAATGAGCCCGTAATCGGCCCAGGCCGGAAGTTTTGCGTAAGGCGTGCTCATTCGGCGGCCTCCTTGTGTTCGACGCCTGCCATGAGAAGCCCCAGTTCGCCTTCGCTCGCGTCCGGCCCGCGCTCGCCGACGACGCGGCCGGCAAACATCACCAGGATGCGGTCCGAGAGCGACCGAATCTCGTCGAGCTCGACTGAGACAAGAAGCACGGCCTTGCCCTGGTCGCGCATGGCGATCAGGCGCTTGTGAATGAATTCGATGGCGCCGACATCGACGCCGCGCGTCGGCTGGCCGACGACGAGCACGCCCGGATCCTGCTCGATCTCGCGCGCGAGCACGATCTTCTGCTGGTTGCCGCCGGAGAAGTTGGCCGTCTTGAGGCGCGTGTTGGCGGGGCGGATGTCGTATTTCTCGATCTTTTCCTGCGCGTCCTTCTGGATGGCGTCGAGGTTGAGGAACGGGCCCTTCAGATATTGCGGCTTGTCGTGATAGCCGAGGATCGAGTTCTCGCTTTCCTCGAAAGCGAGAACCAGGCCGACATGGTGTCGGTCCTCGGGCACATGGGCCAGGCCGCGGTCACGCAGATCGGCCGGGTCGGCATTGCCGGTCACGTCGATCGGCCTGTTGTCGAGCAGCACGGTGCCCGACACCGCCTTGCGGATGCCCGAGATCGCCTCCATCAGCTCCGACTGGCCGTTGCCGGCAACGCCGGCGATGCCGACGATCTCGCCGGCGCGGACGTCGAAGGAGACGTCGTCGACCATGGTGACGCCGCGCGAATCCTTGACGGTCAGGTTCTTGACCAGGAGCTTGACGTCGCCGGGATTGGCCTCGCCCTTCTCGACGCGCAAGAGCACACGACGGCCGACCATCAGCTCGGCCAGCTCTTCTACTGTCGTCTCGCTGGTCTTGCGGGTGGCAACCATCGTGCCCTGGCGCATGACCGAGACGTTGTCGGTGATGGCCATGATCTCGCGCAGCTTGTGCGTGATCAGCACGACCGTCTTGCCCTGGTCCTTGAGCTGCCTGAGGATGCGGAACAGGTGGTCGGCTTCGGCCGGGGTGAGCACGCCGGTCGGCTCGTCGAGGATCAGGATTTCGGCGCCGCGATAGAGCGCCTTGAGGATTTCGACACGCTGCTGCAGGCCGACGGGCAGTTCCTCGATGATCGCGTCCGGGTTGACCTCGAGGCCATATTCCTGCTCCAGCCGGCGCAGCTCGGAGCGCGCCTTTGAGATCGACTTGTTGAGCAGGGCCTCGCCTTCGGCGCCGAGGATGACGTTTTCCAGCACCGAGAAATTCTCGACCAGCATGAAATGCTGGTGAACCATGCCGATGCCGGCGGCGATGGCGTCGTTCGGGGTCTTGATCGAGGCCGTCTTGCCGTTGACGCGGATCTCGCCGCTGTCGGCCTGGTAGAAACCGTAGAGGATCGACATCAGCGTCGACTTGCCGGCACCGTTTTCGCCGATGATGCCATGGATGGTGCCGCGCGGAACCTCCAGGGCGATGTCACGGTTGGCGCGAACCGCGCCGAAACTCTTGTTGATACCGATCAGCTCGATAGCAGCTTCCGCCATACGACCGTCCCACTCACGTTCTTATGTTCTTGTTATAGCTTGTCGGAAGAGCTAGCACGCCCATCCTGCCCTGCCAATCGGCTCGCTTTTGCGCCCTCGACAAACGAACGACGGGTGCTCAATTTCGAGCAGTTGCCGTTTGCTGCGGACCGAAAAGGAAAGACCATGACCACACCCGAGGACCGGCTGACGACGCTCGAAATCCGCAATGCGGAGCAGGAGCACCTGATCGAGGAGCTTTCCGGCCAGATCGCCCAACAATGGACCGTGATCGACCGGATGCAGAAGAAGCTCGACGCGCTGGCCGAACGCTTCCTCGCGCTCGAGGAAAGCTCCGCGCCCGACACACCGGTGACCAAGCCTCCCCACTGGTAGAACCCACCACCAACGCTCACGCCAGCCCGGCATGGTCAGACGGCTGCCACAGTTCGATCGGGTTGCCCTCGGGATCGTGGATGCGGCAGAAGCGCCCGACCTCAGAATCCCATTCGGCCCGCGTCTCGACTGAGATTCCCGCTGCCTTGAGTTCGGCCATCATGCCGTCGAGGTCGTCGACGCGCAGATTGACCAACCATTGCTGCTCAGCACGCCCGAAATAGTCAGTGTCCTGCTTGAACGGCGCGAAGATGGTCGGACCGGCCTCCTGCTTCCAGACTTCCCTTGCGATGTCGAGGATGCCGAGATGCTTCTCGTACCAGGCGGCGAGCGCCTGAGGATCCCTTGCCCGAAAGAAGAAACCGCCTATGCCGGTGACCTTAGCCATCGCGTTGTCCTACCTGCTTGCAGACCCCCTGAATGAAACGAACCACCAGGCACGGGCCTGGTGGTTCGCATTGAGGTCTTCAGCCGATCAATAGGGGCACTTGTCGTCCGAGGTGTAGTCGTGGACCTGGACGGTGCCGGCGATGATGTCGGCCTTGGCCTTCTCGACAGCGGCCTTCATCTCGTCGGTGATGAGTGCCTTGTTGTTGTCGTCGAGCGCGTAGTCGACGCCGCCTTCCTTGAGGCCGAGATTGTTCACGCCGCCGGCGAACTTGTCGTTCTTGACGTCCATGAAGGCGTTGTAGACGGCGGTGTCGACGCGCTTGAGCATCGAGGTCAGGACCTTGCCCGGGTGCAGGCCGTTCTGGTTGGAATCGACGCCGATGCCGAGCTTGCCGCCGTCGGCGGCAGCCTGGAGCACGCCAACGCCAGTGCCGCCGGCCGCGGCGTAGATCACGTCAGCGCCCTGCGAGATCTGGGTCTTGGCGATTTCGCCGCCCTTGGTCGGGTCGTTCCAGGCAGCAGGCGTGTCGCCGGTCATGTTCTGGATCACTTCGGTCGCGCCCGCAGCCTTGGCGCCGCCGACATAACCGCAGCCGAACTTGCGGATCAGCGGAATGTCCATGCCGCCGATGAAGCCGACCTTCTTGGACTGCGAAGCGTGCGCAGCCAGGACGCCGACGAGGTAGGAGCCTTCATTTTCCTTGAACACGACCGAACGGATGTTCGGCTTGTCCACGACCATGTCGATGATGGCGAACTTCAGGTCCGGATAATCGGCTGCGACCTTCTCAAGCGCTTCCGACCAGGCGAAGCCGGCCATGACGATCGGGTTGCGGCCGTCTTCGGCGAAGCGGCGAAGCGCCTGCTCGCGCTGCGAGGCGTTGGACACCTCGAACTCGACATAGGAGATGCCGGTCTCGGCCTTGAACTTTTCTGCGCCGTTGAAGGACGCTTCGTTGAACGACTTGTCGAACTTGCCGCCGAGATCATAGAGCAGCGCCGGCTGGATATCGGCCGCAAGCGCCGGAAGGCACATGGCGGTGGCCGCCAGAAGGCCAAGAACGATACGTTTCATGTGATCCACACCCTGTCGGTTGTCTTTTTTTCCGATCACCGCACGCACCGTTCCTCGGGCAGCGCGCGGCAACATGGCGAGGACCATCCCCCCGCGCATGGCCATATCTTGCATGGGCCAAGACAAAATTCACGCAGAATCTTGACCTTTTGGAAAAATGCTGTGGCCTCGTAAAGCCCCCGTAAAACGGGCGTTCAGGCCGGTGCGTCCTGCGGGATGGCGCAGGCGACGCCGGTGCCCTTCAGGCCGCAATAGCCATGGGGATTCTTGGCCAGGTACTGCTGGTGATCCTCCTCGGCGAAGTAGAAACTGGGCGCCGGCTCGATCTCGGTGGTGATCCTTTCCCGGCCTGCCTGCCGGAGGGCTGCATCATAGGCATCGCGCGACGCGCGCGCAGCCTCCTGCTGGGCGGCGCCGAAGGTGTAGATGACAGAGCGATAGGTGGTGCCGATATCGTTGCCCTGACGCATGCCCTGGGTCGGATCGTGGGCTTCCCAGAAGATCTTGAGCAGGCCGGCATAGGCAACCTGCGTGGGATCGAACACCACAAGCACGACCTCGGCATGGCCGGTGAGGCCGGTACAGGTCTCCTGATAGGTCGGATTGGGGGTGATGCCGCCGGCATAACCCACCGCCGTCACCCAGACGCCTGGGGTCTGCCAGAACAGCCGCTCGGCACCCCAGAAGCAGCCGAGACCAAACATCGCCTGTTCGATCCCCTCGGGATAAGGGCCTTTGAGCGGGCGCTTGGACACATGGTGCCTGGAGGCGGTCGGTATCGGCCGGTCACGGCCGCGCAGCGCCTCGGAGGGTGCCGGCATCTTGAGCTTCTTGTTCAGCATGTCGCTGAGGAAAAACATGTCCATTCTCCCTTCGCCGGCTGCCGGTAGCGGTGGGGCCGTCAGACTTCCGCGGTGAAGCGCCCCGGGCGCCGCCTGTGGCCTATGGCATACAACAGGAAGGCGAGCACGGCGAAGACCGCGAAGCCTGGCAGATTGAGAACGGGCATGATCACGGTGTCCCAGAGTGCAGCGCTCGCCTTGTCGCGAACGAAGGCTTCGGTGGCGGCCAGCGTGCTGGGCGACGCGGTCGACCAGCTGGTGTCGAGCGGCGTCATCACCAGCCTGGAGACGGCAACCGTGCGGGTGGCGTCGAGCACCGCCATGATGACAGCCACCGAAAGTGCGATCGCGGCGGCGAGACGGAACACGAAGCGGATCATGAAAGGCCCTGATTATCGGTTTCGGGACAAGAAATAGGGCTTGGCGCCGGCGCAGGCAATCGCCGGCACCCTGAATTGACAGGCAAATGACCTATGCCGGCTGCCTCGAGCGACGGCCCAGAACACGCCACAGCGCAAAGATGCCGCCCGATATGGCGCCGACGACAATGCCGGCGAGGCCCATGAAGACAACGAAATAGCCGCAGCCGCCCTCGAAGCAGCTTATGTCTGTTGCCGAGGCATAGAGCTGCCCGCCGCCCAGCCCCGTCGCAAGACCAAGGGCGCCGCCGAGCACAACACCGAGCAGGACAAGACCGATGGAGGCCACCACCGACAAGGCGGGTTTCGGATGGGCCGGCTGCGGTTGCGTCGCACCACCCTGCCCCGGCTGCGGCGCGGCCGATGCCGCGAGGCCGGCGGTGCGAGGCAGCAGCTCGCGCCTGACAAGCACGATCATTGCCGCGCCGATGACGATCTCGCCCAGGGTCCAGGCAAGCGCTGTCAGGCTGAAGCCGAACTCGGGTGCGACCACCACATAAAGCTGCTTCAGCACCAGCGCTGCGATGACCGCTCCCTGCCAAAGCTTGAACCGGCGGGCGAAGTCTGGCGAGCGCTGATAGACGAGCCAGAGCAGATAGAGACCCCAGGCAATGGTTACGGCACCGATCGCCATCGAGCCGTAGATGAAGACACGCACCGAGCCTGGGAACGAATAGCTCCAGACGCTGGCAAGACTGCCGTCGATGCCGCGCGCGGCAAGCGCCATGACAAGGCAGAGCCACACAACAGGCAGCCAGCCCAACATGCTCCTGTCGCCTGCACGACCGTCGCCGCCTTCATCAGACATTCTTGTCCCCGCAATCTCGCCGTTCCGCTGTCAGTCTGCGCAGGTCAGCGGCCGCTGGCAAGATGGGCAGCGAACCGGACAACGCTCGTGACGCCGATCCATGGGCGAACCGGGCGGAGCGGCACAGCCGGAGGCTCAGAGAGCGCGAATGCAGGCATGCGGACGCCGAAATCCCTGGCGCAGGAGCGACTATCCCGGCCTATTTTGCCGGCAAGGCCAATTCGCCGGCAAGTTTTGCAACGCAACCGCTTGGCAAGCGTCGCGGGATCGACTAGATGAGCCCCGCGGCGGAGTGCAAGCGATTGTATTCGGCCGCAGGCGGAAGGTGCAGGCAGGTTGACTGCATCCCGATTGCCGGCCCCAGCGGCCGCAAGCCACGCCCCAGGAGATGCACGCACTCCCAACCTGCCCGGCGAAACCGGCCGGCGCAAAGCGAGCGATGCGGAGAGGTGGCCGAGTGGTTGAAGGCGCACGCCTGGAAAGTGTGTATACGGGGAACCGTATCGCGGGTTCGAATCCCGCTCTCTCCGCCAGCTAATTTCTGACTCAACAAAGCCAGCAATACTAGATACTTAGCAGGACCTGCGGCTTGGCCCGGTCCCAGCCTTGTGTCCCAAAATCAACTGTGAGTGCACCCATCGGTCACAAGAAAGAGCCTTGGCCCGAAGCTTGAAGCCGCTCGTGCCGGAGGACCTCGGTGACCTCGTATTGGGTTCGTAGACGCGTCCCGCGCCGAGACTGTTTTGCCTTGAGACGCACTAGGAGGCTGTCACCTTTGCCGAACCTCTCGCTGCCCGCCTTCACTCGCTCCAGAAAGGTTGGGGCCAGCACCGAGGCCGTAAAGGGCCTACGTCCGTCACTGAAAGTCCACTTGGCTTCGCCTTCTAGGCTTCGTGGCGGTCAGCCAGATTTCACTTTCATTTTCGAGAAGCGCTTTGTCTGTCGCGACGGAGACCATGGTGGAGGCTTCCTCTCGACTCACGGTCGCTACCGGATCGGAATTCACCTGAACGGCAAACCCACTTGCCAAGCCTTGAGTTACCGGCTTCGCAACGCGCTCGATGCTGCCGCCAACGTCGCCGTTGACGACAAGGTTTGTTGTGACTGTTGTTTAGTATGCCGAGAGATGTGATTGGCTCTGAACTGCTGGGACTGAAATCCTTGGCGGCATTAAGCTTGGCGGCCTGCGTCCAGTATCCATTCGCCCGGAATCGATGTGGGCATCGACCTCACCTCACTGCGAAGAAACTGGCTACATCGGTAGGCCCGTGACGGGTTACAGCGCCTTCGACAAGAAAGTTCGTGTGCGCCCCTTGGGGAAGTCTTCCAGCACCCCAAACGGTCTGTAGCCCTGGCGTCGGTAGACCTTAAGCGCAATGGGACTGAAGGTGTCGATGTAGGCGCCGTGGCAGGCCCGCTTGACTGCTTCGGCTTCAGCCGCGTCCAGCATGCGTCCGGCAACGTTTTGTCTGCGCAGGCTTTCGTCTACCCACAGCCACTGCACATAGAGCCAGCCCCAGGCGGTGTAGCCGGAGATGCCGGCAATGACGGTGCCGCTCTCGTCACGTACCAGTACAGCCAATGCTTGCTTCTCGGCCGGCCCGACGTCGCTCGCATTGAAGGCAGTCAGGTGATTGCCGATGACTTTGATATCTTCGGACGATGGGGTGTCAGTGACTTCGATCTTCACGGCTGCCTCGACCTGCCCAGTGCTTTGACCTTTGCCAACATCTCAAGCCGGTGTCCGGGCGGTGTCTTCAACCCCGGCCCCACCGCTCAGCCGGCGACGCGCCCGCCCTGCATCGGCTCGGGAACGCCCGTCGTGCTTGGGAAGCTGATCGGCAGCCCGCGCAGAACACGTACTGCCAGGAATGCGAAGCACTCGGCCTCCACCGCGTCGCCGCGCCAGCCGATGGTGTCGGCTGAAACCGCTTCGACGCCCGCCCGCTCACGCAACATCGCCATGAAGGTCGGGTTGTGGCGACCGCCGCCGGAGACGAAGAGTTTTTTCGGACGCTGCGGCAAAAGGTCGAGCGCCTTGCCGACGCAGGACGCACTGAAAGCAGTAAGCGTCGCAGCACCGTCCTCATTGCTCAGCCCGTCGGCCATCGCTGCGGTGAAATCGAAGCGGTCGAGCGATTTGGGATAGGCAGCCGTGAGATAGGGATGTTCGAGCAGGCGCGCCAGCCTCGCCTCGTCGACGGTGCCGGTGGCTGCGAGCGCCCCACCCCGGTCCATCTCGCCCAGGCCCCTCACTTTTACGAAGTCGTTGATCGGCGCGTTGGCCGGGCCGGTGTCGAAGGCGACGAGGTCGGACTTGCCGTCCCACCAGGTGACGTTGCCGACGCCGCCGAGATTGAGGATGGCGCTGTCGCCACTTGCGCCGGCAGTGCCGAGCAGTGCTGCATGATAGGCGGCCGCCAACGGCGCGCCCTGCCCGCCGGCGCGAATGTCGGCAGTGCGGAAGTCATAGACGACCTTGGCGCCGAGGATCGACTGCATCAGCTGGCCATCGCCGAGCTGGCGGGTCTCGCCGCGCAAGCCGCCCTTGTGCGGGCCGCGATGCAGCACGGTCTGGCCGTGGAAGCCGATGACGCCGATGTCGGCCATCGTCATGCCGGCGCCCTCGACGACCTGCCTGACGGCAGCCGACTGGGCGCGGGTCAACATCTCTTCTGCCTCGGCGAAGATCGCCGGCTCGGGTCCCTCGAAGTTCCACACACGGGCTTCGGCCTGGGCCTGTTCCAGCATTGGCCGGACGGAGGCTTCGTAAGGCACGAGCGCGTAGGGACCGAAGGCCTCAATGCGCTCGCCGTCGGTCTTGAGCAGCGCGACGTCGATGTTGCCGTCGAGCACGGTTCCGGTCATCAGCCCGACCGACCAGATAGAGTTCATGTTCAAGCTCCGTTGATGGTGTCGCCGACCAGGCGGCGCAGATCCGTTATCCCGCTGTCGAAATGGCGGGTCGGGTGGATGCGATTGGTGAGCAGGGTCCAGGCGCGGCCGGCATCGAAATCGATCCAGAGGCCCGTACCGGTGAAGCCGGTGTGGCCGATGGTGCCGGCGGTGCAGTGATCGCCGCCGGACCAGCCGGCATACGGATGCTCCCAACCATGGGTGCGCTTGTCCGACAGGGGCGTGCGCATCAATTTGATGGTACGCTCGGACGCGCCACTACCGTCGAGCAGTCCTCTGGCAAGGTCCAGCACCGAGCCGACGGTGCCAAACAGGCCGGCATGCCCTGCCCCCTGAAGCGCCGAGCAATTGTCGTCATGGACCTCGCCCGACAGCACACGGTGTCGCCAGGTGCAGTCTTCCGTCGCCGCCGATTGGTCAGGATCAGCCGAAAAGGCAAAGCCCGGGCCGGCATCCATCTCGCGCATCGACTTGCCGGACAGGCGCTCCAAGGCAAAACCGAGCAGGATGAAGTTGATGTCTGAGTAGACCGGCGCGGCGAGCTTTCGCCATTCGCGCTGCAGGACGAAGGCCCGCAGCAGGTCGGGGTCGCGGCCATAGGTATAGATCGGCTCGACCGCCGGGAACGGCGTCTGGTGGCCGAGGCACTGGCGGAAGGTAACCTGCCGCTCCCAGGCATTGGGATCATACTGGCGCAGGTCGGGTAAGACGGTCGTCAGCGGCGCGTCGAGATCGATGGTGCCTGCCTCGGCCAGCGCCAGGATGCGCGGTGTGGTGAAGATGACCTTGGTCAGCGACGCCAGGTCGAACCAAGTGTTCTCGTGCATCGCGCGCTCGGGGGGAACGCGCTGCGCGTGGCCGATGGCGCGGGTGAACCGTTGGCCGCCCTTGTCAACGACACCAAGCACGCCGCCCGGGATCCGGCCAGCGGCGACAGCCTGTTCGAGCGGGACGAAGGCACGCTCGAAACGCTGGGCGATGTCGTCGCTGACCATGTTCGCTTCCCTCAGGCCTCGGCCCGGACCTTGTGATCGGCGCCGTATTGCATCCATGTCGCCGCTGGCGGCTCGTAGCCGACCGGGCGCACAAGCGACGGCACCTGGCGGGTGTCGAGCTCGAAATGCTGCTTGCGGCGGTCGATCGTCGGCACGGCCTCGATGAGTTTCCTGGTGTAGGGGTGCTGCGGGTTGGACAGCACCGATTTCGCATCGCCGATCTCGACGATCTGGCCGGCATACATCACCGCGACACGATGCGCGATGCGTTCGACCACCGCCATGTCGTGCGAGATGAACAGATAGGCGAGACCATATTCGCGCTGCAGGTCGACCAGAAGCTCCAGCACACGCGCCTGGACGGACACGTCGAGTGCCGAGACCGCCTCGTCAAGCACCACGACCGACGGGTTGAGCATCAGCGAGCGGGCTATGCACAGGCGTTGGCGCTGGCCGCCGGAGAACTGGTGCGGATAACGCGCCAGGCTATCCTCGGGCAGGCCGACGCGCTTGAGCAGCGTGACCATGCGCTCGCGCACCGTCGTATCGATCGGCGCACCGGTCGCTATCACCGGCTCCGCCAGGATCTGCTCGACGGTCAGTCGCGGGTTGAGCGATGCATAGGGGTTCTGGAACACCATCTGCACCGGCAGCCTGCTCTGGCCGGGCCTTGCAGCCTGAGCTTCGACCGAGAAGACACCACGTGTCGGTGAGACAAGTCCGAGCACGGCGCGTGCCGTGGTCGACTTGCCAGAGCCGCTTTCGCCGACGATGGCCAGCGTCTCGCCCGCAAGCAGGTCGAAGCCGACACCGTCGACGGCATGCACCGCACCGACCGGCTTGCTGAACCAGCCACCCTTCAGCGGAAAACGTACAACGAGATCGTCGACCTCGAGCGTCGGCTTGGGTAGCGGTACGACCTCGCGTGCGCCGTCGGCGCGAGCGGCGGCACCACTGGAGAAGTGCGGCACCGCGTGCAGAAGATGCTGCGTGTAGGGGTGCTGCGGCTTGTCGAGGATCTGGCTCAGCTCGCCCTGTTCGACGATCCGGCCGTCCTGCATCACCATCACGCGGTCAGCGATGCCGGCGACGAGGCCGATATCGTGGCTGATGAAGATCATCGACATGCCTGTCTCGCGCCTGAGCTCGGCCAGCAGCGCCATGATCTGCGCCTGCACGGTGACGTCGAGCGCAGTCGTCGGCTCGTCGGCGATCAGCAGGCGCGGATTGCAGGCCAGCGCCATGGCGATCATTACGCGCTGGAGCATGCCACCGGAAAGTTCGTTCGGCGTCGCCTTCAGCCGGCGCTCGGCATCCGGAATGCGCACCCGCTCCAGCGCTTCACGCGCCGCGGCGCGTGCCTGCGCGCCGGTCAGGCCGCGATGCAGGCGGAACGATTCCTCGATCTGGGCGCCGATTGATAGCACCGGGTTGAGCGAGGTCATCGGCTCCTGGAAGATCACGCCGATCTCGGCGCCGCGAATGCCGACGAGTTCCTGCTTGCCGGCCGCGGTGACGTCCATCACCGAGCCGTTGGCGCGCAGCAGCTCGATCTTGCCGCTGGTGATGCGCCCGTCGGCATAGTCGGTCAGGCGATTGGTGGAGAGCGCGGTGACGGATTTGCCCGAGCCGCTCTCGCCTACGATCGCCAGCACCTCGCCAAGGCCGAGGTCGAAGCTGACGCCATGCACGACCTCCTTGGTCGCGGTACCCTGGCCGAAGCTGACATGCAGGTCGTGGACCGAAAGGATCGGCTTGACGTCATTGGCCATGTCACGCCCTCCTCGTCTTGGGGTCGAGGATGTCGCGAAGCGCATCGCCGAGAAGGTTGAAGCCGAGGATGGAAAGCATGATGGCGACGGCCGGGAAGGCCAGCAACCACGGCGCCTGCTCCATCAGGTTACGGGCATCGCTCAGCATCAGGCCGAGCGACGAGGCAGGCGGCTGGGTGCCGAGGCCAAGGAAGCTCAGGCCCGCTTCGGTCAAGAGCGCCCAGGCGAGCGCCAGCGTCACCTGTACGGTCAGCGGCGCCACCAGGTTGAGCAGCAAGTGCCGGGTCAAGATGTAGCTGCGGCTCGAGCCGAAAGTGCGGGCGGCATCGACGAAGTCGCGCGCCTTGAGCGACAGCGCCGGTCCGCGCACCACACGGGTGAAGATCGGCGTGTAGACGATGCTGATGGCTGCGACGCTGGTCCAGGTGCCCGGGCCGATGATGGTGACGATCAGCAGCGCCAGGAGGATCGCCGGGAAGGCCAGCAGCACGTCCATGAGGCGCATAAGGAGCGTGTCCCAGCGCCCGCCATACCAGGCGGCGGTGAGGCCGAGCACAGTCCCGGCAAGGGTTGCCAGCGCGACGGAGAAGAAGGCAACGGTGAAGGACTGGCCGACGCCCTTCATCAGGCGGCTCATGACGTCACGGCCGAACAGGTCGGTGCCCATCCAGTAGGAAGACGTCGGCGCGTGCAGGCGGTCGATCCGATACTGCATCAGTGGGTCGTGCGGGGTCAGGCCGACGGTCCCCAGCAAAGCGACCAGCAGGTAGACCAGCACGATGGCGCCGCCGATGCGGCCGCTCGGATGGGAGAAAATGGACTTCAGGATGCGCATCAACGGCCCTCCAGGCGAATGCGGGGGTCGAGCGCGGCATAGGCGAGGTCGACGAGCAGATTGACGATCATGAAGTTGAGGGCGATGAACAGAACGGCGCCCTGCACCAGCGCATAGTCGCGCTGCAGGATGGCTTCCAGCACCATGCGGCCGAGGCCCGGCAAGGCGTAGATCTGTTCGACGATGACGGCGCCGCCGAGCAGGTAGCCGAACTCGATGCCGCTCAGCGTGACGACAGGCACCAGCGCATTGGGCAGGGCGTGGCGCCAGATGACCTGGCGCTCCGGCGTGCCCTTGCTGCGGGCGGTGCGGACGTAATCGTCGCTGAGAACGTCGAGCATGGCAGAGCGGGTGACGCGGGTGACCGAAGAGGCGAAGGCGCAGCCAAGCGTGATCGCCGGCAGGATCATCTGGCCGAGATTCTGCAATGGATTCTGCCAGATCGGGGTGAACGCGCCCATGGTGGGCAGAACGCCGAAGCCGGCCGACAGGATGTAGATGATGACGAGGCCGACAACGAAGCTCGGCGTCGACTGGCCGATCATGGCGACGATGCGCACGCCGAGATCGGCAGGACGTTCGTTGCGCGTGGCGGCAAAGACGCCGGCGGGCACGCCGATCGACAGCGCGATCAGCATGGCAAGCAGCGCGAGTTCCAGCGTCAGCGGGAAGCGTTCGAGGATGACCGTCAGCACCGGTTTGCCATAGGTCACCGATACGCCGAGGTCGCCGCTGAACAGGCCGGTGAACCAGCGCCAGTACTGGACCGGCCAAGGTTGGTCGATGCCGAAATAGACGGCAAGCGAATCCCGCTGCTGCGGGGTCAAAAGGCCGGCCTCGGTGCCCAGCATGGCCGTGATGGAATCGCCCGGCACGAGCCGGATGGCGATGAAGACGATGATAGAGACGCCGATGAGAACCAGGGGAAAGGCCCGTAGGCGACGTATCACGTAACTCATGGCGTGCGAACCATCTGGGGTTGAAGGAGCGTTTCGGCTCCCCGGCTGGATCGGTCTGGGAGCCGATCGCGGATTGCAGGGCGGTCGCCATCTTGTCGAAGGCGACCGCCTTCAGGCGACGACAGGGAGAGCGCGCCGCCTGAAGCTCTGGTTACTGCTGGACGGTGGCTTTGCCGAGGCTGACCAGCGAACCTGTCGGCATCGGCACGAAGCCCTGCACGTTCTTCTGCTGGGCAGTGTAGCCGTAGCCGGTGTAGAGCCAGATCCACGGCGCCTTCTCGGCGAGTTGCTTGTCCAACTCGGCGAAGATCACCTTGCGCTTCTCCGGATCGGTCTCGGCGCGGCCGTCCTGCAGCAGCTTGTCGAGCGTGTCGTCAGCGAAGTTGGACACCTTCTGCAGGTTACCGTTCTTGGTCCAGTAGCGGTTGTACATGGTGTAGGGGTCGGGACGGCCGCCATTCAGCGCCACGGCCATGTCGAAGTCGCCCTTCAGCCAGGTGTCGACATAGACGTTGAGCTCCATCATCTTGATGTCGAGCTTGACGCCGATCTCGGCCAGCTGCGACTGCAGCACCTGCGCTTCGGCGGCAGCCGTCGGCGGCTCACCGGTGGCAGCGATTACGGTAGCGCTGAAGCCATCGGCAAAACCGGCATCGGCCATCAGCTTCTTGGCCTTCTCGACGTCCTGCTTGTAGCAGAACAGCGAGTTCGGGTCGGACGCAAAGAACGGTGCGGTAATCGGCCCGGTCACCTTGCCTTCGCCCAGGGATGCCGTATCGAGCACAGCCTGGCGGTCAACGGCGCAGGAAATGGCCTGGCGCACGGCCAGTTCGTTCATCGGCTTGCGGGCCGGATTGAGCTGAAGCACGTGGTAGGCGAGCAGCGGTGCGCGGTTGAGCTGGAGCTTGGGCTCCTTGGGCACCAGCGTCGCAATCAGCGGATCGTTGAGCAGCGCGAAATCGACCTGTCCGGTGCGCATGGCAGCCAGGATCGCGGTCTCGTCGGGCAGAACACTGATCTCGATGCCGTCGACGCCGGTGGCGCCACCGGCCCAGTCCTTGTTGGCGACAAGCGCCGCCTTGGAATTGGGATCCCACTTCTCGAGCTTGAATGGACCCGAGCCGATCGCCTGGGTGCCGATGGTGCCAGCAGCGATCTCGCTTGCCGGAACGATCGACGAGTTGGTGTCGGTCATGGCGGTGAGGATCGGCGCGTCGGGCTGCTTGAGCTTGAAGACGACGGTGCCGGCATCGGGCGTCTCGATGGCCTCGATCGACAGGTAGTTGGCGCGGTTGGCGGCACCCGTCTTCTCGTCGAGGATGCGCTCGAACGATGCCTTGACGTCGGCCGAGGTCAGCGCGGCACCGTTCTGGAACTTGGCCTTGGGGTCGAGCTTGAAGGTGAGCTGCTTGCCGTCGGCGGAAAACTCCCACGACGTGGCGATGCCCGGAACGATCTTGAGGTCGGCATCGAGGCGCACGAGCGGTTCGTAGATCAGCTCAAGCAGGCGCAGCGACGAAAACGCGGTCTGCTTATGCGGGTCGAGTCCAGTGGCGTCCTGCGCCCAGGCCATCCGCAGCGTCGCTGCATCGGCATGGCCTGCGACACCCGACAGGCCGATCATCACGGCCGTGGTTGCCCCAAGGAAATATTTGAACTTGCTGGTCATTTCATCCTCCCTGTTACTCATTCTCTGGCGCGGCCGGAATGGCCGACCGGATCACATGGATGCCTGCTTCGCATCCCGGATTGCTTGCCGCAAGAAGCCTTTCGAACCCTCCAGCGCTGATCGCGCCGCGGCGAGGTCCATCCCCGTCATGACGATGAGGATTGCCAGCTTCACGTCGTTGTCTGTCTGGGCCAGCGCTGCCTGCGCCACTTCCAGCGTACATTCGGTCGCCTGCATGACGATGCGGGCGGCGCGTGCCACGAGTTTCTTGTTCGACGCCTTGAGGTCGACCATGAGGTTCTCATAGGTCTTGCCGATGCCGATCATGCTGGCCGTGGTCAGCATGTTGAGAACGAGCTTCTCTGCCGTGCCCGACTTCATGCGCGTCGAGCCGGTCAGCGCCTCAGGGCCGACGACGGGTGAAATGGCGATGTCGGCGATTTCAGCGATGGCGGACTGCGGGTTGCACGACAATGCAACTGCCGTCGCGCCGATCTTCTTGGCGTAGTCGAGGCCGCCGATGACATAGGGCGTGCGGCCGCTCGCCGCGATGCCGACGACGACGTCCTTGGCTGTCAGGCCGATTTCGGCCAGCGCCTCGGCGCCCTTGGACTGGCTGTCTTCCGCCCCTTCCGTCGCCTTCAGCAGCGCGCTGTAACCGCCGGCGATGAGCCCCACCACCATGGTGGACGGCACGCTGAATGTCGGCGGGCATTCGGAGGCGTCAAGCACGCCGATGCGGCCACTGGTGCCAGCACCCATGTAGATGAGGCGCCCGCCCTGCCGGAAGGCAGCGATGGTCCGGTCGACGGCAGCGGCGATCTCGGGGATAACCTGCTCGACCGCGTGTGCGACAAGCTTGTCTTCGTCGTTGATCTTCCTGAGGACCTCGACGGTCGGCAACAGGTCTATGTCCATGGTGCGCGGGTTCCGTTCCTCGGAAACCAAACGCCCCAGTTCCGAAATCAAGGCTTGTTCTGACACTTGTCGCTACCTGCCCGGTTCTCAAAATGCACAGCCTCGTGGAGCCGGTTCCCCTAGGCCTTCATTAACTTTCTAGAATGTACTATTCCTATTGTCAATAAATTTTGGAATGGATTATTCCTGTCAGTTAGGTAGCGGCTTGAGCCGCCTGGCGAGGATGATCGCCCCGGACACGGCGTCACCATCGGCCGGCTTGAGACGGCGCCGAACATCGGGGGCGAGCCACGGCTCGAGCGGACTGGCCAGGCCGCCGAGAAGCGTCACGCGCGGCGCACCCTTGCTGAACAGGGTGCGCACAATCGTATCGATCTGCTCAGCTGCGGATTGCACGATGCGGCGTCCGGCGGCGTCGCCCTGGTCGGCGTGGCGCATGACGGTCGGCGCCAGTGCGGCGTAGTCTGTCGCCGTTGCCCGGTCCATCCACGCCACCGCTTCCATAGGGTCGTTGTGGAAGCGCTGCATGATTTCGGTCAGCAGTGCGGACCGGTCGTGGCGGCCGTCATGGGCACGCAGCGCAAGCTGCACCACCTTCAAGCCGAGATCGGCGCCACTGCCTTCATCCGAGATGGGAAATCCGTAGCCACCGACCCTGAGATCCCGGCCCTCGACAAAGCCCAGGCCGATCGAGCCGGTGCCGGCAATGACGATGGCGCCATCCTTGCCCGAATGGGCGCCGAGGCAAGCCCCCATGCCGTCGCTGACAAAGTCGACGGCGGCGAAGGGGTGTTCGATCTGCCGCAGCGCCTCCAGCGCACCCTTGCGGCCGATGCCCGCAAGGCCGATGCCGGCGAAGGTTCGCGCCAGTTCCGCAGCGCCAAATCCGGCTTCTTCGGCAGCCTCGCCGAAGGCACGCGCCATCGATATCCAGGCGTTATCGATGCCGAGCCGTGTCGTCGCCGGGCCAGAAAGCCCCTGCCCCAGCACATTGCCTGCCATATCGACGATTCGCGCGCGGCAGCCAGTGCCACCGCCGTCGACGCCGAGAAAAAAGGGAGGATTGGAGGCGCTGGTCATCCGGGCAGCCGCTCGATGGTGGCGCCACACATGCGCAGCTTGCGGTCGAGGCTCTCATAGCCCCGGTCGAGATGGTAAACGCGATTGACGATGCTCTCGCCCTCGGCGACGAGCGCTGCCAGCACCAGCGACACCGAGGCGCGCAGGTCTGTGGCCATCACTTGCGCCCCACGCAGCGGCACGCCGCCGCGCACCAGCGCCGTCGTGCCTTGCAGCGTGATGTTGGCGCCAAGCCGGACCAACTCCGGCACATGCATGAAGCGGTTCTCGAACACAGTCTCGCGCAACAGCGACGCCCCCGGCGCACAGCACATCAGTGCCATGAACTGCGCCTGCAGGTCGGTCGGAAAGCCGGGATAAGGTTCGGTGGTGATGTCCACCGGCGTCAGCGGCCCGTCGCGCGACACGATCAGACCGCGATCGCCGGGCCAGACGCTGACCCCGGCCGCCTCCAGCACCTGCACGACCGATGCCATGTGTTCCAACCGTGCATTGGTCAGCTCGAGCTGACCGCCTGATATGGCGGCCGCGATGGCGTAGGTTCCTGCCTCGATGCGGTCGGGGATCGTATGATGAGAGGCCGCGCGCCACGAGGTGCCGCCCTGCACCATGATACGATGCGTGCCCGCGCCTTCAATGTTGGCGCCCATGGCCGCGAGACAGGAGGCGAGGTCCATCACCTCGGGCTCGCGCGCGGCATTGACGATCTCCGTCTCGCCGTTTGCAATGGTTGCCGCCATCATCGCCGTTTCCGTCGCGCCCACCGAAGGCGAACCGAGCACGATGCGCGCCCCTGTCAGCCCCTGGGGCGCGGAGGCGACGATCGAACCGCCGCGGACGCCGATGTCGGCGCCGAGTTGCCCAAGAGCCTTGATATGCATGTCGACTGGCCGCGCGCCGATGGCGCAGCCGCCGGGCAGCGACACCTCGGCCTTGCCGAAGCGAGCGAGCAGCGGCCCAAGCACCAGCACGGTGGCGCGCATCTTGCGCACCGTGTCGTAGCTGGTCTCGCGCGAAGACGCCTTGCTCGCATCGATACGGACGCAGCCGCCTTGGCGGCCGATCTCGGCGCCATGCTGGGCAATCACCCCGAGCATGTTCTCGACATCGCTCACTGCAGGCAGGTTGGTCAGTTCGAGAGGTTCCGGGCTCAGCAGCGACGCCGCGATCTGCGGCAATGCCGCATTCTTGGCGCCCGATATGGCGACCGCGCCCTGCAGCCTCTGCCCGCCGACGATGCGCAACTTGTCCATGTCAGAGAATCCGTTCATCAGCCGGACGGGACCTGCCGGACCGACAAGAGAGTTGATCGCATTATTCTTTGCTGTCAACCTCGACTGGAATATTCTATTCCTTGACGTCAGCTGGACGAGAGAGCCCCGAGGAGCTTCATGTCGGTTCTCACCAAAATCACTGCGACGCTCGACACCATGTCGCCGGCAGACCGGCAGATCGGCCAGTTCATCGTCGACAATCCAGACGAGATGCTGCGCCTCTCGTCTGTGGCGTTGGGCGAGCAGACCGGCCGCAGCCAGTCCAGCGTGGTCAAGTTCGCGCAGAAGCTGGGCTATCCCAGCTACCAGCAGCTGAAGCTTGCGGTCTCCGAGGCCAAGGCCCAGCAATGGCAGGCCCCGCCCGGCATGGTGCACGGTAGCATCGACCGAACAGACGGTTACGTCGCCGTCCAGCAGAAGCTGGTGGCGGGCAAGCTCGCGGCCATGCAGCAGACCATGTCGGTCAACAGCGAACAAACGGTAACGCGGGTGCTCGACATGATAGACCGGGCGGAGCGTATCCACCTCTCCGGCGTCGGCGCCTCATCGCTGGTGGCGCGCGACTTCGCCATCAAGCTGATGAAGCTCGGCCGCAACGTGCTGCATGACAGCGACAGCCACGTGCAACTGGCGAGCGCCACGTCACTGGGCCCCAGGGACATGCTGTTTGCGATCTCCCATTCAGGCGTGAGCATCGAAACGCTGCGCGTAGCCGAGATCGCACGGGGGCAACAAGCAACCGTGGTGGTGATGTCGTCGATGCGCGACAATCCGCTGAGTGCCATCGCCGACATCACGCTTCATTCGGTCAGCGACGAGGATAATGTTCGCTCTTCATCGATCACCGCGCGCGATGCGCAACTGGCGCTAACCGACCTCCTGTTCATCCTGCTGGTGCAGCGGCAGCAAGATGCGAACGAACACATCCATCGCAGCGAAGCAGCCGTATCGGCTCTCAAACTGCGCTAGGCCGTGACCAGGGCTTGTGGAGGCCAGCCTCTCGTGGCTGGTCACAGTCACTTCGGTGCCCCATCGGTTAATCGAACGAAAAATCGCGCGCCAGTGCTTCTCTCACGCGGACAGACTTCGTGCGGCTCGCCGCGCTTACGATATCGGTCACCTGTCCGGTGTTCCACAGGAGCAGATCTTCAACCGCTGCATGGTCGATGTCCGGCATCGCGGCCCCCAGTGCGCTGGAGGCTTGTCCCATTACGCAAGGCAGCCATTTGCCGAAGGGCGGTTCGAGCTGAGCGGCGAGTACCGCCATCTCAAGCGCCGATGCGGGGCTGTGAGTGCCGACAGGACAGAAGGCGTCTTGGACGTTATCTGTGCCAAAGACCATGTTGACGCCGCCACCGATCAGCTCTCGTATTGCCGTCACCCCCCGCCTCAGCGGCATACTTGCGCCACGGTCCTGCAGATAGAGATTGCTACTCGGCAAAGCCGCGACGGAGAGCTTCGCCGTGGCGGCCAGTTCGATGCGACGCGCGCGCGTTGCGGCATCGACCGTCCCCAGATTGCATACGTGACCGCAAAGCACCGGCCCCTCGTGGCGGGCGACGATGAGTTCGGTCGCAATGACCTCGAGGCCGTCGAGCGCCGGATCCATGCCCTCGTCGACGTGGAAATCGAGCGCAATTCCGTGCCTTGCCGCGGCGCGGATCATATTGCGAATGCCCGCACGCCTCTGTGGCTGGCTGGCGACGAATGCGCCCAGAACGCCGTTCGTCCGCGCGATCGCGCGCGCGACGCGATCGCAATAGTCTTCGCTAGCCAGCACATCGATGGGAAGCAGCCCCGCGCGCTGCAGCACGATGCTGTCCCGCCACGTTTCGGCAAGCTCCGCCAGGGTGGTCCACGCCAGCGGCAGGCGTTCCGGATCGGCCGGATCCACCTCCCAGTCCACATGGGTACGAACGAGCCGGGTGCCGGATATCGCCAATTCCTGAAGGCCGCGCGTCGCCCGGGCCGCGATGTCCTCGCGGCTCCAACTACGCTTGTCACTTGCCTGCGCAGCGATCGCCTGTTCCAGCGTACCGCCGACATAGTCCATCCGTTCGGCCGTGAAGCATTTGTCCAGGTGGCAATGAGCCTCGACAAAGGGTTGCGTAATCAGACGTCCCCGCAAATCCATGTCCATCGGAGCGTCAATGGACATGCCCACGGCATACCCGCCACGGATGACCAGATTTCCGGCGATGCAGTCCCGATCCGGCCGGCCGCCAAAGGCATCGGGGCTGCCGAGCAGTGAACGCGGAATCCGCACGTTTCCTAGGATCGCGTCCATCCGGTACGTGTTTTCAGGCGCTGTCGTCATGCTAAATGTCGCTCGCCGTCGGAGGTGGTCTGGCTCGACCACGCCTTGAACGCATCGTTCACGCGACCGGCGAGAATGTCTGCTTCCTCCGGCTGGTAGTTCGCAGCGATCATCTTGCGGCCAAGCATATGGTCGCCGGGCCGGTTGATCGTATCTACGCCTACGAGCCGGGCGTGTTTGAAATGATATACGGCAAAGGCCCCGCCCGTGGGATCGCCAGTGACAATTTGACGATCCGCATTTGCAGACAGACCGGCCATCTGCAGCTTCATGTTGCCAATATCCGACCAGAACCAGGGAACGGTGACATAGGGATTGGGCTTGCCCATGAGGACGCCGGCGACATGCCGCGCCTGGTCGGTGGCGTTCTGTACGGATTCCAGGCGCACTGGCTGGCCGAGCTGCCAATGCGGAAACCGGGCGCAATCCCCGATGGCGTAGACACCCTGCGCCGAACTGCGCAGCATGTCATCGACGACAATGCCGCCATCGACCTCTAACCCGGCCTCGACAGCCAGATCGACATCCGGATCGGCGCCGATTCCGACGATCACCATATCGGCCGCGGTGGTTTCGTCCTCACCGGTGAACACGCCCCGCACGGCATCGTCGCCGAAAAAGGCGCGAACCTGCGTTCCAAAGCGGACGTCGACACCGCAATCAGAGAGACGCGAGAGGACGTGGGTCGCGACGACGGGCGACACCGCCCGCGCCAAAAGCCGCTCGCCGATCTCCAGCACGGTGACCCGCTTGCCGAAGGCCGCCATGGTCGCGGCAGTTTCCAGCCCGATGAAGCCGCCACCCACGATGACAACGCTTTCAACATCCTTCATGTGCTGCCTGATGCGGCGCGCGTCTGAAGCGGTGCGCAGCGCGAAAATCCCGTCCAGACTGATCCCCTCGACTGCAGGCATCCTCGAGGCGGCACCTGTCGCGATGATAAGTTCGTCAAACGCTATGTCGCCGCCGTCCAGGACGCAGCGTCGTGTGCTGAGATCGATGCGATGCACCCGTCTTGCACGGTGATAGTCGATGCCACTCGCCTCGTAGACAGCTTCGCCGCGCAACGGCTGCAGCTTATCGTCGTCCTGCTTGAGGAATGCCTTCGAGAGAGGGGGACGGTGATAAGGGTATCCGGGCTCGGCGCCGATCAATGCGATGGCGCCCGCATAGCCTTCCTGGCGCAGCGAGACCGCGGCCTGCGAACCGCTGTGGCCAGCGCCGATTATGACGACGCCGGGCTTCACGATGCATTCCGTACGGCTTGATGGCTGGGCAGCTGCTCGATTTCCTCGGCTGGAAGGTGCTTTACCGCGTCCCAGAGCCGCGATTTCGCCGAATTGAGCAGCCCGTGCGGATCGAGCCGCTTCTTCCAGGCCAAGTGGCGGAAATCCGGCTTCATGGACCCGCCCTCGACATATGGCACATGCGGATTGGAGGTGGGAAAGCCATGGTCATCGTATATTTTCGCCAACTCGAACAGCCGTTCGTCGGTGGTGTAGCGCACCACGGGCAAGTCAAAGGCGACGAGCTGGTCGTTTAGCAGCGCGAACTCGTGGTGCATCAGCACCTCGTCGCCAACCACTGCCCGCAACTCGTCGATCCTGGATCCATCCAGCGGTGGCCGGACGGTCGCCTGCAGGTTGGTGACCGTGCGGTCCTGCTTCAGCACTTGCAGTGTCGTGTGATTGTAGGAAAACTCGGTTAGCGTCGGCAGGCCGGATGCCTTCATCGCCGCATTGTCGAGTTCCAGCTCCTTGACGCCGCCATGTCTTTCCAGAATGCGCATCCCCTCGCCCGCATACTCCTCGGCGATCATGACCAGCAGCAGGTGGCGGCGGCGTTCCGCGATCACACCGAGCTGCTTGATCGAGGCGGCGATCCGCCGGTCGATGGTCGTCAACAGCTTCAGATTGAGATGCCGCGCCGAGCCCAGCTCGACGCCGGCCTCGAAGGCCTGCCTGTAGGCGTCGAATGACGCGATAATGTTGCCCCACCGCGCCGAGGGCACAGTGCCGAGCTTGAGATCCGTAATCACCCCATTGAGGCCCCAGGCGTGATGGATCGCCGATATCTCCTTGCCTGAGAATTCATGCCGCTTCGGCTCGCACTCCACCGATAGCACCGCGATGCTCTCGATGTTTTTGCCGTCGCGCAGCATGCCGTGGCGGATCGAGCCGATGCCACCAGAACCTCCGGCGATAAACCCGCCGATCGTCGCTATTGCTTCGGTCGAGGGAAACAACGGAAGCTCCCGGCCCCTCTCGGCCAGCGCCTCGTTGATCGCACCGATCTTGGCGCCGGCCTGGACGTGCAGCGTCGTCTCCCCGATTTCGATGATCCGGTTCAGGCCGGTCATGTCGATGATCAGCCCACCCTGCATCGGCACCGCTTGGCCATAATTTCCGGTTCCGCCACCGCGAACGACGACTGGCACGTTCCAGGCAACTGCGGTGGCGAGGCATACCGACAACTCTTCCGCCGACTTCGGCACCGCGACCAAGTCGCCGAAGCACGATGCCAGGTCGCGATTGAGAATGGGACTGTACCAAAAGAAGTCGCGGGACCGCTTCTTCACGATCGACGGCGTGTCAATGGTCTCGACCTCGCCGAGCGCCGCCGCGAACGCCTTCCAGTCGATGTCGTTCTTTCCCGAGATGGACATATTTTCCTCCGGCGCGGCTCAGCGGGCGCGGTCTTGTTGGTCTTGCAGGTCGCAGAAGCGGTCGTACTCGCTCAGGAAACGAGCGAAGTTGCGGGCAGCTGTTGCGAGGAGCTCTTCACCGATCTCGCGCGCGGCGGCAGCTGCATTGCCGCAGGCGCCCGTTGCGCTGATGTCCTCGATGGTCCAGGCCGGCCGTGCGCGACCGGCAGACAGTCCGATATGAACGAAATCCCGCTGCCATGCCTCCGCCTGGCTGGAAAAATCGCCTGCCCGGTCCATTGCGACGAGATCGGGCTTCAGCGCCAGCATGGCGCTCGTCTCGATCAGCCCGGCATGGATGCCGAAAGCGTTCTCGCGCGGGTCGCCATGGCGCTCGGCCTCGTTGAAATTGTACCAGTTGCAAGTTGCGATCCTCAGACCGTGAGCGATCTTCAGGTCGCGGGCGGCGATCTCGAGAACCGGCGCGTTGCCGCCATGGGCATTGAGAAAGACCAGTCTGCGGAAACCGGTTGCCGCGAGGCTTGCGGCGAGGTCGCCAAGGAGAGCCAGCAGCGTCTGGGCTGAAAGCGAGAGTGTTCCGGGGATCGCAGCGTGCTCGTTGCTTTTGCCGTAGGCGAACCCCGGCATCGCCAGTACGGGCAGGTCGTCCGCGACATGAGCAAGCGCCCGCTCCAGAACTGCCTCCGCGAGATCGCGGTCGACGGACACCGGCAGATGTGGGCCGTGCTGTTCGATGGCGCCTATCGGCAGGACAAGCACTGTGCGTGCCCGGTCCAGGTTCGCGAAATCCGGGCGCGTCAGGTCGGCCCAGCGGAAAGCACTGCGTGTCATGCGAAAGGCCCCCTGGCGGTTGACTCGCAGGTGCGGCGACTGGATGCGTCGCCCGTGGTCAGATGATCGATGGAAAATGGGCTGGCATAGGCCTGGCTTAACATCCCGCTTCTCCGCTGATCGCTGCGCGACCGGTCGAATTGCGGCTCGTTTCCGGGAAGCCCTGTGCCATGGGGTGGAAGCAGTCTTGTCGATGGGGTCCCATCTGTCAAGGCGAGCAGCCCCGTGGTCCTGCCGGCGAAAGCTGACTGTACTAACCCCACGTAAAGGCGCTCGATATACGTGTTCATGCCAGTCTGCTGGGAGGTTCCGACATGAGTAAATCCGTTCTCGCGACCGACATCGCGCCACCTTTCTCCAACTACAGCCACGGCATGCTCGTGCCTGCCGGGGCAGACATCCTGTTCTGCTCCGGCCAGCTGGGTGTGGCAGCCGACGGGTCGGTTCCCGAGGGCTGCGCCGCACAGGCCGAACTGTGTTTCGCCAATATCGAAGCGGTATTGCGCGCTGCCGGCATGGACCTCGGCGATATCGTACGCATCAATGCCTATGTGACTGCGCGCGAACATATGGCTCCCTACATGGATGTCCGGAACCGCCTCATGGCAGCGCCGTATCCTGCATCCACCCTGATGATTGTCTCCGGCTTTTCGAGACCGGAGTTCGTCGTCGAGGTGGAGGCAGTGGCGGCTCGTCGGCCTTGAGCCAACGAGCCGCCAGCTTGGCTCATTGATAGGACGCGCCGGGGATGAATGGATATTTCCCGATCAGCCCCTCATCGATCTCCACGCCGAGGCCAGGACCTTCGGGCGCCACGATCGTCCCGTCGGTGACCTCGAGCGGTGTCCCCAGTTCGTCCCTGAAAGCATTGATCGCCGACACGTCGGCCTCGTAGATGAACGCGTTTGGCGCGACGGAGAGGACGTGCGTCGACGCGGCGGTGCTCAAGACCGACGCACTGGTGTGCGGGGCGAATTGCAGGTGCCATGCTCCGGCCAGCGCAGCGATCTTGAGGATCTCCGTGATTCCGCCGGTCTTGCAGCAATCGGCCTGCACGAACTGGATCACCTGCTCGCTGATCAGCGCCCGCAGTTCATGGCGGGTGAAGTGGTTCTCGCCGGCGGCGAGCGGCGTAGAGGTGACGTCGCGCAGTCGACGGTAGCCAGGCAGATTGTCGGGCGTGAACGGCTCCTCCAGCCAAGCCAGCTTGCCGGCTTCGCAGATCTCGGCGATGCGGTGCATATCAGCGGTGCGGTATCGGGTGCCGGCGTCTGCCGCGAGAACGATGTCGTCGCCAAAGGCCGCGCGCACACCCGAGACGCGCTCAAGGTCTTTTTCCAACGTGTCGCCGACACGCAGCTTCATAAAATTGTAGCCCTTGGCGATGTAGCGCTCTATTTCGGCCTTGAGCTGGTCGACGGGCTGGAAGCCGAGGCTGATGCCGCCAGCATAGGCCGCAATGGGGCGCCGCTTGCCACCCAGAAGCCTGTAGACAGGCTGGCTTAGATCCTTGCCCTTGATATCCCACAAAGCAAGGTCGACGCCCGACAGCCCGATCACGGCAGCGGCGCCCGGGCCGTGGGTGGCAATGAAGCGTCGATAGCTCGCGTCCCAGATCGCTTCGGTCTCGTGAGCGCACATACCCAGTATGGACGGCCCGAGCGCATCGTTGATGAAGGCTGCGATCGTGCTCGGCGTCTGGGCGTGGTGCGCCTCGCCATATCCGACGATGCCGTCCTGGGTCTCTATTCGCACCAGCACCATGTCGCGCTTGGCGGAGCGGCCGACCGCGAAGGTCGCGCCGCCGGGTGTCGGACAGGACAGGGCGTAGGCCCGAACGCTCTTGATCTTGGTCATTGAAAAGCCTTCCAGTCAGCCCTTCACCGCACCGCCGCCGACGCCGGCGACCAGATGCTTCTGAAGGAAGAAGAAGATGAGCAATATGGGTGCCGCCGTGATCACGCCGCCAGCCATCAGCATGCCCCAGTCGGTCGTGTACTGGCCGATCAGCCCGGAGAGCCCGAGGGGAAGCGTCCTGTTCTTGTCCGACAAGATGAAGGTCGAGGCATAGAGGAACTCGTTCCAGGTGTGGATCATCACCCAGGTCGCCACGGCGACGATGCCCGGACGCGCCATGGGCAGGATCACGCGCCAGAAAGCCTGCCAGCGCGTGCAGCCGTCCAGGCGCGCAGCGTCCTCGAGCGAGTGCGGCACCTGGGCGAAGAAGCCCCGCATGAGCCAGACGCATAGCGGCAGCATGTAGCTGAGATAGACCGGGATCAGTCCGTACAGGCTGTCCAGCCAGCCCAGGTAGCGCAGCTGGATGTAGAAAGGGATCAACAGCAGCACCGGCGGGAACATCTGCCCGTAGAGCATGAACAGCGGCAGCAGCACCGAACCCTTGAACCGGTGGCGCGCCATCGCATAGCCGGCGGTGACCGACAGAACGACGCTGATCGCTGTGACGCTGGCAGTCAGGATCAGGCTATTCAGGGCAAAGCGCCAGAACTCCGCTCCGACCAGCAGATCCACGTAGTTCTGGAAGGTAACCGAGTGCGGTACGATCGAGGGCGGTCGCGCGAAGATCTCGTCCTTGGCGCGCAGCGAAGTGGCGATCATCCAGTAGAAGGGAAAGACGCACCAGATGAATGCGGTCCAGAGACCGGCATAGAGCAGGCCGGTGCGCACCGCCTTCGGCATGCGTGTTCGCTTGAGCGGCGCGCTGGCGCGTGCCTCGGCCGATTTGGCCTCCATGGGGACGAGGCGCATCTCAGTCGGCTTCCTTTGCCTGGATCAGTTTGAGATAGATCGTCGTAGCGATGACCAGCCCGACGAAAAGCATCGTCGCGACTGCCGAAGCCATGCCGAGATCGAAACGCTGAAAGCCGTATTTGTAGGCCAGCGTGAACAGGATCTCCGACGAGTTGAGCGGACCGCCTTCAGTCATCAGCCAGATCGCGTTGAAGTTGTTCACAGTGAGGATGAAGGTCAGTACGGCCGAGATGGCAAAGGAGACGCGGATCTGTGGCAGGATCACATACCACAGCTTGCGCCAGCCCGAGGCGCCGTCCATGGATGCCGCCTCCAGGATGGATTTCGGCACCAGCTGCAGTGCGGCGAGCAGAAGCAGCATTACGAACGGCGTACCCTTCCAGATGCTTTCGACTGTCACGGCGTAGAGCGCGGTCGCCGTATCGCCCAGCCAGGGATGATAGGCGTCGATGATACCCAGGCGCACCAGTATCTCGTTCACGATGCCGACACTGGGATCGTACATCCACCGCCAGGTGAGGACTGCAACGACGCTGGGCACCACCCAGGGCACCAGGATACCGGAGCGGAAGAAGCCGATGCCCGGCACAATGCGATGCAGCAGCAACGCCAGCGCCAGCCCGAGGACGAGCTGCGCCACGACGTTGAGCACCACCCAGATCAGGGTGTTGAGCGAGGCGAGCACAAAGTTGGGATCGGCGAAGACCCTCTCGAAGTTGCGCATGCCGACAAACGGCATGTCGCCGCTGTTGAGGGTGCGCAGCGTCACGTCGTGAAAGGCGGAGGTGATGCCAGACACCACCGGGTAGACCACAACCCCGATGGCGATCACGATCGCTGGCATGACCATCAGGTAGGGGTAGAGACGCGCACCCGTGCCGTTCTCGAAAATCGAGGACCAGTGCGGCTTCAGTCTCGTCGTATCACGGGTGCTCGTGGTCATCTTACTTGGCCAGCAACTGCTCAATTTGCGTGTTGGCCTTGGCCATTGCCTCGGCTGCCGGCTCGCCGCGGATCACGGCATCCCACATGTTCCCGAATACGTCGCCATGCATCTGGCTCCACGACGCGACAACCGGACGGGGATGACCGACACCAGCCTGCGCCATGAACGGCTGCATTTCCTCTGGCAGTTTGGCGATTGCTTCCGGCGTGGTGGCCGCTGTCGTCGCCGACAGGCGATTGTACTTGGACATCAGTTCGATGCTGCGTTCGCCGGTGAGCCACTCGACCAGTTTGAAGGCCGCGTCGGGCGATGCCGTGCCCTCGCGGATGGCGAGGTTGTAGCCACCGATGACGGTCGCTGCTTCCTTGCCCTTGGGTAGCGGGTGGATCGAAAAGTCGAGGTTCGGCGCGTTCTTCTTGATGGCGGCAATTGCCCAGTCGCCGCTGACCACCATTCCTGCACGTTCCTGGACAAAGGGCGCATGGACCTCATCCCAGTTGCCTGCGGTCAGAACCGATTCCGGCATCGCTTTGTCTTCGGTGTAGAGCTTGGCCAGGAAGTCGACCGCCGCGATCGCTTCCGGATCGCCCACATGCGACTTACCGTTCTCGTCGATGATGTCGCCTCCTGCCTGCCAGATGAACGGATAGAGCTGGAACGCACCCATCCGGTTCGAGCCGAAGCTCAAGCCGTAGGTTCCCTTGCTCGCGTCGGTCATCGCGACCGCGGCCTTACGCAGCTCTTCCCAATTGGTGGGAGCCTTGTCGATGCCTGCAGCGGCCAGCATCTTGTCATTGACGATCAGGGCGACGTTGTTGGTGTAGAGCGGCAGCGCGTATTGCTTGCCCTTGTAGCGGCCGGCCGCCAGAGGTCCGGACTGGTATAGTGCGGCGAGCGGCTCCGACTGCGCGCTGATGTCTTTCAAAAGTCCCGCATCGGCAAGGCCTGCAACCCAGGCGATGTCGAGAGCCATGACGTCAGGCCCGGCACCGCCGGACAGCGCGACGAAAAGGTTGCGCTCCATCTCCATGTGCGGAACGGCCTGGACGGACACCGTGTGTCCCGTCTCCGCCTCGAACGCCTTGAGTTCGGCGTAGAGCGGCGCATCAGCACCTGAGGCAAGCGGGGCGTTCACCCACAGCACCAGATTGTCCGACCAGGCCGGAGCCGTTCCCATGCCGGCGGCGATCGCAGCGGCCATGGCGCTGCTTTTCAGCAAGTTCTTCATATACTTCCTCCCACAATTGCGCCTGAGGCGCGATCAATTGGCCCGGACAAGCTGGCCGAGCCGTATCATTCGACCACTTTCATCCATTCGATTGCGGTCCCAAACCAGCGCGAGAACGCAGCCAGCTCCTCCGGTTCCCCCGTGGTCGCCTTGATGCCACCCTTGACGATGCCAACCACCTCGACACGCCATCCCTCCTGGCCGCGCGTGCGCGACATGCCATCGCCATCACCGAACACGATCTCAACGGCACGGCGCGAAGCCGTATCCAGCGCCAGCACCAGACGCGCGCCTTTGCGTACGAAAATCGGCATCTTCTCCAGCTGCACGTCGTGTATGCGCCAAGTCGGTCCGGCGACGAAGTCGCCCGAAAGCACGTCCAGCCATTCGCCCTCGGGCAGATAGACCGCGCGTGTGTTGCCGTAGAATGCCACCGGCGCGACCAGCACATCGTCGCCAAGCATGTATTGCTGGTCCCAGTCGTTGATGCCGGACCACTCGACCTCCGGAAACGCCAAGGGCATCATGCGCATGAGCGGCAAACCACCGTCGGCGGCGTCCGTGCCATAGCGGTGGAAGACCGGCATCAGAGCAAGATGCAGCCGGGCGTAGTCCTGGTAGACAGCGACCGATGTCGCATCCATGTCCCACGGCTCGCGACAGCCAAGCCCATGAAGCATCATCAGCGGTGTGAAGCAGGAGAACTGCGACCACCGCGCAAAGACCTGCGTGGTCGGGGTGCCAAAATATCCCCCGAGATCGCTGCCGACGAACGACCAGCCACCGAATGCAGCGCTCTGCACGGCACGGACCGCCGACGGCAAACCGGTCTTGGGACAGAAATCGGATGTCTGGTCGCCGCTCCAGATGGGCGCGCGCACGCGCGGCGAACCAGATCTGCTGATGATCGCCGGCACCTCACCGTCGAAAGATGCGATCGTCGCGTCCAGGTATTGGCGCACGAAGGCATTGTGCGCACGCCCGCCCGTTTCGCCCGAATGCAATACGGCATGTTCCGGAAGCTGCTCGCCGAAATCCGCCTTGAAGCCTTTGATGCCTCGCTGCAGTAAGCTCCGCAGATTCTGCGACCACCACGCGCTGGCGTCGGGGTTGGAGAAATCGATCAGCGCGGCGACGATGTTGGGGTTGGCGCCCGGCCGCCGGGTAATGAGCGCTCCGTTCGCATCCTTGATCGTGTAGCCCTTAGCGCTCGCATAGGCGAAGGATTTGGTACCGACGACCACCCACGGGCACAGCCACAGATAGATGTCGGTTCCGTCCGCCGCCATGCGCGCGACCATGTCCCATGCGTCGGGATACTTGGCGATATCGAATTCGAACGAATGGACCTCGCCTGCCCAGTAGGCGTCGATCAGCTTGACCGCCATCGGCAGGGAGAGGTTGCGGTAGCCGTCGATGTCTGCCCCGACGGTCTTTGCGTTTTCGATGCGCCAGTCACCGGCTTTCCACAGGCCGAA
The DNA here is from genome assembly GCF_000372965.1 of Hoeflea sp. 108. Taxonomy (NCBI): domain Bacteria; kingdom Pseudomonadati; phylum Pseudomonadota; class Alphaproteobacteria; order Hyphomicrobiales; family Rhizobiaceae; genus Hoeflea; species Hoeflea sp. 108. The sequence goes on along the minus strand of NZ_KB890024.1, from coordinate 512,171 downwards.
GAAGGAGTCTTCCGGCATGATCGGAGGGCCGATGCGCTGGATGAGCGTCGCGTAGAGCTGCTCGAGCGTGCCGACATGGATCTCGACCTCGAGCCGGTTCCCTTCGACCTGGATCTTCAGCACATTCGGGTCGAGCGGGGCGGCTATGTGGAACATGGCAGCCGCTTCTTCAGGCAGGTAGACCCCATAACCTAGCGATGTGGCGATCCACGGCGACGGCAGATAAGTGCCGTTGCCCAGGCCGAAGTTCTCCAGATAGTACCGCACCGACTGACCACGAAGGTCGAGCGTCTCGAAGCGCTCGCCTCCGCCGAATGCCTGGAATGCCTTCGGCACCGCAAAGGCGATCTCGATAGCTTCGGCATGTGGATGCGAAGCAACGATGCGCCAGTTCTTGCCTTGGCGGGTGACCTCGACCGCAATCTCGCCGTCCCCCGGGAATGCGGCGCTGGACCACGATCCTCCTGCCACGCGCCAGCCGATGCTGACGGGGCGATGGACTGCGTCGGCCGGGATGGTCGCCGGGTTCAACGCCTCAGGCATGATCGACCTGCACGCCGAGTTGACGGCCGAGATGCAATACGGCATCCGCCCAGCGCCCATAGACGGCAGTCACGTGGTGCTCGTAACCTTCGTCGATGAAGTGGCGCACCAGGGTTTCTGCGTCCGCCATATCAGGCCGGAAGAAACCCGCCGCCCGATTTGCCTTCGATTTTTCCGATAGCATCTCGCCTTCACTGACGAAGATGCGCAGCTCCCCGTCTGCGCGAAGCGAGAGGCGCAACAACGTCATCGGCCCGGCTTTCAACGGAAAGGTTTCCTGCTTCAGCGCGGGATCCAGCGAGCGCGGCCCGTCGGCCAGGCGTGGGCTCACGCCATAATGCCAGAGCACAAGTCTGTTCCTGGCGCGATCGATTCCGGAGATGTCGGTCAGGAAGGGGAGCGATGTTGGGTCGAAGGCGCGGGCGACCAGCGCCGTCACGGCACCCATCACATCACCTTCCGGAGCCAGCGGCACACTGCGATCCGACAGCTCGCCCAGCGCTCCCCAGGTGCCCTTGAAATCTTCGGCGTAGAGAATTTCCGGCCAGTCGCGGATGGCGATCGCGTCCGCCTTGATCTTGTCCAGGCCGGCCCCAAGGCGGGCATATGTGCGCCCCAGAGCCTTGCGGCCGACTTCGTCGTCGCCTCCATCGAAGCTGGCCTTGGCCCAGAGCCGCGCGGCGTCGGCCTCCTGGTCGGGACTGGCCTTGCAGCCGTCGAGGAACTTGACGAGCGTCATCTGTTCGATCGTCACGTCCAGGTGTTGGCGGATCGTCCAGGGATCGACCGCGAGATTGGTGAACCAGTCGGCGTGCGCGCCGATGAGCGCGATGCGCGAGCCGCGGATCCGCCTGTGGGCGCGGGATGCCGCGGCGAAGGCGGCGAGCTGAGCCGCCAACCTTTCGTCGTCGGGATTGCCAAGCAGCAAGGTGAAGCGATGGCCGAAGCGGATAAGCGTCGACGCCCAGAGCTGAGCACCACACAGCGAGTTGGTGACAATCTGGTCGGTCTCCTCCAGCGCCCAAAGCGCGATCGGCAGGCGACGATCGCCGAGGTGCGACAGCACTTCATGTAGGAGCTCTGCCGTCGCAAAGGTCGACAGCTGGATCACCAGCCCATCGAGGCCATCCAGGTCCAGCTGCGCGAATGCCTCTGCGCAGCTCGCACGATCGCGCGCAAGTTTCGATCCGAAGACGAAGCTGCCGGCCAGCGCACCCGTACCGACGAGCGCCGACGTGCGCGTGACGAGTTCGCTGGCAGCGGCCTCGGAAAAAAGCGGCGAGGCTATGAACACTACGCCTGTGTGACCGGCGGTGTTGGCCTTCGGCGGATTTCTGGTCGGCATTCAGCTAATCTCCTCCTGCGCGGCAGCTAAACCGGATCTTTCGTCCAGGCCGCCACTGCGAACAAAACAATAGGCCGCGTAGTGCAGCGCGGCCTTGGGGTCGTTCCCGATGGCCGGCTCGATGAACGACAATTCCAGGCGCTCCGGCGCATATCCGCCGAGCAAGCTCTGGTTCAGTCCCTCTCCTATCGCCGCACGATCGTCTTCAGGCATCAGCGACGGCCAGCCGCTTACAACCACCTTTGGCACTGGATGAAGATTGAGCGCGTTGCCGAGCGCCAATCCGAGCAGGAACTGACGTTCGCGCAGCGTCTCGCGGGCCGCCGGATCGACGCCGAGGGCTTCCATGAAATGGTCGCCCTTGGTCAGGATGTCTGCGTCGCTCATACCGATGATCTGCGACACCGCGCGCAATGAGGTATACGCCTCGACACAGCCCTTGTGCCCGCAGCGACAGGGCAGGCCGTCGCGTTCGATAACCATGTGGCCGATTTCAAAGGCCTGGAAAGCATCGACCGGCGCGGTGTCGTTGACGATGACGCCCGCCACGCCGTGCCCGACGAAAAGGAAGAGATGTTCCCCAGAGATGCTGTAGCCGCCGGCGCGCGCGTAGCGATGGAATGCAGCCTGGGCAATCACGGAGTTGGTGAGGGTCAGCGGAACGTCCGGTAACGCCTCGCCCAGCAATGCCTGAAGCCGGCCCATGCTCCAGGGATAGATCGAGTTACCGGCCGCACGACCGAAGCCGGGGATCGACATGGCACCCTGGCGCAGGGCGAGGCCGCGCGCCGTCGCCCATGCGCTGACGGCGGTCGCACTGTCGGCAAACAGCTTCTCGAACTCCCGCTGGGGCAGCTGCGTCGAGGCCGGCACGCGCTCCACGTAGTCCAGCGTTCCCTTGAGGTCCCCCACCCCGAACGACAGGCGGCTGTTGGACAGTTCGATACCAAGAACCGCGATATCTTTGCTTAGTGTAACCAGTGCCGTCGGAGCACCCGCACCACTGGTCTGCTGGCGCGTTTCCTCGACGGTATTTTCCTTGCGCAACTCATTGAGGATGCGCGACACGCTCGCTTCGGAGAGGTTGCACTCCCTTGCGATATCCGTGCGAAATCCGCCCCTTGAGCGCAAAAGGCTTTCAAGGACGCTGGCTCGCGTCTCCCTTCTGCTGCGCGGAACAAATCGACCGGACATCTCTCGCCTACATATTTACACTGTGTAATTATTCTGCTTTACAAACGTCCGTTGTCAACAGGGAGCGAGAAGAAAATGGCTGAGTTGACACTGCGGGGGGTGCAGAAGCGCTTCGGGAATGTCGATGCGGTGAAGGCAGTCGACCTCGACGTCGGCGACGGCGAATTCGTCGTACTCGTCGGGCCTTCCGGCTGTGGAAAGAGCACGCTCCTGCGGATGATCGCGGGGCTGGAGGACATCAGTGGCGGCGAGATCAAGCTCGACAGCCGCAGTCTGAACGCGGTGGCGCCGCGTGACCGGGACATGGCCATGGTCTTTCAGGATTATGCCCTGTATCCGCACATGACCGTTGCCGAGAACCTGGGCTTCGCGCTCAAGATGCGCGACCTTGCCGCCAGCCAGATCGATGCCAAGGTGCGCGAAGTCGCACGGATACTCGAACTCGAGCCCTATCTCGCGCGCAAGCCTCGCGCGCTTTCCGGCGGCCAGCGTCAGCGCGTGGCACTGGGACGCGCGTTGATCCGCGATCCCAAGGTCTTCCTGTTCGACGAACCGCTTTCCAATCTCGACGCCAAGCTGCGCGTGGGCATGCGGATGGAAATCCGGAAGCTCCAGGCGACGCTCGGCACCACCAGCATCTACGTCACGCACGATCAGATCGAGGCCATGACCATGGCCGACAGGATCGTAGTGCTGCGCCTCGGCGAGGTGCAGCAGATCGGCACACCTAACGAGATCTATCAGCGTCCCGTCAACAGCTTCGTCGCCACCTTCATCGGCTCGCCGCCCATGAGCCTCGTCCCGGCGGCGATCAGGCACGAAGCGGCTGGCAGCGTGCTCGACTTTGGCGCGGACCAGCAGTTGCTGTTGCCAGCGAGCAGGAACGAGATCGTCAAGCGCGCCGGCGTCGACCGTGTCGAAGTCGGCTTGCGCGCCGAACACGTCGGCCTTGCAGGCGAAGCCGGGTCAGGAACCTTCGTGTCGGACATCATCCTGGTCGAGGACCACGGCGCCGATTCGATTGCCGTGGTCGGGCTGGGGGAACGCGAGGTGATGGCCCGCGTGCGCCCCGGCAGCGCCCATGCCGGCGAGAAGGCGCGGCAGTTCGCGGTCGATCTCGACGCTATCCATCTTTTCCACCCCGAGACGGGGATGCGACTTGTCTAGTCTGCGCCAGCGCTCCGTCTTCTGCGTCGGACTTGCCCTTCAGGACACGATCCTCACGCTCGACCGCATCCCTGATCGTGCGGTGAAGGTCTACGCCAAGGACCGACGCGAGGTCGGCGGCGGCCCCGCCGCAACAGCCGCCGTGACGGTGGCTCGGCTCGGCGGGCAAGCGTCCATCGCGGCACGAACGGGCAACGACAATGTCGGCGCCGCAATCCGCAGCGAATTTGAAGCGGCGGGTGTCAACGCCAGCTGGCTGCGCGCATTCCCCGATGTCCGCTCCTCCGGCGCGTCAGTACTGGTAGATGCAGATGGCGAGAGGCTGGTCGTCGCCTATGCCGACCCCCAGATGCCAGCGGGTGCGGACTGGCTCACGCCGGAAAGCTGGGGCGATGCCGTCCTGTGCGACCTGAGCTGGCCGGACGGCGCCCTTCGCTGCCTGAGCTCGGCGCGCGCCGCAGGCATTCCTTCGGTTCTCGACGCTGACATCTCGCGCCAACCGCCGGCTACTGTGGCGGCAATCGTCGAAGCGGCCGATCACGTTATCTTCTCGCGGCCTGGCCTTGCGCAGTTCGCAGGAACGGACTCGATAGAAAATGGGCTCGCCGCAGCACGGCGCCCCGGCCACGCCCTGGTCGGCGTGACGGACGGCGCGGCAGGGCTTTACTGGCTGGACGGAAACGTGCTCCGCAACGCACCGCCGCCTCGCGTCGACGTGGTCGACACGACAGGTGCTGGGGACGCATTCCACGGTGCCTTCGCACTGGCGCTGGCGCATGAACGTCCCATTGTGGAGGCCATCGCCTTCTCCAATGCCGTGGCAGCGCTCAAATGCAGCCGCCCAGGCGGGCGGGCTGGCCTTCCGGCTCCGGCCGACGTCGCTCGCTTCGCCTCCGAACTCAATCTCGACTGGATGATGACCGATGCATGACCAGGCTACCCCTCGCAGCGCGGCCATGACGCGCGACACCCGCCTCGACGAGAAGCTCGCAGCGATCCGACGCGATCCGTTCGGCAGCAAGGAATTCCTGATCTGCGACGCCAAGGACCCCGACATGGCGCGCGGCATCAATGCGCTCGGTCTGGTGCGCGGCACGGATGAGCGGGATCGACCGCAGGATCGCGGCGGTTTCCTCGAAACCGTTCGCGCCATCGTACGGCAGGACATCGTCGACCTGATGTTGTTGTCGCCCTACAACCTGCACCAGTTGGCGATCGACGAAGAGCTGTTCGCCGGCAGCAGCATGGCGCGCGCCGCGCGCGTCAACGACACCAGCGAAATATGGCTGCCGCGCCACGGGACCTATCGCGCGACAGCCTCAATGCCCTTCCGTACCGCCGACCTGTCACGTGTCATGCATGGCGGCCGACCACCGCTGGCAAACGGCGTGGCCGGAGCCGATCTCGGCCTCTACAGCCTGACATTCACCAATGACGTCGCGGCCGACCTGCGCACATTGGCCGCCTACAACGAGTTCCGGACCGACTGCAATGCTCTCGGCTTCCGCCATTTCCTCGAAGTCTTCAATCCGAATGTCGGTCAGTTGGCAGGAGTCGAGGTTGGCGAATTCGTCAACGACTGCATCGTGCGTTGCCTGGCGGGCGTGGACAGGGAGGCGGCGCCCTTGTTCCTAAAGGTCGCCTATAACGGCCCCCGGGCCATGGAGGAACTGGTCGGCTACGACGACCAGATGATCGTTGGCGTGCTCGGCGGCAACGCCGGCACCACACGTGACACCCTCGAACTGCTGCATCAGGCCAAGCGCTACGGCGCTCGGCTCGCGCTGTTCGGCCGCAAGATCAACCAGGCTGAATCGCCGCTCGATCTGATCGAGGTCCTGCGCCGCGTCGCCGACGGCGACGTGAAACCGGCGGAAGGCGTGGCGCTCTACCATGACCGTGTCGCCAAGGCAGGCTTGACCGCGCGCCGCCATCTCGACGACGACAACAGCGTCAGTCAGCCGGTGCTCAAGGCCGCGTGAACGACCCGCAAGGAGGCTGGCCGGCCGGTCTTCTGCTCGATCGCCATTGATCAGGTCCGTACTGTTGGGCCCGAAACAAGCGATCCGATCTTCATCTTAACGAGGTCGCAACCGCGAGGCTTGCTGCTACGGCAACACATTTACACCCTAGCAGGCAGGGTCTCTGGCGAACGTTCGCCGGGATTCTCCTGTAATCTGCGGCCATGCTTAGCTAGGCAAGCGCTTCGCAAGCTTCCCGGATATGGGCAGCACTTCGCATGATGTCGGCCACAGCCTCGCGGTAGCCGAATGGCCGTGAGCCTTGCAGAATGTCACTTGCCGTTCCCGCCGCGATGCGTGCCTGAAAGGCCATCATCATCGACGTGTAGGCGGCATATTCGGTCAGCGTCAGGTCGGGGTGAGCGGCCAGCCAGCTCTCGTCGTGGATTTCGAGCAGGCGGGCGGCATAGGGCTTCTCGCCCTCTTCCGACGGCTCCTCGTTTTCGATCGTCAGGTTGACATCGGGGTTGGCGGCGAGGATGACGGCCAGCACCGCGCGGAAGTCGACCACGCCCTGGCCGCAGGGCCGGAACTGCATCAGCGCTCCCCCCTGTGCCGGCACCACGGCAGCGTCCTTCAGATGCGTCTGGCGCACGTAAGGGGCGACACGACTGGCCGCCATCACCGGGTGCTCGCATCTCTGCAGGCCGTTGGAGGTGTCGTAGACGACGCCGAGCGCCTCGGTGCCAAAGGTTTCGAGGAGACGCAGGATCTCAAAGCTGGTGATCTCTTCATGGGTCTCGATGTTGATGTGAATGCCGAGGTCACGGGCGATCGGGACGAGCTTGCCGAGGAACTTCTCGATGGCGACCATCTGGTCGTCCCAGCTCACGTCGGTGCGGAAACGGTCCACCGACCATCGGCGCGGATAGATGCCCTTCGAGCTGGCGGTGCCGACCCAGAGCTCCCTGCAATCGATCTCGGCGCAGCTTTCCATCATGCGGCGGAAGCCGAGCAGGATGTCGCCGTCTCCGATGTGCCGCAGTTCGGGCGTCTCGGGCGTAGCATAGGGATTGATCTTGCCGAGGCCGGTTTCAAGATACATGCCAAGCTCGTCCGAACGCTGCCGGATGGCGCGGAGCTCACCACGGTCGAGCGCCGGGCTCATCTCGAGCACGGTGCGGAAGAACGTCCCTTCAAGCCCCAGTTCGGCTGCATGCTCGATGCTGCCTACCGGTCCCCTCTTGCGGGCTTCGGGAATCTTGCGGCCATCAATACCCAGGCGCATGGAAAGCTCCTCTGGAATGCGTCTATCGAAATTGGAAGGTCGTGCCCGGCCGCCAGGCGTGCGGCCGCGGCGAGGGCTAGCGGATGCCTGAGGTCATCAGGCCGCGCACATAGTGGCGCTGCAGGACAATGGCCATGACGATCAGCGGCACCGTCACGAAGGTCAGGCCGGCAAACAGCGGGCCGTCGAGCGAATAGTTCGGCGACCCCTTGAGGCCGGCAAGCATGACCTGGACGATCTGCCTGTTGGGGTCCTGCATGATCACCAGCGGCCACAGATAGGCGTTCCACGACCAGATGAACTGGATCAGCACGAGCGTCGCCAGCGCCGGTTTCACATTGGGCATGGCGATGCGCCAGAAGATGCGCCACGTGCCGGCGCCGTCGACGCGGGCGGCGTCGTCGAGTTCGGTGGGGATCTGCATGAAGCTCTGCCGCATCAGGTAGATGCCGAAGGGCTGGGCGGCAAAGGGCAGGAACAGGGCCGGATAGGTCGAGGTCAGGCCCATGCCCGAAACCACCTGGTAGAGCGGAACCAGGATCACCTCGAGCGGGATGAAGGCGGTCAACAGCGTCAGGGCGAAAAGAACCTCGCGCCCGGGAAAACGCAGGCGGGCGAAGGCATATCCGGCCAGCGTCGAGGTGATGACGACGAGGATGACCTGCCCGCCGCTGGCAATGGCGGTGTTGAAGAGGTAACGGCCGAAATTCAGCTCGGTGAACAGCGCCGAATAGTTCTCCAGCGTCGGCTCGGGCGGGAAGAAGCTCCAGACCGACAGGGGATAGCGTGTGGCGATCACCGAAGCCGTCGACTTGAAAGAGGTCAGGGCCGCCCAGACGACCGGGAAGGCAAAGACGAAGGCAATGAGCAGGAGGCTGAGAGAGCCGATCAGCTTGACCGGATCGCGTGCGGCAGCCGTCGACGCGGCGGCCTGGGGAAGTGCCGTCAGCTGCACCTCGGCGTTGACGTTTTCAGTCATCACGGCCTCCTGCCGTTCGGGTCGCGGATCAGATAGGCCTGCAGGACCGTGATCCCGATCAGCACGATCATCATGAACATCACGCTGGCCGAGGCGGTGCCCGGCGACGAGAACTCGAAGGCCTGCGCATAGGAATAGAATGGAAGGTTGGTTGTCTGGCCGTTCGGTCCGCCCTGGGTCAGGAGGATGATGGGGGTAAACAGCCGCGCCGCTGCCACCGTGACCATGAAGATGGCCAGTATGATGCTGGGCCGCAGCAATGGCAGGGTGATGCGGCGGAATATACGCCACGAGCTGGCGCCGTCGAGCGCGGCGGCTTCCATCACCTGCGGCGAGATCGCCTGCAGGCCGCCGAGGAAGATCAGCATGGGCAGGCCCACATCCTTCCAGGCGGTCATGACGACGATGGAAACGATGGCGTAGGGACCGGAGGTCAGGAACGGCTGCTCGGGCAGGCCGACCGCCTTCAGGATCGCGTCGAAGAGACCGGTGCCGGGCTCATAGAGCTGCCCCCAGATGAGAGCCGCCACGGCTTCGGAAGATGCCAGCGCACCCAGAATGGCGGCACGCGCAAGCATCGTTCCGCGCATGCGCTTGTCGAGCAGAATGGCAAGGCCGAGCGCCATCGGCACCACGACCACGATCATCAGGACGATGTAGACCAGCGTGATCAGCATGGCGTTGACGAACACATGATCGGCGAAGATCTGGGTGAAGTTGTCCCAGCCAGCCCAACCATTGGGGCGCTTGGTGAAGGCGTTGAAGGTGCGGAAACTGTTCAGCACCGCCGAAGCCAGCGGCCAGAACTGAAACAGGCCCAATCCCAGGAGCACCGGAAACACCATGACCGGACCGGCGAACACTTCGCCGCGCCGGGTGGGGTCGGGGGTCCACAATCCTTTGAACATTGGCCAAGCCTTTTTACGAATGAAGTTCTTGCCCTCCCTCGCCACATGACGCAGCGAGGGAGGTGAGCGGCTGTCCCGAGGGAGGCTGGGGGCCGCTGCTAGCGGTACTTGGCGAGCAGGCGGTCGATCTGGGCCGCGGTGGTGTGGAGGCGCTCGCCGACATCGACGCCGAGCGCGATGTCCTTGACCGCCGGGTTGACGGCATTGACGTAATCGAGCCAGCCGACCGACTTGGGCGAGCCATAGGCCCGCTCGCCTACCTTGGCGCAGAGTATGGCGACCGGATCGGTCTGGTAGGCCGGCGCTTCATCGGTCAACGACTTGCGCGAGGGCATCGAGCCGCGCACCTCGTAGAAGGCCCTGCGGTTGGCGTCGTTGAGCAGGAAGGCCAGGAGTGCTGCGGCTTCCGGAACATGCTGGCTGCCCGAATAGATGAAGGGCGCATCGGCGACGCTGGAGGCGAAGGGGATCTTGCCGCGGATCGGCGGGGAAACGCCCCAGTCGAAAGGCGCGCCGTTCTTGCGGAAGGTGTTGGCGAAAGCCATGGACGAGAAGTCGATGGCCGCAGCACCGCCCTTGTAGTGATCGGCGACGATCCCCTTGGGCGAGAGGCCCTCGGAGAACAGCGTCTGATAATTCTTCATGCCCTGGATCGCCTCGGGCGTATCGAGATATCCCGATGCGGTCAGCCCGTCCTCGGAAATGCCGGCAAAGGTCTTGTAGGCGGTCGAATCCCTGGGCGCGCCCGGATCGCCCATCATGCGCACCCACATGCTTTCCAGCTGCGAGTAGTTCGAGCCCGGCCCACGATTGCCGAAGCGCGACGAAGCCATGCCGAAGGTCGCCTGGTCGCCGTCCTTGCGCAGCTTCTCGGTGATGGCACGCAAGGCATCGAGCAACTGGTCGGCCGTCCAGCCGCCATCCACATCGGTGACCTCAGGTGGGGTGTTGACGCCGGCGCGCTTGAAGATGTCACGGTTGAAGTAGACGAAGCAGGAGTTCGATTCCCAGGCCAGGCACATGACCTTGCCGTCGATCGTGGCAGCGTCCCGCATCGCCGGATAGATGTCCTGGATGAAGTCCTGCGAGAAGTAGTCGTTGAGCGGCACGGCGATTTCGCCGGCGGCGTAGACCGGGGCCAGTTCGGTGCTGCCCATCATGATGTCGGGGGCAGAGCCCGAGGCGACGTAGAGCTGGACCTTCTTGGCGAGGTCGCCATAGGGCACGCGCTCTTCTTCGATGGTGATGTTGGGATAGGCTTCGCTGAAGGCCTTGTAGGCCGCCGCGATCGGGGCATTGATTTCCGGCGAGAACTCCTGGCGCATCACCTTGATGGTGATCGGGGCGTCGGTGAGCTCCGGCCCGGTGTAACCGCCAAGGTCGAGCTTGTATTTTCCCGGATTGGTGCCCGGTCCGGCGGCGAAGGCGCGCCGGGGCAGAATGGCCGCCGCCGCCAGAAGCGATGCGCCCCCCAAAAGCACCGAACGGCGCGACACGCCGGGGCCGGTTGTCATGCTCTTCTTGCAGTCCATGATGTTCTCCATCCCTGTTGGAACTTCACCTGGCCGGCGGGTTTGTTTTTCCTCCACCGCGTCGGCCCTTTCGAAAGACCTAGATCCTCTTGCCAGTCTCGCCGTCGAAGAGGTGCATTTTCGCCGTGTCGATGCGCAGCGAGATCTTCTCGCCGCGGCTGAGCTGTGCGCGGCCCTTGAGGACCATGGTGATGAGCTGGCCGTCGAGACTGGCGCTGACCTGGGTTTCGGGGCCGGTCGGCTCGACGACCACGACCTCCGCATTCGGCCCCCGATCGCCAACCTCCAGGTCTTCGGGGCGGATGCCGACTTCCACCCTGGCTCCCGCCTCGACCCTTGCCGACACCGGCAGCCGCGCGAGAATCTGGTTGCCCGCGGTGACGCATACGGGGCCCGTATCGCCGTTGGCGATCGTGCATTTCACCAGGTTCATGGCCGGGGAGCCGATGAAGCTTCCGACAAAGGCGTTGGCTGGAAAGTCATAGAGCTCAAGCGGCGTGCCGATCTGCTCGATGACGCCGGCGCGCATGACCACGATGCGGTCGGCCATGGTCATCGCCTCGAGCTGGTCGTGGGTGACATAGATCATCGTCGACTTGAGACGGGCGTGCAGGTCCTTGATCTCGGCGCGCATCTGCACCCGCAGCTTGGCATCCAGGTTCGACAGCGGCTCGTCGAACAGGAAGACCTTGGGATTGCGCACGATGGCGCGCCCCATGGCCACCCGCTGCTGCTGGCCGCCCGACATCTGGCGGGGGTAACGGTCAAGCAGCGCGTCCAGCCCCAGGACCGCGGCGGCCGATGCCACGCTTCGTGCGATCTCCGCCTTGCCGAGCCCTTGCATCTCAAGCGCGAAGCTCATGTTCTCACGGACGGTCATGTGCGGGTAAAGCGCGTAGTTCTGGAAGACCATGGCGATGTCGCGGTCCTTGGCGGCAAGGCCGTTGACCACCTTGCCGTCGATCGCAATGTCTCCGCCCGAGATCTGCTCCAGCCCGGCGATCATGCGGAGCAGGGTGGACTTTCCGCAGCCGGATGGCCCGACAAGGCTCAAAAACTCGCCATCACGGACGTCGACGTCTATGCCCTTGAGCACCGTCGCCACGCCGAACGACTTGACCAGCTTGCGCACGTTAACGTTCGCCATCGGCTCCTCACCTCCTATGCGGGGTCGTCTGATTGTATGTCATTTTGGGTGTTTGATTGCATCCAATGTTCTTCATTTTGGATACAATTTGACACTCCACTCGGCCATACTGGCAGCAGGCCGACGTGGTTTGCGGGCAACAACAATCACCTCGACCCACGTCGCGTGGGCCGGAATAATTATTTTAAATTCAAAATGTTATGGGTCTGAGTTCTACTCTCGCCACGAGCTCCGGCCTGGGGCGGCGCGGATCCTCTCGATGGCTGCCATCAACTCTTGACGGTTCGACATTCTCTCTCCTCCCGAGAAAGTGGTCTTATCAAAACGCTAGTGTATCAATTTGGTGTTGTCAATGGATACAAAAACTGCAACGAATTCGCTGGTCGGACAGCTTTCGCGAAGGCCCTGACCGCCCGACGAAGTGTTCGACGCAGGCCCGGCCGCACCCCCGAAAACGCGCAAAATCTGGAGATCGACATGCGTTCGCCAATCCCCGCCCTGGTCCGCTCCCTGGGGGCACTCGATGGCATCCTGCGCAAGGGCGAGCGCTTCTGCGTCGACAACGGGATCGATGCGTCGGAGCTGCTGGAGGCGCGCATCGCCCCAACCATGAAACCGCTGACGCACCAGATCAGGCTGTGCTGCAATCACGCGGTCGCGGCAGCCACGCTGCTGGCCGACAAGGAGGCGCTACGGATCGACGGGGCCTTCGACACCTTCCCCGATCTGCATGCCCGCATAGCGGCGACACGGACCGCCATCGGGGCGATTGCACCGGAAGCTTTCGACGCCGCCGACCAGTCGATCCTGCAGATCACCCTCGATGACGGGGTCACCTCGGTGCCGGCCTGCGACTATTTGATGGAGCACGCGATGCCGAACTTCTATTTCTCGATGACGACCGCCTACAACATCCTGCGCGGCAAGGGCGTGCCGCTGGGAAAGACGGATTTTCTTGGGGGGTGACGGGCAACGCGCCGAACGTCGATGTTCGGCCAGCTGGACGTTCACCCGTCAGCAGGCCCGTTGCGGGCTTCGCGCAACACGGTTTCCAGAACCCGCACGGCGCAATTTGCGACGATTTCCACGATCGAGCTTAGGGGCTTCGAGGCAGCCACGGCGACGCCCGAGGTCTGCCGTATCGCGTCGCTGTCCACAATCGGCACGAAGCGGAGCACGCCGCTGGCCAGTTCCTCGGCAGTGTCGAGTTCGGACGTCAGCGCGACGTAGTTGCCGCTGCGCGCTAGGTTCTTGACCAGATGCAGGGAGTTGGTTTCGACATGCCCCCGCGGCTCGGCGAAGAGCCAGCTGTAGCGCGTTTCCAGGAGCCTTCGGATCAGCAGCGATTTGCTCTGCAGCGCGATCGGATAGGCGATGACGTCGTGCAACCGGACTTCCGGCAGATCGAGAAGCGGATGGTTCGGACGAACCACGCATCCCAGCGGCAGGGTCGAATTCCAAAGCAGGCGCAATTCCCTGAGCACCGGCAGGTTGAAGGCGACGATCAGGTCCGTGTCGCCGTCGACGAGTGCGGCGACGGCCTCGTCGGTCGAGCCGATCTGAACCGACAGGCCGATGCGGGGATGGTCGACCGCAAGCTGCTGGACGAGCCGCGGCAGGATGCTGCTTGCGTGGCTGTCCATCGCGAAAATCTTGACCTTGCCCTGCTGGATCCCCTGCAAGCGAAAGATCTCGGTCACGGCCTTGCTCTCTTCGGCCTGCCAGCTGCGTATCAATCCGATGAGGATCTCGCCGGCCGCCGTCAATCGCATGCCCTTGGGCATTCTCTCGAACAGCCTGGCGTTCAGCCGGTCTTCCAGGCCGATGATCTGCCGGTCGATCGCCGAAGCGGCGATGTTCAAGCCGCGGGCCGCCCCCTGAATGGACCCCTCCGTCACGACTCGGTCGAAGTAGATGAGCGACACGGGAATCAGGGTGCGGGACATCGGCCAGCCAGCATTCTATTTTCGGCAATGGAGCGTTGCACATTCTGAAATAGACGGCAACGCCAGAAACGAGGAAGCTCCAGCAAGGTTCTTGGCCACCGCCAGACGCGGAGGCACCTTGGAGGAGGGGAAGCATGGGAACGACGCGTCGCGATATCGTCAAGGCAATGGGGGGCGCCGCTATCCTGGCGTCCGCGGTGTCCCCGGCTGTCGCCCAGGCTGCCGCTTCCGGCGACCTGTTGAAGGTCAAGCTCCTGTTGAACGGCGGCATATCCGGCCCGCACGCCTTTTTCTGCCTTGCGCATGAGCGCGGTTATTTCAAGGAAGCCGGGCTGGAGGTGGAGTTCTCGCCTGGCGACGGCGCGGCCTCGGTCGTCACGCGCATTCCCCAGGAAGGCTACGATGGCGGTTATGGCGACATGAACGCGCTGATCAAGCTTGCCGGCCTGCGCCCCACGAACTGTCCGACAGCCGTCTTCGTCGCCTTCAACACGACGCCGCTGACCATCGGGGTGCGGAAAGGTGGGCCGATCAAGCAGCCCGGGGATCTCAAGGACAAGGTCATCATCGGGCACCCGATCGACGCAGCGATCGAGGCCTTCCCGCCTTATGCGAAGATCGCCGGCATCAATGCGGAAGACGCCCACATCCTGCGCTCGAACTCGAGCATGGCGATCAACGCCAAGGAGGTTGTCGACGGCAACGTCGACGGCGTCTTCGGGTTCGTCAACACGATCATCGCCGCGCTACGCGGCATCGACATAGACGGACGCGAGAAGCTGGATTTCCTGGAATTCCAGGATCTGGTGCCGGAGTTCTACGGCAACGCGCTGATGATGAGCCCCGATTTCATCGCCAGGCACCCTGACGCGGTCAAGGGTCTGGTCGGGGCGGTCAACCGTGGTCTGGTGGAGACGCTGAAAGACCCCGAAGCGGCACTGAAGGCGGTCGAGAAGATGGCGCCGAATTTCCGCCGCGAAGTCGATGGTCCGCGCCTGATGGGCACCTTGCAGGTGGAGATGGCCCATCCGGAAGGCTTCATCCATGGCATCGGCGACGTCGACGACAAACGCATCGAGCGTTCGATCGCCTTGATGGCGGAGGCGTGTCGCCTGCCGCGCACGCCCAAGGCCGAGGAAATCTTCACGCGTGCATTCCTGCCGCCCCTTGAAGAGCGTGCGAAGCCGCTCGCCAAGTAACGCCGGATCGGAAACCGCGTGAGGGCCTGGCCTTGCCATTGCGACGATGGCTGCGTCCCGGGCTTTCACCTTCCATGAAACCGCATGGCCGGAGGGCGGATGCACAAGGTAAGGCTGCTGACGAATTCCGGCTTCACCGGGGCGAATGCCTGGTTCCCGCTGGCCCATGATCGCGGCTACTTTCGCGATGAAGGGATCGACGTCGAATTCATCGACGGCACTGGGGCATTCAGCGCGGCCGGGCGCATGGTGAAGGAAGGAGTCGAGTTCGGCTATGGCGACTTCCAGGCCCTGATCGAAGAAGCTGCCCGCAAGCCCGAAACCTCTCCGGTCGGCGTCTATATGGTCATGGACCAGTCGCCGTCGGTGGTTGTCCTGCCGGCCCGCTCGCAGGTCGCATCGCCTGCCGATCTGTCTGGTCTCACGATCACGGCACATGCGGTCGACGTCGGACTGAACACGTTCGAACAATATGCCAGCAAGGCCGGGCTCGATCCTCGGTCGGTCAGGGCGGTGAGCAATGACGGCGACTGGATCGCACTTCTCAGCCTGCTCAAGGAAGGCAAGACCGACGCGCTGTTTGGCTATCTTTCTACGGTGTCGGCGGCCATACGTGCGAGCGGCAGGGATGTTCGCTCCGAAGTCCGCTTCCTCAAATTCAAGGACTTCGCGCAGGATTTATATGGCAGCACCCTGATGGTCTCGCCGACCTTCGCGCGCGACAAGCCGGCAGTCGCAAAAGCATTCGTGCGGGCAATCAACAGAGGCGTGCTCGCGGCGGCCAGCGATCCGGACGCGGCCATCCGAGCCCTCGTCAACCACGCTCCCGATCGTTCGCTGCAAGTCGATCGGCTGCGCCTTCTCGAAACGATCGAGGAGGACATGGGTGGCTGGCAAAGGCTCGCCGATGGCGTGGGTGATATCGACAGAGCCAGGATGGAACGCCTGCTGAAACTGACTGCGGACACACGCAGCCTGCCCCGGCAACCGACAGTCGACGAGGTGTTCACGACAGCCTTCCTGCCCAACTCTGACGACCGCAGGATTGCCCCTGAGCGCGCCATGACGGCCGGTCACATACCCAAGTAACTTCCCCAAAAAAGCGGCTGAGTTCCGCAAGTTCTTCAACAAACACAAAACACCGAGGGAACCATGAAATCGCGCTTTCTGCACGGCGCCGCGCTGTCGGCCCTTCTTCTCACCAGTACCGCCTATGCCGAGACACCGGGAAACACGCTCGTCGTCGCCAAGGCGATCGATGACATCATCTCGCTCGATCCGGCGTCGAACTACGAACATTCCGGCACGGAAACGATCAACAACGTCTACGAACAGTTGATGCAATTCGAGCCTGAGGACGTAACCAAGCTCGTGGGTGGCGCGGTCGAGAGCTGGACCGTGTCTGGCGACGGCAAGACGTTCGAGCTGAAATTGAGGCCTGGCCAGGTGTTTCATTCTGGCAACCCGATGACGTCGGACGACGTCGTGTTCTCGCTCCAGCGCATGGTCAAACTGAACAAAACGCCGGCAATCGTCGTTGCTCAGTTCGGCTGGAAACCAGACAACATTGAAAAACTTGTCGTGGCGCGCGACCCGATGACGGTCGAGCTGGCCGTCACGGCCGAACTGGCTCCGAGCCTGGTGCTCAACGTTCTTGCCAACAACATCTTCTCGGTCGTGGACAAGAGACTGGTGCTGGAACACGAGACGGACAATGACCTCGGTGCCGGCTGGCTACGCAACAATTCGGCCGGGTCCGGTCCCTACGTCCTGAAATCCTGGCGCCCGAACGAAACGCTCGTGATGGACGCAAATCCGAACTTCCGACTTGGCGCCCCCAAGATAAAGCGAATCCTGATCCGCCATGTGCCGGAGCCTGCATCGCAGCGTCTCCTGCTGGAGCACGGTGATGTCGACATCGCCCGATCGCTGACCCCTGATCTCATGCAGGGTGTCGCGGGCAATCCGGACATCGCAATAGAGGAGTCGGTAGAGGCCTCCATACAATATCTGGGCCTTAATCAAAAGTTCGAGCCTTTCAAGAAGCCCGAGGTCGTCAAAGCCCTGAAATACCTCGTCGATTATCAGGGCATGGCCGACAGTTTCGTGAAGGGCCAATGGGCCGTGCATCAGTCGTTCTGGCCGAAGGGTTTCGACGCGTCGATGGACAAGATTCCCTACAAACTCGACGTCGAGAAGGCCAAGGAACTGCTGGCGAAGGGCGGCTATCCCGACGGGTTCACCGTCAAGCTGAACGTGCGCAACTACTCGCCCTATCTTGATATGGCGCAGTCCGTCCAGAACACGATGCGTCTCGCCAACATCAAGGTCGAGATCAACGCGACCGATTTGAAGCAAATGGTCACCGCTTACCGCGGGCGCCAGCATGAAATTACGCATAGTGCATGGATTCCGGATTACCGTGACCCGCAGTCCCATGCCTTTGCGTTCATCCAGAACCCCAATAATGCCGACGACTCCCCAGACAAGACCGTCGCATGGCGCAATGCCTGGGAAGCCCCACAGGACGTCAGGGAACTTGCCGACGCGGCGGTCAAGGAACGTGACACCGAAAAGCGCATGCAAATGTATGTGGATCTCCAAGAACGGCTGCAGGACGACAGCCCATACATATTCATGTTCCAGGGAATGACCCGCATTGCTTCCAGAAAGAACGTCCAGAACATCTCGATCGATCCCGCCAACGGCGTGCTCTACTACCGCCTGACCTCGAAGTAGCGATCGCACCGCCTGGGCCGAACCCGGGGTTCGGCCCATCTTTCCAATCCAAATTGAGTATCAACATGAAGAAGTTGCGTGTCCGGCTGAATCATACCCCAATGGGGCCCCTTGCAGGCTTCTTCCTCGCTGAAGACCGCAGCTACTTTGCCGATGAGGGGCTCGAGATCGAATGGTCCGGCGCTCGCGGGGCATCCGCCGCCATCGCCGATATCGCGACGGGGAACTATGACGCCGTCTATGGGGATATCAATTCGCTGACGACGCTGCTGGCGTCGCTCCCCGAAGGAACCGGCCCGCAGGCGGTTTTCGTGGCGTTCAACCGGACGCCACTGACAGTGTCGGTGCGCGCAGAAGGCCCCGTGCAGATGCCCCGCGACCTGATCGGCAGAACGCTTTACGGTCATCCCCACGATTCCGCGCGTATCTTCTTTCCAGCCTATGCGCGTGCTCTGGGCTTCGCTGTCACCGACGTGGATATCCGGGATGCCCAAGGCAGCCTTGGTGAGCTTGTGCGCGCCATGATCGAAGACAAGGCCGGCGAAGGTGTCTTTGGCTTCGTGAATTCCACCATTGCGTCGCTCAGCGATATGAACTCGCCGCACGAGGCCAATACGCGCTTCCTCGAATATTCCTCCGCCCTCCCGGACTTCTACGGCAACGCCCTCGTCGTGACGAGAGCGTTGCTCGACCGCGATCCTGAAGCCGTTCGCGGTCTTGTGCGTGCAGTGAGCCGCGGCTTCCGGGATGCGATCCGCGATCACCGCGCCGGGATCGATTCCGTCATGGCTCACGGAGCTGAGATGAGCTACGCGGTCAATCTTCGTCGGTTCACGGGAACCCTCGAGCGCGAGATGAGCCATCCGGAGCGGGAGCACCTCGGCATCGGCGACGTGGATCCGGCGCGGCTTTCCCGCAGTTGCGAGCAGGTGGTCACCGCCCTTAACCTTGCCCGACAGGTCAGCGCAGAGGAGCTTTTCTCGCCAACCTTCCTGCCCGCTCTCAACGAGCGCCGCTTCGAGCCTTCGACATGACGACGTCAGGCAACGACAGCGCAGCGGGCGGCATCTCGCTGCGACGATATGGTTCCACAGGCCGGATCCTTGTGCGCGAGACCTCGACGATCCTCGCCACCTTCTTCGGCCTGCTGGTCGTGACCTTCCTGATCGGCCGAGTCGTGCCGATCGATCCGGTTCTCGCCGTTGTCGGCGAGAATGCACCGGCCGACGTCTACGAGAACATGAAGACCGAGCTCGGCCTCGACCAACCATTGTTCGTCCAGTTTGGCGACTACATCGGCAAGGTTCTCCATGGCGATTTCGGCGTCTCGAACCTGACAGGCAATTCGGTTTTCTCCGACATTGCGACGGTCTTCCCCGCCACGCTGGAACTCGCGACCCTTGGGACAATCATCGGCGTGCTGATCGGTGTACCGATCGGCGTCATCGCGGCCGTGCACCGAGGGAAGTGGATCGATCATCTGGCGCGTGTCATCGGACTGTGCGGTTACTCCGTTCCTGTCTTCTGGCTCGGGCTAATGGGGCTGCTTCTCTTCTATGCGAAGCTGGGCTGGGTCGAGGGACCCGGGCGCCAGAGTGTGGCGTATGTCGATATGCTGACGCCCGTGACCGGTGTCATTCTTCTCGATGCCGCCATGGAAGGCGAATGGGAGGTCTTCCGGGACGCCTTTTCCCACCTGATCCTGCCGGCAACACTGCTGGGCTTCTTCAGCCTTGCTTACATCAGCCGGATGACGCGCAGCTTCATGCTGACCGAACTCCAGCAGCAATATATCACCACGGCCCGTGTCAAGGGATTGTCTGAGCGCCGGATCGTGTGGGGGCACGCGCTGGGTAACATCATGGCGCCGCTCGTCGCCGTCATCGCCCTTTCCTATGCAAGCCTGCTGGAAGGCTCGGTCCTGACCGAAACCATATTCGCCTGGCCGGGCCTTGGCCGCTACATCACCAACTCCCTGCTCAATGCCGACATGAACGCCGTGCTTGGCGGCACCGTGGTGATCGGCGCCATATTCATCGGCGTCAACCTCCTGTCCGACATTGCCGGCCGACTCTTCGATCCGAGGACGAGATGACAGATATACGCACCTATCTCCTCACCGACGAGGCGCAGTCGCGGATGCAATCGCGGCTTGGACAAGCCTATCGCCGATGGCTCGTGTTTCGCGGCAATCCGCTGGCGATGGTCGGCCTCGTCATCGTCGTGACGCTCCTTTTGATCGCTGCCTTCGCGCCGTTGATCGCTACACACGATCCGATCGACCAGAGCCTGGCGCAGCGTCTGCAGCCGGTGAGCGCCGAACACTGGCTCGGGACCGACTCGCTTGGCCGCGATATCTTCAGCCGCATCGTCTACGGTTCGCGCATCACACTCTTCATCGTCCTGGCGGTGGTGGTCACGGTGGGGCCGGTCGGGCTGCTGATCGGGGCCACAGCCGGCTATTTCGGCGGGTGGGTCGATACACTCCTGATGCGCATCACGGATGTGTTCCTCGCCTTCCCGCGCCTGATCCTTGCGCTAGCACTGGTATCCGCGCTCGGGTCGGGTCTTGAGAATGCGATTCTCGCCATAGCCCTCACCGCATGGCCTCCTTATGCGCGCGTTGCACGGACGGAAACTATGGTCATCCGCAAGTCCGACTATATCGCAGCGGCGCGCCTGCAGGGGGCATCGCCCGCCCGCATCATCCTGGGACAGGTGACGCCCATGTGCGTTCCGTCGGTGATCGTCCGCTCTGCGCTCGACATGGCCGGTATCATCCTGACGGCTGCAGGTCTCGGCTTCCTGGGTCTTGGCGCTCAGCCGCCGCTTCCCGAATGGGGTGCCATGGTGGCCACGGGCCGCGAGCAGGTCTTTGATCAGTGGTGGGTATCGGCTTTTCCAGGTCTTGCCATCTGCATCTGCGCCCTTGGCTTCAATCTGCTCGGCGACGGGCTTCGGGACGTGCTGGACGCCAGATGACCTTGCAGAGCACAGATCAGCCGCTGTTGGAAATCTGCAACCTCAATGTTCACTTCCACAGCAAGGTCGAAACGACCCACGCGGTACGGGGGCTGTCGTTCTCGCTCGGCCGGGAGCGCTTGGGTATCGTCGGAGAATCCGGTTCCGGCAAATCACTCACCGGCCGGGCCATTCTCGACCTGGTCCCTCATCCCGGACGCGTGAGCGCCGACCAGATGACCTTCATGGGTCAGGACCTGTTGACGATGGACGCAAAGCAGCGCGGTGCGCTACGCGGCGCCCACATGTCTATGGTCATGCAGGATCCAAAATTCTCGTTGAATCCGGTCATGACGGTTGGCCGCCAGATAGCTGAGTCCTACCGCGCCCACCGCAAAATGAGCCATAGGCAGGCGAAGGAAGAGGCGCTGCACGCACTTGAATCCGTCCATATCCGGGAGCCGAACCGGGTCTATGATCTCTATCCGCACGAAGTGTCCGGCGGCATGGGCCAGCGCATCATGATCGCTATGGTGCTTGCTGCCGAGCCCGAACTGCTCATCGCCGATGAACCGACATCCGCGCTCGACGTCACCGTCCAGATGCAGGTTCTGGCCATCCTTGATGATCTCGTGAAGGAGCGCGGCATGGGACTGATCTTCATCAGCCACGACCTGCCTCTGGTCGGCTCGTTTTGTGACCGAGTCATCGTTCTTTACAACGGAAGAGTCATGGAAACGCTCGAGGCCAAGGATCTGGCCAATGCCAAGCATCCCTACACACAGGGGCTTTTGAACTGCATGCCAGACCTCGACCACAGGAACGAGACGCTACCCGTCCTTCAGCGCGACAAGGCATGGCTGGTATGAGCGAACCCGCGATAAAAATCGAAAACCTCAACATCCATTTCGGCGGCTTGCATGCCGTGCGCGACGCAAGCTTCAGCGTGAACCGGGGTGAATGCTACGGTATCGTCGGGGAATCCGGCTCGGGAAAATCGACCATTCTGCGTGCCATATCCGGCCTCAATCCGAATTGGACCGGTACGGTCGAAATCGACGGTCAACCGCAAACACAGCACCGCCCGAAGAGCTTTTATAGAACCGTGCAGATGGTGTTCCAGGACCCCTACAGCAGCCTGCACCCGCGCCACACCATCGATCGCACCCTCTCCGAACCGATTTCGATCTTTGGCCTGGATCGATCCGAAGAGCGCATCCGCACAGCTCTCGAACGGGTCGGGTTGCGTGCCGGTTTCAGATTCCGCTATCCGCACCAGCTGTCCGGCGGCCAAAGGCAGCGCGTCGCCATCGCGCGCGCCGCCATCCTCGAGCCGTCGATCCTGCTGCTCGACGAGCCTACTTCGGCACTCGACGTGTCGATCCAGGCGGAGGTGCTTAACCTGCTGAAGGAGCTTCTCGCCAATTCCGGACTGACGATGATCCTGGTCAGCCACAACCTTGCCGTAGTCGCTCATATGTGCCAGCGCGTCGCCGTGATGAACGGTGGCCGCATCGTGGAGGAAACCACCTCTGACGCGCTACGTGACGGCCGTGTGCGAGAGGACTACACCGCTCGGTTGCTCGCAGCAACGCGTAGCTACAACCGCGCCGCAGCGCATGGCCTAAACACCTTCGACTGAAATCGGTTTTCGGGCGGCGTATTTGCGGCGGCGCTGGCCCATTTTCCTTTGTTTCGCCGCGGTGGTTCAGGACGGTGCCGACATGGATTCGACACAGGCGTTGCGCGAATTGTGGCCCGCTATCGAACCCTACAGAACGGGGCGGCTGCGGGTCAGCTCTCTCCACGAGCTGTATTTCGAGGAGTCGGGCAATCCGGCGAGTAAGCCCGTTGTGCTGGTCCATGGCGGGCCTGGATATGGGACCGAGCCCGAGGATCGTCGTTACTTCGATCCCGCGCGCTATCGCATCATCGCCTTCGACCAGCGTGGTGCCGGCAAATCCACGCCGCTCGGCGAGACGAGGGACAACACGACTTCCCTACTCGTCGAAGACATGGAAACCCTGCGCAGGGAGCTCGGCCTCGAACACTGGATGCTGTTCGGCGGCTCATGGGGTAGTACGCTCGCAATCGCCTATGCGCAAAGCCATCCCGACCAGGTCACGGCAGCGATCCTGCGCGGCATCTGGCTGAACAGCAAGGCAGAGATCGACTGGTTCATGACCGGCATCAGCCGGTTCTTTCCCGAACTATGGGAAACCTTCGCCAACTGTCTGCCTGAAGCCGAACGCGCCGACGTAGTTTCCGCCTATGCCAAGAGGCTTCAAGGCGACGACGCTGTGCTGCGCGACGCGGCCGCACGTGCGTGGGCCTGCTACGAGGGGGCATGCTCTACGCTCCTCCCCGATCCGGGAACAATGAACGGGTTCCAGGAGCCGCATGTCGTCGAAGCGCTCGCCCGGATCGAGGCATCGTACTTTATCAACGAGGCGTTTCTGCCGCCCAACCATCTCATGGACAACATGCACCACATGGCCAAGATCCCCGGCCTCATCATCCAGGGACGCTATGACATGGTCTGTCCACCGCGAACGGCCTTCGAAGTGCACAAGCGGTGGCCCGCATCGCGCCTGGAGATCATTCCCGATGCCGGCCACTCCAGCAGCGAGCCGGGCATTCGGCAAGCGCTGTTGGCCGCAACCGAACAATTCAGCTGGCAGGGTCGATGATCCTGCTTGAGACGATCGGTTTTCCGCCGTCGGAGACGCTCACTCGCTCCCCCCATTCAGCAGCGTTGATTGGGTGAGCACCTCGAACGCCGTTCCGGATGGACCGGCTGTAACGAGCTCTTTCGACAACTCAGTTGCAGCGGCTGCACGCCGCTGCTGACGGTAACCACCAACCCATCCAAGGGAATAGGAAGAAATGCTCACCATCGACAGGATCAACCGTATGGGATCCGAGGAATTCGTCTCCGCCTTGGGACTGATATTCGAGAACTCGCCGTGGGTCGCACGTAGCGCTTGGGACAGCCGTCCCTTCGTCAATGCCGAGACGTTGCATGGCGTCATGTTTGACCAGGTGCTCCAACGTGACGCCTCGGCTCGAATTGAGTTTCTGCGCGCGCACCCAGATTTGGCAGGAAAAGAGGCCAAAGAAGGACGAATGACAACAGAGTCTACCGCCGAGCAGGGAACGGCCGGCCTCGATCGCCTGTCTTCAGGTGAAGCTGCGCTCATAGACGATCTGAACCGCCGCTATCGCGCAAGACATGGCTTTCCTTTCGTCATCTGCGTACGTCATTACACCAAGGCCGGCATCTTTGCCGAGTTCACCCACCGACTTGAGCGTGGCACCGACATGGAACTGGAGGAAGCGCTGCGGCAGATCTCTTACATCAGCCGCTACAGGCTGGGGTCCATGCTTGCGCCAGCGGCAGCGCCGCACGAATGACCAACATGTCGCCTCGGCACTGTCAAATTTTGACGAGACTTCCAGCAGGTGAAGATGGTCTTCGGCAGGGGCTGCACACTGCTCCTGCAAGGAACTTTGGAGCATGCAATCAGGCACTGTTGAGTGATAACGCTTGGACCTCCTCCAGTGAACTGGCGATGATGCCGGCCATTGCCTTGCCGGCATCCGTCAATGCGTTCACGTCGCGGGAGCTGAGTGAAAGCGCCACTGACATGCGAGTTCCAGAAAGCGGCACAAAACCCAGCTCTCCGCGTCTGACTTCTTCATAAACATCAATCAATGTCAGTATGCTTATTCCCAGCCCTTCTTGAATTGTGGCCTTTAGAAGAGCAATGGAATTGGACACGGCGATTTTGTAAATCGGCGATCTCAGCCTCTGGATGAGCAGGTCGGCCATAGGACCTATCGTCAAGCTGTCGTCTGTCGAGATAAATCGCTCACTCAAAATATCTTCGATATCAACGTGCTTTCTCTTCATCAATTGATGAGACGGCTGCGCGACTATGCCAAGTCGCAAATGCGCAGTCTTGACAATATTTAAGCCTATGTCCTGGGGCGTATTGAACGCGATCGCCAGATCTATCGAGCCCGACTTGACCTTGTCGAGTATGAAGTTGGTGCCGTCGACATGCGCCCGTAGGCTGGCGCCGGGATGCTGGGCCTGAAGCCTGCGGAACGCCTTCGGCAGGAATCCTGTCGCCAGACATTCCATGATCCCGATACTGACCGTGCTGCCATGCGAGGGACGCAGTCCCTCCACCTCAGCACCCGTCGCGATGATCTCCTGCTGCAATTTCCGAACCTGCCCCACCAGGATTCGACCTGCTTCCGTCGGCCGCATGCCGCGTGGCAGCCGTTCAAAAAGCGGCTGCCCATACTCCAGTTCGAGGTTCAGTATCTGGCGGTTCACCGCTGAGGGTGTCGCGTTCATCTGCTCTGCGGCCTTACGGATCGACCCATATCGAGCGACCATCTCCAACGCCTTCGCGCCTTGCGTAATCAAGGGCATTCTCGACACCTGAAATGCGACCGTACGTTTTTTTGATACAGTAGTGACGCAAATATTCGCTGGTCAATAAGGGGTTTGAAAAACTAGCCTTCACCTCGATTTCGGGGGGAATTTCTATGAACTATCATCATGACTTTTCTCGTCGCCGGTTCTTGGCTCTTTCGGCCGCTGCTTCTACGTCGCTCATCATGCCGCACTGGATCGGCCAGGCGCGCGCCGCCCCTCTCGCAGCCATCAAGGAAGAGGATGCCGTCATAGCCTTTGCCTTGACGGGGCCGGTCTCGGACGAAGGCTGGAACACCAAGCAGAATGAAGGGGCCAAGGCGATCCAGGCGGCTTTCCCGAAAGCGAAGACGCTGGTGGTCGAAAGCATTCCGTTCTCTGCCGACGCAAGCCGCACGTTCCGGCAGTTCGTGCAGGAGGGCGCCCAGATGGTGTTCTCAACCTCGAACTATGGCGATTTCTTCTCGTCCGTCGTCGAACGATCACCTGAAGTCGCCTTTCTCGAGGCGGACGGGCGCAACGTCGCCGACAATCTCGGCTGGTATTACGCCGCCCATTGGCATCCAACCTATGTCGTCGGCGTGGCGGCGGGGCTGCTCAGCAAGTCCGGCAAGCTCGGATTCATCGCGTCCTTCCCCGTGCCCATGGCGATCTCGTCGAGCAATGCGTTCTTGATGGGTGCTCGCTCGGTCAACCCATCGGCCACCCTCCAGGTCATCAGCATCAACTCCTGGTTCGACCCACAAGGCGCCAACCAGGCAGCAAGCGCACTGATCGACAATGGCTGCGACTTCCTCTTTGGTGTCATGAACGAGGCCTCCTACCTGCAAGTCGCCGAACAGCGCGGCGTCCGGGCTGCGATGTGGAACACCGATATGCGGCGCTACGGCAAGAATGCCTATGTCAGCTCGATCGTGCCCGACTGGACGTCGTTCTATGTCGATCAGGTAAGACAGCGGCTAGCCGGCACATGGTCGGGTGGTGGCCAGACCCTGCTTCCCCTTGGCGGTGGCATCGACCGTGATGCCTGGGGCGAGACGGTTCCAGCCGACGTGGCGGCCAAGGCGGATGCCGTGCGCGCGAAGATCATTGGCGGCTGGAGCCCGTTCACCGGCGAGATCAAGGATACGACAGGGGCAGTGCGGGTGAAAGCAGGCGAAACGCTGGACGAGTTCGCGCTCTACAACTGGGACTGGTCTGTCGAGGGCGTATCCGGGCTCGTTACGTAAGCCTGGCCGATCAATGGACGCTGCAATGCCTGATCCAGTACCTCGCCTTGCGAGCAGCGACACTGCGCCGCCGCTCGTGTCGCTGCGCGGAATCGCCAAGTATTTTCCCGGCGTCGTCGCCAACGCGGATGTCGACCTCGACATCCGCGCCGGTGAGATCCATGCGCTTCTCGGAGAGAACGGTGCCGGCAAATCGACCTTGATGAACATCCTCACCGGGATCTATCAGGCCGATGCCGGGGAGATTGCCATCAATGGCAAGCCGGTTCGTTTCGGTTCGCCTCTCGATGCGATCGCGGCAGGCATCGGCATGGTTCATCAGCACTTCAAGCTGGTCCAGGCCTTCACCGTGGCCGAAAACATCCATCTGGGATGGGGGCAGACGCCACGGCTGGCGTCGGCCAGCCAATTGGAAGCAAAAACGGCTGCGATCGCCGAAAAATTCAATCTCGCCGTCAAGCCCAACGCTCGTATCCACACCTTGTCGGCGGGTGAGCAGCAGCGTGTCGAGATCCTGCGCGTGCTGGCGCGAGACGCGCGCCTTCTGATCCTCGACGAACCGACAGCCGTGCTGACACCGTCCGAGGCTCGGGAATTGTTCAAGGCACTCGACGCCTTCCGCAAATCCGGCAACGCCGTCGTCTTCATCAGCCACAAGCTTCATGAAGTCCTGGAGATTTCCGACCGGGTGACAGTTCTTCGCGGTGGCCGCAAGGTCGCAACCCACGAAACGAAGGACTGCGATCATCGCATGCTCGCCGGGCTGATGGTCGGACGCGAAATCGTTCTGGGCAACTACCGCGACCGATCGGAAGAACCCGCGCGCGATGCCAGTCCTGTCGTGTTGGAACTCAAGAATGTTTGCGCCGACGATCAACGCGGCCTGCCGGCACTCCGGAACATCGACCTCGTCATCCGGGCCGGCGAGATATTGGGAATTGCAGGCGTCGCAGGCAATGGCCAACGCGAACTGAGCCAGGTCATGACAGGTATCCGCCCACTTGTTTCGGGCGAGATATTGATCGGCGGAAAGGCCGAAAGCCGCAGGGATGCAGCGGCCTTCGCAGCACTTGGCATCGGCCATATACCCGAGGACCGCTTGCGTAGCGGCTTGGCGCCTTCGCTTTCAATCGACGATAATGTGGTGATCCGGGAATACAAGACCGACGCCGTCTCGCGCGGCCCGCTCTTCGATCCGCGAGCCGCCAACCGGCTGGCCCGGACGATCGCCGCAGACGCGGAGGTGGCGATTCCTGATTTTGGCATGCCGGTGCGAAACCTCTCAGGTGGCAACCAGCAGCGCCTTGTCGCCCGACGCGAGATCCGCATAGCGCGGAAAGTCCTGGTCGCAGCATACCCCAGTCGTGGCCTGGATATCGGCGCAATCAACACGATGCTTCGCCATTTCGTCGAACTTCGCAACCGGGGCGTCGCCGTCGTCCTGATTTCGGAAGACCTCGAAGAATTGCTCAGCCTTTCGGACCGTATCGCGGTTCTTTACGAGGGCCGGATCATGTCCGTTTTTGACACCGAAAGTGCCGATATGGAGACCATCGGTCTCTTGATGGGCGGGCAGACGGTGGGTTCGTCCGCAGCCAGCGGCGAGAGGTCGTGATGGCCTGGCGTCTGCAGCGCTTCCCTTCGCCCAAGCCTTCCGTCGCCATTGCGGTTCGCGTCGCGGCGATCATGCTTGCGCTCATCGTCGGCGGCGTCGTTGTCGCCGTCTCCGGGCACAATCCGCTTGCCCTCGGCGGCCAGGTCATCACGTCGACGTTTGGCTCGAGCTTCGGGCTGGAGGACCTCGGGCTACTTGCGACGCCGCTTATCCTGACAGGCCTTGCGGTCATGATCACCCGGCGCATCGGGCTTTGGAACATCGGCGCCGAGGGCCAGTTCTATGCAGGTGCGCTTGCAGCCGCGGCGATCGGCCTTTTTGTCGAAGGCCCGGCCTGGCTGATGCTGCCGGCGATGTTCCTGGCGGGCGTCGCCGGCGGCATGGCATGGATCACCATCCCGACACTCGCCCGGGCGTTTGTCGGCGTCAATGAGCTCATCACCACTCTGTTGCTGAATTTCGTGGCGACCCTGCTCGTCTACTACTTCGCCACCGGACCGTGGCGGGATCGGGGTGCCGGAACGCTCGGCTCCACCCCACGCATTCGCTACGAGATGCCGGAGCTGTGGGGCATGGTTCATTGGGGCTTTGCGATCGCGGTAGCATTGACGGTGCTGGTGGCGGCAGTGCTGTCCTTTACCCGGTGGGGGTACGAGGTGCGGATCAGCGGCGCCAATCCCGAGAACGCCCTCTATGCTGGCATACCGGTACGGCGGCGCATCATTGCGGTGATGCTGCTTTCGGGTGCGGTCGCGGGCATTGCCGGAATGCTGGAAGTGGCAGGAACGGTGCATCGCCTGCAGGGCGGTATCTCCAACAATTTCGGCTATCTTGGCATCATCGTTGCGGTGCTCGCACGCACCTCATGTCTTGGCGTCCTTGCCGCCGCAGCGCTGATGGCCTTCATTCTCAACGCCGGCATCATTCTGCAGACGCAGGGACTTACCACCAGCGCGATCGTTGCGCTGACCGGCCTCGTATTGATGTTCACCGCCATCGGCGACGAGTTTGCGCATTACCGCCTCGTCCGCACCGATCGGGTCACCGCATAGGGATGCCGCCATGGATCTCATAACGGGGTTGCTGACGACCGCCGTCCTTGCCGGAGGCGTCCTGGCACTGGCAGCACTTGGCGAGGTCATCTGCCAGCGCGTCGGAGTGGTCAATCTGGGCGTTGAGGGCTTGATGGCACTCGGCGCGGTGACGGCGGTCGCTGTCACCATCAGCGTCCCGAACCCGTCGATCGGCTTTGCTGCAGCGCTCTTGGTCGGGCTTTGCTTTGGCATGGTCTTTGCCGTGGCGACGGTGCTCTTCCGCGCCAATCAGGTGCTGTGCGGACTTGCGTTGACCCTGATGGGGACGGGGCTTGCCGCCACTGTAGGCAGGGCGTTTTCCGGCATGCCGGCCAAGGCGACCTTCCAGCCGGTGATCGTGCCCTACTTGAGCGAAATTCCCATTTTGGGACCGGCCTTCTTCTCCCAGAACGTACTTGTCTATCTGATCTTCATTATCGTGCCCGTCGCCATCCACTGCCTGATGTTCAAAACGCGTCATGGCCTCAACATGCGCGCGGTCGGAGAAAATCCCGCGGCGGCCGACGCGGCCGGCATCCCGGTCCTGGCGATGCGCTTCTGGTACGTATCGCTGGGCGCGGCACTGGCGGCTGGGGCCGGTGCATATCTCACTTTGGCTTTCGTCCCGTCATGGTCGGACGGAATTGTCGCCGGCCGGGGCTGGATCGCCGTCGCGCTGGTCATCTTTGCGCGCTACAGGCCGCTGAATGTCGTGATGGCAGCACTTCTGTTCGGGCTGATCACTGCACTTGGCTATGTCGGGCAGGCACGCAACTGGCCGGTCACCCCTGCCCTGCTCGGCATGCTGCCATATCTCGGGACACTGGGCTTCATCATCGTTCCCGTCATCGTCCTGCATCGCATGAGGCAATTGTCGGCGGCGCCAGCAGCACTAGGCATGCCCTATTTCCGCGATGTGCGCTGAACATCTGAATTTCTGAAAACCGGGTCCTGAAACGGATCGCGTAGGAGGATACGCATGACCATCGATATCGCCATCATAAACGGTACCGTAATGCCCATGGGCGGCGCCAAGCCGATCGAGCATGGAGCCATTGCCATCGCCGGCGGCAAGATCCTGGCCGTTGGGGCGCAGGAAAGCATCGACATTAGCAATGCTGCGAAAGTCATCGATGCTTCGAACTGCGTGGTCATGCCCGGTTTCTGCGACAGCCACACGCATATTGCCTCGAACCTGCTCCTGCGTGGTCTTCTGGAGGATGTCCGGCTGTTCGAATGGCTATCCACCATGTGGCAGCTCAAGCGCAATTTCGATCCCGAAACGCTTTACTGGGCAAGTCTGAACGGTCTCGTTGAAATGGTGAAATCGGGCGTCACCTCCTTCAACGAGCATTTCGATGCCTATGCAGTGGAGCCGCAGATCGAAGCACTTAAGAAGATCCCGCTTCGCGCTACCCTTGGCTATGGCTTCGCTGATCGCGGCGTTTACGCATCGATCACCGACTGGTCTTGGAAAACATTGCACAGCTTCGGCGATCTCATCGCCAAGCATCACAAGTCGCAAAATGGATTGCTGCAGATCGGGCTGTCGCCGCATGCCACATATTCGTGCGGGTCTGAAATGTTCCGCCTGTCGCGCGAGGTTGCAGACGCGCACAATGTGCCGATCCACATCCACCTCGCCGAGGCGCCCCAAGAGACCGTCTATGTCGCCGAAACCTACGGCACATCGGCGGTCCGCTGGCTTCATTCACTTGAATTCCTGAAGTCTGACGTAACTGCTGCCCACTGCACGCAGCTCGACGAAGATGACGTAAGGATATTGGCGGCAACCAACACAAAGATCGCCCATTGTCCATGCTGCAACGCCAAGGTGGCCTCCGGCACACTGCCACTCAAATGCGTGCGCGAGCATGGCGTCACGGTCGGCCTGGCAACCGATGGGCCAGCCAGCCACAACACGCTCGACATGTTCCAGGAAATGAAATTCGCCGGCCTAATTCACAAGGACAAGACCGCCGACCCGGAATTCCTGAGAACAACCGAAATCCTGGAAATGGCGACCTCCGAGGGGGCTAAGGCAATGAACCGCCCGGAAACCGGCAAGCTGGCACCCGGCATGGCCGCCGATGTCATCGTCGTAGACCTCGACAACGCCCACACGCAGCCGGTCTATGACACTGCTGCTGCGCTGGTTTATTCAAGCCGTGCCGACGACGTGCTTCATAGCATAGTCGGCGGACGGCTGCTGATGGAGAACCGCATCGTCGCCGGCATCGACGAGGCAGAAATCCGGGCCAATTTCCGCAGCAAGGCACACGCGCTGCGCAAGCGAAGCTTGGGGTGATCGAAGCGCAGGATGGCGGAGTTCACGCTCAATGACTTTGAAAGGTTCGATCTCCGATCCGAACAGCTTACTTGGTCGAGATTGGTTTTTCAGTCTGAAGCTGGATAAATTGCATGTTGGCCCTGACAGCAAACATCGTCGACCAACATGCTGGCGGTCGCGACTGCGCCTCTTGTGGACTTTCCAGGTGCCGCTCCAAAGCGGAACTGCCAAGCAGCTGCTAGGCCTCGGTACGATCCTTTTTCCGCTCGAACGGCGCTTTGACCCACTGCAGCAGCCCTTCATATGCGGCTTGGAATTTGTTCCGGGCCGCGGTGCCGCTGCCATTACGATCGAAATAATAGCTCGAATAACGGTCGAGAAACTGCTCCGAACCGCCGTAGGCACCGTAATGCGGCAGGCGCTTGAGATCGACCTTGTTGAGCACTAGTCCCAGCATCTTGGATGCGATCTGCGGCTCGGCTGCGAGCACCGAGCGCACCAGAGGGCGTGGCGTCGCGCCCCATTCGGCAACCAGCACGAAACCATCTACCAGCGGCGCAAACGCCTTGGCGTCCACCACCGGGCCAAGTGGCGGCAGATCGACCACGATGTATTCGAAGGTCGACTTGGCGTCCTCAACGAAGCGGCGCATGCCGGGCGACGACAGCAACTCGCTCGTATGCGAGAAGCGAGCGCGCCACGCCGCCGGCACAATGGCGAGCTTGGTCTGTCTGTCGACCTTAATCGCCGACTGCCAGCCCTGACCGTCGACCACGGCCTCGACCAGCCCGCGTTCCGTCACGATGCCGAGCGAGCGACTGAGGCCAGGATTGCGCAGGTCGGCGTCGATCAACAGTGTCCGTGCCCCATTGCCGGCAAGCAGGCCGGCGAGATTGGCGGCGACCATCGACTTGCCTTCGCCCGGCAGCATCGAGACGATGCCGATCACCTTGCAGGGCACGTCCTGCAGCACGACGTCGCCGGCAATCCTGGTATTGCGCAACGTCTCGGCAAACAATGACGCCGGTGCATCGACAGTCACCCGCATACGTGCCCGCCTTTCGCTCGCCGCCGACACCCGCGGTTGCTCGGTGCCTTCCGCCGGGACTGTCGGCTTCTGGTCGTAGCCGCCGAGCAGCGGCAGGTAACCGAGGAACTTGAGGCCGAGGCGCTCACGCACATCCTCGGCCGTGCGGAAGAAGCGCTCGTTGAACTCATTGAATGCGCCTGCGGCAGCGCCCATGATCAGACCGAGCACCAGCGACAGGCCGAGCACCAGCGAAGTTCGCGGGCTTGATGCGCTGCGCGGCAAGGTCGCCTCGGAGATGACCCGGACCTTCGCGATCGGGAACGAGCGCTGCTGCGAGGCCTCCTCGTAGCGAGACAGGAAGGTCTGATAGAGCGTGCTGAGTGCGGTTGCCTGCTGCTGCAATTCACGCAACCGCACCTGGGCCTGGTTGGCCGAGGAGTTTTGGCCCGTGGCACCAGCGACACTTTCGGAGAGTGTGGTTTCGCGCGAGCGCGCCACCTCATATTCGTTGCGATAGGTCTCCGACAGTTGGCTCAACTCGCGGAGGACCTGCTTGGCAATATCGGCCTGCTCCTTGCGCAACGCCGTCGCCTGTGGATGGTTCGGACCGAAGCCCGTGGCGATCTCCTGCTCGCGCTTGGAAACCGCCGCATAGCGCTTCTTGAGCTCGGACAGCACCGGATTGCCCGGGTCAGCGGCCGACAGCGTCGAGTTCTGCACGGCAGCCTCCGGCCCACCATCGACGATCGTGCGGTACTGCTCATAGCGTGCCCTTGCCTTGGCCGTGTCAGCCTTGGCAAGGGTCAGTTGGGCATTGAGATCGGAGAGCTGTTGCTCGGCGATGGTTTCGCCGCGCGCCGCCGCCAGCCCGTTGTCGGCGCGGAATTTCTCGACCTCAAGTGCAGCCGCCTGCGAGCTGGCGCGTAACTCCTCCAGTCGTCCCTGCAGCCAGACTGCCGCCTTCTCGGTGGCCTCAAAGCCGGCGTCCAACTGGTCGGCGACGAATGCATCTGCATAGGCCCTGGTAATTGCAGCCGACAGCTGCGGGTCGATCGAGCGATAGGCGATGGAAATGACGTAGCTGCGACCGATGCGCTCGGCCATGACATTGGCCTGCAGCGCCAGGACCGCCTGTTCCTTGCGCGCGGCCTCAGCTGCCGCCCTGCGCTCCGCCTCGCTCAACTCGGCTCCGACCGATGCATCGGGGCGCGAGCGGAAAATGCCGACGAAGCCGCGTGCATAGCCAACCAGCGTCGAGGCCAGGGATTGTGGCGGCTGCATAAAGGCAGGGTTTTGATCGAGCTTCTGCTTGTCGACGACGACGGCTGCCAACCGCGCCGATTTGATGATCTCGATCTGGCTGAGGATCGCCGCATCGGTCTGCATGTTGACCGGGGCCGCCGATACCTCGTCGACGATCTTGTTCATGCCTTCGTCGATCAGGACGCGCGTGGTCGCGGTGAAGCTCGGCGGCGTCGTCTGGAGATAGACGAGCCCGAGAACAATGCCGATCGCAGCGCCCGCGCCTACCACCTTGACCTGGCGCCGAGCCATGGAGAACAGGCGTTCCAGGTCGATGAAATCGCTCCCTTCGCGCGCCTCGTCCTGCTCGGCGTTGCGGCGATTGCTGAAGGCGAAGCTGGCATAGTTCATAGGCATTCCAGTCTTTTGCGGAGCACGAAGCTGCACTCGGAAGGGTCAGACGCCCTCTGCAACGTGCTGCCCTGAAACAGAAAGCCGGCCCCGGCGACACGCGGCCGGCCGAGTCCTGGTCGTCGCCCGATCAGGCCGCTGCTGCCCTGTCATTCTCGGCGATCATCTCGCGCAGCGCTTCCAGCACCGAGCCCTTGAGATCGGCCCGTTTCAGCGCGAACGCCACATTGGCCTGGATGAAACCTTCCTTGGAGCCGCAGTCGAACATGCGTCCCCCGAACGGGCGGGCGAAGAACGCCTGGTTGTCGGCAAGCCTGACCATCGCATCCGTCAGCTGGATCTCTCCGCCGGCGCCACGCGCCTGGGTGCCCAAAAGCGTGAAGATCTCCGGCTGTAGGATGTAGCGGCCGTTGATGTAGTAGGTCGACGGTGCATCGGCCGGCTTCGGCTTCTCCACCATCGCCGTCACCTCGAAGCCCGAGCCGGTGGCTTGGCCCTGGCCGACGATGCCGTATTTGTTGGTCTCATGCGACTGGCATTGCTCGACGGCAATCACATTGCCGCCGGTTTCGCCATAGAGCTCCATGATCTCGGCCAGACAGCCGCGCTTGCCGAACGACACCATATCGGGCAACAGCAGCGCGAACGGCTCGTCGCCGATGATGTCGCGGGCGCACCAGACGGCGTGGCCGAGGCCATGCGGCGCTTGCTGGCGGGTGAAGCTGGTGGTGCCGGGCACTGGCAGCAGCGTTTCCAGCGACTTGATCTCGGCGACCTTGCCGGCCTGCTCGAGCGTGCCGATCAGTTCGGGATGCAGGTCGAAATAGTCCTCGATGACGGCCTTGTTGCGGCCGGTGACGAAGACGATGTGCTCGACGCCGGCTTCCAGCGCCTCGTCGACGGCATACTGTACCACCGGCCGGTCAACCACCGGCAGCATCTCCTTCGGCATCGACTTTGTCGCCGGCAAAAACCGCGTGCCAAGACCAGCCACCGGGATGACTGCCTTGCGGACTTTCCTGAAACTCGACTTCATATGCTCTCCTCGTGTTGTCCGATCGAAAATGAGGCCGCCACCTCACCTGCCCGACCGGGATGCAAATTGTTGTGCGAGCCGCTGCAAGCGAACCGCGATCGGCATGCGCAGGTGGCGCACCGCCGACGGATTGCCGAGCGCAGTCCTCACCGCCTTGAGCGGCGAACGCGATTTGATGTGCTCCACCAATGACAGGAATGTGGCGGCCTGTTCGAGGCTTCGGGTCCTAAGCGTGAACGCTTCGCGAGCCGCCACATCGAGGCTGTTGACTTCGGCGAAGATGCGGTCGGCGCGCTGCATGGCCTCGACGTGAGGCAGCTTCAGCACCCGCGAGATAGACCCCTGAAGCACATGGTAGCTATAGCCTACCGCCGGTTCGACGGCGCAGCCGCCGCCCCGAGCGAGCGCGCTCGCAAGCAGGACGTAATCCTCGCCGATGCGCAGGCTCTCGTCATAACGCAGGCCGTGCCCGTCGAGATATCCACGCAGGAATATCGGCTTCATGTAACCAAAATTGAACGTGGATTCGAAGACGAGATTGCCGGCGATGAAGTCGGCAAGAGATAATTGTCCGAGACCTTCGAGAAAGTCCCCCGAAAACATCACATCTAGGGTGGTTCCGTCTTCACGAATCACCTCGAGATTGTCGACGGCCATCGCAGCACCGCGCTTTTCGGCGCACGCGATCATTGCGGCCAATCTTTCCGGGCGCACCGTATCGTCGGAATCCAAAACCGCCACCCAACGCCCGAGCGCGGCGTCCAGGCCGGCATTCCGGGCTCCGCCCGGGCCGCAGTTGCTCTTGAGCGCAACCACCCTGACTCTTGGGTCGGAATGAGCGCGGGCAATTTCCAATGTTCCGTCGGTCGAGCGATCGTCCACCACCACGACCTCGACCGAAACGCCCTGCTGCGCCAGCGCGCTGTCGATGGCACGGCCAAGTGTCAGCTCGGCATTGTAGGCAGCGATGACGAAGCTGACATCAGGCTGCATGCGTAGTCTCCTTGCCGCCGTAGAGCCGCAGTTCGCGCAGGCCCAGGAGGCCGCTGGCCACGCCGACATGCATGATGCAGCGCAGCAGGTTGCGGTTGCGGCAGACCGGTCGGAAAACGGCAAGCGCTGCGGCTGCAAAACAGTAGCCGGCCTTCGCCGCGGCGAGGCCCAGCTCCGGAATCACGGCCAGGCCTGAGCGGCGCGTTCCGATAAGACGCCCATGCGTCTGGCCCACGCGATAGCGCCGCCTGGACAGCCAGCCGAAGCTGGCGCGCCCAACCGGAACCGGCTCTTCCACCCAGGCATCAGAGGCATAGGCGAATGTTCCGCCGCTGCGATGGACCTGGTCGAAGAATTCGGTGTCCTCGCCGCCCGTCTGGCCACGCAGCAGGCTGAACCGTCTGCCAGCGACCGATGCCGCCCGCGCCCGCAAAAGCACGTTGCAGGTGTAGCCGGTGCGGATTTCACAGCCGACGAAGACCGGATAGGTCGAGTGAAAATCACCCATGCGCATCCAGCGCGGCGCCGTGCTGGCATAGCGTGCCCTGACCGGCCCAAGCACGACATCGGCGCCCGTTGCGTCGAGCCGCTCGACCAGCCGCATAAGCCATTGGTCGGTCGCCTTCTCGTCGTCGTCGATGAAGGCGACCAGATCGGCCGAACTTGCGTCCAGGCAGGCGTTGCGTGCGACCGAGATGTTGCCTGCCGGGGCATGGACGTAGCGCACGGGCAGCGACAGCTTGCTGGCAAGCTCAGTAACCAACGCCGATGCGCTCGGCATATCGTCGTTGTCGGCCACGACAACACCGACGCCGTATCCCCTGGGCAGTTCCATGGCTTCAAGCGAGCGCAACGTGTCGGCCAGTTCCGGGCGCCGAAACGTGCAGACGCAGATGTCGATGCGAGCGCCGGTCATGCGGGGCGGCCTCGCACGCCCGCGCCGACCATCTGCTGCCAGAAGCCCAGCGACCAGGCGAAATGCATGACCATGGCCGACACACCGGCCAAGGCGAGCTTCGGATCGCCGGCGCGCCAGGCCAGGCGTCCGCCATAGGCAAGGCAGATCGCCGCCCACAGCGCCAGCGGCGGCGCGAACAGCCAGTGGAGCGGCGTCAACATGGCAACCAAGGCGGCGGGGAACACCATCAGCGGCACCATCTGCCTGAGCTTCGGTACCAGCCGATGCTTGAGCAGGTTGCGTGCCCTCCCCCGGCCGTAACCGAGATATTGCCGATAAAGCCCCTTGAGCGAGTTGCGCGGAAAATAAGTCATCTGCGTCCTGCCGCTCAGCCAGATGCGGAACCCCGCCTGCTTCAGCCTATGGTCGAGTTCGGCGTCCTCGTTGTGGCTGAAGCTCTCGTCGTAACCGCCGACGGCGGAAAAGGCATCGACGCGCAACAGCGCGTGATGGCCGTGGTCGATCCACTCGCCCAGCGAACTGTGCCGGTGTTTTGAACCGCCGGTACCCAAGCGCGAATTCTGCGCGGCCGCCGCCGCCCGTTGTACAATCCCTGAGCCTCTGGTCAGCATCGACACGACGACAGCGTCCGCACCGGTGTCGTGGGCATCCTTGATCAACCTGTCACAGTAATCGTCAGGGTAGCCACCATGGGCGTCGATGCGGATAAGATACTCGGCGCTACCACCGAACCGGCTAACGGCGAGGTTGACGGCCGCGCTTTGCAGACGGCGCGGGTTGTCGATCAGCACCACATCAGGATTGTCTGCTGCGACGGCCGAGACGATGTTGCGCGTCGCATCTTCGCTGCCGCCATCGGCCACGACGACAAGAGCCCCAAGCCGGCGCGACGACGGCAGTAGCTGGGCAAGCAGCGGCCCGATGTGACGTGCCTCGTTGAGGCATGGAATGACGATGATGCAGGATCCAGGCATTGCTCAGCTATTTTCTGTTGAGATTTCAGGCGGCTACGGCGGCGATCTCGCCATCGGCGAGGCCGGCAACCTTCACCAGCTTGGCCACAAGCACGCGGCAGTCGGAACTGTTGCAGCTCCAGGTCGACGGCTCGCAGGCCGTCACCTGGTCGCGCAAGGCGCGATAACGCTCCGGCGTCATGGTGCCGAGCGCCTTGTCGAGCGCTGCCACGGATGCCTCTTCCAGGACAATGCCGATGCCCTGGCGCTGGAGGAAGGTCGCCGTCTCCGTGCCGGCCATGGCGATCGGCACCGTTCCAAAGCGGCAGCCTTCATAAAGCCGGTTGGGCAGAAGCCATGTCGAGTTCAGGCCTTCTTCGAAGAAGTCGATGGCCCACGAGAAATGTACGCCGCCATAGATCGCGGCCATGTCCTCGGGATTGCGGTAGGTACCGCCGAAGGACAGATGCCTGGCTGCATCGACCACGCCGAGGAAATCGTCGAATTCGGTCAGCGCCGGTCGGCCGCGTAGGACGACTTCGAACGCGCCGTCTGCGCTCTCCGTGAAGGTTTGCAGCAATTCCAGCGATTTGCGACATCGGAGCGCGCCGAACCAGCCGATGCGCCATGGCTGCGCTGCCAAAGGACCTGCCAGTGTCGGCGCGACGGGCCCCTTGGGCCCGAGTTCGAGCAGCTTGTTCTCCAGCAGTTCGATGGGCGCATCGATCTGACCGAACTTCTGGAAGTAATGCCTTACGAAGGCCGGCGAACTCGTCAGCAGCAGCCTGACGTCGCGTCCGAGCCTGCGCTCGGCACCGCGCAGCGCGCGTCCGACCATGTCGTCGCGCAACACCAGACGGTGAATATCCAGGCACTCGTAGACAACCGGCGCAGACGTGCCAAACGCGCAGCGCGCGCGTTTGGCCAGCGCCAGCATTTCGAGATTGCGCGCTAGAATGACGTCGGGCACCGGCTCGCCTTTCAGCGACGCGGCGATACCAGCGGCGGCCTTGGCAACAGCCCCAAGACGTTGCGCAAAGCGTCCGTCACGCGTGTATCCGAGATCGATCGGCGTTACGCCCTCGATATCAGAAAGAGGTAATTTAGTCCTGCGGAAACCGGCTAACGTCAGACGTGCGCCACCGGCCTTGAGCATGATGACCCGACGGCGAACAGCTGGATCGGAAATATCATGCACGAGGTACAGAACATGCAGCATGAGATCACGCTCGCAGTTTGGCCCACCGAGTCGGGATGCTAGGGAAGCACTTGTTGCATCGCAACAAATACTACCTCCATCCGCCTCAACTTTTGTTGCGTCGCAAAATAGCCCGTTTGATCTGCATGGATCGCGGGCGGCGGGCCTCACCACGGAGACGCAGCTGCATGAAGAAAATCATTGTCGAAAACACTGTTTGCCTGAACACCGGCGACGCGGCGATCCTCCTGGCGATCAGGCATATCTTGAAAGCCGCCACCGACGATCAACTCCAGTTCCATGTCTTCGATAGCCAGCCGGACGTAGCCGCGCGGCTCTACCCCAAGCGCGACTATCCTGACATCGACATCCGCCGTCTGCCCTCCGAGACGGTCTTCAAATACCCCTATGACGACAACCCGCTGAAGAACTTCGCCAAGCCGATCTACAACCGCCTTGTCCACAGCGCCCTGCGCCACTACGGCCAGAGCCGAGCGCTCGACGAGACCATGTTCAGCGACGACGAGCGCAGCAGCCTCGATCTCTACCGGCAGGCCGACATGGTGATCACGACTGGCGGGACCTATCTGGTCGAGACCTACAATCTCGAAAAGCGCCTCAACCAGTTCCGCATCAATGCCGTTTTCGGCAAGAAGACGGTCTTCTTCACCCAGTCGCTCGGACCGTTCGACAAGGCCTACAACCGTCGCGAACTGAAGCCGGTCCTTGACCGCAGCCCGTTGATCCTGCTCCGCGACGAGCGTTCGCGCCGACATCTCAAAGGCCTGGTCGAAGACATCGGCAAATGCCACGTCGTTGCCGATTCCGTCTTCGCCCTGGCTGACCGGCAAAAGATCGAAGGCATCCTCGCGGCAGCGAAGCCGCTGGAGACGACAGGTCGTGTCGGCATTTCGGTGCGGCACTGGAACTATGTCCGCGGCGGCGAAGGCGGCATGGACCGCTACAGGGAGTCGATCCGGCGTATCGCCACCGACCTGGTGCGCAATCACGGCAAGAAGGTGACGTTTGTGTCGACCTGCCAGGGCGTGCCTGAGTATGCCCATGACGATTCGAAGACAGCACGTGCCATTGTTGCCGAACTCGACACAGACGTCGCCGCCCATGTCAGCGTCGACGGCGCATTTCATACGCCGGAACAGCTCATGCAGCTCGTCAAGGGCTTCGACTTCGTCATCGCCACCCGCATGCACATGATGATCATGTCGTTGTGCGTCGGCACGCCGGTTCTGCCTATTGCATATGAGTTCAAGACCAGGGAGCTGGCCAAGCGGGTCGGCCTCGCCGACCTGCTGCTGGACATCGACACGATCACGCCGGATGAGGCAGCCGACAAGCTCGCGGCCTTCGCGACCGCTCTCGACGTCAGAAGGCGCACGACGCTCAACGCCGTGTTCGAGGAACACGCCTCGGCAATGTCGGCGGCCGACCTGATCCGGCCGCTGCTCGCACAAGGTTCAGCCCTTGCGGCGGACGACCATGCGCCACGCATCACCGAGGGCGCGGCGTGACTGCGGCACCGCGACCATGAAGGTCAGCGCCACCGCGTAGCTGAGCACGGCCGCGGTGGCCGCCAAGACGAGATTGCTGTGCGAGGTAAGCATGGGCTGCAGCTCGGCATAGACCAGCCAGGCTATGCCGGCCGCGACGATCAGCAATCCCTGGACGAGCAGGAAATCCACGGCCGAAACCGGCCCGACCCGCTGCAGCAGCACGGCAAGCACCGGCAAGCGCAGCACGTAGCCGCTGATTGCATAGGCGGCGGCAACGCCGACCGCCCCCCATCTGAGGCCGACGACGAAGGCAATCACTGTCGTCAGCGCAGAATAGATGCCCCATCGGAACATCGTGCCGGTTTTGCCCTGGCAGATGAACACCCAGCCGGTGGTGCTGGAGACCGGTTGCATCAGCCCCGCAATGCCGAGCCAGGCAAAGATCGGCGCCACCGCCAGCCAGCGCTCGCCAAAAAACAAGGCGACGACCGGCTCGGCCGCCATTGTCAATGCGGCGATGCCAGGCACGGTGACGAAGGCGAGCAGCCAGTTGGCGCGGAGATAGGCGTCGCGGAACCGGACCTTGTCGTTCTGGATACGGCTCAACAGCGGCACCATAAGGCGCGACAGCGGCTGGTTGATGTTTTGCAGCGGAAACAGAAGCAACTTGTAGGCGCGGTCGTAATAGCCGAGTTCGATCGCGCCTGAGAACTTGCCAATCAGGATGTTGTCGAGATTGCGTGAGAAGAAATTGACCAGGTTGAAGCCGGTGAGGTTGGCGCCGAAGGACAGGATATCGCGGTCAACGCGCAGATCCGGTCTTTTGGGCAGCCAGCCAGTGGCCCGCCATGCAGCCAGCAGCGTCACCAGCGCGCCGACGGCAGGGCCGATGACCAACGCCCAATAGCCGAGGCCGGCATAGGCGGCGGCAATCGCGGCCACCAATCCGGTAACGCCCGTCAGCACATCGTTGATCGCCAATTGACCGAAACGCATGTGCCGGTTCATCAGCGCCAGCGGCAGCGCCGCAAGGCTGCCGAGCAGCAGCGGCATTGCCGCTGCAAGCGCGATACCGGTCATTCTGGCATCGCCGTAGAAGGACGCGACCAGCGGCGAGAGCGCCGCAACGACGACCGTGCAGACAAGGCCCGCAAGCGCACTGATCCAGAACACCTGGTTCAGCTGTGCCGGCGCAATGTCCGGCCGCTGAATCACCGCCTGCTGCAGGCCGAGATTCTGGAACAATCCGACAAAGGCGACGATCGGCCCGACCGAGGCGACGAGGCCGAAATCCTCGGGCGCAAGAAGACGTGCCAGCACGACCACCGAGACGAACTGGATGCCCATGCGCACGGCCTGCGCCGCCCCGGTCAGGGCGCCGCCGCGCAGGGCGATGCGACCCAGTTGCTGCGGCACGGCATTCATGCCGCTGCCTTTGTTTCGGCGAGATGCACGAGCATGCGAACGAAGTCGTCGTTGAGGCTGGTGGAATCGAACTCTTGCTCAATCTTGACGCGCGCCACGCGCGCCATCCGTGCGCAGACGTCGGGATTGTCGGCGACCCAAATGAGCTTCTCGGCCAGCGCTGCGGCGTCCCGCTCGGGCGCGAGCAGGCCGCTGCGTCCGTCCTCGATCAGCTCGGGAATGCCGGAATGATGGCTGCTTACGACGGTCAAGCCCGCCGCCATGGCCTCCATCAGCGCCACCGGGATACCTTCGACGTCCCCGTCACTGGCCTTGACGCTCGGCAGCACGAAGACATGCGCCTTCCCAAGCCGTTGCTTGACCTCGGCATGGGGTCGCGGCCCGAGGAATTCGACGCGGTCGGCAATGCGCAGATTCTGCGACATCAATTTCAAGCTCTGCAACAATTCGCCGCCGCCGATGACGGCATAGGTCCAGTCGACATCGGGCCGCCGCGTCGTCACCTGCGCCAGCGCCCGCAAGGCAAACTCGATCCCCTTCTTCTCGGTGAGGCGGCAGACCGAGATCAGTTGCAATGCCCCCTCGCCTCGGACGGCCGGACGAAACTCAATCTGTTCCGTCCGCACCCCCATGTGGTGGACAACCACCTCGTCGGCGTCAGCACCCACACCCAACAGCGCATTGCGGAAATAGGCATTGACCGGCAGTTGTCGGGCGCCCTGCTCGAAGACCACGCGATAGCGGCCGAGCGTGCCATCATCGATGGGGCCGCCGACATCGTTGCCGTGGAAGATGGTCACCAGCGGCGCATCGAT
Organism: Hoeflea sp. 108; assembly: GCF_000372965.1. Taxonomy (NCBI): domain Bacteria; kingdom Pseudomonadati; phylum Pseudomonadota; class Alphaproteobacteria; order Hyphomicrobiales; family Rhizobiaceae; genus Hoeflea; species Hoeflea sp. 108. The sequence goes on along the minus strand of NZ_KB890024.1, from coordinate 469,075 downwards.
GCGCCGGCGCTTGATCGAGCGCGCGACCCGCAGCCCATTGTTGCCGAAATGGGCGACGATGACGTCGTATTTCTCGAGCTTGCTGGCGAAGGCGATGTCGAGCGCCGTCGACGTCTTGTCCCAGAGGGGACCCGACCATTTGCGCAGCGCCGGGCGCAGCGGCGCCAACCCGCCCCACCAGCGCTCAACACCCAATGGCAGATTGCGCCAGCGCTCTGCATCGACATGGCGATCCTTGCCGAAGGTCGTCACGTTGCAGACGACGCCGACTTCGAGACCCCTTTCGAGACAGCCTTCGATCTGGTCGAGCACGAATGTCTCCGACAGCGACGGAAACCGGTCGACGACGAAACACACCTTCATCGAGCTCTTCCTGCTTCAGGCCGCATGATCGAGCCGCCGGGCGGCCGCCTTTTCCAGCACCCCCATGAAGGTGGCGAACTGCTGGTCGGGATCGAGCTGCGGCCGGCGCGCAAATTCCCGCGCCGCGCTCGACAGGCGCTCATGCTCGGCGCCGGAGTTCCAAAGGCTGCGCATCGCAGTGACCCAGTCGTCGAGCGGCGCGTCGTGGTCCAGCACCAGCCCGCCGGGACCGACTGCTTCGGGCAGGCCGCCGCGGCGCGAGGCTATGACCGGGATGCCGCTGCAATGCGCCTCGGACGCCACGCGTCCCCAGGCTTCCTCCCACTTGCTCGGCGCAAGCAGGATGCGGGTACGGCCGTAGACGGTCTTCATGTCGTTGGTGCGCCCCTCGAGCCTGACATTGCCGAGCGGCGCGATCGTCGCCTCGATGCTGGTGCGGTGCTCGTCCGACAGCTTCCAGCTTTCGACGAACAGGAACGGGATTTCCGGGCAGCGTCCGGCGATGCGCACGGCAAGCTCAAAGCCTTTCTCATTGTAGGGATTGATGAGGGTGACGAAATCGCCCGTGCTTTCCGTGGCATAGAAGGCCGGGTCGATGGTTGGCGGGATGACGGTCGATTCAATGCCGAAGCGCTGCCGGTAGGTGCATGCGGTGAACTCTGAGTTGGCAATGTAGTGTGCGGATTTGAGTTCGCGTAGGTCACCACCCAGTTCGTGGAATTCGACGTTGCGGAGGTAGATCACGACGGGAACGCCGCGTTCTTCGAGCGCTGCAGCTATCGGTACCGACTTGTGGCACTGCACGACCGCGACATTGGGCCGAAGCTTGTCGATGGCGAATCCGGCAGCCTCCCAGGGGAACCAGGCGCGGACCACGGGATAGCCTGGAAAAGTGTCGATGACGGCGCGCTGCCGCATCAGTTTCATCTTGGCGCGGGCCTTAAGGCCGAACATTCCGTCGCCGAACAGGGCCGCCAGCACCGATGCCTCGTGGCCATGAGCGCGCAATTGCTCGACCAGATGATGCGTGCTCGATTGTACACCGCCGCTGAACTCAGGCGTGTATCCGTTGCCGCCGGCAAACAGAACCTTCATGTGCCTCTCCTTGTCGGTTGATGTTCGCTCAGCTGGCCTTGCGGCCGATGGAGACGTAGGTGATGCCGTGGCGGGCGACGACCGCCGGGTCGTAGAGATTGCGCCCGTCGAAGATGACGGCTGTCGAGAGCTGCTGCCTGATCAGCTCGAAGGATGGCGCCCGGAAGTTCTTCCATTCTGTGGCGATCAGCAGCGCATCCGCCCCGCGCAGGGCCGCCTCCTTGGTGCCGCACAGCAGAAGGTCGTCGCGCTGGCCGTAGATCTGCTGCGCCTCGTTCATCGCCTCGGGATCGTAGGCCTGGACCTTGGCGCCTGCGGCCCACAGCGCTTCCATCAGCACGCGCGCCGGCGCCTCGCGCATGTCGTCGGTGTTGGGCTTGAACGACAGTCCCCACAGCGCAAAGGTCTTTCCCTGGAGATCCCCGTTGAAATGCGCCTTCACCTTGTCGAACAGCACCGCCTTCTGGGCGTTGTTGCGGTCTTCGACCGACTGCAAGAGCACCGGCTCGAAACCGACGTCTTCGGCCGTGCGGATCAGCGCACGCACGTCCTTGGGGAAACACGAGCCGCCATAGCCGAGGCCGGGATAGATGAAGTGGTAGCCGATGCGCGGGTCCGAGCCGATGCCCTTGCGCACCTCCTCGATGTCGGCACCAAGCAGCTCAGCGAGATTGGCCATCTCGTTCATGAAGCTGATCTTGGTCGCCAGCATGCAATTGGCGGCGTATTTGGTGAACTCGGCCGAGCGCACGTCCATGACGATGATCTTCTCATGGTTGCGGTTGAACGGCGCGTAGAGCTCGCGCATCACCGCTTCGGAGTTTTCGCTCTCGGTGCCGACGATGATGCGGTCGGGCTTCATGCAGTCGGCAACCGCCGAGCCTTCCTTCAGGAATTCCGGATTGGAGACGACGTCGAAGGCGAGATCGTCCCGCCCGCGCGCCTTCAGCGCCGCCGCAATCGCCTCGCGCACCTTGTCGGCGGTGCCGACTGGCACGGTCGACTTGCCGACGACGATCTTGGGCTCGTCCATCTCGCGGCCGATCGCATCGGCCACCGACAGCACATATTTCAAGTCCGCCGAGCCGTCCTCGCCTTGCGGCGTGCCGACAGCGATCATCTGGATCTCGCCATGGCGCACGGCCATCGCCGCATCGGTGGTGAAAACGATACGGCCGGCAGCGTGGTTCTCGCGCACCAAAGCCTCCAGCCCGGGCTCGAAGATCGGGATGAAACCCTGGTTCAGCCGCTCGACCTTGGCTGCATCGATATCGACGCAGACGACGTCATGCCCGACCTCGGCCAGCACCGCCGCCTGTACCAAACCAACATAGCCAATGCCGAAAACAGTCAGATTCATCAGGAAAGATTCCAGTTCGAAATGCGAATGAAGAGACAGGAACAGGAGCGGTCACTGCAGCTTGCAGGCAACCGAGCCTTCGAACTGGCAGGCATCGCCGGGCGCTGTGTAGGCGACGCGGTCCACTTCCATCGTGACGGCTTTGCCGGGGTCGACGAACTGCCCCATCCACTCGTCGAGCGTACCGCTGCCCCACAAGCTGAAAAAGATCTTCTGCGGGTGGCTCGGCAGCTGGGATGGGCTTGTCAGCTCGTGCACCAGCTTCCCGTTGACGTACCACTGCAGCCTCTCCTTCTCCCAGACGAAGGCATAGTCGTTGAAGTCGCGGTCAGCGCCGCCGGGCACGTCGACTAGTTTCTCGTTGCCCGCCTTGCCATCGATGTAGGCGTTGAGCTGGACCTTGGTCGGATCCTTGGTCAGGATTTCGAAATCGATCTCGTCATGCGGTTGCTTGTGCACGGGGCCGATATAGCTGAAGAAGGCGGCGTTCAGACCCGGCGCCACGCCGCTGCTCTTGATGCGCGCCTCATAGACGCCATAGCCGAACCGCGACTTGGTCTGGATCTCGCCGCAGGAATAGTCGCGCGCCTTGTAGGGCTTAGGCTCAAATGACAATGTTGCGACCCCGTCCGTTACCTGCACCTGGTCTTTTGCCCAGGTGCAGTTCTGGTGCTTGCCGTTGTCCCAGCCGTCCGACACCAGCCAGCGCGAACGATCGAGGGTGTCGAAGTTGTCGACGAACGACTTGCCTTGGGGGTCCTGGGCAGCGGCAGCACCTGCCGAGGCGCACAGCCCAACAAGGGCCGCGATCAGCTTGGCAGGAAGCGGAGAAGCGAAGGGCGCGATTGCAACATTGGTGTTCATGATCGTCCTCGTTTCGGCGCGCTTCCTGATGGAAGCCCGCATCAAGTTCCACCCGTCGGGTGTCGCCGACAGGCAAGTTTCCCTCCCGATTTCCTTCCTGAATGGGCTATGTGCCCGTCGACGCCTCCCCGCACAGCGGCAGAGCCCCCGCATGTGTGTCGACCTGCCGGTCCTCGACGGCAAAGTCGTCGACCCGGTTCTTGAGGTCGGCGACGAATTCCTTCTGCCGCCCCAAAGCCTCGATACGGCACAGGCAGCTTTTGATCGCTTCGGTCAGTTGGTCCATCTCCGCCGCATGGCTGGTTGACACCGCATCGTTGCTCACCGCCTCGACCAGGAAGGCGGCGTTGGCAGATACAGCCTCGTAACGGTTCCTGATGCCGGTTCGCTCTGCCTCAATCTCGGCCGCCAACTGGTCGAGCGCGCGGGTCAATTGTTCGAAGCGCACGCCGTCATTTAGGCGGTCGCGGTCGGGACTGCGGGTGCGAAAGGCGAAGATGGAAGCCATGGCGCCTACTCCGATTTCGAGTTTGGAGGCCAAGCGAGATCAGCCGCATGATCTGTCGATGCAGCAAGCATTGTGCCGGGCAAGAGATAGCGAACTTGCGGCTCGCCCCCCCGACCAACGCTCAACCGCAGCAATGGTTCGAACTTGTCCCGTGCGACGCCCGAGAAGACAGCGCGGAAATGGCCCTGAGACCCAAAGGCAAAGGTCGCGGCATCAACCAGCCCCACCTCGGCCTTGAGGTCGAGGAAACGTCGCAAGCGATACTTGTCGCGCATATGGCGCTCATGCCGCTGCAGCGCTTTCCTTGCATCGCCGGACAATCCAGGCAGCGTGAGTAGCGTCTGGTCAACGTCGGCAAGCCGCCACAAATCGTCGGTGCTATGCCGACCGCTCAGCGAATTCGGCCGCACCACCGCCGCATAGCCGCAAGTACGCACCAGCCTGAAGCGGGCGCCGTGGAGCAACGCCCAGGCGTAGAGCGCATAATCCTCACCGAGCCTGAGGTTCTCGTCATAGGCGAGCCCATGCTCGTCGAGAAAATCACGCCGGATGATCGGCTTGAGGAAGCCGAGTTCGCCGCGTTGTGCGCCGCGACGGGAGATGTTGCCCTCGACGAAGCTCGCTAAGTCCAGCGATGCTGGCTCGGCAGCGAAGCTGGGCAACTTGCTGCCGAGCGCTCGAGGATCGCGAACGAAGACAAGATTGTCGGCGACGATGTCCCAGTCGCTGGCTAAGACCAGCGGGCCGAAACGCCCTGGCAGGAAGAAATCATCGGCATCGAGAATAGCGATCAGCGGCGATGTGGAATGGCGGATCGCCATGTTGCGCGCGAAGGATGGGCCTCTGTTGACGTCGAGCCGCAGCACCATGAGCCGGCCGCTGCCGTCTTCCGAAGCGTGTGCCACGGCTTCCGTTGCATCCGTGGATGCATCGTCGACGACGATAACCTCGACAACTTCAGGTTCCCGCAACGCCGAAGCGATTGCGGTGCCGATCGTGTCCGCTGCGTTGTGCGCAGCGATGATGACGCAGACGTCGGTTCCGCTCAAGTCGGTTGCCTTTCCGTCAGTGCCCGCCGACGGAAAGAGCTATATTGCAGGTGCGAACAAGTGAACCCAAACTTTTGTTACGACAGGTCATCTGCCGCCCGCAGCCTCATTCCCGACCGGACGCAAAGCATAGCCTCGCCTGCTCGCCAGCAGTCCAAAGGCGATCACATAAATAGGCTTTGCGAAGCTTGGGCCACAGCTTTCGCCCGAGGGGTCATCAGCTGTCCAACGGCGCAAGAAGTCTCGACCGCACCCACGTAAAGTGAAGAAAGACGACGAATCGCAGGCTTCAGTGCGCCCCACCTTTGGGCTTCATCTCATCGATGGTCACAGCCGGCTCCGCCGGCTTCCTTTCAGGCGCCGCCTGAGGCTTGGGCTCTCGCGCCACCATCAGGAGGACAACGACGAAGTATCCGACCTGTAAAATTACCGCGCAGAGCACAGCGCGAAGCAAGACCGTGCCCCAGCTGGCAGAATCCAGAACCGACCACAGGGTGACGACGGCAATAACGATTGCCAGCCCAAGCACGAATTTGGGTAAAGTCATTGCCCTTCCCCACCCGCAGGCGGCATCGGCGGAGTCTTTGTGACGATGTTGCTTGCCATGCCCGAGCCCTTGCAAGCTTCCGACCGAGCCGGTGGCCTGCCATTGCTTTACTGCGCTCATAACCTCGATCAAGGCCCGCGAGAAATGCCGCTCGATTATATTGGCCGCGTCACCTGGCAGCAAGTCAAACGAGTGTTGCCCCGACTCTGCCGCTGAGACAACCGAACCCGGCTATGCTGCCTTGCATCTCAAAATAGCCGGGTTTCACTTGAAGCCCAACCATCTCGATCACGAAACAACGGGAGCTCATAAAAATATCATCAATCATGTTTTTGAGCATAATCCGCAATGTTCAAAACTCGTTGCGACAACGCTATAATATCTACTGAAAACATCAGTCGGTCGATCCAAATCACGATATGAGAATCCACTTAAAGTTTGATAGGTTGACCACGAAACTGTCATATTGACCACTTTTCATGCAGAAACCGCTGAGGACAACGGCAGCTCGTTGCAGAAATATTTCACGCGCCAAAAAATCGTGTTTTGCAGCGCAACATGCCATCAGTATCGTCGCGCCAGCAAATCGACCGACCAACCGGAGCTGCAGGATGCGGGATATCGCCAAGTCGAACAGCCTGGAATTCGCGCATGCGAATGCCGATTGCCCGCCGGTCGGCGGGGCGCTCAAGCGCGGCTTTGACATCCTCGGCGCCGGCGCAGGGCTCGTGGCATTGAGCCCGCTGTTTCTGCTCTTGGCCATGCTGGTGAAGTTTTCTGACGGTGGCTCGGTCCTCTACGGCCATCGTCGCATCGGCCGCGGCGGGCGCATTTTCCACTGCCTGAAGTTCCGCACCATGGTGCGTGATGGCGAAGCAGTGCTGGCGCAGCATTTGCGTGACGACCCGGAGGCCAAGGCCGAATGGGATGCGACGCGCAAGCTCAAGAACGACCCCCGCGTCACCCGCGTCGGCGCTGTGTTGCGCAAGCTCAGCCTCGACGAGCTGCCGCAGATCGTCAACATCCTTCTTGGCGACATGAGCATCGTCGGCCCACGCCCCGTCGTGCGCGACGAGCTCGACTATTACGGCAAGGCCGTAGTGTTCTACTTCCGCTCGCGTCCAGGTCTCACCGGCCTGTGGCAAATCAGCGGCCGCAACGATGTCTCCTACGACAGTCGCGTCGCCTTCGACCGCCACTATGTCGAGAACTGGTCGTTCGTCCAGGACGTCCGCATCATCCTCAAGACGGTTCCGGCCGTCTGCATGTCGCGCGGCAGCTACTGAGCCGACCGCGCAAGAAGCTGCGCCCAAGGTGGGGCGGCGCAGCATTTCTGTCCTTGCAGCCATCGGGCGCGCAAGGCATCGACAGGAGCCACCGTCCCTTGATCATTTTCTCCGCAACACGCCATCACCCGCCCGTGGCTCGCAGCCTGATTGCGACTGTCATCGCAGGCATCATCCTGTTCACGACTGACAGCTCTGCCTTCGCCGACGAGTACCGCCTGGGCACACTCGACAAGCTGACGATCCGTGTCGTCGAGTGGCAAACCGTCGAAGGCACCTTCCGCGACTGGTCACCTGTCAGCGGCGACTACACCGTCGGCCCGTCGGGCAGGCTGTCCCTGCCCTTCGTCGGCGAGACAGACGCTGCGGGCAAGACAACCGCCGAGATTGCCGCCTCGATCGGCAAGTCCCTGCAAGACAAGTTCGGGCTGTCGGACCGGCCGGAAGCTTCGGTCGAGATCGCGCAGTACCGGCCTTTCTACGTCTCCGGTGACATCCAGGCCCCAGGACAATACGCCTATGTGCCCGACCTCACGGTGCTCAAGGCGATCAGCATGGCCGGCGGCATGCGGCGCGGTAGCGATGGCGCTGGCACCGAGCGCAATCTTATCAATGCTGCGGGCAGCCATGCCGTGCTGACCGACCAGCAACTGCGGCTGATGGTGGCCAGGGCGCGTATCGATGCCGAACTTGCCGGCAAGTCCGAGGTCATGGCACCGGAGGCAATCGCCTCGAACCCACTCGTCCCGGACATGATCTCGGAAGAGACGGCAATCATGGCTTCGCGCCAGAAGAAGATCGCGCTGCGGCTAAAGGCGCTTGACGACCTCAAAGGCCTGCTCACGCGCGAGATCGAAGCCCTTGCCCGGAAGTCTGAAACGCAGAGCCGACAGGTGGAGCTCGCCAAGAAGGAACTTGGTGGCATCGATTCGCTCGCCCAGAAGGGACTGGTGGTGAACACCCGCGTGCTGTCGACCGAACGTTCCATCGCAGAGATGGAAGGCAAGATCCTCGACCTTGAAACGGCGATGCTGCGTGCCAAGCAAGACATCAGCAAAGCCGAGCAGGATGCGATCGACCTGAAGAATGACAATGAGTCCGAACTCGCAACTGAACGGCAGAAGGCGGTCGCCGAACTCAACGCCGTGACCCTCAAGCTCAACACCCAGAAGGGTCTGATATCGGAGGCCGGCGGCGTTGCTCCCACGACAGGCTCGGAATCCGCACTGTCCTACGTCCTGGTGCGCAAGGGCAGTGGCAAGAGCAGTCAGATCACAGCCGAGGAAGACACCCCGGTGCTGCCAGGCGACGTACTGAAGGTCGAGCGCTCCGGCGCTGTTCCGGTGAGATAGCCACAGCCGGCATGAAGATCAGGAAGGCACTGCTGGTCGCACCAGACCACAACAGGCTCTACGGCGGCTTCGCGGTCGCCGTGTCGCTGTTCGTCTTCGCCTATTCATTCCGCATCGGACAGGTTTCGGTACTGGCCTACTACGCACTGTGGATGCCGCTGATCTTGGTCGACTACCGTTTCACGCTCGGCCGCCTTGTCCATTCGCCGCAACTGCTTGCCTTCGCGCTGATCGCATGCCTGTCCTGGTTCTGGTCCGACGCACCCGACATCACTGCGCGGGCCGGGCTCCAGTACCTGTCGCATGTCGTCTGCGCCGTCATTGCCGCCCGCGTCATCGACGCCAGGACGCTCACCGTCGGCGCACTGTCAGGCATCGCCGCTATCCTCGCCTACTCGATTGCCGTCGGCGGTTCAGTCTACGATGCGCTCGACGGCACCTATTCCTTCGTCGGCGCCTTCGCCTCGAAAAATCAGCTCGCCTTCTATGCCTCGCTCGGCATCCTGTTCGGCTGCTATTTTGTCCTGTTCCTCGGCACCGGTCGCCTGTCGCGCCTTTTGGCACTGGCCGTGGCAGTGCTCTCGGCAGCGCTCCTGGCGATGTCGAAATCGGCAACCTCGATGCTGGCGACGCCGGCGGCCCTCACGCTTATCCTGGTCGGCGCAACCTTGCAGGCATTCTCGCCAGCGCAACGCCGGGTGTTCTTCGCCGCCACCGCTGCTGTCGGCATCGTGGCCGTTCTGGCCGCTCTCAACCTCGGCGCCGTCGACATGGTGCTCGGCGCTTTCGGCAAGGATTCGACGCTTACCGGACGCACCTATCTGTGGCAGCAAGGTTTTGACGCAGCCGCCACCCAGCCTTGGCTTGGCGTCGGTTACCAGGCCTATTGGGTCCAGGGCTTTTCAGAGGCAGAGCGGCTGTGGAAGGAGTTCTACATTGACTCGCGCTCCGGCTTCCATTTCCACAACACCTACATCGAGGCATTTGTCGAACTCGGTTATGTTGGGACGGCGGCCATCGCCCTGCCGCTGATCGCGGCTCTCGGCCTTTGCATTCGCGGCCTCCTCGGCAGCCGCGTCTGGACAGAACCGCTGCTCTTCAGCGGCATTCTCGCGCTGCTCGCCATCCGCTCTTTCTTCGAGGTCGACATGCTGCAGCCCTATGCGGTTGGCTCGTTCCTGCTCTATTTTTGCTGGGCACGTGCCCAGGAAAATGCGGCTCAATCCAGTATTACCCGCCCGGCATTCGCTAGGACGGCCTGAGTCAAGCCGGTCCGTTGGCATCCCTCTATGCTGAACAGCGCCCATCGACCGGACTCGCGCGCGGCCGGTCGATGGGCTTGTCTTGCCTGACGTCAGATATCCGATAATCAAAACACTGCACACTCCGAGGTGGGGGCGCGCTCACGGTCCCCGTTAATGCTTCAGGGATTTATTTCCCAAGCTTCTCAATTTCGTGGCCAATTCGGCGGACGGTGAAATGAGTATTCGCAGTTTATGCGGGCCCCCTGTTTCCCCGCGAAAACAGCGACGCCAACCTACGGACGAGTTCGCTCAAGACTGCCCGCACCGCCAGCTATCTTCCGACTCCATAACCAGCTGATTTTGCTTCGCTTCTTCGAGAGCCGCGAAGCTCGGCGCCCGACAACGGTGCCTCAAGAATGATCTGCCAGCCCCCAATCGCACGAGCCCCGGCAGCCCGTTCTTGAGGATGGCCTGCGTCCGCACACAACAGTGCATGGGCGCTGCGCAAGCCGTCCACGACCTTGCTCCGCTTGGTCGGCTCGGGCAGTGCGGCGACACCTAGAAGCAAGCTGCCAACACCTCTCCCGTGAGCGCCGTCGGCGCTTGTCCGGCGGCCGATGATCAACAGCTACGTGAGTCAGCCACCTGAAAGCCAGTGTCGCAGAAGCTGATGATGTCGTCTATCAGCTCGCTGTTGCTGACATGATCCTGGATATCCTCGAGGCCGGGCATGCGGCGGGCATTTGGATCGAGGTCAGCTAGGACGTGCAGAATGGCACCGCGGATATATTCGTAGCGTAGCGCGATTTGGCTTTCGCTGAGATGGGGTGCCACCCGCTGCAGCATATGTCGGGACAGGCGATGGAGTTCGTCGAACTGCTCGGCAAAGATCTCATTGGTCAGATCTCGAGGCAACGCCTTGGTTTGCAACATCAGCCGGATTGCCGCGCGCCCACCGCGCTCATCAAGGCTGAGTTCAACGAGCGGCGCCACGATCGCGTGCAGCACCATGCGCAGGGTTGGCTGCCGGGCTTGCTCGCACGACTTCATCGCCTCCAGGCGCGCCGCGTTCAACGGGCCCAGGCATTGTTCTAGCGTCAGGCGCAGAAGTTCGTCCTTGGAGCGGAAGTGGTAGTTGACCGCGGCAATGTTTGCTCCGGCCGCCCGGGTAACTTCCCTCAATGTCGCGGCGTCGAAGCCGCGGTCGGCGAACACGAAGGTGGCCGCGCGCAACAACGCACCACGAGTGTCGCGATCATCCTGCTGGCCGATGCTGTTGTCAGTCGCCTCCATATGACCCTCATAGCCGAAAGGCGGCGCAGGCGCTCGTGCGTGCCGCATCAAATCTGAGGATATGTGCGCCGACACACATCGCGCCCGAGATGGGGCACGGCAACCTTGTCTGCCATTCAGCGCGGCAGGCGGTAGCCGTAGACCTCGTCCAGACGGAGCTCACGGGCGATACGGATGCCGTCTTCAAGCAATTTGGGATCAGCGGCCCGAAGTGGCTTACGCAGTGGCCCCGCCGGCAAGCCGACCGCCGCCATGAGCGACTTCATCGAAACGGGATTAACGGCCGCATAGGCAAAGTGCAGCATCGGCAAGTTGCGCAGCCAGGCCGAGCGACAGGCAAATGCGTCTTCGCCTGACGCCCACGGCTTGGAGATCACCGCCATCTCGCGCGGGATGATGTTGCCTGTCATGTTTGCGGTGCCATGGCCGCCAAGCGCCATCGTCGGGACCACCAGCCCAAGATTCGGCGAGCAGCAGCACATGACGGAAAGATCGAGTTCGGCCCGGCAGACCTGCGCCACCTGGCCAACGCGCGTCGTCGATTCCTTAAGCACGACCATGTTCGGATGGGCTGCGATGCGCTGGATGTCGGTCCAGTGCAAATCGGTCTTTACGCGTGGGGGATTGTTGTAGAAGCCGATTGGGAAGTCAACCGCATCGCAAACTTCCAGAACATACTCGACGATGGAGTCGTTGTCCGCGCAGATATAGGAAGGAGCTGCAACGATGGCGCCGTCGCCGCCTTCGTTCTTGGCATAACGCACCAGGTCGATCGTTGCCTGGGTGTTGGTGCCCGTGCAGCCGAAATATAGGAGCATGTCGCCGCGCGGCATCTTGGCCGTTTCGGTGATGATCATGCGCCGCTCTTCCGGCGTCAGCAGCGAAACCTCACCGGTCGATCCCATGATCAGGATCGCCTTGGTATGGTTCTGTCGATGAAACTCAAGCAGGCCGCGAAAACCAGCCAGATCAATGGAACCATCGGAGTTCATCGGCGTGACCAGTGCCACGAACGACCCATTCGGTTTGATATGCATGAGACCTCCAGACAAACGCCAACAGATGCAACGTATATTTGAATTGTATGTTTCAAACATATGTTTGATTCTTATGAGCGCGCTGTCAATGGCGTGTATTGGCGATCGTCGACCCAAGGTGCGATCGCGACGCTCTCTTTTCATGAAGCTGAACGACGGTGAGTTGCCCCGATGAGCGACGTGGTCGCTTGCCTTGTGCACCCGGCACAGTTTCTGCAATTCCAGAAAGGCCCGGAGCAGTCTGCTACCCGGAATTGCACGAAAATAAAGAGATAGGCAGGTACTGCGTTTCGAAGAGAAGCAGGACCGCTCTAGAAGCGAAAGAGCGGTCCAAGCAGAACCGAGTTGGAATATTCGACCGGCCCCTTCGCACCTGCGACGATGCGCGTCACACGCATCACCGGCCGGCTCTCCTCGACGAGGGCGAAGCAGGCCTCGCTTGCCGTCACCTGCGACGGCGAAAAATGCTCTTCGGTAACGAGAAGCTGGCCGACATCACTGTCGCGACGAACCAGATCGTAGAGCGAATGGCGAACGAGGTCGGCAGGAACGATCGACGCCAGGATGTCGACCGGAAGCACCGATCGTTGCTGGACCATCGCCTTGCCGTCGAGCAGCCTCAGCCGCCAGAGTTCGGTGACTGGGGTACCGAGAGGCAGACCGAGGGCACGCGCCTCGCTGAGCCCGGCCGGAACCTCACCGATCTTCAGCACCCGTGTCGATAATCTGAGGCCCGCGCGTCGCGCCGCCGCCGGCAGGCCCGTCACCATGTCGTGAGACCAGTCGATGGTCTTGCCGCGAAAGCGTGTGCGCCGCCCCTTGCCTTTCGTGATCAGACCATCTTTCTCGACGATCGCCAGCGCCTTGCGGACCGTGCGGCGGGCGACATTGAAATGGGCTGCGAGGTCCGCTTCCGATGGCAGCTCATCGCCGGCGCGCCACAGGCTGTTCGTCAGCTCGATTGCCAGCGACTGCGCGACGCGATCATAGGCGAAATGCGTGACGCTCAATCCGCTGTCCGCCCAAAATTGCGGACCATCACCGACGCAATGATGATGAGGCCTGTGAAGATGTCCTGAAGGTAGTTGGGGACACCGAGAATGGTCAGGCCGTTGGCGACAACCGCGATGATCGCCGCGCCCAGCAGCGTCCCCGCGGCGTTTGGCTGCCCGTCACGAAAGGCAGTCATGCCGAGATAGACCGCTGCGTAGGCCTGCAGCAGAAAACCGTTTCCGCCAGTCGGATGGGCGCTGCCAAGCCTGGCCGTCAACAGCAGGCCGGCCAATGCCGCCATGAGCGTGCAAAGTCCAAAAGCCCAGACTGTCGCCGGGACCACACCGACACCTGCGAGGCGTGCAGCCTCGCGGTTGCCGCCTATGGCAAGGATGCGCCGTCCGAGCTCGGTCCAGTCGAGGACGAACGCGACAAACAGCGTACCGGCCATCGCCCAAAGAGTCAGAACCGGGATGCCGCCGAGATAGCCGCGACCGATGTCGCGAAAGGCAACGGGGATGTTGCTGAACAGTGTGGCGCCGCCGCTCGCCCAGAATGTAAAGCCGCCGACGATCGTGCCCATGGCCAACGTCATGATGAAGCTTGGCACGCGCCAGGTCGCTACGAAGAACCCACTTACGCAGCCCACGGCGAAGCCGGCGGCGAGCGTGGCGATGACGGTGGGAATGATGCCCCAACCCAATCCGAACAGGCTGACGGAAACGATACCAGCCATGGACACGACCGCGCCGATCGACAGGTCGAATTCCGACAGCGACATCACGAATGCAGCGCCCAGGGCGACAATTGCCAGCAAGGACATCTGCTGGGTGATGTTGATCAGGTTCGAGCCCTGCGCGAAGCCATGCGGCGACAGCACCGAGAATACGGCGACAATCGCGGCAAGCCCCAGAAGCGTGCCGAAGCGCGAAACCAGGCTCATGTCAGTTCCTTTGTCGTTTCGAAAGCGGCATGGACGATATCCTGGCGGGTCAGATCTCGATTGGCCGCGTCAAGGGTGATGCGGCCATGCGCCATCACCAGGACCCGGTGGGACAGCATGACGAGTTCTTCCATATCGCTGGTGACGAACATCACTGCCGTTCCCTCGGCCGCGAGCCGACGGCATAACGCATGAATTTCGGCTTTGGATCGCACGTCGACGCCACGCGTGGGCTCGTCGAGCAGAAAGAGGCGGCAGGATGGCCCGACCCAACGCCCGATCATGACCTTCTGCTGATTGCCGCCGGAGAGGGTCGAGATGCGATCACCAAGCCGGCCGTATTTGACGCTGCGCTCTCCCAGGAGCTGTCGCACAGCACGGCGCGCCAGTTGCCAGGAGACAACGGGCAGCCGGCGCATCGCGCGATAAAGCGGCAGGCGGGGCAGAAGCACATTGTCCAGAATGGAGTGCTGCATGACCAGCCCGCTGCCGCGCCGGTCTTCCGGGACATAAGCAACACCCTCCCTGATGCGACTGGAGATGCCGATCGGAGATAGCTGCTTACCATCGAGCGTCAGCTCGCCGCGCGCCAGCGGATTTGCGCCCCAGATCGACTTCAGCAAGCTGGAACGGCCACTGCCGACCACGCCGTAAAGACCGACGATCTCGCCTGCGCGGATGGTCAGATCGAGCCCGTCGCGCACTGGCGACGGACTGAAGCCGGACAGCTGCAGCAGGGGCGCCCCGACAGGGCCCGGCACACCAACCCGCTCCTGGTCAAATTCGCCGCCGGCCATCAAGGAGACGACGCCGGCGCGGTCGATGTCGGACACCTGGCCAGAGCCGACCGAGCGGCCGTTGCGCAAAACGGTGTAGTCGTCGGCAATTGCAAAAACCTCGTCGAGGCGGTGTGATACAAGGATCACCACACAGCCATGGCTCGCCAGCTGTCGGATGATGCCGTGCAGGGTTGCGGCTTCTTTTTCACTCAGCGATGCCGTCGGCTCGTCGAGGACGAGCACCCTGGCCTCGTCCATCAGGGCACGCAGGATTTCGACGATCTGGCGCTTGGCCACCGACAGACGCGCCACCGGAACGTCGATGTCGATATCCAGGCCATGCCGATCCCGCACAGCCATGAAGCGGGTCCGCATCGTCGCCCAGTCGATCACGCCTCCGCGACGCGGATAGCGCCGGCCGACAAAGGCGTTCTCATAGGCGGTAAAACTTGGCACCAGGTTGAGTTCCTGGTGCACGAAGCGGAGCCCCATCTCCTCCGATCCCGCTGGGTTTGGCGGGGCAAAGCTCTGCCCTGCGAACGCCATGCGGCCGGAATCCGGCCGATGGACGCCCGAAAGGCATTTGAGCAGCGTCGATTTGCCGGCGCCATTTTCACCGAGCAGGGCATGTACGCGCCCGGCGGCAGCGCGCATCGAGACACCGTCGAGCGCCGCGACCCCGCCGAACCGCTTTTTCAATCCCTCGACTTCCAGCATGCAGCCGCCAGCTAGTTGCAGGTCACACCGAGGCTGGCCCGGTCGATCACATTGGCGCTGACGAAGATTTCGGATTTCTCAGGCTTCTTGCCGTCGATCACCGAAGCGATTTCTTGCACTGCCGTCTTGGCAATGCCGGGGAAATCCTGCCGGACCGTCGCCACCAGATTGGTGCATTGCTTGATCAGGTCGATGGCCTGCGGGTTGCCGTCGATGCCGGCGATCAGAGCCTTGGAATCGGGCTTGTCGCTCTGGATGGCGAGCAAGGCGCCGATTGCCGGCTCGTCCCAGGCGGCCCAGACGCCATTGATCTCGTCGCCATACTGACGCGCGAAGGTCTCCATGGCCTGACGGGCGTTGTCGATGGGACCGGGAACCTGCACATAATGTTCGGCTATCACCTTGATGCCGGGATGCTCACCGAGTGCCTTGTCGAGAGCCAGTTCGCGCTGGCGCACGCCGGGATGCGCCGAGTGGAAGAACTTCACGATGTTGCCCTTGTCGCCCATCGCCTTGAACAGATAGTCCGAGAGCAAGGTGCCGAGCGCAAAATTGTCGGTCGTGATGTTGATTGCCACACCCTTTGCCAGCGCACCGTCCAGCGCGATGACCGGAATACCCTTGTCGGCCGCGGCGGCCACCTGATCACCAATCTGGTTGGGATCGACGCTGACCAGAACAATGGCTTTCACCCCGGCATTGGCCACATCCTCGACGCGGCTCGCCAATTGCTGGAAGTCTCCGCGCGTGTCGACGACGTTGACTGTCCAGCCCTTTGCCGCGGATTCGGACTTGAAGGTCTCGATCATTTCGTTGGTGGCGACCGAACTGAGATATGGCGTCAGCACGGCGATGTCTTCCGCATGCGCGGACGCCGTGAACTGAAAGATGCCGGCGGCCAGCAGTGTCGTAAGCATTCTCATGACTTCCTCCTTGTCGATTGAGCGCTCTAACGTGCTTTGGGTTCAATTCAGATGTTGTGACAGATCCCGAGCGAATGAAGATGCGGCGAGATAGGCGGCGTATCGTCGGCCGTGGCGTGCTGCTCGCTCGGGTCTCGGATTGATGACGGTTGCCGGTGTTGCGTGATCGAGGGTAATGCCGGCGACATCGGCGACCATCCTCAGAACGCCCGTCGCGGTCATCGTCTCGCTGTCGCCGGGTATGGCAATGCTCCGCCCTAGCGCGTCCGCCAGAATCTGCCGCTGCTGGGCATGACGAGCGGCGCCGCCGATTACCGGCAAGGTTGAACACACCAGTCCGGCAGCCTCCAGATTGTGCCGCACGGCAAAGGAAATACCCTCCATCACCGCAAGAGCCAACTCGCCGGGGCTGGTTGTGTGGCTAAGCCCCAGCAAGGCGCCGCGCACCTTGCTGTCTTCGAACGGCGCTCGCTCGCCGCCAAGATAGGGCAGGAACAGGGCGTCGCCGGGCGCTGCAAGCGCTGTGTCGTCGAGCAATTGTTCAATCGGTCGCCCTGTCGTCCTCACGAGCCAGTCCAGTGCGGACCCGGCAGTCAGGAAGGGAGAGATGACGATCACGCGATCCGGCCGCACTGCGTCCGCCAGCGTGTAGGTGTCGCGCGGGGGTGATGCGACGGCGTGGTCGAGCGTGGCTGCGACCCAGCCGGTGGTGCCGAGGTAACAATATGCCGTACCCGGAACATCGGCTGCTGCACCCCAAGTCGCAGCACCTGCATCGCCAGATCCGTTGAAGACCGGGATGCCGGCCGGAAGACCGGTCTGCGCCGCCGCTGTCGACGTCACATAACCGACAGTCGCATCGGCAGGCCGGATGCGCGGCAGCGCGGCTTCGTCGACGCCCGCCGCCGCAAGCAGATTGGCATCCCAACAGCGCTGCGCGATGTTCATGAGGCCCGTGGTCGATGCCGTCGTTGGATCAATGACAGCTTCTCCGGTCAGCCGAAACGTCAAGGCATCCTTGGCGCCGAAGGTCCAGTGAACGGGCTGGTTGGCTGCATGTGCTGCAAAGCGTCGGCGCGCCATCAGCTTGAGGATGGTGTGGGCCGGATCGAGCCGGTTGCCGGTTCTCTGCGCATAGTCGCGGGGCAGGCGCTCGCCCAACTGCTCGACCTCAATTCCGTCGAGACGACGGTCGGAATAAAGCACCGCGGGGCCTGTCGGACTGCCGTCGGCACGTAATGCGATCAGGTTCTGCATCGAGCCGGAAAAGGCGATGGCAGAAACCGGGGCGCTGGAGACCAAGGTCTTGACGGCTGCACGCAGTGCGGACCACCAGTCGTTGGGATCCTGTTCGTGCAATCCGTCGGAGGTGGAGCGCGTCGCGATCGATTGAGTCGCCGACGCCAATGTCTCGCCGCGCGCGCCGAACAGCACAGCCTTCAACGCCGACGAGCCTACATCCACCACAAGCAGGGTATTGTCGCCCAATCTACACCTCCATCCCCGGTGTCAGGTGCAGGTCTGACGCGGCTGCTTGTCAACATGCCTTTGCGGTCCGGGACCGTTCCGTTTCCGGAAACGGACAGGTTCTTCCTGGAATGTCCAGCTCAGAGGTTGGCGCAGTCGGGCAGGCGCGATGGACTGACGCCGCAATAGGCGCGGAAGGATGCGGCAAACCGCCCTGCATTGGCATAACCGACATGCTCGGCGACCTGCGCGATCGTCATGCCGCCCTGATCGAGCAACCTGCGGGCATGTTCCATGCGGCGCATGGTCAGATAGCCATGTGGAGAGTAGCCGGTGAAGCGCCGCATACCGGTCGTCAGCGTGCGCGCTGAGACTTCCAATCCCGCCGCGAGTTCCCCGACCGTCAGCGGCAGGTTCGAAGGAGTGTCCAGCAACCTGCGAAAATTCCTGACATAGGCCGGAACCGGGCCCGCTGCGGCAGCCTCGACCGTGGCGACAGAAGCTACAGGGACATGTTCAAACAAGGTCTCGATCACTGCATTGACCAGCGGCATCGGCGAGAGCGCCGTTGCCGAACCACCTTCCATCTGTTCGGCAACCATCATTCCGATCAGGCGCGCAATACGCCTCCCGGCTGAAGTCTGAAGATCGAGTTCGGCCTGGAAGACCGGCGTGTGCCTTCTGGTCTCGCCGGTATGGCGCTGCCAAGCCCGTTCCACGAAGCCGCGCTCTAGCCGCAACATCACTTGCGTGGTGTCGGCCTGCCAGGTCGAGCGAATGTAGTCCCCCGGCGACAATATGAGGCCGGTGCCCACGCGCGAGGATACGCGCCGGTCGCCATACAGGATGTCGACGCCGCCGCTGAGCGGAAATTCCAGCATGTAGAAAGTGTCGAATGAACCGGCATCGACGACGAGCTCCGGACCGTAGCGGAGAAGATTGAGGGAAGCGCTTTCACACGCAATCGCGTGATGGCGGAAATCGAGACCGGCCTTGCTGTCGGGCAGCAGCAGCCGGTGCGGACGGTAGCGGGTGGATAAGGCAGCCACAGCTTCGGGCGCGCTGCCGAACCGAAGGCCCGGCACGCTGGCGAGCCGATTTGAAGCATCGATCAGGTCGGGCACCATTCTGTCGAGAAGGATAGGCGTCGCGGAACCGGTTGTCCATCTGAGGCGACGGTACAGGTTCAGCAGGACCCTGTCTGCCCATTTCGATATAACCATTTGAAAATACTGACTTAAATAATCCCAGTAATGACGCTGGAACGATTTGACCTGTTCCCTTCCGGCAAGGTGACAATGTCCCATGCCAACCAGGAAACGCCCATGAACCAGCCGGCAGAGCCCAATTCCTTCCGCACCGGCCCCGACGAGCAGGGCATGTTCGGCATTTTCGGCGGCCGCTTCGTCGCCGAGACCTTGATGCCGCTGATCCTCGACCTGCAGCGCCACTGGGACGAAGCCAAGAACGATCCGGCCTTCAAGGCGGAGCTGAGCGAGCTGTCGACCCATTATGCCGGCCGGCCGTCCAAGCTCTATTACGCCGAAGGCCTGACCCGGCATCTTCGTGACGTGTCCTCGGCAAAAGGCCTTGGCGGCGGCGCCAAGATCTACTTCAAGCGCGAGGACCTGAACCACACGGGCTCGCACAAGATCAACAACTGCCTGGGCCAGATCCTGCTCGCCAAGCGCATGGGCAAGACCCGCATCATCGCCGAGACCGGCGCCGGCCAGCATGGTGTCGCTTCGGCCACCGTCGCAGCGCGTTTCGGCTTCCCCTGCTTTGTCTATATGGGCGCCACCGACGTCGAGCGGCAGAAGCCCAATGTATTCCGCATGAAGCTGCTCGGCGCCGAAGTGCGCCCGGTCAGCGCCGGCCACGGCACGCTGAAGGACGCCATGAACGAAGCCTTGCGCGATTGGGTTACCAACGTGCACGACACCTATTATCTGATCGGCACGGCCGCCGGTCCGCACCCCTATCCCGAACTGGTGCGCGACTTCCAGTCGGTGATCGGCTCCGAGGCGCGCCAGCAGGTGCTGGAGCAGGAGGGCCGCCTGCCCGACATGATCGTGGCTGCCGTCGGCGGCGGTTCCAATGCCATCGGCCTGTTCCACCCCTTCCTCGACGACCGCAACGTCAAGATCGTCGGCATCGAAGCCGGCGGACGTGGCCTCGACGGTGTCGAACACTGCGCCTCGATGAATGCCGGCCGCCCGGGCGTGCTGCACGGCAACCGCACCTATCTTTTGCAGAACGAGGACGGCCAGATCCTCGACGGCCACTCGATCTCGGCCGGCCTCGACTATCCCGGCGTCGGCCCCGAGCATTCGTGGCTGCGCGACACCGGCCGCGTCGACTATCAGCCGATCCTCGACGACGAAGCGCTGGAGGCGTTCCAGCTGACCACCAAGGTGGAAGGCATCATTCCGGCGCTCGAATCGGCGCATGCGATTGCCTATGCGGTGAAGACCGCGCCGACGATGGGCAAGGACAAGGTGATGATCGTCAACCTGTCGGGCCGCGGCGACAAGGACGTGCATACGGTTGCCAAGATGCTGGGCATGGAGATCTGAACATGACGACCACCCGCATCGACCGCCGCATGGCGAAGCTGAAGGCCGAGGGACGCCCGGCACTCGTGACCTATTTCATGGGCGGCGACCCCGACTATGAAACGTCGCTGTCGATCATGAAGGCGCTGCCCAAGGCCGGCAGCGACATCATCGAGCTCGGCATGCCCTTCTCCGACCCGATGGCCGACGGCCCGGCGATCCAGGCTGCCGGCCTGCGGGCGCTGAAGGCCGGCCAGACGCTGGCCAGGACGCTCGAGATGGCGCGCGAGTTCCGCAAGGACGACAACGACACCCCGATCGTGATGATGGGCTACTACAACCCGATCTACATCTATGGCGTCGACCGCTTCCTCGCAGATGCAGTCGCCTCGGGCATCGACGGCCTGATCGTCGTCGACCTGCCGCCCGAGATGGACGCCGAACTCTGCATCCCCGCACTCAAGGCAGGCATCAATTTCATTCGCCTCGTATCGTCGAATGCGAGCGATGACCGACTTGAAGAACAACTGAAACAGGCCAGCGGCTTCGTCTATTGCGTCTCGACACACGGCACCACAGGTCTCGCCATCCCAAACCCGGACAAGGTGCGTCACCTCGTTGGCCGCATCCGCGCCTTGACCGAATTGCCCGTCTGCGTCGGTTTCGGTATCAAGACGCCTGAAGACGTGCAGACATTTGGGGCCATTGCAGACGGTGTTGTCGTCGGGAGCGAAATCGTCCACGCAATCACACGTGGCATCGCGGCGGGCTCGGCCACGTCAAGCATCACCGCATTCGTGACGGATCTCGGCAAAGCCGCGCGGCTGGCATCTACCCAACCCCGCTAGGTGCGCGACCGCCGGTCGAGTGCCTTTTGCCACCAACTCTTCAGCGCTTTCGTGTCACCGCCCACTGCGCTGAATTGCAGGCAGGAAAGGACAGTCGCGGCAGGAATTTCAAGCAAGGGCAAGTTCTCGGCCGTGCGGCAGATCCATCGAGACCTCATCATTCGAGCCACGCCTTGACCCTGCGGACTGGCTCTCCCCTTCCCCCTGTCGAGGGGGAGCAACCGCGACGCACCCGAAATGGCCTCGCAAACCAAGACACGGCGCCAAGACGAAGCGTTTCGTCCGTATTCCTGGTCACCGCGTCGAAAGAAGACGGGCGAACAAGTTCCGCATCGACAGGCCCACTCCCCATCGAACCGCTTGATTTCGTCAAGCTCAAATATTTCCACAACAATCGCTCGATAACCATAGCAGGTACCGGAAGAGCATATCTGCAACGCCTTCGGCAGAGCGCGGCTTAGGCCTCCTGCCGGAAATACAGTCGTGTCGACATTGGCAAGGCAGCATGGCGGGGGAGCGCAAATGATACGCTTTTGGCTGCGAGATACCTCCGAAACACTTCGCGATGCCATCAGGCTGTTGAGGTTGATGCAGACGCCTTCCAGCTGGAACCAGCGCCAAAAGGACCGGCCGCCGCTCGGTTTCGACGAGCGATGACCGGAGGCGCCCCACCCCTGAAGCCAAAGCCAATTTCCCGAGCCGGAGACCTGCGCATGCCTATGGCAAACTCGTCCCTCGCCATCGGAATACACCCACATGACCAAGCGGTGCTGCAGTGACTCACGGCAGCGCTCGCCAGCGGATCGAAAGCCGCATGCGGGATCCCGGCATGCTCTACAATCTGGGCAATTCGCTGGGCTTCATCATCGGGCTTGGCGTCGCGCTGGCAGCCGATATCTCCCGCGATGACGGGGCCAGTGTGTGGGGACGCGGTGTTGCCCATGTCGTAGGCAGTCCGGCGGCGACTGCGTTAACCGGCGCGACGTTGGTGTTTTTCTGGGGCGGCCTCGTCTACACTAGGGCCTGGTCAAACGGTGCGCCGCCCCACCCCGGGCTCAATCGGCAAGGCGATGTGCTTTCCGGCATCGGCGCGATCCTTCTCGGGATCGGATTGGTCATCATGGGCAATCCGTGGCTTGCCGCTTCGGCAGGCTTGCTGCACGCCGCGGGCAAATTCGGCAGTGCCTTGGGTGGCACAGCAGCGAGGCTGGGCTCCTTTGCCCGATTGCGTGTTGCCGATTTCTGCAAGGATCTGGTCCTGGTAAGCCGCGTGCCGGCGGTCCTTGTGGGCGCGGCCGCGCTTTGGCGGGAGCTTGTGCTGCTGGAAAACATCCCGGAACTGCTGTTGGCCCTGAGCTTCATGACATGTTGCCTGATATGGGCCGCGGCCGACTGGATGCTGCTGTCGCCAGACGGATGGGTCAAACCGGCTGCTGTACGTCTTGCAAGAAGAGCACCGGACGCCTGATCAAGAAGGAAGAGGAGCTCGACAGCGAGCAAAGACCGCAATGGTCGGCAGGCAAGACAATGGAGTACCTCGTCTAAAAGACGTCATTTCTGGTATATAAGGCGCATTCCATTTCGCCTCGATTCCAGATTTGCTTTGCTGTAGACCTGCACCAGGCAACTCCGGCTTGGTTCTAGCAAATGGCGGGCGTTCATTACCAAAACCTGACCTTCGCACCAGACTATTCGTACGCACATGGCGACGATGGAAAAATGATAAAATTCACGCGGGCGGAACGACTGTTGCTCGCGGATCTGATCGCCCATGCAGGAATTCTGCGAAGTCGTGAACAACTGCTGGACGCGGTCTTAGAAGTTGGATCCGACTCTTCGGACCGCAACGTGGATTTTTTCATAAATCGACTTAGAAGCAAGATCGGGGACTCGGCCAAGAACCCGAAATTCATCGGCACGCGGTATGGCGAGGGATATGTTTGGGTTGGGGCCCATTCCGTGCAGACTGGTCAGCTGGCGGAATGCTTCGTCGCCGTAGGGCCCATTGTCACCATCGGGCAGGAGCACGCTGACAGCCACGCCATCGAGTTTGCCGAAGGGGTAGCGCAGGCCCTTAGGAAGCAACTGCCCGCCGGGCGCGTCGTGTCGGTCAGACCCGATGAAGCCGAAGCTGGTTTCACGTTTCGGATAAATCTGACTTTCATCGTATCTGGCGGCAGGAGGGAATGCGTTTCCTGTCTGCAAAGCAAGGAGAACACAAAGGTCATCCTTGTGCGGCGCGATAGCTGCCACGACATCGACTTCAACGTCCTGGCCGATCGTCACCTTTCTGCACTCTGGCAATTCCAGGTCGACCGACCGGGCGCCTCGGATGTGGCGCCCCTGGCCGTCAGAATGGTCGAGGCCGGCGAGTTGTTTGCCGACGACGGGCCAGCCGGATTGTCCGGCGAAATAGCCAAGCTGAAGGGAGAAGCGTTCCCGTCTGCTTCCATCTGGCGCAAGAACGATGCGCGGTTGCGCCAGTTAATTCGCAACGGGAATGCAACCCCCGTGACGCGCCTGATGCTGGCGGCCAACATTTACACTGGTTACATCATCGACGGTTGGCGCTTTCTGGCCAACGAGGATCCCCGCGAACGCGATCAGGCCGCTATGGAGAGCCTCGTTCTCGAGGTTCTTCCCGACCTGCTGGACGATCCAGAGAATGCGCTGTCTGCGGCACATGTTCTCAGTTTCATGGGGCCGGCTCACCAGGTGCTTGCGTTGGAAATCGCCGAGGAGGCGTTTGCCCGGTCCACGGCGCTGGCCGACGGTCTGTCGATACTTGGGCGTTTGCGCGGCTTCGCGGGCGACTTCGACGGCGCGCTTGACTTGCTTCACCGCGCGCGGCCCTTGTGCAAACCCGGCTCTGTGTTCGAGCGCTACGTTACGTCATGCATCTGCCAGAACCTGCTGGCTTCGGGCAATTTCGAGGCGAAGGACCGCGAACTTGAAAAGCTGACCAAAAGCCCGATAAGCAAAGGTCCCTACAGGCTCGTATATGCCAGTCCAAACGAGACTGTGCCGTCTTTGCCCGTTCGCATCCACCTGGCACTCAGCCCGCGAAAATATGCCCGCGCAGCGGTGCTCTGGAGCTACTACACATCCGCGCGCCTTTATCGCCCCCGCGAGGCGAAGGAAAACGTGATTGTAGGCTTGGCCCGCCATATGCGCCGCCGCTTTGGCGACGAGATCATTCCAGATGAAGTCAGCGCAGCGATACCCGCGACAATGGGTGGTGTCGTCCGGCCCGCGGCCGAAGACGTATCTTCCTACGTCTGACTGCTGGTAAGTGCTTCGTTCGTGTCCCCATTGCTCATCTGACCCGCTGGCCGCCTTAGCGAACATCTCGCGGCCGAGCACATTCGTGCAGGAGACCCAGCATCGCCGCTCAAGACCGGATTGAGCCCTCAAGCTATCAAAAGCGTCCGCCAAGCCCGAGTTTTGTACCTGCCGACATTCGTCCATCATCCTCGATGCTGAGCAGGACGTCTGCATCGATCAGCCGGCGGACGGTGAGATGAGTCTTCGCGGCTCAGGCGAGAAACTCCCTGTTTCCCACGAAAACAACGGCACCAACCTAACGATCGGTTCGCACCAGACGAACAAAATCTGAAGCCCGTGGCCGGTGCTTTCCAGGCCGACGTGCCCTGGGATGAAAAGCCGGCATTTCGGGACAGAATGACGGCGAAGCGTTCTGGCTGGGTTCGTCTGTTCCTCCTATGACTCCGCCCAAACGGATCAAGGAAGCTTCCCGTGCCATCTTCAGCGTGTTCGCCTCGCGGAATCCGCCGCGAAACCCAGACCATCGGACGGGAGCTCGCCGGCTTGCCGCGTGCCGCATTTTCCCTGCACACGCTGACGCGCACGGCATGGCTCGCATCTGCCTCGATAGCGGCAATCTGTTCGGTGTCTCCCGCCCACGCAGACGACGTCTTCGCCACGCGCTGGGCGCCATGGGTCGAAACCGGAGCGCAGGTGAGCAAGGGACGGTCGCTCGGCGAGGCGAACCTGTTCGTGCCGATACTCCAGAACGACGACACGCTTGTCTTCACCGACCTGCGCGGCAAGTTCGACAATAACGACTCCGTCGAGGGCAATTTCGGCCTCGGCATCAGGCACATGCTGCCGTCGGGCTGGAACGTGGGCGCCTATGGCTATTATGACGTCCGCCGCTCGTCCCTCGGCAACACGTTTCATCAGCTGACACTGGGTGCCGAGGCGCTGAGCGAGGACTTCGACCTGCGCGCCAATGCTTATCTGCCCATTGGCGACAGCGAGAAGCGGATGGATCTTGGCACCACAACCACGGTCGGCCCCTGGAGCAGCGAAGCCGTCCTGACCGGCACGTCGCTGGCGATCCAGAGCCGGGCGATCCAGACGGACACCACCAGTTACCTGGTTGAGAAGGCACTGGCAGGTGTGGATGCCGAGGTCGGGGTCCGGCTGCCGGTGTTCGAGCCGGGCTCCGGCTTCGATATGCGTGCTTTCGTCGGCGGCTATTATTTCGACGGCTCCGGCGTAGACGCCGTGGCCGGACCACGGGCACGCTTCGAGTTGACGGCCGACGACGTCGCCGGCCTGCCCGGCGTCAAGGTGACCGGGGGCTTGACCTTCCAGCACGACAACGTCCGCGGCGAACAGGTGATCGCCCAGGCGCGGCTGCGCATTCCGCTGCAGGCTCCGTCCTCAGCTCCGCGCGAACCGCTCTCCTACATGGAGCGGCGCATGGCCGACACGGTGGTGCGCGACGTCGACATCGTCTCGAACACCGGCAACACGGCGAGCATCAGCAAGAAGACGCTCACCTCCACCGAAGACGCAATCAACCTGTGGAACGGCAACACCGTCGCCTCGGTTATTCGCATCGACGGGACGACGCAGGACCAGGCAGCCCTTCAGGCCGCCCTCGACAGCGTCGGCGCCAATGGCATCGTGCTGTTGAGCGGCAACCTTGCCGCCTCGGGCGGAATTTCGCTCAACGCCAACCAGATGCTTGCCGGCGGTGGCGCGGTGCTGAAGCTCAAGGGCGCCACCAGCGGCGTCGAGGTGGATTTTGCAGCGCCTGGAAGCGCCGGGCGCATCTCGGGCGCGGCTAGCAACACCCTGGTCGCCATGGCGACGGGCAGCAGCCTGCGTGGCATCTCGGTAGAGAACACCTCGTCTGGCGGTGCGTCCTCGGCGGTCACCGGCGCGAGCGGCGCCAGCCTGCACGATGTCACCGTCGTTTCGGCGGCCAATGGCATGGAGGTCAACAACACCACCGGTTTCAGCCTGTGGGGCGGAAACATCACCGCGGCCCAGGGCATTGCCCTGTCGATCAACGGCAGCACGGGCTTCACCATCGACGGCGTCACCATCGTGCAGAACGGCGCCAGCGGCATCGGGATCGTCGCCGACAATGCCGCCGGCATCATCAGGAACAGTACCATCACCACCAATGGCAACGGCAACGGCTTTGGCGACACCGAGCCCGACGCGCGCCCGTCCCATGCAATGGCCATCCACAACAGCGGCGGCCTGACCATCGCCAACAACACGATCACCACCAACGGCACCCAGGCCAACGGCATCCATGTCACCGACAGTGCCGGCATTGCGATTACAGGAAACCGGGTGACCACGAACAACTACATGAGCCGCGGCATCCACCTGCTCAACAGCAACGGCGCCACCATCGCCGGCAATACGGTCGCCACCAAAACGACGAACGACACGAATTGGTGGTACCAGACGATCGCCTTCGGCATCCTCACCGACCGAAGCAGCAACCTGGCCATCCGCGACAACGTCGTCTCGACCCAGATGCGGGGCGCTACTGGCATCTATCTGCGTTATGGCGACAACAATGCGGTATCTGGCAATACGGTCACCACGAACGGCGAAAGCGCAGCTGCCATCCAGGCGGTGCGATCGACATCCAATACGATCAGCGGCAATGTGCTGACGACGACAAATCTGAGCCTTTCATACGGGATCAATCTTGGGCCCTACAGCCACAATTCGGTTGCAGAAAACAACGTCATCAATGCAATCGGCGGAGCCGGCATCATGATCAACACGTCCACCGGCGTGACCGTGCGCAACAACCGCGTGGTCGGCCGGGGCAACGCCGGCGTCCACGCCTATGACAGCGACGATGCCGTTATCGAGGGGAACACGCCGTAAGACCAGGTTGAGGCGATTGCGACGATTGCGGTCACCCTCTTCTCAGCAGCCTGGCAGCTCGTCCATGCGGCACCGCATGTGGGCGAGATGCTCGCGAATGTCAGGCCATGGAGCGCAGCTTGTCCAGCCAGTCCTGCATCCAGTTGTCTTCTCCGGCGATAAGCCCGGCCTTCAGGCGGACGCCCGCCTCCGCATTGCGGATCGCTTCGCTCGGGCGGACGCCGAAATGCTGCTGGAACGCGCGTGAAAACCCACTCTCGCTGGCAAAGCCCGTCGAATAGGCGAGCTTGGCGACCGAGCCCCTTGAGGAACCGACCGAAGTGAGTTTCAGGTAGGCCAGCTTGAGCCGGCGCTCGCGAATGTAGTCGGCAATGCCGCCGATCGGCTCGAACAGGCGATAGAGAGCAGATCGTGACAGCGCGAAATGGCGCATGATCATGTCGGCGGACAGGGCCGGACTGGTCAGGTTGCGTTCGATGAAAATCTGGATCGTCTGGAGTGTGGCGTCCGTCAGGGCTTCGCGCTCGGCCGCGACCGCCGCCGAAAATCCGCTCGACACGATGGCGGAAGCAACCTCTGCGGCCAACCGTCCGTCCGGACCGGCGAGCTTGGGCGCCAGCCTGGCCATTGTCTTCATGTGCTCGCCAAGCAGGATGCCCAGTGTCGACGCCCCATCGACCCTTGCCCCGTGAAGATCGTCGATGACCCGGGGGGCCAGCCGGATAAGCGAGCGCGGCAGGATCAGGCTGACGATGTCCATGTCGGTGGTCTGGCTGCGCATCGGCCGGCTGAGATCAAAGCAGACGATATCCCCGGCCACGCCATGGCCGATCCCGCCATCCGCGTCGTAGCCGCATTCGCCCTTGACGTAGAGCTGGATGAGCAGGTGATCGACGCCGGTCGCAGCCACCCGGTCCGGGGACCGGACGAAACGCTGCGCGCTCGCCGAAGAGGCGCCGACCAGGAAATGGCCGAGATTGTAGCTGCTGAGGTCAGCCCTGAAATCGTCCAGGCCATCCTTCGACGGAATGGCGTCGAACAGGCTCGCCACCCCCATGCGCCAATATTCGTAGTTCTCATCGCGGTTCAACTGCGACGAGCGGATGACCTGGTTTTCGACAGTGTCCGTAGCCAATCCGCGCCTCCCCCAATCGCCACTGCAGTTCGGATCGTCAATCCGACTTCCGGAAGGACAAAGACCAGTTACATCGGTCGCAACGACGCATTTTTCGTCAAGACAACGAGCATCAAGGCGAGCTTGCAGCCGAAGCACATACATGATCCGAGCGGATCGAAGTGATGCCATGGTTTTTCTGGCTGTCAATGCGAAATGCATAATGGTTTCAAGGACTCAAGCCCAACCACCGGTATCACCGAGGAGCGGCTACAAGGAGCCGAACAGAAAGATGCATCAATGATCGCTGACGTGGCGAAGCTGTTATGAAGGATGCTTCCATAATTGTCCGTGCTGCTGCCGATGAGTGCTCTCGAAATCCTCAAGACCGTTTATGGCTATGATGCCTTCAGGGGATCGTGGGCGCGTATCGTCAAACATGTGATCTGAGGCAACATGCCTTCGTGCTGATGCCGACGGGTGGCGGCAAGTCGTCGTGCCGCCGCAAAGGTCCACTGACCACGCGATTTCCCACAATCCCCGAGCACGGCATGTCGGATCAAGGCCATGCCCGGCAGGGACAATGCGCCTCCACCTTCTTGATCTATGCGAAAATGCTTCACCAAAAGCCTGCCTACACGCGGCGCTGCGTGTCCCCCCAGAATGGATCATCGCCTTGTACTCAAGCTGGGAGGAGACCTGCTTTGGTTGCGACGCTCGCAAAGACGGCCGAAACGACACGGCCGGAGGATGAACATCTCGGCCTTGGCGCCAACCTGGCTTATGGCTTTCAACACGTGTTGACGATGTATGGTGGCATCGTCGCCGTCCCGCTCATCATCGGACAGGCGGCAGGCCTGTCCATGGACGAGGTCGGGATGCTCATCACCGCATCGCTGTTTGCGGGCGGTCTGGCGACAATGTTGCAGACCCTCGGCATCCCGTTCTTCGGATGCCAGCTGCCACTTGTCCAAGGCGTTTCCTTTGCCGGCGTGGCGACCATGACCGCCATCGTGTCATCCGGCAGCGGGCTGCAGGGCGTGCTGGGCGCGGTGATCGTCGCATCGTTGATCGGCCTGCTGATCACCCCGATATTCTCGCGCATCACCAAATTCTTCCCACCTCTGGTCACCGGCATCGTCATCACGACCATCGGCCTGACCTTGATGCCAGTCGCCGCGCGATGGGCCATGGGCGGGAACAGCAGTGCCCCCGATTTCGGCAGCAAGGCCAATATCGGCCTGGCGGCCCTGACGCTCGGCATCGTGCTTTTGCTCAGCAAGCTTGGCAGTGCGCGGATTTCGCGGCTTTCGATCCTGCTGTCGATGGTGATCGGCACCGTGATTGCCTGGGCCCTCGGCATGGCCGATTTTTCACGGGTCATAACCGGGCCTATCTTCGCGCCCCCGACCCTGTTCCATTTCGGATGGCCGACCTTCAGCGTTGCAGCAACGCTCTCCATGCTGATCGTCGTCATCGTCACCCTGGTGGAAACCTCCGCCGATGTGCTCGCGGTCGGTGAAATCATCGGCACCAAGGTGAGCTCGCGCCGGCTCGGAGATGGCCTGCGCGCCGACATGCTTTCGAGCGCAATCGCACCGGCATTCGGTTCGTTCACGCAGAGCGCCTTTGCGCAGAACGTCGGGCTTGTCGCGGTGACGGGGGTGAAGA
Organism: Hoeflea sp. 108; assembly: GCF_000372965.1. NCBI lineage: Bacteria > Pseudomonadati > Pseudomonadota > Alphaproteobacteria > Hyphomicrobiales > Rhizobiaceae > Hoeflea > Hoeflea sp. 108. The sequence goes on along the minus strand of NZ_KB890024.1, from coordinate 438,899 downwards.
GCCGTTATGTGGTGGCTGCTGCCGGCCTGATCCTGGTCACGCTCGGGCTCTTGCCGATCATGGGTCGCGTGATTGCAGCAATACCGCCCTCGGTCCTTGGCGGAGCCGGCATCGTGCTTTTCGGCACCGTCGCAGCAAGCGGCATCCGTTCATTGTCCAAAGTCGACTATGCCAACAACATGAACCTGGTGATTGTCGCGACCTCGCTGGGCTTCGGCATGATCCCGATCTCGGCCCCGCAGTTCTATGAACATTTCCCCGCCTGGTTCGTCACGATCTTCCATTCCGGTATCAGCTCGGCCGCTCTGATGGCGATCAGCTTGAACCTCTTGTTCAACCATTTTCGCGCCGGAAATTCGGAGCAGCAGTCCGTCTTCGTCGCGGGAACGGAACGCATCCTGCGCTATCAGGACATCGCCGAGCTGCATGATGGCGACTATTTCCTGGGCGGCAGGCTCTACGATTCGACAGGAAAGCCCGTTCGCGTCACTTCAGACCATTGAATCGAGTGGCAGGGCTTACGCCGACGAGGTCGAGGGAGGGCCGCTTAGGGCCCCGCCTCGATGCTTCCTTGCGAACGCACGCACTTTGCCGTCGGCCCAGTTGTATGTGCGTGCAAAGACGATTCCGACGCCAATGGCAGCGAAAAGGGAGAGCCACGGCATCGGCCCGTGAAACAGCCGGGTGACCAGGGACTTGGTCTGGCCATGGCTGAGATACATGAACATCGACGATGCTGCGATCTCGCCGACGACCGTCTTGACTGGAGCGGGAACCGATATCTCCGGCCAGAAAAGCAGCAATGCCGAGGCACCCACGATATAGGCGCTTGCCGACGTGAAGCCATGATGCATCAGGACTGCGACGGTCACGATCACCATGGCCGCCACGCGCCCTTTCAAGTCGCGCGCGCTGGCCATCAGCATGCCGGCACCGACTGTCCAAAGGTACCACATGGGCGTGCGATGGTAGAGGTAGGTCGTGTCCCAGACCTGCTCGACCATCCAGCTGACCACCATGGCCAGGACGATCAACCCGGTGCAGGTCGCCATCGGCCACTTGCGAAGTGTCGCCCGTAGTAGGGGAATTGACAGCAGCGCGGCAATCACCAGCAGCAACTGCATGTAGATCTCGGCGAAGTAGTAGAATGCGACCTGATACTCGCGCGCGTCAAACCAGTTGGAAATCAGCAGCAGCGGCTTCAGCTCGAAGGTCCTCGCCCACAGCTGCATCGTGACGGTGACCAGCAATGTCGGGATCGCGACGCGCAGCACGGTCCCGAAAATCGTGCCGACATTCCCGGTCCGGCTGATTTCGGGCCACTGGAAGCGCATGACACTGTAGCCGCACAGCATGAACAGGAAATACGCCGCGCCCCAATTGCTGCTGTAGACGAATGTATCCAGGTGCAAGGCAACAATGCAGATCATGAAGAAGGCGCGCGTCAATGTCGCGGATTCCAGCCGCCGCCAGGCCCATCCCTTGGACGCGGCATGCGTTTCCGCTTGCGCTGCGCTCAGCGCCTGCAATTGGGTGACCGTCAGCGCTTCCCAACCGCTGGGCAGCGGGCCAAATCGATCCTCGAACCCAAGCGAGAACTGGATGTAGCTGAGCGAATCCCCACCCATGGTTTCAAAGCTGTCGTCGGGGCCGATCTTGCTTCCGCGGAAAAATTCCCCAAAGAATGCCTGCACATCGCCCGCTCGCGACCCCGCCGCCTGGTCGGCAACCGGAACGGCCGCAGCGGCCTTGGCCTGCTGGACAAACTCTTCGGTCAGGACGCGACGCAAAGGCTTGCCGGTCGCAGTCCGCGGAATTGCCGGCATGACCCTGACATGCAGTGCATCGCCTGCATATAGCCCGAGTTCCCTCAGGGCCTCGGCCGAAGTGGCATGGAGCTGATCGGGGGCAAGGTCCTCGGACTCGGCGACGACAAGGACACCCTCGCCGCGCAATGCGTCCGGCACCTTGGCCACGACGACCTTGCCGACCTGCCCCAGCAGCTTGCCGATCCGTGCCTCGAGCATGTCGGGATTGATCTTCACGCCGCCACTGTTGATCAGGTCGTCGGCCCTGCCGTCGAAATAGACATAGCCGTCCTTGATGTGGCCCAGATCGCTGGTCTGCAGCCAGCTGTCGGCATCGCAAAGGTCCGCCAGTTGATCGGTTTCCACGCGCCAGCGGGCGACATGCGGGCCGCGAATGCGAATACGACCATCTTCAGATATGCCGACCTCGGTCTTGCCGACCGCCCGGCCGACTGACTCCAGCAAAGCATCGGGAACGTCCGATATCTGCAGGAAGGTGCTGCGCGAGGCCTCCGTGAGGCCGTAGTGCTGAACGATCCGGGCATTGGGGAACAGGTCGCGAATCCCGCGCTTCTCGGCGCCCGTCATGTATTGCGAGCCAATTTCCAGCCAACGCAGCTTCTTGCCGGCCTCGCCGATGACTGACGGGTTCTGCAGCAGAATCCGCAAGAGGGTCGGTACGGCGGAAAGGGCGTTGACCTCATCCGCCTTGAGCATTCGAGACAGCTCGAGCGGATCGAAGCCGCGCGGCGGCAGATAGGTTCGGCCGCCCGCCGCGCTGACCGCGCGGATGCGACCGATGCCGAAACTGTAGGTCACCGGCACGCCAACATATTCACGGACATCAGGCGTCAGGCCCATCTGCTCGATGATCCGCTCCGCCGCATCCGCCAGGTTCGCGTAGCTCAGGACGATGCCCTTTGGCTTGCCCTCGGTGCCGGAGGTGTAGGTGATCTGGGCCGGCCGATCATCGTGGATGAGCGGGTGGCTTGCCGTAAACCAGCCGGTTCCCTCATCGGGAACGATGCAGCGCTCGATACGGATGCCTGTCAGTGCCTTGGCGAAGGCCTCATCCGGAACGTTGACCAGTGGCTGGCGCGCTTCGTTGAGCGCAAACACATGTTCGAGATAGGACAGGGAATTCTGCGTAACGAGCGCGGTAGCCGTTAACTTCATGTGTTGCATGGAGCAACTCTCCGATAATCGCCGCGCAGACCTTTGTAATAGATTTTGCATGAAAGAGCCATGCTATCCAAGCAGCCGGATTCAGAAAGTTACTTCGTGCTTAATTTGCTTGCTGCGTTAACCAAGCCAAGAGGCAGTCGTTGCCAATCTGGCGCGCACTGTGAGTTGCGTGTTTGCTATTCTCTAACAATACACCTGCAGATCTTTCGCCGATCAGCCCTCTCAACCCAGGTTCGCTTCTTGGAGTAGAGGGGGCTGGAGCTACGCGACGGCCTCAAGAACAGGTATTGAACCGCCCGACGTGCTTCAGATGCAGTCGTATCGCGGCAACAACACCGATAGTTCCGATATCGCGTCTGGGCTTCGTCCGTCCGGCAACTGAAGCGGCAGTCGGGCAATGCGAGGTGCGAAATTCCCGTTCGGCTGCATGACAGGCGAACAGAAAGACGCATCGATGATCGCGGACGTGGCGAAGCTGCTATGAAGGACGTTTCCGTGATTCTCCGTTCTGCTGCCGATGACCGCCACCGCCCTCGAAATCCTCAAGACCGTTTATGGCTATGATGCCTTCAGAGGGCCGCAGGCGCGGATCGTCGAGCATGTGATCTCAGGCAACAATGCCTTCGTTTTGATGCCGACAGGCGGCGGCAAGTCGTTGTGCTACCAGATTCCCGCGATCGTCCGTCCCGGCATGGGGCTTATCGTTTCGCCGCTCTTGGCACTCATGGCCGATCAGGTGGCGGCGCTCAGGCAGGCAGGCGTGCGGGCGGCCGGGCTGAATTCCGATCTTTCGCCCGACGACCGCCGCGCGCTGTGGCGCGACATCCGTGCCGGGGCACTCGATCTGCTCTATGTCTCTCCCGAAACATTGCTGCGACCCGATGTGCTGGAGCTGCTGGATGGCGTGAAGCTGTCGCTGATCGCCATCGACGAGGCGCATTGTCTGTCGCAATGGGGGCACGATTTTCGGCCGTCCTATCGCCAGCTCGACGCACTGGTGGGTCGCTTCGCCGGCACGCCGCGCATGGCACTGACGGCCACCGCCGACGAGCCGACGCGTGCGGAAATCCTGTCGCATCTCGAGATAGACGAGGCGGATGCCTTCATAGCCGGCTTTGACCGACCCAACATCCGCTACGCCATCGAGGAAAAGGACAATCCGCGCGCCCAGCTCAAGGAGTTCCTGAAGCGTTACGAGGGCGAGAGCGGCATCGTCTACTGCCTGTCCAAACGCCGGACCGAGGAAACCGCTGCCTGGCTGCAGGGGCTGGGCTACGACGCGCTCGCCTACCATGCCGGCATGGACAAGGCGGCGCGCGAGGCCAACCAGATGCGCTTCCAGCATGGCGAGGCGGTGATCATGGTCGCCACCGTCGCCTTCGGCATGGGCATCGACAAGCCGGACGTGCGCTTCGTCGCCCATATCGACCTGCCTGGCAGCATCGAGGCCTATTATCAGGAGACCGGGCGTGCCGGCCGCGACGGCCTGCCGTCCGATACGCTGATGCTTTACGGCTACGACGACATCGCGCTGCGCAGCCGTTTCATCGAGGAGTCCGAGGCGCCCGACCAGCGCAAGCGCATGGAGCGGCAAAAGCTCGATGCACTCCTTGGACTGGCCGAGACAGCAAGCTGCCGCCGACAGGTTCTGCTGTCTTATTTCGGCGACGAGTGCGAACCGTGTGGCAATTGCGACACCTGCGCCGAGCCGCCAAAATTGTTCGACGGCGCTATTGCCGCGCAAAAGGCATTGTCGTGCATCTACCGCACCGGCGAGCGTTTCGGGCAAGCCTACATCGTCGACGTGCTGCTGGGGGTGGACAACGAGCGCATCGCCCAGTTCGGCCATGACCGCATCTCCACCTTTGGCATCGGTACCGAGCACGACAACAGAACCTGGCGGGCGATCCTGCGCCAGATGATTGCGCTGCGCCTGGTCGACGTCGACCTCGCCGGCCATGGTGGCCTGTCGATCGCGCCCGCCGGCCGCGACTTCCTGCGCGACAAACCCGAGTTGATGCTGCGCGTGCCGGCACCGACGCGCGCCAGGCGCGGCAAGGTGGCGCGCAGTGCGGCGCAGTCTGCCGTCACCGATGCGGACCAGGACCTGTTCCAGGCACTGCGGCGGAAACGCACCGAAATAGCGCGCCTGCAGAACGTGCCGCCCTATGTGATTTTCCACGACAAGACCCTGATCGAGCTGGCGGCGGCCCGGCCGGCGTCGCGCGCGGAAATGGCGAACGTACCCGGTGTCGGCGAAGCCAAGCTCGACCGTTACGGCCCGGCTTTCCTCCAGGTGATCGCCGAGCACATCTGACAAGAGCTTTCGGCAGCCGGCACGCCGCGCCGGTTTTCTAGCCGTACCAGTGCGCTCTGCGATCCCCGAGCATCTCGACGGTCGGACTGGTCCCTCAGTACAGGAACGACCGTTCACAGGCGGCGTCGATGATGGATAGTTTGAGTGCCTGGGCACCGATCATCTCGGCGACGAAGCCCGAGGACAACCACATGGCAGATTCGCCGCGCTTACCGCTCCAACCAAGGCTGCCCATGACTTCCGCCTCGCGCAGCTTGCGGGCGAAGTGCGTGCGGGACAGGTTGATCCGCTCCGCGATCTCGGTGATCGACATGATCGAGGTCAGGTAGGAGCGGCCGTCCGGGGCCACCTCGCCGAGACTGGTGATGAGCCAGTCCATGATGACGCCGCCATTGTTGAGCCAGGTGAACAACGAGAACGTGTCCTGCGGCTCGCGGATGGCGGCACTCGTCAGCAGGCCGTGGGCAATCTCCGTCTGCAGCCGCGCGAAGGCGGTTTCGTCGGCGTGGAAGGCAGCGAGGCGGTTGCGTCCGTCGAGACCGTCAAGCGTGACGAGGTGCGCCATCGCCCAGCCGCGCAACAGCATGAGCCCTTCCTTGGCCACTGCAACGGGACGCGACCGCCGATCCCGCGGGTCCTCCATGGCGATGGCATAGCCGTAACGCAGCATCTCCTTGACGAAGGCGTCGGCAGTGTTGCGGCTCGCGATCTCGTGGAAAGCCACTTCTTGCAGGAAGCGCGCCACGACCATGGACGGCATATCCTCGGGACTTTCACGAAAGCAAAGGGCAACCGCAGCATGCGCCAAGAGCCAGCGCTGTTGCGTGGCGAAGACCGACGACAGCCTGGGATTGAGGTTGAACATCTGCAGCATCACCGATGACTGGTGCTTGACCATCGGCAGGATCAGCCTGTTACCCGATATCGCCTCGACGCTCAGGCCCATATACGACCTCCGCGCAACAGGGCTGCCACAGAACCGTTCCTTGTCCAGCTGAAATGCACAACCGCCTCCTTGTCCGAACCGGACGGCACTGTCCGATGCCGCCCGACCCGTCATCCACAGGGGATCCCGCTGCCCGCCCGCAGCGCCAGCCACTGCCCGGCTGAGGCAACAGGAGGGCGGCGGGCGGGAACGCCCAATTCCCGCGACGGCTCTACGAAAGGCGGGAGGCGTCGTCTTCTCATTGCGTGCAGAACGAGGCGGCCGCTGCTGCGAAATCGACGCAATCAAGGGGATACGGATCGGTCGTCACCTGCTGAAGAAAGCGCAGTATTCCGCGGTTTCCAACAAATGCGGCCAACGAAACTGGCTACGACGGCAGCCGCGCGCGACATACCCAGCAAATGCCAGATGCGACGGCTGTCATTGGAGCCTGTTCTTGTTGTAGGGTTCCGCGAACCAGCCGATATCCCTGCCGCCCGCCTCTGCCCAAGGCCCGCAACATGATCAGTTTCACCACCGACGACATAGCCCCCGAACGGCGGTTCGATCAGTGGCGCGAAGTGCGCGGCAAGAGCCTGTTCGGCGTGACCATCGAACTTGCGGCCGAGAAGCGGCTGTCTTTCCACGGCTCGTTCCGGGCCCATGCCGTGGGCGGCGCCGTCGCCTCGGAAATGCGCGCCTCGTCCTACCGGATCAAGCGCACCGACACCGACATCGCCAGGATATCGGGCAACAGCCTGTGCATTGCCCACCAGGTGACAGGCGGCGGCCTGCTCGACACCGGCCGCGGCAGGGTCGACACCATCCACGACGGCGACATGGTGGTCAGCCATTCCGACCTGCCCTACAGCGGACAACCGGATGGAGAGCGCGGCTTCCTGTACCGCATGCTGAAGATTCCGATCGAGGGCGAGATCCTGTTGGGACGGCGCGCCGACGATCTGTTTGCAGCCAAGCCCATCGGCGGCACTTGGTTCCTCAGACCGTTCCGAGCGCTGTTCGATGCGCTGATGGCTCCCGAGCGCACCGGCTCGGATCCGTTGCGCGACGTCGCCAGCATCGCCCGTCTTGCCCTGGCTGCGAGGGGCCGGCTACCGCTCGGCATGCCCGAGGTTCGCGCTGCCCTGCGGACCGGTGTGCGGCACGCCGCACTCGAGATCATGGAGCGCGACAAGCGCCTGCCGGGACTCAACCCGGCACGCGTAGCCATGGAACTCGGCATCTCCAGGCGGCAGGTCTATGTCGTGCTCGAAGAGGCAGGACTCACCTTCTCGCGTACACTTGCCGCAATGCGCGTCCGCGACGCACGCCGGCTGCTGGTCGAGATCCCGAGCCTGTCGATAACGCAGGTGGCATTCGCCTGCGGCTTCGACAGCCTCGCCACCTTCTACCGCGCCTTCGCCACGACCTACGGGATGACCCCGAGCGACATGCGCGGGATCGGCGGCCGCTGGCAATAGCGGTGCGCCAGGAGTGTGCTTCCTCCGAGGGCACCGAACTGTGCGTTCTGCTCCGGATGGGAAGCACTTGGCGAGGTTGTCCGGATCGCGCCGCGGCACCCTCGGAGTGGACGATCTTAGCCGTGGGCCCGGAGCTCGCCCGCTTCGATGCGGATCGGCAGGACGTTTTCTGCCGGCGGCAGCGGGCAGACGGCGTGCTCGGTGAAGGCGCAGGGCGGGTTGAACGCCTTGTTGAAGTCCAGAACGATGGTGTCGACCGTGATGCTTTCACCCAAGAGGAAACGCGAGGCGGGGTAGGTCTTATCGCGCGAGGTCAGGTCCTTGAGCACGAATTGCGGCACCTCCGATGTGCCGTGGGTCGGCAGCAACTCGTAGCGCACGCCGTCGCGGGTGAATGCCGCCTTGTGAGTGATGGTGACCTCGGTCGGGATGCCGAGTACGGTATCAACAGTCATCTCGACCGGCGTCGCCAGCGGGATCCAGTCGGCAATGATGCGCCAACTCGGATCGATGGGGAACGAACTGATGCCGGCAAATTCGTCGGGCGCGGTCGAGGCCGTATCGCGGATGCGCAGGGCATTCTCGCCGTTGAGCGTTGTCACCTCGAGCAGCAGCTGGCCTACGCTGAAGCGCGGCGGGTTCTTCTTGTCGAGCTTCAGACGAATGGGGGCAGTGCCGTCGGCTGGCGCGAAGGTGACGCCGCCGTCCTGTTCCTGGGTGATGGTGCCGACATGGGCCGGTCCGGCCGACAGCACGACATCGTTGTCCTCGGCGGTGCCGACCGTCACCGAACCCGGTTCAAGCCACCAGCGGCCAATGATGTTGAGCCAGCCATTGCCAGCCTTGAGATCGGCCAGTCGCTTGGCGCGCCAGTCCTCGATGTGGCTGATGTAGTCGGTCGTCATGCTGCTTGTGCCTTTGGTCTGAAGTTGCCACGCCTGCCCTAGCTGGGCATGCGCGGAACGCTCTGCAAGAGCTTTTGCGTATAGGGATGCTGCGGGGCGTCAAGGATGGCGCGCGTGTTGCCGCTTTCGACGATCTGGCCGCGCTCCAGGATGATGATCTCCTCGCAGAGCGAAGCGACCACGCCGAGATCATGCGACACGAACACCAGCGTCATGCTTTCCGACAGGCGCTTGAACAGGTCGACGATGCGGATGCGCGTCGACAGGTCGAGCGCGCTCACCGCCTCGTCGGCGAGCACCAGCTGCGGCCGCGATACGATGGCGCGGGCAATGGCGATACGCTGGCGCTGACCGCCGGAGAACTCGTGCGGGTAGCGATTGACGGCATCGGCTGGCAGGCCGACAGCCTCAAGCGATGCCGCCACCGCCTCGCTGTGCGAGCCGGGAATGGCAAGCGACTGCAGTGGCTCGGAGATGATGTCGCGCACCTTCTGCCTGGGATCGAGCGAAGAATAGGGGTCCTGGAACACCGCCTGAACCGAGCGACGATATCCGCGCATGAACGTCCGGCTGGACGGATCGACGACAGCGTCGCCGAAGTTGATGGTGCCGCCGGTCGGCCGGGCGAGCCCGAGAAGAAGGCGCAGGAGCGTCGTCTTGCCCGAGCCGGATTCGCCGACGAGGCCGACGCTGACGCCCTTTTTGACCACAAAGGAGACGCCATGCAGCACCTTGCGCTGGCGGTCGTAGCCGAAGCTGACATCACGCACGTCGAGCATGGTCATGCCGTTCCCTCAAGCGCTTTGTCGAAGGAACGGGCAGCAGCCACAAGCGTCCTTGTGTAGTCGTGTTCGGGATCCCCGAAGACCTTGTCGACAGGCCCCTCCTCGACCGCGCGGCCATTGCGCAGCACCGTCACGCGGTCGACCACGGTGGCCACGACCGGCAGATCGTGGCTGATGAACAGAAGCGCCATGCCGTGCTCGCGAACCAGGGTGTCCAGCAATTTGAGAATTTCGGCCTGGGTGGTCACGTCGAGGGCCGTGGTCGGCTCGTCGGCGATCAGCAGCTTTGGCCGGCATGCCAGCGCCATGGCGATCGCGACGCGCTGGCGTTGGCCGCCCGAAATCTCGTGCGGATAAGAATTGGCAACCCGCTCCGGCTGCGGCAGCGCGACATGGTCGAGAAGCGTCAGCACCTCGCGCTCGACGTCGTGGCGCGAAGCGCCTTTGCCTTCGCGCGCCAGGCGACGTGCCACCGGCCCAGCCACCTGCCGGCCGAGCTTCATCAGCGGGTCGAGTGCAGTCAGCGGTTCCTGGAAAACCACTGCGACGGAAGAGCCGCGAAGCTGGTTGAGCGCGCGGTCGGGCGTGCCGACGATCTGCCGGCCGTCGAGTTCGATCGAGCCGCTCGGCACGATCGTCTTCGGCAAAAGCCCCGTCACCGCCATGGCGGTGAGCGACTTGCCAGAACCGGACTCACCGATCAGCCCCATGCGTTCGCCCGGCGCGATCGAAAATGAAAGATCCGAGACCAGCGTCTTGTCGCCGGTCTTCAGCATCAGGCCCTCTACGGAGAGAAGCGAGGTCATCGCGTGATCCTCCTGGTGGGATCGCCGATGTCGCGCAGGCCGTCAGCCAGGAGGTTTATGCCGATCACCAGCGTGACCAGCGCGATACCAGGCGCAATCGCGCCGATGGGAGCCGAGTAGACCGTGCCCTGGGCTTCCTGAAGCAGGCGGCCCCATGAGGCATTGGGCGGCGGCGCGCCGAGGCCGAGATAGGACAGCGAAGACTCGGCAATGACCGCAAGGCCGAACTGCAGCGCGAAATTGACGGTGAGCGTCGGCCAGATGTTGGGCAGGACGTGCCTGACCATGACGCCGGGCCAGGAAGTGCCCGAGGTCCGCGACGCGATGATGTAGTCGTTCTGGAGCACCCGCTTGGCAAGGATGCGCGTCAGGCGCGCCACGATTGCCGACATGGCGATGCCGAGCGCAACAATGGCCGACCACAGGCCCGGGCTGTCGCTGGCAGCCACCACCAGCATGGCGAGCAGCAGGGTCGGAAATGCGATCAGGATGTCCAGTGTCGCGGCCAGCGCGTCGTCAAGGAAGCGCGTGGCAAAGGCCGCCAGAAGGCCAATGGTGACACCGATGGCGGCACCGATGGCAACGGCGCCGGCGCCGACGGTCAGCGCGATGCGCGAACCGATCATGATCTGGGTGAACAGGTCCCGGCCAAGCCGGTCGGTGCCGGCCCAATGGAGCAAGGACAAAGGCTCGAGCCGCCCACCCGAGGTGCTTGTCGGATCGTAGGGCGTCCAGAACAATGTCAGCAGCGCAACCACGACGTGGATGCCGACCAGGATCAGGCCAACCACAAGGGTCAGCGACCACAGCGACTTGCGCGGGCCGGGCTCCGGCTCGATCAGTTCGTCGACCGCGCTCATGAGCGTGCTCCTGCCTTATCGCGCAGCCGGGGGTCGATCAGCCGCTGGACGAGGTCCGCGGTGAAGCCCACCAGAAGCACCAGCAGCGTGGACACGAAGAGCACACCTTGCACGTTGGGGTAATCGCGCTGTTCGATGCCCAGCAGCAGCATTGAGCCCAGGCCGGGCAGCGTGAAGACGCGTTCAACAACGACGGCGCCGAGCAAGGTCGACGCCAGCTCGATACCGAGAATGGAAATGATCGGCACCACGCCATTGCGGATGCCATGCCGGACAATTGCCTCGGTGAAGCTGGCGCCCATGGAGCGCGCGGTGCGCAGATAGTCGCTGCCCAGCACATCCTGCGTGGCCGAGCGGACATAACGCAGCAGCGAGGCAGACATGACGATCGCAATCGTCAGCACCGGTAAGGCGAGCGCACGCAGGGCTTCGGCCGGCGCGTGCCAGCCGCGCGAGGGAAAGCCGCCCGACGGGAGGATACGAATGTTGATGGCGAAGGCCGTGACCAGGAGGATACCGACCCAGAACACCGGGATGGCAATGCCGAGCTGCGAAACGGTCGAGATCAGCGCGCCATACCAGCGGTCCGCCTTGACCGCCGACACGATGCCAAGCGGCACGGCAATGACCACGGCCAGAGTGAAGGCGAGCAGCGTCAGCGGCAGCGTGACAGTCAGGCGCGCGGCGATCTCGCCGGCAACGGATGCGCCGCTGACGAAAGAGTTGCCGAGGTCGAAGCGCACGAGATTGCCGAGAAAGCGGAGGAACTGTTCCCAAAGTGGCAGGTTCGATCCGACCTGCTCACGCGCAGCCTCGATCTGCCTGGCGTCCGCGCCCACCGACAGCAGGGCGTTGGCCGGGTCGCCCGGCAGCAGTCTGAGCAGGACGAAGAGTACCAGGGATGCGATGAAGAGCGACAGGACCAGAATGGCGAGCCGCCGAAGGATGTAGGAAAAAATTACCGGGTTCCTTTCGTCCCCTACGGAAACATCGTGCGGAATGGCTCCCGCACGATGCTCATCGATTTATGGCCGCGACCTTGCGATCAAGGCGAACGGATCAGCCTGACGGCTCAGTTCGCGTTTTTCTTGATGCCGTAGGCAAAGAACTGCGAATTCAATCCGTTGACCGGATAGCCGCTGACATTGGCCTTCGATATCACGATTTGCGGATAGAGATACAGCCAGCTGCTGGCCGCATCCTCGGCGATGAGCTTGTTGGCGTCGGTCAGCTTGGCGGTCTGCTCGTCGACAGTCGTGCTGGTCTCGGCCGAGGCGATCAGGTCCACGACCTTGGGGTTGTTGTAGCCCCAGTAGAAATCGGGATTGCCGTAGAACACGATGTCGCGATGGTTGACGTGCTCCTGCAGCGTCGCCTGGAAATCATGCGCCTTGTAGACCTTGGTGTACCACTCGTTGGCGGTGATCACGTTGATGTTGACGGTGATGCCGACCTTGGCCAGCTCGCTTTTGAGAAACTGGGCGACGATCGGATGCGGGTCGTAGTTCGGCGTGTCGAGCGTGAAGGTAAAGCCATCGGCGTGGCCCGCCTCGGCCAGCAGCGCCTTTGCGCTGGCAGGATCATAGGGATCGACGCCGGTGAGATCGACATACCAGGGGTCGGTCGGCGGCACGAACGAGCCGATCAGCGAGCCGTAGCCACCCCAAATCGAATCCAGCAGCTTCTTCTTGTCGATGGCGCGGGCGATCGCTTTGCGCACCTTGACGTTGCTGAAGGGTTCGACACGGTCGTTGAAGGCCAGAAGCTCCTTGGTGGTGGACTTGCCTTCGCTGACCTGGAACTCGGGATTGCCCTTGAACTGGGCAAGCGAATCCGGGCTCTGCACACCGGTGATGATGTCCACCGCACCTGTCAGCAGCGCGTTGTTGAGCGCGGTCGCATCGGTGAAGTAGTTGAACACCACCTCGCCATTCGTCGGCTTCTCACCCCAGTAACCGTCGAAACGCTTCAGCGAGAGCGTCGAGCCGCGGCGCCAGTCCTGAAGCTTGTAGGGGCCGGTGCCGTCTTCGCTCGCGGTCAGGTTCTTGGCCGCGTCGTTGACGATCCAGACGTAGCTCAGATTGTAGGGCAGCGAGATCGAGCGCGATGCAAGCTTGACGACGACAGTGCTGTCGTCGGGCGTCTCGATCGAGCTGATCGTCGACAGGCTCTTCTTGCGCGAGCTCTTGGAGTCGGGTCCGACCACGCGCTCGATGCTGAACTTCACGTCCTTGGCGGTCAGCGGATCACCGGAATGGAAGGTGACCTTCGGCTGCAGGGTAAAGGTGTAGGTGAGGCCGTCTTCGCTAATCTTGTAGTCGCTTGCCAGAGCGTTTTCGACGCTGCCCGCATCAGTCAGCCTGAACAGCGCCTCATAGACATTGCTATTGAAGGCTTCGTTGATGCCCTGGCCGGCGCCGGCGGTGTTGTCGAGGTTCTGCGGCTCGTAGAGCGAGCCGATCGCGATGGCGGCATCGGCGTCGAAGTTTTCGGCAGCCTGCAAGGAAGAGCCAACCGACAGGGCGCCGACGAATGCGACCGTGGCCGCGAGAGCACTGAACCTGCGCCGACCCGGCTTCGAATATTTGTCCAACAGGACGGCGGCACCAATCATTCAAATTGCTCCAGATCTAATTCTTGTTACGCAATGGAGGAACGAACGGTCTACCGATCGCCTCCCCTTCAACCTGCTGCAGCGGATCGCTCCCGCAGCCCCGATAGAGGCCGGAACGTTCAGCCGGTATGCCGTGCAGTCGCCCCAAAACTCTCCAAGGCGCAAATAATGCAGTGAATGACCCTCATTGCCGAGGATTATTATCGCGCCACCCACGGAAAGAAAGAAAATCCTTCTCACCGAAATCGCCGCCGTCGACGCGGGCATTTCTGGCATGCCTCTGCGCACATCGCGAGTCGCTGCGGACAACGGCTGCAAGTGGGCAAAGGCAAAGCCGGAAACCCAGACAAAGTGCAGACGGATGCGAAGCGCGGCGAAAAAGCCGGGATGCGACAAAGCAGTCCCGCCAGGGCCTAGCGATGCCGCGGGACATCTTGGTTTTCTCGACCAGCAGATTGCGATGCGCTGGAAAGTGTTGTGCTCCCCCAACGCACCGCCGGTCGACGTGCTTATGCCTTCAGCACCCCGGATTTTTTCGCCACCCAGGTGGCGATGTAGTCCATCAGCGCAGGCGACAGGCAGTCGTAGGGTTCGAGCCCGAGTTCCCGCAGCCGGGCGCGCACGCCGTCCATCTCCGAGGGGGCGACACCAGACTCGATGATGGAGGAGACGAAAGCGGCAAAGCCGGGCTCGGCCCAGCCCGTCTCTTCGAAGCGTTCCGGATGAATGAAGTCGAGGCCCTTGAAGGCATGGTCGCGCTCGACCGGGCCATACATGTGAACGCCGCATGTCTTGCAGGCATGGCGCTGGATCAATGCCGACGGATCGACCACGGCGAGCTTGTCGCCATTTTCCAGCACCGTCACATTCTCATGTCCGGTCACCGCAACGATCGAAAACTTGGCGCCTTCGGGCTTCCAGCATTTGGTGCAGCCGCAGGCATGGTTGTGGGCAACCTGCCCCTTGATCGCCACCCTCACCGGCCGGTCGACGCAGGCGCAGACCAGCGTCCCCCCGGAGAAACCCGGGCTGCCGGCCTTTACGCCGCCATCGATGGCCGGATGTATCGAAACTGAACTTGCCATGACCTGCTACTCCCTGTTCTGGCATCGTCGCCCTGGAAATCAGCTGAAATCAGGTAACGTCCCAACATACCACGACGCCGCGCGGCTGGAACAAGAGTCATCAGGCAATGCATCGACGTGAGCTAAGACTGGGCATGCACAGGGGCACTGCCTCCGGGCCGAGCCAACGGTCAGCCCGATGAGGTGGCCGGCATGCAGCGCCGGCCACCGTTGGACTGGGGCGTGCCTACGCCTCGAGCCAGACGCGCGAGGCGACATAGCCGTTCGACATGTCGTTGCCGACGTCGTCGACATAGCCCTTGAGGGCCGATGTCGCGGCGTTGATGTTGTTGTTGAACACCGGGATAATCGAGCCGCCTTCGTCGCGCACCATCAGTGCGGCGGCACGGTACAGTTCCGCGCGCTTTGCCTCGTCTTCGACCACACGCGCTTCCTTGATGAGCTTGTCGAAGTCCGGCCGATTGAAGTTGGTCTCGTTGGCTGGCGAACCCGACAGGTGCTCGGTGGCATACATCAGGTCCTGGGTCAGGCGGCTGCCATAATAGGACATGCAGAACGGGGCCTTGCGCCAGATGTTGTTCCAATAGCCGTCAGCCGGTTCGCGCTTGACCTCGATCTGGATGCCGGCCTTCTTGGCATTCTCCTGGTAGAGGATCGCCGCATCCACGGCGCCGGGGAAAGTGCCGTCGGACGTTCGCAGCACCACCGGTCCGTCATGGCCGGACTTCTTGAAATGGAAGGCGGCCTTGTCCGGATCATATGCCCGCTGTTCGATATCGGATGGGAAGTAAGGATAGGTGGCGTTGATCGGGAAGTCGTTGCCGACCGTGCCGAAGCCACCCAGCGTCGTCTGCAGCATGGCCTCACGGTCGATGGCATATTTCAACGCCAGACGCAGGTCGTTGTTGTCGAAGGGTGCGGTGTCGACAAGCATCGGCAGCGTGTAATGGCCCCGGCTCGGTGCGTTGAGGATCGCGACGTTCTGAGCGCGCTTGAGAAGCGTCACCGTCTTTGGGCTGACAGCATTGATGAAGTGAACGCGTCCCGCCGATATCGCAGCGATGCGCGCGGTGGCGTCGTTCATGGCGATCATCTCGACGCTGTCGACGTAGCCGCGGTCCTGCCAGTCATTCACGTTCTTCTCGAACACGGCGCGCACACCCGGCTCGAAGCTGACGAGCTTGTAGGCGCCGGTGCCGATACCTTCGGCAGGATTGTCCATGCCGCCATTCGGCTGAATCATCAGCAGGTGGATGGTGAAGACCAGCGGCAGGTCGACGTTGCTCTCCGAGAGCCTGACGTGGAGCTCCTCGCCCTTGGCCTCGACGGTTTCGATGGAGGCAATCATGCCCCGCGCGCCGGAGCCCGACTCTTCCTTCATGTGACGGCGGATCGTCTGGGCGCAATCCTCTGCGGTCAGCTTCTTGCCGTTGTGGAAGGTGATGTCATTGCGGATCTTGAACACCCAGTCCTTGGACTGGTTGCTGGATTCCCAGCTGGAGGCGATGCCAGGGAGGGCCTTGCCGGTGGCAGGATCGCTGGCGACCAGCGTATCGCCGATCGTGCGCGCGACCAGGAAGGCGAAGGCGCCAATCACCTTTGCAGGGTCAAGCGTATCGGTCGTGGCAGCACCGTCGATGCCCAGCTTGAGGGTGCCGCCCTTCTTCGGCGTTGCCGCCGCCTGGGCATGGGCCACGCCGGCGAGCCCGCCGAGCAGAAGGCCGGCGCCAATCGTGCCCTTCAGGAAGTCACGCCTGTTGGCCGCAAGGTCCAAGCCGATCAAGTTAGATTTCTTCATTTCCATTCCCCTCTTGTCTTAAAGATCCGTCATCCAGCCGGAACCAGAGCGCGTCCGGCAAGGACGCGTTCCAGCCAGCCGATTTCCATTTCGGGCACCGAACTCAAAAGCTTCTCGGTGTAGTCGTCATAGGGTGGTGCAAAGACGGAAGCCTTGACGCCCTGACGAACGATGCGGCCGCGGTGCATGACCGCGACGCGATCGGCGATCGCCCGCACAATTGCGATGTCGTGGGTGATGAACAGGTAGGACACTGAAGTCTCCTCCTGCAGTCGCATCAGCAGCTTCAATATGCCCTCAGCCACCAGCGGATCGAGCGCCGAAGTCGGCTCGTCGCACAGCATCAATTCCGGTTCGGCGGCCAGCGCGCGGGCGATCGCGACGCGCTGTTTCTGCCCGCCCGAGAGCTCGGCCGGATAACGGTCGAGGAATTGCGGACCCATCTCGATCTGGCCAAGCAGTTCTGTGACCCGCCTGGTTCGCGCAGCGCCCCTGAGACCGAAATAGAGGGTGAGCGGCCGCCCGATGATATCGCCGACTTTCTGGCGCGGGTTCATCGCGGTATCGGCCATTTGGTAGATCATCTGGATGCGGCGAAGCTGCTCGAGCGTACGCCCCTTACGGGCGGCGGGCAGCCTCTCGCCTTTGAAAGCGACGGTGCCCCGCTGCGGCGGCAGCAGCCCGGTGACAACGCGCGCCAGGGTCGATTTTCCCGATCCTGACTCACCGACCACCGCCAATGTCTGGCCTTTCGGCAACGACAGCGACACGTCGTGCAGGACATTCATGTTCGAATAGCCTGCTGTCAGTCCTTCGATTTTCAGCAGCTCTTCCTCAGCCTGGCGGACAGGTTCGCGCACTGCCTGGCGGATGCTCACCAGCGCCTTGGTGTAGTCCTCGCGCGGCGTCTCGATGATCTGCCGGCTCGAGCCATATTCCACCGTCTTACCGTGCCTGAGCACCATGATGTCGTCGGCAACCTGGGCGACGACCGCCAGGTCGTGCGTGATGTAGAGCGCGGCAGTTCCGGTCTCTGTGATCGCATGCTTGATGGCGGCCAGGACCTCGATCTGCGTGGTGACGTCGAGTGCTGTCGTCGGCTCGTCGAAGACGATGAGTTCGGGTTTGGCACAAAGCGCCATGGCGGTCATGGCGCGCTGCAGCTGACCGCCCGAGACCTGATGGGGGTAGCGCTCGCCAAAGCGCTCCGGTTCGGGAAGGCCGAGCACCGTGAACAGATACTGGGCGCGCTTCTTCGCTTCCGCCGGTGTCATGAGGCCATGACGAACGGTTGCCTCGACGACCTGCCGCCCCAGCTTGTGGGCGGGGTTGAAGGCTGCGGCGGCCGATTGCGCAACATAGGCCACGCGTGCGCCGCGTATGGTGCGCACGCCACCCGGCGACAGGGCCGTCACGTCGACACCGTCTAGCACGACCTGCCCGCCCGAGATGCGCACGCCACCGCGCCCATAGGCCATAGTCGACAGGCCGATGGTCGACTTGCCTGCACCTGACTCGCCGATCAGGCCGAGCACCTTGCCCTTTGCGACATCGAAGGAGACGCCATCTACCAGCACAAGGTTGCTGGTAGATCCATCAGCCTGGTGCGCGCGCACCTCGATGCGTAGATTGCGGACCGAGAGCATCTCAGCCATCTCCACGCTCTCCCTTGAGGCTCGCCGTGGTATTGATCATCCAGTCGACGACCAGATTGACCGAGATGACCAGGCCGGCGATCGCAGCACCCGGGATGAGCGAGGCCGAAACGCCGAAAATGATGCCGTCCTTGTTGTCCTTGACCATGCCGCCCCAATCGGCGGCCGGCGGCTGGATGCCGAGGCCAAGGAAGGACAGCGTCGACAGAAACAGGATGGAATAGGCAAAACGCAGCCCGAATTCTCCGAGCAGGGGCGCCAGGGTGTTGGGCAGGATTTCGCGGAAGATAATCCACAGCTTGCCTTCGCCGCGCAGCCAAGCGGCTTCGACAAAATCCATGACGCTGACGTCGAGCGCGACCGCCCGGCCGATACGATAGACGCGCGTCGAGTCGATCGCAGCCATGACCAGGATGAGGATCAGTGTGCCTTGCGGTAGGACCGCAAGCACGACAAGTGCCAGGATCAGCCCGGGAACGGACATCATCAGGTCGTTGAACCGCGACAGAAGCTGATCGACCACCCCGCCGCTGACGACAGCGGTGAAACTGAGCAGCATGCCAATGGCGAATGACAGCGTGGTTGCTGCCAGGGCGACGAAGAGCGTGGCGCGCGCACCATAGATCAGGCGTGACAGCAGATCGCGACCGAGGCTGTCGGTACCAAGCAGGAAATCTCCGCCCATCGGGGCCCAGACTTCACCAACGATGGCACTTTGATCGTAGGGTGCGATCAGCGGCGCAAAGAGTGCGCACGCCACAACGACCAGGATCCCCGCCGCCCCCACGCGTGCGCTTGTTGGCATCGACCTCAATCTCATCGCGGATGCCTCAAGCGTGGGTTCGCCAGGATCGAAACGATGTCGGCCAACAGGTTCAGCACGATATAGATGGCTGCGAATATCAGTCCGCAGGCCTGGACCACGGGCATGTCGCGAACGGTCACGGCATCCACCATGTACTGGCCGATGCCCGGGTAGACGAACACCACTTCGATGACGACGACACCGACCACGAGCGCCGCAAGATTCAGTGCAATCACCGTGACGATCGGCGCCACGGCATTGGGCGCGGCATGTTCGGCAATGATACGCAGCGCCGAAAGCCCCTTGAGTTCGGCGGTCTCTACATAGGGTGACGACATGACGTTGAGGATCGCCGAGCGCGTCATGCGCATCATGTGGGCCAGCACCGCAATGACGAGCGTGAGCACAGGCAGGGCAATCGCCGAGAGCCGCTCGCCAAGGCTCATCCCGTCATAGACAGTTGCCGGAAACGCGGCGACGCCGAGCTGAACGGTGAAGAACTGGATGAGCAGGTAGCCGATGAAAAACTCGGGCAACGAAACCGCGGCAAGCGACAGGATGCTGATGGCCCGGTCAGGAAAGCGGTTGCGGTAGCGCACCGCGATCATGCCAAGGCCGAGCGCCAATGGAACCGCAATTGCCGCCGAGGTAGCGGCAAGCAGCATCGAATTGCCCAGGCGCTTCCAGAGTTGGTCGGCAACCGAGTTGCGGTTGGACCACGAGGTTCCGAAATCGCCCTGGACGATGCCTCCCAGCCATTCGCCGTAGCGCTGGATCATCGGGCGATCGAGGCCCAGTTCCTTGCGCAGATGCTCGACAGATTCCGGTGTCGCGTCGCGTCCGAGATAGGTCGCTGCGAAATCGCCCGGCAGCATCTCGACCCCGCCATAGACCAGCATCGAGGCCGCCAGCAGCAGCCCGAAGCCAAGCAGGATGCGGCGCAGGATCAGCCTTGCGAGCGGGTTGCCAGAGCGCCCCGCGTAAGCCTCGATCTGGTCGTTGCCCGGTGCGCTCATCCGTGCCGCGCTCCCAGCTCTTCACCGCAGGCGGACATGTTCAAGGCAACCGGGCGGCTGCGTTGCACGTCACGCACGCTGCGCATCCGCGAAATGCCCTCTTTGCTTGCGCGACCATTTGGGCATGGCAGCCTCGACTTCCGCTTCGGTCGGGAAAGAACCACGCTCGAAGCGGTCGAGACGAAAGCGCGTAGGGTCGACGAAGGGCTTCTGGTCGAGGATCAGTTCTGCCGACAGGCGGCCGAGGCCCGGACCATGGCTGACGCCGCTTTCGTTGTCGCCGCCCACCGCCACGACATTGGTCGTGCCGGGCACGCGGCCGACCAGCAGGCCGCGGTCTGGCGTGTAGCAGGGCACGCCCTGCGCCCAGCTCGCGATCTTCGATCCACGCAGCGGCGGGAACACTTCTTGCAGGCGCGCCAGATCGCCATCGGCCATTGCCTGCATCAGGTCAGCCTTGTGCGGCTGTCCGGGCTCAATCCATGCGTCGCTGAGCTTGTGATACGGATGGTAGTGGCCGCCCGTCCCCCACATGATGGCGCCAAAGGTTTCGCGCAGCCAGAGGCCCAGTTCGCGGCACTGGACGGTCGGGATGGTGGAAGGCAGGCCTCGATTGTCGGTGACGATGCGGGTCGCAAGCACGCGCAGCAACGGCAGTCTCCAGCCAAGCTTCTCAAGCAGCTCGTTGTTCCATGCACCGGCTGCGATCACCACACCATCGGCCTGCAAAGTGCCCCTGTCGGTCTCGACCGTCACGCCGTTGCCGCTATCTTCGATGGCGGTGACCTTCGTGTGGTCCCGGAAGGTGCCGCCCAGCCTGGCGATTTCTCCTGACAGCGCGCGCAGGCCCAGCGTCGTATCGAACTGGATGCCGAGAGGGTTGTACGCGCCCGAGTGGACCTTCGACGGATCGATCAGACCTTGCATCTTCTCACCGATCTCGGCGGCGTTGAGATCCTGCATCTCGGCCGGCGCATAAGGCGAGTCCAACACGGGGCGCAAGAAATCTTCGCGCCCCTCTTCCGTCAGCGCCATGATGAGCGTGCCGTTCGGACGGTAGCCGATTTCCTGGCCGAGCTCGCTCAACGCCTTGTAGAAATCGAGCCCGTATTGCTGAAGCCTGAACCCCTCCTCGCCGAGCGGGATCATGCCGGCGGACCAGTGCGACACGAAGCCAGCGCCTGCGCCGCTGGTCGCCTTGGCAAGCTCGCCAGCCTCGACGACGGTAACGTCAGCGCCTGCCTTCAGCAAATGATAGGCCGTGCAGCAGCCGATGATGCCGCCACCGACGACGACAATCCGTTCGCGCTTTGCATTCGTGGTCATGATGTTCTCCCCTCTTGCCGACTGCTCAGGCGGCCGGATGCACGTATTTGTCGAGCCAGCACAGGATGCGGGCAGCACTGTCGAGATATTCGGGGTAGCTGCGCATGCTGTGCCCGGCATTGGGATAGATGACGAGCTCGGCAGGCGAGCCGGACCTGACGGCCGCGAAGTAGCACTCCTCCGCCTGGCCGGGCGGCGTGCTGCGATCGATGCCGCCGGCCATCACCAGCGTCGGCACCTTCTTCCTGTGCTTGAAGAAGGCCGGGCTGCGCTCGAAATAGGCGCCAGCCTCCGCCCAGGGCGAGGCGTCGAGCATGATCTCATCAAATTCGGGGATCTGCGTCGTGCGGTGCTGGCTGTACCAATTGCCGACCGGCGACATGGGGATCGCCGCGGCGAAGCGCTCGCTCTGCGACGGCAACCAGGCCGACATGAAGCCGCCATAGCTCGATCCCGCAACGGCGACCTTCGCGTCATCCGCCCAACCTTTGGCAACCAGGGCATCGACGCCGCTGATGATGTCGAGCACATCGGCACCGCCCATGTCGCCCTTGACCGCACGGGCGAAGGCGTCGCCCCTGCCGGTGCTGCCGCGAGGGTTGGGAAAGAAAATCGTCCACCCCTGCTTCACCAGCATCGGCGCAGCACGCGTCCGCCCCATCCAGTGATTGCCATGGGCGGAAATCGGTCCGCCGTGAACGTCCACAAGTAGCGGTGTCGGCCCGTTGACATTGCGGGGGCGGACCACCCAGCCCTGCATCTCCAGGCCATCGGGCGCTGTCCAGCTGAATGGCTCGACGGTGCCGCAAGACGACATTGCCTGCGCTGCGCCAGGCGCAGCCAGCGTTGCCACCTCGCGCACACCGCCGGCGGACGCTTCTGCCAGGAACGGCGCCCGCGAATAGGCTTCCCCCAGAAACAGGGAACCGGTTTCGCCTGTCGGATATGAGGTCGGGACCCATTCGACATGGGAGAAATCTTTCGAAGCCCAGCTTTCGGTCGCCACCGGGCGCCGGAGATCATAGTCACCGGCAAGCACTTCGTGGCCACGGAGGCCCGCAAAATGGATGACGGCGGGCGAACGCCACTCGATCGAGGTGACGTCAGCGCCCAAGCTTTCCAGCACCTCGAGCGCCCCACTGCGTGGGTCGAGCAGGCAGAGCTGGCCATAGACGATGCCGCGGTCGCTGCAGAAGGCTTTGACAAATGCGACCTTGCCGCCATCGGGCGCGGCCTTGACACAGCCGATCTGGTCGGCCGGCCTGTACATCGTCGTCGCAGCGCCAGAGGTTGCATCGACGAGGGAAAGAACCGCCCGATACCAGCTGCCCTCGCTGTGATGGTCGCTTGATATCGCCGCAATCGAACCGTTGCCGCACCAGCTGGCTTCCCACACGTTCAAGGGCGCCGCCGTCAGCTGGCGCGGTGTGCCCTCGCCATCCCAGGTCCAGATCGTGCGCCACAGTTCGCCGCCTTCGTCGGAGCGGACTTCCGGGATCCAGGCCGGCGCGCTCGACTTCTGCTTCTGCGCAAAACCGCCATGGATTCCGGCGAGGTCGGCGGCCGTACCCGCCACCACCATCAGAAGCCTCGATCCGTCCGCCGCCCAGTCGATCTGCTCGATCCGCCCGGCGACGGTTTGCGCCTTCAAGCGGCGGCCGTCCGACCAGATCTCGATCCGGTCGGCAGCGGCATCGTCGCCGGCACATGCCACGGCCAGTTCGTTGCCTGCGGGAGACAGCCTTATCTGACGGGTTTCCCGTTCGTTCAGGCGCTCGACCGCGCCGCCGCTGCGTGCAACGCGGCAAAGGCGATTGCTCACACCATCTTCGAAACCGCGCTCGAAACTCTGGCCGATGAAGTGGAGATGGGGAACATTCTCATGCCCGCACAGCGCACGGCCGTTGAATATGTGCCCGCCCGGCGCAAGCAGGGCTTCGTACAATTTCAAGGTCGCCGTGAATTCGGGCGACGAACGGAGATCTCGCTCCATGGGCTCTCCTCCAAGGGCCGCTTCGGCACACGCCGGACGCACCTCTTGCGCACCGGCACACGTGGTGCGCCGGCTGGAAAATCCATGAGCTTGGCGAGGTTGCCTCTGCGTTAGGCGGTAACATTACAGGCAATGTCGCGCCTGTCTAGACATAGATGTACATTTCTATGCCATAAAAGTCCGGCGTCTCCGACATGACGAAAAATCCGCTGCCAAGCACCCGGCGCTGACCGTATAAGGATCAAAAAGGGGAAGACGGACCATGCCAGAAAAAGAACGGAAGGCAGCCGCTTCGGAGGAGGACATGAAGCCGGCTGAAGAAGCTTCGATCGACGGATCGTCGCGGACGTCGAAGCAGGACTGGCTCGACCTGGCGATCAAGACGCTGATCGAGGACGGCATCGACCAGGTGAAGATTCAGGTCATGGCCAGGAAGCTGGACGTCTCCCGCTCCAGTTTCTACTGGTTCTTCGAGAGTCTGGGCGACTTGCACGAACAGCTGCTGCAGAACTGGCTGCGCAGTAACACCGATCCCGTGGTCGACCATGCATTGAGGCCGGCACCGAGTATCAACCGCGCCATCCTCAACGTCTTCCAGTGCTGGATCGACGACCGCCTGTTCGACCCACAGCTCGACATTGCCGTGCGCATCTGGGCGCGACGCGATCCCTCGATCCGAGCCGTCATCGACGAGGCCGACAAGCGCCGCATCGAGGCGATCACGGCCATGTACCAACGCTACGGCTATGACGAAGAGAACGCCTTCATCCGTGCACGCGTGCTCTATTTCATGCAGATCGGTCACTATACGCTCGATGTCGACGAAGCACTCGACGTCAGGGTCTCGCATGTGCCGGCCTATCTGCTGGCCTTCAGCGGCCAGGACGCCGAGCCCGAAGACATTGCGGCCTTCGACGAATTCGTCGCCCGCCTGACCAAGTCGAGGGTCTGATCTGACCCTAGCCTCAGTCGCTCCTGCGGCACTGGCAAGTGGCGCGACGTGGCAATTGCGGCTAGATCGGAAACCTCATCATGTTGCCTGGGGGCGGCATGGTGACTCGCGGCGGCACCTGCGGGCGCCGCTTTTTGTTGCAGACGACGCCCTGTGGCGTCACAGACTTAGAGAGGAGACCATGCCTACCGGCGATGGCAGTAGTAGCTGGACCGATATTGTTGGAATCATATCAGTTCTCGTTTTGGTGGCCGCGAATGGATTTTTCGTCGCGGCTGAATTTTCACTCGTAGCCGTCCGAAAAAGTCGCGTGGCCGAACTCGTCGCTGCAGGACGGGCCAACGCGACAGCCCTGCAGCGGGCCCTGGACAATCTCGACGCAAATCTCGCGGCAACGCAGCTCGGCATCACGATCTCCTCGCTGGCTCTGGGCTGGGTCGGAGAGCCGGCGCTCGCGCACCTCATCGAACCTCTTTTGAAGGCCCTGCCTGCTTCGCTTGCCGTTGCAGGCTCGCACATCATTGCGGTCGTCATCTCGTTCATCATCATCACCACGCTGCACATCGTGTTGGGCGAGCTCGCCCCGAAAAGCCTGGCGCTGCAGAGGAGCGAAGCCACAGCACTTCGGATCGTCCGGCCACTGGGGCTGTTCCTCACGGTTCTGCATCCGGCAATCGTGACCCTCAACGGACTTGGCAACCTGGTGCTTCGGCTCTGTGGCCTGCGCCCGGGAGGTGGCGAGGGAGCTCTGCATTCGCCGGAAGAGCTGAAGCTCCTGGTTCGGGCCAGCCAGGAGGCGGGGATTCTGCACGAAGCCCAGCAGGACCTCGTCGTCCGCGTGCTCAACATCGGCGAGCGACGGATCGGCGACATCATGACGCCGCGCCCGCATGTGGAATGGGTCGACATCGACGATGGCAGCGATGCCATGCTGCGCACCATCCGCTCCTGCCGACACCAGCAGATGCTCGTCGGGCGCGGCACCATCGACGAACCGATCGGGATGATCCTCAAGAAGGATCTTCTCGACCAGCTTCTCGAGGGACAGCAGCCCGAGCTGACAGGCATCATCCGCCAGCCGCTTCTGGTCCATGAGGCGATGACGGTGTTCAAGGTGCTGGAGCAGTTCAAGCGGGCGCCGGTCAGGCTGGCCATGGTCGTCGACGAATATGGACGGCTCGAGGGGATAGTCACCCAGACCGACCTTCTGGAGGCGATCACCGGCGACCTTGCCGACATCGAAGGCGACGAACCAGATGTGGTCGAGCGCGAAGACGGCTCACTGCTCATCGAGGGCACAATGCCTGCGCACGAGGCATTCGAGCGTCTCAGGCTGCGAGAGCGGCCCGCCGACGACGGCTTCCACACCATCGCCGGTTTCGTGCTCGCCCAACTCGGCCACTTGCCCGGCGTCGGCGAGGCCTTCGTCTATGAACACTGGCGCTTCGAGGTCGTCGACATGGACGGACACCGGATCGACAAGCTGCTGGTGTCAAGGACCGATGTCCACGAGGTCGCAGAACCTCGCATCTAAAGGACACCAATTGCACGAGCCGGGACAGCAGTCCCGGCTCGTGCAGCACTCTTCAGACGATCATCTGAAGCCGAAGATCAGAATGCGCTGGCCTCCCTGGGCGCCTCCAACCCCATGATGGCGGGGTAGTTCCCCGGATCGAAGCGGCGATAGAGCAATGCTGTCGCGGCCACGCATGCAAGGTGCATGACCCAGCCGCTGGCGAAGCTTCCGGTCCAACCGTGGAGCAGCGCCATAGCGAACGGTCCGAAGGCAGCGATCAGGAAACCGCCGCCCTGCATCAACGCCGCAAGCGCGCCGGCCTGATCCGGGCTTGGCAGATGGTCGAGGGCGGTGACGATGGCGAGTGCGAAACTGCCGCCGAGGCCTGCCCCGCAGATGCCCGCCCAGAAGGCAGGTGCCGTCGCCGGCAAAAAGGCAAGCCCGGCAAAGCCTGCCGCCTGCATGGCCAAAGCAAGCAGCAGCCACGGCCGCCGGTCGTTACAGCGGCGCGCCAGAAGCGGCAGGCCAAGGGCTGCAACCGCCTGACACAGGGCCATGACCGCGACGAGGTTGCCGCTGGCCGCACTGCTCCAGTCCTGAGCCTGATAATAGGGCGCAAGCCAGGCCACCATCGAGGAATAACCTGCGTTGACGAGCCCGAAGGCGGCCATCAGCGCCCATGTTCGCGGACGCCTGAGCAAAAGCCCCGTCACGGCTCGGTCCGGCCGCGCAGCCTTGCTGTCGGCAAGGACGCGAAAGGAAATGGCCAGCGCCACGGCGACCGGAA
Source organism: Hoeflea sp. 108 (assembly GCF_000372965.1). Classification (NCBI taxonomy): domain Bacteria; kingdom Pseudomonadati; phylum Pseudomonadota; class Alphaproteobacteria; order Hyphomicrobiales; family Rhizobiaceae; genus Hoeflea; species Hoeflea sp. 108. The sequence continues at coordinate 412,280 of NZ_KB890024.1, read as the reverse complement.
CCGCCAACCAGGCCAGTGCCGCCCGCCAGCTGTAGCCCGCACCGACCAGCACCGGCATCAATCGCGCGCCAAAGGCTCCGCCAGCCATGATCATCGCCGAATAGAGGCCGGTGACCACAGCGACGCTGGCCGGAAACCGCTGTTTGATGATGCCGGGAAATACCGCCTGGATGAACGCCACGCCTGCCCCGCACAGGGCCGCAGTAAGGACAAGGGCGAGACCGCCGGTGGCCCCGAGGCGCAGGAGCGAGCCGAGCATCAGCAGCACCAATGCCGCGAGCAGACCGCGGCGCGTGCCGACCGCAGCCTGTATGCCGGGTGAAACGAAGGCGCCGACGCCCATCAGGAACATCGGCAGCAAGGTCAGCATCGCAAGCCCGCCATAGCCGAGTCCCGTGTCGGCAACGATGTCGGTCAAAAGCGGCCCGGGTGCGGCCAGGAACGGGCGCAGATTGATGCCGATCAGCACGACCAGGCCCAACATTGCCCATTGCCGGCCGCTGCCGGGCTCGACGTCCTGCTGCCGCATCATCCCGGCCTAGCTCGCCTGCGCCATACGCGCCTGCCAGGCGCGATAGAGATGGCTCTGCTCCTCGCCTTCACGGGGGCGATGGCTGATCGAGGCCCAGGCCTGCCGGTCAAGCGGCTGCGACAGCTCCTCGGCAATGGCGGCCGTGGACAGGCCGAAGGGCTCTGCCTGCTCGTTGGAATAGGCGAAGGCGATCTCCGTGACGCCGGCCATGCGCATGGCGGCCAAACACATCGGGCATGGCTGGCCGCTGGCATAGACGGCGCAGCCATCAAGGCGCGGCGACTGCAATGCCTTGCCCGCCGCCCGCAGCGCCATAAGCTCGGCATGAGCGGTGGGGTCGCAGTCGGCCTGCATGCTGTTGACGCCGCGCGCGATCACCTCGCCGCCCTTGACGACGACGGCGCCGAACGGCCGGCCGCCCTGCTCGACATTGGCAAAGGCGAGCGCCACCGCCTCGTCGAGGAACCTTTCGACGTCGCTCATTTCGCGCCAGCCTTTTCCAGTAACTGGACCATTTCGCGGTAGCCATGGGCGCGAGCGTGCTGCAAGGGCGTCACCCCATCCTTGTCGGCAAGGTTCACATTGGCGCCAGCGTCGATGAGCAGCTTGACGATCTCCGTGTGCCGCCCCCCGCCATTGCCGAGGATGATCGCCTCGAGCAGTGCGGTCCAGCCGAGATTGTTGACGTGGTCGACATCGATGCCAGCCGCGATCAGCGTCTTCACCGTATCGACATGACCGCGCTCGGACGCCGGAATGAGTGCGGTGCCGCCATAGCGGTTGGTGCTCTTGAGGTCGGCCCCATGTGCCAGCGTCAATTTGAGGATGTCGAGATGGCCGCGCGCGCCAGCGTAGAGATAGGGGCTGTCGTTGATGTTGTCCTTGGCGTTGACGTCGGCACCAGCCACGATTAGCGCCGTTGCGGCGTTGACCTTGTTGGCGATGGTCGCGACCAGCAGCGCCGTCTGGCCGTTCTGGTCCCTGGCGTCGATCGCAGCACCCTTTGCCAGAAGCGCCTTGATTGCGGAAGCGTCATCGTTGGCGGCAGCAATGTGGAGTTCGGTCTGCATGGATTGTCCTGCGGCGGAGAGAGGAGCGAAAACGAGGAGGCAAAGGACGAAGAAACTGCGGATCATCAGGCACCTCCTGGTTTGTCGCCGGCGAGCCCCGGAGCGGAGCCGGCTGGATGAAGAAGAGACCTGTCGGCCGGGATTGTCGATGGTCGGGCGGATGCAGCGGACTTCAGACGCAGCCGCATGAGGCTCACAGCGGCGCCGACGCCTGCGAAGACGGCACCGAACCAAAGGGCAGACATCGCGCCCTCCTGTCCGAAGATGTTGAACAAGGCAGCAACGAGTGCCGCACCCATGGATTGGCCGAGCACTCCGATGACGCTCGATGTGCCCCCTGCACCGCCGCTGCGCTCGCGTGGTACGGCCATCATGATGGCGCGCATATTGGGCGACTGGAAAAAACCGAAGCCGGCGCCACCGACGGCCATCCGCCAGGCAATTTCGACCGCATCGGGATGCGGCGGCAACGTGGCGAGGAGCACGAGCCCCGCGCTCATGACGGCAAGGCCCATCCCGCCAAGGATGCCGGCCGGAATGCGGTCGGAAAGCCGACCTGCCAAGGGTGCTGCCAGCGCGACCATCGCCGGCCAGGGCGTCAGAAGGAAGCCCGTCTCGACCTGAGAAAAGCCGAACCGCATCTGGAACATGAATGGCAGCGACACGAAGGTGAGTGCTTGGGCCATGAATGAAAAGAACGACGTCAGCACCGAAAAGGCAAACATCGGCCGCCGCAAGAGGTCGACCGCCAGCATCGGCGCCGGGCTGGCGGACTGTCGTTTCAGCAGCATCAGCAGCGCGGTGAGCGCAACCGCAGCACTGACCGCGACGGCTGCAATGGACGCGCCTTGCGCCGCGGCGTTGAGCGTGACGACGGTGACGGTGAGGAAAAGCGCGCACAGCAGGGCAGCGAGCCCGTCGAAACGCCAGCCGTTGCGGGGCGTGGCGGGCAGCGCATAGATACCCATCACGATGCCCAGCGCACCCAGCGGCACGTTGATGAGGAACAGCCAGTGCCAGGTCGAGAGGCTGAGAATCGCCGATGCGACGGACGGGCCGGCGGCGAAGGACAGGGCCACGACCAGGGCGTTCAGCCCCATGCCGCGCCCAAGCAAGTGCTGGGGAAAGATGAAGCGCATCATCGCCAGGCCAATGCCGAGGATGCCCGCTGCGCTCATGCCCTGGATGACGCGCCCGACGATGAGCCACTCGAAAGACGGCGCGAGGCCGCAGATCAGCGAGGCCAGGGAAAACAGGACAAGCCCGCACATCGAGACGCGTCGCAGGCCGATGATTTCACCAAGGGCGGCGGCAGGCAGCAGCGAACCGATCATCGCCAGCTGATAGGCGCTGACGATCCAGATCGACTGCGCGTCCGTCGCATGCAGATCGCGCGCGATCGTCGGCAGCGCGGTGTTGGCAATGGCCGTATCGAGATTGGCCATGCAGACATTCATCAGCACGGCGGCGGTGGCGATGGCACGCTCGCGAACGGGAAGGCCTTCGCCCGAAGCCGGAACCTGCTGAAGTCGAAATGCAAACACGAAACTGCCTTTGGCGCGCGCCGCGGATCTAACCGGCCGCCAGCCGACGGGCCGACGGCGACCTGAAGCTGGTTAGCGCTTGCATCAGTCATGCGCAAATTAGATATTCAGATAAAGAACATGCACATCATCGATGGATAACATGCTTGATCCACGCCTGCTGCGCGCCTTTGTGACGATTGCAGACACCGGAAGCTTCACGACGGCCGCCGACCGGCTGCACATGACCCAGTCAACGATCAGTCAGCAGGTCGCGCGCCTCGAGGAGGCGATCGGCCGGCCGCTGATCGACCGGGCGGCGCGGTCTGTGCAACTGACCGCAACCGGTGAACGGCTGCTTGGGCACGCCCGGCGCATCCTGGCCCTGCAGAGCGAGGCCGTAACGCTGCTGGCCGATACAGCCGGCACGGCGTCGGTGCGCATCGGTATGCCAGACGACATCGCAACGACGGAGATGACGCGCATGTTTGCCGCCTTCTCGAAGAGGCACAGGGAGGTCCGGCTCGACGTGACGACCGGCCTCAGCATCGACCTTACCAAACGTTATCGCGGCGGCGAGTTCGACATCGTGGTGGTCAAGGAAGGAGCACCGAGTTCCGACCATCTCGCGGCGTATCCCGAACCCATCGCCTGGTATGCGGCTGAAGATATCGACTGGTCGGATCCGGTGCCGCTGGTGACCTTCCCGCCGGGCGGGCTTTATCGCGACGCCATGTTCGAGCGCATCGAACGCGAGCGCAAACGCTGGTATGTCGCCTTCACCAGCAGCAGCCTCGGCAGCGTGCTCTCGGCGGTGGAGGCCGGACTTGGCCTGTCGCTGCTCCCATCTGGCACGACACGCGGCCGGCAGGTGCGTCAGTTCACCGAATTCGGCACCCACCCCGCCATGGTGGTGTCGCTCTATTCCTGGGAGGCTGGCGGTATCGTCGGCGAACTCGCAGCCGAAATGCAGCTGGCGCTCAAGGCGCGTTTCGGCGCCACCTGATCCGGAAACCGACATGCGGCGCGACGACCATTCCATGGCGGTCTTGCGAGCGACGGATTTCGGCCCGCTGCCCGTACAAGCTTCAGAACACAGATGATGGCACCTTTCACGGGGGTTCCGTCATCCGTTTCGGCGCGTCGGCTCTCCGCGGCCGGCACACGCCCTATATGAAATGGAAACGAGGATCGCGGGCTGCCGGGCTTGACGACACATGATCCAGACGAGGCGCTTCTGGCGCAGGTGGCGGAAGGCGACGACCATGCCGTGCGCGCCATGGTCGCACGCAAGCTGCCCCGGCTGCTGGGGCTTGCCACACGCATGCTCGGCGACCGCAGCGAGGCCGAGGACGTCGCCCAGGAGACCTTTCTCCGACTATGGCGCCAGGCGCCCGCCTGGCGGCGCGGCGAGGCGCGCCTCGACACCTGGCTCTATCGCGTCGCCCTCAACCTGTGCACCGACCGGCTGCGCAAGCGACGCGAAACCTATGTCGCCGAACCGCCCGAACAGACCGATCCCGACGCAGACCCCGCTCGCGGACTGGCCGAGACCGAGCGCAACGATGCCGTTCAGGCGGCGCTCGACGCCCTGCCCGACCGGCAGCGCGAGGCGATCGTGCTGCAATACTATCAAGAGCTTTCCAACATCGAGGCCGCTGCCGTCATGGGCATCGGCGTCGAGGCGCTGGAAAGCCTGCTCTCTCGCGCGCGCCGTGCCTTGCGTGCGCGCCTTGCCGGACAACGGACATGAGTGACATGACCCTTGAGCGCTTCACCGAAATCCTTGACGCCTACGGCGCCGATCCGGCGCGCTGGCCGGAAGGCGAGCGCGCTGCCGCCACGGCCTTTGCCGAGGCCCGGCAGGATCTTGCCGATCCCGTGCTTGCCCAGGCGGCATCCCTCGATAGCGCCCTTGGCGGCCATGCCCTGCCGACCGCAAGCGATGCGCTTGCCGAGAAGATCGCGGGTTCGGCCCGCATGCGAAACCGGACGAAACAGCGGGATTGGCGTGGCCTGATCTGGCGCGGTCTGGGCTTTGCCGGCGTCACCTTGGCCGGAGCCACCGCCGGCGCGCTGCTGGTGGCGACGCTGATGCCGATGAGCATGCCCGGCGACGAAGACCACGTCATCACCGCCTTCGACAGCGCCTTCTGAGGAGCAGGGAAATGTCCGAACGCTCGAAACGACTGCTCCTCGCCGCCTCACTGGCGCTCAATGTGTTCTTCATCGGCGCTGCCGCCGGCGGCGGCTACATGTGGTTCCAGTCCGGGCAAAGCCTTCGCGCCGGCCAGCCGCTGGCATCAGCGGCGCGCTACCTGACGCCTGAGCAACGCCAGGCATTCCGGCAGGCGCTTCAGGCGGCGCGGCGCGACAGCCGGGAAGACATCCAGACAGGTCAGGCAAGCCGAGCGCTTCTGGCGCAACTGCTCGACGAACCACAGATCGACCGCGCCGCCATCGACGCATCGCTTGCAGCGACCAGGGCAGCCGACATTGCCGCGCGCACGCGCATCGAGACCGTCATCGTCGACTTCGCCGCAAAGCTGAGCGTCGCCGACCGCACCAAGCTGGTCGACGGGCTGGAGGAGCGCGGCCAGATGCTGCGCGGCGTCAGGAAAAACTGAGGCCTATCCGACGGATCGGCCGGCCTCCTCCGTTCAATGGCGCACGACCATGAAATGCGGAGGCCGCTCGTGACCACGCCCGCCCAGCCGCTCGCTCTGGCGATCGCACAGAACCGCTTCGGCCTCGGCGCCCGCGCAGGCGACGCCATTTCCGCCGAGCCGAAGCAATGGCTCAATGACCAGTTGGATCGTTTCCAGCCGGCGCCTGCCACATCCACCGATCTGCGCAAGACGCCCGATATCATCGCTGAATATTCCGAGGATCGCGCCGAACTGCGCGACCTCAGCGAGGCCGACCGCATGGAAGCGCGCAAGAAAATGCGCCAGGCCGGCCGCAAGCTCTACCAGGACGAAGTCAACCAGCGCGCGCTGTCGGCGACCACGACCGACACGCCCTTCGTCGAGCGGCTGGTGCATTTCTGGTCGAACCATTTCGCCGTTTCGGTCGAAAAGCCCCAGGTCACGGTGCTGGCCGGCGCCTTCGAACGCGAGGCCATCCGCCCGCATGTGCTCGGCCGCTTTGAGGATATGGCGCTGGCGGTCGAGCAGCATCCGGCGATGCTGTTCTTCCTCGACCAGGTCCGTGCCACCGGACCGAACAGCATGAGGGCACAGCGGGCGCAGGAGAACAACGCCGCGCGCAGGCCCGGCTTCAACGAGAACCTTGCCCGCGAGATCATGGAGCTGCACACGGTCGGCGTGCGCACCGGCTACACCCAGCAGGACGTCACCGAATTCGCCAAGGCGATGACCGGCTGGACTGTCGACGGGATCGGCGGCAGCGCTCAGGCGGACGAGCCTGGCGCCTTCCTGTTCCGGCCCGGCATGCACGAACCCGGCAGCCGTGTGGTCATGGGCAAGTCATACGCCCAGAAGGGCGAACGCCAGGCGGAGGCGATCATCCATGACCTGACGGCCTCCGAGGCCACCGCCACCCACATCGCCACCAAGCTCGCACGCCATTTCGCCGCCGACGATCCGCCGGCAGAGCTGGTCGGCACGCTCAAGCAGGCATTCGTCCGGTCGCGCGGCGATCTGCCGACGGTCTATCGCGCCCTGATCGACGCGCCGCAGGCCTGGCAAGCCGATGCCCGCAAGTTCAAGAGCCCGTGGGAATGGACGGTATCTGCCCTGCGCGCGCTCGGCCCGCACGAACTCGACGGACTGAACGTCGTCCAGCTGACCAACCAGCTCGGCCAGCCTGTCTGGCGGCCGGGCTCGCCCGCCGGCTATGACGACGTCGCCGCCAGTTGGGCAGCCCCCGATGCGCTGGTGCGCCGTGTCGAGACGGCACAGCGCCTAGCGCGCATGGCCGACAGCTCGACCGACGCGCGAGCGCTTGCCGGCGAGGTGCTCGGCAGCGCGCTGTCGGATGCCAGCCGCACCCAGATCGAGCGCGCCGAATCGCCCCAGACCGCACTTGCGCTGCTTCTGGTCGCCCCCGAATTCCAGAGGAGATGAGCCATGATCCACCGCCGCCAGTTCCTGACCTCGGCAACCTTGGGTGCTGCCGCGCTGCTGATCGCGCCGCGCCTGGTCTTCGCCAATGTCCAGAGCGAGCGCCGCTTCGTCTTCATCATCCAGCGCGGCGCGGCCGACGGGCTTGAGACGGTCATTCCCTATGGCGACCCTGCGCTCGACGGCTTACGCGGCCAGCTGGCGCTCGACACCGCAAGCCTGCACAAACTCGACGGCATGTTCGGCCTGCATCCATCGCTCGAGCGGTTGGCGGGGCTCTATGGCGACAAGCAGGCGCTGTTCGTGCAGGCCGTCGCCTCGCCCTATCGCGAGCGCTCGCATTTCGACGGCCAGAACGTTCTGGAAAGCGGCGGCTCGAGCCCCTACGAATTCAAGGATGGCTGGCTGAACCGCCTGGCGACGCTCCTGCCCAAATCCAAGGAGGAGGCGATCGCGTTTGCGCCGACCATTCCGCTGGCGCTGCGCGGTGCCGCCCCGGTCTCGTCCTATGCGCCTTCAGCGCTACCGGAGGCGCCCGACGATCTGTTGATGCGTGTCGGCGCGCTTTATGACGCCGACCCCGAGCTGCACAAATTGTGGAGCCGGGCCATGGAAACGCGTGGCCTCGCCACCGACGCCCAGGCGCGCCAGGATCCGGCAGGCGTCGGCAAGACGGCGGGCGAATTCCTTGCCCGGCCAGACGGTCCGCGCATCGCCATGATCGAAACCGGCGGCTGGGACACGCACAGCGCCCAGAAGGGCCGGCTCGCCGCGCAGCTGCGCGGCCTGGATACGCTTATTGGCGCAATGAAGGACCAGCTCGGCGACGCCTGGAACCAGACGACGGTGCTGGTGGCGACAGAGTTCGGGCGCACCGCCGCCGCCAACGGCACCGGCGGCACCGACCACGGCACCGCCTCGTCTGCGATGCTGATCGGCGGCGCGGTCAAGGGCGGACGGGTGCTGGCCGACTGGCCGGGTCTAGCGCAGGCAGCGCTCTACCAGGGTCGCGACCTCGCGCCCACGCTCGACCTCGACACACTGATCGCAACCGTGGCCGCTGAAAGCCTGCGCCTCGATCCAGTGCTGACCATGCGCACCCTGTTCCCCGACCGCCCGATCAACAAGGGCTTGAATGGACTGGTCGCGGCCTGACCGCAGCGCCATCATTTGACGCCAGCTCGAATTGCTACGTCAGCCTGTCGAGTTCCTGGCGCTGGCGGTGCATTTCGAGGAAGACGCGGTAGTCATGGTCAAAGCGGTGCCTCGCGGCAGGATTGGGCAGGCGCTGGTGACCTTGCTGGCGCATCGCCGTGCAGGCGCTGGCCAAATCCGGATAGTGGCCGGCGGCGGTGGCGGCGATCATGGCCGTGCCCAAAAGCATGGCATCCCCGCCCGAGGGCTCGACGACGGTGCAGCCGGTGGCGTCGGCATAAAGCTCCATCAGAAGTGGATTGCGGGTGTGGCCGCCGGTGACGTGCAACGTGTCGATGCCGTAGCCATTGGCGTTCAGGGCATCGAGCACATGGCGGATGCCGAGCGCGATCGCCACCGCCGTACGCCAGTAAAGCCGGCAGAGGCTGTCGAAGGAGGCGTCAAGCGTGAGGCCGCTAATGACGCCGACAGCATGCGGGTCGGCCAGTGGAGAGCGGTTGCCGTGGAAGTCGGGCAGCACATGCAGTCGTCCGGCAAGGTCCAGGCCCTCGATGGCGCGCAGCTGCATGATGCGGTCGGTGATGCGCCGATGCGTTTCGGCGGTCGGCTCGCCGCCCTGGCCGTGCCAGCGGATGACGTGGTCGAGCAGCGCCCCGGTGGCCGACTGGCCGCCTTCGCTCAGCCACAGGCCCGGTAGCGGTGCTCCATAATAGGGTCCCCAGATGCCGGACGCGGCGCGGGGCTCGCGCGACATGGCCATGACGCAGCTCGACGTTCCCGCGATGAGCGCCATGTGCCGGTCGACGTCAGGCAGGCCGCCGACGACGCCGAGCGCGCCGGCAAAGGCGTCGATCACACCGGCGCCGACACGGCATGCTGAGGTCAATCCCAGTTGCTCGACCGCCTGTTCCGTGAGTGGACCGAGGTCGGTCCCAACAGGGCTGGCGCGGTCAGGCAGGGCGGCGTGCTCGAACATGTCGGCAAGGCCGACGGCGGCGAAGAAATCCGGCCGCCAGGCCGCGCGCTCATGAGCGAGATAGGTCCATTTGGCGGTCAAGGTGCATTGCGAGCGCGCCAGCGACCCGCTTGCCTTGCAGGTCAGGAAGTCGGCGAGGTCGAACAGCCTGCCGGTTCGCGCCCAAGTCTCGGGCAGGTGGCGCTTCACCCACATCAGCTTGGGTGTCGTCATCTCCGGCGACATGACGCCGCCGACAAATTTCAGGACCTCGTGGCCGGTCGCCGTGCATTCGTCGGCTTCGGCCAGAGCGCGATGGTCGAGCCAGACGATGGTGTCCCATCTGCTCTGGCCATTACGGGACACGGAGACCTGTTCGCCTTCCCGGCCACGAAAGACGGTGGAACAGGTGGCATCGAAGCTGATGCCCGATATTGCGTCAGCGGCAGCTCCCGAAGCAGCGCGGGCAGCCTGCACCGATGCGCAGACGGCCGACCAGATGTCTTCGGAATCGTGCTCGGCATGTCCCTCGGCAGACCGGTTCATGGCGATGGGCCGTTCGGCCCGGCCAAGCAGCACACCGCTGTGATCGAAGATGCCGGCGCGGGCGCTGGCGGTGCCGACGTCGACGGCGCAGAGATAATGCGCCATCAGTAGCGCCCCGCGAAACGACGCAGGCAAGGGCATGCCGACCGGATTTCTGTTGTGACGGGTTCTGCATGCGAGACCATGGCGCGCAGTCTATATGCGCGTCCTGGGCAATTCCAGCCGGCAGCAGCTGACCTGGCCTGGCTCAGAGCGTCCCGTCCAGATAGCGGGTCAGCGTCTCCTTGGCTCCAACTTTCCAGACGGTGTCGAGATTGTGGGCAAAGGCTTGCGCGAAATCAGGGGACCGGCCGACGTCGCCATAGATGTCCTCCATCTCGAGCCATGCCTGCGGGGTTGCCTTCGCCATCTTGGCCGTCGCCTGCATGCGATGCCAGTTGGGGTCGTTCGGCTCGATGACGGCGCCAGAATCGGTGACCCCGAAACAGTATCGGCACCAGAACGCGCTTTCGAGCGCTAGCCCCGATATGCCGGCGCCAGCCTTCAGCCGATCGGCGATGGTCGGGATGATAAATTTGGGTTGCCGGTTCGAGCCGTCGAGGCAGAGCCGGCGCACGGTGTCGCCGATCTTGGGATTGGAGAAGCGCCGCTCGATCAGCTGGCAATAGTCCTCCAGCACGACATCGGGCACCGGCGGCACGGTCGGCATGATCTCCTCGCGCTCGAGCTTGGCGAGGAAGGCGCTGACCAGCGGGTGCTGCATCGCCTCGTGAACGAAGTGGATGTCCATCAATCCCGCCGGATAGGCGATGGTGGCGTGGCCGCCATTGAGGATCCTGATCTTCATCAGCTCGAAGGGTGCTACCTCGTGCACGAACTGGACGCCCGCCTTTTCGAGCGCTGGCCGGCCATCGGTGAAACGATCCTCCATCACCCATTGCTTGAACGGCTCGCAGAACACGGGCCAGCTGTCTTCCATGCCGAACTGCTCGGTCAGCATCGTGCGCTCGCGGTCGGTGGTCGCAGGCGTGATGCGATCAACCATGCTGTTGGGAAAAGTGACATGTTCGCTGACCCAGTCGGCAAATGTTTCGTCGACGAGCCGTGCCAGGCCGATCACGGCGTCCGCAGCGACCCGGCCATTGTGGGGGATGTTGTCGCAGGACATGACGGTGAAAGGCACGGTACCTTCGTCGCGTCGGCGCATCAGGCCGGCGAGGATCAGCCCGAACACCGTCTTTGGCGCCGTGATGTTCTCGGCGTCGGCGGTGATCTGGGGATGGGTCGGGTTGAAGACACCTGAGGCGGGATCGATGAAATAGCCGCCTTCGGTGATCGTCAGCGAGACGATGCGGATCGACGGATCGGCCAGGCTATCGATGATGGCCGCGGTGTCGCCCGGCTTGATGAAGTCGACCATGGCGCCGGTGACGCGCGCGCTCATATGGCCGCTGTCCTGCTCGACGACTGTCGTCAGCCAGTCCTGCGCCATCAACTTTTGACGACCGGCCTCCTCGGCGTCGAACACGCCGGCCCCGACGATGGCCCAATCATGGTCGAGCTCAGCGCCAAACAGCTCATCGAGATAGACCGCCTGGTGCGAACGGTGAAAATTGCCGACGCCGAAATGGACGATGCCAGCCTTAAGCGATGCGCGGTCGTAGTTCGGACGCGCGACGTTGGCCGGCAGCTGGTCGAGGGTTGCGAGGGAGAGTTTCACGGTCATGGTTCGACGCTTTCTTTTTTGGGCGCGCCGAAGTTCGCGATACCTCCTCCCCTTGCGGGAGGAGGTGGATCGGCGCGCAGCGCCGAGACGGTTGAAGGGGGTTGGAAGACGTGAGACGCCAGCGATCCGCCAACACCCCTCATCCGACCTCGCTCCGCTCGGCCACCTTCTCCCATAAGGGAAGAAGGACAATTCAACTCATCCAGTTGCCGCCATCGACGTTGTAGGTCTGGGCGACGACGTACTCGCTCTCCGGCCCAGCGAGGAAAATCGCCATGCCGACAAGGTCCTGCGCCGTGCCCATGCGGCCGAAGGGGACGGCCTCGCCGACAAGGCGCTTTTTCTCGCCGCGCGGGCGGTTTTCGTATCGGGCGAACAGTTCATCGACATGGTCCCAATGTTCGCCGTCGACCACGCCGGGGGCGATGGCGTTGACGTTGATGCGATGCTTGATGAGGTCGAGCCCGGCCGACTGGGTCAGGCTGATGACGGCCGCCTTGGTGGCGCAATAGACGGCGACGAGCGCCTCGCCGCGCCGGCCGGCCTGGCTTGCCATGTTGATGATCTTGCCGCCCTTGCCGGCCGAGATCATCGACCTCGCCGCCGCCTGCAGCATGAACAGCGTGCCGGCGACATTGACTGAAAACAGCCTGTCGTAACTTGCCCTGCCGATTTCCACGATCGGCGCCAGATCGAACAGCGCCGCGTTGTTGACCAGGATGTCGATGCCGCCGCAGCGGGCTTCGACGGATTTGATCGCGGCCTCTATCGATGCCTGGTCGGTGACATCGAGCCTTACGGCATAAGCGGACGGGCCGATCTCGGCGGCAGTCCTTTCGGCGGCCTCCAGGTTGATGTCGGCGATGGCGACGGTTGCGCCTTCGCCGACATAGGCCTCGGCGAAAACCCGGCCGATGCCGCGCGCGGCGCCTGTTATCAGCGCCGATTTGCCCTGCAACCGTCCGTTCACATCGCTCTCCCTTCGGCGTCGAAGCGATGGACCTTGGCGGGGCTCGGCGTCAGGAAGACCGTCTCGCCGTGATGGACCGCGATCTCGCCGTCGGCGCGGACCGTCAGCGGACCGACATCATCGGCGTGCACATGCAGGAAGGTATCGGAGCCGAGATGCTCGGCAACGCCGACGGTTGCCTTCCATTCGCCTGCAGTCGTCGAAATGCCGAGATGCTCGGGCCGAACGCCGATCGTCGTCGCACCGTGTTTGGCAGCCGCTGCGCCGTTGATGAGGTTCATCTTGGGCGAGCCTATGAAACCCGCGACGAACAGGTTCCTCGGCGACTTGTAGAGTTCCATCGGCGAGCCGACCTGCTCGATGTTGCCGGCGTTGAGCACGACGATCTTGTCGGCCATGGTCATCGCTTCGACCTGGTCGTGGGTGACGTAGATCATGGTGGTCTTGAGCTGGTGGTGAAGCTCGCTGATCTCGAGCCGCATCGTGCCGCGCAAGGCAGCGTCGAGGTTCGACAGCGGCTCGTCGAACAGGAAGGCGGAGGGCTGGCGGACGATGGCGCGGCCGATGGCGACGCGCTGGCGCTGGCCACCCGAGAGCTGGCCCGGCCGGCGCTCGAGATAGTTGGTGAGATTGAGAACGCGCGCCGCATCCTTGACCTTCTTGTCGATGGCAGCAACGTCCTCGCCCGCCATCTTCAGCGGAAAGGCGATGTTCTTGTAGACGCTCATATGCGGGTAGAGCGCATAGGACTGGAACACCATCGCCAGCCGGCGCTTGGCCGGCGCCTCGTCGGTGACGTCGCGGCCGTCGATGCTGATCGTGCCGGCGGAGGTGTCCTCCAGCCCGGCGATCAGCCTGAGCAATGTCGACTTGCCGCAGCCCGAGGGGCCGACGAAGACGACGAACTCGCCGTCTTCGATCTCCAGATCGATGTTGGGGATGATGGTGGTTGCGCCGAAGGACTTCGACACTTTTTTGAGATTGATGTTTCCCATGGTTTCCTCCCGCGGGGTCTACTTCACGGCGCCAAAGGTCAGGCCGCGGACAAGCTGGCGCTGGGAGAACCAGCCCATGATCAGGATCGGTGCGATGGCCAAAGTCGATGCGGCCGACAGCTTGGCCCAGAACAGCCCTTGCGGACTGGAGAACGACGCGATGAAGGCGGTCAGCGGCGCGGCGTTGGTGGTGGTCAGGCGGATGGTCCAGAAGGCCTCGTTCCATGCCAGGATGATGTTTAGCAGCATGGTCGAAGCGATGCCCGGCACCGCCATCGGCGTCAGCACATAGACGATCTCGCCCCAGAGCGTGGCGCCGTCCATGCGCGCGGCTTCAAGGATCTCGCCGGGAATTTCGCGGAAGTAGGTGTAGAGCATCCACACCACGATCGGCAGGTTGATCAGCATCAGCATGACAGTCAGGCCGATGCGGGTATCGAGCAGATGCGTGTCGCGGAAGATCAGGTAGATCGGCACCAGCACGGCGACCGCAGGCATCATCTTGGTGGAGAGCATCCACATCAGGATGTCCTTGGTCCGCTTCGTCGGCGAGAACGCCATCGACCAGGCGGCGGGAATGGCGATCAGCAACGCCAGGATGGTCGAGCCGACGGCGATGATCACCGAATTCAGGAAGAACTTGAAATAGTTGCTCTGCGCCTGGACCTCGGCATAACTCTCCAGCGTGCCCGACGGGATCAGGCTGAAGCCGGCAATCGCTTCGCTCTCCGACTTGAAGCTGGTGATGATGGTGTAGAGGATCGGGAAGAAGATCAGCAAGGCAACCACCCAGGCGGCCACGGTGAAGCCGATCTTGCGTCTGGTCGAGACTGCGCGGGCCATCGGTTCCTCCTCACTTGTCCAGGTTCTTGCCGACGGCGCGCATCAGGAAGAAGGCGACGATGTTGGCAAGGATGACGGCGATGATGCCGCCGGCCGAGGCGCCGCCGACGTCGTAGCCGAGCAGTGCCGTGCGATAGATCAGGAACGGCAGGTTGGTGGAGGCATAGCCCGGGCCGCCATTGGTGGTGACCAGGATCTCGGCGTAGACGCCGAGCAGGAAGATGGTCTGGATCAGGATGACCACCGTGATGGCGCGCGAGATATGCGGAATGGTCAGGTAGATGAAGCGGCTGACGAAGCCCGCACCATCCATCTCGGCGGCTTCCTTCTGCTCGCCATCCAGCGACTGCAGCGCCGTCAACAGGATCAGCGTCGCAAAAGGCAGCCACTGCCAGGCAACGATGATGATGATCGACAGCAGCGGATATTGCGCAAACCAGTCGACGGGCTTGAGCCCAAAGGTCCTGTTGATGTCGGCGAGCACACCGTAGCCGGGGTGCATGATCATGTTCTTCCACACAAGCGCTGCCACCGGCGGCATGACGAAGAACGGTGAAATGACAAGGATGCGCACGATGCCCTGGCCGAACATCGGCTGGTCGAGCAGCAGTGCCAGCGCGATGCCGCCAATGACGGTGATCAGAAGCACCCCGCCGACGATCAGCAGCGTGTTCCAGATCGACTGGAAGAAGGCCGGGTCGGTGTAGAAATACTTGTAGTTGAACAGGCCGGCGAAGCTGACATTGCCTGGATTGAGCAGGTTGTAGTTCTGGAACGAGAACCACAAGGTCATTGCCAGTGGCACGATCATCCAGATGAACAGCAGGATGACGGAAGGCGCCATCATGAAGCGCGCCAGCGTGCGGGTCTGTCGGGTAGCCATGGCGATCACCTCTGCATCAGGGCGGATCGGAAAAGGTGGCCGCCCGACTGGGAAACGGGCGGCCGAGGCTGGGGGAGGTCCCTGCTTATTTGATGTAGCCGGCGCGGGTCATCTCGCGGACCGAGACCTGCTGGGCCTGGGCCAGAGCGTCATCGACCGAGGTCTGGCCGGCTAGTGCCGCCGAGAACAGCTGGCCAACCGTCGTGCCCAATCCCTGGAACTCGGGGATGGCCACGAACTGGACGCCGACATAGGGCACCGGCTTGACGGTGGGCTTGGTCGGGTCGGCCGAATTGATCGAGTCGAGCGTCATCTTGGCGAAGGGTGCCGCCTTCTCATATTCGGGATTGTTGTAGAGCGAGGTACGCGTTCCAGGAGGAACGTTGGCCCAGCCTTCCTTCGAGGCGACGAGGTCGAGATAACCCTTGCCGGTCGCCCAGGCGACGAACTTTTCAGCCGCCGCTGCCTTCTGCGTGCCGGCAGGAATGCCGAGCGACCAGGCCCACAGCCAGTTGCCGCGCTTGCCGAGGCCATTGTCGGGCGCCAGCGCATAGCCAACCTTGTCGGCGACGGTCGAGTTCTTCGGATCGGAGACGAAGGAGGCGGCGACGGTGGCGTCGATCCACATGCCGCACTTGCCCTGCTGGAACAGCGCCAGGTTCTCGTTGAAGCCGTTCGAGGACGCACCCTGCGGGCCGGCGTCGTTCATCAGCTTGACGTAGAAGTCCAGTGTGTTCTTCCATTCGGGCTGGTCGAACTGCGGCTGCCACTTCTCATCGAACCAGCGGGCTCCGAAGGAGTTGGACATGGCGGTCAGGAAGGCCATGTTCTCGCCCCAGCCAGCCTTGCCGCGCAGGCAGACGCCGTTGATGTCATTGGCGCGGTCGGTCATCTTGCGCGCCGCCTCGCCGATGAACTCCCAGGTCGGTGCCTCCGGCATCTTGAGGCCGGCCTTGTCCATCAGGTCCTTGCGGTACATGACGAAGGAACTCTCGCCGTAGAAGGGCGCGGCGTAGAGCTTGCCGTCGGCCGACAGGCCACCGGCGATGGCCGGGATGATGTCGGCTGCGTCATAGTCGGCACCAAGATTGTCGAGCGGGAGAAGCCACTGCTGCTTGGCCCAGATCGGAACCTCGTAGGTGCCGATGGTCATGACGTCGTACTGCCCGCCCTTGGTGGCAATGTCGGTGGTGACACGCTCGCGCAGCACGTTCTCTTCGAGCGTGACCCATTGCAGGTCAATCCCGGGATTCTTGGCTTTGAAGTCGTCCGTCAGCTTCTGCATGCGGATCATGTCGCCATTGTTGACCGTGGCGATGGTGATCGTTTCGGCGTGCGCGGCGAACGCAAGCGCGCTCGCACCACACAGGCCCAGAATGAGCGTGGTCAGTTTCATCGAATTCCTCCCATAAACCAAGGTGAGCATTTGCCTTAGTTGTGGGCAATTATTCATCTCGTATGATTTATGTCAAGCAAGATTCTGGATGCGCCCGATCCGCGGCCGCCCAATGCGGCATCGATTGCCCACGCTTTGGACAACTAGGGTCACCGAAGGACCCGCCCAGATGCTGCGCGCATGGTCGTCGAGACGGCAGGAAAACACCTGCCGTCTTCAGTCGACCGAATTGGAGATGTGGTTTCAGCCCGCCAGCAGGGCTGCCGCGGTGCGCTCGTCGGTGATCAGGCCATTGACGAGCCGGCGTGTTATGGCCGCCAGGATTCCGGGGAGTTTGCGCTCGCCCATGGCAAGCGCCACGACCAGCGAACGCTCGCGCGACGGCAATGGCGCAGAGGCGACACGTTCGTTGGTGATGCCGTCGATCAGCCTGCCATCGCGGTCGAAGGCCCAGCCGACGATCTCGCCGACGGCTCCCGCCCGCTGCAGCGCCTTGAGCTCGGTCTCGGTGATGAAGCCGTCGACGAGCAGCGGCGCCCTGGGACCGAGATCGCCGACGCCGACAAAGGTGACGTCGGCCTGCGCTGCCAGCGCCAAGGTGGGCTGGATAAGCGGCTGGCTGTGCAGCATTTTTCGCTCCTCAGGCGAAGACGCGATGGCCGGCAGCGGCATCGGGAAACTGCGCGCCTTGATGGTGTCGGCCATGGTGAAGATGACGTTGTAGAAGGCGGCCGAGCCGTCGGGCGAGATGTTGCCGGTCAGTGACACCACCTTGTGCTGCGGACACTCCATCGGCGGCAGCTGCTCGATCGCCGCCTTGAGCGTGCGGCCGGTGCCGATGGCCATGACAATCGGCTCCGGATTGCGCAACCATTTCTCAATCTCGACCGCCGCCGCCTGGGCGATGCCGATGGTCGACGAGGTGGAGTCGGGGTCGCTCGGCGTCACCTCGACAAGGTCGAGCGCGAAGCGCGATTTCAGCTTGGCCGCCAGGTCGAGGCAGGAAGCGATGGGGTGGTCGACGCGTACCTTGATCAACCCCTCGGACATGGCCAGCGAGACAAGGCGCTGGGCCGTCTGGCGGGAGATCCCGAGCTTGCTGGCAATCTGGTCCTGGGTGTTGCCGGCCACATAATAGAGCCAGCCGGCACGCGCCGCATCGTCGAGCCTGGGATTGCTGCTTTCGGGCCGGGCACTCATAACGGACGTCTCACCTGTAACTTGCAGCGCCAGTTTCGCAGTATTTTCAAAAATGCGCAATTGCTCAGAATTGAGCATATTTGCCCGACCTGCCGAATAGCAGGAAACCTGTTCGCCACCGGACTCGTATCTGAGTGAAGGGAGCCCGATTTTCTACCGCCATCTAACGACCTTGATGCGCGATGGCCCGAATCGGGTGTATTAATGGAATCAGTTCCGGCTGTTCCGCATAAGAAGCCAGCCCGACCCGCTTCACGCGCGATTGCAGCCGACAGTTGAAATGCCGCGTGCATAAATCAGCGTAAATTACCGACGAAGACAGCGGTCATTGCGGCCATGCTGATGGCCTCTTCAACCAGCTGTTCGATATGTCCGCAGCAAATATTCGATCACAAGATTCTGTGACGGAACTTTGCTTGTTCAGGGAAGTTGAGATGTAGGCAAAGAGCTGAAGTTGGCGATCACTCCCGACACCGGCTTCGGCATTGTGAGGGTGCCATGCAAACGCGCGAAACCGACGTCTTCAATCTTTTCTCGGAGATCTACGGCAGTCAGACCACCGAGGAGATGAGCCTCCAGCAATATCTGCTCGCCTGCCGCGAGCAGCCGTCGATGTATGCCACTGCGGCCGAACGGATGGTGGACGCCATCGGCGCCCCCACACTGATCGACACCAGCGCCGACGCAAGGCTCGGGCGCATCTTCGCCAACCGGACCATCAAGATTTATCCGGCCTTTCCCGAATTCTACGGCATGGAAGACACGATCGAACGCATCGTCGGCTACTTCCGCTACGCCGCCCAGGGGCTCGAGGAACGCAAGCAGATCCTCTATCTGCTCGGCCCGGTCGGCGGCGGCAAGTCGTCGCTCGCCGAGCGGCTGAAGAAGCTGATGGAGGAGCGGCCGATCTATACGCTGAAGGTCAACGGCCAGATCAGCCCGATCTTCGAATCCCCGCTCGGCCTGTTCCACCCCGAACGTATGGCGGACCTTCTTGAAGACAAGTATGGCATCGCCCGGCGCAGGCTGACCGGCCTGATCTCGCCCTGGGCCGCCAAGCGGCTCGAGGAAATCGGCGGCGACGTCTCCAAGTTCTCGGTCGTCAAGCTGATGCCATCGCGTCTGCGCCAGATCTGCATCGCCAAGACCGAACCCGGCGACGAGAACAACCAGGACGTTTCGGCGCTGGTCGGCAAGGTCGACATCCGCAAGCTCGAAAATTTCAGCCAGGCCGATCCCGACGCCTATTCCTACAGCGGCGGCCTCAACCGCACGACGCAGGGCCTGCTGGAATTCGTCGAGATGTTCAAGGCGCCGATCAAGGTGCTGCACCCGCTTCTGACCGCGACCCAGGAGGGCAACTACAACGGCACCGAAAGCTTCGGCGCCTTCCCCTACCAGGGCATCGTGCTGGCCCATTCGAACGAATCCGAATGGCTGCAGTTCAAGAGCAACAGGAACAACGAGGCGTTCCTCGACCGCATCCTGGTGGTCAAGGTGCCCTATTGCCTGCGCGTCACCGAAGAGCGGCTGATATATGAAAAGCTCTTGCGCGAGAGCGAGCTGGTCAACAACCCCTGCGCACCCGAAGTGCTCGACATCCTCAGCCGCTTCACCGTGTCGACGCGTCTCACAGAGCACGAGAATTCGCCGCTCTACACCAAGATGCGCGTCTATGACGGCGAGAACCTGAAGGACGTAGACCCCAAGGCCAAGTCGATGCAGGAGTATCGCGATGCGGCCGGCGTCGACGAAGGCATGACCGGCGTCAGCACGCGCTTTGCCTTCAAGGTGCTGTCCGAGACCTTCAATTACGACACCAAGGAGATCGCCGCCGACCCGGTGCACCTGATGTATGTGATGGAACAGGCGATCAAGCGCGAGCAATATCCGAGCGAGATCGAGCAGTCCTATCTCGACTTCATCAAGTCGGAGATCGCCACCCGCTACGCCGAGTTCATCGGCCACGAGATCCAGAAGGCCTATCTCGAAAGCTACAGCGAATACGGCCAGAACCTGTTCGACCGCTACATCGCCTATGCCGACGCCTGGATCGAGGACCAAGACTACAAGGACCCCGACACCGGCCAGATCCTCAACCGCGGCATCCTCGATTCCGAGCTGTCGCAGATCGAGAAGCCGGCGGGTATCGCCAACCCCAAGGACTTCCGCAACGAGGTGGTGAAGTTCACGCTGAGGGCGCGCGCCAAGAACAACGGCCGCAACCCGTCCTGGACCAGCTACGAGAAGCTGCGCGAGGTCATCGAGAAGCGCATGTTCGGCCAGGTCGAGGACCTGCTGCCCGTCATCAGCTTCGGCGCCAAGCGCGATACCACGACCGAAAAGCAGCATGCCGAATTCGTCCAGCGCATGACCGAACGCGGCTACACGCAGCGCCAGGTGCGTCGGCTGGTCGACTGGTACATGCGCGTCAACAAGGCTGGCTGACCGGCGAGAAGGCGGGGACACAATGCCCAATTTCATCGACCGGCGCCTGAACCCCAAGGACAAGAGCCTTGGCAACAGGCAGCGTTTCCTCAAGCGCGCCCGCGACGAGCTGAAGCGGGCGATCAACGAGCGCGTCAAATCGGGAAAGATCGACACAGCCGACACAGACCAGACGATCCGCATTCCGACCAAGGGTATCGGCGAACCGACCTTCCAGCGCGCCACCCACACCGGCACGCGCGAAGAGGTGCTGCCCGGCAACAAGGTGTTCGGCACCGGCGACCGCATCCCGCGCCCGGCGGCCGGCGGCGGCAAGGGCTCAGAACCGTCGGCCTCGGGCGAAGGCGAGGACGACTTCCAGTTCGCGCTGACCCGCGAGGAGGTGCTTGACCTGTTCTTCGAGGACCTCGAGCTGCCCGACCTGGTGAAGCTCAACCTCAAGGAGGTCGTGACCTTCCGGCCGCGCCGGGCCGGCTACACGATGAGCGGCAACCCGACCAGCATCAGCGTGGCGCGCACGATGTTCAACAGCTTCGGCCGGCGCATCGCGCTGCATCGGCCGAAGCAGGACGAACTCGACGCACTCGCCGAAGAGATCAAGCAGTTGGAAGAGGAGAAGCGGCCCATCCCGGCCACGTTGCAACGCCTCGCCGAATTGCGCGACAGGCACGCCACGCTGCTGCGCCGGCGCAAGCTCATTCCCTACATCGATCCCATCGACGTGCGCTTCAAGCGTTTCGAGCCGCAGCCGGTGCCCAATGCCAATGCTGTGATGTTCTGCCTGATGGACGTCTCCGGCTCGATGGGTGAACGCGAAAAGGACCTGGCCAAGCGCTTCTTCGTGCTCTTGCACCTGTTCCTCAAGCGGCGTTACCAGAAGACGGACATCGTCTTCATCCGCCACACCCACGAGGCCTCGGAGGTCGACGAGGACACGTTCTTCTACAGCACCCAGAGCGGCGGCACCGTCGTGTCGACGGCGCTGGAAGAGATGCTGCGCGTCATCCGCGAGCGCTATCCCAGCCATGAGTGGAACATCTACGCCGCCCAGGCGTCGGATGGCGACAACATCCCCAACGATTCCGACAAGTGCGTTTCGATGCTGAACGACACGCTGATGCGTCTCTGCCAGTATTACGCCTATGTCGAGATCATCGACGAGCGCGAGAGCGAGATGTTCCGCCACGCCGACAACGGCACGTCGCTGTGGAACGCCTATCGCTCAGTCAGCGAAGAGTGGCCCAATTTCGAGATGACCCGCATCGCCAAGCCCGCAGACATTTACCCCGTCTTCCACGAGCTGTTCGCCAAGCAGCCGCCTTCGGGCAAGCGCAGTTGAGGATGCAAGGTGGAGAAGCGTTCGAAAGCCCCGCAACTGCTGTTCACCAGTTCCGACTGGAATTTCAGCGACCTATCGCGCGCCTATGAGGCGATCCGGGAGATCGCCGTCGACGAGATGCATCTCGACTTCTACCCCAACCAGATCGAGGTGATTTCGTCGGAACAGATGCTCGACGCCTATTCGTCGATCGGCATGCCGCTGATGTACCAGCACTGGTCCTTCGGCAAGCATTTCGTCCACGAGTCGAACCTCTATCGCAGGGGCCGCATGGGCCTCGCCTACGAGCTGGTGATCAACTCCAATCCCTGCATCACCTATCTCATGGAAGAAAACACCATGGCGATGCAGACGCTGGTCATCGCGCATGCGTCCTTCGGCCATAACCACTTCTTCAAGAATAACTACCTGTTCCAGCAATGGACGGATGCAGGCGCCATCCTCGCCTATATGGAGTTCGCCAAAAGCTACGTTGCCCGCTGCGAGGAGCGCTACGGGCCGGCTGCGGTCGAGGCCGTGCTCGATGCCGCGCACGCACTGATGCCGCAGGCAGTGTTCCGCTATCGCCGCAGGCCTCGGCTCTCGGTCGAGCGCGAGCAGGCGCGCATCCGCGAGCGGCTGGAGCACGAGGAACGCACCTTCAGCGATCTGTGGCGTACCCTGCCCCAGGCGCATGAGACAAGCGCGCCGCGCGAGGTCGAGACCGACCTGTCCGAACGCCAGCAGGCAATCGAATATCCGGAAGAAAACCTGCTCTACTTCCTGGAGAAATACAGCCCGGTGCTGAAGCCATGGCAACGCGAGGTGCTGCGAATCGTGCGCGTCATCGCGCAATATTTCTATCCGCAGCGCCAGACCAAGGTGATGAACGAGGGCTGCGCAACCTTCACCCACTACACCATCATGAACAGCCTGTTCGACCGCGGGCTGATCAGCGAAGGCACCATGCTGGAAGTGTTGCAGAGCCATTCCAACGTGGTGTTCCAGCCAAGCTTCGACGACCCGCGCTATGGCGGGCTGAACCCCTACACGCTGGGCTTCAACATGATGCGCGACATCCAGCGCATCTGCATGGAGCCGACGGCGGAGGACAAGGACTGGTTCCCCGATTTCGCCGGCAATGGCGACTGGCGCGCGACGCTGATCGACGCCTGGGCCAGCCACCGCGACGAATCCTTTATCCGCCAGTTCATGAGCCCGGCGCTGATCCGCGAGATGCGGCTGTTTTCGCTGCGCGAAGAATCGTCCGACCCCTATTACGAGGTGACCGCAATCCATGACGAGCGCGGCTACGAGCGGGTGCGCTCGAAGCTGGCGGACAGCTACGATGTCGGTATGACCCAGCCCGACATCCAGGCTGTCGACGCCGACCTCAAGGGCGACCGCAAGCTGCGTCTCAAGCACACCGTCCACCAAGGCGGAACGCTGGTCGAGCAGAGCCGCGACGCGACCCTGCGCCACGTGCAGCGCCTGTGGGGGCACGAGGTGAGCCTCGTCGGCGTCGATGCGCAGACCGACAAGACGCTCTATGAGATTTCGAGCAAGGACCTCGCCGAGCAGCCCTGAACCCGATTAGGACAGTGCGGCCTTCATTGCCCTGACGGTGTCGATGTCGGTGTGCTTCGGGCGTGGCGAGACAAAACCGAGTTCCAGCGCCTTGCCGCCGGCAACATCTGACGCCACCGAGCAGGACGAGTGGATTTCGCGGAAGGGCAGCCGCGCCAGGATGGCGCCAAGGGTTTCGAGATTGACCCCCGATCCCGGCATGATGGCGATGCGGTCGCCGGCATGGGTGAAGCAGGCCGCGAGAGCGTCCAGCCCTTTCAGCGCTGTCGTTTCACCGCCGGAGGTGAGGATGCGTTCGAAGCCCAGTTCGATGGCGAGGTCGATGGCCCCGTCAAAGTCCGGGCCGGCGAGGTCGAAGGCGCGGTGCAGCGTCATGCCCAGCCCCTGGGCATGCGCCGCCAGCTTGGCGAGCACATCGCGGTCGAGGCTGCCGTCGGCGTGGTTAGCGCCGAGCACGACACCTTCGAGGCCAGCAGCGCGCACCGCATCGATATCCGCCAGGAGAGCGGCCATGTCGCCATCGTCGTAGACGAAATCGCCGGGTCGGGAGCGGATCATCGCGTACACCGGGATCGGCGCATTGGCCGCCAGCGCCATCAGGCCGGGCGACGGGGTCAACCCGCCGGTCTCGAGCGCGGCGCAGAGTTCGATGCGGTCGGCGCCGCCCGCGATCGCCGCAGCGAGGCCCTCCGGGCTGTCGACACAGACTTCGAGCAGGACGGTCTCAGACATTGTCGCCTCAGACATGGGCAATCTCCTGCAGGCCGAGCGCTGCTGCGCCGATCAGGCCGGGTTCGGTGCTCAGCGCTGCCTTGACCACCAGCGGATTGGCGGCGCGGCGCAGGGTGCGGCCACGCACCTCGCGGTCCAGCGCTTCGATCAGTTCGGGCACGTTGGACAGGCCGCCTCCAACAGGCACGATGGACGAGCCGATGATGTTGAGCGTCAGCGCCAGCGGCACGCTGACCAGTTCGAGATAGATGTCGATGGTGCGGCTCGTCTTCGCCTCGCCGGCGCGCCAGCGGTCGATGACCTCGGTGCTCGACAGCACCTCGCCACAGAGAAGCCTATGCAGCTTTTCCATGCCGCGGGCGCCGCCGATGGTGTCGACGCAGCCGGACTGGCCGCAGCCGCAGGCGAAATGCGGCACCTCGACGGGCGGCTGGCCAACGCTTGTCTGCAACGCCTTGCCATGCCCCCACTCGCCGGCATAACCGCCGGCACCCGCAACGATGCGGCCATCGATGACAAGCCCGCCGCCGACGCCAGTGCCGAGGATTACGCCGAAGACGTTGCGATGGCCCTTGCCGGCGCCACTGGTCGCCTCGGCGAGCGCAAAACAATCGGCGTCATTGGCGATCCACACCGGCAGGCCGATGGCCCTCGCCAGGTCGTCGGCGATCAGGCGGCCGTCGACGCAAGGGATGTTGGCGCATTTCAGGCTGCCTGAGGCGGGGTCGACGACGCCGGCGATGGAGATGGACACGCCCTTCGTGCGCGCTTCGCCTGTCCCGACGCGCTCGGCGATGACGGCGGCGAAGGCGTCGAAATCGTCGAGTGGCGTCGCCACCCGGTCGATGATCTCGATTTCGCCGGCCGATCGGGCGCGGGCGCTTTTTATCGTTGAACCGCCAATGTCGAAGCAGGTAATCATCAAATCAGTTCCCGAATGAATTCTGCGGCCGGGCGCCCCGGCCAGGACGCCGGATCCAAAGACCGACACTTAGCAAAGGCAGCAATGGACAGTTCGCGCAAACGACGGACATCGCCGACCATCGCCGATGTCGCCGAGCTTGCCGGCGTATCGCGCGCCATCGCCTCGCGGGCGCTGTCGAGCGAAAGCCGCCCGGTCTCGGCCGACAAGCGCGCGCGTGTGCTTGAAGCAGCAGAGAAGCTCGGCTTCAAGCCCAATCTCTTGGCGCGCAGCCTGACCACCAAGACCGTCAATCTGATCGCCGTCATCGTCAACCACATCCACGACTTCTCCGACCTGGATCTGTTCGACCTGCTGATCGGCGAAATCCAGTCGATCGGCAAGCAGGTCATCTTCCTGCGCGTCGGCTCTGTCGAGCGCATCGAGGAGTTCCTGCGCAACGGCGTCGCCTACCATGTCGATGCAGCACTGGTGTTCTCCGACTTCGCCGACGCCAAAAGCGTGCGCAAGATGTTCCGCAGCGACGACGTCCTGATGCTTAACGGCATGCATGACGGCTCCTCGCCCTCGGTCGTGCCCGACGAAGCCATCGGCATCGCGGAAGCTGTGGCCGACGCCGCCGGCAAGGGTGTCGGCACGGCGGCGCTCGTCACCGGCCGCGTATCCTCGCCGGTCGAGCAGAGCCGCATCGCCGCCTACAAGGCCGAGATGCATCGGCACGGCATCCGCCTCGTTGCCGAACTGCGCGGCGACTATTCTTATGCGAGCGGCCGCCAGATGGCCCAGTCGGGCGATTGGCCAGATGTCGATGCGGTGTTCTGCACCTCGGATGCCATGGCCATGGGCGTGATGGACGTTCACCGCGCAGCACTCTCGCACAACCGGCCCGGGCGCTTCAGGCTCTACGGCTTCGACAACCTGTCGCTGACCGACTTCGAGGCCTATCCGATCTCGTCCATCGGCTACGACAAGAATGCCTATGTCGCCGAGATCCTGCGTTTCCTGACCCGACCCGGCGAGTTCGCTAACGGCAAGGCCGACGTGACGGTGCCGACCTTCTTCGTGCCGCGCTCGACGTCCTGAAACCAGACGAGCCGAATGCAAAACGGGCAGGCCGGAATGTCCCGCCTGCCCGTTGTCTCAACTCCGTATTACCAGAGCGGGGTCAGTGCCGGCGGGTTGGCGGTCTCGCCCCACCACTTCTTGTAGTTGGTCTCATAGGCGCCGCTCTGGATGTAGTCCGACACGAACATGTCGATCCAGCGCACGAAACCATCGTCGCCCTTGGCGACCGCGATGCCGATCGGGTCGTTGGAGTGCAGGCCCGGCAGCGTCACCAGGTTTTCGTTCTTGGTGGCGAGATAGTCGAGCAGCGAGGAGTCCTCGATGGCCGCGTCGACGCGCTTCTGCTGGAGCAGCAGCACGCCCTCGGGCGAGAAGTTGTCGGTGTAGACGAGCTCGGCCTGGGGCGCCGCCTTCTTGATGAAGGTTTCGCCGGTCGAGCCGCGGCCGACGACGATCTTCTTGCCGGCGAGGCCCTCAAGCGAAGTGATGCCGGCGTCCTTCTGGACGATGATGCGCAAGCCGGCGCGGTTGTAGGGGATCGAGAAATCCACCGACTTGGCGCGCTCGAGCGTCGCGGAGGTGTTGGCGACCGCGATGTCGATCTGGCCCGACACCAGCATCGAGATGCGGGCGTCGCCCGACACGTCGACGAACTCGACCGGCACGCCGAGCTTTTCGGCGAGCATGGTGGCCACGTCGACGTCATAGCCGACGGGGTTGTTCTGGGCGTCGCGGAAGCCGATCGGCTCGCCGCCGAGCGACACGCCGATGCGGACGGTGCCGCGCTCGCGGATCTCATCGATCTTGCCGGCCTGGGCTGCGCCCGTGGCCGCCAGGCCGATGGCAAGCGCTGCGCCCGCCAGTTTTGCAATCAGGTTCTTCATTTTCCTCTCCCTTGAGTTTTAGGATGTAAACGGTTCGGCGAAGCGGTGTTCCGGTTCCGGCAGGGTTTCGTCCCAGTACCAGTAGCGGATCTGTTCTTCGCAATTCAGACTGACGACCTTGTGTTTGCCGTGAGCGTCGAGCGCGTGGATGACGACACCGGCGAGAAAGCCACTTTTCAGCTCAAGCAACTCCTCGACAGCCAAAGCAATCGCTTGTTCGAGCGAATGGCCAAGCCGCATGGCCAGCACGATGGTGCGCGCGGTGCCGCAGCGCATGGTCATCTCGCCGGTGTGGGTGCAGGCGGCAGCACCAAAGCGGCTGTCGGCATAGAAGCCGGCACCGGGAATAGGCGAGTCGCCGAGGCGGCCAGGATATTTCCACGCCCAGCCCGAGGTCGAGGTGACGACGTTGAGGCCGGCGGCACTGTCCTTGGACAGGAACACGGTGGTGTCGCGGACACGCTCCGGATCGGTGATGGTGCGGCTCAGCGGCGCCAGCGGAATGTCGGGGAATTTTGCCAGCTCTTCCGACGAAAGCTCCTTCTGCAGACGCTCCCACCAGACGCGCTTGCTGTCTTCGTAGAGCGTCTCGTCGATGCCAAAGCCGATCTCGGTGGCAAAGCGACGGGCACCGTCGCCTGTCAGCATGACATGCGGCAGGCGCTTCATCACTTCATGGGCGAGCGCCGACACCGGCAGCGTATCAGGCACGGCGCCAACGGCACCGACCTCGCGGCTTGTGCCGTCCATGACACCGGCGTCGAATTCCATGCGGCCGAGCATGTTCGGCCAGCCGCCGAAGCCGACGGAACGGACCTTCACTTCACGCTCGACTTCGCCGATGCCGGCCACCATGGCATCGAGGCCGTGGCGACCAGCCTTCAGAAGGTCGACGCTCTTGGAGAAGCCGGGCCAGGCCTCGGAATTGGCAAGCAGGATCATTTCGGTCTTTTCAGTCTTTGCGCATCTTGGAGAGGAACTGGGCTACGCGCGGCAGCGCCATGCCCTTGTCGGAAAAGAAGTCGGCAGTCGGCAGGTCGGCGATCATCTGACCCTTGTCGAGGAAGGCGATGCGCGTGGAGATGGAACGGGCGAACTCGATCTCGTGAGTGACGAACACCATGGTCGTGCCGCCCTTGGCGAGATTGGCCAGGATCGACAGCACCTCCGCCGTCATCTCGGGATCGAGCGCGCTGGTGACTTCGTCGAGCAGGAGATAGCTCGGCTTCATCGCGAGCGCCCGGCAGATGCCGACACGCTGGCGCTGGCCGCCCGACAGCTGCGCCGGATAGGCGTCGGCACGTTCGGACAGCCCGACCGAACGCAGCAATTCACGCGCTTCGGCCTCGGCCTGCTTGCGCGGCACCTTGAGCACCTCGACCGGGGCAAGCGCTACATTCTGCACCGCCGTCATGTGCGGATAGAGGTTGAACAGCTGGAACACGGTGCCCGAGCGCTTGCGCGCTTCAGACAGTTCGCGCGGCTTGGAGACGTCGAAACCGTCAACCGTGATCTTGCCGGCATCGATCTTTTCGAGACCGTTGATGCAGCGGATGAGCGTCGATTTGCCCGAGCCGGACGAGCCGAGCACCGAGACCACCTCGCCCTGGCGGATCTCGAGGTCGATGCCGTTGAGGACAGTGGCGGCGCCGAAGGATTTGCGCAGGCCGGTGATGCTGATCATTTACAGACCCTTCCAGGCGGTATGGGCGCGAAGCCGCTTCTCGAAGCGGGCGCCGGCATAAGCCACCAGCTTGGCGGTGAGATAATAGAGCGCACCGACGGCGGCCCAGACGGCGAAGGGCTTCAGCGTGCGCAAGTTGAGAATGTTGCCGACCTTGGTCAGGTCCATGACGCCGATGACCGAGATCAGCGAGGTGACCTGCAACTGGTTGACCAGCAGGCCCGTCAACGGGCCGATGGCGAAGGCCGCCGCCTGCGGCGCGATCACCCGGCGCAGGATCTGCCAACGGCTGAGACCAAACACGCGCGCGGCCTCGATCTGGTCGCGGCCGACCGATTCGATGGCCGAAACAGCGATGACGTAGATGAAGGCGGCACTGTTACCCGACAGCGTGATGACGGCGGCTTCCGTCGGCGTGACGTTGATCTTGAGGAACGCTGGCAGGCCGAAGAAAACCAAGAACAGCTGCACCAGAACAGGCGAGTTCTTGAGCAGCTCGGCGACGAAGGCCACAACCTGTGCCAGCACCGGCACACGATAGAACCGGATCACCGCCCACAGCGCGCCGATGACCAGACCGATCAGCGTGGTCGACACGAACAGCGCCAGCGAAACACCCAGCCCCTGGAGCAGCAGCACCAGATCGTAAGGCGTGAAGTCTCCGTAGCGCATCAGACCGCCCCTTCCGCCTGGTTGCGATTGAGGTAGCGGTGCAGCAGGCCGATCAGGATCGATACGAACCAGGTCAGCGCCGCATAGGCGACGAGCAGGACGAAATAGACCTCGAAGGGCCTGAAAGTATTGGACGCGACGATCTTGGCCGAGCCGGTCAGTTCATTGAGCGTGATGGTCGACAGGATCGACGAGGTCAGGATCAGGTTGATGAACACCGAGCCCAGCGGTCGAACCGAGGCGCGCAGGGCAATGGGCATGACGATCTTGCGAAAGATCGTGCTTTTCTTCAGCCCGCTGACCTGCGCAGCCTCGATGATGCCCGGGTCGATTGCCAGGATGCCCGAGCGAATGACGTCAGAGGTGAAGGCACCGCCTGCGATCGACATGGCGATGACGCCGGTCGTGAAGGCATCGATGTAGATACCGATCTCGGGCAGCCCGAAATAGAAGAAGAACAGCTGCACGATGAAAGGAATGTTGCGGAAAATATCGACATAGATAGCCGACAGCCGGTTGAGCAGCGGCGAGGCGGACGTGCGCGCCGCTGCGACCAGCAGCCCGAGCACCAGACTGCCGACGACGGCAAGCAGGCAGACCTGAAAGGTCAGCCACGCCCCTTCCAGCAGGAAAGGGATATGCTTGGCAAGGATCGACAGGTCGAACTTCAAGCGGCATGTTCCCGGAAAGTGAAACCGGTTTCACTCTGCAAAACAGATAGGGCGGAGTCAACGGGGAACGAGCGAGTTCCGGTTGTTTTTCCCATGCCGGCGCACAATGGCGCCGGACCATGCCCTCCGCAAAAATGAAACCGCCGCCGGGAGACCCGGCGGCGGTCGAGAATTCTTCAGTGGCTGACCCGAAGCGTCAGTTCGCCGGCAACAGGACAGGAAGCACTGCCGGGGCGGCTTCGACAACGGGCTCGACCACCGGCTCAGGCTCGGGCTCGACCGACGCGGTCTTGGTTGCCAGCGCTTCCTTGACCTGATCGATCTTGCCGTAGGCGTCGCCGACGCCGAGCACATCCTTGGCCCAGTCCATCACCTGGTCGTTGATGTATTCGTCGCCATATTCGGCAACGCGGTTCTTGTTGGCGGCCGCCATCAGGGCCTCCTTGAGATCCGCGTCTGTGGTGCCTACTGCCGCAGCATCCGCAGCAGCCTGGGCGTCGACAACCGCCTGTTCGTCCGTCGCCAGCTTGTCTGCAGCGGCAAGCGCATCAGACAACGCCTGCTTCTCGGCGTTGAAGGCGTCAAGTTGAGCTGGATCGACGGGTGGCTCCATGCCGTTCAGCTCATCCAGGCGCGCCTGGAGCGCGTCGGCAGTCGGATCGGCGACCGGCGCGCTGCCGTCGAACGGCTCGATGGCCGCCAGGGCGGCATCAAGGGCAGCCTGCGACAGCGCCGCCTTGTCGGCGGCAGCCTTCAGCGCGTCGCCCGCCAGGTCGGCGTTGGCCGACGCGAGCACATAGTCCCTGATGAGGGCCATGCGCGGCGACTGCGAGCTGAGATAGGCGTGGTAGTTGCGATTGAGCGAATTCAGGCCGGCCAGCCGGGCATTCAGGTTCTTTTCCTTGACCGGCTTGCCGCCAGGCGTATCAAGCGCCGCGACGTCGACGGACTTGGCCTTCTTGCTCGACTTGGCGCCCTTTTCAACCGCCGGCTTGGCTTTCCGGTTCTCGGGCTTGCCGCCGCTGAGCAGCGTGTCCAGCAGGTTGCCGGCCGATGCCGACTTGCCCCCGGACTTTTCCGCCCCTCCGCCCTTGCCTTTGCCATTGTCATCGCTTTTGCCACGGCCAGCGTTGCCGCCGCCCCGATCGGCGCCCTTGTCGCTCCCACCACCCTTGTCGTTGCCACCGCCCTTGTCTCCACCCTTGGCATGCGCCTTGGCGAAACTGACGATGGACGACGAATCGAGCGTGATTGGCAAGACGCTGATGGCGATTGCCGAGACTGCGCTGAAGAAGATCTTCCTGCTTATGAACACCGGGGTTTCTCCCTCTCCAAACGGTGTGCGAATCAAGCCCCGCCTCAGATTAGAGGCTTGGGATATGAGCGCCAGCAACCAACTGTTGCAGGCGGAGACACAAGGTGCGCCGACATTGCCGGGCTCACCTAACCAAAGAGATGATGCGGCCGGCATACATCTTCTTTCCGCCAAGCTCGGCATCGCAGTTGGACTTCACCGATGAGTTGCCGGTCATCTCGATGGTGTTGCCGACGATGCGAATGCACAGACCATCTCCCGTCATGTCGGAATTGCCGGCGTAAAAAACGTGGGCGGCCGGCGCGTAGATGAAACCGGCGACGTTCGATCCCGAACCGCCATTGATCTGAACATCGTTGGTGTTGGTCTTAACCTGGTAGATGGTGATGCCTGCATAGGGGCCGGTGGACGGCGGCGACAGATTGATCACCTCGTTGGCATTGGAGACAAATTGCGCATCCTCCATCAGGAAGATGGTGACACCAGCTCCGGTCAGCCTGCCATTGCCACCAAGCTTGATCTGTCCACCCCGCAGGATGTAGTTGCCCGGCTCGAGCGTGACATCGCCCGAGATCGTCTTGTTGCAGAAGGTGCCGGGCGACAGCGTCTTGGTCTTGCCGCCAGGAACGTTCTGGCAGGCGGTATAGGGCGGCGGCACGACATTCGCCAACGGGTCGAGCGACGCCAGCTGGCGCTCATGCGGGAGCCCGCAGGCCAGCTTGGTACTGGACGTGCCAAGACCCATCGTTGTGCCGACCGTTACCACACATTCCGCCTGCACAAGTGCCGATCCTCCGCGCGAGACGGAATCGGCGGCATCGGAATTCGAGGCGATGATGCAGCCATCGAGCGTGACCCGGGTGGACCCTTGCAGCTTGACCGAGGCCGAGGCGTGAGGATCAAGCGCAAGCACGCAGGCCGGCTGACCAGGCGCCACCTGCACGACTGACCGGCGATGTGCGGTCCAGTCTATCGAGCCACCGAACATTCCCAGCTGGTGAATGCTGGACTTGACCTCGATGAAGTTCTTGTCGCCGGACGAAGACGCCGACGCTTCGAAATCACTGACCTGCTCGTTGTAAATCAGGTCGTCCGCGTTCTCACGGATGCGGACCAGGTTGGCCTCGAAGAAGCTTCGACCAAGCTCTGTCAGCTCGGTCTTGGTCATACCCGAATAGTACTTCGTGCCAATGGCCAATCCGGCGGTGTCGAGTGAGTTCTGAAGCTTGTCAGCCTTATTGTTGATGCTGACGAAGTCGACCGCTCCGGCGACCGCCGCCATGATCGGCACCATGGCGATCGCCGTCATGACGCCGAAATTTCCATTCTCGGCCCGCAGGAACTTCCACATGGCCTGACCCCCGCCAGTTGCTGCGGCACATTAGGACATGCTGAGATTTCAGGAAGTCTTGCACGAACCGTTAAAATGCAAGCGGTCTCGCGATTAGGCAGCGCAGGGTTGCGCGAACCTCAGGAGTCGTAGCTTGGGCGGCCTTCAGGCTGGTCCGACAACTCGGCAAACTCGATGCGGTTGCGGCCACGTGCCTTGGCTTCGCTGAGGCGATCGTCGGCATGACGGAACAGATCGTCAAACTCGACCTGGTCTTCGAACAGCACCGCGCCGACGCTGACCGACAGTGGCAGTTGCCGGGCGCCCGGTTCGAGAATGGTGTCGGAGACGGTACCACGGATACGCTCGGCGACACGCTCGGCATTCTCGCGGCTGGTGCCGGGCAGGAAGATACCGAACTCCTCGCCGCCGATGCGACCGACCAGGTCGCCGGCGCGGACCGACGACTTGATGGTTCCGGCGACGCTCTTGAGCACCTCATCACCCCAAGCATGGCCGAACTTGGCGTTGATGGCGCGGAAATCATCGATCTCGACGACCAGCAACGCACCCTGCCGGCGGCCGCCGGACGCGGAGTTGCCGCGGAAGGCATCGATCAGATTGGCGAAAACGCCGCTGTTGAGGCAGGAGGTGAGCGCGTCGGTCGAAGACAGCCTGCTGACTTCCGAGCGGAGCGAGGCAAACTTGCGCCGTTCATTGGCGACCAGGGCCAGCAAGGGTGCAGCCACCAACGAGGCACCGGCACCGGCGCCGATCACACCGCGCCAGAAGGTCCCGTCGGGCTGACCACTGAACAGCACCGCCGCCGCTCCCGCAGCCACCACCGCGCAAGCGGCAGTGCCGAGAAGCGAATAGCGAACGATCGGCGCCCAATCCCGACCCGAATGCCCCGCACCATTATTGTCCACGCCAGATCCCTCCGTACTCGTCACGAATCGATCTACAGGCGGAGAATGAAACATTCCCTCTGTGAATACGAACAATTTGAGGGATGTGTTCGAAAGGCGCTCATTTTCCCTATTCAGCTGCCATAAAACCTCGGTGCGACCCGGGTTCGGACGCTCAACCCGGCGGCCCGAAAATGCCCATCCGGGCACTGCGCGCGACGCTCTCTGCCTTCTCATATGCACCGCCCGGCCGCGCCAGCGCCCAGCCATTGGCAACCAGCCATGCGCCCACATCCTGCTTGCCCAGTCGGCACGGTACCGCGGCGGCAACACGGTCGGCAGCCGGTTTCACGGCGCACACGAGCGCGCGACCGCGCAGCCAATATCTGAATGCAAGCATGGCGCGCCCGCCGCATGACCAGGTAACGCCTTCATAGTCGCAGGTCTTGCCGAGCGGGACCGCCTCCACATCGGCAATCGAGATGACGTACCCCATTGTCTCGAACGAAGCCGAAGACGTCACCACAGGTCGGTAGAGAAGCGTGCCTTGCCAATCGCCTGAAGGCGTTCGTCTCGGCTGGGCGGCAACACCGAGATCGCCGAGCGGCGGCCGCGCCGCGACACGCTGCAAAGGGTGGCCTGCGCTGGCTGGCGGGGCGACGACATCGGCGGCGACGGTCCGAGCTGCAAGGGAGGCTACTTCTGCGCCTCCGAGTGGAGCCAGAGCGGCCTCCGACTGCCCGCCCTGCGGTTGCCGTTGGTCGCCAAAGACTGGCTGCGGCGGCAGGCGGGTCCGGTCGCTGGGCATGAGCAAGACGGCAACACCCGCCATCGCCGCTATCGCCGCACAATAGATCATGGCCGTACGCGAAACGATCATGCGCGCCACTCGGACGACGGCCTGCGGTCAAATTCGCGGCCTGCTGCCATGCCTTTGTTCCCTCCGCCGACCAAAATGAAGACACGTAATGTGGCAACGCACCAGCCTTCCATCTGCTCGATTAAACAAAGCAGAAAATTTTCGGCAATTTTGATACAAAGTATAACTTGGATTTTATACTGTGATTACCTGCGTTCGTTTCCGATAATTTGAGACCACATCTGTAACGTCCACTTCAAATGGTGGGCGTCATGAAATCAACAGCAACAAGCTGCTCAATATTCGCGCTGAAGAGTTTTACCGTTGCAGCACTGCTGGCGGGAACGATGCAAGTCGCCGCTGCAAGCGACGGCCAAGCAGCGGCCACCACTACGGAATGGCAGCCGCCGCGCTTGCTCGGCGGACTGGTGCTAAGCGAAGTTCGCCCCGCCTCCACGACCGTCGTGTTCGGCTTCGGCAGGGACTTTGACGGTTACGGCCTGGTCGAGCGTAGCAAAGCAGAAGAGCAGCCCTCCCCCGGCGTCGATCCGATCAAGACTGCAGCGATCATTCCCGGTGTCTTCGGCTCGGTTGCCATTCCAATGCGCAACTTCCCGGTCGCTGCACGCTGGGCCAAGATCTACAGCGCCATCGACGGCTGTGCCGACGCATCCGCCTGCGGCAAGAATGGCGCTTCCTTCGCCGCACTGGTGACCAAAGCACGCGACCAGAAGTTCCTGGACAAGCTGGCGGCGGTCAATCGTGGCATCAACACATTGATCGCCTACCGCAAGGACGAAGCCAATTACGGCGACATGGACTACTGGGCCAAACCCACCGAGATCCTGGCGCGCGGCGCCGGCGACTGCGAAGACTACGTCATCCTCAAAATGGCAGCACTGATCGAGGCCGGCGTTCCGGCGCAGAGCATGTCGCTGGTGGTGCTGCAGGACAGGAGCCGCGGCGTCTTCCACGCGGTGTTGTCGGTCGCGACCCAGAGCGGAACTTTCATCCTCGACAACCTCAGCAATACGGTGGCCCGCGACGGCGCCTACCGCAGCTATGTGCCGCTTTATTCGTTCAGCACGGACCGCGCCTGGATCCACGGCGCCAAGCCGGGTTCGGCGCAGGTTGCATCGGTCGGCAACAACTTTGCCGCCATTGCTCCCGGCGAAGGCCCGGTGCCGCAGTGATGTGAGTGAGATCGAGTATGCCACCGCAAGGAATTTGCGACTCGGTCCGCTCGAGACTCGGCAATCTGCGGTTGGACTCTGACGGAAAGGTAATAGCCCCGCAAAAGCGACCTCAACACTTGGACCAACGCATCAGCAAAAGTAGTTTTAGCCGCTGGAAATGTAGCATTTTTGATACAGTGCTTGGGCAAATGTTGGGAATCCCCCTGAATCGGGAAAAGGCCTATCAATTTGCTGTCGATTTTCGTGCGGTGCTGGATAATTGCTCGCGGTGGATGTGGACGGGCTCTCCAGCGCAGCGGGGTGCTGGGGATGAGTGGGAGAATGAAATGCCGATGAGTATCGGACGCGTGGCCAGGCGCCTTGCTATCTTGCTGACAGCGACAATGCTGTCGGGCAACGGCGCCAGTGCAATGAGCTTGCAGGAGGCGATGGCGGTGGCCGTCGAATCCAACCCGGAGATCGGTCAAGCCATCGAAAATCGCGAAGCCATCGAGTTCGAACTGCGTCAGGCCAAGGGACTTTACCTGCCAAGCGTCGACTTGGAGGCTTCGAGCGGCGTGCGCCGGCTCGACAATCCGTCGCGCCGCGCCCTGTCGATCGAAGACGACGCGCTCTATCCGTCGGAAGCCGGTATCGTCGTCACACAGAAGCTGTTCGACAACGGCGCCCGGCGCGCAGAGCTCAACCGCCAGGCTTCGCGTGTCGACGGAGCATCGTTCCGCGTCCTCGAACGCTCGGAATTCATCGGCCTGTCCGTCGTCCAGGACTATCTCGAATACGTCCTGCAAGCCCAGATCGTGGGCGACGCCAAGCGCAATCTCGGCTTCCACCAGTCGATCCTCGGCGACATCCGCGAAGGCATCCAGGGCGGCGCGCTGACCGATGCCGACCGCCAGCAGGCCGAAGAGCGCCTGTACGCCGCCAAGGCGCGCGTCCAGGAAGCCGCCGAAGAGCTGGAAGCAGCCAAGATTCGCTTCTTCAAGACCGTCGGCAAGCCGCTGGTCAGCCCGGCCAAGCCCGGCTCGGTCGCCAAGGCCTTGCCGCGCTCGCTCGATGACGCGATCGGGCTCGCCCGCCGCAACAATCCGCGCGTTCACATGGTCAACAGCGATATCGACTCGGCGGCTGCGCTGGTCGACGCCGCGCGCGCCAAGTATGGCCCAGAAGTCGTGGCCGAAGGCCGCGCCCGCATCGGCAACGACATCGACGGTTCGGCCGACGAGACCAATGACCTGCAGGCCCGCGTTGTGCTGCGCTGGAACCTCTATCGCGGCGGTATCGACAAGGCCAACGAGCAGGAACAGATCCGTCGCGTCAGCGAACAGCGCCTGGCTCTGCACCAGGTCCAGCGCGAAATCGACGAAGCCGTGCGTATTTCGTGGGATCGCCGCTTCCGCCAGGCAGATCTCGCCAAGACGCTGCGCCAGCAGGCCGTCGCCAACGACAGGCTGGTCGTGTCCTACCGCGAGCAGTTCAAGGTCGGCCAGCGTTCGCTGCTCGACGTGCTCGACGCGCAGAACACGCGCTTCAACACGGAGACCCTGGCAAATACTGCAGCATTTGCGTCGCTTTTCGCCGAGTATCGCCTGCTTGCCGCAACCGGCCAGCTGCTGAAGACGATGAACATTGCACCGGCCAAGCAGGCCACCGCCTACGCCCGCAGCGAATTCAACGTGCCAGCGACAGCCGACACCGAGACCTATGCGCGGACGCCGTCGGAGCAGGTCAACGACATGCCGTTCGACCTGCTTGCCCCGGTCAGAAAGAAATAGGGTGTCTGCCTGACGGCAGCCCCCGACCGTCATGAACCAGCAGACGCATATCCAGACTCCGGTCGAGGCGTTCAAATCCTGTTTTTCGGCGGTGGCGGCCTATCTCGGCCGCCCCAGCGCCGAAACTGTGCTGTTTTCCGGTGTTCCGATCTCAGAGACGCGGATCGAGGTGCAGGAAATCAGGCACCTTGCCGAACGCATCGGCCTCGAGGTCCACGACTTTGCCCAGCGCGACTTTTCGCGGGGCCGCTTTGAGCTGCCTGCGATCGTCTTCCGTGCCAATCGCCTGCCCATCGCCATCCTGGCCGAACAGCGCGACGGCGCTGAGTTCCTGACCGGACCTCAGGAAGACGGGCGCACGTCGATCTCGCGCGCCGACCTGATGGCGACACCGATCTCGGGCGGCGTTGCCTTCTCCATCACCTACGCCAATGCAGCCGAGGACATGACCGTCGGCACAGCGGCGAAAATCGAGCGGCCGCATTGGCTCTATGGCACGCTCGGCTCATTCTGGAGATCCTATTCGCGCGTCGCATTGGCTGCGATCTTCATCAATCTGCTGGCCATCGCCTCGCCGATCTTCACGATGAACGTCTACGACCGGGTCCTGCCCAACAAGTCGATCTCATCCCTGTGGGTGCTGGCGATGGGCGTGGCGACGGCAATCCTGTTCGACCTGC
Organism: Hoeflea sp. 108; assembly: GCF_000372965.1. Classification (NCBI taxonomy): domain Bacteria; kingdom Pseudomonadati; phylum Pseudomonadota; class Alphaproteobacteria; order Hyphomicrobiales; family Rhizobiaceae; genus Hoeflea; species Hoeflea sp. 108. The sequence continues at coordinate 374,358 of NZ_KB890024.1, read as the reverse complement.
TGCTCAAGACCGCGCGCGCCGCGCTGATCGACCATGCCGGGCGAAAGGCGGACCTGCGCATCTCCTACATGCTGTTCGAGAAAGTGCTGAACACCTCGCTCAGCGCGCGCCCGGCTTCAACAGGCGAATATGCCAACCGCGTCACGCAATATGAATTCGTTCGCGAGTTCTTCACCTCGAACACGGTCAGCACCTTCATCGACACGGCGTTCGTGTTCGTGTTCCTGCTGGTGATCTACCTCGTCTCGGGCTGGCTGGTGATCGTGCCAGTCATTGCCTTTGTGCTGGCCATCATCGTCGGGCTCGTCGCACAGCACCGCATCGGCAAGCGTGTCGCCGCCTCGCTCAACGAAGCCTCGCAGCGCCAGTCGCTGCTGGTCGAGTCGATCTCGACGGTCGAGACGATCAAGTCGCTGCGCGCTGAAGCCTATCTGCTGCGCAAGTGGCGCGAGCACTCCAAGAACGCCGCCAACACCTCGGAGAAGATCAAGGAGCTGTCGGCCGCAGCAGCCAACTTCACGGCTTTCATCCAGCAGCTGGTGACCGTGGCGCTCGTCGTCGCCGGCGCCTACGCCTTCGACAAGGGGGCAGTTTCGACCGGCGCCATCATCGCTGCCGTCATGCTGTCGGGCCGCGCCGTGGCCCCGCTCGGCCAGCTGGCCATGACCATCTCGCGCTTCCGCCAGGCGATGCTGTCGCTCAAGGTGCTAAACACCATCATGCAGCAGCCGGAAGACCGCCCTGACACGGTCGGCTTCGTCAACCGGCCGATCCGCATGGGCGCGCTGACCTTGCGCAATGTGGGCTTCGCCTATCCCGGCACGGAAACCGAAGTGCTGACAGGCGTCAACCTGACGGTCAATCCCGGCGAACGCGTCGGTATCATCGGTCGGATCGGCTCCGGCAAGACCACCTTCGGACGCCTGATCGGACGCCTGTACCTGCCGACTTCGGGCGAACTGCTGCTCGACGGCATCGATGTGCGCCAATATCATCCATCAGAAGTTCGCGCCGCCGTCGGCATTGTCGCGCAGGCCGGCGACCTGTTCTCGGGTACGATCAAGGAAAACCTCCTGATGGCGCGGCCGGAGGCCAGCGACGAGGACATCATCGCCGCCGCCAAGGCGGCCGGCGTCGATGACTTCGTCTCGCGCCATCCGCGCGGCTACGACATGAATGTTGGGGAGCGTGGCACCAATCTTTCCGGCGGCCAGCGACAGGCGGTCGCGATTGCCCGCCTGCTGATGACCAAGCCGAAGATCGTGTTCCTTGACGAACCCTCGGGTTCGATGGACCTTGCCTCCGAGCGGCTACTGATCAGGCAATTGAAAACAGCGTTCGACGACAAGACGACACTGATCATCTCGACCCATCGCTACAGTATGCTTGAGATCGTCGACCGCCTTATCGTGGTCGAGCAGGGTCGCATCGTTGCAGACGGGCCAAAAGAAAAAGTCATTCAGGCACTGCAGAAGCCTAACGGCTGAGGGCAGGCACTGGCGGGGAGTGTTATATTGAATTCGTTCAATATAATGGGGAGAACATGATTACCAGGGAAGACCGGCCACCGTTGTTTGCATCGGCCGCGGTGCTGATCGTGGGCGCGCTATTTGTCGCCTTCGTGATCTGGGCGTCGGTCGCCGAGGTCGACGAGATCGCGCGCGGCGAAGGCAAGGTCATTCCCGCCTCGAAGACCCAGATCGTGCAGGCGAGCGAACCCGGCGTGGTGCAGGAGATCGCCGTCAAAGTCGGCCAGATCGTCAAGAAGGACGATCTCATCGTTAGGCTCGACGACACGCTGAACGAGTCCAGCCTTGGCGAGCAACAGGCGAAAGCGAGGACGCTGCGCGCCCGCATCGCCCGCCTCAAGCAGGAGCAGGAAGGCCGGATTGCCGAGCCGCTGATGTGCCCGGACGAGTTGGTCAAAACAGCACCGCAGATCTGCGAGAACGAGCAGAAGCTTCTGGTGGCGCGGCGACAGAATTTCGACACCAAGCTTTCGGTGCTGAAGTCGCGCCTCGACCAGCGCGAGAAGGAACTCAACGAAGCCAAGGTCAACGTGACCCGGCTGACCGACAGTCTCACCGTCAGCGACAGGGAGGCCGAGCTCGTCACCTCCATGGTCAAGCGCAAGTTGATGGCCCAGACCGAGCAGATCCGCGTCGACCGCGAGCAGACTGAAATCAGGGGCCAGCTCAACCTTGCCCAGGAAACGATCAAGCGCACCGAGGCCGCGATTGGCGAAGCCAAGCTTCAGGTGGACGAGTTCGGACTGCAGTTGCAGCAGGAGGCGCTGGACGAACTGACTCAGGCGTTGGCCGAGCTTTCGGTCGTGGACGAGACCATCCGCGGTGCTACCGACCGCGTCGCGCGTACCGATATCCGCTCGCCCGTCGACGGCATTGTCAACACGCTCGACGTCAACACGCTCGGCGCCTTCGTGCAACCGGGCACCGTCGTCGCCGGCATCGTGCCAACATCGGACACGCTGCTGGTGGAGGCCCGCGTTTCACCGCGCGATGTTGCCTTCATTCGCCCCGAACAGCACGCGCTGATCAAAGTCTCGGCCTACGACTTCTCGATCTTCGGCGGCCTTGCCGGCAAGGTTCAGAATATCACCGCCGACAGCCTCGTCGACCAGAATACTGGAGAGCCCTACTATCAGGTGCTCGTCTCGACCGACCGCTCGGAGTTGGAGAAGGACGGCAAGTCGTATTCGATCATCCCCGGCATGATTTCGACGGTCGATATCATCACCGGCCGAAAGACCATTCTCAGCTACCTTCTCAAGCCGATCAACAAGGCACGAAACGAGGCGTTGCGTGAGCGATAGTGCCACAGCACCTGATAGCCTCAGGCTCAATGTGTTCACGCCGGACGATCTGGCGACCGACTTCCGTGTTGTCGTGCGCCAGGGAACGCGGCGCGGCATCCGTCTCGAACGCCTGTTCTGGACGACGCTGAAGCAGCTTGCCGAACACAATCATCTCACGATCGGCGAGATGGTGGAGGAGATCGCCCAGGCCAATGGCGACACCAGCAATCTCGCATCGGCCATCCGCGTCGCCTGCCTGCGCTGGATGGCAGACCAGAGCAGCGCACTTGCCAAGCTGGCTTCGCTGCGAACGATCAATGCCATCCTCGGCGCATGCCCCGCGCCCGCTTTCGCGTTGTCTTCGGGCAAGAAGATCCTGACGTTCAATCCTGCCTTCCAACATCTGGTGCGGCGGCAGCTGCCGGTAGGTTTCGGCGAAGACACGCATCGCGACCTCAGGCTGTCACTCGATCTCAACGTCACCGATATCTTTGCCCGACTTGACGCCAATGACGGCGTCCCGATCGCCAGCGGTTTCGTCATAGGTGCAGCCGAGCGGCGCTATCGCGGTCAGCTCAACATCGTCCGCGCCCCGATAAAGGTACCGGAACTGCTGCTATCGTTTGTGGTGAATGCCTGACCAGAGGGCCGCAGCGGGGTCGAAGAAGCTAAAGACCGGGCGTCCCCCGAAGCTCCTCGAACTTGCCTCGGGTAACAGGACGCCCGGCCGGCGCTTTCCCTCAAAGCAATTCGTCTAGATAGTTGAACGGGCGCCCTATCGCCGATCCGGGATATGCTCCGGCCAGCCGCCCTGTTCTTTGCCTTTCACGCAGCCAGCAGACTATTTGCGGCCACCGTGGTCATGGTCGGCATGGTCGTGACCACCTTCATGATGGTCACCGCCTTCATGATGGTCGCCTCCCTGGTGATGGTCGCCGCCCTCATGATGGTCGCCACCCTGGTGGTGGTCGCCGCCTTCATGATGGTCGCCACCCTGGTGGTGGTCGCCGCCTTCATGATGGTCGCCACCCTGGTGATGGTCGCCGCCTTCATGATGGTCACCTTCATGGTGATCGCGGTCATGATGGTCGCGATCGCCGTCATGGTGGTCACGATCGTGATGGTCGCGATCGCGATCATGGTGGTCACGGTCATGGTGGTCATGATCGCCATGATGGTCGTCACCATTGTGATCATGATCGCCAGGGTGGTGGTGGTGATGATGGTGATGGTCATCGCCGTCGCCGCCACCATGATGATGGTGATGGTGGTGGTGGCCGTCATCAGGCGGCGTCACAGTAGGGGGAACAATCGGGGTAACGCTATCGTCACCTCCCTCCGAATCCGGCAACGTATTTGCAACAATAACCGCCGTCGTCCAGGGCGGGCATTGGTCGAGCTGAGCCTGCGTCAGAATCTCCGAGCGATTCATGGCAAGGCAGCAGCTCTGATAGTTGGAGCCAGTCAAAGGGCTGCATTGGGCGGCTGCCATGCGTTGCGGAACGGCAGCGCTAGCATATCCCGTTATGTAAAGAGATGAACCTGAAACGGAAAGCGCCACGAATAGTGCTTTGGCTATCGATTCCCTGATTGCAGACATTTGCTGTCTCCTTGGGAGGGGGTGCCGCAACCACGCTCATCTAGCCTCTTCAAATGTTATATAATCAAGTTACAATTTGTTAACCAACCTGCCTCGGTTCAGCCCGATCCGAATTTTAGCAACGCCTTATTAACCGCCCTACAGCACCCTTTAATCCACGCATCGGGGACATCAACTGTGAAACGCTACATCGCGCTAGCCGCGCTTTTGACTTCGTTTGCCACCACCTTCGCCGCCGAGGCCGGAACATCCATGACGACAACCGGAAGCGCCTTCGCGCCGCCGGCCTTCTACCCATTCTGCAGCAGCAACCCACGCCTTTGCAGCACCAAGGGCGGCCAGAAAGTTGTCGACCTCGCACCAGAGCGGAAGGCTGAACTTCAGCAGGTCAACCGGTCGGTGAATTCGCGTGTGTCGGAACGAAGCGACATGTCCACGGTCGGCAAGGAAGACGACTGGCGCATGGCCGGCGCCACAGGCGATTGCGAGGACATTGCCATCCTCAAGAAGCACGAGCTTATGAAGCGCGGCTGGCCGGCGTCGGCGCTGCTGATCACCGTGGCCCGCTACCGGGGCGACGGTCATACGGTGCTGACCGTGCGCACCAGCGAAGGCGATCTGATCCTCGACAACCTGACCAGCTCGGTGCGCGACTGGTCGAACACACCTTACAAATATTTCGCCCGCCAGGCCCAGGGCAATGGCGGACGCTGGGAACGCATCGGCGGCGCCAAGCCGGTGCCGGAGACGGCGGCTCGCCGCTGACCCGAAGGCTATCAATGCCGAGCGCCGTGGCTGGCTCCAGCTCAGCCGTGGCGCTCGAGCATGATCGTCGGCTCGCCGTGATAGGTGGTGCGGGCGTATTCGCGGTAGCCGTTCTTCTCTGCCACACGCAGCGACGCGCCATTGTTCGGATCGATGATGCAGACGGTGCGCGGGAAACGGCCGTCAGCCCATTTGACGAACCCGCCGACGACTTCACTCGCCAGCCCCTTGCCGTGCATGTCGGCGGCGAAACCCCAGCCGGCTTCCGGCAGGCCTTCGATCGACGGCACGAGATCGCGCTTGAGATCGTGAAAGCCGGCCTCGCCGACGAAGCGGCCAGAAGCCTTGTCCTCGACCGCCCAGAAGCCGTAGCCGATCAGCGACCACGAACCGGCATGACGCAGAAAGCGCTGCCAACTTTCCTCGCGCGTGCGCGGCTTGGCAATGAAACGGGTGACGACAGGGTCGGCCCACATTTCCGCGTAGGCATCGAAATCCGCGAGCCGGTGCGGCCTGAGTATCGTCCGCTCGGTTTCGATGACAGGGATATCTGAAAGGGAAAAGGCGGTCATCTCTAGGGCTCCATGCGTCTTTGCCCGCCTCTAGCACAGGTGGCCGGCCATCCGGCAGGCCAGAATTCGCTTTCATAATCCGCCCTTGCGAAAATCCACCCCTGCGAAAAGCAGAGGACCTTTTCGCCAGGCTGATCGGCGCTTTATCCGTTCCACGCCATGCGCATGTAGACGCCGCCACGCTTGAGTTCGTCGAGCATCTGGTCGAGACGCTTGCGGCGGGTGACCTCGAGCTTGGCCTTAGTTATCCAGCCAAGATAGTCGTTTCGTTGGTAGGCCGGCCGCGCCTCGTAAGCCTCGAACACCCCACGCGAAACGAGTTCGCTGCGGATCCAGTCGGGCATAGGGTTGAGATCGCGGATAAGGGCCATGGAGCATGAAATGGCCAAATCCTGCCCTTCCAGTCAATCGGCCGAGTGCCAGCCTTGCTGACAGGCTCTGTCAGTAGCGACATCAGCACGGCCGCTGATATGGTTGCGTGCGAAGCAGCCAAGCGAGGCAATTGTGACCGATCTCGTTCTAGCCATTGCCCATCATTTGCTCGCCTTTGCGCTGGCCGGCGTCATCGCGGCAGAGTTGGTCCTGATCCGGCCGGGGCTTGGCGGGCGGGCACTGGCCATATTGACCCGCATCGACGCAGCCTATGGCGCGCTTGCCATGCTCTTGATCATCATCGGCGCATCGCGGGTCTATTTTGGCCTCAAGGGATGGGAATTCTACGTCTACAACCCGACCTTCTGGGCCAAGATGGCCGCCTTCGCGCTGGTCGGGCTGCTGTCGATCGTGCCGACCATCCGCATCCTGCGCTGGCGGGCGGCGAACGCCGAAAGCTATGTCGTTCCGGACGCGGACGTTCTGCGCGTTCGCACTTTCCTCAAGATGGAGGCTGTGGTCTTCGCGCTGATCCCTGTCTTCGCGGCCACAATGGCGCGCGGCTACTGAGCCGCCACTTCGGCTTCGGCCACCTCGATCTCATCGATATCGTCGAGCGGTACAAGCGGCGCCGGCACATCGGTCGATTTCTCCGGCGACTTGCAGATGTCGGCGATGACGCAACGCCAGCAATCTGGCTTACGCGCCTTGCAGACATAACGCCCATGCAGGATCAGCCAATGATGGGCATGACGCATGAACTCGTCGGGGATGATCTTCAAGAGCCCCTGCTCGACCTGATCGGGTGTCTTGCCCGGCGCCAGCCCGATGCGGTTGCCAATGCGCAGGATGTGCGTGTCGACGGCCATGGTGTGGTGGCCGAAGGCCATGTTGAGCACCACGTTTGCCGTCTTGCGGCCGACGCCGGGCAGCTTGGTCAACATGTCGCGATCGTCGGGCACCTCGCTGCCATAGTCGCGGATCAGCGCCTCGGACAAGGCGATCACATTCTTGGCCTTGTTGCGCCAGAGCCCGATGGTGCGGATGTGCTCGCCGACCTTTTCCTCGCCGAGAGCCAGCATCTTCTCAGGCGTGTCGGCAATGGCGAAAAGCGCACGCGTCGCCTTGTTGACGCCGGCGTCGGTCGCCTGCGCCGACAGCACCACCGCGACAAGAAGGGTAAAGGCATTGACGTGTTCGAGCTCTCCCTTCGGCTCCGGCCGCTGGACGGCGAAACGGCGGAAGATCTCGCGCACCTCATCGGCCGAATAGAGTGAACGCCGGCGGGTCGTACGAGGCTTGGGCTTTGCCTTCGAAACCTGGCTGCGACCCGCAGGTGCCGTCCGCGCACCATCTTTTGTCTTGGGGTTTTTCATGGCGCTTCTATAATCGACAGGCATGAGCGAAACAAACGCCACCTTCGCCGCCGACGAGCCATTCTTCAAGGCTCTGCTTGTGCCATACAGGTCGATGGGCCACACCGGGTTCATGATCCTGATGGGCGCGCTGATGTTCGGCTGGGTCGTCACCGGCATCGTCTTCCTAAGCAACGGCGCATGGCCGATCTTCGGCTTCTTCGGCCTCGACGTCATCGGCCTCTACATAGCCTTCCGGCTCAACTATCGCGCCGCCCGAACACGCGAAGAGGTCAGCGTCTCTCGCACCAGCCTCGACATCCGCAAGACCGCCCCTTCGGGCCAGTCCGAGCAGTTCCACTTCAATCCGTTCTGGACCCGGTTCGCCATCTCCCGCCACGAAGAGATCGGCATCACCGGCATGGCGGTCGTGTCGCGCGAGAACAGCGTGTCGCTGGGCAGCTTCCTCAATCCCGATGATCGCGAAAGCTTTGCCAAGGCTTTTTCGCGTGCACTGGCGACGGCAAAGACCCGCTGACGCAATTCCTGGAAAAGTACGAAGGAAGCTCAGCCTTTCGGCAGGAATCGGGTGGGAAAGCCTCGACCTCGGGGCGATATTGGCGTTCAAGGAGATAAAGCCATGAACGCCCAGACAAAGATCATGCCTGTCGCCACATTGCAAAAAGACATCACACCCACCGGCTCGGAATATGAGACCGTCCGGCGGGTGATCGAGAAGATCAGCCTCGACTATCGCGAGCAGCCATCGCTGGAAGCGCTCGCCGACGAAGTCGGGGAGACGCCGACCTCGCTGCAGAAGCTGTTCAGCCGGTGGGCCGGACTTTCGCCGAAGGCCTTCCTGCAGGCCGTGACGCTCGACCATGCGCGCCGATTGCTCGACGACGGCATGCCGTTGCTGGAGACGTCGTTCGAACTCGGCATGTCCGGGCCAGGCCGGCTGCACGACCTGTTCGTGACGCATGAGGCGATGTCGCCCGGCGACTACAAGACACGCGGCGCCGGCCTGACCATCCGCTATGGTTTCCACATCTCGCCCTTCGGTGTGGCGCTGATCATGGTGACCGATCGCGGCCTCGCAGGCCTGTCGTTCAACGATGCCGGCGAAGAGCGTGCGGCCTTCGCCGACATGGCTGGCCGGTGGCCGAACGCCACCTATGTCGAGGACATGAGTGCGACCGCGCCCTATGCCGCACGCATCTTCGAGCCGAGCCAGTGGCGCGCCGACCAGCCGCTCCGTGTGGTGATGATCGGTTCGGACTTCCAGCTGCGCGTCTGGGAAGCGCTGCTCAAGATCCCGATGGGGCGAGCCTGCAGCTATCAGGCCATCGCCAAGGACATCGGCCAACCCACGGCGAGCCGCGCGGTGGGCGCAGCAGTGGGCGCCAACCCGTTGTCCTTCGTGGTGCCCTGCCATCGCGCGCTGGGCAAATCAGGGGCGCTCACCGGCTATCACTGGGGCCTGACGCGCAAGCGCGCCATCCTCGGTTGGGAGGCCGGCAAGGTCGCGCGATGAATTTCGCGCGACCTCACCGCCAAGTTGCAGCTCAAACGCAAGCCAACAAAAGATTGAAAACTCGCTGTGCCTGGCCAGTCTTCCCTAGATGAGCTGTTACGCATGAGCGAGCTTTTGGCGATGACAGTCATTCAACGTTGAACAATGCCCTGGGGAGGCGGGCCACCTATCGTGAACCTGTCAACGACCAAAGCTCAAGCCGGTTCCTAACTTCCTACGCCGACAACACCTCATTTTGACGATATTCTGTATTTTTACTTTGTACCCATAAAGCAAATATCTAATATCGAATATTTTATTCACTGACACAGTGTCAAAAAACTTTCTTTTGCGTCAAGTAAAAAGCAACGTACACAAACGAACTCTGGCGAACAATTTGGTGTTAACACCAAATTAACCATACCGGGAGCACGGTCGACCCAGGAACGCGACACCAGCGCCATCCTGGGAGAGCAGAATGAAATACTGCATACTCACATCCGGACTGATCCTCACCGCCGGCGCATCGATCCAGACGGCGTCGGCCGCCACCGGCAACATCACCTTCAACGGCACCGTGGCCGCCATCTGCACGATGGTCGTGAACAACTCGGCCGGCGTCATGACCGTCAGCCCCAGCCTGCAGTCCTTGAGCTCGAAGAATGCCGGCGGCGTGGCAGGCGTGGTCACGATCACCACCACCGGCGGCGTTTCGCTCAGCGTCGGGTCGGCGACATCGATCACGGTTCCGGCGCACGACACGGCGGCGACGACATGGACGTCGACATATCTGGCGACCGGGACACACACGATCGCGGAAACATCAGCGGCAACGCCGATCACCACGCCCGGGGTCGACACGGTCACCGTGCACCTCACCGGCACAAAGGGCGGCACCGACGTGTTCGCGAGCGGCAACTATTCCGCCACCGTCGTCGTCACCTGCCAGTAGCCAAAGGAGCAGCACGCAATGAAGGCCAGTTTCCTGCTCCCGCTTGTCACCGCAGCCATGCTCAGCCCAGTGGCCCTGGGACAGTCGATGTCGCCGATGCGCGGCGAGGTCACGAGCTTCACCGACGCCTTTGCCGTCAGGGTGTTTCCGGCAAACCCCTACAACACGAAGATCCGGGTCGACGTCCGTGTCTATGACCAGAACTTCCAGCCTGTGAAGGCCGATGTCGCACCCAACAGCTTCATGCTGGGCGCCGAGGCCTCGCGCCCTGTCCTCGTCGTCATTCCGTTCGACGGCGCTTCCGAGCGTAAAGTGCGTATCTGTACCGAAAGCGTTCCATTCCCCAACGAACAGACGCAGATAAAGGCTCAGATATGCGGAAAATTCCTGGGACAGCGGCGTTTCTGACGCTCGCGTGCCTGGCCGCAACTGCGCCAGTCACCGCATGGGCTGAAGACGTCTACAACCTCAACCAGAACCAGAACGGGTTCACTCTCCCGGGCGTGACCCTGCCCCAGGGCCAGGACGAGGTGCGCGCCGCCGACGGCACCACCTGCCGCTCGGCGGTTTCGGGCAACGGCGCCTATCTCGATGTCGGCGTGATCCAGGGCAGTGGCCGTAACAACACCGACATCGCCACCTATGGCCGCGTGGTCATCCCAATCGGCAGGACGCCGAAGCGGCTCGACTGCGCAAGGCTCTACGAGCTCGAAGTGGCGCGGCTTCAGATGGAACTGCAGCTTCTGAAGATGGGGCTTGGCGGCCAGGGCAACGGTGGCGGCGACATCACCGGCTCGGTGCAGCATTCCAAGTCTGGCTGGGCCGAAAGCGGCTGGACCGACGGCACGCAGAAGCCACAGAAACAGCCAGGACAATGATCATGCGCACCGGCACCCGCGCTTTCTGGATCGCGTGCCTTGGCCTCGTCAGCACGCCCGCGCAAGCCGCCATCATCGGCACCTGCACGATCAACATCACGTCGAACGGGACGCTGACAGCCAATCCCACCATCAACACGCTTGGCTCCACGCAATCGGGCGCCGCCGCCGCATCGGTCAGCGTGACCACCAGCTCGCTGCTGTGCAGCCTCCTCAACCTGCTCGACTGCTATGGCCTGTCGGCGCCTGCACCGGTCAACTTCCTGTCGGCTCCGAGCGGAGGCGATACCAACGTGACCTTCGCCTCCACCTACACCGTGGATGGCGTGACCTATGGCGGCAGCACGGTCACACGCGTGTCGAACGGAACCAGGATCGTCCCGGTCAACCTGACCGCCACCAAGTCGACTGGCATCTTCCCCGCCGGCCCCTACCAGGCACAGGTCGTCTTCCGCTGCGAATGACGCCGCGCCATCTGGCAAGAGCGCGCAACACAGGCTAGTTTCCGCCCGACTTTTCAGGAGACTGCCGTGATCACCGTTGTCGGATCCATCAACCTCGACCTCATCGCCACCGTCGGCCGCCTGCCCGGACCGGGCGAGACCGTGCCCGGCGGCGACTTCAAGTCGGCCCCGGGCGGAAAGGGTGCCAACCAGGCGCTCGCCGCCGCCCGTGCCGGCGCCCCGGTCCGCATGGTGGGTGCAGTCGGCAAGGATGCATTCGCCGGCGAAGCGCTCGCATATCTCAGGGATGGCGGCGTCGATCTCGGCGGCGTGGCCGAGATGCATGCGGCGACCGGCATCGCCCTGATCCTGGTCGGCGGCGACGGCGAGAACATGATCGCCGTGGTGCCCGGCGCCAACGGCACGGTCGTGCCGGGAGACCTCGACAAGGCCAAGTTCGCCAAGGGTGACATCGTGCTGCTGCAGCACGAGATTCCGTTGTCGACGGTCGACGCAGCGATCGGCGCGGCGCGTCAGGCCGGCGCGATCACCCTGCTCAACACGGCGCCTTTCCGCGCCGAAGCCGCGGGCTTTGTCGGCAAGGCCAACTATGTCGTCGCCAACGAAACCGAATTCGACCTTTATGCCGAAGCGCTGGCCCTGCCGGCCGGCGAACGCCCGGAGCGCATGAGCGAATTTGCCCGCCGCACCGGCGCCGCCCTCATCGTCACGCTCGGCGGCGAAGGCGTGCTGGCAACCAAGGACGGCGGCATCATTCATGTCGACGCACTCAAGATCACCCCTGTCGACACCGTCGGCGCCGGCGACACCTTCTGCGGCTATCTCGCAGCCGGACTTTCCGCCGGGCTTGGCCTTGAGGATGCGCTCAAGCGCGCCGCTGCTGCCGGCTCGCTGGCCTGCCTGAAGCCAGGCGCGCAGCCCTCGATCCCTCTGGCAAGCGAAGTGGACACGGCACTCAGGGGTTGAATGCCGCCGCTTCTGGACACGCGCAAAATCTCGGTGCTTATTATCGAGCGACATCTGGAGGAACGGAAATGTCGCTCGAACTCTACGTCGCCTATGTCGTCGCCTGCATCGTCATCGTGCTGATACCGGGACCGACCGTCACGCTGATCATCGCCTCGAGCATCAGGCATGGCACGCGCGCCGGGCTGGCCAACGCCGCTGGCACGCAGATCGGCGTGGCGGCAATGATCGCCATCGTCGGCATCGGCCTCAACCAGATGATCGAGGCGATGGGCCACTGGTTCGAATGGGTCAGGCTTCTGGGCGCGGCTTACCTGATCTGGCTCGGCATCCAGATGTTCCGCTCGGGCGGCGAGCTCGCCGCCGACGGATTGCCAAAGCGGCCGCGCGGCGGCTTCTTCCTGCAGGGCTTCCTGGTTGCCATCTCCAATCCCAAGACGCTGATCTTCTTCGGCGCCTTCATTCCGCAATTCATCGACCCGAGCGCCAACTACGCGCAGCAGATCGTCATCATGGGCATCACCGCGATGGTCTTCGCCGCCATGTCGGACTCGGCTTACGCGATCGCCGCCGGCCGCGCCGGCAAGTTCCTGTCGGCCAAGCGCCTCAAGCTGATGACCCGCATATCGGGCACGTTCCTTGTCGGCGGCGGCGTGTGGCTGGCATTTTCGAGGACACGATAACGGCACCTCGCCCTGCATCAGAAATGAAAAAGGGGCGGCCTGGTGCCGCCCCTTGTTTGTTGCTGGTCGCTTGGCCCGCTCAGAGCCGACCGAGACGCTCGACCAGAAGCGCGAAGAAACCGTCATGGTCGATGTCGCGCATGACGGTGGCGTTCTTCGGGCGCTTGGTGACGCCCCACCAGTCGATCACGGTCATGCCCATGGTCAGCTCCGACGACGTCTCGACGGTGACGTTGACGAAGCGGCCCTGGAACAGCTCGGGCTTGATAAGGTAAGCAATGACGCACGGATCGTGCAGCGGACCGCCGTCGGTGCCATACTTGCCTTCGTCGTAGCGCTCGAAGAACTCCAGCATCTGGGCGGTGGCGAGGCCAACCTTGGTGCCAAGCTTGCGGAAGGCGTCGATGCGCTTGGTGGTGGTCAGCGCCTTGTGGGTGACGTCGAGCGGCATAACCACGATCGGCACGCCCGAGCGGAACACCACGTCGGCCGCATGCGGGTCGACATAGATGTTGAACTCGGCCGACGGCGTAACATTGCCACCCTCGAAGAAGCCGCCACCCATCAGCACGATTTCCTTGATGCGCGGGGCAATGCGCGGCTCACGGATCATGGCGAGTGCAATGTTGGTCAGCGGGCCGAGCGGGCACAGCGTGATGGTGCCGGCCTCTTCGCGCATCAGCGTCTCGACCAGATAGTCGACGGCGTGCTGCTCCTGCAGCTTCATCTGGGGCTCGGGCAGCTCGGGGCCATTGAGGCCGGTCTTGCCGTGCACTTCCTCGGCGGTGACCAGTTCGCGCATCAGCGGGCGGATGGCGCCGGAAAAAACCTTGATGTCGGGACGGCCGGCCAGTTCGCAGATCTTGCGGGCATTGGTCTCGGTCAGCTTCAGCGGAACATTGCCGGCAACAGCGGTGATTCCCAGGATTTCGAGCTCGGGGCTTCCGAGCGCCAGCAATATGGCGACGGCATCGTCCTGACCGGGGTCGGTGTCGATGATGATCTTGCGCGGTTCGGGCATTTTCTTTCCTTATTGGGCAGGTTCTGTAGTCTTGAAGTTGCCGAAGCGGCGGACCATATCAGCAACAGGCGGAGAAATGCCATCCGGGTTTTTCCGCTTTATGTCGCTCCAAGAGGACACGTTGTAACATGAGCCGCATGACGCCCTTTTCGAGCCCGCTTCTTCTGGGTTTCGATACGATGGAAAAGACGCTGGAGCGCCTTGCCAAGACGGGCGACAGCTATCCCCCCTACAACATCGAACGCATCAGAAGCGCGGATGAGCGGGGCGAAAGGCTGCGGATCACTCTGGCGGTGGCCGGCTTTGCCGAAAACGATCTCGATGTCACCGTCGAAGAGAACCAGCTCATTGTTCGTGGTCGACAGAGCGACGACAAGGAGCGCGAATTCCTGCATCGCGGCATCGCCTCACGGCAGTTCCAACGCTGCTTCGTGCTGGCAGACGGGATGCGGGTGATCGCGGCCGAACTGAAGAACGGACTGCTCTCGGTCGATCTCGACCGGCCGGAAGCAGAAAGGCTGGTACGGAAAATAAACATATCGGTAGCAGAATAGCTGTTGCCGAAGCTCTCATGCGGGATGGCCGCGTCGGCATCCTCGCTAGAAGGAGGCTGAAATGCCAAATACTGTCCAGAGACTCATCATGACCACGGGCGAACTCGCCCATCTCGGCGAAGGCTCCGTCGCCTATCTCAGAAAGGTCAACAGCGACGATCTGCGCGGCCGTTTCCCCGGCCTGACGGAGATCGATCCCGGCCTTGAGCTGTGGGCGCTGTTTGCCGCGACCGGTGAACCGATCCTGTTGTCTGATGCCCGTGACCGCGCGCTTGCGGGCGCGATGGAAAACGATCTGACCACCGTCGCCATCCACTAGTGCGCCGCGCGTCCGGAAGGACGCCTGACGCCTGGCCTGGCTTAGACGGCAGCCTGAACGGAAAAGGGCCGCGAATCGCGGCCCCTCCAGGCTTTTTTCCAAGATTGGGCGAAATCAGGCCGCGTGCGAGGCCGGCGTTTCGGACAGCAGCGCATGGATTGCAGCTGCATCGCGCGTGCCCCTGATCTTGGCCACGGTATCGGCATCGCGCAGAACGCGGGCGATGCGCGACAGCGCCTTCAGGTGATCGGCGCCCGCCCCTTCGGGCGCCAGAAGCAGAAAGACGAGATCGACCGGCTGGTCGTCGAGCGCTTCGAAATCGACAGGCGTTTCCAACCGCGCGAAGACACCGGTAATCCGCTTTACCCCTGCGAGCTTTCCATGCGGGATGGCAATTCCGTTGCCGACACCAGTCGAGCCGAGGCGCTCGCGCTGTAGGATGGTGTCGAACACCTCCCGCTCGGGGATGCCGGAAATCGTAGCGGCCCTTTCGGCGAGAAGCTGAAGCAGTTGCTTCTTGGAGTTCGCCTTCAAGGCCGGCATGATTGCCGGTACCTCGATCAGATCACTCAGATCCATTCTGAAATATCCCTTGCTGTGCATACCGCCGCATGGCCCCAAACGCCCCGCATACGGTCGGTATCGACTATCCCTGGCCGACCTTAGCGGTCGAGGGATCTATCCAGCCGATGTTTCCATCCGGCCGGCGGTAGACGATGTTGAGATGTTCGTTGCCAGCATTGAGGAACACCACGACCGGGGTG
The DNA here is from genome assembly GCF_000372965.1 of Hoeflea sp. 108. Lineage (NCBI taxonomy): Bacteria > Pseudomonadati > Pseudomonadota > Alphaproteobacteria > Hyphomicrobiales > Rhizobiaceae > Hoeflea > Hoeflea sp. 108. Next base: position 358,765 of record NZ_KB890024.1, on the reverse strand, counting down.
TCCTTGGTGTCGAGTTCGATGACAGCCGAGGCCACCGACATGGTTTTCAGAACCACCGTCGATTCTGCGACGATTGCGGGTGCGAAGTCCTCAGGGATTTCGTCCTCGTCGTCGCCGAGCGGCGCGACCACCGAATAGGCAACGTCCGTCAAGGCACCGTTGCCGCTCCCCGAGCTATGCGACCTGAGCCTGCGCTTGTAGCGCCGCAGGCGGGTTTCGAGCTTGTCGGCCGCCACATCGAATGCGGCGGTCGGTTCCTGGGCCTCTCCGGTCGCCTGCAGCGACATGCCCGAATCCAACCGCACCATGCAGTCAGCGGTGTAGCGAGACCCGGCCTTCACCACATTGACGTGTCCGGAGAATCCACGATCGAAATATTTATCGATCGCTTCGCCGATACGACCTTCGATGCGCGTACGAAACGCATCGCCGATATCCATATGTTTTCCCGAAATACGCAAGCTCATCTGAAAACTGACCTTTTCTGTTCAGACTTCAAACTCGTCCGAGTTTATACCCGTGGCCGGTGCAAACAAGCGCTGGCTCGCTTGGCACACCGAAATTAAGTCCGAACTTCCCGATCGATGATGGGTTGCCCCACAGCGCTCCGGCTCGCATCGCAAGCCAGTTCGCACGGCATCGACCCTTGGCGGGTTCAGCCCCCCTTCATGCGGGCGGGCTTCTAGACACTTCATTAGGGATTGTCAATCAACGCACGGAATCCGCGAACCTGCGCCACCAGACTCAACCGGCAAGGCCGGCCAAAGCACGCTTTTCGCGCCGCCGCTGCACCGAGGACGCAATGTTCATGGCCTCGCGGTATTTGGCGATGGTGCGGCGGGCGATGTCGACGCCGTCCTTCTTCAGAATGTCCACGATGGCATCGTCAGACAGCACCTCGGAGGGCTTTTCCTCCTCGATCATCTGGCGGATGCGGTCACGTACGGCTTCCGAGGAATGGGCATCGCCGCCCTCGGCCGAAGCAATTGCCGCAGTGAAGAAGTAACGCAGTTCGAAAACGCCACGCGGCGTCAGCATATACTTATTGGCGGTGACGCGGCTTACAGTCGATTCATGCATGCTGATGGCATCGGCCACCGTGCGCAGGTTGAGCGGCCGGAGATGGCGTACGCCGTGGACCAGGAAGGCATCCTGCTGCCGGACGATCTCTGAAGCGACCTTGAGGATCGTCTTGGCGCGCTGGTCGAGGCTGCGGCTCAGCCAGTTGGCGTTCTGCAGGCACTCGGCGAGGAAGTTGCGCTCGGTCGCATCCTTGGCACGGCCGGTCACCTGGGCGAAATAGACCTGATCGACCAGCACGCGCGGCAGCGTCTCCGGGTTGAGTTCCACAGCCCAGCTGCCATCGGCCGCCTGGCGCACCTCGACGTCAGGCACGACCGTGTCGGCCGCGCCGACGGCAAAGGCGCCGCCTGGCCGGGGGTCGAGCGCGCGGATCTCAGCCAGCATGGCCAGCAGATCCTCTTCGTCAACGCCGCACAGCCGGCGCAGACTCTGGAAGTCGCGCCGCGCCAGAAGCTCGAGATTGTCGACCAGAACTGCCATGGCGGGATCGAGCCGGTCGCGGCGGGCAAGCTGGATGCGCAGGCACTCGGCCAGGTCGCGGGCAAACAGGCCGGCAGGATCGAAGGCCTGGCAACCTTTCAGCATCGCAAGCACGAACGCCTCGTCGACGCCAAAGCGTTCGGCGATGTCAGCCGTGTCGCCACGGAAATAGCCTGCCTCGTCCAGCCAATCCGTCAGCTCCGCCGCCACCAGCCGCTCCACCGGATCGGCAAACGCAAAGGCGACCTGTTCGCCGACATGATCGCGCAGCGTCACCGCCGCAGCAGCTATGTCCTCCATGTCGAAACCGTCGCCCCCGCCGCCAGGGGCAGCACCCGGCGACGCCGACTTCCACTGCATGGCAAGTTCGGGGCCGACATGCTCTACGGTGCCGGGATCGTCGGGGAACAGGTTTTCGAGCGAGGTATCGAGTTTCTCCGAGATGGCCTCGGAGCTCCAGCCGGCCTCGCCCTCGAACCAGTCGTCATTCGACTGTCCGGCAGCTTCGCCCTGTGTCTCGATCTTCGGGAACTGGTCGGTGGCGACGTCGTCCGGGGTTTCGGCCCGATCAAGCAGCGGATTGCGCTCGATCTCGTCGTCGATGAAGCGCTCAAGCTCGGCATGGGTGAACTGAAGCAGCCTGATCGACTGCATCAGCTGCGGGGTCATGACCAGCGACTGGGACTGCCGCAGCTGCAATTTCGCCGACAGCGCCATCGTTCTGCCTGACCCGATCCCTTTTTTCATGCGGCCGAAAACCGGCTCGCCTGCCAGCTTCGATAAAACTGGCCCGGCTTTTGCATGTCAAGCAGATTGGGGTTTTGCCGGAACCATATTGACCGCTTTGCCCGCGATGCGGCACCGGGACTGCCCCTTCAGAGGGCAACCCGCCGGGAAACAGGCCCTAAAGCGTAAAGCCTTCGCCGAGATAGAGCCGGCGGACGTCGGGGTTCGACACCACCTCGTCGGCGCGACCATGGGTCAGCACTTCGCCGGCATGGATGATGTAGGCGCGGTCGATGAGGCCGAGCGTCTCGCGGACGTTGTGGTCGGTGATCAGCACCCCGATGCCGCGCTTGGTCAGGTGGCGCACAAGCTGCTGGATGTCGGCCACCGCGATGGGGTCGACACCGGCAAAGGGCTCGTCGAGCAGCATGTAGTTAGGCCGGCTGGCGAGCGCGCGGGCGATCTCGAGGCGGCGGCGTTCGCCGCCCGACAGCGCGATCGACGGCGATTTCCGGAGATGGCTGATGTGGAACTCCTCGAGCAGCGAATCGAGGGTCTTCTCGCGCTCCTTGTGGCTTTTTTCGACCACTTCAAGAATGGCGCGGATGTTGTTTTCGACCGACAGGCCGCGGAAGATCGAGGCTTCCTGCGGCAGATAGCCGATGCCGAGGCGCGCCCGGCGGTACATCGGCATGTGGGTGACGTCGAAACCGTCGATCTCGATGGTGCCCTGGTCGACCGGCACGAGGCCGGTGACCATATAGAAGCATGTCGTCTTGCCGGCACCGTTGGGTCCAAGCAGACCAACAGCCTCGCCGGCCCGAACGCCGAGCGTCACCCCGCTGACAACCTGCCTGCCCTTGTAGGCCTTGGTCAGGCCCTTGGCGATCAGCGTGCCCTTGAACGTGCCGTTCTTGGTGCCACTGATGGCCGCAGGCGCGGCAGGTTTGCGCGCCGAACCGGGCGTAAGACGCGACAACAGCGAGGATGTATCGGACATTATTTCTTCTGCGAACTCGGTGTGATCGACATCATCACACGACCGTTGCCGCCGGCGCCCTTGGTGCAGCCGTCGACCTGGGCCAGGCCCGTCTTCATCTGCACGGTAAGCTTGCAACCGACCAACACGTTGTCGCCTTCGGACAGAACGACCTCCTTGCCGGACATCACCAGCACTTCGGTCTTCATGTCGAAGGTGCCGCGGTCGCCGGTCGCCACCTGCTTGTCGGACTTCACGTAAACCTTGTCGTCGACTTCAAGCCGGTCGATGGCCGCCGATCCCGTGGCGGCCGAACCGCCCTTGGCGTCCTTGGCGTAATAGACGGTCATCTTGCCAGACTTCATCACCGTCGGCCCCTGGGTGACGCTGACATTGCCGGTGAAGATCGCCAGATTTTCCGATTCGCGAACCTCGAGCTTGTCGCTCTCGATCTGGATCGGCTGGTCGCCAGAAAGCTTGAGGCCCGAAAGCCTGCTCTGGCTGTCCTGGGCATGGGCACCGCCAGTGGCGAGCACCAGCCCCATGAACGATAGGGCGGCCATAGACCGCCACGAATTAATTGCCCGCACTCCCGCCTCCGCTGCCAACCCGCGCCGCCTTCATCCGCGCGGGATCAATGTCCACGCGCACCCTGTTTTCGAAGACGACAACCTTGCCGTTATCATGCATCGACATCGAATCGGACCTGATGGTCGAACCGTCAAGGCTTATTTCAACCGGTTGATCGGTCTTCATCGCGCCGCTGCCCATGTCGAGATACGCCGATTTGAGCCGCGCTACCATCCCGTCGCTGGTCTTTACAGTAACGTCGTCGGTGAGATTGAGCGTGTTGCCGTCGCGATCGTAGACACCGCGCGTCGCATCGACCTTGGCGACGTCCTTGGCCGAGATCGGCAGATTGGCATCGATGCCCAGAAGCTCGACCACGCCCTGGTTGCCCGGATCCTGCACGGCGCGATCGGCCGTCATCGAATAAGGCAGGTTGTCGCGGGTGAAACCGTTGAGCTGTGGCTTGGCCATGACCAGCTTGCCTTCGGAGAAGGCAGCGCCTTCGGCCTTGACCTGCAGCGCCGGCGGGGCAGCGAAATAGGAATAGCCGCCGAACAGGACCGCGAGCGTCACCGCCGCCAGCGGCAGAGCGAGCTTCAGGAAGCGGACACGGCGCGAATGGCGGGTCGCCCTGTCGAAGGCATCGGCGCGCGAAGTCGCAAGCGCGATCGCGGTTTCCACCGCAACGCCGCCACCGCCGCCGCTCGTCTCGATTGGTCGCGCCAACGCCAAAGCCCTTCTTCGAACTGTCTGTGCCGTTCTGTCTGTGCCGTTTCAGGCACGGCACCGTGAAGCGGATGAAAGCCACGAAAATATGACCATAAGGTCAAGGAGTTGCAGTCAAATGCACGAATCGCGAAGCTTTCGGCAGCCAAGATGCAACCTGCAATATGGGTATTTACTCCAGAAAACCAACGTCCCGCAACGGCAGCTGCGTCAGGAAAGCGGTGGCTCTCGCCGGGACCTTGCTTTAAAAGCCTTGGACTTAGCAAAATTCGAGGCACGCGATGTCCATGAGAGCCGACGATCTGATCGACCGCCGCCGGTTGCGGCGCAAGCTGACCTTCTGGCGTATTGCCGCATTGGTGATTGCTGCACTGGCCATCGTCGCCGTCTCGACCTGGATGGCCGGCGACAGGCTACCGGGCGTGGCCAGCGACCACATCGCCAAGGTCAGGATCGAAGGCACGATCACCGAGGACGAGGACCTGCTCGACCGCCTCGACAAAATCCGCAAGTCGCCGTCGGTCAAGGGCGTGATCCTGTCGATCGATTCGCCCGGCGGCACCACCGCCGGCGGCGAGGCGATCTTTGACGCCGTGCGCAAGCTCGCCGCCGAGAAGCCCGTGGTGACGCAGGTCGGCACGCTTGCCGCATCGGCCGGCTACATGATTGCTTCCGCATCCGACCACATCGTGGCGCGCAAGTCCTCGATCGTCGGTTCGATCGGGGTGCTGGTGCAATATCCCGACCTGACCGGATTGATGGACAAGCTCGGCATCAAGCTCGAGGAAGTGAAATCGTCGCCGCTGAAAGCCGCACCCTCGCCCTTCAAGCCGACGACAGACGACGAGCGCGCAATGGTCCGCAACATGATCATGGACAGCTACGACTGGTTCGTCGGCATCGTCGCCGACCGCCGCGCGATGTCCAAGGCCGATGCCACGGCGCTTGCCGACGGCAGGGTGTTCACCGGGCGCCAGGCGCTCGCCAACAAGCTGATCGACGAGGTCGGCGGTGAAGACCAGGCCATTGCCTGGCTCGGCACCAAGGGAGTCGACGTCAAGTTGACGGTCGTCGAATGGAAACCCGCCCGCACGGGCAGCTTCTTCCTGCCGAACTCGCTGGCCAAGGCACTCGGCCGCGCGTTCGGCGTCGGCGACTTCTCGTCCGAAATCATCAAGGAAATGGGCGCCGAACGCTTGTTCCTTGACGGTATGCTGTCGCTCTGGCACCCTGAAAAAGCTGTGTCAGGCAATTGAAAAACAAATAAAATCATCGACATTTCGACGGGGACCGCGCGCATGATCAAGTCCGAACTTGTGCAAATTATTGCCACTCGCAATCCGCATCTGTTTCTGCGGGACGTCGAGAATATCGTCAGCGCCATCTTCGACGAGATCACCGAGGCACTGGCCGAAGGCAACCGCGTCGAACTGCGCGGGTTTGGCGCATTTTCGGTCAAGAACCGTCCAGCCCGGACCGGCCGCAACCCGCGCACCGGCGATTCCGTCGAGGTCGAGGAAAAGTGGGTGCCGTTCTTCAAGACCGGCAAGGAACTGCGCGAGCGCCTCAACGCGGCCAAATAGTCGATTTACGGTCGCCGCCAGTTTCAATCGGGAATGCCCATGTTTAACCGCGTCATGCTCATCGTGGTCCTGGTGCCCCTGGCGATCGTGCTGATTGCGCTCGCCGTGGCCAACCGCGCGCCCATCGCCTTCACGCTCGACCCCTTCAATCCCGGCAATCCAGGCTTGACCGTACAGGCGCCGCTGTTCGTGCTCTTGTTCCTGGCGCTCGGGCTCGGCGTCATCCTCGGCAGCGCGGTGACCTGGGTAAAGCAGGGCCGTCACCGCAAGGTGGCGCGCCAGCGCAGCCTCGAGGCCGAGAGCCTGCGCCAGGCGGCGAGCCAGCGTCCGCCGGCCGCACCGCAAGGCCCGGCACTGCCGCGCCCGCACTGACAGGCGCCAGGCGCGCCTTCTGGGGGAAAATCCATGCTGCAATTTTCGGCCGGCGATATCGATCGGGCCCTGACCTTTCCCGGTCTTGTCGAAACGCTGAGAACCGCCTTTCGCGAAGGCGCGGTGCAGCCTGTGCGCCACCATCATACGGTCGAGCGCGCCAAGGGTACTGACTCGACGCTGCTTTTGATGCCGGCCTGGACCGACTTCAAGGCGCCCGCCGCCGCTGCCGAGGGTCATATCGGCGTCAAGATCGTCACCGTTTCGCCTGACAACAACGATATCGCCAAGCCGGCGGTCGTCGGCATCTATCTGCTTCTCGACGGCGTCACCGGCGAGCCACAGGCCTTGATGGATGGCCCACGGCTGACCCAGTGGCGCACGGCCTGCGCCTCGGCGCTGGCTGCCACCTACCTCGCCCGCGAGGACGCCTCGAAGCTCCTGGTGATCGGTGCCGGCGCGCAGTGCCGGTTCCTGGCCCGCGCCCACGCAGCCGTGCGCCCGATCACGGAAATCCGGATCTGGAACCGTACGATCGCCAATGCCGAGACGCTGGCCGCGTCGCTGAGGAGCGAAGGCTTTGACGCCAAGGCGGTGTCCGACCTCGATGCAGAGCTCGGCTGGGCCGACATCGTCACCGCCGGCACGATCTCGACCACCCCGCTGGTGAAGGGTGCGAGGCTGAAGCCGGGCGCCCATGTCGACCTCGTCGGCGGCTTCACGCCCGGCATGCGCGAGGCCGACGACGACGCCATCTCGACTGCGCGCGTCTATGTCGACACCCGCGCCGGCGCCACCAAGGAAGCCGGTGACATCGTCCAGCCGATCGCGTCCGGCGTGCTCAAGGCCGACGCCATCATCGGCGACCTGCATGAACTCGCGCGCGGCCAGAAGGCCGGCCGCCAGTCGGCGGACGAGATCACCCTGTTCAAGTCGGTGGGTGCCGCTCTCGAGGATCTCGCCGCCGGCATCGCCGTCTACAAGTCGCTCAAGCCGAAAGCCTGAACTCGACGTCGGCAGCCATGGCTTCCGCGATCAGGCGAAAGTCGTGCTCGCTGAGCGGACAGAGGCCGAAGCGCAGTTGGTAGCCCCAGTTGGGCCCCGCCGTGAAATCGAGCTGCCCGGCGAGCGCTGCGACAGGCACTTCGTGTGCAACGGCCCAATCGACATCCCTGCGGGATGGCACGAAGCCTCCACCCATGTCGAAACGACAGGGTTCGCCCGGTCGCACCCGGCCGATTGCCGTGAAGGATTTCAGCCCATCCTTGCCGCCCATGACTGTCGACGGCGAATAATAGACCACGCCGTCGCCGGCGCCGATCCGGCGCAGCGGGCCTACCTTGCCGTGGCAGACCTGCATGAAGCCGCTGGCCCGGCCGATACGGACATGATCAGCCGAGGCGACGGCCAGCCAGTTGCCGGTGCTCATGCCCGTACTCATGGCTGCGCCACAGCTGCTTCGTCGAGGCAATAGACGCGCAGGCGATGGCCATCCGGATCGAGCGCCACGAAAGTGCGGCCAAAATCCATGTTGCCGGGCGCCTGCAGGATATTGAGCCCGCTTTCGGCCCATTCGGCATGGGTGGCGTCGACAGCGTCAGGGGTCTCCAGCGCAAAGACAAGTTCGGCTCCGCCGCCTGCCGCAGCTGCCGCCGGCGCGACTGTGTGGCGCGACCACAGGCCGAGCTTGAAGCCGTTGTCGAGCACGAACATGACGAAGGTCGCTGATGTCTCGACCGGCTGGCAGCCAAGCAGCCTGGCGTAGAATGCGCCGCTGGCCTCGGGGCTGTCGACATAGAGGATGATGAAGTTGGGGCTGCGCATCTGTGCTCTCCTTTTTGGGACGAGGACAGGTGTAACCGGCGCCACTGTCAGATTCTGGCAGTAGCGTTCAAAGCCTCCTGGAGGTGCCGAGCGTCGCCCGCCATTCCTTCAGCATGACGACGCGGCGGCGAGGGTAACGCGTGTCGGTGGCGGCGAGGTCGGAGATGCGGTCGGCACGAAAGTGCCTGAAGTCCTGGCGCATCTCGCACCAGGCGACCATCACCCGAACCTTGTCGAAGAAGCCGAGCGCAAAGGGCCACACCCTGCGTCGCGAGCTTGCTCCCGAAGCATCCTCATAGGTCATCTCGAGCTTGCGCTCGCCGCGGATCGCCTTGCGAATGATCCCGAGGTCGGCGCCCTCACGCGTCGCCTCGGCACTTGGGCCGACCAAAAGCGCGGTGGCGTCGAGCTCTTCGCGCAAATCGTCGGGCAGGACGGAAGAGATCTTAGCCAAGGCGTCGGCCGCGGCTGCCGAAAGCCTGGTGTCAGGCTGCTTGGCCACCCAGCGCGATCCAAGCACGATGGCCTCGATCTCCTCGTCGGTGAACATCAGCGGCGGCAGCATGAAGCCGGGCTTCAGCACATAGCCCAGCCCCGGCTCGCCCTCGATCGGCGCGCCCTGCCCCTGCAAGGTGGCGATATCACGGTAGAGCGTGCGGATCGATACATCCAGCTCGCCGGCAAGCACAAGCCCGCTCACCGGCCGGCGGTGGCGGCGCAAGATCTGGATGAGGTCGAGCAGGCGTTCGGAGCGCGACATGATTCTCGGGCGAGTTTGGCGTGTACGATAGGCCGCGGCATGCATCGCCGGAAGGCATGGAGTGGCGAAAGCCCTTCAATAGCTCTTATCGTCCAACGGGTTCACCATCAGGGCTTTGAGAGAGCCGCGACCTGCCCGCGACCGCCCGTCCGGTTGCGGTGCGAGATGGCCTGTGTCAAAAGCGGCCAACCATCTGGAGACGCCGTTCCTTGAAGCATCCGCGCGACAAACGCCGCGACAGCCGCCCGCAACCGCCCCGCAAGAGCGGTGCCGCGCCCGCGCAAGCGCGCGAACGCACCGAGCGGCAGCCGGAGCGCAGGCAGGAGCAGAGGCCAGCTCCGCGCCAGGACCATAAGCCAGAACCCAAGCATCAGTCCGAGCCAAGGCATCAGGTCGAGCCGAGGTCGGAACCACGCAAGCTTACGCGCCGCGAAGGAGAGTTGCCGGCCGAGCGCCTGCCGCTGATCCTCGAAGTCGCGCCCAACGACGACTACGCCTTGCTCGACTCGGGCGACGGCCAGAAACTCGAACAATACGGCCCCTATCGCATCGTGCGCCCCGAGGGGCAGGCGATCTGGCAGCGCGCGCTGCCGGCAAAGGAATGGGACCGCGCCGACGCGGTCTTCACCGGCGACACCGATGAAGAGGGCCTGGGCCGCTGGCGCTTCCCCAAGGAACCGCTCGGCGAAACATGGCCGATGCGCCATGACGGGCTGCACTATCAGGGCCGCTTCACCTCGTTCCGCCACGTCGGCGTATTCCCCGAACAGGCGACGCACTGGGACCACATGGCGCGGATGATCGTGGAGGCCAAGCGCCCGGTGAAGGTGCTCAACCTGTTCGGCTATACCGGGCTTGCCTCACTGGTAGCCGCCCGCGCCGGCGCCGAGGTCACCCATGTCGACGCCTCGAAAAAGGCCATCGGCTGGGCGCGCGAGAACCAGGAGATGGCCGGTCTCGCCAACAAGCCGATCCGCTGGATCTGCGAGGACGCAATGAAGTTCGTCGAGCGCGAGGAGCGCCGCGGCAGCCGCTACGACATCATCCTGTTCGATCCGCCGGCCTATGGCCGCGGACCCAAAGGCGAGGTGTGGCAGCTGTTCGAGAGCCTGCCCGCCATGACCGACATCTGCCGTTCGATCCTGACGCCGAAGCCGCTGGCGGTGGTGCTGACGGCCTATTCGATCCGCGCCTCGTTCTTTGCCATCCACGCTTTGATGCGCGACACCTTCGCCGGCATGGGCGGCACCATCGAGTCGGGCGAACTCGTCATCCGCGAGAAATCGGCCGGACGGGCGCTTTCGACATCGCTTTTCTCACGCTGGGTGGCCAAATGAGCGAACATCGCACCGGAGCGCCCGGCCGCGTCAAGGAAGTGACGAGCCTTGCCAACCCGCTGGTCAAGGACATCAAGTCGCTGGCGCTGAAGAAATTCCGCGACCAGCAGAACGCCTTCATCGCCGAAGGCCTGAAGCTGGTCATCGACGCGCTCGACCTCGGCTGGACGATCAAGACGCTGATCTTCGCCAAGTCAGGCCTCGGCAATCCGGCCATCGAGAAGGTCGCGGCGCGCACCCGTGCCGCCGGCGGCGATGTGCTCGAAGTGTCGGAAAAGGTCATCACCGCGATCACCCGCCGCGACAATCCGCAGGCTGTCGTCGGCGTGTTCGGCCAGCGTTTCGTGCCGCTCAGGGACATCAGGCCCAAGGACGGCGAGGTCTGGGTGGCGCTCGACCGGGTGCGCGACCCCGGCAATCTCGGCACCGTCATCCGCACGGTCGATGCGGTGGGCGCGAAGGGCGTCATCCTGGTCGGCGACACCACTGACCCGTTCTCGCTTGAAACCGTGCGCGCAACCATGGGCTCGATCTTCGCGGTGCCGGTCGCCAAGACGCACCCGGATGCCTTCCTCGAATGGCGCAAGGGTTTTGCCGGCATCGTCGCCGGCACGCATCTCAAAGGCGCGGTCGACTATCGTTCGGTCGATTTCGGCACGCGACCGGTGCTTTTGATGATGGGCAACGAGCAGCAGGGCCTGCCCGACAATCTGGCCGACGCCTGTGACAAGCTGCTGCGCATCCCGCAGGCGGGCCGTGCGGATTCGCTCAATCTCGCGGTCGCCACCGGCGTCATGCTGTTTGAAATCCGGCGCGGCGCGCTGAAGCTTTAGGAGCCGCCGGTGAAGCCAGTCGCATTCTACGGGATCGTCACGGCGCTCGCGGTTGCGATCGACCAGTGGATCAAGGTGCTCGTCGAGGCCAATCTGGTCATGCACGAGAAGATCGACCTGCTGCCCTTCCTGGCGCTCTACCGCACCTACAACACCGGCATCGCGTTTTCGATGTTCTCCAATGTCGGCGACACCGGCCTGATCGTGCTGACCGGCGCGGTCGTCGCCTTCGTCACCTTTCTCGCCATCAAGACCACGCCGGAGCAGACCATTTCGCGCTTCGGCTTTGCCCTGATCGTCGGCGGCGCGCTGGGCAATCTCATCGACCGTACGGTCTACGGCCACGTCATCGACTACATCCTGTTCCACACGCCTGTATGGTCGTTCGCCATCTTCAACCTTGCCGACGCCTTCATTTCCGTAGGTGCCGCCCTGGTCGTGCTGGACGAATTCCTGGCCTGGCGGCGCGGCCGCGCCGAGAAAGCCAAGGCGAACGATTGACACCCCGTCCGGGAACCGAGTTCGGCTTCCGGCCAGAATGATGTTCAGATTCAACAGATTAGATTACGCTCGGTGTGCCCGGCCGGACGCGCATAGTTCCAGCCGGAATGGCATTCTACGATAGTCGTGACTTACGCACAGAATTCGCTTGGCGATTAGCAAAAATTTCAGGAAGGTCGCAATCGGGTCCAAGCTCTGCCACAATCGCTATCCATGATGCAGGGTGTGGGAGGAGCCAATAAGGCACTGTCTGGACTGTTCTTCGGTCACGCGGCGTAGATTCGTGGGCTGGAACGGCGGGTGGGACGCTCGGTATTTTCGAGCAAACGGGGCCTAGTGGAGAGTTGTTTGTGAGAATGCCCTTCAGGTCGGGCGCTGCCAATCAGCCGCGCTCTTCGATGATGTTCACGAAAACCGACCAGTCATCCTGGCGCGACAACGCGCCGAACCGTGGCTTGGTCTGCGGCGTGTTGGCGATGACCGCTCTGATGAGCGTGACCGCCGTTTCCGCGCTTTTCATCGTTCCCCACCTCGGACAGCATTCCGCCAACAGCGCGCAGGAAGTGCGCCGCGCTGAAGTCCAGCCGGGGGCCGAGCCAGCAAAAGACAAGATCACCACCATCACGGCAGAGCCTACAGGCCGCCAGAACCGGCTGGCCTCGACCAGCTCGTCGATCATTGTGTCCAGCGCCATGGCCGAAGAGGCGACCGACATGCCGCTGGCCGCTGATCCGCGCTGGGCCCAGGTGGTGGCGGCGAGCGCCAACAAGCCGCTCGAGGCCATTCCCGCAATCCCCGGCGCCGAAAAAGTCATAGCCAAGGATCCGGTCGAGACCGATGCCCTGGCTCTGGTCGAGCCGGATGCCAGTGCCACTGCAGCCGTTCAGGCGATCGAAAACGAGACCGCGGACGCCGAAATGGCGCCCGAGGCTGCGCCTGCAGCGGCCAAGCCAGCCCAGCAGGCCCAGGCCGGCGGCCAGATCACCATCAAGCGTTCTGTGAACATGCGCTCCAAGCCCGGCGGCGCCGTACTCGAAGTCATCCCGGCAAAGGCTTCGGTGGAAGTCGTGTCATGCACCAAATGGTGCGAGATCGTCTTCAACGGCCAGCGCGGCTTCATCTACAAATCCTACGTCCAGTAGCGCCCGACACGATCGTTAAAACTCGAACGATCCGCCAAAATCTTCCCTAAGCTCTGCCTGCTAGGCTTCCGCCATGATGACGGAGTCAGGCGTTACCGAGGAGAGCAAGGCAAGCGACGCAGCCGCGACCGAGGCTGAGACGTCGACGCCCAGGCGTATCCTGACCCCGCAACCGCTTGAGGCGGAACTGCCGAAGGAGCCGCCGCGCGGCCTCTACTTTGCGACGCTGGTCACCGTGCTCGTGCTTGCCGGGCTCGCCCATCTCACCGGCGCGCCAAGCTTCATCAGCATCGGTCTCATCTGTGCCGGCACCGCCGGCCTCGTGCTTCTGGCCCGCAGTCTCAGCGAACGCGAACGCGCCGCCGGCGCCATCACCAAAAACGCCTCGCGCAACCGCGCCGAGATCGAAACGCTCGCCGACCGCATGTGGGAATTACAGGAAAGCGAAGAGCGCTTCCGCGGCCTCATCGATGCGCTCGGCGACCTGGTCGTGCACCGCGACCGCGACGGCCGCATCGTCTATGCCAACAAGGTCTTTGCCGACCTCGTCGGCAAGGACCTGCGCGACCTTGCCGGCAAGACCCTGTCGGAACTCGGCGTCGACGTCGGCGTGGTGCCTGATGCCGCCTTTGCCGAAGGCGAGTGCCTGAGTTCGACCGATGTCGGCATCCGCTCGGCCGGCATCGTGCGCTGGTTCTCGTGGATCGAGCTGTCGGTCCGTGACAAGGCCAGCCATGCGGTTTCGCACCGGGCCATCGCCCGTGACATCACCGCCCGCAAGCGCGCCGAGACCGCGCTGATCGGCGCGCGCGAACGCGCCGAATTCGCCAGCCAGGCCAAATCGCGCTTCCTGGCGACCGTCAGCCATGAAATCCGCACGCCGATGAACGGCATCATGGGCATGGCGAAGCTGCTTCACGACACCGAACTGTCGCCCGAGCAGCGCACCTATCTCGGCGCGATCTCGACTTCGGCCAGCGCGCTTCTGGCGCTGATCGAAGATCTGCTCGATTATTCCAAGATCGAGGCAGGGCGCTTCGATCCCGAGCCGCAGCCGATGTCGCCGCGCGAGATGGCCGACAATGTGGTGGAACTGCTTGCCGCACGCGCCTTCGCCAAGGGCATCGGCCTCGGCTGCCATGTCGCCCCCGATGTGCCCGCGATGATGACGGCCGATCCGGGCCGTGTTCGCCAGGTGCTGCTCAATCTGATCGGCAATGCGGTGAAATTCACCGACGCCGGCGGCGTACGCCTGACTGTGCGGCGCATCGACGACGGCAATCCCGGCAAGATCCGCTTCACCGTCTCCGACACCGGTACCGGCCTGCGCCCGGAGGACATGGAACGCATCTTCGAAGAGTTCGAACAGGCCGACGGCACCTCGACCCGCTCGCATGGCGGCGCCGGTCTCGGCCTTGCCATCTCCAAGCGCCTGGCCACCTCGATGGGCGGGGCGCTGACGGTCACCAGCGTGCCCGGCCAGGGCTCGGAATTCTCGTTCGACCTGCCGGCCTATGGCGCCTCGGACGAAGCCCCGATGCGCGGCGACGCGCTGGCCGGCCGCCAGGCGGTGATCCTGTCACGCAACACAACCGAAGCCGAGGCCATTGCCGAGACCATCCGTGCCCATGGCGGCAGGGCTGACATCGTGGCGACGCCGGAACAGGCCCGCCTTTACGCCGACGGATGCAATGCGCTGCTGGTCGATGCCGCCATGGAAGACACCGACGGCCGCTTGCTGCGCCATATGCGGGAACGCGGCTTTGCCACGGCGGATGCCGTGACGCTGATCGCGCCCACCGACCGCGGCCTGCTTGGCGAACTGCGTGCCAGCGGCTACGCCACGTTCCTGGCCCGGCCGGTGCGCGGCGAAACGCTGATGCGCGTCCTCCTGGCGGCCAAGGGCAGCCTTGCGAACCAACCGCAGGCAGCGAATCGCCTGAGGGCGGCAAAGCCTGCCGCAGGCGGCAGCCTGTCGGTGCTGATCGCCGAGGACAACGACATCAACGCCATGCTGGCTCGCGCGGCGCTGACCAAAGCCGGCCACCGCGTCGAGGTGGTCAACAACGGCAAGGCCGCCGTCGAAGCCGTCACCAGCGGTTCGCACAAACATCGCTACGACGTCGTGCTGATGGATATGCACATGCCCGTGATGGACGGCCTGGACGCAATTTCAGCCATCCGCCGGCATGAGGAACAGCACGGGCTTGCCGCCGTTCCGATCATGGTTTTGTCGGCCGACAGCCAGGAAAAGACCCGCCACGCGGTGCTCGCACATGGCGCCAGCGGCTTCATCACCAAGCCTCTGGACCCCGATGTGCTGATCAGTCTGGTCGAGCAACGGGCAGCTGCCTAGAGGTCATCTCTCTGATTTTCCTAGCCGGCTAGACGAAGTTGCTTGCCGTGCAAGTCTTGCCCGGGCGGGTCGATCACGATACTGTCACAATCCTGTAGCACCGACACCGTATCCCCGCGCCAGGAGGGATGGCTCGAAGGAGAATCACCCGTGCATACAGCCTTGCCGGACAGTGACACCCAGAAAGCCAATGGCGCCAAGGTGACAGTGCCTTCCAATCCAATATTGCCCGGAACGCCCCTCGGAAAGATCGGCACGCTCGAGGTTCGCCTCGCCCGCGACGAATCGGAGATCGCTGCCGCGCAGCAAGTACGCTACCGCGTCTTCTTCGACGAGCTGGGCGCCAAGAAGCAGGCGCTGCACACCATCGACCAGCGCGACGCCGACCGATTCGACGACATCTGCGACCATCTGCTGGTCTTCGACACATCGATATCGGGCCCCACGCACCGGCAGATCGTCGGCACCTACCGCCTGCTGCGCCAGGAGCGCGCGGCCGAGGCCGGCGGCTTCTATTCCGACGACGAATTCGAGCTCAAGAAGCTGATCGCGCGCCATCCCGGCCAGCGCTTCCTTGAGCTTGGCCGCTCCTGCGTATTGCCCGAATACCGCTCGAAGCGGACCATCGAGGCGCTGTGGCAGGGCATCTGGTCCTATCTCAACCGCTATGACATCGACGTCATGACCGGCTGCGCCTCGTTCCACGGCACGGTGCCAGCGGCGCATGCAGAGGCGCTGACCTATCTCGCCCACCACTGCCGTACCAGCCCCGACTGGGACGTGCGCGCCGTGGCCGGCCGCTACTGCCAGATGGACCTGATGCCGATCGAGGCAATCAATGCCAAGGCTGCGATTTCGTCCATGCCGCCGCTGGTGAAGGGTTACCTGCGCGTCGGGGCCAAGATCGGCGACGGCTGCGTCATCGACCATGACTTCGGCACGGTCGACGTCTTCATCGTCATGCCGGTCAAGGAAATCGGCGCCCGCTATATCAACTATTACGGCGGCGAAACCCAGCGATTCGCCGCATAGAGCGATGGCCGACGACCTCCAGCCCGCCTTCGACAAGCTGCTCATTGCAGCCGAGGGGCTGGCGGAGGTGGTCGCGGGCACGTCCTACGGCACGCCGTCCCTTCACGTCCGCAAGAAAGTTCCTCTGCCGGGTCAAGGATGCCGACACGGTGGCGGTGATGTGCGCGCTGGAGGAGAAGGAGATGCTGATGGAGGCGGATCCGCATCTCTACTTCGAGACTGCCCACTACAAGGGCTGGCCCATCGTGCTGGTGCGCGTCCACGACATTCCGCTCGACCAACTGCGAAGCCGCCTCGACCGGGCCTGGCTGATGCAGGCGCCGAGAAGCCTGCTCAAGACCCGGCAGGCAGCGCACTGAACGCCGGGAGGGCTAGCGTGATCGAACTCAGGCGCACCGACACCGGCTCCCGGCTGATCAAGGCCTCGGCCGAAACGATCTATCGCGCGCTGGTCGATCCCGAAGCTGTGGCAAGCTGGCGCCCGCCACAGGGTATGCGGGCAGAAATCCTGGCATTCGAGCCGCTCGAAGGCGGCACGTTCCGGATGGCCTTCATCTACGAAGATGCCGGATCGCACGGCAAGACGTCAGACAACGCCGACGTCTTCGAGGGCCGTTTCGTCGAACTGGTGCCCGACAGGCGCGTCGTCGAAGTGATCGAGTTCGAATCCGACGACCCGGCCTTTGCCGGGGCCATGCGCATCGTGACCACGCTGGAACCTGTCGCAGGCGACACGCGGGTGACCGTCAGCTGCGAGGACGTGCCACCAGGCATCAGTGAGGACGATCATCGGGAAGGCATCGCCTCATCGCTCGCAAACCTCGCCGCGTTTACGGAAAGCTAGGTCTCAGCCGCAGGTTTCGGAGGCGAGATCGTTGATGCGCTGTTCTCTCACGGCGTCGGCGACATTGGGCACCATTGCAAGGCAGACGAGCGCGCAGGCGCCGGCGATCAAAAGCCTGGCAGGCCTTCTGAAATGTCGCCCGTTCAGCACGACCCCCGCACCATAGATCGCAATTGCCACGGCGCCGAAAAACAGCACCGGGCCCGGGCCGTCGCAATCGATGCCACCGCCACCCCAGGCCTTGTATTCATTGGCAGGCAGCAGCCCGAGGAAGGCTATTGGCAGCGCGGCAACAAGCACGGCATAGCCGAAAACGGCCCAGCGGCGGCGCACTCGATTCGGTTCTTCCATGCCCGATGGTCGCATTGCGCCCGAAAGGCGGCAATGGTTCCGAGGTCAGGTCGCAACCAAGCTGAAAGGCACTTTACTTTATTTCGGTATTTACCTAAATACAAAACATGGACCGTATCTACAAAGCTCTGTCCGACCCGACACGCCGCGAAATCATCCGGCTGCTGCGCCAGCGCGAGATGACCGCCGGCGAGATCGCCGGCCACTTCAGCCTGTCAAAACCGACGCTGACCGGCCACTTCGGCGTGCTGCGCGAGGCTGGCCTGATCCAGGGCGAGAAATCGGGCACCAGCATCACCTATTCGCTGCAATTGTCGGTTCTCGAGGATGCATTGGCACTTTTGATGGACCAGTTTCGCATCGGCCAGCCCCGCGCCGGCACGGCCAGCAACCCCAAGGTGACGTCATGAACAACGCGCTTCCGCTGAAATTCAGCGCGGCTGCCCTGCTGGCGATGGCAGCTGCTTCCGCCTGGGCGCTTACAGTCGTCCCCGGCGATACACAGGTGGCCGTGCATTTCAACCTCGAAGGCGCGCCCGACCGCTTCGCCAGCCCACTCTTCGCCTTCGCCATCATGCCGGTGGCCGTGCTGCTGTTGTCGCTGATATTTGCGGTCGCACCGCGCTTCGAGCGCAGGCGGGACAATCTCCAACGCTCCGGAAATGCCTATGCCACTTTCTGGATCGGCAGCCTGGCGATCCTTCTGGTCGCCCATGCGGTCATCATAGCAAGCGCGCTGGGCATGGCTTTGTCGATCCCGCGCGGGCTGACCGCCGTGCTTGGCCTCTTCCTGATGGTGACCGGCAATGTCGCGAGCCGGATCAGGCCGAACGGCATCATGGGCGTGCGCACGCCATGGACACGCGCCAGCGACCGCATCTGGGCCAAGACCCACCGCGTGTTCGGCTGGGCCTCGGTGCTGCTGGGGCTTGGACTGGTCGCGCTGGCCATCGCCAATGCCGCGCCCGCCATCATGGTGTCGGCCATCGTCGGCGGCGTCGTTGCGATCAGCCTGGGCAGCATCGCCTATTCCTACTGGGCCTGGCGGCAAGAACAGGCGGGCGCTTGAGCTTACGTTTGCCGCAGGTCCGACCCGCTATCTTTGCCCGGCGAGCTCTCGGCCGCCTCGCCCTGTGTGATCAGCCGGGCGCTGCGCTGGTTGCGGGCATGGATCCACAGCCAGTTGATCGCCACGCTGAGCCGGGCCCGCGAACCGATCAGAAAGTAGATATGGGCGATACCCCATAACCACCATGCCAACGCGCCCCGCAGCTTGATCCGGCCAAAATCGATCACCGCGCGCCGCTTGCCGATCTGGGCGAGGCTTCCCTGATGGCGATAGCGGAATGGCATCTGCCCTGTCTCGCCACGCAGCCGCGCCTTGATGATGGCGGCCACATGCTGGCCCTCCTGCTTGGCCGCAGGCGCGATGCCCGGCACCGGCTTTTCGTTCGGGCCATTCACCGTGACGGTGTCGCCTATGGCAAAGATCTCGGGATGACGGGGGACCGTGAGGTCGGGCATCACCTGGAGACGCCCGGCCCTGTCGGCAGGCACGCCCAGCCACTCGGCTGCGGGAGAAGCCCGCACGCCGGCAGCCCAGATGATCGTGCTTGTCGCCAGCCTGGCGTCGCCATAGGCAACGCTGTCGGCCGTGCAGTCGGAAACGGCGCGCCCAAGCTCGACCTCGACGCCAAGCTTGCGCAGCGAGCGCAGCGCATAGTCGGAGAGTTCGTCGGGAAATCCGGCCAGCACGCGCGGTCCGGCTTCGATCAACACGACCCGGGCTCTTGCCGTGTCGATGTTGCGAAATTCGCGCGGCAGCGTGTCCCGCGCCAGTTCGGCGATCGTGCCGGCCATTTCCACGCCGGTTGGGCCTGCGCCGACGATGACAAAGGTCAGCAACGCCACCTGCCTGGCAGGATCGGTTTCCCGTTCGGCCTGCTCGAACGCCACGAGGATGCGTCGCCTGATCGTCGTGGCATCTTCCAGCGTCTTCAGGCCGAGCGCATAAGGCTCCCACTCGTCATGACCGAAATAGGCGTGGCGAGCGCCTGTCGCCAACACCAGCGTGTCGTAAGGCACCGAGGCGCCATCCTGCAGCTGCACGAGGCGACGCTCCGCATCGATACCCGACACATTTGCCAGGACGGTCGTCACCTCCGGCCTGTCGCGCACGAGCGAACGGACTGGCCAGGCAATCTCCGATGTCGCAAGCGAGGCTGTGGCCACCTGGTACAGCAAGGGCTGGAACAGATGATGATTGCGCCTGTCGATGAAGGTGATGTCGACCGCAGCGCCAGCCAAACCCCTGACGACTTCCAGACCGCCAAACCCCGCGCCGACGACCACTATTCGCTGATGCATGAATGCTGCCCTTGCTTGCTGGGTGCATAGTAGAAGCAAATTTCAGGACAGGATATAGCTTGGAAGCTCAGGGAATGTCTTCGGGCCGGCGGCCGGGGCGGCTGCGATAGGCGGGAAAGGTCCAGCCGAACTTCAGCGCCCCGCCACGCACCATGAAGGCAGCGACGAAGGCGACAAAGGCCGACACTTCGGTCGGCAGCTCCGCCAGTTCGGCGAGCGTATAGATGCCGGCACCCGTCATCGCGGCCGACACATAGATTTCGGGCTTCAGCAGCACCGATGGCTCGCCGGCAAGGAGATCGCGCAGGATGCCGCCGAAGGTGGCGGTCAGCATTCCCATGATGATAGCGACTGTCGGCGACCCCGTCGCCTCCAGGCCCTTGGCCGCACCGATCGCGGCATAAGCGGCCATGCCGAGCGCATCGAGCCAGAGCAGCAGCTTGTAGCGGGATTCGACCAGATGGGCAGTGAAGAACACGACGACTGCCACGGCGGCGCAGACCAGCACATAGGCCGGGTTGACCACCCAGAAGACCGGCAAGCCGAGAATGACGTCACGGACAGTGCCGCCGCCAATGCCGGTGAAGCTTGCCAGGAACAGGAAGCCGATGACATCGAGCTGCTTGCGCGATGCAGCAAGCGCGCCCGTGGCGGCAAACACCGCCACGCCGGCATAGTCGAGGTACAGCAGCGGGTTCATGGAAGAAGCGAATAGGGAAAGAACACTGCAGCCCCCCGTTTGGGCTCACTGTAGCGATGAATTCCCTGTTCGCTACTCCCTATTCGCCATTCGCTTCTCAGGCGTCTTTCTCGGCCTGCTCGTTCACCGGGCCAGGCTCGGCCGGGGTCTCGCCGGCGTGCTTGGGGCCGCCCTTGGCGACGCCGACCATGGCCGGGCGCAGGACGCGATCGCCGATGGTGTAGCCTGATTGTACGACCTGCACGACCGTGTTGGCCGGGACGGCCGGGTTCGGCACCTCGAACATCGCCTGGTGGAAGTTAGGGTCGAACTTCTCGCCCAGCGGGTCGAGCTTGCGCACGCCGTGACGCTCGAGCGCCGAAAGCATCGCGCGCTCCGTCACCTCGACGCCCTCGATGAGGCTGGCAAGGCCGTCGCCGCCGGCCGCCTTGGCCTCGTCGGTGACTGCCTCGATGGCGCGGCGCAGATTGTCCGACACCGACAGCATGTCGCGTGCGAAATTGGCCGCTGAATAGGCTCGCGCGTCCTGAACGTCGCGTGCCGTGCGGCGGCGCAGGTTCTCCATCTCGGCCGCGGCACGCAAAGCGCGGTCCTTCAGCTCTTCGTTTTCCTTGAGCAGACGCACGACGGCTTCATAATCGCCGTCGATGCCGCCTTCGAACTTTTCGGCCTGGGCCTCGGCAGCCGCCGTCTCGTCGGGCGCGCGTTCGTCTTTTGCCTGGTCGCTCATCGCCAAATCCCGCTTTTCATCAGATTGGAAGTTGCGCCCGATATCGAGCTTCGGGTGCCAAAAATCAAGGGGCAAGGGCCGTTGAGACCGGATGCCGCGCCGGACTGGGCCAAGATCGCCACCCTCGGATATTAAGTCAAATTTTACCCAAACGGCGCAGCTTTTTCACTGCAAATGCGCGGCATAGGAACCATTTGCCGCCCGCAGGAGTTCTTCCGGGCAACAAAGGGTCTGATCATGGCAGGAGCACGTACACAGCAGGCAGCGCGGTTGACGGCGCATATCCGGCGAGAGATCGCGACGGAAACCAACCAGCGCGTCTTGAAGGCCCTGCCAGCGTTCCGCGCCGACCACGACTTGCCCAAGAAGCTCAAGCGCCTGCTTGAAAAGCTCGCCAACGTCGAGAGCGGGCCAACGCAGCGCTAGTTCCGTCTGGTTGCGCGCCGATCAGCCGGCGGTGCGGCGCCAAGCGTATTTCGCACCCTTCTCCACGGGTCCCGAAGCCTTCGCAGCCGGCTGGTAATAGAGCGGCAGACCGCCGGAGTTGCCAGCCTCAAGACGCTTCAGCAGCACCGGATGCGACACCTCGAACTCATCGAAACCGACGCGCAGCATGTGCGGCAGCTGGTCGACCAGCACCTGGCCGGTCGCGCGCACTGCGCCCTTGAAGCCATGGCGGCTGCGCAGCAGCTCGGCCTTGGAAAAGGAGCGGCCGTCATTGAAGGCCGGAAAGGCCAGCGCCACCAGTGACAGCTCGCCGAGCAGGTCGAGGATGGCGTCGAGCTGGTCGCCGGGCTGCAGCTGAACGCCCAGCCTTTCGCCGGCCGCGTTGCGCTGCTCCGGATCGAGGTCGAGATAGGCGTGCAGCGGCAGGATCACCCTGGTGTTGCCAGCCAGTGCCGACGCGTCCTCGGCATGGATCCAGCCGTCCTCACGAAAACCTTCCGGCGTCCACAGACGGATCCTAGTCTCTGAAGTCGCTTCGGTCATACGCAAGTTCCTAAAGGGATGTGTCGGTCAGCGACTGTTCGAGACCGGAAAGATGGATGCCGCATTCGGTCTTGGCCTGGCCGGCCCAGCGACCGCTGCGAGCGTCTTCGCCCGGCTTGACCGGCTGGGTGCAGGGGAAACAGCCGATCGAAAGGTAACCGTAGGCGACAAGCGGATTCTCGCGCAAGGCATGCTTGCGCATGTAGTCGGCGAGGTCGGACGTGCCCCACCGGGCGAGCGGATTGATGCGGAAACGCGGGCCGACCTGCTCGAACGCGGCGAGCGCCGAACGCGTCGATGCCTGGAAACGCTTGCGGCCGGTGAACCAGGAGCCGAAGGGTTCCACGCCGCGCGCCATCGGCTCGACCTTGCGCACGTCGCAGCAAGCGTCGGTATCGCTCTTGTGCAGGTCGCCCAAAGGGTCGATGCGCGCCAGCGCTGCCTCGCCTGGAGTGACGATACGGATGTCGGTCAGGCCGAAATCTGCCGCCAGCGCGTCTCGGTAGTCGAGCGTCTCGCCGAAATGCTTGCCGGTGTCGAGGAAGACGATCGGCAGGTTGCGGTCGACTTCCGCAATCATATGCAGCAGCACGGCGGAATCCGCGCCGAAGGACGAGACCGCAGCGATGCCGCCATCGAAGCGCTCTACCGAACGCACGATGATCTCCTGCGGCGTCAGATGCCCGTGGAGCGCATCGAGCGAAGCGGCCTCGGCCTGAACCTGCGCTACGATCCCGGCGTCCGGGGTCTCGGCGTCAGGCTGCCTTGGCTTCGCTTGCATAAAGCGCCTCCTTGAACGGCGCGGGGCCGACGCGGCGATAGGCGTCGAGGAACTTTTCCGCCGGGCCGCTGCGGACCTGGAGATAGGTTTCGACAATGGTCTCGATCGCGTCGGTGATCTCTTCCGGGCCGAAGCCGCGGCCGATGATCTCGCCGACCGTCGTGTGCTCGTCGGCCGAGCCGCCGAGCGTCACCTGATAGAGTTCCGCGCCCTTCTTCTCGACACCGAGGATACCGATATGGCCGACATGGTGGTGGCCGCAGGCGTTGATGCAGCCCGAGATCTTGAGCTTCAGTTCGCCGATGTCGCGCTGACGCTCGAGCGAGGCGAAGCGGCGCGAAATGTCCTGTGCCACCGAGATCGAACGGGCATTGGCCAACGCGCAATAGTCGAGGCCCGGGCAGGCGATGATGTCGCTGATCAGGTTCGAGTTGGCGGTGGCCAAATCGGCCGCCACCAGCGCATCATAGACCGCCTTGAGGTCGGCGCGCGCGACATGCGGAAGGATCAGGTTCTGCTCATGGCTGACGCGGATCTCGTCGAAGCCGAACTTCTCGGCGATGTCGGCGACGACTTCCATCTGGCTGTCGGTGGCATCGCCAGGCGCTTCGCCGATGGCCTTCAACGAGATGGTCACCGCGGCATAATCGGGATTGTGGTGGGTGAAGACGTTCTGGTCGAGCCACTCGCCGAAGCTCTTCGAATCCAGGCGCGCGACCTTGAGCACGTCGTCGCCCTCGGGACGGGCAGCGAGAACGGGCGGCGCGAAATAGGACTGGATGGCCGCAACGTCCGATTCCGGCAGCTTCAGTTCGCCATCCTTCAGCGCCTGCCACTCCGCCTCGACCTGACGGGCGATCTCGTCGACGCCGGTCTCGTGGACCAGGATCTTGATGCGCGCCTTGTACTTGTTGTCGCGACGGCCAAAGAGGTTGTATACGCGCAGGATCGCCGTCGTATAGGAGAGCAGATGCTCTTCCGGCAGGAAGTCGCGGATCTTCTTGGCAACCATCGGCGTGCGGCCCTGGCCGCCGCCGATATAGACGGCGAAACCCAGCTCACCCTTGTCGTTCTTCTTCAGGTGCAAGCCGATGTCGTGGGTCTGGATGGCGGCGCGGTCGCGCTCGGCGCCCGTCACCGCGATCTTGAACTTGCGCGGCAAGTAAGAGAACTCCGGATGCACCGTCGACCACTGGCGCAGAATCTCGGCATAGGGCCGAGGATCGGCAACCTCGTCGGCCGCAGCACCGGCGAAATGGTCGGCCGTCACGTTGCGGATGCAGTTGCCCGAGGTCTGTATGGCATGCATCTCGACCGAGGCGAGGTCGGCGAGGATCGCCGGAATGTCCGACAGAGCAGGCCAGTTGAACTGGATGTTCTGGCGCGTGGTGAAGTGGCCGTAGCCCTTGTCGTATTTGCGGGCGATGTGGGCGAGCATGCGCAGCTGCTTTCCGCTCAGCGTGCCGTAAGGCACCGCGATGCGCAGCATGTAGGCGTGCAGCTGGAGATAGACGCCGTTCATCAGCCGCAGCGGGCGGAACTGGTCCTCGGTGATCTCG
Source organism: Hoeflea sp. 108 (assembly GCF_000372965.1). NCBI lineage: Bacteria > Pseudomonadati > Pseudomonadota > Alphaproteobacteria > Hyphomicrobiales > Rhizobiaceae > Hoeflea > Hoeflea sp. 108. Next base: position 334,139 of record NZ_KB890024.1, on the reverse strand, counting down.
CCGGCAAGGCGGCGTTCGACCTGGTCGCTGAAGTCGGCGACACGGGCCTTCACGAAGTCATGGTCGAACTCGTCGTAGCGGTACATGGTCGTCTTCCGGTGTTGGTCAGGCGGCAGCGGCAGGGCGCGCCTGCTTGCCGAGGTCGAGACGGTTGGTGGGGCCGGCGGCGCGGATCACCTCGCGCAGGCGCAGCGGCTGGATCGCGCCCCCAACGACGTTGACGTCGATCAGGTTCACGTCGACCACCTCGTTGTTGTCGTAGGCATGCTTGCCGATGGCCTCGAGCCTGGTCTCGCCGTCCTTGTCGGCGACGATATCGGCGCCGTCGATGGTCTCGGCCCAGTTGCCCGTGGCCGAAAACCATACGGCCTCGCCGTCGGTCAGCCTGTTGGCGGTCAGGATCTTCATGCCCTTTGTCCTTCCATGACAGCGATTGCCGCCGTCCCATGCCTGCGTGCCGAAAGCGGCTCGGAGCGTTCGAAATTGGCGCCGGCGACGGCGTCGCCGATGATGGTCATGACCGGGCCGTCGAGGTCGATGCGACCTTCGAGCGACGGCAGGTCGGCGAGCGTGCCGTGGAAGCGCCGGCGATGCCTCAGGCTGGCATTCTCGACCACGGCGACCGCCGTATCGGGCGACAGTCCCGCCTCTATCAGACGGCCGGCGACGTCGGCGGCAACAGACCGCCCCATATAGACGGCAACCGTCGCGCCCGAGATGGCGAGCCTGGCCCAGTCGGGCAGCGAACCGCCCTTGAGGTCATGGCCGGTCGTAAACACCATCGAGGAGGTGACGCCGCGCAGCGTCAGCGGCAGCTCGAAATCGGCAGCGGCGGCAAAGGCCGAGGTCACGCCCGGCACCACCTCATAGGACACGCCGGCATCGCGCATCGCCTGCATCTCTTCGCCAGCGCGGCCAAAGACCAGCGGGTCGCCCGACTTGAGCCGCACGACGCGCTTGCCGTCCCGCGCGAGCGCGACCAGCAGATCGTCGATCTCGCTTTGCGTCTTGGAATGGCAGCCCTTGCGCTTGCCGACCGACAGACGCTCGGCGTCGCGGCGGCCCATGGCGACAACCGCCTCGGGCACCAGCGCGTCGTAAACGATGACGTCGGCTTCCATCAGAAGACGGTGGGCCCGCAACGTGAGCAGGTCCTCGGCGCCGGGACCGGCACCGACCAGGGCAACATGACCGTTCGCGGGCGCGTCGCGCAACAGGATTTCGGTGGCGGCGTCATGCGCTTCGGCAAGGGTAGCGTTGTCCAGCGCACGTGCCGGCGCGCCTTCGAAGAACTCCCGCCAGAAGGCGCGGCGGACATTGCCCCTGGGCAACAAACGCTCGACCGCATCGCGGAAGCTCGCGGCCAGTGCCGCGAGTGCGCCGAGCTGCGGCGACAGCATGCGGTCGATGCGGGCGCGGATCATCTGGGCGAGCACGGGCCCCGCGCCTTCGGTGCCGACGGCAACGGCGACCGGCGCGCGATTGACCAGTGCGGGGGTGAAGAAATCGCACAGTTCCGGCCGGTCGACGGCGTTGACGGCGATGCCGAGACGGCGGGCGTCTTCGGAGATACGTCGGTCAAGCGCCTCATCGCCGGTCGCGGCAAAGACCATCACCGCGCCTTCCACCAGCGATGCATGATAGGCAGCGTGGATGCGCAACGCGCCATTGGCGGCAATCCAGTCGCGCAGCTGCGGCTCGACGTGATCGGCGATGATGCGGATTTCGGCGCTCGACTGGCTGAGCAGGCGCGCCTTGGCAAGCGCCTCGTCGCCGCCGCCGACAATGGCCACGGCCCGGCCCTCGACCTTGAGAAAGATCGGGAAGGCGTTCAACTTGGGGGCGGCTTGAGTCATGACGCGAGGGTTCCGGAGGACCCGCCATTTCTAGCCGCCGGCACCCCTTCGTAGAAGAAACCCACTCGCGCGCGCCGATGGTGGATGCAATCGCTTTTGCCTTCGCGCACGAGGCAGAAGAATTTTTTTCCAACATTGGCAGGCGAAGCCGCCTCCGGTTTTCAAGACCATACCGAGCCAGAGCGGCTGAACACCAGTGTGGAACCCGCGGAAATGCTTATGATTGCGGCTTCTGACGCGAGCTCGCCGACACAGCGCAGCCGGAGACGCCACCCTGCCGGTCGGACGGCTTTTTCCTAATTTCTACTGATTTAGTAGAATTAAGACAGGACGCCGCCAGCCAACTTCGGGACAGGGTCTGGCCTGGCCAAAAGCTTATGTTCCGTGACGGTCATAGGTCGCGCAAACGGCCTCGATCTTCTCCTGCGACCCGCAAGCCTGATGCCGGCGACAGCATTTCCACCCTGCCAACCAAGACCCGAGTCAGTCTCGGCGTCATCATATCGAAACGACGTTTGCTCGCAACCAGGTCGGATCGGCGCATACGATCGTCCCGGCGAATAGTTCCGATATCATTCGAGCGAAACTTTTTTGGCCAGGGATGAAGTTTCTGGGTCAACCAGGGTTGCGCTTGCAGCATTGCGTCCACCATATTGGAAATGCAGCGGATTTTTCCGCCGCACCCCAAAGAAAATCTGAAACTCTTTTCAAAGGTGCCGCCCGGACAATGCCGCATGACACGCCCCTCATCGCAACCATCGTCGCCGGTCTGGGGCTGGCATTCATCTTCGGCGCGCTCGCCAATCGCTTCAAGGTTCCGCCGCTCGTCGGCTACCTGATCGCCGGCATGCTGGTCGGGCCCAACACGCCCGGCTTCGTCGCCGACCAGAAACTGGCGCTCGAACTCGCCGAGATCGGCGTGATCCTCTTGATGTTCGGCGTCGGCCTGCATTTTTCGCTCAAGGATCTGCTGTCGGTGCGCGCCATCGCCGTCCCCGGCGCTGTCGTCCAGATCGCCTTCGCAACCGCCCTTGGCGCCGGCCTCGCCTGGATGCTCGGCTGGTCGCTTGGTGCGGGTCTCGTCTTCGGCCTGGCACTATCGGTCGCCTCCACCGTCGTGCTTCTGCGCGCGCTGCAGGAGCGGCGCATGATCGAGACCGAGCGCGGCCGCATTGCCGTCGGCTGGCTCATCGTCGAGGACCTCGCCATGGTCATGGCGCTGGTGCTGCTGCCCGCGCTCGCCGGCGTGCTCGGCGGCGAAGAGCAGGTGGCGCATGCGCCAAACATCCTGGCTCTGAGGTTCGATTTCGGCATCTGGGGCGTTGTCGGCATCACGCTGGCCAAGGTCGCCGCCTTCGTGGTGCTGATGATGGTCGTCGGCCGGCGCGTCATCCCGTGGATGCTGCATTACGTGGCGCATACCGGCTCGCGCGAGTTGTTCCGCCTGGCAGTGCTGGCGATTGCCCTTGGCGTCGCCTTCGGCGCAGCCAAACTGTTCGGCGTGTCGCTGGCGCTCGGCGCCTTCTTCGCCGGCATGGTGATGAGCGAATCCGAACTCAGCCATCAGGCGGCCGAAGAAACCCTGCCGCTGCGCGACGCATTCTCGGTGCTGTTCTTCGTGTCGGTCGGCATGCTGTTCGACCCGACCAGCCTGTTCACCGACACCTGGCCGATCCTCGCCACGCTGTTCATTATCGTCATCGGCAAATCGGTCGCCGCCTTCCTGATCGTGCTTGCCTTCGGCTATCCGGTGGCGACCGCATTGATCATTTCAGCCAGCCTGGCGCAGATCGGCGAGTTCTCGTTCATGCTTGCCGGCCTCGGCGTCAGTCTCGAACTGTTGCCGGAGAAAGGCCGAGACCTGATCCTGGCCGGCGCGATCCTGTCGATCGTGCTCAATCCGCTGGTCTTCGCCGGCGTCGGTCGCCTGAAGCCGTGGCTGGAGAAGCGCGCCGGCAAGGTGCCGGAAGCCGTTGAGGCCGTGCCCATCGGGCCAGCCACCGAGCCCGGCGAGGTTGCCACCACCACGCCGGCCGCCGCCAAGATCGATGAGGACACGCCGCCACCGACCAAACTCACCGACCACACCATCCTGATCGGCTATGGCCGCGTCGGCTCGCTGGTCGGTCAGTCGCTCAAGGATGCCGAGCTGCCGTTCCTGGTTATCGAGGATTCCGACAAGACCATCGCCAAGCTGATGAGCGAAGGCGTCGAGACGGTGCCAGGCAACGCGGTCAAGGGCGAGGTGTTCGGCGCGGCCAACGCCGCCGGCGCCAAGCGGCTGATCCTCGCCATCCCCAACGCCTTCGAAGCCGGCCAGATCATCCTCAAGGCCAAGGCCGCCAATCCCGAGATGAAGATCATCGCCCGCGCCCATTCCGACGCCGAAGTCGACCACCTGAAGAACCTCGGTGCCGACCAGGTGATCATGGGCGAACGCGAAATCGCCCGCGGCATCGTCGAGCAAGTGATGCAGAAACCTGCTGCGGACGCGGAGCCCGTCGAAGACCGCAGGCCGGATGCGCCTTCGGCGGCCTGACCGAGATCGGCCGAAACGGCTAGCAAAACGACAAAACCCGGCGAGCCTCTCGCCGGGTTTTGTCGTTTGGTGTGCCCGCGTCAGTTCCCCAGCAAGATATTAAGGATCGACGTCTCGCGGCGCTGCGGCTGGCCGCCGACGTCGGCGGGCGGGACAGGTCGGCGGGCGCCGACATCGGCAGGCGGCACCGGCCGACCGATCGAAGCGGTTGGCTCTTCCGGCTGGACGGCGCGGTTGCCGGTGCCTGTGGCCTGCCGTTGTCCGACAGGCTGCGGAGGCGGCGGGAAGGCGTTCGCATCGAGTGGCTGGGCCGGCTGGTCGTCGGCGGCGACGTCGGGCGCGGCACCCTGCGAGGTCCAGTTGCCCGGCAAGGCGGCAACCGGCACGCCCTCATGGGCCGCGACCATGAATTCGTGCCAGGCGAGTGCGGGCAGTGCGCCGCCCGTCACCTTCTTCATCGGCTTGCCGTCATCGTTGCCGAACCAGACACCTGTCGTGAGGTTGGCGGTGAAGCCGACGAACCAGGCGTCGCGCGAATTCTGGCTGGTGCCGGTCTTGCCGGCCGCCGGCCAGGCGAAGGCGGCCTTCTTGGCGGTGCCCTCCTCGACCGCGCCGGTCATCATCGCGTTCATCATGCCGACGACCTCAGGGCTTATGACGCGCGGGCCGCCACCTGAGGTGTTCTCATAGAGCACCTTGCCGTCGGCCGAGGTGATGCGCTTGATCAGGTGCACCTCGGGCCGGTAGCCACCATTGGCGAAGGGCACATAGGCGGCAGTCAGCTCAAGCGGCGTTACTTCGGAGGTGCCGAGCGAAATCGAGACATTGGGCTGGAGGTCGGATTCGATGCCCATGCGGTGAGCTGCCTCGACGACCGAGTTGGGTCCGACTTCCATGGCAAGTTGCGCGGCAACCGAATTCAGCGACTTGGCCAGCGCCGTCTTCAGGGTCACCCGGCCAAAATATTTGCCGTTGTAGTTTTCCGGCGTCCATTTGCCGATCTTGATCGGCGCATCGTTGCGAACGCTGTCGGGCGTGCGCCCCTGTTCGAGCGCCGCCATGTAGACGAAGGGCTTGAAGGCCGAGCCCGGCTGTCGCCGCGCCTCGGAGGCGCGATCGAACTGGCTGGTCGAATAGTCATAGCCGCCGACCATTGCACGGATGGCACCGGAATTGTCGATCGATACCAGCGCGCCCTGGCTGACATTGAGTTTCTGGCCGTTCTCGTCGATCAGCCGGCGGATCGACTTCTCGGCTAGGTCCTGCAGCGTCATGTCAACCGTCGTGTCGACGACGATGTCGGAGCGCACTTCGCCGATGAGACCCGGCAGTTCCTCCATCACCCGGTCGGCGACGTAGTTTTCGGATCCGGTCCAGAACGAGGCGACACGGGTCGCCGGCGCATTCATCGCGTTGGTGAGTTCCTTGTCGCCGATCATACCCTGGTCGCGCATCGCCGCGAGCACCAGCTGGGCGCGGTCGCCGGCAGCCTTTGGATCACGGGCCGGCGACAGGCGCGACGGCGCCTTGAGCAGGCCCGCGAGCAGCGCCGCCTCTGCCAACGTCACGTCACGGGCCGACTTGCCGAAATAGCGCCGGGAGGCAGCCTCGACGCCATAGGAGCCCGAACCGAAGAACACGCGGTTTAGGTACATTTCGAGGATCTGGTCCTTGGTGTGCTTCTGCTCGAGCCACAAGGCGAGCAGCACCTCCTGGACTTTGCGCTCGAGCGTTCGGTCGGGGGTGAGGAACAGGTTCTTGGCGAGCTGCTGGGTCAGCGTCGAGCCGCCCTGGGTGAAACGGCCATGCAGGAAGCGGGTCGATACCGCGCGCGCCAAGCCTATCGGGTCGAAGCCGAAATGCGAATAGAAACGCTTGTCCTCGATGGCGATCACCGCCTGTGGGATATAGGGCGACATCTCGTGCAGGCCGACGGCCTCGCCGCCGGTCATGCCACGATTGGCGACCAGGCGGCCGTCAACGCCGACGATCTTGATGTTGGGCGAGCGATCGGGAATGGCCCAGGTCGTGGCGCTAGGCATCTGGGCGCCGTAATAGATGACGATGCCTGCAGCGGCGATGCCGCCCCAGATCGCCAGCACGAAGCACCAGTAGACCATACGACCAAGGATGCCGAACAGGCCGCGCCTGGGCTTTTTCGATCGCCCCCGACCGCGCTCGGACGTCCCGGCCTTCGACGATTTGCGCTTGGTAGGCTGCTTGCGGCGGGTGGGCACGACGCGATCCTCTTCGCGGACCGAAAGGACATCGTCGTCCGCATCCTCATGCGCCTCACCGAAGCTAGGCTCGATGCGTCTGTCGTTCCGGTTCGCCATGTCTAAAGTCCGGCCCCCATGCCAATGGCGTTCCGGTTGGACAGTAAATGCGGCGATTTAAGGGGGCGTTAAGCCTCCCCTGGCAGCGAACGGCCGGGATCAACAGCTTGTGTGGCCAGCCAAGGCAGCCGCTCGGGCTAGACGAGAGCCTGAGCGCTCGGTCGACCGCGACAGGCCGCCGCCATGGACGACCAGCGTCAGCGTCATTGCTGCCAAGGGCACATGGAAATCGCCCAGCCGTCTGGAACGGTCAGCTGGATGACGCGGTCATGGCGAGGATGCCGAGGGCGGCAAAGCGTGTGCCGGGCCCGAGCACCGGCAGGATCGGCCGCACGATCTCGCCGACGCCTGACAGCGTCGCCATCAGGATCGGCGCTGGTTGCCGAATATGTGCAGGCTGAACTCCTGCTGGCGGGAGCCGTGGCCGGACTGCTCGCCGGCAGCATCGCTGCCAGCTTCTACACCGCCCACTGGTTCAACGACTCGCCGCTGTTCGTGGCCACCCGGTACACGCTGGCGGTGGCGATTCTGGCAGCCGCGGGCGCAATGGCGGGACGGTGTCGCTGAGGTGGCAGATTCCTTCAGGTGTGCACCGGCACCTGAGAAAATCAAAAGCCGTCGGCTTGCCTGCCGACGGCTTTTGCGACCGCTATGGGCCCTTTACTGCGGGATCGGATCGGGGCGCGGGTCGTTGGGCCTGTCGGGCTTCGGACGATCCGGCTTGTCGCTGCCGCCCTTGTAGCAGGGGCTCGACGGGTTGTTGCGATCACAGCAGTTGCTGCTTTCGAGATAGATCTGCTTCTTCGGCTTCCACTCGCAATGCCGGATCTCTGTCGACTGGCACGCCGTGACGACGGACGCTGTCGCAACCGCCAGAAGGATGTTCCTCAATGCACTCATCGTTTTCTCCTTTTGGGCTCGATTGCCCGTCCACAGCGATTGGTCGCTGTGGCGCGGAGAAAGGTTCAAAGGGCAGAGAAGATTTTTTGGGCGCGGCAGCAACACGCGGGAAAATTCCATCCGGCCGGGCCGGCCGTGCGGTCCAACCCATGCAGGGCTTCGCAACAGCCCCAGCGGCAGTCGCGCGTAGACACGTCTAGAGAGGCGGCGGCAAACAGAGTTCTACGGGCCTGTCGTCTTCGCCAGCGCCGCCGAGATATGCTCGCGCAACACCTCGGCGATATCGGCGTGCATGTGCAGGCGTACCCGGCCGCCACGCGCATCGATCAGCATCAGCGCGACGCCGTCGAGCTTGTCGTCGCGGGCATGCTCGACCGCCGTAACCAGGAATTCGTGGGTGTCCTTCTCCGACCTGTCGGCCATGGGTCTTCTCCCCGGCAGATGAACGCCCGAGAATACGCCTATTCTTCCTCGTCGTCCTGATCTTTGCCGCCGGGCGCGGCCCAGGAATGCGGCTCGATGCGCTTCTGCGTTTCGCTGTCGACATAGGCCCACCAGCCTTCGTCGCTTGCGTCCCACTGCCCGCCGGCGGCCTGGAGCCGCGACAGCGAGCGATACTGGGCAATGGATTCGTTCTCCTGGCCGTCGCGGTCGGTCCAGTAGACGGTGATCTTCGAGCCGTCCCTGGGTGCGGTGGCGATGGGCTTCTTGGTGCTCATTCGATTTCCCTTGGATGAAATGGAAGAATGCGCAGCATCAGCCACCGCCGGCCGCGCGGCAAGACCGGTCAGCGACGGGCCACCAGCGCGGCCACCAGGCCAAGCAGGGCGACGCCGACGAGGGCTGTGGCCAACGGATTGTCCTGCGCCGTCTTCTGCGCCACCCGAGCCTGCCTGCGAATCCCGGGCATGGCATCGGCGAAGCGGCCGTGCAGGTCGTCATACAGTTCGGCAGCACTGTCGCGACCTTCGGCAAGGGCTGCCGCACTGCGCTTCGACATGGCCTTGGTAAGCTGCGCCACCTGCTTGTTCAGCTGGGCAACCTGCTCTTCGAGGTCGTTCTGGATTTCTTCGCGGGTCGAAGCCATTTGTGCGTCCTTTGCTGACGCGTTGCCCCGATGGATCGATATCCAGCCGGGCCGCGCGCGGATTCAAATTGCTGCGGCACCGGGTTTCATGTCCCAAGAGGACGTAGGGCGCGCCGCAGACACGACGCAGCCCAAACGGGCGAACGGGCCGGTTCGTTCCATCGACCAGCCCAGACCTTGGCGCACCATGCGTCCGGATGGACGCGTCAGGGGTGCTCCAGGTGTTGAATTCACGCCTCGAAGTTTTTCGGAAACCGTTTCCGATTTCCGGACCGATGCGCCAGGTCAGCTGTGGGCGAAAATGTCCTCTTCACCCCAGCCCATCAGGTCGAGCTTGGCGCGCGTGGGCAGGAAGCGGAAGCAGGCCTCGGCCTCCCTGGCGCGGCCCTCGCGCTCCAGCCGGCCAGCGAGCACGTCGCGCAGGCGGTGCAGGTAGAGCACGTCGGAGGCGGCATATTCCAACTGCTCCGGCGACAGCGTCTCGGCGGCCCAGTCCGACGACTGCTGCTGCTTGGACAGCGACACGCCCAGAAGCTCGTTGCAGATGTCCTTGAGGCCGTGGCGATCGGTGTAAGTGCGGGTCAGGCGCGAGGCGATCTTGGTGCAGAACACCGGCTCGGCCATCACGCCGAAGGCATTGTAAAGCACGGCGATGTCGAAGCGGCCGAAATGGAACAGCTTCGTCACCTTGCGGTTCTTCAGGAGTGCCGTGAGGTTCGGCGCCTTCTTCTGGCCCGGCGCGATCTGGATGACGTCGGCGGTGCCGTCGCCCGGCGAAATCTGGACGACGCAGAGGCGGTCACGATGCGGGTTCAGGCCCAGCGTCTCTGTGTCGATGGCAACGGCGTCGACATCGTAATGCGTAAGGTCTGGAAGGTCGTGCTTGTGGAAGCGGATGGTCATGCGTGTCTCCGATCGCGGCTTGGCTTCTCACTTGCCGCGATCGGAGGAAAAATCAATAGAAACCTCGGTTTCTACCTCACTTGCGGGTGAGCGCCTCGAGAATGCGCGCCCAGGACCGCTGGCCCTTGTGGAACGAGGCCAGGTCGTATTTCTCGTTGGGCGAGTGGATGCGATCGTCAGGCAGGGCGAAACCGACCAGCAGCGACTCCATGCCGAGGAAGGTCTGGAAGTCGCCGACGATCGGGATCGAGCCGCCCATGGCGAGCATCACGGCCGGCTTCGGCCACTCATCCGACAGTGCGTCCTTGGCCTTGGCGAGGAAGGGCGAGTCGTAGGACAGCTGGATCGCCGGCGAGCCGCCATGCTCGTGGAACTCGACGCTGCAGTCGGCTGGAATGCGCGCACGCACGAACTCGCGGAAGGCGGCGCGGATCTTCTCGGGGTTCTGCTTGTGCACGAGGCGGAACGACACCTTGGCCGACGCTTCCGCCGCGATCACCGTCTTGAAGCCCTTGCCGGTGTAGCCGCCTGATATGCCGTTGAACTCGGCGGTCGGACGCGCCCAGGTCAGCTCGAGCACCGAGCGGCCCTTTTCGCCCGATGGGATCGACAGGCCGATCTCGCCGAGGAAGTTTTCCGCCGTCTCGCCGAGGGTTTCCCACGACTTCAGCACCTGAGAGGGCGTTTCTTCGACGCCGTCGTAGAAGCCCGGGATCGTGACGCGACCGTTGTCGTCGTGGATGTCGGCGAGAACCTTGGCGAGGATACGCACCGGGTTGGCGGCAGCGCCGCCATACTCGCCCGAATGCAGGTCGCGGTTGGCGGCGTGAACGATCACCTCTTCGCCGACAAGGCCGCGCAGACCGACGCAGATGGCCGGCGTCTGGCGATCCCACATGCCGGTGTCGCAGACCATGGCAAAATCGGCCTTCAGTTCCTCGGCATTGGCCTCGAGGAACGGCTTCAACGACGGCGAGCCGGACTCTTCCTCGCCCTCGAACAGCAGGGTGATCTCGCACGGCAGGCCGCCATGCACCTCTTTCCAGGCGCGGCATGCTTCGACGAACAGCATCAGCTGGCCCTTGTCGTCGGACGAGCCGCGGCCGGTGATGACCTTGATGCCGCCTGCGATCTCCTTGATCTTGGGATCGAAGGGATCATCTTCCCAGAGGTTAAGCGGATCGACCGGCTGGACGTCGTAATGGCCGTAGAACAGCACATGCGGCGAGCCGGCAGGGCCGGCATGGTGGGCGACGACCATCGGATGGCCCGTCGTATCGCGCACGCTGGCGTCGAAGCCGATGGTCTTGAGGTCGGCGACCAGCCACTCGGCGGTCTTGCGGCAGTCGGCTGAGAAGGCCGGGTCGGTGGAGATCGACTTGATGCGGAGCAGCTCGAACAGGCGCTCCAGGCTCTGGTCGAGATTCTTGTCGAGACGATCGAGAACGGGTGCGACAGCGGACATGTGGGTGCCTTTCGATTCTTCTGCGGCGCAAACTAGTGGCCGAAGAGAAAAACGCAAAGCGGGCAGGATTGGGCCAGAGGCCGGCGCAGGGAAAGGGGAACCGCTGAACTCCGGACAAAAAAGTGCCGCCGTGGTGGAGGGGTGGCCACGGCGGCACATTTCAAAACGGTGCGGCAGCCCGGAGAGGGGGATGAGGCTGCCGCAGGGTCCGGATAGGCGGGGGACGGGCCTGAGACCGGACTTCGGCAAAAACTGCCGATGACTGCTATTTGTGGCCGCGAACGTGGCGATTCAAGGGCACGAAGATTACACTTTCGTAACATACCCGTGATCGGAAGCCTCGGCCCGTTTCTTCCTGACATCAACCTGCCGAGTGCCGCAGCCAATGTCAGCTGCGTAGTCCTCGCCTTTGCAGAACAGCTGCAGGACGCTTAGTTTCCGGCAAATCAAACCAACAGTGGAATGACCGATCCATGCCCCTGCATGTCCGACCCGCCCAACCGCAAGACGCAAGCGCGATGGCGCGAATCCTCAATGAAATCATCGAGATCGGCGGAACGACAGCACACCGCGAGCATTTCGACGAGCAGCGCATCATCAGCTACTTCATCGCGCCAAAACTCGGAATCAGCTGCTTCGTGGCGTTGGAAGGCGAGCAGGTTTTGGGGTTCCAGTCGCTCGAATGGTCCGACCCTGACTGGCCAGGCGACAAGCTGCCGTCGGACTGGGCCATTGTCGCCACCTTCGTCGATCCGCGCGTGCACAAGAAGGGCGCCGGACGGGCGCTGTTCGCCAACACGCTGGAAGCCGCCAGAAAAGCAGGCGCCAGCTTCATCGACGCCACCATTCGCAAGGAAAACACCGGCGGACTGGCGTTCTACCAGGGGATGGGCTTCACCGACTATCGGGAAGGCCCGGAAACCATCTCCAAGCGTCTCGCGCCAAACTGAACGGCTGGGAAGACGTTCCGCCGCTCATTGTCCCGAAATTCGGCAGAGTTGTTTGCGGATTTAGAAACTTATCGCCTGGCAGCCGATCGATATTCTCCCTCTGGACGGTATGGGAGAAGAACCGAAATGATCACAACTGCACAGGCGAAAGACGCCGCAGAGCAATATCGCGAGGAAGGTTATGCCATCGTCCGCGGCTTCGTCGATGGCGACGACCTGGTGCGGCTGCGCAAGGAGACGCAGGCCGTCTATGAAGAGGGCCTGCGCCATCACGCCACCTTCCGGCATGGCAACCTGAACTTCCAGGTCCTGCCCGAGACACATTTCGACAAGCGCTACGTGCTACAGGCTTACTGGTTCTCGTGGATCAACCGGTATTTCGAGGAGTTCCGGCGCAACGCCGACTATCTCAAGCTGCTTGAAGGGCTGATCGGGCGCGACATCAAGCAGATCGCCCAGCAGCTCCACTGGAAGCCGCCGGGCGCCAATCTTACCGGCTACCGCTTCCACCAGGACATCCGCTTCCGCAACCAGGCCGACTTCGACGCCATCGTCGAGTCGACCGTCACCACCGGACTGGCCGTCGACCGCGCCACAGTGGAGAACGGTTGCCTCCAGGTCGTCCCCGGCAGCCACAAGCTCGGCTATCTCGGACTGTCCGACGAGGGCCACGGCCAGCTGATGAAGGGGGTTACTGCGGAATCGGAGCTGGTCGCCGTCGGTATCGACCCCGCCAACATCGTTTCGCTTGAACTCGAGCCGGGCGACCTCGCCATGTGGAACCTTTTGACCGTGCATGGATCGGCCGCCAACAAATCCGCTCACGACCGGGCGTTCGCGCTGTCGAGCTACGTCCGAGCCGACTCTACCTCCAGAGGCGAATGGGCGTTCAAGGACGGTGTCTCCATGCCGCTCGGCGACAAGCCCAAGCTCTGCAAATACGAGCGGCTCTTCGAGGATCCCGGCCCGTCATACGACACCACCGCGTGGTGGAACTAAGTCCAGCAAACCCCAGAGGCCGCGTTCCCCGACGCGGCCTTCAGGCTATGAGGTCGGAGGAAAGCTCGCGCATGAGGAAATCCACAAACGCCCGCACCTTGGCCGCCACGTAGGTCCGGTGCGGATAGAGCGCATAGATCGGGCTGGACTCCGGCCTGAACTCTTCGAGCAGCGCCTCGAGCGCGCCCGACGCTATGGCCTTGTCGACCAGCAGGCTCGGCAGGTTGCCGATGCCGAAGCCGGCAAGGGTCATCTGATAGGCAGCTTCGATGTGATTGGTCGACACGCGCCCCCTGACCGGCGCCGAAAACGGCCCGTCCGGTCCCTGGAACGGCCAGCTCCCGAGCCGCTTGGCGAAATTGCTCAAGACACAGGAATGCTGGGCCAGTTCACCAGGATGTTGCGGACGGCCATGGCGATCCCAGTATTCGGGCGTGGCACACACATAGTTGCGCACTTCGCCGAGGCGTTTGGCGATCAATGCGGAATCGTTCTGTTCGCCAAAGCGGATGGCGACGTCGAACCCTTCTTCCACGATGCCGACGACGTAGCGCGAGGTCAGGTGCAGCTCGATGGAGGCCTGCGGATTTTCGTCGAGGAATTTCGGCACCAGCCTGGTGACCCGGGTGTGTGCGAGCACATTGGAGCAGGACACCTTGATCGAGCCGCGGGTATCGCGATGCAGGCCTCTGGTCGCGTCGCGCAACTCGTCCAGGTCGTCGAGAAGAGCGCGCGCGCGGGTCGCATATTCCCTGCCCGCTTCTGTCAGGCTGAGCCGGCGTGTGGTGCGGTTGATCAGCCTGACGCCAAGATCGTCCTCCAACTCCTTGATGTAGCGGCTGACGGCCGTCGTCGACATCGTCAGGTCGTCGGCCGCCGCCGTCAGGCTGCCCAGCAGCGCCACCCGGTCGAACACCTTCATGGCAGTCACAAGGTTCATGCCGTTCCTCTGCGAATTTCACATCCGGCCGGTCGCAATCGATCGGCGGCACACCTGAATACCCGGCATAACAACAACGAACCCGGCCGGGCACTATCGGAACAACGACATACTGAACGATTACAATGGGAGAGAAACAAATGAAGACCAAAGACCTTCATCCGGCAATCGGGAAATTCCTGCGCGACGTGGACAGCGGCGGCATGCATCGCCGCGAATTCCTCAGCCTGGCCAGCGCCTTCGGCGCCTGCACCGCGGTTGCTTATTCGCTGCTGGGACTGGCTGCGCCAGGTGGCGGGGTGGCCCGCGCCGCAACCCCGCAACGCGGCGGCACGCTGCGCATCGCCATGCAGGTGATGGCGCTGGAGGATCCGCGCAAGTTCAGCGTCTCTCAGATGGGCAACATCGCCATGCAGTTCCTCGAACCGCTGGTTCGCTGGAACTCCGATTTCACCTTCCGACCGATGCTGCTCGAAAGCTGGTCGATCAATGACGACGCCACGGAATACACGCTGAACGTCCGCAAGGGCGTGAAGTGGTCAAATGGCGACGACTTCACCGCCGAAGACGTGGTGTTCAACATCACCCGCTGGTGCGACAAGGACGCTCCGGGCAATTCGATGGCCGGGCGCATGGGTGCGCTGATCGATCCGGCGACGAAGAAGGCGATCGAAGGGGCCATTACCGCGCCCGACGCCCATAAAGTCGTGCTCAAGCTGGCGCGGTCGGACGTCACGATCATTCCGGCGATGACGGACTACCCCGCGCTGATCGTCCACCGCGACTTCGACAGGAGCGGTGAGATGCTGTCGGCCCAGCCCATCGGCACCGGACCGTTCGAGCTGACCGGCATCGACGTCGGCGTCAAGGCATCGGTCAAGCGGCGGCCCGACGGCGCGTGGTGGGGCGGCGAGGTTTATCTCGACGGCATAGAATGGATCGACTACGGCACCGACTCGGCTGCCACCATTTCGGCGTTCGAGTCCGGCGAGGTCGATCTCAATGGCCAGACCCAGACCAACGACGTCGATATCCTCGACGGGCTCGGGCTGAAGCGTTCGGAGATCGTAACGGCAACGACAATCGTCGCCCGCACCAACGTCAATGTAGAACCCTACAACGACCAGCGCGTCCGCAAGGCTATCCAGCTTGCCGTCGACAACGAGACGGTGCTGAAGCTCGGCGCCAACGGCCACGGCATCGCTGCCGAGAACCACCATGTCGGGCCGATGCATCCTGATTATGCGCCGCTGCCGCCGGTCAAGCGCGACATCGAAAAGGCAAGGGTGTTGCTGGCCGAGGCCGGCAAGCTCGACTTCGAGTTCAACCTGATCTCGGTCGACGGCGACTATCGCAAGGAGAGTTCCGACGTCATCGCCCAGCAGATGCGTGAAGCGGGCTTCAAGGTCAAACGCACGCTCATCCCTGAATCGGCCTTCTGGAACGACTGGACCAAATATCCGTTCTCGACCACCAACTGGAACGCGCGGCCATTGGGAATCCAGACCCTGGCGCTCGCCTACCAGACCGGCAATGCCTGGAACGAGTCGGGCTTCTCCAATCCCGAGTTCGACGCCAAGCTCAAGGAAGCGAACGCCATCGGCGACTCGGACAAGCGCAAGCAGATCATGGGCGAGTTGCAGGCGATCCTGCAGGGGTCCGGTGTGATCGTGCAGCCTTTCTGGCGCAAGCTCTTTGCCCATATGCGCCCGAACGTAATGGGCTACCAGATCCACCAGGCCTACGACCAGCATTTCGACCAGACGTGGATCGACCAGGCCTAGTGTCTGATCGTGCCTGACGACGGCTCCGGAGACAGCAGCTCCGGGGTCGCCAGCGCCTCCAACGCCCGCGCGACTGCTCCTGCATTCAGCGGGCAGCGCGTACAGGTCCCGGTGCAACCCGGTTTGCGGACGGTCGAAGCCGCCTTTGCCATCTCGCTGCGATGCAATCGAGTTTCTTGGCACATTCCCGCTTGCTCCTGCGCTTTTCCCGGGAAAATCCTATCGCGACGGCAGGCGATGATAAGCGGCGGAAGGCGCAAACGACTGTCCCGAAAAATGGGATAGTGTGGAAAGCGTCAGCTGACGGCATGAGTGGGCGCTTCGGAGCCGCCTTGACCATGGACAGCGCGGCTGCGCCAAGTTACCCGTATCGCCATGAAAAAAGGCGATCATCTCTTCCTTGTCGACGGCTCCGGCTACATCTTCCGTGCCTATCACGCGCTGCCGCCGCTCACCCGCAAATCCGACGGACTGCCCACCAATGCGGTCCTCGGTTTCTGCAACATGGTGTGGAAGCTGATGCAGGACGCACGCAACACCGATGTTGGCGTCACGCCCACCCATTTCGCCGTTATCTTCGACTATTCGTCGAAGACCTTCCGCAACGAGCTGTACCCCGAATACAAAGCCAACCGCTCGGCCCCGCCCGAGGACCTGATCCCACAATTCGGACTGATCCGGCATGCGACCCGAGCCTTCGACCTGCCCTGCATCGAGATGGAAGGTTTTGAGGCCGACGACCTGATCGCCACCTATGCCCGCCTCGCCCGCGAGGCCGGCGGCGACGCCACCATCATCTCTTCGGACAAGGATTTGATGCAGCTCGTTGGCGAGACGGTGTCGATGTACGACCCGATGAAGGATCGGCAGATCAACATCCCCGAAGTTATCGAAAAGTGGGGCGTACCGCCTGAGAAGATGATCGACCTGCAGGCGCTGACCGGCGACTCCGTCGACAACGTCCCCGGCGTGCCAGGCATCGGCCCGAAGACCGCTGCACAGCTGCTCGAGCAGTTCGGCGATCTCGACACGCTTCTCGCCCGCGCCTCCGAGATCAAGCAGGACAAGCGCCGCCAGTCGATCATCGACAACGCTGACAAGGCGCGCATCAGCCGCGAGCTGGTGAAGCTGAAGAACGACGTGCCGGTCACCGAAGGCCTCGATGCATTCGCTCTGCAGCCACCTGACGGCGCGCGGCTGATTTCCTTCCTCAAGGCGATGGAGTTCACCACGCTGACGCGGCGCGTCGCCGAGGCCACCGGCGCCGACGCCGGCGCGATCGAGCCCGCCTATGTGCCGGTCGAACGCGGCGACGACGCACACGGACCGGACGTGGGTTCGGGTGCTGCTCCTGCTGCGCCAGCGACGACCGTTCCGGCCACAGCTGCCGACGTGGCTGCAGCAACGCCCGTCGCGACCGTCGCCGCCGATGGGGACACTCCCACAGCCCTCGCCAACAAGCTCGCAGAGGCTGCCGCGGCGGAAAAATTCGACCACAGCGCTTATGTCACGATCCGCGACCTCGCCACGCTGAAAGCCTGGGTCAACGAGGCGGCCGAGGCCGGCGTCATCGCCTTCGACACCGAGACCACTTCGCTCGACCCGATGCAGGCCGAGCTCGTCGGCTTCTCTCTCGCCACCGCACCAGGGCGCGCCGCCTATGTGCCGCTTGGTCACAAAAGCGGCCGCGACGACCTGCTTGGCGGCGGGCTGGTCGAGAACCAGATCCCGATGCGCGAGGCGATCGCAGCACTCAAGCCGCTGCTCGAGGACGCCTCCGTGCTCAAGGTGGCGCAGAACCTTAAGTACGATCTGGTGCTGATGAACCGCTACGGCATCGACGTGCACTCGTTCGACGACACGATGCTGATCTCCTACGTGCTCGACGGCGGCACCAATGGCGGCCACGGCATGGACTCCTTGTCGGAAAAATGGCTCGGCCACACGCCGATCCCGTTCAAGGACGTGGCCGGCTCCGGCAAGAGCTTCATCGGTTTCGACCAGGTCGACATCGCCAAGGCGTCGGCCTATGCCAGCGAAGATGCCGACGTGACGTTGCGGCTGTGGCGCGTGCTCAAGCCGCGCCTAGCCGCCAAGGGCCTGGTCTCGGTCTATGAGCGCCTGGAGCGACCGCTGGTGCCGGTTCTGGCGCGCATGGAACAGCGGGGCATCTCGGTCGACCGCCAGATCTTGTCGCGGCTGTCGGGCGAACTCGCCCAGGGCGCTGCGCGGCTCGAAGACGAGATCAACAGCATCGCCGGCGAGCGCTTCAACATCGGTTCGCCCAAGCAGCTCGGCGACATCCTGTTCGGCCGCATGGGCCTGCCCGGCGGCACCAAGACCAAGACCGGTCAGTGGTCGACCTCGGCCCAGGTGCTGGAAGACCTCGCCGCCGAAGGCCATGAGCTGCCGCGCAAGATCGTCGACTGGCGCCAGCTGACCAAGCTGAAATCGACCTACACCGACGCGCTGCCCGGCTTCATCAACCCCGAGACCAAGCGCGTCCACACCTCCTACGCGCTGGCCGCCACCACCACCGGCCGCCTGTCGTCGTCGGACCCGAACCTGCAGAACATTCCGATCCGCACGGCCGAAGGCCGCAAGATCCGCACCGCCTTCATCGCCGACAAGGGCAACAAGCTGATCTCGGCCGACTACAGCCAGATCGAACTGCGCGTGCTCGCCCATGTCGCCGACATCGCCCAGCTGAAGCAGGCCTTCGCCGACGGCGTCGACATTCATGCCATGACGGCATCCGAAATGTTCTCGGTGCCGGTCGAGGGCATGCCGTCGGAAGTGCGCCGTCGCGCCAAGGCGATCAATTTCGGCATCATCTACGGCATCTCGGCTTTCGGCCTCGCCAACCAGCTGTCGATCCCGCGCGAGGAAGCCTCCGATTACATCAAGAAGTATTTCGAGCGCTTCCCAGGCATCCGCGCCTACATGGACGAGACCAAGGCGTTCTCCCGCGACAAGGGTTATGTCGAGACCATCTTCGGCCGCCGCATCCACTACCCCGAAATCCGCTCCTCCAACCCGTCGGTGCGTGCCTTCAACGAACGCGCCTCGATCAATGCCCGCCTGCAGGGGACGGCCGCCGACATCATCCGCCGCGCCATGATCCGCATCGAGGGCGCGTTGTCCGAGGCCAAGCTGTCGGCACGCATGCTGTTGCAGGTGCACGACGAACTGATCTTCGAGACCGTCGAGGACGAGGTCGAGGCGACGATCCCCGTCGTCCGCCACGTCATGGAAAACGCCGCCATGCCGGCTGTGTCGATGTCGGTGCCTCTGCATGTCGACGCCAACGCCGCCGACAGCTGGGACGAGGCGCACTGAGATGGAGTTCGCGACGTCGTCCAGCCTGTCGACGTTGCTGTCCTTCGCCCTGACGTCGCTCATCATCGAGCTGACGCCGGGGCCGAACATGACCTATCTGGCACTGGTGTCGGCGGGCGAAGGTCGCCGTGCCGGCTTCGCCACAGTAGCAGGCATCGCGCTCGGCCTTGCCATCGTCGGCGTTGTGGCAGCGCTCGGCGTCACCGAACTGATCCACACTTCGACCCTGCTCTACGAAGGCCTGCGCTGGGGTGGCGTCCTGTTCCTGCTCTACCTGGCCTATGAAGGCTGGCGCGGCCCAGGCGAGGCCGTGCCCGAAGGCGGAGACGCCGACCGGCGCTACTTCACCCGCGGGCTGGTGACCAACCTGCTCAATCCCAAGGCGGCGATCTTCTACGTCGCCGTGCTGCCGACCTTCATCGTCGCCGATCGCCCGGTGCTGTCGCAGACACTGACGCTGACCGCCATCTACGTCGCGGTCGCGACAATCATCCATTTCCTGATCGTGGTGCTGGCCAGCCAGCTCGAGCCGCTGCTCAACAACCCCAGGATCGAAAAGATCGCGCGACGGGGGCTGTCGGCGCTGCTTGCGGCCGTTGCGATCTGGTTCGCGTTTTCGACGGCGCGCTAGCGCCCGGAGCGGTTCGCAAAGGGCAACCGCGTATTTTCCCGGAATTGATCAGGCGGCAATCGCCGCGCATTTGGCGCAGGTGCCGCGGAATTCGATGACCGCCTTCTTGGCGACAAAGCCGGTCGAGCCGACCCAGTCGTCAAGGCGCTTGCCGATCAGCTCGTCCGAAATCTCGGTGACCTGGCCGCAATTGTCACAGATGGCAAAGGCCGTCATGCGGTGGTTGTGGTGGCTGTGGTCGTGCGGCTCGGCGCAGGCGACGAAGGCGTTGAGGCTTTCGAGGCGGTGTACGAAGCCGTCCTTCACCAGAACCTCGAGCGCACGGTAAACCTGCAGCGGGGCACGAAAACCGTCGTCGCGCAGCTGGTCAAGCAGCATGTAGGCGCTGAGCGGCCCGCTCGCCACTTCGAGCTTTCCGAGCACCTTCTGCTGGTTCTTCGTCAGCGTAGCCCGCGCCGCCATGCTTTTACCTTTCCCTGCCCGGCGCAAACCGGGCGGCACCTTTCCATGCCGGCAAATGCTGCCTCATGGAACAATCCTTCGCCCCAATGTGGCGATTGGCACATGATTTTGCTAGCGCGTCCGGCCGCCAAATACAATGTTGGGCATTCCCCAACCGCCAAGCATGGCCCCTCCCCCCTTCGACAGGGAGAGGGATTGGCTATCGCTGGCTTACTTCTTCTGCCGTGCCGGGCCTTCGCGTTCGGACGAGCGGGCCCACAGGTTGATGTCGGCCTCGCGCGCATGGGTGTCGATCTCGGCGAGCTCGGCCTCGGTGAAGGCGAGGTTTTTGATCGCGCCGACACAATCCTCGACCTGCTCGGGACGGCTGGCGCCGATCAGCGCCGAAGTGACGCGGCCGCCACGCAGCACCCAGGCCAGCGCCATCTGCGCCAGTGTCTGGCCGCGACGCTCGGCGATAGCGTTCAGAGCGCGGATGTTGGCGAGGTTCTTGTCGTTGAGGAAGGCGGGGCGCAGCGACTTGCCCTGCGACGCACGGCTGCCTTCCGGCACACCGCCGAG
This sequence comes from Hoeflea sp. 108, assembly GCF_000372965.1. Classification (NCBI taxonomy): domain Bacteria; kingdom Pseudomonadati; phylum Pseudomonadota; class Alphaproteobacteria; order Hyphomicrobiales; family Rhizobiaceae; genus Hoeflea; species Hoeflea sp. 108. The sequence goes on along the minus strand of NZ_KB890024.1, from coordinate 313,387 downwards.
ATACTTGCCGGTCAGCATGCCTTGCGCCAGCGGCGAGAACACGATCGAGCCGATACCGAGACCGTCGAGCGCGTCGAGCAGGCCGTCATCCTCGACCCAGCGATTGATCAGCGAGTAGCTCGGCTGGTGGATCAGGCAGGGCGTGCCAAGCCGCTTCAGAATGTCGGCGGCCTCGCGGGTGCGCTGGGCGTTGTAGGACGAAATGCCGGCATAAAGCGCCTTGCCCGAACGCACGGCATGGTCGAGCGCGCCCATGGTCTCTTCGAGCGGCGTTTCCGGGTCGAAGCGGTGCGAGTAGAAGATGTCGACATAGTCGAGGCCCATGCGCTTCAGGCTCTGGTCGAGGCTCGCCAGCACATATTTGCGGCTGCCCCACTCGCCGTACGGCCCAGGCCACATGTCGTAGCCGGCCTTGGTCGAGATGATCATCTCGTCGCGCAGACCGGCAAAATCGGTGCGTAGAATCTCGCCGAAGGCAGTCTCGGCAGAGCCGGCCGGCGGGCCGTAGTTGTTGGCGAGGTCGAAATGGGTGATGCCGAGATCGAAGGCCTTCTGACAGATGGCGCGTTTGGTCGCGTGCGGCGTGTCATCGCCGAAATTGTGCCACAGGCCGAGCGAGATCGCCGGCAGCTTGAGGCCCGACCTGCCGCAGCGATTGTAGACCATGTTTTCGTAACGATTCGCGGCCGGTTGCCAGGTCATGATGCTGTCCTCGAATGGAAAGGGGAATCGGCTGGTGACGCCGATCCCCTCTCTTAGCCTATTTCGACGATGCCAGCAGCCCCCTTGCAGCGGCAGGCCCCAGCGGCTCGGGCCGCTCGCAGGTCGTCTGCATCTCGACGAACTTCCTGGTCTCGCCCGACTTCAGGATGCCGGTCATGACGTCGATGACGTGGTTCGCGAGTTCCAGCGAGCAGCGGTGCGGCCGGCCATGCATGATCGCCAGCGCCATGTCGGCCAGACCCGCGGTGCGGTAGTTGGCCATCATGCCATGGGCATGCTTCTCGTTGGGCACGCCGAAGGGATGATCCCATTTCGGCAGCGCCTTCACCGGCTTGCTACCCCTGGTGTAGCTCAGCTCGCCACCGAAGAAATTGGGATCGGGCATGTGGATGGTGCCGGTTTCGCCATAGAGCTCCATCGGCGCATGGCCATTGTCCCAGACATCCCAGCTCGCATTGAAGGTAAACACAGCGCCGTTCTCGAACTCGATCAGCGCCAGGATCGTCGTCGGCGTGGTGACAGGGATCTTTTCACCCGCACGCGGCTTGGACGAGATGGTCCGCTCCTTCGCCGGGATCGACGACAATGCCGCCACCCGCGCAACCGGCCCGATGAGCTGGACGAGGTTGGCGATGTAATAGGGCCCGAGATCGAGGATCGGGCCGCCGCCGGGCTGGAAGAAGAAATCGGGATTGGGGTGCCAGTGCTCCATGCCGTGGCTCATCACGTGGCAGGTGCCGCTCGTGATGTTGCCGAGCTTGCCCGTGTCGATGAGGTGCCGCGCCAACTGGTGCGAACCACCGAGGAAGGTGTCTGGTGCCGAGCCGATGCGCACGCCCTTCTTGTCGGCGCGCTTCTTCAGGTCGAGCCCGTCCTTGATGGCGAGCACGAAGGGCTTTTCCGAATAGACATGCTTGCCGGCGTCGATGGCCTGCCTCGACACATCGTAGTGCACCGCAGGCACCGTCAGGTTGACGACGATGTCGATGTCCTTGGCCTTGAGCAGGTCCTCGACCGTCTCTGCCCGCAGATTGAACTCCTTTGCCCGCGCCCTGGCCGCATCCATGTTGATGTCGGCGCAGGCGCGCATCTCGATGCCCCGGAACTGGGGCGCTCGCTGAAAGTAAGTCTTCGAGATGTTGCCGCAGCCAATCACCCCTACTCCAAGTTTCCTTGCCATGTCGGTCGTCCCCTAGAAGGTCTTTGCGGTGGCGATGGACCGGCGCGCGAAGCGCTCGAAATCGGCCGGATTGTCGTGCTCCATGATGAAGTATCTGGCCGGCGTGCGTTTGCGCAGCGCTACAACCAGCCCGGCCCAGTCGACGGTGCCGTGGCCAACGTCCGACCAGCCGTCCTCGTCGGCTGCCTGGCCATGCGGGGCGATGTCCTTGACGTGGGCAGCCAGGATGCGCGGGCCGAACTCCTCGATCCAGTGCAGCGGGTCGGAGCCGCCGCGGATCACCCAGGCGACGTCCATCTCCCACCCGATGTCGGGTGCGGCTTCCAGGATGAGGCGTTGCGGCACCAGCCCGCCGGCAAGGGTCAAAAACTCGAAGTCGTGGTTGTGCCAGGCAAAATCGAACCCGGCATCCCTGGCCTTCGCGCCGATGGCACCGAGGCGCTTGCCGAATGCCCGCCATCCATCGGCGTCGGTCGGCCGGTCGACCACCTCGAGCCAGGGACAAGCTATGAGCTTCATGCCGAGCGTCGTCGCAATCGTGGCCGCCCTGGCGAAATCCTGCTCCAGCAGATCGATGCCGAAATGGCCGCTCGGCATGGACAGGCCGTTGCGGTCGAGCAGGGCGCGAAAAGCCTGCGGGTCGTCATAGACCCCGCCATAACCTTCGACCTCCTTGTAGCCGACGCTGGCGAGCGCCTGCAGCACCTTGTCCCAGGGTTGGTAGTTGCGGGCGCTGTAGAGTTGGAATGACCAGTCCATGGTTCTGTCCGTTCGTTGGGAGGTGATGTCAGATGCGGTTGCCGCTCTGGCCGTCAAACAGCGAGGCGCGCGCCGGGTCGAAGCCGATGCGCAGCTGATCGCCTGGAGCCAGATGGCGTTCGGCCTCGACGCGGAAGGCGAGGCTCTGGCTGCCGAGCTTCGTCCAGACCAGCGTGTCCGAGCCCATCGGCTCGACCAGCTCGACCCTCGCGTCGGCGGCATAGGGCATGGCATTGGCGGCATCGCCTGTGGCGATGTGTTCGGGGCGCACACCGAACACGGCCTTGCCTGGCCTGGCCGTGCCGCCAAAACCGTAGCGGCCGAGCGGGATCCTTGTCGCGGTTGTCGCAAAAGCCGGCTCAACGCCGGCTTCGAGCTCGCCGTCGAGAAAATTCATGCCCGGCGAGCCGAGGAAGCCGGCAACGAAGCGGTTGACCGGCTTGTTGTAGATTACCTGCGGCGCGTCGAGCTGCTGGATCACGCCGCCCTTCATGACGGCAATGCGGTCGGCCAGCGTCATCGCCTCGATCTGGTCGTGAGTGACGTAGATCATGGTGTTGGCGAGCTTCTGGTGCAGGCGCTTGATCTCGACGCGCAGCTCCGAACGCAGCTTGGCGTCGAGATTGGACAGCGGCTCGTCGAACAGGAACACGTCGACGTCACGCACCAGTGCCCGCCCGATCGCTACGCGCTGGCGCTGGCCGCCAGAAAGTGCTGCCGGCTTGCGCTTGAGCAGCGGCTCGATCTGCAGGATCTCGGCCGCACGGGCGATACGCCTTGCGATCTCGTCCTTGGCCATGCCCGCCGTCTTCAGGCCGAAGGACAGGTTTCCTTCCACTGTCATCTGCGGATAGAGCGCGTAGGACTGGAACACCATGCCGATGCCTCGGTCCTTGGGTTCCTCCCAGGTGACGTTCTTGCCCTTGATGAAGATTTGCCCCTCGGACACGTCGAGCAGGCCGGCGATGCAGTTGAGCAACGTGGACTTGCCGCAGCCGGATGGCCCGAGCAGCACGAGGAACTCGCCTTCGGGCACATCGAGATTGAGCTGCTTCAGCACGTCATAGGCCCCAAAGCTCAGCGACACGTCCTTGACCTGGACATTCGTCATCGTCTCAACCCTTGACCGCGCCGGCGGCGATGCCGCGGACGAAAAGCTTGCCGGAGATGAAGTAGATGATGAGCGGGACCAGTCCCGTAAGCAGCGTTGCCGCCATGTTGACGTTGTACTCCTTTACGCCCTGGACGGCGTTGACGATGTTGTTGAGCTGGACGGTCATCGGATAGGTGTCGGGCTTGGTGTAGACGACGCCAAACAGGAAATCGTTCCAGATGCCGGTGACCTGCAGGATGATCGCCACCACGAAGATGGGCAGCGCCATCGGCAGCATGATCCTGAGATAGATGGTCCAGAAGCCGGCGCCGTCGACGCGGGCGGCCTTGAACAGCTCTTCCGGCAGCGAGGCGAAATAGTTGCGGAAGAGCAGCGTCAGGATCGGCATGCCGAAGATCGTGTGCACCAGCACCAGCCCCCACAGGCTGCCATAGAGGCCGATCTCGCGAAGCACGATGACGATCGGATAGAGCATCACCTGGTAAGGAATGAAGGCCCCGACGATCAGGATGGTGAAGAACACCTCCGATCCCCTGAAGCGCCAGTTGGCGAGCGCGTAGCCGTTGACCGAGGCGATTGCGATCGACAGGAACACCGACGGCACGGTGATGCGCACCGAGTTCCAGAAGCCGCGCGACAGCCCGTCGCAATTGAGCCCGGTGCAGGCTTGGGACCAGGCCTTCACCCAGGGCTCGAAGGTGATCTCGACCGGCGGCGAGAAAATATTGCCGAGCCTGATCTCGGGCATGCCTTTCAGCGACGTCACCACCATCACGTAGAGCGGCAGGAGGTAGTAGACGGCAAACAGCGCCAGCGTGCCGTAGATGAAGATGTTGCGGCGGGAAAAGCGCCGCCGTGGCTTCGGCCCCTGCGGTCCGGCAAGCGCAGCGGACCGAGCGGTCAGGGCGGGCACAACATCGAGGTCGGGCGCGGCGCGCGCCAGTTGCTCAGCCATGGCTGCGCCTCCTGCCGAATTCGAGATAGGCCCATGGCACGATGACGATGACCACCGACAGCAGCATCATGGTCGAGGCGGCGAAGCCCTGCCCCAGGTTCTGCGCCAGGAACATGTAGTTGTAGACGTATTTGGCCGGCACTTCAGACGCGATGCCGGGGCCGCCGCTGGTCTGGGCGACGACGAGGTCGTAGACCTTGACGATGCCGCTGGCGATGATGACCAGCGTGGTCACCAGAACCGGCCGCATCATCGGGATGACGATGAAGACATAGGTCTTCCATGTCGGGATGCCATCGACGCGGGCGGCCTTCCAGATGTCGGCGTCGATGCCGCGCAGGCCGGCCAGCATCAGGCACATGATCAGCCCCGTACCCTGCCACAGTCCGGCGATCAGGATGCCGTAGATGACGATGTCGGCATTGTAGAGCGGGTCGAAGACAAAGCTTTCCCAGCCAAGATTGCGCACCACCTGCTGGATGCCGAAATCCGGATTGAGGATCCATTGCCAGGCAAGGCCGGTGACGATGAAGGACAGCGCGAAAGGATAGAGGAAGATGGTGCGGAAGGTGTTTTCGAAACGGATCTTCTGGTCCATCAGCGCCGCCAGAACGAAGCCGATGACCAGCGAGAACACCAGCGTGCACAGGCCGTAGATGGCAAGGTTCTCGACGGCGATCTGCCAGCGCGGCGTCGCCCACAGCCGCTGGTACTGCTCGAGGCCGACGAAATTGAGCCGTGGCAACAGCTTCGAGTTGGTGAAGGAATAGACGACCGTCCACGCCGTTCCGCCGACGAAGATGACGAGCGCCGTCAGCACCATCGGGATCGAAGCGATCTTGGCGTTGAGGTTTCGGAACAACCGGCTCGGCCGGCCCTGATATCCAGGTGTCATCGGTCGGCTTCCATCTGGGGACCCGGCCAATCTGCCGGCCCCCTTGTGCGGGGACCGGCAGAGCGCCGCTGTACTGACTGCAGCATCTTGGCCAAGGCCGGGATCGGGAACCCGGAAATGGCCTAGTCGGCAGCGGCGATGATGTCGACGAAGCGCTTCTGGGCGTCGGCGGCCGTCAGGTTCTTGTTACCGAAGAACTCGACGAACAGGTCGTTGACCTGGGTCACGCCGTCGGCCGACATCAGCTGATCCGGCGCAGGGATGATGTTGCCCTTGGCGAGGATCTCCAGGCCCTTCTTCATGCAGTCGTTGGCAGCGTTGAGGTCGACGTCGCCGCGCACCGGCAGCGAGCCCTTCTTGAGGTTGAAGGCAACCTGCGTCGCCGGCGACAGCATCACCGAAGCCAGTGCTTCCTGTGCCTTGGACTTTTCAGGGTCCTTGAGCTTGGGGAAGTAGAAGGCGTCACCGCCCGTCGAGATGATCTCGTTGACGCCGAGCCCCGGAAGGCAGGTGTAGTCCTTGCCGGCAGTCTGACCGGCAACCTGGAACTCACCCTGGGCCCAATCGCCCATGATCTGGCCACCAGCCTTGCCGTTGATGACAAGTGCTGTGGCCTGGTTCCATTCCTGGACGTTCGACTTGGCCGACATGGCGCGGGCCTGGTCGGCTGCCGCGAACACCTTGGTCATCTCGGGTCCCGCGGCGACCGTCGCGTCCTTGTCGCCAAACACCTTCTGGAAGGTGTCGGGACCAGCCAGCGCGACGAGGATCACCTGGAAGGCGAGCGTGGTCTGCCACGGTTGCTGGCCCAAAGCGAGCGGCACGATGCCGGCCTTTTCGAGCGCCGGAGCGGCAGCCACGAACTCGTCCCAGTTCTTGGGAACGGCCACGCCGGCATCGGCAAAGGCCTTGTTGGACAGCCACAGCCATTGCTGCGAGTGGATGTTGATCGGCACGCAGTAAATCTTGCCATCAAGCGTGCAGCCGTCGAGCAGGCTCTTGGGATGGATGAACTTGGTCCAGCCTTCCTTTTCGGCCAGTTCGGTGAAATCGCGCATCAGCCCGGCCTGGACGAGCTCCTCGGCCTGGCGGCCGTGGTTGAACTGGGTTGCGCCCATCGGGTCACCGCCGGTGATGCGGCCGATCATAATCGGCCGGGCAACGTCGCCCGAACCGGCAATGGCGCCGTCGACCCATTTGTTGCCGGTCGCGTCAAACGCCTTGGCGAATTCGGCGACTGCCGCCGCCTCGCCGCCCGAGGTCCACCAATGTGTCACCTCGAGGTCGGTCGCCGCCGCAGGCCCTGCCCCGCACACGACCCCCGCCGCAAACGCGGCGGTCAGAAGCCTATAACGCATCGTACTCCTCCCTGAATCTGAAACGTTACAGATTTAGGCTAGGCGAAGTCTCGAGCCTGCGCAATGGCCGGGAGACGGCGCGAGCGCGATTTCTTTCGGGACACGAACTAAAGCACCGTTCAAAGCGGCAGCCGGAAACGTCGTCATGTTACTTTGCATTGCAGCATTCCCAGAAGAAATCACCAAAGGAATCAACCGACATTAGCAATGCTGCGGCGCGGGATCTGCGATCGCCTGGATGGCTCGTCTGGCGTCGAATTTTTGTCTCAAATAATTTTCTGTAACGTTACAGTTCTTGCTCATGCGACTTGCAAGGTCCATGCTGGGGGTGCGATATGCAAGACGAGGCGAGACGGCGGGCAAGATGACCATGGACGAGCGAACACCGCCCGATGACAGCGGCGAGCAGGTGGCAGCCGGCAGCCAGCCGCCGACGCTGAAGACCATCGCCTTCATGACCGGCCTCGGCGTGACGACGGTGTCACGGGCGCTGAAAGACGCGCCCGAAATCGGCGCCGAGACCAAACGCCGGGTGCAACTCGTCGCCCGCCAGATCGGCTACCGCCCCAACCGCGCCGGCGTGCGCCTGCGCACCGGCAAGACCAATGTCATCAGCCTCGTGCTCGACACCGAGGAGCAGGTCGGCGGCTTCGTGTCGGACCTGATCTACGGCATCTCGGAGGCACTGGCGCACACGCCCTACCACCTCGTGGTGACACCTTATTCGCGCAGCAACGACGCGCTGGAGCCGGTGCGCTACGTCGTCGAGACGGCGTCGGCCGACGGCGTCATCATCTCGCGCACCGAACCCGACGACAAGCGCGTGCGTTACATGACCGAGCGGGGTTTTCCCTTCGCCACGCACGGCCGCACTCACATGGGCATCGAGCACCCGTTCCACGATTTCGACAACTATGCCTATTCGGTAGAGGCGGTGAAGACGCTGGCTGCCCTCGGCCGCAAGCGGCTGGCGCTTCTCGCCCCGCCGCCGAACCTCAGTTACTACCGTCACATGCGCGACGGCTTTGCCGATGCCGTGATGGTGCACGGCCTGACCGAGGTGCCGTTCCCAACCGCAACCGTCGATCACTCAATCGACGAAATCCGCGCCGTCACGTCAGAGTTGATGCGTCGGCAGAGCCGTCCCGACGCCTTCGTCAGCGGCGCGGGTGCCGGCACCTTCGCTCTGGTCGCGGGCGTCGAGGATGCCGGCTTCAAGGTCGGCGAGGACGTCGACATCGTTTCCAAGCAGTCGTCCAGGCTGCTGCACCTGCTGCGCCCGCAGCTCTATGTCGTCAACGAGGACGTACGGCTGGCCGGCCATGAACTCGCCACCGCCGTGCTCGGCCGCATCGCCGGCCGCGACATCGGCTCACTGCAGAGCCTCAGCAAGCCGAGGGCGGTCGAAGCTTATGAGACGTCGGGAAAACCGAACGACTGAGCCCGGTTGAGATTGCCTCCCGCCCTTGCCCTCTCCCTGTAAACCGGCGAAGGGCGTAGGCGTCGCGGCAGTGTCCCTTCTCCCCGTTCACGGGGAGAAGGTGCCGGCAGGCGGATGAGGGGCAGCGCGAACCTTGGCCCTACGTCCCTACCCTTCGCTGCCCCATGGACCATGGTGCGCGCCCGGCGCGTCGACGCGCTCGAAGCCATGGGCGCCGAAGAAATCACGCTGCGCCTGGATGAGATCGGAGGTGCCGCGACCCTGGCGATAGCCGTCGAAATAGGCCAGAGCCGACGACAGGGCCGGCACCGGCAGGCCGGCCTCGGCGGCGCGGGCGACGATGCGGCGCAGCGACGGATGCGCCTTGCCCATCATCTCGACGAAGGCCGGCGCCATCAGAAGATTGGTCGGCTGGTCGGCCTTGCCGAAGGCTTCGGCGATGGTGTCGAGGAATTGCGAGCGGATGATACAGCCGGCACGCCAGATCTTGGCAATGGTCGGCATCGGCAGGTTCCAGCCGAACTCCTTCGACGCGCCGGCCATGACAGCGAAGCCCTGCGCGTAGGCGGCGATCTTGCCGGCAAACAACGCCAGTTCGAGATCGGCCAACAGCTCGTCCTTCGAGCCCGACAGCTTGCCCGAACGGGCACCATAGGCTTTCTCGGCGGCCAGGCGCTCGTCCTTCATCGACGACAGCACGCGTGCTGCGACCGCAGCCTCGATGGCCGTCGCCGGAATGCCAAGCTGCTGCGCCTCGATGACCGACCATTTGCCGGTGCCTTTCTGTCCGGCACGGTCGAGAATGATGTCGACCACCGGACGGCTGGTCTTGGGATCGTCGGCGGACAAGACGGTCGCGGTGATCTCGATCAGGTAGGATTCGAGCCGACCCTTGTTCCAGCCTGAAAAGACCGGCGCGATCTCCTTCGGGGCCATGCCGAGGCCGTCGCGCAGCACGCCATAAATCTCGGCGATCATCTGCATGTCGGCATATTCGATGCCATTGTGGATAGTCTTGACGAAGTGGCCGGCGCCGTTCGGCCCGAGCCAGGCGGCGCAGGGCTCGCCTTTGTACTTGGCCGAGATCGCGGTCAGCACGTCCTCGACACGGGTCCAGGATTCGGGCGCACCGCCGACCATGATCGAAGGACCGTGGCGCGCGCCCTCCTCGCCGCCCGACACGCCCATGCCGATGAAAGTCAGGCCCGAGCCGTCGAGCTCCTTGAAGCGGCGCATGGTGTCGCGGAAATTGGCATTGCCGGCGTCGATGATGATGTCGTTGGCGGCCAGCACCGGGCGCAGGGCCGCGATCTGCTGGTCGACCGGATCGCCGGCCACCACCATGATGATGATCGGCCGCGGCGGGCGGATCGCAGCCGCAAGCTCCTCGATCGAGGCGCAGGGCACGATCCTGTCGCGCAGGTCGCCGGCATTCGCCATGAAGGCCTCGGTACGCGCCGGGGTGCGGTTGAACACGGCGATGCGGTGGCCCTTCTCAGCGATGTTCAGCGCCAGGTTCGAGCCCATCGTGCCCAGGCCGATCAGTCCGATTTCGGCTTTTTCCATGGTCTCGTTTCCTTGTGCTGATGTGGTTGAAGGGCGTGCGGCGGCATGATTGACCTGCCCGCACGCCAAGGTCAACTCGACGGCCCGGCACCGGCCAGAAGCCGCGTTCAACTCACCGTGCGCGGAGCCGGCGGCTCAGTTGGAACGGCGGCGGCGGCCGTAGAGTTCGAGCCGGTGATGAACGATGTCGTAGCCGAGTTCGGCGGCGATTTCCTGCTGTAGCTGCTCGATGCGGTCGGAGCGGAATTCGATGACGTCGCCGGTGTCGATGTCGATGAGATGGTCGTGATGGTCGCCGCCAGCCTGCTCGAAACGTGATGGACCGCCCTCGAAGGCATGGCGGTGGATGGCGCCCATTTCCTCGAGCAGCTTCATGGTGCGGTAGACCGTCGACAGCGAGATACTCTTGTCGACCTGCTCGGCGCGGCGGAATATCTCGAGTGCGTCCGGATGATCTTCCGTCTCGCGCAGGATGTTGAGAATCACCTTGCGTGGACGGGTGACGCGAATGCCCGCCTTGCGGAGCGCCTTTTCATAATCCGGCTTCTTGAGGACGGGTTTGGGGGCAGTCTTCTTCATTGCGCGACTATGTGCCAGATGACACCCAGTTGCAAAAGTTTATGCGCACATTCCCCAGATGAGGTGTGTGCGTACGTCCTTCTCCCCTTGTGGGAGAGGCTGCAACGAAGGGGGTGGATGAGAGGCGCAGAACGGAGTGGAGCATTTGGAATTGTGCACCATTCAGTGGTTGTTTTCTGCATCCTTCATTTCTTCCAGCCCCCCTCATCCGACCTCGCTTCACGAGGCCACCTTCTCCCACAAGGGGAGCAGGCAGGTCGCGTCCGTCATCCCAGTCGAGCGCAGAACACCTGGGAGCCAAGCAACGTCGCGCAGACCCGGGCATGGGCGAGACTGTCAAAAAGTCCGTGGAAACTCTTCCCCGTCTGGTCGCGGAAAATCACCACCGGGTGAGGCGGATGCGGGGGCGTCTGTCAGGTGGGCTGAGCGGGGCGTCGCTCCGGCTTGGCAATGCGCGCCATCCGACGACCGCTCACGGCGCAAGCTAAAGCGGCAGAAAGAGTTCGGCCTGATCTGCCCGAGACGATCACGCTGGCTGTCGCCGCGCATCAGAGATTTCAACGGTAAGGCCAGGACCGCACAGCCACGAGAGCGTCGGTGGCACAATTTGCGTCACCTCGGCGCAACCGGCGGCAGACTGCAGGCTGGGTGGGGACGATGGGGACTGCCCGGCAGCCCGCCCCGTTACCGCCTAGCCCGCCTTGCCCTCTTCCTCAAAGGTGACCGCAACATCGGCGTTGGCCGAGAGGCGCACCTTGTTGCCTTCGGTTTCGGCGACGAGTGCCGTGGAGATATAGTGATGGTGGCCGCGGTGACGGCCTTCGCCGCTGTCTTTTTTCGTCAGCTTGATGCGGCCGTTCTCGACCTTGTCGACAGTTCCGATGTGGACGCCGTCGGCGCCGATGACTTCCATATGCTCGCGAATGGCTGAATTGGCTGACACGACCGTTCTCCTTGTTTGGGATTGGCAAACGGAAACGCGCCGAGGCCCGAATGGATGCATGGGCGGGGCAATTGGCAGCAGCATGCTCCGATACCGGTCAACGGTGTTCGTTTCGTTGGTATCCGATCTGTTTGGTGCGCCTGGCTCGCACCGACCAGGTGGCATCCCGATCAACCGGAGAGCCTGCTGGTCGGCATCGAGCCAGCCCGTCATCGAGATATCTACTTGCAAACGATTTGCAATTGCATTGACACGCCGGAGGGCTGCCGTTACGTTCGCCGCCATGCTGCCGGCCGGACCGGGCCTGCGCACAGGGAAACGGGATAAAGATGAAACGACTAAGCCTCGCCCTCGCCGCCATTGCCATGCTTGGCTTCTCAGCCACCGAAGGCATGGCCGAGAAGATGAAGGTGGCGACCACCTTCACCGTGATCGCCGACATTGCCCGCAATGTCGCCGGAGATGCCGCCGAGGTGGAATCAATCACCAAGCCGAATGCCGAGATCCACAACTATCAGCCGACGCCAGGCGACATGCTGCGGGCGCAGAAGGCGGACCTGGTGTTGTGGAACGGGCTGAACCTTGAGCTGTGGTTCCAAAAGTTCTTCGACAATCTCGACGGAGTGGCGCAGGTCGTGGTGTCCGATGGCGTCGAGCCGATGGGCATCGCCGAGGGACCCTATAGCGGCAAGCCCAATCCACATGCCTGGATGTCTCCGCAAGCGGCGCTGATCTATGTCGAGAACATCCGCAAGGCCTTTGCCGAGAAGGACCCTGCCAATGCCGCGACCTACGCGAGGAACGCGGCTGACTATTCGGACAAGATCAAGGCGACGGTGGCGCCGATCCATGCGGCGATCGACACCATTCCGGCTGAGCGACGCTGGCTCGCCACCAGCGAGGGCGCGTTCTCCTATCTGGCGCGCGATTTCGGCCTGAAGGAGGTTTATCTCTGGCCGATCAACGCCGACCAGCAGGGTACGCCGCAGCAGGTGCGCAAGGTGATCGACCTCGTCAGGGCCAACAACATTCCGGCTGTGTTCAGCGAAAGCACCGTGTCGTCGAAGCCGGCCGAGCAGGTCGCCCGGGAGACCGGCGCAAAATATGGCGGCGTGCTCTATGTCGACTCGCTGAGCGACGAGGGCGGCCCGGTGCCGACCTATCTCGACCTGTTGAGCGTCACCACCCAGACCATCGTCAAGGGGCTGACCCAATGACCATGCCCCTGAAAGGGCGGCCCCAGGCGGCGGCCACTCCCGGCGACGGGCTATACGTCGCCAACATCTCGGTGACCTATCGCAACGGCCACACCGCGCTGCGCAACGCCTCCTTCGCCATTCCACGCGGCACCATCACGGCACTTGTCGGCGTCAACGGCTCGGGCAAGTCGACCCTGTTCAAGTCGATCATGGGCTTCGTGCCGCTGGCATCGGGCAGCGTCGAGATCCTGGGCCAGCCGGCACGCGAAGCGCTCAGGAAAAACCTCGTCGCCTATGTACCGCAGAGCGAAGACGTCGACTGGAATTTCCCCGTCCTTGTCGAGGACGTCGTCATGATGGGCCGTTACGGCCACATGAACTTTTTGCGGATGACGCGCGGCATCGACCGCGAGGCGGTGGATGCCGCGCTCGAACGTGTCGGCATGGTCGACTTCCGCAAGCGCCAGATCGGCGAACTCTCCGGCGGGCAGAAGAAGCGCGTGTTCCTGGCCCGCGCGCTAGCGCAGCAGGGTGAACTGATCCTGCTCGACGAGCCCTTCACCGGTGTCGACGTGCGCACCGAAGAAGCGATCATCTCGCTGTTGCAGGGCCTGCGCGACGAAGGCCGGGTGATGTTGGTGTCGACCCACAATCTGGGTTCGGTGCCGCGCTTCTGCGACCGCGCCGTGCTGATCAACCGGACGGTGCTGGCAGCCGGCCCGACGGCCGAAACCTTCACCAAGGCCAATCTCGAAAAGGCCTTCGGCGGCGTGCTGCGCCAGTTCATCCTCGGCGGCTCCGAACTGCATGACGATGCCGACACGCGGCAGGTGACGGTGCTGACCGACGACGAGCGTCCCTTTGTCATTTATGGCGACGGCAACGGCAATGACGATGCCGCTGGCAAAGGCGGGCGACGGAAATGATCTCCACGCTGTTCGAGCCGTTCGGCTACGGCTACATGCTCAACGCGATGTGGGTGTCAGCGCTTGTCGGCGGCGTCTGCGCTTTCCTGTCGGCCTATCTGATGCTCAAGGGCTGGTCGCTGATCGGTGACGCACTCTCGCACTCCATCGTGCCCGGCGTCGCCGGCGCCTACATGCTCGGCCTGCCCTTCGCGCTCGGCGCGTTCCTGTCGGGCGGGCTGGCGGCGGGCGCCATGCTGTTCCTCAACCAGCGCACCAAGCTGAAGGAAGACGCCATCATTGGGCTGATCTTCACCTCCTTCTTCGGGCTCGGCCTGTTCATGATCTCGCTGTCGCCGGCCTCGGTGAACATCCAGACCATCGTGCTCGGCAACATCCTGGCGGTGACACCCACTGATACGCTGCAGCTGGTGCTGATCGGCGGCATTTCGCTGGCGATCCTGCTCGCCAAATGGAAAGACCTGATGGTCGCCTTCTTCGACGAGAACCACGCGCGTTCGATCGGGCTCAATCCTGATCTGCTCAAGGTGCTGTTCTTCATGCTGCTGTCGGCCTCGACGGTGGCAGCGCTGCAGACGGTGGGTGCGTTCCTGGTCATCGCCATGGTGGTGACGCCGGGCGCGACCGCCTACCTGCTCACCGACCGGTTTCCGCGGCTGATCGTGATCAGTGTCCTGATCGGCAGCGCGACCAGCTTCGTCGGCGCCTATGCGAGCTACTTTCTCGACGGGGCGACCGGGGGAATTATCGTGGTGTTGCAGACGCTGATCTTCCTGATGGCGTTCGTCTTTGCGCCGAAGCACGGGATGCTGGCGGCGCGGCGGCGGGCACGGCTGGAGCTGGAGGCAGGGGTATGAGCGCCGCGCAAAATCTTCCTTCTTCGCCTGCGGGAGAAGGTGGCCGACCCCGAGCTTGTCGAGGGGGCGGTCGGATGAGGGGTGTTGGAAGAAGTGCAGCGCTTCCATACGAATCTGTTGCTCAATTGCACTCCGTCCAGCAAGGGGAGAAGGAAGGCGCCTCCGGCGAGGTACGACCATGATCGAAACCCTTACCCTGCCCTTCGCTTTCCCGTTCATGCAGCAGGCCTTTGCCATCTCGCTGCTGGTCGCGGTGCCGATGGCGTTGTTGTCGTGTTTCCTGGTGCTCAAGGGCTGGTCACTGATGGGCGATGCCATCAGCCATGCGGTGCTGCCGGGTGTGGTGCTCGCCTATATCGTCGGCCTGCCGCTGGCGGTCGGTGCCTTTGCCGCCGGCATGACCTGCGCGCTGGCGACCGGCTATCTCAAGCAGAACAGCCGGATCAAGGAAGACACCGTCATGGGCATTGTCTTTTCTGGCATGTTCGGCCTCGGCATCGTGCTTTACACCAAGATCCAGACCGACGTGCATCTCGACCACATCCTGTTCGGCGACATGCTTGGCGTGAGCTGGCGCGACGTGGTGGAGGCCGGCGTGATCGCGCTGGTGGCGACCGGTGCCATCGGCCTCTTCCGCCGCGATCTTCTGCTGCACGCCTTCGACCCGCAGCACGCGCAGGCCATCGGCCTGCCGGTCAGGCTATTGCATTACGGGCTACTCGTGGTGTTGTCGCTGACCATCGTCGGGGCGCTGAAGGCGGTCGGCATCATCATCGCCATCGCCATGCTGATCGCGCCGGGCGCCATCGCCTACCTTGTCACCGACCGCTTCGAGCGCATGCTCCTCGTGTCGGTCCTGGTGGCGGTCTCGTGCTCGTTGTCAGGCGTCTACCTCAGCTTTTTCCTCGACAGCGCGCCTGCGCCGACGATCGTGCTGTTGATGAGCCTGACATTCGTATCGGCGTTCTTCGCCTCCAAGCGACGGACGGAGCTGAAGCAGAGGCAGGTGACGGTGGAATAAGTTCGCCGGGTAGCGCATCTCCCCGTCCTTAAGGGGAGGCGAGATGCGGTCCGCGCGGCGGACGAAAAGCCACTGCTTGGCATTTGGAGCATCGAATGCGGGCAGGCAGATGAGGGGCGGCAACATCACCGGATTGCCCCCTCACGCTTGCCCTCCCCCGCAGGCAGGGAGAGGGGGACGTCGCATCTAGCCTCACCCTCGAACCTGCCGTCGGGGCCAACTACAAAAGGCAAATCCACAAGCGCTTGGTCAAAAAGCCCTATGCTGCGACAGCGGTCCGCCGCCGGTCATACGACCGCCCATCTCCGTCAAAGATATGCAGATCGTCGGGGCTGGCGGAAAGCCGGATCACCGTGCCGCGCTTGATCTCGACATTGCCGGGCAGCTTGGCGGTCAGTGGCTGCTCGGGGCGGCCGATGTCGACATAGACGAGCTGGACCTCGCCGAGCTGCTCGACATAATCGACCATGCCTTCGAACAGGAAATCGTCATTGGTGGCGACGTAGAGATCCTCGGGGCGGACGCCGAAGCTGACGGCCTTGCCTTGGGCGTCTGCGGGGGTGGCGACCGGTACCGGCGTCTTGCGGCCGGCGACATGGGTAACGAGGCTGGTCTCGCCAGCACGCTCGATGGTGGCGGGCAGGATGTTCATGGCCGGCGACCCGATGAACTGGGCGACGAACAGGTTGCCCGGGTGCTTGTAGAGCTCCATCGGCGAGCCGACCTGCTCGATACGGCCGTCCTTGAGCACAACGATGCGGTCGGCCAAGGTCATCGCCTCGACCTGATCGTGGGTGACGTAGATCATCGTCGTCTCGGGCATCGATTCCTTGAGCTTGGCGATCTCGATGCGGGTGGCGACACGGAGTGCCGCGTCGAGGTTGGACAGCGGCTCGTCGAACAGGAAGACCTTTGGGTTGCGGACGATGGCGCGGCCGATGGCGACGCGCTGGCGCTGGCCGCCCGACATCGCCTTGGGCAGGCGGTCGAGATATTTGGTCAGCTGCAGGATATCGGCCGCGGCACGCACCCGCTTGTCGATCTCGGCCTTGCTCTC
The DNA here is from genome assembly GCF_000372965.1 of Hoeflea sp. 108. Classification (NCBI taxonomy): domain Bacteria; kingdom Pseudomonadati; phylum Pseudomonadota; class Alphaproteobacteria; order Hyphomicrobiales; family Rhizobiaceae; genus Hoeflea; species Hoeflea sp. 108. Next base: position 296,814 of record NZ_KB890024.1, on the reverse strand, counting down.
GCCGGCGATCTTCATGCCGAAGGCCATGTTGTCGTAGACCGTCATGTGCGGATAGAGCGCGTAGGACTGGAACACCATGGCGATACCGCGCTTGGACGGCGGCACATCATTGACCTTCTCGCCGGCGATATGCAGTTCGCCGCCGGTGATCTCCTCGAGCCCGGCGATCGAGCGCAGCAGCGTCGACTTTCCGCAGCCCGAGGGGCCGACGAAGACAATGAATTCGCCCGACTTGATGTCGAGGTCGATGCCATGAAGGATGTTCAGGTTGCCGTAGGACTTCTTAACGTCCCTGAGCGTTAGATCGGCCATGGTTTCCTCCCAGTACCTAATTTGCGGTCAGACGAAGCGCCCGAACCAGGCGCCGTAACCAGCGAGCCGGACTGCGCCGGCATCGGTCTTGCCATCGAGCCCATGCCCCTGAAGGGGCTGCAGGCCACGACCTCCCAGATCGACCGTAGCCGGTGTGCTGCCGAGATTGAAGACGCAAACGATCTCCTCGTTGCCCTCGCGGCGGCTGAAGGCAATGGCATCGCCCTCGGCCTTTAGGAACGAGATATCGCCCTTGGCAAGGGCCGGATGGGCACGGCGGAAGGCAAGAAAGCGCCTGTAATGTTCGAGCAGCGAGGCGGCATCGCCCTCCTGGGTGTCGACGGCTTTCGCCAGATGGTCCGCCGGCACCGGCAGCCACGGCTTGACCTTGGAGAAGCCGCCATTGGCGGCATCCTTGTTCCACACCATCGGTGTGCGGCAGCCATCGCGGCCCTTGAACTCGGGCCAGAAGCGGATGCCATAGGGATCCTGCAGGTCCTCGAAAGCGAGATTGGCCTCGGTCAGGCCGAGCTCCTCGCCCTGGTAGATGCAGACCGAGCCGCGCAGCGACATCAGAAGTGCCGAGACAACCTTGAGATAGGCGGTGCGATCGGCCTCGCCCATGCCCCAGCGCGAGGCGTGACGGACGACGTCGTGGTTGGAGAAGGCCCAGCACGACCAGCCGTCGCTGGCGACCTTGCCGAAGTCCTCGAGCACGGAACGCACCTTGGCGGCGCTGATCTTCTCGGGCGCCAGGAAGTCGAAGGCGTAACACATCTGCACCTTGTCGCCGCCGGCGGTGTAGGACGCCACGACCTCCAGACCACGCTGGGAATCGCCGACTTCGCCGACAGCAGCGGCCGCCGGATATTCGTCGAGCACGGCGCGGAAACGGGCGAGGAATTCGAGATTCTCGGGCCGGCTCTTGTCGTAGATGTGATCCTGGAAATTGTAGGGGTTCACAGCCGGTGCGGTCTGGTCGTTGCGCTCCTCCGGAGGCAGCGCCGGATTGTCCTCGAGGCCGGCCGAGTGGAAGTAGAAATTGATGGTGTCGAGACGGAAGCCGTCGACGCCGCGCTCCAGCCAGAAACGCGTGACGTCGAGCAATGCATCCTGGACGTCACGGTTGTGGAAGTTGAGATCGGGCTGCTCGGCCAGGAAATTGTGCAGGTAGTACTGCATGCGCCTGGTGTCCCACTGCCAGGCCGAGCCGCCGAAGATCGACAACCAGTTGTTAGGCGGGCTGCCGTCGGGCTTGGCGTCTGCCCAGACGTACCAGTCGGCCTTGGCGTTGTCGTGGCTCGACCTGCTTTCCTTGAACCAGGGGTGCAGGTCGGAGGTGTGCGAGATGACGCCGTCGATCATCACCTTGAGGCCGAGGCGATGCGCTTCCGATATCATCGCATCGAAGTCGGCGAGCGTGCCGAACATCGGGTCGATGTCGAGATAGTCCGAGATGTCGTAACCGAAATCCTTCATCGGCGACTTGAAGAAGGGCGAAATCCAGACCGCGTCGGCGCCAAGTTCCGCAATGTGCGGAAGGCGGGAGATGATGCCCTTGAGGTCGCCGATACCGTCTCCGTTGGAGTCCTGGAAGCTGCGGGGGTAGATCTGGTAGATCACCGCCCCTCGCCACCAGTCGCGGTCGACTGCGGTCTCAGGGTTTTCGAACTTGCGCATTGCGGCCTGCATGGAGCTAGCCTCCCTTGACTGAGCCCGCGAGCAGGCCGCGGACGAAATAGCGTTGAAGCGAGAAGAACACGATCAACGGCACAATGATGGTGACGAAGGCCGAGGTGGTGAGAATTTCCCAGTCGCCGCCGCGCGAGCCAAGCAGCGCATTGAGCTTGCCGGTCAGCACCAGTTGGTCGGAGCCTGAGCCGAGGAAAACCATCGCTACCAGCAGGTCGTTCCAGACCCAGAGGAACTGGAAGATTGCGAAGGAGGCGAGCACCGGGAAGGACAGCGGCAAGACGATCTTGACGAAGATCTCGAAGTCGCTGGCACCGTCGATGCGGGCCGACTCCATGATCTCGCGTGGCAGGCCGGCGATGTAGCTGCGCAACAGGTAGATGGCGAAGGGCAAGCCGAAGCCGGTATGCGCCAGCCATATGCCGAGATAGGTCTTGGCCGGCACGCCGAAGAACAGGCCGACGCCATTGTAGAGCTTGAGCAGCGGAATGAGCGACATCTGCAGCGGCACGACGAGCAGGCCGATGATGACGGCGATCAAAAGCGCGCGGCCGGGAAAGCGCATCCAGGCGAGCGCATAGGCGGCATAGGCGGCAATCAGGATCGGGATGATGGTGGCCGGAATGGTGACCGTCAGCGAATTGATGAAGGAACGGCCGATGCCCTCGGAGAACAGCACCGTGCGGTAGTTGTCGAGGGTGAAGCGCGGCGGCATCGAAGCCGAATAATAGATACGCTGGCCGCGGCTGCCCTCGAATGCCGTGGGCGAGGACATCACATAGGAGCCGTCGTCGGAGACCTTGAGGACGACGCCCTCGCCGAGGTCGGCGACGGTCCCCGCTTCGAACTGCGTCGGCTGCTGCGCCTTGGTGCCGAACGCCGTGACCGTACGCGCATCGCCGGCGCCGAACAGGTTGCCCATGATGTGGAACTTGCCGTCCTTCTCGACCTGCTTTTCGGCAGTGTCGGTGCGTCCGGCCTGGGTTTCGGACGAGGTCGACAGCGCCGTCCACCAGCCAGAGACCACCAGCTGGTCCTTGTCGCGCAGGGAGCTGACGAGGATGCCCAGCGTCGGGATGGTCCAGATGGTGACGAAGACGAGCACTGCGATATGGACGCCGAAACGACCGATGAAGGACTTTCCCCTTGAAGCGGCCATGTCAGTGCCCTCCCCCGCCTTCGCGATTGGCCTGGCGGATGTTCCAGATCATGATCGGCACGACGGCCAGCATGATGATGACGGCGATCGCCGCGCCGCGGCCGAAGTCGCCACCGCCACGGAACATCCAGTCGAACATGAGATTGGCCAGAACCTGGCTGTTCCACTGGCCGTTGGTCATGGTCAGGACGATGTCGAAGACCTTGAGCACCAGGATGGTGATGGTGGTCCAGACAACGGCGATCGTGCCCCAGATCTGCGGCACCATGATCTTCCAGAAGATCTGGAACGGATTGGCGCCATCGATGACGGCCGCCTCGATGGTCTCCTCGGGAATGCCGCGCAGGGCCGAGGACAGGATGACCATGGCAAAGCCCGTCTGGATCCAGATCAGGATGATCATCAGGAAGAAGTTGTTCCAGAAGGGCGTCGAGATCCACACCTGCGGATTGCCGCCGAAATATTGCACGGCCGCGTTGAGGATGCCGATCTGGGTCTGGCCGTCGGCGCGGTATTCGTAGACGAATTTCCAGATGACGCTGGCGCCGACGAACGAGATGGCGAGCGGCAGGAAGACCAGGCTCTTGGCGATGTTGCCCCACCAGATCTTGTCAGTCAGCACGGCAATGATCAGGCCGAAGAAGGTGCAGGCGGCGGGCACGACGGCGAGCCACAGCAAGTTGTTGAAGATCGAGTTGCGGAACTCGCGGTCGCCGAAGGCCCAGCTGTAGTTGGCGAGACCGACGAAGTTCTGGCCGGCACGGTCCATGAAGGACAGGCGCAGCGTCTCGATGACAGGATAGACGAGATAGACGGTGACGATCAGCATCGCCGGACCGACGAACAGCCATGGCCGGATAAGGCCCTGGCGGCGCAGGTTGTCGACCGCCGCAGCACCCGAGACGCCGCGCGACGGCAAGGCAAGGTCGAGAAGCTTGTTGGCGCCCCAGTAGTAGACGACGCAGCCGCCGACGCCGACGATGATTGTGAAAATGGCTGAAAGTATCTGTGCCGTCATGGGATTAGTCCCTTTTCAACGGGCTGTTCGAGCAGACTGCCAGTGTCGGAAGGACGCCCCCTCGCCTGCGCTTCGCGGCAACCCGGGGCAACCTCTTCCTAGCGGGAGGGGGTAACCGGGAACGGCGCCGCCGGTACCTTCTCCGCTGGCGGGAGAAGGCGGCCGCAAGGCGGCAAGACGAGGGGGCTAGCCAGACGCTGTTACTTGATCGCGTCCCAGCTCTTCTGGATGTCGCCGGCGACATCGGCCGGAGCCTTGCCACCGACGAGGTCGATCATGCCGGTCCAGAACGCACCAGCGCCGATTTTGCCCGGCATCAGATCGGATCCGTCGAAGCGGAAGGTCGAGGCATTGACGAGAATGTCGCCCTGCTTCTTCAGCGCTTCGTTGGCATAGGCTTCCTTGTTGGCCGTCTTGAGCGGGGTGAGGAAGCCCGACTGGGCCATCCAGACTTCGTGGGCGAGCGGCATCTTCAGGAAGTCGATGAAGGCGCGCGCCGCCTTGGAGTCCTTGGCGATGGTGAACAGCGTGCCACCACCGAGCACCGGATTGCCGAGCTCGGGCTTGGCCGCCATCGGCGGCAGGTAGAAGAAGTCGGCATCCTGGCCGAGCTTGGTGCCTTCAGGGAAGAAGGACGAGATGAACGACGCTTGGCGGTGCAGGTAGCACTTGGGCGGGACCGCAAACAGGCCCTTGGGGCTGTCGCGGAAGTCGGTCGCGGCGACCGCCGCCTTGCCGCCGTCGACATATTTGTCGTTGGTGGCGATCTTGGCGAAGATGTCGAGAGCGTTGACGACGGCCGGATCGTTGAACGGGATCTCGTTCTTGGTCCACTTGTCGTAGGTCTCTGGCGACTGCGTGCGCAGCATGATGTCTTCGACCCAGTCGGTGGCCGGCCAGCCGGTGGCGCCGCCCGACCCCAGGCCGATGCACCACGGCACGCCACCATCGGCGACGATCTTGTCGGTCAGTGCCTGCATGTCCTCCCAGGTCTTGGGAACCTTGTAGCCGGCTTCCTCGAAGTTCTCAGGCACATACCAGACCAGCGACTTCAGGTCGGCCTTGAAGGGGAAGCCGTAGAAGCCGGGTTTGCCGTCCTTGTCCTTGAAGGTGCCAAGATCGACCCAGGACTGGCCGGCGCCGTAGTTCTCCTTGACGAAGCTGGCGGTGCCCTCGTCGAGCGGCGAGAGCAGGCCCTTGGAAGCGAGATCCTGGATCAGGCCGGGCTGCGGCAGGATGGCGATGTTGGGCGGGCTGCCGGCCTGGGTGTCGATGACGATCTGCTGTTCGTAGTTTTCGGACGAGGAGTATTTGACCTCGGCGCCGGTGGCTTCCGAGAAATAGTCGAGCACCGAGCGGGCGAGCTTTTCGTCCTCGCCGCGCCAGGGCCCGAACACGGTCAGCGTCTCGCCCTTGAGGTCGACCTTCTTGAGGTCGTCGAAATTGGACCAGGTGAAGCGCGGGTCTTCGCCCGGCTTGAACTTCAGCTCCGCGGATGCGGGGGCGCTCAGGGCGACGGCCGCAAGCGCCACACCCAGCAACAGGGTCTTCCTCATGATTGTCCTCCCAGTGGATCGAAAACGTTGGTTCCGAACGTTCCGGCGGAACCTCCCTCCGCCGGCCGAGACGCCTTGAACTGTGCCCGATGATCACGCGGCCTGCAACCGCGTTACGCAACGGCATTTCAAAGCGCTTTGGCTGCACTCATCACGCCACCGAACGACCAACGAGTCAAGAGCCTCGTGTAGCTAATCGATTTAAATTAGTAGCGATGTGCGACGCAGCACGATTTTTTGGCGCTGCAGCAGCAAATTCTGCTTCAAAGCGGCGTTCGGGACGCCTATCTTGGGGCATGCTGCCGACACTCGCCCGCTTGGGCGGGGCGGCGAATTTAAAGCGCTTTGAGATTCGAGGGCACGGTGAACCTCAAACAGTTGTCGCAGATGCTCGAGCTTTCGCAGACGACGGTAAGCCGTGCGCTGAACGGTTACCCCGAAGTCAGCGAGGAGACGCGGCGGCGGGTGATGGACGCGGCCAAGCGCCATGGCTACCGGCCGAACCCGAGCGCGCGACGGCTGGCGACCGGCAAGGCCGGCATGATCGGCTACGTCATGCCAACCGGTGCCGCCGTTGACATCGACCCGCATTTCGTCGAGTTCCTGTCCGGACTCGGCGACTATGCCCGCGGCCACGAGCTGGACCTGGCGCTGAGCCCTGCGGATGCCCAGGACGAGGAGACGACCTATCGGCGCGTCATCGCCAACAAGCAGGTCGACGCGCTCTACATCTCGGCGCCGCGCGAGGCCGACACCCGCATTGCCCTTGTCCACCAGCTCGGCATTCCCTTCATCGTGCACGGGCGCAGCGAGGGGCTCGACTTCGACTACCCCTTCATCGACATCGACAATGACGGCGCCTTCCACGATGCGACGCGGCTTCTGCTGCAGCTCGGCCACAAGCGCGTCGGGCTGATCAACGGCGACGAGACCCAGACCTTTGCCATCTTCCGCGAGCGCGGCATGCGGCGGGCGCTCGGCGCCAGTGGGCTGGTTCTGGAGCCCAACAACATCCGCTCGGTCGCCATGACCGAGGAGAACGGCTATCGCGCCGCGCGCAGCCTGCTCGAAACGTCGGGCGGGCCGACGGCCATCGTCTGCTCGAGCCTGATCATGGCGTTGGGCGTCGTGCGTGCCGCGCGCGACCTCAATCTGTCGATCCCGCGCGACCTGTCGCTGGTCAGCCATGACGACGTGTTCCCCTGGCTGCGGCCGGAGCATTTTTCGGTGCCGCTGACGACGACACGCTCGTCGATCCGAGCCGCCGGAGCGCGCGTCGCCGAGCGACTGGCGGCACGGATTTCGGGGCTCGAGGACGGGGCACGCGGCGAGGTGTGGCCGGTGGATCTCGTCGTGCGTGGATCGATTGCGGGCGCGCGGTAAGGGGCGCGTGGATCATGCATGGGGGCGGCCGTGAATTGGTCGGCGACGCGCTCCGGCACATTCTTCCATGGACGGGGAGGCAGCTGCAGTGCCCCCGCTGCACTTGAGGTGGCTCTCCACCTCGGTGGGCTTTCCACCTGGCGCAAAACAGAGGACGCCGCTACTCCTTCACCGCTTCAGCCGCTTTCGTGTTGATCAACCCGAAGCCGAAGTCGGCGTCGCGGCCTTTTTCGCCAAGGTCGACGGCCGTGTCGGCGAGAGCCTTCTCCACCCAGTCGGCGCTGCGGTCGGGCGCCTTGTGCAAGATATTGGCGATGGCGCCGCTGACGACGGCAGCGGCGAAGGACGTGCCGGTGACGAGATCGACGCCCCCGCCGACGGGCGCCATGAGGTCGACGCCGGGCGCCGAGACATAGACATAAGGCCCGCGGTTGGCCTGTTTCATCAGCGCGTCTTTCGCATCGGTGGCGGTGACGGCGATGACGCCGTTGTAGGCTGCCGGGTAGCCATAGGGTGCGCCGGGGCCGTTGTTGCCGGCTGCGGCGACAAGGATCAGGCCACGAGCACGGGCGGCGCGGCAGGCCTGGTCGAGCAGCGCGTTCTTGGGCCCGACGAAGCTCATGTTGACAATGCGCACGTCCTGCGCTGCTGCCCAGTCGAGCGCGTCGAGGATGATGCCCATGTTGGACTTGCCGCCCTCGAAGGCACGGGCGTGGAAGATTTTTGCGCCCGGGGCCATGCCCTTGAACGCGCCCTTGCCGGCGATCAGCCCGGCAACCGAGGTGGCGTGGTCGCGGGCAGTGATCTTGACGCCGGGCATGGCATCGAACTCGCCAGCAATCACGTCCTTGAGAGCCGGATGGGTGTCGTCCAGCGCGGTGTCGATGACGGCTATGCCGACATTCTCGCCGTTGGCCTCGGCCTCGTCGAGGGCGATGCGCTGGAAGGCGAAATTGGGTGCAGCGGCCGCCTGCTGCAGCTCGTAGATGTGGTTGGGCTCGCGCGCCGTGGTGCGGCCATCGCCGGCGAGCTGGGCGAGCACGATCGGGACCGGCCGGCCGTCGGGGATGCCGTAGCGGACGAGGCTTGTGCCGAGCAGCAGCGACTGGCGCTGCGAACGGATATCGAGGCCGAAGCTTTGAGCGACTGCCTGCGCGACTGCGGGCCCGCCATCGACCGTCACCAGCACCTCGTCAGGCACGAAGGCGCCCTCGATAGCACGCGGCGCCACAGCAAGGGCTGTGCCCTGAGGCGATGCCTGGTTCGGCGGCGGCGCCGGCGGAGAGGGCGTCGAGCTGGCGGGATCGGAGGCGGACGCCTGGCCGCCGTCGCCGCGCTGCGGATTGGGCGTGGGCACCGGCACGCTGGACGGAGGTACCGTCGATGGCGGCGACGTGGTCGAGGGCGCAGAAGGTCCACCCGGATTGGCGAAGAGATCGACCAGCATGTCGGGCAGGCCGACGGATGCTCCGGCGCCACTGCCGCCCGCTCCTCCGCCTCCGCCGCCTGGCTTCAGGCAGTCGGCGGCAGTTGCGGCGGTGGCCTTGCTCAGGCAGTCGATTTGCTCGGGCGTGAGGTTTGGGTCGTTGGTCTGGGCGAAGGCGGGGCTGGCGGCGAACAGTGCCGCCACCAGCATCAGCCAGGCCCTGCCCCCAAGCCTCTTCATCCCTGAGGCTTCCGGCCAGCGGTCACCGTGTCGGCGACCGGCGACGCCGCGATGACACCGAGGATGCGATCGTAGTCGGCGACCGTTTCGGCCTTGATGGCGACGCGGAAGACGCCGCTTACGGTCGGGCCGTCGATGATGCTTGCGCCTTCGTCGCCAAGCAGTGCCGCGATTTCGGACATCCTGGCGTCCGGCTTGAATGTGACCAGCGCGAAGGGCAGTTTTGCTGCGTCCTCGCCGGTGCCGGCGACTTCGAAATTGTTGCCGCCGGCGCCGGGCCGTTCCATGACGCCCTGGACGACGACGAAGGCGAGCAGAGCCGCTGCGGCAGCCCAGGCGACGCCGACCGGCAGGCCCATGAAACCCTGCCAGGCGCGTGCCAGGAAGGATTGAGACCGGCGCTCACGCGCGGGGCCGGCTTCGGCCTCGAGCATCCTGGAGAACCGGCTCAGGGCATCGGCGGGCGGGCGCATCGCCTCGTTGGCGGCCATAGTGCCAGAGAACTCGGCCTCGGCGGCTTCGAGCGCATCCATGGCGGCGGGATCGCTGGCGAGCCAGTCCTCGACGGCTGCCAGCTCCGCTCCTTCAAGCGTACCGTTGAGGTAGAAGGGCAGCAGCGTCTCGATCTCATCTCGGCGTGTCATCTTTTCGGCAGCGCTCATGGCCAGCCCCTGTCATATCCGGCGGCCTTGAGGGCCTCGCCCAGCTTCTTGCGGGCGTAGAACATCCGCGTCTTGACGGTGGCGACCGGAATGTCGAGCACCTCGCCGATCTCGGTCACCGATTTCCCATGGTAATAGGCAAGGTCGATGACCGTGCGGTGCTCTTCGGCCAGTGCATTGACGAAGCCGCGCAGGGCGGCCCCCTTGTCCTTTTTCATTGTGACGACCTCGGGCGTGTCGGCATCGTCGGGCACGGCCGCCGCATCGTCGTCGTCGAGCCAGTCCTCCTTGCGCTTGCGCAGCTGGGACAACGCCTTGAAACGCGCAATGCCGAGCAGCCAGGTCGACACCTCCGACCGGCCCTCGAATTGCGGCGCCTGGCGCCACAACTCCAGAAAGACCTCGTTTGCTACATCATCCGCCACGGCTTCAGATCCCGTCTGGCGCGCCACGAAACGGTAGACCCGTGCGTGGTGACGCGTGAACAGGAGCCGCAAGGCGGCGCGGTCGCCGTTTGCGACCCGGCCGACGAGCTCGCGATCTGACATGGGGTCGGATGCGATGTTCATGGCCGGGGTCACCGCCGGGCTCCTGTCTGCATAGTCGCGTGTCGCCGCAAAAAGGTTCACCCGATTGTTTCGGACAAACAAAGCTAACCGAACTGCCGCTGCCTGACCAGTGGATGGGCGGCAACCCAGGCGGGAGGGTCCGGCGCAATGCCAGGGCTTGCACGCAAAGCAATTTGGTATACAGTATTCCAAATTGAACAGGCCAGTAGCCCTCGGGGAGCATTGAATGACCGTCGCCATGAATCCGGACGAATTCCGCACCGCGCTCGAAAACGCCATCAAGGGCAAGAGCGCCAACAAGTCGCCCTTCAGCGTCGGCTGGGCCAGCGGCAAGCTGAGCCGCGAGCACCTCGCCCGCTGGGCCGAGAACCACTACCACTATGTCGGACCGTTCGCGGACTACCTCGGCTACATCTACGCGCGCATGCCCGAGGGCTACACCGAGGCCAAGGATTTCCTGCTCGCCAACATGTATGAGGAAGAGATCGGCGGCGACCGCCATACCGATCTGCTGATCCGCTTCGGTGAGGCCTGCGGCACGACGGCCGCCAGAATTCGTGACCCCGAGAACATGTCGCCGACGACGCGCGCCCTGCAGAGCTGGTGCTACTCCGTCGCCATGCGCGAAGATCCCATCGTCGCCGTCGCCGGCCTCGTGGTGGGCCTGGAATCCCAAGTGCCGTCTATCTACCGCAAGCAGACGCCCACGCTGCGAGAAAAATACGGCTTCACCGACGAGGAGGTCGAATTCTTCGACCTGCATATCGTCTCCGACGAGATCCACGGCGAACGCGGCTACCAGATCGTTCTGGAGCATGCCCGCAGCGTCGAGATGCAGCAACGCTGCCTCAAGATCTGCGAGGTCGGCGCCCAGATGCGCCTGCTCTACACCACAGCGCTCTACAATGACTACGTCGCCTCCGAGTTGCCGCTCGAAGAACTGAACCTCGCCGCCTGACCAGGAGGCAAGCGGCGGGGCATATGTTCGGGCCCCGCCGAAAAGCGCAATAAAGCCATAGGCATGACAGGGACGGAAACGTGAAGCAGGTCCTCAAACTCGAAGTCGAAGAAGCCCGCGTCATGGTGGCGGCGGCGGTGGCCAAGGCGCTGGAGCTGAACGTTCCCGAAACCGTCTGCATCGCCGACGACGGCGGTTATCCGATCGCGCTCGAACGCATGAACGGCGCGCGGGTGACCGGGCCACAGATCGCCTGGAACAAGGCCTTCACCGCCGCCGGCCACAAGCGCTCGACCCACCTGTTCACCACCCCGCCGAACGGCCCTGCCCTGCCGGGCAACGAAGCCTTCGGCATCCAGCTCAGCTTCGAGGGCCGTTTCGCCGCCTTTGTCGGCGGCTTTCCCGTCGTCGTCGATGGTGAGGTAATCGGCGGCGTCGGCCTGAGCGGCGGCAATGGCGAACAGGACATCGCCTGCGGGCTGGCGGCGCTGCAGGCGCTGGCCATACTGCTGGAGCCGAAAGGCCACAAGGTGATGGTGCAGGCCGACATCAAGAAATAGCAGCGGGCTACCCGCCCCAGCCTTCAGTGGAGACATGGATGGGCCATGTTGTGCGCGTCCTCGAGACCGAGGATCAGTTCACCGTCGATTCGGAAGAGTCCGTGCTGATGGCGGCGATCCGCCAGGGCGTGCAATTGCTGCACGACTGTACCGAGGGCGGCTGCGGCACTTGCCGGGTGCGGCTGATGGAAGGCTGCGTGCGCTACGAAGAATATCCGCTGGCGCTGTCGCCCGAAGACGAGGATGAGGGCTTCGCACTGGCCTGCCAGGCGCGGCCCGAGAGCGACCTCGTGATCTCGACCGAACGGCCGATGGAACCGTGCTCGGACCCGGAACGGTATACCGCCGAGGTGGCAGCCGTCGAGGCGATCGGCCGCGACGTGGTGCATCTGACACTTGCGTTGCCCAATGCCGAAGGGCTGGTCTATCGGCCCGGTCAATATCTCAACGTCATGCTTGGCGACGGCAACAAGCGCAGCTTTTCCATGGCCTCCACGCCAAACGGCCGCACCGTTGACCTGCACATCCGTCGGGTGAGCGGCGGCCATTTCACCGACGGGCACCTGAGCACGCTCAAGCCCGGCGACCGGCTGGATGTGGATCTGCCGCATGGCCTGTTCTGCTGCCGCAAGGAGGACTTCCGGCCACTGTTGATGGTGGCGACCGGCACCGGACTGGCACCGATCAAGAGCATGTTGGAATCGCTGATGGACGATCCCGACTGCCCGCCCGTCAGCCTCTATTGGGGCATGCGGACGGAAGAGGACCTCTATCTGCATGACGAGATCCAGTCGTGGGGCGAGCGGCTGTGCGACTTCCAGTATGTGCCGGTGCTTTCTCGCCCCGGGCCGGACTGGGATGGGCGGCAGGGTTATGTGCAGGAAGTGGCGGCCGCGGACATCGGCGACTTCTCCGAACACGCCATCTACATGTGTGGTTCGCCCAACATGATCGCCAGCGCCAAGAAACTGTTCGTCGAACGCGGTGCCAATCCCGGCTTCATCTATTCCGACGCCTTCAATTTCCAGCACACGCTGGTGCCGGCGGAGTAGGCGCCAAAGGCCGCACATGGACAGCGTCGCCGAGACATCAGGAGGCCGTATCGCGGGAATGAGCCGCGACGGCGTCGGGCGCTTTCTTGGCATTCCCTATGCGGCGGCACCGGTCGGCGAACTCCGCCTGCGCTCGCCGCGACCGCATCCGGGCTGGCGCGGCATTCGCGCCGCCGACCGCATCGGCGCTGCGCCACCGCAACTGCTCAGCGGCAGCCAGACATGGCTGAACGAGCCGATCCAACGCATGGACGAGGACTGCCTGACGCTCAACGTCTGGGCACCTGAGAACGCGCGGCGCGCTCCCGTCATGGTGTGGTTCCATGGCGGGGCGACACGCAATGGCCATGGCGGCGCTGCCGCGTGCAACGGCAGCCGGCTGGCGCGCGAGCACGACATCGTGGTGGTGACGGCGAATTACCGGCTCGGGCCGCTGGGCGGGCTGGCGCATCCCGATCTTACCGACCCCGAGACAGGTCTCAACGCCAACTGGGGCATGCAGGACAAGATCGCGGCGCTGCGCTGGGTGCGTGACAACATCGAAGCGTTCGGCGGCGACCCGGCCAGGGTTACCATGGCGGGGCAATCCTCCGGGGCGGCAAACGCCGTGCTGATGGCCCAGAACCCCGCGTGCCGATGCCTGTTTCGTGGTGTGATCGCCCAGAGCCCACCACTGTTTCGCCCGCCGATGTTCGTCGGACTGGACGAGGCGGCCGAGTACACCGAGGCGGTGGCGGCGGCACTAGGCACCGATGCTGGTGGTCTGCGCGCACTCGACGGCATGGACATCGTCAAGCGCGAGGCGGCGTTGCTGCGCGACGGCGGTTTTGCCGGACGGTTCCCACGGCCGCGCACGGCGCCGACGCTCGATGGCCAGCTGGTACTCGCATGGCCGCATGACGGACAACCGGCCGACGTGCCGCTACTCACCGGCTTCACCCGCGACGAGGCGAAATTCTGGTACGACCTCGCCCTGCCCGACGGCACCAGCCTGTCGCCGCTGGCGCCACCCGCCGATGAGGCGGCACTTGGCGCGGCCATCGCCAGGCTCCTGCCGCTGCATTACGCTTTTGAGGACGCACTCAGCCCTGAGATGGTTGATGAGGCCTATCGCGAGGCGATGCCGGGCACCGACGCCACCGTGCGATGGCTGGCGATCTATGGCGACCTCGTCTTCCGGGCGCCAATCCTGCGGCTGGCGCAGCGGCATGCGGGATGCGGCCAGCCGGCCTTCCTCTACGATCTCGCCTGGCCACTGGCGAAAACCGGCGGCACGCCACATGCGGCCTGCGTGCCCTTCGTCTTCGGCATGCACGGGCATCCGCATCTCTCAGGCAAGATAGGCGCAGGTGCAGAGGCTGACGCTCTTTCCACGGCAATGATGGCGGCGTGGGCCGCCTTCGTGAGCGATGGCACGCCGTCTGCTCATTTGCACGACTGGCGGCCGCTCGACCCCGAGGCCGCTGAAGCAACTGTCATGACATTTGGCGAGCAGCGTCGCGTCTCGCGTTTCGGCGCACTCGAAGGCGGCGCAAGACTCGGGCTGTGGAAGGAGATCGCGGCATGAACGGCCCGGATCATCCCAAAAGCTGCGCAGGATTGAATATTGTAATCAATCCTTGCTCGCCTGTATCATCCTCCCTAAGGAATTGCTTCCGCAGGTTGATTCGCACCGCTACCAGGAAGTGCACATGACCGCCATTTTGGGTGAAATTCACGCGCCACTGACCAAGCTGATCACCAATGCGCTGCGCGAGCGCATCGTCAGCGGCGAGATCGGCGTCGGCGAACGACTGGTCGAAGGCAAGCTTTCGGAAGAGATGGGCGTGTCGCGCATGCCGGTGCGCGAGGCGCTGCGCGAGCTCGCCGCCGAGGGCATCGTCACCATCGAGCCGCGCCGCGGCGCATCCGTCACCGTTTTCACCGAAGAGCAGAAGCACGAACTGGTGGAAGTGCGCGCGACGCTCGAGGCGCTGAACGCCAAGCTTGCGGCCAAGCGCCATGACCCCGAGCAGATTGCCGCCCTGCAGAAGATCCTCGACGACGGCGCAAAGCTCGCCGACACCGATGATCCCGTTCTTCTGTCGCGCCAGAACACCGAATTCCACGAGGCGCTGGCGACTGTTGCCGCCAATTCGGTGCTGCAGGACATGGTGCGCTCGCTGCGCGACCGCACGGTGATGCTGTTTGCGCCTGTCAGCAAGCGCCGCGGCCGCCAGAACTGGGAAGAGCATGCCGGCATCCTGCGCGCCGTGATCGCCGGGGACAGCGAACTCGCGGCCTTGCTCGCCGCACGGCATGTCTACAATGCCGCGGAAATTCCGCAGGATTAGGCGGCAGCGACCATCGGTTTTGCCAACGGCAAATGAAGTCGGCGCCATAAGCACCTGCGCCGTCCCATAGATGGCGTGGGCCATCCCTTTGCACTGTCAAGTCGTTCCAAATTGACGACTTGACGTAAACGCCTTCTTATCCGTATTTCTTGATGCCTTCGGCATGTAGTCGCAAGAATTCACCTTTCCTGTATTTGGTGTATCCATGCGCAATGTCCACCTTTTCCTGACAGCAGGTCTTGGGTGCCTCATCTTGGCGGGCATGACGATGATTTCGCCTGCCACAATCGTCTTCGACTTCATGGATCCCGAGAGGAGCGAGTGCTCCAGCCTGCTGAAAGGCTACAGCGACAGCCGCAAATGGCCGCAACCGAGCACGGCCGAATATGCTCGCTACATGCAATGCTACATGATCATATGCGAGCCAAGTCCACGGTGGTGGTAGACACCGAAGCACTTGTCTGGACGACATCGCCAGTTCGATCCTTTAATATCAAGTTTTCCTGAAATACCTTTGCGATTGCAGGCAGCATTCAGTTCTGATCATTTCGAGAAAAATATTCAGAACATTTGGAATGTGTAAGAATGATTCGTTTGGCTGCGCTCCTCGGCATCTCCGTAATTCTCGCTGGTTGCACCACCATGTCTCAAGGCGAATACAAGACCGCCCAGACGACTCTGGCCGGCAGCCCTGCCCTCAAGCGCGAAACGATGAACAGCTGCATCAAGGACGAGAATGCCCGCTCGGCCAAGGACAAGGCCGAGATGGCCGCGGTGTTCAACATCGATCCGAAGAACTATGCGGCCACCTTCTGCAAGCGCCTGATCAACGGCATGGCCAGCAACCGCATCACCTACCAGGACTACGTCAATCTCGATTCCCGCACGGCGGACAACAGCAAGCTGATCCGGGTTTTGCAGGGTCGCTGACCGCTATCGCCGGCGGGGCCGCCTTGAGCCCGCCGCAATCGGACCTATAGCTCCGCACCATCATGACCTGTTCTTTTGAGTCCCGCTAAAGCCCCGCTTCACGCATTGCGTGGACCGGGGCCGTGTTCAGCCAAATCGGTGAGCCCACAGCTTGCCATAATGGATGACGCCCGGTGCCTGGTCGCCGGGATTGCGGACACTCAACATCATGAACATCTCGAAGAAGGAGCGCAAAGCGCTCGAAGTGCTGTCGTTCGGCGGCACGATCATCCTTGAAAAGGACGCCAGGAACCGACCTCTGGAAGCATCGTTCGTCACCCGCGAGGGCTGGTCCCTCGAGGGCGCCGGCCTCGCCGAGTTCAAGGTGCTGAAAGCCAAGCGGCTGGTCGTGTCCCGAAATGGCGGCAACTACACGATCTCCAGGGACGGAGTGGTCAGCCTGCAGCAGGCTCGACAGGCCGCGAAGAAAGGGTAGAGGCAGACGATCGGCGCAGGCGCAATTTCAGAGGCGATGGCGCAGATTGTCGTCGTCCCAGCATGACTGCTGGACGACGGCTTGACCTGGGTCAAGGTCGGCCTCCATGCGCGGGCATAAATGGCCGAGAGCTTCACGCAGCCATGGATACCCCGATGTCAGTCCTGTCGTTTGTCGCCGCATCCCTGGCCATCCTGCTGACGCCGGGGCCGACCAACACCATCCTGGCCGCATCGGGCGCGGCGATGGGATTGCGCAAGGCGCTCCACCTGCCTCTGGCCGAGGCGCTGGGCTATGCACTTGCCGTCAGCCTGTTCCTGGTGCTCCAGGAGCAGTTTCACGGCACGCCAGTGGCGCTCGCCGTCATGAGGGCCATCGCGTCGGCCTGGCTGCTGGTTTCGGCGGCCAGGCTGTGGCGGCAGCCGGTCGTGCCCGACATCAAGGCGAGGCAGGGTGCATTCTGGCGCGTGATCGTGACGACTATGCTGAACCCCAAGGCGATGCTGGTCGGCACCATCGTCATCCCGGGTCTGATGGCAGACAGTCAGCCGGCCGGCGTGGCCTGCTTCGTGCTGCTTTCCTCGCTGGCCGGCATCGGCTGGACGGCACTGGGCGCGGCACTTCCGGCGGCGCTCCGCCGGCACTCCTACCGGGCGGCGGCCCTGATCGTCGGCGGCTTCTCGGTGGCCGCTGCCATCAGCGCGGCCCACGCCTGACGTCCACGGCTAGCCGCCGACGATCCGCCGATAAGCCAATCCGGCCAACGCGATGTCCTGCAAGCCGACACCGACGGACTTGTAGATGGTGATCTCGTCCGCGCTGGTGCGGCCGCGTGCTTTGCCGGCAAGGATCTCGCCGAGTTCGACGATCTTGTCCGGCGTGAGCGCCGCGGAATCTGCCAGCACGAGATCGCCGGCCTCGCGCAGGCTCTGTTCGCGCCATTCGACGGCGACAAGCGAAGCACGGGCCATTGCCCGGTCGTCGAGCTCGCGCGTGTTGGGCAGGCTCGAACCGACGGCGGCGATGAAAGACCCGGGCTTGAGCAGGTCACCGGAAAACAGCGCTGATGGCGAGCGCGAGGCGGTGATCAGAATGTCGACCTCTGACGCCGCCTGTTCTGCTGTGGCCAGTCGCGTAGGGACGCCGCAGGCAGCTTCCAACCCGGCCGCCAGGGCAGGATCGGACGAGCGGCTGACCAACAGCACACGCTTGAGCGGGAAGACTTCGGCCATCTGGATGGCATGTGCCCGGCCGAGCGGACCGGAGCCAAAGACCGCGAGCGTCGCAGCTTCCGGACGGGCAAGTTGCTGTGCTGCGATGACAGAGCAGCCGGCGGTGCGCAGCCTTGTGATGGCGCCGGCATCGAAGGTGGCGAGCGCGCGGCCGTCGACCGAGGAAAACAGCAGGATGATGAAGGAGAATTGGCCCTTGATGGTGGTGTAGACCTTGGCGCCAACCACGTCCTGACCGGGGATGACCGCGCCCAGGGTCGACAACTTGATGCCAGCGGCCTCGCTGCGGATGCGTGGCTGCATCGCCGCTTCCTCACGCCCGAAACGTTGGAAGGCATCGGCCAGCGTCGCGCGTGCATCGGCGGCGGAGACGGCTGCCTCGACCAGTTCATCCGTGATGTGAGGCAGGCTCATTGGACAACCGTCCTCGCGAGAATGCCAAGCGCACCGAGCCCGGACATGGTGAGCAGAAGCAAACGAACACCACGCGGCGAAAAATAGCGATGGAACCGGCCGGAGACGAAGAAGCCACCGAGCATCAGCGGGAACAACAGGATGCCGAGCCAGAGCTGCGGCAGTGTGAAACGGTCGACGTAAGCGAGCATCAGCAGCGACAGGATGGCGCCGGCGAAGAAGACACAGCTGATGGTCGCCCGCATCTGACGCGGCGGCACATATTGCATGACAATGGCGAAGGGCGGCGCGCCCGACGAGGTTATGGTGCCCATCAGCCCCGAGGCGAGGCCGGCGATCGCCATGTTGGGGTGAGATGCCCTGACCTTCCAGCCGGCGAAGCTGAGGCCGACGCCCGCGAGGATCAACAGAGCAAAGACGATCGAGAATGCATTGGTGGGCAAGGCCGCGAGCGTCGCGCCCGCAAGCAGCGTGCCGCCGGCACGCCCGACCATCAGCGTGGTGACGCTCGGCCAGTCGACGGCATCGAAATCGCGGAGCAGGCCAAGCAGCGCCAGGCCGGCACCGAGCACCAGCAGCGGCCCGGGCGCCATTTCGGGAAAGAACAGCACTGCAAGCGGCGCCGAAACCATGGCAAAGCCAAGACCGCCTATGCCCTGCAGCAAGGCGGCGACGAAGACCATGGCGCCCATGCCGAACAGATGGCCCGGCACGAAGTCGCCGGGCATCAGCTCAGTCAGGCGCTGGAGCATGTCAGGCCCCAAGATAGACGCTCTTGATGCGACTGTAGAAGTCCATGACGTTGGCGCCGCCCTGCTCCTTGGCCGCCTGGTTGCTCGAATGTTTGAGGCCGCCGAACGGCGCGTTGAGCGAGACGCCAGTCGTTGGGCTGTTGACCTTGACGATGCCGTGCTGGGTCTCGCGGGCGAAACGCAGCACCGACGGCAGATCGCCGGTCACCAGCGAGACGGCGAGGCCGTATTCGGTATCGTCGGCCAGCCTGATCGCCTCGTCTAGGCTGTCGATGGGACGGATGGCGACTACCGGTCCAAAAATCTCCTCACGCCAAAGGCGACTGGTCTCCGGCAGATCGGAGACGACGGCGGGGCGAACGAAATAGCCATGCGCAAGGCTCTGGTCGGCCTCGCGCAAAGCATCGCCACCGACGACGCGGCCGCCCTCCTCGCGGGCGATGCCGACATAGGCCAAAACCTTGTCGTATTGCGCCCGGGTGGCAAGCGGGCCCATCTGCACGCCGTCTGCCGTGCCCGGCCCGACCTTGATGGCGGCAACAGACTTTTCGAGCCGCGCCACCAGTTCGGCATAGAGCGGGCGAGCGACGAGCACACGGCTGGTGCCGGTGCAGGCCTGTCCGGTGAGGCCGAAGGCGCCGCGCTCGATGGTGGCGACGGCCTTGTCGATGCTGGCGTCTGAAAGCACGACGGTCGCGTTCTTGCCACCCATCTCGAGCTGGACGCGGGTGTCGGTGGAGAGCGACGCTGCGATCTGCTTGCCGACCGCATAGGAGCCGGTAAAGGTCAGCGCATCGACGCCTGCGCTCGCGGTGATCGCCTGGCCGACCTTGGCGCCCTTGCCCTGGACGAGCGCCACAAGCTTGGGCGGCAGGCCGGCCTCAAGAAGCACCTCGACGAGGCGCTGGCCCATCAGGGGCGTGACCTCGGACGGCTTGAAGACGACGCCGTTGCCGGCGGCAAGGGCCGGGCCAAGCTTGCGGGCGGCCATCGACAGCGGGAAGTTCCACGGGGTGATGACGGCGACCACGCCGACCGGCTGGCGCAGAGACAGCACCAGCTGGGCGCTTTCGCTCGGATAGGTCTCGCCATTGAGGCGCAGCGCCTCGCCGGCATAGAGGCGGAAGTTGGCGGCGATGCGCCTTGCCTCGTTGCGCGCCTCGTTAAGCGTCTTGCCTTCCTCGCGGGTCAGCTCTGCGGCGATCTCGTCGGCACGACGGGCCATGATGTCGGCGGCACGGAACAGCACGTCGGCGCGAACCTCCGGCGACTGCGCCGCCCAGGCCGGCCAGGCCGTTGAGACGCTGGCAACGGCGGCGGAAACATCGACGGTATCCGAATCCGGGAACAGGCCGATGAGGTCGCGCTCGTCGGCCGGATTGCGGTCCTCGAAAGTGGCGCCGCCGAAAGCGGGCTGCCACTCGCCGGCGATGTAGTTCAGGTGTCGCTCAGTCATTGGTCGTTTGCTTTCGGAAGTCGTTCTGCGTTCGAAGGCGCGTCAGCGTCCTTTTGGCACCCAGGAGACGGCGACGTCGCCGAGCACGAAGGTCTGGCAGGCCATGCGGAAGCCGGCGGCGAGATCGTCTGCCGTCAGGTGGTTGCGTTCCTTGGGCTTGACGGCATCGGTGTTCTCGATGCCGGTCTCGATCCGGCACTTGCAGGTGCCGCACAGCCCGCCGCCGCATTTGAAGGGGATGCCCCCCTTCTCGCGCAGCGACACGCGCAGCAGATTGCTGTTTTCGGGCGCGGACACCTGCTTGTTGTCGTTGGTGATGAAGGTGATGTTGATCATCGGCGCGTTCGATGCTGTTGGCCGGTCAGACCAGCTTGAGCTGGATGTCCATGCTGCCGTAGGTGGTCAGCGTCTTGAGCTCGTGGCGGGCTTCCTCGACGGACGAGAATTTCTCGAACAGCTTGCAGGGCACGTTGTTCTCGATCTGCGGCGGCTCGTCCTCGACGATGCGGATGCGCGTCTGGTCCTGATCGGTCAGCTTGGCGATGGTGAAGCTGGCGCGCTTGCGGCCGTAGAAGATGTAGTCATAGGTCTCGACCGGCTGTACGCCGGGGCTCATCTCGGTCCGGAATTCGCCCGGCTTGGTCGTCAGAACCACATACATTGTCCACCTCGTGCTGATTGCTGATCACGCCGACGCCACCGAAGCATTGCCGGCAAAATTGTTCGGGAAGTGCCGCGCCTTCCGGCTCGGCTGGCTCTGCTTTGCGCAATTCCGGACGGAAACCGCTGCGCACTTTTCCTGGAATTGCGCTAGGCCTGCTCCGTCACCTTCTCCTGGCGGAGCTCGATGTCGTTCTTGATCCACAGCTGGCAGACGAGCCGAAAACCCTCGTCGAGCTTGTCGCCGAGCTGTTTCTTCTCCTTCCAGTTGGGCGGCGGCAGGTGCTCGGCGCCGGCCAGGATGCGGCTGGCGCAGGTGCCGCATTTTCCCATGCCGCATTTGTAGGCGAGGTGCGGATAGGGAAACTGCTTGATGCCGGCGCGGACGACGAGGTTGGTGTCGTCCTTGACCTCACCTGTGAAGGCTTCACCGTTTTTGTGGATCACGACTGTCGGCATGTGCGAGCCTCAAACCCCGCCGATACCGGCAAGCTCCGGCTCCATGGGTGCGACGCGGCCGAGCTTCACATCCTCGGCGACATAGTCGTTGTAGAGTGCGGTGGTGTAGAGCAGGCGCATCTGGGCGCCGACCTCGCAGATCTTCAGGCAACGTTCCTGCATCTCGACCGTGCGGGCATGCTCCAGCACGATCTGGTAGCCGCGTTCGCCGTGGATTTCGTCGGAGACGATGTGCAGGTCGAAGAACTCGACTTCCTCGTCGGTAAAGCCGTAGCTGTCGCGCAACGTCGGCGTCTGCTTGCGGTAGATCGACGGCACCTGGGATTCGAGGCCGACGACAAGCCCGGCAACGGCGACGATCGGGTCCTCGCGCATCGCCACCGCGTAACACCAGCTCTGCAGGCCGCGCGTCGTCGGCGACATGTTTTCCGGGTCGGTCATGCGCTCACGAGATGTGCCGCAAGCCTCGCCGAAACGTATCAGCAGATCGGTGTGGCGGTCGCCGCCGATCTCTTCCTCATACATGTTGGCGAGCAGGAAATCCTTGGCCTCGACATACTGCTCGGGCATGCGGGAATAGATGTAACCGAGGTAATCCGCGAACGGCCCCACATAGTGGTAGTGGTTCTCGGCCCAGCGCGAGAGATGGTCGCGGCTCAGCTTGCCGCTGGCCCAGGCCATCGAGAACGGCGATTTGTTGGCGCTCTTGCCCTTGATGGCGTTTTCCAGCGCAGTGCGAAATTCATCCGGGTTCATCGGCACAGTCATCGGGTTCCCCTGTCGGCTGAATGGCTTTTTCAAATCTGATTTGGAATACTGTATACCAAATTGACATTGACGCAAGCCGCATTCTACAGTCGCTTCGTCCGCATGTTTCAAGCATGCGCATACAGTATGTCGTAGCTCGAATGACCGGAGCGAGGAAAGGAATGGCTGAGATGAACGATCCGGCGAACGGCGTACGTGGCCAGAACGCGATGGTGGCGACAGGCCATCCGCTGGCGGCGCGCACGGCAATCGACATGCTGGCGGCCGGCGGCTCGGCGGTCGATGCGGCGATCGCGGCCGACGCCATCCTCGGGGTGGTCGAGCCGATGGCAACAGGCATCGGCGGCGACCTCTTGGCCATGCTGGTCGAGCCCGATGGCCGTGGCACAAGCTACAACGGCACCGGCCGGGCGCCGGCGGCGCTGACCGCCGATATCTTGGAGCGGCTGCCCAACCGGCGCATCCCCGAACGACACGCCCTGTCAGTGACCGTACCAGGTGCCGTGCGCGGCTGGTTCGACCTGCATATGCGCCACGGCCGGTTGCCGATGGCGCAGCTGCTGGCGCCTGCCGTCGCGCTTGCCGCCGGCGGCTTCGAGGTGCTGCCCATTGCGGCGCGCGAATGGGCGCTGTTCGAACCGATCATCAAGGGCGATGCGGCCGCGGCCGCCATGTACAGTTCAGGCAACGCGCCGCGCGCGGGCGAACGCTTCGCCAATCCCGAACTGGCGAAAGTCCTGCAGGCTATCGCAGCCGACGGACCCGATACCTTCTATCTCGGCGACGCGGCGCAGCGCGCAGCTGCCGCCAATCAGGCATGCGGCGGCGTGCTGTCCGCAGGAGACTTCGCCGCCCATCGCGGCGATTTCGGCGAGCCGCTGCGTCGGAGCTTTCGCGGGCTGACCATGCTTGAATGCCCGCCCAACACCCATGGCGTGGCAGTGCTTGACGCGCTGGAGGAACTGGACGCCCTGCCGCTGGAACGTGACGACCCCGGCACCACGCTTGCCATGGTGCAGGCGGTGGGCCGGGCGCTGGCGCATGCCAAGGAGACGGTGGCCGATCCAGCCGGGAATACAGTGTGCACCGTGGTCGTCGACAGCGACGGCCTGGCGGTGACGCTGATGAGCAGCATCTTCAAACGCTTCGGCTCAGGCATCGGCGTGCCGGGTCATGGCTTCGTGCTTCAGAACCGTGGCTTTGGCTTTTCGGAACCGGGACATATCAACGGGCCGGGACCGTCGAAGCGCGCCTATCATACGGTCGTGCCGGCGGCAGCGCTGAAGGACGGCCGTTTCCACTGCGGCTTCGGCGTGGTGGGAGGGGCAATGCAGCCGCAGGGCCATGTGCAGATGATGGTGCGGCTGGCGGCCTGGAACGAGAAGCTCCAGGCGGCAATCGATGCGCCGCGCTGGCGGCTGGAAGGCGCGAAGCAACTGGCGATCGAGCCGGGCACGCCCGACAGGATCGCACGCGCCCTGCGCGACGCCGGCTACACCGACCCGGAAGGTGCTGGCGAGCTTGGTGGGCGCAGCGATTTCGGCGGCGCGCAGTTCGTGCTGCGCGACGCGGACGGCAGCTTGCTCGGCGGTTCGGACAAACGCAAAGACGGGCTAGCTCTGGGCGCGTGAGCCGTCAGCCTCTAGACATATTTCTCAACAGAACGGGGACAGGGATTTGGCCAGGACATTCGATCGCATCGTGCTCATCACCGGGGCGGCCAGCGGTATCGGCGCCGAGACGGCGCGGCGGCTTTCGGCGCCGGGCGTCGGCCTGGTGCTGCACACGCGCAAGAACGCCGAAGGTCTGGGCGAAGTGGCCGAGATCTGCGGGCGGAAAGGTGCCGTGGTGGACATGGTCGTCGGCGATCTGGCCGACCCCGACGTGCCGGCCAGGATGGTGGCGGCGGCACGCGAGCGCTTCGGCCGCGTCGACCAGATCGTCAGCAACGCCGCCCAGGCGGCGCGCTCGACGCTGGGCGAAGTGCAGCCCCAGGATCTGGAGCAGGCCTTCGCCACGATGCCAACGGCGCTGCTCAGGCTGGTCAATGCGGCCATGGCCGATCTCGATGCCTCCGAATGGGGCCGCGTCGTGGTGGTGAGTTCCTTCGTCGCCCATATCTTCGGCACCGCCGACATCCACTTCCCGGCGACCTCGGCCGGCAAGGGTGCGCTGGAGGCCCTGGCGAAATCGATGGCGGTCCAGCTCGCGCCCAAGGGCGTGACGGTGAACTGCGTGGTGCCCGGCTTCACCCGCAAGGACCCAAAGGGGCATTTCGCGGCCACCAGTTCGGCGCTGGAAAAGGCCATCGCGGTGACACCGACGGGCCAGCTGACCGAACCGGCCGATGTGGCCGCGGCGATCCAGTTCCTGTTGTCGCGGGAGGCGAGCCAGATCACCGGCCAGGCACTGCATGTCGACGGCGGGCTGACGTTGCCGTGAGCCGGTTTGCCATGGGTTGCCTAGCCGCCAAAGCGGGCCGGCGAAAAAGCCTCGACCGGCAGCGGCGGCTTCTGGCTCGCGACCAGGCTGGCAACGATAGCCCCTGTGGCCGGACCGTTTGCGAAGCCGATATGGCCGTGGCCGAAGGCGAAGACCAGGTGTGGATGGCGCGCGGCGCGACCGATAACCGGCAGCCCGTCAGGCGTCGACGGGCGGCTGCCCAGCCACGGCGTGTCCTCGACCGGCTGCGTGAAGGCCAGCGTCCTGCGCGCATCGGGCTCGACAGCCTCTATCTGGACGTGGTCAGGCGGATCGTCGGGCCGCGCCAGCTCGACGCCGCTGAGCAGCCTGACCTTGCCGTTCATCGGCGACAGTACATAACCGCCGGCAGCGTCATAGACCGGACGGCGCAGCTCGACACCGTCGGGCAACTCAAAATGTCGGTGGTAGCCGCGTTCGGCCGCCAGCGGGAAACGATAGCCGAGGGTTGCGGCAAGCGTTGCCGAACGTGCTCCGGCTGCCAGCACAACATGACGTCCCTCGATGCGGCGGTTGCCTGCCCGAACGGCCATTCCCCCCTCGGCCTCGATGATTGCATCGGCCGCTCCGGCGACGAAGGCGGCGCCCCGCGCCTCGGCGGCAGCGCGATACAGTTCGACCAGTTCGCCCGGGCTCTCGACCGAGCCGGTGTCGGGAAAGAAGATGCCGTGGGTGAAGCGGTGGGCAAGATGCGGTTCGAGCTGGCGGATCTCGTCCTCGTCGAGGCAGTGGAAGCTGACGCGCTGCTGGGCAAGCACCTCACGTTCGAGCCTGCTGCCGGCGAGCCCCTCGGCGTTGCGGTAGAGCCTCAACCAGCCATTGCGCTTGATGAGATGGCGGCCGCCGACCAGTTCGGCCATCGCGACATGACGGTCGAAGGCTTGCGCCACCATCGGGTCGAGAGCGGCGGCCGCGCGGCGCCAGGCGCCTTCCTCCGCAGCAACCAGGAAACGCGTCAGCCAGGGCAACAGATGTGGCAGCGAGCGCAAGCGGGCGCGGACGGCAATGTCGCGTCCAAGCGCATAACGCGGCAAACGGGAGCGGATGCCGGGCGCAGCCATCGGGAAGATCGAGCCACGGCTGAGCACCCCAGCATTGCCGTAGGACGCTCGGTCGGTGACCACGCCTGGATCGACTATGGCTGCCGAGAGACCGTGCGACTGGACTTCCAGAGCTACCGAAAGGCCGACAATGCCACCGCCAACCACCACGACGTCAAAGCGCTTTTCCAACAAATCCAATCTCTCTCCCTACATCCTCTAAATGCAGAATGCACATCAGATGTATACTGATCAATTCCAAATTTGCCTCGATGTGGAGGAACCATGCGTGAAGTGACCACGCCTCCCACGCCGACGCCGGCGGGCCCGGCGATCTCGTTGCCTCAGGAAGCATCTGCTGCCGAGGTCGCCGACTTCGCCCGCGGCACAGCCATCCTCGACCGGCTGGCCAGGCGCGTGGCCGAGCTGCTCGCCGAGCACGACAAGGGTGTCGGACGATGACGCCGTTCGAGCGCATGCCGATCGCACAGATCGCTTCAGGGGTGGCGCAGCGGGAGATTTCCGCGGTGGAGGTAACAGCCCATTTCCTCGACCGCATCGCGCGTTTCGACGGCGCGTTGTCAGGCTACGTCCATGTCGCGACTGATGCGGCGCTGACGGAGGCAAGGGCGCTCGACGCGCGGATCGCGGCCGGCGAGAAGGTCGGCCCGTTGGCCGGTGTGCCGGTCTCGGTCAAGGATATTGTCGATGTCGCCGGCATGCCCAACACCGGCGCTTCGCATTCGCGGCTCAGCAGGAAGCCAAAGGCCGACGCGCCAGTCGTGAGCCGCCTCCGAGCGTCAGGCGCCATCGTCATCGGCAAGGCCAATTGCCATGAGCTCGCCTTCGGAGGACCGTCTTTTGACCTGCCGTTTCCGCCGGCGCGCAACCCCTGGAATACCGAGATGTTTCCCGGAGGATCGTCGAGCGGCTCGGGCGTGACCGTCGCCGGCGGGCTGTGCAAGGGCTCGGTTGCAACCGACACGGCCGGCTCGATCCGCCTGCCCTCGACCATGTGCGGCATGGTCGGCCTGAAGCCGGGCTTCGGCGTCGTGCCGGTCGACGGCGTCGACACGCTTGCCCGCTCGATGGACCATTGCGGCCCAATCGCGGCACGGGTCGAGGACTGCCGCATCCTGCATGCCGTGATGTCGGGCACAAAATGGACGCGGCCGCCCTATGCCGACGAGCCGGGCTTCGCCGGCATGCGGCTCGGCATATCGCCAGACGGCTGGGGGCTTAGCGACAAGCTGAGGCCCGAGATGGCGGCGGCAATGGCCAAGACGCTTGAGCTTTTCGCCAGCCATGGCGGCGAGATCGTCGAAGTCGACCTGCCGCCGCTGGAGACCTTCCACGCGCCCGGCGCCATCGTGATGATGGCCGAGATCGCCACCCAATACGGCACCGAGGTGCGCAGCAATTTTTCCGCCTTCGGCGAAATGTTCCGCGGCCGCTCGCTGGCGGGTGAATGCCTTGCCGCAACCGACCTCGTGGCAGCCGAACGGCTGCGCGGCATCCTTAGGCACAAGCTCGATACGCAGCTGGCGCGGGTCGATGCCCTGCTGATGCCGGGGGCGCTCGCCTCGGCCGGACCGCTCAGGACAGTCGACAAGTTCTACTTTCTTGAGGAGCCAATCCCCAACATCCTGGCCAACCTGACCGGACACCCGGCACTTGCCTTTCCTTTCGGCAAGGCGGCAAGCGGTATGCCGGCAGGCGTGCAGATTCTGGGCGCAAGCGGGTCCGAGAACCGGCTGTTCGACATGGCTGCGGTGTTCGAGCGGTTGAACCCGGATGCCGTGCACCTGCCGCCGCGCTATTTCAGCCAGGCGTGACACCCGCGCCTAAAGAGGCGGGGAACAGCGCATTTCGAGCTGACCGGCGGCGACAAGCAGCGCATAGTCGCCGAGCAGGTAACCGACAAATTGGACGCCAAGCGGAATCTTGGTCAGTCAATATCCCAACTCGACCGGCGAAGCCCGATGCCAGGCATGATCCAAATGCCTGGTAGCCCTCGGTTCGCGAATTGCGATAGCAGCTGACGAAAGTCCGGAAGATTTATTGCCAGAATGAGGCGCGTCATCACCAATGACGTCAGCAACACGCATCCGAGAATAAAGTCGTCCCGGTAGACACGATAATACGAAACTGTGTCTGGTTGCATCGAAAACTCTTGATGCCAGGGTCGGTCCCGCGCTCTACTGGCACTCGGTCTTCCCCCTGGAAACAGCCATAACAGCGTCCCGTCTGGCCATTTCGTGGCCATTTTTGGTATACTATATGCAAGAAATGACCAGAAAGCTGGCTATCGCGATCTGCGCAGCTGCTATTCATGAACGAAATTTCAGCAATCGCGTTCTAAATTTTGAGCAATTTCAACTATTTGATTGATGTTTCAGGGCACCTTCAGTTGACTGCATCATGCCAGGCCAAAAGTTGATCAACATTCGCTTGACAGTCGATTGCATACAATCCACTCTTCTTGCCGAGGGATGTGGCGACCCGCGATATCAGCGCAGCTCAAGACTGCGCACTTCGCTCGCTTTTATTGTCATAGCTAATGGGTGGACCGATGAACTTATTGACGAGACTGGCAAGCAGTGCCGCCTTGGCGGCCATCATGGCGCTTTCGCCGCTGACGGCGGAGGCAGCAGACATCACCATCGCAATTGGCTCCGAGCCGTCGACACTCGATCCGCAGGTGCGCGACGACGGCGGCGAGCGCGCGATCAATGACAACGTCTATGAAACGCTGATGGCGCGCACGCCCGAGGGCGAGCTGGTCGCGGGCCTCGCGGCTGCGGCCCCGACGCAGGTCGACGCCAAGACCTGGGAGTTCAAGCTCCGGCCCGACGTCAAGTTCCACAATGGCGAGGCGTTCAATGCGGACGCCGTGGTCAACAGCGTCAAGCGCGTCATCGACCCGGCGCTGAAGTCCGAGCAGATGGCCTATTTCGGCACCATCACCGGCGCCGAGAAGGTCGACGACCTGACCGTGCGCATCCTGACTTCAGGTCCCGACCCGATCCTGCCGTCGCGCATGTACTGGATGAAGATGATCCCGGCCGCCTATTCGGGCGATGCCAAGTTTGCCGAGGCGCCTTCGGGCACCGGTCCCTACAAGTTCACCAGCTGGAACCGCGGCCAGGATATCGTACTGGAGAAGAACGCCGACTATTGGGGCGGCGCACCTGCGATCGACAAGGTGACCTACCGGTTCGTCGGCGAGTCCGGCACCCGCCTGTCGGGCTTGATGGCCGGCGAGCTCGACGTCATCACCAACCTGTTGCCGGAATTCGCCGAGCAGGCGCCGAAATTCGCGGCCGTCAGCGGCCTCGAAACGACGCTCATGATCGTGTCGACCGACAACGAGGTGACCAAGGACCCGCGCGTCCGCGAGGCCATGAACATTTCGGTCGACCGCAAGGCGCTGGCCGAGAGCCTGTTTGGCGGCTACGCCACGCCGGCCAAGGGACAGGTCGTCAACCCCAAGGCCTTCGGCTACAACAAGGCGCTGCCTGACTACGTGTTCGACGTCGACAAGGCGAAGGCCCTGATCAAGGAAGCGGGCGCCGAGGGCAAGACCGTCAAGCTCGTCGGCGAAGCCGGCCGCTGGCTCAAGGACCGCGAACTGATCGAGGCCGTCGGCGCCTATTGGAAGGATGCAGGCCTCAACGTCGACATCAAGATCGAGGACTTCGGCGAGTACCTCAACCAGCTGTTCGACAAGAACAAGCGGCCGGATGCGGTCTTCCTGTCGAACTCCAACGAACTGCTCGACGTCGACCGTGAAATGACATCGGTGCTACAGAGCAAGGCGAGTTCCGCGTCCAACAGCGACCAGGAAATGTCGGACCAGATCAACGCCGCCAGGATCGAGACCGACGTCGAGAAGCGCCAGGCCATGTACGACGCCATCACCAAGAAGTCGTACGATCTGTCGTATCTCGTCCCGCTGCTCAACCAGCAGGACATCTACGGCTTCTCCAAGCGCCTCGAATGGCAGCCGCGTGTCGACTCCAAACTCCTAGTCAAGGAGATGAAGGTCACGGAATAATATTGGAGAACGCGGGTCCGACATAAAAACATAAGCGGACCCCGGAAATTCTGAGGCCGGCTCGGGGGAGCCGGCTTCAGGCAATGGAGAGGACTATGGGTGGTTTTCTGCTCCGCCGCATCGGACAAGGCCTGCTTGTCGTTATCGGTGTGACTCTGATCGTTTTCATCGCCACCCGCATGGTCGGCGACCCGGTAAAGGTCATGTTGCCGCTTTCGGCAACCGACGCGCAGCGCGCGGCCTTCGCACAGCAATTCGGCCTCGACCGGCCGATGGGCGAGCAGTTCGTCGATTTCGTCGGCGATCTCGCGCGGCTCGATTTCGGCGAAAGCTTGTGGCAGCGCCGGCCGGCACTCGATGTCGTGCTCGAACGCCTGCCCAACACGCTGATGCTGATCGGCGCCGGCCTCGGCCTGGCGATCGTGCTGGCGCTGCCTTTGGGCGCGATCGCGGCACTAAGGCCCGGCGGATGGGTGGACCGTACCACTGTTTTCGTAGGCTTGTTCGGGTTGTCGCTGCCGCAATTCTGGTTCGGGCTCATCCTCATCGTGTTCTTTGCGGTGACGCTGAGATGGCTGCCGACATCGGGCATGGGCGGCCTGCCCTATTTCATTTTGCCGGCGATCACGCTCGCCATGCCGTCGCTGGCGCGGCTGGTGATGCTGGTGCGCTCGTCGATGATCGACGAGCTGAACCAGCAATATGTGCGCACGGCGCGCGCCAAGGGACTGCGCTTTCCGCGCGTCGTCATGGTGCATGCGATGCGCAACACGCTGGTGCCGTTCGTGACGCTGGCAGGTTGGGAGCTGATCAGTGCGCTGGCCGGCTACACCGTCGTGGTCGAGACCGTGTTCGCCTGGCCCGGCCTCGGGTTGACGGCCATGCAGGCGATCCAGAAGAGCGACCTGTTCCTGCTGCAGGCGATCGTCTTCACGGTGGCGGTGCTGATCGTGGTCATCAATGTCGGCCTCGACGTCATCTACAAACTCATCGATCCCCGGATAAGGTTGGCTTGAGATGGCTATCCCCATGCCTGTGACGACGCCGGTCGTGACCGCCAAGACCTCAAGGCGCGGCCCGTCCCTCTGGGCAAAGCTCGACGAGTTCGGCCGCGAGCTCTGGCCTGACAAGCTCGGCACGCTCGGTTTCGCCGTCATCGTGGCACTTCTGCTGATGGCGATCTTCGCTCCGCTGATTGCGCCCTACGATCCGGCAGCGCAGTCGGTCGTCTCAAGGCTCAAGCCGCCGGCCTGGCTGCCAAAGGGCAGCTGGGACCACATCCTGGGCACCGACCATCTCGGCCGCGACGTGCTTTCGCGCGTCATCTACGGCGCCCGCGCCTCGCTTTTGGTCGGCGTTGTCGTGGTGCTGTCGGCGGGAACCTTCGGCGTGGTGCTCGGCCTGTGGGCCGGCTTCAAGGGCGGTCGCGCCGACTCCATCATCATGCGCATCGTCGACGTGCAGGTAGCCTTCCCGGGCCTGCTTTTGATCCTGCTGGTGATCTCGGTCATCGGCCCGAGCATGACGACGATGATCATCGTGCTCGCGATCACCAACTGGATGGTCTATGCCCGCGTCGTGCGGGGCATCGTGCTTTCGGTGCGCCAGACGCCTTATGTCGAGGCTGCCGAAATGATCGGCTGCAAGACATCCAGGGTGGTGTTCCGCCACATCTTGCCCAATCTGATCTCGCCGCTTTTGACGCTCGGCATCCTCGAATTCACCAACATCGTGCTGGCGGAAGCAGCGCTCTCCTTCCTCGGGCTCGGCGTACAGCCGCCGGCGACGAGCTGGGGCCTGGATGTCGCCAACGGCCGCGACTACATCTTCGTCGCCTGGTGGCTGATCACCTTCCCCGGCCTGTCGATCGCCGTCACCGTGCTCGCCGTCAACCTCTTTGCCAGCTGGGTGCGCGTCACCACCGACCCGCAGGAACGCGAGAAGCGCTTCGCTTACCAGCGCGTCAAGCTGGCCGCCCGGCAGGCCCGCCGCGCCCCGAAGATGCAAAACCCCGAAGCCAAGAGCCAGGGAGGCCGCTCATGAACGTCAGCGCCAACAGCACGGGCATGCCGCTGCTCGAGGTCGAGAAGCTCAAGGTCGAGTTCGACACCCGGCGCGGCTTGGTGCACGGCCTGCGCGGCGTGACCTTATCCATCGGCCGCGGCGAGACGCTAGGCGTGGTCGGCGAATCCGGCTCGGGCAAGAGCGTGACGGCACAGGCGGTGATGGGGCTGATCGACATGCCCGGCCGCATCGCCTCCGGTGACATCAGGTGGAAGGGACGCTCGCTGCTCGGCACCGATGGCGAGCGCTTCGCCCGCGATATCAGGGGCAAGGAAGTGGCAATGGTCTTCCAGGACCCGATGACCTCGCTGAACCCGGTGCTGAAGGTCGGCACGCAGATCGGCGAGGTGCTGGAACGGCATCTTGCCATGACGCGCACCCAGGCGCGCAACCGCGCCGAGGAGCTGCTTGCGGCCGTCGGCATCAGCGCGCCGCGGCGACGGCTTGACCAGTATCCGCACGAATTCTCGGGTGGCATGCGCCAGCGCGTGATGATCGCCATGGCGATTGCCTGCGAGCCCGAGCTTTTGATCGCCGACGAACCGACGACAGCACTCGACGTCACCATCCAGGCGCAGATTCTCGAACTGCTCGCCGAACTGCAGCAGTCGCTCGGCCTTTCGGTGGTGCTGATCACCCACGATCTCGGCGTCGTCGCCGGGCTCTGTCACCGGGTTGCGGTGATGTATGCCGGCCAGATCATCGAGACCGGCCTTGCAGAGGACGTGTTCGAGCGCCCGGCGCATCCCTACACGCAAGGGCTCCTGCGCTCGACGCCGCGGCTCGACGAGGTGTCGGAGCGGCTGGTCTCGATAGAGGGAACGCCGCCCAATCTGGTGACACCGCCCGAGGGCTGCTCGTTCCAGCAGCGCTGTCCGCTGTCGGGCGAGGCCTGCCGCAAGGCGCCGCAGCTCGAACATATCCGCCCGAATGCGGAAGCCGCCTGCTGGCAGCCTTCGGTGCCGGCCTGGGCGACGCCGCTGATGTCGCCGTCCTTCCCCTGACAGGAATTATCGATGCTCAACCCCGTGCCAGCCCAGCCGCCAGCACCGCCGCTGCTCAGCGTGCAGGGGCTCGACGTAACCTACGAAACCGGCGCGCAAGGCTTCTGGGGGCGGCCCAAGGCGTTCAAGGCGCTGGAAGACATCTCCTTCGACCTCAGGCCCGGCGAGACGCTCGGGCTGGTCGGCGAATCCGGCTCCGGCAAGACCACCACCGGCCGCGCCGTGCTGCGCCGCATCAGGGCGTCGTCTGGCAAGATCGTCTTCCAGGGCAAGGACATCACCAACACCAAGGGTGAGGCGCTGCGAAAGCTCCGCCGCAACATGCAGCTGGTGTTCCAGGATCCGTATTCCAGCCTGAATCCGCGCATGCGGGTGATCGACCTCGTCGCCGAACCGCTGCTGGTGCACGGGCTGGTGCGCCATGTCGACGAGGCGCGCGACCGCATCACCGAACTGCTGCGCGTCGTCGGCCTGCCGGCAGATGCGCATGACCGCTTTCCGCACGCTTTTTCCGGGGGGCAGCGTCAGCGCATCGGCATCGCCCGGGCGCTGGCGTTGCAGCCCGAGTTCATCGTTGCCGACGAGCCGGTGTCGGCGCTCGACGTGTCGGTGCGGGCGCAGGTGGTAAACCTGATGCAGGACCTGCAGCGGGAGTTGGGCCTGAGCTACCTGTTCATCGCCCACGATCTCTCCGTCGTTCGCCACATCTCGCATCGGGTGGCGATCCTCTATGCCGGGCGCATGGTCGAGATCGCCGACCGGGACGATCTCTACGATCATCCTATCCATCCCTATACCGAGGCGCTTCTGTCGGCAGTGCCGGTGCCCGATCCGCGCACCCAGCGCCAGCGCAAGCGCATCGTCTATGGCGGCGAGATTCCCGACCTGGTCAACCCGCCGCCCGGCTGCCGCTTCTCGACGCGCTGCCCGTTGGCGTCGGACCAGTGCCGCAAGGAAGCGCCCAAGCTGTCGGAGCGCTCGCCCGGCCATCTCGTCGCCTGCTGGAACCGGTAGGTCGCGCGGACAGCAACCAATGACTGTCGGTCAGTCGCCGAACTTGGCGGTGGCAAGGGCCGCCCGGCCATATTTGTTGTTGGCCTCGAGCAACTTGATCAGCGTCGACAGGAACGCCTCGCGTTCCTTGTCAGCAAGCGTGTCGAGCAGCCTGTCCTGGGCACGGCTCATCGCCGGGTGCATGGCCGCCACAAGCTTTTCCCCTTCGGCGGTCAGCCGCGCCAGCACCATGCGCTTGTCTTCGGTGCTGCGGGTGCGCTCGATAAGCCCGCGCTGGGCCAGCCGTGACAGCACGTCGGCGACATTGGTGCGGTCGATGCCGAGCGCCTGGGCAAGGGAGATCTGGTCAGAATCGGGATTGCCGGAGAGGATGGTCAGCAGCCCGTATTGCACCGGGGTGATGCCGAAGCCCTCGCATTCCTCGAAAAACAGGGCGTAGTGCACCTGGTGCAGCCGGCGGATGAGATAGCCCGGCCGCTTCCACAATGGCAGCCTTTCGATGAGCTGCTGCAACTCGGGATTTGGCTGGTGCGGCTCGGCCGCCGCCTTTTTCCGTGTCCCTGTCGTCTTTGCCGACTTGGCTGCCACGCTTTTTCCCTCGCTTGCGATTACCCAATGTCTAGCTCTTGCCCGATCGGCGGGAAAGAGCGGTACCGCCGCATATTTTCAGCGAAGTAACAGGCCGATCGAAGGCAAGCCGACGGCTGCGAATCCCTTTCCCAGCAAGGCATTGCGCCTTGCGCATGCAATAAAAGGCGGTACACTGATGATTATTGGGAACACTGGAAAAGGAGAGCACCATGGCGCAGGAACCACTGGCGACGAAGGGTAACTTCCTTCACATCTACGACTTCCGCGTAGAGGCCGGACGCGAGGACGAATTCGTCCAGCTGTTCGAGGAATTCGACTATTCGGACGGCAACCCGATGCACAAATCCTGGGCCCAGGTGAAGGACGGCGTCTTGTGCCGCGACACCGAGGATCCGCAACGCTTCTTCCTCATTGCCGAGTGGTCGGACATCGTCGAGCACGCGAAGATCCGCAAGGTGCTGGCCGAAGAAATCAAGCCGGCTTTCGTCGGCCTGATCGAGGGCCGCAAGTTCATGCCCAAATATGTCGAGGTCGTCTCATCGACGCCCGACGAAATCCTCAACGCCGCGTCAAACTGACTGCCGCGGCGATGCGCTCGCTCCATACCTTCTTCAGGTCGTCGACCTCATACCGGCTGCGCATCGCGCTGGCGCTCAAGGGACTCGACTACGAGCCCCGCTTCGTCAGCCTGCCGAGGATGGACCACCGCACTCCCGACTACATGGCGCTCAACCCGCAAGGCCTGGTGCCGGCGCTGGTCGAGGACGGCCAAGTTTTCGCGCAAAGCCTCGCCGTGCTCGAATATCTCGACGAGACCCATCCCGAGCCGCCGCTTCTGCCCGCCGACCCGGTCGGGCGCGCCTACGTCCGCGGCCTCGCCCAGGTCATCGGCTGCGACATCCACCCGCTCAACAATGTCAGGGTGCTGAAATACCTGAAATCGCGCTGGACGCTCTCCGACGACGACACCAACGAGTGGTACCGGCACTGGATCGAGGAAGGCTTCCGCTCGTTCGAGGCGACGCTCAGGTCGGCCGGCCGCCATGGCCGATACTGCCTGGGCGATACCATCACCATCGCCGACATCTGCCTGGTGCCGCAGGTGGCCAATGCCCGGCGTTTCGACTGCGATCTTTCCGCATTCCCGCTGTCGGTGGAGATCTCAGGTTCTGCCGCAGCCCTGCCGGCCTTCGCGGTAGCCCACCCGAGCCTGCAGGGAGACGCGTTCTAGAGCAATTCCAGGAAAAGCACGCAGCGGTTTTCCGTCCGGAATTGCGCAAAAACAAAGAGACAGAGGGTTTCCGCGATTCGAAGAAAAGCAGAAATGCTTCTAGGCGCCGCTACCGCTTGAGCGCGACGATGAAGGGCCTGAAGTCGTTGCCCCTCGTCGAGTGGATTTCGGTGGCGAGAACGTCGAAGCCGGCCTGCGAAATGTGCTGAACAAGTGCAGCGGTGCTGAAGGCGCCGGCGTGCGGCGCAAGCCCGGTGGCACGCATGGCGGGCAACAGCGCCAGCCGGATCAGCGGGTTCATGTCGCCAAGGCGGGGCGTCTTGGAAATGAACAGGCCATCGGTCGACAGCAGCGCATGGATGCGCAGCAAAGTGCCGGAGAGATCGCGAACCAGATGGAGATAGTTGAAGCCGAGGACCGCGTCGAACTGGCCCGCCTCCAGATCGGACGAGTCGGCGGCGGCGGTAAGGAACTTGAGGCCCGATACAGGGTTCTTACGATGCTTTTCCTCGGCGATGTCGATCATGCCAGGCGAAAAGTCGGTGGCGAGGTAACGCTTCACATCAGCAGCGAGCAGCATCGCCGTTGTTCCGGTACCGCATCCCAGTTCCAGAACCCGATCGGTGGCGCCCAGCAGGGCGCGGGTTCGATCCAGGGTGCGCTGGTAGCCGTCCTGATCGGCAACCGCAGACCTGGCATATTTCCTCGAGGTCCGGTCCCAGAAGCGGGCGTCGCTCGAAATGCTCATCCAGCATGCTCCCTCACCAGGGTCGCGAAGCCAGGCAGCAAGAATTTCGATGCCGCCGAGGCACGCGATCCAGTCAAAACCGATGTGCAACAGCGCTTTCCGATAGACCTGAAGTCTTACGGCAACATTGCGATAAGCAACTTCTCGCAGAAGAGGCGATCGACTATTCCGCTGTCTTAATCCTGCTCTGCTGCCTCAAAGCGACTTGTGGCCGTTGGCGGAAAGAGCGCGACTATATCCGAGGCTTGGCCTTCTTGCGGGTCTTGACCGCAGTTTCCGCCTCCGGGGCCGGGACCATGGCCATGCGCGCGGCGCGTAGACGCTCGGTTTTGGCCTGTCGCGCCTTGGCCTCGGTGTCGATGATCTGCTTTGCAAACCGTGTGGTTGCATCGCTCTTGGCTTCTGCCTTGTTCGGGGCAGGCGCAAAAAGGTTGTCTTTACTGACGGGATCCGCCATTGCATTCTCCTTCCGCATGGGCCCGAAAAAATGAAAGAGGCCGGGAGCTCGCGACCTTCTCCAGATTGCCTCGACGGCTACTGCCAGTACATCCGTGGTCAATAGCCGGAGACAGATCCTTATGCAGCCTGGATGTTCTCTGCTGCGTTCTTGCCGGTCCTGTTGTCGCGAACGACGTCGAAGCTGAGCTTCTGGCCTTCAACGATCGTGCGCAGACCCGCACGCTCAACGGCCGAGATGTGAACGAACACATCCTGTTCGCCGGTGTCGGGCTGAATGAAGCCGAACCCCTTGGTGGAGTTAAAGAACTTCACGGTTCCAGTTGCCATGACGATAACCTTTCAATCGATACAACAAAGTAATCACCAAGCAATATGCGAGGCGACCGTTCAAACTCGATTTTGAGGGGGAAGATCGTAGAGGCGCATCAGCGCGCGGAACAAAGTTCGACAGCAAGATCGATCCAAAATAGATAATCCACGAATGAGTAGATATCAAGGCCGCTGAACCATGGCGGAAAAGAGGACTTGCCATTTCGCCTCGCAAGCGCCATATAACGCTCATCGGCTGGTTCGCCGGAGCGAGATGCTCATCGAGATACGATGCTGGATTTTGCCGCGAACCGTCGTATTTGCCCTGATTGATGGCACGTCGACCACGAATGTACCGGCGGCGCGCAAGTCTCAGGAGCCAGAGGGAAGCGGGCATTGCCCGCTTTTTTCTTATCTGCATATCCGCAACGAAAATCAGACTACACCGGCCCGACTTGCTCCAACTGCCTAAGATGAACGTCCCTCAGGCCTCCGCCATTCGATCGGACGCTTTGCCGTCACGATCCAGACGGCCGCCTCAAGCTCCCGCCGAACCGGGAGAAGATGGCGGCAGTCGGGCGCATCCGCTTCGATGAGCTTGACCTATTCGAGCGAGCTGGTCCTTTGCAGCTATTCATTCCCGAAGTCATGCTGCAGCCATGAAACGACCAGAAATCCTCGACCCAGCCGCTGTTGGTGCTCTCGCAAGAGCCGGTTTTTCGCGTGCTTTTATGTCCGACACCAAGTGGCGGAAACTGGTCGCTATCGTGCGCGCTGCGCGCGAAGATGTGCATGGCATGACGGTTGAATTCATTGATGCCGCTGGCGCGGCAGATGCGCTTTCCGCCTGAACTGCGCTGCCCTTGGCCTTACATCGACACCATCGAATACGGGCCGGTCGAACTTCGGTCCATCGAATGGATGGAATTCGACGCCGACCTGACCGATGTGCTCGACCCGATCGGCAAGTTTCCGATCGAGCTGCACGACGGCAGGACCAGAATAGTCGGCTATCTGGTCTGAGCAGCCCGTCTTCACGCCCGCCGCCGCTCGGCCACCGTCGCCTTGTCGTAGCCGGCGACCTTCTTGTAGCTGTTGGACAGCGTTGCCAGCTCCTCCTGGCTGATGACATCTTCAAGCCGCACAAAGGGCCGGTCGCCGGTGCGCTCATAGACCTCCTTGAGGATGACGTCGGGCGGGGTGGTGCGATTGGTGCGCACGACCGCTGCGGTTGCCTCCAGCCGCTTGTCCTCATAGGCCTTGAGCACGCCCGATATGTCGCCACCCGCCGCAAAGCTGTCGGCCAAAGCGCGGGCGTCGAGGATCGCCTGTCCGGCGCCGTTGGAGCCGCGCGGATACATGGGGTGCGCCGCGTCGCCGAGCAGGGTGATGCGGCCAAAACTCCAGCGCGTCAGCGGGTTCTTGTCGACCATCGGGTATTCGAGGATCGCATCAGCGCCGCGGATGAGGCCGGGCACGTCTAGGAAATCGAAGTTCCAGTCGGCGAAGGCATGGATGAAATCGTCGAGCCGGCCACGGCGGTTCCAGTCCTGCTGGTGATAGTCTGATGTCTCGATTTCGGCGACCCAGTTGATAAGCTGGCGGCCCTCGGCATCGAGCTTGTTGCGGATCGGGTAGATGACCATCTTGCCGTGAGTCAGCCAACCAGCGCGAACATAGGACGCGCCCGTAAGATAAGGTTTCCACCATGTCGTGCCGCGCCACATGTTGACGCCCGAATAGATCGGCGCGCCGTCATCAGGCACCAGTTTGCGGCGTACCAGCGAGTGGATGCCGTCGCAGCCGACGATGGCCGCGCCATGCTGTGCCGGGCGATCCTCACCGGTGCGGCTGTCGACAAAGCGCGCGGCGGCCTCGGTGTTGTTTTGCTCGACGGCAACACATTTCCAGCCGGTGACGACGCAACCAGGTCCGGCGCGCGCGACGAGGGCGTTATAGAGTATCTGCTGCAGGTCGCCCCTGTGTATCTGGAACTGCGGATAATCGTAGCCGGCAAAAGTGCCCACCGGCTCCTTGTAGACGAGCTGGCCGAAGCGGTTGAAGAAGCAGGATTCGCGCGCGGTAACCGCAACTTCGGCCAGTGCGTCCTGCAGGCCGAGTTCGGTCAGTTCGCGGCTGGCATGCGGCAGGATGGAGATGCCGACGCCGATCGGCCTGATCTCCTGGGCGCTTTCATAGACGCGGAAAGAAATGCCGGCCCGTTGCAGCATCAAGGCCAGCGTCAGCCCGCCAATGCCTGCTCCAATGATGACGACGTCCATGCGGCTCTCCAAACATTTTAAACAGTATACTGAGTATTTAGCTGGCGATTCTCTTCTGCCCGGCTTGCCTAGACCGCCTCGCGGAACGGCAGTTCGAATTCCTGGCGGGCGTTGCGGTCGAGGATCTCCTTGGCGAGCGCTGCCACCACGCCCGCGGGCTCGCTGGCCGCACTGGTGAGGATGAACTCGACCTCTTCGAGCTGCGGCAGCTGTGGTGTCGTCGGCAGCACCATCAGCCCCGCCGAGACCATGCTGCGTGGCTGGACCATGACGCCGAGGCCCGCGCGGGCCGCCGCCTGCAGGCCGCTCAGGCTGCCGCTGGTGCAGACGATGCGCCAGGGAATGCCCTTGCGGTCGAGCGCCTCCATGGCGGCGATGCGGGTGATGCCGGGGCGCGAGAACAGGATGAGCGGCAGGGGTTTTCCGGGCTCGACCACGGAGGGATCGCGCGCCGCCCAGACCAGCCGCTCGGTGCGGACGGCAACGCCGCTGCGCGCCTCGCGTTGCTGGCTGAGCCCGACCCGGCGCTTGGCGATGACGAGGTCGAGCGAGCCCTCGTCAAGCAGGTCGAACAGCGTGCTCGACAGCGCCACCGTCAGCTCCAGCTCGACGGAAGGGTGCCGCTCGGTGAACTTGTGCAGCACGTCGGCGAGCCGGGTGGTGACAAAGTCCTCCGACGCGCCGAAGCGGATGCGGCCGCTGAGCCGGGCGCCCTGCAGATAGCTGCGGGCGCGCTCGTTGGCGTCGAGGATCGAGCGGGCAAAACCGAGCATCGCCTCGCCGTCGGGCGTCAGCATCACCGAATGGGTATCGCGCACCAGCAGCCGGCGCCCGGTGCTGACCTCGAGGCGCCTGATGTGCTGGCTGACCGTCGACTGGCCGAGGCGCAGATGCACCGCAGCACCGGTGAAACTGCGCGAACCGGCAACGGCTACGAATGTCTGGAGGAGCACCGGATCGAACATGATCCCTCTCTGTGTTCACGAAACGAAATGAGCATCATTCCTGTATGCGCCATTCCCAATAGCACCCTCATTTGGCATACTGTATACAAATTTCATTCGCTGCCAAGGGATCACGCGCTTGTTCGCACGCTTTCGTCCAGATACCTTCATCGTGCTCATGATCGCCTGTGTGGCGCTGGCTTCGATTCTACCGGCGCAGGGTAGCTTCGCCGTCCATTTCGGCACCGTGACCAATCTCGCCATTGCGCTGCTGTTCTTCCTGCACGGGGCGCGGCTGTCGCGCGCAACCGTGATTGCCGGCATGACCCATTGGCGGTTGCACCTCGTGGTTTTCTCCTCGACCTTCGTGCTGTTCCCGATCCTCGGGCTCTTGCTTGGGCTACTGGTGCCGAGCGTGCTGCCGGCGGCACTTTATGCCGGCGTGCTGTTCCTGTGCGTTCTGCCGTCGACGGTGCAGTCGTCCATCGCCTTTACAGCGCTTGCCGGCGGCAACGTGCCAGCTGCCGTTTGCTCTGCCTCTGCCTCAAACATCATCGGCATGTTCCTGACGCCGCTCTTGGTCGGGCTGCTGTTTGCCAAGACGTCGGGAGGTGGTGTGTCGCTGTCGGCGATCGAAGGCATCATGCTGCAGCTTTTGGCGCCGTTCGTACTCGGCCAGCTCGTCCAGCCCTGGCTCGCCGGCTGGCTCGGCAGGCACAAATGGCTGACGACGGCAGTCGACCGCGGCTCAATCCTGATGGTGATCTATCTCGCCTTCTCCAAGGCGATGGTCGCCGGCCTCTGGCACCAGCTGCCGGCCCAGTCGCTGCTGGTGCTGGCGCTGATCGCGGCGTTCCTTCTGTCGACGGTTCTGGGGATCACCATATTCGCCTCCCGCCTGCTCGGCTTCTCCAAAGCAGACGAGATCACCGTCGCCTTCTGCGGCTCGCACAAGAGCCTGGCCTCTGGCGTGCCGATGGCCAACGTCATCTTCGCCGGCCAGGAAATCGGCGCCATCGTCCTGCCGCTGATGCTCTACCACCAGCTGCAGCTGATGGTCTGCGCCTGGATGGCCAGGCGATATGCCGAGCGGAGCGCCGCGGAAAGAGCGTCGACGGCAGAGAAGATGGGAGCCGACCAGGTCGAGCCCGCCTGACCCTCCTTGAATGGTCGCAGCGGGTTTCCCAACTCACCGGCATGACGCAAAAGCACAGCGAACTCAGGCTCTTTGCAGCGACGGATTTCGCCGAATACCTGTCGTGGTATGCGGACCCCGAGCTCAACGACCAGCTCGGGCCGATGGACCACGAGTGGCTGGACTTCGTCCTGACCGACCAGGACGGCCGCCAGTTCAGCTATCTCGAGGACGGTCGCCTGTCGGCCGTCATCGGCGTCGCACCCGATCCGGACAAGGATGTGTGGGTGGTCACCGACCTCGCCGTCAATCCGGCGCTGCGCCGGCACGGCATCGGAAGGCGGGCGATCGCGGCTGTGACCGGCTGCGACGAGTTCCGCTCGCGCCCGCGCTGGCTCGCCTATGTGATGAGCGACAACCCTGCCGCCCATCGCTTCTTCACCGCCCAAGACTGGCAATGCGTTGCCGAACCTGAAGGGGAGGACGGCATGTACAGCTTTCGGCGAGACCTTGCCGACGGCGCCCCCGAGGAGACGCCATCAACCGGATAGCCGATGGTGGCCGGCGGCACAGCACTCAGGCCGCGTTTGCCAGGGCGACCGCATCTGCCCCTGCCGGGAAGCGCAGCTGCCCGGTCAGGTCGGTGGCGGCGCGCCAGACGGCGTCGGCCACGTCGCTCTCCCTCGTCACCAGCGCCGGCTTGGCAAACTCAGCGAAGATCGGCGCAGCGAATTCGGCATAAGCGGCTGGGATCAGGTCCTCGACGCTGACCTCGGTGTTGGCGGCGAAGGCGGTCGTCGGCGCATATCCCGGTTCGACCAGCTTGGTGCGAATGCCAAAATGGGCGAGTTCGTGGGCCAGCGATCCGGTGAAGCCAAGGATGGCCTGCTTGCTGGCAGTATACGCGGCCGCGAGCGGCATCGGAGCCAGCGTCACGCTCGACGTCACGTTGACGATCACGCCTGATCGGCGGGCGCGGAACTGCGGGATGACGGCCTGGGTCATGGCCATGACGCCAAAGGTGTTGGTGTCGAACACCTTGCGGATGTGGGACATCGGCGTCGCCTCGAAAGCGCCGACGACGCCGATGCCGGCATTGTTGACCAGCACATCGATCGGGCCGGCAGCCTCGAGCGCCGTTGCAATGCTTTCAGCGCTGGTCACGTCGAGCGCGACGAGGTGCAGGCGATCGGAAGCAGGCAGGATATTGGCACGCGGCGTGCGCATTGTGGCGACGACGTTCCAGCCCTTGGCGAGGAAGTGGCGCGCCGTTTCGAGGCCGTAACCCGACGAGCAGCCGGTGATGAGGACGGTGTTCATTGCTGTCTCCTTG
Source organism: Hoeflea sp. 108 (assembly GCF_000372965.1). NCBI lineage: Bacteria > Pseudomonadati > Pseudomonadota > Alphaproteobacteria > Hyphomicrobiales > Rhizobiaceae > Hoeflea > Hoeflea sp. 108. The sequence continues at coordinate 254,056 of NZ_KB890024.1, read as the reverse complement.
TTGGTTGATGTCCTCATGCTAGGCCCGCAATTCCGGACTATCTACAATTGATGGTCCGCATTTTGTTTGCTATCGTCCGGATCATGTCTGATCCACTCTCAGAAGTCATAAGACTGCTCAGGCCCCGCGCCGTGTTCACCAAGGGCATCAGCGGCGCCGGCCGCTGGGGCGTGCGTTATTCCAGCTTTGGCCATCCGGGCTTTTGCGCCGTGATCGAGGGATCGTGCCGGCTGGCTGTCGACGGCCAGCCAGCGCTCCAGCTGGAGGCCGGCGACTTCGTCCTTTTGCCGACGACGCCCGGCTTCACCATGTCGGGCTTCGAGCCCGTGGTTCCACAACTCATCGACCCGCGTGTCGCGGCATCAGCAGAAGGCGAAGTGCGGCACGGCACCCAGGACGGGCCGCCGAGCGTGCGCCTGCTGGGCGGCTACTTCACTTTCGAGAATGATGATTCCGGCCTGCTGGTGTCGCTGCTGCCGACGCAGGTGCATGTGCGCGGCGTCGAGCGGCTGTCGGTGCTGGTGCGGATGCTGGTCGACGAGGCACAGGAACAGCGCGCCGGCCGCGATCTGGTGCTCGGCCGGCTGGTCGAGATCTTGCTGGTGGAGGCGTTGCGCCTGACCCAGACGCAGGACGCGCCGGCCGGCCTGCTGCGCGGCCTGGGCGACGGGCGGCTGGCCGCGGCGATCCGCCAGATGCACGCCGAACCGGCATGGCCCTGGACCATGGCACAGCTGGCCAAGGCCGCTGCGCTGTCGCGCTCGACCTTCTTCGACCGCTTCACCCGCCATGTCGGCATGCCGCCGATGGAATACCTGCTGGCCTGGCGCATGGCCCTCGCCAAGGAAATGCTGCGCGACAAGCGAACCGACATCGCCACCGTGGCCGAACGCATCGGCTACGGCTCCGCCAGCACTTTCAGCACCGCCTTCAGCCGACATGTCGGGCAATCCCCGGGACGGTATGCGCGAAGCACAACATAATCGACAGCAGGCGGCGGTTCTGGCAGAACGCCAGGCGGCTTCAGAGACGACATGCCATGCCGAGGGTAGCTAAGCCTTCGCGGACAAAGTCACCGATGACAGGAACAGCTGTCTCAAGGAAGCGCCGAACCGCGGCTTGGCGAGCGACCCAATAGCGGCATTCATATTTTTCGGCCACCGGCTTTGTTCAGAGTGGCAATCAAGCACGAGCCGATGATCAACGTTGCACCGGCCAGCGTCCATCCCGAGGGGGTCTCGCCGAAGAAATAGTAGCCGAGGATGATGGCCCAGACGAAGGCGGAGTACTCCATCACGCCAAGTTGCGCAGCTTGCCCGCGGGCATACGCCCATGCGAGGCAGAAGTGACCACAAGTACCGACAAGACCGACTATCGCGGCCAAGAGCCAGTGCGTTGCGGCAACAGGCTGCCAGGTCCAGATTCCGGTTGGCGCAACAACGAAGAATGCGATGCAATTCGAAAGAAAGACGATCGTAAAGATCGAGTCGTGCGCGGTCTGCCGCCGCATCAATATCATCGAGAACGCATAGAGGATGGCGTTGGCCAAGGCGGCGGCGATCCCGATCAAATCCAACCCTCCGGCATCGCCACGCTGCTGGCCGAGCGCGATGATGACAACACCGCAGAAGCCGACAAGAGCGGCGCACAGGACGAGCCTGGATGCCGTTTCCCTCAGGATCAGGCGTCCGAGCAGCGCCATGAACAACGGTGAAAGAAAGGTAAGTGCCACCGCCTCCGCCAGGGGCAGCCGCCTTATGGCAACGAAAAAGCACAGCGCCGTACCAACGACGATCAAGGCTCTGACAGCATTGCGTCCAAGGGCAGCCAGACTGGGCACCTGGGCCGAATAGACGAGGTAAATAATCGTCGCGAACGCAGCACCAGTGCCATACCGCATGGTGGTGGCCTGCATCAGTGGGTAACTTTGCAGGATGACTTTCATCGCCGCGTCGAGCAAAGCGAAGAATGTTACGCCCAGTCCGGCCACCAGTGGCGGACCAAGCGACACTTCAGTTCTCATAAACTGAAAACTCCTGAGTTCGATTATGCATTCAGCGCACGCCCGTAGGCGTCGAGCACGCTTTCCTTCATCGTTTCCGAGATCGTCGGATGCGGGAAGATGGTGTGCATCAGCTCTTCTTCGGTCGTCTCCAGGTTCATCGCCACGACAAAACCCTGGATCAGCTCGGTGACTTCAGCGCCGACGAGGTGCGCGCCGAGCAGCTGGCCGGTCTTCTTGTCGAAGATCGTCTTGACCATGCCCTGGTCCTCGCCGAGCGCGATCGCCTTGCCGTTGGCGACGAAGGGGAAGCGGCCGACGCGGATGTCCTTGCCTTCGGCCTTGGCCCTGGCTTCGGTCAGGCCGACGGAGGCGACCTGCGGATTGCAGTAGGTGCAGCCCGGGATCTTGAGCTTGTCCATCGGGTGCACATTGGGCAGGCCGGCGATCTTCTCGACGCAGATGACCGCCTCGTGCTCGGCCTTGTGGGCCAGCATCGGCGGGCCGGCAACGTCGCCGATGGCGTAGATGCCGGGAACGTTGGTCTTGCCGTAGCCGTCGATGACGATGCAGCCGCGGTCGGTCTTCACGCCGAGCGCTTCGAGGCCGATGTTTTCGATATTGCCCTGGACACCGACGGCCGAGATCATGCGGTCGGCGGTGATCTTCTCGATCTTGCCGTCCTTCATCTCGACATGGGCGGTGACCGAATTGGCGCCCTTCTCGACATTGGTGACCTTGGCCTCGAGATGGATCTTCATGCCCTGCTTTTCGAACTGCTTCTTGGCGAAGGCTGAGATCTCGGCATCCTCGACCGGCATGACGGCAGGCATGACCTCGACCACGGTCACGTCGACGCCCATGGTGCGGTAGAACGATGCGAACTCGATGCCGATGGCGCCCGAACCCATGACAAGCAGCGACTTGGGCATTTCCGGCGGCACCATCGCCTCGAAATAGGTCCAGATCAGCTTGCCGTCGGGCTCGATGCCGGGCAGCGCGCGCGGACGGGCGCCGGTGGCGACGATGATGTGCTTGGCCGAGTAGGTGCCCTCGCCCAGCGTGTTCTTGGGCAGCGGCGCCTGCGGTTCCATCGGCTTCTTCGACGACTTGGAGACGACGATCTGGCCGGGCTTGGTGAGCTTGGCTTCGCCCCAGATGACGTCGACCTTGTTCTTCTTCATCAAGAAGCCGACGCCGCCATTCATGCGCTGGGCGATGCCGCGCGAACGCTCGACGATGGCCTTGAGGTCGGGCGAGATCGAGCCTTCGAGCTTGAGGCCGTAGTTCTTGGCGTGCTCGGCAAGGTGCAGCACTTCGGCCGAACGCAGCAGCGCCTTGGTCGGGATGCAGCCCCAGTTGGAGCAGATGCCGGCAAGGTGCTCGCGTTCGACAACCGCCGTCTTGAGGCCGAGCTGGGCCGCGCGGATCGCAGCGATATAGCCGCCCGGGCCAGAGCCGATGATGATGACGTCGTATGAGGTGGTCAAAGCCTGGTCCCTCCGAATTGCGAAATGGCTGGCCTCAAGGGACGGATACCGCTCAATCCGGCCTGGCGCCGTAAGCGACTGCCGCAGTCTGTTGGGCCGAGGGACGTTCGTCGACGCGCGCGAACCAGCCGGCAAGGCGTGCCAGCGCCGGGTCGAACGGCAAGGCCGCGCGGCGAGCGGCAAAATCGGCAAAACAGTAGAGCACGATGTCTGCAAGGCTGAAGCGGTCGCCGGCAAGGTAAGTCCGATCGCCGAGCTGGGCATCGATCCAGGCAGTATTCTCGCGCACGATTTCCGCCATATCGGCCGCGGCATGGGGAATGCAATGGACGCGATCCTTGAACACGCCGAGCCCGGGGCCATAACGGAAGGCGGCGGTCACCGGTTCGCAAAAAGCGAGATCGACCCGCCTCGCCCACATCCGCACCCGGGCGCGTTCCTCTGCGCTCTCGCCCAGAAGCTTCGGTCCCGCCGACGTCTCCTCCAGGAATTCGCAGATGGCCATCGTTTCGGCGATGACCTGGCCAGTCGACGTCTCGAGAACCGGCAGCTGGCCGGCCGGATTGATCGACATGAATGGTGGTTTGCGGTTTTCGCCGGCAACGAGGTCGACCCATTGCTCCAGAAACGAAATCCCCTTTTCGGCCGCGAACATGCGCACGACACGCGGATTTGGGCCGACCGAAATATAGAGCTTCATTCCAGGTGTGCTCACTTGCGCCAGCTCTGCGCCATCGACCACTCGATCGCGTTGCGCACCAACAGCCGATAGTTCGGATTTTCAAACGTCCTCGAGAAATGGCCTGGCTGGATGTAGGCCACGGCGCTGTTGATGCTGCGCTTGGTCCAGGCGACGACGTTGCTGCCAGGCGGCCGCTCCCAGCCACGGTTCGACCGTCGCTCGCCAGTCATTGCCAGCTTCAGCGAATAGAGATGGCGGCAGCTGAATTCGACGTCCGAGCGTGCAACGGGATCGACGCTGTCTTCGAACACCTCCATGAGGTAGGCCTCGTCATCGAGGGTGAAGGATGCAGGCAAACCCGCGAACAGAGGATGGGCAGGATCCTCCGCGCTGATCGTCATGGGGACATCGAACCGGGTGCCGCCGTCCATGACCGGCTCGCCACGCACGGAGCCGGGGAAGTGGAGCAGAATGCCGCCCAATGCCTCGGCATAGTCGGGCCAGGACGTCCACGCCGCGATAGCGTGATGCAGGGCCACGATGGGCATTCCAGCTTCCAGCAATGCGTGGAAGCCACGTTTGAATTCAGCGGACGGCTGGACCTCGTAGCCCGGGCCAGCCCACGGATTGCCACCAGGCATGTCGTAGAGCACCACCGCGTCGACATCGCTCAGGCTTTGCGGATTGAGCACGCGCTCCGCCAGCGGATGCTCGACCAGGAACGCCTCCGTCCCCTCGAAGCTTTCGAACATGGCCATAAGGCCGGTGCGGTCGTAGGTGTGGCCATTGCCGACCACCAGAATGCGCGGCCTCACCTTGTAATCCAGAAATCCCATGAGTTCCTCCCTGCAAAGATCCGGGGTAGAGCTCCCGGACTTGATGTCAGTCGCGGTACTCGATCGCGAAACTGACCTCGGGATCACGATGGGCGTCCCAGTAGCCCTTCCACAGCGCCTGGCTGATCGGCCCCACCTTGCCATCGCCCACCGGCTGGCCGTCGAGGGTGGTGATTGGCATGACGCCGCCGGCCGTCGTTACAAAGAGGAGTTCATCGCATTCATAGGCCAGCTCCACCGGCACGTCGTCGACCGCATAGGGGTAGCCAAGCTTGTCGGCGACAGCGAGCACGGACTTTCGCGTGACGCCCTCAAGCACGCCTTTCTTGGGCGTATAGAGCTTGCCGTCCTTGATCAGGATGATGTTGAATCCCGAGCCCTCGGTCAGGTTCGCGTCACCGTCGGTCAGGATCGGGTACATCGCGCCGCGGTCGCGCGCTTCCAGCAGGCCACGCGTGAAATCGCCCCACTGCAGGTTCTTCACCGTCGGGTCGATGGCACCTGGCGGCACGCGGCGAACGGTGCGGGCGATGACGGCACTGCCACCTGTCTTCTGCGTTTCCTCGTTCATGACCCACATGTAGGGCATGACCATCAGGTAGCAGAAATTCTCGCATTCCTCCGGCGCATACTGGCGAATGAAGCGCAGGCCACGGGTCACGATCAGCATCACATAGGCATCGCGGATGCCGCTTTTCGCGGTCATCTCGACCAGGCGGTCGCGGATTTCCTGGCGCGACAGCGGGCTCTTCAGCCGCAGGCGCTCGCAGCTGCGCTCGAAGCGGTCGAGGTGGTCGTCCAGGCGGAAGAAACGCCCATCCCAGACGGCCGGCACGTCATAGGTCAGGTCCGAGTGCAGGAAGCCCTGGTCGAGGATCGGAATGCGCGCTTCTTTCAGGGGCACATACTCTCCTTCGACATAGGCAATGCCTTGGGCGAAGGGGTTGTTGCTCGCCTCGAGCGCGTTAACGCGCTTCTTGTAGTCGACGAAGATATGGTCGGTGTAGGACATGGGCGAAGCCTCGGTCACGCTGGTTTCGGTGTGCTGCTTGACGTGAGCCGCGCCGCAGAATGCTCCGGCGCGGCTTGTGGCTTTTCACTCGGGCTGAAGTCCGAGTTCCACGACTTGCTTCATGGCTGCATCTGCGCCCTCGATCGCTCGGTCAATGTCGGCCGGTTGGTGAGCCGCGCACAGGAACATGTTGTGCTTCGGGTGCAGATAGACGCCGTGGCGGAGGGCGGCCGCGCAGAAGGCATTGGCGATCTGCAAATCCTTGTCGCCGTCAAACAGAACCATCGGCATCTGCGCCGGCCCGGTCTGGCGCAGGCTGAAGCCGTGCCGCCTGGCCACCCCATCGAGGCCTTCGCGGAAACGCTGGCCCATCGCCGCGGTGTGCACCAATGCATCGGTGTCGCGAAGGATTTGCACTGTCTTCAGGCTCGCAGCCATGGCTGCCGCGCCATACCAGAAGGACCCGGTGACGAAGACTTTCGATGCGCCTTCGCGCATGCGCTCGCTGCCGGCCACGGCGGCAAGCGGCCAGCCGTTTGCGATCGCCTTCGAGTAGGAGCCAAGGTCCGCCCTGACCCCGTATTGCGCCCAGCTTCCGCGCACATCCAGACGGAATCCCGCCCGTACGTCGTCAATGATCAATGCAGCGCCCGTCCTGTCGCAGATCGCGCGTGCATGTTTGAGAAAGCCTGGATCGGGCAGTTCCTGATCGCGGTTGACGTCATGCCGGAAGGCCGTGAGCATGATGCCGGCAAGGTCGTCGCCTGCAGTGGCCACCGCCGCGTCGAGGCTCGCCATGTCGTTGAAATCGAAGATGACCAGATGCGCCCGGTCTTCCGCGGTCACGCCAACCAGCGAGGGCGAGCACCACGGCACCGCGCCATGATATGCGCCGCGCGCGACCAGGATCTTGCGCTTGCCGGTCGCGGCGCGCGCGATCGTCACACAGGCCGTGGTGGCGTCGGTGCCATTCTTCTGGAACATCGCCCAGTCGGCATGGTCGACGGTGTCCACCAGCAGCTCGGCGAGTTCGACCATGACCTCGGTCGGACCGTTGCTGATGTCAGCGTTCTTGAGCTGCGCCATCGCCGCAGCGTCTACTTCGGCATGATGGTAGCCGAGGACGTTGGGGCCCCAGGCGCACATGAAGTCGATGTATTCGTTTCCATCGACGTCCCAGACCCGGCACCCTTCGGACCTGGCGAAGAATTGGGGATAGCCCGGCCCGATGGCGCGGGTCGCCATATGACCCCACATGCCGTTCGGCACGACCCGCTGGGCGCGCGCCAGAAGTTCGGCGTCGCGGCTGTTCGGCAGGCTGATGTTCATGATGTCCTCCATGGAAAGGAAGGGAGGCTTGCGAGCCTCCCTTCCAGTACCGATCAGTTCGAGATTTCGGCCAGCGGCAGGTTGCAGCAGGCACTGTAGCGCATGCCCTTGACGTTCGGACCATGTGCCAGGATCAGGTTCGGGCTGACCATCGGGATGATGATCCGGTCCTTGGCCATCTGCTGGCCGGCTTCGAACCACAGCTTGTCGGCATCCGCGACTGTCGAGGCTGCAAGAGCCTGCTTGAGCAGCTTGCCGGTTTCGTTGTTGACGAGTGTCGGATCAGTGGCGGCGCCAGCGCGCTTGGCCCAGACAGAGCCCTCGGACAGCCCGAAGACGTCGACATATTGCGAGCTGCCGTAGAAGTCAGGGGCGAAGAACACCGCGGTCAGCGGAATGTGGTCGCCATTGGCGGCCTCACGCCAGTTCGCGAACGGCACCGGCGAGAGCTCGACCTTGATGCCGACCTTGGCCAGATCCTGCTGGATCTTCTGCATCATCAGCGAGAAGTCGACGCCATAGACGTTCATGTCGGGATAGATCGACTTGATGGTGAAGCCGTCGGCTGCCCCTGCCTTGGCAAGCAGTTCCTTGGCGCGGTCGGGATTGTATGCCGGAATCTCGTGACCGTCGCCGCCGGGGAAACCGAGCGGGATGGGGGTTGCAATCGGCCGGCCCGCGCCGCCGAGCGTAAAGTCGATCAACGAGGTGCGGTCGATGGCGATAGAGATCGCCTCGCGCACTTCCGGCGTCAACTTGACGGTGTTCGCCTTGGCGCCCGGCGACAGGGCGATGTAGACGTAGTTGTATGAAGGCACCTGCTCGACGGTGACGTTAGAGCCTTCCAAGGTCTTTGCGGTCTCGGGGTCGATCTGCATGGCGATGTCTGCGGCACCCGACTGCAGCATCTGCGCCTGCGCCACTGCGTCCTTGACCTGGCGGAACACGACTTCCGGCACCGCTGGCGCCTTGCGCCAGTAGTTCTCGTTGCGCTTGAGCCTGAGTTCGGCGTTCGGCTCATAGGACGCCAGCACGAACGGGCCGCTACCGGCGGAATGGGTCAGGAACCAGTTTTCCGAAGTGTCCTTGTCGACCGCCGTAACGTCGGAAAGCGCGCCTTCGGCCGAGGCGACGTCGCTGTTGATCACCGCCAGGAAGCCTGCGGCCGCCTGGTTGAGAAACTCTGAGTTGGGTGCCGACAGATGGACGACAACGGTCTGTGCGTCCGGGGTATCGATCGAAGCGATCGGGTCAGCCAGGAAAGCGCCGTTGCCCTTGATGTTCTTCAGCCGCTCGAACGACCATTTCACGTCCTTGGCTTCGACAGGCGAGCCGTCGGAGAATTTTGCAGCCGGATCCAACTTGAAGGTAAGCTGTGTCTGTTCCTTGTTGACTTCCCAGCTCTTGGCCAGGACCGGAACAACCTTGTTGTCCTTGTCGAGCGTCACGAGCTGCTCATAGACCGACGTGTTGTAGATCTGGCAGGTGTCGCACCAGGCGCGTGCCGGATCGAGCGAATTGACGTCCATATCGCGCGCGATCACCAGAGCACGCTCTTCCGCCTGCGCCGGGCCGTACAATACGGTCGCGGCAAGCGCCATCGACAGCAGGGCAATCTTGGATCTTCTCAGGCCTAGTCGTTTCACTGCTTGTACCTCCATTGTTGTCGGGCCGCGGATGCCCGTGTTCCACTATTTTTCCGCAATTCTCAGAAGAGCTTCCCTGACATCGCCAACCGACCCGAGCGCAGCACGGTTGAGGACCGCCGATACGGTCGGGGCAGCAAGCCCGCCCGCGACGCGCAGGACTTCGTGATCGAGACTGTCGAAGAAGCGTTCCTGAATCTCTGCCGCCCAGGTGGCGCCCATTGAAAGGCTGCGTGCCGTCTGCTCGGCGATGATCACGCGGCCGGTCTTGTCGATCGACGAGCCGATCAGATCCCAGTCCATGCCGTGATGGTCGATGTTGCGCAGATCGATGATCTCGGCATCGACGCCGGCTTCCTGTGCCGCCTTCGCCGCATTCTGGACCATCACCGAGGTCGCAAGCACGGTGCAGGCGGCACCAGGTTTCACAATCCGGGCAGAGCCAAAGGGGATGCAGTAGTCGCGGTCGCCCTGCGGAACCTCGAACTCGCGCTGGTAAAGCTCGGTATGCTCGATGATGGCGACCGGATCGTTGCAGGCGAGAGCCGAGTTCATCAGCCCGATGTAGTCGAAAGCGGTCGACGGCGTGACGATGCGCCAACCCGGGAACAGGCCGAACAATGCCGACGGGTCGCCCGAATGCTGCGATCCGTAGCCGGTGTGCGGGGAAACACGTATGCGCATCACCAGCGGAACTGGAAAGCCATCGCCGAACATGTGGCGCACCTTGCCGACGCCGTGAGCGATCTGGTCGGCAGCGGTGAAGCAGAAATCGCCGAACATGATCTCGACGATCGGCCGGAGCCCGTTGAGTGCAGCGCCCAGCGCCACGCCGGTGAAGCCGTTCTCGGCGATCGGCATCGGCAGCACCCGCCCCGGCCAGCGCTCCAGCGCGCCCTTGGTGAAACCGCTGACACCGCCGCGCATCTGATGGACGTCCTCGCCCATGACGATGATGGTCGGGTCGCGTTCCATCGCAGCCGCGATCGTCTCGGAAGCCGCGGTTACGAACTTCACCTTTTCCAGCTGGTGACCGTTGAGCTGGTCGTGGTCCAGCATCCGCTTGCCCCCGAGTTCGGACAGGTCTCCCAGGATTCCCCGGTCCCGGCTGCCGGCATCCGGCCACAGGCCATCGGGTATGCGCAGCGCATTTCCACCGGGCACCGGTTCGGTCAAGCGCGCTGCTGCAGCGGCGACGCGGTCCGTCACCACCTGATCGATATGGGTGAGCTCTTCTGCAGTAAGATAGCCGAGCGACGTCAGTCTCTCCTTGGCGAGCGTGACAGGGTCCCGCTCGCGCCATTCGGCCTCTTCCTCCTTGGTTCGGTAGCCGAAATCGCTGCCGCTACGACCGCCGGACTGGTGGAAATGCCGGTAGCACAGCGCCTCTACGACAACAGGGCCTCGCTCCTCGCGGATCAGCCTGCGCGCCTCGGCCATGGCGCGGTGAACGGCCACCACATCCATGCCGTCGCATTCGATGGAGGTTATGCCCAGCATCGCACCGCGCGAAGACAAGCGTGTCTCCCGCGTCACGTCGGAAATGCGGGTCGAAACGCCGTAGAGATTGTTCTCGATGAAGAAGATAACGGGGAGGCTCTGGGCCGCCGCGATGTTCATTGCCTCGTAGCTTGCGCCATTCTGCGTGGCGCCGTCGCCGAAGAATGCGACCGAAACCTGGTCGCGCTCCAGCATCTTGTCGGCCAGCGCATAGCCGACCGCGTGGGGCGGGTTGCCGCCGACGATGGCCGACGTGCCGACAACGCCGGCATCGGCGAAGCGCATGTGCATGGAACCGCCGCGTCCACCGCAATAGCCGGGCGCCAGCCCCATGATTTCCGCCATGAAGCGATAGACCGCTTCGTCCATTCCCGGCGTGAACTCATCCTTGCGGATATCGAAGCCTTCCGGGACTTCGGTGTTGACCAGCTTCATCAGCACCTGGTGGTGCGCGCGATGCGTGCCGTTGATCTTGTCACCGGCACCAAGCACCGACATGGCACCGACCGCACCCGCTTCCTGGCCGATGCTGGCATGCGCCGGACCATGGATCAGGCCAGCCTTCTCCAGATCTAGCAGCTTCTCCTCGAAGCGTCGGATCAGCAGCATCTGGCCATACCAGTGGATCAGATCCTGTGCCTTCTCGTCCTTCCAGTCGGCCTCGTCGAGTTCCAGATGGAACCAGGCGGCCGACGGGGTCAGGGGTATCTGGCGGGCCATAGTTCCTCCGGTGCAGCCTTTGTCGGAGGGGCAGTGCCAAGATTTGCACTGCCCATCTTGTTTCTGGAAATAAATTCCGATTTCTGTTGAACGGCACACTAAGCTGTGCCAGCCTTTGGACGCAACAAAAATTTTCGGGTTCGATAAGGGATAGTTCGATGATCAGGGACGCCAGCCTGTTGGAAGCGCTGACGCACACTGTGCAGCGTTTCGTGCGCGAGCGATTGGTGCCGGCAGAAGCGCGGGTCGAAGAAGAAAACGCTATTCCTGCCGAACTCATCGACGAGATGCGCGAACTCGGCCTGTTCGGCCTGTCCATACCGGAAGAGTTCGGCGGGCTCGGCCTGACGATGGAGGAGGAGGTGACCGTGGCGTTCGAGCTCGGCTACACCTCGCCAGCCTTCCGATCGGTGATCGGCACGAACAACGGCATTGGCTCGCAAGGCATCATCGTCGACGGCACGGAGGCCCAGAAAGCATACTGGCTACCGCGCATGGCGACCGGCGAGGTCATCGGTTCCTTCGCATTGACAGAGCCTGACGTCGGTTCGGATGCCGGGTCGGTCAGGACATTGGCCGTCCGCGATGGTGACCACTACGTCCTGAACGGCACTAAGCGCTTCATCACCAATGCTCCCGTCGCCGACGTGTTCACCGTCATGGCACGAACAGGTGGATCGGGACCCAGCGGGGTCTCGGCGTTCCTTGTGCCAAGTAATTCGACGGGAATCAGCCTCGGAGCCATCGACAAGAAGATGGGACAGCGCGGCACGCGCACCTGCGATGTCATTTTCGAGAATTGCCGCGTACCGGCCGACGCCGTCATCGGTGGTGTTGAAGGCCAGGGTTTCAAGACGGCGATGAAGGTTCTCAATCGCGGTCGGCTGCACATCGCCGCGGTCTGCACCGGTGCGGCGCAACGACTCTGCGACGAATCCGTCTCCTTCGCCCGAAACCGCGTGCAATTCGGCAAACCGATCGCCGAGCATCAGCTCATTCAGGCAATGCTTGCCGACAGCGCAACGGAAACCTTCGCAGCCCACTCGATGGTGCTGGAGGCCGCTCGCCGATTCGATACCGGCGAGCGTATCATCCAGCAGGCCGCCAGCGCCAAGCTGTTCTGCTCCGAAATGGTTGGACGCGTTGCCGATCGCGCTGTGCAGATTCATGGCGGCGCCGGATACATGCAGGAATATCCGGTGGAGCACTTCTATCGCGATGTGCGCCTGTTCAGGCTCTACGAAGGCACCTCGCAGATCCAGCAGATCATCATTGCGCGCGAAATGATGAACGCCTGAGGCACCCCATGAGCCGGTTTCTCGGCATTGTCGCGGACGACTTTACGGGTGCGCTCATGGTGGCGGGCTACATCGAAGGTGCTGGGATCTATTGTCCCGTCGTCTTCGATGCGGCCGCCGTCACGTCCGATGCGCCAGTGATCGTCGCCGGCACGCGGACCCGTACCATCCCACGCCCGGACGCCTTGTCCGATCTGGCCCGCATGGCCGACGCCTTCGTCGAAGCCGGCTATGCACGGCTCGCCTATAAGGCCTGCGCATCGTTCGATTCGACCGAAGACGGCAACATCGGACCGGCCGCTGACTACCTCGCGGACCGGCTAGGGTTGCGCCCCGTTCTGATGAGCGCGGGCTTTCCCCGCTACGGCACGACGGTGCATCAGGGCTATCTCTTTTATCGTGGCCGCCTCGTGTCGGAATCGATCAAGCGTTTCGATCCGCTGACTCCGATGCCTGACGCGGATCTCGTGCGGTTCCTGTCGCTGCAGACGCAACATCCGGTCGCACTCGTCAACCACGCCACCCTGCTCAAGGGCGCCGATGTTGTGAGAGAGGCAGTCAATGCCTTTGCGGCGGACAGCGTTGGCCACGTGTTTTTCGACATGACAGACGATGGCGACGTCGACGCCGCTGCCGAACTGGCGTGCTCTCGGCCTAGTGTGGTGGTGGCAAGCGATCCGCTGATCATCGCCTATGCCTGCCGGCTCGCAGCGCCCGCACGTGCGAGACCCGTGCCAGCGCCGCGCCACGCCGAAGGCCCGGCGGCAGTGATAGCCGGCACTGTCGGCCCGGTTATCCTCCGGCAGCTGGATGTGTTTGGCGAGGCCCATCCGGTCCTGACCGTGGACCTTCTCGATCCGCGCGGGCAACAGGCAACGATCGCAGCCGCGCTGGATTGGGCAACACCTCTCGTCGGCGCCAAGCCTTTCGCCATCTCAACGGCGACGGATACGGAAGGCGTGGAACGCGCTCAGCGGGCGCTTGGCGCGCTCGGCGCGGCGCGGCGGGCCGAACACCTGCTTGGCGCAATCTCGCAAGGGCTGCACGACCGGGGCGTCAACCGCTTCATCGTCGCCGGCGGTGAAACCTCAGGCGCGGTCGTCTCGGCCCTGGGCATCGGTTCCGTCCGCGCATTTCCCGAAGGGCCAATCGGCACGGGCTTCTGCGTGGCGGAAGGCCCGCGACCGATCTCGCTCTATCTGAAACCAGGCAAGCTTGGCGGTGAAGACATTCTCCCGAGAGCCCTGGAGCTCATGAAAGCCTAGTCGAAGGAAGCAAACAAATGCAGGCTCCATCTGATCCGCGTGTCGCGCTGGTCGAAGCCACGTTGAAAACCGTCGAGTTGGAGCTCAACAGCGGCACGGCCGGCAATCTGAGCCTCCGCCATGGCGAGGGAATGCTGATCACCCCCACCGGCATCCCGCCCCGGGAGCTCGGCCCGGAGCAGATCGTGGAAATGGACCTCGAGGGAAACTGGGAGGGCCGCTGGAAACCCTCTTCCGAATGGGCGATCCATTCCCGGCTTTATCAGACGACGCCGGCCGGCGCCGTCGTTCATGCCCATCCCGACAATTGCGTGGCCCTGGCAGCACTCAGGCGGCCCATGCCGCCCTTTCACTACATGATCGCGGGCTTCGGCGGAAACGTCATCCCATGCGCGCCTTATGCCTGCTTCGGCACACCGGCGCTTGCCGAGACAGTCGTCGCAGCCATGGGCACGACCTACGCCGCCTGTCTCATGTCGAACCACGGCATCGTGACGACGGGTCGCGATCTTGCTTCGGCGCTCGCGCGGGCTGAAAAGCTCGAGATGCTGGCGCGCCAGTACCTTCTTGCCTGCTCGGCAGGCGAACCGGTGCTGCTGTCAGAGGAAGAGCTGACCGAGGTGCACAGCCGCTACGGCACCTACGGCCAGCAATAGGCCTCAGGCGCTGCGCCAGACTTCGCTGAGGATACGCAGCGCCAGCTCCGGCTTTTCCAGATGGGGCATGTGCCCGCAGCGATCGAAGGCGTGCAGGGCCACGTTGTCGGGCAATCCGCGTGTCGATCCAAAGGGCAGCACGCGGTCCTGGCGCCCGAAGACGATACGGACGATCTGCGACAGCTTGGCGATGTCAGATGCTACCGAGAAGCTCTGCGTCCCATCGGGGAAGAAGCGGTTGGCAAAACCCGTCATGGCCGTCGTCAGACCCCCATCCTTGCGCTGCTGAACGACCGAACGCACGAAGGCGTCTGAAATCGTCGCCGGGTCGTGAACCAACGTTTCCAGCCACGGCCGCAGGCTTTCGGTGCTGCGCGCTCTCAGGATGCCTTCGGTGAACGGGGCATTGATCTCCGGCCCGAGACCGGCGGGAGCGAAAAGGCAAAGGCCGCGTATATCGACCTGGGCCCGCCGAGCGACGCGTGCCGCAAGCGCTGCGCCAAAAGAATGGCCTGCAAGAACCATCGGTCCGATCTTTTCGGCGGCAAGCGTCGCCTCGACCAACTCGGCCATTTCATCCAGATCATCCGGAACGCTGCGCGGAGACTGCCCATGGGCGGGCAAGTCGAGTGCAAGAGCCGGGAACTCGCTGCGCCCGCCCGCAAAGATGCCACGCCAGTTGTTCAGGTCGCCGCTGAAGCCGTGCAACATCACAACCGGCAGCCCTGCGCCCTGACGCAGCCAAACCGCATTGAGAAGCTGGCCACCTCCACGCCCAGGAAGTGAAGGCCGCGTATCCGCATCGCCGGAAGCCGCTGGCGCTGCCGTCGCGACACCTGCAAGTCCGGCCAGAACATCCTTCTTCTGTACCCGCCCATGCGGCCCCGTGCCCTTCAGCCCCTCGAGGTGAATGCCATGCTCCTGCGCAAGGCGGCGAGCGAGCGGTGTCGGGTTGGGACCACGACGCGACGTGGAACGGGCCGGCGCCGCGGCATGCTGTGCGGCGGCGGCCGGCCCGGCGGCCTCCGGTTCCAGTGTCCTGGCCGGAGCCGCAGGCATATCGGCGCCGACCTCGTCCAACGCGAAGATGCGTGCGACTTCGGCGCCTACGTCGACCTCGGTGTCGCCTGCCAAAAGGTTGCGGATGATCCCTGCGCCCGGAGATTCCACCTCCACGGCGGCCTTGTCGTTGTCGATCTCGAAGAGAACCTGTCCTGCGGCAACCGTGTCACCTTCCTTGACGTGCCAGCGTGAAATGCTGCCGCTTGCCATTTCGAGGCTAACCTTGGGGAAGATGACATTGACTGGCATGACAGATCCTTTGGAGCGAAGCCTATTCCGCCGAGGTGTTCCAGGCGGGAGTAGAGACTGGGAAGGGCAAAAGGTCCGGTTGTCCGGCCAGGCTGGCGCGCAGGCGTTGTGTCAGGCGCACCAGCTCGGGGCCAACCGTGTTGCGGGACAGGTCCTTCGGCAGAAGGTCGACGATGCCGCCGCATGTCAGTGCGACCAATGGCGACCCGTCCGTTGGCCGGAAAGCGACGCCGACGGCATTGATGTAGCTGTGCCACGTGCCGAAAACGCTGACGAAGCCGTCCCGCCGGTAGTCCTCGAGCGACTTGTCGATGAGCGCCACCAGCGCGTCCTTGTCCTTTTCGGCCTTCAGCAGCTGCTCCACCACGGAGGCGCGAATGTCCGGATGCATCTCGGCCAGATATGCCAGGCCCATGGCTGTCCGGCAGATCGGAACCCTGGAGCCGATGTTCAGCCGCAGCGTCACCGGCGACATCGACCTGCAATTGGCCAGGTAAACCATCTCCAGCCCGTCGCGCGTGCCTAGCGCCACGGCCGCACCGGTTTTGTCGGCCAGTTCCTGCATAAGCGGCCTGGCCAGATGGATCACCGGATTGGAGCTCAAGGCAGAATAACCGAGCGATATGGTCGCCGGACCAATGCTGTAGCGGCCGAGCGTATCGTCATAGTTGAGATAACCAAGGTTCACGAGCGTGGCCGTCAGGCGCGAGACTGTCGCCTTAGGCAGTCCCGTCCGTTCGAGCAGGTCCTGGTTTCCGAGAGTGCCGTCGTCGGCCGTGAAGGCACGCAGGATCTCAAGCCCGCGCGTCAACGATGCCGCGGGGTTGCTACCTTCGGCAACATCTGCCCCGTCGACCGGTTTTGTCCGCTTACGCATTTTCGACCTCTCCCCAGTGCCGCCGCCATACCAGAGAATCTCGACCGCTCGTTCGGCCACTATTGGAATTTAATTTCATTTATGTTGACGCGCGCTCCGGCTGTTGTCAATATTGTCGTCATACCCGTCGCCCGCATCCGACCGGCGCACGGGGAATCCCGGCAAAAGGATCAGTTCCTTGATACGTTACATACTGCGCCGCCTCATCACTATGCCGTTCTTGGTGCTGGGCATCATCACGCTTGCCTTTCTGCTGACGACCGTGACCAAGGGCGATCCGCTGGCTGCCATCGTCTCTGACAGGCAGATGAATGACCCGGAGGCCGTCGCCGCCGCCAAGGCTCGCTGGGGCCTCGATCGGAGCTTGCCGGAACGATACCTGATCTATGTCCAGAACCTCGTCACCGGCGATATGGGCACGTCGTTCATCACCCGCCGTCCGGTCGCACAGGACGTCATGTTCCGGCTTCCCGCCACGATGGAACTGGTGATCGCCGCCATGATCGTGGGCTCGACGATCGGCATATCGCTCGGCATGCTGGCCGCCTACTACCGAAACACGCCTATCGATCATCTGGCGCGCTTCTTCGCGCTCTTCGGATCCTCGATACCCGTGTTCTGGCTCGGGTTGGCGCTTCTCTACGTATTCTCCGTCAAGTGGGGCATCCTGCCGGGTCCCGGCCGGCTTGATCCGCGCGCCGCACTGCCGCCCCGGGTCACCGGCTTCATGACCATCGACACGTTGCTGGCCGGAAACGTCAAGCTCTTCGCCGATGCCCTGTGGCACCTGATCCTGCCGGCATTCGTGCTTGGCTGGGCTGTGGCGGGCACTATCTCGCGCCTCGTGCGCGCCAATATGCTCGAAGTCCTAGATCGCGAATTCATCCTCACCGCCCGCTCCAAAGGGGCTGGCGAACTGCGCGTCGTCATCCGCCACGCGCTCCGCAACACGCTCGTGCCCACCCTCACCGTCATCGGCTACTCCTTCGCCTACCTGCTGACCGGCGCGGTGCTGACCGAGACCATCTTCTCTTGGCCGGGCATGGGATCCTACGCGGTGGATGCAGCGAGGGGCCTCGACTTCCCTGCCATCATCGGCGTGACCATCGTCGGCGGCGTCGTCTTCCTGGTGACCAACCTCATCACCGACGTCGCCTACGTCATCGCCAACCCACGCGTCCGTCTGGGATAAGACCATGACCGCATTGACACTCTCCTCGCTGAGACGGGCCCACTGGATTTCACTTCCACTGGCGATCGGTTTCGCAATTGTCCTCTTCTGGCTGGCAGTGACCTTTCTCGCGCCGCTTATGACCTCGTACAATCCGCTCGACATGGTGGGTCGTCGGCTGCAGGCGCCGAGCTGGGAACACTGGCTGGGAACCGACGCACTGGGGCGCGATGTGCTCAGCCGCACACTTCATGGCGCGCGGCATTCGCTGCCCATCGCCGTGGTCGTTGTCACCCTTTCGGTAGGGATCGGCGCGGCCCTTGGCGCTATTTCCGGATTTGTCGGCGGCGTGTTCGGATCGGCAATCATGCGGCTGGTCGACGTCACCTTGTCATTCCCGCCGATGCTGCTTGCCATGGCGGTTGCGGCATCGCTCGGGCCCGGCCTCGAGAATGCCACGGTCGCCATGATCATCGTGTGGTGGCCGGTCTATGCCCGCCTCATGCGCGCCCAGGTCCTGGAAGTCCGGGAGCGCGAGCATGTCGAGGCCGCCATCGCCGCCGGCGCAAGCAAGCCGCGTGTGCTGCTCAAGCATATCCTGCCGCTGTGCTGGACGCCTGTGCTTATCAGCGCAACGATGGATCTCGGCCAGGTCATCCTGCTTGCCGCGTCGCTGAGTTTCATCGGTCTTGGTGCCACGCCACCCACTCCCGAATGGGGGTCGATGATCTCCGATGGCGCGTCCCAGTTCTATTCCTGGTGGGTCGCGTTCGGACCGGGCCTTGCCATCCTGACGATCGTGCTCGGCTTCAACTTCATTGGTGACGGTCTGCACGACTATTTCGACCCGAAGTCCAAATGAGGCCCGACATGCAGCAAGAACCGCTCTTCTCCGTGCAAGACCTGCGTGTCTCCTTCGGCCGCCATGGCCACCATTTCGAGGCCGTGCGCGGCATCAGCCTTCACGTCGATCACGGCGAGGTACTGGGCATCGTTGGCGAGTCGGGCTCCGGCAAGTCGGTCGGCATGCTGGCTGCGCTCGGCCTCCAGGCAAAGACGGCACGGGTCCAGGGGTCGGCCAGGTTCAAGGGCCAGGAGCTGGTCGGAATGCCCAGGCGCGAGTTGCGCAAGCTCCGTGGCTCGCGCGTTGCCATGATATTTCAGGATCCGCTTTCATCGCTGAATCCGGTCATGACCGTCGGCGCCCAGATCGCCGAGGCCATCCTCCTGCACCATCCGGAAGTCTCCAAGAAGGCCGCACTCGACCGCGCGGTCGAGCTTCTGGCGCTCGTCGCCATCCCGCAGCCGGACCGCCGCATCCATCAGTACCCACATGAGTTTTCGGGCGGGATGCGCCAGCGCGTCATGATTGCCATGGCGGTAGCGAACGACCCGGACCTTTTGATCGCAGACGAGCCGACCACAGCGCTCGACGTGACCGTCCAAGCCCAGATCATGGATGTCCTGAGCGACCTCCGAAAGCGGCTGAACCTCGGCCTGATCCTCATCACGCATGATCTCGGCGTCCTTGCCGGCCATGCGGACCGCGTTGCCGTCGTCTATTCGGGAGAAGTGGTGGAGCAGGCGAGCATCGACGATCTCTTCGAACGCCCGAGCCATCCCTATACGCGTGGCCTCATCGCCTCCATTCCCGACATGGCCGAGGAAAAGGACCGGCTCTTTTCCATCGAGGGTTCGCCGCCCCCCTTGGGCAAGCTTCCGGGCGGCTGCGCCTTCCATCCGCGCTGCCCGCAGGTGCAGGCCATCTGCCGAACCACTGCGCCCGTGCTGCGGGACTTCGGAGGCCACAGCGCCTCCTGCCACTTCGCCACCCTTCCAACCGAGAGCGCAGCGTGATGCAACAAGCCATTCTCTCCGTTCGAGAACTGACCAAGCGCTTCCCGGTCACGGGCGGCCTCCTGTTCGAGCGGGAAATCGCGCATGTCAACGCGGTCGCGGGCGTATCGTTCGACGTCAATGCGGGTGAGACACTCGGGCTCGTCGGCGAGTCCGGCTGCGGAAAGTCCACCCTCGGCAGGTGCATCCTGAGGCTGATCGAGCCAAGCAGCGGCGAGACACTCTTCCATGGCCAGAACATCAACCTGGCCAATGCCACCGAAATGCGGCGGCTGCGCCGCAACATCCAGCTTGTCTTCCAGGACCCCTACGCCTCGCTCCACCCACGTATGCGGGTGGCCGAAAATATCGCCGAGCCGCTTCGCATCAGCGACCTCAATGCTGCGCAGCGCAAGGTTCGCGTGGCCGAAATGCTGGAACTCGTTCGTCTGAACCCAGAACACGGGCAGCGCTATCCGCACGAACTCTCGGGCGGCCAGCGCCAACGTGTGGTCATCGCCCGCGCACTTGCACTGAAGCCGGAACTGCTGGTCCTCGACGAACCCGTATCGGCGCTCGACGTGTCAGTGCAGGCCGGCGTGCTCAATCTGCTCAAGGACATCCAGCGCGAGATGGGCACGGCCTATGTGTTCATCGCCCATGACCTGTCGGTCGTGCAGCACATCTCGCACCGGGTGGCGGTGATGTATCTCGGAAAGATCGTCGAGATCGCACCCAAGTCGCTCCTCTATGGGGCGCCAATGCACCCGTACACCCAGGCGTTGATGTCGGCGGTTCCGCTTGCCAACCCGAAGCTGGAGAGGACACGCTCGCGCATCGTGCTCAAGGGCGATCTGCCGAGCCCCCTCAATCCACCGTCGGGCTGTCGCTTTCGCACACGCTGCCCCATGGCACAGCCCATCTGCGCGCAGGAGGAGCCCCCCCTCGCCGACCATGGCGGCGGGCACTCGGTAGCCTGCCACTTCCCCAATGCAATCGACACTGGTTTGTCGGCCCGCGCCTGACGCGGAGCCGGGAGGACGACATGACTGAACAAAAGCTGCCACTCGAAGGCATACGCGTGCTCGACCTGACCCGCGTCCTGGCCGGACCATGGACCACCATGAGCCTTGCTGATCTGGGCGCAGAGGTCTGGAAGATCGAGAACATCAAGGGTGGTGACGACACGCGCGCCTGGTCGGTGCCCAACTACAAGGGCGTCAGCACCTATTATCTGTGCGCCAACCGCGGCAAGCAGAGCATCG
The DNA here is from genome assembly GCF_000372965.1 of Hoeflea sp. 108. Classification (NCBI taxonomy): domain Bacteria; kingdom Pseudomonadati; phylum Pseudomonadota; class Alphaproteobacteria; order Hyphomicrobiales; family Rhizobiaceae; genus Hoeflea; species Hoeflea sp. 108. Next base: position 233,160 of record NZ_KB890024.1, on the reverse strand, counting down.
CGCTCGACCTCAAGGCATCGGAGGGACGGCAGATCGTGCTCGATCTGGCGGCAAAGGCCGATGTGATCGTCGAGAATTTTCGCGCCGGCACCGTGGACCGGCTTGGTATCGGCTATGAGGACATCCGGAAGATCAACCCGGGCGTGGTCTATTGCTCGATCTCCGGCTACGGCCAGTCCGGTCCCGAGCGGGATCGGCCGGGCTACGACTTCATCATGCAGGCGGAAAGCGGCCTGATGTCGATCACCGGCCAGGAAGACGGCCCGCCGAGCCGCCTGGGCGTTGCCTTCACCGACGTGGTCGCCGGCATGATTGCAACCCAGTCGATCCTCGCTGCGCTCTACCAGCGGCGCGACACGGGGACCGGGCAGTACATCGATGTCGCGCTGCTCGACGCTACGCTCAACATGCTGATCAATGTCGGAACCGGCTATCTGAATGCTGGCGTCGAGCCGACGCGATTTGGCAATGCCCACCCGACCGTCGTGCCATATCAGGTCTTCGATACGGCCGATGGTGTCTTTGCACTGGCCGTCGGCAACGACCGCATGTTCATCGATTTCTGCGAGCAAGTGATCGGTAGACCGGAGCTTGCCCGCGATCCCCGCTTCGTCACCTCGCACCAGCGGGCGGTGCACCGGGACGAATTGCTGCCGACGTTGGCAGACCAGATGCGCGAAAACACCTGCGCCTATTGGATCGACGCCTGCCGCAAGGCAAGTGTTCCTGCAGGCCAGGTGAAAACAGTCGCCGAAGCGCTGGAGAGCCCAAGCGTGGTGGAGCGCGGCGTCGTCGAGCAACTCGAACACGCCGAGCTTGGCCCGATCTCGCTCATCCGCGCCGCGCATGGCCTCACCGCGCAGCGTTCGCATAAGGCAAAGGCTCCGCCCCTGCTTGGAGAGGACACGCGCGACGTCCTGCGCGATGTCCTTGGCCTGGAGGACTACCATATCGACAAGCTTGCGGCCTCGGGGGCGATCGCCTGTCGCGAAGCCGGTACCTTTGTGCCCGTCGAACCGGCGGGAGCAACCGCATGAGCGTGCATGTCGAGCAGCGCAGCGGGATTGCGATCGTCACCATCGACAATCCGCCGGTCAACGCAATCAACCTGGCCGTCCGCACGAAGCTTTTGGCCCTGGCCGACGAGTTCGACGCCGACAGCAGGGTCCGCGCTGTCGTACTGACGGGAGCAGGAAAGCTTTTCGTTGGCGGGGCCGACATCACTGAATTCGACCGCCCGGTCGAGCCGCCTTCCTTGCCCGACCTGATCGGACGGATCGAGAGTGCCGCAAAACCCTGGATCGCAGCGATACGCGGCGCGGCCTTCGGCGGCGGGCTGGAAGTGCCGCTCGGCTGCCGCATGCGGGTCGCAACCGAGGACGCGAAATTCGCACTGCCCGAGGTCAATCTCGGCATCATCCCCGGCGCGGGTGGGACGCAGCGCCTGCCGCGGCTGATCGGCATCGAAACAGCACTCCGCGTGGCCGCGGAAAATCTGCAGCTTGATGGCGTACGCGCGGCCGAACTCGGTCTTGTCGATCGCCTTGTCCGGGAGCCGCTTGTCGATGCCGCCGTCGACTTCGCACTCGAGGCTCTTGAAAGCCCCTTGCCGGAACCGGCCTCGCGCCGTCCCATGGTCGCCGCCGATCCAGCGACCTGGGAGGAAGCCGGACAACGCATCCGCCGATCCGCTCGTGGCGCATCCGCCCCGTTGCTGGCACTCGATGCCTTGCGCTTTGGCGTCGAGAACGGCTTCGACGCTGGACTTGCCAATGAACGCTCGATCTTCCTGAAGCTGCGCGCCAGCGAAGAAGCGGCAGCGTTGCGCCACCTGTTCTTCGCCGAACGCGCCGCACCACGCCCCGCAGACCTGCGCGGCACAGCGCCGCTCCCTCTGGCGAGCGCTGGTGTCGTAGGTGGCGGCACAATGGGCGTGGGCATTGCTGCGGCTCTGCGCAATGCCGGCATCCCGGTCGTTCTGGTCGAGCGCGACCAGCAGAGCCTCGAACGGGGCCTGGCAGCCTTGAAAGCGATCTTCGAGGCGGCGCGGAAGGAGGCGAGTCTGACCGACGAGGAAGCTGAAGCCCGGATGCAAGACGTCACCGGCGCGGTCGGCTATGAAGCGTTTGCCCGTTGCGACCTTGTCATCGAGGCAGTGTTCGAAGACGTTGCCATCAAGCGCGAGGTCTTTGCCTCGCTCGGGCGCATCTGCCGGGCAGATGCCATTCTGGCGACCAACACCTCCTACATCGACCCGAGGCAGATTGCCGAAGGCCTGCCTGATCCCGGCCGGTTCATCGGCCTGCACTTCTTCAGCCCCGCGCAGGTGATGAAGCTTCTCGAGATCGTGCCGACGCCGGAGACCCGGCCTGACGTCGTCGCCACCAGTTTCGAGCTCGCCCGCAGACTGGGAAAGGTTCCGGTGCGTTCCGGCATCTGCGACGGGTTCATCGGCAACCGCATCCTGCGCCGTTATCGTGCCGAAGCGGAGGCGCTGCTCCGCGACGGCGTCGCCCCTGCAGCCGTCGACGCCGCCATGCGCGGCTTCGGCTATGCGATGGGACCGTTCGAAATGCAGGATATGGCAGGGCTCGACATCTCCTTTATGCATCGCGAGGCGGCGCGCGCCCGCGGCGAGCAGATCGCCGAAACACCAGGAGACCTTCTGGTCCGCGCCGGGCGAAAAGGCCAGAAAAGCGGCGGCGGCTGGTACGACTACGCGCCTGGCGAGCGTTCGCCCGTTCCCTCGCAGGAGGCCGCGCGCATCATCGCCCCGCTTGTCGGTGCGCCGATCGAGATTGCTGCCGATCGCATCGTCTCGCGTCTGATCGCTGCCATGGCGTCGGAAGGCCAGGCCATCCTGGACGAAGGCATCGCTGCCTCGCCGGCCGATATCGATCTTGTCGAGGTGCATGGGTACGGCTTCCCGCGCAAGCGCGGCGGTCCGATGTTCCTCACCAAACGCCAGACCTCTTGAACGTGACGAAAGACAATCGGATGATCACCTACCCCGATACACTGCTGTTCATCGACGGAACCTGGCAGCCTTCTGCCAGCGGCCGTAAGATCCCAGTCATCAATCCCGCGACCGCACAGCCGATCGGCACTGTCGCCTGGGCCGACAGGAGCGATCTCGACGCAGCACTTGAAGCCGCCAGCAAGGGTTTCGCCATCTGGAGCAAGACCTCGGCTTTCGATCGGGCGAAGGTCATGCGCCGCGCCGCCGAGATTCTTCGCAGCCGCGTCGACGACATCGCGGTCATGCTGACCCTGGAACAGGGCAAGCCGCTGTCACAAGCGCGGTTCGAGACACTCTCAGCCGCCGACATCATCGACTGGTTTGCCGGCGAGGCACAGCGCACATATGGGCAGGTCATCCCGTCGCGTGCGCCCGATGTCGTGCAGATGACGCTGAAGCTGCCGGTCGGCCCGGTCGCTGCCTTCACGCCGTGGAACTTCCCGCTCAATCAGGTGGTGCGCAAACTTTCGGCCGCCATTGCCGCTGGTTGCTCGATCATCGTCAAGGCGCCTGAGGAAACCCCGGCTTCGCCGGCGGCGCTGATCCGCGCCTTCGCTGACGCCGGGATTCCGGCGGGTGTCGTCAACCTTGTCTACGGCGTGCCATCGGAGATTTCCGAGTACCTGATCCCGCATCCTGTCATCCGCAAGATCAGCTTCACCGGATCGACTCCTATAGGCAAGCAACTCTCGGCACTCGCTGGCCTGCACATGAAGCGCGCCACGATGGAACTGGGCGGTCATGCGCCGGTCATCGTCGCCGAGGATGCCGATCTCGAGCTTGCGACAAGCCTGATGGTGCAGAACAAGTTCCGAAATGCCGGCCAGGTCTGCGTTTCACCGACGCGCTTCCTCGTGCATGAGAAAATCGCAGATGCCTTCATCGACGGCTTCACCGCGGGTGCCAAGGCGATCCGTGTCGGCAACGGCCTCGACCCCGACGTCGATATGGGACCGCTCGCCAACGACCGGCGCATCCCCGCACTGGAAGGCCTGATAGCTGACGCCGTCTCACGCGGCAGCCGCCTGACGACAGGCGGCCGTCGCATCGGCAACGAGGGCTGGTTCTTCGAACCGACAGTGCTCGCCGACGTGCCGGTTGATGCGCGCATCATGAACGAGGAGCCGTTCGGCCCCGTGGCGGTCATCAACCGCTTTGCGACGCTGGACGCGGCGATTGCCGAAGCCAATCGCCTGCCCTTCGGCCTGGCCGCCTTCGCCTTCACCCAGAGCAGCGCCACCGAAACACGCATCAGCAACGAGGTGGAGGCCGGCATGACCAGCATCAATCACCTGGGCCTTGCCCTGCCTGAGGTTCCCTTCGGCGGCGTCAAGGATTCCGGCCATGGCACCGAAGGCGGCTCGGAGGCGATCGAGGCCTATCTCGATACAAGGCTGATCACCCGCAAGGGATGATCGCTTGAGGGAGGATGGCCATGCGCATCACCAACATCCGCACCTATGCGATCAGCTACGCTGACAGCAATGACTTCGGCCGCATCAAGGCGACGGTGCTCGTTCGCGTTACCGCCGCTGGCGGCGCGGTTGGATGGGGTGAGGGCGTGACGCTTGCGCCGGAAGCGGCGCGAGCCACGAAGGTCCTTGTCGACGAGGGCTTCGCCCCGCTTCTTCTGGAGGCTGGGGACATCGGCGTCGAAGACACCTGGAACCGCATGCGCGCCCATTGCTGGTGGTATGGCGAAGGTGGCCTTGCCACCATCGCCTACTCGGCGATCGACATGGCGCTTTGGGATATCGACGGCAAGGAGCGCGGCCTGCCGCTCCATGCCCTTTTGGGCGGCCGCCTGCAGGAGAGCCTGCCGGCCTATGCCAGCAGCCACGTCAACAAGGCGACGCTGGACGAGAACATCGCCGAGGTCGTCGGCTTCAAGGATGCGGGCTATGCCGGCTGCAAGCTTGGGATCGGCAAGAAAGGCCTCTCTGATATCGGCAAGAACCCGGAGCAGGATGTCCTGTTCGTCAAGCTGCTGCGCGAGGCGGTCGGCCCTGACTTCCCGATCCTGATGGATGCCGGCAACGGCGTCGTCTGGGATCGCGAAACGGCAATCCGCACCGTCAGCCGCATGGCCGAGCACGAGATCGGCTGGATCGAGGAACCATTCTATCCGACCCGCATCGACGACTACCGCGCCTTGAAGGCTGCCCTGTCGGTTCCGATCGCAAGTGGCGAGCGTGAGTACACCGTGACCGGCTATCGCGACCTGATCGCGACCGGGACAGTCGATATTGTCGGCGTCGATCCGGCGCGCTCGGAAGGCATTACCGGCTTCCGCAAGGTCGATGCGATCTGCTCGCAGACAGGCACCGTCATGAACGCCCACGCCTGGAGCACCGCAGTGCTTACCGCGGCAAGTCTCCACCTGTCGCTCGCTTCGCCCAACACGAAACTGTTCGAGCTCAAGCCATTTGCGGTCTCTGTGCAGACGGATCTGGTCGATGAGCCGATCGGATACGCAGCCGGCGTGGTGCGCGCATCGGAACGGCCTGGCCTTGGCATCGAGGTTCGGCAGGACATCGTCGAAAAATTGGAAATGCACTGACGCGTCCACGGCCCCGTTCAAAGACGTGCACTGGGAGATCACCCTGACATGCAGATCACCGGCAAGACCGCGATCGTTCTGATGCTTGCCGATCCGGTCGACCACATCAGGGGCACCTTGCTGATAAACGACCAATTCGTCGCCCTTGGCCTCGATGCAGTGATCGCTCCAATCCATGTCCAACCGGGTGATCTTGCCCAATGTCTCGATGCCGTCAGGCTGATGCACAATGTGCGCGGGCTCGGCATCACCATTCCGCACAAGATTGCGGCCGTTCCCCTCATGGACGAGCTGAGCCCCTCCGCCCGGCGGCTGGGCGCTGTCAACTTCATCCGCCGCAACCCCGACGGTACGCTGGCCGGCACCAACACGGACGGTATCGGCTTCGTTACCGGGCTCGCGGTCAACGGCGTCGAGCTTAACGGCAAACGCGCGCTTGTCGTCGGCGTGGGCGGCGTCGGCCGCGCCATTGCGTTGGCGCTGGTGGACAAGGGGTTGCAGGAACTTGTGCTCGCCAATCGCGACGCGGCCAAGGCGGAAGCCCTGGCGCGCGAGATCGCCGAACTCGCGCCCGCCTGCCGCGTTCGCGTGGTGGAGGCGCACGGTCCGGACGCGCTTGACGGTATCGACCTGCTCGTCAACGCCACGTCGCTGGGCATGCGGCAGGGCGATCCGCTGCCGCTGTCGCTCGACCGGTTGGGCCGGGAAACCGTTGTTGCCGAGGTCATCGTCAACCCGGCCATGACGCCACTTCTGGAGGCCGCCACCGCACGCGGCTGCAAAATCGTCGGCGGCGCCGAAATGCTCAAGCCGCAGCCCCGCCTCGTAGCCGAGTTCTTCGGGCTCATTCAATGAAGCTGGACCTCGACGGTCCGCAATCGCCAAGAAAAGGGAACACCATGCAGATCACCGGCGAAACCGACCTCTTCTTCATCGTTGGCTCACCCGTCCGGCACTTCCGCGCGCCGATCATGTTCAACGATTATTTTGCCTCGAAGGGGCATAATTTCAGCTGTGCTGGCCTGCATGTCCAGCCGGATGACCTGGCGGCCACATTTGAGCTGGTGCGCAAGACCGACAATATCAAAGGGCTCTGCATCACCATCCCGCACAAGATCAATGCCGTGCCGCTGGTCGATCGGCTGACCGACGTCGGCAAGCGCATCGGCTCCGTCAATTTCGTTCGCCGCGAGACCGACGGCAGCCTCACCGGCCATAACATCGACGGCCAGGGCTTCATGCGCGGGCTGGTGAACAACAACTTCGATCCCAAGGGGGCTGACGTGGTGCAGGTCGGTGTCGGCGGTGTCGGTCGCGCCATCGCCTTCTCGCTGGCGGCCTCTGGAATCGGCCGCCTGACGCTCATCAATCGCGATCCGCTGAAGGCCCAGCGCCTCGCCACGGAAATCCACGATGCGACGGGCGTGACCGTCGTGGCGCTCGACGCTGGTGAGAACCCTGACCTCTCGCGCGCCACGCTGCTCGTAAACGCCACATCTGTCGGCATGGTCGGCAACATCGCGCTCCCCCTCGATATCGCCGGCCTCACGGCCGCCACCACCGTGGCGGATGTCGTCCTCAAGCCCGACGAGACGGAACTGCTCGCAGCCGCCCGCGCCCTTGGCTGCAGATGCGTGCCCGGCACGGCGATGCTGAAGCCCCAGATCGAGCTGTGTGAGGAGTTTCTCTACGGCGAAGCACCGCAAGCAGGAGGCTGACATGGCAACGACCGAGAACCTGATCGCGCGACGAGACCGCCTTCTCGGTCCGAACGTGCGGCTGTTCTACAGTGATCCGGTCCATCTCGTGCGCGGGCGCGGGGCCCGCGTCTGGGACGCCTCAGGCCGCGAATACATCGACGCCTACAACAATGTCCCTCACGTAGGCCATTGCCATCCCGCTGTCGTCGAGGCGATCGCGCGGCAGGCAGCCAACCTGAATACCCATACTCGCTACCTGCACGAGGGCATCCTGGACTATGTCGAACGCCTCGTCGCAACGCTTGACGATACCATTACAAGCGCGATCATGGTCTGCACCGGCTCCGAGGCAAACGACATCGCCTTGCGCATGGCCCAGGCGCTGAGCGGCAAGACCGGGATCATCGCGACCGACAACACCTACCACGGCAATACCTCGGCGGTTTCCCAGCTCTCGACGATGATCCCGCCGATCGGAGGGTTCGGTGGCCACGTGCGTCATGTGCCGGCACCTGACAGCTATCGGCCGCTGGGCGGCGTGGCGGGCGACTTGCATGCAGCAGCGTTCGCACGAGCTGTGGAAAGTGCCTGTATCTCGTTGAACGAGAGCGGCCACGGCGTTTCGGCGATGATCCTTTGCCCGGCCTTCGTCAATGAAGGTTTCCCAGATCTGGCGCCAGGCTTTCTCGATCAGGCAATCACAGTCGTTCGCGCCCATGGTGGCATCGTCATTGCCGACGAGGTCCAAGCCGGCTTTGGTCGACTTGGCACGCATTTCTGGGGTCATGAACGCATGGGCTTCGTCCCCGACGTCGTCACCATGGGCAAGCCGATGGGCAACGGCCATCCGGTCGCGGCAGTGGCTGCCTCCTACGAGACCATGGCCGCTTTCCGCCAGGCCTTCCGCTACTTCAATACATTTGGCGGCAACCCGGTCTCCTCAGCTGCTGCAAGCGCCGTGCTCGACGTTCTGGCCGCCGAAAACCTGCCCGCCAGAGCAGCGGAGACTGGCGAATACATGCGCACAAACCTCAGGCGGATGGGGGAAAAGCACCAGGTCATCGGCGATGTCCGCGGCTCTGGGCTCGCAATCGGCGTCGAGCTCGTCAGCGATCGAGAAGGGCGCACGCCTCGTCCTGCCGCAGGCGTGGTCGACGCCATGCGACGCGAAGGCATTTTGATGGGCATGAATGGCATCCATGGCAACGTGCTGAAAATTCGGCCGCCATTGGCATTCGACAGGTCGGATGCGGAAACGCTGCTGGAAACCCTCGACCATATCCTTGAGCGCATCGCATGACCGATGACCTGCAGCGTCTTGCCCAGGTGGCAGCTTTGGCGTGGCCGCAAATCACCGGGCGGCCGACACTCGTGATGCAGCGCGAGAATGTCGTTTTCCGCGTCGAGACCACAGAAGGTGAATGTGCATTGCGACTTCACCGACCGGGTTATCGCAGTCCCGCAGAACTACAGTCGGAACTGACCTGGATGGCAATGCTGGCAGCTGAGGGCATGGACGTCCCTGCCCCACTGCGCACCGCCGATGGACGTCTTCTCGTGGAAGGCACACGGGCCGCGAGCCTCCTGCGATGGCTGCCAGGTACGCCGCTAGGCCATACCGACGAGCCATTGGCGATCACCGGTATGAGGCGGACAACGCTTTTCCACGCAATCGGGCGTGCGATGGCCACGGTGCACGACCTTTCGGACCGCTGGAGCTTGCCCTCGGGGTTTTCCAGGCCCTCCTGGGATCGGAAAGGCCTGGTCGGCGAAGCGCCGTTGTGGGGACGTTTTTGGGAAGCAGAGATTTCCCAAGAGAATCAGGTGCTCTTTCGGCGCGTCCGCGACCACGCGCGCAATCTCCTGTCCAAATCGGAGGCGGATATCGGCCTGATCCACGCGGATCTCGTGCGCGAAAACGTGCTCGTGGACGGCGATAATGTCCGATTCATCGACTTCGACGACAGCGGCTTTGGCTACCGCATCTTCGATCTTGCGACCGCCCTGTTGAAGAACCTCGACGAGCCCGACTACCACGACCTTCAGGCAGCACTTTGCGACGGCTACTCCACGCGCCGACCTTTGCCGGACATCGAGCTGCTGCCGATTTTTCTGGTGCTGCGCAGCCTGACCTATGTTGGCTGGGCAGCGACGAGAATGTCCGAACCGGCGATTGCCCGGCGCATGCCTTCATACCTGGCCACCTGCCGTAAACTGATCAGAACCGTGCTGCCGGACCTTGCCGACCCCAGATACTGAGCAAAAGCACTCGCGGCTCAAAGCGATCGACTGCCATCTCCGTCAGCTGGGCTCAAAACAACGTCTCCATCGAAGGAGACGAGAGCGTGCCTGGAGCGCCCCTCGGTGCTCCAGGCCGTGTCACCTGATCGCCGCCAAGTGTACCCCGCTAGGTATTGCGCCAACTTCGGGCACTGTACCAACGAACAGCGAACCGGACCCTGCTGGGGCTGATCCATATACATACGATCTTATTGAAAATATTGGCGCACCCGACAGGATTCGAACCTGTGACCTCTGCCTTCGGAGGGCAGCGCTAAAACATTTCCCTGAGTTTCTTCAAGTTTGCTGATCTTTCCTAATTGTATGAAATTGCATCACTTATTAACTTTTTTCGATTCCGCACGGTTCCGCGAGGCTTCCCAAGTTTCCGATTTTATGGTGACTCTATGGTGACACTAAATCGGAAGGCAGGGGTCAATGCCGAAGCTGACAAAGAGCGTGATCGACGGCGCCGAAGCACGAACGAGCGCCTATTTCGTGTGGTGTAGCGAGCTGCCCGGGTTCGGCATTCGGATATTCCCAACCGGCAAGAAGACATTCTACGCTGACTACTACAACACCGACGGCCAGCGGAAACGGATGTCCATTGGCCCTTACGGCAAGCTGACCCTTGATGAGGCCAGGAAGCTGGCTCGGATCACGCTAGGGAGCGTCCTCGCGGGCGAAGACCCTGCCCTGGAACGTAAGACCCGACGCAGCTCGATCACCGTCTCCGAGCTGTGCGACGACTACATTGCTGCCGTCGAGAAGGGGCTTGTCCTCGGTAAGGGACGACGCCCCAAAAAGGCATCCACCCTGGCCACCGACAAGGGCAGGATCGAGCGCCACATCAAGCCCCTGCTCGGCCGCAAGCTGGTGATCGATATCAAGCAGTCGGACATCTCGAGATTCATTCGCGATGTCACGACAGGGAAGACGGCCACAGTGGAAAAGACTGACAAGCTACGAGGCAAGGCGGTCGTCGAAGGCGGCGCCGGCACCGCCAGCCGGACGGCCGGCTTGCTCGGCGGTATCCTCTCTTATGCCTCATCTGAAGGTATCATCGAAGCCAACCCGGCACGCGGAGTGAAGCGACCGACCGACGGCCAGAAGCAGCGCCGCCTGGACGCCGCTGAGTATGCCTCCTTGGGCAAGGTACTGCGCGAGGCCGAAGAGCCGTGGCAGGCCATTGCCTGTATCAGGCTCCTGGCTTTCACCGGGTGTCGCCGCGGCGAGATTGAGGGCCTGAAGTGGCCCGAGGTCGACTTAGAAGGCAAGGCATTGCGTCTGAGCGATTCCAAGACTGGCGCATCGGTCCGTCCTCTCAGCCGGGCCGCGATTGACGTGCTCAATGGCATCGAGCGCAAGAAGGGTGTTGACCACGTCCTGCCGGGCGTGCGGGACGAGAGCAAGCCTTATGGCGGCCTGGCCGGTGCGATGGACCGCATAATGAAGGCGGCCGAGTTGGAAGGGGTTACCTCCCATACCTTGCGCCATAGCTTTGCGTCCGTCGGCGCCGACCTGGATTACTCGGACAGCACTATCGGGGCGTGCCTGGGCCACTCCGCCAGCGGCATCACCAGCCGCTACACTCACCGGCTCGATTCAGTGTTGGTCGCGGCAGCGGACAAGATTGCATGCGAGGTCGAGCGCCAGATAGCCCATGTCAATCGGAAGCTTCCTGGAGGGAAAGGAGGATCCGCAGTTTCTTGAGATACGCATCCATGTTCGAAGCTGACAGCTCTGGGTTTGAGGCGTCATCGTAGAAGTAAATACGATCACTGCCCCCCTTACCCCCGTGATCCAGTTTTGCCAAAGTTGCTGGCCCGAGCCCCTTGAGACGCAGCTTGTGGGAAGGGTCGTCCCAATCAGCCCAATCCGAAGACGTGACCCCAACCGGTTTGTATGATCTATTGAAAAAGAACCAAGCCCCATCGGCCCTCTTGGACATACCGTATGGGAACATTGCTTGGCGAACATTTGCCATGATCAGTCAATCCTGTTGTTGGAACGGTGCTTGCTACGCATGTGCCCACTCAACTCCAATGCGAAGGCATCTCCAAGCGGTAACGATGAGCCCGCCTCGGCGGGCTTTTCCATAAGTGGTTAGTCCCAGTAGCCTCTTTGCGGTGGCGGGTCGCCTTCCGGATCATGGAGATCATCGGGCTCAGGAAACAGGTTGCGGTCCACCAAGTCTCTTTGGATCGCTTCCGGCAATGTGTTCTGGTCCAGGAAGGCTAGCCGCTCCCTCGCCCACTCGAGCATGCGCATGAGGGCTGGCTGCGCTTGCTCGCCATCTGGAACAAGATCGATCGTGCGCCGCAGGTCTTCAGCTTCGCGCCTCGCGTCGGCTATCCCGGTGAGGAAACTCAGGCGGGCGCCCTCGCGCTCGACCCGCTTCTTCGCCAGGTCTCGCCATTCGGCAATCGCCGCACTGCGATTGGTTGTCAGTTCGCTTGCCCTTCGCGCACGTACAATGTGACAGGAATGGTTGTCGATGGCGCTGGCTATCGAAAGGTGACGGTCTCGCATGTCGGCGGCAGCGGAGAGTTTGTGGCCGGCGCGCAGTACGTCATCACCTTCTCTCGGGCCGGTAATGCTCTGCCCGCGCCAACCACGCGTGCCGAACTAAGGCTCTTGCCGGCGGAGGGTGCTGCACTTTTGCAGGAAACTGGCCGCGCGGGGCTTTTTGTCTGGCGCAGCGGCAATTACTCAACCCAGGTTGCGGCAGACCCTCAAGAGGGCGTCTATGTAAAGGCAACTGCGGTTGCCGCAACGGTCGGGGCGTGGGTGCGTGACGGCATCGGTGACGGGCTGGAAGTGGGGTGGTTCGGTGCAAGCCCGGGTGCGGCGATGGCCGCGAACACGCTCGGCATACAATGCGCCATGAACCTGGCGCTGTTCCTTGGTGGCGGCCGGGTGCTTCTCGACATCGGCGTCTACCTGCTCGGCTACACTTCCACGGAGAGCTACACGACAGCAGCCATGCCGGTGCCTGACCAGTTGCATTACGGTGTGCTGGTGCCTTCGGGGGTGACGCTGGAGGGGCGCGGCAAGAACTCGGTCCTGAAACGCGGCACGGCGACCTCCATGGTCGTCGTTGTGGTGGCCAACGGCAACGGTTCTCAGGTTCGCAATCTGCGGATCAATGGCGACAACACGACCAATCCCATTGCCGGCGCTACGTATGGCTCCGGCTCAGGTCTGATCGTCGAGAGCACCAGTGTCACCGAAGACAAAGAAACGATCATCGACACAGTTTGGATCGAGGACACGCCCGGCTATGGCATTGGCTGCGAGTGGGGCAACCACCGTGGGCTGACGATTGAAAATATCTGGATCGACGGCACAGGGTCAGATGGCATCGACATCAAGCGGATGAATTCTGGCGGTTTCGATGCCAGAGACATCGTGCTCGACAACATCCATGTCACCAACTTCGGCCGTACGGCGACGGACCCTGGCGGCCAGGCAGGTATCGATCTGCGTGGCTTCTTCACGGCAAGCAATCTGCATGTCTACGGAGCCTGGGGCGCGCAGGCTGGCTCTGGAATTCGCATGCAGGGCGGCGTAGCCGCTGACACAGTCATCGGCTCCCATTATTCGTCGGTGACTAACGCATATGTGAGTCGAGCGTCAGGCGGTCTGGCGACCACCTATGGCATACGAATCGGAGGCGACTCGTCTGCACTCGTGAATGCGGTCTCGATTGGCTGCCATGTCAATTTCTGGGTTTTCGAGACCGGAGGCTCTGGGGTGTTGAAGGAGCCATCCTTGTCGGCCTGTCGTTCTCTCAATGCTATCGGGTATGGATTTGATGTCGCCGCATCAGCCCAAGGTGCGCGATTGACGAGCTGTTCGGATGAGGGGTCGCCTATCGGGTTCTATCTCGAGGGCGATGACACTGTGCTGATTGGGGCAGTCTGCGACAACAATGCCAACACTCATATCGAGTTGGTAGTGGGCGCGCTGCGCAATCAGATTATTGCCCCTGTGTTTCGCAACACCGGTACCAACAAGATTGTCAACCCGGAGCCCGGGACCATCATCGAGCCGCGTGAAGTGATGACATCGAGGCTTGCGAGCGGTCTTGCAGGGGCAGATGTCGCCACTGTTCAGCCTTGGTTTTCGTCCGCCCAGGATGCTTTCAACGTGCCTGGTGATCGAAGCTATCAGATCGATGCTGTTCTGTTTATCTCCCGAACGGCAGGCACCACGTCTCACACGACGAGCCTTCTCTTCGGAGGTACGGCGACGGTGTCACGGATCTCGTATCTTGCTGAGGTGATCAATCCAACCGGCAATGTGTTGGGAGCCATGTCTGCTGTAAGGTCTGACGTCGCCACGGCGACTGTTGTCACCGCGGCGAACACCAGTGCGACTGAGAACATCGCAGTCAGGATCACGGGGCTTGTCGACTTTTCGGCAGGCGGGACGTTCATTCCGCAATTTCAATTCAGCGCGGCACCTGGCGGTGCGCCAACGATACTGCGGCAGACGTTCTTCAAGTTGACGGAATTCGGCACTGCCAATCAGCTTCGGAGGGGCAATGTCGATTGACCCTCATTCGCTGGCACCTCGGCTTGTCAAAGCTGGAGCGCCCGTGTCAAGAACGAACAATGAGGATAGGTGGCAGGATTCCAGGACTAGACGTCCTAAGGGGTGGCGCTGCGGTTGCAATCGCGGTCTATCACTGCAATGCCCTTTTGAATTTGGCAGATTGGCCGCCGCAAACCGCCTATCTATCCTTTGCCGTTCAACTGTTCTTTGCCCTGAGCGCATTTTCTCTGTGCATCAGGTACCAAGATAATCTCAGTTCTTCGGGTAAGATCGGACAGTTTTACCTGCGCAGATACCTCAGGATTGCGCCGCTGTTTTACGCAATGATGCTGACATATGCCGCGCGGCGTTTCTACTACGGATGGGATCAGCCGAGCATCTCGGAAATAGCGCTCAACGTGACCTTCCTCTTCCCTTTGGTGCCCGGGAAGCATGAAAGCTTGGTCGCCGCCGGGTGGTCGTTGGGACTCGAGATGATGTTCTACGCGTTGTTCCCGCTCATAGTGGCGCGAGTGTCCAACCTACGACAGGCGACGTTGTTATTCGTGGCCTCCGTAGCCATCCAAGGTGTAGTTGGTTACTGGCTGTTCAAGATACAGCTGACGCCCAATTTCTCCTGGATGGCATTCCCGGTCCAGTTGCCCTTCTTCTTGCTCGGTGTCGTTCTTTTCCAAATGTATCGAGGTGTAGACACCTGGTCCGCTCGGCAGCAGGTGGTGTCGGCGGTGTCAATCGCATCCGTGGCGGTTGCCGCTGTATGGATCGGGTTGAGCATTAATCTCTTTGAGACGCGTATTGACGGCTGGCCAGTGCTGAGGCCCCTTTTGGGATACGTGCTCGGCGCCCTAATTCTGGCATTTGCGTTCTACTCGTTTCCTTTGCTGGTCAATCGAGCGACGGTCTACCTTGGTGAAATCAGCTATGGCGTCTACCTGATACACCCTTTGATGATCCGGCTGGTGGGCGCGCCGGTTCATGAGGCAGGACAATCGACAGCGACTGTCATCATGACGGTGCTCGTGGCGACTGTTATGGCGGCTTCTCTTAGCTACCATTGCCTTGAGAAGCCTTTCATGCATCTGCAACGCCGTAAAAGTAATAAGTTTCAATCGGCTCCGGCACTCCGCTAATCCGGCTTGTCCCTTGGCGGCTTCCACTTCGGCGGCTTGGCGACTGTGGCAATGGCGCTTTCCGGCACGCCAACAGGCGCGGCGGCACCTCTAATCTCAACGATGATCGTCCGGCCATCCTTCAGAATATGCGTCACCTCGCCCTTGATGGTGACGATGTCGCCTATCTCGAATTCCTTTGTCATCTGCAGCCCTCGCAGGGCTGAATCTTTAATGCGTCAAAAGCCAGCCATCCAGAAAATCGCACTTGCGGTGCCAAACGCCACGGCGAGGTAGAAGAGATCGGCCCAGCGTGGCCCCCTGAATTCAGACAGGTGGGTTGTCGCCAGATCAGCAGCGTGCCGCCGTTCAGGGTCACGCCCACGTTGGCTGCTCTTTTGACTGTCGAGCCGGCCGCGCGCCGGCAAAGTTTCGAACGCCATCTTTGCCTCCGTAAAGAGGCCCAACTCCGCAACGCAAGGAATCGTTCCGTGGACCGCAATTTCGTGCGGACCACGCTTCAGCGCCTGCTTTGACTTCCTTGGCCATCTGAAGGCCTCCCATGGCTGAATCTGCGCCAGTTCCCGCCGTTTTCAACCGTCTCTGAATTTCGCGCCCATGGCCTGACCCTCTGGCCATGACGGCGGCTGACATCTGCAATGTGAGGAAGTCCCATGACGCGAGACATCAACGCGGCATCCCTTGAACTCATCAAGAGTTACGAGGGCTGGCGTGACACTGCCTATCTCGATGCCGTCAATGTGTTGACCATCGGCTATGGCCATACCTCCATGGCCGGCGAGCCAATCGTAAAGCCGGGCATGAAGATCACCCGAGCCGAGGGCGAGGCGATCCTGCGCAAGGATCTCGCCAAGTACGCCAAGGCTGTCGAGGACGCGGTGAAGGTGCCGCTGACCGACAACCAGTTCGGGGCGCTTGTCTCGTTCTGCTACAACGTCGGCCCCGGCAATTTCCGCAAGTCGAGTGTGCTGGAGCGCGTGAACGCCAAGCGCTTCGAAGATGTGCCGCTGCGGCTCCTGCTCTGGAACAAGGCAGGCGGGAAGGTTCTCAAGGGCCTGACGAACCGCCGCGTAGCTGAGGGGGCGCTGTTCAAGGCCGGTGGTGTGTCGCTCGCGCCCAAGCCCATTCCTGCGCCGCCGTCCGAGCCAATGGTCGTCCTGCGGCCCGCATCCCCTCCGGACACGCCCGCGCCGCAGGTCTCGGCCGAACCCGCCAAGGGCTTCGCCTTCTGGCTCCAGCTTATCGCCAAGGCGCTCGCTGCGCTCTTCTCTCGTAAAGGACACTGACATGCGCAAGTATTCGAAATTCTTCGTCGCAGCGTTCGGCATCGGCAGCCTGATCGGTCTGCGCTATTTCGAGGTCGAAATTCCTGGCCTCGATGCAATTGTGCGGGATTTGATCGTTGGCGCACTCGTGGCCGGCGGTGTCTATCAGGTTCCCAACCAGTCGGCGGGTGAGTGACATGACCGATAGCTCGATCAAGACGCTTCGCCACATCGCTCGGGTTCGCCAGCTGCTCGGTGAGTTTGCCGCCGAGATGATCCGACGCGGAGATGTCCACGACGCATCAAAGTTCAGCCCTGAGGAAAAGGGGCCGCTCGACGAAATGGAGCGCCTTATCGAGACCGAGGGCAATGCGCCCTACGGAAGCGACGAGTATGCGCGCCGCACCAAGCTTCTGGCACCGATGCTCGCCAACCACTATGCGTGCAACAGCCACCATCCCGAGCACTACCAGTTCGAGTATGGGGGCGATTGTATGCACGGCATCAACGGGATGAGCCTATTCGATCTGGTCGAGATGTTCTTCGACTGGAAGGCCGCAAGCGAGCGCGGCGAGGAGTCTGCGCTCAACCTGTCACACTCTATCGAGAGGTTCCACCTCGATAGTCAGATGGCAAACGTGCTCCGTAACACGGCCGAGCGTCTTGGCTATCGGGTGTCGTGATGACCGCGCTCATCCTCTCAGCCCTGACGAACCCGACGCTGCTGGCGATCATGGGCGGCCTGCTGGCTGCCCTCGTCGCCTTCCTGAAGGGCAACAGCCGTGGCGCACGCCTTGAGCGCGACAGGCAGGCCAAAGCCGAACAGAAGGCGCGCGAAGAAGCCGGTGACATCAGGAACGAAGTCGAGGCCATGCAGCCTGACCGTGTCCGCGCCGAGCTTGGCAAGCGGGCCAGGCCATGAAGCGCGCACTTCTCGATATCATCACCCGCGTTTTGATCCTTATCGCTGTTCTGGCAGGCGCGGCGGCCTGCACGACGAAGAAGGGTAGCTTCTGCGATCTGGCGCCCGATCTGCGCTACTCTCAGAAGGTTTACGACAGCATGAATGATGCCGAGGCGGCCCGGCATCTGGCCTATCTCAAGACGAAAGAGCAGCTATGCGGGGGGATGCGATGAGCCCGGTGGATACGACCGATTCCGATCTGCGCGCTCGGGTGACAGCCCTAGAGCACTGGCGCACCCAACGGGAGATCGCTGAGGCTCGCAAAGACGAGCAGTGGAAGCACATGGATCAGCGCTTCACGGATCTCGACAAGAAGATCGACGGGTTGAATGGCACGCTCACCTGGATCGTCCGCCTGATCATCGGCGGTATCATCTCGGGGATCGTGGCGTTCATGCTGTCCGGCGGGTTTCGGGCCCTCTGAGCATATAGCTATCGCTTGGAGGTCAAATCGCGTCGAGTAGGGTCAATTTCAGCCCCGTACCGTATCCACATATCGACATATACTTCGGGCCTAGTCTGTTGATTGCTCGCTGCCGCCGGCGCCAGGCACTATTCGAAAGTTTCGGCTTTCGATTGTGATCGTCGCACCGCAATTCTCGCATGCGAGTTGCGTGTGACGGCGAACCCATCCGACACTCCTTCTCATTTCATGCTGGCAGGCAATACAGCAGATCCCAATCTCTCTGCTGTCGGATAAAGTTGACATACCAACCCCTTCGACTGTCACCGGGCTTTGGACTTCCTAGCACTTCGATTTTTTGGCTGTGCGTCCAAGCCAGACGCTGGATTCACTCCAGCCTCTCGGCCCTAAGTCGCTCGGTTTTTGCCTGCCTCGCCTTTAGCTGTGCATCGATTAGCTGCCTGGCAAGCGTTGTCGTCGCGTCGTTCTTCGCTTCTGCCTTGCTGGGGGTGGGCGCGAACAGACGATTGTTAGACGGAAGGGTCATGACTTTCTCCTGAAACAAAAAAGGCCGGGAACCCCCGACCTTCTGTTGACTGTCTCTAACAAGGACGGTCGGCGCATCTGTGGCCAGCCCCTAGAGCATTATGCGGCCTGAAGGTTCTCAGCTGCGTTCTTGCCGGACTTGTTGTCGCGCACCACGTCGAAGCTGACCTTCTGACCCTCGACAATCGTGCGCATGCCAGCGCGCTCTACAGCCGAGATGTGAACGAACACATCCTGTTCGCCAGAATCGAGCTGAATGAAGCCGAAACCCTTGGTGGAATTGAAGAATTTCACAGTTCCAGTTGCCATTGACGATTACCTTTCAATCGATACAACAAAGTATCCGCCAAGCAATATGCGTGACGGCTCGTTAAAACTCGATTTTGAGGGGAAGATCGTAGAGGCGCTTTTGCGCGCGGAACAAAGTTCTTCAGCAAGATCGATATAAAAACTATATTCCCTTAATGGGGCAATAACAAGGCTGCCGAATGAGGAGCAAAAAAGAACTTGCTTTCATGGCTTTCGGTGTCTAAAAGGGCGGCATCGGCCAGTTGGTTGGAGCGAAGCGCGCATCGAGATACGATGATGGGCTTTGCCGATAACGGTCGCATTTGCCCTGATTGATAGCATGCCGACCACGAATGTACCGGCGGCGAGTTGGTCTCAGGAGCCAGAGGGAAGCGGGCGTTGCCCGCTTTTTTCTTTTTCACGCCGAGCCCTAGTCGTCAGCGTTTGTCAGCAAGCAAAGCTGGCAAGTGCCTCACGGGGCAGCCCACTTTCGAACGCAGTGCCAGTGCTCTGTTGCGATTGTCCCGAGACCGAACATTAGCTTTCGCCTGGGCATACGGGGTCTGAGTAGGAAATAGAAAAGGCGTGGGCGACCGCCCACGGGAAACGTTGCGGTTACAGAGGCAGCCTTGCTCGCTTCCCCTTTATGCAGAGCAGCTTCGCACTCGAGGGTAGACAAATGCCGGGCTGCAATTGGGAACTTTGTCCATGACTTTCTCCTGCGAATGAGGACGAAAGCCATGACGTTCTCTCTCAACACCCAGCGCCCGTTCACATGGATGGTCACGAAAATCGATACGCTTATCTCGATCAATAACAAGCAATTGCTGTTGGCATTGCCATACAGTAACCGCTCTATGTGCGCGAGTTGGAATTAGGGGCGTCGGACCTCAAAGTGCATTCTTACGGATGGTAAACCAACTGCTGGCGAGCTTGGGGGAGGCCATACCGATACCCGCCGTAAGCGCCTCTTCGAGGCTCTGAGTGTATAGCGCAGTATCCTCCATCCCTCCGAAATGGTTGAGCCGAATTTCGCAGCCTCGCTTGCTCATTACGACACCAAGAGCCCTAAGATGCTCCTGAACTTCTCGGTATTTCATCTGAATTTGCCTACTCGATGGGGTGCGGCAACGGCTCCAAGCGGCCCATTGCGGATCGTTTTCTTTGGCCGGCATGATCTGCCATAGCGACCTCCTTGCGGCGGAGGCGGAATACCCACTTGTAAGCAGCTTGCACAGGCGTTCACCAGCCAATGCTGCCAAAGAAAAGATAGACGAAATAGCTGAAGGCGCTGGTCAGGATTGATATTGTCATCCAGGCAATTGCAAAATCTGTTTCTCTGACGGTGATTTTCATGCCAGATCATCTGCCTGTTATCCGTCAAAGAATTTCATTTCTTCTCCAGGTATCATTGGATCGACGCCTGCTGCCATCGGTGTCGTTGTCGACTCGGCGCTGTGCTTCGGTCCTTGATGGTCCCGAGGCGCCTGGCCTGATATCGAAACCAGCCATCGATGCTTCACTGGCAACGGCGTCCAAGAGCCTGGCATCTGATATGTCGAGACCGGGGAACATGCGCCTGATTGCAGCCGTTGCTTCAGATATTGCGAAGGGCTGTGCTTCCTTCTGACATTCATTTAGGAAAGCGCTGACTGCAGCGCTCACGTGTTGGGGGAAGTAATTGGTTCTATTCATGATGAGAACTCCGAAGTCGATTTGTTTCTCATTTTTGGCGATATCCGTAGACAGCCGCATAAGGCTATCTGCCCTGACGATATGTCGAAGCCTGCTCTCAATTTCAGCGTTAGCATTTCGCCTGGCAAGGAATGCGGCGACGCTGGGATCAGGCGCATGCCGGCCTAGGCCGGCCTGAGGCATTGCCGGGCTACTGCCCCGCCAGTTGGGTTCGTACTTCTAGCTCGGTCCAGATGGTACTCACCCAATCCACGGCGTCGAAGTCCTCGCCTGTCCCATGACGCACCCAGTGGCCTTGCTCCGATGCCGGTGCGCCAGTACACGACCACGACACCATCGCCGTTTCACCGGCCGCATTCTTGGCAATGATGTATCTGCTGCAATGCGGGGCAAAGCCGATCGGGTGGATCGTAGTCGCAGCCTCATATTCTTCCTCTGGCGACGGCAGCATATGTTCTTGCCGATAAAGCGGCCCTTTGTCGTCTGAATGTGGGGTTCCGACGGGGGCGCTTGAGCAGGCCGACTGGATAGGAGGCAAGCTATGCGCGGCGATTTCTGCAGCACCAGTTGGCGGACTGCAGTCATGGGTTTCTGAACCCAGGGTGGCGAGGTAATTGGAAGACATCTTGTCCTCCTTCAGGTCAGGGCCAGGGCACGATGGCCACCCTTAGCCGGCAACGCCCGTGTCAGAAGCTACCGATAAAGATAGCTTATGTGTTGCCGCCAATGATAGCAATCGCCAATGAAAAACTTTCGTGCTAGCTGCATGCATTGTGCCCTCATTGCATGGCCTGCCGGCGCTTGGCTGCTCGGCAAGGCGCTGTGGTGGCTCGTTGGTATGGTCCTTGGCGGGGCTTTCTTCGTTTATGGGTCCGCCTGACGGGCCTTTTCACTTTGGCAGGGTCACCAGCGCCATACCTACTTGATGTTTCTCGCGCTTACGCCATCTGATGTGGGGAAGCTGGAACGGAGCAATGGGTCCAACTACGAAACTAGAGGACGCACTGGCAGCCAAAAACCACCTACGCGAAGCGCGTGGGTTGCTGCGTCCCACTTCCGGCGAATTGCTTGACGAGATTGATGCACTGCTATCAGTGGCCGAATTACGTGTTGATCGCCTGATTGCCTTGGTGCGTCCAATCGTGAGGTAAGGCCTTGCCTTCGATCTAGGCTATCCGGCGGATACGACCCTTTTCGAGGAAGAATACGCCGCTAGTCCCGCCTTGTTTCTCAAGATCGGATTGGATCTCATCCCAGCTGCCGAGATACTCGCCGCAGTCGTCGCACGCGATGGGCGTACTGGGCAGGGCGTCTTCAGGAATCCTCAGCCGAATAGTTTTGCAATAAGGGCATTCGAGCTGGTGATTGAGGTACCGCGGCTTATCCATGGATGCCTCCAGCAAGGCGTTTTGAGACCACGATAAGAGCGTATCCCCGCGCTTATAAGAATCAAGCGCGATGGTTGTTCAAAGGCCAAAGTTTGGACCCGAGCATCCCTGCGGAACCTCCGGACAGCTTCTGTTCCATATCCGGTATCCGGTACACACATACTTCAGAACGTATCCATGTAGATCGATCGTGCGGTTCGGCTGCTCGAGAAGGACGCTCCGACACCGAGGCCGTAGCCTTGATTAGCGTTCATTGCCACTTATTACGCGGCCTGCTGCCGAGAGGTGGCTGAGCGGAACGACGCGACTATCTAGGTAAAATCTGTTTGACGAAAGCAGTGCCGGTGCGGACCGTGGCCCTGCACTTTCTGAGACGGGCCGGCGACCCTCAGTATACCATGGCTTTGAGGCTTGATCGCAGCCGATAAAAAAGACACGATCCCGTAGTGATTTGGGGGGATCGATGAAGACTATCGGGATACGTGCGGCCCCGGCCGCCGTTACGTTCGCCATCTATGATTCAGACACTCAGGCTATTGTAAACGTTGAGAAAATCATCGTTCCCGCAGCCTTTGATACTCCCGATGCTCTAAAATACATTCGCAGCAACTTGCTTGATGTAATGCGGGAGTATGGTGTCACTCGCGCAGGCGTGCGCGCTACTGAACCTTCGGCACAGAACCCGTCGGTCGCTCGAATTGAGATTGAAGGCGTAATCAAGGAAGCATTCGCCAGCAGCGATCTAGATGGCTTCTACATCGGCCATATCTCGTCCATCGCTTCTAGGCTGGGGATTGATAGGGCTGACCTGAAGCCGATCATCGACGGCGCTGCCGATCCCGGCGTCGAAAATTGGGGAGCTATGAGCAAGGAGCAACGCGAAGCCATTCTGTGCGCCAAGGGGGCCGTCAATGCTTAAGCCATACCAGCGCGCCGAACTAAATTTCCGCCAGATTCGGGAAATTGGTGCGGATGGCCGTAACTCCACGACCCACGTGGTCCACGATGCCCAGCTTGGCGCGGAAATCGTAATGAAGACCATTGCCAAAGCGCAGATAGCCGACCCGGATGAGTTTTTTGACGAAGCCAAGCACCTCTACAATACGACCCACCAGAACGTCGTGCAAATCCATTACGCGTGCGAAGACGCCGATAACATCTATATCGCGATGCCCTTCTACCGGAGGGGCTCAGTCAAGGGGCTTATGAACGGCGGACGCTTGACAGTGCGGGAGGTTGTGAAGCTCGGCTGTCAATTGCTCTGCGGGCTGCACAACATACATTCGAAAGGGCTAATCCACTTCGATATCAAACCGGACAACGTGCTTCTCTCCAATCGTGGCGAGGCGCTTCTTTCCGATTTCGGCCTCGCGAAACAGATGCAGCTTGGCCAAGCCGAGCCGAATGGCCTCTATATTCGCATGGCGCCGCCCGAAGTTGTGGCCGGGCCACCATATACGCTGTCGTTCGACATCTACCAGATTGGTCTGACGCTCTATCGAATGCTTAACGGGAATGACGAGTTTCATCGCCAATATTCCGCATTCGTGACGCCAGCGGGGCTGGACCGACCCGCGCTTGGCCGGGCTATCGCATCAGGCAATTTCCCCGACCGCGCCCTCTTTGGCGAGCACGTCCCAATCAACCTGCAGCGTGTTGTCAGCAAGTGCCTTGAGCCAAACCCGAATGATCGCTTTCCGTCTGCTTTGGCGGTGGCAAATGCGCTAGCGGAAGTTGAACAGTGCCTTGACTGGCGGCCAGTGCAAGATCCTGTTAGAAAAGTTTGGGTTAAGCTCGACGGCAACACGGAAAAGCGGTTCGTCGTGAACCAAGACGGATCGACTGTGTTTACCTCTATGGCTCCTGGAGGAGCCCCTAGGCGTAAGCGTGACTTATGCGTCCAGGCCATGACAAAAACTGCCATAAGGCGGGCGCTGCGGGAAAACTGATGGTCAAGATAAAGAACGATCCCGCGCTATACCAGAAGCGCGCCGTTTCTGCGCATAAGGCGCAGGCGGTGGTCGTTGCCGTCAACAAGAGCAGCCCATTTTTCACCGCCCCCCTAAGCGGTCACTATCTGGATTTTCGCGCTGTCACTGCATCTAAATCGAAGCGCGTGAGATAGTGATCGCTGTTCGGGCCAGCGTTCGCGCGAACGCGACCCGCTCTCTCAGTGTCTTCATCGCCTATGCCTAGGGTTTTGCGTTTAGGCGTTGCCGTCGACTTCGCCGTCTTCTTCAAGCATCGTCACCGGCAGATACCCGCCCTTTTCCAGCCATTCGCTGCTGGGTTTACCGGCCGTTAACGCTGCCGCGGCACCATGGCTGAAGCGGCCATGCTTGCAGTACCGCCGACTAACCACCCAATCACCCCGCTGCCGAAAGGTGGCGGGGCTTTCTTCGTCTTAGACGGTAGCCACGGTCTGCAATTCTGAGAAAGGCAAGCAGAGCAACTCTGCCAAGTCGATGGGGCATCCTGGGACTATCTGTCTGACCAGCGCCGAAGTCCAATCCGCAAATCTCGGCTCAACCTCGCGGATCCTCTTTACGGCGGTCGGGTCCATATAATGCAGTCGCACAAATGCTGCTTCCGCTTCAAGATAGTTAGATACACCAGATGTGTAGCCCAAGCGGTTTGCATTCGAGACTACGTGGCTGAAGTGGGTGGCCAAGCCTTCTTCCACCACCGGCGCAGAGCGCGATACCGGCGCCAGGAGGTGTATCACTTCATGCGCCAACTGAAATATCGCTCTACGGTGATCTAACCTTGAATTCTCGGACAGCCGGATTGCAATTTTGTCAGAGAACCCAGGGAACCAAGTCTTGGGATGGTCCCCGTGAAACTCGACTCCTATAGGGGTAAAGGATCTGTCCCGAGGACCGAAATCTCTTTCGGCAACGTCTAGCAAACGGCCAAGAATGGTTGTCAGGGTCCAGGTTGGTGTTAGAGGATCATCACTTGGGAAAGCCGCCATACCAGCGCTTGGTATCTCCTGGCTATCTCCTAGGCTGAACATGATTTCGCGTATGTCCATATTCGGGCGCCTACTTCACACCACACCGGCCCTTAAGGCGGGCTATCTCTGGCTCATGGGTTTCGGAACCGCCCAACGGCACGCCAATCATGAACACGCCAAGTGCGTCCTGATTGGCAACACGCTGCTGGCGGGATGTGATGTCAGCTAAGCGATCACGGTCTGCTTGGCTGCATTTCTGGCCGTCCGATGGAGCAGCTTTGATGTTGGATGGCGGAGTGGCGCATCCAGCGATGGCCGCGAGTGCGACCAGTGGCAACAGTCTCTTCATGATTATCCCCCCGGATTGTCTGCACATTTGTGGCACGCCGAAGGGGTTTCTGCAAAGCCGGCAGCAACGAAAAGCGACATACGCCATCCACGCCACCTCGACAGTACTCACCAGGGCAAAATAGCCGACTATTGGATGTGCTCAGAACGGCATATTCGTAACCTGATCAAACGCCGCCAAGCTGCTCATCATCAATGGTCATCTGGAGGGTGAAATTTCTAATGTCGCCTTCTGCAGTTGCCTCAAAAAGCGCGAATCTGAACTTGTCAGCGACAACAAGAAGAGGCGTCAATGCGCTGGCAGGAATACTGACTTGGGGCGTCCAAACAGGACGCGTTCGCCATAGATGGCCAATGCCAGAGGGAGCAGAACTCGGATCGCTCTCGTCGATTGCCTTGTTGGGCATAAGCGTGAGCTGAACCACCTTACCCCTGAACCTGTTTGGGCGTTGCAAGATCCCGCGAAATTTGACATTGCGCCCCTCTGTCGATCGCCACTGCTTAGTTTGCCAGTCCGGCCCGACACCGAAAGAATAATCCCACTCCCAGCTCTCAATCTGCATCACAAATGCTTCTACTGGGCCTTCTTTGACACGAACTCGCTTCGCGCCGATTTGACCCGAATTGGGCGTCAAACCATCCAGCCTTTGCAAGAGCCGTCTTTTCCACCTCGGTTCGTCCATCTCCGTTTACTCGATGTCGGGGACGCTGCCGGCCTGATACAGGATAGTCGGCTCGCCGTACTCACCGATGGCTGGGTTTGCCTCTCGGCTCCAGGCGATCACGCCGACATGCTCGCTCTCGATCATCTTCGCCAAGCGCCTGGCGGCATCCTCGCTCTGCATCTGGCGGGGGTCGAACGCGGGTATGAGGTCGCCGTCCTCATTGCGGTTGAACGCGGCGACGACGATCAGCCTAGGCTTCTTGACCTCTGGCAGAATGTGACCTGTTCTCGACATGAGCATCGGCCTTTACGTACCTACGGCGATTTCAACCGTAGAAGCCGCCTACTGGTGCCGTCAACTAACGCTTCTCTGAAGGTTGCAAAGGCGCGTCAGCTATCTATCTCATTGCCGTCGTCGTCCTCGTCGGCGCCGCGGTACGGGTCCTCTACGAAAGTCTCACAGCCTTCATTGAATGAATTGCTGTTGCCGTTGCAGTCGCTAGCGTCTGTGATGTTATTCCGCTCGGCCCACTCGTACCCCGCCTTGTGGCCCGAGCAATCTTCAGTGCATTCGTACCCACCAAAGGTTTGCTGAGCTGAAGCTGCGGTGGCCCAAAGAGATACGCACCCAATCAGCGCTGCATTAACAAGCCTCATGTCCAGAACCTCCTATTCCACGATGCCCCCCCGCTAGCCGGAACAGCTATGACGGGGGCTTGGACTGCATCAGTTCTTCAGCATGGATGACTGCATCAAGGCCGGTTTTAGTGGGATTGCGTTGGCAATATCCGAACATGGATGCCCATAGCTCCAACGCCGACAAGGATCCTATGTCTCTGTAGTGTGCGCCCGAAAGAATTCGACCAACATTGTTCGCGGAGATGTATCCCTGAGCCCAACTGATCATCGCTATGGCCCTAGGGTTTTTCAGGTCATCAGTTTCTTTGACACCTTCAAATATTCGCGAGCACACTCCGGTCATTATTCCTCTGAGCGCCACGTCTTCGCCATGGGCCAAGGTCACAGAAGCCAGTGAAAGCAAGCAGACGATGGAGATGCGTTGCATTCTGTGGCTTTCCCCCGTTTCTAACGAGAAAGTGCCAGAAAACTACTGGGGGTCAAGCAGCCGGGTGCCGAGGGTGCTCACGTGACATCCGGTCATTCGTTGGCACGGTGCGTTCGCGCTCATCTTCCAACAAACTTATGGTGACTATCTGGTGACACTGAGAACTTCAGCGCCGGCCATTTCAGTCTTAACCTATTGAAAATATTGGCGCACCCGACAGGATTCGAACCTGTGACCTCTGCCTTCGGAGGGCAGCGCTCTATCCAGCTGAGCTACGGGTGCTCGTCCACGGCGGGCCGCGAACCACGCCCGGCGCACCGGACGACGCAGTCCTCATAGCCGAAGCTGTGCTCCGCTTCAACGGTCAATCGGTGCGGCGGTCCGAAGGCAGAGGTCACAGGTTCGAATCCTGTCGGGTGCGCCGGGGATGTGCCGGTGGGCGTAATCAGTGGCCCGATGAAGTCGCTATCGCTCTGCGATCAAGCTTCGCCCCTCAGCCACACTAAGCCAACTCCCATTGATGGTTATCGCTCGATGGATAAGCCTATGGCAGCAAGCACACAGCAACGACAAATCCGATAGTTTCGTGCGGCGTTCACCAGCTTCCGCCAGTGGAATGACATGATGCGCCTCAAAAAGAGCTTCCTGGAGTTCCGGCCCGAGATCGGGTCGCGCCAAACCGCATACTTCGCAAGACAAGCCGCGTGATCTTCTATCATCGAGCAACATTGCTCTAGCTTTGGGATTCCGCTCTCGCTTGAGATGGAGCGCTGTGAGGATGCGCCCCTCTGAAAACTCCTCGTCGTCCGGCAGTATCTCTCCAGCCTCGAGCATCGTCATCCCAGATAATATCCCCTGAGCTATTCGGCGGACGTCTTTCGGGCGATTTCCATACCGCTCCCAGATTTCTCGATCCGTCCTGGATACGTTTCCAAGTCCCCTACCTGTTGCAACCTGGCGCAAGTTCATGAGCTTGAAACCGACGCCATCCGGGTTGCGGAAGGACGGACGCTTTGCAGCCTCAGCGTGGTAGGGCAGCGCCCGAAGAATTCCGGAGAGTTCTTGGACCTCAGAAGCGCTTGGTGAAGGCACGCGACCATCGAGCCGAAAATAGAGGTCTAGTGCTAGCAGCGTCTCATCTCTGGTCCAATTCGGATTGCCGTGACCACTCGTTCTTGCCATTTGTCCCTCCGCACGCCGCAAATCTAGGATGAAACGTTGAACGAAGCTCGGCGCCAATTGCAATCGAAATGGCAACCGTCCAGCAGACCGTCGTCCGCGCTCTCAGGGGAGCTTGCTGACGAGCTCCAGCATAGCCGACGAAAGGAAGTGCGCCGGCGCGATTGGCAGCACTGACGAGCCCACCTGAGATCGCCCCGCGTCAGCGGAAATGGCTAGGCTTACGCACTGTTGTCGATGTCTTCCGCTGCCTCGACCTCGGAGAGAGCCGCCTTGCCCTCGTGGAAGGTTACAATCGTGTCGGGTAGGCCGATCAACAGTAGTGGGCATGGGTTGCCTACACCACGCCGCAGTCGGTCATCGAGCTTTCGCCAGTGGGTGGTCGCCTCACCAAATTTGTCGGAAACGAATTGGCTGGTAAACGCTTCCTGAAAAGTCAGCGGGTTGAGAGCCCGACTAACTTTCGTTTCGATAGCCTTTCGCTGCCTGGAAGTAGGCTCGTAACCCCACTGCTTCATGTCCCCGAATGTCTGTATTTGGCGCTCATCCAAGAAACGTCGCACTAAGGCCCGCATATTGTCGTGAAGTTTTTTCCCCCTTGTCACGATGACGCCGACTGAGATCGCACCATCGGCATGGAGCCGTTTGAAATTTTCCAGGTCGCGATCGTAGAACGGGTCCTTGTTGTTCCATTCGATCTCCAAAGCTACCCGCTCACCTGTGGCAAACGAGCGAACATGGTCAACTTCGTGAGACTGGCTTTCGCGAGGGACGCCGTTTATTCGCCGTTCAACGACAAACTCCGTCTTAGGCCAATGCAGATCATTCAGTGCATTCCGTAGCCGCTGCGTGCCTTTCGCTTCTCCCCCTCCGCCCGCAATGATCTCCTCGATTGGTATCGTCGTGGCAAGCAACGCGGTTTCAAGTTCCTCAATCGCTGCAGGGAAATCAACGCTCAGTATTGCCTGGGCATGTGACTGGAACTCAATTTGGAACCCGCGCTCCACCAGTGCCTCGAACATTAGTTACCCCATTTTCTATTCGTCCTTTTGGTGCCACCTCTCAGAGAGGAAGCTAGCAACGAATCAGAGAACTAGGTTAGCCTCAAAGTTGTTGTCGAGTCGCCGGGGAACACGTGTGAAACGGCAATCTTAATATTGCCGCGCCCAAGACGGAGCTCTCAACGTGCAGATTGCCGCGTCTTATTCCCACCTCAATGGTTTAGAATTCCTCGAAGCGAGGAAGCCAAAGCTCCTTGTGGAAATCAGGGAGGTAGTAGCTGGAATAGATGTGGAGGCCTGCAGAACCAAGGTTTCCAAGGAGAAACGAAAGCTCGAAAAGCGGCTCTATTCTCCTCGAGATATGAACAAAGCTTTTGAAGCTGGTTTTGAATCCCATCAATGGAAGTCGGTGCAGGCTACCTACTGGGTCTGTGAGGATGCCCGAACCAATCGGAAGGTGATGGACCTGCCGTCCTCTGAACAAAAGGCAGCAATAGTCAATGCTGGCTTCACACCATATCCATCACGTAACCAAACAGACTTCGTGAAAGAGCGTGTTGCGGTGGAGGTTCAGCTGGGTAAATATGCCTTCATCGCGTATGATCTATTCGTGAAGCACATGGCTTTCTATGTAGCCGACAAAATCGACGTCGGCGTTGAGATTGTGCCCATGAAACGCCTTCAGGAAGAGATGTCATCGGGACCAGGATACTACGAGGCCGAACTCTACAACCTCATTCGAGAGGGCCGAGGCGTCCCCCCGGTGCCTCTTGTTATGTTCGGAATCGCACCGGACGACTAGGCAGCAAGTTGGCGCCTATCATGCCAGGATAGCGTGTTAAACCAATCCGCTACGACGAAGCCACTGAGAATACGAATGGCATTCTTCTCCAGCTTTCGTTGCCCAGGCAATTTCCCGTTTCTGACCGATTGATCGGCTACCGTAACAACGTAGGCGGTCAAATATTGCAACGCGTCCACGTCCAGCGCCCCAAGCAGGGCGTCGTGTAACTTCTCCGATAGCTCACCGAGGAAATCCGTCAGTTCGTATGGACCAAGCCCCTCGGCGCGACGAGTCCAGACTGCCTGGAGCGTCGCGGGATTGGTCGAGCAAAGTTTGCTCTCGATCCTCGCGAAATTGCCCTGGAGGCCAACCAAGATCGACCCGACCAGGGGAGAGTGCCTGAGATCAAGCTCTACGCTTCCATCCAGATCAACCTCTTGGATGTCCTTCGATGGGCCAAAGAAGAAACGGACCTTCCAGTTCGCACCACCATCGATAAAGTCATTGGACAAATCGAACCGCATTCCACTCTTGAACCGCAATCCAGGAAGGGCAGCGCGGAAGCTACGTGTTTCGGGATACGATCTCCCCTCGGTGTCCGGAGGTGTTACAGCCGAGACCTTTGCAGGTAGCACGAGAGAAGCGCCTGCTTCGTCGAAACTTGGAAGACTCTTGACTGGCGTCCGCTGGGCGGCATGCGCGACCAGATACGTGAACGTTGGTGGTATCGCATTCCCCACCATTTTGGCCTTTTCTGCGAATGATCTGGCGTAAAACTGATATGTGATTGGGAAACCTTGCAGGCTAGCCCGCTCGCGAATTGTAAGACGCCGAAATGCTCCGGGGGCCTTAGGGTCCGCAATCACAATGCTTTCGCGAGACACCCGAGTGCACGTTGCGGTCACGGTCCGCGATGGCTGCGGAAAGGGATCAGGGAAAGCCATATTGTTGTAGACCGGGTGAAACTCCTTGGACTCGCGATTCATTCGCAATTCCTCGCCATTCAGCGGCGCCTCCGCCTGCGCTTCCGTCAATTTTCTGACTGGCAGCGTTACGCCCCAAAGTGGGTCGGTAACCACATCCGGAGCCGCTAAGTTTTGAATGACATCCCCAAGAGTTCGGGATGGCAGTCGCGTCCGATAGGTTTCCAACAAGGAGAATGGGATGTTACCGGCGATGCAACGTTTACGAGCCTGGGCCGCGCCGTAGTCTGAAAAATCTATAACTGCGATCTCAGGCTTTAGATGCCTGAAGCGATATAGCGCATGTTCCGGATCATCGAAGCCGTGACGCAACACCTGGGCAACGCGAGGCACATTCTCAAGTGCCCAAAACGTAGGCTTCAGGTAGTCAACAACCTCAAGAAACTTGACAAGGTCTTTCAGCCCTTCGGAGATGTTTCCCCGCCCGCCTCGGTTCGCATAGGAGAATTCCGTGCAGGGTGGACTGCCGACAACCAAATCGATCTGCTGAGGAAGGTCCTCGAGACACAACTTGCGTATGTCTATCGATCGCAAATCGCCGGCATGATTGCTGTTATGGGTATCAATGGCAGGCTGCCACCATTCGTAAGACGCGACGACGTCAACGCCGGCGAGTCTCAGGCCGAGGCTCCACCCTCCAATCCCGGCATAAAGGTCTATCGCACGCAAAAAGCACCCACCACGACTCACCTCCGCGTTGATCAACAGCAGGAATCATACTCACAGAGGCAGAAAGAACAAGATCCAACCCATCGGCTATATAAGGGTCCCGACCTATGCCTGAAAAGCAGCTTCTGGCATCCTGGCTACCACGCTTGGCAGAGTTTTTAGCCCAAGGCCATAGTGACATATGTGCGACATCGGCTTTTGAACACAGCTCTCCGCTGTGGATGGGAAGGGGCGATGTAAGCAGGATTGGCGCTTTCTATGCTGGCTACGGATGGCTGACCACCTGACAGCAACTCAACGCAGCGCCCAAATGGCACGCATTCGGCGTGCCAACACTCGTCCTGAGCGAATCGTGCGCGGGCTACTCCACTCGCTAGGTTATCGCTTCAGAATTCAGCTCAAAGGTGTGCCTGGAAGGCCTGACGTCGCGTTCCCAGGAAGGCGAAAGGCCATCTTCATCCATGGATGTTTTTGGCACGGCCATGCGCATTGCACGGCTTGGCGACTGCCCAAAACTCGAACTGAATTCTGGGACAACAAGATTCAAACGAACCGTATGCGCGATGAACGCCTGCTCGCAGCGGCGATGACCGCCGGCTGGGCTTGCTTGGTAATATGGGAGTGCGAGATGAAGGATCAGCGCATTCTCGCAAATCGTTTGGCAGATTTTCTCGGGCCGACCCGCTTCCAACGAAGAGAAAACACCCCGTGAACCGTGTCGGGATCAGACATGTAGATTAAGTGCAGTGCGTGAATCACGGCGCAAGCGTGTCGCCTTTCGAGCAAAGTAAGGTTGCGGTCGAAGCCATTTTGGCCAGGTCACGCAGTGCAGCAGCGTGCAAGGGCGACACGCGTGATCAACGACGGCCCCGGCTTAGCGGCGAGCACGGCAGCAGGATCGCTGCTGGTTGACTCAGAGGAGCTCTCTGGCGCGCTCCATGGCCGTTGATGAGGCAAAGTGCGTCTGGCTCTCGGACAGTGCTGGCGAGCTCCCCTCAGATGTCGCCAACGCCATCGGTTGTTGGCGGCCAAGTCTTCGTTGCCAGGCGCCGATGTAGACGGCCCGCCTCATCGCCCTTGCATGACGGCTGTGCCACACACAAAACCGACGGAGGCACCATGGCACAGGATCAGCGGTTTTCCGGAAGAAGTCAGCTTATAGATCGGCCACTACACCTACAGACTCATCAATCCCCGCAATGGCGAGACTTTCTATGTCGGCAAGGGTCGTAATAGCCGGGCCTTCGACCACGCCGCGGGCGCTCCCGACACTGCCGAATAACTCACGGAAGCTAGCTGGGGAGCACTGGCGTTGTGAATATGACGGCGTCAGCGCGCTCCCCCTGTCGATTGCCCGGTAGCGGGATGGTCGCCTGTGAACATCCTAACTAGTGAGAAAAAGGGGTGAAATGGCATTGACGACACCGCCGGAGCATAGTGGAGGCTCTGCCTCCACTCGCTCAAGGGCGCTCCACCAACGCTCCCAGCGTTTGCTAGTTTCTCCACACCATCGTTCGGTCCCGAGACCTGGTGTAGGCGACTTATGTCGGCTTCACTGGCATGCGAGCGTCCGAGCTTGGCAAGCCGGAGCGATCCCCGCGCAGTTGGAACCGCCCCGTGTGCTGCCCGCGTTGAAACGGTGATCCATGTTTGCAAGCGGAACAAAGCCGCTATCGGGTAGCCGGAGAATGAAAGAAGATGCTTTTATTCTGAATGACTGCCGTGACCATAGCCGGATCAGTTTCGTAGATGGCGATGTCACGCTCTCCAAAAGACTTCTTATCTCCTATAAGAATGTTACTTATATACTTTGGAACGCGTGACCATCCATCACCTCTGACTCCGAAGCTGCGGCAACTCTCTGCGGTGAACACTCCGGAAAGCGTGACGTCGGTATTGGTCACGATCTCAGCATGGTCAAGCGCGGTCGTCGAGGCTTGCCAATTGGCGGAGCTTCTTTCGTGCGCGGCAGCAGCGCTGACGTTCTCGATCCAGACGCCGTTTCCGGTCATCAAAGGGCGTAAGACTACTGGTGGCCGCTTTGAGTTTGCCCAAAACGACCTCACCGAGGCGCTGGCATTGAGCCGACATTTCGCATGTGGCACACTCTTTCGAAGCAGCATCGGGGGCATGCGGCACCCCGAAACAGCTCGGCCACAGATCAACTGGAGTGACTACCGGCATCGGCTCCGGCTCAGTTCGGAAAGCGCGCTCATCGGACTCGAGTATCGCCAACTCCTTTTCATAGACCTCCGGCGGCATTCGAGTGGCGAACAATTCGACCGGTAATTGTCTATATCGCAATGCATAACGCTGCATCGAGGACCGCCAAGATCGCTTACCGGAGTCAGCCTGGTCGAGGATAAATCGCCGGTAATCGTCCTGAGCTGCGAGGCCCCGATAGGTTTTGATGCTGTAGGCGACATGGCAGACCTGAACGAGACCTTCGGTGAGATGCTCCTGCCAAAGTGGATGACGAAAGTCGCGCCAGAGAGTCGGACAATTGCTGTGATGCAATTGGTTAGGTCGAGGAAAACACCGTCGCTGGCGCCTAAGCGCAAAGTTGAACGAAGCGTTGATGTAATCCTCATACCGCATGCCAGTTTCGTCAGCGCGCTGACGCGCCTCCCAGGCCTGCGTGCGCTCACGACTGTCAGTCATGAGTCTGCCCAGCGCCAAGCCGCGAACCACATCCGCGCCCTCAATGTCGACGTTTGCGCGAAAGTGGTATCGAAAAGCTTCTCGGTATTTCTCGGCGAAGAGCCTCGTCGCCTCCCAAGGTGAGATGAAGCGATAGTCAAACCACTTGGTAGTGGCGAGGTAGCGCTCACGCTGGAGGCTGACCTTCGTAAAGTGCTGTCCGGCGAAAATGAGCGATTCTAGGCGCTTTCGAACGATTTCGTTGTTTTCAGGCATAGGCTTCTCCTTCGAGCGCGCCGCGCGTGCTCGGTTGGTATGGTTCGACCTCGGAATACGGAAACCGTGACTTCCGATTGCGCTATAGCGATCTGATTGAGGAACAGCAGGCGGAATTCATAAGGAAGCTCAACGAGGTGGCCCTGCGTAACGGACCTGTATGCGCACAAAGCGATGTTGCGCGACGGAAAGGATATGCGCCGAGCTATAATTGCAGAAATGTATGGCCTTCGATGAAAACTCGCTTTCGCGTGCTTTACATCGCGCTAAAAACACGAAATTCGACCCGTCACGTCAACGACGCGTAAAGCTAGCGTTATGATATGACATCTTAATCTGCTTTAATGAAGGAATGGCATGATATTCTTGCCAAGAGCGACAGCATTTCAGGGCTGCGCTTGAGGGTTTTGGGGCACATCTTGACGTCCACGTAAAGTGTCCTCCATCCCACGAATCCCGGTGGCCCCATGCACCGGAGATGTCTGCCAACAAAACGCATCCCCTTCTGGAAAACCATTCCGTTCTAGGACTTCGCTCCTCTGCCAGATCGCTGGAAGACAGAGTGAGTGGCACGACCGCGCCTGCATACGCTGAGCGACCATCACTGCACTGTCGTTCTTGGCGGACAATTTGGATGAGCATCCGCGATCGTCTCAGGGGCGAGGTCAATCGCTACAGCAATCTCAGCCATCCTTGGCACCCTCTTGCCGGCGTCCTAAGCGTGGTCGGGCAGGGTAGACAGTGATCGAGCAATGCGCCGGTTCATGGAGGGAAAATGCACCATAACCATAAGATTAGGCAAAAATTCACTGAAGGTGGCGTGCTTGGTGTCATCTTGTTGATCGTTGGACCGACACTGGCAGGTTTTGCTCGTGCTGCGATCACGCCTTCAGCCCGAACGTTCGGGGAGGCACCGCCGGATGTTGGCTGGCTTTATGTTGTCGGGGCACTTGGGATTCTCATGACGATACTCGCCTTTCCGCTTGTAATCGTTGGTAGACAGTATCTCGTAGAAAGCGGTAACGACCGGGACTGATCGATCTAACGGCGCCGCCCAAGCAGCGGCGCCGGTCGTCGTCATTTTGAATCAGACACCGGAACTCCAGCGCCTACCCTAAGCGATCGACCAAGTCTTCGGCTCTCAGATGGCTATAGCGCTGGAGCATTCTCAACTCCTTGTGACCAGAGACGGTCGCCACTTCGATGACATTCCACCCTCGTTCGAGCAGGCGGGTGACCGCTTCGTGTCGCAGATCATGAAAATGTAGATCAGCGGATCCCGCTCGATCGCGCAAATGCAACCAGGCTTGTCCGACCGCGCTCTTGGTCGTCGCGATCACCAGATCGCCGGTGCTGTTCGCTTTGAGCTCATTGAGCACAGCGATCGCCCGGCTGGACAACGGCACGTTGCGAGGATCACCGTTTTTCGTCAGCCGTAGATGGGCGATGCGTTTTTCGAGGTCGACGTTCGACCAGCTAAGACTCAGCAGCTCGCCCTGACGCATGGCGGTCTCGATGGCGAGGATGATCAGCGGACGCATCCACGGCGTTCGACCGCCATCAGCAGCATCGAGCAGCTTCTGCTCTTCACCCTGAGTTAGACGCCGGTCTCGTCCACGAGGTGGCTTTGGTCGACGAATAAGACGACAGGGGTTCTGCGGCAGGTGCACGCCCCACTCCTTGCGCGCGATGTCGATCGCGTGACCCAGTGAGTTGAGCTCCCGGATGACTGTCGAGGATGAGACGGTCGCAAGGCGCTCATCACGGTATTCAGCAACGTGCTGCGGCGTCAGCATTGCCAGCGTTCGATGCGCGATCGAGCGTTTCATCATCGCCTTGATGCGATACGTCTCACTAGATGCCGAGCGCTTCTCTGGCGTGATCTCGCGTAGGTAGCGCTCGAACATCAGCCGGATGGTCATTTGCTCGGCAGGGCGTGTGTCTGGCAGGTTGCCGCAGCGATCGAGCTCGGCTTCGAGATTGCGTGCCCATTTCTCGGCGTCGGCTTTTGCATCGAAGGACTTGGCACGCGGGGCAATTCCTTTACGTCTAACTTGCGCCTGCCATCTGCCCCGTAATCGGCGGATCGTCGCCATGAAGCACCTCCTTGTTCTGTGCCTCAGGACGCGTAGGA
This sequence comes from Hoeflea sp. 108, assembly GCF_000372965.1. NCBI lineage: Bacteria > Pseudomonadati > Pseudomonadota > Alphaproteobacteria > Hyphomicrobiales > Rhizobiaceae > Hoeflea > Hoeflea sp. 108. The sequence goes on along the minus strand of NZ_KB890024.1, from coordinate 196,662 downwards.
CGCCCCCGGAGAGGCGCCAAGGAGCTTTCCCCATCCAGTGTGATCAGATTGTGCCGCTGCACTCAGGGGTGTTCTACGGGGCTGCTACGGACGCTAACGACGACCAGGGGAATCAAGGACTTCCGGACGATACGCTGAGCGATAGAGTGCTGCTTTGTTCAGGCAGAGCTTGTTTCACGGACGAACTGGCTAACAGCCGGTTCGCTCCAACCGCACCCACTCTGGGAACCTCGAATTTTAGGTGGCAACCGAGGTTACTTTCTTTTCGATCAGATGAAGAATTGCATCCGCTACTTCACCAATAAATGCGTCTTCAGACGACTCGTCTGCCGGCCACTTTTTGTAAAGTGTCTCCCCTAGAAGCGGATAGTTTTCCTCTACAGAGAAATTACTGTCTATTATGGGCAATATCCTCCCCTTTCTGCTAACATTCATCGAAATTGCAGAGTTCAATTCTTTATTTGTCCATCCTTTTTCGGAAAACGTTTTAGAAAGAAACGGTATAAAGTAAGACGATTTTAGAAGTCCATTATTTATTTTTTCGACGATAGAATCACCCCATTTAATACTTGTCTCATCAAAGAAAACTTTTACGCCACACTCCTCAAGCTTATCCTTCAATCGCCGAATCTTTTCCTTGTCCTCGCTTGCGTGTGACAAGAATACATCGAATTCGCGCACCATCTCTGCCATCTGCAACACCCAACTAGGTCCAGTCATTCCAGCAATGACCGCATCTTTACAAAGCTTTGCTAAGACTGGATCGGTCATACCGCGCACTTGACGGATGAACGCCAAATTTCCCGCGACATGACTCCACATCTTTTGCTTGTCGCCGCCAGGGCCGAGCCACACCTTCGCGGCTTCTGTTGCGCCAAAGCGCTTGATGGAATGCAATTTCATTCGCAGGCGGGCAATATCGCGCCGCCAGACGTTTGCCTTCCTGTTGACGACTAGGCCAGTGACTTCTTGCCGCTCAAAGGGAAAGAGAATTCTGGATTTTGTGTGGTTAATCTCAAATCCGGAGTGCTTAAACGCCTCCGTGATGGACTGGCCCAAATGGACCTCGCGCCGGCCAAATGCAGGCTCCCAGCTCTGAACAACATCAGAAGATACGGCCCGCCTGCTAGATGAGAACGTTATGTCATCTGCATAGCGAGTGTATTTCAACTGCCCTTTGACTGCAATCGCAACAAGTTTTTTGTCTAAGTTATGCGCAATGATGTTAGCGATCAACGGCGACGTAGAAGCTCCTTGCGGCAGGCCATCTCTATAAGTCGTGATCCGCGCCAATATCGTCGCAACGCGTTCGTTAAAGCCAAAATATCTTGACAGGAACAGACCACGAACCCGTGCAAACCCTATGGATGGGTAGAAATCCTGAATATCAACCGTCAAAATCCATTTTTGCTTCTCGTGATACCGGGCGTTTGAAAGGAATGACTCCCCTCTTACGTAGCCCTTTACAAATTTCTTCGGAACGTAATGCGAACGAATTACTTCAGCAAGTCGGTTCTGAGCTAGTGCCAATCCTTTACGCGGAGCAGAAATGTTACGCACGCCGCCGCGCTTCTTTGGAACTTGGAACTCACGATAATACGTCCCGTCCGCTGCATGCTGGACGACATAAAAGAATTTTTCTGGGTCGAGCCCAAGTGCGAACGCCACGTCTTTTACTGAGTGAGCAATCTGCAGCGGAAAGAGCGGATCGACTAGGATGTCTTGAATTTCGGTATCTAAGGCTTGGCCCTCGCTCTTTACCTTTCAACGGGTCACGGTCCGGTCAGCCCGGCCGGCACGACGTTGTGAAATGACATTTCAGCGAGTAGCCGTGGATTCAACGGCTCCAACTAGAGGGCCAAGCCTCACGCAGAACGTATTTCTCTCCCTATTACTTGTCAATCTAAGCGACTTCCTGCCCACGGCAGCAAGCTTTTGTTCTCCGCAAGTAGATACGTTAATGGAACCCAACTGGTTGAGCCCTGCGACTAGCGAATTCGCCATCAAGGCTTATCAATCCGCGATGCCTTGCCCTTCTAGCTGGAGCTTTTGCCATCAACTCCGATCTATGACCCGTCATCAAATCAATATCCTTATCCGGTAGATCGATTAGGTTGGCTACAAACCAAAATTGCAATCGACTTCAACCGGCATGACAATTCTGACCCGCGCAGCGCTCCACGAACTCGTTTGGTCAAAACCGATTGAGCAAGTCGGCAACGATCTCAAATCCTCAGCTAGGATGATTATCACGGCCTGCCGGGATAACGACATACCCATGCCACCGCGGCACTATTGGCGAATGGTTGCGAATGGTAGCCCACCTACTCGGCGCGCCCTGCCGCTGGGCAAACATCGTCGAAATCAGGCGTTGCACATCGACGGCCAGATCGAGCTAACAACTGATAGTTTGATGGTGAGTATTCCTAGTGAAGTTTCGACCTCCCCGCAGCCAACGCCAATGGCCGAAGTCGAGGTCACCGACCCGATCGCACTGAAGATCCAAAAGAACCTACGACGAGCGGCAACGAGTGAAGCAGCGCGGCTCCATTCTGGTCCTGCACAAATTGACATTGGACGTAGCAGCATTAACCGGGCATCAAACATACTCGCTGCCCTGGAGGCAGCAATCGCCCAAAGCTCTTGGACTGCAGCTCCCGACGGAACTGCCGGTGTCATGGTAGACGGCGAGAGAATTGAGCTTTTGCTGTCTGAAGGGCGGGAGTTGGTCCCGCATACAGCTTCCCTCCAGGAAATGCGTGAGCACCATCGCTACGGCCGGCCAATCCCAGAATACGATAGCGTTCGGTCAGGTCGCCTACAGCTCTTGATCACTAATGCCGGTTACCTAGGCGTCAGACAGAAATGGGCTGACGGCAAGCGGCAGAGGATTGAGGACGTCTTTCAGAGTTTTCTCGGAGGCATTGAGGTTGCTGCTCAAGCTCGGAAGGCACACAGGCTCGAACGCGAAGAACGGGAGCGCCGGTGGGCAGAGGAACAGCGAAGACGCGAAGAGCGCGAGCGTCTTGCGACCATCGAAAGAGTGCGTGGGGCGATCCTCAAGCAACAGGCAGTTGCGCATGACGAAGCTCAGCGCCTGCGGACCTACATTGAGGCGGTGAAGCATCGGGTCGTGGCCGGCTCGCCGCACGAGGCTGAAGTCCGTGAATGGATCACTTGGGCTGAGCACTATGTGAAGACGCTCGATCCACTCGATGGCAGTCTACCTATCCTTGTCAGTCAAGAAGACGCTTTCCGATTGAGATGGGAGTATCGAGAACAATAGGCGAAAAGTGGCGGGATCGTGCCTGCCTATGAACCCGGCGTGTAAATAGCCGCTCGGTCTTCATGCCCCGCAAGGCATTGATAAATATATAATAATACGGATTCGGCAGCTTCGGAGGGCAGCGCTCTATCCAGCTGAGCTACGGGTGCTCGTCCACGGCGGGCCGCGAACCACGCCCGGCGCACCGGACGACGCAGTCCTCATAGCCGAAGCTGTGCTCCGCTTCAACGGGCAATCGGCAAGACGCCGCCTTCGCCTGCGGGCCTTATGAGCGGGCTTCGGCGAAGGAGACGAGGCGGCGGCGCTTTTCGTCCCAGAGGGCGAGATTGACGCAGGCGAGGCTCCTGCCGAAGGTGAGCTTGACCCGCTCGCTGGCAGCGCGGAGTTCTTGGCTGCCGTTGAAACACGCCTGCAGGCGATAGAACGGAACACGGCTGCAGAGGTGATGGATGTGGTGCAGGCCGATCGAGCCGGTGAGCCACTGCGCCGGCCGCGGCAGCACGTACCAGGAACTGCCGCCGAAGGCTGCGACATGCAAGTCCCAGGCGTCGTCCTTGTCCCACAGCGTCTCCTCGAACTGATGCTGGATGTAGAACAGCCAGCCGCCCGCCCATGCCCCCATGACCACCACCGGCAGCACGGCAAGCATGACCATCCAGCCCGAGAGATAGACAAGCGCACCGTAGAAGACGACCAGCGCCAGGTTGAGCCCACCAGCGCTGCGCCATGCATCGACGCGCGGTATGGCGTCATTGTAGGGAAGCCGGTGGACGAGGAGGAAATAGAGGGGAACTCCGAGGACGATCAGGACCACTGGATTGCGGTAGATGCGGTACATCAGCTGCTGGCGCGGGGTCATCGCCTCATATTCGGCGACCGTCCTGGTGTTGATGTCGCCGATGCCGCGCTTGTCGAGATTGCCCGAGGAGCCGTGGTGGGCGGCATGCGCCTTCTGCCACAGGGTGTATGGGGTAAATGTAAACACGCTGAGCAAGAGCCCGATCCAGCGGTTCGCCGGGCGCGAGCTGGTGAACGAGCCATGGCCGCAATCATGCTGGATGGCAAAGAGACGAACCAGGAAGGCTGCGCAGACCGGCGCCAGCAGCGCCACCGCGGCCCAGCGCCAGCCGCCAAGCAACGGGCCGGCATAGGCAGCCAGCCAGACCAGCGTTGCGCCCATCGCCAGGAAAGGAACGAGCGTGACGGCCAACTCGAATGCCGCACGGCGGTTGTCGGGGTCGCGGAAGCGATTGCAATGCGACACTAGCCTGCGAACCAGCGCCTTTTCGGCAGCATGATCGACAGCAGGAGTGATCCCATCTGGAGGAATCCGGCCATCCTCGGTGGACGGCATCAGCTGGGTCATCTGGGCTCCGGATTTTTCGGCGTTGATCGCAACTGGTGTCACGCAGATGTCATTAAGGCGCAGCTGATGCGATGACCAGTGGCTCCGATGTGGCAAATTAACTTCGCCGCACCTTTTCCAGTCGCGCGCCCGGCAATCACCGAGCTGGCTGGCGACCGCCGGCACCATTGTGTATCCAAAGACATGTTCACCCTCGCCCGCATCGAGAGCCTGTCGCAGGAGATCAAGAAGAGCCGCTTCCTGGCCGTTGCCGGGCCGGTGGCGAGCGAGGCCGAGGCAAAAGAGTTTATCGCCGCGCATTGCCAAGGGGATGCAAACCACAATTGCTGGGCCTGGAGGATCGGCCAAGGCTATCGCTTCAGCGACGACGGCGAGCCGAGCGGCACCGCCGGCAAACCGATGCTGCAGGCGCTGGACGGGCAGAACCTCGACAACGTGGCCGTGGTCGTGACCCGCTGGTTCGGCGGCATATTGCTGGGCAGCGGCGGCCTGGTGCGCGCCTATGGCGGCACCGCCGCCGCCTGCCTGCGCGCCGCCGAAAAACTGGAACTGGTGGCAACCGTCGAAGGCAGCGTCGCCTGCAGCTTTTCCGATCTGGCGCTGGTCAAGGCGCGGCTGGCCGCGTGGCCGGGCGTGACGATCGCACGCGAGGATTTTTCCGCCACCGGCGCCGATCTGGCCGTCAGCCTGCCAGAGGCGGATGCAGAGGCAGTCGCCCGCATGGTCACCGACCTGACCAGCGGCCGGACCACGGTCATCCTGCCGGACTGATTTCGGCACGCCACCCGCTTTTGTCCGGGCCAAACGGCACCGGGAACGCATATGGTGGCGGCAATTGCAGGCTCGTCGGCATCGGAAAGCCCGCAGCCAGTTCTTTTGGAAGGAGACATCACATGGAGATCAAGCGTTGCGGGTCGAGGCCTTCGGCCAAGCCGTCACCAGACTATTTCACTGGTGCCGTGCGCCAGGACCCGGTCATCGAGGCGCCGGCGCCCGCCCAGGTGCGGGCCGTCAACGTCACCTTCGAGCCGGGCGCACGCACGGCATGGCACACCCACCCGCTGGGCCAGACGCTTGTCGTGACCGCAGGCTGCGGCTGGGCCCAGGTGTGGGGCGGCAAGATCGAAGAGATCAGGCAGGGCGACGTCGTCTGGTTCTCGCCAGGAGAAAAGCACTGGCACGGCGCGACCGCGACCAACGCCATGACCCATCTGGCGATCCAGGAGGCCAAGGACGGCAAGGCCGTCGATTGGCTTGAGCACGTTTCGGACGATCAGTACAAGGCGCCTGAATAGGCGCCTTCCGGGACCTATTGGACCTCGGCCATCGGCACCGGAGCGCCATCCGGTGCGGCCATGGCGGCGGTGTCGACCGGCATCGGCATGGCCGGGCCGGGCGCAGGCGCCAGCGCAACAGGTGCGGCCTGCGCCGGCGCTGCCGCCACGCCGCCGCCCGATGCCTCCGGAAGGTAGCGAGCAATAAGGTCCTCGACATGGGCGTTGCGCTCGCGCGCCGTGTCGCCGCCCATCACCACCACGACAAGCTTGCGGCCATCGGCATAAAGCGAGGTGACGATGTTGAAGCCGGACGCCCTGATGTAGCCGGTCTTGATGCCGTCGACGCCGTTGACGCGGCCGAGCAGGTCGTTGTGGCCGCGGATACGCTTGCCACGGAAGCTGAAGTCAGTGGCCGAGAAATAATAATAATGCTGCGGGAAATGCTTGCGCAGCGCCATGCCGAGCACGGCCATGTCGCGAGCCGTGGTGCGCTGGCCATCGTCGGGCAGGCCCGACGCGTTGCGGAAGACGGTTGCCGTCATGCCGAGCTGGCGCGCCTTCGACGTCATCTGGCGGGCAAAGCCCTCCTCCGAGCCGCCGAGATATTCGCCGACGGCGACTGCCACGTCGTTGGCCGACTTGGTTGCGAGCGCGCGGATGGCGGCCTCGACATCAATCTGCTCGCCACGTCGGAAGCCAAGCTTCGACGGCGGCTGCGAGGCGGCATTGTCGGAAACGGGGATGAGGGTGGCCTTGGTGACCCGGCCCTGCTGCATCGCCTCGAACAGCAGGTAAAGTGTCATCATCTTGGTGAGCGAAGCCGGATAGCGCGGAGCGGTCGCATAGGCCTGGAACAGCGTGCGGCCATTGTTGGCGTCGACGACGATTGCCGCATATTTCTCGGGCGCAGCCTGGGGTGCGGCGACATTAAGGGTATCGCCGGCCGTGGCGCAGGCAGACACCAGCGACAGCACGGCAAGGAGCGCGACGACGCGCCTGAGTATCCCGAGTTGGGGAAGCCTGAATGGCAGCGAATGAGAAAGGGCCTGGGCCAACACCTGAAACCTTGAGTCCGTCACCTGTGACCGGGCCTTATCGCCCCTCGCCGAAGCAGCGCCGGTCGAAACTACAAAAGCCGCAGCGAACCGTCCATTTGCCGCGCGACCGAATACACATCTAATGCCTGCAGTGTTGAACATTGGTTACACCCCCGACTTGCACTGATCTGGGTGAATCAGCTTCTCTGCGGCCCGAACGCCCATTGGCAGTGCAAGGGATGAGGCCGACATGAACCAATACAGCTTGCTGGCCGAGGGCATTTCGGTGACGCTCGATCTTGCCGTCGGGCATGTCGCCGAACTGGCTATCGCGTCCGGCGGACGGACGCTCAGACCGCTGCATCGTGCCAAGTGGATCGGCTCGCCCGACCTGCCCGCCGCGATGCCGGCAGGCCAGCTCAGGCTGTCGGGCGATTTCCTCTGCGCGCCCTTTTCTCGATCGGATGTCGAGGAAGCGCCGCTGCATGGCTGGACCAGCAACAGCGCCTGGAAGCATGTCGGCGACGAGAAGCTGGCCGACGGCGCGCAGGCGACGTTCCGGCTTGAGCGCAAGGTCATGGGAGCCGTGGTCGAAAAGCGACTGACTTTGCGCGACGGCCACCCTTTCCTCTATCAGGAGCACAGTTTCATCGGCGGCAGCGGCGCGATTTCGGTAGCCCACCACCCGATGACGGAGATGCGTGCAGGCGGCAGGCTGGCGTTTTCGCCCAAACGGCTGGCGGCGACGCCAGAGACGTCGCCCGAGACCGACCCGGCGCGCGGCCACAGCGCACTCGCCTATCCGGCAGAGAGCCACGATCTCACCCGTTTTCCGGCGGCAGATGGCAGCGTGCTCGACCTGACTGAGTTCCGCACCGATAGTGCACATGAAGATTTCGTCACGCTGGTCGAGGCAGAACATGGCGGCATAGGCTGGTCGGCGGTGGCGCGAGAGGCCGAAGACGACGTCGTGCTGGTGCTGAAGAACCCCGCCGAACTGCCGGTGACGATGCTGTGGATCAGCAATGGCGGGCGCTTTTACGCGCCGTGGAACGGCCGGCGCGGCGTGCTCGGTGTCGAGGACGGGCGCGCAGCCATCGGCCATGCCACCTCGCTCGGCGACAACTGGCTGAAACGCCTGGGCGTGGAAACGGCCTTCGCGCTCGGCGGCACCGTCAGCTTCAGGCAGGTGGTTGGCGCGGTCACATCATTGAGGGGCACAGCGCCAAGTTCAGTCACCGCAGCCAGGGGTCGGCTCCAGCTCGGCTTCGACGGCGGCGCGTCGGACGAGGTCGGCTTCGACGACAGCTTCCTGCGCATCGGGCATGCGCCCTTGAACTGAGCTCTTCGCCGCCTCATTTTTGACGGAACTTGCGGCACGATGACAGCTGTAACCCTCGGGAAGGTCCATGTCAGAAATCGCCCATATCGCCGCCACCCTGTTCAAGCGCGCGCATCATGCCCAGCGTTTCGTCGTCGGCATCGCCGGGCCGCCCGGCTCGGGCAAGTCGACGCTTTCGGCGGCCCTTCACGACGTACTGCCCGACGGGGCTGCGGCTGTGGTGCCGATGGACGGCTTCCATTTCGACGACAGCGTGCTCGACAGGCGCGGCCTGAGGACGCGCAAGGGCGCACCCGAGACATTCGACTTTGCCGGCTTCGAAGTGCTGCTGCGCCGGCTGAAGGCGGCCGAACCCGATGTCGCCATCCCCGTATTCGACCGCAGCATCGAGCTGTCGCGTGCCGCGGCAGACGTGGTCAGCGCCGACGTGAAGTTCATCCTGGTCGAAGGCAACTACCTGCTGCTCGACGAGGATCCGTGGCAGAGGCTGGCGCCGCTGTTCGATTTCACCATCTTCGTCAATTCGCCGCGCGAGGAATTGGAGCGGCGGCTGGTGGAGCGCTGGCGCGAGCATGGCCGCTCCGACGCCGACGCGCGCAACTGGATCGACACCAACGACATGCCCAATATCGACCGCGTGCTTCACGCCAGGCGCAAAGCCGACCTGGAACTCTGAACGAGCAAGTCCAGGACAAAAAAGCCGGAGGCGCAACGCAGCTCCGGCTTTTTGGTATTCAGGAGACGCCGATCACGGCCGCGGCGGGACGTTCAGTCCCTTCTGCACGGCGGGACGGGCGAGGCCACGCTCGAGCCAGGCCGCGACATTCTTGAAATCGTCGAAGCCGACCAGATCGCGCGCCTCGTAAAAGCCGATGAGGTTGCGCACCCAGCCGAGCATCGAGATGTCGGCGATGGTGTAGTCGTCGTCCATGATCCACTTGCGGCCTTCGAGCCGCTTGTCGAGCACGCCGAGCAGGCGCTTGGACTCGTCGCGATAGCGCTCGAGCGGGCGCTTGTCTGATATCTCGCGGCCGGCGAATTTGTGGAAGAAGCCGAGCTGGCCGAACATCGGGCCGACCGACGCCATCTGGAAGAACACCCACTGCACCGTTTCGTAGTGGCGGGCGCGGTCGGCAGGGATCAGGCGGCCGGTCTTTTCAGCGAGATAGAGCAGGATGGCGCCCGACTCGAACAGTGCCAGCGGCTTGCCGCCGGGACCGTTGGGATCGATGATCGCCGGGATCTTGCCATTGGGGTTCAGCGCCAGGAATTCGGGCGTCCAGCTCTCGTTCTTGCCGATGTTGATGGCATGGGCCTCATAAGGCAGGTCGAGCTCTTCCAGCACGATCGACACCTTCACGCCATTGGGCGTCGGGAAGGAATAGAGCTGAATGCGGTCGGGGTGCTGGGCTGGCCAGCGCGCAGCAATCGGAAAGGGCGTAAGATCGCTCATCGACGGTTCCTCGGGATGGGCCGCGTGGAAACGCCGGCCAAGGGTGGGGGCACGCAAGATGTAGTGGCGGCGTGGCCGCGCATCAATATCCAGATGTCACGACAGGAAGGCGACGAGGCGACCGCTCAGGCCGCCTTGACCGCCACCACGGCATTGGTGCCGCCAAAGGCGAAACCATTGCTGATCGCGACGCGCACGTCGCGCTTCCTGGCCACGTTCGGCGTGACATCGAGGTCGCAATCGGCATCCGCCTCGCGATAGTTTGCAGTCGGCGGAACCAAGCCCTCACGCACGGCCATGACGCAGGCGATCATCTCCAGAGCGCCCGAGGCGCCGAGGCAATGGGCGTGCATCGACTTGGTCGAAGACACCGACAGCTTGTGGGCATGGGCGCCGAACACGCGCTTGATGGCAGCGGTCTCGATCTGGTCGTTGGCCTTGGTGCCGGTGCCATGGGCGTTGATGTAGTCGACCTCTTCGGGCGCAAGGCCCGCGTCGAGCAGGCAGGCGCGCATGGCGGCCGTCGGCCCTTCGACGGTCGGTGCAACGATGTCGGAAGCATCGCCCGACATGCCAGCGCCGGCCAGTTCGGCCAGGATGGTCGCGCCTCGGGCGACGGCGTGTTCATAGGTCTCGAGCACGGCCATACCGGCGCCCTCGCCAAGTACCAGCCCCTGGCGGTCGGCCGAGAACGGACGGCAGGTGTCGGGCGACAGAACGCGCAGCGCTTCCCAGGCCTTGACGATGCCCCAGACCAGCGGCGCGTCGGTGCCACCGGCAACCATCACGTCGGCGCGTCCCAGGCGAAGCTGGTCCATGGCCGCGGCAAAAGCGTGGTTGGAGGACGAGCAGGCAGAGGTGACGCCGAAGACCGGGCCACGCAGGCCGAGGCTCATGCTGACCTGGCCGGCGGCTGCACCAGGCATGACCTTGGGCACAGTGAAGATGCCGGCGCGGTTCTTGCCGTCGAGCAGGATGGCGCGATAATTTTCCTCGATCGCCTCCCAGCCGCAGACGCCGACACCGACGACCGTTCCCATGCGGTAGGTGTTGGCATCAGTCGAAACCAGACCCGCCTGGGCCATGGCTTCGCGCGCCGAAATCACCGCTAGCAGGCTGAAACGGTCCATCGACACAAGCTGCCGGCGGTCGATGCCATGGTCGGGCAGTTCGGCGATCTCGGCGCCCGTACGGGTCTTGAGGTCATGCAGCGGCGACTGGACCAGTTGGCCGATGGCCGAGCGGCCATTGCGCATGGCATCCCAGATTGCAGGCGCGCCGTTGCCGAGCGCGCACAGCCCGCCGATGCCGGTGATGACGATACGCTGACGGGTCATGTCAGACTTTTTGGGCGATCAGGCCGCGAACGGCTTCCACCATGTCGCCGACATTCTTGAGGCTGCCCCAGGCGTCGACCGTGTTCATCTCGATCTCGATGCCGTATTCCTCTTCGAGGTCGAAGATGATCTCGGTCAGCTCGAGAGAATGGATGCCAAGCGCAGTAAGCTCAGTGCCCAGGGTAATCTCTTCGCCGCCGGTCTCGGCATGGGCCTTGATCTTCTCGATGATGTCGGTTGCCAGTTGGTCGGCCATAAGTACCCTTCCCCAGAACTATACACGTGTCAGGCAATTCGCCGCCCATTCCCGCAGCAGGCCCGAATGCGGCTCTCGGGCGCCAAAAGCCCCGAAATGAGCCAAAGAGGTTGTTCCTCTATAGAAACCGAAACGCGGTGAGGCAACAAGCTATATATCGACAAAACCGCCGGCTCGATTAACCTCGGGGCATCATGACAGCACGCATTTCCCCCTCCGCAGCCATCGACGCAGCGGCGATTTCCTCGCAGCGCGTCGCAGCGAAAGGCAGGATCGAGATCGAGCGGCGTGGCGGCCGCAGCAGGCTTGCGCGCCTGTTCCAGGAGGGCGCGGCGAAGATCCGCCTGCCCGACACCGGAGCCGATCCGCTTGAGGCCGTGCTCATCAACATGGCCGGCGGTCTGACCGGCGGCGACCGCATCGCCTGGGAGGTCTCAGCAGGCACAGACGCCCGCGCCGTCATTACCACCCAGGCCTGCGAGAAGGTCTATCGCGCACTTGCCGGCCATGCCGAGGTCGATGTGCGGCTCGGCGTCGGCGAAGGCGGTTTTCTCGGCTGGCTGCCTCAGGAGACCATCGTCTTCGACCGCGCCGCCTTTTCACGCCGGCTGGACGTGGAACTGGCATCACGCGCGGAAGCCCTGCTCGTCGAGGCGACTATCTTCGGCCGCAGTGCCATGGGCGAGCGGGCGCGTTTCGGCACGTTCCGCGACCGCTGGCGCGTCAGGCAGGGCGGCAGGCTGGTCCATGCCGAGGATCTTGCCGTCGGGCCGGAGATCGAAGCGACATTGGCGCGCCCGGCCTCGGCGGGCGGGCGCATCGCCTTTGCCACGCTGCTGCTTGTCTCTCAGCGCGGCGAACAGATGCTCGAGCCGGCGCGGAAAATCATCGGCGACGACGGCGGCGCCAGCTACTGGACGGTCGGCCAAACTGGCAAGCTTCTTGCGAGGCTTTACGCCGAAGACGGCTACACGCTACGAAAGCGACTCATGCCACTGGTCGCCCTGCTCAACGGACAGGCAGGCCTGCCCAGACTGTGGTCACTCTAGGATTTTGGTGCGCGAATGAACCTGACGCCTCGGGAAAAGGACAAGCTCTTGATCGCCATGGCCGCGATGGTGGCGCGCAAGCGACTGGAGCGCGGCGTCAGGCTGAACCATCCCGAAACGGTGGCGCTGATCTCCGACTTCATCGTCGAAGGCGCCCGCGACGGCCGCTCGGTCGCCGAGCTGATGGAGGCAGGCGCTCATGTCGTTACCCGCGCCCAGGTGATGGACGGCATCGCCGAAATGATCCACGACGTGCAGGTGGAAGCTACCTTCCCCGACGGCACCAAGCTGGTGACCGTGCACGAACCGGTACGCTGAGATTTGCCATGCTGGAACTTCGCCCCAACTGCGAATGCTGCGACCGGGACCTGCCGGCCGAGGCAACAAACGCTGTGATCTGTACCTTCGAATGCACCTTCTGCACGGACTGCGCGGAAGGCGTCCTTGACGGCACCTGCCCAAATTGCGGCGCCAATTTTTCTGTCCGGCCGATCCGGCCGGCGGCACTGCTTCTGAAATATCCGGCCTCGACCAAACGCGTGCTGAAAGCCGAAGGCTGCGCGCCAAAGTCCGCCGCCTGATTGTCTCGTACCTAGGGTATCCCCACATGCTCAAGCGCCTCGCCGCTGCCATTTCGCTGCTGTCGCTCTCGGCCGCACCCGCCTTCGCGCATCTCAACCCCGAGGAACACGGCTCGCTGCTCGCCGGTGTGTCGCATCCGCTGTTCGGGGCGGACCACATCCTCGCCATGGTGGCGGTCGGCCTGTGGGCTGCCCTGCTCGGCGGCCGCGCTTTGTGGCTGGTGCCATCTGCCTTCGTCGGCACCATGGCTCTGGGCTTCGCGGCGGCCATCGCCGGCACCCTCCTGCCCTTCGTCGAGCCTGTCATCCTGGCTTCCGTCGTGGTGATCGGCTTGCTCGCGGCGGCCGCGCTCCAGATACCTGTCTGGGCCGGCATGGTCATGGTCGGCTTCTTTGCCTTCTTCCACGGTCACGCCCATGGCGGCGAACTCGGCTCGGCCGGCGCGCTCAGCTTCGGCATCGGCTTCGCCCTGTCGACGGTGCTGCTGCACGCCACCGGCGTCGGTCTCGGCCTCGGCATCGGCCGCGTCTTCGGCGGTGGAACGGGGCGTCTCGTTACCCGCATCGCCGGCGGCGCGACCGCGCTCGGCGGCCTGTGGCTGGCGCTCGGAGCCTGAGACCATGATTCCAGGTGAAATCATCCCCGCCGAAGGCTCGATCGAGCTCAACAAGGGTCAGCCGACGGTGACGCTGAAGGTCGCCAACACAGGCGACCGGCCGATCCAGGTCGGCAGCCACTTCCATTTCTACGAGACCAACAACGGCCTGAAATTCGACCGCGAGCAGGCGCGCGGCATGCGGCTCGACATCGCAGCCGGCACCGCCGTGCGCTTCGAGCCGGGCCAGGAGCGCGACGTGACGCTGGTGCCCTATGGCGGCAAGCGCGAGGTCTACGGTTTCCAGAAGAAGGTGATGGGTAAACTCTGATGCCGGCACAAGTCTCCCGCGCCTCCTATGCCAAGATGTTCGGCCCCACCGTCGGCGACAAGGTCCGGCTCGCCGACACCGAACTGTTCATCGAGGTCGAGAACGACTTCACCTGTTATGGCGAGGAAGTGAAGTTCGGCGGCGGCAAGGTCATCCGCGACGGCATGGGCCAGAGTCAGCTGAGCCGCGCCCAGGGCGCCGTCGACTGCGTCATCACCAATGCGCTGATCCTCGACCACACCGGCATCTACAAGGCCGATGTCGGCCTGAAGGACGGCCGCATCGCCGCCATCGGCAAGGCCGGCAATCCCGACACCCAGCCCGGCGTTACAATCATCATCGGCCCAGGCACCGAGATCATTGCCGGCGAAGGCAAGATCCTGACCGCCGGCGGCATCGACACCCACATCCACTTCATCTCGCCGCAGCAGGTCGACGAGGCGCTGAATTCAGGCGTCACCTGCATGGTCGGCGGCGGCACGGGGCCGGCGCATGGCACGCTCGCCACCACGTGCACGCCCGGACCATGGAACATCGCCCGCATCATCCAGTCCTTCGACGGCCTGCCGATGAACATCGGCGTGTTCGGCAAGGGCAATGCCTCGCTGCCCGGCGCGCTGGAGGAAATGGTGCTCGCCGGCGCCTGCGGGCTCAAGCTGCATGAGGACTGGGGCACGACGCCGGCGGCCATCGACACCTGCCTGTCGGTCGCCGATGCCTACGACATCCAGGTGGCGATCCACTCGGACACGCTGAACGAAGGCGGCTTCGTCGAGGACACGGTCGCGGCGTTCAAGGGCCGCACCATCCATTCCTTCCACACCGAAGGGGCCGGCGGCGGCCACGCGCCCGACATCATCAAGGTTTGCCAGTACCCCAACGTCATCCCCGCCTCGACCAACCCGACACGGCCCTACACGGTCAACACCATCGCCGAGCATCTGGACATGCTGATGGTCTGCCACCATTTGTCGCCGTCGATCCCCGAGGACATCGCCTTTGCCGAAAGCCGCATCCGCAAGGAGACGATCGCGGCGGAGGACATCCTGCACGATCTCGGCGCCTTCTCAGTGATCTCGTCGGACAGCCAGGCCATGGGCCGCGTCGGCGAAATGATCATCCGGACCTGGCAGACGGCAGACAAGATGAAACGCCAGCGCGGCGCCCTGCCTGAGGAAAAGGGCAACAACGACAATTTCCGCGCCCGCCGCTACATCGCCAAATACACCATCAACCCGGCCATCGCGCACGGCATGTCGCGCGAGATCGGCTCGATCGAAGTCGGCAAACGCGCCGACCTGGTGCTGTGGAACCCGGCCTTCTTCGGCGTGAAGCCCGACATGGTCATGATGGGCGGCTGGATCGCCACTGCCCCCATGGGCGACCCGAACGGCTCGATCCCGACGCCGCAGCCGAGCCACTACCGCCCGATGTTCGGCTCCTTCGGCAAGGCACTGACCAACAGCACGATCACCTTCGTCTCGAAGGCCGGACTGGAAGGCGGCCTGCGCGAACGCATCGGCGTGGCGAAAGAGATGGTGGCCGTGGAAAACACCCGCGGCGGCATCGGTAAGCGCTCGATGATCCTCAACGAGGCCATGCCGCAAATCGATGTCGACCCCGAGACCTACGAGGTCCGCGCCGACGGCGAACTGCTCACCTGCGAGCCGGCGACCGTGCTGCCGATGGCGCAGCGCTACTTCCTGTTCTAGCGCCAGCATCACGCATGGGGAGACCACAATGAAGTTCGAAATGATCCAGGTGGACGCCTTCACCGACAAGGTCTTCTCCGGCAATTCGGCGGCGGTGGTGTTCGTCGAGGAATGGCTGCCGGACCAGCTTCTTCAGGGCATCGCGCTGGAGAACAACCTCGCCGAGACGGCCTTTCTGAAACCCAATCGCGACGGCTGGGACATCCGCTGGTTCACGCCCACCGACGAGGTGCCGTTCTGCGGACACGCTACGCTCGCCTCGGCCTGCGCGCTGCACCTGCGCAAGGGCGTCGAGCGCACCATGCGTTTCTCCACCCGAGAGGTCGGCGACCTGCTCGTCACGCCGCAAGGCGACGGCTATCGCATGGACATCCCTCGCTTCGATCCCGACTTCGCCATCTCTGCCGATGCGCTGGTCAACGGCCTGCGCGACGACAGCTGGGTGCAGTTGTTCCGCAACCGCGAAAACTATTTCGTCGAGCTCGTCTCGGAAGCGGAGTTGCTCGCCTACCAGCCCGACCTGCCGCGCATCGCCGAGCTCGGCTCGTTCGGCATGTGCATCACCGCCCGCGGCAGCGACTGCGATTTCGTCTCGCGCTACTTCGCCCCCGGCGCCGGCATCCCCGAGGATCCAGTGACCGGCTCGACGCATGCCACCCTCGCCCCCTACTGGGCGCAAAAACTCGGCAAGACCGACCTTTCGGCACGGCAGCTGTCGTCGCGGGGTGGTGTGCTCGGCTGCGAAGTCACGGCCGAGCGCGTGTTCCTCACCGGCAAGGCGGTGATCTACATGGACGCTACGATCCACCTCGGCTGAACGGCAGCAGCCGTCAGCAACCGCCCGCGACCTGATGCCACGGCGTCGATGCTGGACAGGTCACAGCCAGCCACTATGGTGCCGCCGCTAGCTAAAAATTCGGCAGGATTCCCCGGACCCAAGACCGGAGCGTCCTGCTTTCTTGGAAATGGAGTTTCATATGATCGGGAAGAACGTTCCTTCCGTCACCTTCCGCACGCGCGTGCGCGACGAGGCCATTGGCGGCCCGAACCCCTTCCGTTGGGAAGACAAGACCTCGGCCGACTTCTTCGGCGGCAAGCGCGTCGTCCTGTTCTCGCTGCCGGGCGCCTTCACCCCGACCTGCTCGACCTACCAGCTGCCTGATTTCGAGAAGCTGTTCGGCGAGTTCCAGGCTCAGGGTATCGACGAGATCTACTGCATCTCCGTCAACGACGCCTTCGTCATGAACGCCTGGGGTAAGTCGCAGAACCTCGCCAACGTCAAGCTGATCCCGGATGGCTCGGGCGAGTTCACCCGCAAGATGGGCATGCTGGTTGCCAAGGACAATCTCGGCTTCGGCATGCGCTCGTGGCGCTACGCCGCCGTCATCAGCAACGGCCAGGTCGAAAGGTGGTTCGAGGAAGAAGGCTTCTCCGACAACTGCGACAGCGATCCCTATGGCGTGTCCTCGCCGCAGAACATCCTCGAGGCGCTGAAGAACGACGGCGTCGCCGAAGCCGCCTGAGCATCGACGCATTCGCTTGATGCAAAACCCCGGCCGCGAAAGCGTGCCGGGGTTTTTTCATGGAAGGGCTACACGGCACGCTCACGGCAATGTCTATTGGCTCGGAATCCGTTTCAGCGCAGGATACCTGCCTCGACGGTTCTAATATCTCCCGGACAGATGCCATGCCTGCATCCGACAGCAGAGGCGCCCGATGACGCCCGATGCCGCTCCCGAAGTCTTCCCGCATATCCGTGTCGTCATGGGCATGGTCATCGGCCTCGGCATGGCGAGGCTGCTTCTGGGGGTTGCCCGCATCATCCAGCATCCGCGCCAATATCCGCTCTATCCGGTGCATCTCGCCTGGGTTGCGTCGCTGCTGCTTATGCTGGTCCATTTCTGGTGGTGGGAGTTCGGCCTCTACGTCGTCCAGGACTGGACCTTCGGCGCCTATCTGTTCATCGTCGGCTATGCGATCACGCTGTTCCTGATGTGCGCGCTGCTGTTTCCCGACAGCTTGCAGGACTACAAGAGCTACGAGGATTTCTTCTATTCGCGCCGGGGCTGGTTCTTCGGCCTGCTTGCCCTGACCTACGTGCTCGACATCATCGACACGCTGCTCAAGGGCGAGGAGCATTTCGCCCATTTCGGCGGCGAGTATCTGATCCGCACACCGATCCTGGTGGCACTTTGCCTCATCGCCATCGCCACCGCGAGCAGGCGATATCATCTGGCATTCGTGACAGCTACTTTGCTGTATCAGATATCGTGGATCTGGCGGCTGTTCGACACCATTGTCTGAACGCCTACAGATCCAACGTCTCGCCCAGGGAAACAGACGACCATGCTGCGCGCTATCAAGATCATCCGTGCCGACGCCGCCACCGGTGCGCAGCCCTTCGACGTCGCCGTGCTCGCCCATGATGAGCGCCACATCAGGCGCCGCGCCATCGCCCTGTCCCAGGGCGAGCGCGTGCTGGTCGACCTGCCGGAGCCGGTGGTACTCGAAACCGGCGACCTGCTGTCTCTTGAAGACGGCCGTACGACAGCCATCGTCGCAGCCGAGGAGGAGCTATACGACATCCGCGCTCGCGACGCCGTCCACCTGACGCAGCTCGCCTGGCACATCGGCAACCGCCATCTGGCAGCAGCCATTTCAGTCGATCGCATTCTCATCCTGCGCGACCATGTCATCAAGGCGATGCTGGAAGGGCTCGGCGCCAGCATTACTGACATCCTGGCGCCTTTCGAGCCGGTGCGCGGCGCTTATTCGGGCCACGGCCACGATCACGGCCATTCGCACGATGATGGTGGTCACCACGCCCATCGCCATGATCATGACCACAAGCACGATCACCACCACGACCGTGACGGCCACCACCATCACCACCATGATTGAGCGCGGCAACATGGCACTTCTGCGCCTGATGGCGTGGCTGTCGCCCGCCTTCCCCGTCGGCGGCTTCTCCTACAGCCACGGCCTCGAACGCGCCGTGCATGATGGGCTCGCCGGCACGCGCGACGACCTCGCCGCATGGCTTCAGGCACTCGCCGAATTCGGCTCGGGCTGGAACGATGCGGTGCTGTTTGCGGAAAGCTGGCACCGGTCCAGCGACGACGGCAACCTGCATGAAGTTGCCGAACTCGCCGAGGCATTGGCCGGCTCGCGCGAACGCCATATGGAATCGATGCTGCAAGGGCAGGCCTTCCTCGCCGCTGCCGCCGCCTGGCCGCATCCTGTCAACGCACAGCTTCCGGCCGAGTGCCCCTATTGCGTCGCCGTCGGCGCCGTTGCCGGCGCGCATGGCATCGCGCTGGAAGACGCGCTGGCCGCATGGCTGCAGGCTTTCTCCACCAATCTCGTGCAGGCAGCGATCCGCCTCGGCGTCATCGGCCAGACGGCCGCCACCGGCATCATCGCCGGCTTCGAAGCGACAGCACTTGCCGTTGCCGCCCGCGCTGCCACGTCGAGCCTCCAGGATCTCGGCACCGCGGCAATTGCCTCCGACATCATGGCCATGCGCCACGAAACCCAGAATTCAAGGCTTTTCCGCTCATGATACCAGTCGCCTTCGCGCTTGCCGCGGTGCTCTATCTGCTCACCTCGCTGCACGTCTACTGGGGCCTCGGCGGTGTCTGGCCCGGCACCGACCAGGCTTCCTGCGCTCGCGCGGTGGCCGGCTTCCGCGGCGTCGACACCATGCCCACGCCCTTCGCCTGCTTTGCTGTTGCCGCCTGCCTTGTGCTCGCGACGCTGTGGCCGCTGGCGCTTGTCGGTATCTTCGCCACGCCCTTCCCCAAGGCCGGGCTTGCCTCCTCGGCGCTGATGATCGCGCTGGTCTTCCTTGGCCGCGGCATCGCCGGTTTCACCCCCGGATGGCGAAGGCTGACACCGCAAATGCCGTTCGCCCGGCTCGATCGGCTGTATTATTCGCCCCTGTGCCTGGCCATCGGCGCAGGCTTCGCTTTCCTAGCCATCAAGGGATTCCAGCCATGACCTCGAAAAACGGCCCGCTTCGCATCGGCATCGGCGGCCCTGTCGGCTCGGGCAAGACGACGCTGACGGAGAAGCTGTGCAAGGCGCTGCGCGACGAGTTCTCAATCGCTGTCGTCACCAACGACATCTACACCAAGGAAGACGCGTTGCTGCTCGCCCGCCTGCAGGCGCTGCCGGAAGAACGCATCATGGGCGTGGAAACCGGCGGCTGCCCGCATACCGCCATCCGCGAGGACGCCTCGATCAATCTCCAGGCCATCGCCGAGATGAACAGGAAATTCCCCGATCTCGACATCGTCTTCATCGAGTCGGGCGGCGACAACCTGGCCGCGACCTTCTCGCCCGACCTCGCCGACATCACGCTCTATGTCATCTCGGTCTGCCAGGGCGAAGAGATCCCGCGCAAGGGCGGTCCCGGCATCACCCGCTCCGACTTCCTGGTCATCAACAAGAGCGACCTCGCGCCTTATGTGAACGTCAATATCGAGGTCATGGAAGGCGACGCCGCCCGCCAGCGCGGCAAGCGCCCATTCGGCTTCACCGACCTGTCGCGCGGCAAGGGACTGGAAGCAGTCATCGACTTCATCGTCGAGAACGGCGGCCTCAGGCTGGACCAGCTGAAATCAGCCTGAGCTGATGTTGCCGCACCCGATCTGACGCGGCATTCTTTCTCCCAGCGCATCGGCCCGAAGCCGGTAGCGGACTTCGGAAATATGATGGAGAGGGAGGAAGAAATGGCCGTCACCCAGCTCAAGCAGACCAACCTGCCGTTCTACGAGGAGCGCGTCGACCTCGCCTGCGCCTTCCGTTGGACGGCCAGACTCAACATGCATGAGGCGGTGGCCAACCACTTCTCGCTCGCCGTCAACGACGACGGCTCGAAGTTCCTGATGAACCCCAACCAGGTGCATTTCTCGCGCATCAAGGCGAGCGACCTTTTGCTGATCGACGCCAACGACCCCGAGACGATGAGCGGACCCAACGCGCCCGACCCGACCGCCTGGGGCCTGCATGGCGCTGTCCACCGCAACTGCGCGCATGCGCGCTGCGTCATGCATGTGCATTCGATCCATGCCACGGTGCTGGCCTCGCTGGCCGATTCCACTTTGCCGCCGATCGACCAGAACACGGCGATCTTCTTCCGCCGGCATGTCGTCGACGGTCATTATGGCGGGCTTGCCTTCGAGGAAGAGGGCGAACGCTGCTCGCAGCTGCTCGCCGACCCCAAGGTCAAGGTGATGATCATGGGCAATCACGGTGTCATGGTCATCGGCGACAGCGTCGCCGACACCTTCAACCGGCTCTATTATTTCGAGCGCGCCTGCGAAACCTACATCAAGGCTTTATGGACCGGCCGTCCCTTGCGTACGCTCTCCGACGAGATCGCCGAGAAAGCAGCACTCGAGCAGGAAGACTATCCCGGCCAGGCCGAACGCCACCTCGCCGAACTCAAAGCGATCCTCGACGAGCAGGAGCCGGTGTTCCGGAACTGAGAGGCGGGATTTGGCCCGTCGGCGCGTATCATCGGCGACGTCGCGGCAAAGACCCGGGGATCCATGCCGTCACATCTCCACCACGCCTCGGTCCAGGCAAACCAGAGACCACTCACCCCAACCCGAGCAGCGCCCGCACTTCCTCGGCGCTGTGCGCCACCAGCGCGCCAGCCGGACCGTCGATCTTGTCCTGCGGCCAGAAGATGGTGCGCATGCCGGCGGCGACGCCGGCCGTTGCCCCGGTGACGCTGTCTTCCATGACCACGGTGTCGGCCGGATCGATGCCGGTCAGGAATGCGGCACGCAGATAGGGCTCGGGATCGGGTTTGCCGAGGCGCACGTCGTTGCGGCTGATCGTCTTCATCGCCGCCTGGTGGATGCCGACGGCGCGGAGGTTGATGTCGACGACCATGCGGTCGGAATTGGAGACGATCGCCTGGACAACGCCCCTGGCCTTGAGATCGCCGAAGATTTCCATGGCGCCCTCGCGCGGCAATAGATCCGGCGCGCGGCCCATATAGTGCTCGTATTTGCGGGCGATCCAATCGTCGAAACCGAGCTCCAGTCCGAACTGGTCGCGCAGCACCTCATAGACCGGGCGCGCCGCCTGGCCGACGACGCGGGCGTGCAGATCGGCGGGCGGCTCGATGCCGACACTGCGCAGCGCCGACACCAGCGATTCCTCGTGCAGCGGCTCGCTGTCGATCAGCGTGCCGTCCATGTCCCAGTAGACCGCTTTTGGAATCATCGTGCCGACCTTTCTTCGCTACCGCGGTCATAGGACGAACGGCTGCGGAAATGAACCGGCAGGATGATAGCGACAAAGCGGCCATATGGCGCGGCCCTATTTGCGGCGGCTGCAGGGACTGTTGCCGTCGAGATAGCCGACGTCGCGCTTGAGGTGGTCCGGCAGGTCCCGGAAATCGAACACCCGGCGGCGCGAACGCAGTCCGAATGTGGCTGCCAGCCGTGCCGTCCAGCTGGTCTGCTCGCAATGGATAAGACTTGCCTGTGCCGTGGCCATGATCGTCACCCTGATGAGATGCTTGAAACGCGCTGATGCGTTGACGTAGATATAGCTCTGGAATGATTGACTTTTCCAATTGAACGTCGATCATTACCCATTAAATGGCCTTATGCATGGAGGTGCGGGAATGCCGCTTCAGCTGCCGCCTTTGACCGCGATCAGGGTGTTCGAAGCCGCCGCCCGCCAGGGTAGCTTCACCAAGGCCGCGGCCGAGCTCGGCATGACGCAGGCCGCCGTCAGCTACCAGATCAAGCTGCTCGAGGAGCGCATTGGCGCGCCGCTGTTCCTGCGCAAGCCGCGCCAGGTGGTGCTGACCGAGGTCGGCAGCCGCATGGTGCCGATGGTGACCGAGGCATTCGGCCTGCTGAGCGACGCCTATCAGATGGCGCGCGCCGGCTCCGGCGGCACGCTCGGCATTTCGACGGTCCACACCTTCGCATCGAACTGGCTGGCGCCGCGCATCGGCTCCTTCCAGCTGCGCCATCCCAACATTGCCGTCCGCCTCGACACCTCGAGCGCGCTTGTCGATTTCTCGCGCGAGGAAATGGATATCGGCATCCGCTCCGGCGCCGGTAAATGGCCCGGGCTTGCCGCCCATTTCTTGTTGCGCTCGCAGTATTCGCCCATGCTCAGCCCGCGTCTCGCCGAAAGCATCGGTGGGATCAGGGAGCCGGCGGATCTGCTCAAGCTCAGGATTCTCAACCCTGCCGACATCTGGTGGAAGGCCTGGTTCGAAATGGCCAATGTGCCGGCAGACGCACTCGACAGGATGCCCGACACCAGCCTGGGTTCGCAGGCCGCCGAGGCGAATGCCGCGATGGCCGGCCAGGGTGTGACGGTTCTGACCACCGCGCTGTTCACCGCGGAGCTGGCCGAGGGCCGGCTGATCCAGCCGTTCGAACTCACCGGCCATGGTGGAGACTACTGGCTGGTCTACCCTGAGGGGCGCCGCAACGTGCCGAAAATCCGCGCTTTCCGCGAATGGATCATGGCCGAGCTCAACTGCCCCAAGGACGCGGCAAGCGACTAACGGTACCACTAGCTCGCCATTGCTGGCACAATCCTTGCCGGTCTTGATGGCTTGCCACACCTGCCCGTTTGCTTCAAAACCCGACCACGGCGAGGCAAAACCGGGTGTTTTGAGGCCGAATCGATCGATATCGGCGGCATATCTCGCGATATCGGCGCGAAAGACGATAAAAAATGTCTGCGATAGCAACCGGCGCGCAATCACCGGCCAGTCCTTGGCGCGACGAACTTCGCGCGATGCTCGCGCTTGCCTGGCCGATGATCCTCACCAATCTCGCCCAGTCGGCGATGACAGCGACCGACGTCATGATCATCGGCCGGCTCGGCCCCGAGGCGCTGGCCGCCGGTGCGCTCGGCTCCAATCTCTATTTCGCGCCGCTCGTCTTCGGCCTCGGCCTGATGTACGCGACCTCGCCCATGATGGCGGCCGAGCTCGGCCGCAAGCGCCATTCGGTGCGTGACGTCCGGCGGACG
The DNA here is from genome assembly GCF_000372965.1 of Hoeflea sp. 108. Taxonomy (NCBI): domain Bacteria; kingdom Pseudomonadati; phylum Pseudomonadota; class Alphaproteobacteria; order Hyphomicrobiales; family Rhizobiaceae; genus Hoeflea; species Hoeflea sp. 108. The sequence continues at coordinate 173,017 of NZ_KB890024.1, read as the reverse complement.
GTTCGGCAGGGCCTCTGGATGGCGCTCGTCATCGTCGTCCCGATCTGGGTGTTGCTGTGGAACGCCGAGCACATACTGATCGCCATGGGCCAGGAGCCCAAGCTTGCCGAGCAGGCGGGCGTCTATGTCCGCCACCTGCAATGGGCGGTGCTGCCCTTCTATGGCTATATCGTGCTGCGCTCCTTCATTTCGGCGCTGGAGCGGCCGGGCTGGGCGCTGGCGATCATGGCGATCGCGGTCGCGGCCAACGCTATCGGCAACTGGCTTCTGGTGTTTGGCAAATGGGGCTTCCCCGAGATGGGTATCGCCGGCTCGGGCCTCGCCACCAGCATTGCCAGCGGCATGATGTTCGTTGGCATGGCACTCGTGGTGATGTTCGAAAAGCGCTTCCGCCGCTACCGGCTGTTCGGCCGTTTCTGGCGCGCGGACTGGCCGCGTTTCTTGGCGTTGCTCAAGCTCGGCGCTCCGATTGCCGGCATCCTTGCCTTCGAGGTGACGATCTTCAACGCTGCCGCCTTCCTGATGGGGCTGATCAATGCGGAGTCGCTGGCAGCGCATGCTATCGCCATGCAGATCTGCGCCGTTACCTTCATGATCCCTCTGGGCCTCGGCCAGGCGGTGACAGTGCGCGTCGGCCTCGCCTTCGGCGCCAAAGACCGCGATGGCATCACCCGCGCCGGCTGGACCGCCTATGTGCTCGGCGTCGGCTTCATGGCGCTGATGGCGCTGGTGATGGTGTTGTGGCCGCATCTCCTTATCTCGGCCTTCATCGACATCAGTGACCCGGCCAACGCCCATGTCATCAGCCTGGCAGTCAGCTTCCTGGTCTTTGCAGCGCTGTTCCAGGTGGTCGACGGCGCCCAGGCGGTGTCGTCAGGCCAGTTGCGCGGACTGCAGGACACAACCGTACCGATGATCCTCGCCGCGATCGGCTATTGGGGCATCGGCCTGCCGCTCGGCGTGCTGCTCGCCTTCCACTTCGGCTTCGAGGGTCGCGGCATCTGGATCGGCCTGTTTTCCGGCCTTGCCACAGTATCGGTGCTGCTGCTGTGGCGTTGGCTCAGGCGCGACAGGCTCGGCCTGATGGACAAGCCGGTGATCTGAAGGCGGCCTTGGATCAGGCAGCCGCCACACACACGCGATTGGCGACCCATCTGCCGGCCGCGTTGATGATGCGGTCGGGATCGCTGTAGCTCTGCCGCAGCAGGTCTTCGTAAACCGCACCTTCCGCCGCACGGTCGAGCGGCGTTGGCGAGCCGGTCATCGCCTGCAGTGCTTCGCCGAGGGCGGTGACGGCGCCCGAACCTTCATCGAACTGCGCCTTCTTTCGCCAGACGAGGTCGTGCGGGAGGAGATCGGCGCAGGCCTTGCGCAGAATCCATTTCTCCGTCGTCGGACCGGTGCTCTCGGGCGAAGCCGGGTCGGTGCGCCTCAGTTTCAGCGTCGCCGGGATGCTCTGGGCAAAATCGATCAGCTCGCGGTCGAGGAACGGCGTGCGTGCCTCCAGGCTCTCGGCCATGGTGACACGGTCGACGCGCTGCAGATTGATGTTGTGCATGGTGCCGAGCGAGCGCGTCAGCTCGTCGGCCAGTTCGCGCGGACGATCGACATAGGCATGATGGTAGGTGTAGCCGGCAAACAGCTCGTCGGCGCCTTCGCCCGTCAACACCGCCTTGACATGACGCCGCGCCAGCCTGGCGGCAAAATGGGTCGGCACGGCCGAGCGCACCAGGTCGATGTCGGCGCTTTCGAGATGGTAGATGACGTGCGGCAGTACGGCTGCGACTTCTTGCGGCGTGAACGCATGCTCGAAATGCTCGGTGCCGAGATGATCGGCGACCCGCCGCGCGGCGATCAGGTCCGGGCTGCCGGCAAGCCCGACCGAAAATGTCTTCAACCGCTTCGGCAATTGGCGGGCGGCGATTGCCGCGATGATCGAGCTGTCGAGCCCGCCCGACAAGAACGAGCCGACCTCGACATCGGCGACCATCCACTTGGCAACAGCCTCTTCCAGCACCAGGCGCAGTTCGCGCCAAGTCAGCTCCTCATCAAGGCCCGGTTCTGGATCGGCCGCACCTTGTGGCATGCGGTACCAGCGCCGCTGGCCCTCCAGGCTGTCATACATGGCGCCCGGCTCCAGCGCCTCGATCTTCGCCACCTCGACACCGTCGAAGGCCTTGAGTTCGGAGGCGAAGCCGAGCCCCTCGCCGATATGGGCGACGTAGAGCGGCTTGATGCCGAGCGGGTCGCGGGCGGCGATGATGCGCTCCGGCGTCGCCAGCACGAAGGCGAACATGCCGTCCAGCCGCGACACCCAGCGCAGCGCATTCTTGCGGAAGAGGTGCAGCACCGTCTCGCTGTCGCTGCGGGTCTGGAAGGCAGTCTCGCCGAGAATGGCGCGGAGGTCAGCGTGGTTGTAGATCTCGCCGTTGACGACCAGGATGTTGTCGCCCTGGTGGATCGGCTGGGCGCCGTTATCTGGACCGATGATGGCGAGCCTTGCATGCGCCATGACGACGGGGATGTTGTTCGGCCGCAGCACCTCCAGGGCATCGGGCCCGCGATGCTCCATCTTCCGGATCATCCGCGAGGCGAGTTGCTCGTCGTCGAGGTTCCAGAGGCACACAAATCCGCACATGGCGCATCGCTCCCGCATGGCCGGCCTAGGGCATGGGACGATGCTAGGATTGGGGCGGACTGAACGCGACCACCAGGCGACTGGAAATTGTCACCCAGGCGACACCGCGCCTGGGTGAGACCGGGAGATCAGGTGTCCGACGACATCGCACCGAGAAGCTTCCTGATGTCTCCGAAGCGGGCGATCAGGGAGAACACCAGTGCCGCCACCGCCACGAAGAACACCGACACCGACGCCATGGTCGGCGTGTAGCCGTAGCGCAGAGCGTTGAAGATCTTGATCGGCAGCGTCTCGATGGTGAAGCCGACGGTCATGTAGGCGACGATGTATTCGTTGAGCGACAGCACGAAGGCGAAAGCGTAGCCCGACACGAGATAGGGCCGGATCAACGGCAGAACCACCGTCTTCAGCACCGTGCGGTCGTCGGCGCCCATGGTCGAGGCTGCCTCGACCAGCGAGCGGTCGATGGAGGCGAAACCGAGCGACAACGTCACCAGCGGTAGCGTGACGAAGAAAATCGCGTGGCTGATAACAGCAGTCCAGGGCTGGCCGTAGAAGCCTGACGTCGCCCAGAAGGTCAGCATGCCCAATGCGGTGATGACTGGCGGCAGGATGAAGGGGGCGAGGCCGAGGATCTGGAAGACGTTGGCCCATGGCGCGATGCGCCGCCACAGGAACCAGGCGAGCGGCAGCGCGATCGCCACCGCAAGGGCTGCCGCCGTAACCGCCAGCGTGACCGAGGCGATGAGGGCTGCGCGCCATTCCGGATCGAAGAAGATCTGGCCATACCAGGACAGCGAAAAGCCCTTGGGCGGGAAGGCGAGGTCCTGCTTCTCGTTGACCGAGACACCGGCGACAACGATCAGCGGGGCGGCGAGAAACAGGGCGACGGCAGTGAAGTAGAGCCGGCGAAGGAAGGTTGCCATCACAGCGCGTTCTCCTTGCGTCCGACAAGCAAAGTGAGGCCGACAAGCGCCAGCGACATCAGCACCAAAAACACCGCCATCGCTGCGGCAAACGGCATGTTGGACTGGTAGATGGCCTGGTCGGTGATCAGCACCGACAGCGTCCAGTGTGAGGGGCGCCCGAGGATCTGCGGCAACAAATACGAGCCGAGCGCAAAGACGAAGACCATGATCAGCGTCGCCACGATTGTGTTTCGCAGTGCCGGCACCACAACATTAACGAAGGCGCGCGTCGGCGAGGCACCGAGCGTGCGCGCCGCCTCCAGCAACTGCGGGTCGAGGCGCACCAAAGCGGGATAGAGCACGAGTATTGTGTAGGGCAGCGCCTGGTAGACCATGCCCGTCAGCACCGCCCAGAAGCTCGGCGTCAGCGCCACAGGCTCCTTCATCAGGCCAAGAAAGACAAACAGGTTGGTGATGCCGGCGGTGCGGGTAAACAGCGTCGACCAGGCGAAGCCGATGATGACCTCCGACAGCGACAGCACCGACAACAGGCAGACCAGCCAGATGGTCTGCACCTTGCGCGGCCGCTTGGTCAGAAGAAAGGTGAACGGAAACGCGATGGCGACGCAGCAGATGGCGACCATAACCGCCAGCATCAGCGAGAAGGCCAGCACCCTGCCGAAGAAGACCGAGAGGAAGCGGGCATAATTGTCGAAGACGAAATCGGGCGTGTAGAATCCCGAGGGGTCACGCAGGAAGAAGCTGACGGCGATCATCGTCGAGAACGGGATGACGAAAAAGACTATCAGCATCAGCCCGGGAAAGAAAAGCGGGCTGTAGTCGGCTATCGATTTCGGCGCCTCGCGTTTCATGACTTGAGCACCACGCAGGCATCGGCCGGCAACGTGATGCCGACCTGCTGGCCGGCAACGACATTGGGCCGCTCGCGCGGCGTCGCCACCGCGATGATGGTCTTGCCGCCGGCCTCGACGAAGGTCTCGATGGTGCCGCCGAGGTCGCGCACGAATGTCACGGTGCCGCCGATGCTGTCGCCGCCGACGGGGCCGAGATGCACGTCCTCGGGTCGGATCGACACGGCAGCCCTGGTGAGGCCGGCGGGCATGACAAGGTCAGGGATCGCCTGGCCGAGCACGGAGACGCGGCCGGCGCGGTCTGTTTCGGCGTCGAGCAGGTTGGTCATGCCGATGAAGTCGGCAACGAAGGCATCGGCCGGCTTGCGGTAGATTTCAATGGGTGGGGCGGCCTGCAGGATCTTGCCCTGGCCCATGACGACGACGAGGTCGGCCATGGTCATCGCCTCGCGCTGGTCGTGGGTGACGACAAAGGTGGTGATGCCGAGCCGCTGCTGCAGCTGACGCAATTCGACCTGCATGGCCTCGCGCAGCTTGGCGTCGAGCGCCGACAGCGGCTCGTCGAGCAAGAACAGCCTTGGTGACAGCGCGAGCGCGCGGGCGATGGCCACGCGCTGGCGCTGGCCGCCCGACAGCTTCGAGACCGGGCGATCGGCGAAACCGGGCAGATGGATGAGCTTCAGCAGATCGTCCGAGCGCTTCTTCTGCTCGTCGCGCGAGGCGCCGCGGATGCGCAAGGGGTAAGCGATGTTGTCGCCGACCGTGAGATGCGGAAACAGCGCCAGCGACTGGAACACCATGCCAAGGTTGCGCTTGTGCGTCGGCACCGGCGTAATGTCCTCGTCGTCCAGCATGATCGCGCCCGATGTCGGGTCCTCGAGGCCTGCGATCATTCGCAAGAGCGTGGTCTTGCCGCAGCCGGACGGGCCGAGCAGGCAGACGAACTTGCCATGCGGCACTGCCAGGTTGGCAGTGTCCACAGCGGTGAAGTTGCCGAATGACTTGACGATGTCCTTAAGCACGAGTCCGGACATGGAAGGCCTCAAATGGGTTGTTGCAACTGTCGAGGCAGAGCCCGGCAGTCTTCGATTAGAAAGTGGAGCGGCGTTGGCGGAGGGCCTTTCTTCTCCCCATTCTCGGGGAGAAGATGCCGGCAGGCAAATGAGGTGCGGCGCGAACCTTGCCACGCCGACCCTGCCCTCATCCGGCCCTATAGGCCACCTTCTCCCCGCGAGCGGGGAGAAGGTGCAAGAAGATCAGCCGACGATCAGCTCGGTCCACTTCTGGTTAATCCAGTCGGCCTTGGTGGTGTAGAGGTCATAGCGCGGGATGATCGGCGCGATATCTGACGAGACGGCGGCGAACTCGTCGGCCGTCAGGTCCATCAGCTCGCGCTTGACGGTGGGCGAAGTGCCGACCTTGCGCGACATTAGAGCCTGCACCGATGGCTGGCACATGTGGTCGATGAAGGCGTGCGCCTCCTCGCTCTTCTTCGAGGCGCGCGACAGCACCCACGAGCCGGCATCCTGGATGCCGCCTTCCTTCGGGAAGGTCGAGCGCACCGGCTGCCCCTCGGAAGCGGCGAGGCCGGTGACATCGTGGTAATACTGGCCCATCGGGATCTCACCCGACTTCAGCGCCTGCTCGAATTGTGCCTCGTCGCGATACCAGAGCCGCACGTTGGGCTTCACTTCGGCGAGCTTTTCGAAGGCCTTGAGGATGCCTTCCTCGGTGTCGAGCGCGTTGGTGCCGCCCATGAAGGTCTTGGCCGTCACTTCGAGCAGGAACGAGTTGGAGGCAAGCGCCAGAAGGCCGAGCTTATCCTGGTTTGCCGGGTCCCAAAGCGCCGTCCACGAATCCGGCGCAGTCGGGAAGACGTTGGTGTTGGTCACCAGGGTGATGTACCAGGCCACCGCTCCGATGCCGGCGACCGCGCCGTCAGGGTACTTATTGACGAAATGGTCGATAAGGTTGGAGCTGTTCTTGATCTTGGCGAGGTCGAGCGGCGCCCACAGCTTGGTCGACTGGCCCTTGAGCACCGACGTCTGCGACATCATTGAAAGGTCCGCCGGAGCCTGGCCTGCCTTGGCGGCCTGCTCGAGCTGCACCAGCCAGGCCTCGCCGGTCGGCTCGGCCACCGATTCCACCGCGATGCCGGTCGACTTGGTGAATTCGGGGAAGATGTGCTCGTCGAAGGATTTCTTGAAGTAACCGCCATAGACGCCGATCTTGATCGACTTGTCCTGTGCTCGCAGGACGGCAGGCATGGCGAGCATGGCCGCCGAGGCTACGCCGGCCCCAAGCACGGCGCGACGGTTCATCGGGTGGTTCAGAATTCTGGTCATTGTTCTCTCCTCATTTTCCGCCGGCTTTGCGCCGGCTGTTCCCATTTGAAAGTCTTCATTGTGAAGCCCGTTCAACGGGCCGCGGTCTTGGCCTCCAGCCGCCGTGCGTATTGTGTCAGCGGGTAGCAGAGCACGAAGAAGATCAACGCGACCAACCCATAGACCTTGAATGGTTCGAAGGTGGCGTTGTTGATCGCGTTCGACGTCCTGAGCAGTTCCTCGAAGCCGATGATCGAGGTCAGCGCGGTGGCCTTGATCAGCTGGACCAGGAAGCCGACGACCGGTGCGCGGGTGATGGCGAAGGCCTGCGGCAGGATCACCAGCCGCAGTTCCTGAATGTGGTGCAAGCCGAGGCTGGCTGCGGCGTCCCACTGGCCGCGCGGCAGCGCATCGACACCGCCGCGCCAGATCTCGGCGAGATAGGCGCTGGCAAAGAAGGTCAGTCCGAGCACTGCCGCCGTCCACGGCTCGATGCGGAAGCCCAGCATCGGCAGGCCGAAAAACATCAGGAACAGCTGCATGAGCAGCGGTGTGCCCTGGAACAGCGCAATGTAGCCGCCGGCGAAACGGCGCGCCCACTTGGCCTTGGAGATGCGCAGGAACAGGATGGCGATGCCGACGATGCCGCCGCCGATGAAGGCTGCGATCGACAGAAGCACGGTCCAGCGCGTCGCGAAGATCAGGTTGCGCAGGATGTCCCAGAAGGTGAACTCGATCATGACACACCCGCCGAGAGCGTGCGCCGGCCGACGCCGACGAGGATGCGGCGCAGTGCGATCGAAAGACCGAGATAGATCATGGTGACGACGAAATAGGTCTCGAACGCGCGGAAGGTGCGGGCCTGCAGCATGTCGGCCTCATAGGTGAGTTCGCGCACTGCGATCTGCGACACGACCGATGACTCGAGCATCATGATCACGATCTGGCTGGTCAGCGCCGGAAAGATGACTTTCAGCGCCTGCGGCAGCACGATCTTGACGAAGACCTGGCGCGGCCGCAAGCCCAAGGCAGCCGCAGCCTCGTGCTGGCCCCTGGGCACGGCGTCGAGGCCGGCGCCGACGATCTCGGTGGTGTAGGCGGCCATGTTGAGCGTCATCGCCAGGATGGCGGCGACGATCGGGTCGAGCCGGATGCCGATCGCCGGCAGGCCGAAGAAGATGAAGAACAGCTGCACCAGGAACGGCGTGTTCCTGATCACCTCGACATAGACAGTGATGGCATGTTTCAGCCATTTCGGCCCGCTGCGCCGGCCGGCTGCCGCCAGCACCGATATCAGCGTGCCGGCAATCGTCGTCACGACGATCAGCAGGACCGTCATGGCGGCGCCGCGGGCGATTGCGCCCGCGGCCCCTTCAAGCCAGCCGAAGTCGAGGCTGTAGCTCACCGATCAGTCCTTGAGGTTCTCGGGGTTGAGCGGAACTTTCAGCCACTGCTCCGATGACTTGCCGAGACGTCCGTCGGCCAGCATGGCGGCAACCGTGTCGTTGATGACCTTCTTCAGGCCTTCCTCGTTCTTGTTGAGGCCAATATGCGACGGCGAGGTCAAAAGCTGGAACTTCTGCTCCGGCTTCAGCGCCTCCTGGCGCGCCAGCACCTGGGCGCCGACGTCGTTGCCCACCACCATCAGCTGGGTCTGGCCGGAGATGAAGGCCTGGATGACGGCGTTGTAGTTGTCGAAACGCTTGATGTCGGCAGTGGCCGGCGCGGCCTCGGTCAACGAGGTGTCTTCGAGCGTGCCGCGGTTGACGGCGATCGACTTGTCGCCGAGGTCTTCCTTGCCCGAGACCTTGAGTTCGGCGGGGCCGATCACGGCGATGTAGTAAGGTGCGTAGGCCGCGGCGAAGTCGATGACCTGCTCGCGCTCCTTGGAATAACCGACGCTCATCAAAAGATCGACGCGATGATCGTTGAGATAGGGAATGCGGTTCTGGCCGGTCACCGCAACGGGGTTCAGCTTGACCTTGAGCGCATCGGCGATGGCCTGCGCCACATCCATGTCATAGCCCTTGAGGCTCATATCGGCGCTGGCCGAGGAAAAGGGCGGGAAGTCGGCGAAGACGCCGACATTGATCTGGCCGGCCTTGGCGATGTCTTCCAGCGCATCGGCATTGGCCGGCGCTGCGGCGAAAGCGGCTGCGCCCGCGACAACCAGAGCGGCGACCGTCGACTGCAGAAATGTCCTGATGTTCATGTGATGGTTCCCTCTGGAATGTTGTTGAAGCTTCTCGTTAGCATCTGGCCGCCTTTTCCAGAACAGCGGCCAGACGAAATCGTTGTGGTCAGGCGCCCTTGTTGGCAACGAAGGGGCTGAACATCATCAGGCTCAGGATCTCGAACAGCACCTGGGCGCCGGCATGCGCGGTGTTGGTGGTCGAATCATACTGCGGCGCCACCTCGACGACGTCGCCGCCGACCAGGTTGAGGCCCTTGAGGCCGCGGATGATTTCCAGCACTTCGCGCGTCGTCAGGCCGCCGACCTCGGGCGTCCCGGTGCCGGGCGCAAAGGCCGGGTCGAGGCTGTCGATGTCGAAGGAGAGATAGGTCGGACCGTCGCCGACGATCTTCTTCGCCTTTTCGATGACGGCGAGGATGCCCATGCCGGTGATCTCCTCGGCGTGGATGACGGTCATGCCGGATTCGTAGGAGAACTCCCACAGATATTCGGCCGAACCGCGGATGCCGATCTGGATGACGCGGGTGGGGTCGAGCACCCCGTCGAGCACGGCGTTGCGGAACGGGCCGCCGTGGTGGAACTTGGTCAGGTCATAGGCGCCGCCGGTGTCGCAATGGGCGTCGATATGGATCATGCCGACCGGGCGCTTCTTACCGACAGCCTTGAGGATCGGATGGGTGATCGAGTGGTCGCCGCCGACCGACAGCGGCACGACGCCAGCGTCGACAATCTGGCCGATGCGGCGCTCGATGTCCTCATGGCTGAGCTCAAGCCGGTAGCGGCTGCGGAAGGCGATGTCGCCGATATCGGCGACGCGCAACTCCTGCACCGGGGCGCAGTCGAGCACATGATTGTAGGGTCCGATGCGTTCGATGGCGCGCACCGCGCGCGGGCCGAAGCGCGAGCCCGGACGGTTGGTCACGCCGAGATCCATCGGCACGCCGACCATCGCGACCTGCAGGTCGCCGAAATCGGGATTGTCGTTGTCGACCGGCAGGTAGGGCGCGGTCAGAAAGGTCGGGATGCCAGAGTAAGGCGCAAGGCGCGTGCCCGACTTGTTGAAGATCTTGTCGGCGACGCGGCGGAACTTCGGGTCGAACAGGTCGCCGCCATGGCCCTCGCCATATTTCTTGCGCAGCTCGTCAAGTTTTTTGACGTCGAAACCCATGATGTCCTCCTGTGGTCCGAGATGGCCATGCGGGCGATCGCCTGTGGCTGTCCGCTCCCGGCGGACGGCCTGACACCTCATGTTCCCCGCATGCTTTTTGCTTGTTATCGGACAAGTCTCCGGCAGCGCCGTTGAAATAGCAATTGATAATGTTAAGGTCTCTGCTGTGAGAATTTCTCACAGCAGAGACCCCTTCCAGGCGGAGTTTTCATGTCCCGGCGCCTGCCCCCGCTGAACCCGCTTCGCGCCTTCGAGGCGACCGCGCGCCATGGCTCGCTGACCAAGGCCGCGGGCGAGCTCAACGTCACCCATGGTGCGATCAGCCACCAGATCCGCGCGCTCGAGGCGACGCTGAAGGTCAAGCTTCTGGAGCGCAGCGGCTCGCGCCTCAAGCTCACTCCGCAAGGCGCCGAGCTTCTGCCTGCCGTATCGGGCGCCTTCGAAAGCATTGCCTCCGCCACCGCCCGCATGACCAGACCAACAAGCTCCGGCAAGCTCACCGTCTCCTGCGTGCCGGCGCTGCTGTCATTGTGGCTGGTGCCGCGCATCGGCGGCTTCACCGCGCAGTATCCGGGCATAAGCCTGCGCCTCAACGCCTCCAACGACGCACGCGACATCCATTCGCCCGACGTCGATGTCTGCGTGCTCTATGGCGACGGCAGCTGGACCGACTGCTGGCTGAAGAAGTGGTCGACGCTCGAATTGTTTCCCGTCGTCAGCCCGACGCTGATCAACAACCGGCCGATCCGCAGCGTGCGCGACCTCGCCGACCACGTGCTGCTCCATGCCGACGAAGGGCGCGAGTGGCACACCTGGCTGGCGGCGGCCGATGCGCTCGACGTGCGCCCGAGGCAGCAGCACCGCATGTCAGGCGCGAGCCTGACCACTGAGGCTGCAGTGCACGGCCATGGCCTCGCGCTCGGCGACACGGTCACCGCATCCAGCCTTCTCGCTCGCGGCCAGCTGGTGACACCCTTCAACCTGTCGGTGCCAGCGGTCGATGCCTTCTATGTCGTCTGCCGCAACGAAGTGCGCTCGGCGCCCATCGTGCAGTCCTTCATCGACTGGCTGTTTGCCGAGCGTGAGGAACTGCCCGCGCCCGAGCAGGTGACCGGCCAGATCAGCATTCGCAAGCGTCGCGGGCAGAAGGCCGCGCCGGCGGCATGAGCAGCCGCGCCGCCTATTTCATCCAGCCGATGCAACCATGAGGCCACGGATCGATTTTTGTGGTCGGGCGCTTGATCGCCGGTGCGCTATATCCCAAAGCTAGCAACGCAAGCGCGCCGCTGGCGGGCCGCAGCACTTTGTATCTGCGCATGATCCCATCCGAAACCGGGAGCCATGCGCCGGGAGGACCGAGGCGGAATGGCAAGGACCGACATTGCAAGGCGGGTGTACAACCACACCTGGAAGCTCGATCCGATCGTCCGCTCGCTGCTCGACACGGATTTCTACAAGCTTCTGATGCTGCAGATGATCTGGGGCATGCACGGCAAGGTCGACGCTACATTCTCGTTGATCAACCGCGCCACCTCGGTCAAGCTCGCCGAAGAGATCGACGAAGGCGAACTGCGCGAGCAGCTCGACCACGCACGGTCGCTGCGCTTCTCCAAGAAGGAGATGATCTGGCTGGGCGGTAACAATTTCTACGGCCGCAAGCAGATCTTCGAGCCGGAATTCCTGGCCTGGCTCGAAGATTTCCAGTTGCCCGAATACCACCTCGAAAAGCGCGACGGCCAGTATGAGCTGACTTTCGCTGGCCCGTGGATGTACACCACGCTGTGGGAGATCCCTGCTCTCGCAATCATCAACGAGCTGCGCTCCCGTTCGGCCATGAAGGCCTTCGGCCCGTTCGCGCTCGACGTGCTTTATGCGCGCGCCAAGGCCAAGATGTGGGACAAGACCGAGCGGCTGAAGAAACTGCCCGACATCAAGATCTCGGATTTCGGCACCCGTCGCCGCCACTCATTCCTGTGGCAGCGCTGGTGCGTCGAGGCGCTGAAGGAAGGCATCGGCAACGCCTTCACCGGCACCTCCAACGTGCTCCTGGCCATGGACACCGACCTCGAAGCGCTCGGCACCAATGCGCATGAATTGCCGATGGTCTATGGCGCGCTCGCCGACAACGAGGATGAGCTTAAGCAGTCGCCCTATAGGGTGCTGCGCGACTGGCAACGCTATTATGGCGGCAACCTGTTGATCGTGCTGCCAGACGCGTTCGGCACCGCTGCCTTCCTGCGCGATGCGCCTGACTGGGTAGCCGACTGGACTGGTTTCCGTCCCGACAGTGCCCCGCCCATCGAGGGCGGCGAACGCATACTGAAATGGTGGCGCGAACGCGGCCAGGACCCACGCTCGAAGCTGTTGATCTTCTCCGACGGCCTCGACGTCGACACCATCATCGACACCTACCACCACTTTAAGGGCAAGGTGCGCATGTCCTTTGGCTGGGGCACCAACCTGACCAACGACTTCGAAGGCTGCGCGCCGCGGCCAACCGACCGGCTGAATGCGATTTCACTGGTCTGCAAGGTCACCGAGGCCAACGGCCGTCCCGTGGTGAAGCTCGCCGACAACCCGGCAAAGGCGACCGGCGACAAAGCCGAGATCGCCCGCTACCTGCGCATCTTCGGCGAGAAGGATCGCGTTGAACAGTTGGTGAAGGTCTAGTCGAGAGGCGGCTACGGATGAAGTGGGTTCCGAGCCGCAAGACCATCGTGCTCCTGCTGTTGCTCGTCACCTATTTCGCCCTCGGCGTGATCGATACCCTCTCCATCTCAGGGCAAGCCACCAAAATCGGTTTCTCGTTCCTGTCCAGCCTGCTGGTCGCACAGTGGTGCTATCAGGATTCACTGACGCGCCCGGTTTCGGTGACCCGGTGGAACCTGTGGCTGCTGGTGATAACGTCAGCGCTCGGACTGCTGGTCTACCTGTTCCGGTCGCGCTCGGTGGGCAATGCTATGATAGCAGTCGCCAAGTCCACGGCCTTCTTCCTTGCCATGATTGTCAGCTATGCGATCGGCTTCGTCGTGGTCGAATCCACGAACTAAAGCACTGGATCCGAATACGGTTGTCCTCCAGCACCACCGACATGTGGCACATTGAAACCGTGAAAACGCAGCCTGCAACAACGATGGGCAAAGTCCTCCGCCGTTCGGCAGCAATCGTTGCGGCAATGTTGCCGAGCGCCCCTGCCTTCGCCCATGCCTCCGACCGGGGCCACGTGCTGCTGCTTCCAACCGGACACTACATGGCCGGCGCAGCGTTTGCGGTTGCCGCGAGCTTTCTTGTCTTGGCTCTGGTGCCGCCGCAGCGGCTTGTCGCGTTATGGCGGCAGCGGCTGGCCCTTGGCCCTGTGCCCGACCTTGCCTTGCCCTTGAGCCTGCTGTCTTTCATGGGCTTTGCAATGCTGCTCGCCGCGGGCCTGTTTGGCAGCCGCGACCCGCTGTCCAATCCCTTGCCCCTCGTTGTCTGGACACTGCTGTGGGTCGGCCTGACGCTGGTCCAGGGCCTCGCCGGCAATGCCTGGCGCTGGCTCAATCCCTGGTACGGGCCATACCGGCTGATCGCCAAGGTGATGGGAAATGCAGAACCCCGCGAGAGCGCGCTCAAGTTTCCTGCATGGGTCGGCTACTGGCCGGCCTTCGTGCTGTTTGCCGCCTTCGCCTGGTTCGAGTTGATCTATCCGGCGCCCGACGATCCCGAACGCCTCGCCATCGCCGCCGGCCTCTACTGGGTCGTTTCATTCGCCTTTATGCTCGCCTTCGGCTTCGAACGCTGGAGCCGGCATGGCGAATTCCTGTCGGCCTTCTTCACCATGATATCGCGTTTCGGCATTATCGAGGGTGAACGGCAGGGCAACAGGCTGAAACTCGCGCTGTGTTGGCCCGGCGCCAAGCTCGACCGGGTCGAGCCGTTGCCGCTGTCGGGGGCGCTGTTCCTGCTGCTGACGCTCGCCTCGGTCTCCTTCGACGGCTTTTCGAAGACTTTCGTCTGGCTTGGCTGGAACGGCGTCAACCCGCTCGAATTCCCCGGCCGTTCGTCACTCATTGGCATCAACAGCACCGGGCTTGCTGCGATGTTCGTCATGCTCGCCGGCCTTGGGCTTGTTGCCGTGCCGGCCGGCGAAAGGCTGGTTCGAAGCACGTTGCCGCTGCCCAAGGCTGCCGGGCTGTTGGTCTGGTCGATCGTGCCGATCGCGCTTGCCTATCATTTCTCGCACTATCTGACGTCGCTGCTGGTCAACGGCCAATATGCGATTGCCGCCCTGTCGGACCCGTTCGGCCACGGCTGGAACCTGTTCGGCACAGCCGGGATGACGGTCGAGGCGGGCATCGTGATGGGGGCGGACTCGGCATGGTGGCTGTGGAACCTGCAGGCCGCAGCCATCGTCGCAGGCCATGTGCTGGCCGTACTCGCAGCCCATTTGCTGGCCTACCGGCTTCACCCGAGGGCCGCCCGAGCAACGCTGAGCCAGCTGCCGCTGACGCTGCTGATGATCGGCTACACAGTCTTTGGCCTGTGGCTGCTCTCGACCCCGACTGCCGGATAGTTCAAATGCAGGAGTTGCTGACCCTGGGTAAGGTTCTATTGCCAGCCCGAGGATCGGTGATCTAGTTTGCATGCATCCGGTTTTCGCTCCAACAAAGACTTCCAATCCGCAGCATCGGCAGTCAAAAGCGCACAAGGGGACAGGGCATGACCGACAGCAACGGCTTCTTCGATCTCAGCAGGAAAAACATCTCGCGCCGCGCGGCGCTCAAAGGCATCGCCGCGGGCGCCGGCCTGATGGCAGCCCCGGGTTTCGTGCGCTACTCGCAGGCGCAGTCGTCGGCACCGATCAAGATCGGTTTCCAGGCGCATCGCACCGGCATCGGCGCTGCCTATGGCCGCTGGTACGAGAAGACGACCAATGCCGCGGTCAAGCTCATCAACGATGCCGGCGGCATCAATGGCCGCCCAGTCGAGATCATCGTCGAGGATGACGGCACCGACCCCAAGCGCGGCGCCGAGGTGGTCGGCAAGTTCGCCTCACAGCACAAGACGGACGTGGTCTATGGCACGCTGTTTTCCCATGTGGTCGTCGGCTCGGCGCCGACCGCCGGCGAGCTCAAGATTCCTTATTACGTGGTCAGCGAGGGCTATCACGTCGCTTCGGGCAAGATGAACCGCTGGGTGTTCCAGCCCGGGATCACCGACGTGCGCTCGCAGGTCACCTCGGTCGCGCCATGGGTCGCGGCCAACCTCGGCAAGAAGGTGACGATGATCTATCCCGATTATGCCTTCGGCTACGATCACCGCGACTATTTCGGCCCCGCCATCAAGGCGCAGGGCGGCGACGTGATCGCCCAGATCCCGATCCCGCCGACGGAAAGCTCGTTCACCAAATACCTGCCGCAGATCCCGGCGCATACCGAGGTGCTGTACCACGTCATGGTCGGCCCCGGCGTCTTGACCTTCGTCAAGGAACTGGGCGAGTTCTACGGCTCGAACAAGCCGCAGCTGTTCGGCTTCATCGACTCGCTCGAAGCGGTCGACATCAACAGCCCAGGGCTCGAATTCCTCGATGGCAGCCATTTCTGGGAAGGCTCGCCGCGCTATGCGCAGGCCAATGACAGCGAGGCGCAGAAAGCCTATCGCAAGGCAGTCGGCATCGACGACAATGGCGCCTCGGTGAGCGACCCGAAGGACGTGTCCACCGCCGCCCACATGTTCGGCTGCTGGGAGACGCTCTACGTCATCAAGAAGGCGATGGAAGACGCAGGCTACAAGGGCCCCGAGGACCGCGCCAAGCTGGTCGAGGCGACCGAGGCGCTGACCGAGTTCAAGGAAGGGCCGGAGCATCCGCAAGGCGACAAGATCTTCAACGGCAAGATCCATCAGGTCTTCGGCCACCAGAACATCTCCAAGGTCGAAGGCGGCAAGCTCAACGTCGTGCACCGGACATCGATCGAGGACGGCATCTACGCACCCGAGGCGGACTACACGACGCAGCCGCTGTGAGCTGAAGATGCCAATGCCGGTGCTGCCCGTCATCCCCCTGCCGGGACCTTCTCCCCGCAGAACGGGGAGAAGGAGGATGGCCGCAACGCTAACGCCCCCCTCGCCCCGTTTACGGGGAGAGGGTAAGGGTGAGGGGCAGCGCTGCCATTGCCGGACAATCGACACCTGAATGCCCTTCTTACCCCACCTCCTGTTGGCCACGCTCGAAGGCCTCGTCACCTCTGCGGTGCTTGCTTTGACGGCACTTGGCCTGTCGTTGGTCTTCGGCGTCATGCGCATCGTCAATGTCGCGCATGGCGAGTTCTTCATGCTGGGCGCAGTGCTCGCCTGGGCGATCACGTCAGCCGTCACCGGCCATCCGGCACTGGGTTTTGCTGCCGCTCTGGTGCTGTCGCCGCTGATCGTGGGCTTCGTCGCCTGGATATCGGAGCGGCTGGTGCTCAGCCGGATCGAGTACAACCCCGAAGCAACGATCGTCGCCACCATCGGCCTGCTCTACATCATCCAGCAGCTGGCGCTGACCTTCTACGGTCCGGAAGCGCGGCCGGTGACGCCGCCGTTCAACTACCGCATCCAACTGCCATGGTTCGGCTATTCCGGCTACAAGCTGTCGATCATCGCAGCTTCGGCACTGCTTTTGATTGCCGCCTGGTTCGTCTTGACCCGCACCAGGATCGGGCTGGTGATGCGCGCCACCCAATATGACCGCGAGACGGCGCAGGCCTTCGGCATCCCGGTCGGACGTGTCTATGGCGCGGTATTCGCGCTCGGTGCCATGCTGGCGGCAATCGCTGCGGTGCTGATCGTGCCGATCAGCCAGGCCCATTACCTGATGGGGCTCGACCCGCTGCTCCTGTCCTTCATCGTCGTCATTGTCGGCGGGCTCGGTTCGCTGCGCGGCACCGTGGTGGCGGCGCTCCTGATCGGCGTCTCCGATGGCATCATTTCGGTGTTCTTCTCGCCGACATTGGCCAAGATCATCGCCACGCTGCTCGTCGCCCTGGTGCTGGTGTTCCGCCCGCAGGGCCTGTTCGGAGCGGCGACGAAATGAGCGGCGACGGGACGGCTAAGGTCTACGCCCTGCATGCGGCGGTCATCGCTCTGCTCGTCGCGCTCAACTTCGCCCTGCCCGAGTATCACCATGCCGTGCTGGCAAGGGTGTTGGTGCTCGCGGTCTTTGCCATGGGCTACAACATGCTGTTCGGTTATGCCGGGCTGCTCAGCCTCGGCCACGCCATGTTCTTCGCCGCCGGGCTCTACGGCGCCGGCCTGCCGCTCTACCATCTCGGCTGGGGCGTGCCTGCCGCCTTCGCCTCGGGCCTCGCCGCCGGCCTAGTGGTCTCGGCAGGGATCGGCCTGCTCGCGCTCAGGACATCGGGCGTCGCCTTCATGATCGTCACCATGATGTTCGCGCAGGTGTTTTATCTCGTCACGCTCTATTTCGGCGAATGGACGCGCGGCGACGAAGGGCTGGTGCTGCAGCAGCAGGCAAGGCAGGTCGCCTTGGGCGAGACTACGCTCGATCTCACCAATCCGACGACGCGTTATCTTCTCGCGGTTGCCCTGTTCGCCATCGTTCTGTTTGCCACGCTCGCCGTTGTGCGTTCGCGCCATGGCCGCGTGCTGGTGGCGATCCGCGAGAACGAGGAGCGCACCAGGATGCTCGGCTACGACACCTTCACAAACAAGCTGGCGGCGGTGGTGACCTCGGGCGTCATCTGCGCCGCTGCCGGTGCCGCCTATGCGCTCTTGTTCGGCTATGTCGGCTCGACCTTCGCTTCGGTGCAATATTCGATCCTGCCGCTGCTCTGGGTGCTGCTCGGCGGCGCTGCGACGACGCTCGGGCCGCTGATCGGCACCCTGTTCATGTACTACGTCATCGACATCGCCAGCGGCTACACCTCGGCCTACATGCTGGTGGTCGGCGTGGTGCTGATCCTTCTGGTGCTCTATTTCCGCAAAGGCGTGCTTGGCACGGTGCGGGAGCGCTGGGTCAGGTGGTTGCCATGACGCCGTTGCTTGTCGTCAGGAACCTGTCGCGCCAATTCGGTGGCCTGCGCGCCGTCGACGATGTCGATTTTTCGGTTATGCCCGGCGAGATCCGGGCTGTCATCGGACCCAACGGCGCCGGCAAGACCACCTTCGTCAGCCTGGTGTGCGGCCGCTACGCGCCGAGTGCGGGCACAATCGTCTTCGACGGCGAGGACATCACCGACATGCCGGCTCATCTTAGGGTCCGGCGCGGCATCGCCTACACCTTCCAGATCACCAGCGTCTTCGCCAATCTCTCTGTCTATGACAATGTCGCCCTGCCGCTGCAGCGGACCTTGACCGACGGCCGCTCACGCGGGGCGGTGCGGCAAGGGGTGATGCAGGCGCTGGAGCGTGTCGGGCTTGGCTCGCGCGCCGACATCCCAGCGGGCACACTGGCCTATGGCCATCAGCGCCTGCTGGAAGTCGCCATGGGGCTGGCGCTGAAGCCGCGGCTGCTCATCCTCGACGAGCCGACGCAAGGACTGGCGGACAGCGAGATCGAAGGCTTCATCACCCTGGTACGCGACATCTCCAGGGACGCGACGGTGCTCTTGATCGAACACAACATGCAGGTGGTGATGGCGCTCGCCCACCGCATCACCGTTCTCAATGCCGGGCGTATTCTCGCCGAAGGCACGCCGCCGGAAATCCGCGCCAATGCGGCGGTGCAAGAGGCCTATCTCGGCACCATCGGGGAGGCCGGCGCATGAGTGCCGTGCTGACGATTTCAGGGCTCGATTGCTTCTATGGCGAGGTGCAGGTGCTGCACGGGCTCGACCTCGAGCTGAACAAGGGCGAGGTTTTGTGCCTGCTCGGCCGTAATGGCGCGGGCAAGACCACGACGCTGAAGGCGATCATGGGACTGGTGCGGGCGCGGGCCGGCTCGATCCGGCGCGGCGGGCGGGAGCTCACCGAGTTGCCTGCGCATGAGGTGCCCAGGGCCGGCATCGCCTATGTGCCGCAGGGCCGGCGTCTGTTTGCCGAGCTCACCGTCGCCGAAAACATCGAAATCGGGCTGATGACGCGGCGCAAGGGCGCCGTGACCCGCGAGGCGGTCCTAGACCTGTTCCCGGTGCTACGCGAACGGCTGAAGCAGCGCTCCGGCACGCTGTCGGGGGGCGAGCAGCAGATGCTGGCCATGGCGCGCGCGCTCTGCCTCGAACCCGACGTGCTGCTGCTCGACGAGCCGACCGAAGGGTTGATGCCGTCGATGATCGCGCGCATTCGCGAGACGGTGGCCAGCCTGCGCCAGCACGGCGTGTCTACCATCCTGGTCGAACAGCGCGTCGATGCGGTTCTGTCGCTGGCCGACCGCGTCGCCTTCATCGAAAACGGCCGCAATCGCGAGACGGTCGACGTCGCACGGCTGCACAAGGACCCTGAAATGGTAAGGCGCTATGTCGGCGTGGGGTAGCTCCCCGTAGTGACGGGAACAAGGGGCAAGTGCCACTTGTGGGGAGAGGTTAGGGCGGCGCCCGACACCTCCACGTACCTCACCCGAAGAACACGAACCCAGCGATCAGGAAGGTCGGGATCAACACCGCGCCCGACCACAGCATGTAGCCGAAGAAGCCAGGCATCCTGACACCGCTCTCCCTAGCGATGGCATAGACCATGAAGTTGGGTGCGTTGCCGATATAGGTGTTGGCGCCCATGAACACCGCACCGGCCGAGATCGCCATCAGGGTGCCGGCAAAGGTCGTCATCAGCGCCTGCGGATCGCCGCCGGCGAGCTCGAAGAAAACGAGATAGGTCGGCGCATTGTCGAGGAACGACGACAATGCGCCGGTAAGCCAGAAATAGGCGAGGTTGTTGGGCTCGCCGCCTGGCCCGGTGACCAGCGACACCAGCGGTGCAAACGCCCCGTCGAGCCCGGCGCGCAAGATGGCGATGACAGGCACGATGCAGATGAAGATGCCGGCAAACAGCTTGGCGACTTCTGTTATCGGGCCCCAGGAGAAGCCGTTGGCAGCGCGGTATTCCTTGCGAGTGACCACCAGCGAAACAAAGGCCAGCACCAGGATAATGACGTCGCGGACGAGGTTCTGTAGCTCGACATGGACGCCATAGACCGAGAACTCGACACCAGGCTTCCACGACGCCGAAAGCAGGATCGCAGCGATGACGCCTGCAAGCAGCAGAATGTTGGCGAGGCCGCGGATGCGCACCTTCGAATGCGGCGTCGGGTCCTTTACCTTCGGCTGACCCTGCTCGCGCCTATGGAAATGCCAGTCGACAACGAGGAAGGCTGTCAGCACGATGCCGCCGACCAGCAAAGTCTCGCGCCAGAGATGGGTTGTCGTCCAGAAGAAGTCGACGCCACGCAGGAAGCCGACAAACAGTGGCGGATCGCCGAGCGGCGTCAGCGAGCCGCCGATGTTGGACACCAAGAAAATGAAGAAAACGACGACATGGGCGTTGAACGGCCGGTTGTCATTGGCCCGGATCACCGGCCGGATCATGATCATCGAGGCGCCCGTCGTGCCGACGACCGAGGCCAGCAGCGCGCCTATCAACAGCAGGCCAGCATTGACCCGCGGCGTGCCCTCGATATTGCCGGCCAACAATATGCCGCCCGAGATGGCGAACAGCGCAAACAGGAGGATGATGAATGACATGTATTCGAGCAGCAGCGTGTGCAGCACCGCCTCAATCGACACGTCGAAGCCGAAGGACAGCGCCAGCGGCACGACGACCAGGGCTGCCCAGCCGGCTGCGATCTTGCCGTAATGATGTTCCCACACATGCGGGTAAAGCAGCGGTCCGGTGGCGATCGACAGCAACAAGCCGGCGAAAGGCAGCGCCCACAGAAGAGACATCGACGCCCCCGGCAGACCCTGCTCGGCGGCCAACGCCGTCCCCGCACTGCCCAGCAGGCCGGCCAGCGCCAGTGACGCAGCCGCAACACGCGCAAATCTCATTTAGTCCCTCATGCCGACGTATGGCGCCGGACTTTTCGAAATCTTCGTCGTTTCCCCGCGAAGCCCGCTCAGGCGAGCGTGACGCCTGCCGCGCGCATCCTCTCGATCATGGCGTCAAGGGACCCATTGAGGTCGATCGCCCGGCATCCGTCGAGCCGAACAGTGGTGGCAAATCCCTGTGCCACTGCGTCGAGCGCCGAAAAGCCCACGCAGAAATCAGTGGCGAGACCGACAAGCGTAATCTCACCGATGCCACGCTCGCGCAGATAGCCGGCAAGCCCTGTCGGCGTCAGGTGGTCGTTCTCGAAAAAGGCCGAATAACTGTCGATGCCCAGGCGATAACCCTTGCGGATCACCAATTCGGCCTTGCTCCAGGCAAGCCCGGTGTGGAAATCGGCGCCCTTGCTACCTTGGATGCAATGGTCCGGCCACAGCGTCTGCGGGCCATAAGGCATGTCGATCGTGTCATAGGGATTACGGCCCTGGTGGCTCGAGGCGAAGCTCGAATGGCCCGCGGGGTGCCAGTCCTGGGTCAGCACCACATGCTCGGTGTTGCGGATGAGGTCGTTGACCAGCGGCATGATCTCATCGCCGCCCGACACGGCCAGCGCGCCGCCAGGACAAAAGTCGTTCTGCACGTCGATGACGATAAGCGCGTCCGCGGCCATGGAACCTCCTCACGAACAGGGTTTTCGGGGTCGCCGAAACTGAGCCGGATGCCAGCTTAGGTCAACCAGCAAGTTGGCGCGGCGGCCACCTCCACGCCGCCTTTGACAAAAGGTTGCCGAAGGTTATCTTTTGCATGCGAATGATTTGACCGGCTATCGGCCGGGAGGCATTGCGTGACACGCTACGCGAGACCCAAGACGCTCGACGAAGCGCTGGCCCTTCTCGATGAAGGCGCCTGGAGGGTGGTGGCTGGGGCCACGGATTTCTACCCCGCCCTCGGCAGCAAGCCGCTCCAGGAAGACATCCTCGACATCAACGGACTGGCTGAACTGCGCGGCCTGCGCGAAAACCCAGGTCACATCGTCATCGGTGCGCGAACAAGCTGGACCGACATCCACGATACCGAGTTGCCCCCGGCATTCGCGGCACTGCAACAGGCGGCGCGCGAGATAGGTGCGATCCAAATCCAGAACGTCGCCACCGTGGCAGGCAATCTCTGCAATGCTTCGCCGGCCGCCGATGGCGTTCCTCCTCTGATGACGCTCGACGCCGAAGTCGAGCTGCAGTCGTCCTCGGGCAGCCGGGCCCTGCCTCTGCACGCCTTCATTCTGGGCAACCGCAGGACAGCGAGGCTGCGGAACGAACTGGTAACGGCGGTGCGGATACCCAAGGCAGCGACCGCAGGGCGATCCGCCTTCGTCAAGCTCGGCGCCCGGCGCTACCTTGTCATCTCCATCGCCATGGCGGCGGCAAGGCTCGCGCTCGATGGCAACGGTCGGATCGCACAGGCGGCCATCGCTGTCGGCGCCTGCTCGGCGGTCGCGCAACGACTGCGCAAGCTCGAGGCAGCACTTGTTGACCAACCTGCCGGTGCCGTCACCGAAATCGCAGCCAGCATCTCGTTCGACGAACTTGCGCCCATCGACGACGTGCGCGGCAGCGCTGGCTACCGGCGCGAGGCGGCGCGGGAAATCGTCATTCGCGCCCTGCTTGCCGCGACAGCCGAAACGAACAGGTGGGCAGCCGCATGAAGACCGACCGCGCGCCCATCAGCTTCGCGGTCAACGGCACGCCCGTATCGGTGTCGGTTGCGCCGATGCGGCGGCTGTCCTCGGTGCTGCGCGACGAACTCGGGCTCACCGGCACCAAGGTGGGCTGCGATGCCGGCGACTGCGGCGCCTGCACGGTGCTGCTCGGCAACCAGCCGGTCTGTGCCTGCCTGATGCCGGCGGCGGCAGCGGAAGGCGCAAGCATCCGCACCGTCGAAGGCCTCGGCGAACAGGCTCTTTCCGCCCTGCAGGCGTCGTTCCTGGCGCATGGCGCCGCCCAATGCGGCATCTGCACGCCGGGCATGCTAATGGCCGCCACGGCCCTTTTGGAGCACGTCGCGCAGCCGAGCGAGGAGCAGGTCAGGGACGCCCTCGGCGGCGTGCTCTGCCGCTGCACCGGCTATCGCAAGATCATCGACGCGGTGGTGGAGGCGTGGCGCTCCGTATCGCCATCCAGGCACTGCGACTTGCACCTCCCCGCTGGCCACGCTGTGGGGGCATCGCCCGTCCGGCTCGACGGCGTGCCTAAGGTCACCGGCAGCGAAAAATTTGGCGGCGATTCCTTTCCTACCGACGCGCTGGCGGTGCTGGTCGTGCGCTCGCCCTATCACCGCGCCGCCTTCCGCTTCAGCGATCTCGACGCCTTCAAGGCCACACCCGGCATCGTTGCCATCTTTACCGCCGCCGACATTGGCGGCGTCAACCGCTTCGGCGTCATCCCTTCCTTCGCCGATCAACCGGCGCTGGCCGAGACGGAAGTGCGATTCCGCGGCGAGGCGGTGGCGCTGGTGGCCTGCGAGCCCTGGGCAGCACGCGACCTGGACATGGCGACCTTCCCGATCGAATGGCGGGAGCTCTCGTCGACGCTGGAGCCGGCACAGGCGCAAACCAGCGATGCAGCCCTGCTGCACGCCGACAGGCCAGGCAACGTCCTGGTGCGCGGTTTCGTTGAGCGCGGCGAGCCGGACGCGGCACTTGCCGCAGCAACCTGCACCGTGACAGGCCAGATCGAAACCTCCTATGTCGAGCACGCCTATATCGAGCCGGAAGCCGGCTATGCATTTGCCGATGACGGCATGCTCACCATCGTCGCCTGCACCCAGGCGCCACATCTCGATCGCGAAGAAACCGCAGGCATTTTAGGCCTTTCGACGGACAAGGTGCGCATCGTGCCGACGGCAACAGGCGGCGGCTTCGGTTCCAAGATCGATGTGTCGCTGCAGCCGCTGATCGGGCTGGTGGCGCTCAAGACCGGCAGGCCGGCAGCACTCGCCTACACCCGTTCCGAATCCATGGCTTCGACGACCAAGCGCCATCCGGCCACGATGACCGCCACAATCGGCGCGGATGCCCGCGGCATGGTGCGCGGCATGGTGTTCGATGGCGAGTTCAACACCGGCGCCTATGCCAGCTTCGGTCCCACCGTCGCCAACCGCGTGCCGGTCCACGCCTGCGGCCCCTATGTGACGCCGAATTACCGCGCCAGCGCCCGGGCCATCCACACCAACGGGCCCATTTCCGGTGCCTTTCGCGGTTTCGGCGTGCCGCAAGCGACGATCATGCAGGAAACGCTGTTCGACGAACTGGCGGACATGCTCGGCATCGATCGCCTGCAATTGCGCCGGAACAATGCACTTCGTAACGGATGCGAAACGGTGACAGGGCAGCGGCTCGAGGGCGGCGTCGGTATAGGCGAATGCCTGGACAAGCTTGAACCGCATTGGCGCCGCGCGCTTGATGAGGCTGAGGCATTCAATGCCGCGAGCGAGAGCATCAAGCGTGGCGTCGGTATCGCCTCCTGCTGGTATGGCTGCGGCAACACCTCGCTGCCAAATCCCTCGACCATCCGGCTCGGCATCGCTGCAGAGGGCAATGTGGTGCTGCATCAGGGCGCGGTCGACATCGGCCAGGGGTCGAACACGGTCATCGCCCAGATCGCCGCCGATGCACTTGGCCTGCCGCTTTCGAATTTCACGCTGCGCGGCGCCGATACGGCGATCACGCCCGACGCCGGCAAGACATCGGCGTCGCGCCAGACCTATGTTTCGGGCAGGGCTGCGGAAAAGGCGGCGCGGGCGCTGCGCGACAAGCTGCTGCGCCATGCCAATGCCTCACCTGCCGCCCATCTGTATCTCGAAAACGGCATGCTGACGGTCTGGGAAGGCGAGACACGCCGCCACATCGATCTCTCCAGGCTGGAGCGCGATGCGGGCGGACTGGTCTTCGCCGCCGAGGAAAGCTACGACCCGCCAACCCTGCCGCTCGATGCCAAGGGCCAGGGCAAGCCCTATGCCGTCTATGGTTACGGCGCGCAGATCGCCGAGCTTGAAATCGATCTCAGGCTGGGCACGGTCAGCCTCAGGAAATTCACGGCCGCCCATGATGTCGGCAAGGCGATCAATCCGCTTTTGGCCGTGGGACAAATCGAGGGCGGCATCGCCCAGGGCATCGGCATGGCGCTGATGGAGGAATACATCCCCGGCCGCACCGAGAACCTGCACGACTATCTGATCCCTACAATTGGCGACGTTCCATCAATCGAGACCATACTGGTGGAAGTTCCGGACCCAGAAGGACCCTTTGGTGCCAAGGGCCTGGGCGAACATGTGCTGATCCCGACGGCACCGGCAATCCTCAATGCCATACGCCACGCCACGGGCGTTTCGGTCCGCAAGGTTCCGGCAACGCCCACGCGTATCATGGAGGCATTGCGTGGGGTGCGGTCGTCATGAACGAATTGTCCGAACGCTTCGAAGGCCATGAGCCCGGCAACAGCCAGTCAGGCGACAAGCTGCGCTGCGATGCCTGCCCGGTCATGTGCTACATCGCCGAGGGGCGCACCGGCGCCTGCGACCGCTACGGCAATTTCGGCGGCCATATCGTCCGCTGCGACCCGGTTCGCGTGCTCGACTATGCCGTTGAAAATGGCGCAGCGGTGGTGCCGTTTGGTGGCGAGACCTGGGACGGCGAACTGGTCAACACCACCAGGCGCTTCGTCACCGCCATCGGTTCCGGCACCACCTATCCCGACTACAAACCGGCGCCATTCATCGTCAGCCAGGAGGTCGAAGGCGTCGATCTGGTAACCGTCGTCACCGAAGGGATCTTCTCTTATTGCGGCGTCAAGGTGAAGATCGACACCGACCGCCACATCGGCGCGGAAACTGCAACGGTTCGCGCCCAGGGCGAGGCCGTCGGCCATGTGACGACAGGCGAATACGGCTCACAGATGCTGTCGCTCGGCGGCGTGCATCATTTGACCGGCGGCTCGAAGTCGGAAGGCCGCGTGACCTGCGACACCCTGCTCGATCTCTGCAGCAAGAGGGCGGTGGAGCTTGAGATCGACGGCGGCGCAAAGATCGTCGTGCAGGCTGGCCAGCCGCCTGTGATCGATGGAACCGCCGAGCATCGCATGCGCGTCGGCTGCGGTTCGGCAACCATCGGCATGTTCGCGAGCCAGTGGCGCGGCCTGGTCGACGAAGTGGTGGTGGTCGACGATCACATCACTGGCGTCGTCTCCGAGCACCAGGCGGGCAAGGTGCTCGGCTGGGAAGATACGGGAATCAAGATCCTTGGCCGGCGCTCGACGCCGGGGCGCTATTTCAAGGTGTCGGAGCCGGGGCTCGGCTGGGGCGGCACGTCGATCTCCGATCCGCTCGACATATTGGGCGAATGGAACGCCAAGAAAGGGGCACGGCCGGGTCTCTCGCTGCTGATGGTGTCAACGACGGGCGAGCAGTTCGCCTATTACGAACTCGACGGCGACCTTCGGCCTGTCGCAAAACCATTCCCAGACCGTCTCCGGAAATCGGTCCGGCTGATCGAGGACAATTGCGAGCCGGCCTTGTGTACCGTGCTGTTCATCGGCGGTGCCGGCGGCAGCCTCAGGGCCGGCGTCACCGAAAACCCCGTCAACCTGACCCGGTCGGTGCAGTTGTTGCAAACCTACGTCACGGTCGGCGGCGCGCCTGTCTATGTCTGGCCAGGCGGCGGCATCACGCTGATGGTCGACGTCATCAGGGTGCCCGACGGCGCCTTCGGCTATGTGCCGACGCCGGCGCTGGTAGCGCCCATCGAATTCACGCTGCGCAAAGACCACTATCTGGCGCTCGGCGGCTATGAGGCCGAAATCCGCAGCGTCGACGACGTAGTCCGGCGCGGCGGCGCCTATTTCAACGAACGGGCGACTGGATCGGCCGGGACCAACAACCCCTGGCCACCGCTGGCGCATCTGCGCCGGACTGCGCCGGGCGGTTCGCCATGAATGCACCCGAAATCGCGTGGCTGCCCGACGGGCGGCGTCTGCATTTCCACCACGGACCGATCGACCTGATCGTCCAGGCCTTCGGCGATCCGGCCGAAGTGCAGGCAGCCTACCGGCAAGGTGCAGCCCGCTTTGAGACGATGCTCGGGGAACTGGTCGCGGAACTCGCCGACCTGCGCCGCCCTGCCGGCCGCGTCGTCAGGCAGTTCAGCGGCCCGACCGCACGACGCATGGAGGCCGCCGTCGCTCCGCTGGCCGATGTTTTCATCACGCCAATGGCGGCCGTGGCCGGTTCCGTAGCCGACGAAATACTTGCCTCGATGACTTTCGGCCGCAGCCTCAGTCGCGCCTATGTCAACAATGGCGGCGACATCGCGCTGCACATCGCTCCCGGCCACAGGATCGACGTGGCCATAGCCGGTACGGGCCGCGGCCTGGCCGACCGCCTGACGATCCCTGCCGAAGATCCGGTTCGCGGCATTGCCACCAGCGGCTGGCGCGGACGCAGCTTCTCGCTCGGCATCGCCGACGCCGTCACTGTGCTCGCCAGAACCGGCGCCGCCGCCGATGCAGCAGCCACATTGATCGCCAACGCCGTCGACCTGCCCGGCCATCCCAAAGTCGCGCGCCGACCGGCCCGCGAGCTAGCGCCCGACAGCGACCTCGGCGACAGGCTCGTCACCGTCGATATCGGCGCGCTGGACGACGACGAAATCACCACTGCACTCGAGGCCGGGAGCACGGTGGCGGATATTTTCATGCGGCAAGGGTCGATCCAGTCCGCAGCGCTATTTCTTGGAGGTCACTACCGCATCCGCGGCAAGCCCGGGCTTGCCGCTTTCCTGGGTGAGACAAGGGGGGAACCTGTCGATGCCTGATTTTCCGATCCGAAAGACTGCAGTCATTGTCGAGGACATCTTTCACGACGGCGGGCCGCCGGCTAAAGTGCCCCGACGACGCGCGGCGGCGCTCGCGGTGGTGGAGAACCCCTTCGCCGGGCGCTATGTCGAAGAACTGCAAGGCGCGATGGATGATCTCAAGCCGCTCGGCCTGAGGCTCACGGATCGGCTGATCGAAGCCCTTGGCGGCGATATCAAGGCCATAGACGGTTACGGCAAGGGCGCCATCGTCGGATCGGCTGGAGAGTTGGAGCATGGCGCGCTCTGGCATGTGCCCGGCGGCTATGCCATGCGCGAGAGGTTGGGCGAGGCCAAGGCGATCGTACCTTCGGCCAAGAAGGTCGGCGCCTTCGGCGCGCGCATCGACGTACCGATCGGCCACATCAATGCCGCCTATGTGCGCAGCCATTTTGACGCCATGGATGTGGGGGTGCCCGATGGACCGCGCCCCGACGAGATCGTCTTCGCGCTGGTCATGACCTGTGGCCCGCGCGTTCAAAACCGCATGGGCGGACTCAGGGCCGAGGACATCTCGGCCCGGGATGGGCTCAGGTGAGCCCGGCGGATCCCGGTGCCGGCGGCTACCGGCTGCAGGATCAGATCGGCTTCATCCTGCGCAAGGCGCACCAGCGGCACGTGGCGATCTTCGCTTCGCACATCGCCGATCTGACGCCGCCGCAGTTCGCAGCGCTCGCCAAGCTGCGCGACATGGGCGAGACCTCGCAGAACCAGCTGGGCATGCTGATCGCCATGGACGCAGCGACGGTGAAGGGTGTGATCGACCGGCTGGCGGCGCGCGGGCTTGTCCAGCTCAGCAAGCACGAGGTCGACAAGCGCCGGCTGCAGGTGCGCCTGACCGATGAAGGGCGTCGCGCCGTCGACGACCTGGTGCCGTTGGCGCGGCAGATAACAGAGGAAACCATGGCGCCGCTGACGGAGAAGGATGCGGCGACATTGGTCAGCCTGCTGGCGAAGATAAGCTGAGGACACTGGGGAGCTAGGCGGTTGGGCTTCCCCGCCGCCTCGCTGCCCCACTCATTGATGCCCCTATTGCCTCAGTCGCCGTACGGGACCCAGACGTTTTTGACCTCGATGGCACGGCGGAGGAAGGCTTCGCCCTGGGCGGTTGGCCAGTCGAGGCAACGACCGTGGCCGGTCCAGACGCGCTTGAGATTGCCCGTCGATTCCGCTTCCGCCTTGGCACAGATCTCGGCTTCGGCGACGACCCAGAGGCCGTCGACGTCATCGTGTTTGGCAAGGACCGCTGTGAGTTCCGCCGTGTGCCCGGTGACGATGTTGATCGCACCGGCGGGAATGTCGGAATATTCGAGCACCTGGTAGAGGTCGGTGGCAACCAGCGGGGCCGTGGTCGAGGGGACCACGACTGTGGTGTTGCCCATGGCAAGTGCCGGGGCGAGCAGCGAGATCAGGCCGAGCAGCGGCGCGTCATCAGGGGCGATGATGCCGATGACGCCGACGGGCTCATGCAGCGCCAATGTCACCGTGCGTGCCGGCGGCTGGTGCACCCTGCCCTCGAACTTGTCGGCCATGCCGGCATACCAGAACAGCCGTTCGATGGATTGTTCGACTTCGGCCTTGGCAGCCTTGTGGCTGGCACCGGTCAGTTCGACGATGCGGGCCGCAAACTCTTCGGTGCGGCCGGAGAGGTTTTCGGCGAGGTAATAAAGAACCTGGGCCCGGTTGTAGGCGGTCGCTTCCGGCCAGGCCTTGCAGGCGCGTGCGGCCGAGACCGCGTCGCGGATGTCCTTGCGGCTGCCGAGACCGACCTCGCCCGCGAGCTTGCCCTTCGGCGTCAGCACCGGCAGCGCATAGTTGCCGTCGGGGCGCACCTGCTTGCCACCAATGAACAGCTTGGCGGTGCGGTCGATGCCTGGCGTCTCGCCATTGTCGCGGGCGGCCTGCTTCGGCGCTGAGGCCGGTTTGATGACCGGGCCATGCACCTCGCTCGGCGCGAGATATTCCTCCAGCCCTTCCCTGCCGCCCTCGCGGCCGAAGCCGCTTTCGCGATAGCCGCCAAAGCCGCAGGCGGCGTCGAACATGTTGGTGCCGTTGACCCAGACCACGCCGGCCTTGAGCTGCGGGGCGACATGCAGCGCCAGATTGACGTTCTCGCTCCACACCGAGGCGGCAAGGCCGTAGCGCGTGTTGTTGGCGAGTTCGACCGCCTCTTCGGTGTTGCGGAAGCTCATGGTGGCGAGCACCGGCCCGAACACCTCTTCCTGGGCCAGAATGTTGGCAGGCGCCACACCGGTCGCCAGCGTCGGCAGGTGATAGTAGCCAGTCGTGGGCACGTCCTGGTCGGGCTGCCAGCAGACCGCGCCCTGTCTGGCGCCTTCCTCGACCAGGCGCCTGACCCGGTCAAGCTGGGTCCTGTCGACCAGCGGGCCGATGTCGGTGTTCTTGTCGAGCGGCGAACCAACACGCAGCCGGCTCATGCGTGTCTTGACCTTGGCGATGAAGGCGTCGGCCACGCTCTCCTGCACCAGGAGGCGCGAACCGGCGCAGCAGACCTGACCCTGGTTGAACCAGATACCGTCGACGAGCCCCTCGACCGCGCTGTCGAGATCGGCGTCCTCAAAAACGATGAAGGCAGACTTGCCGCCGAGCTCCAGCGACAGCTTCTTGCCTGAGCCCGCAGTCGCCTTGCGGATGATCTTGCCGACCTCCGACGAGCCGGTGAAGGCGATCTTGTCGATGCCGGGATGGTTGACGATCGCCGCCCCCGCCTCGGGGCCACCCTGGACGATGTTGACCACACCCTTGGGCACACCAGCGCGCTCGCAGATCTCGGCAAACAGGATCGCGGTGAGCGGCGTGAATTCGGCCGGCTTCAGCACCACCGTACAGCCGGTGGCGAGAGCGGGAGCGATCTTCCAGGCCAGCATCAGAAGCGGAAAGTTCCACGGGATGATCTGGCCGACGACACCCACTGCCTTGCGGCCGGGAAATTCCTTGTCCAGCGCCTGGGCCCAGCCGGCATGGTGGATGAAGTGGCGGATCGCCAGGGGCACGTCGATGTCGCGGCTCTCGCGGATCGGCTTGCCATTGTCGAGGCTTTCCAGCACCGCAAACAGCCGCTGGTGGCGCTGCATGGCGCGGCCGATGGCATAAAGCACCTTGGCCCGCTCGTAACCCGAAGCAGCACTCCACTTCGGCAGCGCCTTGCGGGCGGCAGCCACAGCTGCCTCGATGTCGGCGGCAGAGGCGTCAGAGACCTTTGCCAGCAGCTTGCCGGTAGCGGGATCCGACGTGTCAAAGCTCTTGCCGTCGATGCCGGCGCGCCAGTCGCCCGCGATGAACAGCGACTTCGAGAAGTCGCGGCCAGCGAGCCAGGCATCGGCTTCCGTGCGGGCCTCGGGGGCTGGGGCGTAATCCATGGCGTGATATCGTTCGAGGATGTTCATGAGAGGCTCCGGACTCTGCGGCGCGAGGATCGGGCGGGGAGCGCTTTACGTTGCCCCCCTCTGGCCTGCCGGCCATCTCCCCCACAAGGGGGGAGATCAGCTGTGCTTGCGGCCTTCGCCAAATTGAGATGCTGTCGGTTCAGAAAAGACAAAATCGGTGCTGCCGAATGGCTGCCGACCGCCGAACTGCTGATCTCCCCCCTTGTGGGGGAGATGGCCGGCAGGCCAGAGGGGGGCAACGTAGAACTCGGCATGGCCAGGTCTAGCTGCTCACGCCATAGCGTGGCGGTGGTTGGCCGAGTAGCGGCCGCTGACATGGTGCTCGAGCTGGCGTTCGATGTCGGTCAGAAGGCTCGACGCGCCGAAGCGGAACAGTTCGGGTTCGAGCCACGGCCGGCCGAGTTCTTCCTTCATCAGGATAAGCCAGTCGAGCGAGACCTTGGCCGTCGAGATGCCGCCGGCCGGCTTGAAGCCGATGAGATAACCGGTCTGCTCGTGATAGGCGCGGATGGCCCTGACCATGGCGAGGCCGACGGGCAGCGTCGCATTGACGCTTTCCTTGCCGGTCGAGGTCTTGATGAAGTCGGCGCCCGCCATCATCGCCACCATCGAAGCGAGCGTCACATTGCGCAAGGTCGCCAGATCGCCGGTGCCGAGGATGACCTTCAGATGCGCCTCGCCGCAGGCAGCACGCATCTGCTTGATCTCGTCATAGAGTTCCTGCCACCTGGCACCGAATACCAGCCCACGCGGAATGACGACGTCGATCTCGTCGGCGCCGTCGGCGACCGACGCCTCGATCTCGGCGAGACGCGTCGACAAGGGCGCCAGGCCATGCGGGAAAGCCGTCGACACCGCCGCGACATGGATGCCCGAACCCTTCACCGCCTCGACGGCCGTCGCCACAAACGGATGGTAGACGCAGACCGCCGCCGGGCGGATCACCACTTCGCCCAGCCCGAGCGCCTCGACAAGATCGCGCCGCAGCGGGTTCAGCGCCTTGGCGCAGAGCCGCCGTACACGCTCGTCGGTGTCGTTGGAGTTGAGCGTCGTCAGGTCCATCAAAGAGATCGACCGCAACAGCCACGCCGCCTGGTTGTCGGCCTTGATCGAGCGTCGTTTGGTCAGTGTGCCGACCCGTCGCTCCAGCGCCGAGCGGTTGATACTGCGCATCGATTCCAGAAAACCCAGATCCAGCGCCATGCCGGGATTGCGGGCAATGGCGTGCGTCTCGGCCGCGTTCGCAGCCAGGCGCGAAGGCAACGGCGTCACCGTGGCTGAAGACTGCATTTCGGCTTCGCGCGGCTTGCCGCTCATCTGACTGCCTTTCCTCCGTACGCCTTGTTTTCGGCGTAACATCTCAGGCGCCGCTTGGCGCGGCACAACAAAGAATAACCCGTGCAGCCGTGCTCCACGAGTCCTCGGGGCGGAAGATAGACGAAAAATCGAAACGGCGCAGCGTTATTTTGACCGGATGGTCAAATCGCCGAACCGCCTTGCGATCCGGCGCGGAGAAAGGCGTCAGCCGACGAAAGCACGCTCGACGACGAAGGTGCCGGGCTCGTTGAGCGAACCCTCGACGAAACCGAGGCTTTCGGCCAGTTCCTTGACGTCCTTGAGCATGTGCATCGAGCCGCAGATCATGATGCGGTCGGTCTCGGGATCGAACTTGTCGATGCCGAGATCGCTGAAGAACTTGCCCGACGAGATCAGCGCAGTGATGCGGCCCATGCGCTCGGACTCTTCACGCGTCGTCGAATTGTAGAGCGTGACGCGGCCATGGGTCAGCTCGCCGATCAGCGGATCACTCTCGAGATTGGCGACCAGTTCCTGGCCATAGGCCAGTTCGGCGACGTCGCGGCAGGTGTGGGTCAGCACGACCTGTTCGAAACGCTCATAGGTGTCGGGGTCGCGCAGCAGGCTCGCGAAGGGCGCGATGCCGGTGCCGGTGGAGATCATGAACACGCGCTTGCCCGGGGTGAGCGCATCAAGCACCAGCGTGCCGGTGGCCTTCTGGCGGATCAGGATGGTGTCGCCCGGCTGGATCTTCTGCAGCTCCGAAGTCAGCGGACCGTCAGGCACCTTGATCGAGAAGAATTCGAGCTCGTCGTCCCAGGAGGGGCTCGCCACCGAATAGGCGCGGTAGACCGGCTTCTCGGCATTGGGCAGGCCGATCATGACGAATTCGCCCGAGCGGAAGCGCAGCGACTGCGGACGGGTCACGCGGAAGGCAAAGAGGCGGTCGGTATAATGCTTCACCGACACCACTGTCTCGGCGTATACATTTGCCGGAATAGGGAACTGCAGCGGCTTGGCCTCTGCCGTGTCCAGCGCAACTTGGCTATTCATATCAACCTCTCGCCAGCGGGCGGCAGTCATGCTCGTCGGCGCGGCGGTGATTTTCTTCCGGCGCGCTGCGGAAATACAGGCAAATTCAGGGGCCTTGTCGGGCCTATTAATTAGTATACAAATGATATGAACGTCAAGGTTTTGGCTTAAAACGCCTTTCCAAACTGGCACATGAACGTAGTCCGTTCGTTTCGGGTTTTGTCCATGGTCGAGAAAATTCCCGCGGGGGCGGGAGACGTCGTGGCGGGGATTGACGTCGGAGGGACGTTCACCGACCTGCTGCTTCTCGACGGCGCCAATGGCGGTTCGGTCCGCATCGCCAAGACACCCACCACGGTCGAAAACCAGGCGTATGGCGTGATGTCGGCGCTGGAGCAGACCGGCTTTCCGATCGCCGGCATCGACCTGATCGTCCACGGCACGACCACCACCACCAATGCCGTGCTGGAGCGCCGGCTTGCACGCACGGGCATGATCACCACGCGCGGCTTTCGCGACGTGATCGAACTCGGGCGCCGCACCCGGCCACAGGCCTATGGCATGACCGGCACCTTCGTGCCCGTCATCCCCCGCGACCTCAGGCTGGAGGTGAGCGAGCGGATCGAGGCCTCGGGCCAGGTGCGCACGCCACTCGACGAAGGCGAAGTAAGGGACGCTGTGCGCCGCTTGCTCGACGCCGACTGCGAGGCATTGGTCATCCATTTCCTGCATGCCTACGCCAACCCCGCGCATGAGCGCCGGGCGGCCGAGATCGCCGCGGAGACCTGGCCCAGCGGCCACATCACGACGGGTCATTCGCTGCTGTCGGAGGCGCGCGAATTCGAGCGCGGGGTAACCGCCTCGGTAAACGCCGCTGTGCAGCCGATCCTCAAGCGTTATGTCGGGCGGCTGGGGCAGGAGCTGGAGGCGCGCGGCTATGGCCGCGACTTCCTTGTCATGAACGGCAATGGCGGCATGATCTCGGCCCGCTTCGTGACGTGCGAAGCGGCCAAGACCGTGATGTCTGGCCCGGCCTCGGGCGTCATCGCCGCCGCCTATACAGGGCGCCGCGCCGGTTTCCAAAACCTCGTCACCTACGACATGGGCGGCACCTCGACAGACGTGGCGCTGATCCGCAATGCCGAGCCGGCGGTGTCGAACGAAATCGAGATCGAATATGCGATGCCGATCCACGTGCCGATGGTGGCGGTGCATACGGTGGGGGCCGGCGGCGGCTCTATCGCGCGTGTCGACGCTTCCGGGCTGATCCAGGTCGGGCCGGAAAGTGCCGGCGCCAATCCCGGTCCGATCTGTTATGGCCGCGGCGGCACAGAGCCGACGATCACCGACGCCAATCTGGTGCTCGGGCGACTCGACCCAAAGAAGCTGCTCGCCGTCGATACCCCTGCAACCGTCGAGGCGGTGCGCAAGATCTTCGAAGACAGGATCGGCAAGGCGACCGGGCTGGACGGCGTTGCCTCCGCAGGCGCGGTGCTGAGGCTCGGCAACATCAAGATGGCGGGCGCCATCCGCATGGTGTCGGTGTCGCGCGGCCACGACCCGCGCGACTTCACGCTGTTTGCCTTCGGCGGCGCCGGGCCGCTGCATGCCTCGGCGCTCGCCCGCGAACTCGGCCTGCCCAGGGTGCTGGTGCCGGCGCGCCCCGGCATCACCAACGCGCTGGGCTGCGTGGTGGCCGACATGCGCCACGACTTCGTCAACACCGTCAACCAGCCGGTAGCGGCACTCGACGAGGCGCACATGCGCGCTGTGCTCGCCCGGCACAGGGCCGAGGGCGAGGCGCTGATCGCCAAGGAAGCCATCCGCCCCCAGAGCATTCGCGTCAGCCATTCCACCGACATGCAGTTTGTGGGGCAGACGCATCTCATCAACGTGCCGCTGCCATCGGCTGACATCACCCGCGCCGTGTTGCAGGAGCTGTTTGAAAAGGCCTATTTCGCACGCTTCAAGGTCGAACTCCCGGAAATCCGCGCCAACCTGGTCAATCTCAACACCTCTGTCACCGGCGTCCGCCCCGACATCGACCTCAGCCGGTTGATCGACCCGGCAGGGCGGGCAGCGACGCTCGCAGCTGCGTTGCGCGAGGTCCGGTCGGTCTGGTTCGAAGGCACCTGGCACGACACGCCGGTCTACGAGCGCGAGAAACTGCCGCTGGATGCCGCGCTCGAAGGTCCTGCGATCATCGAGCAGATGGACGCGACAACGGTGCTGGAGCCCGGTGACCAAGCCCGGTCGGACCTGGATGGAAACATCATTGTCGAGGTGCGGCGATGAAACAGTTCGCCGGGCGCTTGGATGAGGGGTGTTGGAAAGAGTTCGGCGGAGCCACGCCATGACCCTCGACGCCATCACCCTTTCCGTCATCCAGGCTGCCCTGCAGCAGACCTGCGACGAGATGGACCTGACCTTCTCACGCGCTGCTTTCTCGCCCGTCATCGCCGAGGCCAACGACCGCTCGGACGGCATCTACTCGGCGATCGACGGCTCGCTGATCGCGCAGGGATCGCAAGGGCTTCCCGTCTTTGTCGGCGTCATGCAGCATTCGACCAAGACGATCATCGAGATGATATCGGACGGCCGCGTGCTGCCGCCCGAGCAAGGCGACATCTACATCGTCAACGATCCCTATCTGGGCGGCACGCATCTGATGGAC
This sequence comes from Hoeflea sp. 108, assembly GCF_000372965.1. Taxonomy (NCBI): domain Bacteria; kingdom Pseudomonadati; phylum Pseudomonadota; class Alphaproteobacteria; order Hyphomicrobiales; family Rhizobiaceae; genus Hoeflea; species Hoeflea sp. 108. The sequence continues at coordinate 136,647 of NZ_KB890024.1, read as the reverse complement.
GTGCGTTTTGCCATGCCGGTGTGGCGCGCGGGCAAGATCATCTGCTGGCTGTCCAACACCGGCCACTGGCCCGACATCGGCGGTTCGGTGCCGGGTGGATTTTCTGCCTCGGCCACAGCCGTCGAGCAGGAAGGGCTGCGGCTGCCGCCGGTCAAACTGTTCAAGAAAGGGGTGCTGGACCCCGAAATCTACGCCATCATCTGCTCGAACATCAGGGTTGCCGACCAGCGTATCGGCGACATCAGGGCCCAGGCGGCAGCGCTTCATGTCGGGCAGGAGCGGCTGCTCGCGATCCTCGACCGCTACGGCGATGAAACTGTGACTGCGGCCATCGCCGAATTGCGCCGGCGCGCGGCGGAGCAGATGCGCGCGCATATCGCTGCCCTGCCCGACGGCAGCTGGCAATCGAAGGCCTATGTCGATTCCGACGGCGTGGTTGACGAGCCGCTGACGATCGCCCTTTCGGTGGAGAAACAGGGTGACACGCTGGTCTTCGATTTCGCCGGCTCGTCGAAGCCTTGCGCCGGACCGATGAACAGCGTGCTGGCAACGACCCTGTCGGCGGTCTATCTCGCCATGCGCCACATTTTCCCCGACGTGCCGATCAGCGCCGGGGCCTTCGAACCCCTGATCGTCAGGCGGCCGGAGGGAACTTTTCTCGACGCGAAGTACCCGCGCCCGGTTTCCGGCTGCGCGGCGGAGGTGTCGCAGCGCATCGCCGAAGCGGTCTTTGCGGCGATGGTGCAGGCAGCACCCGACAAGGTGACGGCGGCCCCCGCAGGCTCCAGCGGCAATTTCGCGCTCGGCGGCAACGACCCGGCACGCGGCCGCGACTATGTCATGTACCAGATCTCGGGCGGCGGTTACGGTGGCAATTCAGGCCATGACGGGCTGTCCAACGGCTGCTCGACCATCGGTATCTCGAAATCGCCACCGGTGGAGATCATGGAGCAGGCCTATCCGGTGCTCTACCGCCAATACGCCCTGCGCGAGGGCTCGGGCGGCGCCGGCAGGCAGCGCGGCGGCTTCGGCCTGGCCTACGAGATCGAACTGTTGCGCGGCGAGGCACGCGCCTCCTTCGTCATGGACCACGGCCGCTACGGGCCCCAAGGCGCTTTGGGTGGTCAGAATGGCGCAGTGAACATGGTCACGGTGTTTCGCGACGGGCAGCAGCATGTGCCGCCGCATCTGTCGAAAGAACAGGACATTCCGCTGAAAGCCGGCGACCGCGTGCTGGTCGGCACGCCCGGCGGCGGCGGATACGGCAGCCCGCTGGAGCGCGATCCCGAACTGGTGCTGCGCGATGTCGGGCTTGGCTACTACACGCGCGAGCAGGCGGCGGAGATGTTTGGAGTGGTGCTTGGGAATGGCGGCGTGGATATGATTGCTACCTTGCGACTACGGGCGAGGTAGCCCCCTCTCCGGAGAAAGGCGACTACCGCCCGCGCCGCGTCGCAGCATCAATCCTCAGCCCGCCACTCGTCCATCCTCGCCAAAGCGATAGGTGCGTGCCGCGTCGGGCGTGGCGTAAAGCGTGGCGCCCGGGCCGGTCTGGTATTCGCCGAACAGGCGGATGGTGATGAGGCCGGCCTTCTCGGTTTCCAGGAAGACGTTGGTGTCGGCGCCGAGATGCTCGGCATGGACGACCGTGCCCTTCCAGGCGCCGTCGGTCTGGCTGACCGAGATGTGCTCGGGGCGGACGCCGACCGTCTTGACGGTCTCGCCGAGGCGGGCGCCGTCGATGAAATTCATCTTGGGCGAACCGATGAAGCCGGCGACGAAGAGATTGGCCGGCTTGTTGTAGAGCTCCATCGGCGCACCGACCTGCTCGACCCGGCCGGCGTTCAGCACCACGATCCGGTCGGCCAGCGTCATCGCCTCGACCTGGTCGTGGGTGACGTAGATCATCGTCGACTTCAGCCGGTTATGCAGCTGGGCGATCTCAAGGCGGGTGTTGACGCGAAGTGCGGCATCGAGGTTCGACAGCGGCTCGTCGAACAGGAACAGCTTGGGCTCGCGCACTACGGCGCGGCCGATGGCGACGCGCTGACGCTGACCACCTGACAGTTCGGCAGGACGGCGCTTGAGATAGGGCTCCAGCGACAGCATGGCTGAAGACGTGGCGATGCGCTTGTCGATCTCGGCCGCCGGCGTGCCGGCCTGCTTGAGGCCGAGGCCCATATTGTCGCGCACCGTCAGATGCGGGTAGAGCGCGTAGGTCTGGAACACCATGGCGATGCCACGATTGGCCGGCGGCACATTGTTGACGCGCTGACCGTCGATCAAGAGGTTGCCGGAGGTGGCATCCTCGAGGCCGGCGACGATGCGCAGCAGGGTGGACTTGCCGCAGCCCGACGGGCCGACGAAGACGACGAACTCACCGTCCTTGACGTCGAGGTCGATGCCCTTGAGCACGTCGACCGGACCAAAGGACTTCTTCACATTTTCGATCTTGAGAGATCCCACAGGAGGTTCCTTCCCGTTAAAGCTTGACTGGCTGGCCGGTGCGGACGCTTTCGTCCGCGGCAAGGCACACGCGCAGCGATTTGACGGCATCCGCCATGTGGCGGGTCAGGTCGATGTCTTCGCGGATGGCCTTCAGCACGAAGGCCTGCTCGCGGTCGCACAGCCCCTGGTGGCCGGGCTCGTCCTTCATCGACAGGTCCTCGTCGGCGTGGACGAAGTTGCCGTCGGCGCCGAGGGCGGCGCGGTGCACCCGGATCATGTTGGTCTTGGTGTGGGCGTCGACGTCGTCCGACTTGGTGGCGGCTTCGTTGACGACGATCGAGACGCTGCCCTTGGGCGAGATGACGTCCTTCACGAAGAAGGCCGTCTCCGACATCATCGGGCCCCAGCCGGCTTCGTACCAGCCGACCGAACCATCGGCGAACAGCACCTGCAGGTGGCCATAATTGTACATGTCGGGCGCGATCTCGTCGGTCATGCGCAGTCCCATGCCGCGCACCTCCACCGGGTCGGCGTCGGTGATCTGGCACATGACGTCGAGATAGTGCACGCCGCAGTCGACGATCGGCGAGGTCGTCTTCATCAGCTGCTTGTGGGTGTCCCACTTGTGGGCCGAGGACTGCTGGTTGAGGTTCATGCGGAACACGTAGGGACCGCCGAGCGCACGCGCTTCGCCGATCAGCCGCATCCACGAGGGGTGATGGCGCAGGATGTAGCCGATCACCAGCTTGCGGCCATTGGCCTTGGCGGCAGCGACGACACGTTCGGCATCGGCGACGGTCGTTGCCAGCGGCTTCTCGAGGAAGACATGGCAGCCCGCCTCCAGCGCCATGACGGCATAATCGGCATGGCTGTCGGAATAGGTGTTGATCGAGGCAACGTCTGGCTTCAGCTCGCGGATGGCGCCCTCGAAGGAGCGCTGGATGCCGTAGCCTTCCATGCCTGCAGGCAGCGCCACATCCGAGCGGTTGACGAGGGCCGCGATCTCGAAGCCCGGGTTGTTGTGGTAGGCGAGCGCGTGGCTGCGGCCCATATTGCCGAGGCCGGCGACGACGACGCGAAGAGGCTTTTCAGTGGTCACTTGACTGCTCCGGAAGTGATGCCGCGGATGAGCTGCCGCGAGAAGAAGAAATAGAGGATGAGGACCGGCAGGATCGCCAGCGACAGCGCTGCCAGAACCGCGTTCCAGTTGGTGACGAACTGGCCGATGAACACCTGGGCGCCGAGCGTCACGGTCTTGGTCGCCTCGGACGGCGCCAGGATCAGCGGGAACCACAGGTCGTTCCAGATCGGGATCATGGTGAAGACCGCGACGGTTGCCATTGCCGGGCGCACCAGCGGCAGCACGAGACGGAAGAAGATGCGGTACTCGCTAAGCCCGTCGATGCGGCCGGCGTTCTTCAGGTCGTCCGACACCTGTTTCATGAACTCGGACAGGATGAAGACGGCGAGCGGCAGGCCTTGCGCGGTGTAGACCAGGATCAGTGCCGTCAGCGTGTTGACCAGGCCGGACGCCACCATCAGCTGCAGGATGGCAACCGTGCCCAGGCGGATCGGGATCATGATGCCGAGGGCCAGATAGAGGCCCATCATGGTGTTGCCCTTGAAGCGGTATTCCGACAGTGCGAACGCCGCCATGGCGCCGAACAGCAGCACGAAGAACAGCGAGGCGACGGTGACGATCAGGCTGTTCTGGAAATAGAGGAAGAAATCGCCCTGGGCCATCACCGTCTTGTAGCCGATGAGGTCGAAGGTCTCGGCCGTCGGCGGGGCCAGCGGCGAGCGGAAGATGGCCGCGCGCGACTTGAACGAGTTGATGACGATGACGATCACCGGGAACAGCGCGATCGCGGTGTAGGTGAGAAGCACCGCATGTGCGCCGATGGTGCGCGGCAGGGAAGAGGCAGCCTTGCTCATGACACCCTCAGAACTGGTAGCGGCGCAGCCGCGTCTGGATGAGGAAGAGGTACAGGCACACGCCGGCGAGGATGATGAAGAACATCATCGAGGCGATGGTGGCGCCCATGTTCTTGTCGCCGATCTGCAGCTGGAAGCCGAAGAACGTGCGGTAGAGGAACGTGCCCAGGATATCGGTTGAGTAATTGGGCCCGGCAAGCGCGCCCTGCGCCGAATAGATCAGGTCGAAGGCGTTGAAGTTGCCGACGAAGGTGAGGATCGAGATGATGCCGATCGCGGGCAGGATCAGCGGCAGCTTGATCTTCCAGAACTGGGCCATACCGGTGATGCCGTCGCATTCGGCGGCCTCGATCACTTCTTCGGGGATCGACAGCATGGCGGCATAGATCAGCATCATCGGGATGCCGACGAACTGCCAGACCGAAATCAGGCTGAGCGCGGTAAGCGCATATTCTTCCTTGCCGAGCCACGGCACGAACAGGCTCTTGAGGCCGACGAGGTCGAGCACGTTTGGCGCGACGCCCCAGAGCGGGCTCAGGATCAGCTTCCAGGCGAAGCCGACGATGACGAAGGACAAAAGTGTCGGGATGAAGATCGCGGTACGGTAGAAGGCCGAGAACCGCAGCTTCGGGCTCGACAGCAGCGCCGCCAGCACGACACCGATGGGGTTCTGCACCAGCATGTGGATGATGAAGAACCAGGTGTTGTTGCCAAGCGCGTTCCAGAACGACGCCGACCAGCGCGGATCGCCGAACAGCGTGCGGAAATTGTCGAAGCCTGCGAACACCTGGGCATTGTCGATGTTGCGGAACAGCGACAATTGCAAGGTACCGAACAACGGCAGGATCATCACGGCGGTGTAGACCAGCAGAGCGGGCGCGAGGAAGACGGCGATGTGCCAACGCGTCGGTCTCTTGTCTTGGCTATGCTCTAGGCTTTGCTCCGACATCTCAAATTCCCTGGCCCGGCCCGACCGGGCCGTTGAAATTGTTTGCGAGGATGTGCCCCGGCGACGCTTCCGGCCCGTTTGGCCATGGAAGCAGTAGCGCATCTTCGGATGCGCTAATTCAAGTCCCAATTCGAATCCGCGGGTCCGAATTCGAAGAGGACGGGAGGGCGCCGGAGCGCCCTCCCAGCGAGCATCAAGCCCGCCGCATTACTTTGCCGGCTTGTACCAGCTGTCGAGGCCCTTCTGCAGCTCGGCAGCAGCGGCTTCCGGGGTCTCGGTGCCGTTGATGACGTTGGCCGACTTCACCCAGGTCTCGTTTTCGAGGTTCGGGGTGCCGCGCGACAGGATCTGGTAGGTCGAGCGGATGGTGGGCTTGCACTTCTCGCGCCAGGAGACGAATTCCTGTGCCAGCGGGTCTTCCATCTTCACGGCGGCCGAGTTCAGGCTGAAGAAGCCCGGCAGGGCGTTGGCGTAGATGGTCGCGAACTCGGGCGAAGCGATCCAGGACAGCAGCTTCTTGGCGGCTTCCGGATTCTTGCTCTTGGGGTTCAGGCCGACACCGATGTCGTTGTGGTCCGAGATGTAGCAGGTGTCGCCAGCCTTGCGGACCGGCGGCGGGAAGGCACCCATCTTGAACTGGGCCTGCGTGTTGAAGGTCGCGATCTCCCACGAGCCGGCCGGATAGATGGCGGCGCGGCCGAGCGTGAAGAGGTTCTGGCTGTCAGGATAGGTCTGGGCTTCGAAGCCGTCGCCGAGGTAAGGCTTCCACTTGGCCAGCGTCGCCAGCGGCTCGACCCAGTCCTTGTCGGTCAGCTTCTGCTCGCCCTTGATCAGAGCCAGGCGGCCTTCTTCACCCTTCCAGTAGTTCGGGCCGATGTTCTGGTAGCCCATGGTCGCGGCTTCCCAGAGGTCCTTCGTGCCCATGGCCATCGGGATATAGGTGCCGTCGGCCTTGATCTTGTCGAGAGCCGCGAAGAATTCTTCCTCGGTCGCCGGGACGGCGATGCCGAGCTTCTCGAAGGCGTCCTTGTTGTAGATGAAGCCGTGGATGACGGAGGCCATCGGCACGCAGAAGCTGGCCTTGCCATCGTCGGTCTGCCAGGCGGACTTCGCGACCGGCGAGAAGTTCTCCATGCCCGGCAGGCTGCTCAGGTCAGCGAGGTGACCCTTGTTGTAGAGTTCGAGCGAGGCGTCGAACGGACGGCAGGTGATCAGGTCACCAGCCGAGCCGGCGTCGAGCTTGGCATTGAGAGCAGCATTGTATTCGGTCGGAGCCGACGGCGCGAAGGTCACTTTGATGCCCGGATTGGCCTTCTCGAACACCGGGATCAGCTTCTCCTGCCAGATGGCAAGGTCGTCGTTGCGCCAGCTCTCGATGGTGAGCGCGGCATCCTGGGCGAGCGCAACCCCGGCAGAGCCGAGGATGCTGGACGCCATCAGCAGTCCAGTAAGCAGACGATGTTTCATTTCAGTTCTCCCTGTTAACCTTCCAAGGCTTCTACTGATGAGAGCCTCTGCTCCCCTCGAGCTTCGAAAGCGCGGATCTGAGCTTCAGCTCCGCCCCCTCCAGAAGTTGGCTTGCCTCCTCCAGGCTTGCGGCCCCCGCCGCCAGCAGGACCGCAATCTTGACCGAGCCACCACTCTTTTCGAGCAGCGCCTGCGCCTCGGATTCGCTGGAACCAGATATCGCCGAAACGATGCGGGCAGCGCGTTCATGCAGCTTGATGTTGTCGGCGTGCAGATTGACCATGTAGCCGTCATGGACATGGCCGAGGCGGATGGCCGCCAGCGTCGACATCATGTTGAGCGCGATCTTCTGAGCCGTGCCGGCACCCATGCGGGTCGAGCCGGCAACGACTTCCGGCGGCGTGGCAAGCAGCACCGACGTCTCGGCGATGTCGAACATCGGCGCGCCGGCATTGTTGGCAAAGGCAATGGTGGATGCGCCACGGCGCTTGGCTTCCTCGAGCGCGCCGATTGCATAGGGCGTCGAGCCACTGGCCGAAAGCGCGATGAGGCAGTCGCCGGCCGCAAGGCCGGTTGCGGCGACATCGCGGACAGCCTGTCCAGCATCGTCCTCGGGACCGCCGGCAAGATTGATCAGTGCCTCGCGGCCACCGGCAAGAAGGATGAAGACGCGTTCGCGCGGAATTCCAAAGGTACCGGGCAGTTCGAGTGCATCGGCAAGCGCCATCAGCCCGGAGCTGCCGGCAGCGGCGTAGACGAGGCGGCCTCCGGCTGCGAGACTGACTGCAATCTTGTCGGCGGCCTCGGCGATTTCGGGAATGGCTGCATGGACAGCGCCAGCAGCTTCGATCTGGGCATCGGCAAGCAGGCGCAGAATGGATTCAGGTGCCCGGGCGTCGATCCCCCCGGCATCTTTGTGCACCGCTTCTGTACGCCTTGGCGCCATTCTGTCTCTCCCTTTCATCGACAATACCAAAAAAATACCACTTGTCCAGCGGCGTTAACAAATTCCTTTGCTGCAGCGCGAGGCAACTCGAAAAATCTCTAAAATTCAACGCAATGAGCCGACGATGCCGCCTGCGGGAATTTAATGCTTGGCTATTGGTATTTTATTGGTATTATCAATCCCGAGGAGAAAACACCGTGGATCTTGTGCTCGGGATAGATGGTGGCGGCACCGGTTGCCGGGCGGCCGTGGCCACCCCTGCCGGCGACGTCTTGGGTCGCGGGCGCGGCGGCCCTGCGAACATCCGCACCGACCTTTCGGGTTCGCGCGAAAACATCGTCGAGGCGGCCCGCCTGGCCTTCGCCGACGCCGGTCTTGATCCGACCTTGTTCAATTCCGCCGATGCCGTGCTCGGCCTCGCCGGCGCCAATGTCGGCGACTACAAGCAGCGGCTTGAAGCCATTCTGCCCTTCCGCAACAGTGACGTTGAGAACGACTCGCTGATCTCGCTCGAAGGCGCGCTCGGCGACCACGACGGCGCCATTGCCGCACTCGGCACCGGCACGGTCTATCTCGGTCGCAGGGGAGACAAGTTCACGCCAGTCGGCGGCTGGGGCTTCCAGATCGGCGACCTCGGCAGCGGCGCACGCATCGGCCGCGACCTGCTGCAGGAGACGCTACTCGCATTTGACGGAATCCGCGAGGGCTCGCCACTGACCGAGATCGTGCTCGACCGCTTCGGCCGCAATCCCGGCGAGATGGTCGAATTCACGACAGATGCCAAGCCGGTCGACTATGGCAGCTTCGCGCCGATGGTCTTTGAGCACGCGGCCAAGGGCGACGTCGTGGCGAAACGCATCGCCGATCGCGCCGTCGCCGACGTCGAGGAGACGCTCGCCGTCTTCAACCTCGCCTCCAGCGAACGGCTGTGCCTGCTGGGCGGCCTATCGGTGCTTTATGCGCCGCTGCTTTCCGAGCGCTACCGCGCTATCATGCATCCGCCGCTGCAGGACGCACTCGGCGGCGCGGTGCAGATGGCGGTGAAGAAATTCGCCAAGGCGGGAGGCAGCCATGGATGACGCCGCCGAACGCATTTTCGCCGCTCTGCGCGACGTCAGCCAGTCCGGCGCGCCGCTCTATCTCCAGCTCAAGAAGAACATCGAGGAGGCGGTCAAGCGTGGCCTGATCGGTCCCGGCGACGCCTTGCCCTCAGAACGCGATATCGCCGCCCAGGCCGACATTTCGCGCGTCACGGTACGCAAGGCGGTACAAGATCTGGTCAAGTCGGGCGTGCTGGTGCAGCGCCATGGCTCCGGCACATTCGTTGCCCCGCGCATGGAGCGCGTCGAGCAGTCGCTTTCGCGCCTCACTTCGTTCACAGAAGACATGGCGCGGCGCGGCATGGCGGCACGCTCGCAATGGCTCGAGCGCGGCATCTACACCGCCTCGCCCGACGAGATGATGGTGCTCGGCCTCTCCGCCAGCGAACTTGTGTCGCGGCTCAGCCGCCTGCGCATCGCCGACGAAACACCGCTTGCCATCGAGCGCGCAACTATTTCGGCTTCGGTGCTGCCCGACCCTCACGAAGTGACATCTTCGCTCTATATGGCTCTTGGCAAGACCGGCCACCGCCCGGTCCGGGCCGTGCAGCGTATCTCCGCCGTCAATCTCGGAGAGCCCGAGGCCCAGCTGCTGGCGGTGCCCGTCGGCTCGGCCTGCCTGCAGATCGAGCGCATTTCATATCTCGCCACCGGCAAGGTGATCGAGTTCACCAAGTCGATCTATCGCGGCGACGCCTACGACTTCGTCGCCGAACTGAGATTGCCCGGCCCCGAAGGGCAAGAAGGAGAAAGTACTTGAACGCGACTACCCATATGCGGCGCGAAATCGCCGAAATCCCCGAAGCGACCGCCCGCCTGCTGGAAGGCTCGGCCAAGGAACTGGCAGAAACCGGCCTGCACTTGAAGCGTGCCCAGCCCCGTTTCGTCACGACGGTCGCCCGCGGCTCCTCCGACCACGCCGCCTCCTTCCTCAAATATGCCATCGAGCTCAACGCCGGCCTGCCGGTGGCCTCCATCGGCCCATCGATCTCATCGATCTATGGCGCCAGGCTGAAGCTCGCAGATTCCGCCTGCCTCGCCATCTCGCAGTCGGGCAAGAGCCCTGACATCGTTGCCATGGCGGAGGGCGCCCGCGCTGGCGGCGCACTGACGATCGCGCTGACCAACACCGCCGGCTCGCCGCTGGCCGAGGCGTCCGAACACGCCATCGATATCCGCGCCGGCGTCGAAAAGAGCGTCGCCGCAACCAAGACCTTCGTCAATTCGGCGGTCGCCGGCCTTGCCGTGCTCGCTCACTGGACCGGCGACGACAAGCTTCTGGCCGCGCTTTCGGCCCTGCCGGAGCATTTCGCCAAGGCTGTCGACTGCGACTGGATGGGCATCGCCGGCGAACTGACGGAAGGCAACTCGCTGTTCATCCTCGGCCGCGGTCCGTCCTTCGCGATCGCCAACGAGGCGGCGTTGAAGTTCAAGGAAACCTGTGCCATGCACGCCGAGTCCTACAGCGCGGCCGAGGTCATGCACGGCCCGCTGGCGCTGGTGCGCCCCGGCTTCCCGGTGCTGGCGCTGGCCGCTCGCGATGCGTCCGAGCCGTCGATCGCCCAGGCCGCCGACGGCCTCGCCGACCGCGGTGCCGCGATCCACATCACCTCGTCGCTGGCCAAGAAGGCCAAGGTGCTGGAGCACGTCGCCACCGGCCACCCGCTCACCGATCCGCTGATGCTGATCGCCTCATTCTACGGCTTCGTCGAGGCCTTTGCCCGCCATCGCGGCCTCAACCCCGACAGCCCGCCGAACCTCAGGAAAGTGACCGAAACCATATGAGCGAACGTCTTGCCATTGCTGCCGGGCGCATCTTCGACGGTGACGCCTGGCACGAGGATGCGGCGCTGCTGGTCGCCGACGGGCTGGTCGAGGGCATCGTAGCGCGCAGCGATGTTCCGGCTGGCGTGAAGGTCACCGAGGCGGGCGCCATGCTCGTCCCCGGCTTCATCGACCTGCAGGTGAATGGCGGCGGCGGGCTGATGCTCAACGACAAGCCCGACGTCGACACGCTGGAAATCGTCTGCAAGGCGCAGATGGCCTTCGGCACGACGGCGGTGCTGCCGACGCTGATCACCGACACCCCCGAGATCACGCGCTCGACCATTGCCGCCGGCATCGAAGCCGCCAGGCGCAAGGTGCCCGGTTTCCTCGGCCTGCATCTCGAGGGGCCGCATCTGTCGCTCGCCCGCAAGGGCGCACACGATCCCAAGCTGATCCGCCCGATGGACACCGACGACGAGGCCATGCTGGTCGCTGCGCGTCCGTCGATGCCGGTGCTCTTGACCACCATCGCGCCGGAATCGGTCAAGGCCGAGCAGGTCAAGACGCTGGCGGATGCTGGCATCGTCGTCAGCCTCGGCCACACCGACACCAGCTATCGCACGGCAACGGAGTATGCCGAGGCCGGCGCCACCATGGCGACACACCTGTTCAACGCCATGAGTCAAATAGGCAACCGCGAGCCCGGCCTCGTCGGGGCGGCCGTCGAAACCGGAACCATGTGGGCCGGCCTGATCGCCGACGGCATCCATGTCGACCCAGCGGCGATGCAGATCGCGCTCAAGGCCAAGAACGGCCCGGCGCGCATCTTCCTCGTCAGCGACGCCATGGCGACCATCGGCACCGACCTCAAGTCGTTCCAGCTCAACGGCCGTACCATCAAGCGCGAAAACGGCCGCCTGACGCTGGAAGACGGCACGCTCGCCGGTGCCGACCTCGACATGATCTCGGCCGTTCGCTTCATGCACGAAAAGATGGGCTTCAGCCTCGACGAAACCATCCGCATGGCCTCGCTCTATCCGGCTGAAGCCGTCAAGCAGGAGCACCGCCTCGGGCGGCTGGCCAAGGGGTTCGCGGCGAATGCCGTGCAGCTCACCGGCGCACTCGACGTGTCCGGCACCTGGATCGACGGTCGGAAGGTGTTTTCGGCCTAGTCCGAGCGGGATAGGTCTACACCGGGTGGGAAAGCCCCTCACTGTCACGGCTTGCGTGACGATGAGGGGGCGTCCCCCCAAGCTCTGCGTGTCAGACCGCAGCTTTGTCGGCCGCAGCCCGGATCGCCTCGATGTTCGCGGCATAAGCCGACGGCCCGCCCTTGAACACGGCATTGCCGGCAACAAGCACGTTCGCGCCGGCGGCGGTGACCAAGGGCGCGGTCTCGGGCGTGACGCCGCCATCGATCTCGATGTCGATCGGGCGGCTGCCGATCATCGCCTTGACGCGCCTGACCTTGTCGATGACAGCAGGAATGAACGCCTGGCCGCCGAAGCCGGGGTTGACGGTCATCAGCAGCACCAGGTCAAGACGGTCGAGCACGTATTCGATGACCGATTCCGGCGTCGACGGGTTGAGCGATACGCCGGCCTTCTTGCCGAGATTGCGGATGGTCTGCAGCGAGCGGTCGAGATGCGGACCGGCCTCGGCATGCACGGTGATGATATCGCAACCGGCATCGGCGAAGGCCGCCAGATACGGATCCGCAGGGGTGATCATCAGGTGGCAGTCGAACACCTTGTCGGTGCGGCCGCGGATCGCCTTGATGACGGGCGGGCCGAAGGTGATGTTGGGGACGAAATGGCCATCCATGACGTCGAGATGGATCCAGTCGGCGCCGGCGGCGACGATGGCCTCGACCTCGTCACCGAGCTTGGAGAAATCGGACGACAGCACCGAGGGCGCAATCAGGGTTTTGTTGCTCACGTTCAGGCCTTTCCGGAAGGGCGCTATATCAGCGACTGCCTAATATCAGCCGCAGCCCTTGTCGAGCCGAGAATCCCGGCACATCGCCGCAGCGGAGAACCTTGTAACGCCTGCCAGATCGATTTGCGCTGCTCGGGCTACGGATTGTTAGTGCCCGGCCCGCTCGCGCCGCCGCGGCCACCCCCTTGGCGTCCGGGGGAGTCAGGCCGGTCGCTGTCGTTGGAGGGTGTATGCAGCGTACGGGGTACGGGCCGGCAGTTGGGGAACTGCCCCACCATGCCGCTCGGACAGCCCTCGACGATCATGCATTGTCCGTTGACGAAGATCTCGCCGGCGATGCAGCCGCCATTGGTGCTGTCGGGCACGCAGCGGCCATTGGTCGACGTCGTGCCGGCCGGACAGCTGCGCGGCGGCTTGCGACACGCGCCGCTGACCGCCTGGGTGCCACGCGGGCAGGCGCAGCGGCCATCGGCGTTGCGGACCTGGCCCGAGACCCTGCATGCGGGCTGCTTGGCCGGCGCGCACTTGCCGTCCACGAGCGACGTTCCCTTCCGACAGATGCAGCGGCCCTCCTTGCGGATCTGGCCCGGCAGCAGCTTGCACTGGCCGCCACCGTCCTTCGGAATCTCGATGGTGAAACGGTGGCAAGCAAAGGGCCCGCCTCCGCCGGGACCGCCAGGGGCCGCAGCGCCTCCGGCGAGGCCGGCAACCGTCGTATCGGGCGGCACGGCAGCAAAGCAGTTCTGGGCGGAGATGGGCGACACCGCCCCGCCCAACGCAGCGGCGGCGATGACGACCGTCATCTTGTGCGTACTGCTACCACCGCCGCCAAGCCCACCTCCACCGGTGCAGGACAGCGGCAGCCTGGCATCCAGCGGCTTGCAATCCAGCGGCGGATCAATGGAAGTGATGGACACATCCTTCAATCGACCGATGCCGTCGGCGGCGATGGCGTCGCCGAAACGGACAGGGCCTTCGAGCGGAGCCGAGGCGGGATTGGTTATCTTGATCACGAAGCTGCAGGGCTTGCCGATCTGGCAGATGGCATCGCCGGTCAGTTCGACCTGCAGGGCGGCCGAAGGCTTGCCGACCGCCTCGGCAAGCGCGCCGGCAATCGGAGCGGTTGCCACGGCGACCCCGGTTGCGGCCGTCGGGGCCTGCGCGCTCGCGGGCCCCTCGCAGGGATGCCAGACCGCGACGTCGCCGACCTTTGCCGAAGTGGCGCCCAGGCGAACGAAGCGGGAGTTGGCAGAGGCCCCGCCTTTGGCCGGCTCCATCAACACGACACCAGCTCCACCTGAGGCCGTCTCCTCACCTGTTGCCGCAATGGAGCCGAAACAGGAAGCGCGGTCGAAACGTCCCTGCGGGTCATAGCCATATTGCAGGGCAACGCCGCCCGCCGCCGGGCCGGCAGCGCTTGCCACCGGAACAGGGACCCAAGCACCGCTACCATCGCGGCTGTAGCGCAGCACCTCCGCCTTGCCGGCCGCAGCATTGCCGGCCTTGCCACGCTGGGCGAGATACATGTCGCCCTTGTCGTCGAAGGCAATGTCGGTGACCGGCAGGTCGCTGTCCGCCTTGACGACGAACTCGCGGCGTGCGTCTTCAGCGAGCTTGCCGCCGTCGCCGATGCCGACCGACCAGATCTCCGCCTTGTCACCGACTGCATAGAAGAGCCGCCCGCCATTCAAGGCGACGCCCCAGACGCGGCGCTCGGCTTGCGTGTAGGCCCAAGTCGCCGGGTCGTCGCTGTCGAATGCCGGAGAAGAAATCTCCATCCGCTTGCCGTCATCCTTGACCGGGGTCAGCCCGGCTTTTGGACGGGCGACAGCACCATGGTCGAAGCTCTCGACCAGGGCACCGGACATGTCGATGCGATGGATCTGGCCGGTGTCGAGATCGGAAGCGAAGAATTGCCGATGCGCCGGGTCGAAGGCGATGTTGCCGATCGCAGGCCCGCTATTGGTGCCGATGTCGGCGAATTTCGAAACCGCGCCGGTCAACCCGTCGATGCGCCAGATGGTGCCGGGCCCGCCGCCACCCTCTTCGCCGAACTGGCCGGACATGAAGGCAGCGCCGGGCGCACCGCGCTGCTGCGGTTGAGGTTGGCCCTTGGCGTCCCTGCCGACAATGCGGACACCGTAGAGCGAGGTCGCCGCCACGTAGAGATCGGGCATGCCGGAAGGATTTCCATCGCGCAGGCCATCGTCGAAGGCGAGCCCGAACACCTGGCCCACCTGGCCGGCAACGACCTCGAACGGCTTGCCGCCATCGGCCACCTGGTCGCCCCCTGGACCACCGAGCGAAGACAAATCGAAAACGCGCAGGCTTGCGCCGCTGGGATCGATGAACTTGCTCGCCGCGTGCTCGGCTGAAGCCCCTGCACCTGAAAAGCCAGTAACGGCGGTAGCGCCGGGGTGAAAAATCTGTCTGTCCTGGGCCGAAACCGGCGCGACGCTGCCAAGGACGGCGAACAGGGCCAGTGTCGCCGGGAAAACGGCAAAGCCACGGCGCAACAGGGCCACGGCGCCGGCCAGATGCGCGAGCATGGCTCCGTCACGACACCGCAACATGGCACCTCTCCCGAAACCCATGGCTAGAAAGCCCGCGACGCCGACTGCCGCCAGGAGCCAAGAAGCGAAACTCTCCTACCTTGGCAGTCTTGCGATTGCCCCTTGCGGCGACGATATGTCGGCGCTCCCACCGGGTCAACGCGACCACGCCCGCACCGGGCTGGTGCGCCTCGCATCGGCGTTGCCGGGCGCCCTGCTCCGCACCTTGGTCTGTTCCCATGTCCTGCATTCCGTTGCCGACGCCGCATGCGTCCCGTCCTGTGTGTCTTGGAGCCATAAAAAGGTTCACGACGCGCAGGCATTTTCCGACCTCATTTTGATGTGCTTGGCGAGGCCTCAAACCCTTGCAAAATGGCGATTGAAATCGATTACATAATCTGCCTATCATGTCTGGCAGCAGTTTTTGCATCGGGAGGAATACATGAGGAAATTTGCAACGTTGGCGTTGACCACGGTGGCAGCGCTCGCCGTTTCGGCGTTTTCGACCCAGGCCGAGACCTTCAAGATCGGCCTCAGCAATGGCTGGGTCGGCTCCGAATGGCGCACCCAGATGATCGAGCAGGCCCAGGCCGCCGCGGCCGCCTGGAAGGAAAAAGGCGTCGACGTCGAAGTCGTGGTGCAGAGCGCCAATGTCGACGTGCCCGGCCAGATCGCGCATGTCCGCAACTTCATCTCCGAGGGCGTCAACGCCATCATCATCAACCCCAACAGCCCGACGGCGTTCGACCCGGTCTTCGCCCAGGCCAAGGAAGCCGGCATCCTCGTCATCGCCACCGACGCCGAAGTGTCGTCGCCCGACGCCACCTATGTCGGCATCGACCAGAAGGCATGGGGTGCCGCAGGCGCCAAGTGGCTGGCCGAGACGCTCGGCGGCAAGGGCAACGTGGTTGCGATCAACGGCGTCGCCGGCCACCCGGCCAACGAGATGCGCGTCGCCGGCTACAAGGAAGTGTTCGGCCAGTATCCTGACATCAAGATCGTCAACGAAGTGAACGCCAACTGGGATCAGGCGCAGGGCCAGCAGGCCATGCAGAACCTGCTTGCCACCAACCCGGACATCAACGGCGTCTGGGTGCAGGACGGCATGGCAGCGGGCGCCTGGAAGTCGATCATCGACGCCAAGAAGCAGTCGTCGATCGCCGCAACCGGTGAAATCCGCAAGGACTTCATCGACATCTGGGTCAAGGACAAGCTGAACTCGGGCGCTTCGGTGAACCCTCCCGGCGTCATGGCCTCGGCACTCAACGTCGCCGTGCTGATGCTGCAGAAGAAGGAACTGAAGGAGCCGGCAACGGCGGGCCAGTACAAGAACGCCATGTACCTGCCGATCCCCTTCATCGACAACAAGAATGTCGAGCAGGTCGCCAAGGACCTCGAAGGCAAGCCGGGCTACTTCTCCTACACCAGCCAGCTTTCGATCGAAGACGCCGAGAAGCTCTTCAAGTAAGCTTCCTCCCAAGCCGGGGGCGCCAGCACAAGCTGCGGCGCCCCCGGACCGACGTATCCTAGGGAAGCCACCACCATGTCCAAAATCGAGCTCCGCGGCGTAAGCAAGGCTTACGGCGCCACCTTGGCCTTGCGCCGCGGCGACCTGTCGATCGATGCCGGCGAAGTGCATGTGCTCATCGGCTCCAACGGGTCGGGCAAAAGCACGCTGTGCAAGATCCTGGCCGGCAGCGTCCGCCCCGACGGCGGCGAGATCCTGATCGACGGCAAGCCGGTGAGCATCACCGGCCCACGCTCGGCGCGCGACCATGGCATCGGTATCTTCTACCAGGAGCTCAGCCTCGCCGGGCACCGCACGGTGGCCGAAAACATCTGCCTGCCCGACCTTCCGGCCACCCGCGCCGGCTTCGTCGACCGCGCAGCCTTGGACAAGCGCGCAGCCCATTACATCGCCCTGTTCGATACGGTCGCCGGCGAAGGCTTCGCCGCGGAGACGACGGTCGAGAACCTGCGTGCCGACCAGCGCCAGCTGGTCGAGATCATGAAGGCGCTGGCGACCGAAGCGCCCGTCATCATTTTCGACGAGCCGACCTCGGCGCTCGACCGGGCCCAGGTCGACCGCTTCTTCGACATCCTGCGCGACCTGAAGGCCCAGGGCCGCAGCATCGTCTTCATCTCGCACCGCATGGACGAAATCTTCGCCATCGGCGACCGCGTCACGGTCATCCGCGACGGTGAGACCGTCGGCACCGAAAAGATATCCGAGACCAATCCATCGGCGGTGATCCGCATGATGGTCGGCGGCCAGGACGAACTCGCCGCCGGCAATTCAGCGCCGCCCGCGTTGGCGACCATCGCCCGCGTGCCAGCACTGACGATCAAGGGACTGTCGGGCAAGGGCTTTGCCAATGTCGGCTTCGAGGTCGCCAAGGGCGAAATCCTCGGCTTCGGCGGCCTACATGGCCAGGGTCAATCGTCGGTGCTGCGCGCCATCTTCGGCGTCAATCCGATTGCGGCTGGCGAAATCGTGCTCGACGGCAAGCCCTTTGCCGCGGGCAGCCCACGCGAGGCGATCCGGCGCGGCTGCGCCTATGTCTCGGGCGACCGTGGTCGCGACGGCGTCATCTCGGGACGGCCGATCCTCGAGAACGTCACGCCGATCCACTACCTCCGCCAGAAACTGAAGCTCGCGCGCCCGTCGGTGCTGGCCGAGCGGGTGAAGCCGGCGCTTGAGGCGCTGCACACCAAGTTCGGCGGGCTGTCGCACCCGATCAATTCGCTGTCAGGCGGCAACCAGCAGAAGATCGTCATCGCACGCTGGCTGATCGACCGGCCCGAGGTGTTGTTGCTCGACGATCCGACCAAGGGTATCGACCTGTCGGCCAAGGCCGATCTGTTTGCGCTGATCCGCAAGCTCGCCGCCGAGGGCATGGGTATCGTGCTCTACTCGTCGGAGGACGCCGAACTGCTCAACAATGCCGACCGTATCCTCGTCTTCAACGGCGGCTCGGTACGGCGCGAACTCACCGGCGCGGACCGAACGCGCTACAATCTCTACCAGGCAGCATACGAGGCCGCGTGATGTCGACCGCGACCCTTCCTTCCCCCCGACCGGGCACGCTGAAGCGCCTTGTCGAGCGTTATCCGTTTCTGCCAGCACTTGTCATCGCGTTCGTGCTTCTGGCGCTCAACGGCCTCTACCAGCCACGCAGCGTGAGCTTCACCGGCATCACCGGCCTGACCAAGACCTATCTGGCGCTGATGATGCTGGCCATCGCCCAGACCTATGTCGTCTATGCGGGCGACATCGACCTCTCGGCCGGCGCCATCGTCTCGTTGGTCAACGTCGTCATCGTGGTGATGATGGAAAAGATGGGGGGCACCGGCTTCTCGGTCGCCGCGGCCCTCGTCGTCGGGCTGCTGACGGGGCTTGCATGCGGCATCGTCAACGGCATCGTGGTGGCGGCGCTCAGGCTGCAGGCCATCGTCGCCACCTTCGCCACCAGTATCTTCTTCACAGGGCTCGCGCTCTACGTCATGCCGGTGGCCGGAACGCCGGCGCCCGCCACGTTCTGGCGCACCTATGGCGGCCGCTTCTTCGACATCCCCTTCGTCTACTTCGCCGTCGTGTTGCTGGCCATCGTACTCTATGTGCTCGCCCGCACCCGCCTCGCCACCCAGCTTCTCGCCGTCGGCGACGATGCGCAGGCTGCGTTCCAGAGTGGCCTGCCGGTGACGAAAATCCGCATACAGGGTTACGCACTGTGCGGCCTGTTCGCAGCCCTCGCCGCCTTCTGCATCACCGGCGACACCGCCAGCGGCGACCCGCTCGTCGGCGGCAAGATGACCCTGTTCTCGGTGGCAGCCGTGGTGCTCGGCGGCAGCGCGCTGTCGGGCGGCTTCGGTACCGTCGTCGGCTCGATCATCGGCGCACTCATCATCGGCCTCATCAACTCGCTCGTCTTCTTCGTCGGCACGCCATCGGAATGGCAGAACCTGGTCCAGGGCCTCGCCATCCTGGTGGCGCTGATGGCGGGCGTCCTCGTCGGACGGAGGGCACGCGCATGACTGCCACCACGCAGACTGCCGCAGCCCCCGCCCCCTCGCCGGTGCTCGCCTTCCTCAAGCGGCCGCTGGTCGTGGCGCTGATCCTGATCGCCACCCTTTTGATCCTCGGCGAAATCCTGTCGCCCGGCTTCGCCTCGGCCCAGCAGATCCTGCGCCTGCTGATCGTTGCTGCCCTGCTTGGCATCGTCGCCGCCGGCCAGAACCTGGTCATCCTTGGCGGCCGCGAAGGCATCGACCTGTCGGTCGGCGGCGTCATCTCGCTCTCGGCCATCATCGCCGGCAACGTCATGAACGGCGCAGACAGCGCCATCCTGCCGGCGGTGCTGGCCTGCATGGCGGCCGGCGCCTTCATCGGCCTGATCAACGGAATGGGTGTCACGCTGCTGCGAATCCCGCCGCTGGTGATGACCTTGGGCATGCTCGGCGTTCTGCAGGGCCTTCTGGTCGTGGTCCGCAACGGCATCCCGTCGGGCTTCGCCGCACCCGGCCTGTCGCGTTTCGTCACGCAACCGTTCCTGCTCGGCCTGCCCGGCATCATCTGGCTGTGGGTGGCGATCGGGCTCTTGATGGCCTTCATGCTCACCCGCACCGTCTACGGCCACCGTATCTATGCCATCGGTTCCAACGAGCAGGCCGCCTACATGGCCGGCGTGCCGGTCAAGGCGATGCGCATTTCGCTGTTTATGCTGTCGGGCGTGTTCGCCGCCATCACCGGCATCTGCCTTCTCGGCTATTCCGGCTCGTCCTTTGCCAATGTCGGCGAGCAATACATGCTGGCCTCCATCATCGCCGTCGTCTTCGGCGGCACGCCGCTGTCGGGCGGCAAGGGCGGCTACACCGGCACCATGGCGGGCGCGCTCTTGCTGGTCATCCTGCAAGGCATTCTGACCACAGTTCATATCGACGAATCCGGCCGGCAGATGGTGTTCGGCGCCACGCTTCTGCTTTTGATGCTGTTCTACGGACGCGGAAGGGCGATGCGCGGATGAACGACCGTCCCAAGATCAAGGACATCGCCGAGCGGCTCGGCGTTTCGGCCGCCACCGTGTCGCGCGCGCTGTCCGACAGCGGGCTCGTCGCCGAGCCGACGCTCAGCCGCATTCGCGAAGTGGCGCGCGAGATGAACTACCGGCCCAATGTCAGCGCCCGCAACCTGCGCACCCAGCGCGCCATGGCGGTGCTGATGGTGGTCCGCGACGTCGGCAACCCATTCTATCTCGAGATTCTCAAGGGTGTCGAAGCCACCGCCCGCGCCGCCGGCTACTCGGTGCTGATGGGCAATACCGAAAACGACTCCGACCGCGAGGTCGAGTATTTCGACATGCTGCGCGACGGCCATGCCGACGGCATGATCCTGATGACCGGCAAGCTGCCCGAGCGTGAGGGCTTCCTCGCCTCGGTCGCAGGCGGTGCGCCCATCGTGGTGGCGCTTGAGGAAATCCGCGACGCCGGCTTCCCGCATGTCATGATCGACAACGAGGCCGCCGCCCGCAACGCCATCGATCACCTGATCGGCCTCGGCCATGTCAGGATCGCCCATGTCTCCGGCCCGGTGCCCGAAATCATGAGCATCGAGCGCCGCGAGGGCTACCGCAAGGCGATGGCCGCTGCCGGCCTGCCCATTCCCGATGGCTACGAGCAGCGCGGCGACTACCTGCTGCACACCGGCCAGCATCTGTGCCGTGCCCTGTTCGAGCTGCCGGAGCCGCCGACGGCGATCTTCGTCGCCAACGACGAAATGGCCTTCGGCGTCATCCATGAGCTGCGCCGCCTCGGCGTCGACGTGCCCGGCGAAGTGTCCGTCGTCGGCTTCGACGACCTGTTCCTAAGCGAAGCCTTCTATCCGCCGCTGACCACCGTCAGCCAGCCGCGTACCGACATCGGCCGCGCCGCCATGACCATGCTGCTCGACCTGATGGCGGGCGGGCTTTCGCCGCGGAAGCCGGTGATGCTGCCGACCACGCTCAAGGTCCGTGGCACCACGGCGGCGGCACCGAAATAACTTTCCAAGACTTCAGTATGAGGGACCTCACATGACCGGATTGCCCAAACAACGGCTGCGCGTCGGCTTCGTCGGAAGCGGCTTCATTGCGGAATTCCACCTCAAGGGCATGCTGGGCGTGCGCAATGTCGACGTGACAGGCGTGTTCAGCCGCAAGGCCGAGAACCGCGCACGCTTTGCCAATCGCGTTGCCGAGCTCGGCCTAGGCGAATGCACCAGCCACGACAGTCTGGAATCGCTCGTCAACGCCGACGATGTCGACGCTATCTGGATCCTGTCGCCCAACTACACCCGCCTCGACGTGATGCGCACCATCCATGCCGAGGTGAAGGCCGGGCGCAGCAAGGTGATCGCGGTCGCCTGCGAAAAGCCGCTTGCCCGCACCGTCGCCGAGGCGCGCGAGATGCTGCGCCTGGCGGAAGATGCCGGCCTCAATCATGGCTATCTCGAAAACCAGGTCTTCTGCACGCCCGTCATCCGCGGCAAGGACATCGTCTGGCGCCGCGCTGCCTCGACCACGGGCCGCCCCTATCTGGCGCGCGCCGCCGAAGAACATTCAGGTCCGCACGAGCCATGGTTCTGGCAGGGCGACAAGCAGGGCGGCGGTGTGCTCTCCGACATGATGTGCCACAGCGTCGAAGTGGCCCGGCACTTGCTGACCAAGCCGGGCGCGGCGCGCAAGTCGCTGACCATCAAGCAGGTCAGCGGCACGGTCGCCACGCTGAAGTGGAGCCGGCCCAACTATGCCGACCAGCTGCGCAAGCGCTTTGGCACGGATGTCGACTACCGCAACCGCCCATCCGAGGATTTCGCCCGCGGCACCATCCTGCTCGAGGACGAGGACGGCAACGAGCTGGTGATCGAGGCCACCACCTCCTGGGCCTATGTGGGTGCGGGCCTGCGCATCCAGCTCGAACTGCTCGGGCCGGAATACGCAATGGAGTTCAACTCGCTCAACACCGGGCTCAAGATCTTCATGTCGCGCGAGGTCAAGGGCGAGGAAGGCGAGGACCTGGTCGAGAAGCAGAATGCCGAGCAGGGCCTGATGCCGGTGCTGGAGGATGAGGCCGGCGTCTACGGCTACACCGACGAGAACCGCCACATGGTCGAGCGCTTCCGCAAAGGCGAAACGCCCTTGGAAACCTTCCATGACGGCCTCGCCGTGGTCGAGATCCTGATGGGCCTCTATCGCTCGGCCGAGATCAACGGCACGGTGTCGTTCCCGGCGCCCGAGCTGGAGGACTACGTCCCCGTGGTGGCGCGCCGCGGCGCCTAAAGTCTCGACCAGCTACCCGCAACAGCGGTCGCCATCAGGCGGCCGCGCGATCCCCACAGGCAGCCTCATGACCGTTCCGGCCTTGCTCATCCTCGGCAACGTCAATGTCGATCTCGTGCTCGGCGAGGTCGACGGCTGGCCCGCCGTCGGCACCGAAGTGGTTGTCGACCGCGCCGAGATGCGGCCGGGCGGCTCAGCCGGCAACACCGCGCTGGCACTTTCGGGCATGAAGTCGCCCTACCGAATGATCGCTTCGGTCGGCAACGATCCCAATGGCGACTGGCTGAGCGGGCAATTCGACGAGGCATCGACGGCGTGGATCGTCGAGCCCGGCGACACGACGCTGACCGTCGGCATCGTGCACAAGGGCGGCGACCGGGTGTTCTTCACCACACCGGGCCATCTGCAACGCGCCAGCCTCGACGACCTCGTCGAGCGCCTGCCGCAGGCGCCTGATAGCAACGCCTTTGCGCTGATCTCCGGTGGGCACCTGATGCCACGGATCGAGGCCGGCACCATCGAGCTTCTGTCGGCGCTTTCCTCAAGAGGCTGGCATACGGCGATCGATCCCGGCTGGCCGCCGGCTGGGTGGAGCGAAGACAACAAGCGCCGCATGTTCGATTGGATCGCCTCAGCCGACATTTCGCTGATCAACGCAGAGGAAGCCAAGGGGCTGGCAGGGCTGGACGACCTCGATACGGCCGTCGCCCTGCTCATCGAGCGCGTCGGCCCCGGCCACACACTGGTGGTGAAGGACGGAGCGCAGGGCGCGCATGCCTATGGGGCCGGAACGCATTTCCACGCAGCATCGCCCAAGGTCGAGGTCATCGACACGGTCGGCGCCGGCGACACTTTCAACGCCGCGTTTCTGGCTTCCCTGGCCAAGGGCCGGACGCTCGCTGAGGCGCTCGCGCGGGGCACCGACATCGCCGCGCGAGCGATCTCGACCTTCCCGCGCCGCTACTGCGGCAACTGAGAACCCTGCCGCCGGGCGGAGCACTTCGCACGCCCCCCGGACGCGGTCGGCCAAGGTCGCAAAATCGCTCAAAATACGTTATATTTTGCAATGGTGAAGGTCGCGGTTTGGCGTGACGCTCATGCCAGGCCCGGACCGCGACCCGCTCCAAAGGAGGAGTGGTCATGGCAAGCTTCCATGTGTACGCAGGCGCTACCAATACGATCGAGCATCCCGCCATCCGCCGGATATCAGTCGCGGATGTGTTTGACGCACTGCGACGCGGCTTTGGCGACTTTTGGGACAAGCCGTCGCATTACGTTTTCCTGTGCCTGATCTACCCGATCGTCGGCGTGTTCCTGATCACATGGACATCGGGCGGCAATGCGCTGCAGCTCATTTTCCCGCTGATGTCCGGCTTTGCCCTGCTCGGACCGTTCTTCGGCATCGGCCTCTATGAGATCAGCCGACGACGTGAGCAAAATCTCGACACGTCGTGGTGGCATGTGTTCGATGTCAGGCAATCGCCGGCCATTCCTGCGATGGTGGTTATCGGCATCATGCTGCTGGCGCTTTTCGTCACCTGGCTGTTGGTCGCGCAGGCGCTCTACACCTCGTTTTACGGACCTGATGCCCCGCAGTCGACGGCAGCGTTCTTCGGCGACCTCTTCACCACCCAGCGCGGCTGGACGCTGATTGTGCTCGGCAATCTGATCGGATTCCTGTTCGCCCTGGTGGTGCTCTGCACCACCGCCGTCGCCTTTCCGCTGCTGCTCGACTGCGATGTCGGCGTCTATGCTGCGATCGAGACCTCGGTGCGGGCGGTGGTGGGCAATCCGGTGCCGATGCTTTTATGGGGACTGATCGTCGCGGTCGCGCTGTTGATCGGGTCACTGCCGTTCCTGGCGGGTCTCGCCATCGTCATTCCGGTGCTCGGTCACGCGACATGGCACCTCTATCGCAAGGTCGTCGACGTCCCGGCCGACAAGAAGACGCCGCTGCCGGTTTCGACCAATGAAGGTGACGACCGACACTTCCCATATTGGCTGCGCTGGTAGTCGACACAACTGAAGCGAACACATGCAGAGAACCCTAACCGCTGGGGTTTTGCTCCTCGCTGCGCGGGTGACCTTCCTGCGCTGCTACCGCAGTTGACGGCTTGCCGCCGTAGTGTCCGCCTTTACCAATCCCGGCGAAGACGTGGAAAGCCGGTCGAGATGCATGCGGATATGGGCCGCCTCGGCCGCCGTATTGGCGAGCGCTATCGCCCGGCCGAAGGCCTCGCGCGCTTCCTCGTCACGGCCGAGCTGCATAAGCAAGCCGCCCTTGACGCCGAAGAAGTGGAAGTAGCCTGAGAGCTTCGGGGCCAGTGGCTCGATCAGCTTCAATGCCGCTTCCGGCCCGCGCAGCTTGGCGAAGGCGACGGCGCGGTTGAGCGTCACGACGGGCGACGGCATCATCGATTCCAGCACGGAATAGAGCAGGTCGATCTCGGCCCAGTCTGTATCCTCGGGGCGCGCGGCACGGGCATGGAGTGCGGCAATGGCCGACTGGATCTGATAGGGGCCGGGTCGGCGATGGCGCATCGCCTTGTCGATCAGTGCCAGGCCCTCGTCGATCAGCGCCCGGTTCCACAGCGTGCGGTCCTGGTCGTCCATCAGCACCAGATCGCCATTGGCATCGAAACGCGCGTCGGCGCGAGCGTGTTGCAGAAGCAGCAGCGCCGTCAGCCCCATCACCTCCGGCTCGGTCTGGAACAGGCGCAGCAAGAGCCGCGCCAGCCGGATCGCCTCCTCACACAGCGGCGCGCGGTTGGTGATTTCAGTGGCGCCGGCGGAATAGCCTTCGTTGAAGACGAGGTAGACCATGGCCAGCACCGCCGCCAGCCGTTCGGAGCGCTCCACCGGCCCGGGCACCTCGAAGGGCACGTTGGCATTGGCGATGCGCGCCTTGGCGCGGGTTATGCGCTGTTCAATGGCGCTTTCGCCGACGAGGAAGGCGCGAGCGATCTGCTTGACCGAAAGGCCCGAGACGATGCGCAGCGCGACCGCGATCTGCTGGGTCGCCGGCAGGTCGGGATGGCAGCAGATGAACAGCAGTCTCAGGATGTCGTCGCGATAATGCGCGCCGTCGAGACGGTCGGCCATGTCGTCCTCGACGTCGTCGAGGTCGGACAAAAGCTCTTCCGCCGGCAACGGCGCCTGCTTGCTGCGACGACGGACGACGTCGATGCCCGAATTGCGGCCGACAAAGATCAGCCAGGCGGCCGGATCACGCGGCGGTCCCTTTTCCGGCCAGGTGCGCAGCGCACGCAGGCAGGCCTCCTGGAACGCTTCTTCCGCGGTGTCGAGATCGCGGAAATAGCGCAGCAGAGCTGCCACGGCCTGCGGCCGGGCGGAGGAGAGAGCCGTGTTGATCCAGGCCGGGTCGGTCATGCAGTTTGTCTTCCAGGGAAAAACGCGCCGATGGGGCGCAATTCATATGAACCGATGCCGGGATTGGCGTCCGCCAGGTCCCTGGCAACATCGACGGCATCGTCGAGCGTCTCGCAATCGACGACGTAGAAGCCGAGGAGCTGTTCCTTGGTTTCGGCAAAAGGCCCATCGATCACGAATGGCTCATCCTTGGCCTTGCGCAAGGTGGTGGCAGCGGTCGTCGGCAACAGCCGGGCCACCGGCCCCAACCTGCCCTGCTCGCGGAGCTTGCCCGTGACAACGCCAAGTCGCTCCATCACCTCGTCGTCCTGCTCCTTGGACCAGGCGCAGACGACGTCTTCGTTGTTGTAGCAAAGGATGGCGTAGAGCATCGGTTGTTTCCTTCATGTGTAAGACGCATGGATATGTGCACTTCCGACACGATATGCGAAATTTTTTCGAGGCTGGGGAGGACCAACGTCCATCGGACCACTGACAGCTTGTGAAAAGCCGCAGGAGGTGCAGACATTGGCCAAAGCGGCGCCAAACCCTGGCGACGGTCAAGCGGGAGAATGAGCGATGAAAAACGCCGAAATCTCACAGCGCAAGATGCAGACCATCGCGCGCGGTGTCGGCATGACGACCCAGGTCTATGCCGATCGGGCCGAGAACTCCGAAATCTGGGACGTCGAAGGCCGCCGTTACATCGACTTCTCCTCCGGCATCGCCGTCGTCAACACCGGCCACCGCCATCCGCGCGTCATCGAGGCGGTCAAGGCGCAGCTCGACCGCTTCACCCACACCTGCCACCAGGTCGTACCCTATGAGAGCTATGTCCGGCTCGGCGAAAGGCTGAATGCCATTGCGCCGATGAAGGGCGACAAGCGCACCATCTTCGTCACGACCGGCGCGGAAGCGGTCGAAAACGCCATCAAGATCGCCCGCAACGCCACCGGCCGCCAGGCCGTCATCGCCTTTGCCGGCGGCTTCCACGGCCGCACCTTCATGGGTATGGCGCTGACCGGCAAGGTGCAGCCCTACAAGGCGGGCTTCGGCGCCATGCCGGGCGACGTGTTCCACGCGCCCTTCCCCGTGCCGTTGCATGGCTTGACCACTGCCGACGCGCTTGCAGCACTCGACCGCCTGTTCAAGGCCGATGTCGACCCGGCGCGGGTGGCTGCCATTATCATAGAGCCGGTGCAGGGCGAAGGCGGCTTCTACGAAGTGCCGCGCGACTTCATGACGGCGCTGCGCAAGATCTGCGACCAGCATGGCATCCTGCTCGTTGCCGACGAGGTGCAGACCGGTTTCGCCCGCACCGGCAAGATGTTCGCCATGGACCATCATGACGTCGCGCCCGACCTGATGACGATGGCGAAAAGCCTCGCCGGCGGCTTCCCGCTCGCCGCCGTCACCGGCCGGGCCGAGCTGATGGACGCGCCCAATCCCGGCGGCCTCGGCGGCACCTATGGCGGCAGCCCGATCGGCGTCGCCGCAGCACATGCCGTGCTCGACGTCATCGAGGACGAAAAGCTCTGCGACCGCGCCAACCAGCTCGGCGCACGTCTCAAGCAGCGGCTGGAGTCGCTGCGCGACGACGTGCCTGAAATCACAGACATCCGCGGCCCAGGCTTCATGAACGCTGTCGAGTTCAACGACGTGAAGACGAAGACGCCCTCGGCGGAATTCGCAAATGCCGTCAGGCTCAAGGCGCTCGACAAGGGCCTGATCCTGCTCACCTGCGGCGTCTATGGCAACGTCATCCGCTTCCTGGCGCCGATCACAATCCAGGACGAGGTGATGACCGAAGCGCTCGACATCCTGGAGGCATCGATCCGGGAAGTCAGCGCGAGGTGACGCTACCTCTGCGCGGGCGGCACCGCCCTATCCATTCCAGATGAAGGACAGGGAGATGGGGGCATCGGCGTCGAGACGAACCTCCGCTCCGGAACCCGAAATGGCCGTGTCCAAGAAAACGGCAGACAGCGCAGCTCAAGCGCAGAAGCTTCCTCCTTCTCCGCGGTCTTTAGGGGAAGAAGGTCCGGAAGGGGATGGGGAGGCGCCGACGTGGCCGAATTATGCCGCCGGCAGCGCCGCCAGCGCGGCCTTCAACGCCTCGGCACCACCCGCCACCTGTTCCGCCGTCGGCGAGAAGCCGAGGCCGAGCATCTTGCGGCCGAGCATGTGGTCGGCGGGGCGATTGACGGATTCGATCGCCACCAGCCGGTCGCCGATGAAATGGAACACCGAGAAGCGGTTCTCGGCCAGGTCGCCCGACAGAATCTGCCTGTCGCCGCCCGATGTCAGGCCGACCATCTGCAGCTTCATGTCGCCGATGTCGGACCAAAACCACGGCACGGCCGCGTAATCGCCCCGATGCCCGACGATGGTGCGGGCGGCGAGCTTCGACTGGTCGGTGGCGTTCTGCACCGATTCCAACCTGACGTCCGAGCCTGTCTGCCAGTGGCGGTAGCTGGCATTGTCGCCGACCGCCAGGATGTTTTCGACCGAGCTGCGCATGGCACCGTCGACGCGAATGCCGTTGGCAATCGCAAGCCCCGCCGCATCGGCGAGCTCGACATTGGGCACGACGCCGATGCCGATGATGACCATCTTCGCCGGCAGCCTTTCGCCCGATGAGGTCAAGGCTGCCGCGACTTGGCCGCTGTCGCCCTCAAGGCGCTCGATGGTGGTCTTGAGCAGGATGCGGATGCCCGAGGCCTCCAGCCGCTTGCGCACATGCTCGGCGATCAGCGGCGCCACCGCGCGGCCGAGCAGCCGGTCGAGTGCTTCGACCACCGTGACGCGCCGGCCGCCGGCGGCAAGCGTCGCCGCGATCTCCAGGCCGATAAAACCGCCGCCGATGACGACCACGTCCTCGCAGGCAGCACTATGGTCACGGATGGTCCGCGCATCGGCCACCGAGCGGAGCGACAGCACTCCGGCCAGCTCCGAACCCGGCAAGGGCAGGACGCGCGGGCGCGAGCCGGTGGCAAGGATCAGGTGGTCGTAGGCGAGGTTCTCGCCGCCCGCCAGCGACAGCCGGTTGGCGCCGGTGTCGATGCGTTCGACCAGCGAGCCCGGACGGAAATCAATGGTATGGCCGGTGTAGAAGGCCTCGCCGCGCAACGGCTGCGGCTGGGCGGCGGCGTCCTTGATAAAGGTCTTTGACAGCGGCGGCTTGTGGTAGGGCAGTTCCTTCTCGTCACCGAGCAGGATGACCGGACCATCATAACCCTCTTCCCGCAGGCTGGCGGCAGCCTGCACTCCGGCATGGCCCGCCCCGACAATCACCACACCGTTCTTCATGCTCGCCTCTGCAACACAGGAAATCTCTACCGAAATGACCGCTAGGGGCCTCCGCCGCAAGAGGCCATGACGTGATTTCATGGCTGACAGGCAGGATTTCATGGCCGACAGGCGGGCAGGACCGTCATGCGCGCCACACCCTGACCGCGCCATATCGCGGCGCTACCTGATGTCGCAGCGGCTTCCCGATGCTTGCGGCCGGGTCCAGCGCCATGTCTCGACAAATCAACAGCTTGGCGGAAGAGACTACCCGCAAACTGGACAAATTCAGTTTAGAATAATTCTAAACTATTGATACAACTACGCTTTTTGCCGGAATATGCGTTGACTTTTCAGGCCACACCGCTTTTATGGCGGCGTGCTTTACAGCGCCTGTCTTTGATGTCTGGGCCTTTAACCCTTTCGATTGGAGCCAACAGGGTGCCTGCCTTCGTGATGCCGCGCGGTTGCGCGGACGCCTGCACAGTGTCCCTTCCGAGCCGAATTCGGAGCATGGACCGCCAGGGCGCCGAAGGCTCCAACCCCCTTGAGCCAACAGTCGATTTCGCGGTTCCAGCCTGGCAAGTCCTTGCGGGTGCTCGACTTTTTCGCGCCGTCGGGCGCAGTTCGGTTTACTGAGGAGACGACCATGCCTGCATCCATCTCGCGCAGCCGGCATTTCGGCAGGATCGCTGCGATCGCCGCGACGACGGCGCTTACCGCTGCCGTTTTCGTGCTGCCGGCAAAGGCAGACACCGACGCCAAGGCTGTCATCTCGACCTATGCCGACATCGCGCTCGCCAAATACGAAGACTCGCTGACCACGGCCAAGGCGCTCGACGTTGCCGTCGAAGCGTTGATCGCCAAGCCGTCGGACGCGACGCTGAAGGCCGCTCGCGAGGCCTGGAAGGCATCGCGCCTGCCTTACCAGCAGACCGAGGTCTATCGCTTCGGCAACGCCATCGTCGATGATTGGGAAGGCCGCGTGAACGCCTGGCCGCTCGACGAAGGCCTGATCGACTATGTCGACAAGAGCTACGGCACCGAGTCCGACGAGAATTCGCTTTACACCGCCAATGTGATCGCCAACCCGTCGATCGAGATCAACGGCCAGAAGGTCGACGCCTCGAAGATCACGCCCGAGCTCCTGTCGGGCACGCTGCAGGAGGCCGGCGGCATCGAGGCCAACGTCGCCACCGGCTATCACGCCATCGAATTCCTGCTCTGGGGCCAGGACCTGAACGGCACCGGTCCCGGCGCCGGCAACCGTCCCTACACCGACTACGACACGGCCAACTGCACCGGCGGCAATTGCGACCGCCGCGCCCAGTATCTCCAGGTGGCGTCCGACCTCCTGGTCTCGGACCTCGAGGAGATGGTCGGCAACTGGAAGGCCGACGGCGCTGCCCGCAAGGCGCTCACCGACGGCGAAACCAACGCCGGCATCTCGGCCATCCTCACCGGCATGGGTTCGCTGTCCTACGGCGAACTCGCAGGCCAGCGCATGAAGCTCGGCCTGCTGATCCACGATCCCGAAGAAGAACACGACTGCTTCTCCGACAACACCCACATCTCGCATCTCTACGACGCGATCGGCATCCGCAACGCCTATCACGGCAGCTACAAGCGCATCGACGGCTCGACCGTCGAAGGCCCGTCGGTGTCGGATCTGGTCAAGGCAACTGACGCCGCCCTCGACACCGAGCTCAGCGGCAAGCTCGACACGACCGTCGCCAAGATGGAAGCCATCAAGGCGCGCGCCGATGCCGGCGAGGCCTACGACCAGCAGATCGGCGAAGGCAATGTCGAAGGCAACGCCACCGTCCAGGCGGCAATCGACGCACTTGTCGACCAGACCAAGTCGATCGAGCGTGCCGTAGCGGCCCTGAAGCTCGACAAGATCGCGTTCGAAGGTTCGGACAGCCTCGATTCCCCCGACAAGGTCTTCCAGTGAGGGTGCCACGCACCTAGATAATTTCAGCCAAGCAGCGCGCAGAGGTGCGCTGCCAGCCACCCAGAGCCTGCAATGCTGATCTGCCACTGCAACCTGATCACCCAGAAGGAGATCGAAGACACGATCATCGAGCTTCTGGACGGCGACCCCTGGTCGCTGATCGTGCCTGCCAAGGTCTATCACACGCTGCAAAAGCGCGGGCGCTGTTGCGGCTGCTTTCCAAATGTGGTCGAAACGATCATTCGGGTAACCGAAGCCTACCATACCCGTACGGAGGCGGGTGAAGGCGACATCGTTTCACACATGGACCGTGTGAAAGAGTTGCGGGTCCAATTTGGGAGCAGATTCAATGAAAGGCGAAAAGCAGGTCATCGAGCGGCTTAACGAAGCCCTCTTCCTCGAACTCGGCGCGGTCAACCAGTATTGGGTTCACTACCGCCTGCTCGAAGATTGGGGTTACGGCAAGCTCGCCAAGAAGGAACGCGAAGAATCGATCGAAGAGATGCGCCACGCCGACCGGCTGGTGGCCCGCATCATCTTCCTCGAAGGCCATCCCAACCTGCAGTCGGTAGCGCCGCTGCGCATCGGCCAGAACGTCAAGGAAGTGCTCGAAAGCGATCTTGCCGGCGAATATGACGCCCGCACCTCCTACAAGAAGTCACGCGATGTCTGCCAGCAGCACGGCGACTACGTATCCATGAAGCTCTTCGAGGAGCTGCTCGCCGACGAGGAAGGCCATATCGACTTCCTCGAGACGCAGTTGCAGCTACTCGGGGAGATCGGCGAAGAGAAGTACGGTCAGCTCAACGCCGAGACCGCAGACAAGGCCGAATAGGATGCCGGAATGCGGCGCACCTTCCCTCTGACGCGCCGCATGCTACCGGGTGCGCCCACCTGCACCCCCACGACACACGACAAGCGAAGTGCTCCGGCACTTCGCAATTTCGTTGCCGGCCTGCTGCTTCTCGGCGCTGCCGTTCCCTCGGTCGCCGGCGAGCCGGTTCCGGATGGGCTCGCCACCGAACGCCAAGATCTCAAGCCTGTCGACAAGGCACGCGTCGACAAGATCGTCAGGCCGACCACCGATTTTTCGAAGCCCGAGCAGTTCGAGCTGATGCAGGGCGGTGCCGGCACCTCCAAGAAAAGCGCCAACCGAGACGCCTTCTCACAATCCTCCGCCAACATCACTTTCGAGGAAGAAGGCGACTTCAAACTTGGCAACGGCTTCTTCACCAAACTTTGGGTGTCGTCGCCATCGTCGACACAGGCCTCTGACGGCCTCGGGCCGCTGTTCAATGCGCGCGCCTGCCAGAGCTGCCACCTCAAGGACGGCCGCGGCCATCCGCCGGAAGGCAATGCCGACGCCACCTCGATGTTCCTGCGCCTCGCACGCGTGGCGGAAACCGACGAGGAAAAGGCAGCCGTCGCCGACCGGCGCGTCCTGAATTTCCCCGACCCGGTCTATGGCAGCCAGTTCCAGGACCTCGCCGTGCCCGGTCTGAAGGGCGAAGGCCGGATGGTGATTTCCTACCAGACCGTCCCGGTCGAACTCCCCGACGGCACCCATCTGACGCTGCGCTGGCCGAGCTATTCGGTCTCCGATCTTGGCTACGGTCCGATGGATCCGAGAACGACACTGTCGCCGCGGGTTACGCCGGCGATGATCGGCCTTGGCCTGGTCGAGCAGATCCATCCCGCCGACATCCTCGCCAATGCCGATCCGGACGACAAGAACGGCGACGGCATCTCCGGCAGGGCCTCGATCGTGCGCGACAAGAAGACAGGCGAACTGACGCTTGGGCGCTTCGGCTGGAAGGCGCAGACGCCGACGATCCGCCAGCAGTCGGCAGATGCCTTTGCCGGTGACATCGGCATCTCGACGCCTGAAGTGCCGCACCATTGGGGCGACTGCACCGAAGCCCAGGCCGACTGCCTCGCCATGCCCAACGGCGTACAAGAGCGGCTTGGACCGGTAGAGGCGCCCGATCCGATCATGGATCTCGTCACCTTCTATTCGCAGAACCTCGCCGTGCCCGCCCGCCGCGACATCGACAATCCGCTAGTGCTGCGTGGCAAGCAGATGTTCTACGAGGCTGGCTGCGCCTCGTGCCATATGCCGAAATTCGTCACCCGCCGCGACGCGCCCAACAAGGCGCAGGCCTTCCAGCTGATCTGGCCCTATTCCGACTTCCTGCTGCACGACATGGGCGAGGAGCTGGCCGACGGCCAGCAGGTCGGCGATGCCACGGGGCGCGAATGGCGCACGCCGCCGCTCTGGGGCATAGGCCTGACCCAGACGGTCAACGGCCACACCTTCTTCCTGCATGACGGCCGCGCCCGCAACCTCACCGAAGCCATTCTGTGGCACGGCGGCGAGGGACAGGCGGCACGCGACCGCTTCGCAGCGCTTCCCGCCGATGACCGCAACGCTTTGATCAAATTCCTGGAGTCGCTCTGATGGCCAGATCCGTCCTTGCAGCATCGCTTGCCCTCTTGGTCGCACTGCCCGCTGCCGCCCACGCCAACCAGGCATCGGACATCGCCGACGCCATCGACGGCTTCATCCGCCCCGCCTATGGCCGGCTCGTGGAGGTCACGGCAGCACTCGGAAAGAGCGTCGAGGCGCTTTGCGCCGCACCGTCGGCAGACAATCTTGCGGCGGCGCGTGCGGCCTTCTCCAAGACGACGGTGACCTGGTCGGAAATCGAGATCATCCGCTTCGGCCCGATCACCGAACACAACCGTCTCGAGCGCATGCTGTTCTGGCCGGACCGCAAGGGCACCGGTCTGAAACAGGTGCAGGCCGCCCTGTCCGACAAGGACGAAACAGCAACCGACGCCGCCAAGCTCGGCGACAAGAGCGTGGCGATGCAAGGCCTCGGCGCGCTCGAATTCGTGCTGTTCGGCACCGGTGCCGACGAGCTTGCCGGCACATCGGCCGCCTATCGCTGCGCCTATGGCAAGGCTATCGCCGGCAACATCGGCACGATCGCCACCGACGTCGATGCAGCCTGGCGTGACGACAAAGGTTTTGCCAGCCAGTGGCAGCATCCCGGGCCGCAGAACCCGCTCTACCGCACTGCCTCGGAAGCGGCGACCGCGCTGCTCGAGGTCTATGTCAACGGACTGGAGCTTGTCCGCGATGTGCGCGTTGGTGGTTTCCTTGGCAAGGAGGCTTCCGCCGACAAGCCGAAACAGGCGCTCTACTGGCGCTCGGAAGGTACGACCGCCTCGCTCGGCGGCAACCTCGCAGGCATGAAGGCGCTGTTCGACGCCTCGCATTTCGGTTCGCTTCTGCCTGACGATTCCCAGTGGATCGCCCAGTCGATCGATTTCGAGTTCGCCAATGGCCAGAACGCGGTAGCGGGCATCACCGGCCCTATCGACGCAGCGCTGGCGGATGCCGACAAGCGCGCCAAGCTCACCTATTTCGGCGTCGTCACATCGAGCCTGTCGGAGCTGTTCGGCACCCGTCTGTCGAGCGCGCTCGGGCTGACCGCCGGCTTCTCGTCGCTGGACGGCGACTGAGAGCATGATCCCGAAAAGTGGACGCCGGTTTTCGGACAAGATCATGCTCAAACAAGAACTGCGCACGCCACTCTTCGACCGCCGCGACTTCCTCAAGGCCGCAGGCACGACCTTCCTGATGTCGCTCGCGCCTGCGAAACGCGCGCTGGCGCTCGAAACCGACGCTATGTTCGCCACCGCTTACCAAGCGCGCACCGGCGAGTATGGCGTCGCGGTGATGTCCGAGGCGGGCAAGATCCTGCACAGCGTCGCTTTGCCCGAGCGCGGACATGACGTGACCTTCGATCCCATCTCGCGCAAGTCGGTGGTCTTTGCCCGCCAGCCCGGCACCTTCATGCTGGTCTTCGACCACACCGGCAGGGACCAACCGCTGACCATTCCGAGCATCGCCGGCCGCCATTATTACGGCCATGGCGTGTTCTCGCCCGACGGGGCGCTGCTCTATGTGACCGAGAACGATTTCGACAACGCGGCCGGCATGGTCGGCGTCTATGACGCCCGCGACGGCTTCCGCCGCACCGGCGAATTCCCGACCCATGGCGTCGGCCCGCACGAACTGATCCTGCTCGGCGACGGCAGGACACTTGCCATCTGCAATGGCGGCATCGAGACCCACCCGGATTTTGGTCGCGCCAAACTCAACATCCCGACCATGAAGCCGTCCTTCGTGCTGGTCGACCGCGTATCCGGCGACCTCCTCGAAAAGCACGAATTGCCCGAGAAGCTGCACCAGCTGTCGATCCGGCACATGGACATCGACGCCGAGGGCACCGTCTGGTTCGGCTGCCAGCACGAGGGTCCGGCGAGCGAAAGGCCACTTCTGGTCGGCCGTGCCAGGCGCGGCGAGGAACTTTCCATGCTGGAGATGCCAGACGACATCCTCGGCGGCTTCCGCAACTATATCGGCTCAGTGGCGGCAAACCGCGACGCCGGGCTGGTTGCCGTCTCGTCGCCGGAAGGCAACGCATGGGCGATGATCGAGGCGAAGACCGGCAAGGTGATGGCCAAGAACGATCTGGTCGAGGTCTGCGGGCTTGCGCCCGACCGCGACGGCTTTCTAGCTACAACCGGCGGCGGCCTCATCGTCGCCCCCGACGGCGAGCAGGCAGAGCGTCCAGACTATGTCTGGGACAACCACATGCTGCGCATCTGACTTGCAATAAACGTAAGCAATACCTTACGCAATCAAGTCAGACGAGCCCGGAGACATCCGAATAGGCGACGGCCTTGCGCAGCACGGCGAGGAACTTCTCGCCGGCGATCTCGGGTGAGCCGGAATTGTCGATCTGCACATGGCCCGGGCCGCTGAGGTCGTGCGCCACGGTGCGGGCAAGGCGCGCCAGCACCTCGCCCCGCGATTCCCGTCCGCGTGCGGCGAGCCGCGTCGCGAGAATGTCGGGCGATGCCGATATCTCGACCACAGCGACATTGGCGTAACGGTCGCGCAGCGCCGGAATGATGCCGCGCGAGGTGTTGGCAACGACGACATGGCCGTTGGAAATGGCTTCGTCGACGGCAGCCGGGATGCCGTAGCGCAGGCCGTGCGCCTCCCACGACAGCGCAAAGGCGCCGGCGGCTTCAGCCTCGACGAAGGCAGCGTCTTCAAGCGTGTCATGATCTTCGGTGGCGCCGTCGCTGTTGCGCGTGATGACGCGGCGGGCGAACTCGACATGGTCGTCATCGGTCAGGCGGTCGCGCACATAGGCAATCAGCGTGTCCTTGCCGGCGCCGCTCGGCCCGACCACGGCGACAAACACGCCGTTGCGCACAGGAGAGCCCACCCGGGTCAATTCACGCTCGATCAATGCTGAAACCATCATGCGACGTCATTTCCTCCAAATAGCAGAGCCCCCGCCCTGCCGGCCAGCGCCGGCTAGGGAGTTAAGCGATTTGCATGACGGAATGACGAAAGCCTTGCGACGGAACGGCAACAGGGTGCCGCCGGCCCGCGCGTCGACCCGAAATCAGCTCTATCCCGGAAGGCGCGGGAGCATGGACTACGTGCGGACCTGATAGTCCTTGATCGCGGCGAAACGAATCATCTTCCAGCGCTCGGCCTCGTAGTTGAGCGAGAACTCGTGCTGGGCGAGATAGACCGGATCGTTGTCGAGATCGCGGGCGATGTCGCCGCGATGGCTTTCAACGAAGCGCTGCAGGTCGGCCTTGTCGTCGGCGCTGATCCAGCGGCAAACGGAGAAGCGCGACATCTCGAAGTCGACGGGCAGTGTGTACTCGACGTTGAGACGCTCCTTGAGCACATCGATCTGCAGCGCGCCGACGACGCCGACGATGGCCGGCGAGCCATCTTCGGGCTGGAACAGCTGCACCACGCCTTCCTCGGCCATCTGCTGCAGCGCTTCCTTGAGCTTCTTGGCCTTCATCGCGTCGCCTAGACGGACGCGGCGCAGGATTTCGGGCGCGAAGTTGGGCACGCCTCGGAACAGGATGTCCTCGCCCTCGGTCAGCGTGTCGCCGATGCGCAGCGTGCCGTGGTTGGGGATGCCGACGACGTCGCCGGCATAGGCTTCGTCGGCGGTGATGCGCGAGCGGGCGAAGAAGAACTGCGGCGCCGACAGACTCATCTGCTTGCCGGTGCGCACCAGCTTGGCCTTCATGCCGCGCTTGAGCTCGCCCGAGCAGACGCGGACAAAGGCGATACGGTCGCGGTGATTGGGATCCATGTTGGCCTGGATCTTGAAGACGAACGACGTCATCTTCTCTTCCGTCGCCTCGACCTTGCGAGTGTCGGCTTCCTGGGCGCGCGGCGCCGGACCGAAATCGCCCAGAGCCTCGATCAGGTCGCGGACGCCGAAATTCCTGAGCGCCGAGCCGAAATAGACAGGCGTCAGATGGCCTTCGCGGAAGGCCTGGAGGTCGAACGGCCGGCAGGCCTCGCGCGCCAGCTCCAGCTCCTCGATGAAGGCTGGGCGGTCGTTGTCGGGCAGAAGGCCGGCGGCGCGGTTGGAATCCGGGCCATGCACCGGCGTCCGCTCCTTCTCATCGTCGCCGTGGCGCACGGCGTTCTCGGCGAGGTGGTAGGTGCCGGAGAAGGTCTTGCCCTGGCCGATCGGCCAGGTGATCGGAGCGGTGTCGAGCGCCAGCTTCTCTTCGATCTCGTCGAGGATCTCGAAGGTGTTGCGGGCCTCGCGGTCCATCTTGTTGACGAAGGTAATGATCGGGATGTCGCGCAGGCGGCAGACCTCGAACAGCTTCAGCGTGCGTGGCTCGATACCCTTGGCGGCGTCGATGACCATGACCGCGCTGTCGACAGCCGACAGCGTGCGATAGGTGTCGTCGGCGAAGTCCTCGTGGCCGGGCGTGTCGAGCAGGTTGAAGACGTTGTCGCCATATTCGAAGGTCATCACCGAGGTGACGACCGAGATGCCGCGCTCACGCTCGATCTTCATCCAGTCCGAGCGCGTCTGGATCTTGTCCTTCTTGGCCTTGACCTCGCCGGCGAGCTGGATCGCGCCGCCGAACAGCAGCAGCTTTTCGGTCAGCGTCGTCTTGCCGGCGTCAGGGTGCGCGATGATCGCGAAAGTACGGCGGCGCGCCACCGCCTTTTCGATGTCTTCAGCCATTTTCAGGAATCCATGTGATGCGCCGGCTTCTAGCAGCCGATGCCGCGCCTGTCCACGACGCTACAGCGTGGCCAGCAACTCGCCATAGGTCGGCGCCAACGCCCTGAGCGCTTTGGCAGCCCTGATGTCGTCGCCGACGACAAGCGAATGCTGCAGCGAGCCGATCAACCGCGCCTGCATGGCCGCCACGCTCGCCGCGTCCTTGTGGCCGATGCGTTCCAGGCAGGTGGCGGCATCGTTGGCGCGGCGGGCGCCGACACGGACGGCGAAGTGGATCATGTGGCCGCGCAGGCCGTTGTCGCAACCCGGTTCGATCATGTCGGCCAGCCGCTCGGCTGCTGCTCCATTGCCAACGCTGCCCTCGGGCATGTCACCCGCATCTGACATGGACAGCCAGCGCCGCGCCGCCGGCAGCGACGCTTCGATCGTCTCGGCTTCGGTCAGCACGGCGAGCTGGCGGAAGCGGGTGCGCATGGTGAAGGCCGTGCCATAGGTCAGCGTCGCCGCCTTCCAGGCCGCCATGAAGTCGGCCACGGGCAGCTCGGCATAAGGATAGCCCTGAGGATCGTGCATCAGCACCCGCCCATCCTCGAGCGCCAGGACGACGACATAGTGGTCGGCCTCGATCGGGCCACGCATGCCGGGCTGGTGCCTCAGATGCCCCATCTCCACCGGACCGATCCACACCGGGCCGTCGGCCAGTGCTGCCCGCAGCCGGGCAAGCGCCTCGTCCTCATCGCCGCCGCTCGACACTTCGGTGGTCCAGCCAAGTGCCGCAAGCGCGTCGGCAAAGCCCTTCTCGGGATCCCAGCCATAAGGATCGAAGAAAGGCATCAAACCGCCGATCAGCTGCATGCCGAACGGGCTCGACGTGGCGAATTCGACGACCGCAGGAGACGGCGCCGCCGCGCCGAACATCATAGCGAAGGAGTTCGCATAGCAATAAGGGCCGGAGCCCACATAATTGAAGCCGGTCATTTCGCATCCTCGATGAAAATACACGCCAAGCGACTTCGCTCACGCGCTTCATCCATCGATGGCTGTTTTCAGCCGAATTCGCAAGCCTTTGAATTTATATATAAATTCGGCCTCCGACTTGAGACCCGGCTTATCCGCGCAGGTCAAAACCGCCCTCGGCGACCGTCTCGCCATTGACAATCAGCTCGACGCGATGGTGGCCGGGATAATGCTTGCGGGTGGTGAAGTCGCGGACTGCCTGGCTGATCTCCAGCTCCTTGCGGCCCGTCGGCGGCAGGGTGATCTCCTTCAGCTTGAACACCTTCTTCGAGGTGCCTCCGGCCTTCTTCACATAGTGGACGGCATAATCGACCACCAGCTGCTGCGGCTCGGCGGCGGTCGAGACGATGCATGTCTTCAGCGCGATGCGGCCGCCGAGTGCGATCGACGCCGGCGTCACCGCGAATGCCTGGACATCGACCTTGGGCTTGCCGGTGGTGCCGATCAGCTCCAGCGCCCTTGGATCGCCCTTCTTGATCAGCGTCCGCAAGGCATGGCGCACGATCCAGGCGGTGTTCCTGTCGTTCATGTCCCAGCGCGCCAGCCGCTCGACCAGCAGGCCGGCATTGTCCTTGGAGATGTCGTTGAGGTGGTTCGCCACCGACTTGCGCACATAAAGGCTCGGATCGTTCTTCAGCGCCTCGAGGATCGGCACGGTCGGCGACGGGTCGGAGATCAGGTTCTTCAGCTGGAACGACCAAGGCAGGCGCGGACGCGACCCTTCGCTGGCGAGGCGGCGCACATGCTCGTTGCCGTCGAGCGCCCAGCCGCGCATGACCTTGAGGGTACGGCCAAAATCGTCAGCGAGGAAATGGCGGATCGCGAACTCGGCCGAACCGAAGCGGGTGAAATAATGCAGCGCCTCCATCGAGCGCTCGAAATGCGCCCTGCCATAAAGCGCGACGAATTCAGCCAGCACGATCGACGCAAAGCCATGGCCGATGCGCGGCGCGAGCTCGCCGAGCAACTCGACCGAGCGGGCAAAATTGTCGGGCAGCGCGCCGTGCAGGGCTTCGGCCGTCTGCCGCAGCCTCTGCATGATGCCAAGCGCGTCGAGATTGTCAGTCGCCAGTGCCGTGAAGCGTTCACCGTCAAAGTCAGGCGAAATCGCCGCCATCTCGTTGGCGATATGCCCGAACCGGGCACGGTCGAAGATTTCCTTCAGCGCCGGTGCGGCCTGCGTCTGGTCTTCCGTCATCTACTCTCTTGTCCCTAGCGCGCCCCCGCGCCGACCCCGTGCATCCGTTCGAATGCAGCGGCTTCCTGCGCAGATACGAATCGAGACGCCAAAGTACAACTTGGCTCCTGCCAGGGAGCTGTCAGGAGTTTCTCCAGTCGGCCGCCTCTACAGCACAAAATGGTGAGACCGGCGTCCTCGGACGCAGGCGCGCGCACGTTCGGCTTGGCGGATGTTCCGGCGAGTGCCCGCCGCATGTTCGATTGACGACCACCGGCGACAGGCCGAAAATATCCCCAAAAGCGCTGTCCAGATCCAGGGAGGTCACCGTGACCATTCACCAGGAAGTGCATCTCAGGGGCACGCCGAAGGACATCTACGATCTGCTTCTCAACGCCGCGCGTTTCCAGGCAATGACGGGTGGGCTCTCGGCCCACATCTCGACGCATGAGGGCGGCGAGGTGTCGATCTTCGGTGGCGACATCGAAGCTCGCAACCTCGAGCTGGTGCCCAATCGCCGCATCGTCCAGGCGTGGCGTTCCAGGCATTGGGCTGAGGGTATCTATTCGGTCGTCCGCTTCGAACTCGAAGCCGAGGCCGGCGGCACCCGGCTCGTCTTCGACCAGAACGGCTATCCGCGCTCGGCCCGCGCCATGCTCGATGAAGGCTGGACGAAGATGTATTGGGAACCGATGAACAAGGCACTGGCGCATCACTGAGCGAAGGCCGCCCTGCCCCTCGCTTGGAGAGTTAGAGGTAGAAGCGCGGGGCCAAGAAGCCCGTCACTCCGCGGCTACCGCCCGGTTCGCTGAGGCCGGCTCGAACGGACTGACCGTCATGCCTTGCCGTGTCATGGTGACGAAGCTCGACGGCGGCACGGCCTGCCAGCTTTCGCCTTCGCGGTCGAAGGGCTCGGAGACGATGCAGCGGCCGGCGGCCCCGTCACGCGTGTAGAGGGTCGGTGCATGCGCATCGGTGGCGTAACGCACCGCAAACAGCCTTTCGCCATCGCTGAACGCCGCCGTCAGCTTGAACGAGGCGGTCATGCCGGCGGCTTCCGACGCCTCGACGACGCGGCATGTGGCCCGAGCCACCGCCCCTTGCGGGTCGGCATCCAGCCCCTCCTCCAGCATCAGCAGGAAGAACAATTCGGAATCGGTCGTTCCCTGGCGCTGGTCGTAGAGCGTGTCGCAGACGGCGGCCTCCAGCCGGCGGCGGATCTTTTCGAAGCCGGAAATCTGGCCATTGTGCATGAAGCTCCAGCGGCCCGAGATGAAGGGATGGCAATTGGCCCGGCTGGTGCCACCGCCTGTCGCGGCACGCACATGGGCCAGAAACAGGCTCGACTTGATCTGGCGGCACAGGCTTTTGAGATTGGGATCCGACCAGGCCGGCAGGATGTCGCGGTAGAGGCCGGGTTCGGGCCGGTCGCCATACCAGGCGAGCCCGAAGCCGTCGCCATTGGTCGGCGACTTCGCTTCCTCGGCGCAGTGGCTCTGGGCGATCAGCGAATGGCACGGTGCGGAAACGATGTCTTCGAGAAAGACCTCTTCACCGAGATAGGCGGCCCACCGGCACATCGCGCATCGACCTCAATTTCGGCCCGCAAGGCGGGCTCAAGACCAAGTCCAGACTCGGCCAGCACGTATAAAAAATCGTAAATGCGCGGAATCGCACTCTGCCGAGCTTCGCCATCCGTTTGTGTCGCGGCTGTGGCAAAGGTTCACATGAGTTCCGTCATGCAAAAACCACACAGGCCTGTCCTTGCAGGCGCGCAGCGTGGAGATCGGGATTGACGTTCTCCGAGCACCGTCCCATAGGATCGCCGCCATGAAATCCGCCTCCGAAAATTCTTCCGCCCCCGTCGTCGGGATCGTTCGTTTGCCGCATGCAGGCGACCTGCAGCTGCCTGCCTACGAGACCACGGGCGCAGCCGGCATGGACCTGCGCGCCGCCGTCCCCGAGGACCGGCCGATGCTCATCCTGCCCGGCAAGCGCGCGCTTGTGCCGACCGGTCTGGTCTTCGAAATCCCCATGGGCTTCGAAGGCCAGATCAGGCCGCGTTCCGGCCTCGCCTTCAAGCACGGCATCACCTGCCTCAACACGCCCGGCACCATCGACAGCGACTATCGCGGCGAGGTCAAGGTGCTCTTGATCAACCATGGCGACGAGGACTTCTATGTCGAGCGCGGCATGCGCATCGCCCAGATCGTCATTGCGTCGGTGACCCGCGCCCAGGTCGAGGAGCGCGACCTCGCCGGTGACACGACGCGCGGCAGCGGCGGCTTCGGCTCGACGGGCACCGCGTGAGCGCGCCCAAGCTCGTCATCTTCGACTGTGACGGCGTTCTCGTCGACACCGAGCCGCTGGCCAACCGCCGCCTGTCGGCCTGGTTGAGCGAAGCCGGCTATCCCGTCAGCTACGAGCAATGCCGCAAGCAGTTCGTCGGCCGCAGCCTGGTGTCGGTGCAGAAGGAGGTCGAGGCAACAGGCGTCAGCCTCGGCCCCGACTTCGTCGAGCGCTGGTATCGCGAGCTGCCCGAGCTGTTCGAAACGGGCGTGCAGGCCATCCCGCATATCGAGACCTTCGTCACGGCGGTGCAATCCGCCGGTATCGCCTATTGCGTGGCGTCTTCGGCGCGCGTCAACAAGATGCACATGACGCTCGGCCAGACCGGGCTGCTCACCTATTTCCGCGACGTGCTGTTTTCGGCCACCATGGTCGAGCGCGGCAAGCCCTTCCCCGACCTCTTCCTCCATGCCGCCGGCACAATGGGTTTTGAGCCTTCCGACTGCGTCGTCATTGAAGACAGCGTCGCTGGCGCACAGGCCGGTGCCGCCGCCGGCATGCGGGTGTTCGGCTATCACGGCGATCCGCATTCCGACCGCGACGGGCTGGCTGCCAGCGGGGCCGTGCTGTTCGACGACATGCGCAAGCTGGCGGGACTGATCCCGATCGGCTGAAACAGGGTTTGAGCCCTTCGGCACTCCAGTCTACACTCGCCCCCTGTCGGTTCAGCTCGAGGGCGATGACATGGACAAGGGCGCAGTCTTCCGGAAACTTCACGAGGCGCCGGGCGCCTTCATCATTCCAAATCCGTGGGATGTCGGCACGGCCAAGCTGCTTGCCTCGTTCGGCTTCGAGGCGCTGGCAACGACAAGCGCCGGCTTCGCCTTCTCGCGCGGCCTGCCCGACGGCGACGTCGGCTTCGAGGCGATGATCCACCACTGCCGCGACATGGCGCATGCCACTGGCCTGCCGGTGTCGGCCGACCTCGAAAAAGGCAAGGGCGACAGCCCCGAAAGTGCCGCCGAGACGATCTTCGCGGCCGAAGCCGCGGGCCTTGCCGGCTGCTCGATCGAGGACCACACCGGCGAGGCCGACCGGCCGATCTATGATTTTTCGCATGCAGTGGAGCGTATCACCGCGGCCGCAGAGGCGGCGCGGGCGCTGAAGCACGATTTCGTGCTGACGGCACGCTCTGAAAATTTCCTCTGGAACCGACCCGACCTCGACGACACGATCAAGCGGCTGCAGGCTTTCGAAAAGGCCGGGGCCGACGTGCTTTATGCGCCCGGGATCACCGATGTGGAGATGATCCGTATCCTGTGCAGCTCGGTCACCAAACCAGTCAACGTGCTGGCCGTACCCAGCTTCTCCGTCGCCGTTCTGGCCGAGGCGGGTGCGAAACGCATTTCGCTCGGCTCCAAGCTGACGAGCTACGCCTTCGGCATGATGGAGCGGGCGTCGCGCGAGATGCTGGGCCAGGGCACGTTCGAATTCGCCCGCGACGGCATACCCTACGGCAAGCTGCAGGCGATGTTCGGCCGCGACAACTGATCGGTCATCGTCACGCCCGCAGTCCGGCCGTCCTGAGTTCGGAAACAGATACGCTCTTGTGCAGATGCACCATCATCGCAGCCGCGAAGAGCGGGGTCAGAAGGTTGAGGATCGGCACGGCGAGGAAGGCGGCAATGACGAGGCCCGCCAAAAACACCGTGCCGGCGTTGCGGCGGCGCAAATCCTTGGCGTCCTGCTCGGAGCGGAAACGCATGGCGGCGAATTCGAAGAACTCCCGGCCGAGCAGATAGCCGTTGACTAGGAAGAAGGCGCCGATGTTGACGCCCGGCACGAACAGCAGGAACAGCGCCACGATGTTGCCCAGGA
The DNA here is from genome assembly GCF_000372965.1 of Hoeflea sp. 108. Taxonomy (NCBI): domain Bacteria; kingdom Pseudomonadati; phylum Pseudomonadota; class Alphaproteobacteria; order Hyphomicrobiales; family Rhizobiaceae; genus Hoeflea; species Hoeflea sp. 108. Next base: position 92,151 of record NZ_KB890024.1, on the reverse strand, counting down.
TGACGATGCCGAAGAACTTGATCGCCAGAACCAGGGCGCGCAAGGCCGGCACCGGCCGGCCCGGGCGGTCATTGGGATAGTTGGTCTTCTCGACGACCTCGGCGACGTCGTCCAAGAACAGGCCGGCGACGATGGCCGTGGCGGGCGCAATCAATAGCGCCAGCCCCAGCGCCAGGCCGATACCCGCGACAACAGCCGCGATCAGCCCGAGCCAGCCGGTCCACGAGGGCAGGCCGGGCAGCATGGCGTCGATCCATGGCATGGCAAGCCAGTCGAACACTTCGCGGATGCCGAACCACAGCGCCACCAGCGCAAGGATCGTCAGCCCCAGCGTCTTGAAGAACACGCTGCGGAACTCGGCCGTGAAGAGCTGGCTTGCGGCGGCGCGGGCGGCGTCGAGGATCATGTTGGCGTGGTCGCTCCCTGTTCGGCCCCTGAGATAAGGTGCCGCACGGCCGGCCTCAAGCGCGGGCCCGCCAAATTGCCGGGTAGGCAAACGGGCCGCGAGCCGCTAAACGCAATCCGTTTTGCCGACCCGTCGGCCCCTTTTACGGCCAAAGTGCTGCGGAGACCCTGATGAGCCAATATGACGTGCTGTGCATCGGCAACGCCATCGTCGACATCATCGCGCAATGCGACGAAGCCTTTCTCACCGACAACGGCATCATCAAGGGCGCGATGAACCTCATCGACGGCGAGCGCGCCGAGCTGCTCTATTCGCGCATGGGCCCGGCGATCGAGGCCTCCGGCGGCTCCGCCGGCAACACGGCTGCCGGCATCGCCAGCTTCGGCGGCCGCGCCGCCTATTTCGGCAAGGTTTCCCGCGACCATCTCGGCGAGGTCTTCACCCACGATATCCGCGCCCAGGGCGTCGCCTTCGACACCAAACCGCTTGACGGCACCCCGCCGACGGCGCGCTCGATGATCCTCGTCACGCCCGACGGCGAGCGCTCGATGAACACGTTTCTCGGCGCCTGCGTCGAGCTCGGCCCAGACGACGTCGAGGCCGACAAGGCGAGTGGCGCCAAAGTCACCTATTTCGAAGGCTATCTGTGGGACCCGCCGCTGGCCAAGGAAGCGATCCGCATGACCGCCGCCCACGCACACGCCGCCGGCCGTGAAGTGTCGATGACGCTGTCGGATTCATTCTGCGTCGACCGCTACCGCGCAGAGTTCCTCGACCTGATGCGCTCGGGCACGGTCGACATCGTCTTTGCCAACAGCCACGAGATCAAGTCGCTCTACGAGACCTCGTCGTTTGACGAGGCGCTCGCCCAGATCCGCCGGGATTGCAAGCTCGCCGCCATCACCCGCTCCGAGAAGGGCTCGGTGATCGTGCGCGGCGACGAGACCGTGGTCATCGAGGCGACCAAGATCCGCGAGCTGGTCGACACGACGGGCGCCGGCGACCTCTACGCTGCCGGTTTCCTCCACGGCTACACGCAGGGGCGCTCGCTCAAGGATTGCGGCGACCTCGGCTCGCTGGCCGCCGGCCTGGTGATCCAGCAGATCGGCCCTCGGCCGCGGCAGAATTTGAAGCGCGAGGCCGAGCAGGCCGGGTTGCTGTAGGTCTCTTTTTCCTTCGCCCCGTTTACGGGAAAAAGTGCCCCGAAGGGGCGGATGAGGGGCTGCGCAGACTTCACGCACGCTGCGCCCTACGTCGCCCCCATCTGGCCTGCCGGCCATCTCCCCCTCAGGTGGCCACAATGTCATTACGGCCTTCGCCAACCTTCTACCTGAGCGAGACGGCCGACGCTGCCAATCTCCCCACCTGAGGGGGAGATGGCCGGCAGGCCAGAGGGAGGGGCGCAAAGAAATGCGACCTTCCAACATTTCACACTCCTCCATTGCCACCCCCCGTCTGCGGTCTGGCCCTTGTGATGAAAAATCCGGGTAGCGGGGCGCGAACCCGCGCTCCGCCGGCGATTTCTGTCGCCGTCCGTTCCCTTCCGCGGCGACCCTGCCCCACCGGCGCATCGTCCAGCGTATCCGGGCCGTAGTACCCGGAGAGGAACCTTCGGCCGGAACCTCCCCGGGCAACAGGTTACCTAGCCCTCAAGCCCCCGCGTTGTACGCCGCGATTGCCGCCATGTTGACGATGTCGCTATCCTTGGCGTTGAGCGGGACGACCTGGACCGGTTTGTTGAGGCCGACAAGAAGCGGGCCGATGACGGTGGAGCCGCCGAGTTCCTGCAGCATCTTGGTCGAGATCGAGGCCGAGTGGTAGGCCGGCATGACCAGCACGTTGGCGGCACCGGTGAGGCGGCAGAAGGGGTACTGCTGCTGCATTAGGCGATGGTTGAGAGCGACGTCGGCGGCCATTTCGCCGTCATATTCGAAGTCGACGCGGCGCTTGTCGAGGATCTTGACCGCTTCCTGGACACGTTCCGAGCGCTCGCCGGCCGGGTGGCCGAAGGTCGAATAGGCGAGCATGGCGACGCGCGGCTCATAGCCCATCTTGCGGGCGTAGCCGGCGGCCTCCTCGGCGATGTCGGCGATCTGCTCGGCGTTCGGCATGTCGTGGACCGCCGTGTCGGCGACGATGACGTTGCGGCCGCGGGCGAGCACGATGGAGACACCGATGACGCGGTGGCCGGGCTTGGCGTCGATGACGCGGCGGACATCCTCCAGCACGGTCGAGTAGTTGCGGGTGACGCCAGAGACCATGCCGTCGGCATCGCCGAGCGCCACCATGCAGGCGGCAAAATGGTTGCGGTCGTTGTTGATCAGACGCTGGCAATCGCGCAGCAGGAAGCCCTTGCGCTGCATGCGTTCGTACAGATAGTCGGCATAAAGAGCGTTGCGGCGCGACAGGCGCGCGTTGATGATCTCGAGGCCCGCCTTGTTCAGGTCGATGCCGGCATGGCGGGCGTTTTCCTTGATGACGTCGTCGCGGCCGAGAAGGATGGCGGTGCCAAGCTTCTGGTTCACATAAGAGACGGCGGCGCGCATGACCTGCTCTTCCTCACCCTCGGTGAAGACGATGCGTTTGGGCTGGCGCCGGACACGGTCGTAGATGCGCTGGAGCGTGGAGGCGATGGGGTCGCGGCGGGCCGAGAGTTCGTTGGCGTATTTATCGAGGTCGAGGATCGGCTTGCGGGCGACGCCCGAGTCCATGGCGGCGCGGGCGACGGCCACCGGGATCGCCGAGATCAGGCGCGGGTCGAACGGCACCGGGATGATGTAGTTCGGGCCGAATTTCGGCCGGTTGCCCTGGTAGGCGGCGGCGACGTCGTCGGGAACGTCCTGGCGGGCGAGCTCGGCAAGGGCGGTGGCGGCGGCGACCTTCATGTCATCGTTGATGGTGGTGGCGCGGACATCGAGCGCGCCGCGGAAGATGTAGGGAAAGCCGAGCACGTTGTTGACCTGGTTCGGATAGTCCGAACGGCCGGTGGCCATGATGGCGTCAGTGCGGATCTCGGCCACTTCCTCGGGCGTGATCTCCGGATCGGGATTGGCCATGGCGAAGATGATCGGGTTCTTGGCCATGGACTGGACCATGGCGGTGGTCAGCGCGCCCTTGGCCGAGAGGCCGAAGAAGACGTCGGCGCCGTCGAGCGCGTCGGCGAGGCTGCGCGCCTCGGTCTTGGCGGCATGCGCCGACTTCCACTGGTTCATGCCCTCGGTGCGGCCCTGGTAGACGACGCCCTTGGTGTCGCACAGGATGACGTTGTCGGGGGCGAAGCCCATGGCCTTGACCAGCTCGATGCAGGCGATGCCGGCGGCACCGGCGCCGTTGCAGACGAGCTTCGTCGTCGCCATGTCGCGGCCGGTAATGGCAAGCGCGTTGATGAGGCCGGCGGCGGCGATGATGGCGGTGCCATGCTGGTCGTCATGGAAGACGGGGATGTCCATCAGCTCGCGCAGCTTCTGCTCGATGATGAAGCATTCGGGCGCCTTGATGTCCTCGAGATTGATGCCGCCGAAGGACGGCCCGAGGAAACGCACGCAGTTGATGAATTCGTCGGCGTCCTCGGTGTCGACCTCGAGATCGATGGAATCGACGTCGGCGAAGCGCTTGAACAGCACCGACTTGCCTTCCATGACCGGCTTGGAGGCGAGCGCGCCGAGATTGCCGAGGCCGAGGATGGCGGTGCCGTTGGAAATGACGGCGACCATGTTGCCCCTGGTGGTGTAGTCGAAGGCGCGCGAGGGATCCTCGGCGATGGCCTTCACTGGCACGGCGACGCCGGGCGAATAGGCGAGGCTGAGGTCACGCTGTGTGGCCATCGGCTTGGTCGGCACGACCTCCAGCTTGCCGGGCCGGCCCATGGCGTGGAACTCGAGCGCTTCCTCGGAGCTGACCGAGGGGCCGGTGTTGTCGGTTTTCTTGTTCGATGCCATGGCTGGAAGCGTCCCTACCCTTGAAATATTCTTTTTGTGGAGCGTTCCGGATTAAGGCTACACATCGGCGCTGTAAACCGCCAAGCACAGCGGTGTATTTGCTTTTTTCGAAGGGCCAGGCGTGAACGACCGACCGACCATCGCTGCGGAAGCTGACATTGGGGAAACCCGGGGTGAAGCAGGCACGGAAGCCAGGGCCGACGCCCCGGTGCATGCCGCGCCGACGCCGATGATGGAACAGTATATCGAGATCAAGGCGGCGAATCCGGATTCGCTCTTGTTCTACCGCATGGGCGATTTCTACGAGCTGTTCTTCGACGACGCCGAGAAGGCGAGCCGGGCGCTCGGCATCGTTCTGACCAAGCGCGGCAAACACCAGGGGCAGGACATCCCGATGTGCGGGGTGCCGATCCATGCGGCGGACGACTACCTGCAGAAGCTGATCGGCCAAGGCTATCGCGTTGCCGTGTGCGAACAGATCGAGGATCCGGCCGAGGCCAAGAAGCGCGGCTCGAAGTCTGTCGTAAAGCGCGACGTGGTGCGGTTGGTGACGCCAGGCACGATCACCGAGGACAAGCTGCTTGCGCCGCAGGAATCGAGCTTCCTGATGGCACTGGGGCGGGTCAAGGGTTCGGGCGAGGCAAGCCTGGCGCTCGCCTGGATCGAGATCTCCACCGGTGTGTTCCGCGTCGCCGAGACGACGCCGGAGCGGCTTGCGGCCGACATCTTCCGCATCGATCCGCGCGAGCTGATCGTCGCCGAACCTGCGTTCCATGACGAAGAGCTCAGGCCCAGCTTCGATCTGGTCGGCCGCATCGTCAACCCGCAGCCGCCGAGCCTGTTCGATTCCACCTCGGCGCCGGGCCGCATCGCGCGTTTCTACGACGTGGCGACGCCCGACAGTTTCGGCGCGTTTTCGCGCGCAGAACTGTCGGCGATCTCTGGCGTCATCGCCTATGTCGAAAAGACCCAGAAGGCCGAGCGGCCGCCGCTGTCGCGGCCCGAGCGCGAGCAGGCGGGCACGACGCTGTTCATCGATCCGGCGACGCGCGCCAATCTCGAACTTTTGCGCACGCTGTCGGGCAATCGCGACGGCTCTTTGTTCCGCGCCATCGACCGCACGGTGACCGGCGGCGGCGCACGGCTTCTGGCCGACCGGCTGATGTCGCCCCTGACCGCCCCCGAGGCGATCGGCGCCAGGTTGGACGCGGTGTCGTTCTTCATGGGCGAGACCAGGCTCAGCGAGGCGCTGCGGCTCAGCCTCAAGGGCGTCGCCGACATGCCGCGCGCCCTGTCGAGGCTCGCGCTCAACCGCGGCGGGCCGCGCGATCTCGGCGCGCTGCGTTCGGGATTCTCGGCGGCGCGCACCATTGCCGGGCTGTTTGGAACCGCACCGCTGCCGGCGGAGCTGCAAAAGGCGATGGCGGCGATCTCGGCGCTGCCCATCGAGTTCGCCGACCATCTCGACACAGCACTCGGCGAAGAGCTGCCGCTGCTCAAGCGCGACGGCGGTTTTGTCCGCGCCGGCTACCATGCCGAACTCGACGAGATGCGGGCGCTGCGCGACCAGTCGCGCCGGGTGATCGCCGGCATGGAGCGCGACCTGATCGAGGAGACGGGCATCCGCTCGCTCAAGATCCGCCACAACAACGTGCTCGGTTATTACATCGAGGTGACGGCGAACAACCAGCAGGCGCTGAACGGCACCGACGAGGCCAAGGCGCGCTTCATCCACCGCCAGACCATGGCGAGCGCAATGCGTTTCACCACCACCGAGCTCGCCGGGCTGGAAACCAAGATCGCCAACGCCGCCGACCGGGCGCTGACCATCGAACTCGCCGCCTTCGATCAACTCGTGGGCGAGGCCGTAACCCACGCCCAGGCGATCCGCGCGGGCGCGGACGCATTGTCGGTGCTCGACGTCTCCGTCGCATTGGCAGCGCTTGCCCAGAACGAGGCCTGGTGCCGGCCCGACGTCGACGCCAGCCTCGCCTTCGATATCCTGGGCGGGCGCCACCCCGTGGTGGAGCAGTCGCTGCGCCGCGAGGCGGCAGCCCCCTTCGTCGCCAATGACTGCATGCTGTCGCCCGACGGCAACGACAGGAACGGCGCCATCTGGCTTTTGACCGGCCCGAACATGGGCGGTAAGTCGACCTTCCTGCGCCAGAACGCGCTGATCGCCATTCTCGCCCAGATGGGGTCCTTCGTGCCGGCCGAGCGCGCTCATATCGGCGTCGTCGACCGGCTGTTCTCCCGCGTCGGCGCCTCCGACGATCTGGCGCGCGGGCGCTCGACCTTCATGGTCGAGATGGTGGAGACGGCAGCGATCCTCAACCAGGCGAGCGAACGCACGCTGGTCATCCTTGACGAGATCGGTCGCGGCACCGCCACCTTCGACGGCCTGTCGATCGCCTGGGCAGCGGTCGAATACCTGCATGAGAAGAATCGCTGCCGCGCCATTTTCGCCACCCATTTCCACGAGCTGACTGCGCTTTCCGGAAAACTCGGCCGCCTGCACAATGTGACGATGCGGGTGAAGGAGTGGGAAGGCGAAGTTGTGTTCCTGCACGAGGTCGGCAAGGGTGCCGCCGATCGCTCCTACGGCGTGCAGGTGGCCCGCCTCGCCGGCCTGCCCGACGCGGTCGTGGCGCGCGCCAAGGAGGTGCTGCACCAGCTCGAGGAAAGCGAGACGTCTGGCAAGGCCGACCGCCTTGTCGACGACCTGCCGCTGTTTTCGGTGGCGGTGAAGCGTGAAGCGGCCAAACCCGTCGCCAACGATGCTCTGAGCGAGGCGCTCAAGGGGCTAAGCCCGGACGAAATGACCCCGCGCGAGGCGCTGGATGCGCTGTACCGCCTGAAGGGGCTGGCGGGGAACTAGGGGCGCAGAGGCAAGGATCGGAGACCGGCATGCTGCACCACCTCTCGCTAGGCGTTTCCGACATCGACCGCGCCGCTGCCTTCTACGACGCAGCACTTGCCCCACTCGGCTATGTCAGGGTCTGGGAAGACCTCGCGTCCGGAGCTGACGACCAGGCCGTCGGCTATGGCGTCGCTGGCGGCGGCGACAAGCTGGCGATCAAACTACGCCGCAAGGGCCAGCGCCCGCCCGGCCCGGGTTTTCACCTTGCCTTCGCAGCACCCGACCGGCAGGCAGTTGCGGCATTCCACGCGGCAGCGCTCGCCCATGGCGGCAGAGACAATGGCGGCCCCGGGCTGCGCGCGCATTATGGCCCGAACTATTTTGCCGCCTTCGTGGTCGACCCCGACGGGCATCACATCGAGGCGGTGTTCAACCAAGCCGTCTAGGCTGGCGCGCCGCGCGGGCGACGCGCCTTTTGTAGCTCCGGGCGGTCACGCCGCCCTGGCGGCCTGCGGCTGCTTGAAAAGATTGCGACCGATGGCTCGCGCCGTGTCAAGGCGGGCCTGCGGGCTCTCGCCTTCAAGCAAGAGCTCGGAGGTCGCGACCTCGGTGCCGACATAGTCGAAGATGCCATGGTCGATCTGTGTCTTCATGGCGCCGAAATAGCCGTGCCGCGCATAGGTGCGCATGCCGGCCCCGCCTATGGCGACAAGATGAACCCTGAGGTGACGAAGCCGCTTCACCAGCTTGGTATCTGGACCTTCATCATAGGCCCAGCCATTGGCGAAGACCCGGTCGATCCAGCCCTTGAGCAAAGCCGGCATTGACCACCAGTAGACGGGGTAGACCAGCACCAGCGTGTCGGCGCGGTCGATCCGCGCCTGCTCGGCTGCGACATCGGCCGAAGGCGGCACTTCCCTGCGGTGAACGGCGAGATCGGTGGCGGTAAATCTCGGATCGAAGGCCTCGGCGGCAATGTCGGCGATCTCGAAGGTGTTGCCGGGATCGGACAGCGCCAGCCCCTCGGCGATCTCGGCAGCGATGCTGTGGCTGAACGAGTTGGGATCGGGATGCGCGACAACGATGAGGGCGTGCATGTCGGAAACTCCGGCTGGGTGTTGTGGATGGCGAGACGAGACTATATACTTTTCGTAAGCTACTTTTAGTAATATACGAATGGTATATAACATGTCAATCAGCGAAACGCCGCCGCCGCGACCCCGCCAGCGCCTGTTGCGCGAGGATAGGCATCGCCAGCTTCTCGACGTGGCGTGGCAACTTGTACGGCAGGAAGGGACGGAAGCGCTGACGCTGGGGCGGCTTGCCGAGCAGGCAGCGGTGGCAAAACCTGTCGTCTACGACCATTTCAGCACGCGAAGCGGGCTGCTCGCGGCGCTCTACATCGAATACGACACGCGCCAGACCGCGCTGATGGATGCGGCGATCGCCGCCGGCGAACCGACCCTTGAAGGCAAGGCCGCCGTGATCGCCTCGTCTTATGTCGACTGCGTGCTGCAGCAGGGCAACGAGATACCGGGTGTGAGCGCGGCCCTCGCCGGTTCGCCCGAACTCGCCAGGATCAAACGCGACTACGAGGCGATTTTCCTGGAGAAATGCCGCCTGACCCTCGCTCCATTCACCAACACCGGAACCATATCCGCTGCCGGCCTCCGTGCCATGCTGGGTGCCGCCGAAGCCCTGTCCTCTGCAGCGGCGGCCGGAGAGCTGGCGGCGCAACAGGCGAAGGATGAGCTGTTCGAGACCATTGTGGCGATGGTTGCGCGAAACACACGCTGAGGGTCAGGCTACCGATCAAGCCGAACTATTTCGCCGCTATCGAAGCGCCGATTCGCTTGCTAGAGCGAGGCTCTGGCAACAAAGCAGTTGCAGACACTGCGCAAGAGACAAGCACCCATTCCAGGTTTTCTGCCTGACTTGGGCCTCTTCCGCTCTCCCATCCCCCACCATTGCATCCCCCCGCAACTGCGGCGACACTGCACTTGCGGGGAGACTGGCGGCGAAGATGCATGAGGTCGTGACACTGGAGGGGTGGTCGTCGCCTTTTGTCGAGGCGGTGACGCGGACCCGGTTTGGCAGCGGCGGCTCTATGCGGATGCAGCCTGATGGCTGCTGGGACGTGGTCGTTTTCAGGAACGGCGACAAGACGACTGGGCTGCGCACCGGGCTGACCACGGCCGCGGTGACCCATGACTATGCCGCCGGCGACGAGATTCTGGCGATAAGCTTCAAGCCGAGCAGCTTCATGCCGCTGATGCCGGGCGAGGTGATGCGCGATCAGGGCGTGGTGCTGGACCTGGTCGGCAAGGATCGCTTCCGGCTCGGCTCCGACGTGCTGGAGATCCCGACCTTCGATACAGTCGACGGCTTCGTGCGCAAGCTGGTGCGCAACGGTAATGTCGAGGACAACCGGGTTGTCGCGTCGATCGTCTCGGGGCATCCCATGGCGATGTCGGAGCGGACGCTGCAGCGGCATTTCTTGAAGACGACCGGCGTCACCTACAAGACCTTCACGCAGATCGAACGCGCCCAGAAGGCGCTTGTTCTGCTGCAACAGGGGCGGCCGGCGGCCGACGTCGCCTTTGCGCTTGGGTTTGCCGACCAGCCGCACATGATCCGCTCGCTCAAGGCGATCATGGGCATCACCCCAGGGCAGGCCCGCCGCTGAAACTGTCGGAAATCTTCAATCCCTGGGACACTGCCGCCGGCTAGAAAAGATCCACTTTCAACCCCGTGCACACCTCCGCAACGATGTTCGAACGGGACGGTGCACAAGAGCAAAAGTGGACACGCGGCAATGTCTGAGATCACTCCCTTCACGATCGCCATTCCCGAAGCCGAGCTGACCGATCTCCAGGCGCGGCTCGCCAACACGCGGCTGGCCAACGAGGTTGCGGGCGCGGGCTGGAGCTACGGCATGGCAAGCGCTTTCGTCGCCCGCGCGATCGAGCGGCTGAAGAGCGACTTCGACTGGCGCGCTGAGGAGGCCGCGATCAACAGCCACCCGCAGTTCGTCACCGAGATTGACGGCCAAAAAATCCATTTCCTGCATGTGAAGTCGGGCGTCGCCGATGCGGTGCCGTTGCTTCTGCTGCATGGCTGGCCGAGCTCGTTCGTCGAGTTTTTGGGCGCGATCGGGCCACTGACCAAGGCCGGGTACGATCTTGTCATCCCGTCACTGCCAGGCTTCGGCTTCTCGGGGCCGACGCGCGAGACCGGCTGGAACGATGGCCGCATCGCCGGCGCCATGCTCGAGCTGATGTCGCGCCTCGGCTACCAGCGCTTCGGCGTCCAGGGCGGCGATGCGGGCGCGATCATAGCACCGGCCATCGGCCGCGCGGCGCCGGAGCGCGCCATCGGCGTGCATGTCAATGCGGCGACGATGGGCTTTATTCCGCTGGGGCCCATCGAGCCGAGCGAGATCGCGACGTTCAGCGATGCCGAGAAGAGCCGCCTGCAGCGACTGCAGCAGTTCATGGCCGAGCGCTTCGGCTTCAACGCGCTGCAGTCGAGCCGGCCGCAGACGCTGGCCTATGGCATTTCGGACTCGCCGGCGGGGCTGATCGCCTGGCTGGGCGACATGTTTGCCGGCTTCGGCGACAGCCCCGACGCGGTCGAGCTCGACCGGTTCCTGACCAACGTGCTGATCTACTGGTTCACTGGCACGGCAGCCTCGTCGATCCGGCTCTACTACGAAAACGCCCACGATCCCGAGGCGTGGTCGCCGAAGCCGAATTCGGGCGTGCCAACAGGCGTTGCCGTCTTCGCCCGCGACGAGGTCGCCATCCGCCGCTATGGCGAGGACGGCAACACGATCGTGCGCTGGACGGAACTTGCGAGCGGCGGCCACTTCGCCGCGATGGAAGTGCCTGATATCTGGGCGGAAGACGTGGCGGCGTTCTTTGCCAGCCTGCGCTGAGGCGTGACGACGACGGGCAGCGCGCCGCCGGGAAACTGGCAGCGCGCTGCCAGTTTCCGCCGTTCGGGTGCGTCCTTGGGATGACCGACCTCCGCCAGTCGGGCCCAAAAGGGAAGAGCCATAGCGATCGTGAACACGCGGGCACTTCAAAGTGCCGATTGCAAAATCAGATCAGTCAATCTAGCATCTAACCGATTGCAAAATGCAATCAGCGTGAATGTGGCGCGTGCGAACTGAAAGCGGCAGAGCCAGTTCGTGTTCGGCCGGAACCAATCCCCAGACGGCTAGGACGACAGCGCCCTTGGGCCACGTCCCTGGCCCAGCCTGGCCGACAGTCTGAAAAATTGCCGAGGGAGACGAAAAGATGAATGCCCCCGCCTCAATCACCATCACGCCGATCCTCGTTGCCGATCTGTTCGTCGAGGGCGAGCGGATGCCAGTCTATGTGCACGTCATCGACCATCCCGACGCGCGCATACTGGTCGATACGGGCATGACGGAGCTGCACCCGGCGGTGGTGGCCGCGTTCGACCCCCGCCTCTATCCGCTGAGCAGGCAGGACATCGACCTCGCCGGCATTGACATCGTCATCAACACACACCTGCACGCCGACCACTGCGGCGGCAACCATCTCTTCGCCGGCAAGCCGATCTACGTCCAGCGTCGCGAGCTCGACGACGCTCGCAGCGAGGACGGCTACACCATTCGCGAATGGGTCGATGCGCCCGGCATTCGGTATGTTCCGGTCGACGGCGAACTCGAACTGCTTCCCGGGCTTCGGCTCGTCCCGGCGCCGGGCCACACGGCCGGCATGCAGGTGATCGTCATCGAGACGGGCGGGCGCCCGGTCGTCGTCGGCAGCGACGTGGCGGTCTGGTTTGGCGAACTCGACGAGCCGCAAAGCGAAGGCCAGCTGCGGGTGCATGCGCTCGACCCCGAGCTGGTCTGGCTTGCACACGAACAAGAGCCGTGGCGACCTCGCACCGCATGAGGCATCGCCGTCGAAAGTCAGTCCAGTCGAGCTGGCCATCTGATCCCAAGGGCAAAGAAGGCGCTCGGTCTCTCGAAAGGCGCGCGGCGATAAAATCTTTGCGCGCTGTCGGCATCTGTCGTTCCGGTGCGTCCTTGGGGCAGGAGCCAACGAGGAGGCGACGATGCGAGAGCTGGTGCTGAAGATGACGATGTCGGTCGACGGCTTCGTCAGCGACCTGGAGGGCCGCAACGGCTGGATGTTCGGCACCGACCAGGAGGCCAAGGCGTGGAGCGTGGAGTTTCTGTGGGGCGCGGGTCTGCACATCATGGGCAGCAGCACCTTCAAGGGCATGGCCGCGTGGTGGCCGACCTCGACCGACCAGTTCGCGGCGCCGATGAACCAAATCCCCAAGGCAGTGTTTTCGCGTCAGGGGCCAGCGATTCTGGCAGCGGCTGATGGTGAGGCTGGGACGGCGAAGCAGCTGCAGCCGGGCGCAGAGAGCTGGACGGAGGCGCAAGTGGCGAGCGGCGACCTGGCCGAGGAGATTGCCAGGCTGAAGGCCCAGGAGGGCGAGCCGATCGTCGCCCATGGCGGGGCGAGCTTTGCCCGCAGCCTCGTGGCGCAGGGGCTGGTCGACCGGTTCGCGCTGCTGGTGGTGCCTATGGCGCTGGGCAAGGGCTTGCCGCTGTTCTCCGAGCTGGCGGCGCCGGCGGCTCTCGAGCTGGTGAGTTCGAGGGCTTTTCCGGGAGGCGCCGTGGCGCAGGTTTACCGGGCCCGGTGATCTTGTCGCGGAGCACGGACGCGCGGCGTGTTCAGGCTCTGGGCGGACCGGTTGCTATATGCAATCGGTCTGTCTAAGTTGAGATCGACAGCAGGCGCAATCAGGACGGTATGGGGCGTCATGGAAAGGAAGCTGCAATGGCCAGGCTCGTGTTCGGAATGAACCAGTCCCTTGACGGTTATGTCGACTACATGTCGTTTGCGCCGGATACGACGCTGTTCCGCCATTTCATCAAGGAGGCCGAAGGGCAGGCGGGCAGCCTATACGGCCGCCGCATCTACGAGATCATGCGCTACTGGGACGACGAACATCCGGAATGGGATGCCGATAGACGCGCCTTCGCGGCGGCGTGGCGCAGGCAGCCGAAATGGGTGGTGTCGCGGTCGCTGCCACCGGTCGGCCCCAACGCCACGCTCCTCGGTAAAGACCTTGAGGGTGAAGTCCGCAGGCTGAAGGCCGAGCGCGATGGCGAGATCGAAGTCGCCGGACCTGATCTCGCGCACAGCCTGACGGAGCTCGGCCTGATCGACGAATACCGAATCTACCTGCACCCAGTCGTGCTCGGCCAGGGCACGCCCTATTTCGCCGGCCCGCGGCCGCGGCTTCGCCTCGTGGCCCATGACCGGATCGGCGAGGACGTGATCAGGCTGACTTACGTTCCTGCCTGAACCCGCAACGCGCTGGACGAACGTCATAGCAGGCGACCGGGTCGCCTGCCTCAGGCTGCGGTGGCGGCCTGGGGCCGGTTCCGCTCACGCCAGGAGGCGGGGCTGAGAGCGGTGACGCGCCGGAACTCGCGGTTGAAATTGGACTTGGTCTGGAAGCCCGAGTCCAGCATGGCCGATGTGACCGACATGTCGGTGTCGCGGAGCAGGCGGCAGGCTTCCGATATCCTGATGTCGTTGATGTATTGCGAGACGTTCTTGCCAGCGAGGCGGTTGACCGCGCCCGAAATCTGCCTGGATGGCACGCCGGCGCGACGGGCCAGTCGCGACAAGGTGAGGTTTTCGTCGCGGAACAGCTTCTGCTCGACCAGCAAGTGCTTGACCTGGTCGAGGATCTCGCGGTCCTGCTCGGAGGCCGACGGTTCCGGCTGGCTGGGCTGGGTCGCAGCCGATGGATGGGCGCGCGAGGCGACGAAGGCGGTCAGGCCGATGAAGAACAGGCCGAGCAGATTGGCATTGCTGGCGATGACGGCGGCGTTTGCACCCTGCAATCTTTCGAAGGCGAGCAGCACGCCGAGGTCGAACAAGGCCGACAGGCAGAGTGCGACGGCGGCGATGACCAGCGCGCGATGCGCGGCGACCGCACTGTCGAGGCGCGCTTCGACCAGCGCGTCCGGACCGCTCCGCCCAAGGCTGAGCACGGCAATGGCATAGCCGACGAAGAGCACGATCAGTGCTGCGTCGATGAGGGCGGGCGCGAACAGCACGATGACAGTCATGGCCAGCGGCGGCAGGGCGTGTAGCCAGCGCATGGCGCCGCCCCCGGCATCGTCGCGCTGGAGCAAGGTGCGGAAACTGAACAGCACCAGCGGCGGCAAGCCGGCTGCGAGGATCGGCTGGACGCTGCGCGTGGCCTCGACATGGTAGCCCCAACGCAGGCCGACGACGACCGACTGCAGGGCGCAGAGGGCGACGAGGACGAGGAATGCCGTGTTGCCGCCTGTGGTCTCGCGGGCGCGCAGGGCCGCGACGAGCAGGATGACCAGCAACAAGGCTGCGACGAAGGAAAGGGGCACGAAGATCAAGGCGAATCCCACCGGAGATGACGGCCGATCATGGCCTCTATCGCGATCGAGCACGACCTGAATCGCGATCCAGGACGCTGATGATGGCTGATTTCGCCTGATGTCGCTCGTCTTCATTCGCAACAGAGCGAGGTTCCCATGCTCCAGCTACTCACCACCATCCCTGCCCTCATCGGTTTTGTGTCGGCCTGTTTCGCTTCCGAAGCGGGCGTGCGCGAAATGACCGTAACGCAACCCGGCCGCGATCTGGCCGTCACCGTCTGGTATCCGGCCGGCGCCGGCGGCAAGCCGACAACAGTCGGCGGCAACAAGGTGTTCAAGGGCGCGGCTGCCAGCGTCGATGCGCCTGTGGTGCCGGGGCGCCATCCGCTGGTGCTTCTGTCTCATGGTTCGGGCAGCCGCGTGGAGGCCATGGGCTGGCTCGCCACCGAGCTTGCCAAGGCCGGCTTCGTCGTCGCCGGGCCGAACCATCCGGGCACGACCGGCGGCTACTCCACCCCTGCCGACACGCCGAAGCTGTGGCAGCGCACGGCCGACATTTCGGCGGTCATCGACGCCGTCACCAAGAACCCGGCATGGAGCGGTTTCATCGACGCCGACAGGATCGGCGTGGTCGGCTTTTCGCTCGGCGGGGCGACCGCGATGGAGCTTTCGGGCGCCCGCGCCAATCTCGAGGCTTTTGCCAGCTATTGCGACGGCTACAAGGAATGGGACTGCGCCTGGTTTGCCGGCGGTGTCGGCTTCGTTAATGACGAGAAGGTGAAGGTGGAAAAGGTCGACCTGCGCACGCTCGACCGGGCGCGCTTCGAGCAGTCGAACCTCGACCGGCGTATCAAGACCGCGGTACTGGCCGATCCGGGCCTCGTCCAGGCCTATGATACCGAAAGCCTGAAGCAGATCGATATCCCGATGCACTTCATCAATCTCGGCGAGGGCGAGAGCATTCCGCTGGCAGTTATCTCCGACAAACTGGCCAAGCTCACGCCCAAGGGCAGATATGCCACGGTGGCGGGGGCCACGCATTTCAGCTTCCTGCCGGAATGCAAGGACGGTGCGGCGGAGATGCTGAAGTCGGTCGGCGAGATCGACCCGATCTGCTCGGACGAGGCGACGCGGCCGCGCGGCGAGTTGCATGCGGAGTTGATCGGGTTGGTGAAGGACGCGCTGGTGCGCGACCTGATGGCTTCGAAGTAGCGATACCCCCTGCCCGGCGCCGGCCTTTAACCGGCGCTGGGATTTGTTGCGACATTCTCGCTTGCCCCTCAGAGCTCTTGACACGAAAAACTAGACGGTACAGTCTAGTTCATACAAATCTAGAGGCGAAGATGTCAGGACATAAGGACCAGACGACAAGCGAGACACGCAGAGCGCGCTGCCGCTGCGGTCGCGTCGAGCTCAGGATAAATGGCGCGCCGATCGTGAGCACCAGCTGCCATTGCGCGAACTGCCAGAAGGCCGGGGCGATCTTTGCCGCCCTGCCCGGCGGCGCGCAGGTGCTGGAGGTGGATGGCGGAACGCCGTTTGCGCTGTTCCGCAAGGATCGCATCGGCTGCGTCGCGGGCAGCGAGCTTTTGGGCGAGCACCGGCTGACGCCGAAGTCGCCGACACGGCGGGTGCTGGCAGGCTGCTGCAATTCGCCGATGTTCCTGGAGTTTTCGGGCGGGCACTGGCTGTCGGTCTATGCCGAGCGGCTGCCGGCTTCTGAGCGCCCGCCGATGGAGATGCGGGTGATGACCAGGGATCGCCGGCCGGGCGTCGAGTTTTCGGACGGCCTGCCGAGCTATGCCAAGCATTCAGGCAGCTTCATGTGGAGGCTGTTGTGGGCATGGGCGGCGATGGGCTTCCGCGCGCCCAAGCTGGATTATGTGAAAGGTGAGCTGGGTGTCCAAGGCTGAGAAGATCGAAATCCGTAACATCATCTCGCCCGGGCACGTGGTCCGGGTCGACAGGGCCAAATACACGGCGATGCGCGACGCGCTGCTTCAGGTGCTGCCGGCATCGACTCCGGGGCTGACGGTGGCCGAGGCCAAGGCCGGCGTGCTGCCGCTGCTGCCGGAGGAGCTGTTTCCCGGCGGTGAGAAGGCGGGCTGGTGGCTGAAGGCAGCCCAGCTCGACCTCGAGGCGCAAGGCATGGTCAGCCGCGAGGCAACGAAGCCGCTGAGGCTATACCGGGCGTGAAACGCGTCCAACCTGGCCACAACGGCACCTAGCCATCTCAGGCAGCCACCACGGCATGACGGTGTCCGGCACGGCAGAACCGCGCCGGACACGCCATCGTCATGGACCAGGCTGCTACCTGCCCCCGACCTTCGGCATCACCAGATCCCCCACGGTATAGACGTGGAATTCGCTCGAAGAGACGGTGTCGAGCTTGCGGAATTTCTCGACAAAGGCCGGATCCGAGAAGAACTCGTCGACATTACCCGCCCCCTGAATGGCCTCGATGTTGACCACCGTCTTGCCGTCGGTGCTTTTGGCGAGATTGCTCCAGAGAAACCCTTCCTTCCGCTCGGCCACATAGTGGACGACGTCCTGGATCAGCCGGAACGCTTCCTCCTGCTGGCCCGGATGGGCGTGGATGACATTGACGACAAATGTCGTCGGCTGCGGCGCTTCGGCGAAAGTGGCTGCAATTTTCTTGTCCAACTGGATCTCCTGTGTCGCTGGCTAGCGGCTTGCCTGCCGCCCGACGACTGGATATCGAGGTGAGGATATCGGATAAACAGTCCGGGATTCAAAATAGATCGGCAATTTTTTCCGTAATAGGGGCAGAATGGACAGGCTGGGATCTCTCGATGTCTTCGTGCAGACCGCCGAGGGCGGCAGCTTCGTTGCCGCAGGCCAGAGGCTGGGCTTGTCGAGCTCGGCCGTCGGCAAGGCCGTGGCCCGGCTGGAACAGGACATGGGGGTGCGGCTCTTCCATCGCTCGACGCGCAGCATGGCGTTGACGCAGGAAGGCAGCGTGTTTCTCGACGCCTGCCGGCGCATCCTGGCCGAGCTCGATGCGGTGCAGGCCGAACTGTCCAACGCGCAAAATGCCCCACGCGGATTGCTGCGGGTTAGCTTGCCGTTGACGGGAATGCTGCTGATGCCAGCCATATCAGCCTTCATGCGGGCCCATCCCGACATCTCTGTCGACCTCGACTTCACCGACAGGCTGGTCGATGTGATCGAGGAAGGCTTCGATGCGGTGATCCGGACCGGCGAGGTACGCGACACCAGGCTGATGAGCCGCAAGCTCGGCACGTTTCGCCATCGCATCGTCGCATCGCCACACTATCTGGACGCTGCAGGAACACCCGAGGTGCCGGAGGACCTGCTGCGACACAGATGCCTGCACCATCGTTATCCGAGCACCGGCAAGCTGGAGCCGTGGCCGCTGGTGCGCAACGGCGAGGACTTGCGCCTCGCCCTGCCGACAACGCACATGGCGAGCACGCTGGAGCCGCTCATCCATCTCGCCGAAAGCGGCTTGGGCATTGCCTGCCTTCCGCCTTTTGCGGTTGCGGCCGCGATCGCCAACGGCCATCTGCGAACGCTGCTCGACGATCATCTCGCGCCGACCGGCACGTTCAGGGCGCTTTGGCCGACGAGCCGCTACCTGTCGCCGAAGGTGCGCGTCTTCGTGGACTTCATGGCCGCCAACCTGTTTGCTGACCAAGCCTGAATCGGGAAGCGCCGGCTGGCGGTCTCGCTACTTCATCTTCTGCGGATAGATGGTCTCGCCGCGCTTGAGCATGTCGACGAAGATTTCGATCTTCTTCTTGCGGCCGGCCTCGGTCTTCATGTTGTGGGTGCGGAAGGCGAGCGCGAAGCGGTTCTGCTCGCTGAGCTTGCCGAGCATCGCCTTGGCCTCGGGCACGGCATCGATGGCAGCCTGGAGGTCGTCGGGGATCTTCATGCCCTTGCCCGAACCATAGGCGCGGTCCCAGCGGCCGTCGGCCTTGGCCGCTTCTACCTGCACCAGGCCGTGCTCGGTCATGCGGCCCTCCGCGATCAGGCGGGCGACATTGTCGACGTTGATCTGGCTCCAGACGGCCTTCCTGCCGCGCGGCGAGTAGCGCTGCAGGAAACTCCTGTCGTCGAGGCCCTTGCGGATGCCGTCGATCCAGCCCCAGCAAAGGACGGCGTCGATGGCCTCCTTGGGCGTGATCGAGGGCAGGCCGGAAGCAACCTTGTGGATTTTGATCCAGACCTCGTCTGCCTTGTCGTGATTGGCGCCGAGCCAGTCGTAGAAAGCCTGGCGGTCGCGGAACTCGCGGACCTTGGCCGGGTCGACATAAACCGGCGCCATCAGCCTGAAATTCCCATGGGCATGAAACCGACGATGCGCATGTTGTCCTCCGCTGGCGAATCCGGACGAAGATATATTCGCGGTCGCTGCGCCGCATAGGGCAGCGGGTGCCAACAGCGCGCCTTACGCTGCGTCATCATGACATCCTGAATTCCAAGCTTCCCGTGAAGGGAATTTTAAAGCCCGCTGATGTAGCAATTGCCGAACCGCAGAAGTGCGGAAACGATAGCCGGGGGGCGAGTTCGTTTCGCCGTGCATGTGACGAAGCAGACCGACACACGATCCAGGTTCAGGCTTTTCGGGCTGCTTTGGCCCTTTCTGATCGTGGTAAGCATCCAGACGATCATTGCCGGCGCAAGCCTCTACACGCTTTCGGCCGTCCGGGCCTATGTGGCGGGTGAGAACGCCTGGTCCAAGGGCCAGCGCGACGCGATCCACTATCTGACGCTCTATGCCGAGACGGGCGAGAACGCCAATCTCCAGCACTTCCGCCGCGCCATCGCCGTGCCGCTGGCTGACCGCGACGCGCGCCTGGCCATGGAACAGCCGGTGCCGGATTATCGCGCCGCCTATGACGGCTTCCTGCGCGGCGGCAACCATCCCGACGACATTCCCGGCCTGATCTGGCTGTTCCGCTACTTCAGGGACATAAGCTATCTCGCCAATTCGGTGCATCGCTGGGTCGATGCCGACCCTAAGATCCTGGAGATCGCCGCACTCGGCGAGCGCATTGACAGCCGGATGGCGGAGGGCCCGCCGCAGCCGGGCGAGCTGGCCAGGTGGAAGGCCGAAATCAACCACCTCTACGAGACGACCGCGCCGCTGGCGGACGCGTTCTCGGAATCGCTCGGGCGCGGCTCGCGCGCCATCTCCAACCTTCTGCTCGGCGTCAATGTCATCACTGCTGGCCTTCTGATCCTTCTCGCCATGCGGCGCACGGGCAAGCTGCTCGAACAGCGCGAAGCTTTCGAGACGGCGCTGAACGCCGAGCGCGAGCGGGCGCAGATCACGCTGGGCTCGATCGGCCAAGCGGTGGTGGCGACCGATGCCGATGGGCGGCTCGACTACATGAACACGGCGGCTGAGGTGCTGCTCGACTGGCAAAGCACCGAGGTCAAGGGCAAGCATCTCAACCGGCTGTTCCGGCTGCTCAGCGAAGAGACAGGCGAAGAGGAAAAGGGCCTGATCGAGAAGGTGCTGGCGGGCGAGCCCTTCGACGGCAGCGGCGTGCAGCAGCAGCTGGTGCGGCCGGACCTGTCGACGGTGGCGGTGTCGCTGGTGGCAGCACCGCTGATCATCGAACAGAAGATCGCGGGCTCGGTGCTGGTGTTCCACGACCGCACCAAAGAACAGGAATTCCTGGCGCAGCTCTCATGGCAGGCGACGCATGACGCACTGACCGGGCTCGCCAACCGGCGCGAATTCGAGGCACGGCTGCGGGCGACGCTGGCCGGGCTTTCACGGCGACCGGCAGTGCATGCGTTGATGTATATCGACCTCGACCAGTTCAAGGTCGTCAACGACACCTGCGGCCATGCGGCGGGCGACGAGCTGCTGCGCAAGATCGGGGCGGTGGCCGGGCAATTGCTGCGCCATGGCGACCTTCTGGCCCGGCTTGGCGGCGACGAGTTCGGCATCATCATGGAGAACTGCCCGACGGAGCTTGCGGCGCAGACGGCCGAGAAGCTGCGCCAGGCGGTCGAGGACCTGCATTTCTCGTGGGACGGCCGCAGCTTCAAGACCAGCGCCAGCATCGGCGTGGTCGGGCTGTCGGACGCGACCATGTCGCTGGAGGAAATCCTGCGCAGCGTCGACGTGGCCTGCTACATGGCCAAGGACGCCGGGCGCAACCGGGTGCAGTTCCAGCAGGTCGGCGATCGCGCGCTGGCGCAGCGGCTGGGCGAGATGGCCTGGGTGCAGCGGCTGCGCGAGGCGCTCGAGCAGAACCGCTTCCGCCTGTTTGCCCAGGAGATCGTGCCGCTGGCGCCGGACACCGAGACAGGCGCGCATGTCGAGCTTCTGGTGCGGCTGGTCGATCACGAAGGCAACATGGTGCCGCCGGGCGCCTTCATCCCGGCCGCCGAGCGCTACGGGCTGATGCCGCTGATCGACCGCTGGGTGGTGCGCTCGGCGCTGGACACGCTGGCAGCGCAGGCCAGGGGCGGCGCATCTGATACTATCGCCACCTGCGCTATCAATCTGTCAGGCGCGAGCTTCGGCGACGAAACTTTTGTCGGCTATGTTCTGGAGCACTTCGCCCGCACCGGCGTGCCGCCGACGATGATCTGCTTCGAGATCACCGAGACGAGCGCCATCGCCGACCTCGACAGCGCCGCGCGCTTCATCAAGGCGCTGCAGGCGCATGGATGCCGCTTCTCGCTCGACGATTTCGGCTCGGGCATGTCGTCGTTCAGCTACCTCAAGGCGCTGCCGGTGGACTACCTCAAGATCGACGGCGGCTTCGTCAAGGACATGCTCGTCGACCGCATCGACCGCGCCATGGTGGAGATGATCCACCATATCGGCGAGGTCACCGCCAAGCGCACCATCGCCGAATTCGTCGAGAATGACGACATCGCAGCGACCCTGCGCGAGATCGGCGTCGACTACGCCCAGGGTTTTGGCATCGCCATACCCAGGCCCTTCGGCGAACATTATGTCGGGATCGCCAGGCGTGACTTCGGGCCCGCCAAGGAGGAAAGCCTGGCGCTGGCAAGCTGACGGCACTTGCGGAGCGCAGCGGGCAGCGCGACAGTGGCCGGCACCAACAGAGATGGGGACGCCGACATGAACAAGCTGATCGCCGGTTCCTTGCTTGTCGCAGCAGCCATGACGATCGCCAGCCAGGCGAGCGCGTCGATCCCGCTGGTCAATGCCACCTGCCCCGGCAAGATCGAGGTCCATGCCGACGAAGGTGGGCCCGTCTACATCAACGGCAAGGAAGCCAAGCTGAAGAAGTTCAACGACAACTACTTCGAGGCCAAAGGGCACGAGGTGACTATCTCGCTCAGCATCAATCCCGACGGATCGGCCAGCGTTTCCTACACGGGCAAGGGCGGCGCCAACGGCATCTGTACCGTCAAGGCGAACTGAGCGGGCTGGATCGTCCGGTCAGGTCATTTGGTCAGATCATCTCCAGCGGGCGCTTGCGTGCCGGCGGCGGGAACAGCCGGTCGAGTTCGGCTAGGTCTTCCGACGTGAGGCGGATGTCGCGAGCGGCGGCGTTCTGGCGGACGTGCTCCAGGCGCGTGGCCTTGGGGATGGCGATGACACCGGGTTGCGCCATGACCCAGGCGAGCGCCACCTGCGCTGCGGTGACGCCGTAGCGGCCGGCGATGGCCTGCAGGCGCGGATTGTGCGTCAAGGCGCCCTGCTCGACAGGCGAATAGGCCATGACCGGCATGCCGAGATCGCGACACTGCGGCAGGAGGTCGAACTCGATGCCGCGGCGCGTCAGGTTGTAGAGCACCTGGTTGGCCTGGCAGGCGCCACCTGAGGGCAAGCCGGCGAGCTCGTCCATGTCGTCGGCATCGAAGTTGCTGACGCCCCAGTGGCGGATCTTGCCGTCGCGCGCCAGCTGCTCGAAGGCATCGACGGTTTCGGCCAGCGGCACGCCGCCGCGCCAGTGCAGCAGGTAGAGGTCGAGGCGATCGGTGCGCAGGCGCTTCAGGCTCGCCTCGCAGGCACGCAGCACCCCATTGCGGGAGGCATTGGAGGGCAGAACCTTCGAGACCAGGAAGACTTCGTCGCGGCGGCCCGAGATCGCCTCGGCGACAACCTCTTCGGAGCCGCCATCGGCGTACATCTCGGCGGTGTCAATCAGGCTGACGCCGAGGTCGAGGCCAAGCCGCAATGCCGCCACCTCGTCGGACATGCTGTTGCGGCTCTCGCCCATCATCCAGGTGCCCTGGCCGAGCACCGGAACGGCTTCGCCCGAAGGCAGTGTTGTGGTCGCGGACATGGCGGTCTCCTCAGCGGTTTGCACCAGCTTACCGCACCATCTGTTGTTGGCTACCGCCTTGGCGATGGAAGTGTTTTCCATCCTCTGCCACGCGATCCGAACAGATGCGTGAAGCGCATGTGGAGCGACAGTCGAAACGTTCACCTTAAAACTTGACTCAAAATATCAAGTTAATGTAATTCGTGCGCATGGCCGTCGACCGGCCAGTGGGGTGGCCAAACAACATACCGATGTATCGATGTCTTCTCTCGGGGACCTGGACGAGAGGCCGGCCACCTGCGCCGAAGCCGTTGTTCCCATTGTCTTGAATGGCGAACCGAAGGCTTTGGCACATCACCATAGACCAGGAACCAAGTCTTCCCGCACGAAGACGCGCATCAGAAGCTAGCAGTCCACTCTTCACAGCAAGCCACTGATTCCTACATTTTGAGGAACACAGTGAACACCTATCGTATCATCCGCTGCAGCACCTTCGCGCTGGCCGCCGTCTGCAGCACCATGGCCCTTAACGTGGCCCACGCTCAATCCTCCAACAGCCCGAAGCCGCCGCCCGAGCCGGTCAAGGCCGACAAGAAGGCAGCGGCGGCCGGCACACCGACGTTGCTTCCACCGATCACGATCAGTGCCGGCAGCGATCCGAATGCTCCCTATCAGACACCCGGCGGCGTCAGCGTTATCGACGGCAAGATCGTCCAGGAGAAATTTGGCGGCGACGCCAATGCCATCGTGCGCAGCATGCCGGGCACGTTCACGCGCATGTCGTCGAGCCAGCCGGGCGTGTCGGTGAATATCAGAGGCTTCGAGGCCGACGGCCGCGTCAACACCATGATCGACGGCGTACCGCAGACATTCAGGAATGCGGCGGGCCACGCCTCCACGGGTGGCGAGCTGCTCTACATCGACACCAATCTCCTGGCGGGCATCGGCGCCGAACGCGGCGCGGTCAACGGCGCCTATGGCATGGGTTCGCTGGCAGGTGCCGTCAATTTCCGCACCATCGACTTCGACGACGTCGTGCTCGAAGGACAGGATCGGGGCGTCAAGACGATCGTCAAGGCCGGCGGCAATGGCTACGGCTTTTCCGGAATGGCCGCAGCCGGGGTGCGGACCGATCTGTCCGGCGGCGGACAGGCGTCGATCATGGGCGCCTTCAGCTACAGCGACCACGCCAACTACAAGCGCGGCGACGGCACCTACAACACGCCCGACGCCGGCAACAAACCGGGATCCGGGCTGGTGAAGCTGCATTTCCAGCCCGACGACGTGCACGACCTGAAGCTCGGCGCACGCTGGTACAAGAACGACTTCCTGGTGTCAGGCTACGACTGGGGCGTCGACAACGCGACCTACACGGCCAACTACAAATATCAGCCCGGCAGCGACTGGATCGACCTCAGGATCAACGGCTACTACAACCGCACCGACATGTCCTACGATCCGACGACGGGCGGATCGTACCGCAGGCGCAACACGCGCGACTTCGGCTACGGCTTCGACATCGTCAACACCAGCCGGTTCGACGTGACCGAGGAGCTGAGCGCCAGCTGGGACTATGGCGCGGCCTATTCGTCGAACGACTACAAGGTCAACCAGTTCCGCGGCGCCAATCCGCCCGGACACATGCAGAAGGCGCGCGTTTTCTCCGACCTGACGCTGTCGCAGGGCATCTTCGAACTGAATGCCGGCCTCAACTACGATTACTGGGGCCTGAGCGGACGGCAGAGCCCGTGCCTGCCGAATGTCGGCTTCTGCCCGCCGACAGGCGGCAATGTCGACGTCTCCCGGCATGAGGCCGCGCTCAACCCCAAGATCACACTGTCGGCAAAGCCGCTCGACTGGCTGCAGCCCTATGTGACCTACTCGCACAGCTTCAGGCCGCCATCGGCGCGCGAAGCGTTGTGGGCTCTGGTTCCCATCGGCTCGGGCGTCGGCGGCGGCCAATATTCCAACTTCTACCTCAATCCAGAGACCTCGAAAGGCTGGGAGGTCGGCGCCAACATCATCAAGGACAACGTGCTGTTCGGCGGCGACGAACTGCGCCTGAAGGCCAACTACTTCCGAAGCGACATCGACAACTACATCGTCAACAACCTGATCAGCATTCCTGGAGATCCCTACGAGCGGGCGATCTGGGTCAATGTTCCGGGAACCACGACGTCACAGGGCTTCGAGGTCGAGGGCGGCTATGACACCGGCTATGCCTACGTCAACCTTTCCTACACGCGGGCACGCAACACCCAGCCTGTCGGCTGGGGCGCGGGCATAGGCAACGGCGACTCGACCTTCCTGCCGGAAAGCAACATCTCGGTCGATGTCGGCATCCGGGCATTCGAGGAAGCATTGACCGTCGGCGCGACCATGAACCACGTCGGCGGCAGTCGCTATGCAGTCGGCTTCGGAGATACGGAAAGGAAGGAAGCCTACACGCTGTTCAACGCCTATGCCTCGTACAAGTTCAACAAGAACGCCACGGCGTTCATGAACATCGAGAACCTGACCAACGTGGCCTACAGCCCGGCGGTTTCGGGCGAGATGGGCGAGAAGACCGGACGTGGACGCACCGTAACAGTGGGGCTGACGAGCCAGTTCTGACCGTCGCCGCCTCTAAGCAGCTGGGCAGCCGCGTTGCTCCCTGCCCGGCCGAACTGACAGTCCGCGGATCAGGCCGCGGACTGGACGGCCGGCTGGCCGATATTGCCGGTCTGGGCCGGTGCTGTCTCGAGCATGACGGCAACGAGCATGCCCGCGGCCATCAGGGCCAGAACGATCTTCTTCATCAGGTTCATCGGTAGTCCTTCTACAATCTGGTCGCCGGACAAGGCCCTTGGAGCCGCCGATTGCGGCTCCGGAACCCCGCCTGGCTCAGAGCTTGATCGCCCTGAGCCGCAGCGCGTTGGCAATGACCGACACCGACGAAAGGCTCA
Organism: Hoeflea sp. 108; assembly: GCF_000372965.1. NCBI lineage: Bacteria > Pseudomonadati > Pseudomonadota > Alphaproteobacteria > Hyphomicrobiales > Rhizobiaceae > Hoeflea > Hoeflea sp. 108. The sequence continues at coordinate 66,327 of NZ_KB890024.1, read as the reverse complement.
TCGCGGCGGCGGCAATCATCGGCGACAGAAGCGTGCCGAGGACCGGATATAGGACGCCAGCGGCGACGGGAACACCCAAAACATTGTAGACGAAGGCGAAGAACAAGTTCTCCTTGATGTTGCGGATGGTGCCCTGGGCAAGTTTGCGGGCGCGGACGATGCCGCCGAGGTCGCCCTTGACCAGCGTTATGCCGGCACTTTCCATGGCGACGTCGGCGCCGGTGCCCATGGCGATGCCGACGTCGGCTGCGGCAAGGGCGGGCGCGTCGTTGACGCCGTCGCCGGCCATGGCGACGCCCTGCCCTTTGGCGCAGAGCTCGTCGACCAGCGCCTTCTTGCTTTCGGGCAGCATGTCGGCGCGGACCTCGTCGATGCCGAGCTTTTCGGCGACGGCCTTGGCGGTGCGGGCGTTGTCGCCGGTCGCCATGATGATCCTCAGACCAAGGCTGTGGAGCTCGCGGATGGCGGCGGTGGCCGAGGCCTTGATCGGATCGGCGACGGCGACAAGGCCGGCCGGCTTGCCGTCGAGAGCGACGAACATCGCCGTCTTGCCCTCGCCGCGCAGCGCATCCGCACGGGCGGCGAGATCGCCGAAGTTAATGCCGAGGTCGGCCATCAGCGCCGCGTTGCCAAGCGCCACCTTGCGATCGGCGACGGCGCCGACGACACCCTTGCCGGTGACGGATTCGAAGTGGTGGACGTCAGGCGCGGTCACGCCGCGCTCGGCCGCGCCTTCGACGATGGCCTCGGCCAGCGGATGCTCGGAGCCCTTTTCGAGGCCGGCGGCAAGCGACAGCAGCTCCGTCTCCGCGATGCCTTCAGCGGTGACGATGTCGGTGAGCTTCGGGCGGCCCTCGGTCAGCGTGCCGGTCTTGTCGACGATCAGCGTGCCGACGCGGGCGAAACGCTCCAGCGCCTCGGCGTCCTTGATGAGCACGCCGGCCTGGGCGCCGCGGCCTGTGGCGGTCATCACCGACATCGGCGTGGCGAGGCCAAGCGCACAAGGACAGGCGATGATCAGCACCGACACCGCCGAGACGGTGGCAAAGACCATGCTCGGCTCGGGGCCGAAGATCGCCCAGACGATGAAGGCGGCGATGGCGATCACCACGACGGCGGGGACGAAGTAGAACGACACGCGGTCGGCCAGCCCCTGGATGGGGGCGCGGCTGCGCTGGGCCTTGGCGACCATGTCGACGATCTGCGACAGCATCGTCTCGCTGCCGACCTTCTCGGCGCGCATGATGAGCGAACCGTTCTTGTTCAGCGTGCCGCCGGTGAGCTTGTCGCCTTCTGTCTTTTCGACCGGAACCGGCTCGCCGGTTATCATTGATTCATCGACCGAGGAACGGCCCTCCAGGACGATGCCGTCGACCGGAACGCTGTCGCCCGGGCGGATGCGCAGGCGGTCGCCGCCGACCACCTCGTCGAGCGGCACTTCGCCTTCCGAGCCGTCGTCAGCGATGCGGCGGGCGGTCTTTGGCGCGAGGTCGAGCAGGGCGCGGATGGCCGAGCCGGTGCGCTCACGCGCCCGAAGTTCCAGCACCTGGCCGAGGAAGACAAGGGCGACGATGACGCTGGCCGCCTCGAAATAGACTGGCACGGAGCCGCCATGGCCGCGGAACTGGTGCGGGAACAGGTCGGGAAACAATGTGGCGACGACCGAATAGAGATAGGCGGCACCAACACCGAGCGAGATCAGCGTCCACATGTTGGGGCTGCAGTTGCGGAACGAATCCAGGCCACGATGGAAGAAGGGCAGTGCCGCCCAGAGCACCACGGGCGTTGCCAGCGCGAGCTCAAGCCAGGAAGCCAGCGGCTCGCCGATCCAGTCGCGCACCGGCAGGCCGACCATCGGGCCCATGGCGATGATGAGCAGCGGAATGGACAGCACCGCGCTGACCAGGAAGCGGCGGGTGAAGTCGACCAATTCAGGGTTGGGGCCGTCATCAGTGCCGGGCATCATCGGTTCGAGCGCCATGCCGCATTTCGGGCAGGAGCCGGGCTTGTCCCTGATGATTTCGGGATGCATCGGGCAGGTGTATTGCGTGCCCTTGGGCGCAGGCGCTGCGGCCGGCTTGCCGGAGAGATACTTGGCCGGTTCGGCGGTGAACTTGCCTTCGCAGGTTGACGAGCAGAAATAGTAGCCCGCACCTTCATGCTTGAGGAAATGCCTGGCCGTGTCGCGGGCGACATCCATGCCGCAGACCGGATCCTTGGCGCTCACATACGTGTCCGGTGCCGCCTGGAACTTGTCACGGCACGAGGCGCTGCAAAAATGATAGCGATGGCCGCCATGTTCGAGCGACGGCTTGCCGGCCACCGGATCGACGGTCATGCCGCAGACGGGGTCGCGCAGCACGGCTTCGTCGCCGGTCGGAGCCTTGGCCGCGTGATGACCGTGGCCGTGGTGACTATGATCGTGGTGGTCGTGCTTGTCGTTCATGTCTGGGATTCCGCATTCCTCGTCATGCGAATCTAGAGGTTCCAGTACGTGGAAGGTCAACACCCTGCCCCGCGGCAAGGTTGTGTGGGAGAGCCGCCCTGGCGCAGCTAAACCGGCAACGTCAGCCGGCCATACCCATGGCGGAAAAATCGCGCTATAGACGCGGCCTCAAGGGCAAGGCCAGCCGAGGCACATGACGAACATCCCGCTCAACCTGGAGCTTCTGATCGACGCGGACGGCTTGCGCCGCGACCTGAGCGCGCTGACCGGCGAGGACGGCAACGGCGCCGATCCTGGGATCAGGGCAACGGCGCTGGCGATGTTCAAAGAACGCATCGCCGTCGGCAAGAAGATCGCCGAGAACATGCTGATGGAGGACGAAGGCGGCACCGCCTGCGCCATCCGCATCTCGCACCTGATGGACGAGGTCATCCGCGTCCTCTACGACTTCGCCGTCACCCACGTCTACCGCGCCAAGAACCCGTCGCAGGCCGAGCGCATGGCGGTGGTTGCCGTCGGCGGCTACGGCCGCGGCACGCTGGCGCCGGGCTCGGACATCGACCTGTTGTTCCTGCTGCCCTACAAGCAGACGCCGTGGGGCGAGCAGATCGTCGAATACATGCTCTACATGCTGTGGGACATGGGACTGAAGGTCGGCCACGCCACCCGCAACATCGACGAGTGCATCAGGCTGTCGCGCAGCGACATCACCATCCGCACAGCGATCCTCGAGGCGCGCTTCGTCTGGGGCGAGGAAAAGCTCTGCAACGAGCTGATCGAGCGCTTCGACAGGGAGCTGGTGAAGGATACCGGGCCCGAATATGTGCAGGCCAAACTTGCCGAGCGCGACGCCCGTCACGCCAAGGCGGGCGAAAGCCGCTATCTGGTCGAGCCCAACATCAAGGACGGCAAGGGCGGGTTGCGCGACCTGCACACGCTGTTCTGGATCGCCAAATATTACTACCGGGTGCGCACCGGCGCCGAGCTGATCGACAAGGGCGTGTTCACCCGGGGCGAATACGGCCAGTTCGTCGAGGCAGAGGACTTCTTGTGGGCGGTGCGCTGCCACATGCATTTCCTGACCGGCAAGCCGGAAGAGCGGCTGCATTTCGACATCCAGCGCGAGATCGCCCAGCGGCTGGGATACACCACCCAGCCAGGGCTTTCGGCGGTCGAGCGCTTCATGAAGGACTACTTCCTGGTGGCCAAGGAAGTGGGTGACCTGACTCGCATCTTCTGTGCTGCGCTCGAAGAAGAGCAGGCCAAGGACGCGCCGGGCTTCCACGGACTGCTGCAGGGCTTTTCCAGGCGGAAGCGCAAGCTTGCCGGCACCAGCGACTTCATCATCGACAACCAGCGCATCAACGTCGCCGACGACAAGGTGTTCGAGCGCGACCCGGTCAACATGCTGCGCTTCTTCTGGTTCGCCGACCGGCACGGGCTGGAACTGCACCCCAACGCGCTGAAGCTGCTCACCCGCTCGCTCGGGCTGGTGGACAAGGGCCTGCGCCGCAACGCGGAGGCCAACCGCTATTTCCTCGACATCCTGACATCGGACCGCAACCCCGAGCTCAACATGCGCCGCATGAACGAGGCCGGGCTGCTCGGACGGCTGATCCCCGACTTCGGCAAGATCGTCGCGATGATGCAGTTCTCGATGTACCACCACTACACTGTCGACGAGCATTTGCTGCGCTGCATCGGCGTGCTGTCCGAGATCGAACATGGCGACGGCGAGAAGATCCATCCGCTCAGCCATTCGCTGATCGGCAGCCTGAAGAAGCAGCGCGAAGTGCTCTATGTCGCGGTGCTGCTGCACGACATCGCCAAGGGCCGGCCGGAAGACCACTCGGAAGCCGGCGCCAAGATCGCCCGCCGCATCTGTCCGCATATGGGGCTGTCGCCTGCCGACACCGAGACGGTGGCCTGGCTGGTGGAGAACCACCTGGTCATGTCGATGACGGCGCAGACGCGCGATCTCAACGATCGCAAGACCATCGACGACTTCGCTGATGTGGTGCAGTCGGTGGAGCGGCTGAAGCTGCTCTTGATCCTGACGGTGTGCGACATCAGGGGCGTCGGTCCCGGCGTGTGGAACGGCTGGAAGGGCCAGCTGCTGCGCACGCTCTATTACGAGACCGAACTTCTGCTCACCGGCGGCTTCTCCGAGGTGTCCCGGGCCGAGCGCACGGCGGCAGCACGCGAGACGCTGGCCGCGGCACTCGAGGCCTGGCCGGAACGGGCGCGCAAGAAATACGTCAAGCTGCACTACGACAACTATTTGCTGACCGTCGACCTCGAGGACCAGAAGCGGCACGCCGAATTCATCCGCGCCACCGACGAAGCCGGCAAGCATCTGTCGACCATGGTCAGGACGCGCGAATTCGAGGCGGTGACCGAGATCACCGTGCTGGCGCAGGACCATCCGCGCTTGCTTTCGGTTATCGCAGGCGCCTGTGCGGCCGCCGGCGGCAACATCGTCGACGCGCAGATCTTCACCACTTCGGACGGGCGGGCGCTGGACATCATCCTGATCTCACGCGAATTCGACCGCGATGAGGACGAGCGCCGCCGGGCCGAACGCGTCGGCGGGCTGATCGAGGACGTGCTGTCGGGCAAAAGCTGGCTACCGGAGATGATCGCCAAGCGAGCCAAGCCCAAGCGCGGCCAGAAGACCTTCCGCATCCAGCCGCGCGCCGAGATCCGCAACACGCTGTCGAACCGCTTCTCCGTGGTCGAGGTGGAAGGGCTGGACCGCCCGGGCCTGCTGTCGGAGATCACGGGCGCGCTGTCTGACCTGTCGCTCGACATCGCCTCGGCCCACATCACCACTTTCGGCGAGAAGGTCATCGACACCTTCTACGTAACCGACCTGACCGGCCAGAAGCTCGACAACCCGACGCGGCTCGACAGCATCCGCGCCCGGCTGATCACGACGCTGGACGGCCCCGCAGCCGAACGCGGCAAGGCGAAGGCCGCAGCAGAGTGAACCGGACCATCATCTCGTCGCAATCGCCGAGGCATTGTCGCCCCCCATGTCATTGATCAAGAAATTCGCGACGGTCGCCTCGGGCACGCTGATGAGCCGGCTGCTGGGCTTTGCCCGCGAGATGCTGATGGCTGCAGCACTCGGCACCGGACCGGTGGCCGACGCCTTCTACGCCGCCTTCCAGTTTCCCAACACCTTCCGCCGGTTGTTTGCCGAGGGCGCGTTCAACGCAGCCTTCGTGCCGCTGTTTGCCAAGGAGATCGAGGCCACCGGCGTCGACGGCGCCAAGCGCTTCTCGGAAGAAGTGTTCGGCGTGCTGTTTTCGGTGCTTCTGGTGCTGACCATCGCCATGGAACTGGCGATGCCGCTGATCGTGCGCTTCATCGTGGCGCCCGGCTTTGCCGCCGATCCCGACAAATACGATCTGACGGTGGCGCTCGCCACCATCATGTTCCCCTACCTCATCTGCATGTCACTGGGTGCGATGATGGCCGGCATGCTGAACTCGCTGCGCCGTTACTTCGCCGCCGCCGTAGCACCGGTGTTCCTGAACGTCATCCTGGTCGGGGTTCTGGCCAACGCCTGGTACAACGGCCATGATGGGCTGAAGGTCGGCTACGCGCTTGCCTGGGGCGTTCTGGCCGCCGGCATCGTGCAGCTTGCCATCGTCTGGATCGCGGTGCGCCACGCCGGTATCTCGATCGGCTTCCGCCGACCGAAGATGACGCCCAACGTCAAGCGCCTGTTGTGGCTCGCCCTCCCCGCGGCGATCACCGGCGGCATCACCCAGATCAACACGCTGATCGGTACGGCCATCGCCTCGGGCCAGGACAGCGCCGTGTCGTCGCTTAACCTGGCCGACCGCATCTACCAGCTGCCGCTCGGCGTGGTCGGCGTGGCCGTCGCCATCGTGCTTTTGCCGGAACTGTCGCGGGCACTGAAGTCGGGCAACCGGATCGAGGCGGCAAACCTGCAGAACCGCTCGGTGGAGTTCACCCTGTTCCTGACGCTGCCGGCCACGGCGGCACTGCTTGTGATGTCCGAGCCGATCGTACGTGTGCTCTATGAGCGCGGCGCCTTCGCCGCCTCGAACAGCACGCCGGTCGTGGCCTCCATCCTCGCCATCTTCGGTCTCGGCCTGCCCGCCTTCGTGCTGATCAAGGCGTTCACGCCCGGCTTCTTCGCCCGCGAGGACACGCGCACGCCGATGTATTTCGCCGCGATCTCGGTGGCGGTGAACATCTCGGTGGCGCTGACGCTGTTCCCATCTATGGGCGCGCCCGGCATTGCGGCCGCGTCCGCGATCGCCGGCTGGATCAACGCGGCGATGCTTTTGGGTACACTGATCTGGCGCGGCCACTGGGACCGCGACGCCGGCCTTATCCGCCGCGCCCCACGGCTCGTCATCGCCTCGGCGATCATGGCAGCCGGCCTATGGTACGCGATGGGTTTTGCCGAACAGTGGCTGGGATCTGCAGCACCCTTCTACACCCAGGCGGCGGCACTGGCGGTGCTGATTGCCGGCGCGGTGATCGTCTATTTCGGACTCGCCTTCGGCATCGGCGGCGCCGATTTCGGCATGCTCAGGCGCAACATCAAGCGCAACCGCGCGACACCAACGGAGCCCGTCGTCGAACCGGAGTAGGCCAGGCGCTGCAGCGCGAAGGGGGAATTTTTAATATTTCCCGGTCATCAACTTGGCCGACGAAATATTCGACTATGACCTCATAGTCCGGAAGGCGGGGGCGCAAGCCCGATGCAGCAGAGCACAAGACTTCACTACGTCGACTGGTTACGCGTCACGGCATTTGCCCTGCTCATTCTCTATCATTCGTCGGTCGGCTTCTTTCCCGACCTCGACTGGCTGATCAGCAGCCCCGAACGTAGCGCCGGCCTGTCGCTGGCGATGATGTTTCCGCGGGTCTGGCGGCTGGCGCTGCTGTTTTTCGTCTCGGGCATGGGCACATGGTTCGCCTTCCGCTCCGAAAGCGGGCTCGCCTTCCTGCGCGGCCGCTTCGTCAGGCTGTTCGTGCCGCTGATCTTCGCCATGTGCGTGATCATCGTGCCGCAGGTCTGGTACGAGCGCATCTACGAGGGTGACTTCTCGGGCTCGCTGTTCGAATTCTGGCTGGTGCACTACTTCACCGAGGGACGCTACCCGACCGGCAACTTCTCCTGGGCGCATATGTGGTTCGTGGCCTATCTGCTGGTCATGACCTTCATCTGCTACCCTGTCTTCCTGCTGGTGACGTCTGAGCGGATGCGCCCGTTCATGGCCGGCTTCGAGCGCGTCGCGCGCTCGCCGGCGATTTATGTGCTTGTGCTGCTGCCGCTCGTTCTGCATCTGGCGCTGTCGCCATTCTTCCCGCGCCAGACCAACGTGCTCTACAATGACGGCGCCTGGTTCGCGGCCGAAGCGAGCTGGTTCGGCCTCGGTTTCCTCGTCGCCAAGCATCATCAAGCGGTCATCGGCGGCATCGTTTCGCGGCGCTGGTTGAGCGCGGCGATGGTTGCCGTGCTGACGGCTCTGCTTTTCCGCTACGCCTGGATCGGCGAGGTCTACGGCATCGGCGGCGCGCATGGCGGCATGAACGAAGCACTCTACAAGACGCTATCCTTCGTCATGGCCTGGTGCATGATCCTCGCCTGCGTCGGCTTCGCTTCCAGACACCTCAATCGGCCGAGCAAGACGCTCAGCTGGCTCAACGCCAAGATCTTCCCGCTCTACATCGTCCACCAGACCTTCGTGGTGATGGCGCTGTTCTACGTGCTGCCGCTGGAACGGCCGCTGTGGCTGGAGTTCGTCCTTGTGGTCGCCATCACTACCTTCTGGTCGCTGATGTTTGCCGTCCTCGCGGACATGTTGCCTGCGCCTTTCCGCACGCTGGTCGGACTGCCCGACAAGCGGGCGGCCAGGCGCAAGTCGGAAGCTCCTGGGCAACTGGGGCAGCCCGGCCGCGAAAGTGGGGCCAGCTCCGCAAAGTCTTGATCGTTTCCCGACCATCGTTCATAAGCGCGTCTCGCATTTCGCCGCGCGCGAAACGGCCCTCCACAAGCCACGGGATCCATCATGACCGCCTTCAAGCCCCTCGTCTTCTCCGGCGTCCAGCCGACCGGCAATCTCCATCTCGGCAACTATCTCGGCGCCATCCGCAAGTTCGTCGCCCTGCAGGACACCAACGACTGCATCTATTGCGTCGTCGACCTGCATTCGCTGACTGCCCAGCTCGTCCATGACGACCTCGAAGGCCAGACGCGCTCGATCACCGCGGCGTTCCTGGCGGCCGGCATCGACCCCAAGAAGCACATCGTCTTCAACCAGGCCCGTGTGCTGCAGCACGCCGAGCTTGCCTGGATCTTCAATTGCGTGGCGCGCATCGGCTGGATGAACCGCATGACGCAGTTCAAGGACAAGGCCGGCAAGGACCGCGAGAACGCCTCGCTGGGCCTGCTTGCCTATCCGAGCCTGATGGCGGCCGACATCCTGCTCTACCGCGCCACCCACGTGCCTGTGGGCGAAGACCAGAAGCAGCATCTCGAACTCACCCGCGACATCGCCCAGAAGTTCAACAACGACTTCTCGGCCCGCATCGCCGACCTCGGCATCGGCGTGGAAATGCAGATGGGCGAAGAGACGGTCAACGGCTTCTTCCCGATCACCGAGCCAATCATCGGTGGACCGGCTGCACGCATCATGAGCCTGCGCGACGGTTCGAAGAAGATGTCGAAGTCGGATCCGTCCGACCTGTCGCGCATCAATCTCACCGACGACGCCGACACGATCTCGAAGAAGATCAAGAAGGCGAAGACCGATCCGGAAGCGCTGCCGAGCGAGACCGACGGGCTGAAGGAGCGTCCCGAGGCGGAAAACCTGGTCGGCATCTATGCCGGCCTGGCCGACATGTCGAAGGAAGCGGTGCTCAAGGAGTTCGGCGGCCAGCAGTTCTCGGTGTTCAAGCCGGCACTCGCCGATCTGGCGGTCGACAAGCTGGCGCCGGTCGCCGGCGAGATGCGCCGCCTGATGGCCGATCCGGCCTATATCGACAGCGTGCTGCGCGACGGCGGCGACAGGGCCCGCGCCATCGCCGAAGGCACGATGAAGAGCGTGCGCAACATCATCGGCCTGCTCGGCGACTGATACGACACAACGACACCGGCGCCGTCCCGCTTGCGGGCGAACGGCGCCGGTGGCAGATTGCTGGCAAAACGCACAGGTAGCACATGGTCTCCAAACGCCTCAGCAAGGAAGCCGGACACCGGCGCAAATTCCTGGCGATCGTCGACGAAACGCCCGAATGCGAGCGTGCGGTGGCCTATGCCTCCAAGCGGGCCCAGTCGACCAACGGTGTTTTGGTGCTGCTCTATGTCATCGAGCCCGATGACTTCCAGCACTGGCTGGGCGTCGAGAAGATCATGCGCGAAGAAGCAACCGCCACGGCCAATGGGGCGCTGGACACCCAGGCCGCCAAGGTGCGCGAGACGCTGGGCATCGAGCCGGAGCTCGTGGTCCGCGAAGGCCGCGCGGCGGACGAGATCCACAAGCTGATCGAAGACGACCAGGACATCGCCATCCTGGTGCTGGCCGCGGGCGCCGGCAAGGAAGGCCCGGGGCCGCTGGTCTCGTCGATCGCCGGCAAGAGTGCCGCCTTCCCCATTCCGGTCACGGTCGTGCCCCAGAACCTGTCCGACGAGGACATCGCCAGCCTGGCCTAATAGGTGGGGCGCAACATATTGGCGCGGAGGCGCGCCAGCGGCTTGAATGTCGGCCGTCATGAGCCTAATTAGAATTATTCCAAACTGAAGGCCCGTCCGCGCGGCCACGGAGACATGTCATGTTCATCCAGACCGAAGCGACCCCCAATCCGGCCACACTGAAGTTCCTGCCGGGCAAGGAAGTGCTTTTGGAAGGCACCGCCGATTTCCGCGACGCCGACAGCGCGCGCGCGGCCTCGCCGCTGGCCGGACGGCTGTTCGACATCCCGGGCGTCACCGGCGTGTTCTTCGGCTACGACTTCATCACCGTGACCAAGGACGGCCCCGACTGGCAGCACCTGAAGCCGGCGATCCTCGGCTCGATCATGGAGCACTTCATGTCGGGCGTGTCGGTCATGGCCGGCCAGGCCGCCGGCGGCGGCGGCCATCATGACGACGAGAACGAATTCTTCGACAAGGCCGATGCCGAGATCGTGGTGACGATCAAGGAACTGCTCGACACCCGCGTGCGCCCTGCCGTTGCCCAGGACGGCGGCGACATCACCTTCCGCGGCTACGAGAACGGCACCGTGTTCCTGCACATGAAGGGCGCCTGCGCCGGCTGTCCGTCGTCGACGGCAACGCTGAAGCACGGCATCCAGAACCTGCTGCGCCACTTCGTGCCTGAAGTGCAGCAGGTCGAACAGGTCTCCTGATCCCGCCCTCTGCTCCGCAGCCATCCGAGGCGGAGCGAACCACAATCCAAAAAACAAAAAACCGGGCCAAAGCGCCCGGTTTTTCGTTTGCGACGTCCGTGTTGCCTGGACGGTTCGCAGTTATTTCACGATGACCTTGGCGCCGACATCGACGCGGTCGTAGAGGTCGATGATGTCCTGGTTCATCATTCGGATGCAGCCCGAGGACATGGCCTTGCCGATCGACCACCATTCGGGCGTACCATGCAGGCGATAGCCGGTGTCGCCGCCCTTGTTGTAGAGGTAGAGGGCGCGGGCGCCGAGCGCGTTCTTGGGGCCGCCGGGCATGCCGCCAGCCCATTTGACCAGCTCCGGCTGGCGCTTCATCATTGCCGGCGGTGGGGTCCAGACCGGCCATTCGCGCTTCAGCGCGACGCGCGACGTACCCTGCCACTCGAAACCCTCGCGACCGACGCCGATGCCGTAGCGCATCGCCTTGCCGTCAGGCTGGACCAGATAGAGGAACTTCTGCTCGGTATCGACGACGACGGTGCCCGGCTTCTCATCGGTGTCGTAGCGCACGATCTGACGATGGAACTGACGCGGGACCTTGTTGATCGGAATGGTCGGCAGCTGGTAGCCGGCATCGACACGGCCGCCGTAATCATTGGAGAACATGCGCGACACGCCATCGGTCGAGCAACCTGCGAGTGCGGTGGTAAGCGCCAGGGCGGCGACGATGGCAAGTGACTTCAATTGCATGTGGGGTTCCCGAACTAGAGCTGTGTCCGGACCGATTCGGCCTCATTTTTGCCACCATTCTTAACGGTCGGGTATTTTGCTTGCCAAGCGCTACAGGCCCGCAAAGCGGCCCGCGCGTGAATGTGAGGTCGACGATATGGCATTTCGGCAACACGCAGGACGAGTGAGGCAGGCGATGTCAGCTAGGTTCGGTTGCGAGAAAGCGGCCATCGGATTTATCGCCCGGATGGGTTCAAAACGTGAACAAATGATGCCATGATCTGCCGATGCCGATCATTTCACCGCTCGCCCAGAACCCGCTCATCGACGGACGCCAGTCGGAACGCGCCATGCTGGTGCGGCGCGGCGTGCAGCGCCTTTTGTCCCAGATGGGCGCCCATGTGCTGCCGGAACTGTCTCTGGCCACGGGGCGGCGCGCTGACCTGGTGGCGCTGACGCGCCAGGGCGACATCTGGATCATCGAGATCAAGTCGTCGATCGAGGATTTTCGCACCGACCGCAAATGGCCCGACTACCGGCTCCATTCCGACCGCTTCTTCTTTGCCACCCATCCGGAAGTGCCGATCGAGATATTCCCCGAGGAGTGCGGCTTCATCCTGTCCGACGGCTATGGCGCCGAGATCATGCGCGAGGCCCCAGAGCACCGCATGGCGGCGGCCACCCGCAAGGCGCTGATGCTGCGCATCGCCCGTGCGGGCGCTGCCCGTCTGCTGGCGGCGGAGCTGGCGGGTGTTTCAGTGCCGGCACTGGATGGCGAGAGCGAATAGGAAATAGGAAATAGGAAATAGGAAATAGGAAATAGGAAATAGGAAATAGGAAATAGGAAATAGGAAATAGGAAATAGGAAATAGGAAATAGGAAATAGTAGAATAAAAACGGCGCCTGAAGATCAAGCGCCGTTCCCTATTCGCTACTCACTATTCGCTTATCTCGGCGCCCGCTTGGCGAGGATGCGCTGGAGGGTACGGCGGTGCATGTTGAGCCGGCGTGCGGTTTCCGAGACGTTGCGCTCGCACATCTCGTAGACGCGCTGGATATGTTCCCAGCGAACGCGGTCGGCAGACATCGGATTTTCCGGCGGCGCTGCGCGCTCTCCCGAAGAGTTGGTCAGCGCGGCATAGACGTCGTCGGCATCGGCTGGCTTGGAGAGATAGTCGATGGCGCCCAGCTTCACGGCGGTGACGGCCGTTGCGATGTTGCCATAACCGGTGAGGATGACGGTGCGGGTGTCTTCGCGGCGCTCGCGGATGGCGGAAACGACGTCGAGGCCGTTGCCATCACCGAGGCGCATGTCGACCACGGCGTAGGCAGGCGGATTGGCGCGCACCTTGGCGACCGCTTCCTCGACACTTTCGGCAGTGTCCACGGCGAAGCCGCGGGTTTCCATGGCGCGTGCCAGGCGCGTCAGGAACGGCTTGTCGTCATCGACGAGCAGCAATGAATGGTCTTCGCCCGGTAGCCCGCCTGCAATGTCCTGGGTGGTCATCGCTTTCTGTCCTTTTTATCGTTGATCCCAGTCGTTCTTATGGTTTTTTCAAGCAGATATAGGTGCAAAGCCTTGATGTCCAATGGCACAGGTCCAAATGCCGCGCCCCGAATACCGCGTCCTTGCCTCATGCCGTGTCGAACATCGTCGAGCCGGCCGGCACCGGATTGAGGAAGATGGCGCGCGGCCAGGAGATTTCGACGATGGCGCCCTCGCCCGGGCCGCTGGAGTTGCTGAAGCTGATCTCGGCGCCGGAGCGCTCGAGCAGGGTCTTGGCGATGAACAGGCCAAGCCCGAGGCCGCCACCCGGCTCGGCACCCTGGCGGGTGGACATGTAAGGCTCGCCGATGCGGTCGATGATGTCGTGCGGGAAGCCGGGACCGTCGTCGAGAATGGAGAACGAAACCTGATCCTCGTCCCAGCTCCAGTGGACAGTGACCTTGCTGCGGGCAAAATCAACGGCGTTTTCGACAAGGTTGCCGAGGCCGTAGATCACGCCGGGGTTGCGGTGGCCGACAGGCTCAGGCCCGATGCGCTCGCCAGGGTCGAGCCTGATCGAAATGCCGAAATCGCGGTGCGGGGCGATGACCTCCTCGACCAGCGAGGTGAGCGGCAGGCGGGCGAGATGCTCTTCGCCCTCCGACGACAGGCTGGTGAGGCGCTTGAGGATCTCGCGGCAGCGCTCGCTCTGGCTGCGCAGCAAGGTGACGTCCTCGCCATATTTCGGATCGTTGCCCAGGGCGCGCTCCATCTCCTTGGCGACAAGCGTGATGGTGGCGAGCGGCGTGCCGAGTTCGTGGGCGGCGGCGGCGGCAAGGCCATCGAGCGCCGACAAATGCTGTTCGCGCTGGAGAACCAGTTCGGTGGCGGCGAGCGCGTTGGCCAACAGGCGGGCCTCGTCGGCGACGCGGAAGGCATACATCGCGGTAAACGCGATGGAGCAGCAGACGGCCAGCCAGATGCCCGACGTGTAGATGAACGGCATGGCCAGAACGACGCCGTCATACCAGGGCAGCGGCAGGTGGAAGAAGGCGAGCACGCTGACCATCACAATGACCAGTCCGGCAAGGACGGCGGTGAGCCGCAGCGGCAGCGACGTCGCCGAAATGACGACAGGCACCGTCATCAGCAACGAAAACGGGTTGGTGAGACCGCCGGTCATGTAGAGCAATCCGGCGAGCTGCAGGCTGTCGAAGGTGAGGATGCCAAAGGCGGCCAGCGGATTCAGTCGATGGGTGGCGGGATAGCGGAAGGCCAGGAACAGGTTGAGCCAGGCCGAGCTGGCGATCAGCGCAAAGCACAGGCTGACCGGCAGCGGGAATTCGAGCCAATAAGCGACGACGACAACCGCCATGCTCTGGCCGACGATGGCCAGCCAGCGCAAGCGGATCAGCGTGTTGAGACGGAGCCTGTGGCTGTGCTGGAGATCGGGTGCGCGCGTCAGAGATTTCATCAGCGCTATATGCGCTGCAAGGCCCCCTCCGCGCCAGAGCTAAGTGCCGCGCGGCTTGGCTCGGCTGGTGGCCTGCGCTTCCAACGGGTTTTCGGGCCAGACATGTCGGGGGTAGCGGCCGCGCATGTCGGAGCGCACATCGGCCCAGGAACCGCGCCAGAAACCGGGCAGGTCGCGCGTCGTCTGGATCGGGCGATGGGCCGGCGACAAAAGCTCAAGCGTCAGCGGCACGGTGCCGCCGGCGATCGACGGGTGCTTGTCCATGCCGAACAGCTCCTGGACGCGCACGGCCAGAACAGGCCATTCGCCATCGTAGCGGATCGGCACATGGCTGCCGGAAGGTGCGGTGAAATGGGTTGGTGCGAGCGAGGCGATCCTGCGTTGGAGATCGTGCGGCACGAGCGACATCAAGGCATCATGGAGCACGCCCGACCCGATGCGGGCAAAGGAGGCCTCGCCGCGCAGGAAAGGCAGCAGCCAGTCTTCCAGACGTGCCAGCAGCGCCCCGTCGGACATGTCGGGCCAGGGGGCGCCGAGGCCGCGATGCAGCCAGGTGAGCCGCTGGCGCAGGGTCTCGGCCTCCTTGCCCCAGTCGAGCAGGCCGAGCCCATGGGCGCGGAGCGCTTGGAGGATGGCAAGATCAGCATCCTCGCCTTTCGGCGCAGGCAGCATGCGCTCGGACAATGTCACGGCGCCGAGGCGCACGGTCTCGCGGACGCGGACCGAGCGCTTTTCCCTGTCGAAGCTCGCCTCGCTTTTGCGTTCGAGATGCGAGGCGAGGGCGGCGCGGATGTCTGCCTCGGAAACCGCGGCAGCAGACGCGATGCGGGCGTTCTGTGCTTTGCCCTGGAGGTCGGCGACGACGAGATATTGTTCGCTGGCCAGCGGATCAGCGGCATCGACCGATGCACCGCTGCCATTGGCGAGCACGAAGCGGCCGCGCTCGCCGCGCGCCTTGGCGACACGGTCGGGCCAGGCATAGAGGAGAAGAGTGCCGGGGGTGGAAACTTCTGTTGTCGCGGGACCTCGCACAGCTTCGCGCTCGACCTGCCGGGCCAGCCGCTCGGCCAACTGCCGGGCGGCATTGGCGCGCGGCGAACGCTCGGAACGGAAACGAGAAAGACGGCGTTCGAGATCGGCGCTGTCGCCGCCGAGGCCGCGTTCGGTCATCAGTACGGCGAGCTGGGCTGCTTCCTGTCCCGCGCCCTGGCGCCCGGCCTCGGCGACCATGTGGGCAAGGCGCACGGGCAGAGCCAGCTTGCGCATCGCCTGGCCCGATGCGGTCAGGCGGCCATCGGCGTCGATGGCGTCCAGCTCGCGCAGCAGGGTGCGGGCCTCAGCCAGGGCCGGTGCGGGCGGCGGATCGAGAAAGGCGAGCGTGATGGGCTCGGCGACCCCGAACGCGGCACAGTCGAGCACGAAACCGGAGAGATCGGCCTCAAGTATCTCGGGCGGAGAGAAGGCCGGCAACGCCGCCGTCTGTTCGGCGCGCCACAGGCGGATGGCGATACCGGGGCTGGTGCGGCCGGCGCGGCCGGCGCGCTGGTCGGCGGCGGCGCGCGAGGCGCGCACCGTCTCCAGCCGGGTCAGGCCGCTCGACGGCTCGTATCTAGGCAGGCGCGACAGGCCGGAATCGATGACGACGCGAACACCGTCGATGGTGATGGAGGTTTCGGCGATGGCGGTCGCCAGCACCACCTTGCGACGGCCTTGCGGCGCTGGCCGGATCGCCGCGTCCTGCGCCTTGCCATCGAGCTGGCCGTAGAGGGGGACGACGTCGACATCCGTGGCGACGCGGCCCTCGAGGCGTTCGGCGGTGCGCTCGATCTCGCGCTGGCCGGGCAGGAAGGCGAGCACGCTGCCCTGTTCATCGGCAAGGGCATCGCGGATGGCCCTGGCCATAGCATCCTCGATGGCCACGCCCGCCGGGCGCTCGTCGTAGCGGATGTCGACCGGAAAGCTGCGGCCCTCGCTCTCGATCACGGGGGCGCCATCGAGCAGACTTGAAACGCGCGCACCGTCGAGCGTCGCCGACATGACGATGAGCCTAAGGTCGGGGCGCAGCGCGCCCTGCACGTCGAGCGCAAGAGCCAGGCCGAAATCGCCATCGAGCGAGCGCTCGTGGAACTCGTCGAACAGGACCGCGGCGACGCCAGGAAGTTCGGGATCGTCGAGAATCATGCGGGCAAGAACGCCCTCGGTGACGACGAGGATTTTCGTCCGCGCGCTGACCTTGTTTTCCATGCGCATCGCGTAGCCGACGACCCCGCCCGGCTCTTCGCCCAGAAGCGAGGCCATGCGGCGGGCGGCGGCGCGAGCAGCGAGCCGGCGCGGCTCGAGCAGCACGATCCTGCCATCGCCGCGCCAGGCGGCATCGAGCAGCGCCAGCGGCACCAGCGTCGTCTTGCCGGCGCCGGGCGGTGCGACCAGCACGGCGCTGTTGCCCGCCGAAAGCGCTTCGGCGAGTTGCGGTAGCACCGCCGTTACCGGCAGGTCGGGAAGCTTGGTCATCAGCAGTCGTTCCGGCGCGTTCAGCCGCACAGGCGGTCGGGCCGCAATATCAGCGGAAGCGGGCATGAGGCAACATCGCGCCAGTCGCGCCTGCCTTGCCCGCTGTTTGGGCCAAGCGCGGAAGGTGCCGATCACAACAGCGAGAGCCGTGCCGTATCAGGCGTCCGCGCCACAATCGCGGCGCTGTCGGCTGCTTGGATAGCGTCCGCTCTAACGCAATCGTGGGTGTAGCGATGAATAGGCTGATGCTTGTTGGAACGCTCGCGGCCGGATTGGCGATGCCAATGTCACAGGCCGGAGCTGTTGGCTGTATCACGGGCGGGATCGCCGGCGGCGTGGCCGGCCATTACGCGGGGCACCACGGCGTGCTTGGCGCCATGGGCGGATGCGTAGCCGGGCATGAACTGCACAAGAAGCAGAAAGCCCAGCGCAAGCTGCAAAAGCAGCAGGGCATGCAACAGCAACCGGCCACAGTTCCGGCACCGATGCCGCAGCAGGCGCAATAGGCGAACTCTCGCCAGGTTGAGAGCCACCGCAGGCTCAGGACCGATGCAGCGCCGAAGCCGGCCGCCTCCAGCAGGATACGGCCGGAAATCGTTCAGGCGATGCCCGTCAGGCTGCGCTCTTGCCGCGCGGCTTCTTAACCTTCGCCGCCTGGTTCTTCAGTTCGACGTCGTTGAGCAAGGCGCAGGCGATCGATGCCTCCGGCTTGGTCAGGCCGATGAGCGGGGCGAAGCCGAGCATGGCAGGCTCCTCGGTCTTGTTGTCCCACACGGTCCAGAGATCGGACGGGTCCAGGACCAGTTCGTAACGCTTCTCCATCATACGCCTCCTCGCGAATCATGAGTGGTCGGGCATGAATCGGTGTGAACGGCGCTGGTGAAAGAAAGATAAGTATTAACAATAAGATAAGATTAAAATTGGAACGGTCTCCACCCTTCGGCGGGGGCCGCGGGCAAAGCCGGCGGCACGGATTTGTTCCAGGGAATTCCTAAAAACCGACGCTCAGGCAAACGCATATTCCGCGTCACCGTCGATGGCCGCTGCCCACCTTCCGCCTCTGTTTGCGCTCATGCCTAAGTCGAAGCCCTTTGCCGGCTCCTCATGAACGGCGAAAACGCCGAAGGCGATGGAGCATCCATGCCTGAAGAGATCGAAGTCGACACCGACAAATTGCACGAAGCGATCCACGAGGAAGTGGAGCGGGAGGGTGGAACGCTGCTGCGCACGATTGCTCTGACGACGGCGTTGTTTGCAGCGTTGGCGGCGGTGGCATCGCTGCTTGCCGGCAGCACGGTCAACGAAGCACTCGCCCTCAAGACCGAGGCGACGCAGCTGCAGGCGCAGGCGTCCGACCAATGGGCCTATTACCAGGCGAAAGGCATCAAGGATGTTGTCCTGGAGTCCCAGAAGGGGCTGCTGGCCGACAAATCCATGTCGCCTCAGATCGACAAGGACATCGCGCGCTACAAGAACGAACAACAGGACGCGCAGACGAAAGCCAAGGAATTCGAGCGCCAGCGCGACGAGCGGAACGCGGAGGCCGATCTCCTGATCCACAAGCACCATTACTTCGCCTATTCGGTGGCGCTGCTTCAGGTGGCGATCGCGCTGGGTGCGGTTGCCGCACTGACACGCAAGCGCCTCGCATGGCTCGGTTCGACCGCGCTCGGCCTTATCGGCGCGGGCATTTTCCTGTGGGCGATGCTTGCCGGCTGAGGCGACGTGGCCCCTACCTCACGTCCACCCATTGCTTCTCGGCAAAGGACTGTGCCATCGCGTGCACCGTGCGCTCGATCTCCAGCCCCTCGTCGAAGTCGATGACGTGCGCCGGCTGGCCTGCGATGCGGGCGATCAGTTCGCGGCATTCGATGGTCTTGAGGTCGTTGAAGCCGAGGCCGTGACCTGGGGCGGGGATGAACTTGCCGTAGGGCTCGTGCACCGGGGCGGCGAGGATGGTGCGGTAGCCCTGCTCGGTCGGGCGGTCCGAGGTGACGTAGAGCTGGATCTCGTTGAAGCGTTCCTGGTCGAAGACGATGGAGCCCTTGGAGCCGAAGATCTGCACCTGGATGCGGCCCTTGCGGCCCCAGGCGGAACGGTTGACCAGCAGCGTGCCGGAGACGCCGTTTTCGAGATGGATGAGGCTGGAGGCGATGTCGTAGGTCTCGACGGCGCGGCGGCCGCCGCCTGACACCTGGCGGTCGGGATAGGGTTTGGCCATGTCGCACATGACGCTTCCGACGCGGCCGAACAGGGCCGAAATCAGCGACAGCGGATGGACGGCGAAATCGTCGAGGGCGCCATAACCTGATTTTGCCTCGTGCTTCCAGAAGAACGGCGCGTCGGGGTCGGCCATGAAATCCTCGTCCATCTCCAGACGGAGATGGTTGACGTTGCCGATGATCTTTTCGTCGAGCAGCTGCCTGATGTGGCGGATGGCCGGGCTCTGGATGTAGTTGTAGCCGAGCACGGCAACCTTACCGGACTTGCGCGCGGCAGCCGCCATGGCCTCGGCCTCGGCAAGCGTCGGCGCCATTGGCTTTTCGCACCACAGGTGCTTGCCGGCCTCGAGGATGGCGATAGCCATCTCCGGGTGGAACTGGTTGGGCGTGGTCAGCGAGACGACATCGACTTCGGGATCGGCAATGACGGCCCGCCAATCGCCGGAGGCCTTTTCGAAGCCGAGCTCGGAGGCGCGTTGGGCAGCAAGGTCGGCATTGGCCTCGCCGAGATGGACGAGCCTGACCTTGTCGACGTCGCCGAACACCGTGCGCACCGAATTCCACGCCAGCGCATGGCACTTGCCCATGAAGCCGGTTCCGATAAGCCCTACGCCTGTCACTTCACGCTCTCCCGGTTTATAGAGCTTCGCATTCCGTCGGAATGAGGCTCAAACTTTTTTGCCGGAGCATGATCTTTTTGGGGATCATGCTCATGGCGGACTGAATAGTCGAATTTTGGCGAAAATGGAACATACAGTTCATTTTATTTGGACAGCCGGTCGCCCCGGCGCTATTGTGGACCAGGCGGAGGCGGAATGGACGACATGGCGGACACGGTTTCGGAGGCACTGCCGCGCGATTTCGAGGCACTGAGGGCGCTGATCCTCGACCGCCGCGAGAGCCTGCCCAAGCGCATCGCCCAGGTGGCGGCCTATGCACTCGACAATCCCGACGAGATCGCCTTCGGCACCGCCGCCAGCATCGCCACGTCGGCCGGCGTGCAGCCGTCGACCCTTATCCGCTTCGCCCAGCATCTCGGCTATGACGGCTTCACCAGCCTGCAGCAGGTTTTTCGCGAGCGACTGAGGGAACGGACAACCTCCTATGAGGAGCGGCTGACCGTCGTGCGCGGCGACGCCGACGACGGCACCAGCAACCGCCGCATCGTTGACGGCTTTTTGGCCGCGGCCAGCAAGTCGATCGACGTGATGTCGCGAAACATCGACGACGAGACGCTGGACCGTGCCGTCGATCTGCTCAACGGCGCCGACACCATCTACATCCTGGCGCGCCGCCGCTCCTATCCCGTTGCCAGCTACATCGCCTATGCGCTGGGCAAGCTCGGCGTGCGCAGCCAGCTTATCGAATCCGCCTCGGGCCTGAGCCCCGAGATCATCTCGTTCGCCACATCAAGGGACGCCGTCATCGCCATCAGCTTCTCGCCTTATGCCTCGGCGACTGTCGAGGAGGCACGGGTGCTGTCGGCCAATGGCGTGCCCGTGGTGGCGATCACCGACAGCGCGTTTTCGCCCTTGGCGCAATTCGCCAGAGTGTGGTTCGAGGTGGCCGAGGCTGATTTCGGCGGTTTCCGCTCGCTTGCCGCAACCATGGCGCTGGCGATGGGCCTGACGGTGGGCGTGGCCGAGCTCAGGCGCGGCCGCAAGGGCAAGAAGTCGGCAATTTCAAAGGACTGAGCGTCCGCTGCGCTGCGCCCAGCGCATGGCAGATGCCCGCTGTTGTCATGCCAGAGGGCTGCTTGGGCGAAAAATAGTTGACGCAAGGGCGATAGTGGCTCAATCCCACTGTTAGCCATCTATTGTATGAGAGAGCCCCCATGCCTGCATATCGTTCGCGCACCACCACCCACGGCCGCAACATGGCGGGTGCCCGTGGCCTTTGGCGCGCCACCGGCATGAAAGACACCGATTTCGGCAAGCCGATCATTGCGGTGGTAAACTCCTTCACCCAGTTCGTGCCGGGTCACGTGCACCTCAAGGACCTCGGCCAGCTCGTCGCCCGCGAGATCGAGGCGGCCGGCGGCGTGGCCAAGGAATTCAACACCATCGCCGTCGACGACGGCATCGCCATGGGCCATGACGGCATGCTCTATTCGCTGCCGAGCCGCGAGATCATCGCCGACAGCGTCGAATACATGGTCAACGCGCATTGCGCCGACGCCATGGTCTGCATCTCCAATTGCGACAAGATCACGCCGGGCATGCTGATGGCCGCGATGCGCCTCAACATCCCGGCGGTCTTCGTCTCCGGCGGCCCGATGGAGGCCGGCAAGGTGGTGCTCGCCGGCAAGAACGTGGCGCTCGACCTGGTCGACGCCATGGTCGCCGCCGCCGACGACAAGGTTTCGGACGAGGACGTCAAGATCATCGAGCGCTCGGCCTGCCCGACCTGCGGCTCGTGCTCGGGTATGTTCACCGCCAATTCGATGAACTGCCTGACCGAGGCGCTTGGCCTGTCGCTGCCCGGCAACGGCTCGACGCTGGCGACGCATGCCGACCGCAAGCGCCTGTTCGTCGAGGCCGGCCACCTGATCGTTGATCTCGCCCAGCGCTATTACGAGCAGAACGACGAGAGCGTGCTGCCGCGTTCGATCGCCTCCAAGGGCGCCTTCGAGAACGCCATGGCGCTCGATATCGCCATGGGCGGCTCGACCAACACGGTGCTGCATATCCTGGCTTCGGCCCATGAAGGCGAGATCGACTTCGATCAGGATGATATCGACGTGCTGTCGCGCAAGGTGCCGGTGCTGTGCAAGGTGGCGCCGGCCAAGTCCGACGTGCACATGGAAGACGTGCACCGCGCCGGCGGCATCTTCTCGATCCTCGGCCAGCTCGACAAAGCCGGCCTGCTCAACCGCGACCTGCCGACCGTGCACACCGCAAGCATCGGCGAGGCCATCGATCACTGGGACATCTCCAGGACCAAGAGCCAGGCGGTGCGCGACTTCTTCCTCGCCGCCCCCGGTGGCGTGCCGACGCAGGTTGCCTTCAGCCAGGACCGCCGCTGGGACGAGCTCGACCTCGACCGCGAGAAAGGCGTCATCCGCTCGGCTGAACATGCCTTCTCCAAGGATGGCGGCCTTGCCGTCCTCAAGGGCAATATTGCGCTTGATGGGTGCGTGGTGAAGACCGCCGGCGTCGACGAGTCGATCCTGAAGTTCTCGGGCCCTGCCCGCGTGTTCGAAAGCCAGGACGCCTCGGTCAAAGCGATCCTCGCCAACGAGATCAAGGCCGGCGACGTGGTGGTGATCCGCTACGAGGGGCCGAAAGGCGGCCCCGGCATGCAGGAAATGCTCTACCCGACCAGCTACCTCAAGTCGAAGGGCCTGGGCAAAGCCTGCGCGCTCCTGACCGACGGCCGCTTCTCGGGCGGCACATCAGGCCTGTCGATCGGCCACGTTTCGCCCGAGGCGGCGAATGGCGGCACGATCGGTCTGGTGCAAGAGGGCGACATGATCGACATCGACATCCCCAACCGCACCATCAGCCTGCGGGTCGACGAAGCAACGCTCGCCACCCGCCGTGCCGAGCAGGACGCCAAGGGCTGGAAGCCTTCGGAAGTGCGCAAGCGCAAGGTGACCAAGGCGCTGAAGGCCTATGCGGCATTTGCCACCTCGGCCGACCGGGGTGCTGTGCGCGACCTCGGCGACTTCGAATAGGTTCAGCATGGACGACCAAAGCAAAGGGCCCGCATTGCGGGCCCTTTTTCGTTTGAGGTCATTCGCAAGCTACGAGGGGCAACTCGATCACAGCGCACCGGCCATGGCGGCGTTGATCCAGCTCCATTCCTCGCTGATCTTGTCGGGCTCGCGGTCGCCCCTGAGGATGCGGAGCAGTTCGTAGTAGCGCGCCGAACGTCCGTGGTACTTGCGATACTGGTTGTCGTGCCACTCCAGGAACGCTTTGTCGGGCGTCCGGTTCATGGCCTTGGCCGAACTGACCAGCCAGTCGCGGGCGATCGCCTTGCCGGTTTCGGACTCCGGTTTCTCGCCCCTGTCGATGGCCTCGCGGACACGGGCGAAGGTAGCATTGGACGCTTCCGCATAGGCTGCGGGATCGAACGCGCCGTCCCACATCGACGACATGCTGTTGCGCAGTTCCATGGCGTATTCCTTGTCCGAGACGAACGCCATGATCTCGGTCCAGGCATCGACCTGCTCCGGTGTGGGGTCGTCTGGCAGGTCGGGCGTCGAAGCGGCGATCATCTGCTTCTTCCATTCCGGGGAGACATTGGCTTCCGAAGCCACGTCTTCGAAGAATCGTTCGATGGCGGTGCGGAATTCAGTCTGGGAGAGCTTTGTCACGGTCCATATTCTCCTGAGGTCGTCTGTTGTCGGGTCGGGGACCCGGATGGCCGCCCTGAGGGCGGCGGCGACACGGCGCTTGGACTTGATTTCCGCCTCGAGCGCCTTGAGCCTGAGCTCCAGCACGGCCGAGATGGCGAGGCGGTTCGACAGGATGTTGCCGATTTCTGCGAGGCTTACGCCAGCATCACGCAAAGCGAGGATGAGGCCGAGCCGTTCGAGGTCTGCTCCCGAGTACATTCGGTAGCCGCTCTCCGCCCTGACCGTCGGCGGCAACAGCCCCCGGTCGGAATAGAAACGGAGCTTGCGAACAGTGATGCCGCTCAGCTTCGAAAGCTCGCCGATGGTGTAGATCCTGTCGTCCATGACGACCCCTTGTAGGTGCTCCACCAGGTGGAGAGTCAACAAGGCGTGACGGCGAAATCGCTTTGCCCTCGAATGGGAACTTCCCCGGCACTTTCGGAATTTCCTTCTCAGGCATCGACCGCAAACGAAATCGCTTGCCTTTGTTCGCCAGGCCCCCCGCCGGTAAATGCGGCCAGTGAGGACCGGCGGATGAACCGACCGGCCAGATGCGATATGTCCCGGCAACCTGCACGAGGGAGACGCCGCCATGAGCCGCCTGCACCCGCCCTTCAGGTCTGTGCTTGATTTGATTGGCAACACGCCGGTCGTCGAGCTCAAGCGTTTCGATACCGGCCTGTGCCGGCTGTTCATCAAGCTGGAGAGCCAGAACCCCGGCGGCTCGATCAAGGACCGCATCGCACTGTCGATGATCGCAGCGGCCGAGCGCGACGGCAGGCTGAAACCCGGCGGCACCATCGTCGAGGCGACGGCCGGCAACACCGGGCTCGGCCTGGCGCAGGTGGGCATCCCCAAGGGCTACCGCATCATCCTCGTGGTGCCCGACAAAATGAGCCGCGAGAAGATCCAGCACCTCAGGGCGCTCGGCGCCGAGGTGAGGCTGACACGTTCGGACGTCGGCAAGGGCAACCCCGAATATTACCAGGACATGGCCGAGAAGATCGCAGCCGAAATCCCCGGCTCTTTCTATGTCAATCAGTTCGCCAACCCGGCCAACCCCGAAGCGCATGAGACGACCACCGGTCCTGAAATCTGGGACCAGCTCAAGGGCGACGTCGATGCCGTGGTGGTGGGCGTGGGCTCAGGCGGCACGCTGACCGGGCTCGGGCGGTTCTTCGCCAGGGTATCGCCCAAGACCGAAATGGTGCTGGCCGATCCAGTCGGCTCGGTGCTGGCGCCGCTGGTCAAGACCGGCAAGATGGAAGAGGCCGGCAGTTGGACGGTGGAGGGCATCGGCGAGGACTTCGTGCCGCCGAACTGTGACCTGTCGCTGGTGAAAAAGGCCTATTCGGTCAACGACAAGGCAAGCATGCTGGCGGTGCGCGACCTGCTCGCCAAGGAAGGCATTCTCGCTGGCTCGTCGTCGGGCACGCTGTTGTCGGCGGCGCTGCGCTACTGCCGCGAGCAGAAGACGCCAAAACGCGTGGTGACCTTCGTCTGCGACAGCGGCAACAAGTACCTGTCAAAGGTGTTCGACGACTTCTGGCTGGCCGAACAGGGGCTGGACGAACGCGAACAGCATGGCGACCTCAGCGATCTCGTGGCGCGTTCGCATCGCGAGGGCGGCACAGTGTTCGTCGGCCCCGACGACAACCTGCTCACCGCCTATGGCCGGATGCGGCGCGGGGACGTGTCGCAGCTGCCGGTGCTGGACCAGGGCAAGCTTGTCGGCCTCATCGACGAGGGCGACATCCTGTCCAAGGTGGAAGGCCCTTATGACGGACGCTGGGAGCGCTTCAACGCCCCTGTTGCGACCGCCATGGCGAGAGAGCTGCATACGCTGCAGTCAAGCCAGACGCTCGACGCGCTGCTGCCGATCTTCGACCGCAACGAAGTGGCGATCATCTTCGATGGCGAGGAATTTGTCGGGCTGATCACCCGGGTCGATCTCATCAACCACCTAAGGCGGGCAAGATGACCACGCAGAAGAACCGACTGGCATTTTCGACGCGCACCATCCATGGCGGCCAGAGCCATGATCCGACGACCGGCGCCGTGATGGTGCCGATCTACGCCACCTCGACCTATGGCCAGCAGAGCCCGGGCGTGCACAAGGGGTTTGAATACGCCCGCAGCCAGAACCCGACGCGCTTTGCCTTCGAGCGCGCCATCGCCGACCTCGAAAGCGGCTCCGCCGGCTTCGCCTTCGCCTCCGGGCTGGCGGCCATCGGCACGGTGTTCGAGCTGCTCGACTCCGGCGCGCATATCGTTGCCACCGACGACATCTATGGCGGCACGTTCCGCCTGCTCGAACGGGTGCGCAAGCGTACCGCCGGGCTGCAGGTGACTTTCGTCGACTTCACCGACCTCGCCGCCGTCGAAGCGGCGATCCGGCCGGAGACGAAGATGCTGTGGGTCGAGACGCCGACCAACCCGCTGCTGCGTGTCGTCGACCTCGAGGGCGTCGCCGCGCTCGCCAAGCGCAAGGGTGTGCTGTCGGTCGCCGACAACACCTTCTGCAGCCCCTATCTGCAGCGACCGCTGGAACTCGGCATCGACATCGTCGCGCATTCGACCACCAAATACCTCAACGGCCATTCCGACATGGTCGGCGGCTGCGTGGTGGTGGGCGACAACAAGGCGCTCGCCGACCAACTGAAGTTTTTGCAGAACGCCATCGGCGCGATCTCGGGGCCGTTCGACAGCTTTTTGGCGCTGCGCGGCCTCAAGACCCTGGCGCTGCGCATGGAACGGCATTCAGCCAACGGAGAAAAAATCGCGCGCTGGCTGGAGGGGCGCAAGGACGTGACGCGGGTGATCTATCCCGGCCTCGAAAGCCATCCACAGCATGCCATCGCCAAGGCGCAGATGTCTGCCTTCGGCGGGATGATTACTGCCGTTCTGGACCGCGACCTCGCCGGGACAAAACGTTTCCTCGAGCGGACGCAGCTGTTCACGCTGGCGGAAAGCCTTGGCGGCGTCGAAAGCCTGATCGAGCACCCGGCGCTGATGACGCACGGGTCGATCCCCGCGGAAAAACGCGCCGAGATCGGCATCTCGGATTCGCTGGTGCGGTTGTCGGCTGGCATCGAGGACGGGGACGATCTGATAGCCGACCTAGAGCAGGCGCTTGCGGGGTGATTTTTCCCCCGCCCTATTCTGGATAGCCAGAGCTGCCCCTCACCCTTACCTCCCCGCAAACGGGGGCGAGGGGACATCAGCGTCGAGCCTTGCGACGTTGAAGCTATTCTAGGAGCCCGGAAGGACGATCCTGCTTCTCCCCGTATTGCGGGGAGAAGGTCCGGCAGGGGATCAGGAGCAGCACCGCGGGACCCGCACCAGGGATGGACAACGCCGCCTCGCGCGCCCTCACCTCACCCGCTCTCGAACCCCACCAGAAGCTTACTGAGCAGCGGGTCGAGAACAGCCCGCTCCTCCCTAGTCAGCATCTCGACGATGCGCGTCTGCGTCGCGACATGGTCAGTGACCGCCGCGTCAATGGTGGCAAAGCCCTTGTCGGTGAGCGAGACAATGAAACTGCGGCGGTCGTCGGGATTGAGGCGGCGCTCGACGAGGCCTGCCTTTTCCAGCTGGTCGACACGGTTGGTCATGGTACCGGAGGTGATCATCATGGTCGCGGAAAGATCGCCGGGCGACAGCGCATAGGGCGGCCCCGACCGGCGCAGCGTCGCCAGGACGTCGAAGCTGGCGAAGTTCAGTCCGTGCGCAGCAAACGTCTTGTCCATCTCGCGGCCGAGATGCTGCGACACCCGGTTCAGCCGGCCGATGAGGCCCATCGGCGCGACGTCGAGGTCGGGCCGTTCGCGGTTCCACTGGGCAAGAATGTCGTCAACGCGATCCATGGCCAAGCTTTCGGGAAAAATTCTCTTGACGTCAAGAGAACAGATATTATCTTGAGGTCAAGATTATTGATATGGAGATAATTCCGTGTCCCGCAACACCGACCTTCTGTTGACCGCTCTTGCGCCCGCCATCTGGGGCAGCACCTATCTGGTCACCACCGAGTTCCTGCCGGCAGGCTACCCGCTGACGGTGGCGATGCTGCGGGCGCTTCCCGCCGGCCTGCTGCTGTTGCTGCTGGTCCGGCAGTTGCCACAAGGTATCTGGTGGGCGCGCGTGATGGTGCTCGGCGCACTCAACTTCTCGATCTTCTGGTGGCTGTTGTTCGTCGCGGCCTACAGGCTGCCCGGCGGCGTGGCCGCAACCGTCGGCGCGATCCAGCCGCTGATCGTGCTGCTGCTCGCCCGCGCCCTGCTCGGCTCGCCGATCCGGCCGCTGGCCATCGTCGCAGCACTGGCCGGCATGGCGGGCGTGGCGTTGCTGATCCTGACACCGCATGCGGCACTTGATTCAATTGGCATCGCGGCCGGCCTCACCGGCGCCGTGTCGATGGCCGCAGGCACCGTGCTCAGCCGCCGCTGGCAGCCGCCGGTATCGCCGCTGACCTTCACCGCATGGCAGCTGACCGCAGGCGGCCTGCTGCTGCTGCCTGTCGCCCTGCTGCAAGAGCCGGCGCTGCCTTCGCTTTCGACGGCCAACCTGCTCGGCCTCGCCTGGCTAGGCCTGATCGGTGCGGCGCTGACCTACATCCTGTGGTTCCGCGGCATCTCGAAGCTTGAGCCTTCAGTCGTATCCCCGCTCGGCTTCCTCAGCCCGATGACCGCCGTGATTCTCGGCTGGTCGGTGCTCGGCCAGTCGCTGAGTGCTGCGCAGATCCTCGGCATGGCCGTGGTGCTCGGCAGCGTCTGGCTCAGCCAGCGCGCCCAGCAGACCAAGCCGGCAATGACGAAGCTGGCGACAAGCTGAAGAACGAAGGCCAGCGCCGCTGTTCAACGGCCGGCGATGCCGTCGCCGATCCGTTCAGGAGACAGCTGGGTCCCCCTCAGCGGGCGCGGCTTGAGGTGGCTGAGCAACGCGTCGATGAAGACGCGCGTCTTGCGCGGCATGAGCTGCCTGCTCGGGAAGACGGCACGGACCATCGCAGGAGGTAGGCGCCATTCGGGCAGGATGCGGATGAGTTCGCCGCTGGCGAGATAGGGGCGCGCGAAAAGGTCCGGCATCGCGGTGATACCTGCGCCCGACCGCGCCAGGCGAAACAACAGTTCGTAGGAATTCGCCGAGACCCGCCGTCCCGACATGTCGACATGGACCGACAGGGCATCCCTGTTCAACACCCAGTTCACCGGAAGACCGTCGGCGAGCAGCACGAGGACGTCGTGGCGCGCCAGTGCCTCGGGCGCGTCGGGTTCGCCGGCATGGCTGGTGTAAAGCGGCGAGGCATAGAGACCGATGCCGAGGTCGACCAGATGCCGGGTGGTCAACTGAAGGTCCTGGGTTTCGCCGCCGATGCGGATGGCGAGGTCGAAGCCGTCGCCGATCACGTCGACATAGCGAGGCGACAGGTCGAGCTCCAGTTGGATTTCGCTGTAGGCCTTGCTGAAATCGGTCAGCATCGGCGCCAGCGAGATTGCAGCGAGGTCACCGGGGACGGACACGCGCAGCCGTCCCGAAGGAACCACCTGCCGGTGCTCGGCGACCGCCAAGACGGCATCGACCTCGTGGATGATCTGTTCAGCCGGGATCAAGATACGCTGGCCCATCTCGGTCAGGAAGTTGCGGCGCGTGGTGCGCTGGAGCAAGCGCTCGCCCAGCTGACTTTCGAGAACGGAGATGCGTCGGGACACGGTCGACTTCGGCAGGCCGAGCCGTTCGGCCGCGGTGCTGAAACTGCCAGTCTCGGCAACACGCGCAAAAATCATCAGATCGAATGGATCAAGTGCGGTCGGCATGACTGACCTTGAATTGTTTCAAGTATGAAACAATCAAACCCATTCCCGACAATAGCGCAACAACGAGATTGGCGATTAGCTGGCTTGGTCAACTACATTGATCATCGGGTGCAGACGACGTGACTGTTTCAGCCAAAAACCTCATCGACAAGGCGGTCGTGTGGGAAAGCGCAGTGGGCTGGACACCCGAATGCCTTGATGAAGGCCCGGACATGCTTGTCCGCTACCGCGATGCGGGATTCTCCTTCCTCTCCCTGACCATCGGCGCGGATTGGGACAGGCCGGAGCCCACGCTCCGCCACCTCTCGCAGCAGCGGCGATGGTTCGAGCAGCGCGCCCACGACTACCAGCTCATCGAATCCGTCGCCGATATTCGCGCCGCCAAGCAAGCGGGCAAGATGGCGATCGGGCTGCATCTGCAGGGCGCCGGCCCGGCCGCCCACGAACCGGCAATGATCGACAGCTGGTACAGGCTCGGCATCCGCTGGATGATCGTGGCCTACAATACACGCAACCCGCTCGGCGACGGCTGCCACGAGCCCTCGGACGCCGGCCTGTCGATGCTTGGCCGCGCCTTCGTGACCGAGGCCAACCGCGTCGGCATGATGCTCGACGCAAGCCACGCCGGCATCAACACGTCGCTCGACATCATCGAACTGTCGGAAAAGCCGGTGGTGTTCTCCCATTCGAGCGTCCGCGCGCTGAAGAACCACGAGCGCAACATCGACGACGTCCAGATCAAGGCGCTTGCCCGGCGCGGCGGCGTGGTCGGCATCAACTCCATCGGCGCTTTCCTGACCGACGACAACCGTTCGGACGTTCCGGCACTGATGCGCCATATCGATTACGTTGCCCAGCTCGTCGGGCCCGAGCATGTCGGCCTCGGCCTCGACACCGTCTTCTACCAGCCCTTCATGACCAAGCTCTACGACTCCGGTCCGATGATGGCGTTGCGCGGCTATCCGCGTCCGCCCTGGGCCGACGTCAAGCCGGAGGTGTTGCCCGAGCTCGTCGAAGCGCTGGAGCGCCATGGCTATTCGGAAGCCGCCATCCTTGGCGTGCTGGGCGAGAATTTCCTGCGGGTCGCCGAACAGAACTGGCGTCCGTCCACCTTGTAGAACCCAACCTAAGGAGCGCGTCGTGAAATTGATGAAGTGGCTGCTCGCGGCAGCCTTGGTCACCGCCGGGCATGGTCTTGCCCATGCCGACCCGAAGCTGGTCGAAATCGCCAGCTTCGGCGAACACCCCGCGCTCAATCAGGTTGCCGACGGCTTCAAGGCCCGGATGACGGAACTGGGCTATGTCGAAGGCAAGGACGTCAACTACGGCTTCCAGCACGCCAATTTCGACCGCAGCCTCGTTCCCCAGATCCTGCAACAGGTCGAAGCCAAGCATCCGGCACTGATCCTGGCCATCACCACCGGGCTCAACCAGGCGGCGGTGCGCGGCATCACCGACAAGTCGATCCCGGTCGTGTTCGGCGCTGTCGTCGACCCGGTCGTGGCAGGCATCGTGCCGGACTGGCAGCACGGTTCGGCCTGGAGCACCGGCGCATCCATGCTGCCCGATTTCGATGCCTCCTTCGACTACCTGAAGAAGGTGTTGCCGGGCGTCAAGAAAGTCGGAACCCTGTTCAATCCGGGCGAAGACAACGACGCCTCCAACATGGAGCTGATCCACAAGGCGGCGGCAAAGGCCGGCATCGAGGTCGTCGGCGTGCCCGTCGACAATCCCAACGACCTGCCCCAGCGTGTCCAGACCTTCGCCGGACAGGTCGATGCCATCTTCCTTATCCAGTCCAACGTCGTGCAGACCTCGGTGCCGGTCGTGGCGCAGGTGGCGCAGCGGATCAAGCTGCCGCTGTTCAATTCGGTCTACGCCCCAGACCTCAAGGACCAGCTCGCCGGCTTCCACGCCATTTCCTATCGCAAGAACGGCGAGCATGCGGCCGATATCGCCGACCGGATCCTCAAGGGCGAGAAGCCGGCCGACATCGCGCCCTATGTCCCCAAGAGCGAAGACTTCGACGCCTATGTCAGCCCCAAGGGCCTCGCAGCCGTCGGCCTGACGGTCCCGGAAGCGCTCAAGGATAGCCCATGGCTCCTCAAGTAGCGGCGGTGGGCATGCCCCTGCTTGTCTGCGCGGGTCTGCGCAAAACCTTCAACGCGGGTCTCGCCGGAGCGCGACCCGCCCTCGACGGGGTGGACCTTGCGCTCAATCGCGGCGACTTCGTCGTGATCATCGGCTCGAACGGCGCCGGCAAGTCGACGCTGCTCAACACCATCGCGGGCGCAATCGAGCCGGACGGCGGCTCGATCACCCTCGACGGCCGAGATATCACCCGCCTTGCCGCACACAGACGGGCGGGCATGATCTCGCGCGTGTTCCAAGACCCGATGATCGGCACTGCCGCGGCGATGACGATCGAGGAAAACCTGGCCCTGGCCGAACAGCGCGGGCAACGCAGGGGGTTTGCGAGCCATCTCGACGGCGCCAGCCGCGACCGTTACCGGGCTCTGCTTGCCGGCCTGTCGCTCGGCATGGAGGGCCGCCTGTCAACCCCAGTGGCGCAGCTTTCCGGCGGCCAGCGCCAGGCCCTGTCCCTGATCATGGCGTCGCTGTCACGCCCGTCGCTGCTTTTGCTCGACGAGCACACAGCGGCACTCGACCCCCGCACCGCCGATCTGGTCATGGACATGACCCTTCGGATCGTCGCCGAACAGTCGCTCACCACCTTGATGGTAACCCACAACATGCGCCAGGCGATCGAGACAGGCAACCGGCTGGTGATGATGGACGCAGGCCGTGTCCGCGACGACATCGGCGGCACCGAAAAGGCAGCGCTGACGCCAGCCGATCTCGTCGAGAAATTCAGAATAGACAACGACCGCATGCTGCTCGGAACCTGACCAATGGACGTGATCCACGCCTATCTCAATCTCGTGCCGGTGACGCTGTCGCAGAGCCTCATCTACTCGTTCCTGGTGCTCGGCATCATGATCCCGTTCCGGCTGCTGAGCTTTCCGGACCTGACCAGCGAAGGCGCGTTCCCGCTCGGTGGCTGTGTCTGCGCGGCGCTGCTGATGGCCGGCTACCCGCCATTGCTTGCCACGCTGATAGCCATGATCGCCGGCGTCGGCGCAGGTGCTGCGACCGCGCTTGTCCACCTGCGTTTCCGCATCAACTCGTTGCTTGCAGGCATCCTGGTCTTCACCGCGCTCTACAGTGTCAACATGCGCATCCTCGGCCGCTCGAACGTCGCTTTGTTCGGCGCCGACAACATCTTCATGCAGATCAACCCCGCCATCCTGACCGACATGCGGCTGCAGGTCATAACCTTCGCGGTGCTGATCGTGGCAACCCTTGTCGCGCTGCGCTGGTATCTTTCCACGCAGTCCGGGGCGGCGATGCGCGTCATCGGCATCAATCCTGATCTGGCGCCGTCGCTCGGCATCAGCATCTGGACGTGCACGATCGTCGGACTGGGCATCGCCTCTGGCCTCACCGCCCTTGGCGGCGCGCTGATCGTGCAGCTGCAGGGCTATGCCGATGTCGGCATGGGCACCGGCATCCTCATCAACGGCCTCGCCTCGCTGGTCATCGGCGAAACGATCACCGGACGGCAGACCGTGACCCGGCAATTGCTGGCGCCTTTGGTGGGTGCCGCGGTCTACTATCAGCTTGTGTCGCTGGCGCTGTCACTCGGCCTGCAGCCGAGCGACCTGAAGGTGGTGACGGCCGCCTTCGTATTGGTAACGCTGGGCCTGCCGATGCTGCGCGGCCGCAGCCCCTTGCGCGAAACCATGCGGGCCTAGGCAGCCTAGCCTGACGCCTAGTCGCGGCCGGCCCAGGGGACGAGCCTGCGCTCCAACCAGCGCAGGCCGAATTCGAGGACGAAGGCCACCGCCGCGATGACCAGGATGCCCATGACGACGACGTCGGTGACGAGGAACTGCGCCGCCGACTGGATCATGAAACCGAGGCCGCGTGTCGCTGCGACCAGTTCGGCGGCGACCAGCGTGGTCCAGCCGGCGCCGAGCGCGATGCGCAGGCCGGTGAGGATCGACGGCAGGGCGCTGGGCAGGACGACGAAGCGGATGACCTGCCTTCGTGTCGCCCCGAGCGAACGGGCGGCATTCAGGCGATCCTGCTGGACGTTGCGGACGCCAGACGCCGTCGACAGCGCAATCGGCGCCACCATGGCGATCGCGATGACCAGCACCTTGGCGGATTCGCCGATGCCGAACCAGATGATGATCAGGGGCAGATAAGCCAGCGGCGGGATCGGCCGGAGGAATTCGAGCACGGGATCGAAGATGCCCCGGCCGATGCGGCTTGTGCCGATGGCGAGGCCGACAGGGATGCCGAAGACGGTGGCAGCCACGAGGGCGGCGAAGACGCGGCCCAGCGAGGCCAGAAGATGCTGGACAAGCGTCGCGTCGACGAAGCCCCTGGAGGCCACCGTCCAGAACTTTGCCAGCACATCCTGAGGCGGCGGCAGGAACAGCGGCGCGACCAGGCCAAGCCTGGTGATGAGCGTCCATGCCAGCAGGGCAACCAGAATGGTAATCGCGCTGATGGTGCGCGACGACAGCTCGCGGCGGGACGTTTGGCTGTGCGGCGAGCGCACCGTGGACATCTCAGGTTCGGCCAGCTCGCGCCGGCCGCGTTCGGCCTGCAGCAGGGTCATGCCGGCTCTCCCTCGAAGATGGCGTCGGCGAGCTCTGCGCGTGCTGCGGCAAAGGCCGGGTCGGTCTTGATCGAGCGGACGGGCTCGCCCCGGGCATAGCGCCGGCTGAAGCCGGCTTCGAATGTATGGGCGATACGGCCGGGGTCGGGCGCCATGACGACGACGCGCGTGCCAAGCAGGAGCGCTTCCTCGATGCCGTGGGTGACCATCAGCACGCCGAGATTGCCCGGTGCCCAGATATCGAGCAGCAGCGTCTGCATGCGCTCGCGCGTCAGGGCATCGAGCGCGCCGAGCGGTTCGTCCATCAAAAGGAAAGCCGGCGCGGCGGCGAGAGCACGGGCGAGGCCGACGCGCTGGCGCATACCACCCGACATTTCCCAGACAGGCTTGTCGCCGAGGCCCTCGAGCCGGACGCGCCGGAGCAGATCGTCGGCTGTTTGCTGACGCTGCCTTTCGCCGATGCCGCGCAGCCTGAGCGCGAAGGCAACGTTGTCGCGGGCGGAGAACCAGGGAAACAGCGCGTCGCTCTGGAAGACGACGGCGCGGTCGGCACCCGGTCCCTCGATCGCTCGGCCGTCGACCGAGGCCTCGCCGCGCTCGGGCAGCACGAGGCCCGCCGCGACGTTGAGCAAGGTCGACTTGCCGCAACCGGAGCGGCCGGTGAGCACGACGAATTCGCCGTGGCCGACCGAAAGCGATGCGCCCTCGACGGCGGGTCGCAGCTGCCCCTTGTAGCGCACCGCGATGTTGCTGAGCGATAGCGTCGACATCAGTGGGTCTCCTGAAACGGGAATGCCCCAGCCGGTAGGAACCGGCCGGGGCCTCAGACCCGCGTGGGAGGACGCGGGCCGGATGCGCCTCAGTTGGAGGCGAGCGCCTCGGTGACGTATTTCGACGTCACATACTTCGAGTAATCGGGCTGAACAGCATCGATCTTGCCCTGCTCCTTGAGGAAGGCCGACGTCGCCGAGACCGCCTTGACGGTGTCGCCGCCGAGGAACCTGGCTGATGCCTGCTCTTGCAGCGTCGGGAAGACGTAGCCCTTGAGCAGGGCCGGCACTTCCTCGACCTTGGCGCCGGTGAGGCGGGCGATCTTCTCGGCCTGCGGCGAGCCCTTGTCCCAGGCTTCAGGCTTGGCAAGGAACTCGGCATAGGCAGTACCCGTCACCTTGACGAAGTCGCGCACGGCGGCCGGGTTCTTCTCGGCGAAGTCGGTGCGGACGATCCAGGCGTCGAAGGTCGGCGCCCCCCATTCGGCAACCTTGGCCGAGTCGAGCACGACCTTGCCCGAGGTCTTGATCTGGCCGAGCGCCGGATCCCAGACATAGGCCGCGTCGATGTCGCCGCGCTGCCAGGCAGCCGCGATCTCAGGCGGGCGCAGATTGAGAATCTCGACCGACTTGGGATCGACGCCCTCGTGCTTGAGGGCAGCGAGCAGGCTGTAATGGGTGGTTGACACGAAGGGCACGGCGACCTTCTTGCCGGCGAGATCGGCGGCCTTTTCGATGCCGGCGCCGTTGCGGGCGACAAGCGCTTCGGACTCGCCGATCAGGCCAACGACATAGATGGTCTCGATGGGCAGCTGACGGCTGGCGGCGGCTGCCAGCGGGCTCGAGCCGACATAGCCGATGTCGACCGCGCCGGACGCGATTGCGGCGATGACGTCGGCGCCGGAATCGAACTTGCGCCAGTCGATCTTGGCCTTGGTGGCGGCCTCGTAGGCGCCGTCGGCCTGGGGCACTTTCGAGGGCTCGACCACCGTCTGGTAGCCTATGGTGATCTTGAGGTCCTCGGCATGAAGCGAGCCTACCGACGGCGCAAGCGACAGGGCGGCAACGGTGGCGAGCAGGGCACGGCGCGTGAAATCTGACATGGGCTTCCCCTTCGGGGTTGAATGACGATGCCCATTCAGGATGTTTAATTCTACAAACTCTGTAGAGTTAATTTATTTCGCGCAACCATGCCCCGACGGAAATATCCTGCCCGTCTTTGCGGCATCAAGGGGTTGCCGCAGCCCTGCCTGCCTGTTCGGCGCCATCTAGACGGCCTGCCGTCAGGCTACCAGCACGCCGATTTCTTCGGCGGCGGCGACCAGCGCGCGGCGCGCGGCCTCACGGGTGCGGTTGCCGGCGAGCGCTGCCGACACGACCTCGACCGCCTCGCGGTAGAGCGGCCCGCTGCGCTTGGCGTGCGGCCAATCGATCAGCGCCTCATAGGCGCCCTTGACGGTGGCAACCTCGCGCTGGGTGCTTGCAGCGCCAATTCGGATGTTGACTGGGTTCTCGAAAAGCATGCGGTCCATGATGGTCTCCTTGGTCTTTTCATTCGAGCATCCGATCTGCCCAAACCAACTCCCTTCGGGTCAGATGCTCTTGAAGCATCATTCAACGCAGCCGATTTGCCCGGGTTCCCTCGTTTCGGGCGCTGGGGATCACGCCCGCGTTACACTCTCCAAACTGTGATCGAAGGCATCGCGCGTCCAACAGTTGCCGTATGGCAACAGGCGTCGTAGCGTGTGGCGAAGCGATTTTGGGGATGGATATGCTCGCCACGAACCCGATCTCACCAGGCACGCGCAACGAATTGCCAGCCTTTTGTCCTGACGCAATTGCCGATGAAAAGCCGCTTCGCACTTTTCCTGGAACGGCCCGGGCCTTTCGCAAAACGCCGCTGAGCCTGTTTGCATTGTGCCTGGCGCTGCCGCTGGCGGCCTGCCAGAAACAGGAGGTCGCGGAAAATCCGCCAATCCTGGTGCGTGCCGTCGAAGTCAAGGTTTCCGACTTCGCGCCGAAGACGACGCTGACCGGGGTGATCGCGGCGCGCACGCTGAGCAACCTGTCGTTCCAGGTCGGCGGCCGCGTCGCCGAACGCACGGTCGATGTCGGCCAGCATGTCCAGAAGGGCCAGGTGCTGGCACGGCTCGACCCGCTGGAACAGCACTCGGACGTACGCGCCGCCCAGGCAAGCCTCGATGCCGCCCAGGCGCAGCTTCGCCAGGCTTCGGCCGCCTTCGACCGGCAGAAGACCTTGCTCGGCCAGGGCTTCACCACGCGGCGCGACTATGACCTCGCCAACCAGCAGCTGAAGGTCGCCCAAAGCGGCGTCGAGGCGGCCCAGAGCCAACTCGGCAACGCCAACGACCGGCTCGGCTATACCGAACTCAAGGCGACCGCGGCCGGTGTGGTGACGGCGCGCACCGTCGAAGTCGGCCAGGTGGTGCAAGCGGCTCAGACCGTCTTCACCGTGGCCGAGGAGGGCGACCGCGACGCGGTGTTCAATGTCGACGAGGCGCTGGTGGCGCGCACGCCGGTGGCGCCCGACGTGACGATCTCGCTTATTTCGGATCCGCGCATCAAGGCCATGGGCAAGGTGCGCGAGGTATCGCCGGCCGTCGACCCGGCATCGGGGTCGATCCGGGTCAAGGTGACGGTGCCGAACACCCCGATCGAAATGCCGCTTGGTGCTGCCGTCACCGGCACCATCACGTCGCAGGCGCAGCAGGCAGTGGTGTTGCCGTGGCAATCGCTGATGTCGGATGCGGGCAAGCCGGCGGTGTGGATCGTCGACCCAACCACCAAGGCGGTGGCGATGGCACCTATCGACATATTGTCCTTCGCCACCGGGGTCGTGGTGGTGGCGAAGGGGCTGGATCCCGGACAGACCGTGGTGGCGCAGGGCGGTCAGCTGCTCAATACCGGCCAGGTGGTGGAGGTGGCGCCATGAAAACCCAGGCAAGCACCCTCGCCCTGGCAGTGCTTCTGGCCCTTGCCGCCTGTAGCGAAGAGAAGCCGGCGCCGCCGGAGGTCATCCGCCCGGTGCTGTCCGTCGTCGTCGAGGCACGCGCGCAGAGCGCGCAGGGCTTTGCCGGAACCATCCAGCCCGAATTCTCGGCTGCCCTTTCCTTCCGCCTGCTCGGGCGGCTGGTGGCGCGCGACGTCGGGGTCGGCGACCAGGTGACCAAAGGCACGACGCTCGCGGCCATCGATCCGCTGGCCTTGGAACTGGCGGCACAATCGGCGCGCGCCGACCTGTCGACCGCTGAGGCGCAATTTGCCAATGCGGCGGCAAGCGAGGAACGGCAGCGTGCGCTGTTGGGCGCCGCCAACACCTCACAGGCGGTCTACGATTCGGCCAAGCAGGCGCTCGATTCGGCCGCCGCCAATGTCGAGCGGACACGCGCTGCGCTCGCCAAGGCCGAAGAACAGCTTGGTTATGCCCGGCTGTTCTCCGACTTCGACGGCATCGTCACATCGGTTGGCGCCGAGGTCGGCCAGACGGTGTCGCCCGGCCAAATGGTGGTGACAGTGGCACGTTCGG
This sequence comes from Hoeflea sp. 108, assembly GCF_000372965.1. Taxonomy (NCBI): domain Bacteria; kingdom Pseudomonadati; phylum Pseudomonadota; class Alphaproteobacteria; order Hyphomicrobiales; family Rhizobiaceae; genus Hoeflea; species Hoeflea sp. 108. Next base: position 27,909 of record NZ_KB890024.1, on the reverse strand, counting down.
ACGCACGCGAAGCGGTCGTCGACATTCCCGACCAGATGGCCACCGCGTTCAGGGTCGGCGACATTTTCGACGTCTCGCTGCAATCGGTTCCCGCCCAGCGCGCCTCCGGCCATATCCGCGAGATCGCGCCGCAGGCTGATGCCTCGACGCGAACGCGGCGGGTGCGGCTGGCGCTGAGCGATCCGCCGCTGGCCTTCCGGCTCGGTTCGACGGTGACCGCGGTGCCGGTGTCGAATGCGGGCGAAGCGATCGACCTGCCGTTGTCGGCGCTGCTCGAACGCGACGGCAAGAGCTTCGTCTGGGTGGTCGACCAGACTGCCTCGACGGTCAGCCTGCACGGCATCGACGTCACGGCAAAGGGTGGCGCCAGCTTCACCGCCGGCGGCATCGAGGCCGGCACGCGCGTGGTGACGGCGGGCGTGCACAGTCTCCAGGAAGGCCAGAAAGTCAGGATCGACGAGGGGGCATAGCGTGAAGGGTTTCAATCTCTCCGACTGGGCGCTCAGCCATCGTTCGCTGGTCTGGTATTTCATGCTGATCTTCACGATCGCCGGCATCTTCTCCTACCTGCATCTCGGCCGCGAGGAAGACCCGAGCTTCACCATCAAGACGATGGTGATCCAGGCCAACTGGCCCGGCGCCTCGGTTGAGGAAACCACCAGGCAGGTGACGGACCGCATCGAAAAGAAGCTCGAGGAGCTGGAAAGCCTCGACTTCAGCCGCAGCATGACAACCGCCGGCCAGACGATCATCTTCGTCAACCTCAAGCCCACCACCAAGGCGCGCGACGTGACACCCACCTGGGTCGAAGTCCGCAACATGATCAACGACCTCCGCCCCAACTTTCCGCAAGGGGTGCAGGGACCGTTCTACAACGACCGCTTCGGCGACGTGTTCGGCAACATCTATGCCTTCACCGCGGACGGACTTTCGATGCGCCAGCTGCGCGACTATGTGGAAACCGTGCGCAGCCGCATCCTGACCATTCCCAACGCCGGCAAGGTGGAGTTGGTCGGCGCGCAGGACGAGGTCATCTATCTCGAATTCTCGACCCGGCAGATCGCCGCCCTCGGCCTCAACCAGCAGGCGATCCTGGCGAGCCTGCAGGCGCAGAACGCGGTGTCGCCTTCCGGCGTCATCCAGGCCGGGCCAGAGCGCATCGCGGTGCGTGTCGGCGGCCAGTTCACCTCGGAGGAAAGCCTGCGGGCGATCAACCTCAGGGTCAACGACCGCTTCTTCCGGCTGAGCGACGTCGCCACCATCAGCCGCGGTTATGTCGATCCGCCGACGTCGCTGTTCCGCGTCAATGGCGAACCGGCGATCGGCCTTGCCATCGGCATGAAGCCCAATGCCAATCTGCTCGATTTCGGCGCCGAACTGAAGAAGCTGATGGACCAGGTGACCGGCGAGCTGCCAGTGGGCGTCGGCGTGCATCTGGTGGCCGACCAGCCGGTGATCGTCGAGGAGGCGGTGTCGGGTTTCACGCGCGCCTTGTTCGAGGCGGTCGCCATCGTGCTCGCCGTGTCCTTCATCAGCCTCGGCATGCGCGCCGGCTTCGTGGTGGCGCTGTCGATCCCGCTGGTGCTGGCGATCACCTTCCTGGTCATGGCCTATATGGGCATTTCGCTGCAGCGCATCTCGCTTGGCGCGCTGATCATCGCGCTTGGCCTTCTGGTCGACGACGCCATGATCGCGGTCGAGATGATGGTGGCGCGGCTGGAGGTCGGGGACTCGCTGAGGAAGGCTGCGACCTATGTCTACACGTCGACGGCGTTCCCGATGCTGACCGGCACGCTGGTGACGGTGGCCGGCTTCGTTCCCATCGGCCTCAACAGCAGCCAGGCCGGCGAGTACACCTACACGCTGTTCGTGGTCATCGCCGTTTCGCTGCTGTTGTCATGGATCGTGGCGGTGCTGTTTGCGCCGCTGCTCGGTGTCACCCTGCTGCCGGCGACGATGAAAAAGCACGACGAGCGGCCGAGCCGATTTGCAGCGGGCTTTTCGCGCCTGCTCCATCTCGCCGTGCGGCGGCACTGGGTGACCATCATCGCCACAGTGGTCGTGTTCGTGCTGTCAGTGGTGGGTCTGACCTTCGTGCAGCAGCAGTTCTTTCCGCCATCGGACAGGCCCGAACTGATCGTCGACTGGAACCTGCCGCAGAACAGCTCCATCGCCGAAACGCGCCTCCAGATCGAGCGGTTCGAGCAGATCGCCTTGAAGGGCAATCCCGATATCGACCACTGGAGCTCCTATATCGGCCAGGGCGCGGTGCGCTTCGTGCTGGCCTATGACGTGCAGCCGGCCAATCCCTATTTCGGCCAGGTCGTCATCGTCACCAAGGACCTCGAGGCACGGCACAGGGTGCAGCCGGCGATCGAAAAGATCCTGCGCGAGCAGTTCGTCGGCACCGACGCCTTCGTCAAGACGCTGGAACTTGGCCCCCCCGTCGGCAGGCCGGTGCAGTATCGCATCAGCGGCCCCGACATACAGACCGTCAGGACCCTGTCGCAGCAGCTCGCCGGCGTCGTCTCGGCCAATCCCAAGCTGCAGGCGCCGAGTTTCGACTGGAACGAGCCGTCGCGCGTGCTCAAAGTCGACGTGCTGCAGGACAAGGCGCGCCAGCTCGGCATCAGCTCGCAAGACATCTCCAGCGCCCTGAACAGCGTGGTCGGCGGCGTGGCGATCACCCAGGTGCGCGACGCGACCTACCTGATCAACGTGGTGGTGCGCGCCGGCGACAGCGAGCGCGGTTCGATCGAGACGCTGCGCAACCTGCAGATTCCGACCGGCAATGGCGAATCCATCCCGCTGGCGACCGTCGCCGACTTCCGCTACGAGTTGGAGCAGCCGACGATCTGGCGCCGCAGCCGCCTGCCCACCATCACCGTCAAAGCTGGCATGGTCGGCAACGCCCTGCCCGACACGGTCGTGGCCGAACTCAAGCCGTCCATCGACGCCTTCGCGGCCAAGCTGCCCGCCGGCTATTCCGTCGTCACCGGCGGCTCGGTCGAGGAAAGCGCCAAGAGCCAGGGCCCGATCATCGCGGTCGTGCCGCTGATGCTGTTCATCATGGCGACGGTGCTGATGATCCAGTTGCAGAGCTTCCAGCGGCTGTTCCTGGTGGTGGCCGTAGCACCTCTCGGCCTGATCGGCGTTGTCGCGGCACTGGTGCCGACGGGACAGCCGCTGGGTTTTGTGGCGCTGCTCGGCGTGCTGGCTCTGATCGGCATCCTGATCCGGAACTCGGTGATCCTGATCGTCCAGATCGAGGAGCTGATCGCCAGCGGCACCGACCGCTGGCACGCGGTCATCGAGGCCTCGCAGCACCGCATGCGCCCCATCGCGCTGACGGCGGCGGCGGCGTCGCTGGCGCTGATCCCGATCGCGCGCGAGGTGTTCTGGGCGCCGATGGCCTATGCGATGATGGGTGGCATCCTGGCCGGTACGGCGATCACGCTGCTGTTCCTGCCGGCCCTCTATGTCGCCTGGTTCAGGATCAGGGAGCCAAGCAACGGCGACACCGCCACTGTCGATGCCATGGAGCCGCCGGCCGCGTAGACGCGCAAAGCCGGCGATCAGTAGGGCAGTCCGACGTAGTTTTCGGCAAGCGACGCGGCGCCCGCCTCGGAGTGGACGAGATAGTCGAGCTCGGCCTCCTGGATGCGCTGGCCAAAATCGTCGGTGTCGGGGAAGCGATGCAGCATCGTGGTCATCCACCAGGAAAACCGCACCGCCTTCTAGACCCGCGACAGCGCGCGGGTCGAATAGGCATCGATGCCGGCCTGCGACTTGTCCTGATAGAACTCACGCAGACCCCAATAGAGGTAGCGCACGTCGCTGGCGGCGAGATTGAGGCCCTTGGCGCCCGTCGGCGGCACGATGTGGGCGGCGTCGCCGACGAGGAACAGGCGGCCAAAACGCATCGGCTCGGCTACGAAGGAGCGCAGCGGCGCGATCGACTTTTCAAAGGATGGGCCGGTGACGACACGCGCTGCAGCCTCCGACGGCAGGCGGAGGCGCAGCTCGTCCCAGAAGCGCTCGTCGCTCCAGTCCTCGACCTTGTCGCCGAGCGGGCACTGGACATAGTAGCGGCTGCGGTGGGTCGAGCGCATTGAGCACAGGGCAAAACCCCTGGCATGGTTGGCGTAGATCAGCTCGTGATCGGCCGGCGGCACTTCGGCGAGGATGCCGAGCCAGCCGAACGGATAGGCGCGCTCATAGGTTCTGATCGCGCCTTCAGGCACGGACTTGCGGCTGATGCCATGGAAGCCGTCGCAGCCCGCGATGAAGTCGCAGTCGATGCGATGGATCGTGCCGTCCTTCTCGTAGGTGACATAGGGCGTATCGCCATCGAAATCGTGGGGTTGGACGTTCCTCGCCTCGTAGACGGCGGTCAGTCCGGCGGCTTCGCGCTTGTCCATCAGGTCGTGCGTCACCTCGGTCTGGCCGTAGACCATGACGCGCTTGCCGCCGGTGAGCTCGGCAAGGTCAATGCGATGGAGGCGGCTGTCGAAGGCGAGCGAAATGCCGTCATGCGGCAGGCCCATGGCATGCGCGCGTGCGCCGGCGCCGGCCTCGTCGAGCAGATCGACCATGCCCTGCTCGAGCACGCCGGCGCGGACGCGACCGAGCACGTAGTCGCGGTCGAAGCGCTCGAGAATGACGTTGTCGATACCGCAGTTGGCAAGCAGCTGCCCGAGCAGAAGGCCCGATGGACCGGAGCCGATGATGACCACCTGAGTACGCATCTTTTCTCCCCTGCCCACATGGCATGGCAATTGAACTGCAAGCCCCGGCACGTCGCCGTCGCAGGCGTTGATCGCTGATGCCACCGACTAACGACCGGCGTCTGCGCCCATGCTTTCGATCTGTCCGGCCAGTACCGCCGCTTGCCTGAGCGATGCCGCGGTCGCTGCCGCCATCTGCGGCAACAACAGCCACTCCAACGTCCAGGCAGAGCCGGAACGCTCCTGTTCATGCACCAGCGCGTGGTGCATTCCAGACAGCTGGGTGGCGTTGAAGCGGGCGAGTGCGACCAGCACCTCGGCGGCGACCGGGTTCTGCTTGTGCGGCATCGCCGACGAGCCACCGCCGTCGCTGAGCGCAATTTCGGAGCCGTCCTGCGCCATCAGGGCGACGTCCTGGCCGAACTTGCCAAGGCTGCCCGTAATCAGCGACAGCAGGCCGGCGAAATCCGCGAGGCGGTCGCGCTGGCTGTGCCATTGCGGCGCGTCACCGAGACCGAGTTTTTCGGCTATGAGCCGACGCATGACGGCACCCTTGTCGCCGAGTTTGTCCAACGTGCCAGCGGCACCGCCGAACTGGACGACAAGAAGTTCGGGGCGGATCTTTGCCAGTCGCGCACGGCTGTGTTCGAGCGGCGCGCGCCAGGCACGGATACGATCGGCGGCGGTGATCTCGATCGCCGCCTGCATGCGGGTGCGGCCCATCAGCGGAGCGGTGCCGAAGCGCTGTTCGAGCTTAGCCAGCCTGGCGATGACGTCGGCCAGCAGGCCGTCGAGCCGGTCGACGACGAGCTTGAGACGCAGCACCAACGCTGTGTCGATGACATCCTGGCTGGTGGCGCCGAAATGAACTTTTCCACCGTGCGTCGCGCCGACATGCACACGCAGTTGGCGGACCAGTTCTGGCACGACGACACCGTCGCGAGAGACGCCAGCATTGAGCGCGGCGATGTCGGGCACGAACGAGGAGAGCGCCTCGACAATCGCCGCGGCCGCCTCCCGTGAGATGACACCTTCGTCGGCCTCAGCTTCTGACAGAGCGCGCTCGAAGGCCAGCATCGCGGCAATCTCCGCGTCCACGGAGAATTGGCGCGACGTTTCCTCGTCGCCAAGCAAGCCGGACAGATAGGGATGATCGAAGGGCGATACGGTCATGGGTTCAGGTTATCGGCTCGGATCAGCGGCACAGATCGGGGGCTCAGATGTCGAAGAACACCGTTTCCTTGTCGCCTTGGAGATGGATGTCGAAGACATAGGTATCTTCACCCTGCCGCTCGGCGATCAGGGTGGGCACACGCGAGCGGTGCTCGATGCGGGCGAGCACAGGATCCTCGGCATTGGCCGCCTCTTCGTCGGCAAAATACATGCGCGTGTGCAGACCAAGATTGATGCCGCGGGCGACGATCCAGAACGTGATGTGCGGCGCCATCAGCCGGCCGTCCTTGAACGGCACGCGGCCCGGCTTGATGGTTTCGAACACACATTCGCCCGACACCATGTCGGTGGCCTTGCGGCCCCAGCTGAAAAAATTGGGGTCAGCCGCACCGCGCTTCTCCGACGGTGAATTGTGGAGCCCGTCGCTGTCGGCCTGCCAGATCTCGATCAGCGCATCCTTGAGCGGCGTGCCGGTGCCGTCGAGCACGCGGGCGCGCACGGCGATGCGCTGGCCCCTGGTCTTGTCATTGACCATTTCGATGCCGAGATCGCGATCGTAGACCCCCGAAATACCCGAGAAATTGGGCGTCAGGCCGATATGGACATAGGGTCCCGCAGTCTGGGACGGGCTTTCCCTGAGCCGGTTCAGCAGCTGGGCCATCAGTTGCCCTCCAGGCGGTTTTCGAACAAGGACGAGCGGCGGCCGCGGAGCACGATGTCGAACCTGTAGGCGCGCGCATCCATCGGGATGGTGGCCTGCATGTCGAGGGCTGCGATCAGCGTCTCGATGGCCGCCTTGTCGGGGATTGTCCGGATGATCGGGCAGAGCCAGATCAGCGGGTCGCCCTCGAAATACATCTGGGTGATGAGGCGCTGGGCGAAGCCGTGGCCGAAGACCGAGAAGTGGATATGGGCCGGGCGCCAGTCGTTGACGCCGTTCGGCCAGGGATAGGCGCCGGGCTTGATGGTGCGGAAGGTGTAGTTGCCGTCCTCGTCGGTAATGGTGCGGCCGCAGCCGCCGAAGTTGGGATCGAGGGCAGCGATGTAGCCCTCCTTCTTGTGGCGGTAACGGCCGCCGGCATTGGCCTGCCAGAATTCGAGCAGCGTGCCGGGTACGCCCTTGCCGCGCTCGTCGAGCACGCGACCGTAGACTATGATGCGTTCGCCGATGGCACTCTCGCCCGGCTTGGCGAAGTTATGGATCAGGTCGTTGTCGAGCTCGCCCAGAATGTCGTGCCCGAAGACCGGGCCGGTGATTTCGGAAATGGTGTTGTCGAGTGACAGAAGCGCCTTCTGCGGCGAGCGCAGCACCGAGGTCTTGTAAGCCGGTGTGAAGGCCGGCGGATGCCGGTCGCGGTCACGCTGGAAAAAGGCGCCGGTCTCGGGCTTGACGGTCGGATCACTGGCCATTGGATTTGCTCGCATCCATTTCGGCGAAGACCTGCTTGGCGATCTTGATGGCGCGGTTGGCCGCCGGCACGCCGGCATAAATCGCCACATGCAGGAATGCCTCGCAGATGTCCTCTCGGGTGGCGCCGGTGTTGGCGGTGGCGCGCACATGCATCGCCACCTCCTCGTCGTGGCCGAGAGCCGCCAGCAACGCCAGCGTCACCATCGAGCGCTCGCGCTTGCTCCAAGCCGGGCGCGACCACACCGTGCCCCAGGCGGCTTCAGTGATGAGCTGCTGGAACGGCCGGTCGAAGTCGCTCGCGGCCGCCTCGGCGCGGTCGACATGGGCGTCGCCGAGCACGGAGCGGCGGACGGCGAGACCTTTGCGATACCTGGCCGAGGCTGGCGCCGGTGCGCTCATGGTCGGATCACTCCATGGGAAGCTGGGCGAGGAAGCGCTTGACGAGAGCGGTAAGCTCGTCCGGCTTTTCAACGCAGGGGATGTGGCCGGCGCCGTCGATGATCTTGAAGCGCGAGCCGGGAATGAGATCGGCCAAGGAGCGCACCGCCGCCGGCGGGGTCGAACCGTCATGGTCGCCGACGACGCAGAGCGTCGGCACTGATATCGACTTGGCGGCCTCGGTGTAGTCGGCGTCACGCAACGCAGCGCAGGTGCCGGTGTAGCCGGCCACCGGCTGGCGCGTCAGCATGTTGCGATAGCCGGTCAGGTCGTCCTTGCGCTGCTGGTGGAATTCGGGCGTGAACCAGCGCTCGAGAATGGAATCGGTGATCGCGGCGATGCCGTCCTTTTCGACGGCCGCGATACGGGTGTTCCACGACTCGGTCGTGCCGATCCTCGAGGCAGTGTCGCAAAGCACAAGCGCCCGCACCAAATCGGGGCGCTGGGCATAGAGCCCCTGCGCGATCAGCCCGCCGACGGAAAGACCACAGATGACGGCGTTTTTGACCTTGAGATGGTCGAGCAGGCCGGCGAGATCGCCGACATGATCTTCCATCCGATAGGGCGCTGTGCCGACATCGGAGAGGCCATGGCCGCGCTTGTCGTAGGTGACGATGGGAAAGTCGCCGGCGAGGCGCACGATCACGTCGCGCCAGATACGGAAATCGGTGCCCAGCGAATTGGCGAAGACCAGGACCGGCTTGTTTGCGGGTCCGCCGATCAGCTGGTGGTGCAGGGTGATGCCGCCAATGTCGGTGAATTGCACTCGATTTCTCCTCGCAATGACAGTGGATGAGTTGTTTGGTTCGGTAAAATGATATTTCGTGGGGTTCCATTAACCCCTGGGTTATGAAAATCCCATGGTCGAAAGCCGTGTCAGGCTCCGCCACCTCCAGACCTTCCTAGAAGTCGCGCGCCAGAAAAGCGTGGTCAAGGCGGCCGGGCTGCTCAATGTCAGCCAGCCGGCGGTGACCAAGACGATCCGCGAACTGGAAGAAGTGCTGGGCGTTGCCCTCTTCGAGCTCGACGGCCGCAGCATCAGGATCACGCGTTCGGGCGAAGTGTTCATGCAACATGCCGGCATGGCGATCACCGCGTTGCGCCAGGGCATCGATTCCGTTGCCAACTCCCGCGCCGAAAAGGGCCCGCCGATCCGCATCGGTGCACTGCCGACGGTCTCGGCCCATATCATGCCGCGCGCCATGAGCCTGTTCCTGGCGGAAGAAACAGGGGCGGCGATCAAGATCGTGACCGGCGAAAACGCCGTGCTTCTGGAGCAGCTCCGGCTCGGCGAACTCGACCTCGTCGTCGGGCGGCTTGCCGCGCCCGAGAAGATGACCGGCTTCTTCTTCGAGCACCTCTATTCAGAGCAGGTGGTGTTCGTCGTGCGCGCCGGCCATCCGCTGCTGAAGGGCAGCGAAGACGTGTTCGAGCGGTTGAGCGAATTCCCGCTGTTGATGCCGACGCGCGGCTCGATCATCCGGCCCTTTGTCGAGCGCTTCTTCATCATTCACGGCGTGGCTTCGATACCGACGGAAATCGAAACGGTGTCGGACTCGTTCGGCCGCGCTTTCGTGCGCCAGAGCGATGCCGTGTGGATCATCTCGCATGGCGTGGTCAGCGACGACATCAAGGCCGGCACGCTGAAGACGCTTCCCGTCGACACCGGCGAGACACGCGGGTCGGTGGGGCTGACGATGCGAACAGACACGCAGCCAACGGCGTCGTTTTCGATCCTGCTCAAGACGATCCGCCAAGCTGCCGCCGAGCGCGGCTGAACGCCGCCGTCGGCCGTGCCCCCTCGTAAAGCCGGAATGCATCCGCTACATACGCACTAAGCTTGAAATGAGGATGTGATGGCCGAAAAGACCGAAGGGCGAAAGACGATCGTTTTGACCGGAGCCAGCCGGGGCATCGGCCATGCGACGGTGAAGCGCTTTTCGCGCGAAGGCTGGCGCGTCATCACCTGCTCGCGCCAGGCATTCTCGGACGATTGCCCCTGGCCCGCCGGCCCTGAAGACCACATCAAGGTCGACCTCGCCGACCAGGGCGACGTCGGCAGCGCTGTTTCCGAAATCCGCCAGCGGCTGGAGAAGGAAGGCGGCATGCTGCACGCGCTGGTCAACAATGCCGGCATCTCTCCCAAGATGCAGGGCGGCGCGCGCATGAACTCCATCGACACGCCGATGCATGTCTGGCGCGATGTGTTCCAGGTCAATTTCCTGGCGCCGATCATGCTAGCGCGCGGCCTGTTCAAGGAGCTGGCGGCCGCCAAGGGCTCGGTGGTCAACGTCACCTCCATCGCCGGCACCCGCGTCCACCCCTTTGCCGGGGCGGCCTATGCGACGTCGAAGGCGGCACTCGGCGCGCTGACGCGCGAGATGGCCGCCGACTTCGGTCCGCATGGCATCCGCGTCAACGCGATTGCCCCCGGCGAGATCGACACGGCGATCCTGTCGCCGGGCACCGACAAGATCGTCGAGCAGATCCCGATGCGCCGGCTGGGCGCGACGTCAGAAGTGGCCGACATCATATATTTCCTGTGCTCGGGCCAGTCATCCTATGTCACCGGCGCCGAGATCCATATCAACGGCGGCCAGCACGTCTGAGGGTCGCCCTTCCTTCTCCTCCCGCGGGAGAAGGTCCCTCTCACGTACCGTCGCCAACAAAAAAGCCCGCCAGATGGCGGGCTTTCTGCTGATGCGGACTGTTCCCTGCGATCAGGCCTTGACCTGCTTGGCGGCCTCGTCGAGCGACTTCTCGACGGCGTCGAAGATGTCATCGACCTGCTTGTCGTTGATGATCAGCGGCGGGCAGAAGGCGAGCGAGTCGCCCATGTTGCGGGAGATGATGCCGTTCTGCTGGAGGATGCCGTTGACCAGGCCGCCGAGCGCGCCGACGTTGCCCCAGGGCGCCTTGGTCGCCTTGTCTGCGACAAGCTCCATGGCGCCGATGAGGGCCACGCCGCGGACTTCGCCGACGAGATCGTGCGAGGCGACACGCGCCAGGCGCTTCTGCATGTGGGCGCCGACCTCGCGGGCGTTGGCGACGAGGTTGCGCTCCTCGATGATGTTGATGTTCTCAAGTGCAACGGCCGCCGCCACCGGATGGCCGCCGGCGGTGAAGCCGTGGCCGAAGGTGCCGATGCGGTTGCTTTCGTCGGCGAGCGGCTCGAACACCTTGTCGTTGATCAGCATCGCCGAGATCGGCAGATAGGACGACGAGATCTGCTTCGACATGACCATGATGTCGGGCTGCATGGCGTAGGTCTCGGTGCCGAACATGTTGCCGGTGCGGCCGAAGCCGCAGATGACTTCGTCGGCGACGAGCAGGATGTCGTACTTCTTCAGAACTGCCTGGATCTTCTCCCAATAGCCGGCCGGCGGAACGACTACGCCGCCCGCACCCATGACCGGCTCGCCGAAGAAGGCGGCGATGGTCTCAGGACCCTCGGCCAGAATCAGCTTTTCGAGATCGTCGGCGAGGCGCGTCGAGAACTGCTGCTCGGTCTCGCCGGGCAGCGCCTCGCGCCAATGGTGCGGCGACGAAGTATGCAGCACGTTGGCGATCGGCAGGTCGAAGGACATGTGGTTGTAGGGCAGGCCGGTGAGGCTGGCCGAAGCAATGGTGACGCCGTGATAGGCGCGCTTGCGCGAGATGATCTTCTTGCGCTCAGGCTGACCAAGCGCGTTGGAGCGATACCAGATCATTTTCATGGCCGTGTCGTTGGCCTCGGATCCGGAGTTGGTGAAGAACGCCTTGCTCATCGGCACCGGCGCCATCGTCACCAGCTTCTCGGCGAGGTCGATCACCGGCGAGTGACCCTTGTGGGTGAAGTTGTGGTAGAAGGGTAGCTTGGCCATCTGCCTGGTCGCGGCATCGACGAGGCGTTGCTCGGAGAAGCCAACGCCAACGCTCCACAGGCCCGACATCGCCTCGATGTAGCGCTTGCCCGAGATGTCCTCGACATAGATGCCGTCGCCCTTTTCGATGATCAGCGGTCCGACCTCCTGGTGGCGGCGAGCATTGGTGTAGGCGTGCATGTGGAATTTCTTGTCGCGCGCCTCGGGCGAATTGGGCTGGCTGTCCATTGTCGTTTCCTTGGTTGGGTGGGGCGTTGCCTGATAGGCGACGATGTCGTTGATTTCGCACTCGCCTGTTCGGGCGACCGCTTGCAAAATCCGCAAATTGCTGTTTGATGCATCATGTTTTTCGTGTGGACCAATGTCAAGGGCCAGAGACGGCGCACCGGCGGGCCAGATGAGGCCACGGCCTCGCGTCTGGCCGGTACCAACAAAGGGACACACGGCCGCTTGAAACCAGGCGGCATCCTCTCCGAAGATGGGCTTCAGGACCGGATGCCGGACAGCGAGACCGGGCGATGAACGAGACTTTCGGCTTCCAGGCGGTGGCGCACGACAATCTCGGCGAGGTCGTCTACGGCCAACTGTCGGAGGCGCTGATCAGAGGCCGCTTCGCTCCCGGTGCGCGGCTGACCATCCGCGATCTCGCCCAGTCACTGGGTACCAGCGTGACGCCGGTGCGCGACGCGATCCTCAGGCTGATCCAGGACGAGGCGCTGGTGCAGAAGTCGGCGCGCGAGGTGCGCGTGCCCGTGATGACGCTGGAGCGCTATCTCGAGATTCGCCAGATCAGGGTGAAGCTCGAAGGGCTCGGCGCGCGCGAGGCGGCGTTGAAGGCGACGCCCGATGATATCGCCAGGCTGCGCGACTTGATCGACCGGAACGAGCACGCCATCGCGATCGAGGACTGGAGCGGGGCGCTCGAACTGAATCAGACCTTCCATTTCGCACTGGCCGAGATCGCCGACATGGCCGTTTTGCGCGGCATCCTCGGTCGCCTGTGGCTGCAGATGGGGCCGCTGATCGCGGCGTCCTACGAACATGGCGGACGGACGATGATCGACCATCACCACGCGCTTCTGGCGGCGATCGAAGCGCGTGATGCCGACGGCGCCGAACGCGCCATTGTCGACGACATCAAGGGTGCGAGTTCGGTCATCATCGACCGCCTTGCCGCCCTCAAGCCGGCCGGAGACTGACATGGACACCGTCGATTGCATCGTTGCCGGCGCCGGCGTCATCGGCCTTGCGGTCGCCCGCGAACTTGCCAGCCGCGGCATGGAGACGATCATTGTCGAGGCGGCGGACGCCATCGGCACCGAGACCAGCTCGCGCAATTCCGAGGTCATCCATGCCGGCATCTATTATCCGGAAGGCAGCCTGAAGGCGAAGCTGTGCGTTGCCGGGCGCGACAGGCTCTATGCTTATGCCGCCGAGCGCAGCATCCCGCACAAGCGCTGCGGCAAGCTGATCGTGGCAACCCTGCCGGAACAGCAGGCGACGCTGGCAGGCATCATCGCCAAGGCAAAGGCCAACGGCGTCGACGACCTGGTGATGCTGAGCGCGTCCGAGACGATGGCGATGGAGCCGTCGCTCACCTGTCATGCCGCGGTGCATTCGCCATCGACCGGCATCATCGACAGCCATGCGTTGATGCTGGCCCTGCTCGGCGAGGCGGAAGATGGCGGCGCCTTCCTCAGCCTCAACACCGAGATCGTGTCGGGGCGGATCGACGGCGGCCTGTTCGTGCTGCAGACGCAGGATACATCGACCGGCGCTTCCTTCGAGATCGCTGCGCGGCATTTCGTCAATGCCGCGGGCCTAGGAGCCAACAAGCTGGCCGCATCGCTCGAAGGCCTCGACCCTACATTCGTGCCGTCGCTGCGTTATGCCCGCGGCAGCTATTTCTCCGTCACCGGCAAGCCGGCTTTTTCGCGGTTGATCTATCCCGTTCCTGAACCGGGCGGGCTCGGCGTGCACCTGACGCTAGACCTTAATGGCGGCATGCGCTTCGGCCCGGATGTCGAATGGATTGACGACAAGGACTACACGGTCGACCCGCGCCGCGCCGACCATTTCTATGGCGAAATCCGCAGATACTGGCCCGGTCTCGCCGATGGCGGGCTCAGCCCGACCTATAGCGGCATCCGGCCCAAGCTGTCGGGCCCCGGCGATCCGGCCGCCGACTTCGTCATTCAGGGACCGGAGACGCACGGTGTCTCCGGCCTGATCAACCTGTTTGGCATCGAAAGCCCCGGGCTGACCTCGTCGCTCGCCATCGCCGAACTTGTGGTCCAAAAGATTGGACCAACCTATATCTAGCGCGACCGATCCAAATCGCGTCTAGGCCAGCACGACGCAGGCCTCGACCCGCCACACCAGCTTCCGCCCATACCAGCAAGGACCGACCATGTATCCTGATGTAAACCTGTTCATCGACGGCAAGTGGACCCCTGCCGAAGGTGGCAAGACCATCGACATCTACAATCCCGCCACCAACGAGGTGATCGGCCGGGTCGCGTCCGCCGGCAAGGCCGATCTCGACCGCGCGCTGGCCGCCGCCGATCGCGGCTTCAAGCTGTGGCGCAAGGTTTCGGCCTATGAGCGCTCCAAGATCATGCGCCGCGCCGCCGACCTGATGCGCGAGCGCGCCGACACCATCGCTGAGGTCCTGTCGGTCGAGCAGGGCAAGCCCTTCGCCGAATCGAAGATGGAAGTGCTGTCGTCGGCCGACCTGATCGACTGGTTCGCCGAGGAAGGTCGCCGCACCTATGGCCGCGTCGTGCCCGCCCGCGCCGCCGGCATCACCCAGCTCGTCATCAAGGAGCCGGTCGGCCCGGTGGCGGCGTTCACACCGTGGAACTTCCCGGTTTCACAGGCGGTGCGCAAGATCGGCGCAGCCCTTGCCACCGGTTGCTCGATCATCGTCAAGCCGCCGGAAGAGACCCCCGGCTCTCCCGCCTTCCTCGGCGACATCTTCAAGGATGCCGGCCTGCCCGACGGCGTGCTCAACCTCGTCTACGGCAACCCGCCTGAGATTTCCGGCTACCTCGTGCCGCATCCCGTCATCCGCAAGGTGTCGTTCACCGGCTCGGTGCCTGTCGGCAAACATCTCGCGGCCCTCGCCGGTCAGCACATGAAGCGCGCCACGATGGAACTCGGCGGCCATGCGCCAGCGATGGTGTTCGACGACGCCGACATCGACCATGCGGCCGCGACGCTCGCCGGCTCGAAGTTCCGCAATGCCGGACAGGTCTGCGTGTCGCCGACGCGCTTCCTGATCCAGGAGGGCTCCTATGACCGCTTCCTCGGCAAGTTCGTCGAGCATGCCAAAGCGGTGAAGGTCGGCGACGGCCTTGCAGACGGCACCCGCATGGGCCCGCTGGTCAATGAGCGCCGCCTGGAAGCGGTCGAGAAGCTGATCAACGATGCCGTCAGCGACGGCGCCAGGATCGAGACCGGCGGCAAGCGCATCGGCAACAAGGGTTCCTATTTCGAGCCGACCGTACTGACCGGCCTGCGCCCCGACATGCGCATCATGAACGAGGAGCCGTTCGGCCCCGTCGCCCTGGTGATGCCGTTCAAGAGCTTCGACGACGTCGTTGCCGAGGCCAACCGCCTGCCCTTCGGGCTTGCGGCCTACGCTTTCGCCAAGTCGAGCAAGACGATCACCGACCTCAGCGCCGAGATCGAGACCGGCATGCTGACAGTCAACCATCTCGGCCTCGCTCTGCCTGAGGTGCCGTTCGGCGGCATCAAGGACAGCGGCTACGGCTCGGAAGGCGGCTCGGAGGCGCTTGAGGCCTATCTGATCACCAAGTTCGTGACCCAGGCCGGCGCCTGAGGTCGAGAAAAAACCCGGCGTCGCAAGCGACGCCGGGTTTTCTTCACGAGAGCGTTCCGCTTTTCTTCGAGTAGCGCAAACCCTCTATCTCTTTGTTTTTGCGCAATTCAGGACGGAAAACCGCTGCGCACTTTTCCTGGAATTGCTCTAAGCCTTCGGCCTTTTCGACTGCAGCACGTTGCGGATCGAGAAGCTTGAATGGATGCGCGCGAGCCCCGGCAGAGCCGACAGGATTTCCTTGTGCACGCGCTCGAAATCGCCAGCACTCTCGACCTCGACGCGCAGGAAATAGTCGGAATCGCCGGTCATCAGGTAGCACTCCTTGATTTCAGGGTGCCGCCGCACCGCCAACTCGAAGCGGTTGAAGTAATCCTCGGTCTGTCGCTCGAGCGTGATCTGCACCATGACGGCGATGCCCTCCTCGCTCGCGGCGTTGCCGAGCAGCGCGGTGTAGCCGCGGATCACGCCTTCCTGCTCCAGGATCTGCACCCGCCGCAGGCACGCCGACGGCGACAGCCCGACCTCGGCCGCCAGTTTGGCATTGCTGATACGCGCATTGGCCCTGAGGGCACGGATGATGCCACGGTCTATCGTGTCGAGCGAGGGCATCGCATTTCCTTCCAAACTGGCGACGAAAATTTCACGAACTGAACTCCGTTCGCACAAGCTTCGCCACATTGGCAAGATTTTCGCCGATCGTTGCGGTATCATTCTGGGGTTGGCGAGGACCTTTTCCCTGATGGATACGACCGTGCAGAACGATATCGAAAGCCGTGCCGCCTGCGGAGTGCTGACCATCGATCTTGCAGCGCTCGTTGCCAATTACGAAGAGCTGGTCCGCCGGGCCGCGCCGTCGCGCGCCGCCGCCGTGGTCAAGGCTGACGCCTACGGGCTCGGTGTCGCCCATGTCGCACCGGCGCTTTACAACGCCGGCTGCCGCGACTTCTTCGTCGCCCATTTCATCGAGGCGCTCCGCCTCAAGCCCTATCTCCGCAGCGACGCGCGCATCCTGGTGCTGAACGGCCTGCTGCCGGGCAGCGAGGATGATTGCGCAGCGCTCGGCATCGTGCCCGTGCTGAACTCGCTGGAGCAGGTGGCCAACTGGACGGCGACTGCCAGGGCGCTCGGCAAGACGCTGCCGGCAGTCATACAGGTCGACACCGGCATGTCGCGGCTCGGCCTCGAGCCACAGGAAGTCGACACCCTGCTGGCCGAACCGGAACGGCTTGATGGCGTCCATGTCGACATCATCATGAGCCACCTTGCCTGCGGCGACGAGCCCGAGCACGACGCCAATCCGCGCCAGCTTGGCCGCATGAAGGCCATCCGCAAGCGCTTTGGCGACGCCAAACTGTCGTTCGCCAACTCGGCCGGTATCTTCCTCGGCGAAGACTATCGCGGCGACCTGGCGCGCCCGGGCATAGCACTTTATGGCGGCGCGCCGCTGGACGGCCACGACAACCCGATGCATCAGGTGGTGCGGCTGGACATTCGCGTGGTCCAGACCCGCACCGTGCCCGAAGGGGCCGAGATCGGCTATGGCGCGAGCTTCGTTGCCAAGACCGAGATGCGGCTGGCCACCATCGTCGCCGGTTATGCCGACGGCCTGCCCCGCCATCTCAGCAATTCCGGTGCCGCCTATTTCGGCGGCGTGCGCCTGCCCATCGTCGGCCGCGTATCGATGGACAGCATCATCCTCGACGTGACCGCGCTCGAGCCAGGCGCGCTGAAGCTCGGCAGCATGGTCGAGCTGATCGGCCCGCACCAGTCGCTCGAGGCTATCGCGGCGGACGCCGGCACCATTTCCTACGAAATCCTGACCAGCCTGGGCCGGCGTTACGACCGCCGCTACCTGAGCCCGGCAGCGCGCTAACCACAGGGGCAATCATGCGCATAGTCATCCTCGGCGCCGGCGTCATCGGCGTCACCTCCGCCTACTATCTGGCCAAGGCCGGCCACAAGGTCACCGTGCTCGACCGCCAGTCGGGCCCGGCGCTGGAGACCAGCTTCGCCAATGCCGGCGAGATCTCGCCCGGCTATGCCTCGCCCTGGGCCGCCCCCGGCATTCCGCAGAAGGCGATCAAGTGGGTGTTCATGAAGCACGCCCCACTGATCATCCAGCCGATGCTCGACATCAAGACCTGGAGCTGGGTGACGTCGATGCTGCGCAACTGCACCTCGGCCCGCTATGCCCTGAACAAGAGCCGCATGGTGCGCCTTGCCGAATACAGCCGCGACCAGCTGATCAATCTGCGCGACGACACCGGTATCGAATACGACCACCGCACGCAGGGCACGCTGCAGCTGTTCCGCTACCAGAAGCAGCTCGACGGCATGGCCAAGGACATCGAGGTGCTGAAGAGCGACGGCGTGCCCTATGAAGTGCTCGACCCCTCGGGCTGCATCGCGGCAGAACCAGGCCTTGCTCCGGTGCGCGAGAAGATCGCCGGCGGCCTGCGCCTGCCCAATGACGAGACCGGCGACTGCTTCAAGTTCACCAACGAGCTGGCGAAGCTTGCCGAAGGCCTCGGCGTCGAGTTCCGCTACAATGTGAAGCTGGAAGGCCTGCGCCAGGAAGGCAACCGCATCGTTGCCGTGCGCACGTCGGCCGGCGAATTCGAGGCCGACACTTTCGTCGGCGCGCTCGGCAGCTTCACACCTGCCTTGGTCAAGCCGCTCGGTCTCAAGGTTCCGGTCTATCCGGTCAAGGGCTATTCGATCACGGTTCCGATCGTCGACGAGAGCAAGGCGCCGGTGTCGACCATCATGGACGATACCTACAAGATCGCCATCACGCGCCTGGGTGACCGCATCCGTGTCGGCGGCATGGCCGAGATCGCCGGCTTCAACACCGATCTGTCGCCATCGCGCAAGGCGACGCTGCAGTTCTCGGTCGAGGACCTGTTCGGCGGCGCCGCCGACCAGAGCCGCGCCAGCTTCTGGAGTGGCCTCCGCCCGATGACACCAGACGGCACGCCGGTCATCGGACGCGCCAAGTTCGACAATTTCTACCTCAACACCGGCCACGGCACGCTGGGATGGACCATGGCCTGCGGCTCGGGCCGCGTGCTGGCCGACATGATCGGCGGCGTCCGCCCCGAGATCGACGTGGCCGACCTGTCGCTTTCGCGCTACGCATAAACCTGTCGTAGAGAGGTGACCCTAAAGGCGTCGGAGCTTCCGCTCCGGCGCCTTTTTCGTAGCTGCCAGGACGATTGTGCCGACTAGAAACCCGCCGTCGACTTCTCGACCAGCTTGAGCTTGCCCTTGTCGATGCGGAAGAACGGCATGGCGCGTTCGCCGGCGCCATCCTCGCGAAAACGGAACACGCCGGTCGAGCCCCGGAAGCCGGTCGGGCTCTCGATCACCTTCTTGGTGAAACCTTTGGGCCCGAGCGCGCTCGCGATGCCGGCGGCCAGCGCCACCGTGTCGTAGCCATAAGCGACGTTGACGTCGGGCTCGTAATTGTAGGTCTTGCGGAAGCGCTCGGCGATCGGGCCGATCTCGTTGCTGTCGAGGGTCGCGATATAGGCGCCCTGCAGCGTCGGGTCGTCGAGGCCATGCTCGATCCAGCGGTTGGAGCCGACCAGCGTGATACCCTTGCCGAGCAGGCCCCTGGCCCTGAGCGCTGCGACCAGCGGCGCCGGATTGGCGCTGCCTGACGCAATGACGATGCCCTGGGGGTCGCTGACCAGTGCGGTCATGTCGGCAACCGCCTTCTCAGACCCGCCCGTGGACGGACCGTAAGGCAGCGCCACGGCCAGTGACGCGCCATAGATCGACAGGCTGTTGGCGACACGCTTCTCGGTCGCCTTGCCGGCTTCGCCCTCGGCCATGAACAGCACGAATTTGCGCGCGCCCTTGGCTGCGATAGCGGCAGCACCGGCAGCAGCACTATCGGCCTCGTTCAACCTGACGGAGTAGACGCCCGGCGCGCCGGTGTAGTTTTCGGCGAGCGCCAGCACCAGCGGCCGGTTGGTGCCCGATATCCCGGCCAGCTGGCGTACGGCGCCCGGTTCGGTTGGGCCGATGACAAGCTTGGCACCCGATGCCAGCGCGCCTGTCGCCAGCGAACGGGCGCGGCCGTCGTCGCCGGCGGTGTCCTCGACGTTGAGGGTGATGAGGTCGTTGCCGAGATCGGCCATGGCGAGCACTGCGGCATCGCGCATCTTGCGGCCGCCATCACCGGCAGTGCCCGGAGCCGACAGCGGCAGCAGCATCGACACCTTGACCGGGCCCTTGCCCAGCGTCTCGGCCGATCTGGACGGCCCGGCCTTTGCAGGAGCTGTCGGCGCAGCATCTTGCACTGCTGCTCCATCCCCTGCCAGGCCCAGCACCTCATCGTTGCCCGACTGGCAGGCCGACAAGGCGAGCATCAACGCCACCAGAACGGCGCGAGGCAGGCGGGAGCGCGACGGGCGCTTCGAAGATCCTGAATGCCCGCTCATCAGATTGCCATTCCGGACAGAAAAAACAGTGACAGGCCTGACCCAAGCAGGCGGTACCGCCTTGCAGGAGGGGTCATGCGCGCGTCCCGCAGCGGAGGACAGGCCGTGCCGAGAGCCGGCACGGCTGAAACTCAATGCATGTACTCGACCATGCGGCTGTGGAAGCACTCGCACTTGTTGAGATAATCTTCGTCGCGATAGTTGTTCTTGAGGTAGCCATAGGCCTTGCCGCAGGCGACCTTGGCTTCCGAGGCCCAGAGGAAGACCGGCCGCTTGGAATCGATCCACTGCGAGCTGTTGGCGGCATCCACCGCCTCGTCCATCAGACGCACGACTTCGGTCCTGAGCTCGCCGACATTCTCGTTGAGCGCCAGATTGGACGTGCCGGCGACACGGCAATAGTCCGCCGTCGGCACGCCGACGAGATCGGCAGCCACGGCCTGGCCGGCAAACGCAGCCATGCAAAGGCCGACAATTGCCGACCGCTTCTTCCAGTTGAAAGCCATCAGAAGTCCCTCTCCTCACCGGCATGCGGCTGCCGGCCGCCGCCATCCAAATGGTCGCCCGCAACGTCCGGGCGCATGCAACTCAAATCAGACCGTGGCCCGAAGTGTCGTCTTCCTCGAAAAAGATGCTGAACGGCAGCACGTTGGCCGAGTTGTCGGCAAAGGTGTCCGCCATCGGCGACAGGCCCGTCTCGACAACCCCGAACGGCGAAAGCTGCTCGGGGCCGTGATCGAACAAATGCGGGATCAGATCAGACATTTCGATGATGTCGCCGAACAGCGCGTCCGACAATATCTCGCCCAGCGCCACCTGCTCGATCACCGGCAGCGGCGCCGGGGCGAGCACAGGCAGGTTTTCGAATAGCTGCTCCACCTGCAAGGCACCGCTATCAACCATCGGGACGAGAGGCAGTGCGTCCGCCTCCCGGTCCTCAGCGTCCGGCTGCTCACCCGTCATCTAAACTCTGTCAGTCCTGTTTCAAACGTCCCCTTCCATACTCATACATTATCGGAATGCTTGTTGCCCGCATTATCTTCGAACAACACCTTGATCGTATCGCTGACGGCGCTGTTGTAGGTGAAGTCCTTGAGCACAGCGACCTGCTGGTAGTTGTCGCCATTGCCATTGACGTCGACACTGACGATCGAATCCAGCCCACTCTGCTCAATCTTCACATAGCCACTGGTCTCAAGGTTCGTGCCTGAAGAAATGTTCTTCAGCAGTTCGCTGAGGTCGAGCACATCACCCTGGCTCGGATTGAAGTCGGTGATGATGTCATCGATCGAGCCACTGATCGCATCGGCGCTGATGACGAAGGTGTCGGCGCCCTCGCCACCCGTCATGGTGTCGGATCCGGTGCCACCATTGAGATAGTCATCGCCGGTACCACCATAGAGCGTGTCGTTGCCGCCTTCGCCGAACAGGAAGTCGTCGCCTCCCATTCCTATGAGCACGTTTGCCGAACTGTTGCCGGCAAGGTAATCGCCGGCCGAGCCGCCGGTCAGATTTTCGATGCTGGTCAGGTCGTCGCCATACGCATCACCGCCGACCTGGCCATGGGTTGGCGTCGAGCTCGACGTATCGGTCGTTGCATTGCCGCTGTCGTCCAGATTGATCCGGACCGACACCGTGCTGTCAATATACGAGGCCGTGTCGTTCCCGGCTCCACCATTCAGCTGATCGTTTCCGGCACCACCGACAAGAATGTCATCGCCGTTACCTCCGTTGAGAATGTCGTTGCCGCCATTGCCAATCAGGATGTCTGCGCCGTCATTGCCATTCAGCGTATCGATACCGGCTGTTCCAATGAGAATGTCGTTGCCGCCGGTACCATCGATCGCACCGCTGGTGTCGCGGCTGATATCCACCTCGACGCTGCTGCTGGTGAGCGAACCATCGCTGGCTCGGTAGTAGAAGTATCCGCCAACACTGCTTCCGGTATCAGTGAACGTGACCGATGAAGCACCGGCGACTACCGTTCCGCTGCTGACCGACGAAATGCTCGTGACAAGAAGCTGCTCGTTGTCCGGATCCGAGTCGTTGTACAGCAACGCCCAGTGCGGAATGACGAAAGTTGTGTCACGCGCCACAATATTGTCGCCGGTGGCCGTGGGTGCATCGTTGACCGCAGCCACGTTGATCGTTGCGGTTGCCACCGCCGTATCGGCCCCGCCCAGCGCCGTGCCGTCACCATCAACCAGCGTGAACGAAACAGTACGTGGAGACGTGCTCGGGTTGTCGGAAGAGTTCGCAAACGCGATGCTCTCGATGACTCGCTCGATGGCGGCCGGCGTGGCGTTGTTGCTGTTGAAGGTAATCACCAGCGGCAGGCCGTTTGTACCTCCGGAGATGGTGCCGATTTCGCTGCTCTGACCATTTCCGCCGTAGCGGAGGCTATTGCCACTAACGACGATGCGGGTCGAGCCCGAGCCATTCGCAAGGACACTCAGCAGATCGGCGGCCGTGCCATTCGCCGTAAACGCAACAGTCAACGAACCACCATTGAAGTTGGCCGAGTCGACGTCGCTCACCGTGACGGAACTGTCGATGATCGTGGGGGACGCATTTTCGGTATAGTTCAGTGTTCCACCCATTCCGCCGATGACCGGCGCGTCATTCACCGCGTTCACGGAGATGTTCGCCGTATCGGTAGCCGTCGAGAACGCCGACCAGCCACCATTGACGGCGGTGCTGACCTTGGTTCCTTCCAGGCCGTCCGTGCCATCCCAGGCCCGGAACGTCACGGCGTTCGAGACCGTGCCGTTGTAGTCGGCATTCGGCTGGAAGTAGAGCCGGCCGGTTGCCGACGACAGCAGCAACGCATTGGTGTTCGAAACCGATCCAACCAGCGACCAGTTCGCGCCGCCATCGGTGGAGAACCACCACTGACCGTTGGACGTATTGAGCCCCGTCACGGCGACGCCAGCCGTGGCTCCTGCGTCGGGATCCGTGATGTTGTTCAGGCCGCCACCGCCGGTCAGATCGGCGATACCAGAAATCGCGGTGCCGACGGCGCCGACTGGTACACCTGCATCCTCATTGACTGCCGCCATGGTCGGCGTCAGCGCGGCGTTCAAGATCGGCGCATCGTTGTCCGGAACCACTGTGACAGTGACGTCGACCGAATCTTGCTTCGCTCCACCGACGGTGCCGGTGTTGCCACCGTCATCGAAGGTGATCTTGACGATACGCTCTCCGGCAACAGCGGCTGAAGATGCTGATGAGAACGACAGGTTCTGCAGGATCGTTTCCGAACGCGGGTCGGTCGCGTTGCTGTTGAGCGTGATCGTCATGTTGCTGGTGCCATAGCCGGAAATCGTGCCGACCACGACGCCGCTCACGAGCACGTTGCTGCCCGACACCGACACCGGGCCACCGGCGAAGAACGTCAAGCCATCGCCGGCAACCATGCCCGACGTGATCTGGGCAGTTATCTTGCCACCGCTGAAATTGGCGGGGTTGTCGCCATCCGTGATGCTGCCCGTGGCGAGCAGCTTCACAGCCGCAGTGCCCGCGTCATACGAGATATCGGTCGGGCTGTTGGGCTGCAGGTCCGGCGCCAGATTGACGTCGGTCACGGTCTTGCTGAGGTTGATCTTCAGTTCAGCGGACGTCCTGTCGCCGTCGGCGTCCTGGGCCGTGTAGGTGAACGTCTCGACGGCATTGGCCGGGATGGACGCGCCGTCACCGGTCAAGGTGTAGACATAGCTGCCATTGGCCTGGAGAACCAGCTTGCCATACAGGCCGTTGACCACGAAGCCGCCGGCCGGGTCGTTGTCGGCACCCACACCCTGCAGACCCACGATCTTGAGACCACCATCGGCGCCTGCATGATCGTTCTGGAGCACGTTGCCGCTTGAACTCAGCGACGTGCCGTCGGCAGAGACAAAGCTGACCGCCAGCTTGAACGGATTGTCCGCACCTTCGTTGGTGTAGACCTTGTTCACGACATTGCCGGAGCCGTCGATGAAGCCCTTGACGTCGAGTGTATAGGCCTGGCCTCCGATGTTGACCGTCGTTGTTTGCGTGGTGATCTCGACAATATCGCGGCTCGCCGCCGCATCGCTGCTGTTCGGTGTCTCGGTATGTTTGAAGTTGATCTTGATCGGACCGACCAGCGTCGGAACGCCATTGACCACAGCGGTGAAGGTTACCTCAAGCGTGGCCGTCGACAGCGAGCTGCCGGTAATCGGCTGATTGAAATGGGTGAAAGTACCCAGATTAAACTGCTGGTTGGTCTGGAGATTGGCGAGCTGGCCAGCAGCGGTATCGGTGAAACCATAGCCCGACTGGGAGCCGCCTCCCCAACGGATCTGATCGATAGCGCCATCATTGTCGCTGTCGGACGATGTCACGCTGCCGCTGCCGTCAAGCACGACATTGGTCCACTTGGCGACAACATTTTCAACGCCCAGCTGGTCGATGACGACGTTGAGCGAACCGGTATCGCCGACTGCGACCGGGGTGTCGTCGTCGATGGTGACGGTGAAGCCGGTCGTGGCGGTGCTGCCGTCGCCGTCCTTGACGGTTGCCGTAATCGAGATCGACAGATCGTCCTCGAAGGCCGTCTCGGTCACGCCGGAGGTCGACGGATTGTCCGTACCTGGGTGCTTGACCGGCTGCACCAGCTCGACATTGTAAGACGCGCTGTTGGCCGAATTCGCCAATGTGCCGATCGCCGAGAGGCTGACCTTGAACACGACGTCGGACTGGTTGGAACCGCCGTAGCCGATCAGGACCTTGTTGGCCGCATCCCAGAACGTGTTGATCGCGGTGCCGTCGAGCTTGGTGAAGCCAACAGCTGCGGCCGACAGCGAGACCGAAACGCCCGAACCGCCATCCGCGCCCAGCGTGTAGCTGATCGTGCCGCTCGGAACCGGCGAAGCCAGATCGCCAGGGCCGCCGGCATTGCCGTTGGCGCCAGCGATGTCGTCCTCATCAACCGAGGCATTGGTCGCCGCCACATTTGTCACGCCGGTATCGGTCACGCCGAACGTCACCTGCTTGGTGACCGCATCGCCGTCCTTGTCGGTGACCGTGTAGCTGAACGTTTCCGTCTTTCCGCCCGGTCCGACATTGGCAGCCGGCGTGTAGATCAGCTTGCCGGCCTCGTTGATCGAAAGAGTGCCGGTCGTGCCGCCGGTATTGCTGAACACGATGCTTCCAAGACCATCAGCGCCTGGCTTGATCCCAAGCACAGCAGTTGCAACGCCAAGATCCTGCGGCCCGGCACCTTCGACATAGCTGCCGCCGGTGTAGTCGTTCGCGACAGGCGTATCGTCGTTTACGCTGATCTTCAGCGTACCGTTGATCGTGTCGCCGTCGCCGTCCTTGACCTGGTAAGTCAGGTCGAACGCCTGGTCGTTTTCGTTGCCGCCGATTGCATGCGCGATCGGCGCGTTCTGCGTGACTTCGTAGGCGCCGGTGGCGCTGTTCAACGTCACCGTGAGGACCTTGGTGGCGCCCTGCCAGACTTCGAGCGACGTGCCATTGAGCCTGTATTCGAAGCCCGCCGGCGCCGGGTTGCCCGTGGTCAGCCAGGTGATGGAACCGGCCCCGTCGGCACCGAACGAATGTCCCAGCGTGCCGGACGCATTGACCTTGTCGGGCTGGTCGCCCGTTCCGCCAGGATTGCCGTTGGCCAAGGCGTCGTCGTCGAGCAGCACAGTCTCGTTGGCCGAAACACTCGGGCCGTCGTCCTTGAAGTAGATGTTGTTGTTGAGGTTGATCGATGCCGAACGGCTGTCGCCGTCCCGATCGGTGATCGTCGCAGTGAGCTGCAGCAGGTTTTCGCTCAGGAACGGCCGCGCGTCGTTGGGATCGGTGGTTACAGGATGCTCGATCGCCCGGATCTGGTCCACCGTCAAATAGCCGTCGGCATCGACAGAGATCGTGAAGACGATCGCACCACCCTCGCCGGCGCGGCCGACGACCTGGCCGTCCTCCATGCTCAGCACCACGGATTTGCCCGTGGCGATATCGACAAGGTAGGTGGCCGGTCCGGTGAAGCTCAGCGCGTAGCTGATTGAGCCGGCGCCGTCCGCTCCGTAAGAAGACGTGAAGGCCGAGGCAAACGAGACCCTTGCATCCACGTTGAAATTGGTCTCGTCGACGATCACTTCGCGCAGATCATTGGATGCGGTAATCGTGGGCGTGTCATCATTGACGCTGATCGTAACGCTGCCGCCCGAGGCCACGTCGCCGTCACCGTCGCGAACGTCATAACGGATGGTGAAGTCGACATTCTCCTCGGTCGTGCCCGATGTCGGGTGCATGACCGGCTTCAGCTGCTCGACGACGTAGGAGCCGGAGGTCTGGTCGGCCAGCGTCACCTTGACGACGGCGACGTTGGAACCACCCTGGTTCTGCATGATGGTGAGGCTCAGCTTGTCTTCGCTGAGCACATAGCTGAAGCCGCCCGATACCGGCAGCGTGACGCCGCTGAGAAGAAGCGAACCTGCGCCATCGGCGCCATAGTTGTGACTGAGTACGCCCGTGGTGGCTGCGGCCGGCGTGCCGTTGTAGTCGCCGTCCCCGCCGGGGTTCGGCGACGCGTTGGTCGCGTTCGCCGTCTCGTCATCCAGGTAGACGGTATTGTTCGACCCAGCGGTAGGCACGTCGTCCTTGACGGTCACGCTGACCGTGCCGGTCGCCGTGTCGCCGTCGGCGTCGGTGGCAACCACCTTGATGCCGCCGATGCTGACATCGCCCGACTGGCCATTGGCGTGCGGGAAGTTGTCGGTCAGCGTCACCTTGACGCCGACGGTCCCCTGCGCGTTGGCCGCGATCGTGCTGCCGTATACCGCCACGATGATAGCGACAGCGCCACCGATCATGCCGACCAACTGGCCATCACCATCGATCGACCAGGTAACGGCAACCGGATTGTTTGCCTCGTCGGTCACCGTGATCGTGTTGGCAACCAATGCCGGATTGGCAAAGGCGAAGCTCACCAGCGCATCCGATCCGGCCTGGAAGGTCAGCGTGCCGCTGTTGGTCTCACCGGTTCCGCCCGGGTTCGTGCCGTTGACGGCGCCTGCGGCCAGATCGTTCGGATTCTTGATCAGGTCGAGATCGGATTCCTTCACCTCCAGCGAAAGCCCTTCGCCCACCAGCGACGGTCCGGCACCGTCGGTGATCGTGATCGGCTGCGCCGCGCTTGAGGTGTCGCCGTCGCCGTCGGTGATGACATAGGTGAAACCGGCGCTCACGCCTTCGGCGTTGTTCAGGCTGGCAACCGGCGTGAACGTCCAGGCGCCATTCGACTGGAACGTATAGGTACCGTTCGACGTCGTGACCGTGGTCGTGCCTTCGGCGGCGACCGCATGTTCATTGCCGCCGATGGTCACCGACGTCACCTTGGCACCATCGGCGCCGGGCGTGTCATTGTCCATCACGTTGCCGCCGATCGCGGCGGCGCCCTCGACAACCGAGACAGCCGTGTCTGCGACTGCAAGAGGCACGTCGTCGGACACGCCGACATTGACGGTGCCTTCAGCGGTGTCGCCGTCGGTGTCGGTGGCGATCACCTTGACCGAGCCGAGGTCGGCGAGGTCATCGCCGCTGCCGCTGTGGCGGTAATTGTCGTTCAGCGTCACCGTCACTTCGGCCGTGTTGCCGTCGCGAACCAGCGTCAGCGTCACCACTGCCGTCCCGCCGCTATCGCGGCCGACGATCTCGGTGTCGGACACACGCGTCCATGTCAGGCCGCCGTCGAGACCGGTTGTGTCGCCGAACGCCATCGAGGCGATCGCATCCGAGCCGGGCGTGAAGACAATCGAGCCGGTAACTGGGGTCGAATCGGGCGTCGAGCCGTCGGTCAGGTTCTGGTCGTCAACGGTCAGCGTGATGGTGCCGCCATCCGCAACCGTCGGACCGTCGCCATCGGTGATCGTAATCGGCTGCGCTGCGGTCGAGGTGTCGCCGTCGCCATCGGTGATGACATAGCTGAAGCCGGCGCTGACGCCTTCGGCATTGTACAGGCTCGCAACCGGCGTGA